>NZ_CP150363.1:10290000-12938970 GCF_051521615.1 Sorangium sp. So ce1335
TCGCGCGACACCGAGGGCAACCTGACGCGGGTCCGGCTGAAGCCCGCGATCGGGCTCGGATTCCACGCGCGCTGGGAGATCCTCGATCACCTGAGGTTCTCCGCCTTCTTCGTGCACGCCGAGCACGCGCTGGCGCTCGCCCCGGGCGCGCTTTCGCAGCCCGGCGCGATCACCGCAGAGCCGCGCGAGGACGGCGCGCCCTCGGTGCGCACCATCGCGCTCGGCGCGCGCTTCGCGCCGACGCTGCCGCTCAGCGAGCGCGCCCGCTCGTGGCTGTCGGTCGGCATCGGCTACGATCGGTTCTACGTCGGTCGCATGCGGGTCCACGAGCCGGCAGGCGAGTTCACCATCCGCGAGCGCGGCGCCTCGTACGTCGAGATCCCGCTCGGGGTCGGGGTGTCGTTCGACCTCATCCGGAACTGGCTCACGATCGAGCTGGAGACGTCGGGTGCGTTCCTGCTCGGCCGGGGCGGCGACGCCACCCGACCCGGCCAGGCCATCGACGCCCAGGGGCGACGGCGCACCATCGGCGCGCTGCCGCAGGCCCGGGGCTCGTTCATCCAGACCCTCGGCCTCTCCCTCGTGCTGTGAACGACGTCCTCAGCGCGCGCGGCAGGCGGCTGGCCCTCACCGTCGCGCTCGCCGCAGCCTCGCCGGCATGCGGCGAGGCGACCGCGACGCGACGCGCACCGGCCGCGGCGCGCTCGCCCGCCGCGGCCGCGCTGGCGGCGCTGGAGGAGCACGGCGACCGCGGAACGCCGCGCGCCGCTGGACCGACCGACCCCGCCGATCGGGACGACGAGGATCGGGGGCGCGCCAGCCCGGGTGCGACAGCAGCGCAGGCGCACGCGAGCGCAGCGCTGGCGCACCCGGCCGAAACGAAGGCGCTCCCGGCCGCCTGCACGGACGACACGGGCTGCGGGTATGACCCGGCGACCGAGCGATGCGGGGCGGATCCCAGGCTGAACCGGCAGCCGCCCGTCACGGACCAGGGGATCGTCTGCTACTGCGACGCCGGCGCGTGCGCGCTGCTCCGCGTGCTGCCCGTGCCGTGCGAGGGGGACCACGACTGCGCCGTGGCCCACGAGCCGCGCCCGCACCCCGCACGCGCGACCCGCGAGCGGCCCCACGAGAAGGGGCGCCCCTGCCGCGACCTCACGCTGTCGACGACGTGCGAGCGGACGAACATCTGCACCCTGCGCCGCCACGCGTGCCCGCAACGTCGGGAACGTTGAACGGCGCGGCGAGCTGAGCTCAGCGCCAGCGTGCGCGCGCTGAGCTCAGCGCCAGCGTGCGCAAGCTGAGCTCAGCGCCAGCGTGCGCAAGCTGAGCTCAGCGCCAGCGTGCGCGCGCTCAGCTCAGCGCCAGCATGCGATCGATCGGCACGCGCGCGCGCTCGCGCAGCGCGGGCTCCATCTCGAGGCGCGGGGCGAGGTCGCGCAGCGCGAGATAGACCTTCTCGAGCGTGTTGAGCCGCATGAAGGGGCACTCGTTGCAGGCGCAGTTGCCCTCCGGCGGCCCCTCGATGAACTCCTTCTGCGGGGACGCCTTGCGCATCTGGTGCACGATGCCGCTCTCCGTCGCGACGATGTACTTCGTCGCGTCGTCCGCGATCGAGTACTTGAGCAGCGCGGTCGTCGACCCGATGTAGTCGGACATCCGCAGGATCGCCTCCTCGCACTCGGGGTGCGCGATGAGCTTCGCGTCGGGGTGGCGCTCGCGCAGCGCGACGATCTTGCGCAGGCTGAACGTCTCGTGCACGACGCAGCTCCCCTGCCAGAGGCGCATCGGGCGACCCGTCCGCTCGATGAGCCAGCGCCCGAGGTTCCGGTCGGGGGCGAAGAGGATCTCCTGCCCCTCGGGGATCGCGCGGACGATCTTCTCCGCGTTCGACGAGGTGCAGATGTAGTCGCTCTCCGCCTTCACCTCGGCGGAGCAGTTGATGTAGGAAATCGCGACCGCGCCGGGGTGGCGGGCGCGCCAGGCACGGTATCGGTCGACCGGGCAGCCGTCGGCGAGCGAGCAGCCGGCCTGCATGTCGGGGACCACGACGATGCGGTCGGGGTTCAGGATCTTCGCCGTCTCGGCCATGAAGTGCACGCCCGCGAACAGGATGACGTCGGCGGTCGTCTTCTTGGCCTGCTGGGCGAGCTGCAGCGAGTCGCCGAGGAAGTCTGCGAGATCCTGGATCTCGCCGTCCTGGTAATAGTGGGCCAGGAGGACGGCGTTCCTCTCCCGCTTCAGGCGGCTGATCTCGTCGTGGAGATCCAGGCGCGGGTCGATGGCTGCAGGCTGGGGCGCGGCGCTCGTCATGGACGATAAGGTAGGCACCGCGCGCCGCGCTGACCAGGCCTCACGGCCGAGCTGCGCCCGCCGCCCGGGCGGCGGGCGCGCGGCGCGCCCAGCGTTGACAACGGCCGGCACCGGTCCACGATCCAGGCCCCGCGGCGAGCCAGGCAAAGGCGCGCTCGTCGTGGGCGGCCACGCATGTCGCTCCTGATCCCCCTCGCCCTGCTCGCCGTGGCCGTCCCGCTCGTCGTGGCCCTCCTCCGGGCCAACGAGCTATTTTACGTGCGCGTCGAGGGGCGGAACGTCCGGCTGCTCCGGGGCCGGCTGCCGCAACGGCTGCTCGACGATATCGTCGACGTGCTCCGCGCCGCGCCGGTCGGCCGCGGCGCGGTCCGGGTCGTCGTCGAGGACCGGCGGCCCCGGGTCCACGTCGAGGGGGACATCTCCCCGGAGCAAGCTCAGCAGCTCAGGAACACCGTGTCGCTCTGGCCTGTTCCAAAGATCCGCGCGGCCCCGAAGCGCCGCGCGGGCGCGTGACCTTTCCGCGCCCGACACCGCTATCCTCACGAGTCAGTCCCGCATGGCCGAAGACCAACCCAGAGACAAACCCCCGACCTCCAAGCTGGGGCGCCTCGCGCGCCTCGCCGGCCTCGCGCCCCGCACGATCCCGTTCGCGATCGAGGGCGCGAAGCGCGCCCTCGGCGCGCCCCGGACCGAGGAGGAAGAGGCCGAGGCGCGGCGGAGGATGACCCAGGAGGTGAAGAAGACCGCCGAGGCGATGCTGAAGACGCTCGGCGAGATGAAGGGCCTGCCGCTCAAGTTCGGCCAGATGGCGAGCTACATCGACGGGCTCGCGCCGCCGGGGTACGAGGAGAAGTTCCAGGCGGCGCTGAAGAAGCTGCTCGACAAGGCGCCGCCCCTGTCGCCCGAGGCCGCGGAGCAGATGGTCGTCCAGGAGCTCGGCGCCCCGCCCCACGAGGTGTTCGCGGCGTGGGAGCGCGAGCCGTTCGCCGCGGCGAGCATCGGGCAGGTGCACCGGGCCACGACGCGATCGAGGGAGCGGGTCGCCGTCAAGGTGCAGTACCCGGGCATGGACAGGGCCATCGAGAACGATCTGAAGAGCATCTCGATGCTCGAGACGATGATGGCGCCCATCGCGAAGAAGCTCAACGCACGGCAGACCGTCGACGAGCTCCGCAAGGTCTTCCTGTCCGAGCTCGACTACGCGCGCGAGGCCGAGATGGCGGACCTGTTCCGCCGCATGAACGCCGGGGACGAGGACATCTCCATCCCCCGCATCCACCACAGCCTCACCACCCGGCGCGTCCTCACGCTCGAGCTCGTCGACGGCATGAGCTACGCCGAGTTCTGCGAGCGCGGAAGCCAGGAGGCCAAGAACCGCGCGGGCCTCGCCATCTGGCGCTTCACCTTCCGCTCGATGCTCCGGTACGGCTGGCTCTACGCCGATCCGCACCCGGGCAACTACCGATTCCACGAGGATGGACGGGTCACGATCCTCGATTTCGGGTGCGTGAAGGAGCTCCCGCCCGACCTCGTGGCGGGCATGAAGCGCTACATGCGGGCCGCCATGGACGCGGACTGGAAGGAGTTCGACCGGGCGTGCGTGGAGGTGCTCGGCTACGACCCGAACGACGAGAGCTGGGACCTCTACCGGAGCTACACGATGGAGCTCATGGTCCCGCTCTGCGCGCAGGGGAACTGGCAGTGCTCTCCGGAGAAGGCGCGCGAGACTGTGGCGTACCTGACGCGCGGCATCCGGGGGCTCGCCTTCAAGCAGGGAGAGAAGGTGCCCACCATCCCCCACGTGCCGAAGATGCCGCAGGACTTCACGTTCGTGAATCGGCTCCAGTGGGGGCTCGCGTCCGTGCTGGCAGGGCTCCGCACCGAGGCGCCGTTCCGGCGCACCCTCGATCCCTGGGTGCGCGACGGCGTGTACCCGGTCCCCGATTGAGCCGGGCCGCAGGCAGCCTCGTCGGCGCGGGGACGCGGGCGATGTCGCCTCCGCCGCGGCTCTCACCTTGACCTCGATCCCGGGCGCTGTGACATTCGATCGGGGCATGGACGACGAGAGGGCGGCCTGCGAAAGGCGCGTGGGGACCACCCTGCGGGGCAAATGGACGATCGATCGTCTCCTCGGGATCGGCGGGATGGCCGCCGTCTATGCCGCGACCCACAAGATCGGGCGGCGCGAGGCGATCAAGATCCTCCACCCCGAGGTGGCGCGCTCGAAGGACCTGCGCGCCCGGTTCGAGCGCGAGGCGCAGGCGGTCAATCAGTTCCATCACCCCGGCGTCGTCGAGATCCGCGACATCGACATGACCGAGGACGGCGCGCCGTTCCTCGTGATGGAGCTCCTCGAGGGCGAGTCGCTCGCCGACCGGCTCCAGCGGCTCGGCAACATCGAGACAGGCGAGATGCTGCGGCTCATGGACGAGCTGCTCGACGTGCTCGGCGCGGCGCACGAGCGGGGGATCATCCACCGCGACATCAAGCTCGACAACCTCTTCGTCGAGACGACGGGGCGCCTGAAGGTGCTCGATTTCGGCATCGCGCGCATGCGCGACGGCGTGAAGACCGCGATGCGGACCCGGACCGGCGCGACGCTCGGGACCGTGTCGTACATGGCCCCGGAGCAGGTGCGCGGCATCTCGGTCGACCACAGGGCAGACCTCTTCGCCGCGGGCGCGACGATGTTCCGCGTTGTCGCGAAGCGGCGCATCCACGAGGCGCGCACGGAGTCCGAGCTGCTCGTGAAGATGGCGACGATGGCGGCGCCGCCGCTCGCGAGCGTCGCGCCGGAGGCGCCGCACGGGCTGTGCGTCGTCGTGGACAGGGCGCTCGCGTTCGATCGCGAGCGGCGCTACCCGGACGCCCGCACGATGCAGGGGGACATCCGGGCGCTGCTGCGCGGGGAGCCGCCGCCCCACGCGACGGCGCGCCTCGCGGCGGGCGACGCGCCGTCGGCGGGCGCGCCGCAGCTGTCCCCGATGCTCGCGGCCGCCGCCGCCGCGCAGGAGGCGGCGGCCGAGCCGAGGCCGGCGGCCGCGTCGGGCCCGCGGTGGAACGAGGGGGGCTCGGCGCCCGCGATCGCGCCGGAGCCGAGCCCGGGCAGCCGCGGCGCGACCGCGTCGTGGGACGCGCCCACGATGGCGGCGCCCGGGCCCGCGGGCGCCATGGATGCCGCCCAGGCGCACGGAGGCCACCCCGGCATGGCGCAGGGCGGCGCCGGCGCGGCGAGCGGGCCGCCGTCGGCCCTGTACAACACGGGAGCGGGTCAGGCCGGAGCGCTCGGCGCGCCCGCGTCGCGGCACGGCGCCAGCATGCCGCACAGCGCGCCGGCGTCGCTCCACAACACTGGCGCACCCCTGCAGAGCAGCGGCGTGGCCTACGGCGCGCCGGCGTCGCTCCACAACACAGGCGCCCCCTACGGCGCGCCCGCAGCGCACGGCGCCAGCGCGCCGCACGGCGCGCCCGCCTCGCTCCACAACACAGGCGCATCCTACGGCGCGCCCGCAGCGCACAGCGCCAGCGCGACGCACGGCGCGCCCGCCTCGCTCCACAACACAGGCGCCCCCCTGCAGGGCAGCGGCGTGGCCTACGGCGCGCCGGCGTCGCTCCACAACACAGGCGCATCCTACGGCGCGCCCGCAGCGCACAGCGCCAGCGCGACGCACGGCGCGCCCGCCTCGCTCCACAGCACAGGCGCCTCGCTCCACAACACAGGCGCCTCGCTCCACAGCACAGGCGCCTCGCTCCACAACACAGGCGCCTCGGTGCACGGCACCGGCGCTTCTTACGGCGCGCCCGCAGCGCACAGCGCCAGCGCGCCGTACGGCGAGCAGTCCGCCGCGGGCTGGAGCCCGCGCCGCGCTTCGCCGAAGCAGCCGCCGAAGCTCGTGATCCTGCTCGCGATCGGCAGCGCGGCGCTCGTGATCGCGAGCGTGCTCGCGCTGTGGATGGCGCTCCGCGACGAGCCCAGGGACGACGCGCTGCAACGCGACCTCTTGCCCGCCCAGAGCGCGAGCACCAGACCGACCCAGCTCTCTCCGTCGGAGAGCACCGATGAGCCGCCGCGCGATGAGGAAGGCAAGCCGGAGGCGATACGCCGGGACGAGCCGAGCCCCGCGCCCGCCGCCACGTTCATCCTCCAGCTTCCCAAGCCGCAGCGGTCGAGAAAATCACGCGACGACTGAAGCCAGAATCGCCGAACATGGAGCTCCGCCCCCTCATGGTCACGAGGACATGCCTGCGCGCTCGATCGACGTTCGTCGGGTCTGCGCTCGTGCTCGCGGTGTCGGGAGCGTGCTCGGACCCGGCGCCGCCGTTCGACCCGGGACCTGACGCGAGCAGCAGCAGCGGCGGCGGCAGCGGGGGCAGCGGGGGCAGCGGCGGCGCGCCGGCCTGCAGCGCCGGCGAGGAGGAGCCTTGCTATCCGGGCCCGGCGGGCACCGAGGGCGTCGGCGCGTGCAAGGCGGGCGTGCGGAGGTGTCAGCCGGACGGCCAGGCGTTCGGCGCGTGCGAGGGCGCCGTGGTCCCCGGGCCCGAGGACTGCGGCACCTCCGGGGACGACGACTGCGACGGCGAGACCAACGAGGCCGACGCCGGCTGCGTGTGCGAGCCGGGGCAGATCGAGGCCTGCTACAACGGCCCCGACGGGACGGACGGCGTCGGGCTCTGCGCGGCGGGGCTGCGCGTGTGCGACATCTCGGGGACGGCGTGGCGGCCGTGCAGCGGCGAGATCACGCCGGCGCGGGAGACGTGCACGGACGAGACCGATGAGGACTGCGACGGCTTCGCGTGCAGCGCGCCGCTCTGGGCCGACCTCTTCGGCGACTCGAGCATCCAGAGCGCGACCGGCGCCGGCGTCGACACGCAAGGCAACCTCTACGTCGCCGGCACCTTCTCGGGGAGCATCAACCTGGGCGGCGATACCCTGGTGAGCATCGGGACCGCCGACGTGTACGTCGCGAGCTTCGACCCGTCCGGAAAGCACCGCTGGAGCAAGAGGTTCGGCGGCAGCGGCGCCGAGACGCTCAACGGGCTCGCCCTGACCCCGACCGATGACGTCGTGATCGGCGGGACGTTCTACGGCTCGTTCATGTTCGGCAACGCGACGCTGAGCAGCACCCACGCGCTCGACAGCTTCGTCGGCACGCTGGACAAGGACGGCGTCCCCCGCTGGGCGCGCCAGATCGGCGACGCCGCGGACCAGACGCTGCGCTCCATCGCGGTGGACAGGACGGGGAACATCGTGATCGCCGGCTACTTCAGCGGATCGCTCGTCTGCTCGGCGCCGCCGGTCCCGGTCTGCGCCACCAGCGCAGGCCAGACCGACATCTTCGTGCGGAAGTACGATCCGTCGGGCGCCGTCCTGTGGACGAGGATCTACGGCGACAGCTCGGGCCAGTTCGCGACCGGCGTCGCCGTCGACGCCGAGGGCAGCGTGTTCCTCACCGGCAGGTACTACGGCACCCTGACCATCGGGTCCCGTCAGGTGAGGAACAACGGGCTCGGGACGAACCTGTTCGTCGCGAAGCTCGACAGCGGCGGCAACGGCGTCTGGCTCTCGGATTATGGCGACACGTCGTCGCAGGCGGGCAACGGGATCGCCGCCGCCCCGTCCGGCGCGGTGATCGTGACGGGGACGTACACGGGCTCGCTCGCTTTCGGCCCGGCGGGCACGCTCCCCACGAACGATGTGCAGACGGCGTTCGTCGTGTCGCTCGCGCCCGACGGCACGCCCGTGTGGGCGCGGTGGTTCGCCGGAGACGGCCCGCAGGAGAGCGCGTCGGTCGTCGCGGACGCGGAGAGCAACATCATCGTGACCGGCTCGGTCCAGGGCGTCGTCGACCTCGGCGGCGGGGCGCTCCCGGGCGGCGGCGGCTTCGACGCCTTCGTCGTGAAGCTCGATCCGGAGGGCAATCACCTCTGGGGCAAGGTGCTCGGCGCCGCCGGCAACCAGAAGTCGAACGCCGCGGCGATCACGGCGGACACGGGGGTCATCCTGCTCTGCGGCGCGGCCGAAGGGACGATCGACTTCGGCCTCGGCGAGCGCCAGGCGAGCGGGACCGACGTGTTCGCCGTGACCCTGTCGCCGTAGCCGCCGCCTGACCGATCCGCGCCGCAGGCGCCGGCGGGGGGATCCGCGCCGCGGGCGCCGGCGGGGGATCCGCGCCGCGGACGCCGGCTCGGGGACCGAGGCGGCGCGGCCGGGCTCCGCTCAGGCGGAGGCGCCGCGGGCGCCGGCGGGGATCAGGTCGACGCGGCCGAGCTCCTCGTTGGTCGACGCGATGGCCGCGCGGATCGGCTCACCGACGCCGTAGCGGCGGTCGGCGCCGACGAGCGCCTGGGCGGCGGCGTCGATCCGGTAAGGGCCGCCCGGCAGCGCCTCGAGCGCGATCGTGCCCGTCGCGCCGGACTGGAGCATCTGGACGACGAGGCCGAACGGCTTGATGGCCACGATGTTTCCCTCGATCTCCTCGCCGATGCGGGAGGCGAACAGGCGCGCGACGAGCATGCGGTGCCGCTCCGTCTCGGCCTTGGCCGCGCTGCGCGCGCGCGCGTTCAGGTGGTGGGAGAGCGACGCGAGCGCCTCGGCGTCCTCGAGCTGGTCGCGGTGACCCTGGAGGTAGCGCTTGACGACGCGGTGCGCGGCGAGGTCGGCGTAGCGGCGGATCGGCGAGGTGAAGTGCAGGTACAGCGGGGCGCCCAGGCCGAAGTGCAGGCCCGGCGCGGCCGTGTAACGGGCAGGGCCGAGCGCCTTGCCGAGCACGGTTCGGATGGCCGGCGCGAGCCCGGTGCCGCGGAACTGCGCCTCGAACGCCGCGAGGCCGCGGGGGCTGAGGTTCGGGCCGAAGCC
The DNA here is from genome assembly GCF_051521615.1 of Sorangium sp. So ce1335. Classification (NCBI taxonomy): domain Bacteria; kingdom Pseudomonadati; phylum Myxococcota; order Polyangiales; family Polyangiaceae; genus Sorangium; species Sorangium sp. So ce1335. Next base: position 10,299,170 of record NZ_CP150363.1, read on the forward strand.
GGCCTCGATGCCGAAGTTGTGCGCGAAGTGCTCGAGCGTCCGGACGCGATCCTCGGTGGGCTCGTCGTGGACGCGGTAGACGCACGGCAGGCCGCGCGCCACGAGCCATGTGGCCACGGCCTCGTTCGCCGCCACCATCAGCCGCTCGATGAGGCGGTGCGCGCCCGTGTCGGAGCGCGGCGCGACGCCGGTCGGCTCGCGCGTCTCGGCGTCCAGCGTCACGTACGCCTCCTCGCGGTCGAGCTCGACGCCGCCGCGCGCCGCGCGGACCGTCGACAGCCGCGCGGCCGCGGTGCGGAGCCAGCGCACGACCGGCTCGACCGGCGCGGGGACGGCCGCGGAGCGGCCCGTGGTCAGGAACTCCTCGACGGCGTCGTACGAGAGGCGCGCGTGGGAGCGGATCACGCTCTCGTGCAGATCGATCGAGGTGACCCCGCCCTCGGGGTCGATGCGCAGCTCGACCGTGACCGCGAGCCGGTCGACGCCGGGGAGCAGGCTCGCCGCCTCGCTGGAGATCGCGTCCGGGATCATCGGGATGACGCGGCCCGCGAGGTAGACGCTCGTGCCCCGGGCGCGCGCCTCGACGTCGAGCGGCGAGCCCTCGGGGACGAACACGTCCACGTCGGCGATCGAGACGAAGACGCGGAGCGCGCCGTCCGGGCCGGCCGGCAGCACGGCGACGGCGTCGTCGATGTCCGTGGTGACCGGCGCGTCGATCGTGATCGTGGTGAGCTCGCGCAGGTCGCGGCGGCCGCGCGCGAGCTCGCGCTCGATCGACACCGCCGCCGCGGCGGCGCGCGACGCATCGACGAGCTCGGCCGGAAACACGGCGCGCACGCCGTTGCGGGCAAGGCAGCGCTCGATGCCGAGATCGGCGCCCGGCGCGACGACGCGCGCCGGGACGACCGCCGCGCCCTCGATGACAGCGACGACCGCCGTGCCCTCGGCGAGATCGTCGGCGCTGCCCGGCTTGAACGGCCAGTCGGTGTTGGACACGAGGCGATCGACCCGGAGGTGCGGCCGCTTCGCGTGCGACACGACCGTGCCGAAGAGCTCGGCGCGGTCGCGCTGCACGAGGACGAGCTGCGACGCGCTGTAGCGGCCCGGCTCCGCCTCCGCGATCGTCGCGTCCACGACGTCGCCGTCGAGGAACGGGTTGAGATCGGGCGGCGTCACGAAGGCGGTCAGCGGGCCCGCGGCAGCCCCGCCCGGCCTGCCCGGCTCCGGCGAGGCCTCGATGTTCAGGAACCCGAAGCCGCGCGGGTTGACCGAGATGCGTCCACGAACCTGTCCGTGCATGGGCGCCGAAGGTACGCTAGGTCCTGGCATTTTCGAGCGACATCGTCCGGCGGGAGTCCGAGGCGCCACCGGCGAGATTACCGTCACGCGGCAAAGTTCAACGCTGGCGCGACATCGCATCATCGCGCGACAGCGCCGCTCGGACGCCGGCCGGCGTGTCGCGAAGGCGCGCCTCGCGCGGGGCTGCGGAGTCGCGAGGCGCGCGAGACAGCGACACACAACAGGCGACATGAATCCCACCCTGCAGGCGCGCCGCGAGACAGAAGCGGTGCGCCCACCCACGGATCCGCCGATCCGGATCGGCTTATACTCGGCGCAACGTGGAAGACTCAGGGGACATCATCGAGCTGGCGCGTGGGATGCCTCGGGACCGCTTCGTCCGCAGGGTGACAAACCTGCTCCTCGTTGTGTCCGAGACCAGCGCCGACGGCCAGCAGATCGCCTTCCGAACCGTCGCCGCCTCGCCGGCGGCGCACCGGAAGCCGCCGCCTCCGCCGGGCCCGACAAGCGAGGTGTACGAGATCGCCAAGGCAAAGGGGAACCCCTATCCCGATCAGATCTCGGTGGGCCGCACGCGCAACTGCGATGTGGTGCTGCGCAATCCCTCGGTGTCGAAGCTGCACGCGCACTTCCGGCTGGATGCGCAGGGGCAGCTGGTGCTCATCGACAACGGCTCGCAGAACGGCACCCGGGTGAACGGCAAGCTGCTCGCCGAGAACGAGCCGCACGCCGTCGCGGTGGGCGACGTGATCCAGTTCGGCCGGCTCACGACCTCGCTGCTCGACGCGGCGCGCCTCTTCGACATCGTGCGCGAGCAGGCGCGCATCGCGAGGGACCAGGCGAACCGCTGATCGCCGCGCGGGCGATCAGAACCGGTAGCCCACGGCGATGCTCGGCATGAACATCGTGAACGTGCCGTGGGCGAGCTCCTCGAACACGACCTTCTTGCCCGGCGCGCAGTCGACCGTCGGGCTCTCCTCGTCGCACATGGCGCCGACCACGTAGGTGTTGCCCGTCTCGAGCGGGGGGCCGTCGACGAGGACGAAGCCGACGCCCATGGCCGCGCTGGCGCTGAGCCGCCCGAGCTTGAGCCGCAGCCGGAGCTCGGGCATCGCGAACGGGGCGGCGTGGCGGACCGCGTTTCCCCCGTTGTAGACGGCCACGCCGACGGTCCTCCGGTCGTCGGACGCGGTGCCCGTCACCTCGTCGCTCGCCTCGGCGAGCACGACGCCGAGCCCGAGCGCGCCGCCGACGTCGAACCAGGAAGAGAGCTCGCGGTGGTAGCTGCCGCCGACCATCACGGTGACCCCGGCCATCCGGAGGTCGTCGTGGAAGGTGTACCGGATGGGCAGCCGCTGTACGCCCCCGCCCGGATCGGCGTACGTCGCGTCGAGCGAGCGCACGAGCTCGGTGCCGAGGTGGAGGTACCCGGCCGTGAGCTCGATGGCGGCGCCGATCGGGAACTGGTAGCTGCCGCGCAGGCCGGCGAGGACGCCGGAAGGGCGAGAGACGTCGGAGCAGCGGAAGCTGCCGCAGCTCCGCTCGGCGTCGCTCTCGAGCGAGGAGGCGAACGCATAGCCGGCGACCGCCTCCAGCCGGAAGAGCCCGACCTTCCGCCCCCAGCGCGGGTGGCTCTCGTCGACGGCGAGCGGCACGACGATGTCGCCGGTGGTCGTCCTGTCGATCGTCGTGCGGAGCGTGCGCGCGTGGTAGCCGGGCTCGTGCGCCTCGAAGGTGTGGCGCCCGAGCGGCAGCGCCCCGCGCCACTGCCCCTTGCCGACCGGGACGCCGTTGATCGTCAGCGCCGCGCTCAGCGGCTGGGCGACGACGCGCACCTCCTCCCCGAGCGGGCCCGCCTCGACGGTGGCGACGGCGAGCTGCCCCGCGACGACGTTCGCCTCGCGCGGCGCGGAGCCGAAGCTGCCCTTGCGCACCGAGTAGAAATGCGGGCCGGGCGCGAGCGACCCCTCCCACGGGAGCTGCCCGATCAGCGTGCCGTCGACGAACAGATCGGCGCCGACGAGCCGCTCGTCCTCGATCTTGAGGCGGCCCGTGCTGGCGAGCGGCTCGAGCTTCGCGTCGACCGCCGTTGTCTCGGCGACGCGAACGGTCAGGATCGCCTCGAACGTGCGCCAGCCGTCCTTGACCACGCGGAGCGTGTGGCCGCCGGGGCGCAGCCGGATCGGGCCGGCGAGGGGGAGCCGGCCGCGGGGCCTGCCGTCGACGAGCACGAGGCCGTCGACGTTCGACGAGACGAGCACGTTGCCTATCCGCCCGCGCAGGGCGGCGATCGCGGACGCGACGCCCCGGCGCTCGGGCTCGCCGAGCTCCGCGCGGTGCTCGGTGAGCAGCGCCTCGTAGAGCTCGAGCGCCTCGTCGTGGCGCCCGAGCTGATCGAGACAGAACGCGGCGTTGAGGGTGTTGGGGACCGACGCGACGAGCTGGCGCGACCGGAGGTAGAGCTCGAGCGCGCGCTGGCAGTCGCCGGCCTTGCGCAGCTCGTTGCCGGCCTGGAAGAGCTCCTTGGCCCGGGCGAGCGCCTCGTCGGGCGACGCGGAGGGCGCGGGCGCGGCCGGCGGCGCAGCGGAAGACGCGGCGGGCGCGGCCGGCGGCGCAGCGGAAGACGCGGCGGGCGCGGCCGGCGGCGCAGCGGGCGCGGGCAGCGCAGGCCGGGACGGCTCGGCCTGCGCGCGCGCCGGGGGCGCGGCGAGGGCGGCGGCGAGCGCGCACGCGGCACAGGAGAGCCGGGGGGCGCGCGGGCGGCGGATCACCACCGGTCGACCGGCACCACCGCGGTCGCGGCCGGCGGCGGCACGGAAGCGGCGGGCGACGTGGTCGCGCCGGTCGCGCCGGAGAGGCCGCGCGGGGCGCGGCGCGGCTTCTCGCGGCGCGGCGGAGGGTCGGCGGCGTGGGCCGAGGCGGAGGCCGACGCTGGCGCCTGCGCGGGCGGATCGAGCTCGATGCGATCGGGGCGGAGGCTGCCGTCGCTCAGCAGGAACACCGTCTGCTTCGTCGTCGCGCCGCCGCGGCTCACCTCGAGCTCGAACGTGTCGCCGGCCCTGCCCGTCAGGTCGAGCCGACCGTCGATCACCGGGCGCGCCGCGCCGTTGACCCGCACCGTCGCCTCCGCCGGGAGCGTCACGACCGCGGTGAAGGACGCGGGCAGCGGCGCGGGCGCGGGCGCGGCGGGCGGCGCGGGCTCGATGGCGACGGCGGGCGCGGCGCGCCCGTCGTCGATCGTCGAGGCGCGCAGGGCGAGGCCGCCGCCGATCGCGGCGAGCGCGGCCGCCGTGACCGCCGCCCCGACGAGGCGGCGCCGCGCGGCGCCGCCGGGCGCCTGCGCCGCCTGCGCGGCCGTGAACGAGCTGCCGCCGATCGATCGCTCCTCGCCCTCGACGGAGCGGGAGAGCCTGGACTCGCGGCGCAGCTCGGCCATCGGGGTGGCGCGGGCGCGGCGCTCGGCGTCGACGCCGCGGAGCTGATCGAGCGTGACGACGTCCGTGCCGTCCGCGTGCGGCTCGAGCGCGGCGATCATCTCCTCCATGCTCTGCCAGCGCTCGGCCGGATCGCGGCGCAGGCCGCGGTGCACGACGTCGGCGAGCGCCGGGTCGAGCCACGGCGCGGCCCCGGCGAGCGGCGGCACGCGCTCGGTGCAGATCGCGACGAGCAGCTCGGCCAGCGAGGCGTTCGGATCCCAGGGGCAGCTGCCGCAGAGCGCCTGGTAGAGCGAGACGGAGAGGCTCCAGACGTCGGAGCGGCCGTCGACGTCCCTCGCCATCTTCGCCTGCTCGGGCGACATGTAGATCGGCGAGCCGAGCACGCCGCCAGCGCGCGTGAGCTCGTGCGACGCGCCGTCGCCGGTGCGCTTCGCGATGCCGAAGTCGCAGACCTTGACGACGATGCGGCGATCGCTCGAGGACGGCGGGCGCATCGAGCCGGACGGGCGGCGGACGGACGGCGGCGGCCGCATCGAGCCCGACCGGCGCTGGCCCGACGGCGGCGGCGGGTGGACCGAGCCATGGACGCGCCGGGACGGCGGCGGGCGGACCGAGCCGTGGCTGCGCCGGGACGGCGGGGCGTTCGAGGTCGACCCGCGGTGCGCGACGGCGTCGAACGGCGCGTGAAGGAAGAGGTTCGCGGGCTTGATGTCGCGGTGCACGATGCCCTCGGCGTGCGCGGCGGCGAGCCCGCGCGCCGCCTGGATGAACACGCGCACGACCGGCGCCGGCTCCAGCGGCCCGCGCATCCGGAGGAGCCTGGCGAGGTCGAGGCCGTGGAGCAGCTCCATGATGATGAACGGCGTCGCGAGCGTCAGATCCGTCCCGAGCTCGAACGTCTTCACCACGTGCGGGCTCTGGATCGCTGTCACCGCGCGCGCCTCGCGGATGAAGCGGCGCACGGCGTGGTCGTCCTGCCCGACGGCGCTCTTGAAGATGACCTTGGCCGCGACCCGCCGCCCCTCGGGCGACTCCGCCTCGTAGACGGCGCCCATCCCGCCACGCCCGATCAGGCGGCGCACCGCGTACCGGCCGCCGAGCTCGCGGCCGACGAGCGGATCGGTCTCGGCGCCGGCGCGCTCGGCGATCGCCTCGCGCAGCTCGGGATCGAGCGGCCTCAGCATGTCGACGGTGATCCGCCCCTCGCCGCTGGAGGCGGCGCGCAGCGCCTCGGCGAACGCCTCGATCGACGGGTAGCGCCGGTCCACGTCGCTGTGGAGCGCGAGCGACAGCGCGGTCGCGAGGCGCGCCTCGATCCACGGGGCGCGGTCCTGGATGGAGGGGAGCTGCGCGAGGGAGGACGACGGCGGCGCGTCCGCGGCGGTGTCGGCGGGGCCGAGATCGGCGGTGTCGGGCGTGACGTCGAGCTCGGCCCAGGGGCAGACGCCGCAGAGCATCTCGTAGAGCGTCGCCGCGAGGCCGAAGACGTCGCCCCGGACGTCGGCAGCGCGGTCCCGCGGGCCCGACGCGTCGCGGTGGTGGCCGGAGCTCTGCGCCTTTCCCGGGCCTCCCGGGCTGGAGACGGCCGTGTCGTAGCCCTTCGAGAGCCCGAAGCCGAAGACGCGGACAAGGACCTCGCCGTCCGGGAGGTGCTCGAGGAAGAGGCGCGGGGGGCGGACGTCGCGGTAAACGAGGCCCGCGGCGTGGACCGCGGAGAGCCCGGCGGCGGCCTGGAGCGCGATCTGCACAGCGACGTCGGGCGAGAGCGGCCCCGTCTCGGCGAGCAGGGCGGCGACGTCGGTGCCGTCGAGCAGCGGCATCACGAGGTAGGCGAGGTCGCGCTCGAGGTCGTGGCCGGCGTCGACGATCGGGACGACGTGGGCGTTGTCGAGCTTCGAGGTGACGCTCGCCTCACGGCTGAGCCGCGACAGCGTGTCCTCGGTGACGACCTCGGGCCGCAGCACCTTCAGCGCGACGCGGCGGCCGGCGGGGCTCCGGGCCTCGAACACGACACCGAAGCCCTGCGAGGAGAGGACACGGACGATCCGGTATCCGCCGGTGAGCGCGCCCCCGACGAGCGCCGTCGGATCGACGAGAGGTGCTGTCCGCCCCATCACGTCGAGCATACGACGGCCCCTCGCGCCCCACAAAGCATGAGTACCAGGCGGCCTCGGAGGCGCGCTGCGCGCGCGCGCAGCAACGCCGCGGAGCGCCGACCACGCACCTACAAGGACGCCACTCCGGCGCGACGCGGCGCGCGAGGCGCGGCCGCGCCGCCGCCTGGATGTAGGCGCGACAACCGCAGGTGGCGCGGTGTCCGGACGCGCGGATACGATGGATACGCGCGGGCACGCGTGGATACGCGAGCATACGCGCGGATACGCATGGATACGCGCGGGCACGCGTGGATACCCATGGATACGCGAACATACGCAGGCATATGCAAAGACACGCGGTGATCCCGTTGAATCACGCGAGATTTGTCTTGCCGATTGGCAACGCGCGACACTAGATTTTCAGCATCCGATTCACCGCCGCTCGGCCAGCATCTGGGCAGGACTGGTTGATCTCACGGGCGCACCTCGCAGTGCGCCTCCCCCTCCGGGGGACCTGGAGGCACCATGACCCTGCGCTCGATCGGGCGGACGCTCGTCGCCCTGGCGGCGTGCCTGACCCTCACGCTCCTCCTCGCGCGCCCGGCGCGCGCCAAGGCCTCGTCCGTCGACGAGGAGCTCGCGGCGACGCTGGCCCGGCACGGGTTCACCGGAGAGATCGAGTCGACGCTGGAGTCGCGGCTCGGGCGGAAGATCGACAAGACGCTGGCGAAGCTCGGGCGTGAGCTGTTCTACGACAGCATCCTCGGCCTGAACGACGACAACTCGTGCGCCGGGTGCCACTCGCCCACCGCGGGGTTCGCCGATACCCAGTCCATCTCCATCGGCATCGAGAACAACGGTGTCGTCGGGCCGCGCCGCGCGGGCCCGCGCAACCAGCGCCGGGCGCCCACGGTCATCAACTCGGCCTTCTATCCGGCGCTGATGTGGAACTCGCGGTTCTTCGCCGTGTCCGGCGACCCGTTCGACAACCGCCAGGGCTTCTCGTTCACCTCGCCGGAGGGGATGTCGCTGTCGTCCTTGCCGCACCTGCTCGTCGCGCAGGCGTTCATCCCGCCGACGGAGATCACGGAGATGACCGGGTACGAGGCGCCGGCGTCGCACGGCCTCGTGCGCGAGGAGGTCGCGGAGCGCGTGAACCGGGTGGAGGCGTACCGCCGCCAGTTCGGCCGGAGCTTCGACGCGGTGAAGCGGGGGAAGGCGATCAGCTACGAGATGATCGCGACCGCCATCGCCGAGTTCGAGGTGTCGCTCACGTTCGCCGACGCGCCCATCGACCGGTTCGCCCGCGGCCGCCGGAAGGCGATGACGCTGGAGCAGAAGCGCGGCGCGCTGCTCTTCTTCGGCGAGGCGGGGTGCGTCCGCTGCCACGCGGTGTCGGGACAGTCGAACGAGATGTTCAGCGATTTCCAGCAGCACGCCGTCGGCGTGCCGCAGATCGCGCCGACGGACGACCCGGCGCTCTCCAACGTGGTCTTCGACGGTCCCAACGCCGATGAGGACTTCGGGCTGGAGCAGGTCACGGGCGACCCGTCCGACCGGTACAAGTTCAGGACGTCGCCGCTGCGCAACGTCGCCCTCCAGCCCACGTTCTTCCACAACGGATCGTTCACGTCGCTGGAGGGCGCCATCCGCCACCACCTCGACGTGTACAGATCGGCGACGGAGTACACGAACGAGCACCTCGCGCCGGACCTGCGGGGCCAGATGGGGCCGCTCGCCCCCGTCCTCGCCGCCGTCGACCCGCTGCTGCAGCAGCCGATCGATCTCACGGAGGAAGAGATCGGCTGGCTGTGCGCGTTCGTCGGGGAGGCGCTGCTCGACCCGCGCGCGACCCCGAAGCGGCTCGAGGCGCTCATCCCGGAAGAGCTGCCGAGCGGCCGCGCGGTCCACGACTTCGAGTAGCCGCGGCGTGGGTAGCCGGTGCTCACCGGCCTGCGGGGGCCGCAGGCGCGCCCGTCGGCCAGAGGCGCGCCTGTCGGCCAGAGGCGCTCCCCTCGGCCGCAGGCGCTGCCCTCAGAGGAGCCCTCGCCTCACGTGCGGTCCAGGCAGGTGCTCAGCGACTCCCACTGGATGCTGCACTCCTCGAGGTACTGCTCCGGATCGCAGTTGTCCTCGGCGTGATTGCGGCACTCGAGGTACGTCTCCCACGCGTCCTCGCAGCCAGCCTCCTCGGCGGCCTCCGTCTCGGCGCCGCAGCGGTCGAGGCAGGCCTCCTCGGTCGTGGCGCCCGGGCACTCGACCTCTCGCTCGCAGAGCTCGGGGCACCCCTCCTCGCCGTGACCGCTGCTGCAGCTCAGGGCGACGAGGGCGAGCGCGGCGAGCGCCATCCTTGCAATGACCTTCATCGCGCCATCGTATCACGAGCGGAGCGCGGCGCGCTCGAGCCGCTCCGGTGAGGCGCGGTTCAGGGCAGGAGCCGGGAGATGAAGCTCCACTTCGTCGAGCGGCCGGACTTCATGGCGAGGATCGTTGTCACGCCGATCACGCCCGCCGTGAGGGCGATGTTGAGCGGACCCATCACGTTGAGGAGCTGCTGCAGCGCCGCGGCCTTCCCGGGCGTGCGCGGCGACGGCGTGTCGCCGTCGTGGACGGGCACGGCGCGGGCCGGCGCCTGCTCGCTCATCTGCCTTCCGCTCACCATGTTGACGACGCTCGTCGCGAGCGTCGCGCCGAGCAGGATGTCCTTCACGCGCACGAGGGTGCGGGTCTCCTCGTCGATGGACCGGCCCGAGATCATCGTCCGCCCGATGAACCAGGTGGCCGCGGCGGTGCCGAGCGAGATCGCATTGACGAGGTTGTATCGCTGCCAGGCGTCGGCGAGCACCTTGCCGCGCTCGGCCTCGGAATGGATATCCCTGACCGCCTGATGCAATGCGAGCCGGCCGAAGAGAGGGCCGCCGAACCCCGCGGCCAGACCGAGCTCATGTAGGACCCACGCGGACGTCGAGAGTGTAGCCATATCGTTGCACCTCGTGGCGACGCCCCAAGCAAGATCGAGCCCAGGGCCGGACCGCGCTCCGTGATCCAGGCCGTCGCAGGCGCGCCGACTCAGCACCACGCGCGCGCCGACGGTCGCGCCGGCACGGCGCGTGCGAATCTCCGGAGACCGGAGATCGAAGAGGCGGGCAGAGACCGACACGAAGCCGCGGCGTCGCGCAGGAGGGACCAGAAGCGACAGCAGGGGTGACGAGCGGCGCGCCGGAGCAGCGCGCGTCGAGGCGGGCGGGCGCCGCTGTGACCATTGGCCACTGTGAGGCACATTGCCTCATGGTCCATCGCTCCCTGCGCGGGCGCGCCGGGCGTGCGACCGCTGCGATGCGGCATTTCCGTGTTGCTGCTCGCCGTCGGCCCGCGTCGTGCTTTCGCGCCCGGCCATGGCGCGCGGGCGGATCGCGCGTGCCGCAGGAGCACCATGAGCGAGCTGAACGGTGAGCCGAGGGCCCGCGAGCCCGCGGACGCGTCCGACGACGCCGGGACCGAGGCCGGAGAGAGCGCGGGGCGAGGCGCGCGGGTGCGCGCGGCCCGCGGCGAGGGGCGCGGGCCGGAGGCGTTCGTGTCGGCGACGGCGACAAGCGATGTGTACGGCGCGCAGAGGGCGGCGCTCGGGGACAGGACGGCGCTCGAGATGCACTCGGCCTTCTTCGACAGGAACAACGACGGGATCATCACCCTCCGCGAGACCTATGAAGGGCTGCGCGCGATCGGCATCGGACGGGTGCTCTCGGCGTGGTTCGCGCTCGTCATCAACGGGGCGCTCGGGCTCCCGACGTCGCGGTCGTTCGTCCCCACGCTCTCGATCACCCTCGCGAACATCCACCGCGCCAAGCACGCGAGCGATACAGGCGTTTACGACAAGGACGGCAGGTTCGACCCGGTGAAGTTCGACGAGCTGTTCTCGCGCTGGGACAAGGACCGCGACGGCGCCCTGAGCGCGCGCGAGCTCGTGGCGCGCACGCTGGGGGATCGCGACTTCCTCGACGTGTTCGGCTTCCTTGCGTCAGCAGGCGAGTGGGCGGTGCTCTACGCGCTCGCGGCGAAGGGAGGGAAGCTGACGCGCGAGCAGCTCCGCCGGATGTACGACGGCACGCTGTTCTACGAGCTCGAGCGAGAGAAGCAGGCTGCCCCGGGGGCCGGAAGCACGCCTGCATGAAGAGCACCCTGCATGAACGGCACCTGGCATGAACAACAGAGGAGACGAGCGACCCGCCATGATCATCGACGCCACGCCCCTTCACGCCAGGTCGTCCGCGCCGTGACATCGATCCTCGCCGTCGCCAGGGCGCGTATCTCGGACCGGCACCTGGGTTACCTCGCGGTCTTCGCGTTCTCCGCGGGCGCCGCCTGGCTCTGCGTCCTCGATATCGTCCTGAAACAGCCCGTCGCGATCGACTTCAAGTCGTTCTACACCGCCGCCGTCGCGGCCAGCCGGGGGCTCGACGTCTACGACGTCTCCGTCCTCGAGGCGATCGCCAGCGAGCTTCAGCTCCCGCACGTGCCGACGTTCCCCTATCTGTATCCGCCGTTCTTCGCCCACACCTTCTCGTGGTTCGCGCGCCTCGGCCCGGACACCGCGCAGCAGCTGTGGTCGAGCATGGCCGTCGTCAGCTACGGCCTCGCCGCGACGTTCGCCGTCGTGGCCGTCCGGCGCGCGGCGGGGGACACGCGCGCCCCTGCGCGCGGGGTCGCGATCCCCACGGTGCTGCTCGCGCTCATCGCCTTCCTCGCGTGGGCGCTCAACCTGCGCCACAGCCTGGCGATGGGGCAGGTCAACCCGCTGGTCCTCGTGTTCGTCTGCGCCGCGCTCGCGCTCTCGCTGTCGGGCAAGGACACCGCCGCGGGGCTCGCCCTCGCGGTCGCCGCAGGGATCAAGGTCACGCCGATCCTGCTCGCGATACCGTGGGTCATCCAGCGGCGCTTCCGGGCGCTCGCCGGGCTCGGCGCCGGGCTCGGCGCGCTCGTGCTGATCAGCCTGCCCTTCGGCGCGGCGCCGGCGTGGATGGAGTTCCTGCGGCGGCTGCCGCGGATGTCGCACGGGTCCAAGATCCCGGGCCTCTTCGACCCGGGCACGGTGCCGAACTTCTCGCTCGCCGGCTTCTACGCGCGGCTGTTCGGCCAGGATGTCGCCACCATCAAGGCCGCGTCGGTGGTCACCATCCTGGTCCTCTTCGGCGCCGCGCTCGCGCTGGGCGGCCGCGCCCCCTCGCCTGCGCGCTCGCTCCGGATTCTCCTGCCGCTGCTCGTCACGATGGTCATCGCGAGCCCGTTCACCTACGTGCACCACGTGCTCTACATCTTCCCGGCCGCGCTCTACGCGCTCGACCAGGCCGTGAAGCGCGAGCGCCGGCTCGAGATGGGCGCGCTGGTGGTCCTGATCTCGCTCGCCACCATCGATTTTCCGTATGTCTACGAGCGCTTCAAGGCGCCCTTGCCGCCCCTCGCCGTGTCGGTGAACCTCTATGTGCTGCTCGCGATCTACGCGCTCGGCATGGTCGTGCTGTGGCGGGAGCGCCGCGAGGCGCCCGAGGCGGCCTCGCTCGAGAGCGACAGGCAGCCGAGGCGCGGCATCGACAGGGAAGTACCGGCCGCGGCGGCCGCGGCCGAGGGGCTCGCGCCGGCGCGCGAGAGCGAGGCGCCGCACGGCCTGGGCACCGGGGCGCCCGCCGCGTCGGCCTCGGCCGGCGGGTGACGGCCGCAGCCGCGCTGCGCGCCGGGGCGAGAGGCGGCGCGCCGGGGCGAGGCGGCGCCGCCGCGCGCCGGAGCGCGGCGCCGCCCAGCGGGCTCACGTCGACAGGTAGGTCGCGCCGCCGCTCAGGAGGGCATGTCCGCGATCGCCGCTGAACTCCCGGTCCGCCGGGGAGAGCTGCGCGCCGACGAGCGCGGCGGCGGCAGGGCGGAGCACGTCGGCGATCGCCTGCCGGCGCAGCAGGCGGAGCTCGGCCGGAGGCACGAACCCGTGGGTGGACGGGATGTCGCCGCCGGCGGGGATCGGCGCGGAGCCCACCTGTTCGAGCGCGCGCGCGAAGGTCGCGGCGACGCGATCCCGCAGGCCCGCGCCGCCCACGGCGACGGCCCAGCGGACGAACGCCCACGCGAGCTCGGCGTGGCGCGCCTCGTCGCGGGCGATCACCTGGAGCGCCATGCGCACCGCAGGCGACTCCGCTGCCTGCGCCGCGACCTCCGCCTCGACGGCCGACAGGGTCTCCCCCACGCAGCCCTCGACCACGGTGGCGAGGGTGAGCGACTCGAGCGACCCCATGTCGTCGAGCGCGCCGTCGAGGGGCAACGGGCCCACGCCCACGGGCTCGCCGGCGTAGGCCGAGGCGACCGCGAGCGCGAGGCGAGCGTGCCGCACCTCGTCGATCGCCGCGCGGTGCGCCGCCTCGAGCAGCGGGGGCGGCGCGCCGAGCGCCATCAGGCCGAGCGCGAAGCGGCCGAAGGAGGCGACCGAGGCGTGCTCGCTCTGGCCGCGCTCGGCCCAGCGCCGGGCGAGCTCGCGGCGCGCGGCCGGCGCGAGCGCGCGCAGGTCGGTCTCCGCGAGCGCGCGCTCGAAGCGCTGCCAGTCGGTCCGGGACCAGGCGCTCGGAGCGCGGGACAGCGGCGCGACGCGCGGCTCGCCCCCGACGAGGAGCGGGCGGCCCTCGCAGCTGATATGTCCGACGAGATAGCAGCAGCTCGCCGGGTCCGACGCGTCGCGGTTCGCGTACGGTCCCTGGATCGCCTCGGCCCCGCCCTCGCCGTCGCCGTCGCACATGCACGTTCCCGAGCCGGGCGGCAGGCCCTGGAGGTGCGGCCGCGCCTCGGCGACCGCAGGGCAGGCGCCGTCGACAGGCGCCGCGCAGTGCACCTCGTAACAGCACTGCCCATAATAGCCGCCGTCATGAAACGGCCCGACGCAGGTCGGCTCCGGATACGGGTCCAGCGGCGCCGAGGCGTCCGGCGGGTCGGTCTCGCCGCCCCCGCCGGGCCCCGCGCCTTCGGGTGGATTGGAGCTGGACGACGAGGTCGCGCCTTCAGGTGGGTTGGAGCTGGACCCGGACTCGATCTGCGGGCCACAGCCGGAGGCCAGCGCGAGGCTCGCCCCCCACTGGGATGCTACGAGGATGCGGAGCAGAAACGATCTCATGAACGATGCATGAGGCAAGCCATGTACCGTGCGAACACACGTGGTTTTCGCCGCGAGGGCCGCGCCGACGTGCCAGGGTGTGCCATCCCGCCGCCGCCCTGCGCGCTGCGGCGTCCAGGGCAGCGCGCGGGGGCCGACAGCGGGGTTTCCGCTCCGCAGGTGCGGTGAGGCAGCGATGCGTATCGTTCTCGACAGCTCCGTCGCCATCGCCTCGATGAGGCCCGCCGAGCCGGGGCACGCGGACGCTCTCGCCTTCCTCGAGCGCGCCCGCGCGGCCGTCGCCGCGGGCGGGGCGCGCGTGCTCGCGCCGCCGGAGCTGTGGCTCGAGGTGTACGTGGCCGAGCAGCGGCTCGCCGCGTCGCGCGCGTCGCGCGCGTCGCCCCAGCGCGCCCCGGCGGCGAGCGCGGGCCCGCTGGCCGCGCTGGCGGGCCTCGAGGTCGAGCTCGTCGCGCCCGCGGGCGAGGGCGCGCTCACGGAGTTCCTCGGCCTGCTGACGAGGCGCATGCGCGGCCGCAGGCCGTTCGCGAACGCGACCGACCTCGTGTACCTGTGGGCCGCGCACGGAGCGGAGGCAACCGTGGTGACCCTGGATGAGGGGCTCCTCAAGTACCACGGCGTTGTCTGCGACGTGACGCGGCCGCAGCACGTCCGGCTCGGATAACGCGTTGCGCCGAACGGGAGGACACATCGCGACACCGCTGCTCGGAAGATGCGAGCGGCGGCGAGAGCGCAACAAGAGCGTGACAGGAGCGCGGCAGGAGCGCGACAGCGCGGCAGGAGCGCGAAGAACGCCGAGGACTGCCGCGCTGGATGGCCGCGCTACAATGTTGCGCTCTGCGCGTATGCGCTTGTCGTGCCCGGGGAGTAAGGCTATCCCTGAGCGTCGCAGCGGAGCGCGCGGAGCTCGCGAGCCCGGGCTGCGCACCGAGGCGCATGCGAAGAACATCGCTCCATTCACCGGTCCTCCCGGTGGGTCTGGCCCTGCTCACCACGCTGGCCGCGTCGCAGGCCCACGCGCGCCGCAACGGCACGGCGGTGGACGGGTGCAACGGCTGCCATACGGGCGGCGCGGCGCCCAGCATCACCATCGATGTGAGCCCGAAGACCCCGGCGGCCGGCGAGACGGTGACTCTGCAGGTCGCGATCGCGGGAACGAACGCCAGCGTCGGCGGGCTCTATGTGCGCACCGGCGCAGGCCGGCTCGCCACCATCGACGGTCAGGGCACGAAGCTCGTCGACGAGCGCCAGCTCGTCCACGACGCGCCGAAGCGGGCGAGCGGCGGCGTCGTGCGCTTCGACGCGCGGTGGACAGCGCCGCCGTCGCCGGGCGGGGTGGTCTTCGAGGTGTGGGCCGTCGCGGGCAACGGCGACAACGGCTCGCGCGGAGACGGCGCGTCGTCGGCCACCGCCGCGTTCGCGTACGGATGCGCAGGAGAGACGTATTACCTCGATCGCGACGGAGACGGCCACGGCGACCCCGGCGTGCCCAGGGTCGATTGCAGCCAGCCTCCGGATCACGCCGTCCTCGGTGACGATTGCGACGACTACAGCGTCAACGTCCACCCCGGCCAGGCCGAGGCCTGCAACGGGCGCGACGACAACTGCAACGGCGAGGTCGATGAGAACCTCGAGGTCACAAGGCAGTACGAGGACGCCGACGGCGACGGGTACGGGTCGTTCTTCGGCGCGACGGTCATGGCGAAATGCCCGCCCGAGGGGTATGCGCCGAGCTCGAACGACTGCAACGATCGAGCTCCGACCGTCCACCCGGACGCCCCGGAGACGTGCAATCTGATCGACGACGACTGCGACGAGCGGATCGACGAGGGCATGCGCGAGGTGTGCGGCGTCGGCATGTGCGCGCGCGAGGCGACCACGTGCAGCCCCGGGTCGTGCACGCCCGGCGAGCCGACGGCCGAGACCTGCAACGGGCTCGACGACGACTGCGACGGCCAGATCGACGAGGATCCCGGCATCTGCGGGCCGGGCGGGAGCAGCAGCGCGAGCAGCGGCGGCGGGTCCGGGAGCGTCGGCGCCGGCGCGGGGGGGCCCGGCGCGGGGGGGCCGGCCTCGTCGGGGAGCAGCGCGCCGGACGAGGGAGGCGGCGGCGGGCAGTCCGGCGGCTGCGCGATCGACCCCCAGGGCGGGTCTCCATGGCGGCTCGTCCCCCTGCTCGCGCCGCTCGCGTTCCTCGCGCTGCGGCGCATGCGGCGGACTGGCACGGTTCGGTAGACTCCCCCCTTCCACGCTCGAGGTGACACGCATGCTCTACCGCCGCTTCGGTCGCACCGAGATCAAGATGCCCGTCCTCTCGTGCGGAGGGATGCGGTACCAGCAGTCCTGGAACGACGGCGACCGCATCTCGCCCGGGAGCCAGCGCAACGTCGAGGCGTGCATCGCGCGGGCGCTCGAGCTCGGGATCAACCACATCGAGACCGCGCGGGGATACGGCACGAGCGAGGAGCAGCTCGGGCACATCCTGCCGAAGCTGCCGCGCGACCGGATCATCGTCCAGACGAAGGTCGGCCCCACGGCGGATCCGAAGGAGTTCCTCGATACGTTCGAGCGGTCGATGCAGCGCCTTCGCCTCGACCACGTCGACCTGTTCGCGATCCACGGCGTGAACGACGAGGCGCGCCTGTCGTGGTCGCTGCGCGAAGGGGGCTGCCTCGACGCCGCGCTCGAGCTGAAGCGGCAGGGGCGCGTGCGCGCGGTGGGGTTCTCGACGCACGCGTCGACGCGCGTGATCCTGGCCATGGTGCAGGACGGTCGCTTCGATTACGTCAACCTGCACTGGTATTACGTGAACCAGCTCAACTGGCCGGCCATCGAGGCCGCCGCCGAGCGCGACATGGGGGTGTTCATCATCAGCCCCACCGACAAGGGCGGCAGGCTGTACGAGCCGAGCGACAAGCTCGTGCGGCTCTGCGCCCCGCTCTCGCCGATCGTGTTCAACGACCTGTTCTGCCTCGCGCGCCCCGAGATCCACACGATCAGCGTCGGCGCGGCGCGCCCGTCCGACTTCGACGAGCACATGAAGGTCTTGCCGCTGCTCGAGGGCCAGGGCGCCGCGCAGGCCGCGCTGGGGCCGATCCTGCGCGGGCTCGACGAGGAGCTCGCGCGGGTGCTCGGGCGCGCGTGGGTCGACACATGGCACGTCGGCCTCCCCGAGTGGGAGGCCGCCCCCGGGCAGATCAACGTCCGCGAGATCCTGCGGCTCTACAACCTCGCCAGGGCGTTCGACATGACGGCCTACGGCAAGCAGCGGTACAACCTCCTCGGCAACGGCGATCACTGGTTCCCCGGAAACCGCGCCGAGCGCGCGCGGGAGCTCGATCTCGCGCAGGCGCTCGCCGGGGCGCCGCAGCGCCACCGCATCCCCGAGGTGCTGGCGGAGGCGCACGCGCTGCTCGCCGGGAGAGAGGTCAAGCGCCTCGGCAAACACTGAGTCTCGCTCGGCGCGCCGAGCTCCGCCTTCCGGGCGGCGGGGGACCATGGACCGGCCGCGCCCATGCCCATCACCGCACGCCTGGCTTCCGAGCACGTCGCCGCCTCGTCCCCGCTGTCACGAGGCGGCCTTCTGGCGCTTCGGCCAGTAGACGTGGAAGGTCGCGCCGGCGTACGGCTCGGACTCGAGCGCCACGCGACCCCCGCGCGTCTCGACGACCTTCTTCACGACCGACAGGCCGATGCCGGTGCCCTCGAGCTTGTCGCGCGCCTCGAGGGTCTGAAAGATGCCCCAGATGCGCTCCTGGAACTGCGCCGGGATCCCGGGGCCGTTGTCCTTCACCGTGAAGTCGTGGAAGTCGCCCGCGTCGGCGCACGCGATCTCGATCACGGGGTCCGCGCGGCGCGCGTGCTTCAGCGCGTTGCCTATGAGGTGCATGAACACCTGCTGCACCGGCACGCGCTCGGCGAGGATCGTCGGCATGCCGTCGCCGACGACGATGCGCGCCTCGGGGGGCGGCGCGAGGAGCTCGACGCACTCGGCGATGACGGCGCCCACGTCGACGAGCGAGAGCTTGTCGCGGATGCGGCCAGCGCGCGAGTAGCTGAGGATGCCCTCGATCAGCGCCTCGAGGCGGTGAACGCGGCCCCGGAGCATGCGCATCTGCTGGCGCGCCTCGTCGTTCATCTTGTCGGCGAGCCCCTCCTCGATCCACTCGGACAGGCTCGCGATGCCCCGGAGCGGGGCCTTGAGGTCGTGGGACGCGACGTAGGCGAACTGGTCGAGATCCTGGTTGGTGATCGCGAGCGCGTGGGCGAGCTGCTCGGCGCGCCGGCGCGCGCGCACCTGGTCGGTCACCTCGAAGGCGAGCACGGCGACGCCCTCGACCTGGGCGGCGGCGTCGTAGATGGGCTGGTAGATGAAGTTGAAGTAGCGCTCCTCGACCTCGCCGCCGCGCTCGATCGACACGGGGAACTCGTTGCCGAAGAACGGCTCGCCCGTCGCGTACACGCGGTCGAGCAGCGGGACGACGACCTGCTCCGCCTCGGGCAGCGCGTCGCGGAGGCGCTTGCCGACGACGTCGCGGTCGCCGATGAGCTCGAGGTACCGGGGGTTCGCGAGCTCGAAGACGTGCTCGGGCCCGCGCAGGACGCAGATGCCGGCCGGGGCCTGCGTGAACAGCGTCTCGAGGCGCGACCGGTGCCGCTCGGCCTCGGCGAGGGCGGCCTGCTCGCGCGCGAGGAGCTCGGCGCGCTCCTCGGCGCGGAGGCGCTCTTCCTGGTACGCCCGCGCGCCGGAGATCGTCGTGGCGATGTGGCCGGCGGCGAGCTCGAAGAAGTCGCTGTACGCCGCGTCCAGCGCGCGGCGCGGGCTGACGCCGGCCACGAGGAAGCCGAGGAGCGCGGCCTGCCCGGCGCGCGCGAGCGGCAGCACGACCGCCTCGCGGGACGGCTCGGGCCACGGGCCGCCCGGGAGCTCGCCGAACCGCTCGGCGGGGGTGTCGAGGCGCAGGCACCGGCGCGTCCGGGCGACCTCGGCGAGCGGCCACGCGGCGTCGGCGGCGTCGGTCTTCGCGAGCTCCGCGAGCGCGATGCGCTCGGGGCTCGCGCGGCCGCCAGGAGACAGGCCCTCGGCGGCGGCGAGGCGGGCCTCCGCGCCGCCCGGCTCGATCAGGTAGAGGAGCGCGAACGGCACGTCCGCGGAGCTCCCGGCGAGCGTGCTCGCCGAGCGCGCGCACGTCTCTTCCACGGAGACCATCGCGGCGGCGGCCGACTGGGCGCCCAGCGCGCGCAGCGCCCGGAGGCGACGGTCGCTGAGCACGCGCGCGGTCGTCTCGGCGCACGCGCAGAAGATGCCCCCGATGGTGCCGTCCTCGATCAGGACAGGAGCATAGGAGAACGTGAAATACGTCTCTTCGAGGTAGCCATTGCGCGAGAGGATCAGCTGGAAATCTTCGGACCACGTCGCCTGCCCGGTGGCGCGCACCCCGTCGAGCATCGGGCCGATGACGTCCCATATCTCGCCCCAGCACTCGCGCCCCGGGCGGCCCAGGAACTGCGGGTGCTTCGTCGCGCCGAGGATCGGGCGGTACGCGTCGTTGTAGAAGCGGGCGTACTCAGGCCCCCACCAGATCTCGATGGGGTGACGGGAGGCGAGGCAGAGGCTGACCGCGGTGCGCAGGCTCTGCGGCCACGTCTCCACGGGGCCGACAGGGGTGCGCGACCAGTCGAGATCGCGCATGCGCTGCGCCATCTCTCCGTCGCCGGCGAGGAACGGCGCGTCGCCGGGCCCGGCCGCGGCCCCCCGGGGTTCTCTCTCCTGCATGGTTTTCGTGACCATCTACCCGTCGCACCGGCCCTGTCCCACGTCGAGCCCTGAAGCAGGCTCAACCGGTCCGGGCGAGCTCCTTCTTCGCGGGCTCCTCGGCCTCGCCCGGCGCGGCGGAGTCGACCGGCTTGAGGTCGCTCGTCGCCGGCCCGCGGATCACGCGGCCCGTGCACTCGAAGCGCGATCCGTGGCAGGGGCAGTCCCAGGTCCGCTCGGCCGGGTTCCACGCGACGATGCACCCGAGGTGGGTACACACGGCCGACCGCTCGTGAACATGGCCCTGCGGATCGCGGTAGACGGCGAGCTTCGTGAGCCCCCGTCGCATGATGGCCCCCGCCCCCGGAGGGAGCTTCTCCACGTCGTCGAGATCGCCGCCCGTGAGCCAGTCGGTGTACTGCGCCGCCGTGTTCAGGTTCTCCTTGAGGTACTCCGACGCGGAGTGCAGGGTGAGGTTCACGCGGGTGGGCTCGTAGAGCCCGGCCCACGCGTTCTCGCGGCCGTGGACGAGGTCGTTCAGCAGGAGGCCGGCGATCGTCCCGTGCGTCATGCCGTTGCCGCAATCGCCCGTCACGAGGAGGATGCGAGACTCCTTCTTCAGGCGGCCGATGAACGCGAGCCCGTCGGCCGTCTCCATGACCTCTCCGGACCAGCGGTGAACGACCGGTCCCGCCTGGGGGAATCGCTCCCTCGCCCACGCCTCGAGCCGCGCGTGGCGCTGATCCGCGTCGTCGGCCTGCCCCGTCTTGTGGTCCTCGCCGCCGACGAGGAGGAGCTCGTCCGGCCCGTCGGCGCCGTCGAGGTTGCTGAGCCGGACGTAGTGGAACGGGTCCTCGGTGTCCCAGTAGAGGCCAGGCGGGATGGAGCCGCGCGGCACGCGCAGGGCGATGACGTACGTCCTGTACCCCGCCTGCTTCAGGTGCACGGAGATCCACGGCAAAAAGGGTGAGTTCGTGGCGAGCACGACCTCGTTCGCGACGATGTTCACGCCGCGATCCGTCTTGACGACGACGTGCTCGGGCTCGGCGTGCTCGTCGACGTCGACGACGTGCGATCTCGTGTAGATCTTGCCCCCGTACCGCTCGACGGCGCGGGCGAGGCCGGCGAGGTAGCGGAGGATGTGGAACTGGCCTTGCTGCGGGAACGCCGCCGCGATCCCGGTGTTGAACGTGTCGAGGGGCGCGCGCTCGACGCCGTGGACGAGATCGAGCCCGGCCTCGCGAGCGGCCCTGATCTCGTCCTCGATCGTGCTCGACGGGTGCCCCGGCGCCGCGAACAGGTACCCCGGCACCCGGCGGAAGTCGCAATCGATGCCCTCTTCCTGCACGATCCGCTCGATCGTATCGATGGCGGCGGTGTGGCTGGCGGCGGCGAGGCGGAGGCGCTCCGGCGCGTGGAGCTTGGCGAGCTCGGTCCAGCGGCGGTCGAGCGCGTTCACGATGTGCGCTGTCGTGAACCCGCTCTCGCCGCCGCCGATCACGCCGTCGTCGAGGACGATGACGCCCCTGCCCTCCTTCGCGAGCATGTACGCTGTCGTGAGCCCGGCGATGCCCGCGCCGACCACGCACACCGTCGTCCGGTGCTCGGTCGCGAGAGGAGCGATGGGCGGGAGCACTGCGTTTGTCCATGCAGTGTCCTTGTCGTATGCGCGATCCGTCATGAGGCCTCCCGGTCGTGGCGAGCCGCCCGTGCCGAGCGGCGGTCCCTGTGCTGCAGTGCCCTGCAAGCGGTCTGCCACGCAGCGCGGGCCGAGAGCGGCGCGTCATGCGCGCGGCGGGCGACGGGCGCGTGGCAATTTGCGACAGGGCATGTGGCGAGCGCGGCAGTTGAGCTGGGCGGGAGAGCGCGGCCGCGGGGGGCGAGATCGGTTGAGCCGCTCGGTCAGGCGGGCTGATCGTCGAACGCGTGCCGGCGGAGCTCGGAGCGGGTGTGCTAGAGCAGGAGACGAGAGGTCACCATGAGACTGCAAGGCAAGATCGCGCTCGTCACAGGTAGCAGCCGGGGGATCGGCCGCAGCATCGCCGCCCGCTTCGCCCGCGAGGGGGCGGACGTGGGGATCACGTACCACAAGAGCAAAGAAGGCGCCGAGGAGGCCCTGGCCGAGGTCGAGGCCGCCGGACGGCGAGGTCATCTGTTCTCCGTCGACGTCGCCTCCGTCCAGAGCGTGCAGGCGCTGATCAAGGAGACGGTCGCGCACTTCGGCCGGCTCGACGTGCTGGTCAACAACGCCGGCATGGAGAAGCGGGCGCCGTTCTGGGAGGTGACCGAGGAGGACTACGATCAGGTGGTGAACACCAACCTCAAGGCGGTGTTCTTCGGGAGCCAGGCCATGGTCCGGCACCTGCGCCAGACCGGGCGGCCCGGCAAGATCATCAACATCAGCTCCGTGCACGAGGACCTGCCATTTCCCAACTTCGCGTCGTATTGCGCCAGCAAGGGCGGCGTGCGCATGCTCACGCGCACCCTCGCGGTGGAGCTGCGCGGCACCGGGATCACCGTCAACGCGATCGCGCCGGGCGCGATCGAGACGGAGATCAACGCCGATCTGCTCAAGGACCGCGACAAGCTGAACGCGCTGCTCGGGCAGATCCCCCTTGGACGCCTGGGCAAGCCCGAGGACGTGGCCGGCCTCGCGGTGTTCCTCGCCTCCGCGGACGCCGATTACGTGACCGGCTCGACGTACTTCGTCGACGGCGGGCTGACCTGGGATTACGAGGAGCAATAACAGCTGGCACCGCCGGAAGCACGCAGTGCGGGTGCAGCAGAAAACCGCCGCCGGATCCCTCGCGCGGCGGCGGGGTCGGCCGGCTGGGCCGGGCACCGAGAAGAACCCTCGACGAGAGGCAATGCGCCGGGGCGGAGGTCGCCGCCAAGCGGCCTGCCCATGCGGCGCCCCGGAGCGGACGCCCCTCTGGGCCCGCGCGGGCCGCACCGTTCGGTGGTTTTGGCGGTACGCGGCCGGCGCCCTGTGGCAGCATGCGCACATGACGGAGCTCAAGACCTATACGGGTGGCTGTCACTGCGGGAAGGTTCGCTACGAGGTAAAGGTGGACCTGAGCGCCCCGGTCGGCGTGTGCAACTGCTCGCGCTGCTCGAAGCTGGGCGTGATGCTGGCCTTCGCGCCGGTGGACCAGTTCACGCTCAAGCAGGGTGGAGACGTCCTCACGGACTACCAGTTCAACAAGAAGGTCATTCATCATCTGTTCTGCTCGGCCTGCGGCGTCGAGTCGTTCGCGCGTGGAACGGGGCCCGACGGGAAGGAGATGTGCGCCATCAACGTGCGCTGCCTGGACGACGTCGATCTCGACGGGCTCGAGACGATGAAGTTCGACGGCAAGAGCATGTGATCACCGCCGCGCCGCGCGATGCGGCGCGGACCGAGGCCCGCGCCGCGCCGATGGGTCCGCCGATGCGCCCGCGGGCGCGCGTGCGGAAGACGGACGCGGCGCCGGAGCAGTGAGCGAGGCGCGGCGAGCGAGCGCCGTCGAGGTCTCCGGCCGGCGCTCGAGCGCCGCGCGCCGCGCAGGGCGAGCTCGTCGGCGGAGACGTCCCGCCCGGCGAGGCCCGGGCACGCGCCGCCGCGCGAATTCGGGAGCAAGACCCGGAGTGCCGGGCTCTCCAGCGCGGGTTAAGGTCGTCGCGTGAACCGCAAGCATCACCGGCAGACGACGGACGACATGTCGAAGAAGGCCCCCCCGCGCGCAGCCGCGGTGGAGCGCGATCCGCGCTGGGCAGCCGTCGTGGCGCGCGACGCGAGCGCCGATGGCACGTTCTTCTACTCGGTCAAGACGACCGGTGTGTACTGCCGTCCATCGTGCGGCGCGCGCCCTGCGAGGCCCGAGAACATCGACTTTCACCCGAGCGCGGCCGCCGCCGAACGGGCGGGGTTCCGCCCGTGTATGCGCTGCAAGCCGGACCAGCCTCCCCTGGCCGAGCGTCAGGCGGCCCAGGTGGCCGCGCTGTGCCGGCTGATCGAGCAGAGCGACGAGGTGCCGAGCCTCGAGGAGCTGGCGCGCCGTGCCGGGCTGAGCGTCTTCCACACGCACCGCGTCTTCAAGGCCGTGACGGGGGTGACGCCGAAGGCGTACGCGGCCGCGCACCGCGCCAGGCGGGTCAGGGCCGCGCTGGGCAAGGACGGCACCGTGACCGAGGCGATCTACGCGGCCGGGTACGGCTCGGGCGGGCGCTTCTACGAGGAGGTGAATCAGGTGCTGGGCATGACGCCGACGAGGTACCGCGCCGGGGGCGCGGACATGGATGTCCGGTTCGCGATCGGGGAGTGCTCGCTCGGCTCGATCCTCGTCGCGGCCACCGCGCGGGGCGTGTGCGCCATCCTGCTGGGGGACGACCCGGAGGAGCTGGTGCACGACCTGGAGCGTCGGTTCCCGCGGGCCCGCCTGATCGGCGGCGACGCCGGGTTCGAGCAGCTCGTCGCGCAGGTGGTGGGCCTCGTGGAGCGCCCCCGCGCCGGCGCGGAGCTGCCGCTCGACGTCCGCGGCACGGCGTTCCAGCAGCGCGTCTGGCAGGCGCTGCGGGCCATTCCGATGGGCGCGACGGCCAGCTATGCGGAGATCGCGAGCGCCATCGGCGCTCCCGGGGCGGCCAGGGCCGTGGCCAAGGCGTGCGCGGCGAACGCGCTGGCGGTGGCGATCCCGTGCCACCGCGTCGTGCGGAACGACGGTGCGCTGTCGGGGTATCGCTGGGGTGTCGAGCGCAAGCGCGCGCTGCTCGACCGGGAGGCGAGCACGCCGGCGCGGGAGGCGAGCGCGCCGGCGCGGGAGGCGAGCGCGCCGGCGCGGGAGGCGAGCGCGCCGGCGCAGGAGGCGGGCGCACGAGAGGCGGGCGCGCCGGCGCGGGAGGCGAGCGCATGAAGGCGCGCCAGGAGGTCGTCCCCGTCGCAAGGAGCGTGGAGCAGCG
The DNA here is from genome assembly GCF_051521615.1 of Sorangium sp. So ce1335. NCBI lineage: Bacteria > Pseudomonadati > Myxococcota > Polyangiales > Polyangiaceae > Sorangium > Sorangium sp. So ce1335. Next base: position 10,323,836 of record NZ_CP150363.1, read on the forward strand.
GGTCGCGTCGACCGACTGGGCGCGCGTGTCGCAGGCGCTCGACGCCGAGGGCTGCGCGGTGATCGAGGGGCTCCTCACCGGGGACGAGTGCGGCGAGCTCGCGGCGCTGTACGGGCGCGAGGAGCCCTTTCGCAGCCGCGTGGTGATGGCACGCCACGGGTTCGGGCGCGGGGAGTACAAGTACTTCGCGCACCCGCTCCCCGGGCTCGTCGCCGCCCTGCGCGCCAGCGTCTACCCGCGCCTCGTGCCCATCGCCAACCGCTGGAGCGAGGCCATGGGCCTCGATGTGCAGTACCCGGAGGACCACGCGCGCTTCGTCGAGCGCTGCCACGCCGCGGGTCAGGTCCAGCCGACACCGCTCCTCTTGCAGTACGGGGAGGGCGATTACAACTGCCTGCACCAGGACCTCTACGGCGAGCATGTCTTTCCGCTCCAGGTCGCGATGCTCCTGTCCGAGCCCGGGCGCGACTTCACGGGCGGCGAGCTCGTGATGACGGAGCAGCGCCCGCGCATGCAATCTCGGCCGATGGTGGTGCCGATGCGCCAGGGCGACGCGGCGGTGTTCGCGGTCCGCCACCGGCCGGTGCAGGGGACGCGCGGGGTGTACCGGGTCAACATGCGACATGGGGTCAGCCGCGTGCACTCGGGGCGCCGTCACACGGTGGGTATCATCTTTCATGACGCGACCTGATGGCGTGCGCGGGCGCCGCCGAGGCGCTCGCCCTGCCGCGCGTGCCGTGAGGTCACGTGGAGGGACCTCGTTGCTGTAGCCTGCGGCGGCCCGTCGCCGATCGGCTCTCGCCGAGCCGACGAAACGGGCGGGAGGCATCGAGGGAATGAGGAGCCAATTCGGTCTGCTGGTGGGGACTTGCGCGTGTGCCTTGCTCGCCGCCTGCGGCGGTGATGACACAGGCGGCAGCGGCGGCGCAGGCGGCAGCGGCGGCGCGGGCGGCAGCGGCGGCGCGGGCGGGGAGACGAGCTTGCTCGCGCTGTACCAGGCGGCCGTCGCCGACGCCGAGGTCGCCGAGGAGAGCGAGCGCGTGGACACGTTGATTGCGATCGACGGCGAGAACGGTGAGCTCCTCCGCGACGACGAGGATCGCGTGCTGATGGTCACCTGGACGTCGTACGCGGGCTATGACGAGCTGGTGGGCGAGGAGACGACGCTCGCCGTCGAGGTCTGGGGAACGGCGGCGCCCAGGCTCCAGGCGTTCTGCCGCGCGAGCGGGCTCGAAGGGACGGCGCTCTCACTGCGGCTCGAGCAGCGGCTCGGCCTGCCGCCGGAGGACGGGAAGGACCGCATCGTTCAGCTCTGGGTGCCGGCCGAGTCGATGTTCCGCCCGAGCCCGGACCCGGAGATCGACGACTCGGTCGCCGAGCTCGATTTCCCGAGCGGCACGCCGCAAGAGCACGTGGACTGGGTCAACGCTCTTGAGGCGACGTCCTACGGCGAGAACGGCTACCCGTGGACGCGCCTTGGCTACACGTACGACTGGAGCCCCGACGGGACGGAGGTCGGCGAGAGCGAGTTCGTTATCGAAAAGGGCACGACGGTCGTCGTGGAGTCGGTCACGTCGCAGGAGGAGTACTGCCGACCGGCTCCGTGACGCGCTCACCGTCGCGTGTTGCGAGCGCGCGCCCGGCGGTGGTGCCCCGACGCCGTGCTCCGTCGAGCCGCCGCGCGCGGACGCCCGACGTACCTTCTATCGCCGCTCAGCCCATTCGTTCGCGGCGGGCGCGAGCGGTACCTTGCGGTAGACGCGGTCGACGTCGATGACGACGCCGATCGACTCGAGCTCGAGCTGCGTGCCGGGGCCCAGGATCGAGAGCAGCCACCGGCCGTCCGGCTGCCGCTGGAAGTGCTCGATGCGCGCCTCCTTCTGGGAGACGAGCACATACTCCACGATCGAGGGGACGCTCCGGTACTGCGCGAACTTGTCGCCTCGATCGTAGGCCTCCGACGTCTCGGAGAGCACCTCGACGACCACGCTCGGATTCATCAGCGTGTCGACCTCTGCGTCCTCGAACACGGGCTCGCCGCAGACGACAGACGCGTCGGGATAGACGTAGCGCCCCGTGGACGCGATCTTGACCCGCATGTCGGAGGTGTGGACCTCGCAGGCGCGCTCCAGCAGCGCATTGCCGAGCTCGCGCTGGATGTTCCCCGCCAGGAGGCTGTGCTCCCGCGAACAGCCCGACATGGCGAAGATCTCGCCGTTCGCGTACTCGTGCTTCTGCTCGGAGGCCCGCTCGAACGCGAGGTACTCCGCGGGCGAGAGCCCGGTGCGCCTGGCAGGCTGCCCCATCGCGGACAGCCTACGGCATCCGCTGGCCCGGCGCGAGGGGCCTGCCCCCGGATCCGACGTCGCCGACCGCTACTCCGCCGGCTCCTCTTCGCCCAGCCCGCCCGCTCACCCCTGCTCCGCCGGCGCCGCCCCCGGCGGCGGCGCGGCCGCCTCGGCCTTCTTCTTCCGCCGGCTCTCCAGCCAGGCCCTGCGCTTCTCGACCCACTTGGCGAGATCCTTCGCCAGCCAGCCGCCCTTCTGCCGCCCCACGATCTCCCGCAGCATGAGCGCCGCCTGGCCGTGGCCGACGCGCATCGCGAACAGGTCGTCCATCACGATCTTCGCCCACCGCGTCCGGCGCACCGAGTCCATGTGATCCACGAACTGCTCGATCCGCAAGAGCACCTTCGTCCCGAGCCCCGTCTTGCCCGTCACGACGAGCGCGGCCGTCTTCTCCTTGTCGAGCGCCTCCAGCCTGCGGATCGCCCCGTCGATCAGGTTCGCGTGCTCCGCCCACTCGGCGCCGCCCTGCTCCTTCGCCGCGCGCACCGCCGCGAGCGCCTCGCGCAGGTCGATGAGCCCGAAGTCCGAGTACGAAAGGAAGAACGTCAGCACCTCGCGCCGCGCCGACGGGTTGCTCTGCATCCGCTCGATCGCCGTCCGCACCCGGTCCATCGACAGCCACCGGTACACGAAGTCGAGCCCCGTCCCCTTGATGTTCTGCGACCCCATCAGCCGCGCGTCGAACCCCGGCGGGATCTCGCGCGTGATGAAGTCGATCACCTTGTCGCCCTTCGCGTCCGCGTTCCACAGCACCGCGATCCGCTCCAGGAACAGCTCGCGGAACGCCGCCCGGAACGCCTGGTTCGCCTCGGCGTCCGCGCCCCGCGACAGCGCCGCCTCCACCTCGGCCCGCGCCTTGTCGCGCCGGGCCAGCCGCCGCGCCAGCCGCGCCGCGTGGTGGACGATGTCCGGGCGGATGTCGTCCTCCCCCGCCGGCGGCGCGTGCGCCTCCAGCGCCTTCTTCACCGCCGCCTCGATCGCCTCGGGCTCGCCCTTCTTCCCCGCCACCTCGGGGCTGCCGACGATCGCCGCCGCCGCCGCCTCGTCGATCGTCGGCAGCGCGCGCAGCATCCGGGTGAGATCGTCCTCGAACGCGCCAGCGCGCGCCGGGATGCCCACCTTCTTCATCTGCTCGTCGAAGCGCCCGAGCGCGCGCTCCTTGCCCCCGTCGCCCGTGATCACCATGTCGCGCAGCCGCGTGTCGAGCCCCTCCGTGATGAACTGCATCATCCCGCCGAGGTTCGAGTTGATCAGCACGACGTGATCGACCCCGATGTCCTCCACGATGATCTGCGCGAACACGCGCGACCGCGCGACCCGATCCGCGCGGTTGTTCACCACCATCACCGTCGCCTTGCCGGGCGTCGCGTCGATGTCGTGCTTGTCGAACGCGAGCCGCGTCCAGTTCGACATGAACCCCGCGCGCTCGTTCGCGCTCATCCCGTTCGAGAACGTGAGCTTCCTCCCCCGGTACTGCACCGTCGGGTAGGTCTTGAGCACGCCGAGGTCGAGGATCACGTGGTCCGCGATCTCGACGAGCGCGAACTCGCGATCGACGCCGAAGTGGTCCGCGAGCGCCAGCACGAGCGCCACGTTGCGCGGGTGCTCCTGGTACGGGAGCCGGTCCAGCAGATCGACCGGCAGGAGGTCCGCGTCGATCGGCGGGATGGCGACGAGGTTCGTCCCCTTGCGCTGCGCCGCGTCCTTGAGCAGCGGCAGCATCTGCTCCTCGGTCGTGAAGGACAGCCCGTCCGTCGGCATGAAGCGCGCGATCACCCGCGCCACGTCCTCGCCGCCCGGCCCCTGGATGTCCTCGTGATCCGGGTAGGCGTTCGTCAGCGTGGTGATCTCGTCGCGCATCCACTCGGAGCAGAGCGTGTCCACGAAGAGCGGCTGGAGCGCCATGCACTCCCACAGGAACACCTGCGCGCGCAGGTTCCTGCCGGCGGCGAGGATGTTCCGCTGCTCCCAGATCGTCGCCTTGTCGTACGGGCGGTAGATGAAGATCTCCTGCGCCGGCAGGTCGCGCATGGCGTGGATGAACATCGCCTCGCAGCCGGTCGTCTTCACGACGACGTCGTAGCGGAGCGCGTGGAAGAGCGCGGCCTTGAGCCGCTCCGAGCCGCTCTTGCCGCGCGTGCCCCAGCCACCGATCGTGAGCGGGATGCCCCGCCGCGCGCGCTCGATCTGCGTCATGATCCACGCGGCCCGCAGCACCATGTACGCGAGGACGAGGAACACGATCCACGCGAGCTGCGTCGGGACGTTGCCCGCCGGCGACACGAGGTACGAGAAGAAGCTGTCGATCCAGACCGGCATCGACGGGCCGGCGAGCCAGTCGCGGCCGAGCTGGAGCGCCGAGGGCAGCGCGACGGCGAGGAACTTGCCCGGCAGGTGCGGCTCGATCGCGTACGGCCGGCCGCCGACGTCGCCGCCCGTGTCGCCGAGCGAGACGGTGAAGCCGAGCTCGGTCGTGATCTGCGTGAACTTCTTCTGCTCCGCCGGCTCCTGCGCCACGAGCGCGCGCATGCGCGCCTGCGCGTAGCGGTCGTAGCGCAGCGTGAGCAGGGCGCGGGCGCGCAGCCGGTGCGCGAGCTTCTCCGGCGCGCGCACCGTGACCGTGCCGCGCGCCGTGATCAGGCGGATCTCGCGCTGGGTCAGGCTCGCGGCGGCGAGCAGATCGTCGATGCGGGGCACGAACGGGCCCCAGCCGCCGACGGGCGGGTAGACGTGCCGCTCGCCCGGCACGCGCGTGGGCGTCACCTCCGCCATGCCGACGGGCGGCGCGACGAGCTCGCCCGCGAAGAGGCGGCCGCTCGTGTGGATCCACCCCTTGCGCTTGTCCGGCATCGGCGTGCGCAGCTCGTGCACGAGCCGCCAGAGGCGGAAGCCGCGCGGCTCGCCGCGCGTGAGCACGTACCGGCCCCGGCCGCGGCGCCGCAGCGTGTAGGTCATGTCCCCGCGCGACGCGACCGCGAGCGCGCGCTCGATGTCCCGCGGCTCGGCGTCGCGCGGGATCTCGACCGGCGCGCTCTCGCCCTCGAGGAGCTCCGAGGCCGCCGCGACGAGGGCCTGGCGGATGTGCTCGGCGACAGGGCGGCTCTCGACCTCGAGCAGCCGCAGCACGGCGGCCGCCTCGTCGGACAGGTCCGGCGTCATCGCCGGGCGGCTCGCGAACTCGGCGAGCAGGTCGACGAACGTCGTCGGCGGCAGCGGGGCGTACGGCCCGGCGCAGAGCGTGCGGACCCCCTCGAGCGCCGCGCGGGACGCGAGCGGCGGGCCGGGGTTCGTGAGGGCGTGGCGCACGGCGCGCTCGGCGAACGGGGCGGCGTCCGCGCTGTCGGTCGCGTGGCGGGAGAGCTCCCGCATGGCGTAGCCGCGGACGCGCGGCGACCCGTCCGCCTCCGCGAGCTCGACCAGCGCGGCGAGGGCGTCGGCGCTGCCGAGCGCGACGAGCTGGCGCACGAGCTCCTGGCGGACGTGCTCGCTCGGGTCGTCGCGGGTGATGAGCGCGATCGCCAGCGGGTCCGCGCTCGCGGGCGCAGCGCGGGCCGGCTGCGCGCTGCCCGCGGGCACAGCGCTGAGCCGCGGCGCCGAGTCGGGCGCGGGCTCGTCGGGCGGCTCGGAGCTCCCGGGGATCTCGGCGCTCTCGGGGCCGCCCGGGACCTCGGGGCCGCCCGCGCCCTCGGGACCGCCGGCGCTCTCCGGGCCCCGCGGCGCCGCGTCCCCCGGGGCGACGCCCGGCCTGCTTCCGCGGCCCGCCTGCGCGCCGTTCCAGAGGGGCGCGTCGTGGGCCCCGCCGGCGCGGCGCCCCGCGCGGGCGCCGTCGAGCGGGATCACCGGGGCCGAGGGGCGCGCGGCCTCGCCGAGCAGGCGCAGGGCGTTGCGGCGGAGGATGGGCCCGTCCTTGTCCGCGCGGTCGCGCGCGCGGAGGCGCTCGGCGAGCAGCGAGTACGCCTCGTCCGGGAAGAGCAGGACGCCGATCTCGAGCGCGGCGATCTGCACCCAGCGGGACGCGCCGACGCCGCGCGACCACGCCAGCACGGAGCGGGCGGCGTCGAGCCCGAGGTGGCCGAGCCGCTCGCGCGCCGGGATGCGGTGCAGGAGGGCGACGGCGGCGAGCAGGGCGGCGCGGCGGACGGGCGCGGGGCGGCTCGGCTCGGCGTGCGCGATGGCGAGCCGGAGCACGCCGCCGTCGCGGACCACGTGCAGCGCGTCGGCCGGGTCGTCGAGGTGCTGCGCGAGGTGGGTGAGCGCGTGGTAAGCGACCTCGATCTCGTCGAGGCGATCGGCGATGTTCGTGGCGAAGCGCTCCTGCGCCGCCTCGAGGTCGAGGTTGCGGCCGAGCGCCGACAGATCGCCGGCCTGCTCGAGGCGCCCGGCGGCCCAGCCGAGCAGCGAGACGCCGCCCTTCGTGCGCTCGCGCGCCCAGACGCGGAGCTGCCTGGCGAGCAGCTCGCGCCGCTCGGCGGGCGTGGCGGCCGACTGGTAGGCGACGACGAGCGCGGACTCGGCGCTGCGCAGCCTGTCGACCTCCGCGACAGCGCCGTCGGCGCACCGCGCGAGCGCGGCGAGGAGCGCGGGCGCCGGGTGCTCCTCGTCGCCGAGGTCGGCGGTGACGCGCGCGACGACGGTGGCGATGGCGCGCGGGCGCAGGCGCACCTCGATCTGGGGGAGGCTGTCCTCGATGACCTCCGCCAACGACCGCGGCGCGGCGGTCCAGCCGTCGGACGGCAGGCGCGAGCTCACGGCGCCTCCGCGCGACGACGATCGCGAAGGGAGCGGCCTTGCGGCGGGGGGCGAACGGCACCGTACGGCGAGACCATCGGCGGGCGAGCAGGGTACACCGTCGGCCGGAGCTGTCGCGAGCCGCTCTTCACGCGCCGTGCGCCCCGCAGGTCCCGGGGGCGGAATCACGCGATCGCGCCCGCCCGACGCGGCCTCTTCGGGGTCGTCTTGAACACAAGCGGAGCCTGCGCGCCGCGGCGGATCCGGCCCGGCGGCGCGCGCGGACAGATCGGGCCGTCTCGGGCGAGCGCTTCCCTGCCCGGGGATCAGGCCATCTCGGGCGCGGGCTCCCCTCTCACGGCGAGCCTTCCGCGAACGTGTCGCAGTCCGCGATGCGGCCGCCCTGCATGCCGCGCTTGAACCACGCGACCCGCTGCGCGGACGAGCCGTGCGTCCACGTCTCCGGGTTGACCCTGCCGGTCGCGGACTTCTGCAGCCGGTCGTCGCCGATCGCGGACGCGGCCTGGAGCGCCTCCTCGACGTCGCCCGCCTCGAGCAGATCGCGCTTCGCCGTGGAGTTGGCCCACACGCCGGCGAAGCAATCCGCCTGGAGCTCCATCCGCACGGAGAGGGCGTTCTGCTCGCGGGGGTTCGCTCGCTGCTCCTGGCGCACGCGGCGCTCGATCCCGAGGACGTTCTGCACGTGGTGGCCGATCTCGTGGGCGAGCACGTACGCCTGGGCGAAGTCGCCGGGCGCGCCGAACCGCGCCTTGAGCTCGCGGTAGAATCCGAGATCGATGTACGCCGTCCGGTCCGCCGGGCAGTAGAACGGCCCCATCGCCGCCTCGCCGATGCCGCAGCCCGACCTCACGGAGTCGGTGAACACCGTGAGCTTCGGCGCCGGGTACGTCTGCCCATCCCGGCTGAACACCTGCTTCCACACCGCCTCGGTGTCATCGAGGACGAAGGAAACGAAATCGACGAGCCGCTCCTCCTCGGGCGAGCTCGCCCGCTCGGTCTGGGCGCCGGGGAGCGAGACGCCCTGCCCGAGCCCCGAGCTGAGGAGATCCTTGCCGAAGACGAGCGAGAGAACGAGCAGGATCACCGTCCCGCCGATGCCCATCTTCGCTCCGCCGGAGACGCCGCGGAGGTCTTGGAGGTTCGCACTGCGTTTCCCGGGTGTCCATCGCATGGCAACCGCAGGTATAGCGTGGACCGCGCGTCAGGTGGCACCTTAGCTTTCGGTCAGGACGTTTTGCATCGCTCGCTTGGCCGCGGCGCCGGGGTGACGCCCCCTCCGACGACACGCGTCCTTGTCATCAGAAAAGGAACCACTGAGGTACAGAGGCCACAGAGGCCACAGAGGCCACAGAGGTAGAGAGGTTTTCGCTCTCCTCTGCCCTCTGTGGCCTCTGTGCCTCTGTGGTTCGAATTCTTCTCCATTCATCAGGCAGGACCCCCTTCGACAACTCGCCAGCGTCAGCGTCGCCCCGTCAACCTCGGCAGCGGCAGAGTCCCTCGTGCAACGTCGCTTGCGGTCCCCTGGGGCCGGTGGGACCATGCGCGCCATGAAGAGCCGAACGCACCTCGCCTCCCCCCTCGGCCTCGCGCTCGCGGCGCTGGCCCTCGCCGCTGGCTGCAACGAGCCCGCCGGCGCGCCCGGCGGGGCGGCCGAAAAGCCCGCGCAGGCGGGCGTCTCCGGGGCCGCCCAGGCCGCCCCGCTCAAGCCCGGCGACGCCGCGCCCGACGTGACGCTCACGCTCCACGACGGCAGGCAGGTGAAGCTCTCGAGCCTGCAAGGCAAGCAGGTCCTCGTCTACTTCTACCCCAAGGACGACACGCCGGGCTGCACCGTCCAGGCCAAGGGCCTGCGCGACGGCTGGGCCGATCTCCAGGCCGCGGGGCTCGAGGTCTACGGCGTCTCGACCCAGGACGCGCAGAGCCACCAGTCCTTCATCCAGAAATACGATCTCCCCTTCCCGCTCGTCGTCGACGTCGACGGCGCGGTCTCGAAGGCGTTCCACGTGCCGATGCGCAACGACTTCGCCTCGCGCCAGTCCTTCCTCATCGGCAAGGACGGCAAGATCAAGCAGGTGTGGCTCGAGGTCGATCCCAAGGAGCACGCCGCGGCCATCCTCGACGCGGCGAAGAGCTGAGCGACTCCATTGCGCCGCCGAGCGCGCGAGCGTGCGCCGCGCACGCTCGCGCCACGATCACGCCGGCTCGCGGCGCGTCACCCAGACCTTGATGTGCAGCTCGCCGAAGATCAGGCGAGGCGCCACGAGGCCTGCCTGGGCCAGGAGCGCGAAGACCTCGTCATCCGAGGCCGGGACACGCAACGACGCCATGGCCTTCCGTCGTTGCTCCACCGCCTCGGAGCGCCGCCCATTCGCGATGATCCGCCGCTCCTCGACGGCGCTCAGCAGCGGGTCGTTTCCGACCCGACAGCCGATCACGAACGGCGCCCCCGGCTTCAGCCGCCCGGCGATCTCCCGCAAGAGCTCGAGGCGCGCCTCGTCCCCCGGGAGGTGGTGCAGGACGCCGATCATCTGGGCGCCGTCGAACAGGGGCCCGCGCTCGAGATCGCGCAGCTCGCAGGCATGCAGGCTCGTCCGCTCGAGGAGGCCCTCCGCCGCGAGCTTCTCTCTCGCGACGGCGAGCATCTCCGGCGAGGGGTCGACGCCCGTGAACCGGACACCGGCCCCCACGTACCGCGCGAGCGGCTTCACCTCGCTCCCGGTCCCGACGCCGACCATGAGCAGCGACGCGGCCTCCGTCTCGGGGAGCGCTGCGGCGATCACCTCGGCGACGATCTGGTACATGGCGCCATAGGCCGCCCACATCCGGTGCACATTGGCGTCGTAGCTCAGCGCCCGCTCGCGATCGAAGCCCGCTGCGTGCTGCCCGTGATCGTGCGTCTTCATCACGCATCCTCCTTGGCCGACGGTCGCTCGGACCGCCTGCCGCCAGGGAGTACCGCCTTTCATGCCCTGCCGACAGGGCGCGGCTTTCGATCCGATCGGCGGGTTTTTCTGTCCCGCCCCCGCGCAGGCCAGGGGCCCGGCGCCGCGTCGGCCCCGCGGACGCCGGGGCTCACCCGCCGAGCGCGCTGTCGATCGCCTGCGTGAGCTTCGGGTCGTCCGGCGCCACGGACGACTCGAACCGCGCGATCACCGACCCGTCCTTGCCGATCAGGAACTTGGTGAAGTTCCACTTCACCTCTTGCGCCTCCCCGCCGGGCGCGGACCGCGTGAGGAAGGCATAGAGCGGGTGCTTGTTGCCCCCCTTGACCGGGATCTTCGAGAACATGGGGAAGCTGACGCCGAACTTCGTCGAGCAGAAGGCGGCGATCTCGGCGTCGGTCCCCGGCTCCTGCCCGCCGAAATCGTTCGACGGGAAGCCGAGGACGGAGAAGCCGCGATCCTTGAGGCGATCGTGGAGCGCCTCGAGCCCCGCGTACTGCGGCGTGTAGCCGCACTCCGATGCGGTGTTCACGACGAGCAGCACCTTGCCCCGGTAGTCGCCGAGGGAGCGGTCCTGTCCGTCGATGGTCTTCATGGTGAAGTCGTGGAATGACATGGCCTTTCCTTCCTGAGCGGCGCCGGGCGTGCGCTCCGGCGAGGGCTGCTGGACGTCCTTTCCGCAGCCCGACACGCAGGCGAGGGCGATCGAGGTGGTCAGGGCGAGTCCGCACCGGAGCGCGCGCGGCGAGCTTTCCATGACGGGATGGATAGTCGCGCGTCCGGGCCGCGTCGAGGCTCGCAGGGAGGTCGGGAGGGGCCCCCGGCCGGGTCCGCCCGGCCGGGGTCGGCAGGATCGCGCGCGATCCTGAGGGAGGTGCCGACGAGGCGCGATCGGCTACGGCGACAGGGTGAGCGAGCCCGTGTCGAGCGCGACCTCGTAGTAGCCGTGCGGATCCCAGGTGAGCGCGACGCCGTTCTGCTTGAGCGTCCCGCCGTCCACCCGCACGCGCAGGTACTTGCCCGGCGGGAAGTTGGCGGGCAGCGTCCACCTCCACGTCCTGTCGCTGCCGGACGTCGCGGGCGTGACCGACGAGAGCACCTTCTGGCCGCGCCAGTAGGCGCCGACGTTGACAACGCTGTCGATCCACACGTCGCCGAGGTTCTTGGTGTGCTGGACGTGATCGAGGAAGGCCCGGAGCGGTATGGCCTGATAGGCACCGTCGCTGCCGCCGGTGAAGCCGTGGATACAGAAGGTGCGCCACCTCCCGGCCGACCGCGCGCTCGTGACCTGCTCGTCCATCACCCCCGTGGAGGCGTTGGCAGGGGGAATGTAGCTTGGCAGATTGAACGGATCGGTCGAGTCGTTCGGGCCGATGAGGTTGTTGGCGACGCCGCGATTGATGAGGAAGCGCGTCCGCGCGATGTTCGTGTACACCGACGAGCCGTTCGGGGCCGCCATCGTGTACGGCCTGATGCCGAACGTCTGCTGGATGAACTGCGTCGCGGCGTCCGTGTCGGCGCCGCTGTCGTTGCTCGAGTGGCTCTTCGTGTGGTTGCCGAGCTCGTGCCCGTCCGCCAGCGCCCTCCGCCACACCGCGTTGTTCGACTCGCTCTTGCCGGTCTGGAGGTAGAAGGTGAACGGCACGTCGAGCGCGTTCAGCGCGTCGTAGTTCTGGATCTGGCTCGAGTTCGAGTCGTCGAAGCTGTACGACACGGCGCCCCGGAACCCCGCCCAGTTGAGCACGACCAGGTTGCCCGGCGCGCCGGACGGCCTCGGCACATTGCCGCCCGGCGGGACCGGGAGCCCCGAGCTCCCGCCCGGGGTGCCGCCGCCTCCTCCTGCGCCGCCGCTGCCACCGCCCGCGCCTCCCGCGCCGCCGCCGCCCCCGAAGCCGCCGGCCCCGGAGCTGGCCGAGGAGCTGCTGCTGCTCGACGCGCTGCTGCTCGACGCGCTGCTGCTCGACGCGCTGCTGCTCGAGCTCGCCGAGGTCGAGCCCGCCCCGCTGCCGGTGACCGACGCGATCGTGGGCGTGCCGGCGCCGTTCGCGCAGAAGCCCCACTGCGTCGTGGCCCCCGCGCCCAGCGCGGCGTTCCAGTCCAGGGGGACGGCGGTGAACTGGTCGTTCGACGACGTGGGTGTCACGCTCCACGCGCTGGCGAGCCTGGCGCCGTTGAGCGCGACGACCACGCGCCACGAGGTGACCGGGGTGGCCCCGTTCGTCACGATCACGTTCGCGCAGTACCCCCCCGACCACTGCGACTGCATCGTGATTCTCGCCGACATGGCAGCGTCGAGGCTGTTGGGGTCGCTCTCCAGCGCCACGCTCTCGTCGTCATCGTAGGACTCGCCGCCACAGGCGAGGAGGCAGCATGCGATCGCGACCGAGCCGTAGCTCAGCAAGCTGTTAAGACGCATAAATTTCTCCTTGGAGCGGCCGGAGGGGCCGCAAGACATCAGCAAAGATGATCAAGCAAGATTCTTACGTCAGCGTTACACGTGCATTGCGCGTGGCTCTGCGCGTGGGGGCATATGCCCGGGAGACGAGCCTTTGATCACGCGCTGCGATTGTCGAGGTCCCGGTGTATCCATGCAACGCACCACGACCCAGAGGGCCGCCGGATGTGATGAAGCATCTCCGGCAGCGCCCACGCGGGGCCCGTCTCGCCAGGGCACCGGCACATCGAACGACGCACAGCGCCCCCGACCCCCGTGTCCGTCCTGCAATCCGGAGAGAGGCCACCTCGAGCGCGCAGGGACTCCGAGGCAAGGAGACCGGCTGTCTTGCACCGTCGCGCTCCCTGGCGCCTTTGCGTCCTCGCTCCTGGCGACTTCGCGTCCTGACGTTGGCCCACGCTCCGCCCGCGGCGCAGATCCCGGCCGCCTTTCGGGCTACGGCGGCATGCCTGCCTGGCGCAGGTGCGTCACGGCGCACGCTGGCACACACGTGGCACACTCCGCGCTTCGAGCCGCCGTTTGCCGCGGTTTCTCTCTGCCCTGGCGCTGGCGCCCATCGTGCATTGGTGGATCGCCATGAGAAAACACGCTTCGACGCTCTGTATCTTGATGCCCCTCCTGCTGACCGCCTGCAACGTGGGCTTCGTTGACGGCGGGACGAACGACGGCGGCGCGACCGACCCCGTCGCGCCGTCGGGAGAGGGCATCTCGGTGGGACATGACGGCTGCGGCGGGTCGGACGGCGGCGGCGGGCCGGGCGACGCGCTGCCGGCCGTCGCGCTGACGCGCGCTCAGATGGACGTGCTCTGGGACGAGTACTGGGCAAACCAGGACGACATCGGGACCGGGAGCACCGGGGGGGGCGCCACGGAGCTCGATCCCAACGACCTCTTTCTCCGCGCGTCCGATCTCGGCGTGTCGTGCGGCTCGCCGACAACCAAGCTGACGTGCGGCGGGCACTGGTCGCTGAGCATCGTCCTGCCGAGCGCCTACCAGCAAGTCGGGGTCTATGACCTGGAGGACCCCGCGCTCGTCCAGTACAGCATGATGAGCGAGACAGGCGAGCCCTACTCGCCGCGACCGGACGATTGCCCGTGGGGAGGTGGGAGCTTCGGCCCGGGCACGCTCGAGATCCTCGCCATCGACGAGGCCGAGGTGCGGTTCCGGGTCACCCTGGACTCCTCGATCTGGGACGCCGATCCCAGCGGAGAGTACACGGCGCCGCGCTGCCCGTGAGCGCTCCCTCCGGCACTCCCGCCGGGGCGCGGCCGCCACCGCGCGCTGGCGCCCGCGCCGCGGCCTACTGAAGGCTCACGTTGCCCGTGAACGACGCGTTCCGCAGCAGGCGCCGCTGGCCGAGCGGCGTCGTGAAGCCGTTCGCCACGTGGAACGTCGACGTGTCCCCGCCGCAGCTCGGGTCGCTCCCGGCCCACCGCTCCGGGCAATGCGCCATGATGTAGTCGCGGTCCGGGTTGCTCGCCCCGAGGCCCTTCCACCGCGTGTGCTTGATGCAGGCGGCGCCGCCCACGGTCCACTCCGCCTCGAGGCTCATCCCGGAGCCCTCGGTCTCCCTCTGGATGCCGAGCGCGTCCCAGACGTCGATCGCCGTCCCGGTCTTCGTGTGCGGCACGCCGTCGCCGCAGTAGTCCGCGCGCACGAGGCGGACGCACGCCTGGTGAAGGTACGAGAGATCCCGGCTTTCGCAGGCGCCTCCGCGGCACTCCGCCAGGGTCGCGCCCGCGCCGTAGCCCCACTCCGCGCACTTCCCGATCGCCGCGCCCTGGCAGCCGAACGTGAAGCTGCTCCCGTCGTCCGCGTAGGCGCCGGTCGCCGCGTCCCACGTCCCGCGCACCGGGATCGCCTCCAGGCCCTCACCGCAGATGTTCGCCCAGGCGCCGCCGCCGGCGGGGTGCTTCACCGTGTAGTACGAGATCCCGCTGCGCTCGACGACGTTCGTGATGCGGACGGTGATCGTCGACCGGTCGTCAAGGACCGCCTCGAGGTCCGCGCCGATGAAGTCGGCCCCGCGGACGGGCCGGCCGTCGCTCGCGCGCGTCCCGACCAGCGTCGTCGCGCTCAGCGAGACGCCGTTGAAGCGGACCCCGTTGAAGCGGACCCCGTTGAAGCGCACCCCGTTGAGCTGGAACCCGTTCAGGTACGTGCCGTTGAGAGCGAGGGTGTTGAGCGCCCGCAGGGCGAGCGCGGTCTCCGCCGTCTCCTCCCCACCCTCCTCGCCGCCCATCTCCGCGGCGCACCCACCGCCAAGGGACAAGAGCCCGACCATCGCCACCGCCAGGACCCCTCGCTGCACCATGATCGCCTCCCGAAGCTGACGCCGAACACCGAGACGCCGTTGCGTCGACGAGCTCCCCTCCGGCTCCCGGGCCCCGGCCGCGCGTGTCACGCGGCCTGGAGGCGCCGCCGTGGCGCCGCGCATCCCCCTCGCCTTCACGGCGGTGGTGGGAACGAGGCGCAGATGCGGAGACCGATCACCGGATCGAGGAAGGTGCCGTCGACGACGGTCCGATTGTCACTCCGGACCGATGTTTGATCGTAAAGGTATGCGCCGCCGCGTAAAAGGACTTTATCAACCTCTATTGAAGAAATCGCCCACTCGAGGACGTTCCCGGCCATATCGTCGACGCCGAAGGGACTACGTGAGGCGGGGTGCGAGCCGACCTCATCCGGACCCATCGTGGAGCTCTCTTTGCCGTAGGTCTCATCGAAGTTGGCGTCTCCGGGAGAGAGGCTGTCCCCGTGCGGGAAGATGCGGCTGTCGGCGCCGCGCGCCGCGCGCTCCCACTCGTGATCGGTGCAGAGGCGCGCCCCGCGGACACGGCCCGTCCTGTGGAGCCACGCGGCGTACTCGGTGGCCTGCGCGAACGAGATGCCGGTGACCGGAAAGCGAAGCCAGTCCTGGTGCGCTCGCACCGCCCGCGCGCCATAGACGAGCGGCTCCCCGGCGCGCGCCGTGTAGGCTTGCACCGTGGGCTGAATTGTGAGCTGCCATACACCGCTCGGGAGCTGGCGGAGCCCGAGGGCGCCTGTCATGGCGCCGTTGCCCGCCTGGATCGAGGGGCGGCCGCGGGGCTCTCTCGGGAGCGCCTCGATGTAGTCGAGCCACTCCTGGAACGTCGTCTCGTGGCGCGCGATGAGGTAGGCGCCCGTGCTGATCTCGTGGAGCGGAACGGTGGAGAGGAACGCCCACCGGTACATGTCGTCCAGCGCGGCGCCGAAGAGGAACCGGCCCGGCGGGATGTAGATGAACCCCGGCGGGACGTCGCCGACGGGCGGCAGCGGGACGGAGAGCCGCAGCGACTCCCCGCGGCGGACGAGGAATGGATAGCGGACGATGGTGCGATTCCGCGCCTCGCAGGTGAGCAGGTAAGAGCCCTGCGCGAGCGAGATGTCCGCGAGGGGCGTCGCGCCGAGCAGCCGCCGGTCGACGAGGTGCCGGCGGCCGTCGGCGTCGCTCTCGTACCGCTCGATCGTGATCTCCGCGCCGGGAGGGTCGGTCTCGATGGCGACCTCGGCGGGCGCGTTCCACCGCTGCCGGCGCGCGCCGTCGGGGTCGTAGGTGGTCATGCGCTGGAGCAGCTCGTCGCGCAGCGAGGTGTGGCCGCGCCGGTCCGCGGCGAGCGCGCGCTCGTAGAGGATGTCGCCGAGCCGCGCGCGCGCGTCGGCGCGCGTGCCGTCGAGCGTGAGCGCCCCCTCCAGCTTCTGGCTCGCCTGCAGGTACAGCCCCTCGGCCTCGGCGGCGCGCCGGCGCGCGCGCTCCCAGAGCGCCTCGCCCTCGTCGCGGCGCCGGTCGTCGAACGCCGAGATCGCCTCCGCGGCGAGCGCCTCGGCCGCGGCGCTCTCGCGCGCCGCGGCGGACGCGGTGACGGTCGCCTCCTGGATCTTCCGGTCCGCCCGCGCAGCGAGCTGGCGCACGGCCCTGAGCTCCAGCGCGCCGTAGAGCAGCGCGGCCACGAGCGGCACCCCCACGGCGAGCGCCCACCGGATCGCCCGCTGCGTCAGGACGGCGCGCCGCGACGCCCGGAGGAACGCCGCCTCACGCGGCGGCAGGTCGCCCGGATCGAGGCCCTTCGCCTCCTTGAGCTGGCGCGCGCTGAAGAGCGCGTCGCGGCGCCGGCCGAGCCGCTCCCACTCGGCGGCGGACGCCTCGAGGCGCTGGCGCATCGCGCGCTGCTCGCGCTGCTCCTCGAGCCAGTGGCGCAGCGTCCCCCAGCCGTGGATCAGCGCCTCGTGGGCGATCTCGTAGACGGTGCCCTGCTCGCCCTCACGCGCGAACACGAGGCGCCCCTGCACGAGCGCGTCGAGCGCGGCGCGCGCCGCCTCGTCGCCGCAGCGCTGCGCGAGCTCGGCCTCGGCGCGCCGCGCCCGCGTGCCCTGCGGCGTGATGAGCGCGCCGAGCAGCCGCCGCGCGGCCGCGTGGACCGCGGGCGGCATGCGGCCGAGCACGCGATCGGCGTGGCGGGCGAGCGCGCCCTCGACGCCGCCGATCTGCGCGAGATCGGCGCTGCTGAGCGGCGCGTCGGGCGCGGCGCGGGCGTCCCACAGCTCGGCGAGCGCGAACTGGAGCAGCGGCAGGCCGCCCTCGGCGCGCGCGGTCGACTCGACGAGCGCGTCGACGACCGCGTCGGACTCGAACGCGACGCCCTTGGCCCGCGCCGGCCCGGTGATCGCCTCGCGGAGCTTGTCCGCCGTCATCGGGCGGAGCAGGTAGAGCGCGCGCTCGATCTCGTCGCCGAGGCCCGAGATGCCGGCGACGCGCGCGAGGAAGTCGCCGCGCACCGTGGCGAGCAGGCGCAGCGACGGCGAGCGCGCCGCGAAGGCGCTGAGGACCTCGCCGACGAGCGCCGCCTCGGCCGGGTTGCTCAGCGTCGCGAGCTCCTCCATCTGGTCGACGAACAGCACGAGCCCGGCGTGCTCGCCGAGGCGCGCCCGGAGGTCGCGGACGAGCGAGCCGGGGGCCGCGCGCACGGCCGCGGCGATGTGCTCGGCGGGGGCCTCGAGGACGGGCTCGAGCGCGGCGGCCAGGGCGGCGAGCGGGTGCCGGCCGGGCACCATCATGGCCGCCTGGAAGTCGCGCGCGCCGCCGAGGCCGCCCTCGAGCACGCGCGAGAGCACGCCGGCCCGGCAGAGCGACGACTTGCCCGAGCCCGAGTCGCCGGCCACGACGATCATCGGCTCGGAGCGCAGCCGGTCGAGGATCGTCCCGGTCTCGGAGCTGCGCCCGTAGAAGACCGCGCGGTGCTCGAGGTCGAAGACGAGCAGGCCGCGGTAGGGGTTGCCCTCCGGGGCGATCGCGGCGTGCCGGCTGCGCGCGAGCAGCTCCTCCAGCGCGTCGCGCAGCTCGTCGCCCGAGGCGAAGCGGGCCGCGGGGTCGATCTCGAGGCACCGCTCGATGACCATCGCGAGCCGCGCGTCGATGCCCGGGGCGAGGACGGCGAGGGGCCGCGGCCGGTAGCTCACGGCGACGCGCGGGAGATCCTGCGGGTCGACGTCGCCGTGCGGCGGCGCGCCGGAGCAGAGCTCGAAGAGCAGCGCGCCGAGCGAGTACACGTCCGAGCGGCGCGTCGCCAGGTCGCCGCGCCACAGCTCGGGCGGCAGGTAGTGGGGCGTGCCGCCGCTCACGTGCTTCGTCGCGTCGAGGAGCCGCGCCGCCATCTCGGCGGTCCGGACGATCTCGCCGTCGAGCGGCTCGTCCGCCTCGGGGCGCGCGGCCGGATCGAGGAGCTTGGCGAGGCCGAAGTCGAGCAGCTTCGCCTCGCCCTCCTCGGTGAGCACCGCGTTGCCCGGCTTGATGTCGAGGTGCAGCACCCCGCGGCGGTGGGCGGCGGCGAGGCCGCGCGCGAGCCCCGCGCCGAGCTCGAGCACGCGCTGCCACGGCATCGGCACGTCGACGCAATCGAGGCTCTCGCCGCGGACGAACTCCGAGACGATGAACATCTGGCCGCGGAGCTCGCCGACGCGGTAGACGGCGACGACGTTCGGGTGCTGGATGCGGGCGGCCGCGCGCGCCTCGGCGAGCAGCCGCGCGCGCACCCCGGCGTCCGCCGACGCCGCGCGGATGAACTTCACCGCGACCATGCGGTCGAGCAGCGTGTCGTGCGCGAGGTAGACGTCCCCCATGCCGCCGCTGCCGAGCTTGTGGATGAGGCGGTACTCCTCGACCCGGCTCGGCGGGATGAAGCTCGGCGGCGGCGCGTCCGCCGCCCGCGGCCATGTGTCGGTGCCGCCGGGCCGGAGGGCGGCCTGCGAGAGGGTGGAGGCTGAGCTGTGTTTCACGGTGACGTGACGCGCCCGTCCTTGCCGGGAGACTATACCCGCCTCGCGGGGAGAAGCTCCGCGTCGAAGTCGACGAGGACGCAGGATACCGCGCGACGCGCGGCGGCAGTCCATCTGTCCTGCAATGTGCAGAATCGCCGCCCCGGCGAGGTGTCAAGTCGCGCGCGTGGGCTGGATCTCCGCCGCGACGCGGCGCGGCGCGGCGGAGGTCAGCGCCCGGTCATGTAGAAGGTGGCGAGGCACATCTCATCGTTCGTGCCCTCTCCCCACACAACATCTCGCGGGACGCGCGGCTGCCCGTCGACGATCGGCTGGTTCTCCGGCGTGTTGTCCCAGTGACACTCGACCGACAGCTTGTCGCCCGGATTGAGCACCTTGGGCGCGGCGAGCGTATAACTACCTTGCCAGTGGAAATCCCAGCGCGGGATATCGAGCACGCACTCCGAGCTGCCGTCGGCGCGCTCGATCTCCAGCCGCGCGCGGCGGCCGAGCGTGTGCATGTGGAGGGCCGCGATGTGGAGCTCGATCGGCTCGCCGTCGGAGAGCGGGCGGGTGGGATCCGTCCCCCAGCGGTGGGCGACGTCGGCCTCGAAGGCGGGGATCAGCATGGAGTCGCCGACGAGCCAGGCCGGGTTCGCCCACGGCTGGGTGGAGCCCTCCCGCTCGACCGAGCTCTCGAGCGTCAGGTCGATCGCGGAGCGATCGGGCAGCTTGCCCGCCGAGAGCGTGTTGTAGTGGACCTGCACGACCAGCCGGGAGCCGGGCTCGATCCGGGTGCCCGTCCCCTCGGGGAAGTTCAGGCTCCCGGCGCCGGGGACCCAGCCCCCGAGCCAGCCCAGCCTGAGCCCGGGCCCGCCGAAGCAGGTATAGCCGGGGCCCGGGTCGGCCGCGTCGAGCGCGTCGAGCGTCTCGAGGTGCTCCGGCGCGGCCATGAAGGCGATCACGTGGTGGACGATGCGCTCCTCGCCGGGCCTCACCTGGAAGCCCGTGACGTAGCGCGTGCTCTCCTCCGGCCAGTCGATGATGAAGCAGCGGTAATCGTCGGGCGCCGCCTGCGGGGTGTACTCGACCGGCATCTCGAGGGTCAGGTCCACCCGCTCGAGCGCGCTGCTCTTCGGCGCCTCGATCGGCGGGCCCTCCTCGGCCGGGTCGCCCGCGGCCGCGCCGCCGTCGACCCACGCGGCGATCTTCTGGATCTGCGCCTCGGACAGGGAGCGATCGCCCACGTAATCGGCGCAGCCGCTGTCCGCCGGCCACGGGGGCATCGTGCGATCGACGACGGCCCGCTTGATGTGCGGGGCCCAGGTCGCCGCCGCCTCGTGGCCCTCGAGCGAGAACGGCGCGATGCCGCCGCCGCTGTGGCACCCGGCGCACCTCGCGTCCAGGATCGGCTTGACGTCCCTGTAATAGGAGACCGCGGCCTGGACCCCGCCGCCCGCTGCGCCCCCGGCCTCGTCGTCGCCGCCGCACGCCGCGAGGGCGACGGCCAGAGCGACGCCCATCCACGCCCGTGAGCCCGTGAAACCCGCGCACATCGACATGGAAACACCTGCCTTGTCTCAGCGTCGCCGGGCGACGTTCAACGACGCCCGGCGATGTTCAGTGTCGTTCAGCAACGATCAGCGATGTTCAGCGACCGTCAGCGTCGTTCAGCGACGATCAGCGTCGTTCAGCGACGATCATCTGCTCATCTCCGTTCGAGGGTCCCCCCGTTCGCCGGATCGCGCCGGAGGAAGAACGCGATGACCTCCGCGAGCTCGTCGCGCGCGGCCACGAGGAGCACCGTGGCGCCCCCCGCGACGACGGAGGAGCCGCGCGGCGCCTCGACGCGGCCGTCGGGGCGGTAGACGCCGGCGAAGACGCACGACGCCGGGAAGCCGGAGCTGCCCGCGATGACGCTCACGGTGCGGCCCGCGACCATCGAGTCGACGGGGATGTCGAGCTCGAACGCCACCGACTCGCCGGTGCCGAGCACCATCGCGTGCCGGACGCCCGGGTGCTCGATGGCGGTGGCCATCGCGCCGATGAAGACGTCGATCTCGGAGAGGATCCGGTGGACCCCCGCGCGGACGTACACGCTGCGGTAGTCGGGGTCGCGCATGCGCACCATCACGCGCTTGGCGCCCGCGGCCTGGGCGAGCAGCGCGACGGCGAGGTTGTCGGCGTCGCGGCGGAGCATGGCCACGACGACGTCGGCGCGCCCCACCTCGGCCTCCTTGAGGAGCCCGGCGTCCGTCGCGTCGCCCACGAGCGAGACGAGGCCGTGGCGCTCGAAGGCGCTCGTGGCGATCGCGTCGTCGCGATCGACGATGGTCACCTCGTGGCCCGTCTTCGCGAGGTGGACCGCCACGCTCAGCCCTGCGCGCCCGGCGCCCACGATGAGCACGCGCATCTCAGCCGCCTCCTTCATGCTCGTGCAGCGTCATCATCTCGCGATCGATCTCGCCCACGTGGGCGTTCGCCGTCTCGTCGGCGATGAGCCCGCGCCTCGCGGCGTCGAGCACCGCCGCCTTCTGCGCCGAGAGCAGCGCGAGGTCGGTCATGTGATCGCGCTCCACCTCGCCCTGCGGCGACTGGAGCGCCGCCTCCGCCGCGATGACCCGGCGCTGGAACGCGGCCCGGCGCTCCGCGTGCTCCTTGCGGGACACGAGGCCCGAGGCGAGCAGGTCGTCGAGCTCGGCCTGGCCGCGGCGCGCGGCGATGAGCGTCGCCTTCGCGGCGTCGAGCGCGCCGTCGGTGCTCGGGGCCGCGACCTGCAGGAACTTGAGCAGCCGCGCGAACGGCAGCGCCTGCACGACGAGGGTCACGAAGGTCACGCCGAAGACGATCGTGATCAGCCGCTCGCGGAACGGCATGTCCTTCGGGAGGCTGAGGACGGCCGCCATCGAGAGCGCGCCCTTGATGTTGCCGACGAGCATCACGTGCTGCCAGCGGAACGGCACGACCTCGCGCGTCATGGCGCGGAGGACGCCGAAGCAGCCGTAGACGGCCACCGCCCTGCCCGCGTGCAGGGCGATGAGCGCGAGGCCGATGGAGGCCGCCTCGCGCACGAGCATCTCCGCCTGGATCTGCATGCCGACGAGCAGGAAGAGCAGCACGTTGAGGAAGAAGCCCGTCGTCTCCCAGAACCCCTCCAGCGCGAGCACGCGCGAGGGCTCGAGGTGGCGGCGCGCCGCCTTGCCGACGACGACGCCGGCGACGACCACGGCGATGACGGGCGAGGCGTGGAGCCGCTCGGTGAGCAGGGCCGTGGCGAACACGAGCACGAGCGAGGCGAGGATCGCGGTCAGGTGGTCCGGCGTGCGGCGGAGCAGGACGGCGCCGAGGGAGCCGAACGCGCCGCCGAGGACGGCGCCGCCGAGCATCGCCATCGAGAGCGCGCGGAAGGTCTCGACCGCGTCGAACGTGCCGCTCGCGAGGACGCGCGAGGCGAGCATCACGAGCACGAGCGCCGTGCCGTCGTTGAAGAGGCTCTCCCCCTCCATGATCGCGGCCAGCCGGTGCGGGACGCGGACGCTCCGGAAGGCGAGCAGCACGCTCACGGTGTCGGTGATGGCGAGCAGCGCGCCGAGGAGGAGCGCCGCAGAGAACGGGAGATCGAGCACCAGCGTCGCCACCGCGGCCGTGCCGAGCAGCGAGATGAGCACCCCCGGCACGGCGAGCGCGAGGATGGGCCGGCTCGCGGCGCGCAGGCTGTCCGCGTCGGCGGCCAGGGCGCCCTCGAAGACGAGCACCGGGAGGAACGCGATGAGGATGAGGTCCGGGTCCATCGGCGTGTTCGGCAACACGTCGATGACGACGAGGAGGAGCCCGATGAGGACGAGCGCGACGTTGTAAGCGACCCCGATGCGCTTGGCGCCGATGGCGACGACGGAGCCGACGGCCAGGACGAGGAGCAGGCTCTCGAGCCGCTCCCTCATGCGTCGCCCCGCGGCGGCGAGGCGAGGAGCGTGTCTGTCGGCGCGCGCGGCGGGCACGCCGCGGCGCTCGTGAGGTCCTCGATGACGATCACCGTAGATCCTCCGCTACCTGATCGCTCCGGGATCCGCAAGCCACGCGTCCAGCGCGCGTCCCACACGCGTCCAGCGCGTCGGCGCGCGTCCGATTGCGCGCCCACGACGGAGGCGCGTTTGCGGGCGCTCAGAAGGGCCAGACGAGCGGGACGACGATCACGGTGGTCGCGAGCACGAGGAGCTGCAGCGGCAGGCCGACCCGGGTGAAGTCCTTGAACTGATAGCCGCCGGGCCCCATGACGAGGATGTTCACCGGAGAGGCGATCGGCGTGGCGAACGCCGCGGAGGACGCGAACGCGACCCCGAGGAGCAGCGGCTCCGGCGCGAGGCCGAGCGCCCCGGCCAGGCGGACCGCGAGGGGGGCCATGAGCACGGCCGTCGCGGTGTTCGACAGGACCATGCCTATCGCCGACGTGGCCAGGACGAGCAGCCCGAGGACCACCGCGGGGCGCGCCCCCGAGAGCAGCCCCTCGACGGCGGAGACGGCGGCGCCCATCGCGCCGGTGCGCTCGAGCGCGGTGGCGAGGGGGACCATGCCGGCGATGAGCACGACGCTCTCCCAGTTGACGGCGCGGTAGACGTCCGCGGCGCGCACGCACTGCGCGAGCACGAGGAGGACCGCGGCGAGCAGCACGGCGACGACGTTGGGCAGCCACCCGAGCGCCATGCAGACGAGCATGCCCAGGGTGATGCCCACGGCGACGACGGCGCGCTCGCGGTCGACGAGGACGTCGCCCTGCGGGTCGGGCTCGGCGACGAGCACGAGGTCGCGCCGCTCGTCCCGCAGGTTCTTCAGGTGCTTGAGCCGCCCCTTCACGAGGAGCGTGTCGCCGGCGCGGAGCTTCAGATCGCGCAGCTCGGGCGTCGCGTGGAAGACCGGGAGCCACCCCTCGCCTCGCCGGATCGAGAGCACGCTCGCGCGGTAGCGATCGCGGAACCTGGCGTCCCTCAGGGTCTGCCCGGCGAGGCGGGAGCGCCGCGGCAGCACCACCTCGGCGAGCGACTCCTCGGGGGGCAGCGAGAAGATGGGCCGCGCCGGGAGCGCCTCGAGCCCGAAGCTGTCGACGAGCGCCGCGATCTTCTCGTCGCTCCCGAGCAGGCGCAGCTCGTCGCCGGCGGCGAACGCCGTCTGCGGCACGACGCGCTGCGCCTCGAGGCCGTGGGGCCCGGGGCGCGCGATGCCGACCACGGTCACGCCGAAGTCGGCCCGCACGTTCGCCGCGCCGAGCGTGAGGCCGGCGAGCCTTGCGCCGGGCGGGACGCGCGCGGCGCGCAGGGCGCTGCCGAGCCCGTATTCCATCGAGAGGTCGTCGAGCGAGAGGGCGCGCGGCGCGCCCGCGTCCGCCCTGTCGGCCTTGCTGGGAAGCGCGCGGCGGCCGAGCGAGATCATGTACGAAACGCCGACCGCGAGCACGACGAGGCCGGGGAGGGTGAAGCTGAAGAAGCGGAACGGCTCGCGGCCGGCCGCGCGGAGCGCCTCGCTGACGAGCAGGTTCGGCGGGGTGCTGATGAGCGTAAGGTTGCTCCCGAGGTGGGCCGCGAACGCGACGGGCATGAAGAGCCGCGCCGGCGCGATCCCGCGGCGGAGCGCGAGCGTCCCGACCACCGGCAGGAGGATCGCCACGGTGCCGGTGGAGCTCATGAAGGCGGACACGAGCGCGGTCACCCCCATCACCGCCGCGGTCACCCTGGCCTCCCCGCCGCCGGCGAAGCGCTCGAGGCGCTGGCCCAGCCAGTCGGCGACGCCGGTGTCGGTCAGCGCTGCGCCGACGACGAACAGGCCGGCGATCATGAGCACCGCCGGGTTCGAGAACCCGGCGAGCGCCTCCGGGACCGTCGTCACGCCGGAGATCGTGAGGGCGAGCAACGACAGCATCGCCACGACGTCGAGCCGCAGGCGATCGCTCACGAAGAGGACGATCGTGAGCCCGAGGATGACGAGCGCGAGGATGGCCGCGGAGGTCATGGGGGCGGCGCAGCCTATCGAGATCGTCGCGAGATTGCACGACGGGCGGCGGGCCGCGCGCGCCGGCTCACCTCCCGTTCCGGCGCGCGAGAATGGATTGGGTCTCGAGCCTATCGCGCTCGCTCATCTTCATGCCGTCGTGACCGTGCCGGCTCGTCGTCGCTCCGTCACAGCATCCCGGGACGGAAGAGCCGGCGATAGCGGCTCGTGTTCGACCCGGAGAGCATGAAGACGCCATCACCGCGGTAATGGATCGTCCGCGGATAGCGCGGCGTCGTCGCCGCGTGCGCCTTGACCACCTCGAAGACGAAGAAATTGTAACGCTCCACGAGGCGAGCGTCCGCGAGCCGACACTCGAGGTTCGCGTGGCACTCGGCGATGAGCGGCGCCCCGACCGCCGCGGCAGGGACGGGCGTGAGCCCGAAGGCGGAGAACTTGTCCGTGTCTCGGCCCGAGCTGTTGCCGATGCGCACCACGATCTCGGCGAGATCCACCGTCGGGATGTTGATCACGCACTCCTTGCTCCGGCGAATCATCTCGAAGCTGTGATTCCCGCTGCTGATGACACACCCGACGAGCGACGGCGTGAACTCCATCACCGTGTGCCAGCCCATGGTCATGATGTTCGTCTCGCGCCGCCACGCCGAGCTGACGAGGACGATCGGGCCGGGCTCGAGGAACCGACGGATCTCGGCCACCGGGAAGTCCTTCTTGGCACGGGTCTTCCTCCGGGGTGCTCGGCGCATCGTGTCAGGTGCCGTGAGTCAGGTGCCGTGAGCCGGGCGCCTCAGCTCCACGTCTCGGCGCGCCGCGGATGGCGCGTCTCGATCGCCTCGGCGTGCCCCCTCAGCCCGCGGGCGGCGGGGAGGTTGCCGTGCGTCTCGAAGATGTCCGCGAGGGCGAGCCCGAGGATGACGATCTGCTGCGGCTTCTCCAGCGCGCCGACGGTCGGGGCCACCGAGCCGAGCAGCTCGAAGGCCCGCCGCCACGCCCGCGCGGCGGCGTCCGGCATGTCGGCGTTGAGCGCCGCGTGCCCGGCGCAGCGGTGCATGTCCGCCGCGAACTCGCGGCTGCCGCGGCGGTCCGCGAGCTCGCCGGCGCGCGCGTACGCCTCCGTCGCGTCGAGGAACCGGCGCTGCTTGCTGTGGAGGCTGCCGAGCGAGGCATAGGCCTCGGGGATGATCCCGAGGAGGCCGCGCCGCTCGGCCTCCTTCAGCGCCGCGACGAACACCCGATGCCCCTCGTCCACCACCCCCGCCGCGATGAGCGAGCGCGCGCGCTGCATGCCCACGTGGACGGCCTCCTCCCCCAGCCCGCGGCTCACGAGCGTCTCCTCGGCCTGCTCCTGGAGCTGCGCCGCCTCGGCGTGCCGCCCCGCGTGAAAGCACCTGTCCGCCTCGTGCAGGAGGCGCCGCAGCGGGAGGAGCTCGGGGGTGCGGAGGGGCGAGCCGGGCGCGATGCGCACCTCCAGGTCGGCCGGGAGGCGCTGCCCGCGGGCCGAGAGATCGGTGATCGCGCGCTCCATCTCGACGAGGGCCGCGCTGTCGGCCTCCGGCCACAGGACGCGGGACGCGCCCTCGCCGACGCGCGCCGGCAGGTCGCCGACGCTCGAGTGAACCGCGTCCACGACGACCCAGCGCACGGGCGAGAGCTCGGGCCGCTGCGTGAGCCAGAGGATGTCGCGCGCGTACGCCGGCGGATCATCGACGTGCTGCGGCGCGAGCACCACGACGGCGCCCGCGCCCGGCGCGCGGGCAGCGAGGTGCGCCGCGAGGGCGCGCGCGAACGCGCTCAGCGGATCATCCAGGGGGCCGGGCTCGGCCGTCCCCGGTGAAGGCGCCTCCGGGGGACCGAGCTCGCGGGCCAGCGACCGCTCGCGGGCCGCCCAGCCGCGGCTGGGCCCGTAGACGGGGTCGGCCAGGACCCACACCGTCCGGGGCGCAGGCCCTGCCTCGCCGAGGGCCCGCAGCAGCGCGAGCGTGTGGCCATGGACATGCGCCGGGACGACGGCGTGCAGCAGGCAGGCTCGCTCGCCTGTGAAGATCGCGCTGAGCGCCCGGGCGATGTCGTGAATCATGTCGCTGTTCCTGGGCGGATTCTTGCTCCGATCCGCACCGAGGCCAAGCGAATGCGACCGCATTGCGGCGCCGCCCGGAGGACATCCGTGCAGCGGAAGCGCGCAGCGCGAGCGGGCGGCCGTTGCGCGTCGCAGGACGCCACGGTCGAGGCGATATGTCTCAGAGAGTGCGCGATCCGGAGCGGGGAAGCGACGGCGAGGAGGGCACGCGGGCTCATGGAGCTGCCTTTGGCCCGGGCGTTGCTGGACGTGGACGTGAACGACGACGAGGACGCTGAAGTGAAGAGTCGTTGAGTGACGAAGAACGTGCCCGGGGTCATCGCCACCGGGCGGACGGGAGGAGATGGTACCGTGAGAACATTGGTTCTGTCGCTGCTCGTGGGCGGCATGGTCATCGGTTGTGGTGGCAGCAAACCTCAGCCGGAGGGTCCGGCCGAGAACGCCGGCGAGGCCGTGGACGACGCTGCGCGCGACGTCAAGGACGAGGCGAAGGACGCTGCCGAGTCGACGGGCGACGCGGCCGAGGAGGCGGGCGACAAGATCGAGGACAAGACGGACTAGCGCCGGGCGAGCGCCGGCCCCCCAGAGCCGGCGCGGCCGCCACGCGGCGCGACGATCGAGATCGCTCAGGCCGTCCGGGCCCGGGGGCGAGCGAGGGCGCTCGTCTCCGGGCCCGGCGCGCCTGGAGACTGGAGAGCTGGCCGGAGCGTGTGCGCACGAGGTGCTCCGCGGTCGGCGATGAAATACGAAGGACCCCGGCCGTGCCGAGGCGCGGCTCGCACGTTGGAGGCAGAACGATGAAAGCGACCTCATTGCTCGAGAAGCAGCACCGCAAGGTGGAGTCCCTCTTCAAGCAGCTCGAGAGCGGCAAGTCGGAGCCGGCGCCGCTGCTCGCGGAGCTCGCGAACGAGCTCGCCGCCCACATGGCGATCGAGCAGGAGAGCTTCTATCCCGCGGTGCGGCAGATCAAGGAGGATCTGATCCTCGAGAGTTACGAGGAGCACGCCATCGCCGAGCTCGCCCTGAAGCGGCTGCTCGCCACCGACCCGGAGGACATCTCGTTCAAGGCGCGGGTGACGACGCTGAAGGAGCTCATCCAGCACCACGTCGAGGAGGAGGAAGAGGAGCTCTTCCCGAAGGTTGAGGAGGCCATCGACGAGAAGCGCCTGTCCGAGCTCGGCAAGGAGCTGAAGGCGGAGTTCGAGCAGCGGCTGGCCGAGGGCCACGAGGCGCTCCTCCCGGCCGGCTACAAGAAGACGTCCGCGGACAAGGCGAGCCACGCGCGACACACGAACGGGGCGAACCCGGCCTGACGAGGCCCGGCGCGCGGAGCGGGCGGAGCGCGATGGCGGTGGATGAGCCACGGGGGCGGCGAGGGCACGGACGCAGCGGACGCTCCGTGCCCTCGTCGCCCCCGTGGCTCTCTTTTGTGGTCGTCTTCGCGTTCGTCACGGCACGCGGCGCGCCGCCGGGAGCGCGCAGGCCCGGGGCGCGCGAGCGGCGGTTCGGCGGTCGATCATGGTAGAAGCAGTCGGCTGGCTCAGCTCCTTCATCCTCGTCCTGACGGTCGGGAAGCAGGTCTACAAGCAGTGGAAGAGCAAGACGAGCGAGGGCGTCTCGAAATGGCTCTTCATCGGTCAGCTCGCGGCCTCTGTCGGGTTCGTCGTCTATAGCTGGCTCGTCGAGAACTGGGTCTTCGTGGCGACGAACCTCCTCATGGTCGCCAACGCCCTCGCCGGCGCGGTGATCGTCTACATCCAGCGGCGGCGCGGCGCGCAGCAGCCGTAGACGGACGGGGTGAGGCCCCGGGGGCGTCGAGGCACGGGGGGCCGGCTGCCCGCGGGGCTCTCTGTCGCGCCTGGCGCTCTTGGCGCATTTCACCTTGCTGGTTTTCTTCTCTTCAAACTTGTCTCGCGCGATCGGAACAAACGCCGACCAACACCCCTCTGTGCGACACATACGCTTCTCTTCGCACAGCAACATCACAAGCCCAGAAGCCGCGGTCGAACCGATCAAGCATGCAAATATGCAGCGAGATCAGCCGATGTTGAGCGTGCATCAGGAACGCCGTAGACTCGGTCCATGCTTGACTCTTGGATTCACTCACGAGCCCTTGTGCTCACCGCAACAATCATCACGTCCATGCTGTCTGGCTGCATGGGCGAGCTGGGTGACGCGTGGGGCGAGAGCGAGAGCAGCGGGGCGTCGAGCGGCGACGGCGACGGGAGCTTCAGCGGCGCGCCCGGCAGCGGACCGAGCGCCGGCAGCGGCGGCTCGGCCGCCGCGGGCACCGGGGGCAGCGACGGCTCCGGCAGCCCGGCCGCCGGCGGCAGCAACACCTCGACGACCGTGAGCTCCGGGAGCACCGGCGGCTCACCGACCGGGGGCGCCGGCGGCAGCGACGGCTCCGGCGCCGCCCCCTCAGGTCCCGGCGGCGCCGGCGGCAGCGACGGCGCCGGCGGCTCACCGACCGGCGGCGCCGGCGGCAGCGACGGCGCCGGCGGCTCACCGACCGGCGGCGCCGGCGGCAGCGACGGCGCCGGCGGCTCACCGACCGGCGGCGCCGGCGGCAGCGACGGCGCGACGAGCGCGGCGCAGCTCTGCGTCGATACGATCAACCAGCACCGCGCCACGCTCGGATTGCCGCCCCTCGGGCGCTGGACCGAGGCGGAGGCGTGCTCCGATGAAGAGTGCGAGTCCGACGGGAACACCAACACGCCGCACGGCGCGTTCGGCGCTTGCAAGGAGAGGGCTCAGAACGAATGCCCCGGATGGCCCGGCCCCGCCGGATCGATGATCGTCCCGTGCCTGCAGCTCATGTGGGACGAGGGGCCCGGCGAGGACTTCAACCAGCACGGCCATTACCTCAACATGAGCAACCCCGAGTTCACGCAGGTGGCTTGCGGATTCCACACCTTCCCGGATGGCAGCGTCTGGGCGGTGCAGAACTTCCGGTGACCGGCGCTTCAGACGTTCACGGGCTCCCAGGACCGTGAAGATCTCGGCCCGGGACGGCCTCGTCGTCGTCCTCCTCGCCGCCGCCCTCCTCCCGCTCCTTCAGCTTGCCGGTGAGCCGCACGCACGTGGCGCGGTGCACCCACACGTCGAACGCCTCCATCATTTGCCGCTCGATCGCCGCGCCCTCCAGCAGCCCGAGCGCGCGCGCGACGGCCTCCAGCGTCGACAGCGCGCCCTCGTGCGGCGCGCGGCGCAGGCCATAGCGGCTCGGCGCCCCGTCCGGCAGGGTGACCGGCTCGGCGCCCCGCGCGTCGGGATCGCGGTGGAAAGCCCGGCGCGCCTGGTTCCAGTTGCCGTCGGGGACCAGCAGCACCACCGGCTCGCCGCGCGCGTCGTCGGGCGAGAGCGGGCGCGCGCCCGGCGACGGAAACAGCATGAGCCGGCGCCCCTCCGGCAAGGGCGGGCGCGGCCGCGGCGCGATCTCGCCGCGCACGCGCACCTCCGCGCCCTCGAGGAGGCGCGCGACGAGCCGGCCCGTGTTGGTGCTCCGGGTGCGCTCGATCCGGTGGGTCAGCAGCACGACGCGCGTGCGCACCGGGAGCCGGGGCAGCGCGCCGCAGAGGCACATCGCCTGCGGCAAGCCGCAGCCGCGGCAGCGCGGCGTCCCCCGCGCGCGGATGGGGGGCAGATCGGGCGGTTGCAGCGGGACGAACGTCATCGGGTGAGGACCGGGCGGGCCAGCGCATCCGCGCGACGTCGGCCGCCGGCCACGGCGCCGGACCCTAGCACGGGCGGCGCGCGGCGCCCGGGAACCTGGAGGAAGCCGCGGTGTCGTGACACCCATGCTTTCCCAACGGGCGCTCGCCTGCCGTCGAGCCGTCGCGCTGAGCCTCCTTGTCCTGAGCGCCGGGTGTCGCCTGCCCCCCGCGGCGCCGCCAGCCGCGGCGTCGGCGCTCCCCTTGAAGAAAGTGCGCCTCTACGAGACCGGCGTCGGCTATTTCGAGCGCAGCGGGGACATCTCGCCGAGCACCGATTCACTGCCCGTGCCGGCCTCTCACGTCGATGACGCGCTCAAGACGTTGATCGTGCTCTCCAGCGGAACAGCGCAGGTGAGAGGCATCGAGTTCGACAGCGTGCTGAGCGGCGGCCTGAGCCGCTCGCTCGCCGCGCTGCCGCTCGAGTCGGACACGCCGGTGACGTACCGGGACGTGCTGGAGAGCCTGCGCGGCATCGAGGTCGAGATCACCGCCGGCGCCGCGGCGTGGACAGGCCAGCTCGCCGAGGTGACCGACGCCCCGCCGAGCCAGCTCTCGCCGCCGGCGCCGGCGGCGGCCGCCCCTGGCGGCGGGAAGGCCTCCTCGGGCAAGGCCGCCTCGGACGAGCGCGACGCCGTCGCGCCGGACACCGAGGGCGACCTTTACCTCACCCTGATCCAGCGGGGCGGCGCGATCCGGCGCCTCCGCGCCTCGCGCGTCGACGAGGTGCGCCCCGTCGACCCGATCGTCGCGGGCCGGCTCGGCGCCGCGGTCGGCGCGCTGTCGGGGCGCGCGGCGCAGATCCGCCGGAGCCTGCGCGTCCTCGCGGAGAGCGCGGCGCCGGTGCGCCTCGGGTACATCGCGGAGACGCCGGTGTGGCGCTCGACGTACCGGCTGCTCCTCGGTGGCGGACACGCGCGGCTGCAGCGCTGGGCGCTCGTCCACAACGACACCGACGAGCCCTGGGCGGGCGTCCGCGTGGAGCTCGTCAACGGCCGGCCCGACTCGTTCCTGTTCCCGCTGAGCGCCCCGCGCTACGCGCGCCGGGAGCTCGCCCATCCGGACGAGAGCCTCTCGACCGTCCCGCAGCTCGCCGACAGGACCCCCGACCAGATCTGGGGCGACAACGCCGACGGCTCGACCACCTCCATGGGCTTCGGCAGCGGCTCCGGCAGGCTCGCGAGCAGCCACCGCACCAGGGGTCCGAGGATGTCCGCCGGGGTGGCCATCCCCGACGGGACCGCCGCGGAGAGCGACGCGCTCCGCATCGGCAACCTCGCCGAGGTCGCGCAGGCGGCGGGCGTCGAGAACGGCGCGCAGTTCACGTACCGGCTGGCCGAGGGGCTCCACCTGCGCGCCCACGGCTCGGCGCTCGTCCCGTTCACGCAGCGGGACGTCGAGGCCCGGCGGCTCACGTGGTTCGAGGGCGACGAGGCGCGGGGCCGCAGCGGGGCGCGCCTCGCGAACACGACCGCCCAGACGCTGCCCGCGGGGCCCATCGCCGTCTACGAGGCGAGCGGCTTCGCGGGCGAGACGGGGCTGCCGCGGCTCAAGCCGGGCGAGCGCGCCTTCCTCCTGTTCGGCGTCGATCTCGACGTCGAGCTCCGGACGACGGCGCGGCCCCCGGACAACGCGACGCAGCGGCTCGTCTTCGAGGGCGGGCGGCTCACCGAGCACTTCGTCCGCAAGCACCGGCGCACGTACGCGGTCGAGAACCGCGGCGGCGAGGAGCGGCGCGTCCACGTGGCGCTCGACATCGTCAAGAACGCGAGCACCCGCGGCTTCGACGCGGTGGACTTCGACGAGGCGAGCGACAGGCCGCTCGGCGTCCTGCGGGTCGGGCCGCGGAGCAAGCTGGCGCGCGAGGTGACGATCGACGAGGCTCTCCAGCGCTCGTATGACGTGCGGTCGCTCTCGGCGCGCGCGCTGCGGGAGAAGGCCGACGTCGCCGCGCTGCCCGCCGAGGGCCGCGCGACGCTGGGCGCCGCGGCGAGGCTATTCGAGGAGGTGGAGAAGACCGACCGCGACGCGGCGGCCGAGCGGGCGAGCATCGACCGGATCGAGAAGGACCTCGCGCGGCTGCGCGAGCACCTCGAGGCGCTCGGCGACAAGAGCGGCTCGCCGGCCGGCGCGAACCCGCTGGTCGTCCGCATCCTCGCGCTCGAGGACGAGCTCTCCGGCGCCCGCCGCCGCGTGGAGCAGCTCGAGGCGCAGCGCGAGGCGCGCCTCGCGGCCGTGAAGGGCGAGCTGGAGCGGCTCAGGTGACGGCGGGGGATGGTAGGGCGTGATCATCACCGCGGAGGCAGGGCCGCGGAGGGATGGCAGCGGCGCCGATCGGCCGACCTGCGGGTCCCACGTCGGTTTGACCGCGGGCCGTTCGCGCTCGATGAGCTCGCTGCCCTCCTCCTGCCGGTCGCGAAACGGCCTCGCCTGCGGAGGCAGATCGCGGAGCCCGCACAGCACGCCCAAGTTCGCGATCGCGTGCGGTTTTCGCGGACCCACCCTCTTGCCGCGATCCAGGACCGCGCCGACCTGCGTAGCCGGGCGACGACCAAGGCTTGCTCGCGGTCCGAGCGGCCGGTCCGAGCGCACCGCGAGCAGATGACCGCTAACTGGCTGACACGCGGCTGCGCTCCAGCTTCTCGCCAGGCAGCGGCAACGCGTCCAAGATCCACGGCGGGGGCCCCCTCGATGCGCCTGTGCATCCGGAACGCGCTGTACTAGCCTCTGGGTGCGGAACGCGGAACCGAGCGATGTCAGGAGCGATGCCAATGAAGGAGCAGGGCGACGTGAAGGACCCCGAAGGCTACGAGCAGCCCAGCGACTTGGGAGACTATCCGCTCGACAGCCTGACGATCCGAACGGAAACACGGACGATCCACGAGGTCGTGACCCGACGTATCGGCAAGGGTTTCTATATCATGGACCCCGACTTCCAGCGCGACTTCGTATGGAACGACGAGCGCCAGAGCCGGCTAATCGAGTCCGTGCTGATGCGGATCCCGTTGCCAGTCTTCTATCTTGCCGAGAATCCAGACGGCAAGCTCGTGGTCGTAGACGGGCTTCAGCGGCTGACCACTTTCCAGAAATTCCTCACAGACAAGCTCAAGCTCAAGCTCCAGAATCCGGATCTCAAGAACAAGAAGTTTAGCGATCTCCCGGCAAAGCTCCAAAACCGAATCGAGGACACTCAGCTCACGCTCTACCTGATTGACTCGAAGGTTCCAGATCGCGCACGACTCGACATCTTCGAACGCGTGAACGGTGGTGTGCCGCTCACGCGGCAGCAGATGCGCAACGCCCTCTACCAGGGGAAAGCGACGAGGGCGCTCAAGGAGCTGGCCCATGATCCACTGTTTGTGCAGGCTACCGGGGGCAGCCTCGATAGCAAGACGATGCGTGACCGGGAGGCTGTCAACCGATTCTGCGCATTTCATCTGCTCGGCTCCTTCAGCTACGGCGACGACATGGACCAGTTCCTCGGCGACGCGCTCGCCGAGATCAACAAGATGCCCGAAGCGGGGATCGATGCATTGAAGGCGGCATTCCTCCAGAGCATGAGCAACAACTTGCTCGTCTTCGGAAAACACGCGTTTCGGAAGCACGATCGCGACAGAGAGACACGGTCAACGTTCAACATGTCGCTATTCGACGTCTTCTCGACAGGCCTCGCGCGCTATGAGCACACCTTGGTCGACAGTCACAAGGAACAGATCCGGGACGGTTTCTTCCTTCTGATGAAACAGGAAGAGTTCGTTCGCGATATCACATACGGAACGAACGGTCGCAGACAGGTCGAAGGGCGATTCAGAGCCGCTGAGAAACTGCTCGTAGAGGTGTTTGATGCTCACTAGCCTCCAGCTGGACCTATTTAAGTGCTTCCGAGCACTCAGGCTACCTCTCCAGCACTTTACCTTGCTCACAGGGCTCAACGCATCAGGGAAATCCACGGTCATCCAGACACTCACGCTACTTCACCAGACCGCCATCGACACGAACTGGGGCTCGAGCCTCTTGCTCGACGGATCCATCTTGTCGTTGGGTACGCTCGGTGACGTAGTCGACAAGGTGAATGGGCGGCGGCAATTCTCTATCGGCCTGTCGGGCGTGGATTTCGGCTGCACCTGGACGTTTGAGAGTAGCTCGGCCGATCGGCAAGACATTTCTGTCCCGCTGTCACGGCTGGTACTCACGGAAGGGCCCAGGGAAGTCTTCCGCGCCGAGCATAATCCGGCGAGCCTGCTGCCGCCGCATCCCTCCATGGCGCGCGCCGCGGTCGCCTCGCTCCTCGAGGGATTGACATATATTTGCGCAGAGAGAACCGGGCCTCGAGAAACCTATCCTCTTTATGATCTTCCCCGACATCGCACCGTCGGCCCTCAAGGCGACCGGGCGCCCGGGAAACTCTACTGGCATGAGGATTACGAGGTTCCAGAGCACCTGCGCTGCAAGAGAGAACCGGCGCCTACGCTCTACAAACAGACTCAGGCATGGCTTGCCGACTTCTTCCCAGGCGTCTCATTCGAGGTACAGCGCGTGCCCAGAGCCAACCTCGTTACCCTCGGCATCCGAACAAGTCCGGATACCGATCATCACCGCCCTCAGCACGTCGGCTTCGGGATCACGCACGTGCTGCCCATCCTCGTGGCTTGCCTACATGCGCGAAGGGGCGATATCATTCTTGTGGAGAACCCTGAGGTCCACCTGCATCCGATGGGTCAAGCAAAGATAGGCCTATTCCTATCAATGATAGCCAGTGCCGGCATCCAGGTGATCGTCGAGACGCACTCCGATCATGTCCTCAATGGCGTCCGCCGCGCAGTTAGAACCTCGCTGCTTCCTCCGGAGAACGTGGCGATTCATTTCTTCCAGCCTCGATCCGCCGCGGAAGCGCAGGGCGAGGCACAGGTAATCTCCCCGAGCATGGATCGAGAGGGCAACATCGATCACTGGCCTCAAGGCTTCTTCGATCAATTCGAGAAGGACATGAACTACTTCGCTGGATTCGGACCGTGACAGAATTTGTCATAAACGACTGTTCCATCCATGCACAGTTCTCAACAAGGTCGTCATTCATCGATTCGCTGAAGCGCCTACTCGCCATGCGTCAGCGCATCGTGCAGAGCGGTCGCATCATGCGTTGCCCGCGCAAGCTGCTCGATGCGTTCATCGGTCCGGGAACTACCGTACGTCAAGCATTGGCGGCGGCAGGCGACAAGAACCTCTCGAATGTGGTCGTCACCTGGCTGGCTCAGCAGGGTCCTTTTTGGGATGACGACCCGATTCATGGCCCGGATGACTGGTTCGAGGTGAAGGGCAGCATTGTGACGGAGACAGGCCTCGGAGAAGCAGCGATGGCCGCGTTCCGCGGACTGCCTCGTGCCGTCATCAGCATCGACCCGTCGGATTGGACGTATACGCCGATCGCGGTCGATCGCGTACACGACGCAGAGGTGCGACAGACCGTCCGGCTCCACAATTGCTGGGTGCTCCCGGCATTGGAGCAGCACCTGCGTGACACCCGAGCTCCGTTGAACTCATGGGAAGCGCTCATCCAATGGGCACGTGAGGAGTGCCCACGGCTCAGGCTCACACCGGATGTCATTCGATGGCTTGATGGGCATCCTTTCATTCCAGGTGCCGCGCAACGGCTCCAAGTACTTCTGTCTACACTCGACACGCTCCAGGGAAGCTTCAATGAAGACGGAAGCCTCACGCAAGCAGGCATGGAGTTGTATCAAAACCACTTTGTCGGTGAAAAGGCCTGGTTCACTGATTCCTCGGACACCGAAAAAAGTGACTTCCGCAGCGAGCTAACATTCCCAGATCCCGAGAGATCGGGCTCAAGTATTTCCTGCACATGGCATGGAAAGGTAAAGATCGGGCAGATGCGTATGCACTTCACCTATCCCATACGACACGACCGTCCGCTCTACATCGTATATATTGGACCGAAACTCACCAAGCGTTGAACAAACTCGCCGGCGGTGCGTGCAGCTCATTGTAGAATCCATCATCCAACTCTCTGAGAGCACGATATCAGAACTGCAAACCCGCAATTCCTAGGTTTTTTCCACGTGGACTCAACCGCCGGGCCCCTTCCAACGGCCTTACGATGAATCGGTAATCGGTCACCGGCAACGGATCAACCAACGCATCGGTGAACCGGATAGACCGATGAACCGATGATTCATGTCTCTACGCCTGAGGACGCAACCACATGTAACCGAGCGCGCATCCGAACGACATGTGCCGGTCGCTTGCATCCCGAGGAGCGTTGCAGTAGCGAGGCCTCATGGGGGGTATGCCGTCGAGCCCTCCGGACCGTTTCTCCGGACGCGCTGCGCCGGGGATCCCCTGCTCGTCCCGCCGTGCGTGGCACGGCCCGGGTACACCTCTTGAAAGGAGCGCGCGATGGCGAAGATCACCGTGTACGAGACGTTCTCCAGATCCGATGTCGAGGCGTTGCTCGACGCCGGCATCGCCGTCAATCTCGCGTTCGACGCGTCCCACCCGAAGGAAGTGAAATCCGTTCACCTCGAACTGCTCATCGATGCCAGCAACGAGGCGATCAGCGTGCTCCGGATGCGCCACAACAACACGTACGTCAAGCTGAAGGGCGCCTTGATGCACGGCGAGGGCGTCCACAAGCTCGAGTGCCACCATTTCGAGCAGGACATCGTCGACGGCTCGCCGAAATCGTACGAGCTCCGGCAGAACCGCGCGTTCGTGCGGCACGGCGACGTCGGCACCGTCATCCAGGACATCGGCTGGTGGTGAGCGTCGGAATTCCCGCGGATTGCCGGGATCATCCACACCGTTGACCGGTCGTCGACCGGCCCTTATCGTCAGGGCCCTGACAGCCGTGGCAGCACGCACGGCCTCCGCGGGGGTCTGAATGGATACAAGCGAGCTGTCAGTCGTCGTCCCGGACGCTATCTGGGTGAGCGAGCGGCCGGTGTGGTTCGGCGGGGTTCGTCTGCGCGCGCGGAGCACGGTGCTCCGACTCGAAGACGGCGGGCTCCTCGTGCACAGCCCGCCCGAGCCAACGGAGGCATTCTGCGCAGCGCTCCGCGCGCTGGGCGAGCTTCGCTGGATCGTCGTGCCCAACTGCTTCCATCACCTCGGGGCGCCCGCCACCGCGGCGCGCTTCGCGTCGGCGAAGGTGGTCGGCCCGCCCTCGGCCACAGCGCGCAACCCGCAGCTCCAGCTCCACACGGGGCTGCGGGACGACGCGTTCCTCGGCGCGGTGACGGAGCTCGACGCGATCCCGCTCGACGGCTGTCCCTTTCTGGACGAGACGGTGCTGTTCCATCGTCCGACGGGCTCGCTCATCGGCGCGGACGTCGTGATCAGCGCGTGCGCGCGGGACCATTGGAGCTGGCGCTGGGCCGGGCGGCTCACGGGTCGTTATGGCAAAGTCCGAACGCCGCCGGACGTACGGGCCAAGACCAGGCCGAACGACGCTGCGGCGCGATCGATCGATCGCATGGCGGCGCTCCCGTTGAAGCGTCTCCTCGTGGCCCACGCGGACGCCATCGAAGACCGTCCGTCCGAGACCCTCCTCGACGCCTGGCGCTTCGTGCGCGCAGGGTGACGGCCCTGGTCACGGGCGGCGCGCTCCCGCTGTCAGTCGGAGCACGACGTGAGCGCTATCGAGCTCGACCGGCGGGTCCGGCGCGGGCGCGAGCTCGCCGGCGCGGACCCGTCGCCGCACGCGCCACGGAGCGCCACTGAAGCGGAAGCGGCAAGATCACAGCGGATCCTCGGCAATCAGGCCGTCGAGCTCTTCGCCGATTGGCTTCGCGCGTCATCTGGCGCAACGCGCCCCGATGTTGCCTCGGTGCTCGGGGTAGTAGACGTGGCGCGTGGCTGACCGCAGGGTCGGGGCGAGATCGTCGTTGCTGCCGCTCCGGAAAGCCCGGTAGGAGCCTGCTGTCACAGCGGCACAGTCATGGCATGGCATCGGGTACTGGACCGGGTCCCAGTCCAACGTCCATTCCCATGCGTTCCCGCCCAGGTCGGCCTGACCCCACTTCCCGTCGCCTCGTGGCGACCTCGATCCGACGTCCTGCAGGCTGCAGGTGCCGCCGCAGTAGACCGCGTGACTGTCATCGATCGTCGTGGAGGTGGCCGGCTTCGACCACGGATAGTACCTGTGTTCGCTGCCCCCGGAGGCCGCGTAGTTCCACTCCGCCTCTGTCACCAGCCGCCCCCCGTCCCACGCGCAGAACGCGAACGCCGTGTACCAGTCCAGGCAGTTGATCGGCTTGTTCTCGTTGCTCCCTGCCGTGTCCGTCCAGCTCTGATGAACAAAGCACTTCAGGGCGCTCCTTAGCGCAGCCGTGTCCGGGGGCAACCTGGTGTTCCACGCTGAGCTCCAGCCAGAGCCTGGGATCTTCGGGTGTGCGCCCGCGCCGTCCCCAGGCGGGCTGGCCTGCGTGCCCATGCCTGCGTCCACGAACGCCCGGAACCGACCGACCGTGATCTCGTACCTGTCGAGGTAGAAGTCGCTCACCGTCGCCGGGTAGCTCCGGTCCAGATAGTCCACGCCGTCGTAGCTTCGAGCGAACGTCCCGCCGGGGACCAGCAAGCTCTTGCAGCAGTCCTCGTCCCCCGATGGCCCGCAGGTCGCCGGCAGCCCGGCGCAGCTTGGCGCCGTTCCAGTCCAGGTGCCCGCGTGGCCGCTGCCTCGGTCGTCCGCGATCGTCCCGCCCGCCGCGGTCCTTTCCTCGCTTCCGCAGGTGCAACCTGCCGAGAGCAGCAGCCCGAGGCATGCGATGCCGACGGTCCCGACATCGCAGCTCGGGCTCGTTGGGCCCGCGCTCCGATCAGCCACCGAAGAACGCCTTCGCCTGCTCTCCCAGCACGTCCTCGCCCTTCGGGCTGCTGGCGTGGCAGCCGTCGCTGACCTCGCCCGCGTCGTTGTTGAGGATGAACTTCCCGAGGTAGCTCATGTTCTCGTTGATGGTCGGGTCGTTGGCCAGCTCTTGCGCCTTCATGTCGGTCCAGGCGGCGCCGCCGTTCCCCGCGATGAAGCACTCGTGCCCTTGATTGTAGACCGGCTGCCCCACGATGTAGATATGCGTGCCCGGGTTCACGTGCTGGCGCGCCGCATTGACCATGTCACGGAGCTCTTGATCGGTCGCCCTCTGGGACAGGATGCAGATCTGGACCATGATGGCCTTGACGACGTCTTTCCCGCCGATCGACTCCATCTTCCGGTCGAAGAGCTGCCAGGAAGAGCTATTGGGGTTCGTCCAGTTCTGGACCACCATGGCGCCGGTTTGATAGCTGTCCGCGTTCCACATGATCTTGCCGCCGACGCGCTTGTAACCGGTGCCGATGTTGTTGGCCATCGAGCAGCCAGTGTACGCGACCGAGTTCGGTCCTGTCGGAGGCAGGCCGTCATCCCCACCGCCCGTCGTGGCATCGCCGCCCGTGCCTGCGCCGCCGGTGCCGCCTCCGCCGGTGCCGGGACTACCGCCGGTGCTGCTGCTCACGGCGCCTCCCGAGCTCGCTCCGCTGCTGCTGCTCGCGCCTCCGACACCTGCCCCAGT
This sequence comes from Sorangium sp. So ce1335, assembly GCF_051521615.1. Classification (NCBI taxonomy): domain Bacteria; kingdom Pseudomonadati; phylum Myxococcota; order Polyangiales; family Polyangiaceae; genus Sorangium; species Sorangium sp. So ce1335. The sequence goes on from NZ_CP150363.1 coordinate 10,363,953, forward strand.
GCTGGCCGAAGAGCTGGTCGTGGAAGCGCCGGAGCCCGTCGTCGCTGCGGTTGCGTCGCCGCCCGACCCCGAATCATCGAGCGGAACGCTCTCCGAGCCGCAAGCGCCGAGGCAGAGCGCGGCTATCCCAAGAGCGGAGCGGACCACGAGTCGGCAGGAAAGAACAGGAGAATTCATCGTCGTCACCTTCTGTTAAGGGCGTTGGTCAGGACCTGCGGAGACTCTCGGATCGCCTCCGACCGCCCTCGTTCTATCGGCCCTGCGGCCCGCGCGAATAGACGGCGAGATCGTCGTCGCCCCCCTTGGACAGATCTGTCATCCCCCCTCGTCGACCTCGAGAGCCATCACGGTGCCCGCTTCCATGAGCGGGAGCGTCGCCAGAAAGTTCCGTTTGGTCTGCCCGGGCGCAGCGTGGTGCCGTGCGCGATGCGCGCGAGCAGCGCCCCGCTCTTCACACGCTCGCGGCAGCGAGCGCCGCTCTTCACGCGCTCGCCGCAGCGAACGCCGCTCTTCACGCGCTCGCGGCAGCGAACGCCGCTCTTCACGCGCTCACGGCAGCGAATGCCGCTTCAGCGTGGCCCACCCGATCTCGGGGCTCCCCCAGGCCATGCCGCCGCCCTGCTCGGTGCACAGCGTCACCTCCACGCCGCCCGCGCAGCTCGAGGTTGTCGAGCAGCCGTTGCTGTCCGCCGCGCTCGGGGCGCCCGTACACTCGTTCAGCTCGGCCCACCGCTCGAAGGTGCCGACGGCGCCGAGGAAGGTGATGTCCGCGCCGTTCGGCGCCTGCTGGGGCCCTCCCTCGTAAGGCACGAGCACGTCCGCGGTACCCCGGAACGAGATCGCCGTCACCGGCCGCGCCGGCTGACAGGGCTGCTCCGACGCCGCCAGCAGGTCGAAGGCGCTTGGAGCGACGCCGGCGACGAGATCCGCCGCGTTGCAGGCCAGGTGGTACGCCATCCCGCCGCCGTTCGCGACGCCCACGGCGTAGACGCGCTTCACGTCGACGCACGCCTCCGCCTGGACCTGCTGCACCAGGGCGCGCGCGAACCCCACGTCGTCGACGTCGCGCGACGTCGTGCAACACGGACCGATGTTCCACGCGCCGTCGATGCCCTGCGGCCACGCGACGAGGAACCCTTCCCGCTCGGCGAGCTCGCGGTACCCCGAGGCCTCGGCCTCCGCCGCCGGCGTCCCGCCGAACGTGTGGAAGTCGAGCACCAGCGGCATGGGGCTCGCCCCCGTGTAGCTCGCGGGCAGGCGAACGACGTAGCTGCGGGTCCCGTCCCCGACCGTCACGGTGCGGTCGTTGTCGCCGAGCGCCAGCGTTGTGGCCGGGCAGGCGGCCGCCGCGTCGCCCTCGTCGGGCGCCCGGCAGAAGCCGCCCTGGCAGCGGAACGGCGCGCCGAGCGGCGCGCAGTCGGCGTCGCCGCCGCACGAGAGATCGCAGAACGCAGCGCCCTCGGCCGCGCCGCAGGCCGCCTCGGCGGGCCGCTCCGCCGCGGCCACGCACGCGGCGCCGGAGGCGAGCGCCGCGCATTGGTCGGCGGCCGAGCAGACGCGCGTGCAGACGCCGCAGATGCAGGAGAGACCGTCGCCGCAGCCGGCATCGCAGCTCGTGAGAAAGTTCGTCTCGCTCCCGGTCCGAGGGCCCATGTCCCTGCAGCCCGGGACCAGGAGCACCGCGCCCGCCACGCTCGCGAGGAGGCACGCCGCCGCGACCCCGCTAGGCCTCATCGCCGCCCTCCATGTCCTCTTGGATCAAGCACTGTCCGATGTACAGGACGACCTGCGTGTACCTGTCCGGCGTCTCGTGCGTCGCGTTGTACGCTTCCACCTGCTCGCGCAGCTCCACGAGCGCGGCGCGCAGGCGCCCCAGCGTCTCGCAGGCCCGCTGCTCGTACGGGTGCCCGGGCCACACGTCGAGGGTATAGGTGCTCCCCCCGACGCGGTCGGCGAGGCCGGGCGCCGTGCGATCCTCGCGCAACCGGCACAGGATCGTCTTCACCATCGCCTGGTAGTGATCGAAGATCGCCGCCTCCCACCCCACGGGTGAGCCCAGCAGCACGTAGAGGCTCGCGGCGCTGTACGTCGCCCCGGCCCCGTCTCCGGTCCGCTCGACGCGCCCCGATTCCACCAGACGCACGAGGGCGGCGTCGAGCTCCACCCGCTCGATGTGCGTCCGCTGCAGCAGCTCGTCGCGCGCGAGCGGGCCCTCTCGGTAGATGATCGCCCAGACGAGCTCGTCCACGCCCTCGCCGGCGCGAAGCGCCCGGAGCGCGCCCAGCTCGTCGTCGGACACCGCGCGATAGACCACCTGAGCCCCCTGCCCCGCCTGGAAGATCAGGCGGCTCTCGCAGAGGTCGAAGAGCACCCCGCGGAGAAGGACGTCATCCTCGCCGGCGAACGCCCTCAGGACCTCGGCGCGCGGCGTGATCCCCCGGCGGCGGATGTAGTCCAGCACGGCCTCCCAGAGCGAGCGGCCTCGCTCGACGGAGCTCTCCGTGATCCGCCGGACCCGGCGCTGGTAGCTCCGGAGCCCCATCCCGAACATGTCGGCGCTCACCTTGCGGCTGACGCCCTGCCGCTCGAGCTCGGACGCCAGGTCCTGGAACACCTGATCCGCGAGCTGGGCCAGGGGGGCACGCCAGCCCCCCGAGGTCGCGAGCTGGGCGATGAGGACCGTGGTCTGGCGAACGATGGCATGAATCAGCTCAACCGTCATAGATGTCGACGAGACGCCTTGTCGCTCGCCGCAGAGTAACGCGACGCAGGCCAGGGGGGGAGTGACAAACCCGACGCCCCCCCGGGCGCGCGGGGGGGCGACGATCGGAAGACCATGGGGCCCGCAGGGTGGCTGTGGTGTGAAGGAGGCCGCTCCCCCACGTGGATGAGGAAGCTGAGACAGCGTCGCTTTTCCATGAGGACCGGATCGCGCGAGGCGCCGTCCGGGCGTGGTGACGACTCCTCAGCGGGCGTCCGCGCTCGCCTCCACCTTCATCGAACCGGCGATCTGCCGCGTGGTGACGTTGACGCGATTGATGCAGTTGATCAGCGCGATGTGCAAGATCAGCGCCGCGAGCGCCGGCTCGTCGTAGTGCTTCGCGGCCTCCTCCCAGACGTCGTCGGGCACCGGATCCGCGCGATCGCTGAGCCTCGTCGCGGCCTCGGCGAGCGCCAGCGCGGCGCGCTCCGCGTCGGTGAACCAGGGCGCCTCGCGCCAGGCCGCCACGGCAAACAGGCGCTCGTCGGTCTCGCCCGCCTTCCTGAGCTCGCGCGCGCCAATGTCGACGCAGAAGCCGCACCCGTTGACCTGGCTCGTCCGCAGGTGGACGAGCTCGAGCGTCCGCGCCGGCACGCCGCTCTTCTTCACCGCGCCGAGCAGGGCGTGGATGGGCTGAATGACGCCGGGGATGAGCATCGCGGGGTTCTTCATCCGTGCTTTCAGCATGGTCGTGATCCTCTCGAAGGGTTCGAGTGTGCTCGCCGACCGTGACGGGGCGCAGAACGTCCGTTCGCGTCGTCACATCGGCTACGGTTCGTTCGTCACAGCCATGACGAAGCGCGACGAGGGAGTGTGACCGATGGATGAAAATACTTGGCTGGCGGAGCGGTTCGAGGCCCACCGGGCCCACCTGCGGGCGGTGGCGTACCGGATGCTCGGCTCCGTGGGCGAGGCGGAGGACGCCGTGCAGGAGTCCTGGCTCCACCTGAGCCGCGCCGACACGAGCGGCGTCGAGAACCTGGGCGGGTGGCTGACGACGGTCGTGGCGCGGGTGTGCCTCGACATGCTGCGCTCGCGCAAGGCGCGGCGCGAGGAGCCGATGGCCGCGCCCGACCCCGCCGCGGACCGCGAGGCCGGGACCGACCCCGAGCGCGAGGCGGTGCTGGCCGACTCCATCGGCGTCGCGCTGCTCGTCGTGCTCGACACGCTGACGCCCGCCGAGCGGCTCGCGTTCGTGCTGCACGATCTGTTCGCCGTGCCCTTCGAGGAGATCGCCGCCATCGTGGGCCGCTCCCCGGCCGCGGCGAGGCAGCTCGCGAGCCGCGCCCGCCGCCGCGTGCAGGGAGCGCCCCCGTCTCCGGACGCCGACGTCGGCCGCCAGCGCGAGGTCGTCGACGCCTTCCTCGCGGCGATGCGCGGCGGCGACTTCGACGCGCTCGTGGCGATCCTCGATCCGGACGTCGTGATCCGCACCGACGCCACGGCCGCGCCCCCGGCCGGGAGGGAGGTCCGCGGCGCGCGCGCCTGGGCCAAGCAGGCGATCGCCGGCGCGCGCGGCGCCAGGTTCGCCCGCCCTGCCCTCGTGGACGGCGCGGTGGGCGTCGTCGTGGCCCCCCACGGGCGGCTCTTCCGGGTGCTCCGCTTCACGCTCGCGCAGGGGAAAATCGCCCGGATCGACGTCGTGGGCGACCCCGAGCAGCTCCGCGATCTCGACCTGTCGGTCCTCGACGGCGGACCGCCCCCGGAGATCGGCGCACGCCCTCGGTGAAGCGCTCTCCCCGGGGGCGCGCTCCCCCGCCCCCTGTACTCCTGATCGGAGCGGCCCCCGCCGGTTCCTCCTCGGCGTTCCGGCGTCGCGCCCCCTGCCCTACGGGTCTTCCCACGACGGCTCGACCGCGGGCCGCTCCCGCTCGACGAGGCCGCTCCCCTCCTCCTGCCGGTCGCGGAACGGCGTCGCGTGCGGCGGGAAGTCGCGGAGCCCGCGGCCGGCTGTGTAGTCGTAGCGGGCGAAGAGGAGCCCCGAGAGGCGCGGCGAGGTCTCGGCCGGGCTCGGGATGTCGAAGAGGAACGTCCCTTCGGCGCCGAGCGAGACGCGGTGTCCGCGCGAGATCCAGCTCCAGAACGTGAGCCCCGCGGTGAACGCGTCGCGCAGGAAGGCCTCGTCGCGCGTCTCGTTCACGGGCCGGTAGCTCGCGAGCCAGCCGAGCTGGATCCACGGCCAGAGCCCCCGGCCCGGGAGCAGGTCGAGGTCGAGCGTCGCGTCGATGCGGTCGAAGGTAGACGGCACCGGGCTGAGGCGCAGCGCCGTGCCCGCCGTGACGAGGGTGTCGACGAACGGCCGGTGCCGCAGGCGCGCGCCGAGCGAGGCCTGGGTGCGGTGCTCGGCGGCGTACGGCGTGAAGATGTCCTTGTCGGCGCCGGGGACGCGGCGGAGCGACTCGTCGACCGCGAGCAGGGTGAAGCCCGCCCACGGCGAGAGCGAGAGCTCGCCGATCGGGATCGACCAGAACGCGCTCGCGCTCGCCCTGCCGCCGACGGCGCCGCCGGCGCCGGGCTGGAACACGACGCGGCCGCTCAGCGCGGCGCCGGGGATCCAGCCGCTCGAGCTCAGGTCGAAGCGCGCCTCCGCGCCGAAGCTCTCCGGCCCGTCGCGCAGCCGCCCGAACCCGGCGGCGGAGATCCAGGCGCGCCGCTCGACGAGCTCACGGTGGACGTCGACGCCGAGCTCCAGGAAGCGGAGCGGCAGGCGGAGGTCCTCCTCGGTGAGCTCGCTGTCGACGAGGCGCGCGTACGCGCCGAACGAGAGCGGCCCCGCGTCCGGGTCCTCGCCCACCGGGGGCGCCGGCCGGAGCGGCTCGTCCGCGGGCGCGCGCGGCGCGGGCGGCGGCGGGGGCGCGGGCGGCGGCACGCGCGGGCGGGGCGCGCCGGTGGCGACGGCGAGCTCGACGCGGAGCAGCGCCCTGCCGGCGGGCGAGGCGACGCGCAGCACGTGCGGGCCCTCCGGGAGGACGGCCACGCGGGCCTCGACCTCGCCGCCGAGCCAGAAGAACGGCGCGCGCGTGACGCCCAGGCGGCGCGCGGCGGGGTCCTCGGCGGTGTCGAGCGCGAGGGTGCCCTCCTCCACCGCGCCGGGCGTGGCGGCGGTGGCCGCGCCCGAGGCAGGCGCGCCGGAGGCGGCCGCGCCGGTGGAGGGCGCGCCGGCGGCGGCCGCGCTGGACGCAGGTGCGCCGGAGGCGGCCGCGCTCGAGGCAGGCGCGCCGGGCGCGGCGCCGAGCGGCGACACAGCGAAGCGCAGCAGGCCGCCGGGCGTGGCGGAGGCGAGCTCGGGGCGGCACGCGGGATCGTCGCCGTTCGCGGGGGCGGCGCGGCCGCGGGGCGACGCGGCGCACTCGTAGGCGGCGCGGGCGCGGATGCGCACGACGGTCGGGCCGACGAACGCGAGCTCCAGCGGGCGGGCGGGATCGATGTCGTTCCAGGTCGAGAGGACGCGGCCCGAGAAGGGCTGCGGCGAGCCGGCGGCGGTCGCGCGGATCCAGCCGAGGACGCTCTGGTCGGCCGGAGGCCGCACCTCGACGCGGTGGCTGCCCCGCGGCACCTGGACGACGCAGCGGTCGGTCATCGGCGCGGCCGCGGCGGAGCACGCGACCGGGGCGCCGTCGAGCGCGACGGTGAACGCGCAGGGGGTCTCGTCGTGATCGAGCGCGCGGCAGACGCCGTCGAGCACGATGGCCCCCGGCGCGGCGCGATCGAGCCGGAACTCGGCGCGCGCGCCGTCGGTGATGAGCAGCGCGGGCTCGGGCGCGTCGACGAGCGCGCGGCGCACGCGCACGCGGAGCGGCAGGTCGCTGTCGGCCCGGGCCCGGATCTCGAGCGTCGCGGTGCCGGCCGTGGCGTCGGCGCGCGGCGGCACGTCCCAGCCGGTCACGGGCGCCAGCCGCGCGAGGGCGGCCGGCGGGAGATGGAGCGAGGGCGCGGGAGAGGCCGGCGCGCTGGCCGAGGGAGAGGCCGGCGCGCTGGCCGAGGGAGACGCCGGCGCGCTGGCCGAGGGAGACGCGGAAGGGGAACCGGGCGCGGGCGCGGCGGGCGCGGCGCCCTGGCCGCCGCCGGCGGCCTCGCGGTCGGCCGCCTGGACGGCCAGCTCGGCGAGCGCGAGGGCGCGCAGGGTGAGCCGCCTGTCGGGCGGCGCGGCGCCGGAAGCCACGTCGGTCGCGAGGTTGGCGGCGCGGGCGAGCGCGGCGGCGGAGCGGTGGGCGAGGCCGATCCGGGTGAAGGCGTCGGCGGCGATGCGCGCGTCGCCGGCCCGCTCGGCGAGCAGGCCGAGGAGGAGCGCGTCCGCGCCCGCGCTGTCGCCCGCCGGGCCGGCGAGCAGCGCGACGCCGTGGCGCGGGTCGCCGGCGATGCGGGCCGCGCGCGCGGTGGCGAGGGGCGCGCGGTCCGCGGGCAGCGGCAGCGGCGGCACGCGCGCCGGCAGGCCGAGCGGGACCGCCGGCGGGCTGCCCGGCGGCATGGCGAAGACGGTCGACGGCGGCGCGCCAGCGCCCGAGGCGCCGGGGAGCTGCCCGGGCTCGTCGGGGTCGTCCTCGGCGGCGCGGTCGAGCGCGGCGAGCGCCGGGAAGCCGAGGCCCTCGAGCGCGGCGGCCCGCTGCGCGCGGAGCGCGGCGCGATCCGACGCGGGCGCGGCGCGGAGGGCGCGCGTGGCGCTCCGGATCTGCTCGAGCGTGCCGTCGACGAGCGCGCCGGCGGGCGGGCGCGCCGGCGAGACGACGCGCGGCGCGGCGGGCGGGGCCGGGTGGAGCCGCACGGCGGCCCGGAGCAGCGTCGGCGCGGCGGTCTCGACGCGCAGCTCGCCGGCGCCGGCGGGGACGGGGATCTCGATCGCCCCGGTGGCGCCCGCGGTCACCCAGACCTCGTGGACGGCGCTGCCGGCGCGCACGCGGAGCACGCGCGCGGCGGGCGGCGCGCCGGCGGCTTCCGGTGCGCGCGCGGCGGCTTCCGGCGCTCGCGCAGCGGCTTCCGGCGCGCGCGCCGGGGCTTCCGGCGCTCGCGCCGCGGCCTGCGGCGTGCGCGCCGCGGCGCCGGGGGTCTCCGGCGCGCGCGCCGCCTCGCCCAGCACGGCGGGCGGCGCGAGGACGACGCGCGCCACCGTGGCGCGCTCCGGGTCGGGGAGCGCGAAGGTCACGGCGCCGTCGACCCAGGCCCATTGCACGATCTCGCGAAGCGACGCGCACGGGGCGCGCCCGCTGCGCGGGATGCGCGCGAGCACCGGCGGGGCGCCCGGCGCGCGCTCGAAGGTGCGCGCGCCGGGCGCGACGGCGGCGACCGACGTGAGCCCGGCGCCGCCGTGCACCGCGACCGGCGTGCCGTCGATGCGCACCGACGACTCGGGGACCACCTCGCTCGAGGCGCTCCGGAGGAGCACCCGCGCATGGGCGCCCGGCGGCGCCTCGACCGTGAGCTCGGCGCGCGGGGCGTCGAGGAGCGTCCAGCGGAGCCCGGACTCCGCGTCCACGTCGCACAGCGCGGCGCGGCCGGCGCGCTGTGCGGCGTGGACGCCGGCGGCCGGCGGCTCGTCGCGCGGCGGCGCGACCGAGCTCCACGTCGTCACGCCGTCGGGGATGTCGAGCGCGTCCCACGGCGCCTCGCGCGCCCAGGCGATCCGCGCGAGGGGCGCCGCGCTCTCGACGTCGCCGTGGCCGAGCGCGTAGCGCTCGGCGAGCGGCGCCCCGACCGGCCGGCGGCCGTCGACGGGCGGCGACAGGGCCGCCCCGAGCGCGGACACCGCGGCGACGTCGTCCGGGTGGGCGAGGCCCCCGGCGGGCGCGCGCGGTGGCGCCGTGGCGGCGGGCGCGCGCGGTGGCGCCGTGGCGGCGGGCGCGCGCGGTGGCGCCGTGGCGGCGGGCGCGCGCGGTGGCGCCGTGGCGGCGGGCGCGCGCGGTGGCGCCGTGGCGGCGGGCGCGCGCGGTGGCGCCGTGGCGGCGGGCGCGCGCGGTGGCGCCGTGGCGGCGGGCGCAGCCCAGGGCGCGGACGCGGCGCCCGGGTCGGCGTGCGCGGCCGCGAGGCGCGCGAGGGCGGCGCGCTGGAGAGGCACGGCGATCGCGGCGACGCCCCCCTGCGCCGCCGCGTGGGCCTGCGCGGCGCGCGCGAACGCCGCGCCGGGAGACGGCGCCCACCGCACCGACTCGGCGAGCACGAGCGCCCGGAGCGGCGGCGGCACGCCCGGCCGCGCGGCGAGGTCGAGCGCGGCCTTGGCGGCGGCCGGCGCGAAGGCGCGATCCGCGGCGGCGAGGAGCCGCGGCGCCTCGGCGGGGTCCGGCGCGCGGCCGCTGGCGGGCTCGCGCTGCGCCGCGCGGTCGAGCAGCGCGGCGCGATCGCGCTGCGGGGCGAAGAGCTCGGCCACGCCGCCGCGCTGCCGGTAGGCGCTGGCGGCGACGGCGAGCTCTCCCTCGACGACCTCGACGGTCGCCTCGCGCACGTCGACCGGCAGCGGCACCCGGATCCAGCGCGCATCTCGCCAGCGCGATGCGTCCGCGAGCCGCGGCCCGGTGCGCCAGGCGATCTCCCGGACGACGGCGCCGCCGGCGCGGACCACGACGCGCGTCGCCCCGTAGGCGCGCGGCCGGAGGGCGATGCGCAGCACGTCGGCGCCGGGCGCGCGCAGCCCGAGCCGCGCCCCGGCCCCGAGCGAGCGCCACGGCGTGGCGCGCTCGACGGCCGGGAGGTCGGGTCCCTCGCGGCCGCCGCGCAGCTCGACCGCGCGCGGGACGAAATACGGCTCGATGAGCGGCCGGAGCAGCAGCGACTCCTCGAGGTAGCGCGCGGTGAGCCACGCGGCCGCTGCGGGCTCGAGGCGCGCGGTCGCCGGCGCGGGGGGTGCGTGCGCGGCGCCTTGTCTCGAGGGCGTGCCCGCGGCGCGCGCGGCCCCCACGGCGCTCGGCGCGGACAGCGCGGCGCGCGCGGCGTCGACCCACCGGAGCAGCGCGCCGGCCTCCGCCGGCGCGGAGGCCGGCGCGGACGCCCCGCCGCCGAGCCACGCGGCGACGTCCTCGTCGAGGCGGTACCAGGCGAGCGGCGCGCTCTCCCGCGCGGCGACCCGCACGGCGACCGGCGCGCTCTCGGCGCCGCGCGGGACGGCCGCGCGCACGGCGACGAAGCGCGCGCTCGACCAGGCCGGCACCGCGACGTCGCGCGCGCCTGCCTCGAACGGGGGCAGCGGCATCCAGGTGATCACGTCGGGCGCGTCGCCGATGCCGGAGCCGAGGCCGATGCCCGCGACGTCGCCGCGCACCTCCAGCCGATCGCCGGGCTCGACGGGCACGAGGAGGAGCTGCTCCTGGGTGAGCGCGACGGGCCTCGTCGGGTCGGCTGCGATGGGCGCGGCGCTCGCCCTCGGCGTCGCGCCCTGCGGCGCAGGCGCGCCCTGCGACGCGGTCGCGCCCTGCGACGCGGTCGCGCCCTGCGACGCGGTCGCGCCCTGCGATGCGGTCGCGCCCTGCGACGCGGTCGCGCCCTGCGACGCGGTCGCGCCCTGCGACGCGGGCGCGCCCTGCGGGGCGCCGTGGTTCCACGCGATGATGCGCGCGCTGTCCGGAGCGACCCAGGCGAGCGGCTCTGCGGCGCTGGCCTCGCGCGCGCCCGGCAGGCCGGGTGCCGCGCCGAGGGCGAGCGCGAGCGCCGCGCCGAGCAGCGCGCGGCGGGCAGCGGACGCGGCGAAGGCCTCGACATCCACGGCGATTACCCTTCTCCCATGGCCATCCTGCGCCCCGTGCGCCGTGAGCTATCGGGCTATCCGATTTCCGGTGGCGAGCGCAAGCGCGCGATCGGCGATGGCGCGCCGCGTCCCTCGCGGGGGACGGGCCGCGCCGCAGCCGCTGTAGGGGCGGATCGTGAGGGCTTACGGGAGCGGCCAGCGCCGCTCGCGCTTCAGCCGTTCGAGCAGCGCGGCGAGCGCCGTCCCGTCCATCTCGACGAGCGCCGCGTCGTCCTCGGGCGAGAGCGCGACATCGAGCACGTCGCACACGTCCCGCACGGCCCGCTGGAGGCCCTCGTTGCGTCCCTCGCGGAGGCCTCTGTCGCGGAGGGACTCGAGGCTCGAGTGCCCCTCGCGCTGCAGCAGGCTGGTGAGGGCGGCCTGCTGCGCGGCGGCGCGGTCGTAGAGCGCCTCGACGGGCACCGGGTTCTGGAGGACGCCGGGCGCGTGCAGCAGCTCTCCTGGGAGCGCGATCCGCCGCGGCGCGCCGGCCGCGTGCACCTCGACGTGCCGCGGCGCTGCGAGGCGCACGACCCAGACCCAGCGAGCGCCTGCGACGAGCAGGTCGTCGATCTTCCGGGCGAGGCGCGCCTCGTCCTCGCCGACGTCGGCGTACTCGACGGCGAGCGCCGGCGCGCCCGGCACCCAGCCCGGGGCATCGGGCACGTTGCCCACGGCCAGGTGCGGCGCGCGCAGCAGCCCGGGCGCGGGGGCGTAGCCCGTGCCGGCGCCGGCCTCGCGGACGGCGGGATCCAGGGCGAGGACGGCGCCGCCGAGGAGGAGGGCGGTCGAGGCGCGTCCGCCGCCGGGCAGGCAGACGATCGGGCGCCCGTGCGAGAGCTCGTACGGGTCGCCTGGCCGGATGTGAGCGGCGCGGAAGGCCCCGCGCGGGCCGGGGTCAGGGGCGAGGGCGGGGCGGCTGGCCGGGTCGTCCGGCGGGGCGGCGTGCGGGGGAGGTGGCGGCGCCGTGGCGGGCGCGGGGGCGGGCTCGGGCTGGTGCGGGGCCGGGGTCGGGGCGGGGTCGGTCGGGACGGTGAGGAGCTCTGGAGCTTGCACGGGATATCTGGGTCGCATGCAGTGGATTCCGGGCGCGCAGGAGGGCTGGTCACGGATTCGCCATCCGGTGGGCTCCGTGGCTCGCAGGCGGGCGGCGGATCGAGGTCGACCACGGCGCCCGGCTCCGAGGCGCGGTTCGATCGCCCTCCGCGCATCGAAAACGGCCCCGAGGCACCGGTTCGATCGCCCTCCGCGCATCGAAAACGGCCCCGAGGCACCGGTTCGACCGCCCTCCGCGCATCGAAAACGGCCCCGAGGCACCGGTTCAACCGCCCTCCGCGCATCGAAAACGGTCCCGACGGGGCGGTTCAACCCCCTCCGCGCATCGAAAACGGCCCCGAGGCACCGGTTCAACCGCCCTCCGCGCATCGAAAACGGTCCCGACGGGGCGGTTCAACCCCCTCCGCGCATCGCAAACGGTCCCGACGGGGCGGTTCAACCCTCTCCGCACACCGCAAACGATCCCGATGGGGCGGTTCAACCCCCTCCTCCCCGGGGCACCGCCCCCCACCGGGGGGCGGCTCGGCAAGGTCGAAACGGGCGGTGCTCATGAAGCGGGCGTGGGGGGTCGACTTGCTCCGCTGCCCCAGGTGCGATCGCAAGGATGCGGGCGCCCGCCCGCGCCTTCGACTTCGGCAGAGGTTGCCGTCTCCGCAGCCTGTGGTGTACGTCGGCAAACGCGGGCAACGGTCGCCCCGCGTTCGCGAGCGACGCCGCCGACATCATGGCGGGCACCATCGACAAGAACCCGAAGCAGACGAAGCGAGGCAGCCCCCATGCTTGAGTCGATTCACCTCAAGAACGTCGGCCCCGCGCCCGCGATGACGATGAATCTGGCGCCGAGGCTGAACCTCGTCACGGGCGACAACGGGCTCGGGAAGAGCTTCCTGCTCGACGTGGCGTGGTGGGCGCTGACGCGGACGTGGGCCCGCCATCCTGTCGTCCCGACCAGGGAGGGCGCATCGATCTCGTATTCGTACACGAAGAAGACGCCCAGGCCGTACACCTACACGAGCAAGTACGACCCCGCCGTCGAGCGATGGAGCGTGAACAAGGGCCGCCCCGCCATCCCTGGGCTCATCCTCTACGCGCAGGTGGACGGCGGGTTCTCCGTCTGGGATCCGGCACGGAACTACTGGACGGAAGACGCGCCCAAACGCCCGAACGCCTACCTCTTTTCGGCCCCCGAGGTCTGGGCAGGAAACGAATACTGCGAGGGCCTGCTTCGCGACTGGGGCTCGTGGCAACGCGAGAAGAGCCGTCCCTTCGAGCTCTTGAGCAAGGTCCTCGAAGCGCTGTCGCCGTCGAGCGACGAGAAGGAGAAGCTCCAGGCGGGCGATCTGCGCAAGCTCACGGCGACCGACCCCCTCAGGTATCCGACCTTGCGTATGCCCTACGGCGAAGACGTCGCCGTCATCCACGCCTCGGCCGGGATGCGCAGGATCATCGCGCTCGCCTACCTCCTCATCTGGGCGTGGGAGGAGCACCTCGCCTCCGCGAAGGTGCGCGGCGAGCCGCCGGTGAAAGAGGTCGTCTTCCTCATCGACGAGATCGAGGCCCACCTGCATCCGCAATGGCAACGACGCATCGTACCGGCGCTCTTGCAGGTGATGGACATCTTGACCGGGGAACACGGTTCGCGTGTCCAGCTCCTCGCCGTGACGCACTCCCCGCTCGTCCTGGCTTCGGTCGAGCCTCTCTTCGACGCCGACAAGGACGCCTGGTTCGATCTCGATCTGGACCGCACGAGCAAGCCCTATTCCGTCAAGCTGACGCCGCGAACCTATGTGCGCCGCGGCGAGGTCGGCAACTGGCTCACGAGCGAAGCCTTCGATCTGGAGGAGCCCAGATCCCTCGAGGGCGAGCTGGCCGTGAAGGAGGCCCTGGCGCTGATGGACCAAGAGGCAGCCTCCGACGCCGCCGTCGCCGCTGCGGACAAGGCGCTGAGAGAAGCCGGTCTGCCCGACATCGACCCGTTCTGGGTGCGATGGGGGTACTTCTGCGACCGTCGAGCAGAACAGGCACCGGCGAAGCCGAGGCGGAGGAGGACGTGATCCGGATCGCCCTGGCCGCCGAGCCGCCCAGCTTCGACGATCACGTTCGCAAGCGAGGCAAAGACGCGATCACGCGGCTCCTGGGCAAGCCTGTGACGGGCAAGGGGGGCCGCAAGCCGAAGAATACCTATGCTCGCGAAGAGGACATCCCTTCGGCGAAGTTCCCGGCCCTCTGGATTCAGCCTCGTGAGGCAGACGGCAAGAGCGCGCTCGACGACATGATGGACCTCTACGGCCAGCAGTGCGCGTACCTCGCCATGCACATCGAGAAGGCGACGGGGAGCCCGACGGTCGACCACTTCATCCCGAAGTCAACGAGCTGGCAGCTCGTGTACGAGTGGTCGAACTATCGGCTCAGCGCGGCCTGCGTGAACGCGGCCAAGGGTGTGCTGGATGTGGTGGACCCATTCGAGGCTCGGCCGGCGCTGGGCCGGGTGACGCTGAAGGACGGCCGGGTGAGGCAGGACGTGCGCATGCGGGCGCCGTTCACGAACGCGGAGGCGGCGCGGGACCAACGTCGCTTCGATTCTGCGGTCACCGCGCCCCTCCAGGCCCAGACGACGCGCACGCCCCGGGTCAAAGGCCGGGATCGCGGCGGAGGTCACATCTCGTTCAGGAGATCATCGCGCGTGTTCGAGGGAGCTTTGCCGCCTGCCTTCCCCGGGGCGCGCGTTCTTGGCGGCGCCGTGGGCGCAGCCGGGTCGCCCGGCGGCACATCCGCGGAGAGCCCGGCATCGGGCAACGGCGCCGCGCCGCGCTCCGACGCTGATTCCGCGGGAGCCGCGTCGGCCGCCGACGCCCCCGGCGCCGCCTCACCGATGCTCGCCGCCGGCGCCGCCTCACCGATGCTCGCCGCCGGCGCCGCCTCACCGATGCTCGCCGCCGGTGCCGCCTCACCGCCGCTCGCCGCCGGCGCCGCCTCACCGACGCTCGCCGCCGGTGCCGCTCCACCGACGCTCGCCGCCGGAGGCACCGCTCCGGCCACGTCCGCTGGGCCGGAGAGCGCAGCGAACAAGAGCAGGACCCCACCGAGCACCACAACGAGCCCGACCGCTGCCCCGACCACGAGCCCGGTGCGACCTCGCTTCTGGGGCAGCACCGCATCGGCCCGGGTCTGCGATGACGGCGAGAACGTGGCTGTTCCAGGCTGGAACGGAGCCGCCGGTGCGTTCGCCGGCTCCGTCGCCGAGATCCGCGCCGGCGCCGCCTCCGTCGCCGAGAGCCGCCCTGGCGTTGGCGCCGAGATCCGCGCCGGCGCCGCCTGCGTCGCCGAGATCCACCCTGGCGCCGGCTCTGGCGCCGAGATCCGCGCCGCCTCCGTCGCCGAGATCCTCACCGTCCCCCCCGCGGGCGCCCCCTGCGCCGCGCCCGCATCCGCCGCAGGTCCCCATGCCCCCGCCCCCGGCTCCCGCGCCCCCGGCAGCGCCGCGAAGGCCTCGACGAGCTCTGTCGCGCTCTGGAATCGCCGCGCCGGGTCGCGCTCGAGCGCTCGCGCGAAGAAGGCGTCCACCTCCGGGCCGAGGCCGGGCGCGAGCTGCGAGGCGAGCGGGATGGGCGCCGTGCAGATCTCGACGAGCACGTCGCCGAGATCCTGGCCCGGAAAGGGGAGCTGGCCGGTGAGGCACTCGAACGCGATCACGCCGAGCGACCAGAGATCGGAGCGGTGATCGACCCGGCTGCTGCTCCGCACCTGCTCCGGGCTCATGTAGCTCGGCGAGCCGAGCAGCGCGCCAGGGCGCGTCGTCTGCACGCTCGCGGCGACGTCGACCGCCTTCGCGACGCCGAAGTCGACGACCTTCGCGACCTGCTCGCCGTCCTGGAGCGAAAGAAAGATGTTCCCCGGCTTCAGATCGCGGTGGACGAGGCCGAGCTCGTGCGCCCGGCGCAGCGCCCTGCCGACCTGATCGAGAATGCCCAGCATCGCCGGAAGCCCGAGCCGCCGCTCCCGCGCGAGGCGCGCCGAGAGATCCTCGCCCTCGAGCAGCTCCATCACGATGTACGGCGTGTCCTGCTCGATGCCGTAATCGTAAACTTGCACGGCGTGCGCGCTCTTGAGCATGGCCGCCGCCCTCGCCTCGCGCTCGAAGCGCGTCCGCAGCTCGGCGGACGTGGCGAATTGCGGCGCCATGAACTTGATCGCGATATCGACGTCCAGAAGCAGGTGCCGGCCCACCCAGACGCTGCCCATGGCGCCCTGCGCCAGCGCGCGCTCGACGCGGTAACGGCCTGCGATGGTGATACCGGGCGCGACCTCGAACACAGCGGGAGCATAGAGGACGCGCCGTGCTCGGTCCACCGGCGAGGCCGATCCCCCGGGACGACGGCCTCCGGCGCGACGCGACGGCCCGCGACCGCCGCCCTCGTCGCGGCGCGATCCGCCCCTACTCGTCGCGCGCGCAGCGGAAGCCGAAGAAGGAATACCGCTGCTCGGGCTGCTCGCCGATACGGTAGTTCGCGCCCAGCGTCTCTTCGCCGTGAGAGAACGCCCCGCCATAGGCGCTCCTGCCGAACTCCCCCTCGATCAGCGACGCGCAGTTGTCGCACGGAGGGACGGGCTCGTTATGGTAATCGAAGACCCACTCGAACAGGCTGCCGGCCAGATCGGCCTGCTTCCACTTGCCGTCGCCGTCCGAGGAGCGCGATCCGACGCTCGGGACCGGGCACACCGTCATCGTCGTGTCGCAGCCGAACACGGCCAGCTCGTCGCTCGGGGCCGCCGCTCCCCAGGGGTACGCGCGGTGCTCGTTCCCGCCGGCCGCCGCGTAGTTCCACTCGGCGTCCGTTGGCAGCCGACCCTGGTCCCAGGCGCAGAAGGCGAACGCGACATACCAGCTCACGCAGTTGATCGGCGCCGATTCATTGCCCGACGGCTCGTCGGTCCACGTCCTGAAGTTCGCGTCGCACTCGAGCTCGTCCACGAGCTCGTCCCGGCTGGCGGGCAGCTCCGGATCCCACGCCGGGTCCCAGCCGCTGCCCTCGATGAGCGGGTGCGCGCCCGCGCCCGCCGCCGGCTTGATCGCCGGATAGCTCGCGACGAACTGCCGGAACCGGCCCACCGTCACCTCGAAGCGGTCGAGGTGGAAATCGCTGACCGTCGCCGGATACGCCGCATTGCCGAGGCGATTGAACGCGCCGCCCACCACCTCCCCCGACGCACAACAGCTCTCGTTGGCGTCTGGGCCGCAGGTCGGCGCGACCCGATCGCAGCGCGGGAGCGAGAAGACGTCGGGCTCGACGTCGGGAATGCACGCGCTCCCGAACAGCGATACCAGCGCGATCGCGGCGAGCGACCGGGAGCAATGCATTCCCACGCGATCCCCTGTGCGCATCAGAAGCTCCCGGAGATGCCGGCGCCCGCGCCGGAAGGCCCGATCCAGGGCGTCACGACGGCCACCCGCGCCGGCGCCGCCTGGCCATCGCCGCCGGCGCGGACGATCCCGAAGGCCGCCACCCCGAGCGCGACGAGCCCTGCGCCGCCGAGGCCGACGAAGAGGGCGACATCGCGGTTCTTTCGCGCGTTGTCGGCCGCGACGTCGTACCCCGGGTTGCAATACGTGCCGCCCGGCGCCTCGCGGCAATTCTCTCTCAACGAGCCGATCGCGGACAGGTCGTCGATCAGGAACCCGACCGACGCGCCGGCGAGGGCGAGCCCGGCGGCGCCCGAGATCCAGGCCCAGGCCGGGACGCCCCCGCCCGACGCCGCCGGCGCCTCCGCGGGCGCCACGGGCGCGCTGGCTTGCGGGGCCGCGGCCGCCGGGCGCAACGTGAGCTCGACCGTGGCCGTCTCGCCCTCCTGGAGCGTGACCGAGCGGGTCTCCGGCTGGTGCCCGGGGGCGCTCGCGCGGATCTCGTGCGCGCCCGGGTCGATCGGCAGCGCCTCGCCGAGCGCGGCCGCCGGGAGCGCCGTGCCGTCGCGCTGCACCTCCACGCCGGGGGGCGCGCCCTCGACGACGATGCGGAGCTTCGGCACGCGCGGCTCGAGGGCCGCGAGGCCCTTCCGCGCGAGCTCCTCGAGGCCCCGCCGCCGCTGCTCGCCGGCCGTCTCGCGGTTCAGCACGAGAGCGCGATGGTAATCGTGCCAGGCCGTGGCGAGCTTGCCCTCGTGCTCGTGGCACCGCGCGATGTTGATCATCGTGCTGGCGGAGGGGTTCAGCGCGAGGCTCGCCTCGAACTTCGGGCACCCGGCCGCGTGATCGCCCTTGTCGACGAGCGCGCGCGCCGCCTTGAAGAGCGCCTCAGCGGCCACCGGGTCGCGCGCGGGCTGCTGCGCGCGCGCCGCCGCGCCGCCGAGCGCGATCGCCGCCGCGGACGCGAGCGCGACGGCGGCGCGCGCGCCCGGCGCGGGAGCGGAGCGGCGACGGGCGCCGGCGAGGGGGAGGTTCGGCGCCGCGGGGGAGAGGTGTTTTCCGACCGGATCCGTCGTCGTTTCCACCATGAGTGCTCGTTCCGCTGCGGCGACCCCGGCGGGCGCGCGGGGGGAACTCTACACAAAAACCTCCGGACGACCAGCGCGTCGACGGCCGCGAAAGGCCGCGCCGACGGCGAGCGCCCCTCCGCTGTCCGACGCGTCGAGCGCGGGAACGGGCGGCGCCCGCGGCGCGTCACCTCATCATGGCCAAGGCGACACCGCTCTGCAGCGTCAGGCGCGTCGTAACGTTGCCCAGGTCGCGCCCGACGCGCGTGAGCTCCTGCGCGATGTGGGGGCCGATCCCGGTCAGGACGACCTCCGTGCCGAGGAGGCGCGCGGCCTGCGCCACCTTGACGATCTCGTCGGCGACGTCCGGCCCCAGGCTCGGGACGCCCGTCAGGTCGACGATCGTGACACGGGTCCTCCGGGCGGCGATGCCCGCGGTCAAGGTGGCTTGCACCTGCTGCATCCGGCGCCGATCCATGGGCCCGATGAGCGGCATCACGGCGATGTCGTCGGTGATCGGGATGAGCGGCATGGAGAGCGCCTCGAGCGCCCTCGCCTGCTCCCGGATGATCTCCTGCTGCGCCCGCTGCTCGGCGGCCGCCGCCTCGGCCCGCCTGCGCTCGGTGACGTCGCGGAGCAGCACCAGCGCCTCGGCCGCGTCGAACTCGACGATCCGCGCCTCGTAGTGCCGCAGCTCGCCGCCCACCGGCTGCTCGTACTCGACGATCTGCGTCGCGCCGTCGGCGAGGACCCGGCGGAGCTCGTCCAGGAGGCGCCGCGCGACGTCGCCCGGCAGGACGTCGCCGATGCGGCCGCCCCGCGAGAACCCCGGCTGCATGGCCGGGAGGAGCCCGCGCGGCGGCTTCACCTCGAGGCACTCGCCGTCCCGGTCCACGCGGAGGACCGTGTCCGGCAACGCGTCGATCACCCGGCGGTGCTTCTCGTCCTGCGCCGACATCCGGTCGACCGCCTCCTCGAGCTCGCGCTCGCGGCTCCACTTCTCCGTGAGCGCACAGGCGATCTGCCGGACCTCGACGACATCGAACGGCTTCTTGAGGATGAGCAGGCGATCCGTCTGCCCGAACCGCGCCATCACATCGTCCCAGCAGCAGTCCGAGTAGGCGGTGCAGATGACGCCCTGGAGCCGGGGATCTTCCTCCCACATGCGCGCGAGCGTCTCGACGCCATCGCGCCCCGGCGGCATGCGGACGTCGACGAACGCCACGGCGAAGGGGGCGCCTGCCTGCACCGACCTCCGCACCGCCTCCAGCGCCTCGTCGCCCTGGTAGGCGGATGTCAGCTCGAAGCTCGGCCCCGGGGGCGCTCCGCCCCGGCCGCCGAAGAGCAGGGCGTCGAGCTCGTCGAGCCCGGCCTGGCTCCCGGCGGGGGCGAGGACGCTCCGAAACGTCCTGTGGATGCTCTCTGTGTCGTCGACGACGAGGACTCTCCTGTTCTTCGCGCGGACTCCGTTCATCGGCTCAGGGCCTCCTGCGAGCGACCACACATCATCGACCTCGGCGCTCAACGATCGTCCATCGTGGCTGGCTCCCACCAACGCGCCCTCGCGAGCACCTGAAGCGCCATGTCGGGCCGACGCCTTCCAGCTCGCCAGCTCCGAGAGAGCCTACCTCATAACGGGCCGCGCGCGGCGGAGATCCTGTGCGCGAGCGCCCAGGTCCGCCGCGCCGCGCGTCGAGGAGCTCGGTTTGATGTTGCAAGCCACCCACGAAGTCGCTCCAATGATCCCCGGGGCCGTACTCCGCAGCAGAGAGCCGAGCCTGCCGGTGCGCGTCGTTCGCTCGACCCGACGCCACGGCCGCTCGACCGGACGGTCGCGCGCCCATCTGCAGCACGTGTCCCAGCCAACAGAGGACGAGGCAGGCGCCATGCTCGAGATCCAGGGATACACGCTTCTCAACGCCATCAAGGCGACCGACGCCGATGTGGTGTACAGGGCGGTGCGCCGCGCGGATGGGCTGCCCGTCCTCGTCAAGACGCCGGCGGCGCCGCACCCCGGGCCGCGCGAGCGCGAGCGCTACCGCCGGGAGCACGGCACGCTCCAGCGGCTCCGCGGCGCGCGCGGGGTCATCGGCGTCCTCGCGTGCGAGCTCTCGCACGACCGCCCGGCGCTCGTCCTGGAGCGCGTCGAGGGGCGGCCCCTGCAAGAGCTCGCGCGCGAGCCCCTCGACGTCGATCGGTTCCTCGATGTGGCCATCCCGCTGACAGCGACGCTGGCAGAGATTCATGTTCACGGCGTCATCCACAAGGACATCAAGCCGGGGAACATCGTCATCACGCCTTCGGGCGAGCCCTGGATCATCGATTTCCGCATCGCTGCGTCCCAGAAGGTGGAGCACGTGGACGCGATGCCGACGAACCTCATCGAGGGCACGCCGGCCTACATGTCTCCCGAGCAGACCGGGCGCATGAACCGCGCGATCGATCACCGCACGGACCTCTACTCGCTCGGCGTCACGCTCTACGAGCTCTTGACTGGCACCTTGCCGTACCACGGGCGCGACGCCCTGGAGTGGTTCCACGCGCACATGGCGCAGGTCCCGCGGCTCCCGCACGAGCTCGTGCCCGGCCTCGCGCCGGCGCTCTCCGCGATCGTGATGAAGCTCCTCTCCAAGACCGCCGACGAGCGGTACCAGAGCGCCGAGGGCCTGAAGGCGGACCTCGTGCGGTGCCGGGACGGCCTGCGCCGCGGCGCCATCGAGGATTTCGAGCCCGGCGCGCGCGACGTCTCCACCCGCCTCCAGATGCCGCAGCGGCTCTACGGGCGCGAGCCCGCGGTCGCCACCCTGCTGGAGGCGTGGGGCCGCGCGGCGCGCGGCGGGCGGCCGGAGCTCCTCCTCGTCAGCGGCTACTCGGGTATCGGGAAGTCCTCGGTCGTCCACGAGCTGCACAGGCCGGTCCTCGAGCGGCGCGGGTTCTTCCTGAGCGGCAAGTTCGATCAGTTCCAGCGCGATGTCCCCTACGCCACGATGGCGCAGGCCATCCGCGAGCTCGTGCAGCACCTCCTGGCCGAGACCGACGAGGAGCTCGGCACCTTTCGCCAGCGCCTGCGGGAGGCGTGGGGGGACAACGGACAGGTCATGGTGGACCTCGTGCCGCAGCTCGAGCTCGTCGTCGGCGAGCAGCCGGAGGTCCAGGACCTGCCCGCCGCCGAGGCCCAGAACCGCTTCAACCTCGTGTTCCAGCAGTTCCTCGGCGTCTTCGCGAAGACCGAGCACCCGCTCGTCCTCTTCCTCGACGACCTGCAGTGGGCCGACCTGGCCACCCTCAAGCTCATCCAGCACCTCACGACCCACCCGGACACCCCGCCGGTGCTGCTGATCGGGGCCTACCGCGATAACGAGGTAGGGCCGTCCCACCCGCTCGCGCTGGCGCTCGACGAGATGCGCAAGGCGGGCGCGCGGGTGAGCGAGGTGCAGCTCGGCCCGCTGAGCCCCGCGCAGACGCGGGAGCTCGTCGAAGACGCGCTCCCGGGCGCGGGCGAGGACGTCGTCGCCCCCCTCGCGGGGCTCGTCCACGAGAAGACGGGCGGAAACCCGTTCTTCCTCGTCCAGATGCTGCCCACGCTCCACAGGGACGGGCTGCTCCGGCGCGCGCCCGACGGGGGCTGGCAGTGGGACGCGGACGGCGTGAGGGCAAGGGACTACTCCGACAACGTCGTCGACTTCATGGCGGGGAGATTGCGCCTGCTGCCGGCCGAGACGCAGCACCTTTTGCGGCTCGCGGCGTGCGTGGCGAACACCTTCTCGCTGAAGACGCTGGCCATCATCTCCGGCCAGGACCTGGGGGACGTGGAGCGCCACCTCGATCCCGCGCTCCAGGAAGGGATGCTCGTGCGCAGCGCGGCGGACCAGGTCCGGTTCCTCCACGACCGCATCCACCAGGCGGCCTACGCCCTCACCCCGGAGGACGAGCGCAAGGCCGTACACCTCCGCATCGGCCGCCTGCTGCTCGAGAGCCTGACGCCGGAGGAGGTCCGGGAGCGGCTGTTCGACGTGGTGAACCAGCTGAACGCCGCGGCCGAGCTCATGGCTGACGACGCCGAGCGCCACCGCGCGGCGCGCCTGAACGCCGAGGCCGGCTGGAAGGCCAAGGCGTCGGCCGCGCACCAGTCGGCCACCTCGTACCTCGCCGCGGCGTTCGATCTCCTCCCCGGCGACCCCTGGGAGACGGATCACGAGCTGGCCTTCAAGCTGCGCCTCGACCGCGCGAGCAGCGAGTTCATGCTCGGCCGCGCCGCCGAGGCGCGCCGGCTTGCCGACGATCTCCTCGAGCGGGCGCGCACGCGCGTGGACAAGGCGGCTGTGTATCGCCTGAAGAGCGACATCCACGTGGCCTCCAGCGAGAACGAGGCGGCCGTCGCGAGCATCCTTGCGGGCCTCGACCTCTTCGGCATGCACATGCCGGCCCACCCCTCGTGGGACGAGGTCGCGGCGGCCAACGAGGAGGTGACGGCGCTCCTCGGCGACCGCCCCGTCGAGAGCCTGCTCGATCTGCCGCTCATGGCCGACACGGAGCTGAAGGCGGCGATGGGCCTGCTCGCGGCGCTCTTCGCGCCGTCGTTCTTCACGGACGGCAACCTGCTCGTGCTCCACCTCTGCCGGATGGTCTCTCTCTCCCTCCGTCACGGGAACACCGACGCTGCAGCGCAGGGATACACCTGGTACGGCGTCATGGCCGGCGGCGTCTTCCGGAAGTACCAGCAGGGTTATGCCTTCGGCAAGCTCGCCTGCGATCTGGTCGAGCGATACAACTTCTCCGCGTACCGCGGCAAGGTCCTCTACAGCATGGGGATCATCAATTACTGGACTCGGTCCATCTCCATCTCGCTCGGCCTGGCCCGGAGCGCCTTCCATAACGCGGTCCTGTCGGGCGATTTCCAGGTCGCCTGCTATTGCTGCAATCACATCGTCACGGACCGCATCAGCCTCGGGCACGACCTCGCCGAGGTGTACCGCGAGTCGGTGGCGCGCCTCGATTTCCAGCGCAAGGCGGGCTTCCGGGACGTGCAGGACATCACGCTCCCCGCGCAGCGCTTCGTGCAGCAGATGCGCGGGCTCACGCGCGCGTTTGACACGCTGGACGGCGACACGCTGGACGGCGACGGCTTCGACGAGGCGGCGTTCGAGGCGGCGCTGACGCCGGACCGGATGAGCACCATGCGGTGCTGGTACTGGATCCTCAAGATGCAATCGAGGTACATGGCCGGCGCCTACGATGAGGCGCTGCGCGCGGAGGGGAGGGCCACGGAGCTGATCTGGGCCTCGCTCAGCCACATCCAGCTCCTGGATTACCACCTCTATCGCCCCCTGACCCTCGCGGCGCGCTTCCACGACAGGGCGCCCGAGGCGCAGAGAGAGCACCTCGAGGCGATGCAGCAGAGCCAGCGTCAGCTCGAGGAGTGGGCGAGCAACTGCCCGGAGAACTTCCGCGCGGCCGAGCGGATGGTGAGCGCGGAGATAGCGCGCGTCAGCGGCAGGCCGGACGAGGCGATGCACCTGTACGACGAGGCGATCCGGTCGGCCCGCGAGCACGGCTTCATCCAGAACGTCGGCCTGGCGAACGAGCTCGCGGCGCGCTTCTGGCGCGCGCGGAGGCTGCCCTTCATCGCCGCCGCGTACGCGCGCGAGGCAGAGGACGCGTACCGGCAGTGGGGGGCCGACGGCAAGGTCGCGCAGCTCGCGGCGGAGTGGCCCGAGCTCGCCTCCCCCGCGGTCACGAGGGCCGCGGACGCCGCGCGCGACACGAGCGTGACGCACATCGACGCGCTCGCCGTGGTGAAGGCGCAGCAGGCCGTCTCCGGCGAGATCGTGATCGAGCGGCTCGTGAGCACGCTGATGCGCGTCGCCATCGAGAACGCGGGGGCGCAGCGCGGCGCCCTGCTGCTCCCGAAGGGCGACAAGCTCGTCGTCGAGGCCGTGGCCGACGCCCACCGGGAGCGAGGGGGCGTCGTCGTCGCGCAGGGCGACGCCGGGCAGGCGCTGCCGTGGAGCATCGTGGCCTATGTCCGGCGCACGCACGAGCACGTGCTCATCGGCGACGCGCTCGAGCCGCACCCGTTCTCGTCGGACGCGTACCTCGCGGGCGGCCGGGCCAAGTCGGTGCTGTGCTTACCGCTCCTGCGCAAGGGGGAGTTCCACGGGGCGCTGTACCTGGAGAACGGGCTGGCCTCCCGGGCGTTCACGCCGGGCCGCATCGCGCTGCTCGAGCACATCGCCTCTCAGGCCGCCATCTCGATCGAGAACGCGCGGCTGTACGCGGAGATCCAGCGGGCCGAGGCCGCCCTGCGGCACGCCAACGACGAGCTCGAGAAGCGCGTGGAGGAGCGGACGCGGGAGCTCAAGCAGGCGCAGTCCCAGGTGGCGGAGTCGGCGCGCGCGGCGGGCATGGCCGAGATCGCGGCGAACGTGCTCCACAACGTGGGCAACGTGCTGACGAGCGTCACCGCGGACGCGCAGATGATGCAGGAGTCGCTGGCCGGCTCGCGCGTCGGCCGGCTGAAGCAGGTCGCGGCGATGCTCCGGGAGAACCGCGGGGATCTCGCCGGCTTCCTCACCACCGACCCGCGGGGGAGCCGCCTGACCGAGTACCTCGCCGGCCTCGCGGGCGAGCTCGCCGGGCAGCAGGAGGCGCTGCTCGGCAGCCTCGGCTACATGCAGCGGCACATCGAGCACATCCGCACGATCATCCAGGTGCAGCAGCTCTACGCGAAGAGCGCGCTCTTCGTCGAGGAGTGCGCCCTCGGCGAGGTGGTCGAGAACGCGCTGCGCATCCAGGAGGCCGCGCTCCGCCGCCACCGCGTCTCGGTGACGCGGGAGCTCGACGCGCTGCCGGCGCTGCCGGTGGACAGGCACAAGGTGCTGCAGATCCTCGTGAACCTGCTGGCGAACGCGGCGGAGGCCGTGGCCGGAGCGCCCGAGGGCGAGCGGCGCCTCGTCGTGCGCCTCCGGCGCGAGGGGCAGGTCGCGCGCATCCAGGTGGTCGACAGCGGCGTGGGGATCGCGCCGGAGGTGCTGCCGCGGCTGTTCTCGCACGGCTACACGACGCGCGAGGGCGGGCACGGCTTCGGCCTGCACTCCAGCGCGCTGGCCGCCAAGGTCCTCGGGGGCTCGCTCACGCTGAAGAGCGACGGTCCCGGCAAGGGCGCGACGGCCACGCTGGAGATCCCGATCGCGGGGCCGGGGTGCGAGCCGGCGAGGGGGGCGGAGCCGAGGAGCCGCGCGAGCGAGCTTCTGCAGTGACGCGGGGGCCGGCGCTCGCGCGGGTGCGCCTCACGGATCGTCCTCCACCCACAGCCTCGGACCGTTGTCCCGCGCCGGCGCCTCCTGGCCGACGAGCACCGCGCCGACCCAGACCTCCTTCGCCGTCTCCCCCGCGTCGCCCGCCTGCGGCCCGACCAGCGACAGCCGCACGACGCGCTCGCCCGGCGCGAGGTCGTCGCCGAGCCGGATCACCGAGCGCGCCACCCCGTCGGTGCCGCGCTGCTCGGTCGCCGCCTCCCACAGCGTCGCGCGCGTGAGATCGCCGCCGCGGCCCGCCAGAACGCCGTCCGGGATCGTCACCCGCCGGAAGAACGCGGCCTCGCGCGACGCGGGCTTCGCCCCCTCGACGCGGTACCGGATGCGGTAATCCGCGTTCTCCCCGGGCGTCACGACGAACAGCACGAGGTGCAGCGTCTCGCCCGCCTCCTGCCGGAACCGGTACGCCATCGGCCGGCCGCGCGTCAGCTCGAACACGTCGCGCCGGCGCACGATCGCCCCGCCGTTCGCCGGCGGCGCCTCCGTGTACGCGACGCCGGACTCGCCGAGCCCCTCGATGGCGACGTGGCGCACGCCGGGCTCCGCCGCGACGCGGAGCGTGCCCGACAGCGCGACGATCGGCTCGCGCAGCGCCACCTCGCCGTCCACGCGCACCGCGACCTCCTTGCCGAGCGACGCGCGCGCGGCCCGGTAGACGACCGACAGCCGGCCCGCGCGGGCCCCCTCGGCGTCCACGCGCACGTCCTTCGCCGCGAGCAGCGGCGTCCACGCGTCGCCAGGCGACGGCTCCCCGGCCGACTGCCACGCCGGCATCAGGAGCCGCCGGCGCACCGGCGCGTGCTCGGGGACGAGGATGCGCTCCGGCCGGTCCGCGTCCGACCTCGCGCCCTCGCCCGAGCGCTCGATCCGCACCTGCTCGCGCAGGTCCGAGAAGCGCTCCTTCCGCTCCAGGTCGTCGAGGTTGGCCGCGCGCACGTCGGTCCACGTGCTCACGTCGAACGGCGCGTAGCGCCACGTCTGGTCCTCGGCCAGCTCGACCCGGTACGGCAGCCGGTAGAGCGTCTCGTTCACGCCCGGCTCGATCGTGCGCAGCCGGATGCGCGTCCTCGCGTCCCCCGTGATCTCGATGCGCTCCACCCCCGGCGGCGGACGGAGGATCGCGAGCCGCGGCTCGGACGCGTCGAACCCGTCGTTCCACCACTCGAAGCGCGACCGCGGGAGCTCCACCTTGAGCTCGGCCCGCTCGGACGGCCCCGGGCCCCACCGCGCCACGACCGTCGCCTCGCCCTGGTTCGCGCCGCTGCTCGCCTCGATCTCGGCGCGGATCAGGAGCCCGAGGAGCTCCTGCCCCGGGGCCATCCGCGCGATCACCGGGTCGGCCGGATCCAGCGCGAGGTAGCGCACGATGCGCACGTCCGGCGGCGTCTGGAGCCGCGCCGGCGCGGGCGGCGCCGCGGCGGCGCCGGGGGCCTCGGCGGCGGCGCCGGGGGCCTCCGCGGTCGGCGCCGCGCCGGGGGCCTTCGGGGCCGCGGGCTGCGGCATCGCCGGGTGGACGATCTCGCCGATCTGCTGCATCGCCTGCGCCTCCGGCGCGCCGAACCGCACGCCGAAATCCGGGCCGACGCCGTCGATCACCACCGTGCGGATGTCCTCGCGCGAGAGCCGCACCGTCGCCCGCCCGAGCGGGCCGAGCGCCACGCTCGCGGGCGCGCTCGCGCCGTCCGCGACCCGCACCGTGCGGCCCGGCGGGCCCTCGATGTCGAGCGACAGCGGGCCGCGGAAGTTCAGCGCGGCCGCGTGGCGCTCGCCGATCACGAACTCGGACGCGCCGCGGCCCTCGGCGCGCGGGTACGGCATCCGGAAGCGGCGCAGGAGCAGCCGCGACATCTCGTAGTCGAGCCCCTGGCGGCCCCCGGCCTCGAGCCGTCGCGCCCAGCCCCGGAGCAGCTCCCTGCGCGCCGGCTCCGGCAGATCGGCGAACCCGAGCGCCGACGCCCGGCGCCCCATCTGCCGCCGCTCCTCCGCGTCGAGGCTCTGCTCGTACAGCGCGCGCGACGCCTCGCTGCGCACGTAGCGGCCCTCCAGCCGCGACAGGATGGTCAGATCGATCGGCGCCCCGTCGGCCCCCACCGCGGGCTTCGCGCGGAGCCGCACCTGCCCGCCCTGCGGGAGCACGTCGTGCGTGATCAGCAGCGTCGACCGCGGATCCGTCACCGCGCCCGCGCCGCCGGCGAGCCGCGCCGCGTACTCGCCCTCGCCGAGCGGGCGATCCGGGTCGCAGCTCACGCGGCTCTCCAGGTCGTACACGTGCCGCGCGACCTCCGCGCCCCGCTCGTTCACGAACGCCGCGACGAACCCGTACGGGTAGCGCCTCGCCGCGTCGCAGGCCTCGGCCTTCACGCTGGCCCAGGTCGTCACCTCCACGGCGTCGATCTCGGCCGGGATCTTGATCACGAGGTCCCGCTGCGGCTCGACGTGGTAGGCGAGGATCTCGTCCTCGGCGGGCAGCGCGCTGCCGAGCGGCGGCGCGCTCGGCAAGAGCGAGAGCGCGAACGCCGTCACGCCGAGCAGCGACATCGCGATGAGCCAGCGCGGGTTCAGCCCCTTGCGCGGCCCGCTCGGCCGCGCGACGAAGCCCCCCGTCGCCGGGCGCACCCGCATCGGCGGCCGCGCGGGGCGCGGCGGCGCGGGCGCCTCGTGGAGCGACGGCTCGCGGCGCTTCGCCGGGGCGCTCACGGCGACGCCTCCTGCGGGGCCGCGCCGGGCGACGCCGACCCCGACGCGGGCGCCGCCGCGCCGGGCGCCGCGGGCGCCGCGCCGGCGGCGCTGGGCGCGCCCGCCAGGAACCGGAGCGCGCTCGTGCCGACGGTGACGGCGCGCCGCAGCCGCAGCTCGCCGGGCACGGCCGCGCCCGGGATCGCGACCAGCGCGCCGTCGATCGGCAGGAGCTGCGCCTCCCCCGGCCGGGCCGCGATGACCCACGGGCGCCCGGTGATCACGTCGCGCCCGAGCTCCACGTGGCAGCGCGCGTCGACCCGCGCCGCCGCGGCCCCGGCGGCGGGCGCGCCCGCCGCCGCCTGCGCGCCGCCCGTCGCCTGCACGCCCGCCGGCCGCGCGCCGCCCGCCGCCCGCGCGCCGCCCGCCGCCCGCGCGCCCCCCGCCGCCTGCGCGCCCCCCGCCGCCTGCGCGCCCCCCGCCGCCTGCGCGCTCCCCGCCGCCTGCGCGCCGCCCGCCGCCTGCGCGCCGCCCGCCGCGGCCGCCTGCGCCGAGAAATGCGCCTTCAGGTAGTACGGGTTCCGCTCCGTCGTGTAGCGCCGGAACACCTCCATCGCCGCGGCGAGGTCGCACTCCGCCGCCACGCCCCGGGTCGGGCACGCCTCGTCCCCGCTCGCGCCAGCGCCCGCCGTCGCGCACGACGCCAGCGCCCGCGCGCGCTCGGCTACGTCGCGCGGCTCGGGCGCCACGCCGAGCCGCGTGAGCCGCGCCTCGAGCCGCGTCTCCCCCTGCCCCGGCGCCGCGAAGCGCCGCAGCTCGAAGAAGCGCCGGATCGCGCTGCCCAGGTACACGATCGCGAACCGCCCCTCCGCGAACCGCTTCGCGTAGGCCATGGCCATGTCCGTCGCGCCGCTGAACGGCACCTGCTCCCGCGCGCCGTCGAAGATCCCGACCCGCAGCTCGAGGTCGCGCAGCGTCTCCAGCAGCGGCCCCGCGAAGGTGGGCACGTGCTCCGGCCGCACGACCTCGTACCCGAACGAGATCACCGCGTCGCGCTCGTAGCTCCGGTCCGCCTCGATCGCCTGGACCGACAGCGCGTTGCCGCCGTCGCCCACCCAGACCTCGTGCGCCCGCTGGAAGAAGCTGCGCAGCCCCTCGGCGCGCCGCACGTCGGCCGCGCCGCTCGGCTCCGCCGTGGGCACCGCCCCCGCGAGCAACAGCGACTGCGCCGACAGCGCGTCGGCGATCGCGAGCCCCGCGCCGAACACCCCGATCTGCCACCGCGGCGCCGGCACCTCGACGAGCATCGCCCCCGTGAGCGCCGACCGCATCGGCTCGGGCTCGGGCGACGGCAAGATCCCGCCGATCGAAGCCGCGGGCCCCGCGCGGCGCTGCGCCGGCGCGGGCGGCGGCGGCGCGGGCGGGTGCGACAGCACGAGCCACGCCGGGTTCCCGCGGCGCTCCGGGCCGCCCTCGGACGGCCCCGGCTCCGCGATGCCCCACGCCGCCGGCGCGGCGTCGGTGCCGCCGATGCGCACCTCGCGGAAGCCGAGACGCCCGAGGATCGCCCGCTCCCACGCCGTCGGCGGCGGCGCACCGGCCGCGCCGCCGGGCCGCGTCGCCGCCGCGATCAGCCGCGGCGCCACCACGCTGTCGAACAGCCGCAGCTCCTCGATCGACGGCGGCCGGAACCGCCCCGGCTGCACCTCGGTCAGCGCCACCATCCGCTTCGAGAGCTCCTCCTCCAGCGTGCCGCTCCAGCGCACGATCTCGGGCACCCCGAGCATGCGCGCGCCCACCGCCTCCGCGACGTGGAGCGGCACCCGGAGCCGCGGCGCGTCGGCGAGGGGCGCCTGCGGCTCGGCCGCCGGGCGGAACGTCATCTCCGCCTCGGCGCCGAGCCCCTCGCCGATCGCCACGACCGGCAGCCCCGCCGGCGAGCCCACGACGCTGAGCTCCGGCCCGTCGCCGCCGCCCGGCTCGACGATCAGCACCTGGGGGTCCTCCATCGCCTCGATCATCGAGGCCGCGAACGCCTCGTCGTGGCGCCGGATCGCGCCGTGGCGCGACAGCAGCACGACGGCCGACGCGTCGAGGATCTCCGCCGCCCGGAGCGCCACCGCGGGCAGCGCCGAGCCGATCTGCGCGGGCGCCGCCAGCACCACCCACTCGGGCGCGGACGCCCCGCCCTCGCCCGCGCGCTTGCGGAACGCCGCCCGCGGCGTGCTCGGCGCGTCCTCCGGGTCCTCGAACCGCGCGGTCAGCACGTACCACGGCCTGTCGCCGTCGCCCTCCCGCGCCACCGAGACCCGCGCCCGCTCCGCCACGCCGAGCAGCTCGTCCGCCGGCCGGCCGTCGCGCAGCACGCTCCGCGCGAGCCGGTAGGCGATCCGCCGCGACTCGATGTCCGCGGCGATCGCGGCCGCCCTCGGGCGCGGGCCGGGCCGCGGCACCGTGTCCGCCAGCACGAGCGACAGCGCCGCGCTCTCGATGCGCGGCGGCGGCTTCGCCTCGGCCGCCGGCGGCGGCGGCGTGATCCCCCAGCCGAGCGCGACGAGCGCGTAGCCGACCGCGTTGCCCGCGAGGAACGCCGTGAACGACACCTGGAGCGTCGGCATGATCACGATGCCGACGTGCTCCTTGTTCCACATCTTCACGGCGAGGAGGCTCGGCAACAGGTACCCGAAGCCGAAGTAGTCGATCATCTGCAGCCCCGGCGCGAACCGCACCATGGCGAAGCCGATCGCCATCTTCACGATGAAGCCGACGACGTAGACGAAGATCATGCGCCGCGGCCCGACGAGCAGCATCCGCGAGAAGGGGCGGACCGAGGTGATCCAGCGCGAGAGGTAGAAGACGACGAGCGCCTCGACCGTCGTCGTGAGCAGCTTCGTCGGCTCGTACCAGGCCACGGCGAGCAGGCCGGGCACGAGGATGCCGTTGTAGTCCCACCCGTAACGGACGTTGTTGCGGGCGCCGAGCAGCGCGCCGATGACGAGGATGATGTGGGCCTTCGGCAGCTCGAGGAACTCGAGCGACAGGCTCTCGTTGAGCACCTGGAAGCGCGAGACCGAGAGGTTCGTCGTGCGGAGCAGCACGCCGAGCACGAGCGCCGTCAGCGCCGTGACGACCGCGAGCCGCGGCGCCGCGCGCACGAAGCCGCTGTTCCAGAACGCGTTCGCGATGAGCGGCACGAGCACGAGCCCGATGCTGTAGAGCTCCCGCGAGTGCGTGAACTCGTACCGCGCCGAGACCTCGGGCACGACGAAGCCCTCGACGAAGAGCCGCACGATCACCGCGCCGACGATGAACAGGTAGAACCGCTCGCGCCCGAACGCCGTCGACCACGCGCCCGTCCGCGTGATCCAGCGGCCGATCAGCGCGACGAACAGGTACGTGACGATCGACTCCGCGATGATGAACACCGCGGTGACCGGGGCCGCGAAGAACACCGTCGCGAGGTAGCCGGGGACGACGAGCCCCGCGTACGTCCAGCCGAGCGTCTCCGTGAACAGCGTCCCGAAGACGAGCCCGATCAGGACCGCTGTATGGAGGCTGCGATCCAGCCCGTTCGGAGGGAAGAGCGGCAGGTTGTCGAGCATGCGGCGGTGCGGCGGTGAGGCGGTGCGGCGGTGCGGCGCGGGTCCGCCGGATCGGGTCGGCGCGCGCCGCCGCCCGGCCCGGCGTGCCGCGCCGCTACGGAAGCGTGGTGGCCAGGCCGATCGCGCTCGGCGCGCCCCAGCCCGTCGGGTAGTCCCAGCCCGGCCCCGCGGCAAAGAACTCCGTCGATCCGCGCACGATGTCGCGGAACGTCGCCTGGACGGACGGGGTCGTATAGAGGATCGAGTTGAGGAACCCGACGCGCGGCAGCCCCTGCGCGGCGCGGTAGCTGTTCACCGCGGCGATGATCCCCGCGAACGCGGGCGCGGAGAACGACGTCCCGCCGTAGCGCTCCCATTCGCCGAGGTAGTAGACCCAGTACGGCACCGGCGAGGGCGAGGCGTGCAGCGCCACGTCCGCGACAGCGCGCTTGCCGCCGGATCCCTCCACGATCCCGACCTGCCACCAGGGCATGTCGAACGAGAGCGTCGGACCCGAGCCGGAGCGGGACCAGGCGACCTCGCTCTCGACCTCGCCGTCCTCGGTGACCCAGAGCGACGTCCCGCCGACCCCGGTCACGTACGGGCTCGCCGACGGCGTGTCGGTCTGCGCGGAGTCGCCGCTCGCCGCGACCACCGTGATCCCGAGCGCGGCGGCCATCTGCGCCGCGTGGTGGTACTGGAGCCGCACGGCCGGCGGCTCGGAGTCCTCGCGGTGGGCGAACGAGTCCGTGATGATCGACACCTCGCCGCGGGCGATCGCCTCGTTGAACGTGTAGACCATCGACGTGTTGCGCGCGTCGGGCCCCTGGTAGACGACGAGCTCCGCGCCCGGGGCGAGGCCCCCGGACCACTGCACGTCGAGCGTCGACTCCACGTAGCGCGTCGCGGGCGGCTCCATCGTCTGGATGACCCGGGGGTTCGACCGCTGGACGCCGAGCGACCGCCAGAACGACTGGAGGTCCTTGAACTTGAAGGCGGCGCCGACCGTGACGCCGAGCTTCACCCCCTGGCCCGTGAACCCGAGCTCGTGGAGCTCGTCGAGATCGTACGCGGCCGCGATCTGCGCGAGGGTGATCCCCTCGTCGACGCTGGCGGGCCCGTCGTCCTCGATCTCCCCGGCCTCGGCGGGCAGCGGCTTGGTGCTGGCCGCGAGGTCCGCGGTGATGATGCCGGTCGTCCGATCGGCCACCCACGTCGGCACCGTGAGCTTGCCGATGGTGCCGTAGACGTCGAACGGCGGGTTCCCCGCCTGCGGGTTCTCCCGCTCGAAGACCCTGAGCTCCGTCTTGAAGGCCGCGTTGAACTGGGACACCGTGCCGGTGAACTGGACGAGCAGCCGGTTCGTGGCCGTGAAGTTCACCGTCAGGCCCTGCTCCTCGAGCCAGAGCTTCACGAGGTGCACGTCGAGCTCCCGCGGCGCGAACTGCTCGATCCACTGCTCCGCGGTGAGGTACTGGCGGAACCGCGGGCTCGCCGGGTCGTAGATCTCGTCGATCAGCGGGTCGAGGCGCCCCGAGTTGCGGATGCGGAAGCCCATCAGCGCGCGGACCACCGCGTCGCTCTCGGCGACGCCCTTGTCGTCGTACACGCCCGGCAGCGGGCTCGGGATGCCGTCGGTCGCGTCGGTGGGCTCGCGCTCCTCCTCGGTGAAGTCGGGCAGCACCTCCGGCAGCGGCACCCCGCCGGCCCCGCCGGCCCCGCCGGCGCCGCCGACCCCGCCGACCCCGCCGCCGCCCTCCTCGGCCCCGCCGCCGCCGTCCTGCGCCCCCCCGCTGCCGCTCGCCGTCGCGCCGCCCGCCCCGCCCGCGCCGCCGGCGCCGCCGGCGCCCGGCGGATTTGCGAGCTGTACATCCGACTCGCAGCCACAGCTGGAGGCCGAGAAGACGACGCTGTTCGCCAGAACGAACAAGCCGAGGACGGGAGCGACCCGGAGGACCGATGAGGAGCGACGCATACGCAGGGGCGATTCAAACCCCTTCCGACAGGCCGATCCAGCCCAATCGTCACCGCGCGCCGACGTCGCATGACACGCACGCCGCCCGCAACACAACGTGCCTCGCCGGGGGGTGCGGAGCACCACGTCGTACCTTGTCTCGAACAGAATCCGCTGCTGCGCCGCGGCGCAGCAGCGCGCCTCGCGTCGTTGGACCCGCGCCGGGCGAGACGCGCGCGGGCGGCAGCGCTGAGCGAGCGGCTGTAGGGCGCGTCCTTCTTCTTCGAAGACACATGTTTTTGGCGCGGCGCACCCCGGTAGACAATTGTATTGGAGCGACCTCGATGCGACGCTCGGTCCACCTGGGCGTCCCGCAACCCCTGGTGCGCTGCCTTCTTCAGCGATTATGGCGAAGACTTACCGTCCGCGGATCCCCAAGCCCTTTCGCATCCCGCGACCGATGACCTCGCCCGCCGAGGCGGGGCGCTTCGGGTGGCTCAGGCCCGACGCGCTCGCGATCGTCGCGGGGGCGCTGCTCGCCGCCGTCGCGCCGCTCGAGCGGTTCGACTACGTCGCGCGCGGCCTCACCGCCTCGTCGCTCGCCGACGCCGCGCCCTCGGCGCAGGTGCTGCTCGTCACCGCCTCGCCCGAGGCGCTGCGCGACGGGCTCTGCGCGCGCGATCTCCCCGGCCTGCTCGAGCGCGGCCGCGCGCGCGGCGCGCTGCTGATCCCGCCCGCGGACGCGTTCTGCGCCGGCGACGCGCTCGACGGCGCGCGCGGCGCGCTCGACGCTGACCGCGCCGCGCCCGTCGTCCGCATGCCGCCCGGGCTGCTCCGCCTCAGCGCGGGCGAGGTCGTCGGCTTCGCGTCGCCGGCCGGCGAGGAGCGCGCGGCGGAGCTCGGGGCGCTCGGCGTCTCGGCGGCGCCGTGGGTCCTCAAGAAGGCGCCGCAGAGCGTGCCCGCGGTCAGCCTGAGCGCCCTCGCCGAGGGCCAGGTCCCCGCGAGCGCGCTCGAGGGCCGCGTCGCTGTCGTCGGGGTGGGCTCGGGGGGCGTGCCGCCCCAGGCCGTCGCGACGTCGGCGCTGCCGCCGGCGAAGGGCGTCGCCGCGGTGCTCGGCGGGCTGCTCGACGGCGGGCGGCGCGCGTCGGCCCCGGCGTGGGTGCCGGCGCTGTTCGTCCTGCTCGCGGGCGGCTTCGTGTGGCTCGCGCGCCGCCGCCACGGGAGCCTCGTCGCGACGGCCGCGCTGTTCCTCGCCACGTTCGCGCTCGCCGCGGGCCAGAGCGCGCTCGCCGCGCGCGCCGAGGCGAGCCTGCTCCCGCTGCCGAGCACCCTGTTCGGCCTCGCCGTCGCGTTCGCGGGCGTCATGATCCTGCGCGGCATCGGCATCCAGCGCGCCGTCGATCGCGCCGCGGAGCTCATCCAGCGCGCCGCGCTGTTCCGCATGCAGGGCGTGCACACGCTGCGCGACGAGGAGTTCTGGCCGCGCGTGGCGCGCCTCGCGGAGCAGGCGCACCCGGCCGATCTCGTGCTCGTGGCGGAGCTGCCCCCGGGGAGCTGGCACCTCAGGTTCTGGAACACCGAGCGCGGCGGCGAGAACCTCGTCGCCGAGCGGCGCCACGACGTCCGCCGCCCGCCGTACAGCAGCGAGCAGGGCGTGCCGGCGATCCGCCTGGCGCGCCGCTTCCTGACGAAGCAGGACATGCCCGCGGTCGTCGTCCCGCTCATCGCGTTCGGCGAGATCGAGGGCTACGTATTCTTCTGCGGCCCTGTCGCCGAGGCGACGTACTCGCGCGAGCCGGAGCGGGCCGAGCACGTCGGCCGCGAGCTCGCGCTGCTCTTGCGCAGGAAGCGCCTCGCGCGCACCGCGCAGGCGGTCGGCGCCGAGGCGCGGGCCGGGCACGCGCCGACGGACGATCTCGTCGAGGGCGCGCGCGTCGCGCTCGACGACCTCCAGCTCTTCGGGTCGATGCTGCGCAACGCCCCGGTCGGGCTGCTGTACGCCGACGCGTTCGGCGACGTGCGCTTCGTCGCGCCGGCGTTCGCGAAGTGGCTCCGCGCGCGCGACGTCGCGGTCCCGGCGGAGAGCGCGAGCTCGGCGCTCCCGCCCGGCTCGCTCACGCTGGGCGACGTGCTCGGCGCCACGTCGGCGGGCAGCGCCGCGGTCTCGCTCTCCAGCGTGATGGCGAGCGACGACGGCATCGAGCTCAGCGTCAGCGCGCCCGAGCCCGCGGTGCTCTCGGTGCGCCCGCTGCGCCGCGAGTCGGACGGCTCGTCGTGGATCGCGGGCTACGTCGCCGCGCTCATCCCGGTGAAGCAGCCGGCGCCTGTGTCGGGCAACGTGCGGCCCATCGCCGCGCGCGACGCGACCGATCCGCTCTGCGCCTTCCAGCTCGGCGACGTCGTGGCCGACGCCGTCGCGAGCGCCGCGCGCGCGACGGGCCGGGCGGTGCGGCTCGAGCCGATCCGCGGCGCGACGCACGCGCTCGGGCACCGCGGCGAGCTCGGGCAGGTGCTCGAGGCGTTCCTGACCGACGTCGCGGGCCGCGGGCTGCCGGGCCACGGCCCGGTGGTGTCGGTGCGCGAGGCGCCGCACGGCGTGCAGCTCTCGATCCTGGACGTCGGCTTCGGCCTGGGGCTCCCCGAGTCGGCGCTCCAGCGCGTGCTGACGGCGCCAGGCGCCGCCCCGGCGGGGCTCGAGCCGCTCGGCCGGCTGATCCTGGCCGTGGAGGACAGCCACGGCCACGCGGAGCTCAAGACGAACGACGGCTGGGGGATCACGCTCACGGTGACGCTGCTCAAGGCGCACCCGCGCGTCGGCGTGGCCCCGCACGAGGGCGGCAAGCCGGCGGCGCAGCAGAACGTCATCGCGATCGGCAGGGCGAGCCCGAAGTAGGTGCGAGCCCGAAGCGGGGCAGGCGCATGGACGCGTCACGAGCGATGCCGCGCGGTCGGCAACCATTCCAGTCGAAGCTTCGGATACTCACGCCCAAAGGGGTCGCGCTCCAGCTGCGCGGCCTTGCTGAACTCGACATCTCGTACACCATCCACGTAGAGCAGCTGAAACGGGCAGTAGCTGCCGTCCACAAAGGCGACGCAGAAGGTCGTGAACGGATTCGTCAGCCCCGCGGGGCCAAGGATGAACGCTTCGAGCTCCGTACGATCGGCGAAGCCCCAGACAGAGGACTCTGGCACATGGCCGGCGTGAGCGACCACGATGAAGCGATCGCCCAGCTCGATCTCCGGGCAAAACGGCGGCTGATGAACGCCAGCCGTCACCTCGATCCTGGAGAGCGTCTCCAGGAGGTCGCTGCCGTCGAACGCCCAGGGGTCAGCGACAGCGCAAGCGGTCAGGGCGTCGGCCAGCTGAATCAGGTTCATAGCAGCGCTCATGCACTCGTTGGCCAGGATAGCGATGGCGACCGCTGAAGCCGATACGCCACGCAGCTACAACTCCTTGCCTGGATCGTGGGTCGGTTGCGATCAGAAGCTCACGATCGCTCAAGGCGGCGTGATGGCGGCAGTCCGCGGTGGCCCGCGGAGGGCTGGTCGGCCGTGCTCACGGTCCGCGTCGGCATCGCGCGTCGAGGCAGGCGGCCGACGGTTCCGCTCGCGCTCGGATCAGCTCGGGCTCTGTGACGCGATGAGCGATCGCAGCCAGTCGTCCGAGGCCTTGCGGTACTCGGGGATGCGGCTCCGCTCGGCCGCGGCGAGCGCCTCCTTCAGCCGAGGCGCCTCGAGGTCGTGGACGTAGCAGGGGGTGCCCGGCTGCTGGCGCCACGAGTCCTCGAGGCCGCCCGCGTCGACCGGATCGAAGCCGAGCTCGTCGACGAGGCGCATGACCTTCGCCCGCGCCTCCGGCGGATCCCCCGCAATCGGGAGCGCGACGCGCCCCGGCGTGCCCTTCGGCTTGCCCTTCGCGAGCAGGCTCTCGAAGTAGATGTTGTTGAACGCCTTGACCACCGGCCGCCCGATCCGCTCGGCGACCCACGCGCTCTCGACCTGCCCCGCCTCGATGGCCGGGATGCTGCCGTCGCGGACCGGGTAGTAGTTGTTTGTGTCGATCACCACAACGTCGGCGGGCACGCCGGCGAAGAGATCCTTCGGCAGGTCCACGACCGCGCGCTGGGGGATCGTGACGACCACGATCTCGCCGCCGCGCGCGGCCTCCGCGGCGGTGACGGGGGTGGCCCCGGTCTCGGCGGCGAGCTCGCGGAGCGTGTCCGGCCCGCGCGAGTTCGCGATCACGACCTGGTGACCGAGCTTCCCCAACAGCTTCGCCAGCGACCCGCCGATCAAGCCGGCGCCGATGATTCCGATCTTCATTCGTCACTCCTTCGAGCCGAGCCGCCCGCGATCGAGCGCGGACGCCGGCGGTCCAGGTGCATCGCCTGACGCAGACGGGCGATCGCTCGCGCCGTTCACGTCGGAGACGGGCTGTACCACGACGAGCCGCCCTGAGGTGTGCGGCGTGATGATCGCGTTGGGGAGCTTCCAGGGCGGATGCTCGGCAGGCAGCGGCTCCGGGTCCGTCACATCGAGCCCCGCCCCCGCCGGGAGACCCGAGCGCAGCGCCTCGTGCGTTCGCCCGGGCGGCCGCGCGGCCCGACCCGCCTCGAACGGCGAGCTCTACTCGATGGACAGGGTGACGCTATCGTCCGTGAGCGACGTCACGTTGATCGTGCCGGCGAAGATCGGCGCGAACGCGCTGTCGAGGAGCACGAGCGATGCGCTCGTCTCCTCGATCCGCGCGTCGGTGAAGAGCGAGCTGTAGTTCAGGTCGTACCCATCGATTTCACCCCCGAAATCGCGGGACGTGATCCAGTAGGCGTCCCCGTCGACCCGCACGGGCACCAGGGCGCACGCGTAGTTCGTGGCTTCGCCCTCGAAGAACTCGGTTTCGTCCACGCCCCAGACGCCGTTCAAGAACGTCGCGCAGCCTGAGGTGCCGTCTTCGTCGGAGGCGATCGCGAGCTCGACAGAATCGAAGCCGCCCTCGCCGGGACCACCGCCCTCGCCGGGACCGCCGCCCTCGCCGGGGCCGCCGCCCTCGCCGGGGCCGCCGCCCTCGCCGGGGCCGCCGCCCTCCGCATTGCCCCCCTCGCCGGGGCCGCCGCCCTCCGCATTGCCCCCCTCGCCGGGGCCGCCGCCCTCGCCGGGGCCGCCGCCCTCGCCGGGGCCGCCGCCCTCCGCATTGCCGCCCTCGCCGGGGCCGCCGCCCTCCGCATTGCCGCCCTCGCCCGGGCCGCCGCCCTCCGCATTGCCCCCCTCGCCGGGGCCGCCGCCCTCCGCATTGCCCCCCTCGCCGGGGCCGCCGCCCTCCGCGTTGCCCCCCTCGCCGGGGCCGCCGCCCTCCGCATTGCCGCCCTCGCCCGGGCCGCCCTCCGCGCTGTTGCCCCCGCCGCCCTCGGCGTTGCCGCCCGCGCCGCCGGCCCCGGGGTTGGGGTCATCGTCCCCGCAGGCCACCAGCAAGCATCCAAGAAAGACAATCGAGCTCCATTTCATGTGCACCTCGGCTCTCCGTTACGGATGGAAGTTACCCACGAAAGCGTGACGTGAGCACCATGCACGCAAGGAATCGACCCGGATGCCCGCGGCGCCCGACCTCCGCGGTCGCTCGCCACCGCGTGAGCGCGTGAGCGCATGAGCCAAGGACCCGCACCATCCCGTGGCGCTGCTCGCTCGGCCTTGTCTGTCTGCTTTGCTTCTCGGCTTCGAGGGGGTCGAAGCCCCGGCGCCCGAGGAGCGCCGGCGGCGGTGGATCCAGCCGGCGACAGCGGGCGCAGCGCGCGCCCCTGCCGCCCGCCGCGCGGCGCTCAGGACCCGATCCGGATCTTCTTCTTCAGCGCGGCGAGCTCATCGTCGACCGCCGAGCCCCCGGGCCTGTCCGCGCCGGCGCTGCTCGCGCTGCCGCGGCCGTGCTCGAGCTGGGCGAACTTCGCCTCCAGCTCGGCCGCCGAGAGTCCGCCGCCGGAGATCGCCTCCTCCACCTCGCGCGACGCGGCGACCTGCGCGACCTGGCCCTCGACCTGCTCCTCCATCCGCCGGAACTCCGAGAAGGCGCTCTGGCCGCCCCGCGCCCCGAGCCCCTCGGCCCCGCCGCCGGCGCGGCTCTGCTGGATCTGCGCCGCGAGCGTGCCCTTGCGCGCCTGGAACTCCTCCTGCTTGGCCTCCATGCGCTCGAGCTCGGCCTTCATCGAGAGGACCGCCGAGCGCTGCTCCGCGCGCATCGCCTCGGCCCGGTCGCGCTCGCCGACGACCCGCTTCTTCTGGACGAGCGCCTCGCGCGCGAGCTTCTCGTCGTTCGCCTTCAGCGCGAGCTCGGCGCGCTTCTCCCACTTCTCCGCCTCGGCGTCGAGCTCGTCGACCTTCTTGCGCAGCACCTTCTCGGCCGCCACCGCGTCGACCAGCTCCTTCCGCGCCGCGCGGACCTGGTCCTTCATCTCCTCGACGATGAGATCCAGCGACTTTTTCGGATCTTCCGCCTTGTCGAGGAGCGCGTTGACGTTGCTCGAGATGACCTTTCCCATCCGGTCGAAGATGCCCATGTCGGTAGCGTGCACCGCCCCGCCGCGCCTGTAAAGCGCCGGCGCGCCCGGCCACGGGCGCCCGTCCCTCCGGAGGCGCGCCCGTGGCCGCCGCGGTCCCCGGAGCCCCGCTGCGGCCCCTGGATCGCGCCCGCCGGTCAGGGCGACGGCGGGTACGCCGGGCCGAAGCTCGACTCCACGGACGACCGGGTCGTCAGCAGCGGGGTCTTCATCGTCTCGTCCGCGTAGAGCGGCCTCACAACGCAGGTGTCCTCGCCGCACTCGCCGCCGTCGACGAACGCCACGTCGGCGACGAGCCAGTACCGGACGCTCCCGTCGCTCGCCGCGAACGTGACGGGCGCCTCCGGGTCGTGGAACCCCGTCGGGCCGAGATCCGCCCCGAGGGCGCCGTTGCAGAAGATCTTGATCCGCGGGTGGACCGCGTAGCTCTGGCCGTGGTTCGAGTAGTAGTGGACGCCGATCCTCGTCCACTGCCCGATCGGCGGGAAATCCACGTTGATGTTCTCGGGCGCGCAGAAGTTGTCGCTGTTCGGATCCGTGACGGCGGGGTCGCACGTGATGTTGTCGATGTCGAGCCGCGGGTTGTGGCACCCCCGGCCGAGATCGCGCCACGCCTGCCCGGCGCCGCGGGGCGCGTGATAGCAGGTGTTCTTCGCCTCCACCGGATCCGCGTACCAGCGCACCGGCTCCGGCGGCGTCGCGGTGTCGCTGAACCAGAGGATCTCCGGGTCCGACGCCAGCGTATCCACGGTGCAGTTGTTGTAACCGCAGTCGCTCGGCGAGCCGGCCACCCGCCACGGATCCATGGCGCCCGGCCGGTGCAGGTGCAGATCGAGATCCACCCCGTCGCCCCCGAGGTCGTGCTCCCACTCGAGCTCGACCCGCAGGCCGGGCGCGCCGACGTAAAGGGCATACTCGCAGGAGTCGGTCGTGCCGTCCGCGAGCCGCTTCGTGTAGACGACCTTGTACTCTCCCGACTGGAGCGGCTTGTAGTCATCCGCCGGGCTCGCTCCGGACACCGCCGGACACGGATCGATGCCCGTCGGGCAAACGACCGTCCAGGTCTCTGACCCGGGCTCCGCGTCCGCGCTGAACGTGCCTGTCCCCTCCTTCAGGTCCACGTCGGCGAACGGCGGCGCCTGGAGCGCGTGACAGCCCGCGGGGTTCTCGCTGAAGCATTGCTCTGTCGCGTGCCGGCCGCCGAGGCACGGCCCCCACACGCCGATCTCGTTGCACAGCTCGGTGCCCGGAAAGCACCCCTCCGCCGCGAGGTACGACGGATCACCCATGAAGCACCCGCGCGCCTGCCCCGCGATGCAAGAGCACGTCTCGTCCACCTGACCGTCGCAGTCGTCGTCGAACCCAAGGTGGTTGAGATCACAGAGCTCCTCCGGGCCGCACTTCGTGCCGCACGGGTTCACCGCCGCGTCGACGACCCCCGCGTCGTCGCCGGGCGGGATCAACCCGCCCGGAGGGTCCCCCGGATCGAGGCCCCCGCCGCCGCTGCCGCCGCCTCCGTCACCCCCGTCGCCGCCCGCCCCGCCGCCGCCAGGCGACGCGCCGCCCGCGCCGGGATCTGGCCCCGAGGCATTGCAGCCGACCGCGACGAAAGCACCCGAGGCCGCGGCCCCCAGAAAAGCGAGGAGCGCAGAGGAGACGCCGAGATGACGCATGAAACCTCCAGTCGCCTGCGCGCGGTGAGGCGGCCCGGCGCGACGCGCGCGCCCGGCCAGACACCGGCGGTGAACAGCGAGGTTCCTGGTTTAGCAGACTTGGCGAAACTCCAAAGCTCACTCGTGAGCGCGCCAAAGCACGCTCGTGAGAACGGATGTCGCGCTGTCCTCTGGAGACGTCCGGAGATGGAAGATGCTCAGTCCGTCGCGCGCGGACCCCTCGACGGCCCGGCCGCGAGCGCCGCCTGCGCGGCGGCGAGGCGAGCGACGGGCACGCGGAACGGCGAGCAAGAGACGTAATCAAGCCCGGCCTGCTCGAAGAACGCGATCGATAGCGGGTCGCCGCCGTGCTCGCCGCAGACGCCGAGCTTCAGCCCGGGCCGCGCCGCGCGCCCGCGATCGCGCGCGATCTCCACGAGCGCCCCGACGCCGGCCACGTCCAGCGACTGGAACGGATCCTTCGCGAGGATGCCGGCCTCGACGTACGCGCCGAGGAACCGGCCCGCGTCGTCGCGCGAGATGCCCAGCGCCGTCTGCGTGAGATCGTT
Source organism: Sorangium sp. So ce1335 (assembly GCF_051521615.1). NCBI lineage: Bacteria > Pseudomonadati > Myxococcota > Polyangiales > Polyangiaceae > Sorangium > Sorangium sp. So ce1335. The sequence goes on from NZ_CP150363.1 coordinate 10,406,239, forward strand.
CGTGCCGAAGCTGAAGAACTCCGCCTCCTCGGCCAGCTCGCCGGCCACGATCGCGGCGCGCGGCAGCTCGATCATCGTCCCGAGCCGGACATCGACCCTCCGCCCCCGCTCGGCGAAGACCTCCTCCGCCACGCGCTCGACGAGCCCGCGCACGATGGCGAGCTCGCGCCGGGTCATGCTGAGCGGGATCATGATCTCGGGCTCCACCTCGATGCCCGCCGCCGCGACCTCGCACGCCGCCTCGAGGATGGCGCGCGCCTGCATCTCGTAGATCTCCGGCGACGTGATCGCGAGCCGGCAGCCGCGGTGGCCGAGCATCGGGTTGTACTCGGCGAGCTCCTGGCTCTTGCGCCGCAGCTCCTGCGCGCTCACCCCCGTCGTCTTCGACAGCTGCTCGAGCTGCGCGCCGTCCTGCGGCAGGAACTCGTGCAGCGGCGGATCGAGCAGCCGGATCGTCACCGGCAGGCCGGCCATCTCCCGGAAAACACCCAGGAAATCGCCGCGCTGGAACGGCAGCAGCTTCGCGAGCGCGCGCCGCCGCCCCGCCTCGTCCTCGGCGAGGATCATCTCGCGCATCGCGTGGATGCGCTCCTCGTCGAAGAACATGTGCTCGGTGCGGCACAGCCCGATGCCCTCCGCGCCGAAGTTGCGCGCCGTCCGGGCGTCGTGGGGCGTGTCGGCGTTCGACCGCACGCGCATGCGCCGGACGGCGTCGGCCCAGCGCATGAGCTCCTCGAGCTCGCCGCTCATCGCCGCCGGGACGGTCGGCACCGCCCCGAGGAAGACCCTGCCGCTGCCGCCGTCGAGCGTGATCACGTCGCCGGCCTTCACGGTGATCGCGCCGGTCGCGTGCCCGTGGTCGTCGTAGATCGTGACCGCCATCTGGCCCTGGCTCACGCTGATCGCCGAGCAGCCGGCCACGCAGCTCTTGCCCATCCCCCGGGCCACGACGGCCGCGTGGCTCGTCATGCCGCCGCGGGCCGTCAGCACGCCGCGCGCCGCCTTCATGCCGTGGATGTCCTCCGGCGACGTCTCGGAGCGCACGAGGATCACCGCCTTGCCCTGGCCGGCGCGCCGCTCCGCCTCGTCGGCGCTGAACACGACCTGCCCCGTCGCCGCCCCGGGGCTCGCGGGCAGGCCGCGCGCGAGCAGCTTCTTCGGCGCGGCCTCGTCGATGCTCGGGTGGAGCAGCTGGTCGATCGAGCCCGGATCGACCCGCAAGATCGCCTCGCGCTGGCTGATCAGCCCCTCGCGGGCCATCTCGACCGCGATGCGCACGGCCGCCCGGCCGGTGCGCTTGCCGGTGCGGCACTGGAGCAGGAAGAGCTCGCCGCGCTGGATCGTGAACTCCAGGTCCTGCATGTCGCGGAAGTGCTGCTCGAGCCGGGCCTGCACCTCGACGAGCTTCGCGTACACCTCGGGCATCCGCGCCTCGAGCGAGTCCGCGTCGTCGTCGCCGCCCGCGCCGGGCTCGCCGCCCGCGCCGGACCTCGAGAGCGGGTGCGGCGTGCGCACCCCCGCCACGACGTCCTCGCCCTGGGCGTTGGGGAGCCACTCGCCGAAGAAGCGCCGCTCTCCGGTCGACGGATCGCGGGTGAACGCGACGCCGGTGCCGGAGTCGTCGCCCAGGTTGCCGAACACCATCGCCTGGACGTTGCAGGCCGTCCCCCAGGCCTCCGGGATATCGTGCATCTTCCGGTACACCTGGGCCCGGTGGTTGTTCCAGCTGTCGAACACGGCGCGGATCGCGCCCGTCAGCTGCTCGATCGGGTCCTCGGGGAACGGCCGCCCCGCCGCCTCGCGCACGATGTCCTTCTGCTGCTGGATCAGCGACGCGAGCGAGTCCGCGTCGAGCAGGGAGTCGGGCACCTTGCGCTCGAGCTCCGCGGCGTTCAGGCGCGTCGCGTCGACGCCGAGCCTCGCCGCGGCCTGCCTGCGCGCGCGGCCGAGCGCCTCGTCGAAGCGGTCGCGGGGCACCCGGAGCACGACATCGGCATAGGTCAGGATGAACCGCCGATAGGCGTCCAGCGCGAATCGCTCGCTCCCGGTGCGCCGCGCGAGCCCGCGCGCGATCGCGTCGTTGATGCCGAGGTTCAGGATGGTATCCATCATTCCCGGCATCGACGCGCGCGCGCCCGAGCGGACCGACACGAGCAGCGGCGCCTCGACGCTCCCGAACTTCGCGTCGACCAGCGACTCCAGCCGACCGATCGCCGCCCTGATCTCGTCCTCGAGACCGGCGGGGAGCGCCCTGCCGGCGGCCACATAGGCATTGCAGACCTCGGTGGTCACCGTGAAGCCCGGCGGCACCGGGATGCCGAGCCGCGTCATCTCGGCGAGCCCAGCGCCCTTGCCGCCGAGCAGCTCCTTCTGCTGTGCGTCCCCGTCCGCCTGCCCCGCGCCGAAGAAGTATATCGATCTCGCCATGGCGGAAGGCACGCTAGACCTTCCGCGCAGGCCGGTCGAGATCCTCGAACGCCGGCGACGGCTGCCAGCGGCCGAGTGGATCCGCGACCGACGGAAGGCGCATGACCCGGCGCGCACGTCACCAAAAATACCGGCTCTCGGCGGCGGACGAGCTATGAAGCCGCGCATGAAGCGCTGCGCTCTCCTCCTCGCGTTGCTCACCCTCCCTCTCGCGGCCTGCGACCAGAAGCCCAGCTCGCCGCCGACCGCCGAATCCCCGCCGCCCGCCTCGGCCGCGCCGGCGGCGCCCACCGCCGAGCCCACCGCGCAGCAGGCGCCCGCAGAGCCCGCCGGCGTGCCTGCGCCGCCCGACGTGGCCGCGCCGCCAGCGGACGCGCAGAAGACGGCGTCGGGCCTCGCGTTCAAGGTGCTGACGCCGGGCAAGGACCCGGCGCACCCCGGCCCCGACGACAAGGTGACGGTCCACTACACGGGGTGGACGACGGATGGGAAGATGTTCGACAGCTCCGTCCTGCGCGGCGAGCCGGCGACCTTTCCCGTGGGCGGCGTGATCAAGGGCTGGACGGAGGCGCTCCAGCTCATGAGCAAGGGCGAGAAGCGCCGCCTCTGGATCCCCGGTAGCCTCGCCTACGGCGACCGGCCCACGCGCCCGGGCGCCCCGGCCGGCATGCTCGTGTTCGACGTCGAGCTGCTCGATTTCGCGCCCGCGCCGAAGCCGCCGCCGGTGCCGGCGGACGTGAAGGCGCCGCCGAAGACCGCGAAGAAGACCGCCTCCGGGCTCGCCTACCAGGTGCTCCAGAAGGGCACAGGCACCGAGCACCCGAAGCCGACGAGCCGCGTCACCGTGCACTACACGGGGTGGACGACGGACGGGAAGATGTTCGACAGCTCCATCGTGCGCGACGAGCCGGCGACCTTCCCTGTGGGCGGCGTGATCAAGGGGTGGACCGAGGGCGTACAGCTCATGGTGAAAGGCGAGAAGGCGCGATTCTGGATCCCCGCGGAGCTCGCCTACGGCGAGAAGCCGACGCGCCCCGGCGCCCCGGCCGGCATGCTCGTGTTCGACATCGAGCTCATCGACTTCCGCTGATCGGTCGGCGCTTTACATCCGGCTGGCCGCCTGGCTACATGGATGCCTCGGGCGGCCAGGCATGCTGACATCCATTCGACTCAAGAACTTCAAGAGCTTCGCCGATCAAACGGTGGAGCTCTCCCCCTTCACGCTGCTGCTCGGGCCGAACGGCTCCGGCAAGAGCAATTTCCTCGACGCGCTGCGCTTCTTGCAGGGCGTCGGGCTCGATCTCCCCCTGTGCGACGTCTTCCGCGGCCGCGTCGACGGCCGGCGCGAGGTGTGGCCGGGGCTGCGCGGCGGCACGCAGGGGGCCACGCACAGGGGCGCCAAATCGTTCACCATCGAGAGCCGGTGGGCGATCGGGAAGGAGGAGCTCACACACAAGATCACGTGTCAGGTCGAGCCTGACGTGATCGTGGAGCACGAGTCGCTCGAGGCGAGGTCGGCCGGGGGGCTGCTCTTCGACACGACGACCTCTGCGCTGCGGGGGATCGAGGGGTTCGCGGCGGGCGGCGCGCTGAAGGCGGCGTCGAAGAAGGGCCGCTCGATGCGGATCGCGTCGATGGATCGCAACCCGGCGCGGCGCAGCCTGCTCGGGCAGATCGAGCACCACCGCGGGCGCGGCGACGACGTGAGCCTCGCGGACGTCATCGCGCTCTGCAACGCGCTTCAGGTCGCGATGCGGAGCACGCTGTCCATCGACATCGATCCTTCGCGCATGAGGGGATACGTGCCGCACGAGATCGAGAACCTCGGCGCCGGCGGTCAGAACCTCTCCGCGGTGCTCCGCTGGCTCTGCCAGGAGGCCGATCACAAGGCCGACGTGCTCGGCTGGGTGCGATCGATCTTCGCGCCGGAGATCGACGATATCGAGTTTGCGGAGACGGGGCTCGGCGACGTCATGATGGTGCTCGTCGAGAAGGGCGGCGCGCGCGTCCCGGCGCCGAGCCTGCCGGACGGCGCGCTGCGGGTGCTCGGCAAGCTCGCCGGGGTGCTCACGGCGCCGGAGGGCTCGCTGCTCCTCGTGGAGGACCCCGACGCGGGGCTGCACCCCGAGCGCGCCGGCGTGCTGGCGCAGCTCCTGGAGGGGGCGGCGCGGCCGTCGGTGTGCCAGATCGTGGCGACGACGCACTCGCCGGCGCTGCTCCGGGGGGTGTCGAAGCAGGGGCTCAGCCGGGCGATCGCGTTCGAGCGCGACGCCGAGACCAGCGCGACGACGGCGCGGCGGCTCGCGGACCTGCCGCGCTTCGCGGAGATCGCCGAGCGGGATCCGGGAGAGCTGCTCTCGTCGAAGGCGCTCGCGGGGTAGACCTCGCCTTTCTGTACAGCGCCGGCTGGACTTGCCCGGGGCACGAGAGGGTGTTCCGAGACAGCACGGCCCTCGGAGAGGGTGTTCGTCGCCCGGGGTGGGGCCCCGCCGAGCTCGCCCGGACGTCCTGCGCCCGTCGTGCTGCGCACGCCGGACACAGGACGTCATGAGGGCTCAGACATCGGCCCGTCCCCACCCCGCGCGACGAACACCCTCTCCGAGGGCCTGACGCCACCGTAGAACCGGGCAACGACTCGGACTGTACCCGAATCGCGCGACGAACCCCCTCTCCGAGGGCGTGAGCCACCGCAGAACCGGGCACCGACTCGGCCCGCCGCCGCATCGCGCGACGCCCCCCCTCTCCGAGGACCGGACGCCGGAGCGCAACCAGAAGACGAACGCCGGCCAATGCGCTCGGTGCGCTCCATCGACGTTCCGTGGCAGCCCGATGGATCGAGGCCGCCCGGAATGTTGCAGTGCCTATTCCTCGATCGCTCAGCAGAATCGAAGAGATCACGACCCGCGTCAACAGCATACGTCCTGTAGACATCGATCTAGCGCGGCTGTCCCGGAAAAATAACCCCAGGACACAATAGCGGCACTGGACAGGAAGAAAATTCCTTCGATCCGCGCGGTTCTCTTGGCCCCGCCTGCTCAATTGGCCGTCATTCGAGCGCCATGGCGAGGCCTTGGGTTCAAACCATACTGGCATTTTACCCACCCCACCAGGATGTGAAACCCATCTGAGTATACGACAGCATCCCCCGTGCACGCACCACGATCAGGAGACAAGGAACACACCATATTCCAACGATGCCATTGCATTGCAGTGATGACATGCATAAAGTGATCGGTTTGCCCGCCATCACGCATTGCATCGTGTGCGCCCTCATGCTTTCTAATCTCTCTGTGAACCGCCTGCGCGGCGAACGTCGCGCGGCCAACACCTTGAAGAGGCACCTTGCTTTACTATAACGCTTCGCTTCGACTGGTCTTTTGCATGGCCATCGGGCTCTCCGCGGCGGCCTGCTCCGTTGACGCCATCGAGGACTACGTCAACGACAACTTCGGCACCGGCGGCGGCGACGCCGCCAGCTCCAGCCAGAGCAGCACCACGACAGGCACCGGCAGCGGCGCCACCACCGCAGGCACCGGCGGCGCGGGCGCGAGCGGCAGCGGCTCCGGCGGCAGCGGCGCGGGCACCGAGGCGGGCTCCGGCGGCGGCGGCGCGGGCACCGAGGCGGGCTCCGGCGGCAGCGGCGCGGGCACCGAGGCAGGCTCCGGCGGCAGCGGCGCGGGCACCGAGGCAGGCTCCGGCGGCGCGGGCGGCACGGGCGGCGGCGGCGCGGGCGGCGGAACAGGCGGCGCGGGCGGCGGCGGCGCGCCTCCGGCCGATCCCGCCTGCGGGCCGGATACGGCGACCTTCGCCCAGGTACAGCCGATCCTGGAGGCGAGCTGCTCGAACCAGTACTGCCACGGCAGCCCCACGGCGCCGTCCGCCGGGCTCGACCTCCGCGCCGCCGCGGCGGTCGGCGCGCTCGTCAATCAGGACGCCCGCTCCTGCTCCAGCGAGCACGCGCTCGTCGTGCCATTCATGCCGAGCAGCAGCTACCTCATCAACAAGCTCAAGGGCGTCGACCTCTGCGGCTCCAACGAGATCAAGATGCCCCCGGGCGGCTCGCTGTCAGAGGCCGACATGAAGACCATCACGGACTGGATCTGCGCGGGCGCTCCCGCCGAGTGAGGCCGGATCGACTCGACATCAGCAGCACCGCGCCCTCCTGGAGCATCTCGAAGGGCCACTATCGCCGCGTCGCCAGGCTCGTCCCTGGCTCACAGAAGAAGGAAACCTCCGAGGTACAGAGGAAACAGCGGGCTCAACAACATTTTCTTGTGACCTCTGTGCCTCGGTGGTTCATATTCGTGCCCATCACGGAATCATCATAGAATCAGAGACGATCTTCGGAACGCGTTACCGGAAATCTCCGATGGGATTCGAACGACGCATTCGAGCCGCTCCAGCGTGAATTCATGATCGATGCCATCGCGCCCAGGCGCCTGCGCGCGATGGCATCGTTCATGAATCCATCGCCATGCATGCGGCACGGCATAGGACGTGCAACGCATGTCGATATCGTGCCGATTTCGAGTCGATGATCGACACGGCCAGCATGAACCGGCGGGGACAGCCGCGTTCAACGCGGCCGATACCGTCGAGGGAGACGATCATCATCCGCGCGACCAGCACCCGCTGGCGGTCACATCCGTGATCGTTCGAGCGCTGGTCGGGAATGACGAACTCAAACCCATGAAGCGGCATGGGTCGCAGGCGAGCGGATTCACTTATCTACCTTGAGCGAGCCTGCGACCCCGCCGAACTGACCTGGAGAATCTTGATGCGCACCACTCGCTTACTTGGCACCCTCTCCGCTTCGTTCGCATGCTTTCTTCTCGCCTGCAGCCCGGGGACGTCCGGCGACGAGCACAGCGACACCTTGCGCTCCGGATTGCTCAGCCCTGACGGCACGGTAGAGGCCCTGCTCACGCTCCCGTCGGACTGGGCAACCGGCTACTGCGCGAACGTGACGGTCACCAACAAGGGCACCGCCGAGACCGACGGCTGGAGCATGGTCGTCGGGCTCAACGGCTCGACGTTTGGCCACGCGTGGGTCGTGGATGTCTCCCCGTCGGACGGGCAGTTCACGGCCAGCAGCAAGGAGTGGAACGGCAAGCTGGCTCCGGGCGCCTCGACGATGTGGGGGTTCTGCGGGAACGGCAGCGGGAGGCCTTCCATCGTGTCGGTCAACGGCAGCGGAGGCTCGGTCGCAAGCAGCTCGAGCGCATCCACGAGCAGCAGCACGGGCGCCGGCGGCGAGGGCGGCGCGGGCGGAGAAGGCGGCGGCTCCACCTCGGCAACCACGACGTCCGCCGGCACAGGCGGCGAGGGCGGCGGCTCCACCTCCGCGACAACGACGTCCGCCGGCACAGGCGGCGAGGGCGGCGGCTCCACCTCCGCGACAACGACGTCCGCCGGCACAGGCGGCGAGGGCGGCGGCTCCACCACCACGACAACGACCTCCGCCGGCACGGGCGGCGAGGGCGGCGGCTCCACCACCACGACAACGACCTCCGCCGGCACGGGCGGCGAGGGCGGCGGCACCACCACCACGACGACGACCTCCGCCGGCACGGGCGGCGAGGGCGGCGGGACTCCGGTCGATCCCGCCTGCGGACCGGACACCGCGACGTTCGCCCAGGTCCAGCCGATCCTCGAGAGGAGCTGCGCGAACCAGTTCTGCCATGGCAACCCGACGACGCCGGCCGGCGGGCTCGATCTCCGCGCCGCCGCGGCGGTGGGCTCGCTCGTCAATCAGAGCGCCAACGCGTGCTCCAGCGATCACGCGCTCGTCGTGCCGTTCATGCCGAGCAGCAGCTACCTCATGAACAAGCTGAACGACGTCGACCTGTGCGACCCCGACGAGATCGCCATGCCGCCGGGCTCGCCGCTGCCGGCGGCCGACCTCAAGACGATCACCGACTGGATCTGCGCGGGCGCTCCCGCCGACTGAGCCTCGACCGGCTCAGTAGACCTTGCAGCGCGCGCCCCCGGCGGCGCGCGCGTAAGGCACCGCGGCGCTCCGCGCCTTCACGTAGATCGCACCGCCCGGGGCCGGCCTCGGGATCACGGCGCCCGTCGCGAGCGGCCGGCCGGGCGGCAGCTCCTCGACCTCGATGATGACGTCGTTCCCCTCCTGATCGACCGCCGAGATCGACGGCCGCCGGCGCTCCTCGTCGGCAGGGCCGCCCGGGCACGACACCCCACGCGCGCTCAGGGCGACGGCGAGCGTGTCGGCCCCGGTCTCCGGGGCGCCGGCCGCCCACTGGAACCTCGGATCGCGGGCCTCCCCCACCTCGACGGCCAGGCAGCTGCAGCGCTCCCTTGGCGCCGCGGCGCTCGCGAGCGCGAGATCGTGCCGCACGCCGACCCAGGACGCGGACGCCCGCTCCTGCGGCGTGGAGGGAGCGCCGCCGTAGTCGTCGGGCGTGGCGAACGCCCGCCGCGGCGCCTTCTGCTTCGCGTTCTCCTGCTGCTCCGCCGGCGCGGAGGGCTCGACGCTGCCTCCCTCCCAGAACGCGGCGGCCCCCGCGTGCTGGTTGCCGCCGCAGGCGGCGAGGACGACCCCGGAGAGGAGCGCAGCGAACCGTGCGATCTGGACGCCCGAGCGGAGCATACGGCGCGATCTTCGCACCGGCGCCGCCAGCGGCCAAGGTTTGTGCTGAGACGGGGAAGCTGGAAGACGAGAGGAGGCGAGACGAAGACGGAAGAAGCGACGAGGGGACACGCGCGCAGCGCGCCGGCGACCCGGCGCGCTGCGCGGGGAACGTCACTTCGGCTTGATCTCGGTGAGGACGAGGAGGTAGTCCGGCGAGTTGTTCGGCGACAGCTTCGCGTACGGGTTCTCCTTGCTGGGCCACCCGACGAAGCGCTTCGTGCTGTACTCGCCCCAGGACGGGTTCTTGAACAGCGGGATCACCGGCACCTGCTGCGCGTAGATCATCTGCAGCTCGTCGATGATGCGCTTCTGGTCGGCCGGATCCGTCGCGGCCTGGAACTGCTTGAACAGCGGCTCGGCCTCCTTGGCGGCGAAGCGGTGCCAGTTGCGCGTCGTGGCCTCGCCGACCGGCTTCACGAACTCCGGGGCCATGAGGTCGCGGTAGAAGTTGAACGGCGTGGGCTCGGTGTTCGTCCAGCCCATCGACATGTCGAACGTGCCCTTCTGGAGCGCCTCGAAGAACGCGCTGAAGTCGTACGTCTTCAGCGTCGCCTCGATGCCGACGGCCTTCAGGTTCTGCGTGGTGATCTGGACCGCGCGAACCCAGTCGGACCAGCCGGTCACGACGTTGATGTCGAACTTCAGCGGCTTGCCGTCCTTCGCGCGGATGCCGTCGGAGCCCTTGGCGTAGCCGGCCTCGTCGAGGAGCGCGTTCGCCTTGGCGACGTCGTACTTCGTCCAGTCGCCCGCCTCGACCGCCTTCGGGTTGCGCCAGCGCTCGTACGCGTCGTCGAGCCCGGTCCCGTCCGCGCCGACCGTGTAGCCGTTGACCGCGATCTTGGCGATCTGGGCCCGGTCGATGGCCATGCTGATGGCCTTGCGCAGCTTGATGTCGTTGAACGGCTTCTTCGTGGCGTTCGGGTAGAGCGTCACGGTGCCGCCGACGAGCGGGAACCAGTAGTGGTTGTTCTGCGGGTCCTTGGCGACGTAGGTCTTGTCGATGTCGGGGACGAAGTTGCCGGCCCAGTCGACCTCGCCGTTGATGAGCGCCAGGTTCGCCTGGTCGTTGCCCGGGTAGGCCGGGAAGCGCAGGCCCTCGACGGCCGGCTTGCCCTTCTGCCAGTAGTGCGGGTTCTTGCCGAGCTCGTAGATCTGGTTCTGGAACGTCTTGACCTCGGTGAACGGCCCCGTCGCGACGGGGGTCTCGTTCGTGTAGGTGACCGGGTCGGCGACGTCCTTCCACTTGTGCTCCGGCACGATCGGCTGGTGGCCGATGTAGTGGAGGCCGGGGACGAAGGGCTCCTTGAAGCTGAACTCGACCGTCGTGTCGTTCTTGGCCTCGACCGAGTCGACGAACTTCCACACGCCCGTGAGGTCGAGCGCCGGGAACTTCTTGAGCAGCCCGAACGTGAACGCGACGTCCTTCGCCGAGAAGGGCTGTCCGTCAGACCACTTGACCTCGGTGCGGGTCGTGAAGGTGAGCTTCTTGTTCTGGTCGCTCCACTCGTACTTCGTGGCGAGCCACGGAACGAACTCGCCCTTCATCGTGTTGTACACGATCATGGGCTCGTAGATGCCGGCGACGGTGGGGAAGCGCACGCTCCCCTCGCCGAGCAGCGGGTTGAAGTTGCGCACCCAGGACGCCTGCTGCTCCCGGGAGATCGTGACGAACTTCGCGCCGCCGCTCTTGGCGCCGCCCGCCTGCGCCGTCCCGGTCCCGGCCGGGGTCGCGCCCGGCTCCTTGCCGGCCTCGGTGCCGTTCTTGCCGCAGGCCGCCGTGGCGCCGACGGACAGAAGTAGCGCCGACAGGGCAAAAATGCGGCGCGTCATGGATCGACTCTTCATAAGCTTGCTCCCTCGCGGCGATCTCTGTCGCCAGCGACGATCCCTCTCATTCGACCGACAGCACGCAGCGCCGCAGCGCAGCGACAACAGCAGACCGTACGGCGGCGCCACGGATGAGCCGCGACTGCGGCAACCTGACGCCGGCGCACTCTACCGGCGGGGGTAGAGAAGTGTCAACCTGACGAATTGCGGGGGGTTCCTGGCCCGATGTGCGGCCCGTGACCTGCTCGGATGCCCACGAGGGGCCCCGCGCCCCCGAGGGACGGCGCGCCAGATCAGAATTCTGCGGGATCGCTGTAAGTCCCCAGGACGTCGCGCAGCACGTCGCAGATCTCCTGCTCGGTCGCGTAGACGCTCGCCGCGGCGATGATGGGGGGCATGAGGTTGTCGCGGCCGCGCGCGCAGCTCCGCACCTCGGCCAGCGCGCTTCGCACCCGGTCCTTGTCGCGCTGGGCCTTGACCCGGGCGAGGTTCTCGCACTGGACGCGCTGGACCTCCTCGTCGATACGGAGGAGGGGGATCGTCTTCTCGCCCGCCGCGGCATAGCGGTTGACGCCGACCATGATCCGCTCGTTCGACTCCAGCTCTCGCTGGAAGCGATAGGCCGAGGCGGCGATCTCGCGCTGCGGATACCCCTTCTCGATGGCGGCCACCATCCCGCCCATCTCGTCGATCCGCTGGATGTACGCGAGCGCCTCCTGCTCCATGCGGTCGGTCAGCCACTCGACGTAGTAGCTCCCCCCGAGCGGATCGATCGTGTTCGCGACCCCGCTCTCGTGGGCGATGATCTGCTGCGTCCGGAGGGCGATGGTCACGCTCTCCTCGGTCGGGAGCGCGTAGGTCTCGTCGAGCGAGTTCGTGTGGAGCGACTGGGTGCCGCCGAGCACGGCGGCGAGCGCCTGGAGCGAGACGCGGACCACGTTGTTGTAGGGCTGCTGCGCGGTCAGCGAGACGCCGGCCGTCTGCGCGTGCGTCCGCAGCTTCATGCTCTCGGCCTTCTTCGCCCCGTAACGCTCCTTGAGGAACCGCGCCCACATGCGGCGCGCGGCGCGGAACTTCGCGATCTCCTCGAAGAAGTCGTTGTGGACGTCGAAGAAGAACGAGAGGCGCGGCGCGAAGGAGTCGACGTCGAGGCCGCGCTCGACGCAGCTCTCGACGTAGGCGAGCCCGTCCGCGAGCGTGAACGCGAGCTCCTGCGCCGCGGTCGAGCCGGCCTCGCGGATGTGGTAGCCGCTGATCGACACCGAATTCCACCGCGGCACCTCGCGCGCGCAGAACTCGATCATGTCCGTCACGATGCGCATCGCCGGGCGCGGCGGGACCAGCCAGGCGTGCTGGGCGATGAACTCCTTCAGGCAGTCGTTCTGGACCGTGCCGCCGATCCGCTTGCGCGGGATCCCGCGCTTGTCGGCGAGCGCGATGTAGAACGCGAGCAGCACGACGGCCGGGCCGTTGATGGTCATCGACGTCGTCACCTGATCGAGCGGGATGCCGTCGAAGAGCACCTCCATGTCGCGGAGCGTGTCGACGGCGACACCGCACATCCCGACCTCGCCGAGCGACCGCGGAGAGTCGGAGTCGTATCCCATGAGGGTCGGGAAATCGAAGGCGGTGGACAGGCCCGTCTGCCCCTCGGCGAGCAGGTATTTGAACCGCGCGTTCGTCTGCTCGGGGGTGCCGAAGCCCGCGAACATCCGCATCGTCCAGAGCTTGCCGCGGTACATCGTCGGCTGGACGCCCCGCGTGAACGGGTACTCGCCGGGCAGCCCGAGATCCGCCGCGTGGTCGACCGGCGCGTCGGCGGGCGTCGCGAGGTCGGGGACGTCGATGCCGCTCCAGGTCGAGAAGCGCTCGCTGCGCGGCGGGAAGCGCGCCGACGCCTCGGCGACCGGGCCGGCGCGCCACGCGGCCACCGCGCGCCGGAGCGCGGCGAGCCCGCCCTCGTCGAGCCCGAGGACCTCGCCGCGCCCGCCGTTCGTGACGTCGCTCCCCGGATCGCGCGCGTCCGCGCGGCTCTCGTCGGCAGGGCCCGCGGCCCGGGGCGCGCGGTCCGCTTCGGTCTCCTGAGGGAGGGTGCGCTCTTCGTACGCCATGGACTCTATGTAGCGCGGCGCGCGCGCGATGGCGCCGCCCATCGCGGAGCGCGCCGGCGAGACGGCGCCGGCGCGGCGCGCACGCGGCGCGTCACGGGCAGCGCGCGTGGAACACGGCGGAGGCGACGGGCGTCGCCCCGTCTTCCAGCGAGTCCTCGATCGAGCCGGTGATCCGGATCCCCTCCGCGGCGCAGAGCGCCGCCGCGGCGTCGATCGGGAGCGTCCCGCCCTCGGCGGCGGTGTCGGCGGTGAACGCCACGGTGACGTCGCTGCCCGGAGCGACCTCGACCGGCAGCGCCGTCGCGGTCTCGACGGGGAGCGGCGCGACGATCGAGGTCTCCTGGTCGGCGCTCGCGATCTCGAAGGCGCGGATCGCGACGCGGCTGGGGCCGCTGGCCCGCGGACCGAGGTGGAGCTCCAGCGTGAAGCGCGCCTCGAGGCTCGTCCCGAGCGCGCTCGTGGAGACCGTCGCCTCGGGCGCGGCGATGGACGGCTCGACGAACACGGCGGCGTCGGTGTCGATGCAACCGCTCGCCGCGGCGGCGAGCGTCGCTGCGGCGGCGGGGAGCCAGGCGCGGGCGTTCATGGGGTTCACTCTCTCGCGGGCCGACCTGTCCTGTCCAGATCGGCGGCGGCGCGGCGCGCGCGGAGGGCGCGCGGCGAACGCGCGCCGCGCGCTCCGCTCAGGGCGGCGGGACGACGCCCTTGGAGCGGGCGAGGGCGCAGCCGAGCTCCACGTTGGTCGGCCCCTTGTCGGTGCGCACGATCTTGAACTCGACGCGCCGGTTCTTCTCCCAGGCCGCCGCGTTGTGGGCCGGGTCGAGCGGGCAGTACTCGCCGTAGCCCATGGCGCGCACCGCGTTCCTGCTCACCCCGCGCTGCACGAGCGCCTCCACCACCGCGTCGGCGCGCGCCTGCGTCAGCTTCAGGTTGTACGCGTCGGCCGAGCGCTCGTCGGCGTGCCCCTGCACCTCGATCATCGTGAACTCCGGGTGGTGCTTGAGCGTCTCGGCGACCGCCTGCACGATGCCGAACGACTCCGGGAGGATCTCGGCGCTGCCGGTCGCGAACTGGATCTTCTCGAGGATGACGATGTTGTTCTCCTCGAGGATGACATTGCCCTTGTCCGGGCACCCATCCTCGTCCTCGAGCCCGTTGAACGTCTCCGGATCGTTCGGGCACTTGTCGGTCACGTCCGGGATGCCGTCCCTGTCGTTGTCCGGGTCGGGGCAGCCGTCCTCGTCCTCGAAGTCGTCCTTGTCCTCCGGGTCGTTCGGGCACTGATCGGACTTGTCGGGGATGCCGTCCTTGTCGTTGTCCGGGTCGGGGCAGCCGTCCTTGTCCTGGAAGCCGTCGCGATCCTCCGGGTCGTCCGGGCACTTGTCGCGCGAGTCGAGGATGCCGTCGCCGTCCCGGTCGCCGTCGCTCCCCTCCGGGCAGCCGTCGTCGTCCTCGTCGCCGTCCCTGTCCTCGGGGTTGTTCGGGCAGCGATCGTCGACGTCGAGGATGCCGTCCTCGTCGTTGTCCGGATCCGGGCAACCGTACTTCCCGGGGGGCGAGTCCGCCTTCGTGTCCTGGAAGCCGTCGTAGTCCTCCGGCTCGTCCGGGCAGTCGTCCTGATCGTCCTTGATGCCGTCGCCGTCGCGGTCGCCGATGGACGGCTCGAAGACGAACCCGATGGTCGCGCGCTGCTCCGCCGCCTGGAACCCGGGCGTGTACCCGACGCCGGCGCCCAGCATGAGGAAGCTGTTCCGCTCGATGAAGAGCTTGATGCCCCCGATCGCCTCGGCCGACAGCTTCTGCCGGTTGCTCTCGCCGCCGCCGACCTGCTGCGTGAGGTAGGTCTCGGCCACGAGGTCGAGCGGCGAGAGGACGCGGTAGCTGAGCCCGAAGCCGCCGGTGATCAGGTCGGAGTACTTGAAATCTCCTTCCTTGAGCTGGAAGGTGAGGCCGTCCTGGCGCAGGCCGAACGCGGGGTTCTCCCCGGTGTGGCCGCGGTAGCCCGCGTTCACCGCGATCCGGAACGGGTTGGTGATGCCGAACCGCTTCTCGAGCACGATCTGCGGCCAGTAGAAGAAGCCCGGGTCGGAGGCGAAGTCCTCGCTCCCGGCCACGCCGACGCCCGCCTGCGCGATCAGCGCGAGCCCGATCACGTCCTGATCGGGGCGGAGCAGGCGCACCTTCGCGTGGAGCGCCACGTTGCCGAGCGCCTGGGCGTCGAGCGAGTTGTCGTTGTAGTTGGCGCCGGGCCCTGGGCCGATGTCGTCGACCGCCTTGGCCCCGTTGAGCACGACCGGCAGCGACAGCCCGACGACGAGGAAGTTGGCGATGCCGTAATCGAACTGGAACGTCCCCTGGAACGCGTGATTCAACATCACGTTCGTCCCCCGGTCGTTCTCGTTCAGCGGCATGATGTTGTGCCCGTAATCGAGCACGAGCCCAAGGCTGATGTCGTTGGCGCCGAGGATGTCGGCCCCGTTGACCGAGAAGAGCCCCTTGGAGTCGACAGCCGGCCGGAACAGGTGCAGATCCATGCCGTCGCCGTTCGCGCCGTTGCCCGTGCGCGTCGTGTCGGGGACCTGCGCGGCGGCGTCCGGCGCCGCGGCGGAGATCGCCGCGCCGAGGACGATGGAGAGCAGCCCGACGCCGAGGCGGCAGGCCTTGTCGGAGCGACCGCGGGCGGGGAGCGCGCGCCGGTCGTCTGGCGCGTCGGGGGCGCCCGCGGGACGGGCGGCGGGGAGCAACGGGGAGCGAGGCGTCATGGCAAGGTCCTCGGGGTCGTGAGGTCGCGATCGGGCAAGCGCGCCTGGATCTGGCGCTGGCCGCCACGTACCACCGCGCGAATTCCGGTGTCAAACGGACGGCGCGACGCCTCTCCGCCGCGGTGACGGCGGGATACCTGGACCAGAAATGTCCACGCGGGCCGCGCTCGACGGGGGCGCCTCGCGCCCGGACGACGCCTCCGGCGGCCGAGCGCGTCTCACCCGCACAGGAGACGGGCCCAGATCGGCGTTTTCGGCGCGCAGGCGTACTCCAGTACGCCGAGCACCGAAAACGTCGAGGTGGGCCCGTATCCGAAGCGGGTGAGCCGCGCTCAGGGGGTGCGGGTCTTCAGGCTGTCGATCGCGTGGACCGGCGCCTGGTCGCCGGCCATCAGGTGGGCGATGGCCCCGTAAACCAGCCGCTGGCTCTCCAGCATGCTCTTGCCGGCGAACACCGGCGAGGTCACGACCAGGTTGAAGTGCCCTCCGCCGCCCGTCACCTCGGCGGTGGCGCCCTCGATCTTCGCTTCGATGGCCCGCTTCAGGGCCTCGGGGATCGACCCTTCAAAGGTCGTCAGGTGGCTCGGCATGGGGCGATCTATAGGCCATCGCCCCGCCGCAGGAAAGCCGGAGCGCGGGGCTCCGGCGCGCGGCGGGGCGCGCGCGGCGGGGGGATCGGCGGCGCGGGATCAGGCGCGCGCGGACGCGCCGGCCAGCTCGATGAGGCCGGCGGCGCCCATGCCGCCGCCGATGCACATCGTGACGATGGCGTACCGGCCGCCGCGGCGGCGCAGCTCGTAGAGGGCGGTCGCGGTGAGCTTCGCGCCGGTGCACCCGAGCGGGTGGCCGAGCGCGATCGCGCCGCCGTTCACGTTGAGCTTGTCCTCGGGGATCTCGAGCGTCCGCTGCACGTAGACGGCCTGCGACGCGAACGCCTCGTTGACCTCGAAGAGATCGATGTCGGCCATCTTCAGCCCCATCCGCGCGAGCAGCTTGCGCACCGCGGGCACGGGGCCGATCCCCATGATCGCCGGGTCGACGCCGACGGTCACGAACGCCCGGAAGTACCCGAGCGGCTTCACGCCGAGCGCGTCCGCCTTCGCCTTGCTCATCACGAGCGCGGCGGCGGCGCCGTCCGACAGCGGCGAGCTGTTGCCCGGGGTGACGCTCCCCTTCGCCGCGAACGACGGCTTCAGCCCGGCGAGCGCCTCCGCGGTGGTCTCCTTCCGGATCAGCTCGTCGGTGCGGAAGTCGAAGGTCGCGCGCTTGCCGCTCTCGTAGCGCACCCCCTTCACGGTGACGATCTCGTCCTCGAACCGCCCGGCCGCGCGCGCCGCCGCCGCCTTCTGGTGGCTCTTCAGCGCGAACGCGTCCTGGTCGGCGCGGCTCACCTGGAAGCGGTTCGCCACGTTCTCCGCGGTGATGCCCATCGGCGTGTACACCGTCGGACACCGCTCCATCGCCTCCGGCGACGCGCTCAGCTTGTTGCCGGTCATCGGGACCATGCTCATCGACTCGACGCCGCCGGCGACGGCGATGTCGACCGATCCCATCGCGATGCTGCCCGCCGCGAGCGCGATCGCCTGGAGCCCGCTCGAGCAGAAGCGGTTGATGGTGATCGCGGAGCTCTCCTGCGGCATCCCGCCGAGGAGCGAGACGACGCGCGCGACGTTGAGCCCCTGCTCGCCTTCCGGCATGGCGCAGCCGAGGACGAGGTCCTCGACGTCCTCCGGCTTCACCTGCGGGACGCGCTGGAAGAGCGCGGCGACGACCTCGCCCGCGAGCTCGTCGGGGCGCTTCTGCGCGAGCGACCCTTTGTGGGCCCGGCCAACGGCCGAGCGGACGGCCTCTGCAATTACGACGTCGACCATGGCGTTCACCTAGTTCCGGAGGGGCTTGTTGTTCATCAGCATGTACTGCATCCGCTCAGCGCTCTTCGGCTCACCGCACAGGCTGACGAACGCCTCGCGCTCGAGCTCGAGGATCTCGTCCTCGGTCACCTCGCGCGCCGCGCCCCCGGCGCCGCCGCAGAGCACCTCGGCGAGCTTGCGCGCGATCTTCGCGTCGTGCTCGCTGGCGTGGCCGCCGGCGACGAGCGTGTCGATCATCATCTGCAGCGTCGCGATCCCGCTCTCGCCCGGCAGCTTGTACGCGCGCGGCACGGGCGCGTGGTACCCGGCCTCGGCGAGGCCGACGGCGCGCGCCTTCACCTCGTGGAGCTGGCGCGCCCTGTCGAACGAGACGCCGTCGGTCTTGCGGAAGAAGCCGAGCGCCTTCGCCTCGTCGGCGCTCGTCGCGACCTTGGCGAGGGCGATGTTCTTGAAGACCTGCGTCACGAGGTCGTACGAGTTCACCGGCACGCCCTCGGGGATGCCCTCGAACGCGCGCCAGAGCATGTTCAGCGTCCCCGCGCCGCCCGGGATCAGGCCGACGCCGACCTCGACGAGCCCCGCGTACGTCTCGGCCGCGGCCTGCACCGCGTCGCAGGCGAAGCAGAGCTCGAGCCCGCCGCCCAGCGTCATCCCGTAGGGCGCGGCGACGACCGGCACGCTCGCGTACTTCAGCCGCTGCGTCGCGTCCTGGTACGCCTTCACCATCCTGCGGATCGCGTCCCAGTCCTTGTTGCCCGCGGCCATCGCCACGAGGAACAGGTTGGCGCCCACGCAGAAGTGCTCGCCCTGGTTGAAGACGACGAGCGCGCGGAAGTCCTGCTCGGCCTTCTCGGCGGCGAGCGTGAGCATCCCGATCGAGTCCGGATCCAGGCTGTTCGCCTTCGTCTTGAAGGTGACGCCGAGCACGCCGTCGCCGAGGTCCCACGCCTCCGCGCCGTCGTTGGCGAGCACCGCCTTCGCGCCCCCCGCGGCCGCGCGCGCGCCGGCGAGCGTCACGTTCCGCGGATCGACCTGGCGGGCGACGTACTCGCCCTTGAGCAGGTCGAACACGGCGCCGTCCTCGCGGTAGAACGAGGTCGCGCCGCGCTGCTTCATGCGCAGGATCGACTCGGGCAGCTTGATGCCGTCCTTCTGCATGCGCTCGACGGTCTCGGCGAAGCCGAGCGCGTCCCAGGTCTGGAACGGCCCGAGCTCCCAGTTGTACCCCCAGCGCATGGCGTCATCGATCGACACGATGCTGTCGGCGATCTCGCCGACGCGCCGGGCCGTGTACGCGAGCGAGCGGGAGAGCACCTTCCAGGCGAACTGCCCGGTCTTGCCCGGATCGCCGGCGAGCTTCTTCACGCGCGCGGCCGGGTCCTCGATCTTCTCGCACGACCTCGTGGCCTTCTTGATCGCCTCGTCGCCGCCGTGCGGGCGGTACGCGAGCTTCGCGGGGTCGAGCGTCTCGAGCCCGTCCTTCGTCTTGCGGTAGAAGCCGCCCTTCGTCTTGTCGCCGAGGAGCTTCGCCTCGATCATGCTCCGGATGTACGCGGGCAGCTTGAAGACCTCGCGGTCCTCGTCGCGCTCGAGCGACGCGTAGCAGTTTTCGGCGACGTGGGCGAAGGTGTCGAGCCCGACGATATCGCCCGTCCTGAAGCTCGCGCTCTTCGGGTGGGCCATCGCGACGCCGGTGATCGCGTCGACGTCCTCCGGCGCGAGCCCCTCCTCGATCATGAGGTGGATGGCCGTCAGCATCGCGTGGGTGCCGATGCGGTTGCCGACGAAGTTCGGGGTGTCCTTGCCGAAGACGATGCCCTTGCCGAGCACGTCCTCGCCGAACTTCCGCACGCGCGCGACGACGGCCGGATCGGTGTCGGGGCCGGTGACGAGCTCGAGGAGCTTCATGTACCGGACCGGGTTGAAGAAGTGCATGACGAGGAATCGCTTGCGGAAGTCCTCGGCGCGGCCCTGCATCATCTCCTCGATGCGCAGCCCGGAGGTGTTCGACGCCGCGATCGCGTCTGGCCGCATGACCTGCTCGAGCCGCGCGAAGAGGGCGCGCTTCGGCTCCATCTTCTCGATGATGGCCTCGATGACGAGGTCGCACTGCGCGAGCTCGGCGAAGTGGTCTTCCGTGTTGCCGGTGCGCACGAGGCGGGCGTGCGACGGGTGGAAGAACGCGGCGGGCCTGGCCTTGAGCGCCTTCTCGAGCCCGCCCGCGGCGAAGCGGCTCCGGGCGGCCGGGTCCTGCCGCTCAGCCTCGCTGAGGTTCGGGGGCACGATATCGAGGAGCAGGACCTCGATGCCGGCGTTCGCGAAGTGGGCGGCGATGCCGCTGCCCATGACGCCCGCGCCGATGACGCCCGCGCGGCGGATTGGTTTCGTCATGCAGATCCTCCGAGATGAATGGGGCGCAAACCATTGGCGCAAAGGGCGCCGAGCGCAAGCGTAGCCGGCGTGGACCGCCGGTGGGTGAGCGCGCGAAGGAGGTGCGCTGACGATCTGTCCTGATCGTCCGTCTGTGGTGCGTTGTGTGGCGGGCGCCCTCAGGCGTCGCCTGTTGGGCGCGCGGCCTGTGGCTCTGCTCTCAGTGCCACGCCTGGGCGGATCTCAGTGCCACGCCTGGGCGGATCTCAGTGCCACGCCTGGGCGGACTGCACCGGCTGTCCGGTGCGGTCGTGCTCGGCGAGGAGGCGCTTCGATATGTCGACGCATACGGTGCAGGACGCGAAGCGCGACCGGTGGAGGCACTGGAGCCATGTCGCCGTTCCCTGGGCCCCGAACTCGATCGCATCGAGGTGTTTGCCGCAGGCGACGCAGTGGATGTGCTGGTGCGCGTGCTGCTGCGCCGCCGGGCGGGCCGGTGCGAGCGCCTTTCGCTCGCGCTTGGTCAGTCGCTTCTCTCGCTTCATGGTCTCCTCTGGGGACGGGGATGCCCGCACGGCGTGGTGCGGGCGCGGCTCACGCTACCATGTGTCGCTCGGCGGGCTCGGCGCGAGCGTGGCGGCGCGGCGGCGAGGGGACGGCTCGGCGCGGCGGCGCCCCCGGCGGGGGTCGCGCGCGGGGCATGTGCGGCTTGACATCCTCCGGGCGGCGTGCGTGCCGCGCCTGCGCGGGGCGCCCTTGCGTGCGGCGTTCGCGCTGCGGCGACGCGTGCACGACCTGCGTCAGGGCATCAGGCCGAGCGCGAAGAGCGCATCGGACCAGAGCGGCCAGAGCGTGCGGTAGGGGTGGGTTGCCAGCAAGATGCCGCCGTTCGGGAGGCGCCGGACGTGGAACGGGGCGTGATCGACGAGGAAGTAGACGTGCTCGCCCGTCAATTCCACCCAGGTGAGGCACCCGCCGCCGCGGGTGAACGACTCGCCGCGCGCCCTGGCCTGCACCGTCAGGTTGTGGATCTCCTCGGCGCGCGGCGCCGCGGCGCGCCACGCCTCGTCGGGCACATCGGCGGCGGCCACGAGCGCCTCGATCAGGGCGGAGCCCGGCATGGCCAACGCCTTGAGGACGGTCTCGCGGGAGAGCGGGATCGAGCGCCCGCTCTTGTCCGTCGGAACCACGCGCGCCCCGGCCGGCGCGGCGTCGATACGCGCGTGCAGCGCCTCCAGCGACATGCCCGCGATCAGCGAGACCTGTTCCTTGTCGTGGAGGCTGACCCACGACAGGGCCAGATCGCGCGCGACGTCGCGGGCGTCCGCGTTGTACGTCGCGCACATCGAGACCGGCGCGAGCCAGGTCCACGCGCTCGTGCAGCCGCCGGTCGAGACGCGCCTGCTCGCGTCGGGCGCGCAGAGGCGGAGCAACAGGTCCTCGAGGTCGTCCAGAACGATGTGCCACGTGAGCTCGGCTTCCGCCTCGACGGAGCGCGGGCCGCTGCCCAGGGCGAGGTACAAATCGAGCGGGAGAATGTCCGCCGCGCTGGCAGGGACCATGTGGATGGGGCCCCTCGGCTTGAGACGTTCGCTCTTGCCGGTGAAGCAGCGATAGTGGCCATAGAACGAGCGTCGATCGTCCAGCTCCATGGCGAAGTAGGTGTCGGCGTCGGTGCGTCCGAAGTGGGCGCGGATCATCGCGACCGCCTCGTCCACGAAGTTCACGGTGCGATCCACGTCGGAGCCCATCGTCACGCGGATATTCATCCCTGGGATGACGAGCGCCGACAGCGCCGCTGCGAACGCGCCGACCCGCTCTGCCTCGTCACACCAGGCGAAGAAGTACGGCCCTGGTTTCATCCTTGGTTCACCCTCATGAGAGTTGCTGGGTCAGGGCATCAGGCCGAGCGAGAAGAGCGCGTCGACCCAGAGCGGCCAGAGCGCACGGAACGGGTGGGTCGCCAGGATCACGCCGCCGCCCGCGAGGCGGCGCACGTGAAAAGGCGCGTGCTTTCGGAGGAAGCGGACGTGGGCGCGCGTGTCCGTCTGCACCGCCCACGTGGGCGGGCCTTCGCCGGTCTCCGCGATCTGGCTCGTCAGCGCCAGGATCTCGCGCGCGCGCGGCTCTGCGGCGCGCCACGCCTCGTCGGGCGCCGCCGCGGCCTCGAGCGCCTCCAGCAGGGCGGAGGGCGGCGTTGCCAGCGCCTTGAGGACGGTCTCGCGGGAG
Source organism: Sorangium sp. So ce1335 (assembly GCF_051521615.1). NCBI lineage: Bacteria > Pseudomonadati > Myxococcota > Polyangiales > Polyangiaceae > Sorangium > Sorangium sp. So ce1335. Next base: position 10,428,491 of record NZ_CP150363.1, read on the forward strand.
AGGGAGTGCGCGTGCTCGCTGCCGCCCTTGAGCGGGACGCGCGCCCCTGCCGGCGCGGCTTCCACCCGCGCGCGGAGCGCTTCCAGCGACAGGCCCGCGTTGCGCGATACCATCTCCTTGTTGTGGCGCTGCAGCCACGAGAGGGCGAGATCGCGCGCGATGTCCCGGGCGTCCGCGTTGTACGTCGCGCACATGCGGACGGGTGCAATCCAGTCCCCTCCGTTCGCGCATGCGCCGGTCCGGACGCGCGCGCTCGCGTCCGGCTCGCAGAGGCGGAGCAGGAGGTCCTCGAGGTCGTCGCGGAGCAGGTGCCACGCGACCGCAGCTTCGGCCTCGATCGAGCGCGGGCCCCTGCCCCAGGCGAGCTCGAGGTAAGAGCAGAGAAACCTACGCTGGTCGCACGTGGACATGTCGATGGGGCCGGCCGAGATGTCGCGGCCAGCCTCTTCCGTGTAGCAGTCGCAGCTGCAACCGAAGAGGCGCTTGGTGCCCCTCAGCATGACGTCGAAGATTGCTCCACCAGAAGGACTTTCGGCGAACTCAGTTCGGATCATCGCGACCGCCTCGTCCATGGAAGTCGTATCGATGAGGGTAGCGTCGTGCGACACGCCGATACGAGTCCCTGGGTATACGAGGGCGGACAGCGCGGCGAGCAACGCGTCGAGCCTCTGTGGACCATCACACCAGGCGAAGAACCACGGTCCCGAGTCGCTCATAGCTGGATCACCCAGATGGGCCTGTTGAACCCGTTCAGGGTCTCCCGCTTGCCCTTCTTCACATTGAAGAGGTACCCATCCTTGACGGTATAGGTATCTTCCGGCTTGAATTTTGCACCGCGTTTCATGATGAGCTCGACCTGCTCGACATCCCCGGCGACCCCCTTCTTCCGTAGCCCCTCCATGCCGTTCGACAACTGGTCGGTCACGTCCTTGATCCTTACTGTGTCTCCCCCTTTCACTTCGCTAACGATGAGCTTCTGCCCGCGGGACACCGTCACGAAGTCAGGAGCCCTCCCACCGGACATGCCGGGGAGCGACTCGTCTGGAAGGTCGAGCATCTTACGCACGCCGCCGTCGCCGACGCCGAGGAGCGCCCGCCCTTCGCGAGTCATGTGGCTGATCGCCGACTTCTCGAAGGTGTTGAACGCGTTCTTCGTGACGTGCCCGTCCAGCGTCTTGTACCCGCGGAGCCTCCATACCTCGAACCCATTGACAACGACCTTATCGACCTCCGCGATCTCCCCGGCGACCCGGATCGCCCCCGGCGTCATCCCGCCGGCGCCCTTGATCGCGCGCCAGCCAGGTCCGACCGCGGCAAGCTTGAACCCCAGCCCCGAGAAGATCCGCTCCTCGTCGCTGAGCTCTCGCCCTGACGGCAGGCACCACTCCTTGCCCGTCACCGCCTCGCACAGGTCGAGCGCCGGTCCCACCACCGGCACGAACCCCACCCCGAGCCGCGTCGTCGCGTGCACCAGCGTCTGCATCACCTCACCGTACGCCTCGAACCCCTCGCCGACCGTCGACATCGCCCCCGCGAACGCGCTGATCGTCTGGTAGAGCTGCGTCTGCTCCAGGTCGAGCGCCTCCCCCGTCCACAGGTTCAGGCTGTCCTTCATCTGGTCCGCCAGCGCGTCGAACCGCGGCTTCAGCACCGTGTCCACCACCGCCCGCAGATCCGCCGGCACCGGCGAGTCCACGAACCAGTCCGACGCATCCATGTACCGCCGCACGACCGCCGTGATCCGGTTCTGCGCCTTCAGGAACGCGTTCGTCTCCGAAAGCGACACCCCCATCCGGTCGCGCAGCGCGATCTCCAGCGCCTCGCTGTTCGCCCTCCACGCCCGCACGTTCGCCACGAAGTCCGCCCGCGCGACCACCGCCCCGCCGCTCACCGCCGCCTCCAGCGCCGCGATCACCGTGTCCGCGTACGCCGCGTACGGGTCCCTCCCCTCCTCGAACGCGCCGTCCTCCTCCGCGATGTCCGGCACCTCCACCCACGGCACCTCGCTCTCCCCGAGCGCGTAGTTCCACGGGTCGTCCGGGTCCCACCCCTCGGCGCGAGCGTCCTGGGTCGCGAGGTCCGCCACCTCGTCGGCCTGCGCGCCGAACTCGTCGAGCAGCCGCGCGAGCTCGCTCTCCAGGTCGCTGACGCCCTTCTTCAGGTCGTCGACGAGCTGCTGCATCGCCGCCCGCGTCTCCGCGTCGACGACGTCCTTGTACCGATCGAGGATCGCGTCGAGGTCGGTCCGCGAGATCTCGTCCAGCGGCCGCTGCACCAGGTCGTGCAGCTCCAGATCGAGCTGCCGCAAGAGGTCCATCTTCTCCCTGAGATTCGCGACCCTGGCGGCGTCGCGGAGGAGCTCCGTCATCAGCCGGGCGATCCTGACCTCCAGCTCCGCGATGTCGCGCGCCAGCTCCGGGTTGATCTCCGCGAGGCTCAGGTCGACCGCGGTGCTGCCCTCGAAACCGGTCCCGTCACGGCGGACGTTGAAGAGCGGCTTGTTCAGCCCGAGCGGCTCCGAGACGAGGTGCACGACGTCGTGCGCGCGGGTGCACCAGTCGCCGCCGCCAGCGGTGTGGACCCCGAAGTGGAAGTCGTTGCTGCCCGTGCGGAGCAGCAACGAGTCGAACTCCGCCTCGCGCGTGTTGCTCTGGGAGCCGTCGCCGTGGCTCTGCAGCGCTCCCGGAACCCCGTAGGTGGGCAGCGGCGTCTGGTTCACCTCGAAGAGGGTGTCGCCCTCCCTGTCCAGCTCGGGGCTCGCACACGAGCTCGGGTCATGATGGCTGCTCCAGAGGATGGTATACGGCGTGCCCGCCCGCGCGAACGACGGCGAGAGCAACGCCAGCATCGTGACCAGCGCGACGAGCTTCTGCAGCACCGCGGCGCCAAAGCCACGCCGCGCAACGTCCTTCGAGCCCTTCATGTCCCCTCCGCGCCGCGCACGGCGGCGTCATACGCGATCGCGGCGCCCTTCACGTCGCCCGCGTCGAGCCGCGCCTGCGCCGCGTCGAGCGCCGCCGCGGCCATTCCCTTCTCCCGCAGCGCCGAAAGGCCCGCCGCGATCTTCTTCGGCAGGTCCGTCCTGAGCTCAGCCTCCGCGGCGTCGAGCTTCCCTCGAAGCGCCGCGCACCCGGCCTCGCGCCACGACGCCTCCGCGGCCTCGCACAGCGGCCGCATCTGCACAAGCGCAAGGAGCTCCCCGTACCGCTCGGCCAGCAGCGGCAGCCCGAGCTTCTCGCTCACCGGCGGCGCCGACGACAGCACCTCCGCCCGCGCACGCGCTGCCTCGCCGAACCGCTCCGAGGCCCTCTCGCTCCGCGAGCGCGCGATCGCCTCGCGCGCCCCCTCGTCGCCCTGCAGCGCGCGGAGCGCCTGCCGGCGCAGCGCGATGCCGCCGAGCAGCGCCGTCGCGGTCGCGTCGCTCCGGGCGACGCGGCGCTGCGCGTAGCCCAGCATCGCGCCCAGCGAGCGCAGCGCCCCCGACGTCATGTCCGGCACCACCGCGCCGTGCGTCGCCAGCACCTCCCTGTGCGGCGCGAGCGCCTCCTCGAACGAGACCGCGAGGGCCCCGAGCTCCGCCGACAGGGTCATGATCTCCGCGGCGAGCTCGCCCGACGCGCGGCTCGCCTCGCGCGCCGCCGCGAGCACCGCCTGCTCCACGCCGTCGAGTCCGTCGATCCCCGACCGCGACGCCTCCGCCGAGAGCGCTGCGTACGCCGCCGTCTCTGCCGCCTCGGTCGCGCGGTAGTCCGCGAACCGCGCCGCGACGGCCGCGTACCTCGATTGCAGCGGCGCGGCCTCGTCCCTCGCCTCATCGAAGACCGCCGTCGCCGCGGCCAGCGCCTGCTTGTCGGCCGCGATCGCCGCGGCGAGCGGCTCCTCCTCGGCGCTCGCCCTGTCGGTCATCGCCCGCGTGAAGTTGTCGGCCGCGCGGACCGGCTCCCCCTCGAGGATCTCCTCCTGATGACGCCTGGTCGTCACGAGCAGCCCGAGGAGCTCGCCGTGCAGGGTCGCCCGGAGCGACTCGGCGTGCTTCGCCTCGTCGCGCACGTACGCCACGGGCCGATCGAGATTGTCGAACCAGGCCCTGAGCTCCGCCTCGCTCGCGACGAACGCGTCGGGCACGCTGAACGGCGGCAACGCCCACATCTGGATCGGCAGCTCGCCGTCCTGCTCGGCCTTGCTCCACGCGCTGCCCGGACCCTCGCTCGCGTCCACGCACTGCTCGAGAGCGGTGGTGTTCGCTTGCGCGCAGAAGCGGCCGGGCGCGTATTCCTCGCGCGGCCACAAGCACCCTGTGGCCGTCGCGCCGAGCGCCAGGGCGGCCACCGCCGCCACGACGATGGCCGCACGCCGCCTCGTTCTCCTTCCCATGTGCATTCCCTCCACCCCGCGACTCTTCTCGTCCGCGCACGCTCACCTGCCCATTCTCTTGGTGCAAGCGGCCACACAGGAACGGTAGGACATTGCTCAGCCGAGGTGCGCGCCGGAGCGCACTCCCATCGTCAACGTCTCCGTCCTCACCGCACAGACAATGACGGTGGGGTTACGCCGGTCCGTGGGACGAGCCCAACTATGCTCGTCATGTCGCCGTGCTCCGCCGGCGCTTCCCCGACGTGCACGACCACGTAGTCAAGGACCTCTCGCCCTCCACCGGCAACGCCGCAGTCCGCGGAGTGGCCACCTTCCTCGCGGGGCTCGACGCCCTCGAGAATGGCACCGATCCGGACCGCGCCGCGACGAAGCAGGGCGACAAGAAGGCCGTCGCACTCCTCGCCACCCGCGGACTCGACAAGACAGAGCGAAAGCGTCTCAAGCGCCTTGTCGAATTGGCGCTCGGCCCGACATCGCCTCTGCCCGAGACGGCCGATTTTCCCGAGGCCGCGCGGCGGCGCGAGGCGCCGAATTCAAGGTATCCGACACACAAGCTCCGGCTTCCGGAGCGCTCCGGAAGCTTCCCGCGCGCGCCCGAGACCTTCGCGCGCGGTCCTGAAGCTTCGCGCGCGCTCCGGAAGCTTCCCGCGCGCTCCGGAGCACAAGATTTCGCGCACTTGGCGGCGTCCGCCGCCCCCCCGCGCCTTCGGGCGCGCGCCGGGGAACGAATTTCCCGGGAAATTCGGCCTTCCGACCCGCGCGCGAAGCTTCAAGACCACGCGCGAAGCTTCAGGACCGCGCGCGAAGCTTTCGTGCCACCCCCGAAGCCTCCGGTCGTGGGGTACTTCGGCCGATGGTGGGGTCCTTTGAACCGCCAAGACGCCATAAGACGCCAAGAAAACACAAAAATCTTGGCGTCTTATGGCGTCTTGGCGGTTCCATCATTCCGGCAGGGTGGGGGAGCTCCCCCACCACCAAGCGTCCCCGCCGCCCCCCCGAACCCTCCCCGCCACCGCCGGAGCCCTCCCGCCGGCCCCGCCCGTCAGCGCGGCGCCGACTCGAACCGCGGCGGCGCCTCGAACGTCTCGGCCAGGGTCCGGCGGTACTCGTCCGCCATCTGGACGAGCCCGTCGATGAGCAGCGCCGCGTCGTGGTCCGACGAGCCCTCCAGCGACGCCACGCACGAGATCGAGACCTCGTCGCCCGCGATCGACACGCGGAGCTCCCCCGTCGTCTGGTCGTTCATCGTGAGCAGGAACCTGTAGAACGGCTCGTGGTTCGCCGCCGGCAGGCCGACCACCGGCGCGCGCAACGTCAGCAGGCGCCCCGCCTCGTCGATCTCGACGTCCACCTGCGTCGCCGTCTCCGCCGCCGGGAACGGCCGCTGCGTGATGCGCCACGTCCTCGGGCCGATGCGCGCCCGGTTGGCGACGATGCCGAGCGCCGACAGGCCCTGGCGGATCATCCGCTCGGCACCGGCGCGGGCCGGGGACGGCGCGAACGCGTGCGGCAGCAGCCGGCCGCAGCCGAGGCACCTGTCGCTCTCGATGTCGAACGGCTCCTCGCACGCCGGGCAGCGGTAGACCGGCGCCCGCTCCCTGAGATCGACCAGCGGCCGGTCCGCCGAGGCGAGCAGCGGCTGGAACGAGCCCGCCGGCAGCACGACGCTGTGGCCCGGCAGCTCCCCCGCGGCGCCGGACGGCGCCGCGACGAGCCCGAGCACGCGCCCCTCCGGATCGAGCACCGGCGCGCCGAGGGGCGCCGCCACGTCGAGCTCGAACGCGGGGAGCTGCCCGTCGACCTTGCGCGCCACGTGGCACACCCGGGCGACGGCGAGGCGCAGGCTCTGCCCCGGCAGGCAGCTCAGCACCGCGACGCGCTCGCCGAGCCGCGGCTCGACGGGGGCGCGCACCGCGAGCGCCGCGACGCCCGGCGGCTCGCTCGGCGCGACGAGCGCCACGTCGCGGCCCACGTCGGCGGCGATCGCGCGCCCCGCCATGCTCCGCCCGTCCTCGAGCGTCAGCGCGACCTCCGTCGGGTAGCCGAGCCCGCGCCGGCTCGTCACGACCACGCCGTTGCCGAGCGCCACCCAGCCCGTCGTGACGAGCGCGCCGGCGCGGATCGCCACGATCGAGCGGCGCGCGCGGGCGACCCGCTCGTGCAAGAGCGCCAGATCGCCGTCGGCGTGCGCCGCGAGCTGCGACGTCATGGCGTGACGATCCTCGAGAGCGCCGTCATCAAGAGATCGATCGTGCCGGGCTTCGCGCCGTCGCGCTGCGCGTAGGCGACGATGTCGCGCAGCCGCTGCTCCGTCTTGACGGGCAGCTTCGTGCGCACGAGCAGCTCCGAGAGGGCGCCGATCGCGAGGAAGTGGCGGAGCATCGGGTCGGCCGGCGCGCGCTCGATCTCGCGCAGGTAGCGGCCGAGGTGCTCGCGCGCGAGCGCCGCCGTGGTGAGCGGATCGATGTGCAGCGGCTTCTCCTCCGGCACCTGCCCGCGCAGCGTCACGAGCCGCTCCATCGCGACGAACGCCGACTCCGCGACCCCGGCCGCGCCGCCGCGGCGCCCGCCGCCCTCGGCCTGGATGAGCTCGCGGGTCGCCGCCGCCGTGGCGCGGTAGAGGTGCGCCACCGCGTCCGGCATCGTGTCGCCGTGCTCGTAGATGGCCCGGAACACGGTGCACCGGATGAGGAGCACCATGACCCCCGGCCGCTCCTGGAAGCTGAGGGCCGTGCCGAGCACCTGCGCGTCCTTGAGGAGCTGGCAGAACCTGTCGGCCGGCGTGTTCGTCGACTCGGGGCGGGACGGGATGTTCTGGCGCGACGGCGGGTCGATCTAGACCTCCGGCAGCGCGGGCGGACGCACCGACACCGGCGTCGCCACGGCGGCCATCACGCTGGAGTTCGAGCGGCGGAACGGGACGGTGCGCGCGCTGCGGCGATCGCTGATCTGCGCCGGCGTGTCCGCGGCCGGCGCGTGCTCGCCCGAGAGCGGGATCGCGCTCGCCGGGCTCGGCCTCACGGCGCCGACCTCTGGCCCCGGCATCGCCGCGCTGCCGATCGCCTTCGACGCGGCGCCCCCGTCGTGCGCCGGCGGGAGGATGCCGGCCTTGGCCGAGGGCACGCCGCCGTTCCTCGCCGACGGGGTCACCGGCGCCGGGACGGACGCCAGCGACGGCGACAGGATGTCGGGGATCGCGTCCGCGTCGCGGATGGGCCGCGCGACCGACTCCGGCAGGCGCGGCAGCGGGGGCGCGGCCCACGCCGAGTGCTCCTCGTGCGGCGCCCGCACCGCCGAGTTCGGCGGCGGGGGCGCGGCGGCCCGCACCGACGGAGCGCTCGGCGAGCGGCCGGGGGTCGGCGGGATGGAGAAGCTCTTGAGGGGCCGGGCGCGGCCGGCCGACGCCCACGTCAGGCTCGCCCGCTGCTCCTCGGAGAACGGCGGCCGCGCGTCGAACCACGCGGCCATCGTCGCGCCGAGCCGCTGCGCCGCCTCGCCGGCCTCGCGGAGCGCCTGGCGCAGCGCCTCCGGCGTGAAGGCCGCGACGCGGCCGACGCGGCGGAGCAGCAGCAGATCGTCCCGGAGGCAGAGCCGGAAGGGCTCGGGGCCGCCGGAGAGCTCGAGCGCCGTCCGGAGCAGCGGCACCCGCTGCCGCTCCGCGACGCGCGCGACAGGGACGTCGATCGACACCCGCTCGTTCGCCGCGTCGAGCGCGACGAACAGCGTGGCGGCCCCGAGCGGGACGATCCACCCCACGCCGTCCTGCAGCGTCGTCGCCTGCACGCTCGTCCCGGCCTCTGCCGAGGCGCAGTGGGAGACGAAGCGCACCGGGTCGCGGGTCCGCCACGCCTCGATCGCGCTCCCGTCCCAGTCGGCCTCGGCGGGCGGCGGCTTGCGCGAGACCGACGGCGCACGGTCGACCCCGCACGCCTCGCACCGCGGCCCGCGCAGCGGGAAGCCGCACGCCGCGCAGAAATCGGAGGCCGGGCTCGACGGGACCGCCACGCCCGACAGCATACCTCAGCGCAAGGCCGAGGTGGCACCGGGCTTTGCTCTCACAGGAACGGATTCAGGTGGAGCGCGACCTTGGCCTGCCGCAGGTTGTACTGGACCCTGCGAATGAAGTGGACGAGCAGGTAGGCCCAGACGGCGAAGGTGACAACGCTGATGACGAGCTGGACCGTCTTGCTGACGCCGATCACCATCCACAGCGCCGTCAGCAGGAAGGCCCCGAACGAGAGCGGGACGAACCACTTCCAGCAGAGGTTCATCATCTGGTCGATCCGGACGCGCGGCAGCGTCCAGCGGATCCAGATGACGACGAAGACGAGCAGCCAGCTCTTCAGCAGGAAGAGGAAAACACCGAGGAGCTGGAGACCGAAGCTCGCCTCCTGCTGGGCCGGCGAGACGCCCGGGATCTGCCACCCGCCGAGGAAGAGCGCGCTCGCGATGCCGCACATCACGAAGACGTTCGCCCACTCGGCGAAGAAGAAGAAGAGGTACCGCATGCCCGAGTACTCGGTCGAGTAACCGGCGACGAGCTCGCTCTCCGCCTCGGGCAGGTCGAACGGCGCGCGGTTGCCCTCCGCGAGCGCCGTCGTGAAGTACAGGAAGAACAGCGCGAACGTGATCGGGTTGCGGAAGACGAACCAGTACCAGGGCCAGCCGCCCACGTCGAGGAACGAGGCCCCGGTGCCGCCCTGCGCGCCGATGATGTCCTGCAGGCGCAGCGAGCCGGTCATCATGACGATGCACACGATCGCGACCGCGCCGGGGATCTCGTAGCTGATGATCTGCGCCGCCGAGCGGATGCCGCCGAGGAGCGACCACTTGTTGTTCGACGCCCAGCCGCCGGTCATCAGGCCGATCGTGACGAGCGAGGTCACGGCGATGACGAACAGGATGCCGATGTCGAGGTCGGCCGCGATGAGGTACTGGCCGAACGGCATCACGACGAACGTCGCCGACACGCCGACGAAGACGAGGTAGGGCGCGAGCCGGAAGAGCGCCCTGTCGCTCTCGGCCGGGATGACGTCCTCCTTGAGGATCGACTTGATGCCGTCGGCGATCCACACGAGGAAGCCCTGCGGCCCGGCGCGGTTCGGCCCGATGCGCGACTGCATGCGCGCCGACACGCGGCGCTCGACCCAGGTGATGATCCCCGCGGTCGGCGCCATGAAGAGGAGGATGATCGCCGCGGCCACGCCGAGGAGGATCCCGGCGCCGAGCAGGTCGGTCGGCGCGCTCGCGTGGAACCCCTCGGTCGAGACCCGGACCTCGGACGGGGCCGCGTCGCCCCGCCGGACGCCGACGGTCGACAGCCGCTCGTGGCCGCTCGGGATCACGTCGCCCCTCGAGAGGACCTTCACGCCCTCGAAGCTCGTGATGACGTCGCCGGGGGCGATCTGCGCCCGGCTCGCGGGGCTCGCGTCGCGCACGCCCGTCACGACGAGCCCGCCGGACGGCGGCGACTCGGCCGCGACCTCGACGCCGAGGAACGCGAGCGCGCGCGCCCCCTCCTTCTCGCGCGCCTCGATGACGGCGCGGCGCGGGGTCGGCGGGATGAAGTCGATCGTGACCCCCCGCACCGTGCCCGCCACGGGGAGCGCCCCCTGCGTCGTCGCGGGGATCTCGACGACGACGTCGCCGTGGAACGTCGTGTGCACCGCGTCGTCGCCGCGGCCGGCGAAGCGCGCCTGTAGCCCCTCGGAGAAGACGAGCGAGACCTTGCTGCTGCTGATCTGCGCGCCGTCGATCTCGATGCTCTGGCCCGTGAGCGGCGCCTGGCCCGGGCGCCGCAGCGTCCCGCGGAACGTGACGACCGCCTCCTTCGCCTCGGCGGTCGGCAGGTTCGTCCCGAGGATCTCGATGCGGTCGCCGAGGTCGACCTCGCGCGGCACGACGTCGATCACGTTCAGCAGCTCGGGCGCCGTCCTGCTCCGGCCGCAGCCGGCCGCGCCGAGGAGCGCGACGAGGGCCAGCAGGCAGGGCAGGAAGCCTCGGGGGAGAGCTCTCCAGGGTGGAGATCCGCGCATGGGGCCGCTTATAAACCGCGCCGCGCAAACGGTCGAGATTGCGGAGGATCGCGCGCGGCCCTGGCCGCGGAAGGCCTGCGACTAGCGCGCCGCGCTACCTACCCGCGCGCGCTCCGGACGGGGAGGAAGTACCGGCTGCCGTCGAGCTCGTTCACGCCGACGTAGAGCTCTGCCTCGAACACGTCCTTGAGCCGGCGGTAGGTCATCACCTCCTCGATGGTGCCCTGCGCGACGAGCCGCCCCCCCTTGAGGAGCGCGACGCGGTCGGCGTACTGGGCGGCCGCGTTCAGGTCGTGCAGCACCGCGACGCAGGCGAGGCGCCGCTCGGCCACCTCCCTGCGCACGACCTCGTGGACCTCGATCGAGTGGCGGATGTCGAGGTGGGCCCCGGGCTCGTCGAGGATCAGCACCTGCGCCTCCTGCGCGAGCGCGCGGGCGATGGCGACCCGCTTCTGCTCGCCGCCGGACAGCTCGGCCACGGGCCGCCCCGCGAGGTCGGCGAGGTCGCAGGCGCCGAGGGCGCGGGCGACCGCCTCCTCGTCGCGGCCCGAGGCGCGCATCCAGGCGCCCTGGTGGGGCGCGCGGCCCATCATCACGACCTCGCGCACCGTGAACCCGGGCGCCGAGGCGATCCCCTGGGGCACGACCGCCACGCACCGCGCGATCGCCCGCCGGTCCATGCCGCCGATCGACCTCCCCAGCAGGCGCGCCTCCCCCCGCGCCGGCCGCAGGGCCCCGGAGAGGACCCGGACCAGCGTCGATTTTCCGGCGCCGTTCGGCCCGAGGACGGCGCAGAGCTCGCCCGCGCGCACCGCCAGGCTGATCCCTTCCAGCGCCAGCCTCCCGGTGGGATAGCTCGCGGTCACGTCACGCAGCTCGATCGCCGGCTCCTGCACGCCGCCTCGTTTTTTATCGAGTGATATCGAGTGATCTTCCCTTGCGCGAGGTTTCTACCAGTGGTCCAATCGACTCGAGGCGTAGAGGAGATGGAAACGGCGAAGGAGACCCTGGGGAGCGGCGAGGTACCGCGTCGCGTTATCAAGCGCTACTCCAATCGGAAGCTCTACGACACGAAGGACAGTCGCTACGTCACCCTGCAGCAGATCGGGGAGATGGTGCGGGCCGGTGAAGAGGTCCAGATCATCGACAACGCGACCAAGGAGGACAAGACCGAGGTCACGCTGGCGTTGATCATCTCGGAGGATCTCAAGTCGCAGCCGCGCTCCGTTCCGCTCGGCACGCTGAGGGATCTGATCCAGGAGCGCGGCGAGCGGCTGCTCTCGCAGCTCCGCGAGGGGCCGATCGGCCGGCTCATCCCCGGCGCGGTCCCCGGCGAGGGCGGCGCTCCCGTGCCGGGCGCCGCGCAGGCGCCCGCGCCGGAGCAGCCGGCCTCGGCGTCGCCGTCCCAGCCGCCGCCGCCGCTCGACGCGGACCGGTCGAGCCACGGGAAGGGCCGCCTGAGCGGCATCGTCGAGAGCTCGAAGCAGACGCTCGATCAGTGGCAGCAGGCCGTCGACGATCGCATCCTCTCGATCCTGCCGGGCATCGGGCTCGTCCGCGATCTCCAGGCCGATGTCAAGCGCCTGTCGCAGCGGATTGACGAGCTGGAGGCGAAGCTCCAGGAGCGCACGGGTCAACAGGTCGAGGGCTCGGCGCCCCTCCAGGTCGGCTCCGCCACGGACGAGCCCGCGGGTGAGGGTCAGGGGGGCGAGAGCAGGCCGGAATAGCCCTGACCGCTCCTCTGTTCCCCCCGTCGATCCCATGCCGTTCTTCTTCAGCAAGAAACCTGCGTCCGTAGCGCAGGACCTGTCGTTATCCAGCAGCGAGGGGGGGCGCGCGGACGCCTTCGAGGTCGAGCTGCTCGGTCATCTGGACACGCTGTACGGCGTGAGCTGCCGGATGACCAAGAGCTCGACCGAGGCGGAGGATCTGGTCCAGGACACCATCGTCAAGGCGATGCGCGCCCGGGATCAGTTCGAGCCCGGCACCAACCTCAAGGCCTGGTTGCTCCGGATCCTCACCAACACGTTCATCAACCGGTACCGGCGCGGCGGCCTCGAGCGAGGCATCTTCGAGGGCCCCGACGCCGAGCCGCTCACCGACGGCTGGGTCGGTGCGACGACGATGCGCGCGATGCGCGATCCGGAGACCCAGGCGCTCACGCCGCTCGTCGAGGCGGAGGTGCAGCGCGCGCTCGACGAGCTGCCCGAGGAGTTCCGCCTGGCGGTGGTGCTGTCGGACATCGAGGAGCTCTCCTACAAGGAGATCGCCGAGGCGATGGGGTGCCCGATCGGCACCGTGATGTCGCGGCTGCACCGGGGCCGCAAGCTCCTCCAGAAGACGCTGCGCGAGCACGCGGTCCTGATGGGCATCGTCAGCGACGACGCAGCGAAGGAGGCGCCCGCCGACCTGGACGCGTACCGCAAGCGAAAGCGAGGTGTCGCATGAGCGCCGCGAAGTCGATCGAGCGCTGTACGCGGTTCGAGTACGCGCTGTCGGCGTACGTCGACGGCGAGCTGGATCCGGATCACGCGGTGGACCTCGAGTCCCACCTCGTCCAGTGCCCGCCCTGCTTCGAGCAGGTGAAGATGCTGCGCTCGCTGCGCGCGAGCCTGAAGCGGGCGAAGCCCCCGGGGTGCCCGAACGCGCTCAGGGCGCGCGTCGCCTCGGCGATCGCGCACGAGCACGCGCGGGGCGCGGCGCGCGAGGCGGCGCAGTCGTTCGAGGCGAGGCCGCGCCTCATCCACAAGGGGTACGCCGCCGCGCTCGCCGTGGCCGCGGGCGTCGTCTTCATGGTGGGCGCGACGCGGCAGAAGGCCGCCGCGCCGGCGGCGGAGGCGGCGAGGGCCCCCGCGAAGGTGGAGGCCGACGCGGCGCGCGCCGAGAGCGTCGAGCTGCTGCTCGACGATCTCGTCACCCAGCACGCCCAGCCGCTGCCGCCGGAGACGACGAACCCGGAGGACCTGCCGCGCTTCGATCCGTTCGTCGGCGTGCCGGTCCGCAGGCCGGAGTTCCAGTCGATGCCCGTGAACTTCATGGGCGCCCGCGTGCACACGATGCGCCACCGGCGCGCGGCGTTGCTCCAGTACGTCGTGCGGGGCAACCACCGCGTGACGGTGTACCTCTTCAACTCGCGCGCGGTCCCGGTGCAGAAGGCGCAGCCGATCCTCCAGCCGCGCGTGGTGCGCGAGCGCCCCGTCTACGTGGGCAAGATCAACGGCTACTCCGTCGTCGCCGCCGAGCACAGCGGCGTCGGCTACGCGCTCGCCTCCGATCTCGGCGACGACCTCAGCACGCAGCTCGTCCTCGCTGCGATGCAGTGACAGCGCCCGCGCCCGCCCCGGCGGGCGCGCCGCTCTGCTCCCCTCCCCTTGGCCCCTCCCCTCCACCACCCCCAACCCGCGAGAGACCGCATGCGCTTCGTCTTCGTCATGGATCCGCTGAGCCGCGTGACGCACGACAAGGACACGACGTTCGCCTTCATCCGCGCGGCGCAGGCGCGCGGCCACGAGAGCTACCACTGCCTGCCGCGCGACCTCTCGATCGAGGGCGGCGAGGCGCACGCCTCGGCGACGCCGGTCCTCATCGGCGACGCGCCCCCGTACATCTCGCTCGACCTCGCGGGCGGCCCGCGCCGGCTCCGGCTCGGGGACGTCGACGCGATCTTCATCCGCAAGGACCCGCCGTTCGATCGCAGCTACCTCTACGCGACGCTGATCCTGGAGCGCGCGCGGCGCTGCCCCGTCATCGTGAACGACCCGCGCGGGCTGCGCGACGCCAACGAGAAGCTCTACGCGCTCAACTTCCCCGAGTGGACGCCGAGGACGCTGGTCAGCGCCGACCGCGAGCAGATCCACGCGTTCGTGCGCGACCTCGGCGGCACGGCGGTGATCAAGCCGCTGGACGGCGCGGGCGGCCTCGGCGTGCTGCAGATCAGCGAGCGCGACAAGAACGCGCGCGCCATCGCGGACATGATGACGAGCGAGGGGAGCCGCCTCGCGATGGTGCAGGAGTACCTCCCCGCGGTCGTCGAGGGCGACAAGCGCGTGCTCTTGCTCGACGGCGAGCCGCTCGGCGCCATCCTCCGGGTGCCGCGCGACGACGATCACCGCTCGAACATCCACGTCGGCGGGCGCGTCGTCTCGACGGAGCTGACGCCGCGCGAGCGCGATCTCGTGCGGGCGGTCGCGCCTCGCCTGCGCGCCGACGGCCTCTTCTTCGTGGGCCTCGACGTGATCGGCGAGCGCCTGACCGAGGTGAACGTCACGAGCCCGACGGGCATCCAGGAGCTCGGGCGCTTCACCGGCACGGATCCCGCCGGCAGGGTGATCGCCTGGGCCGAGGACCGGGCGCGCGGCCGGGCGCGCGCATGACCCGTCGCGCCCGGCCGCCAGGCGGCGGGCGGGCGCGCGGCCAGACCGCCCGCGGGTGGCGGTCGCGCCCGGGCGGCGTCCGGGAAGTTGGCCCGGATGCCTGGTTTCTGCGAAGGCTCCCGTATGGGCGAGTCATTCGAGCGATGTGCCGTATGTGAAGATCGCGAGCTGGACGGCCGGGAGGGCGGGTCGTCCGGGGATGCTCGCGCGAGGACGCGGATGGCGCGCGTCGTCATCCAGGGGCGCTCGCTGAGCCTGTGCCGGCCGCACGCGGCGACCGTGGCCGCCGCCATGCCGGAGACGTTCGAGGAGATGCGCGCGCTGTTCGTGGGCCTCCAGCGCGGACAGCAAGCGCAGAGCGACGCGTTCGTCGAGCGCCGCTCGCCCATCCCGCGCCGCAACCCCGAGGATCGGCGCGTCTTCCCCCCGCGGCCGGAAGGCCGCCGGCTCGGCGGAGGACGCCGCGCCACCGATCCGCGGGAGTGATCGCGGCGCCCGCGCAGACCATCGCGCCGGCGCTCGGCCCGCGTCGCTCGCGCGCCGGACGGCGGCGCGCCGCGAGCGGCCCCGGGCCGCGTGGTAGGTTCTCGCCATGAGATCCACGCGACGCGTCGTCATCGGGCTGGGGTCGAGCATGGGCGATCGTCTGGCGACGATCCGCGCCGCCATCGCGGCGCTCGACGCCGATCCCGATCTCGAGGTGGTCCGCGAGTCGCCGCGCTACGAGTCGCCGCCTGCAGGTGGCCCGCCGCAAGGCGACTACGTGAACGCCGCGGTGCTCGTCGCCACGTCGCTGCCCGCGCGCGAGATCCTCGAGCGCACCCTCGCCGTGGAGCGGTCGCTCGGGCGGATACGCCCTGATCCGGTGCGGTGGGGCCCGCGGACGATCGATCTGGATCTGCTCTGGATCGAGGGCGAGGCCGTCGCGGAGCTGGACCTCAAGGTGCCGCACCCGAGGCTGCACGAGCGGGCCTTCGCGCTGAGGCCGCTGCTCGACGTCGCCCCCGACGCGCGCGACCCGCGCACGGCCCTCGCGTACGCCTCGCTCGCCGAGGCGAGCGCGCCCATTCGCCGGCTCGATCCGAGCTGAACGGCGCGTGCCGCACGCGAGCTGAACGGCGCGTGCCGCACACGAGCTGAACGGCGCGTGCCGCACACGAGCTGAACGGCGCGTGCCGTGCGCCGCGGGAGCGCGCGCGCGCGCGACGCTCCGGCGCGGCGTCGCGCGAGCGCGCGCTCAGCGCGTCGGTGGCGCCCCGCCGGATCGACCCCGGAGCCCGGCGCTGCCGCCGGCGTAGGACGCAGCGCTGCCGATCGCGACCATGACGACGAGCAGCAGCGCCCATCCCAGGGCGCCCGCGGGAGCGCCCTCGGCGAGCGCGAGCGCCCACGCGAGCGTCGCGACGACGGCCCCGCTCGCGGCCGCCTCGCGCCGCCCGGCGCGCCCGCCGAACCGCCCCACGAGGTAGCCGCCCGCCACGCCGGCGAGCGCGAACGCGACGACGTTGAGCGCCACCATCGCGACCCGCACGCGGGCGGGCGCCTCGGCGTCCCCTGCCCCCTCGAGCATCCGGCGCAGCAGCGTGTTCACGAGCCCGGCGAGCGGCAGCCACGCGATGAACGTCGCCACCGTCCCGAGCGCGACCCAGTGCCACGGCGGGCGGTCCTCGCCCTCGTCGCCGCCGCCCTGCAACACCGGGAGCTTGCGCTTCTCCGGCGCGGCCGTCGCGCTCGGGGGGGGCGCCGCGCCGGGCGCGCCGCCTCCGACGAGCGGCAGGCGTCGCTTCGGCCCGTCGCCCATGACGTCAGCTCGGCTTCGTCGTCGGCGGCGCGGCGGCAGGAGCCTTCCGCCAGAGCTTCCGCGCTTCATCCTGCAGGCGAACGAGCCGCCGCTGCTCCTGGATCAGGCCGCCGTACGCGCGGGGCACCCGCGGATCCTTCGCCAGCGCGTACAGGACCTGGAGCGCCGCCTCGGCGTCGTCCGTCGCGCGGTGCGCCTTGTCCAGCGTGATCCCGAGCCGCGCGGCCATGTCGCCGAGGGCCCGGCTCTCCTCGTTCTTGTAGAGCTCGCGCGCGAACGTGAGCGGGTCGATCCAGTCGACCTCCCGCCGCATGGCGGGCGGCGGCTCGCGCGGGCGCATGCCCACGCGATCGAGCTCGGCGAGGAGGAACGATCGGTCGAACGCGGCGTTGTACGCCGCGGGGATCGCCCCCTTGAAGCAGGAGAGGATCTCCTCCGCGACCTCGGCGAACGACGGCTTGCCCTCGACATC
This sequence comes from Sorangium sp. So ce1335, assembly GCF_051521615.1. Taxonomy (NCBI): domain Bacteria; kingdom Pseudomonadati; phylum Myxococcota; order Polyangiales; family Polyangiaceae; genus Sorangium; species Sorangium sp. So ce1335. Next base: position 10,445,546 of record NZ_CP150363.1, read on the forward strand.
CGCGTCCTTGATCCCGTGAATCGCGGTGCTCTCCGCGGGAATGGGCCGCCCTGGATGGATGAGCCAGTTGTAGCGGGTCAGGATCTGCCCGGCGCGGCCGATGACGATGCCGAGCTCGATGATGCGATCCCCGGCGGGGTCGCGCCCCGTGGTCTCGACGTCGACGAAGGCGATGGGCTGGTCGATCCAGGCGCTGCCCGCGTCGATCTCGGACGCGACGCCGACGGCGCGCACCTTGAGGAGGTGCGCGATCCCCGGGTAGTGCCGGCCCGTCGGGAAGCAGCCGCACGGGTCGGCGACCTTCAAGGCTTCCTCGGCTGGGCGGGCTGGGCAGGCTGGGCCGGTCCGGCGGAGGCGGCGGGGCGCGCGGCGCTGCCGGCCGCAGGCGCGGCGCCGCCGGCCGCGGGGGCCGCGCTGGCGCCGGGGGTCGCGGTCGCGGAAGCGGGCGCGTCGGTCGCGCCGGGCTGGGTGCCGGCCGGCTTCGGCGGCGCGGGCCGCGGCGTGTGGCCGAGGAGCTCCAGCTCGACCTTCACCCACTCCTCGAGATCCGCGGGCGGGTTCGTGAGGAGCTGCAGGTCGACCTCGCGGCCGTTGACGAAGACGAGGGGCGTCCCCTCGAGGCCGACCTCGTCCGCCTGCTTCTTGTCCTTGTCGATGCGCGCCTTCGTCTCGGGCGAGACGAGATCGGCGCGGAACTTCACCATGTCGAGCTTCAGCCGCTGCGCGTAGCGCTCGATGTCGGCCTGCTCCAGCTTGTCCTGGTTCTCGAAGAGCAGGTGGTGCATCTCCCAGAACTTGCCCTGGTTGAGCGCGGCGATCGCCGCGCGGGCGGCGGGCTCCCCGTGGACGTGCGCCGAGAGCGGATAGAACTTGAAGACCAGCCGCACCTGGCCGTCGAAGCGCTTCACGAGCTCCTCGAGCACCGGCGACATCAGCCGGCAGAACGGGCACTCGAAGTCGGCCCACTCGACGATCGTGATCGGCGCGTTGGGCGGCCCCATCTCGGGCGAGCCGTCCGTGGCGAGCGTCCGGACCTTGTTCGCGTCGAAGCGCATGTGGAACGCGTCGTCGCGCTCCTTCTTCGACCGGCCCTCCTTGACCTGCTTGAGCAGGAACTGCGCGGCAGGGAGGCACGCCTTGCACGCCCGCTGCTCCTTCACGCACTGCGCGATGCTCACGGGCGTGTCCGGGCACGGCGAGAGGAGCTCGGAGACCTGGGCGGCCCACTCTCGACGCTCGCGGGGCGTGAGCGAGGAGGTGTCCACCCCGGGGAGCGAGACCGACACCTCCGGGCTCGGAGCCGGCTTCGGCTCGCTCGAACCAGAATTCCCAGGACAGCCCGTGACGCTGATCGAAAACAGCGCGAGGAGCGGCAGCATCCAGCGCAGGAATGACATCGCGGCGCGAGCTTAGTCGGACCCTTTGCGAGATGCTAGCGCGGGTGTAGCGTCATCCCGTGCGGAGCGTCCTCTACCGCTTCCCGGATCTGCGACAGTTCGAGCAAATCGTGTGCGATCCAGAGGACGGCGACCTCGAGCTCGGCCTGCCCGCGGGGGAGGTGGTCGCCGACGGCGAGTGGGTGCTCGCCATCTTCGAGCTGGGCGAAGGCCGCCGCGCCACGTCGGCGGCCGCGTGCGCGTGCGTCTCGCCGGAGGGAGCGCGGCTCACATTCGAGCCGCGCGACTGGCGCCGCCTCGCCCGCTTCGCACAGGCGGAGGCGACCCGCTCGACGCCCGCGGGCGCCGCCGCGCGCCCCCGCGCCACGGGCGAGGTCCGTCCCGCCGCGGCGCCGGGCGACCAGGGCGCAGGCCCGGCGTCCTCGCCTCCGCGGCTGAGGGGCAGGGGCGCGCGGGTCCTCGTCGTCGACGACGATCCGGACGTGCGCGAGATGCTGTCGGCCATGCTCGCGGCCGTCGAGCTCGCCGTCGTCGCCGTCGGCAGCGCGGAGGAGGCGCTGGAGCGCGTCCGGGGCGCGGCGTTTCACCTCGTGATCCTCGACTGGCACCTCCCGAAGATGACCGGCATCGAGCTGTGCCGGACGCTTCGACAGGAGCCCGAGCTCCGCGATCTGCCCGTCCTCTTCCTGACGACGAACGCCTGCTCGCAGGACATGGCCCACGCCTTCGCCAGCGGTGCCGACGACTACATGGTGAAGCCGTTCCGCGCCCCCGAGCTCGGGGCGCGCCTCTTCAGCTTGCTCCGCCGGACCGGGCGCGGCGCCGCCTGAGCCGTCGCGCCGCGGAGCCGGGGGCCCGCTGCGCGCTCAGAAGCCGACGTCCACGTTGACGTTGAGCACGCCGATCGTCTGCGCGTAGATCCCGCCGGAGTCGGGGGCCCTCGAGTTGCCCGCGAGGCCCGCGGTGACGCTCTTTCCCGTGGTGTCCCGGCTCGCATAGAACAGGTGCGTGTACGACGCCGCGAGGTGCAGCTTCTCCGCGATCCGGAAGCGCCCCCCCACGGCGAACGAGACGTCGTGAAAGTCGGTGGCCGAGGGGTCCAGGGTCTCGTCGGGCACGGCGTTGGAGTCGTACCCGACCCCGCCGAAGAGCTCGACCGGAGGCTCCGGCCAGTAGCTCACGCCCGCCCGGACGCCGAACGTGTCGTTCCAGCGCCGCGGGATGTTCTGCACGACGCCGGCGGGATCCGCGGCGGAGCCGTCGCGCTGGATCTCGCACGCCGCGCCCAGCTGGGTGAGGCACTGGTTCTCCATCGAGCTCCACCGCGTCCAGTCGCCGAAGAGCCGGACCTCCAGGCGCTCCGCCGGGACGAAGCGGGCGCCGAGCCGGACGATATCGGGCAGGCCCTGGTGCAGCTCGACGTCGGCCGGAGCGTTCGACACGCCGTTGAAGCGGTTGGTCAGCGTGCCCTCGAGCGTCTCTCCGCCGGTGACGTTCGGCCGCGACTGGTACGACGCGCCGATCCAGAGCTTCTCCGGCATCGCCTCGACCAGGGCGCCCACGCCGAAGCTCGCGTGCAGCCCGCTCACGTCGAGCAGCGAGCGCCCCTCGGTGGCAAGGAGGTTGTCGCCGGAGGCGTTGCGGGCGCGCACGGTGCGCACCTGGGTCCGGATCAGGTTCCCGGACACGCCGAGGCTGAGGCGGGCCGCCGGGATCTCGTAGGCCGCGGCGAGCGTGAAGAACATCGCCTGGAGCGACGACTCGATGGAGTGCCACCGCTGCACGCCGTCGACCGGCCCGGCCAGATCGCGATTGCCCTCGAAGGCGGTGTTCCTGTCCCAGGACGCCGCGCCGCCGAAGGGCACGTAGACGCCGGCCCCGAGCGCCAGGTCGCCGACCCTGGCCGACGCGCCGAGCATCGGCGAGGCGGCCACGTTGAGCAGGCGCGCCTCCCCCGTGTTCGCCTCCGGCACCGTCACGTCGTCGGACGGCGCCTGCGCGTGCGCGTAGGACGCGGCGCGCAGCGCGAAGGTCCCGTCGACGAACAGGTGAATCCCCTCGCTCTCGGCGAGGCCTGCGGGGTTGTAATAAACGGCGGTCGGATTGCCGGTGATCGGGTTGCCGTGCTCGCCGCCGAACCGCGCGGTCGCGAAGCCGCCGGCGAACGCCGGCCCGGTCCAGAGAAGGCCGCCGAGAAATCCGAGGGAGAGCGCGACGCGGTGGCGGTGGATGAGCATGGCCGGGTGTCCTCGGGTTCGGGCGGAGGAACGCGCGCCGGCGACAGACCTGCATGGTAGGGTGTGCATCACCTGCAAGCTCGCGGGACGTTCGACCCGATCGAGTCAGATGCCACCTTTCGCACGGTGTCAAATGCTTTTCTCCCGCTCCACCTGGACAAAGCTCGCGTCTACAGCCCTCCCCTCGGCCCTGTCTTGCGCCGCGCTCCTCGCCGGGTGCGCCGATCCGGAGGGCAGATACGATGATTTCCAGGCCCGCGACACCGCCATCCGTGAAGCCCAGGCCGGCGGCGACGGCGGCGGGGGCGGGGGCGGCAGCTGCACTCCGGAGGTGGGGACGCCCGATGGCGACTTCCTCTTCAGCCTTTCTGCCTATCTCAACCCACAGGCCCCGATCCTCTTCTTGACCCGGCTGACCACCGAGCCGAGCGACGGCGGCCTGAGCTTCTCGATGAGCTTCCAGGCGCTGGAGTCCGCCGATCGCACGACGCCCACGGGCGAGCCGGTCGACGTGGGTCCTTACGAGGTGTCCGCCGACGGGCAGTTCACCGCGGAGCTGCCCACGATCGTGGTGCCAGGCAACGCCAACCCCTTCTCCGGCAGCGAGCTCGAGGCCACCATCACGCTGACGGGCGCCCTCTGCGCGCCCGCCGACTTCGTCTGCGGCGATGTGACCGGCTCCCTGGCGAGGCCGCTGGCCCTCGATCTCAAGGGCTCGACGTTCGCGATGGAGCGCATCACCGACCCGGGAAGCTACCCGGCGCCGGTCATCAACTGCGACAGGGATCCGGCGCGCCCGCTCCCGTGATCGCGGGAGCGCCCGGGTGAGCCTGGGCCAGCGCCTCGGCCGGGGCGGCGCCTTCGAGCTCGATCAGCGAGATCTCGGACGGCGCGCCGACGCGCATGGGCGGCCCCCAGTAGCCGGTCCCGCGGCTCACGTAGATCTGGGCCTCACCGTGCGAGGACAGCCCGGCCACGTAGGGCTGGTCGAGCCGCACGAAGAGGCCCCAGGGGAAGATCTGGCCGCCGTGGGTGTGGCCGCTGAGCTGCAGGCCGACCCCCCGCTCCGCGGCCTCCACGATCTGCTTGGGCTGGTGCGCGAGCAGCACGAGCTCCCGGGAAGGGTCGCGCCCCGCGAGCGCGCGCGCGAGGTCGGGGCCGTGGTCGCGGCCCATGCCGCGGGAGCTCCAGTCGTCGACGCCGGCCAGGTCGAAGCTGTGCTCGCCGTCGCCGATCGTGACGCGCTCGTTGCGGAGCACCCGCACGCCGAGCCGGCCGAGCTCCGCGATCCACGCCTCGACGCCGGAGTAGTACTCGTGATTGCCCGTCACGAAGAAGACCCCGTACCTGGCGCGCAGGCCGGCGAGCGGGGCCGTGTGCTCGCGGAGCTCCTCCACGGAGCCGTCGACGAGATCGCCCGTGATCGCCACGAGATCCGGCTCGAGGGCGTTCACGCGCGCGACGACGCGCTCCAGCCACTCCCGGCCGATGGTCGGACCGATGTGAAGGTCGGTGAGCTGAACCACGCGAAAGCCGGACAGGGCGGCGGGGAGGCGGCGGAGGCGGACGCGCACCGGACGGACGGCGACCTCGCCGAGGGCGCTCGCGGCGCCGGCGAAGCCGAGGCCGACGGCCAGGGCGCCGACCGTGCCCGCGATGGCGCGGGAGAGGAACGTGCGGCGCTCGCTGTCGAGCGGCTGGCTCACCAGCGCCGTGACGCCGTGGGCGCCGAGGCGGACGAGCTCCGAGGTGAGCAGGAGGAAGAAGAGCAGGACCGCGAGCCCGACCCACGTGTAGACGACGCCCGCGACGATGCTGCCGATGTGCCGGGGGAGCGAGCGCGTGAAGGCGAGGCCGACCGGCACGAGCAGCGCGAGCACCGCCAGGGCCACGCTGCCGGCGCGGTGCCAGACCGGGCCGAGCTCGGGCGCGCGGATCAGGCGGTGCCAGAGGTAGTAATGGACGCCGGCCACGATGGCGCTGAAGACGCCGATGAAGAGGAGGAAAGGGAGGAGAGGCCGCTGCACGCGCCCAGCATGACCACGGCGGCGCGCGCCCGCCGCTCCGATCCACGCCGGCGCGGGGCGCGATAACATTTTTTAACGGGTCCCCCGGCGGCCCCGAGGCCTCCAGCGCGCCAGCGCCGCGAAAGGCCCGTCGACGAGGGCCGCGTCAGGCCGCGGCGGAGCGGCTCAGGAGCCCGATCACCCCCGGCCGGCTCCGGGACTCACTGCGTGTTGACGCACACGCCGAACCCCGGAGGGTAAGCCCTGCTGCCGCCCTGGCACTTGGCGCCGGTGCCGCAGTCGCGCGCGCTCCCGTCGATCCGGCAGAGCTGCTTGCACTGGTTCGTCAGCATCGAGCACACGAATCCGGGCGCGCACGGGCAAGGCTCGTCGGCGCGCCCGGCGCCGGGCTCCACGCAGCTCGTCGTCCCGTCCTCGCGGACGATCGCGCAGGTCTGGCCCGCCGGGCACACGCTGTCGTTCAGCAGCTCGCAGTTCACCGCGGGAACGCAGACCGGGATCGAGACCGGAGCGCTCGCTTCGGCGACCGATTCGGCCATCGGCCGCTCGTCGCAGTAGGTCCCAGGCGAGCAGCTCTCGACGTTGCCGCAGCAGTACTGCCGGCACACGCCGCCCTCTCCGCCCAGCGCCGCGCAGCCCAGCCCGATCGCGCAGTCCGTTCCCCGCTGGCAGGGGCCGCCTGCGCGGAAGCGGCCCGCCGGCTGGCAGCTCGGGATCGCGTCGCCGTCGACGAGCGCGAGCTGGCAGTGAAGCATCTGCGCAGGCGTCCCCGTGCCCGAGCTCCCGTCCAACGACGAGCACTCGCTCGGGTCGCCCCCCGGCGTGCAGCCCTCGCCGCACAGGTGAGCGAAGCGCGTGTATGGATCCGGCGCCCCCGCGGGCGCGGGGATGTTGACGTCCTCCTCCACGGCGGCCCCGCCGGCCCCCTCGGCGCCGTCACCGCCCGCGCCGGCGCTCACGAACGGAGCGGAGTTGCCCGATCCGGTGGACGCCTCCCCGCCCCAGAAGCCCCCCACCCCCATGTCGTCCCCGCCGCCGTCCGATTCGGCGGAGTCTGACGACGAACACGCGGAGACGGCGGCGAGCGAGAGCGCCGCGAGACCGTGAAGCCAACGGGTACGGGGGCAGCTCATTCCAGGGTCACCAGAAAAGAACAAGCGGAGCGAGCGTATCATGTCCCCTCTCGACATCCACAGAATGTGCCGTTCGGAATGCCTTCCGGCACGCTGGCGCAACGTGGGTGCCGTCGTGGTGCGCGGCGCGCGCGCGGTCCGCACGAGCGCCTTCCCTGCCCGGGCTCTGGCGCAAGCATGACGCCGGTGTCGCGCCGAGGGCTGCGCCCCGCACGGCGGGGATGGCGTGCGTGTGGCGGCGCCTACCGCGCCTCGATGTCGCGGGTGACCACGTTGCCGGCGGTGTCGTAGGCGCGCACCGCGAGCAGGTGCGAGCCGGGCGGCACGACCGCGCTGAGGTCCGCGTCGATGGCCTCGGCCGCCTCGTCGAAGATGCCGTCGCTCGGGAAGACGGGGCGCCACTCCTCCAGGCCGGCGATGGAGACCTCGACGCGGGCGACAGGACCGAGGCCGTCGACGACCTCGCCCGTCAGCCGGCGCCCCTGCAGCGCGAGCGTCCGGAACAGCGGCGGCGTCGTGTCGACAAGGACGGTGCCCGACTCGAGGCTGTGGCGCAGCGTGCGCTCCGGCGGGTTCGCCAGCTCGTCGCTCGCCTCGACGAGGATGCGGTACTCGCCCTCGGGGAGCGCCGTCGTGTCCCATACGTGCTCGGCGCGCGTCACCTTCTCGCCCGGCTTCAGCATGCTGCGCCAGGTCGACTGGCCCTCCATGCGGTAGGAAAGCCGGTAGCGGAGGTCGTCCTGATCCGGGTTGTCGACCTTCCACGTGAGCTGCAGCGCGCTCACGGGCTTCGGCGCCTCGCCGCCCGACGGCGGGAGGTTCGTTCGCGGGGGCTTCGACTGCCCCTTCGGCACCGCCTCGATCGACGTGACCACCGCGCGCGCGTTGTCGGTCACGAACGCGAGCTTCACCTCGCGGAGCACGGCGCCTGGGTCCCGGCTCCACCGCGCGCGGATCTGCACGAAGCGCGCGGGCGGGCTCTTCGTGTCGCCCGGCGCGGCGAGCGCGGGGGACCACGGGCTCCAGGTGCTGTCCGGCGTGTCGGTGTTCCCGCTCCGGGTCTCGAGCTCCAGCGCGCCGTCCGAGCGCCACGTCAGGCGCCCGAACGTCGCCCGCAGGCCGGCGTCGAGCACCTTGCTCGTCCACACCGCGGACGCGCCGCCGACGCCCTTCACCTCGTGGAAGACCGCGGGATCGGTCGTGGCGATGAACCGGCGGCCGCCGGCCAGCATGAAGGCGCCGACCTGGCGCTCGTCCGTGTCGGCGACGAGCCGCGCGACGTGGTTGTCGCTCACCGTGTAGAGCTGGCCTTCCGCGCCGGTCCCGACGTACGGCGCGAGATCGTCGCCGAGGCCGAGCGAGACGTAGTGGGTCTCGTCGTCGCTCATCATCCGCTCCGCGACGCCCCTCCTGTCGAAGCGCACGAGCACGCCCTTGCCGGGCTTCTGCGCGCGCGCCGGCTGCGGCGACGGCGGCCCGCTCCGGTTGCGCTTCGGGGGCGCGAACGCCTCGGCGTACTTGTTGGCGATCGCGTAGATGGCGCCGCCCTTGGCGCCCGGCGCGACGGCGATGGCCTTCACGTCGTCGGCGTCGAAGTCGTGGAGCACCGTCGCGCGCCCGGGCGCCGTGAGCTTGTAGAGCAGCGCCTTGCCGTTCGAGCCGGCGTAGACGGCGCCGTCGTCCGCGACCGCGACGCTCACGAGGTGCGGCTCGTCGCTGTCGAAGTACACCTGCGCCTTGCCCGCGGCGTCGATGCGGAACAGCTTCCCGTCGGGGCCGGTCGCCGCGTAGAGCGCCCTGGCCCTGGCGTCGTAGGCGAGGCCCCAGATGTCCTCGGTCTGCGGGAGCTCGGCGAAGAGCTTCGCCGGACCGCCGTTGCCGGCGCCGCGCGGCAGCCGGTAGAGCTTGCCCTCGGGGAACGTCCCCGCGACGACGTCGCCGCCTTCCACGAGCGCGAGCGCGCTGACCGCCATCTGCCCGGTCGTCGCGACGAGCGCCACCCGGCCGCCCGACACGCTGTAGATCTTCCCCTCGTTGCCCGTGCCGAGCAGCACCGTCCCGTCGGGCAGCACGACGGAGCTCCAGACGGAGGTAGCGTCCGGCAGCGGCGTCGCGCCGAGCGTGAGCCCGGCGCGCACGTTGCCGTTCGAGTCGACGCTGACCCCGGTGAGATCCCCGTCCTTGAGGTCCTCGAGCGTCTTGAGCTCGAAGCTGCGCGTGCCCACCGCGTGGGCCGGCAGCGCCACGAGCCCCGCGGCGGCGACGGCCGCCGCGAGGGACGTTCGCAGAGAGGACACGGCGTGAGGGCGTGAGGATCGGGGATGGTCAGAAGAGCGCTGATTGCTCATGGATCGCAGAATGGAGGGGGTCAGGGCGGAATCAGACGGGATCAGGCGGAATCAGACGAGTTCAGGGCGGAGCCACGGCGGAGACGAGGCGGGGAGCCTGCGCGCGGCTCAGCGGAGGATAGGCCGGACCGTGACGCTCACGGTATCCTTGCCGACCAGAAAGCGCTTGAGGGAGACCGGCACCTGCACCTGCGCGCCGAAGGTCTCGGGCGCGTCGGACGCGGAGCTCGGGCGCAGCGTGTCCATCGCGCCCGGCGGCAGCCGCGAGGCGACCTTGCCACGGTACGCGGCGCCGTTCTCCCGGAGCTTGAACGTCGCGACGACGCTCTCCGGGTCGTGGCTCTGGTGCGGGAGCATCGCCACGAGCTCGGCGAGGCTGTTCGGCGTCGCCATCGGGCGCTCGACCTCGTAGCCGGGCGAGAGCTCGATGTCCACCTTGCCGCCGGCGAGCTCGCGCGGCAACGGCACCTCGATGACGCGCGACTCGACCGGGCCCTGGTGCGGCTGGAGGTCGAGGCGGATCCGCGCGGGCGCGCCCGCGTCGATCTCCGGCTCGAGCACCTTCGCGCCGCGCAGCAGGACGACCTCGCGATCGAACGTGACCTTCACGCGCGTGTCGACGCGCTCGATCGTGACGTCCTCCCACGGGTTGTTGAGCAGCGAGCCCATCGCCCGGACGATCCGGCTGCGGACGAAGTCGTCGGCGCTGAGCGGGGTGCCGTTGCCGGCGCCGAAGTCGACGAGCGAGATCGTGCCGTAGCGCCCGATCTTGAGCTGGCTCACCGCCCGCCAGGTCATGTCCCGCCGCTCGGCCGTCGTCGCCTCGACAGCGTTGCCGAGCGCCATCGACACGAAGGACGGCGCGAGGAACTGATCGTGCGCGACCTCCACGTTCCACGTCGGGTGCGGCGCGCCCGCCACGCCGTCGATCTGGACGCGCATCGGGAACACGGGCGCCTTCGCGGCGCTGTCGACGACGATGGCGGCCTGCCGGTCGTTGACGAGCGAGCCGACCGACCTCACCGCCTCGCCGATCTTGAAGCTCCGGTTCTGGCTCGCGAGGATCCAGTGCACCCGGGCGATCGCCGTGGGGAGGTTCGTCACGCCGCCGTTCATCATCGGGTGGCCGAACGCGACGAGCTTGTCGCCCGACACGCGCGTGACCGTGCCGATGCCCATCGCGGAGATGTCGCCGCGCACGAGCTCGACGCCGATCGCCCCGCCGTCGACGTACCTCGTCGGCGCGCCAGGATCCGGCGTCATCGACGAGCCGCCGCCGGCCTGCATCGGATCGAGCCCCATGGGGCCGAGCAGGTCGCTCGCGATGCGCAGCGACGTGCCGCCGAGCCCGCCGAGCATCACCGGCGTCGAGGCGCGCGCGAGGCCCGCCGACTCGGGCGGGGCGAGCGCCGGCGCGACGCGCGCCGCGATCTGGCGGGCGTGGCCGGCGAGGTCGTACGCGTCGATCGCCCCGACGAAGCCGCGGCCGCCGTGGAGCCGGGCGGGCGCGGCGGCGCGCGGCGGCACGCGGCCGACGGCGCTCACCGGGGCGGGCAGCGGGCCGCCGCCCCTCGGCGCGATCGCGCGGGGGAGCGGCCGCGCGAGCTCGTCGAGCATCGACTTGATCGGCGTCACGCCGGCGATCGCCTCGGCGCCGAAGAGCCAGCCGTACGCGTAGGCGCCGATCATCTTGCCGTTCACGTAGATCGGGCTGCCGCTCATCCCCGCCACGGTGCGGGCCACCTCGAGGCGCGGGTGCTGCGTCTTGATGAGGATGAGGTCCTGGTTCGGCCGGAAATTGCGGAGGGTGGAGATGACCTCGACATCGAACTTCTCGGGCGTGGTGCCGGAGAAGACGGTCAGGCCGTATCCCTTCATCCCCGGCTTCACCTCGGAGACGGGCATCGTGTCGGGCGGCGTGGAGATCGCCTGAGCCGCGCCGACGCCGACTGCGACGCTGCACGCCGCGCCGGCGAGCAGGCTCAGGGGGATGAGGCGACCTTCGCGGTCGACGAGGGCGCGGGCCGCGCCCGCGATAGCCCTCGCGCAGCGGGACACGAGCGGGACGGCGCGCGCGGAGAGGATGGAACCCGGACGAAAACAAGGTGATTCGCGCAGAGGCACGGGGCCAAGCTTAGCCCGGATTTGGGTGCGGGACAGACCCGGGGCTCGACGAGCGCGGGGCGGGCCCGCGCGCACCCCGGGTCGATGATTTCCAGGGGCAGCGCGCGCCGGCGACGCTAGGCTTCGCCCCGTGAAGGATATCGCGGCGACCGCGACGCTCGTTCTGGCGTTCGCCACCTGGGTGACCGTCCACGTCGCGCTGGCGGCGCGGCTCGTGCTCCGGAGCCAGCCCCGCTGGCGCGGGCTCCTCGCGCTGGTGGTGCCGCCCCTCGCGCCGATGTACGGCTTCCGGCAGGGGTGGCGGCGGATGAGCACCCTGTGGCTCGTGTGGCTCATCGTGTACGTGCTCGCGCACCTCGTCGCGGGGGCCTGAGGAGCGCGGCGTGGCCTCTGACGTGAACGACGTGAACGACGTGAACGACGTGAACGACGCGAACGCTGACGACGCGAACGCTGGGATGACGGCGAAGCGGCGGCCGGGCGCGCCGCCCGGCCTCGTCGTCGGCACGATGAACTTCGGCGGCCGCACGCCGCCCGAGGAGGCCGAGCGCATCGTCCACCGCGCGCTCGAGCGCGGGATCACCGCGTTCGACACGGCCAACCTCTACGGGGACGGCGCGTCCGAGCGGATCCTCGGCAGGGCGCTCCGCGGCCGCCGGGCCGAGGCGCAGATCGCCACGAAGGTCGGCCTGCGCCGGATCCGGGGCAAGGCCGAGGGCCTCGGGCGCGCGCAGGTGATCCGCGCCCTCGAGGAGAGCCTCGGGCGCCTCGGCACCGACCACGTCGACGTCTACTACCTGCACGCGCCGGATCCGGCGACGCCCGTCGAGGAGACCCTCTCGGCGATCGATGCCCTGATCGAGCAGGGGAAGATCCTGCGCTTCGGGGTCAGCAACCACGCCTCGTGGCAGATCCTGGAGCTCATCGCGCGCCGGGACGCCAAGGGCAAGGCGCGCCCCGCGGTGTCGCAGGTGCTCTACAACGCGCTGATCCGCCAGCTCGACCTCGAGTATGCCGCGTTCGCGAGGCGGTACTCGATCGCCACCGCTGTGTACAACCCGCTCGCGGGCGGGCTCCTGAGCGGGCGGCACGCCGGGCCGGACGCGGCGCAGGCGGGCTCGCGCTTCGAGGACAACCGCCTCTACCAGCGCCGGTACTGGAGCCAGCGCATGTTCGAGCTCGCCGAGAGCTACGCCGCCGTGGCGGCGGACGAGGGGATGAGCCTGCTCGAGCTCTCCTACGCCTGGCTCGCGGGGCGGGACGTCGTCGACTCCATCCTCGTCGGCCCCGCCCGCGCGGAGCACCTCGACGCCGCCGCCGGCGCGATCCGGCGCGCGATCTCGCCGGAGGCGGCGCGGCGCATGGATGCGCTCCACCGCGACCACCTCGGCACGGACGCGAGCTACGCGCGGTGATGGATCTCCTGCTGCCCGAGGCCAGGGCGCTCGATCTCGCGGGCCCCCTCGCGGACTACGCCGCGCGCGGCCACGCGCGGCTCGGCCGCGTGATGAGCGACGCCGGCCTCGAGGCGCTGCGCGCGCGCGCGGACGACATGATGCTCGGGCGCGTGACGTACCCGGGGCTCTTCTTCCAGCACGACGCCGCGTCGGGCCGCTACGAGGACCTGCCGTACGGCAAGGGCTACCAGGGGCCGAGCACGTCGTACCGCAAGATCGAGAAGCTCGAGAAGGACCCGCTGTTCCTCGCCTGGATCGAGAACCCGCTCTTCGAGCGCGTCGCGCGGTCGCTCATCGAGGGCGAGGTCTCCATCTACCGCGCCGTGCTCTTCACCAAGGCCGCCTCGGGAGGGTCGCCGCTGCCCTGGCACCAGGACGGGGGCAGCTACTGGGGGCTGGATCGCGACCCCGAGCTGCAGATCTGGACGGCGCTCGACGACGCCCCGCTGCACGGCGGCTGCGTGGAGGTGCTCGAGGGAAGCCACCGGGACGGGCTCGCGACGCCGCTCGGCGGGGTCGTCCCGAGCGACCGCGTGCGCGCCGCCGACGCGGACGCGCGCAAGCTCGCGCTGCCGGCCCGCGCCGGCGAGTCCCTGCTGATCCACAACCACCTCTGGCACTGCTCCGGCGTGAACCGGAGCGGCCATCCGCGGCGGGCCCTCACCATCTGTTACATGAGCAGGGCGACCCGCTGCCTCAGGAAGAAGAGGGCGCCGCGGGCGTTCACCCCGGTGTTCTGAGCCCACAGCGGGAATTCCTGGCCCTGCGGTGCCGGCGACCACTCCCCTCGTCGTTTCCTCGGATCCCCGCGCTCATTATTTCGGCGATGTTTCGCGCCAGCGAGCGCGCCGTGTCGCCCGCGCTCCGTAAGGGTGAACCCAGCAAGCCGCGGCAAGTTGCCGCGCGACGCGGCGGCCTGCCGCGCCGCTGGGCCACGGCCCTCCCCCGCGGCAATCTGCCGCGGTCACGCGGCGTTTTGCCGTCTTGTCGCACCCCACCAGAAGGACATAACTGGGCCCGCGCGTCGCTCCGACGCTACACAAACCCTATGGCTCGGTTCCTGTTCCCACGATGGGCCAACAAAGTGGTCCCGCTGGGGCTCCTCTTCGGAGTCCTGCCCCTCGGCGCCGCTGTGATCGGCGGATTCTGGTACTACGGTACCAACAAACATATCGAGGTCGGGTATCAACCGGATCAACCGGTCGATTACTCACACAAGCTGCACGCCGGCGACCTCGGTATTGACTGCCGGTACTGCCACAACACTGTGGAAGTCTCCGGCTTCGCCGCCGTTCCACCGACCGAAACGTGCATGAACTGTCATGCCAAGGTGCGGAGGGACAGCGAAAAGCTTCTTCTCGTGCAGGAAAGCTGGGCGAGCGATCAACCCATTCCCTGGGTGCGCGTCCACAACCTGCCCGACTATGCCTATTTCGACCACTCGGCCCACCTGGCCGCAGGGGTCGGATGCGTGAGCTGCCACGGCCGCGTCGATCAGATGCACAAGGTCCGGCAGGTCGCGCCGCTCTCGATGGGATGGTGTCTGGACTGCCACCGCAATCCGGGCCCCCACCTCCGCAATCCCGCCGACGTCACGAAGATGGATATGGCGCCGTCGACGGCCGTCATGGCGGCCGGGGTCGTCCCCCCGAACCCGGAACCTTATCAAGATCGCGTGCCAGCGGTCACGACCTCCGGGCGGCAGGTGCAGGCGCCGCTCCACTGCTCGGGGTGCCACCGATGAAACGAACACCTCTCCCCCTCGCCCAGGATCTCTCTGGAAAGACCTACTGGCGCAGCCTGAACGAGCTCGCCGGCTCCCCCGCCTTCGTCGACGCGCTCGCGCGCGAGTTCCCGCCGGGCGCGATCGAGCCGCCGGCGGACGGGGACGGCGTCGGGCGGCGCACGTTCCTCTCCCTCATGGGCGCGTCGCTCGCGCTCGGCGGCCTCGTCGGCTGCCGCCGGCCCGTCGAGCAGATCCTGCCGTACTCGCGCGCGCCGGAGGAGGTCATCCCCGGCCAGCCGCTCTTCTTCGCCACCGCGCTGCCGATGATGGGCACCGCGTTCGGCGTCCTCGTCGAGAGCCACGAGGGGCGGCCCACGAAGATCGAGGGCAACCCGAAGCACCCCGAGAGCCTCGGCGCGACGACGATCTACACGCAGGCCGCGGTCCTCGACCTCTACGATCCCGATCGCAGCACCTCGCCGCGCGAGGGGGCGAACGCGAAGTCGTGGGACGACGCGGCCACGTTCCTGCGCGCCGAGGGCGACAAGCTCCGCGGCCGCGGCGGCAAGGGGCTCACCATCCTGACCGAGGCCCACCGCTCGCCCACGCTGGCGGCGCGCCTCGCCGACCTGCGCAAGACGCTGCCGGAGGCGCGCGTCGTCCGGTACGAGCCGTTCTCGCGCGACGCCGCCCGCGAGGGCGCGCGGCTCGCCTTCGGCAGGCCGCTCGAGACCTCGCTCGACCTCGCCAAGGCGCGCGTGATCGTCGCGCTCGACGCCGACCTGTTCGGCACCGACGGCAGCCCGGTCAAGCAGGCGCGCGGGTTCGCCGCGGGCCGCGCGGTCGACAAGGACGCGCAGGCGATGAACCGCCTGTACTCCATCGAGAGCACCTTCACGATCACCGGCGCGTCGGCGGATCACCGGCTCCGCATCCAGAGCCGCAAGATCCCCGCCTTCACGTTCGCGCTCGCCGCCGAGCTCGGCAAGCGCGGGGTCGCGATCGACGCGGACGTGCTCAAGGCGATCGAGGGCAAGTCGGAGGGGCTCGACGCCAAGGCGACCCGGTACGTCGCCGCCATCGCCGCCGATCTCGCGGCGAACCGCGGCCTGGGCGCCGTCGTCGCCGGGCGCACGCAGCCGAAGGAGGTCCACGCCCTCGCGCTGCTCATCAACGCCGCCCTCGACAACACCGGCAAGGCGGTCCGCCTCGTGGCGCCGTTCGACGAGTCGCGCGAGGGCCCCGAGGCGCTCGTCGAGCTCGCGCGCTCCATCGAGCGCGGCGAGGTCGAGACGCTGCTCATCCTCGGCGGCAACCCGGTCTTCGACGCGCCCGCCGACGCGCGCTTCGCCGACGCGCTCGCCAAGGTGGCCGTCAGCGTCCACGTCTCGACGCACGTCGACGAGACGAGCGAGCGCTCGCGCTGGCACCTGAACCGCGCCCACCCGCTCGAGTCGTGGAACGACGTCCGCGCGGAGGACGGGACGGCCAGCATCGCGCAGCCGCTCATCGCGCCGCTCTTCGGCGGCAGGACCGACGCCGAGGTCATCGAGCTTTTGCTCGGCGGCACGCGGACGGCCTACGACCTCGTGCGCGCCACGTGGCTGACCACCGAGGGCGCGCGGCGCACGGAGCAGGACATCCGCCGCGCGCTGCACGACGGCGTCGTGGCGGGCACGCAGCTCACGGACGAGCAGGTCACCGCCGCGCCGCAGGCCGCGGCCGACGCGCTGCGGGCGTTCGCCCCGGCGGCGGCCGAGGGCCTGGAGGTGACGTTCCGGCCCGACCTGCACGCCTGGGACGGGCGGTTCGCGAACAACGGCTGGCTCCAGGAGCTGCCCCACCCGATGACGAAGGTCACCTGGGGCAACGGCGCGTGTCTGTCGCCGTCGACCGCGGCGCGGCTCAACCTGAAGGACGGCGACGTCGTGACGCTCTCGGGCGCCGGGGCGCAGGTCCGGCTCCCCGTCGTCGTCGCGCCGGGGCAGGCGGACGACTCGGTCGCGATCAGCGTCGGCCAGGGGCGGCGCGCGCAGCTCCGCGTCGGGCGCGGCGTCGGCGTCGACACGACCCCGCTCAGGAAGAGCGACGCCTTCGAGGTCGCCGGCGGCTTCTCGATCGAGAGGACCGGCGAGGTCGCGGCGCTCGCGCGCACGCAGGAGCACTTCGTCATGGAGGGCCGCCCGCTCGCGCGCGAGGGGACGCTCGCCCAGCTCCAGGGCGACCCCGAGTTCGCCAAGAAGCAGGTCCACGTGCCGGCGCTGTTCAGCCTCTTCAAGGAGCCGAACCGCAGGCAGGGGCACGCCTGGGGCATGAGCATCGACCTCAACGCCTGCATCGGATGCAACGCGTGCGTCGTCGCCTGCCAGGCCGAGAACAACATCCCGGTCGTCGGCGCCGACGGCGTGCGCGAGACCCGCGAGATGCACTGGCTGCGCATCGACCGCTACTACCAGGGCACGAACCCGGACGAGCCGGAGAGCATCCAGCAGCCGCTCCCCTGCCAGCACTGCGAGAACGCGCCGTGCGAGCAGGTCTGCCCGGTCGCCGCCACGGCGCACAGCCCCGAGGGGCTGAACGACATGGCGTACAACCGGTGCGTCGGCACGAAGTACTGCGCCAACAACTGCCCGTACAAGGTCCGTCGCTTCAACTTCTTCGAGTACGGCCAGCCGGACTCCGAGCACCGGAAGATGCAATACAACCCCAACGTCACCGTCCGGTCGCGGGGCGTCATGGAGAAGTGCACCTTCTGCGTGCAGCGGATCAACCACGCCAAGATCGAGGCCAAGCGAGAGGGACGGGAGCACGTCAAGGACGGTGAGGTCGTGACCGCGTGCCAGGGCGCCTGCCCGACGCGGGCCATCGTCTTCGGCGACCTCAACGACCAGCAGAGCCAGGTCTCCGTGACGTCCGCGAGCCCGCGCGGCTACCGGATGCTCGACGAGATCAACACGAAGCCGCGGGTCACGTACCTCGCGAAGATCCGCAACAAGAACCCGGAGCTCGCCGACGCATGAGCGCCACAGCACCCCTCCAGGTCGAACACCCCCGGCTCTCGGAGCGCGCCGCCCTCTTGGACGAGGCGCCGCTCGTGCAGGGGAAGGACGACTTCCGCTCGATCACCGACAAAGTCACGGGCATCGTGCTCAACAAGGCGCCCTCGGGATGGTTCATCCTGCTGTGCCTTGCCATCAGCATCCTGCTCATCCTCGGCGGCTCGCTGGTCCACCTCGTCGGGACCGGTATCGGCATCTGGGGCCTGAACACCACGGTCAACTGGGCGTGGGACATCACCGGCTTCGTGTTCTGGGTCGGTATCGGCCACGCCGGCACGCTGATCAGCGCCATCCTCTTCCTCTTCCGCCAGAAGTGGAGGACGAGCATCAACCGCGCGGCCGAGGCGATGACGATCTTCGCCGTCGCGTGCGCCGCCATCTACCCGGTCGCCCACCTCGGCCGGATCTGGTTCGCGCACTGGCTGTTCCCGATCCCGAACCAGATGAGCATCTGGCCGAACTTCAAGAGCCCGCTGCTCTGGGACGTGTTCGCCGTCTCGACGTACGCGACGGTCTCGGCGCTCTTCTGGTTCGTCGGGCTCATCCCCGACATCGCCACGCTCCGCGACCGGGCCACGACCCGGACGAAGCAGATCGTCTTCGGGATCCTGAGCCTCGGCTGGCGCGGCTCGCACCGCCACTGGCTCCACTACGAGAAGGCGTACCTCATCTTCGCCGGGCTCTCGACGCCGCTCGTGCTCAGCGTGCACACGATCGTGTCGTTCGACTTCGCCGTCTCGATCGTCCCCGGCTGGCACACCACCATCTTCCCGCCGTACTTCGTCGCGGGCGCCATCTTCAGCGGGTTCGCGATGGTCGTCACGCTGATGGTGTTCGCGCGCAAGGCGTTCGGCCTCGAGGGGCTCATCACCATCCGGCACCTCGAGAACATGAACAAGGTGATCGTCGCGACGGGCACCATGGTCGGCTACGCGTACGCGATGGAGCTCTTCATCGCCTGGTACAGCGGCAACCCGTACGAGCGCTTCGCCTTCGCGAACCGCATCCTCGGCCCGTACGCCTGGGCCTACTGGACGATGGTGAGCTGCAACGTGATCTTCCCGCAGCTCTTCTGGTTCAAGAAGGTGCGCACCAGCATCCCCGCCATGTTCATCATCTCGATCCTGGTCAACATCGGGATGTGGTTCGAGCGCTTCGTCATCATCGTGACGAGCCTCCACAGGGACTTCCTCCCCTCGAGCTGGACCTACTTCCGCCCGACCATCTGGGACATCTCGACGTTCTTCGGCTCGTTCGGCCTCTTCTTCACCCTCTTCCTGCTGTTCGTCCGCTACCTGCCGATGGTCGCGATCAGCGAGGTGAAGGGGATCACGCCGGCGGCCGATCCGCACGGCTCGCACAAGCACGAGGAGGCGCACCATGCAGCGTGACAGCGACCCTCCGAGCCAGAAGCGCTCCGAGGAGGCCGCCTCCGCCGAGGAGGCAAGGGACTCGGCCCGCGCCGGCGCGGCCGACGACAAGCCGCAGGGCTTCGTGCCGGCCGACGAGGCCGAGTACGACAAGCCCCACGAGGAGGGGCCGCACGGCAAGGCCCTGCTCACCTCCGAGCGCCAGGTCGAGCGCCGGCACGAGCAGGACGCGGCCCTGGAGGCGTCCGGCGAGCGGATCCCGTACGCGCTCATGGGCTACTTCACGAGCCCGGCAGACATCTACCACGCGTGCGAGGCGCTCCGGGACGCCGGGTACAGCCGCTTCGACGCGCACACGCCGTTCCCCGTGCACGGGCTGGAGAAGGCGATGGGGCTCAAGCCCTCTCCCCTGCCGTGGCTCGTGCTCACGGGCGGCGTGACGGGGCTCGTCAGCGCCGTCCTGCTCGCCTGGTACACGCAGCTCTACGACTATCCGCTCATCATCAGCGGCAAGCCGTCGTTCTCGTACCAGGCCTTCATCCCGATCTTCTTCGAGCTCACGGTCCTCTTCTCGGCGCTCACGTGCTTCTTCGGGCTCTTCGTGCTCGGGCGCCTGCCGTCCTTCTTCCACCCCACCATGACGCACCCCTCGTTCCCCCGGGCGACCGACGACGCCTTCTTCATCAGCGTCGAGGTGACCGATCCGAAGTTCGACGCCACCGAGACACGCAACCTCCTCCAGCGCGTCGGCGCGCAGGGCATCCGGGAGGTCTCCGCGTGAAACGCTGGTGTATTCCCCTCCTCGTCCTCCTGGCGGGCTGCCGCGGACAGGCGAGCAGCGATCCGCCGATCCACGTCTTCGGGGACATGGACTGGCAGCCGAAGTTCCAGCCCGAGGAGGGCACCCGGCTGTTCCCCGACGGGCGCGCCATGCGGCCGCTCGTCGAGGGCACGGTGGCCCAAGGCGCGCTCGACGAGAGCGACGCCTTCCGGACCGGCAAGGACGGCGACACGTTCCTGGCCATGGCGCCCATCACCGTCGACGAGTCGGTGGTCCGGCGCGGCCAGGACCGCTTCAACATCTACTGTGCGCCCTGCCACGACCAGAGCGGCAGCGGGCAGGGCATGGTGGTGAAGCGCGGCTACCCGCCGCCGATCGACCTCGCGTCCGACAGGGCGCGCGGGCTGCCCGACGGCGAGATCTTCCACGTCATCACGAACGGCGTGCGGAACATGCCGGCTTATCGGAAGCAGATCCCGGTCCGGGACCGGTGGGCGATCGTCACGTGGGTGCGCGTGCTGCAGCAGAGCCAGCACGGCCGCATCGACGACGTCCCTGAGACCCAGCGGGGCAACATCGCGAAGGAGAGCGGAACTCCATGAAGTCCCACGGAAGTGCTCTGGCCGAGGACGCGAAGGTCCTCGATAAGGCGGTCGCGAAGCGGCTCGTCTCGAGGAGCATGGTGCTCGCGATCGTCGGCGTGGCGCTCTCGGCGCTGGCGGCGGTCGTCGACGCGAAGCGTTTTGCGTTCTCGTACCTGACCGGCTTCACCTGGCTCGTGACGATCGGGCTCGGCGCGCTGTTCTTCGTGATCATCCAGCACCTGACCCGCGCGCGCTGGTCGGCGGCCGCGCGCCGCCACATGGAGTGGATGAGCGGCGTCCTGCCCGCCTGCGCCGTGCTGTTCCTCCCGGTCGCGGTGCTCGCCCACGACATCTACCACCACTGGATGTCGCCCGAGGCCGCGAACGATCACATCCTGCACCAGAAGGCGCCCTACCTGAACGCGACCTTCTTCTACATCCGCGCCGTCGTGTTCCTCGCGGCGTGGGCGGCCCTCGCGGTGTGGTTCAGCAAGACCTCGCGGGCGCAGGACGAGAGCGCCGACTTCCGGCCCACGGCGAAGATGCGCGCCTTCAGCGCGCCGGCCGTCATGATCTTCGGGCTCACCATCTCGTTCGCGGCGTTCGACTGGCTGATGAGCATCGACCCGCACTGGTACTCGACGATCTTCGGCGTCTACGTGTTCGCCGGCTCGGCCACGAGCTCGCTCTCGGCGCTCGCGCTGATCACGATCGCGCTGCACAAGGCGGGGCTCCTGCGCAAGGTGAGCAACGTCGAGCGCCAGCACGACATCGGCAAGCTCCTCTTCGGCTTCACGATCTTCTGGGCGTACATCGCGTTCTCGCAGTTCATCCTGATCTGGTACGCCAACATCCCGGAGGAGACGATCTTCTATCGTCACCGCTGGGAGGGCTCGTGGAAGGCCGTCAGCCTGGCTCTCTTGTTCGGCCACTTCGTCGTGCCGTTCCTCGTCCTCCTCTCGCGACACGCAAAGCGGAGCCCGCTGGTCCTCGGCGCGGCGTCGGTGCTCCTCCTCGTGATGCACTACGTCGACCTCTACTGGCTGGTCATGCCGAACGTGGATCACCACGGCGCGCACCTCAGCTGGATCGACGCCGCCGGCTTGCTCGGACCGCTGGGCGTGGGAGCCTGGGTGCTCTCGCTTCAAGCGGCCAAGAGCCCGCTGTATCCTCTGAACGACCCTCACCTTGCCGAAGCGGCTCGGATCGACAACCCGTAAGGAGCCGGCCATGAGCGAAGCGACCGAAAGCACCGCGACCCAGCACGGCGAGCACGAGCACGCCGAGGCGGATCGACCGAACAACACGCTCATCTTCGTGATCGTGGTCGCCACGCTGCTCTCCCTCGTGGTGACCGTCCTCTTCGTCAACGAGGTCTTCAAGGCGACGATGGAGCGCGAGATCTCGAGCAAGGTGCTCGAGCCGCCGAACAGCGCGCTCCGCGGCCTGCGCGCCATGGAGCAGGAGCGCCTCAGCCACTACCAGTGGGCGAACGAGAAGGACGGCATCGTCCGCATCCCGGTCGACCAGGCGGTGGCGCTCACGCTGAAGGCGTACCAGGAGAAGCGCATCGGGCAGCCCGTCCCCGGCGCGACCGCGGCGGCGACGCAGCCGGGGCAGCCCGAGGACAGCAACGCGAAGCCCGACGAGGCCGCGGCGCCGAACGCCGAGAGCGGCGCGCCGCTCCAGGGCCAGGACGCGGCGAAGCCCGGCGACAAGGACGCGGCGAAGCCGGCCGACGCCGCGAACAAGCCCGCGGAGGCCAAGCCGGCCGACGCCAAGCCCGCGGAGGCCAAGCCGGCCGACGCAAAGCCCGCCCAGCCCGCGAAGCCTGCGGACGCCAAGCCCGCCCAGCCCGGAGGCGCGGCGCCCACGCCGGCGCCTCCTGCTCCGGTGCAGTGATGTCCCGCCCGCTGTCCGCCCTGCTCGCCCTGCTCGCGCTCGTGGTGGTCGCGGCCGCCCCGGCGCGGGCCGCGCGGGCGGCGGACACGACCATTCCTCCCGAGCTCACCGGCGTCGATATCGAGGAGCGGCCGGGGGCCCAGCTCCCGCGCGATCTCCGGCTCCGGGACCAGTCGGGGCAGGAGGTCGAGCTCGGCCGCTATGCGACGGGGGACAAGCCCCTCGTCCTGGTGCTCGGTTATTACGAGTGCCCGATGCTGTGCTCGCTGGTCCTGAACGGCGTGCTGCAAGCCATGAAGGAGAACGAGTGGAGCGCGGGCGAGGAGTACCGCACCCTCGTCGTGAGCTTCGACCCGCGCGACACGCCCGAAGCTGCGCGAAAGAAGCGGGCGAACTATATTGAGGCCTACGGCAGGCCGGTCACCGGCGACGGCTTCGACTTCCTTGTGGGGGACGAGGCGTCGGTGCGCGCGCTCGCCAACGCCGTGGGCTTCGGCTACCGATGGGACGAGACGACGAAGCAGTACGCACACGCCGCAGGCGCGTTCGTGTTCACGCCGGACGGGCGCCTGTCGCGTACGCTGTACGGCATCTCTTTTCCACAGAAGAACTTCGGCCTCGCGCTGCGCGAAGCGGGCAGCGGGAAGGTGGGGAGCGCCTGGGATCGGGTGCTCCTGTTCTGTTTCCATTACGATCCAAACGCCCGGGGGTACGTCCTCGCGACGAAGCGGCTGATGAAGGCGTCGGGCGCCGTCACGGTCGTGCTGATCGGGCTCTGGCTCATTCGCTTCTGGCGGACTGAACGCTCTCGCACGAGGGCGCGCGTAAACGAGGCTTCCTAGGATACAAGGTGGCGGAGCCACAACTATGGTGATGAAAAACCCGATCGAACTCGGCTCGTTCTGGCTGCCCCGCCAGGGCTCGACGCTCGCTGAGCGCATCGACGCCGGCTGGGACGCGGCTTACTGGGTCTCCGTCGTCTTCTTCGTCCTGGTCACCGGGGCGGTCGTGCTGTTCGCGGTGAAGTACCGGCGGCGCAGCGAGAACGACAAGACGAGCCCCATCGACCACAGCACGACGGTCGAGGTCGTGTGGACGCTGACCCCGCTCGCCATCTTGATCGCGCTCTTCTTCGTGGGCATGCGCGGCTACGTGCACGCCTCCGTCGCGCCGGCCGAGTCCTACGAGATCAACGCCACGGGCGAGATGTACCTGTGGACCTTCACCTACCCCGACGGCACGACGACCGTGAACGAGCTCGCCGTGCCGCGCGGGCGCCCGGTGCGGATCATCCTGAGCTCGAAGGACATCCTCCACAGCTTCTACATCCCGGAGTTCCGGGTGAAGCAGGACATGGTCCCGGGCTCGTACACGTCGGTCTGGTTCGAGGCGACGGAGGTGCGCGAGACGGTGATGCTGTGCACCGAGTACTGCGGCTCCGGCCACTCGGATATGATGGCGACCGTGAAGGTGATGGAGCCGTCGGACTTCGAGAAGTGGCTCGAGGGCAACAACAACAGCGACCTCCCGCCCGAGGAGCTCGGCAAGACGCTCTTCGCCAAGCGGAGCTGCGCGACCTGCCACTCGCTCGACGGCACGCGCCTCCAGGGCCCCTCGCTCAAGGGCCTCTTCGGCCGCGAGGAGGAGCTCGCGGACGGGTCGAAGATCATCGCGGACGAGAACTACTTCCGCGAGAGCGTGTTCAACCCGGCCGGCCAGGTCGTGCGCGGCTACCCGCCGGTGATGCCGTCGTTCAAGGGGCTCCTCAAGGACAGAGAAGTGGACGCGCTCATCGCTTACCTCAAGACGGTGAAGTGAGCGCCGGGGAGAAGCAGTCATGTCGCAGACAGTAACCACCGCCGACGTCAATACGGCGCCCGACGCCGGCCACGGATCGGATTACATCCGGGCCAAGAGCGGGATCATGTCGTGGCTCACCACGGTCGATCACAAGCGGATCGGCCTGATGTACCTCGCCAGTACATTCGTCGCGTTCCTGATGGGCGGCCTGTTCGCGCTCGTCCTGCGTCTCGAGCTCCTGACGCCGAAGGCGACGATCATGAGCGCGAACGCCTACAACCAGATGTTCACGCTCCACGGGGCGGTGATGACCTTCCTGTTCATCATCCCGAGCATCCCCGGCGCGCTCGGCAACTTCCTCCTGCCGATCATGATCGGCGCGAAGGACGTCGCCTTCCCCAAGCTGAACCTCCTCAGCCTGTATCTCTACTGGATCGGCGCCCTCTTCACGCTCTCGTCGCTCCTCACGGGCGGCATCGACACCGGCTGGACGTTCTACGTGCCGTACTCGAGCACGGTGACGACGACGTCGGTCCTGAGCGTCACGTTCGGCGTGTTCATCCTCGGCTTCTCCAGCGTGCTCACCGGGCTGAACTTCATCGTCACGATGCACAAGCTCCGGGCGCCCGGGATGGGCTGGTACAAGATGCCGCTCATGCTCTGGGCGACCTACGCGACCAGCATCGTCCAGATCCTCGCGACCCCCGTCCTCGGTATCACGCTCCTCCTGCTCATCGCGGAGCGCGCGTTCAGCATCGGCATCTTCGACCCGGCGCTCGGCGGCGACCCGGTGCTCTACCAGCACTTCTTCTGGTTCTACAGCCACCCGGCCGTCTACATCATGATCCTGCCGGGCATGGGCATCATCAGCGAGCTCATCGCCGTCCACGCGCGGCGCCGGGTCTTCGGCTACAAGGCGATCGCCTTCTCCAGCGTCGCCATCGCCCTCGTCGGCTTCCTCGTGTGGGGCCACCACATGTTCACCTCGGGCCAGAGCGAGTTCGCCGCGATCATCTTCTCGTTCCTGACCTTCCTCGTCGCCATCCCCAGCGGCGTGAAGGTGTTCAACTGGACGGCCACGCTGTGGCGCGGCTCGATCAGCTTCAACGCGCCGATGCTGTACGCGCTGTCGTTCCTCATCCTCTTCTCGATCGGCGGCCTCACCGGCGTGTTCCTCGGGATGCTCAGCGTCGACCTGCACCTCCACGACACGTACTTCGTGGTCGCGCACTTCCACTACGTGATGGTGGGCGGCACCGTCATCGCCTACTTCGGCGGGCTCCACCACTGGTGGCCCAAGATCACCGGGAAGATGTACTCGGAGCGGCTCGCGGCCATCGCCTGCGTGCTCATCTTCATCGGCTTCAACGTCACGTTCTTCTCGCAGTTCATCCTGGGCAGCCGCGGGATGCCGCGCCGCTACTACAACTACCTGGACCAGTTCCAGCCGCTGCACGCCTTCTCGACCGTGGGCTCGTGGATCCTGGGCGCCGGCGTCATGGTGATGTTCGTCTGCTTCGTCAAGTCGCTGCGCTCCGGCGCTCCGGCGCCGAAGAACCCCTGGGGCGGTCTCAGCCTCGAGTGGACCACCGCCTCCCCGCCCATCACCGAGAACTTCGTCCGCACCCCGATCGTGACCAAGGGCGCCTACGACTTCAACACGGAGAACGCATGAGCGCGCACGCCCCGGCCGCCGAGCGGCCGAACAAGGCAGGCCCCGTCCTGTCCCCCGATTTCCACGTCGCCCATCATTTCGACTCCGCGGACACGCAGTTCGACGCTGGCAGGATGGGCATCTGGCTCTTCCTGGTCACCGAGATCCTCCTCTTCGGCGGGCTGTTCTGCGCGTTCGCGATCTTCCGGACGTGGTTCTTCGACTCCTTCGTCGAGGCCCACCATCACCTCGACAAGGTGATGGGCGGCGTCAACACGGTGGTGCTCATCTGCTCCAGCCTGACGATGGCGCTCGCCGTCCGGTCGGCGCAGAAGAGCGATCAGAAGAACACCACGCGGCTGCTCGTGATCACGCTCTTGTGCGCGGCCGCCTTCCTCGTGATCAAGTACTTCGAGTACCAGCACAAGTTCCACGACGGCCTCCTGCCCGGGAAGTACTTCACCGCCCAGGGCTTCCAGACGGCCCACGCGGGGATCTTCTTTGCCATCTACTTCATGATGACGGGCATCCACGGGGTGCACGTCCTCATCGGGATGGGGCTCATCACGTGGATCCTCATCCGCAACACGCGCGGTGAGTTCTCGAGCCGTTACTACTCGCCGGTCGAGGGGGTGGGGCTGTACTGGCACCTCGTCGACCTCATCTGGATCTATCTGTTCCCCCTGCTCTACCTGGTGGGCTGAGGCCTAGAGGACAGCATGTCGACACACGCAGAAGCAGCCGGCGCGCACGGGCACGGGCACGGTCATGGCCACGGGCACGGCGCGGACCACGTGCCTCACGTCCTGCCGCTCAAGGTCTACATCGCCACGTGGCTCGCGCTGCTCGTGCTCACGGTCGTCACCGTGGGCGCGAGCTACGTCGACCTCGGCGCGGCCAACCTGGCCGTCGCGATCCTCATCGCGACGGTGAAGGCGGGCGTCGTGGCCCTCATCTTCATGCACCTCAAGTGGGACCATAAGTTCCACATGCTGATCTTCCTGTCGTCGCTGATCTTCCTGGCGATCTTCATCGGCTTCACGATGTTCGACACGAACAACCGCGGCCGGGCCGAGCCGATCGAGGCCGAGCGGCCCGCGGACGTGAAGGCGCCGTTCGACGGGAAGCGCGCCGTCGACAACTGGCAGGTCAAGCGGCCGCACAAGGTCGCCCCGCCGCCCACGCAGGTCCACCAGGGGACCGAAGGCCCCCACTGACCGCCCTGCTGCCTCGCTGCGGGGCGCCCGGCCCCGCAGCGCGCGGCAGACTGTAAGCCAGCCAACAATTCCAAGTCACGGAAACCGTTCAGGTTTCTCTCGCCGGCACCCCGGGGTGCGCTCCGGCGCACCTCGAGCGTGCTCGCGGCTTTCGTGCGCGGTACAAGGGACCGTCGCAAGGCAACGTCGGAAGGTTGCTCCGGGGCTGAACTCCGGACGCCGCGATCGCGCCCTGCCAAGCCCTCCCTGTCCGCGCGCGGATGCAATCCTCTTTCCAGTCATGGTCACTTGATGCGGGCTCCGACCCGGCGAAGGGCAGCGCGCCGCCGGCGGCGCGGCGCCGCCTCGCGGTGCTGCTGTCCGGGCCGAAGCCCCCGTCGTGGGAGACCGCCGACCGCTGGCTGATCCAGCTCCGCTGGGTGGCGATCGCGGGGATGATCGCGACGACGGTCGCGAGCCGGAAGCTCGTGCCCGACCTCCGGCTCGCGCCGCTCGTCCTCGGCATCGCGGCGATCACGGCGGCCAACGTCGCGTGGACGTTCCGGGTGCGGCGCGCGCGCCGGCGGGCCGGCGGCGAGCCGTCGGCGCGCGAGCCCGCGCAGGATCTCGCGCGCGCCCAGCTCGTGGGCGACGTGATCGCGAGCGCCTGGATGCTCTGGTTCTCGGGCGGGCTGGAGAACCCGTTCGCCGTCTTCCTCACCTTCCACATCGCCCTCTCCGGCCTGCTCTGCCCGCGGCGCACGACCGTGCTCGTCGGCCTGCTGACGCTGATCGCGATCGGCGTGCTCGCGAACGCGGCGCCGCTGCCGCTCGACTCCGCGCCGCTCGGCAGCGATCGCATCCGGCAGCTCGGCGACCTCGTGTCGCTCACGTCGCTGACGCTGTTCCTCGGCTTCTTCGTCGTCGTCTACGCGCACCGGCTCGAGGAGCTGCGCCAGCAGAGCCAGCGGAACGAGCGGCTCGCGATGCTCGGGCGCATGGTCGGCGGCATGTCGCACGAGCTCAGCACGCCGCTCGCGACGATCCTCCTCGCGAGCAAGGACCTCGTCGACGTCGCGCGCGAGACGGGCTCGGAGGACGCGGCGCGCATGGCCGAGACGGTGGCCGGCGAGGCGCGCCGGGCGAGCGACATCATCAGCCTGATGCGCGGCCAGATCCGGCTCGACCAGCGCCTGGAGCCCCTCGAGCTGACCCGCTACGTGCGCGATCTCGCGAAGGTCGAGCTCGCGCGGCTCGGCTACCGGGGCGAGCTCGCGTTCGACACGCCGCGGCCCGTGCAGGCGAACGTGCTCAGGCCGGCGCTGCGCCAGGTGCTCGTCAACCTGCTCGCCAACGCCGCCGAGGCCACGGCGGACGCGGCCGAGCAGCGGATCGAGGTCAGCGTGCTCGAGCGCGGCGAGGTCTGCGAGATCGCCGTCTCGGACACCGGTCCGGGGCTGAGCCCCGAGATCGCCGGGCGGCTCGGGGAGCCGTTCCAGACGACGAAGATGTCCCAGGGCGGGATGGGGCTCGGGCTGTACATCAGCTCGATGATGGCCTCGCGCATGAGCGCGGTGCTGCGCATGGAGAGCGTCGAGACCGGCGGGGCGAAGGCGACCTTGCGCCTGCGGCTCGACGGGACCACGGGCCCCACGGACGCGGAGCTCCCCGCGGCGCTGAAGCGCGCCGGGACCGCCTGAGGTGAAGATGACGCGACGGATCGAGACGGCCCTCCTCGTGGACGACGACGACGCGTTCCGCACGACCCTGCAGGGGGCGCTGCGCCGCCGCGGGGTCGTGGCGAGGACGGCGGCGACGATCGACGAGGGGCTCGTGGCGCTCGAGTACGAGCCGGTCGACCTCGTCGTCATCGACTACCGCATGCCGCGCGGCGACGGGCTGAGCGCGCTCGCCCAGTACCGCAAGCTGCAGCCCGACGCGGCGATCGTGATGCTGACCGGCTTCGGGGACATCCCGCTCGCGGTGGCGGCGATGCGCGAGGGCGCGGACACGCTGCTCAGCAAGCCGGTCGACGCGGACAAGCTGCTGCGCGAGGCCGCGAGCCTCCGGGAGCGCCAGCGGCCGCCGCCCTCGACGGCGCCGACGCCGCCGCCGGGCAGCCTGAAGCTGGACGACCTCGAGCGCGAGGCGATCCGCGCCGCGCTCCGGGAGTCGGGCGGCGTGGTGGCCACCGCGGCGAAGCTGCTCGGGATCGATCGGCGGACGCTGCAGCGGAAGCTGAAGAAGCTCGGCTAGGCGCGCGTGCGCGCGCCTTGGGTGGGAGAGCTGGGAGCTTGCGAGCGGGAGCGCCCCGGGGCGCGGCCCTGGAACAACGCTCACGTTGATCGAGCGAGCAATGAACCGCCAGGACGCCGAGGACGCCAAGAAGAACACAAAGTCTTGGCGTCCTTCGCGTCCTGGCGGTTCGAAGCTCTGCTCGTTTCAGGCGGGTTCAACCCGCGTTTGTCGCTCTAGGGCTTGCCGAGCGCGTCCAGCGCGCCGAGGACGTCCTTCACGACGTCCTCCGTCTCCTCGACGCCGACCGCGAGGCGGATGAGCGCCGGGGAGATGCCGATGGCCGCGAGCTGCTCGTCGCTCAGCTCGTGGAAGCTCATGATGCACGGCTGCTCGATGAGCGTCTCCACGCCGCCGAAGCTCGGGGCGATCGCGGCGATGCGCGTGCCGTCGACGACGCGCGACGCCGCCTCACGCCCGCCGCGCACGATGAAGCTCACGACGCCGCCGAAGCCGCGCATCTGCTCGGCGGCGATCCGGTGATCCGGGTGCGACGGGAGCCCCGGGTAGAACACCCGCTCGACGGCGGGGTGCGCCTCGAGCGCGCGCGCGACGGCGAGCCCCGTCGCGTTCTGCCGCTCGACGCGGAGCGCGAGCGTCTTCATGCCGCGGCCGATCAGCGCCGCGGCGTGGGGGTCGATGACCGACCCGAGCACGCTCCGCATGTCGCGGACCAGCGAGACGAGCGCGCTCGATCCGGAGACCGCGCCGCCGAGGACGTCGTTGTGGCCGGACAGGTACTTGCTGGCGCTGTGGACGACGAGGTCGATGCCGCGGCCGATCGGGTCGGAGTTGCACGGGGTCGCGAACGTCGCGTCGACGATCGTCTTGACCCGCGCCTTCTTGCAGATCTCGGCGAACCGCGACAGGTCGATGCAGTGCAGGTACGGGTTCGTCGGCGACTCGCTCAGCGCGAAGCGGGTGCGCGGCCGGAAGGCCGCCTCGAGCTGATCGAACGCGCCGGGGTCGATCAGCGTGTGCTCGACGCCGAGCCGCGCGAGCACGGTGATCACGAACTGCCGCGTGCGGCGGTAGACGTCGCGGAACAGGATGACGTGGTCGCCCGCCTTGAGCAGGGCGAGCGCCGTGGTCGTCACCGCCGCCATGCCGCTCGCGAAGAGCACGGCGTCCTCGGCGCGATCGAGCGCCGCGATGCGCTGCTCGACCTCGCGCACCGTGGGGTTGCCGTAGCGGCCGTACTCCTGCCGCTCGGGATCCGCGTCGCCGCCCGCGAAATAGCGCTCCAGGTCCGCCGTGTCCGCGAACGTGTAGGTCGCCGTCTGCGCGATCGCGGGCGCGAGGGTGTGGGACGGACGATCGCGGGGCACCCCCGCGTGGACGGCATCGGTCGAGTTCGGCAGGTCGATCTTCATGGGGCTGGAGGGCAAAGTACCTCGGTCACCGGGCCAGGTGAATTGTCGCACTTGACGCGTCGGAAATATAGGGAATAGCATCAGTCATGTCGCAACCAGTCGAGCGCCTTGCGGCGGCCATCGACGAACACGCCGAGAACGTCGCCAAGTTCAAACGTGGTGAGCTGACGCCTGACCAGTTCCGCCCCCTGCGGCTGGCCATGGGTGTCTACGCGCAGCTCGCGCACGTGAAGCACATGCAACGCATCAAGATTCCCGGAGGGCAGCTTTCGGCCACGCAGCTGGAAGCCCTCGCGGAAGTCACGGAGCGGTGGGGTCGCGGGCTAGCGCACGTCACGACCCGCCAGGACATCCAGCTCCACTACCTGGAGATCGAGGAGACGATCGACCTGCAGCGCGTCCTCGTGCGCGCGGGGGTGACGACGGTCGGCGCGTGCGCGGACACGCTCCGCAACATCACCGCGTCCCACCTCGCTGGTGTCGTCGAGGACGAGGTGTTCGACGTGACACCTTACGCGCTCGCGGTCACCCGGCACTTCCTCTTCCACGAGCACAACCGGCGGCTGCCGCGGAAGTTCAAGGTGGCCTTCTCGGGGAGCGCGCGCGATCACGCGCAGGTCATGATCAACGACATCGGCCTGTTCGCGAAGATCGGCGACCGCGGGCGCGGCTTCGCGGTCTACGTGGCCGGCTCGCTCGGCTCGACGCCCGAGATCGCGCACCTCTGGAAGGAGTTCATCCCGGAGGCCGATCTGCTGCCCTTGTGCGAGGCGGTGGTGAGCGTGTTCCACCGGGACGGCGAGCGGAAGAACCGCAAGAAGGCGCGCCTCAAGTTCCTGCTGCGCAAGATCGGCGAGGCCGAGTTCCTGCGCAGGCTCGACGAGGAGTTCGATCGCATCAAGGCGGCGCGCGGCGACGCGCTCGCGGCCGAGCTGGCGCAGGAGGTGGCCGGGTACCGGGAGAACGATCCGCCCCCGCTCACGCCGCTGCGGGAGACGCTCGGGGACGGCGCGTTCGCGCGCTGGAAGCGGACCAACACGATCGCGCAGAAGCAGCCCGGCTACCGGGTGGCGACGGTCAAGCTGCCGCTCGGCGACATCACGAGCGAGCAGCTGAAGAGCCTGGCCGACATCTCGCGGCGCTACAGCAACAGCGAGGTGCGGGCGACGAACACCCAGAACTTCGTGCTGCGGTGGGTGCCGGAGGGTCGGCTCCTCGACCTGCACCGCGAGCTCACGCAGATCGGGCTCGCCGAGGCG
The DNA here is from genome assembly GCF_051521615.1 of Sorangium sp. So ce1335. Taxonomy (NCBI): domain Bacteria; kingdom Pseudomonadati; phylum Myxococcota; order Polyangiales; family Polyangiaceae; genus Sorangium; species Sorangium sp. So ce1335. The sequence continues at coordinate 10,477,268 of NZ_CP150363.1, forward strand.
GACGCCGGGCACGTCACGGACGTGGTGACCTGCCCCGGCGGCGACTACTGCACGCTCGCGATCACGAAGAGCATGCAGGTCGGCGCGCGCATCCGGGAGCACCTCGTGCCGAACGGGAGCCGCCAGGACGTCGACGACTTCGTGAGCGCGCTCGGCGAGTTCGACATCAAGATCTCGGGCTGCCCGAACTCGTGCGGCCAGCACCACGTCGCCGACATCGGGATGACGGGGCTGATGGTCAAGGGCAAGGACGGCGTCGAGCGCCCGCACTACTCGCTCCGCGTCGGCGGCGGCTGCGGCCCGAACGCCCGCATCGGCGAGCGCCTCGACGGCCGCATCCCCGAGGAGGAGACGCCCAAGGTGATCGCGACCATCGCGCGCTACTACATGGCCGAGCGCGCCGAGGGCGAGAGCTTCCGCGACTTCGTCGCGCGCAAGGGCGCCCCCGAGATCACCCGCGTCGGCTTCGCTGCCGCCGAAGGCTCGGCGATCTAGAGCGACGGCCACCCGCTGCGGATACGGGCCCACCTCGACGTTTTCGGTGCTCGGCGTACTTGAGTACGCCTGCGCGCCGAAAACGCCGATCTGGGCCCGTCTCCTGTGCGGGTGACCGTCGCTCTGTTCCGTGTGGAAGAGAGCTGGGAAAGACCGCTCAGGGACGGCGGCGGGGGATCAGCGGCGGATCGCCGGCGAAGGGGTTCATCGCCAGGGCGGCGAGGACGCTCGCCGCGCCCGCCTTGACCTTCTCCATCCCAGGAGCGACGGGCGCGAGCTCCTCGCGCTCGTCGAGGAGCTCGGGCGGGATGTCGAGGACGAACCTGCTCGGCGTCCTCGGCACCATCTTGCCGCGCGAGCCGCGGTGCTTCGCCCGCGTGAGGTAGAGCCGATCGCGGGCCCGCGTGACGGCGACGTAGAAGAGCCGGCGCTCCTCCTCGATGCTGTGGCCGCCCGTGTCGCCGCCCTCCCCGCCGATCGGGGCGGCGTCCGTGGCGCGCTCGTCGAGGCTGCGCTGGTGGGGCATCAGCCCCTCCTCCAGGCCGATCACGAACACGTAGGGGAACTCGAGGCCCTTCGCGCCGTGCATCGTGGTGAGCGTCACGCGGTCGGTGGCCTCCTCCTCCTCGGAGTCCTGCCGCAGGGCGAGCAGCCGCAGGAACTCGGCGAAGCTCGCGCGATCCCCCTTCCCCTTCTCGTCGCGGCGCGCGAACACGTTGAGCAGCCCCTCGAGGTTGCCCCAGCGGCGCGCCGCGGCGTTGTTCGTGGAGGAGCCGGTCATGATGTCCTCCTTGAAGCCGGCGTCGGCGAGGAGGGCGCGGGCGATCTCCGCCGACGGCTCGCCGCGCTCGAACCGCGCGCGCGAGGCCTCGATGATCCGGAGGAGCTGGCGGCAGCCCTCGATCGCCGCGGCGCTCAGCTCGTGGACGGCGTGCGGGCGCGACACCGCCGTCCAGAGCGAGGCGTCGTGCGCCGTCGCGTAGGCGCCGAGCTTGGCGACCGCGGCGTCGCCGATGCCGCGCGCCGGGTAGTTCAGGATGCGCCGCAGCGACATCTCGTCGTTCGGGTTGAGCGCGACGCGGAGGTAGGCGATGAGGTCCTTCACCTCCTTGCGCTCGAAGAACTGCTGGCCGCCGATCATCCGGATGGGGATCTGCCGCTCCTTGAGGGCCGACTCGATCGCCGCCGCCTGGAGGTTCGAGCGGTAGAGCACGGCGATGTCCTTCGGCCGCGCGCCCTCCCGCTCCAGGAGGCGCTGCGCCTCGGTGGCCACGAAGCTCGCCTCGACGTCCGGGTCGACGCAGATGATGGAGCGCACCTTGTCGCCCTCCATGCGCGTGGCGATGAGCGACTTCTTGTGCCGCCGGCCGCCGGACTTGGCGAGCACCGCGTTGGCGACGTCGAGGATCGGCTTGCGTGAGCGGTAGTTGTGCTCGAGCTTGACGACCTTCGCGCCCGAGAAGTGCTCCTCGAAGTCGAGGATGTTGCGCACGTCGGCGCCGCGCCAGGCGTAGATCGACTGGTCGTCGTCGCCGACGACGACGACGTTGCGGTGCTCGCCGCAGAGCAGGCGCAAGAGCTCGAGCTGGGCGCGGTTCGTGTCCTGGTACTCGTCGACGATCACGAAGCGGTAGCGCATCCGCCAGCGCTCGAGGACGTCGGGGCGCGTCTGCCAGAGGCGCACCACCTCGCAGATGAGGTCGTCGAAGTCGAACGCCTGGAACGAGCGCAGCGCCGCCATGTAGCGCGGGTAGACGAGCATCGAGATCTCGTCGTAGTCGTCGATGCCCTTGCCCTGCCGCTGCGCCTCGGCCCACTGCTCCGGGTCGAGGAAGGCGTTCTTGGCGTTCGAGATGCGCGAGAGGATGGCGCTGACGTCGTAGCTCTTGCCGGCGCGCAGCTCGCGGAGGATCTCGCGGATGACCCCGAGCGCGTCGGACTGATCGAAGATGGCGAAGGCGCCGCCGCGCAGGCCGAGCGCGCGGGTCTCGGCGCCGAGCACGTCGAGGCCGAAGCGGTGGAACGTGCAGACCTTGAGCTCGCGCGCGACCTTCGCGCCGACCAGCTTGCCGACGCGCTCGTGCATCTCGGCGGCGGCCTTGTTGGTGAAGGTCATCGCCAGCATGGAGCGCGCCGGGACGCCGCGGTCGAGGAGGCGGGCGATCCGCGTCGTCACCACCCGGGTCTTGCCGGAGCCGGCGCCCGCGAGCACCAGCATTGGCCCGAGCTCGTGCTCGACGGCCGCACGTTGAGACGGGTTCAATAAGTCCGACACCGTGGCGTGGCGTAGCCCGAAGGAGGCCGGAGCGGGAGCTTGATTTTCCCGGAGCGCGGCGCCGGCCCGGATCCCCGCGGGAAAGGCTCAGCGGCCGGGGGGCGTGGCGAATTGCCCGGGGAACGGATTGGCGTCCTGGCGGCGCCGGAGCTCGTCGAGCGTCCAGGGCGTCGCGCCGCGCTCGTGGAAGAGGGCCACGCCGATCACGCCGACGTCGCGCGTGTCGCCGTGCTTCTGGTTCGCGTAGGAGCCGCGGACGGAGCCGAAGCGGAACGCCGCGACCGTGTCCATGCTCTGGCGGAAGCCGTCGATCTCGAGCTCGCCGTGCGGATCGAGCAGGTAGCCGCGCTTGCCGAACGCCGCGGGCTGGCCGTCGATGACGTCGAGGCCGTCGACGGAGACGACGCACTCGACGCGGCTCGGCGTGAGGTTGCGCAGGACGATGCTGTAGCGCTGGCCGGCCTCGCCGATGACGTGGCTCGTCTCGCCGGCGACGAAGCCGCTCAGGAAGCCGCCGCCCTCGCTGCGCAGGCCGACGGCGACGGCGCCGCCGGCCAGCGTGAAGGCCTGCGGCGACGTGCGGCGGAAGCCGGACGCGCGCGCCATGGCGCGGGCGCCCTCGTCGTCGTTGTAAAACAGGCTCGCGACGGCGAACGGGCGCTCGACATCGGCCCGAACGAACGGCGCGGTCGAGATGCGGGACACGCGCGTCTCACCCCACGCGGTGCCGAGCCCCGGGCGCTCGACCGGATCCGGCGCGATCTGGCTGCTCTGTGGCCTCCGCACCGCGCCCTCGGCGCGGCCGGCGCCCTGCGCGGCGGGCCGCTCGAAGTCGGCCGAGGGCGCAGAGGGCGATGCCCCGAGCGGCGCCGGCGCCGCCGGTGGAGGAGCGGCCGGCTCGAAGGCGGCGTCGTCGGGGAAGGCGTGCGCGCCGGAGGGCGCGAACCCGGGATCGCCCGCGGGCGCTGTCCTGCCGGGCGCGGCGTCCGCCGGGCGCGGCGCGGCGCCGCCGCCGCAGGAGGCCGCGCCCCCGAGGAGCGATATCGCAAAACAAGCCAGCCCGAGTCGTCGCGTCCGGTCCATGGTCCCTCCACTGCGCAACTGCGATTGCGGTGTCGACCGGAGAACGGGCCCGACGAGGCTATCTTACAGCCGAGCGCGCCTGCGCGGCGGCGCGCGCGGAGGGCGGCGCCGGCGCGGAGGGCGGCGCCGGCGCGGCGACGCGCGCGGAGGGCGGCGCCTGCGCGGCGACGCGCGCGGAGGGCGACGCCGGCGAGGGGAGGTCGCCGCCGGGGAGCCAGCGCTGCGCGAGCGCGAGCGCGAGCGCGGCGGACGCGAGGACGAGCGCGCAGACGACGAGCGCGGCCGGGCGCGAGGCGGCGCGTGCGCGCTGCCGCGAGCGCGCACGCAGCCGGCGCGCGAGGAGCGCGGCGCCGGCCCTGCCGGCGATCGGCGCGGCGGGGCGCGGCCTGCGCCGCGCGGCGGGCACGCGGGGCGAAGCGCCCGCCGCGAGCGCGGGCGCTTCGCTCGCGGTGGGGGTGATCTCTCTCGCGCGCGCCGCCGGCGCCGCCGCGGGGAGCGCTCCGCCGTGCAGCCGGCGCACAGCGGCCTCCATGTCGGCGGCCGTCTGGAAGCGGTGCTCCGGCGACTTCGCGATCGCGCGCAGGATCAGCCGCTCGACAGCGGGCGGGATCGGCTGCGGCGCGAGGCGCGAAGGCGGGGGCGGCTCGCGCTCGCAGTGGGCGTAGCGGAGCGCGTCGCGCCGGCCGCGCAGCTCGTCGAACGGGCCTCGCCCGGCGACGAGCTCGTAGAGGACGAGGCCCATCGCGTAGATGTCCGCGCGCAGGTCGATCGGCTGCGCGGCGCACTGCTCGGGCGCCATCGTCCTCGGCGTGCCGATCACCGCGTCCGGGTCGGTCAGCGAGGCGCCGGCGTGGAGGAGCTTCGCGACGCCGAAGTCGAGGACCTTGAGCGTGCCGTCGTCGCACAGGAACAGGTTCTCGAGCTTGAGGTCGCGGTGGACGATGCCCTCGGCGTGCGCGAGCGACAGCGCGGAGAGGGCCTGCAGGACCAGGCCGAGCGCGGTCGGGACGGCGACGACGCCGAGGCGCGCGAGCTCGGTCCTGAGGTCGCGCCCCTCGAGGAGCTCCATGGTGAAGTAGGGCCGGCCGCCGTCGATCGCGCCGAGGTCGAACACATCGGGGAGGTTCCGGTGGCGCAGGCGGGCGATCGAGCGCGCCTCGGCCCGCATGCGCGCCGAGAGATCGAGGCGGCCAGCGTGGATCCGGTGCAGCACCTTCACCGCGAACCGCCGGCCGAGCTCGCGGTGCTCGACCTCGTAGACCTCGCCCATGCCGCCCTGGCCGAGCAGGCGCAGCACCACGTACGGCGTGCCCGGGAGCGACTCGCCCTCGACGAGCGCGCGCAGCTGCCGCGTCCCTGCGGAAGCCCCGGTCCCGTATGCGCAGCGCTGCCGCGTCCCTGCGGAAGACCCGACGCCGGACGCGCGCAGCTGCCGCGTCCCTGCGGAGGACCCGCGCTCTCCGGGCTGCCGCGCGCGAGGGGTGAGCGGCGCGAGCAAGGCGCCGCGCGCATACAGCAAGGTGCCCGCCTCGGAGCGCTCCGCTGTCGCGCCGCTCATCGCGCCTCTCCGTGCGCGAGCGGCGCCCGCGCGCTGCGCTCTCCGGCCGGCGGGGCGGCGAGGCCCGCGTCGCCGTCGGCCGGCGTGTCCCTGCCGCCGTTCTCTCCCTGCGCGTCGGCGAGCGCGGCGGCCATCGCGTCGGCCGTCTGCCAGCGGAGCGCCGGGTCCTTCTCGAGGGCGCGCGCGACGGCGAGGTCGAGCGCCGGAGGTACCCAGAGCAGCGAGCGAAGCCGCGGCGCCGGCGTGTGGAGGTGCGCCCGCATCACCGCCATGGAGTCGACGACCGGGAACGGGCCTCGCCCGGTGATCGCCTCGAAGAGCAGGAGCCCCACCGCGTACACGTCGGTGCGCGCGTCGACCTCCTCGCCCCGGATCTGCTCGGGTGAGAGGTAGCGCGGCGTGCCGAGGACGTTCGAGCCGGTCAACGGCTCGACCCCGTCGCAGCTCACCTTCGCGATGCCGAAGTCGATGAGCACGGCGTGCTCGATCTCCGGGGCGCCCGGCGCGCCCGGCGCGTATTCGAGGTCGTCGGCGCCCTGCTCGGCGCCGGCGCTCGGCTGGACGAGGAAGACGTTCGCCGGCTTGACGTCGCGGTGGACGATGCCGGCCCGGTGCGTCACCGCGAGCCCGCGGAGCACCTGGATGGCGATGCGCACGGCGGCGGGCGTCGCGAGCGGCCCGCGCGCGTCGAGCCGCTCGCGCAGCGTCTCGCCGAACAGGCGCGGCATGACGAGGAACGGCCGGCCGTCGCTCGTCACGCCGACCTCCTCGACCTTCACGACGTGCGGGTGGCTCAGCGCCGCGAGGGCGCGCCCCTCCTGGACGAGGCGCGCGCCGATCTCGCTCGAGCCCTCGTGCATGGCGCGGAGCAGCTTGAGCGCCCGGAGCTGGCCGCGGCGACCCAGCACCTCGAACACCTCGGAGCACGTGCCTGACCCGATCCTCCGGAGCAGGCGGAATGGAGTCCCCGGGAGCGGCTGTCCGTCGTTCTCTTGCACCATGTCCGTCGACCTCCCTTGCGGGGGCGCGCGGCGGAGCGCCGGCGCCTTCGTTCGGGAAGGGAATCGTCGCTCTCATGGCGGGAGTTGCGCGAACAAACTGCCAGGCGCACCAAAAATCCCGCAATCAACGGATGTGCAGTGGGGCGCGCTGCGCGCCGTTTCAGGGCTGTGCAGCGGAATGCGGCGCGCGCTCAGTGATAAAGGAACCACCGGACGCCGGGCTTGATCTCCATGTGGAAATGGTCGGCGTGCGGCGCGTCGTAATTGGGCGTCAGCGCGTATGTAAAAATCCCGAGATCGGCCGCCTCGCACACGATGGACCGGAGCTCGCGCGCCTCGGGGAGCTCGGGCTGGGGCGCCCCCTCTCCGCACGTCTTGTCCCCGAGGCGGCCGTGGAAATGGCGGGCGACGCTCATCCAGGTGCCGTCGCGCTTCCTGAGCGCGCCGACGTCGATGGCCAGGCCCGCAGGGTGGCGCGTGCCCGGCGGGGCCCACTTGCCGCGGGGCTTCTGATCCACGCCGCTGCGCTGCGCGACGTCGCCGCGGTGCCGGTTCGACGACGCCGTGGCCCGGGTCGAGCCCACGGGCTCGCGGAGCGCGACGCGCCGGGTTCCGGCCTTGCCGGGCTTCTTGGCCGGCCCGCTGCGCGTTGCGGTCGCCCGCGGCCGGTCGCCGGGCGCGGCGGTTCGTGCGGGTTCCGCGGTGCCCTTCTGCTTCGGAGCGGCCGCCGTCGTGACTTTGCCCTTCGGAGCGGCCCCCGCGGCGCCCTTCTCCTTCGCGACGGGCTCCGCGGCGCCCTTCTTCGCGACGGCCTCCGCGGCGCCCTTCTTCGCGACGGCCTCCGCGGCGCCCTTCTTCGCGACGGCCTCCGCGGCGCCCTTCTTCGCGACGGCCTCCGCGGCCGCGACCTTCTCCTTCGCGGCGCCCTTCTCCTTCGGAGCCACCGCGGCCGCGCCCTTCTCCTTCGCGGCCCCCTTCTTCGCGACGGTTTCCGCGGCGCCCTTCTCCTTCAGGCGTCGCGAGCGCTCTTCAGGCGCCTTCGACGTCGCGTCGACCTCACCCTTCTCACCGAGGTCCGCGGCCTGCGCGGGCCCCGGCGATTCGCTGGGCTCTTTCGGCGCCGCGTCGACGGCGCCCTTCTCGCCGAGGTCCACGGCCTGCGCGGGCCCCGGCGATTCGCTGGGCTCCTTCGGCGCCGCGTCGACGGCGCCTTTCTCGCCGAGGTCCGCGTCCGGCGCGGGCCTCGGCAATTCCTTTTGCGCCTTCGACGTCGCGTCGAGCGTGCCCTTCTCCCCGAGCCCCACGGGCGGCGCAGGCTTCGGCGATGGCTTGCGGGCGGCGCCGCCCGCGGCCGCCGCCGGGGCCGTCGCGTGCGCGTGATCTCCGTCGTCGCCCGCGCCGCCTCGGCCGGGCATCGGCATGTTGGGCCGATACATCGTGTAATGGACGACCTCGTCGATATCGTGCCTCGCCAGCAGGGCCGCGAAATCGTCGAGCGCGAGCGCGAGGCGCGCGTCCAGGATCTCGAACACGCTCGTCACGCGCTGCTCGGGCGGGAGCACCGAATGGAAGTGCACGCCGTTGAGCCGGCCCGTGAGCCGGATCGGCGCCCGCACCCCGGGCGCGAGATCGACCTTGATGTACAGGATCTTCCGTCGATCCAGCTCGGCCATCGCCTCGTCGTTCGTCATGTTGGCGTAGCGGTACGCCGGCGACGCCTCGGCGATGCTCGCCTCCGGCGTCACGAGGAACGGCGACGCGGCCGAGGCGGGCGCCGGGGGGAGCGACGCGACGGACGCGAGCAGCGCGCAGGCCAGCGGCTTCAGCAGACGGCGAAGTCGGGAAAACGACACAGCGGCCGCACTCTAACGGGACCAGCTTGGAAGGCCAGAAAATGGGCGAGGGCTGGACCGGTGAGCAGCGCGCGGAGACGTCCCGAAGACGCGCGCCTCGAGCGCTGACCATCGCGGACCGGCGTGCTCGCGGTTACGCTGAGCGCGCGCGACCGCGCCGCCCGCGGCGCGGCGATCCAGCGCACCACGCCCCCGCCCGCACGCCCCGCGACCGACCCACCTTGCAACCGCCGACGCCCATCGATCCGAGCCGCGACGCGACCCCCCGAGCCGGCGGCGAGGCGCGCGGCGTGCCCGCCGACGCGAGCGCCGCGGACGCGCTCCGCGACGAGCGCCCGCGGCCCCCCGAGCCCACCCTCGCGCGCGCGCTCGTCGCCGCGGCCGTCACGACCGCCGCCGTGACGGCGGTGTCCCACGCGGCGCCGGCGAGCTACGCCGGCACGCTCGTGGGCCTCACGTTCCTGGCGGCGACGTTCTGGCTCGTGCTGCGGTACGACGAGGCGACGATCCGCGACCACGGCCTGTCGCTCGGGGGGATCCTCGAGCCCGTGCCGCTGTCGGCCGCGCGGCTCGCCCGCGCCGCGCTCCGCGCCGTCGCGTGGGCGGCCCTGGCCTCCGCGATCGTCTTCCCGCCGTTCTGGCTGGGCTACCGGCTGTACTGGGGCGCGGCCTCGCCGTTCGTGCTGCGACCGCCCTCCGTCGACGAGATCGCCGCGCAGCTCCTCGTGGTCGCGCTGCCCGAGGAGGCGTTCTTCCGCGGCTACCTCCAGAGCGCCCTCGACCGCGTCTTCCCGCCGCGCGTCCGCGCGCTGGGCGCGAGGCTCGGCCCGGCGTGGCTCCTCTCGTCGGCGATCTTCGCGATCGGCCACGTGCTCACGATCCAGCACCCCGCGCGGCTCGCCGTGTTCTTCCCCGCGCTCCTCTTCGGGTGGCTGCGGGCGCGCACCGGCGGCATCGGGGCGCCGCTCGTGTTCCACGCGGCGTGCAACCTCTTCTCGCTCACCCTCGCCCGCGGTTACGGTCTGTCGCCGTGAGCACCTCGTTCGACGACACGGCGCCGGGCCGCCCGCGCCCCCCCGGCGCGCCGGCGCGGCACGAAGGCCCCGCGCCCCACGGCGGCCGCGCGGCGCGCCGACGCGCGGCGCTGTTCGACATGGACCGCACGCTGCTGCGCAAGGAGACGGCGAGCCTCTACGTGAAGTACCAGCGCCAGATCGGCGAGGCGACGACGCGCGATCTGCTGAGGACCCTCTACTGGGTCGGGCAATACACGCTCGGCGTGCTCGACGCGGCGAAGGTCGCCGAGCGGGCGCTGCTCTCGCTCCAGGGCCTGCCGGAGACCGTCCTGGCGGCCCGCTGCGACGACTGGTTCCGGCTCCACGTCGAGCCGCACATCGCCGACGGGGGGCGCGAGGCCGTGAGGCGCCACCAGGCCGCAGGGGATCTCTGCGCCATCGTGACCGGCGCGTCGCGCTACGCCTCGCACCCGCTCGCCAGGCGGCTCGGGATCGAGCACCTCGTCTCGAGCGTGCTCGAGATCGACGAGCACGGGCGCTTCACCGGCCGCGCCGAGCAGCCGCTCTGCTTCGGCGAGGGCAAGGTCGCGCGCGCGCGTGCGCTCGCCGAGGCGCAGGGGTTCCGGCTGGAGGAGGCGACGTTCTACACGGACAGCATCAGCGATCTGCCGCTGCTCGAGCTCGTCGCCGTGCCGGTCGCCGTGAACCCCGATCCCAGGCTGCGCCGGGTGGCCGAGCGGCGGGGATACCGCATCGAGCGCTGGTGAGCGCGCGCTGGACGCGCCGCGCGCTGGCGCCTCAGATCGACGGCGGCCGCGAGGTCGGCGGCGGCCGCGAGGTCGGCGGCGCGCCAGAGGTCGGCGGCCGCGAGGTCGGCCCGAGCGAGGCCGGGGGCGGAGGCGTCGAGTGCAGGCCGAGCGGGAGGCTCGAGCGGGCGAGGGCAGACCGCGTGTTGACCGCCCAGAGCACGATGGCGGCGACGACCGGGCCGATGAAGATGCCGGCCGCGCCGAACAGCTCGAGGCCGCCGAAGATGCTGAGAAGGGCGACGAGCGGGTGCATGCCGCCGTGCGAGCTCTGGACCCACGGCCGGATCACGTTGTCCGAGAGCCCGATGAGGCCGGCCGCGACGCACATGCCGATGCCGCCGCCGACGCGCCCGACGATGAACAGGTAGACGGCCGCGCCCAGCGTCACCGGCGTGGTCCCGATCATGGGCACGAGCGAGAGCAGCGTGGCCAGGATGCCGAACAGGAACGCGCCCGGCACCTTGAAGACGAAGAGCGCGACGGTCGTCAGCGTCCCCTGCACGGCGGCGGTCGCGAGCAGGCCGAGCACGGCGCCGTGCACCGTGTCCTGGATCGAGGCGAAGAGGACGTCGGTCTCCTCGTGCCGGAACGGCGACTGCGTGAGCAGCCAGCGCAGCAGCTGGCCGCCGTCGCGGAGCAGGTAGTAGAGCGCCACGGTGAACAGGAAGGCGTCGACGATCGACTGCGGCACCGCGGCGACCATGCCCCCGGCGAAGCTCGCCATCGAGCTGCCCACCCGCTGGAACAGGTTGCTCACGTAGTTGCGGACGTCGTCGCCGGACAGGCCGGCCCTGTTGATGAGCCCCGTGATCCGCCCGTCGTTGAGGATGCCCTGGACGCGCTCGATGGTGCTGGACCAGTCCCGGGCGAAGAAGCGGCTGATCGAGGCGGAGGCCTCGATGATGATCACCGTGAGCGGGATGCACACGAGGATGATCACGCCGACCGTGCAGATCGCGGGCGCGAAGCCGCGGAAGCGGCCGAGTCGAGGCGAGAAGCGGCGCTGGAGCGGGGAGACGAGGAGCGCGACGAGGCCGCCGAGCAGGACCGGGACGAGCAGCCCTTTGACCATCCAGAAGAACAGCGCGACGAGCCCCGCCCGGAGGGCAAACGACAGCCATCGATCGGACTGTGTATCGTTCATTGCCGTGTGCGCTCGCCTGTATGCCGCTCTCAGCGGTCCGTTCCGCGCCCAAGGTAGGGTGGGCCCCCGGCATACACCAGCGATTTCCACGCGGTGCGAGCGCAGCGCGCTGGTTCCGCGATACAGTCTAGCTCGGCCGACGACCGCGACGGCGCACGACAGCCATCGCCGCCACGTCCGCTGGAGGAAACAACGATGAGCACGAGCGGTGGTGGGGTTCCGCCCGGAGGCGACGGCTGGGGGAACGGGGGCGGAAGCTGGGGAAACGGCGGCGGCTGGGGGACGAGCCCGCCAGGCGGACAGGGCGCGGCGCCCGGCGGCGGTGCGGCTTCGGCGGGCGGGGGATACCCGCCGCCGGGAGGTGGATACCCGGCTGCGGGCAGCGCAGGGTGGGGCTCGCCGCCGGGTGGTGGATACCCGCCGCCGGGCGCGGGATGGGGCCCGCCGCCCGGAGGGCCGGGCGCGCCGCCGGGGGGCGGTTGGGGGCCGCCGCCGGGAGGCTCGCCGCCGGGAGCCGGCTGGGGACCGCCGCCCGCATACGGCGGCGGGCCGCCGCACCCCGGCCCGATCCAGGGCACCTCGGACAAGGACCAGGCGACAGCCTTCCTGCTCGCCGTGTTTCTCGGGATCTTCGGCGTCGATCGCTTCTACCTCGGCCAGACGGGGCTCGGGCTCCTGAAGCTGCTCACGTGCGGTGGTCTCGGCTTCTGGACCCTCATCGACGTGATCCTGATCGGCACCGGATCCATGCGAGACGCCCAGGGCCTCGTGCTCAAGCGCGACGCCCCGGTCGGTCACCCGACAAGGAGCCAGTCGACGCTCTTTCTGCTCTCGTATTTCCTGGGGAGCTTCGGGGCCGATCGCTTCTACCTCGGCCAGACCGGGCTCGGCATCGCCAAGCTCCTGACGTGCGGAGGACTGGGCATCTGGTCGCTGATCGACACGCTCATGATCGGCATGGGCCGCTTCCGCGACGCGGAAGGCAACTCGCTGCGATTCGATCGCTGACGCTGGCCGCGCGCGACGCAGCGACCCGGACGAGAAAACCGCCAAGGGCGCCAGTAGCCCACCCAGCCATTCCTTCTCTCTCTCGCCTTGGCGTCCTTGGCGTCTTGGCGGTTCAAGCATTTCTCGCCCGAGAACCGCGCTCACGAGGCGACGATCACGACATCTTCAGCGCAGGTCAGCACCTGGAGCGCTCCCCGCCCCGGCGATCTCCGCATCTCCCTCGCCCCCCGGAACGCACCGAGCGAGCCTGGCTGGCTCGCTCGCCGCCGATCACTCCAGCGCGAGCATCCGCACGGTGCGGGGCATCAGCCGCACCTCCAGCGCCCCGCGGCGCGCCTCGAAGCGCGCGTCGTCCAGCACGTCGCGCGCGCGCGACGCGCGCACGGTGACGCGCGCCACCACGTCCGCGTCCTCGGGGTTCAGCAGGAAGAGCACCCGCGGGGTGCCGGACGCGTCCTCGTGCAGCGTGGCGAACACGGTGCTCGGATCACACGCGAAGGTCGGCAGGCCGAGCGCGTCGATGGCGCGCGACACGGCGCGGTCCGCGGCCGCGGGGTCGTCCTGGAGCAGCGCCGGCAGGTTCTGGCCGGGGGCGAGGAGCCGCTTCAGGTCGTAGGGCTGCGGGAGCTGGCGGAAGGCGCCGTCGAAGACGGGCTCGCGCGGGCCGAGCGTGATCAGCGTCCCCTGCCCCGCCGCCGCCTCGAGCCGCGCGAACAGATCGGGGCTCAGGCCGCCCGAGGTGGCGCAGATGATCCAGCGCGCGCCGGCGAGCGAGACGTCGCGATCCTCGCCGCCGACGTGGGCGTAGGGGACGCCGCGCCCGTCGAGCGCCTCCTCGAACGCGCGAACGAACGTGTCGGACTCCACCGCGAGCGGGTAGCCGAGGCCGAGGTCGTCCTCGAGGCAGCGATCGCGCGCGCGGAAGTTCAGGATCGAGAAGAACGCCCCGGTGAGCGGGCCGAACGCGTGCATCACGCGGTGCAGCCGGCGCTCGGTGCGCGGCGTGACGATGCGCACCGGCGCCGGGCGGCGGAGCGTGTGGAACGCCGTCGCCTCGAGGGCCGCGGAGAGCTTCCGCCAGAACGCGGCGAACGGGCGCGGGCGGCCGTGCGGATCGATCGGCGCGCCGATCCAGCGATCGCGCTCGACCGCCATGTAGATGTTGTACCCGCGCAGCCCGTAGGCGAGCGCCGCCATCATCACGAAGACGCTGTCCCGCTCCTCGAGCGGCGGGAAGAACGGCGGGAAGCCGGCGCCCATCTCGCACGCGAAGGGCGGCAGCGACAGCGCCTCGCAGCGCACGGCGAGCTCGCTCGTCCGGCGGGCGATGAGCTGGCGGCTGCTCTCGCTCGCGACGCTGTAGTAGTCGAGGCCGACGAGGTCGACGACGCGCGAGATGCGCGCCGGGTTGAGCGGCGTCGCCTCCTGCCCCATCGGGAAGTTGTGCATCGTGGGCAGCCCGTCGACGCCGGCCGCGGCGAGCGCCTTCGCGAAGCGGCCCATCGCCGTCTCGAGCAGGTGCTCGTGGAACTCGCTCCAGTCGAGGTGGCGCGCGAGATCGGCCGGCGTCTCGGCGTCGAACGCGACCGGCGGCGCGATCGTCGCGAACCGCAGGTCGATCTCTTCGGCGGGCGCGCGCTCGCGGCCGACCACGCGCAGGAGCGCCGCCCCGGCGTCCTCGGCGGCGGCGCCCTCGGGCGCGGGCTCCGCGCGGCGCGCGTACGCGCGCTGGAGCGCCTCGATGGTGCGGTACTTCTCGCGCAGGAAGGCGCGGTAGAGGGAGATCGCGTCCGGGTGGTAGTCCTGGTCGTACGCCCCGTCGCGGAAGTAGAGCGCGCCCTCGTTGTCGATCTGGACGAGCACGATCGGCCCGTCCGGGTAGAGGTGCGGCCGGAGCACCGGGCCGAGCGCGTGGAAGTAGCGGGCGACCTCGTCGTGGAAGGCGTCGCTCGCGTAGCTCGGCACCGGGAAGCCGAACGGCAGCATCGGGAGCACGACCGGGTTGTTGCGCGCCGAGCGGGCCTGACAGCTCGGGTCCCAGAGGATGCGCTCGGGGATGCCGAAGCCGGTGAGCTCCGCGTTGATGTGCGGGCCGGGACGGGCGATGACGTAGAAGCCGAGCTCGTGCGCGAGCCGGAGGAACGCGCCGACGTCGCGGCGCGGGTCGAGCCGGCCGAAATCGAACTGGCCCGGGCCTGTCTCGTGAACGGCCCATGGCACGTAGATGTCGATCAGGTGAACGCCGAGCGCGCGCGTGGCCTCGAGACAGGCGCGCCAGTCCTGCGGATCGAGCCGCCAGTAGTGCAGGCTTCCGGCGTACAGCGGGACCAGCTTGCCGCCGATGTCGAGGCCGCCCGGGACGAGGCGCACCCCCCGCGTGAAGCGTTCCTCTGGAGAGCTCGCGTCCTGCGTCGTCGCCACGCGCGCGCACACTAGCAAGGATCGCCCGGAGATCGATACCGCCGCGTGCGTTCCGGCGAGCGCGCCGGCCGGGGGCGACGGCCGGCGCCGCGCGCGGCCCGTGCGGTCCCGCGCAGCGCTCGCAGCGAGCGCCCCACGCGGCGCACGCAGGGCGGCGCGGTCAGCGGATGATCGTCAGCGAGCGGGCCACGAGATCGTAAACGGGCCCCCAGTAGATCCCGAGCAGCAGGGTCGGAACCGCGAGCGCGCACGTCATCGCGCCGAGGAGCCGCCGCACGGGCGTCGGCTCCGTGCGCTCGCCCTGCTCGAGGTACATCGCGCGGAGCACGCGCGCGTAATAGAAGAGCGAGATCACGCTGTTCACAACGCCGACCACCGCGAGGCCCCAGTTCCACGCGCCCCCGGCGGAGATCAGCGCCGAGAACAGGTAGAACTTGCCCACGAAGCCGACCATCGGCGGCAGGCCCGTGAGCGAGACGAGGAACACGGCCATCGAGGCCGCGACGAGCGGCGCGCGGCGCCCGAGCCCCCGGAAGGCGGAGAGCGTCTCGTCGCCGCCGCTCTTCTCGGCCACGGCCATCACCACCATGAACGCGCCGAGGTTCATGAAGCAGTACGCGACCACGTAGAACACGATCGCGGCGACGCCGGCGTCGCTGAACACGGAGAAGCCGAGCAGCATGTAACCGGCGTGCGCGATGCTCGAGTAGGCGAGCATGCGCTTCACGTTCTCCTGCCCGAGCGCCGAGAGGTTGCCGATCGTCATGGTCGCGACGGCGAGGCAACCGGCGAGCACCGGCCACGGCGTCTCGACGGCGGGCGGCGGGCTCGCGGCGCCGAGCGCGTCCCAGAAGAAGCGGACGAGCACCGCGAAGCCCGCCGCCTTCGGCCCGACCGAGAGGAACGCGGTCACCGGGGTGGGCGCGCCCTCGTACACGTCCGGCGTCCACATGTGGAACGGCGCTGCGCTGATCTTGTAGCCGAAGCCCGCGAGGACGCAGGCCGTGCCGACGAAGACGACCTCGGGCACCCTGCCCTGCTGCGCCGTGAGCTCGGCGACGCGGGCCGCGATCTCGCCGAGGCGCATCGACGCGGTGATGCCGAAGATCCAGCTCATCCCGTAGAGCATGATCCCCGACGCGACGCCGCCGAAGATGACGTACTTGAGCGCCGCCTCGCTCGACCTCGCGTCGTTGACCTTGAAGCCCGCGAGCACGAAGCTGATGACGCTGACGAGCTCGAGCGACAGGTAGATGAGCAGCAGGTGGCGGCTCGCCGCCATGAGGTTCAGGCCGAGCGAGAGCGCGAGGATCAGCGCGAAGTACTCGCCCGGCTCGCGCCGGAGCTCGGGCTCGACCCCCGCCTCCTTCGACGGCGGCACCGAGAAGAGCACGATCGCCGCGGTGACGAACGCGAAGATCACGCGGAACAGGTTCGAGAAGCGGTCGAACGCGAGCAGGCCGTAGAAGAGGTTCTGGGGCCCGGCGTCCCTCGCCAGGAAGTACGCGCCCATCCCGCCCGACCAGCCGAGCGCCGCGAGGCTGATGATCACGAGGCCGCCGAGCTTGAGGCGCGCCGGCGCCGCGAGGTCCCACGCGATGAGCAGCAGGACGGCGGCGACGAGGCCGAGCTCCGGCGCGAAGTACGGGAGGCTCTCCAGGTTGTCGAGGGTGCGGGTTTCCACGGCTTATCTGGCGCTGGCGAGGGCGCCCCGGCCCGCCGCGGCGCCCTGCTCCGGGGCGCGCGCGGCGCGGGCCGGCGCGGCGCTGTCCACGCCGGGCGCGCCGGCGATCTGGAACTGCCCCGGCCTGTCGACGAGGCGGTGCACCTCGAGGGCCCCGCGGTCGATGAGGCTGAGCAGCGGGCGCGGCCAGAAGCCGAGGAGGAGGACGAGCGCCGCGAGCGGCGCGATCGACGCGAGCTCCCGTCGGTTGATCTCCGGGAACTTCCCGCCGAACGGCTCGAGGTACTTGCTCTGCCGCCACGACGCGCGGAACGTGCCGAGGAACATCCGCTGGAGCGCCCAGAGGTGGTAGGCCGCGGTGACGATCACGCCGATGGCCGCGAGGATCGTGAGGGCGCGGTAGCGCGCGAAGGCGCCGATGAACGTCATCGCCTCCCCCCAGAAGCCGGACAGGCCGGGCAGGCCGAGCGACGCCATGAACGCGAAGCCCACGAGCGCCGTGTAGAGCGGCATCTCCGACGCGAGGCCGCCGAACCTGTCGATGTCGCGGGTGTGCACGCGGTCGTAGATCACCCCGACGAGGGTGAAGAGCATCCCGGTGATCAGGCCGTGGTTGAACATCTGGACGAGGCACGCCTGGATGCCCTGCGGCGTCATGGCGCCGAGCGCGAGCAGCGTGAAGCCCATGTGGCTGACCGAGGAGTAGGCCACGAGCTTCTTCAGATCGCTCTGCGCCATGGCGCAGAAGGCGCCGTAGAGGATGTTGACGACCCCGAACGCCGCCATGGCCGGCGCCGCCCACTGCGTCGCCTCGGGCAGCAGGGAGAAGTTGATGCGGAGGATGCCGTAGGTGCCCATCTTGAGCAGCACCCCCGCGAGGATCACGCTGATCGCCGTGGGCGCCTCCACGTGGGCGTCCGGCAGCCAGGTGTGGAACGGGAACATCGGGATCTTGATCGCGAACCCGACGAAGAGCCAGATCCAGACCACCTTCACCGCGTTGATGCCGAGGATCTCGAGCCCCTGCGCCGTCCATGCGACGCGCGAGAGCTCGGGGATCGAGAAGATGCGCTCTGTCGCCTGGCCGTCGACGAGGTAGGTGTGGCCGGCGTTCAGGTAGAACCAGATGAACGCGAGCAGCATGAAGACGCTGCCGGCCAGCGTGTAGAGGAAGAACTTGATCGCGGCGTACTCGCGCCGCGGCCCGCCCCAGATGCCGATGAGGAAGTACATCGGCAGGAGCATCACCTCCCAGAACACGAAGAAGAGGAACAGGTCGAGGGCGATGAAGACGCCGTACATCCCCGTGACGAGGAGGTTGTACATGGCGAAATAGCCCTTGAGCTGGTCGTTGATGCTGTAGCTCGCGAGGGCGCCGACGAACGAGATCAGCGCGGTCAGGAGGACCATCGAGATCGACACGCCGTCGACGCCGACGAAATACTCGACGTTGAGCGAGCGGATCCACACGCCGTGCTCGATGAACTGGTAGCCGTCGTTGCCGTCGGCGCGCGTGAAGCCCCGGTCGAAGTGGGCGTAGAGCCACCCCGCGAGGACGAGGTTCACGCCCATCAGCACGACGGTCATCAGCCGGAGCTTCCTGTCGTCCCGGAGGCGCAGGACGTGCGCAAGGAAGACGCCGACCACCCCGAGCAGCGGCAGGAACGTCAGGATCGAGAGGATGTGGTCGCCCACGAAGCCGAGCCCGCGCTCCGCGTGGATGCCCATCGCCAGGGTCTGCCCCGGCGCCGCCGCGCCGGACGCGGCGGCGCCGGCCGCGACAGCGTCCGACTCGACGACGACGTGCCCGTAGAGCTCCCGTGCGCGCGCGCCCGCTGTCTTCCACCGGACCAAGACCTTCCGGCTCGCGCCCGGCGCGAGGGTCGCCGCCGTACCGCCGCCCTCGAGCTCCGCGCTGACGCCCGGCGGGACGCGCGGGTCCTCGGGCGACGTGCGCACGATGACGCGCGTCACCTTGAGCGGCCCGTCGCCGCGGTTCTCGATGGTGAACGAGCCGGCGTGGTCCGGGCCGCTCGCGACGAGCTCGACCGGCGCGCCGGGCACCTCCGCGCGCAGCGCGATCTGGCCGCGCGGCCCGGTCGACCCCGGCGCCACGGGCGCCTCTGCCCGCGCGGGCAGCGCCGCCCCGAGCACGACGGAGAGCGCGGCCAGGAGGGAGATGAGGAGCTTCATCGTTGTGGCTCTGCCCGACCCCGCGAGGGCGAGCCCACGAGGCATGTTGACGAAGGAGAGGTTCGACATCCGCCGTTCACCGCAGGAAATAATGAACGATGCTGAACAAGGCGACGCCGCCAAGGAGGAAGTAGATGTAGCTCTGGATGCGGCCCGTCTGCAGGGAGCGGAGCTTCTCTCCCGCGCTCAGCGTGCCCTCGGCGACGACGTTCACGACGCCGTCGACGAGGTGCCGATCGATGGCGCCCGTGACCCACGCCGCGGCCCGGGACAGGACGGCGACCGCGTTGACGAGGCCGTCGACGATCCACCGGTCCATCTCGGCGAAGAAGAGGCGCAGCGAGAGGAACGCGCGAACCACGGTCGCGTCGTAGATCTCGTCGACGTGGTACCTGTTCGACAGGAGCCTGAAGCCCGGCAGCCGCCGCTCCTCCGCCTCCCAGCGCGCGGACCGCCGCTCGCCGTACCGGGCGCGGGCGACCGAGAAGGCGCCGATCGCGCAGGCGACGGAGACCGCCATCATCGCGAGCTCCAGCCCGAGCCCGTGGCGCTCGAACGACACGTCCGCGTGCGCGAACACCGGATGGAGCCACTCCTCCAGCAGGGGCTCGCCGTGGCCGCCGACGAAGTGGCTCGAGAAGCCGAACACGACGCCGGCGATCGCCGACAGGAGCGAAAGGACGGCGAGCACCCCGGTGATCGCCGCCGGCGACTCGTGGACCTTCTTCTTGATCTCCTTGTGGGCGTGGGGCCCCTCGAAGGTCAGGTAGTAGCTCCGCCACATGTAGAACGAGGTGCCGATCGCCGCCGCGAGGCCCATTCCGTAGATGAGGAGCCCCGGGATCGGGCCTGTGTTCTCGGTGCCGAACGCCTTCCAGAGGATCTCGTCCTTGGACCAGAAGCCGGCGAGGAACGGGATGGGCGCGGCGGTGATGGCGACACACGCCACCTGGTAGGCCCGCGCCGTGCGCGGCATGACGCGGCGGAGGCCGCCCATGTTGCGCATGTCCTGCGCCCCGGCCTCGTCGTGCTCCACGGCGTGCATCCCGTGGATCACCGAGCCGGAGCCGAGGAAGAGGCACGCCTTGAAGAAGGCGTGCGTCATCAGGTGGAACACGGCGGCCCAGTACGCCCCGACGCCGACCCCGATGAACATGAAGCCGAGCTGGCTCACCGTGCTGTAGGCGAGCACCTTCTTGATGTCGTACTGGAAGAAGCCGATCGTGGCCGCGAACAGCGCTGTCGAGGCCCCGACGAGCGCGACGATCCCGCTGGCGACGGGGCTCAGGGCGTAGACGAAGTTGAGGCGCGCGATCAGGTAGACGCCGGCCGTGACCATGGTGGCGGCGTGGATCAGCGCCGAGACGGGGGTCGGGCCGGCCATCGCGTCGGGCAGCCAGACGTACAGCGGGATCTGGGCGCTCTTGCCGGCCGCGCCCACGAACAGGAAGAGGCAGGCCAGCGTCACCAGCGCGACGCCGCCCCACACCGTCTTCGACTCGAAGGCATCCTTGAGGAAGGCCTTGCCGCCGGCGTCCTTGATGACGAGCTGGTCGTGGATCTCGCGGAACGTGACCGTCGACCCCACCGTCGCCACCACGACCTCCTTGCCCGGCTCGACGCGCATCCGCGGGATCTCGGCGATCTCGAGGCCGTCGCCCCCGATCACGGCGCCGTCGCCCGGCACGATCACCACCGAGTGCGCCCCGGCGTCGATCTCCTTGCGGATGAAGGGCGAGACGGCGAACGGCCGCGGGTTCGAGGCGAGCTGCGCCGCGTCGGCAATACCGAGGTACACGCGCGCGCCGGGGTGACCGGTGAAGGTGAGATAGCCCTTGGCGCCCGCGTGGACGCCGGCGTGGAGCGGAGCCCTGCGGTCCCCGGCCTTGCCCTTCGCCGCGTCGCGCGCGCCAGCGGAGGCGCCTTGATCGCCGTGCGACGCTGCGGCCACGGCGATGAAGCGGGCGCGGTAGTCGGAGAGGAACCGCCCGTCGTCGAGCCACCTGGCGCCGAGGCCCCAGAAGAGGAGCGCGACGCCGCACACGAAGCCCCAGTCGCCGACGCGGTTCACGACGAAGGCCTTCATGCCGGCAGAGGCCTTCTTGTAGTCGCTGTACCAGAACCCGATGAGCAGATAGCTGCAGAGGCCGACGCCCTCCCAGCCGAAGAACATCACGATGAAGTTGTCCCCGAGGACGAGGAGCAACATCGCGAAGACGAAGAGGTTCAGGTAGGTGAAGAATCGCCAGTACGCCGGCTCCGCCTCCATGTACGAGGCGGCGTAGACGTGGATGAGCGCGCCGACGCCGGTGATGATCAGCGCCATGACGCCGCTCAGCGGGTCCATCAGGAACGCGAAGTTCGCGTCGAGCGACCCGACGCGGATCATCTTCCAGGCGAAGCTGTAGAGGGCGCGCTCTTCCGGGGCGAGCCCGGCGAGCTTGACGAAGTTCGCGACGGCGAGCGCGAAGGCGCCCAGCATGGCGCCCACCGCGACGAGCGTGACGCCGAGGCTCCCGATGTGGAGCCGCCTCGACAGGTCGCGCCCGAACGCGCTCCGCTGCAGCGCCCGGCCGAACAGCGCGTTCACCGCCGCGCCGAGCAGGGGCAGGAGCGGGATCCACCAGAGCGGCGTCAGCGACGTGTGGACGTGCGTGACCTGGCCGGAGTAGTCGGGCATCGTACGGTCAGCCGGTGGGAACGTGGGCCGCCGCGCGCGTTCTGCGCTGAAAACGCCGCGGGACAGCGCAACTGTCGGCTCTGTTGACTCCCCCGCGAAGCCGGAGGAGCCGCACGTTTAATGAGGGCCGGAGGGCGGGTCAATACTTCCATCGGCTCCGGTCCGGTGCGCGACGCGCCGCTGTCGCGCGCGTCGCGCACCGCGCAGAGCTCATCCGTCCTCGTCCGTCTCGCCGCTGCTCGCCGCCTGTGCGTCGCTGCTCGCCGCCGGCGCGCCGATGCCGAGCAGCGTCGCGCGCCGGATCGTGAGCCACAGATCGCGCCTGCCCTCTCCCGTGATCGACGAGAAGCCGACCGCGCGGCGAAGCGCGCCCTCCGCCGTCCGCGGGGCCGCGGCGGCGAGCTGATCCAGCGCGCGCCGGAGCGACGAGCGGGGCACCTTGTCGACCTTCGTCGCGACGAGGAGCAGCTCCACGGGCCGGCGGGCGACGTCGCGCGACGCCTCGACGAAGCGGATGAGCTCGAGATCGTCCTCCTCGAGCCCCCTTCGCGCGTCGACGAGGAGCAGCACCGCGGCCAGCGTGACGCGGCCGCGCAGGTAGCCCTCGATCAGCGACGCCCACGCGGCCTGCTCGGCCTTCGAGCGCCGGGTGAAGCCGTACCCCGGCAGGTCCACGAGCTGGAACACCGCGCCGTCGCGCGCCCGCGCCTCGTAGAAATTGATCTGCCGTGTCGAGCCGGGGTTCGAGCTCGTCCGGACGAGCCCCTTGCGCTCGACGAGCGTGTTGATGAGGCTCGACTTGCCGACGTTCGATCGCCCCGCGAACGCGACCTCCGCGCTGGCGGGCGACGGGAGCGACGCGACCGAGGCCGCCCCGGCGACGAACGAGGAGTCGACGATCTGGAACGGATCGAGCTGCCGCTCGGCGCGCGCCGGCGGCGCTCCGTGCGCCTTCGGCGCGGCCTGCCCCTTCGACGCGGCGTGCGCCTTCGGCGCGGCGTGCGCCTTCGATGCGGCGTGCGCCTTCGATGCGGCGTGAGCCTTGGGTGCGCGGTGGGCGGTCACTTGGAGTGGGGCGGCTGGAACTGCGGCTTGCACTCGTCGCACTGGCAGAGCGAGCGCAGGTACCGGAATGTGTAGATGCCCGAGTCGTGGCGGTCGCCCCACGTGAACTGGAGCGCGTAGTTGCCGACCTGCTCGATCTCACGGAGATCCAGGTTGCCCCCGGGCACGAAGTTGATCGTGCCGCCGTGCCCCTGGCAGTTCGCGCACGGACAGTACCCGCGCACGATCTCGTGCGGAAGGACGCCGCGGTGCCCGTCGGCCCACTGAATCTCCATCACCCGCGCTCCGTGCGGCGCCTTGACCTGCGTGGGTGTGATCTTCGGATCCTGCGGCATCGTATCCTTCCAGCCGACGGCAGTACCACGCCGATCACCGCGCCGCTACCCCGCGGCGACCGCCCGCGCCTCGGCCTCGACGGGCGCGAGCGTCGCCTCGATCCGCTCGAGGATCCGCACGACCGCCGCGCCCTCGTCGAGCGGCGTCAGCGGCGGCGTGCGCTCCTCGACGCAGCGGAGGAAGTGCTCGATCTCGACCGCGAGCGGCTCGCGCCACGGCACCTCCAGCGCGTGCCCGGCCGGCGCGCGCGCGTCGCGCTCCGCGCGCTCGCCCGCCGCAGCCCCGCGGCCGTCGGCCCCGAGGCCGTCCAGCAGCAGCAGCCGGTCGGGCGCGCGCACGTCGTCGAAGACCGCGACGCGGGCGCTGCCCGCGATCCGGAGCCGCCGCTCCTTCGTCGGGCTCGACGAGCCGAGCTCGAGCTGCGCGGCGAGGCCGCTCGCGAGGCGCGCCTCCACCGTGACGCGCTCGCCGCCCGGCGAGAGGTGGCCCCGCGCCTCGACGAGCGGGCTCGGGTCGAGCGCCGCGAGCAGCGACAGATCGTGCGGCCCGAGCGTCCAGAGCGCCGCGGACGCCCCGCCGGTGCCCCCGGTCGACAGGCGCGCGGCGCTGAAGCTCACGAGCTCGCCGAGGCGCCGCTCGCGCGCGAGCGCGATGAGGTGCACGACCGAGGGGTGGTAGCGCAGCAGGTGGCCGACCATGCCGATCCGGCCGAGCGCCGCGGCGCGGGCGGCGCAGCGGTCCGCGTGGATGGCCGACAGGGCCAGCGGCTTCTCCACGAAGACGTCGGCGCCGGCCTCGAGCGCGCGCAGCGCGAGCTCGGCGTGGCTCGCCGCCGGCGTCGCGATGAGCGCCGCGTCCACGCGCGCCGAGAGCGCCTCGTCGAGCGTGCGCACGAGCCGCGCCCCCGGCGCGAGCGCGCCCGCCCGCGCGAGGCGGCCGCGGTCGAGGTCCGCCACCGCGACGACGCGCGCCCGCGCGCTCTCCGACAGCGCGCGGAGCAGCTTCTCCCCCCAACGCCCGCAGCCCACCAGCGCGACGCGGACGCTCACGGCGCCCCCGCCGAAGCGGCCGGCACGGAGGTGACCTCGCGCAGGATCGCCTCGCCCTCGCCGTTGCCCGGGTGGATCGACGGGCCGTTGATGTCGACGAGGAAGTCGTACACGAGCGGCGGCTCCCCCTCGATCGTCGCCCGCACGCGCACGTGCTGGAGGCAGGCCGACTCGGTGGACGCGCTCCAGACGGGCGCCTTGCCCGGGTGCCGCGCGCCGATCGCCTCCGGCGCGCTCCGGCCGCCCTCCGCGCGGTACTGCTGCACGACGCCGAGCGCCGCCCTGCGGTCCGAGGCGTTGAACCTCGACTGCACGCGGAGGACCACGCCGGCGGCGACGGCGCTTGTGCCCACGAGCAGCAGCGTCCGCAGCGCCTTGCCGTAGTCCATCCGCGAGCCGTATAGCCCCGGCGCCCGGGGAGGGCCAGCCGGAGCGCCGGGCGGGCTACCCGACGAACGATCCGAGCCCGCGGAACCTGCGGTACCGGTCGTCCACGAGCTCCTCCGGGCTGAGCCCGTCCATCGACGTGAGCGTCGCCCAGAGCGCCTTGTCGAGCCGCACCGCCGCCTCGTCGTGGTCCTGGTGCGCGCCGCCGGTCGGCTCCTCGACGATCGTGTCGACGACGCCGAGCTGGAGCAGGTCCGGCGCGGTGATCTTGAGCCGCGCCGCCGCCTCGTCGGCGCGCGACCCGTCCTTCCAGAGGATGGCCGCGCAGCCCTCGGGCGAGATGACCGAGTAGCAGCTGAACTCCAGCACGAGCACCCGGTTGGCGACGCCGAGCGCCAGCGCGCCGCCCGAGCCGCCCTCGCCGATCACGGTCGCCACGATCGGCACCCCGACCCGCGCCATCGCGGCGAGCGCGGCGCCGATCGCCTCGCTCTGGCCGCGCTCCTCGGCGCCGATGCCCGGGTACGCGCCCATCGTGTCGATGAACGTCAGGATCGGGAGCCCGAACCGGTCGGCCATCTCGTAGAGCCGGATCGCCTTCCGGTAGCCCTCGGGGTGCGGCATCCCGAAGTTGCGCTTCACGTTCTCCTTCGCGCCGCGCCCCTTCTGGTGGCCCACGACGACGACGCTCCGCCCGTGGTAGGTCGCGAGCCCGCCCACGATCGAGCAGTCGTCGGCGAAGCGCCGGTCGCCCTTCAGCTCGACCCAGTCCGTGAAGAGCCGCTTCACGTAGTCGAGCGTGTACGGCCGGTTCGCGTGCCGCGAGAGCAGCACCTTCTGCATCGGCGTGAGGCCCGCGAAGATCTCGCGCGCCAGCCGGCCCGTGTTGTCCTCGAGCTGCGCGAGCTCCGGCTCGAAGCGCGGGTCGGCCGCGGCGAGAGCGCGCAGCTCCCGCACCTTCTCGATGAGCTCAGCGACGGGTTTCTCGAAAGGTAGAATGGAAGCAGCCACGGGCCGGACCCTAACGCTGCAGCGGGCGGGCGGCTACGGCGCTGTGCTGCCGCGCCGCATCGACGCCATGACGCGGCGGACGCGCCGCATCGACGCCATGACGCGGCGGACGCGCCGCGCCGGCCGGGCGCCGCGGACGCGCGCCGCCCTGCCGCGGCGCCGCGGCATCGCCGTCACTCCTGCGCGGCGTTCGTCGGCTCGGCGCTCACGAAGGCGTTCGCTGGGACCTGCGCCATCGGCCGGCTCCGGATCACGTTGTAGATCGGGATCGGCTTGTCCTTGCCCTTCACCCTGGCGGGCTGGAGCTCCTCGGTCTCGAACTTTCCCCCGAGCTGCGCGTACGTCGTGTCGCTGATGACGATCTGCCCGGCCAGCGCGATGGAGCAGAGCCGCGCCGACGTGTTCGCCACGTCGCCGATCACCGTGTAGCTAAGCGCCTTCGAGCTGCCGATGTACCCGGCGACGAGCGGCCCGGTGTGGATCCCGATGCCGACCGCGAGCGGCGGCTCGCCCTTCTCGAGCCGCTCGCGGTTGAACTCGCCGAGCACCTCGCCCATCTTCAGCGCGCACTCCACGCTGCGGACCGCGTCGTCCCGGTGGGCGACCGGCGCGCCCCAGAGCGCCATGATCCCGTCGCCCATGAACTTGTCGAGCGTGCCCTCGAACTGGAAGATCGTGTCGACCATCCGCTCGAAGTACTCGTTCAGCATCACGACGAGCTCCTCGGGCCGCTTGCTCTCGGCCATGCGCGTGAAGCCGCGGATGTCGCTGTTGAAGACGGTGCACTCCTCGACGTGCTGGCCGCCCTGCTTCACCGCGAGCTGACCGCTCAGGACGCGCTCGGCGATGTTCGGCGAGAGCAGCCGGCGGAGCTGCTCGCGCGTGACGATCTCGTTCTCGATCTTCTTCCCGAGGATGTTGATCTCGATGAACATCGCCGCCTGGTAGGCGATGGCCGTCACGAGCTCGAGGTCCTTGGGCTGGAACTGCGCGAGGGTCTCCGAGTCGAGCCAGAGCACCCCGAGCACCTCGTTGTTGTGCTGGAACGGCGCCACGAGCGGGGCGACGATCGCCGAGCTGATCCGGTTCAGGATCATGCTCTTGCCCTTCGACGCCGCGAAGTCCATCGCCGCGTCGTGCGTCAGCACCGCGGCGCGCTCGTGCACGACGTGGTTCAAGATCGTCGAGGAGACGCTGATCGGCGCCGTCGTCCCGTCGCGCCGCTGCATCGCCTGCGGCGTGAGCTCGCCGCTCTCGTTGCGCAGGAAGATGACCCCGCGGTCGGCGCGGATGAACTTGAAGACGCTCGTCAGGATCTTCTCGAGCAGCTTCGTCGTGTCGCGCTCGGCGGCGATCTCGCGGGACAGCTCGTGCGACAGGCGCAGCCGCTCGTAGTCCGCGCGGAGCTGGTTCATGTCGTTCGCGATCCGGTCGAACGCCAGGAACCCCTTGTCGACCGCGGCGATCTGCGTGCCGATCTGCCGGGCCTGATCGTTCACGTCGATGCGCGTGCCCTGCGCGACGTACGATCCGCCGTGCGCCCCCGAGCGCCCCGGCAGCGGCGCCGTCCCGCCCGGCCCCGGCAGCGGCGGGGGCGGCGGCGGCACGTACGCCGGCGGCCGCGTCACCGGCGGGGCCGCCGGCGTGCCCGCGAGCGGCGCCGGCGGCGGCTGCTGCGGGCGCGCGTACTGCGGCTGCTGCGGCTGCGGCGGCGGCGGATACCCCGCCTCGCGCTGCGCGTGCCCGTACACCGGCGGCTGCGCCGGCACCCCGGGCTGGTGGTTCGCCGCGGGCGGCCAGCCCGGGGCGACCGGCGGGGCGACGGCGGCCCCCGGATCGTCGAACCGGCCGCGCGTGGACCCCAGGGCGATCTCGTCCCCGTGCTTGAGCGGCGCTTCGCCCCGGACGCGCTCGCTGTTGATGAACGTCCCGTTCAGGCTCCCGAGATCGCGCAGGACGAAGTGATCGCCCCGCTGCTCGATGATGCAGTGCTCCTTCGAGACGATCTTGTCGAGGAGCTGGATGGAGTTGTTCGGGTGGCGCCCCAGCGAGTTCACGGGCCGCAGCTCGATCGCCTGCTGGCCCTCGGCGGTCTGCAGGATGAGGCGGGCCATCGGTCCTGGGAGATTACCCAGCCCGGCACGGACCGACAATCTTTCCGGCCGGCTCAGGGCCGCCCGCGGCGAGACCGGAACATGCGCCAGAACATGAGCCGGAACATGCGCTGGAAAACCCCGCGCTGCCCCGCGCAGACGAGCCCGGACGCCGCGCGCCCGGCTGGGCTGGCCCGCCCGGGTGGCGGGCATCGCTCGATACTAATCACACGTTCAGTATTTCGTCCACGGTCCATGTGGACGTGGCGCGTGGAACTGCTATGCGCCCACATCCCGCCGCGTTAGTCGGCCGCATGGATTCCGCGTACCTCCTCGCCATCGATCAGGGCACGACCGGCACGACATCCCTCCTCATGGACACGGCGGGCGCGACGCTGGGCCGCGCCACGCGCGAGTTTCGCCAGCATTTCCCGGAGCCCGGGCACGTCGAGCACGACCCGGAGGAGATCTGGCAGAGCGTTCAGGACGCCGTGGGCGAGACGCTCCGGGCGGCGGGCGTTGCCGGCAGCGCGATCAAGGCGATCGGCATCACGAACCAGCGCGAGACGACGCTCGTCTGGGAGCGCGCGACGGGCCGCCCGATCCACCGCGCGATCGTGTGGCAGGACCGCCGCACGGCGGCGCGCTGCGCCGAGCTGCGCGCCGCGGGCCACGAGCAGGCGGTCGAGGCGACGACCGGCCTCGTGCTCGATCCGTACTTCAGCGGCACCAAGCTCGCCTGGATCCTCGACAACGTGCCGGGCGCGCGCGCGCGCGCCGAGCGCGGCGAGCTGTGCTTCGGCACGATCGACAGCTTCCTCGTCTGGCGCCTCTCGGGCGACGTCGCGGGCGGCTCGCCGGTGCACGCGACCGACGTCACCAACGCGTCGCGCACCCTGCTCATGAGCCTCGAGTCGCTGCGCTGGGACGACGCGATGCTCCAGATGCTCCGCGTCCCGCGCCAGCTCCTGCCGGAGATCGTCGGCTCCGCGGGCCCGATCGCGGCGACTCGCGGCTTCCCTCACCTGCCCGACGGCATCCCGATCGCCGGCATCGCCGGCGACCAGCAGGCGGCCCTCTTCGGCCAGGCCTGCTTCGCGACGGGCGACGCCAAGTGCACGTACGGCACCGGCGCGTTCGTGCTGGCCAACATCGGCGATCGCCCGCTGCGGAGCCGCTTCGGCCTGCTCACCTCCGTCGGCTGGAAGATCGGCGCCGAGGTGGTCTTTGCGCTCGAGGGGAGCGCCTTTATCGCGGGCGCCGCGGTGCAGTGGCTCCGGGACGGCCTGGGCCTCATCAAGAGCGCGGCGGAGGTCGAGGCGCTCGCCCGCAGCGTGCCCTCGAGCGAGGGCGTCACGTTCGTCCCGGCGCTCTCCGGCCTCGGCGCGCCCTACTGGGATCCGGACGCGCGCGGGATCATCTCCGGCGTCACGCGCGGCACGACCGCGGCGCACCTCGCCCGCGCGACGCTCGAGGGAATCGCGCTCTCCGTGACGGATCTCGTCCAGGCCATGACCGACGACCTGGGCCACCCGCTGCGCCGCATGCGCGTGGACGGCGGCGCCGCCGCGAACGACCTGCTCATGCAGTTCCAGGCGGACGTGGCGAACGTCGCTATCGAGCGCCCCACCGACCTGGAGACGACGGCGCGCGGCGCCGCAATGCTCGCCGGCGTCGGGGCCGGCCTCTTCCGCACGAAGGAGGACTCGGCCCGCATGTCCCGTGTGGGGCAGAGCTTCCAGGTCGCGATGAGCGAAGCGGATCGATCCGCCCACCTCCGCCGCTGGGCCGACGCCGTCGCCCGCGCGCGCTCGCAGCGTGGCTGAGCGCCTGGCGTTCCTCGACGATTCCCCCGAATTTCCACGCTGATTTCCGCTTGAACCAGGTCTTCCGAAGCTCTCTGCCGAGCCGTCATCGCGCCGCGGCTCGGCGGCCGAACGGGCTTCCGGATCAAGGAATCAACCCTAGGTTGCGAGAGTTAGGCCCAGAAGCCCCCAACCAGCGTAGAGTGCTATGACGACGGCGCATTTCCGTTCAAACTTGGTGCACTTGAACCGAGGCGCGCGGCCAGCCCACCGCCGCCTCGCTGCTTTCGATGGAGACGAGGAGGACATGCCGACTACCGAGAATGCTTCAGCCGGCGGGACGGCCGTTCGCGACATCCCGATCGACTGGGAGGCGCTGGAGGACGCCTTCGAGAACAACGCCCCAGAGGTGCACTCGTACCTGCACCTCGGCACGGGCGACGTGCTGCGGGTGGTCGACGGCGTGGCCGATCCGCAGATGCACGCGCGCATCGCGGCCGATGCCAACTACCTCCGGATCGATCCCGTCAGCTCCCGCGAGCAGTACCGGTGGATGGAGCGCTACATCCCGATGGTGGAGGACATGGAGCTCCAGGCGAAGCTCAGCCAGGCCATCGACGGCAAGGGCGCGTTCCGTCGCTTCAAGGATGTCTTGATGTCCTACGGTCCGGAGCGGGAGCGCTGGTTCGCCTTCCGGAGCGAGCGGCTGCGGATCTTCATGGAGGCGTGGCTGAGCGCGCACGCGCTGAACCCGGTCCCGCGTCCGCTCTGGGTGCCGGAGGTGCCGGCCCGCCCGGAGGCGGCGCCGGCGGCGCCTGCGGTCGAGGCGCCGGCGCGCGAGCGCGAGGAGGTGCGGGAGCCCCGCCGCGGCGGCAAGAGCGTGGAGAGCCTGCGCAAGAACCTGCGCGACATCGCCGAAGCGCTCGGCCCGCGCGACCTCGACACGCTGACGGCGTTCGCGGAGTTCCTGAAGGCGCGGCGCGCGGCGCGCTCGTTCGCGCACCACTACCACGAGGCGCCGGGGCCGTCCGACGAGGACGCCGGCCCTGCCTCGCAGGAGATCGCGAGCGAGTCGCGCAGCGATACGGCGTGAGGGCGCGCTCCCGGCGCCGCGATCGCGGCGCCGGAGCGCAGGCCTGAGGGTGGGAGGGACGAACGGAGGGGAGCGGCGGAGCGATCGCCGCAGATCCTAGAAGTACCAGTCGGTGCGCGCGCCGATGTAATGGCCGACCGTCGACCCGGTGTTCGGCCCGGCGCCCGTCCTCTGGAGGTAAGCAGACTGGGCGTACTGCTTCGCGGCGTCGTTGTAGATGGCGGCCGTGTAGATGAGCTTGAAGTGCGGCCGCGCGCCGGAGCTCAGCTCGCCCGTGGGCACGAGGGTCGGGACGACGGAGACCTTGACGGCGGTCCCGAGATCCTGCACGCCGTCCTTCCGGCCCTGGAACGACGCCTCGATGACGGGGTGGAAGTTCTTGTGCGCGAAGATCGTCGCGTTCGCCTGGACCGAGAAGTCGAACTGCTTCTCGTGCGGGCCATCGGCGGTCGGGGTGACGCCGGCGGGCGCCTCGTACGCCGCCTTCGTGTAGTGGAAGGTGGCGAGGCCTTCCAGGGCGGCGACGTCGCCGATCCGGAAGCCGACGTGCTCGACGGCCTCGATGCCGAACGAGCCCTGGTAGGTGCCGTCGTCGTTCCGGTTGCCCCACGTCTCGTACGTCTTCGAGCCGCCGGCGGCGCCGTTGGCGATGCCGGTGCCGAAGCGCACGGCGGTGTCGCTCCAGTTGCCCTGGCCGAGGCCGAGGTGAAGCTTCGCGCCGATGACGCCGCCGAAGTCGGCCTTGCCGTCGTCGGGCACCGGCGTCCCCACGCCACGCTTCGCGGCCGGCAGGACATGGGCCTCGGCGTGGACCTTGACGTGGTGCTTGGCCTCGCCGCCGAACTCGAACTTGTAGTTGCCGGCGAAGATGGTGCGGAACCGCTCGATCTCGTTCCCGTTGTCCTCGTTCCCGTCGAGGTTCCAGTTGTAGACGACCTGGCCGTCGCTTCCGAAGGTCCGGCGCCCGAGGATCGCGAGGTTCAGGCCCTTGTAGCTAAGGCCGCCGCCCTGAGCGGAGAGGTCGTCGAGGTAGAAGTAGTCGCCGATGGGCGCGTACTGCTCGCGGAAGAACCGCGCGCCGCCCCAGACCGCGAGGCCCGGGACGAGGAAGTTGCCGGCCTCGATGTAGGCCTGGTTGAACTGGACCGTGATCGACTGACCGCCGTTCGAGGCGGGCTGCATGAACACCCCGCCCCACTGCCGCCAGATAGCGAAGGTCATCTCGGACTTCACGTAGAAGTCGTCCGGCGTCGCGCCCTTCACCACGTGCGCGACGAACGAAGGCTCGGAGTAGTCGTCCTCCTCGTAGCGGCCGCCGATGCCGAACTTCAGCAGGTTCATCGACGCGCCCTGGACGTTCTGCCCGTAGACCGGGGACCACGCCATGCCGAGGCGCGAGTACCAGTGCCACTCGAAGTTCTCGCCCGAAACGGCGTGGGCCGAACGCGGCGCCGCCGTGAGGCAGATGGCCGAGGCGGCAACCAGCCCCAGGGCCCGGACTACGGCGCGCCGACCCGCGATTCGCTTGCTGGGGACCGACGGCCTGTCTGTCTTAAGTGATGTCATCGAACGACGCTCCTATCCATTCTTGGGAGTGTGCTTGGGGTGGTGGGACGTGGTTTGGCCAGGTGGCCAAGCGCGGCAGAGGAAGCGGCCTGTCAAGAGAATCCAAGGTTGGCTCTGTGCGACAGAGCCGCCCGCTGCCACACACGCGGGGGCATGCGGGGGGCACAGTTAACAGGAACGTTCTGTTCATGTCAAAGGTCTCCGAAGCACCTACAGCAGTTTGTTGAGTTCCGCGGCGCGTCATCATGAAGCGACCGAAATCACTGGGCTTCGCCGGCTCTGGAGGAGCTCCGGCCCGTTCATCATGGAGCCCGTGACGCGCCGCACCAAAGCCAGCTCGCGCCGGACGACTCGCGTCAGGTGAAGTGCTGCCAGAAGAATCCGCAGGCGCTTCGCGCATTGCCGAGAGTGCGCCGGACGCGTGGCGCCGACTGGAGGGCTGCGCTGGCGAGCCTCGGCGGGCCGCGCTTTTCGTGCCGCGCGGCGCCGCGGCGCGCGCCGGAGCGCGTCTTGTTTCAGGACCTCGAACTCGACTTTTCGTCTCGTGGCGAGGCGAGGGACCGCCGCGGCGCCGCCCCTCCTCTCTTCCGGTCCCGGGTTGAGTCCCCGGCGGCGCAGCTCCTCCTCTCTTCCGGTCCCGGGTTGAGTCCTCGGCGAGCCCTCGCGCCCACGGAGCGCCATTGACGATGGCTGGCGCTCCCGGAGCGGCGCAGGGCGCAGTGAGATCCTGCGCGCGCGCGCAGGGCGGAGCGGCACGAGTCGAGCGCGTGAGAAACGTGCTTCCCGATCCGCAAGATAACGCATAGCGTCACAACGGCAGCGCGCGCGCCGGAGTCTCCGAGCCGGCGAGTGTCGATTGCAGTGCACGGCGGGGTGGACACGATCGAGTCCAGGAACGGCGTTACGCGGTCGCCTCGGGTTGCGTTCTGCGCGCGGCGCGGCGCCGCGCGGGGGACAGGCACGTTGTCGTGCACGCGAGGCGCGGCGAGGCGGAGCGGTGATGTAGAACACCGGGGCGCAGGCCGCGACGGGCGCTCAGCACGCGTCCGCGACGGCGCCGATCATCCCGTCGAAGAACTCGACGACGCCGATGCTGTCGAGCATCCGGTTCCAACCGATCTCGTCGAAGGGCTCCGGCAGGCCGTGGTTGGTCAGGAGCACGCCGAACAGCGCGCGCGCCGGATCGATCCAGAGGAAGGTGCCGGCGCCGCCCGCCTTGCCGAACGACCCGGGCGACAGCCGCGTTCCGCCGTGCGAGAAGCGCGGGGTCCAGATCTCCCAGCCGAGGCCCTTCGGCGCGAGCAGGAGGTTGTTGAGCGGCGAGGTGTCCGTCGCCGCGGCGGAGACCTGGGGAGTCTGGTTCCGCGTCATCAGCTCGACGGACTTCGGGGTGAGCACCTGGACGGCGCCGTAGCTGCCGAGGCCCAGGATCATCTGGCAGAAGATCGCGACATCCATCGCCGTCGAGAACACGCCGTCGCAGCCCGTGATCCCGCCGAGCGCGAAGTCCTGCTCGTCCTGCACCTCGCCGCGCACGAGGCGGCCGCGGAGGCTCGAGGTCCCGGTCGCGGCGACGCGCGGCGCGATCTCCGCCGGCGGCTTGAACATCGTGTCGTGCATTCCGAGCGGGCCCCAGATGTGGGCGTGCGCGAAGGTGCTCAGATCCGTACCGGAGACGACCTCGACCAGCCGGCCCAGCAGGCGGTAGGTGAGATCGCTGTAGAGGATGGAGGTGCCCGGCGTGTACTCGAGCGGCGTCTCGGCCATGGCCCGCCAGACCAGCTTGACGTTGGGCTCGTCGAGGCGCTGGTTGTCGACCGGCAGCCCGGCCGAGTACCGGAGCATGTCGAGGACGGTGATGCTCGATTTGCCGTTCGCGGCGAAGGACGGCAGGTACGACGCCACCCGGTCGGAGAGCTGGAGCTTGCCCTGCTGGACGAGCACCATGACCGACGTCGCCGTCGCCAGCACCTTCGTGAGGGACAGGACGTCGAACATCGTGTCGAGCGTGACCGGCTCGGTGCAGCCGGCGACCTTGTTGCCGAAGGCCCGGTGGCCCACGATGACGCCCCGCCGCGCGATGAGCGCGGTCGCGCCCGGGAAGAGGCCGTCGTTCACGCGGCGCTGCACGCGCGCGAAGACGTCCTCGATCCGCTCCGAGTTCATGCCCACCACCTCCGGCAAGCCGGAGGCGAGCACGGTCGATGTCGTCGCGCCCGCCGGCGAGCTGCCGAGCACCGCGGGGACGACCGCGGTGAGCGCCGCGATGCCCCCGAGCCCCCGCAACAGGTGCCTGCGATGAAAAGGACGATCTGCGGTATCCATGTGAACAACTCCTTGCGACGCCGGTAAGGCGCGACAGCACCTCACAGCAGCTCACGCCGAGCGCCCTTCCGATGCTCTACCCCATGGCTCCTGGAACGCGACCTCCTGCGCCGATCGCCGGGTGTAACCCCGGCGAATACCCCCACGGATACGGCGCACTGGACCTCCATCCCGCGCGACAAGCACGGGAGCGCCCGCGCTCCAAGCTGCCTGAGTGAACACCAGGCAACGCAGCAGTATCGCTGTTCCGTCCTTCGATATCAAGCGTCAGAGCTCGCCCGCGTGTTCGCGCGCAGGCCGCTCATACGCGCTTCTGTTTGTTTCGTTCGCGTGTGCTCGCGTGTGTTCGCGTCCGTTCGCGTCCGTTCGCGTCCGTTCGCTTCTGCTCGCTTCCGCCGTCCCTGCCTGTCGTGAGTTCTCGCGGCGGGTCGGCTCGGTCGTGCCTTGTAAGTGGCTGGAGGCCGGTGACCGGAGACCAGAGCCGGAGACCAGAGACCGGAGACCGGTTACCGGAGACCACGACCCAGCAGCCGGCAGTGATCGGTGCTCACCCGCGGCCGCTCGCCGCGCCGCCGTTGCGAAGGCGCGACGCGGGGCTCAGACTGGGAAGCTTGGCCGGGATCCCGAACAGGGGGATCTCGCGCTCAACGCGCGGGCACGATGCTGATCGAGACCCGGGTCCGCGCGTTCTGGTAGTACGCGTCGAGCGCCTGGGCGAGCCGCTGTCCCACGTACCAGCGCTTCAGCGCCGAGGCGACGTCCTCGTAACGCTGATCCTTGAACGGCGTGGCCCCGGAGCGCAGGGCGATCTTGAGCTCGAAATCGCTGGGCTCGAGCATCGGCGCGACCATCCTGTCCAGGTACAGGCTCGCGCGCGCCCGGCGGCGCAGCATCGCGTCGAGCTCGTCGGAGCTCACGCCCTCGGCGGCCGCCGCGGCGAGGAGGCGCGCGCGGCCGCGGGCGCGCTGCTCCAGGGAGATCCGCGCCGCCTCGGCCCGCTGCGCCACCTCGGACGAGCTCGGCGCGGGCGAGATCGGCAGGCTCGCGAGCAACGTCTCGGCGATGTGCCGATCGAGCGCCGCGCGGATGTGCCGGTCGCGGTAAAGCCCGGGCTCCGCGTCGGGGTCGGCGAGCGCCTCGATGCGCGCCTCGAAGGCGAGCTCCCGCTCGAAGATGAACTGAGGGCGGCGCACGCCGCCCGTCTCCGGCGCATGCCAGCGCACGACGACGCGGTCGAGCGGCACGGGCACCGACGGGGACGCCGGCGGCGCAGCCTCCTGGGCGCGGGCGGCGCCGGTCAGCGACGCGAGCGCGAGCAGCGCGGTCAGCGTCGTGAAGATCCCGAGGCGGCGCACGCCCGGAGCCTACAGCAAGAGCCCCGCGCCTCCCAGGCGCAACGACGCCTCGCGCACGGCGCGCGCGAGGCGGTAGGATGGGCGCATGTACAGGCAGTTCGCGCTCGAGGGCGAGGTCCACGCTGTGCTCGATTGCGTGCCGCTCGCGGTGCGGCGGAAGCTGGACCTCGCTGAGCTCAAGATCTCGCTCGCGGGGTGGCAGACGCTGTCGCGCGCGGAGCGGCTCGCGCTGTGCCACCTGCCGGTGGACACCGACGAGGACGTCGCGGTCTACGCCGAGGTGCTCCGCGGCTTCGCGGCCCGCGCCGGGGTCCCCCTCACCCCGCTCGCGGACGCGCCGGTGCGCCGCGCCGCGTGGGACACGGACGCCGTGATCGCGCGGCTGCGCGACCGGCTCGGCCCGGAGGACGCGCTCGACGAGGCCGCGCTCGGCCGGCTGGCAGCGCTGACCGAAGAGGAGCGCTACGCGCTCGTCAAGCTTGCGGATCCGAAGCGCGGGCCCGAGAAGCTGCGCGCGCTGCTCGGCGAGCTCGGGCTGTCCAGGGACGCCGGCGGCGCGAGCCTGCCCGGCTGCTCCGCCGGGGGCGCTAGCCCGCCCGGTTGACGGATCGGGCGGCGCCCGCTGTCGCCGCTCGATCCGATGCCCCCCGCGCTGTCCCTCCGCCGTGTCACCGCCGCCGTCGCGGCGCTCGCCGCCGCGTCGCTGCTCCTCCCCGCCCGCGGCGATGAGCCGCGAGGCGGCGGCGAGCACGCGTCGGTCCGCGTGGGGCTCGTGTTCGACGTGGGCGGGCGCGGGGACAAGAGCTTCAACGACGCGGCCGACCTCGGGCTCGCCCGCGCCGCGCGCGAGCTCGGCGTGACGACCGAGGTGCTCGAGCCGAGCGGCGCGGAGGACCGCGAGGCGGCGATGCGGCTCTTCGCCGCGCGCGGCTTCGACCTCGTGATCGGCGTGGGCTTCATCTTCTCGACCGACATGGAGGTCGTCGCGCGCGCTTTCCCGTCCGTCCGCTTCGCGTGCCTCGATCACGCCCCGCGGCCGGGCACCGCGCCGCCGGAGAACCTCGCGGGCCTCACCTTTCGCGAGGAGGAAGGGGCGTTC
This sequence comes from Sorangium sp. So ce1335, assembly GCF_051521615.1. Lineage (NCBI taxonomy): Bacteria > Pseudomonadati > Myxococcota > Polyangiales > Polyangiaceae > Sorangium > Sorangium sp. So ce1335. The sequence goes on from NZ_CP150363.1 coordinate 10,513,672, forward strand.
CTCGTCGGCGCCGTCGCCGGACTCACGACGTCGACGGGGCGCGTCGGCTTCATCGGCGGCATGGATATGCCGCTCGTCCACAGGTTCGAGGCGGGCTACCGCGCGGGCGTGCGCGACGTCTGCCCCGCGTGCGACGTCCGCGTCGCCTACGCCGGGACGACGCCCGACGCCTTCCGCGATCCGGTGAAAGGCAAGGCGCTCGCGGTGAGCCAGGCGGCGGCGGGCGCCGACGTCCTCTTCCACGTCTCCGGAGCGACGGGCCACGGCGTGTTCGAGGCGGCGCGCGACATGGGCGTCAAGGCGATCGGCGTCGACCGCGACCAGCACGACGCGATGCCGGGGACGGTGCTCACCAGCATGATCAAGCGCGCCGACGTGGCGGTCTTCGAGGTGATCCGCGCGGTCGTCGAGGGCCGCTTCGAGGGCGGGAGCTCGTCGTTCGGCCTGGCCGAGGGCGGCGTCGGCTACGTCAACGAGGGCCCGCACGCGGCCGGGATCCCCGCCGCGGTGAGGTCGCGCGTCGACGCGCTCGCGGCGCGGGTGGCGCGCGGCGAGCTCGCGGTCCCGTCGCGCTGACCTCTGCCGCGACGGCGCGTCAGCGCGGCGCGCTCACCACTTCACCATGACCTTCGGCGGGTTGACCTCGGCCGTGACGCGCGGGACGTCGACGAGCACGTCGAGGAAATCGCTGCCCGGCTGGCTCAGATCCAGGTTCGCCGCCCTGGGCTCCACGCGCGCGAGGATCGCGTCGGGGTTGATGGCGCTCACGTCCTCGGGCGTCCCCGTGATCCTCACCTGCACGATCGCCGGCGACACGGTAGCGCGCGGGATGCCGACCACCTCGACCCTGCGATCGAAGGTCCGCGTGGCGAGCTCGCGCCCGATCTCGAGCGTCGCCATGACCCTGTCGACGTCGTACGTCACGAGCTTCGGCGGCCGGTCGAGGGCGAGCTGCCGCTGGTAGGTCCCCTCCGTGAGCCCGCTGATGTCAAACTGCGCGGTGCGCGCGAGCTGCATCAAGTCGACGACCGAGCGCGGGCCGCGGGCGTTGACCATCGGCGGATCGATCGCGATCATCCCCTTGACGAGGAACCCCGGCGCGGCGTCCCCCGTGCGCGGCACCTGCACCGGGATCGGGCGCACGATCACGTCGTCCCAGCTGAGCTCGATCGTCGGCGGGTAGATCTGCTCGACCGTGAGCCCCGCCGGGACGTGGAACATCGACTTGTCGAGCTCGATGCGCGTGCGCGTGCCGTTCCGGAGATCGAGCTGCAGCGTCCCGAGGTCGTCGGCGCGGAGGTCGTCGAGCTGGGTCCGCGAGCCCCGCACCGTGACCGAGACCGAGTTCCCGACCTGGGTCATGAGCTGCCGGTTGCTCGACTCGGGCGGGAGGATCGTGACGATGTCGAGCGAGAAGGTGCGCTGCGCGTTCTCCGCCCCGTGGATGAACGCGTAGAGGCACAGCGCGAACGTGAGCGAGAGGAGCTTGAGCCCGAGGTTGTCGAGCAGCGCCGAGCGGAGCGCCTCGCGGAGGCCGGCCAGCGTCATGGCTCATCCCGCGGGGGCATCCCATCCGCGCTCCCCTTGGACGCGGCGGTCGCCGCGTTGGACGCGGCGGTCGCCGCGTTGGACGCGGCGGTCGCCGCGGCCTGCCCCGTCGGGACGAAGGTGCGCTGCGACGGCACCGGCGAGTCGGTCGCGCCCGCCGGGACGTCGACCATCGCCGGCCGGCCGCGCTCGGACGAGGGGCGATCGCCGTCCTGCGGCGCCTGCGCTGCCGCAGGGCTCCGCACCTCGGCGCTCGACCCCAGGGACGCGCGCGCCTCGGCGCCCGAGCGCATCGGCGTCGAGGTCGACATCCTCGACATCGTCCGCGCTTCGCCCTCCGCGGGCCCCTTGATCATCGAGGACGTCTTGGTGATCGCCGTCGCGGGCTTGCCCTCCATCGGCGTGGGCGGCGCGGGCGGCGCGGGCGGCGTGGGCGCCGCGGGCTTCGGGGCGGCGGGCTTCGGGGGCTCGTGGCCCGGCGCGGCGGCGCCGGCGGGGGCGCCCGCCGCGGGGCTGCGCACCGGCGGCGTCGGCAGGCTCGTCCGGCCGCCCTGCGCCACCTTCTTCGCGAAGCGCCGCCTTCGCGACGAGCGGCCAAAGAGCCCGAGCAGCGCGTGCCGCAGCGACTGGCCGTCGAGGTTCGAGACGATGTTGCCGCTGAAGCAGAAGCTGATCGTGCCGCGCTCCTCGCTGACCACGACCACCACCGCGTCGGTCTCCTCGGTGATCCCGAGCGCGGCGCGGTGCCGGGAGCCGAGGCTCGCGTCGAGGATCTTCGTCTCGGGCATCGGGAAGAAGACGCCGGCGCGCGCGATCTTGAGATCGCGGATCAGCACCGCGCCGTCGTGCAGCTTGTTCACCGACTCGGGGACGAAGAGCGACACGAGCAGCTCCCGGGTCACGACCGAGTCGATGTGGATCCCCTCGCTCTTGACGAACTCCAGCACGTTCGCGTCCTGCTCGAAGGCGATGATCGCGCCCATGCGGTGGCGGGCGAGCTCCGTCGCGGCCGCGACCACCTCGTCGATGACGCGCGACTGCTGCTCGCGGCCGCTCGTGAACCAGTTGCTGCCGCCGACGCGGATGAGGGCGCGGCGGATGTCGTTCTGGAAGACGACGACCACGATGAGGATGATCGACGAGAGCAGCCAGGAGAGCAGGTTGAGGAGCGTGGTCAGGCCGAAGACCTTCGCCCCGAGGTAGATGAGGAAGACGATGCCGAGTCCGAGGCCCATCTGCATCGCGCGCGTCCCGCGCAGCACGAGCAGCGCGCGGTAGACGACGTAGGCGACGATGAAGATGTCGACGAGGTCCCGGGCGATCTGCGCCACCGGCCGCGCCGCGAAGAGGCGGAGGAACCCGTCCGTCATCGTTTACGCACCCCCCTCGGTCAGGGGAGCACCAGGGCGGCGGCCGCCGCCGGCGCGATCGATCGCGCGCATCACGTCGAGCGCCTGGCGCACGGGGCCGACGTCGTGGACGCGCAGGGCCGCGGCGCCGCGCGCGGCGCACGCGAGCGCGGCCGCGATCGTGCCGCCGAGGCGCTCCGAGGGCGGCGCGAGCGCGGCGCCGCCGTCCGCGCCGCCGTCGCGCCGCCCTTCGAGCGCCGCGGCGCGCGCGAGGAACGACTTGCGGCTCGGCCCGACGAGCACCGGGAAGCCGAGCGCGCACAGCTCGTCGAGCCGGGCGCACAGCTCGAGCGACTGCCGCGCGTTCTTGGCGAAGCCGAGGCCCGGATCGAGGACGAGCTCGCCCTTCGGCAGGCCCGCGTCGAGCGCCCGCGCGGCGGCGCTCGACCACTCGCGCGCCACGTCGGCGACGACGTCGCCGTAGGCGTCGTCGGGGTACGCGGAGAAGCCGGCCATCGCCGACATCGGGCCGCGGCTGTGCATGAGCACGAGCGACGCCCCCCGGCGCGCGCAGAGCGCGCCGAGCTCTGCCGCGCTGTCGAGCGAGATCGTGTTGACCACCGCCGCGCCGTCGTCGAGCGCGCGCGCCGCGACGACGGGAGAGGTCGTGTCGATCGAGACGAGAGCCCCCCGCTTCACCGCGTCGCGGACGCTGCCGCCGATGCGCGCGATCTGCTCGTCGTCGGGCACCGGCTGCGCCCCCGGTCGCGTGGATTCCGCGCCGATGTCGATCATGTCCGCCCCCTCGGAGAGCATCGCATCGATCTGCGCGAGCGCCGTCTCTTCATTTTCGAAGCGACCGCCGTCCGAGAACGAGTCCGGCGTGCGGTTGAGGACCCCCATGATCACCACGCTCCTGCGGCGTTCGAGCAGCATGCGCAGCGGGGACATTTCCTGTGGGTAGCAACTTTTGCGCCGAACGGCAATTGTCTGCTCCGATCGATGTTTTCTGGGAGCACTTGGAACATCGCGAGGGCGTCCCCGCGCCGCGCTCCTGTGTTGCCGGCGGGCGCGCGCCTGCGTTGGACGGCGCGCCGGGATCAACAGCCGGCCGCGCTCCCGGCTTCCGGGGCGCTGCCCCCTCGCTCGGGGCGGGCTCCCGGGCGGCCCTCCCTCTCGGCCAGGAGGCGCGGGAGGCGCGGGAAGCGTGGGGGGGCGAGCGGGGGGCGAGGCGCGCGCCGGGGGCGACGCTCCGCGCGCCGCTGACTCGGCCTCGCTTCTTTGCTAGGGTCCCGCCTACACCTTGACATCGGCGGCCGCCCGCGGCCGTCCGGTGGCGGCGGGGCGACGCGCGAGCGTGCCCCGTCAACCGTTTCTCAGGTTGCATCCAGCGGACGAGACCGAGCGGTTCCATGCTGCGCACGCGTATCCGGGCAGGTCCCCTCGCCGGCTTCGTCTTGAGCGTCCTCTTCGCGGCGCTCTTCGCCGTGATCAGCGTGGGCGAGCTCTTCATCCCCTCGCTGAGCCCCGAGATGGGCAAGCCTGCGCCCGTGACGCTGCGGGTCCCGTACGGGCCGCGCATCGTTCGCGACTCGCACGACGGCGCCTTCTCGCTGTCGTACGAGCACCGGCGCGTGATCGTGCCGCGCGGCACGGTGCTCTCGGAGCGCAACGAGGATCACGACGCCGCGATGGCGTACGAGACGGTGCGGCGCATGCGGCGGCCCGGGCTCGGCGCGCGCGTCGCGAGCACGTACGTCATCTACCTCATCGTCTGCCTGATGCTGACGGTCTACCTGCGCCGGTTCGGCCAGAACCGGGTGCGGCTGCTCCGCACGCAGGTGGGCATGTTCGTCCTGATGACGTGCTCGTTCCTCGTCTCGAAGCTCCTCTTGCTCTTCACGGCGCTGCCCGAGTTCTGGGTCCCGGTCGCGGCGCTCCCGCTCTGGGTCGCGATCGCGTTCGATCGGCGGACGGCGTTCCTCGTCGAGGTGGGCGTCGCGTTCATCGCCGCGTCGCTGCTCCGGTTCGACGTGGTCCTCCTGTCGGTGCTGCTCGTGCGCGGCATCGCGGCGACGATGTTCTTCTTCAAGCGCAAGGGGTCGCGGCAGCTCCTCATCGCGGGGAGCCTCGCGGGCCTCGCCGGGGCGATCGGGTTCGTCGCGCTGACCGTGCTGTTCGAGGGCAGCTTCGACCTCGTCGCGGATCTGAAGCGCTGGCTCGGCTCGAACGTGCTGGCCTGCATCGGCGGCGGGCTGCTCGTCGGCCTGCTCGGGCGGAGCCTCCGGGAGCCGGCCGAGCGCGCGATGGGGCACGTGCCCCGCGACAAGCTGCTCGACCTCACCGACCTGGAGCAGCCGCTGCTCAAGAAGATGGCGGCGGAGGCGCCGGGGAGCTGGGAGCACGCGCGCGCGATGGCGAACCTCGCCGAGGCGTCGGCCGCGGCGATCGGCGCCGACGCCCTGCTGACGCGCGTGGGCGCCTACTACCACGACCTCGGCAAGACGGTTCAGCCGAAGTACTTCATCGAGAACCTCGCGCCGGGCGAGCGATCGCCGCACGAGGATCTCGAGCCGGAGGTGAGCGCCGACGCCATCATGGCGCACGTCGTGATGGGCACGAAGATCCTGCGCGAGGGCAACATCCCCGAGCCGGTCGTCGAGTTCGCGTACACGCACCACGGCACGCAGGTGGTCGAGTACTTCTGGCACAAGTGCGTCGAGCAGGGGAACCCGAAGGACCTGACGCAGGAGCACTTCCGCTACCCGGGCATGAAGCCGCAGACGAAGGAGACGGCGATCCTGATGCTCGTCGACTCGATCGAGGCGGCGTCGCGCACCATCTGGCCGCCCGAGCACAAGAAGTTCGAGGAGATGATCCAGCGCGTGATGTTCTCGAAGCTCGCGTCCGGCCAGCTCGATCAGTCGGGGCTGACGATCGAGGACCTGCGCATCATGACGACCCGCATGGCCTCGACGCTGGTCAACATGTACCATGGGCGCATCAAGTACCCGTGGCAGCGCGAGAGCGATCGCGCCGGGCACACGCCGCCGCCGCCCACGGCCACGCCGCACCCGGCGCGGCCCGCGACGCCGACGCCCGTGCCGCCGTCGGCCGCAGCGGCGCGTGACGGGAGCGCCTCCTCGGCGCCCGAGTCATCCGCGCGGGGCGCGGCCGCGGCGCCCGCGTCGACAGCGCGGGGCGCGGCCGCGGCGCCCGCGTCGACAGCGCGGGGCGCGGCCGCGGCGCCCGCGTCGACAGCGCGGGGCGCGGCCGCGGCGCCCGCGTCGACAGCGCGGGGCGCGGCCGCGGCGCCCGCGTCGACAGCGCGGGGCGCGGCCGCGGCGGCCCCCGCGGCCAGCAACGACGGCGAGCGGGGCGCGAAGGACGATGGCCCGGCGGAGTCCGCGCGGGCGCCGAAGAAGACACACTGAGCAGGCCGGGCGCACCGCTCCCCCGGCGCAGCGGCCTGCCCCTGAAAGGACGGTCCGATGCCGCCGACGATCGAGCAGAGCTTCATGAAGGCCCTCTTCCACGGCATCATCGCCGAGGACATCATCTTCCCGTACCCGGAGATGCCCGCCGAGGACCGGGAGACGACGTCGATGATCCTGGACAGCGTGCGGCGGTTCTTCACCGCGAGCGTCGACAGCGCCAGGATCGATCGAGAGCACGCCATCGAGCCCGGCCTGATCGACGAGATGAAGGGGCTCGGCCTGATGGGCCTGCAGATCCCGACCGAGCACGGCGGCATCAACCTCAGCAACATGGCGTACGCGCGCGTGATGCAGGAGGTCGGCGGGCTCGACGCGTCGATCGCGGTCACCCTCGGCGCGCACCAGTCGATCGGGTTCAAGGCGATCCAGCTCTTCGGGACGGAGGAGCAGAGGCAGCGCTACCTGCCGAAGCTCGCGACCGGCGAGTGGATGGCGGCCTTCGCGCTGACGGAGCCGGGCGCCGGCTCGGACGCCGCGGCGATCAGGACGCGCGCCGAGGTGTCGGCCGACGGGTCGTACTACACGCTGAACGGGTCGAAGATCTGGATCACGAACGGCGGCTTCGCCGACGTCTTCACGGTGTTCGCCCGGACGTCGGCGCTCGAGGAGGGGAGCAAGCCGAAGCTCACGGCGTTCATCGTGGAGCGGGGCATGGGCGTGAGGAGCGGACCGAACGAGCACAAGCTCGGCATCCGGGGCTCGTCGACGACGGAGCTCTTCTTCGACGACGTGAAGGTGCCGCGCGAGAACGTGCTCGGCGAGGTCGGCAAGGGGTTCAAGGTCGCCGTCGAGGTGCTCAACAACGGGCGGCTCGGGCTCTCGGCGGGGTGCGTCGGCGCGTGCAACACGCTGATCCGGATGGCGCTCGACCGGGTGCAGGAGCGGCGCGCGTTCGGCCGGAGCATCGGAGATTTCGGGCTCATCAAGGACAAGATCGCGACGATGCTGGCGCACACGTATGCGCTCGAGTCCATCACGTACCTGACGGCGAGCCTCGTCGACGCCAAGGTCCCGGATTTCTCGATCGAGAGCGCGATCTGCAAGGTCATGGGGAGCGAGACCCTGTGGTTCGTCGTCAACGAGACGCTCCAGATCGCGGCCGGCATCGGCTACATGCAGGACTATCCCTTCGAGCGGCACCTGCGCGACGCGCGGATCAACATGATCTTCGAGGGGACGAACGAGATCCTGCGCTGCTTCATCGCGCTCTCCGGGATGAGCGGCCCGGGCAAGGCGCTCGCGGACGTGGCGAAGGCGATGCGGGAGCCGATCAAGGGCTTCGGGCTGCTCAGCGATTTCGCGCTGCGCAAGGCGAGGTCGGTGCTCGGGCGCGAGCGGATGTCGAAGGCGCACCCGCTGCTCAGCCGGGAGGCGGTGGCGTTCGAGGACTACACGGCCGAGCTCGCCAACCGCACCCAGGACATGCTCCGCAAGCACGGGCGGGAGATCGCCGAGATGCAGTATGCGCAACGCCGCATCGCGGAGATGGCCATCGACCTCTACTGTATGGCCGCGTGCATCGCGCGCGCGACCCGGGCCATCGAGCGGCGCGGCGAGGACGGCGCGCGGCGGGAGATCGACCTCACGACCGTGTTCGTCGGGATGGCGCAGAAGCGGCTCAGGCAGCACGCATCGGACTTCGAGAAGAACGACGACGAGCTGCGCAAGGCGATCGCGGTGCGCGCCTATGCGGATCGCGCCTACCCGTTCGATATCCTGTAATCGCAGCCCGCCTCACCTCGGCGGACATCGAGGGACACCACGAGACACCGAGGGAATCAAACGATACAGCGCCCCGTGGTGCTCCATCGCATCACGCGCATCGTCTCGGTCATCGTCTCGGCCATCGTCTCGGCCATCGTCTGGGTTGCGCCTTGCGCTCTGTTTCAGGACGTTTTCAGAGCACGGCCGGGACGGATTGCGATATCCTGAGATGGCGAGTGGCATTGCCGTAGGTCCTTCGGCAGAAATCGGGTGATCACGTGTCCCAGGCTTGGTCATCGGGTGGCAGGTGCGGGGCCATGAAGGAGACTGAAGGTCGGGCCGTCATGGATAAGTACCGCCTCGAGCGCAGGCTCGGGGGCGGCGGCATGGGCGACCTGTGGCTGGGCTTCGACATCAAGCTCAGGCGGCGGGTGGTCATCAAGTTCATCCGGAGCTTCGCGGCGACCGAGCCGGAGCTGATCGCCCGCTTCGAGCGCGAGGCGCGCGCGTCCGCGCGGGTCCGCAGCCCCTTCGTCATCGAGACCTACGATTACGGCGTCGATCGCGGCTGCGCGTTCATCGTGATGGAGTACCTCGAGGGGGAGGACCTGAATCGCCGCCTCGAGCGCGAGCAGAAGCTCCCGCTCGCGCAGGTCACGGCCCTGTTCACGCAGCTCGGCAAGGCCCTCGACGCGGTGCACGCCGCAGGGGTGATCCACCGGGATCTGAAGCCGGGGAACATCTTCATCACGTCCTCGGGCGGCGATGAGCTCGTGAAGGTGCTCGATTTCGGCGTCGCCAAGTCGTCCTGCTCGCGCGACAGGATCACGAAGACGGGCATGGTCCTGGGGACTCCGAGGTACATGAGCCCCGAGCAGACCATGGCGCCCAAGCAGGTCGATTACCGGAGCGATCTCTGGTCCATGGCGGTGATCCTGTACCGCGCGATCACCGGCCAGTGCCCGTTCGCCGGCGCCACCATCAACGAGCTGGTCCGGCACATCTGTCAGACCTCGTTCCCCAGGGCGTCCGAGCTCGCGCCGGAGCTCCCGCCCGACATCGACGCGTTCTTCACCCGGGCGTTCCAGTTCGAACCCGACGCGCGGTTCCAGTCGGGCAAGGAGATGATGGAGGCGTTCGCCGCGATCGTTCAGCCGCTGACGGCGGCCTCGCGATCGCCGGAGCCGCCGCGCTCAGCCCCGGGCACGTCGCCGTTCGAGCGGAGCGCCATCCTGAAGCGGGGCGCGCTGGGCGAGCCCGCGGGCTCGCCGCGCTACGGGATGGATGAGACGACGATGGCCGCCCTGCAGGCGGCGCCGGCGAACGATCTCGGCGACGCGCAGGCGACCGCGCCCTCCGAGCCGCCTGCGGACGACCGGCCGAGCCAGCTCGTGCTGGACAGCCGCGTCCTCCCGCCGCTCCGGGTGCCGTGGCTCGTCGCGATCGCGCTGCTCCTCGCGGCCGCCTCCGTGGTGTGCCACAGCATGGCCCAGGGCGCGCCCTGGTCGCCGGAAGCCGCGGAGAGCCCGACGTAGCGTCGATGAGCCCGTGACGGCGCCGCGCCGCCCCGCGGCGGGCGTCCCGTCGCGCGCTGCGATGTCGCGGCGCCCCGCCGGGCGGACGCTACCGCGCGTCGGGCCTGGGCGCCTCGTGCAGGCTCGGGATCCACCGCAGCTTCGGGGCGCCCTCGTCGATCCAGCGGTCGCGCACCCGGCGCGCGAGCTCCGGGTGCCGGCTCGCCTTCACGGCCAGCGCGGACACGAGGCATGTCCCCGGCCACGACTCGTAGGCCGCGATCGCGCCGGCGTACTCGTCGCTCGCGAACACCGACGCGATGCTGCCCTGGAGGACCTTGAACACGAGCGGCCGCACCTCGCCGTCGATCTCCTGCGTCGTGCGGATGAGCTGCGCCTCCCCGAGCCGCACGCCGTAGCCGTCGGCGAGCGGCGCGTGCTTCGCCCAGAACTCGTCGAGGCAGCTGTCGGGATCGCTCGGCCCGGAGGTGCGCGTGTAGAGGACCGTCAGGGCGGCGTGGTGCTCGTCGCCGTACCGGAAGGTCGCGCGCGTCGGGTGGCTCCAGATCCGTATCCGGCGCCAGCTTCGCCAGTCGGCCAGGGGCACGTCGAGCGTCTCGAACGGGTCCTGGCGCCGCCCCCACGGCTCGGTGAGCAGCCGCTCGAGCGCGGCCCGCTCCGGGTCGGCCGCGTCGCCCCCGGGGTTCTCGCGCGTCACCGAGCCCGGCGTCGGCGGCAACCCCGGCGGCCTCGGTGGGGGGCTGTTGCTGCAAGCGGTGATCGCGAGGGAGGCGAGCAGAGGGACCGCGGACGCGATCCCCCCGCGCAGGACGGGGCGCGCAAACGAGCTGGAGCGGGACATGGGCAACACGAGCCTCGGCTGGCAGCCCCGCGAGCGTTCCCGCGGCGCCGCTACAGTCGGACCTCGCGCATCGCGATTTTATTCTTGTCGAAGACGCCCAGCCCGAGCTCACCCGCGATGCGGATGTACGATGGCTCGCGGCTCGCCTCCTTCAGCGTGGGAAGCCCGTTTTCCTTGCGCCACGTCTCGACGACGCCCCAGCCGATCACGTCCATGGCGACAGGATCGGTCGTGGCGTAGACCGATTCGTGGAGCACGCGTCGCTTCGGGTTCTTGTCGAGCGGGCCCTGGTCGTAGATGAGCTTGAAGCCGTCCGTGATGTGGAGGCGGACGCGGCTCTTCACGACGTCCTGCGCGTAGAGCTCGGCGATCTGCGGGCTCGCCGTGTGCGCGTGGAACGAGTGCGGGTTGATCGTCGCGCCGTGCGTGATGTTCTTGAGACAGCCGGTGTAGCCGCAGATCGAGTGATCCTTGATCAGCGAGACGTTGATCACCGCGGTCGCCTCGGTGAAGGGGCGCACGAACTTGGTGGGGATGCCGCAGACCGAGATGCTCGGCATCACCGCGTCCTTGTTCTCGTGCACCGCGGCGCGGATCCCGGCCGGGAACTCGGCGGCCGGCTTGGCCGCGCGGTCGGCGCAGCGGGTGCCGGCGAGGAACGACGGGTACTGCTCGAAGATCATGACGTTCTCCGCGGGGACGCCCGCCGCGATCACGCCGCGCACGATCTCGAGCACGAGCTCCTTGTTGGTGGCCATGGTCGCGCCCTTCTGGCCGGCGATGCCGTTGGCCTTGATCGCCACGCGATCGTCCTTGTGGACGAACCGCCCGAAGGCGGCGCCGAGGTCGGCCTTGCCGGTGAGCTCGGCCATGGCCCGCTCGAGCATCGCCTTCGCGGCGGACGCGTCCGGCCAGAGGCCGTTCGGCTGCATCGTGTTCGCCTTCGTGACCTTCACGATCTTCCCCGGGATGGAGAGCGGCGTGAAGCCGGGGGGCGGCTTGGCCGCGAGGCTCGGGACCGCCTCGGCGAACGCCGCGCTCGGGCCGAGGAGCGCGGCGCCCGCGGCGCCGGCGGCGAGCCCGCCCAGGAAGGCTCGGCGCGAGCGCCCCGCAGGGCCGGGATCAACGAAGCGACGGGGATCGTGGGGCATAAGACCTCGTGGTGAGCGCCGTGGGGCGGGGTGAATGCCGCCGGGTCGCCGGGCGCCCGGGGCGCTGATGGTAGCCGAGCTTCTCGCTCGAGACACGGCGACAGGACGCCCGGGGTCGGCGAGCTCGCCGGCGCCCCCGTGTCCGCCATGGCGGCGCCGCGCCCGGGCGCGCAGGGCCCACGCGATTCGCGCGGGTTTTCAGGCCATCGCGCGCCGGCATGCGGCTCGCTTGGCGGCGGCGCCGAGGAGAGACGGACGCCGCGCGCCGGTGCGCGGAGGGCGTCGTCCTTCGCACTCGAGGAGGCGCGGCACGATGGAAGCGACATCGAAACGGAAGGGCTCGCTCGCCGGGCGGGCGGAGGCTGGGCAGGTAGGGGAAGAGCGGCGTTCCTTGTGGAAACGTGCGCTGGTGGCGTTGAGGGAGTCGGCCTGGACCGCGCTGGGCGGCAAGGTGGTGGCCTACGGCGCGGGGTTCTTCGCGCTCGCGCTCGTGGGCTCCGGGCACGCGCTGAGCCTGCTGCCGGCGCGTCGCGCCGATCCGGCGGCCGGGCTGGCGATGGTCGCCGGCGGGCCGGCGCCGCTCGACACCGCGGAGGCCGCCGGGAGCGCGCCGCCGCAGAGCTCGGCCGAGCCCGCGGCGGATGCAGGAGCGCCCGCGGAGCCGCCGCCGTCGAGCGATGGGGGGCCGGGCGCGCCGGCGGGCGGCGGCGTGACCGCCGACGGCAAGGTCGTGCTGAACCTCGCGACGGAGGCGGACCTCATGCGCCTGCCGGGCGTCGGCCCCGCCAAGGCGGCGGCGATCCTGGCGCTCCGCGCGAAGATGAAGCGCTTCCGGAAGGTCGACGACCTGCTCCGGGTCAAGGGGCTCGGCCGGCGATCGCTGAAGCGGCTGAGGCCGCTCGTGCTCGTCGATCCGCCGTGATCCGAGCCGCGGGGTCCGCCTCGGCCCCGCGACTCGCAAGCTCGTGAGGCCGCGCAGATACGTTGTTTGCGGGCGTCGGAGGACGAGGGCTCCTCGCGGCACCGCCGCGAAGATCGGATAGGCCACCATCACGAGACGTCCGCACGCCCGCGCGTTCGCAGCGGCTGTCTGCTCGCGCCGCGCCCCCGCTGCGGCGCCAGGAGCCGCGCCCTTCGTCACGCCCGCGCGTCCGCAGCGGCTGTCTGCTCGCGCCGCGCCCCCGCTGCGGCGCCAGGAGCCGCGCGCTTCGTCCGTCGGCCCGTCGGCCGGCCGCGCGGAGCCCTCTTGCCCTCCGGGGGCGCTCGGGCACACTGCGCCGCGATGCACGTCCACTTCGTCGCCGTCGCGGGCACCGGCATGGGTGCGCTGGCGGGGCTCTTCAAGGCCGCGGGGCACGAGGTCTCGGGCTCCGACGTCTCCTTCTACCCGCCCATGGGACCGGCCCTGGAGCGCTGGGGCATCCGCCTCATGACCGGGTTCGATCCCGCGCACCTCGAGCCGCGCCCCGATCTGGTCGTGATCGGCAACGTCTGCCGCCCGACGAACCCCGAGGCCCGCGCCGCCATCGAGGGCGGCATGCGGGTGACCACGATGGCGCACGCGCTGGCGGACCACATGCTCGCGGGCCGCTCGCCGCTCGTCGTGGCCGGCACGCACGGCAAGACGACGACGAGCTCGATGTGCGCGTGGCTCCTGCACGAGGCAGGCAGGGACCCCGGCTTCCTCATCGGCGGCCTGCCGAAGAACTTCGAGGCGAGCTTCCGGCTGCCGCGGAGCGCCGCCCCCGCGGGCGACCGCCGCGGCCTCCCCCTCCTCGGCGAGGCGGGCACGGGCCGCCGCAGGACGCCGTTCGTCGTCGAGGGCGACGAGTACGACACCGCGTTCTTCGAGAAGACGCCGAAGTTCTGGCACTACCGGCCCGAGGTCGGCGTCGTGACCTCGATGGAGCACGACCACGTCGACATCTACCCCGACGCCGCGTCCTACGAGGCGGCGTTCCGCGGGTTCGTCGAGCGGATCCCGGAGACGGGGCTCCTCGTCGCGGCGGCGCACGATCCGCGGGTCGTCGACGCGGTGACGCGGTCGGCGCGCGCGGAGGTCGCCTGGTTCGCCCTCGAGGGCGACGACATGCACGGAAAGCCGCCGCACTGGCTCGCCGCCCCCGCGGAGGCCGGCCCGAGCGGCCAGTCGTTCGACCTGTACGCCGGCGGCGTCATGGCCGGGCGGGTCGCCCTGCAGATGCCGGGGCACCACAACGTGCGCAACGCGGTCGCCGCGATCGCGGCCGCGGCGCACGGCTTCGGCGTGCCGCTCTCGACGGCGACCGCGGCGCTCGCGACCTTCGAGGGCGTGCGGCGCCGGCAGGATCTGCTGTTCGAGGCGCGCGGGGTGCGCGTCTACGACGACTTCGCGCACCACCCGACGGCCGTGGACGAGACGCTGCGCGCGCTCCGGTCCCGGCACCCGGAGGGCGCGCTGTGGGCGGTGTTCGAGCCGCGCAGCGCGACCGCGTGCCGCGCCCTGCACCAGGAGCCCTACGCGCGCGCCTTCGGCGCGGCCGATCGCGTCGTGCTCGCGCCGCTCGGCCGGCCGGACATCGCCGCGGGCGAGCGGCTCGACCTCGACCGGCTCGTGCGCGACCTCGAGCAGGCGGGCAAGCGCGCGGAGGCGGCGACCTCGGTGGACGCGATCGTCGACGCGATCGCGCGCGAGGCGCAGGAGGGCGACACCGTGGCGCTGCTGTCGAACGGGGCGTTCGGCGGGATCTACGAGAAGCTCCGCGGCGCGCTGTCGGCGAGGCCGCGATGAGCGGGCGCGGACCGGCCGATCTGGCCGAGCTCACCGGGATCGCGCTGCGCGTCGCCGAGGAGGCCGCGGCGCTCGCCCAGGCCGGGTTCCGCGCGAGCCCGCGCGGCCCGCGCGTGGAGGAGAAGGCGCCGCACGACCTCGTGACCGAGTTCGACCGGGCGAGCGAGGAGCTGCTCATCGCGCGGCTCGGCGCGCTCACGCCGGGCATCGCCGTCGTCGGCGAGGAGCAGAGCGCCTCGCGCGCGACGTCGGCCCGCGGCGGGCTCGTCTGGTACGTCGATCCGATCGACGGCACCACGAACTTCGTGCACGGGCATCCGTTCTGGTGCGTCTCCGTCGGCCTGATGGACGACGACATGCCCGTCGCCGGGGCCGTCGTGGCGCCGATGCTCGGGCTGCGCTGGACAGGCTTCATGCCCCGCGATCCACAGCCGCCCGGGCCGGGGCTGGCAGGGACCGCCGGCGCCGCCGGCGAGGCGCGCCGCAACGGCGAGCGCTGCGCGGTCAGCGCCACGGCGTCGCTGGAGCACGCGATGGTGGCGACCGGCTTCCCGCCCGTGCGCGATCGGGCTCCGGACAACAACTTCGACGCCTTCATCACCGTCAAGCGAAACGCCCAGGCCGTGCGGCGGTGCGGCAGCGCGGCCATCGATCTCTGCATGGTCGCCGACGGGACTTACGACGCCTACTGGGAGCGCCGGCTGCACGCCTGGGACGTCGCCGCGGGGAGCGCGATCGTGCGCGGCGCCGGCGGCGTCATCACCTCGCTCGACGGCCGAGCGCCGGACTACCACACAGGCAACATCGTGGCGTCGAACGGGCTCGTCCACGCCCCCATCGTTGCGTTCTTCTCCCACCCCGGCTCGCCTGCCCGCTAACCCTGCGCCAAGCCGACGCGCCAGGCCGGCTCCGGATCATCCCGACAGGAACCAACAGGACGGGAACGGACCGGCCTGCATGAACGCGAGACGCAAGCAAGCCCAAGAGTGAGACGGCGAGCGAGATCAAGCGCAAAACGCGTGAGCCACACGCGAATCACACATGAAGCACATGAAGGAAGAGCGAGTCCGGCGACGAAGAGCGGTTGACTGAACCGGCGAGAGAACTATCCTATGGTCGTTCCCTCTGCCGACTTCGTGAGGCGCTGGACGATTGAATCCCGAGTAAGCGAGAACCAGGGAGCCAACAACGATACCGTGGTGAGCTAGGCCCGGAATCCTTCACCGGGAAGCCTGAAGCGGTACTTAGGCTCCCACCTAGCAGCTATGCTAGGGGTTCAAGTCCTTCTGCCCACGTCCTCGGCGGTACGGAACATCTCTCCCCTGCGGGCCGTTCATGCGGCCCGCAGTTTTTTTGTCTTCCGGAAGCTCCCCCGGGCGGCTGCCGCACCGCGGCGCGCCTGGCCCCGGTCGCCTCCCCTCGCAGGTCAGCGCTCGACCGGGCGCGCGGCGTCTGCGCCGCGGACGGCGGCCCGGCTTTTGTTTCCGTTCTCATTCCCCTTCCGGTAGCTTCGGGCCTGCGATGGATACGAGATCCCCTCGATCTTCAGGAGCGCAGCACGGTGAGCATCGCCCGCTCGCCGGCGCAGCGCGGCCCGGGCCGTCCAACCCCATCACGCGTCGCGCCTCAGGCCGCTTCGTCCGGCGCCTGGCCCTGACGCTCGCGATCCTCACGGTGCCCGGGGCGGCCCTCGCGGCGGTGACGATCAAGGGCAGGGCCACGGGCATGCCCAAGCTCCTGAACCCGGTCTGGAACGAGGCCAAGGACCCGAAGGCGAACCGGTACACGTTCCGCGAGCCGTCCCCGACCGTCCGCGCCGATGTCCGCACGCTCGTCGGCTACGCCCCGAAGGAGCTGTGCGTCGCCGCGCTCGGCGAGAAGGGCGCGCCGCTCAAGACGCCGCGCTCGATCGTCATCGCCGGCGGCCGGACCACGCCGGTGACCCTCGTCGTCGCCGAGGGCCAGCAGCTCCAGTTCGAGAACCGCGATCCGTTCCCGCACAAGCTCTACGACGTCGGCAACAAGGGGCTCCAGCCGGTCGAGATCGGCGCCACCAAGACCCGCGCCTGGACGCCGCCGGGGCCGGGCAAGTACGAGATCCGCGATCAGCTCGCCCCGAGCATCCGGTCGTGGATCGTCGTCGAGCCGAGGACCGTCGCCGTCGCCTACCCGGATCGCCAGGGCAACTTCGCGATCGAGCTCGAGGCCGGCAAGTACACGCTGCAGGGCTACTTCAACGGCGAGCCGGTCGGAAAGCCCCTCGAGGTGGTCGCGAAGCCGAACCCGGACGAGCAGTTCATCAAGGAGGCGCTCGTCGTGGGCGCGAGCGGTGGACCGAGCGCGGAGGCTCAAAAGTAGGCCATGCTGCTGTCGCGTTTCTGGTACGGGGTGCTCGCGCTCGCGCTCGGCGCCGCGGTCTTCATCCTCTTCGTCGCCGCGCAGCTCTACAACCGCTCGGGCCACCGCGCGATGAGCGAGGCGCTCAGCGCCGACTCCAGCGCGGTCGAGTGGTTCCTCAACGACGACGCCCGGAAGCGCTCCAGCGCCCTCATCCGCGTGGCGCTGAACCCCGCCCTGCGGAGCGCGCTCGCCAAGTCGTCGACCGAGGCCAAGCCCGGCGCCGACCTGCGCGAGAAGGCCCGCGGCGCGCTGCGCACCGCGACCGAGGAGGTGCCCGCCGAGCTCAAGTTCGACGAGGTGTGGGCCGTCGACGCGGCCGGCCGGGTGATCGCGTCCGTGGGGTCCGTGGGGTTCGCGCCCCCCGAGGACTGGGAGCTCGGCGGCTACCCGGTCGTCGCCGACGCCCTCCACGGCTGGATCCGCGACGACGCGTGGGTCTGGAAGGGCCGCATCCTGCGCGTCGTGGCGCGCCCCGTCGAGCAGGACGGCAACGGCGAGCCGGTCGGGGCCGTGGTCGGCGCCAAGATCATCGACGACACCTTCGCCCGCGCGGTCACGAAGCGCACCGGCGCCGCCGTCGGCTTCTACGCCGAGGGGTCGCGCGTCGCGTCCGGCGCGCCCGAGGGGTTCGACAAGGCGAACCTCGATCAGATCACGCAGGACCTGAAGCTGCTCGACGACAACAAGGATTACATCGAGAAGGGGCGCTCCGAGGTCCGCGTCATCGGCAAGCACCTCGGCGTCGTCTACGCGCGGCTGCCCGGCGAGGCGTGGGAGCTCGGCGCCGGCTACGCGGTCGGCCGCCTCGCGGCGTCGGTCGACTCGCCGTTCAGCTTCCTCGACCAGGCGACGAACGACGACAAGGGCAAGGTGCCCACGGCGCTGATCCTCGTCGGCGTCCTCGGCCTGGCCGCGCTCGGGCTCGTGTTCTCGTTCCTCGAGCACACGCGGCCGCTCCAGGTCTTCCGCAACGAGGCGGCGCGCTTCGCCAAGGGCGACGTCGACGTGCTGGCGCCGAGCCGGTTCCGCGGCGCCTACCGGAAGATCGCGGCCGACATCAACGACGGCGTCGAGAAGGTGGCCGCGAAGGGCGGCGCGCCGCGCAAGGCCGCCGACCTCGAGCAGGTGCTCGGCCCCATCCCGGCGCAGCCCGCGATGAGCGCGTTCTCGGTGCCGCTCGGCCCCGGCGAGCCGCGCGCCGATTCGCGCCCGTCGTACCCGAAGCCGATGGTGAGCCCGCGCGGCCCGACGCGGCGGCCCGGCTCGCACCCGCTCAGCGGCCCGCCGCCGGCCCGCGAGTCCGAGGAGCCGGTCGAGGCGATCGAGGAGGTCTCGGACGCGGCGATCGCGCTCTCCGCCCCCGGCCCCGCGGCTCCTGGCCGCCCGCCGCCGCGGCGCCCGCCGCCGCCTCCGCCGCCCCGGGCGCCGGGCGCGCCCGCCCCGCCGACCGCGCTCCCCGACGCGACGAGCGCGGCCCCCGACGCGGCGAGCGCGCCCGCCGCGCCCCAGGACGGCGCGGGCGATCCGGACGAGCTCGCCGAGTGGAACGCCGTCTACGAGGAGTTCCTGTCGGTCAAGCAGCAGTGCGGGGAGCCCACGAACGCCCTCACCTTCGACAAGTTCAAGGGGACGCTGCAGCGCAACAAGGACGCGCTCGTGGCGCGCCACAACTGCTCGCGGGTGCGGTTCACGGTCTACGTGAAGGACGGCAAGGCGGCGCTCAAGGCGTCGCCGGTGAAGTGAGCCGCCGGGGCGGCCGCGCGGGGAGAGAGACCCCATGAGACGAGGATCTGCCGGCGCCGCGGCCGCGGCGCTCGCCGCGGTGGTGGCCGCCGGCGCGGCGCGCGCGTCGTCGGGGATCGACTCGCCGGAGATCGGGGTGCTCCAGCTCGGCCGCGGCGGCGCGTGGGTCGCGCGGGCGGACGATCCGCTCGCCGCCTACTTCAACCCTGCGGGGCTCGCCGCGCAGCGGAGCAGCGCGCACGGCGGCGTCCACCTCATGCACCTCGGGCAGTGCTTCACGCGCCTCGGCCCCGACGGCCGGCCCGTCCCGCCGAGCTACACGACGGCGATCCCGGCGCCCGGCAGCGAGGGCGGCCCCGATCCGGAGGTGTGCGCGGAGAGCGGCCTGTTCCCGAACCCGCAGGTCGCCGGGACGCTCCGCCTGACCGACGCGCTCGCCGTGGGCGTCGCGGTGCTCGGCCCCCACGGCGTCGGCGAGCGGGTGTGGCCC
The DNA here is from genome assembly GCF_051521615.1 of Sorangium sp. So ce1335. Taxonomy (NCBI): domain Bacteria; kingdom Pseudomonadati; phylum Myxococcota; order Polyangiales; family Polyangiaceae; genus Sorangium; species Sorangium sp. So ce1335. The sequence goes on from NZ_CP150363.1 coordinate 10,532,700, forward strand.
GAGTCGCTGCCGTACACGCACCCGACGTTCGGCGCGCTGACGCAGCCGTCGCCGCAGCGCTACCTGCTCACGTCGCTCGACGCCCTGATCGTGACGCCGACGCTCTCGGTCGGCTTCACGCCCGCGGAGGGGATCTCGGTCGGCGCCGGCTTCATCTGGGGCATGGCGAGCATCGATTTCGTCAACTTCAGCGAGGCGCTCTCCGCCGAGGGGGGCGACGACTTCAACACGCACAACGACCTGCGCACCCGCGCGCGGGCGGACGATCTGTTCATCCCGGGCTTCGTCCTCGGCGCGCGCTGGGCGGCGACCGATCGCCTCGACCTTGGCGCGTGGTTCAAGTGGCAGGACGCCGTGCGCGCGAAGACCGATCTCGTGATCGAGTCGCGCTACTGGACGGCGGCCGGGGTCAAGAACGAGGACCCCTGCAAGGGCGAGTCGCCGGGCTGCAACGTGACCGACGAGAGGGGCGCGGGCGATCTCGAGATGCAGATCCCGATGGAGGCGAAGCTCGGCCTCCGGTACCACCATCCGCGGGCCGGCGCGGCGCGGTCCTCCGCGGCCGTGCCCCTCGTGCGCGACCCGATGGTCGACGATCTCTTCGACGTGGAGCTCGATTTCACCTGGGCCCACAACAGCGCTGTCGACGCGATCGAGGTCCGGTTCCGCGAGGGCATTCCGGTGCGCGGCACGGTGATCGGCACGGTGCCGCCCAACGCCGACGTCCCGCACCGCTGGCGCGACGTCCTGGGAGTCCGCGTCGGCGGAGATTTCATCGTGCTCCAGGATCTCCTGGCCCTGAGGGCAGGCGGCTTCTTCGAGACGAAGGGGCAGGACGACGCCGACCTGAACCTCGATTTCCACCTCGGCCACCGCATCGGGATCGGGGCCGGGGTGACCGCGCGCGTGGGCCCTGTCGACATCTCGGCCGCGTTTCAGCACACGTTCTTCGGTTCGCTGGACAACGGCGGGAAGGGGCGCCTCAAGGCCGTCTCCGGCTCGGCGACGAGCGGCTACCGCAGCCTCCAGAGCGTGAACGGCGGCCGCTTCGAGAGCAGCCTGGACGAGTTCGGTATGAGCGGAACGATGCGCTTCTGAGCGAGCGGCTGCTCACGCGGGGGACGGCGCGACGCCGGGTGAGAACAGGGCGCAGGGCTGCCGCGGAGCGGGCGGGAACGCCGCGCAGCGGGCAGGAACGCCGCGGAGCGGGCGGGAACGCCGCGCAGCGGGCGGGAACGCCGCGCAGCGGGCAGGAACGCCGCGGAGCGGGCGGGAACGCCGCGCAGCGGGCGGGAATGCAATGCAGCGCGGCGGGACACACGCCGCGCGATGGGGCCCGCGCAGCGCGGGGCGTGGCGCGCGCGGCGGAGCGTCCGCGGCGGAGCGCCGGGGCGGTCGACGCGGGAGGCTGTCGCGCCTATAAGATGCCTCCACCATGAGCGAATCGAACGTCCGCAACCTGGTCATCATCGGCTCCGGTCCCGCCGGGCTCACCGCCGCCATCTACGCGGCGCGCGCCAACCTGAAGCCGCTCCTCATCGAGGGCTTCAGCGCCGGCGGCCTGATCCCGGGGGGCCAGCTCATGTTCACGACCGACGTCGAGAACTACCCCGGGTTCCCCGAGAAGATCACCGGCCAGGAGCTGATGCAGCGCTTTCGCGACCAGGCCGCCCACCAGGGAACGGAGATCGTGACGGCGGACGTGACAAAGGTCGAGCTCACGGGCCACCCGTTCAAGGTGTGGGTCGAGGACACGCTCTACCTCGCGAAGTCGGTCGTGATCGCGACGGGCGCGCGCGCCAACTACCTCGGCCTGGAGAGCGAGGAGAAGCTCAAGAACAAGGGCGTCAGCGCCTGTGCAGTCTGCGACGGCGCGCTCTACCGCGGCCAGGACGTCGTTGTCGTCGGCGGCGGCGACACGGCGATGGAGGAGGCCTCGTACCTCTCCGGGCTCTGCAGCAGCGTCACGCTGGTCCACCGCCGCGATGACTTCCGGGCGTCGAAGGCGATGGTCCAGCGCGTCGTCGAGAACCCGAAGATCAAGATCCTCTACAGCCACGTCGTGGAGGAGGTGCTCGACGTGAAGGCCGACATGGTGACGGGCATCCGCGTGAAGAACGTGAAGACGGGCGACAGCCACCTCGTGCCGGCGGCCGCGATGTTCGTCGCGATCGGGCACACGCCGATGACCGATCTCTTCGTCGGGCAGCTCGATACGCACCCGAACGGCTACCTCAAGACGGTGCCGGGCTCGACGCGGACGAACATCCCCGGCGTCTTCGCCGCGGGCGACGTGCAGGACTGGAACTACCGTCAGGCCGTGACGGCCGCCGGCACGGGTTGCATGGCCGCGCTCGACGCGGAGCGCTGGCTCGCGCAGCAGGGCGGCCACTGAGGGGACGACGATGATCGAGGCGCTGCGCGAAGAGCTCGCCGATCTGACCGCCTCGGTCCGAGCGTTCCTGGAGTGGCACGCAGCGACCGGCGCCGACGGGATGCCGGGGCACCCGTCGGCGCTCCACGAGGCGCTGGGCGCGTCCTCCTCCGAAGGCGCGCCGCAGGCCGCCCGGCGGGCGGACCGAGGCTTTCCTGGGATGGACGCGCCGCCGGCAGCGGCGGCACGCGGGGGCGGCGGTGCCGCGCCGCAGGCCGAGCATCGTGGCGCCGCCGCGCCGCAACCGGAGCAGCGCGCTGCCTTCGCGCCGCAACCGGAGCAGCGCGCTGCCTTCGCGCCGCAACCGGAGCAGCGGCCCGCCGCCGCGGGCACCTTCGCGCCGCAACCGGAGCAGCGCATCGCCGAGGCGCCGGCGGCGCGGCCTCCGGCGCAGGCGCCGCGGGCCCCCGAGCCGCACGCCCGGCCTGCTGCGAGCGCGGCCTCGGCGCCACGCGCCGAGCTGGCGGCGCGCGCGACCGCGTCGCAGCCGGCGTCGCCGGACGAGCGCGTGGCGCGGCTCGCGCTCCTCGCGGAAGAGGTGCGCACCTGCCAGAAGTGCCCGCTCCACGAGGGGCGCACCCACACGGTGTTCTCGCGCGGCAACCCGCTCTCCGAGGTCGTCTTCGTCGGCGAGGGGCCCGGTGCGGAAGAGGACCAGCAGGGCGAGCCGTTCGTCGGCCCGGCGGGGCAGCTCCTCGACAGGATGATCGCGGCGATGGGGTACCACCGCGACGACGTCTACATCTGCAACATCGTGAAGTGCCGGCCGCCGAAGAACCGGAAGCCCGAGCCGGCCGAGATGGCGGCCTGCAGCCCCTACCTCGCGTCTCAGCTCGCGCTGATCAAGCCGAAGGTGATCGTCGCGCTCGGCGCCACCGCCGTGCAGGGGCTGATCGGCACGAGCGAGGGGATCACGAAGCTCCGCGGGACGTGGAAGCTCTACAAGGGCTCGATCCCGATCATGCCCACGTTCCATCCGGCCTACCTCTTGCGCCAGCCGAGCGCGAAGCGAGAGGTCTGGAGCGACCTGAAAGAGGTGATGCGCCACCTCGGCAAGAGCGCGCCCGACAGGGTTTGAGGTGACCGCGCCCGGGGGCGGACGCGCCGCCGCACAGGCGAGCGTCGCCGCACAGGTGCCCGTTCCCGAAAGCGCAGGCGCCCTGGCGCAGACGCCGTCCGGCGCCTCGGAGCCAGCGGGGTCGCGGCTCCGGGTCGTGCGCTGCGCGCTCGCGATCGTCGGCGCCCTGCCCTGGTGCATCCCGCCGGCGCGGAGCCGCCTGCCGCTCGGAGAGCTCGGCGCGGCGCTCGATCGGCTCTTCGTTGCGATGTGCCACCGCATGCCCGAGCGGTCCCTCGCGCTCGAGGGCGTGCTGATGCCGCTCTGCAGCCGGTGCGCCGGCATCTTCGCCGGCGTCGCGGCGGGCGCCGCGATCGCGCGGCCCCGCCTGGCGATGACGGCGTGGCGCCCGATCCTCATCGCCCTCAGCGCGCTGATGGTCGTCGACGTGGCGACGCAGGACCTCGGGCTGCGCCCGGTCTGGCACGCGACACGCCTCGCCTCGGGCCTGGCCTTCGGCTACGCCGCGGCCGCGGCCTTTCTCACGCAGGTCGCGCGCCGCCCGGGGTGAGCGCTACTTGCGTCCGCCCAGGGCCCTGCACTCGTGCACGGGGCCCTTCGTGGCGTTGCGCACGCAGTCGCTGTACGCGGCGACGCCGTCCTTCCACTTGCCCGTGTCCTGGAGCGCCGAGCCCAGGTAGAGGTAGGGCAGCGCGTCGGTCGGATCGGCCGCGATGGCCGCGCGAGACACCTCGATCGCGTCCTTGTACCTGCCGCGGTTCAGGAAGCTGAGCGCCTCCTTCTTCAGCCTGGCCGCGTCCTCGACGTTGCCCGCGGCCGCCGCGGTCTTCTCGGCTTCCGCCTTCTCCGCCGCCGCCTTCTCGGCTTCCGCCTTCTCCGCTGCGGCCCTCTCGGCCTCCGCCTTCTCCGCTGCGGCCTTCTCGGCTTCCGCCTTCTCCGCTGCGGCCTTCTCGGCTTCCGCCTTCTCCGCTGCGGCCTTCTCGGCTTCCGCCTTCTCCGCGTCGGGAGCGGCTTCCGCCGCCTTCGCGGCGGGCTGCGCCGACGCCGGGTCGGCCTGCGCGGGCGCCTTCTCGCGCGCAGGCGAAGGGCTCGCCGCCACGGCCGAGAGCTTCGCCCCCAGGGGCGCCGGCTTCGCAGCAGGCGCCGCCATCGCGAGCGGCGCGGAGGCGGAAACAGCAGAAGACGGCTTGCTCGAGAGCACCGACTTGGCGACCACCGCCACCGAGATCACCCCGGCGAGCCCCGCGACCGCCGCGACGATCCGGCGGAGGCGCGCCCGGCGGGCGAGGGTCTCGGGCGAGAGCTGATGGACGACCACGAGGCGCTCGTCCGTGTGATCGTCCGGGTCGCTCGCTGCATCGGTGAGCGGCGGAAACGACTCCTCTTCACGCCGGAAGAACGCCGCCGTCGGCGAGGAAGGGTCGATCAGATCGAGCGCATCCGAGTCAGGCGCCGGCTCGTCGGCCTGTGGCGCGAGCGCAGCCGGCCGGTCCTCGGCGCCGGCTCGCTGCGTCGCGACCGGCACGTCGGCGTCCAGCGTCTTGACCGGCGCCACGTCGCTCGCACCGCTCGAGGCCAGAGCGATCGACGGCGCAGCAGGCGCGTCGGCGCTGTGCGGCGCGGCGGACATCTCGGCGCCGCGCGGCGCGGCGGACACCTCGGCACTGTGCGCCGCAGCGGACATCTCGGCGCCGTGCGGCGCGGCGGACACCTCGGCACCGTGCGGCGCGGCGGACACCTCGGCACCGTGCGCCGCAGCGGACATCTCGGCGCCGTGCGGCGCGGCGGACACCTCGGCACCGTGCGGCGCGGCGGACATCTCGGCGTCCGCTGCCCGCGCGGGCGCCGCGGAGAGATCCGCGGCCTCCCCCGCGACGACGTCCGGGCCGCTCGCGACGGGGCGCGCGGAATCCCGGGCCGCAGAGGCCGGAGCCCCGGGCGCCCCCGACGCCCGGGGCTGGGAGGCCCGGGGACGGAGGCTGCGGCCCCTGTTCGCGCGGGCCGATGCAAGAAGTCGCTTCGACATGTCCGAACCATCCTCCCGTGATTGTCACGCCCCCGATGGCGCAGGGGACCGGCGACTCGCCCTATTCATGATCCAGGCCGGCCCCAACGGCGAGCGCTCGACCGCGCATTTCCGCCCGTCGCCGCGCCCTCCCGTGTGCCGGATCGTGCCGTGTCGCCCTGACCGGCCATGCCCTCACGCGACGGGAGAGCATGATGTCTCGCGCTGCTGAAAATTGACACCGTATGCACAAAAACCGCGCCGGACGCCCTCTCGGCGGACGCGCCCCTGAGGGGGCATCGATCCAGGGAATCGAGCCTCCAGGCGCCGCGCACGTCAGCCTCCACCGAGCTGGATCGGCCGCCCCGCGACCGGGGCAGCGCGGAGTAGGACAAGGGTGTCGAGCTTCTTCTTTGCATCCGAAGCGATGACCGTGCCCGCGAGGTTGTGCGCCATCTCCCAGGGCACCTCGTCGTCCGCCGAGAAGAACGCCATCGTCGCGCTGCACGCGGCGATGTCCTTCGTGAGCTGCTCGCCGGTGTGCGACAGATCCGGGCCGGCGAGCCCCTTGCGCTGGCGCTTGCCCATGCCGCCGCCGAACGGCCAGATCGCCGTCGCGAGGTCCTTCATCACCATCGTGCTGACGGCGCACGCGGGGGGCTTCGACACGCGCCCCTCGGGGACCACCGTGATCTCCTTCGGGAGATCGTCGCGCCCGTCGGTCTTGATGATGACCTTCGGCGCGCCGGCCGCGCCGAGCTCCGTCACGACGGCCGCGACAGCGCTCGGCTTCGCCTTCTTCTCGGCCAGCAGCGTGACCGGCTTGCCCTCGATCGGCAGCGCGCGGATCACCTTCGCGAGCTTCTCCGCCCCGTCCTTCTGCGCCAGATCCACGCGCTGGCCGCCGAGGTACGGGCCCATGGAGTCGACGAGCAGCTCCGGCATGCCCTTCGGCTTCGGCGGCTCGGCGGGAGCCTCCACGACCGGGGCCGCCGTGGCGGCGGCGCCGGGCTCGGGCGGCTTCGGCGCGCTCTCGCACGCCGCCGCCAGGATCGAGCCGGCGACGGCCGCGAAGCAGGGCAAGACGCTGGATCGGAAAGAGGAAGCTCGCATGGCGGGGCAGTGTAACCAACCGGCCTGGCTGCGCGCACCTTTGCCGTGCGAGAGTTGGCGCGATGGCCTCCCCGCTCACAGAACGGCTCGCTCAGCTCGGATCGTCCGCCCGGACCGCCGTCGAGGACGACGGGGGGCGGACCACCTTCGCGGAGCTCATGGACCGCGCGCTCCGCGTGCGCGGCGCGCTGCTCGCGTCCGCGCCGCGCGACGTGGACGCGAGCCCGCGCTCCCTCGGTGGGGAGCGGATCCTGCTCCTCGCGCCGCCCGGCGCGGCGTGGGTCTCGGCCTTCCTCGGCGTCGTCCTCGCCGGCGGGATCGCGCTGCCGCTCTCGCCGCTGTACCCGCCGGCAGAGCTCGCGTGGCTCGCGGACGACGCCGGCGTCCGGCGGATCCTCGTCGGGGACGAGCTCGCCGCCCTGGTCGCCCCGATCGCCGAGGGCCGCGCCGTGCTCCGCGTGGAGGACGTCGAGCGCGCCGCGCCGGGGCCGGCGTCGTCGATCGCCGACATCGCCGCGGACGACGCGGCGCTGCTGCTCTACACGAGCGGCACGACCGGCAAGCCGAAGGGGGCGCTGCTCACGCACCGGAACCTCGCCGTGCAGGCGGAGCTCCTCGGCGCGGCCTGGGGGTTCTCCGAGCAAGATGTGCTGCTGCACGCGCTGCCGCTGCACCACCTCCACGGCGTCGTCATCGCGCTCATGACGTCGCTGCTCGCGGGCAGCGCGACGCGGATGCTGCCGCGCTTCGACGCCCAGCGCGTCGCCGCCGAGATCGCGCGCCGCTCGGCCACGGCGATCATGGCCGTGCCGACCATGTACCAGCGGCTCTTCGAGCACGTGGACCGCGGCGGAGCGCCGGGCTTCGCCGCGGGGGCGCGGGCGCTGCGGCTCGCCACGAGCGGCTCGGCGGCGCTGCCGGTGACGCTCGCCGAGCGGTGGCGCGACCTCACCGGCACGATCCCGCTCGAGCGATTCGGGATGACCGAGATCGGCGTGGGCATGAGCAACCCGCTCGATCCGGGCGGGCGGCGGGCGGGCTGGGTCGGCTTCCCGCTGCCGACCGTCGAGGCCCGCATCACGGACGACGCGGGCAACGCGTCGGCGTGGGCGCCGGGCGACGCGCCGGGCGGGCCGCCGGCGCAGCCCGACGGCGGCGGCGCCGTCGTCGCGCGGGGCGAGCTCTGGATCCGCGGGCCGAGCGTGTTCAAAGGGTACCTGGGACGCGAGGACGCCACCGCCGCGGCGTTCCAGGACGGCTGGTTCCGGAGCGGCGACGTCGCGGAGCGCTCCAGCGACGGGTGCTTCCGGCTCCTCGGGCGGACGTCGGTCGATATCCTCAAGAGCGGCGGGTACAAGCTGTCCGCCCTCGAGATCGAGGAGGCGCTGCGGGAGCACGGCGCGATCGCGGAGGTCGCGGTGATCGGCGTCCCGGACGAGGCCTGGGGCGAGCGCGTCGTCGCGGTCGTCGTCCCCGCGCCGGGGCGAGCGGCGGAGTGCGCGACAGGGCCGCTCCGCGCCTGGGCCAAGGAGCGGCTCGCGCCTTACAAGGTCCCGCGTGAGTCCGTCGTCGTGGGGAGCCTGCCGCGCAACGCGATGGGCAAGGTCGTCAAGCCAGAGCTCGTGAAGGCGATGGCGGCGAGCAGCGCCGGCGACGAGCCCCCGCGCGCGCGGTAGACCCGGCTTGACCGGTGCGCGCAGCTCCGGCCTACTCGGCGCCGATGCAGACTGGCACCCCCATGGCCCGGGCGGCGTACGGCGGCCTCGCGGTTCAACCGTTCGCGCACACCACCTACACCATCAAGCGGCCTTTCTGGTCGTTCCTCGGCCGCAGATTCCACGTCTTCGCGCCCGACGGTAGCCTCGTGTGCTTCGTCAAGCACCCGCTGCTCAAGCTCCGTCCGGAGTTCACGCTCTTCGCCGATGAGTCGGAGTCACAGCCGCTGTTCACGATCCGCTCACGGCAGGTCGTGGCCCTGAACCGGTGTCTGGACGTCTTCGACGCGCGCACAGGCGAGCGGGTCGGGACCATCCGCTCGCGCGGGCTCAAGTCGATCGTCCGCGACACCTGGGACATCCTCGATCCGTCCGATCAGCCGGTCGGGCTGATGCAAGAGGACGGCGCGGCGATGCTCCGGCGCGTGTTCCCGCTCCTGATCGGCAAGTGGCACATCGAGCTCCACGGGCAGGAGGTCGCGAGGATCACCCAGGTGTTCCGGTTCTTCGTGAAGGAGTTCACGCTCGACCTGTCGATGAGCCAGGGGCGCATCGACGCCCGGTTCGCCATCGCCTGCGCGCTGCTCGCGCTCATGGCCGAGACCGCGCGCGAGTCCGGCTGAGCCCGGCGGCGGCCCGCGGGCGGGCGCGCGGGGTGGGCGTGGTGGAGGCGCGCTCGCTCGCCGAAAATTCGCCCGTTTTCGCGAGTTCTGCGAGGTTGCCGCGCGATGCGCCTCGATCCTGTCTCCCGCCTCGACGCCGCCTCCGAGGAGGGCCGACCGCCGCCCCCCGCTGTGCCCCCCTCCGGCCTGGCCCGCTTCGCACCGAGCGGGCAGGGCGCCGACTCGGAGCGCGAGCTCCGCGGGCGCCGCTTCCTGTGGGCGAGCGCCCCGGCGGCGCCGGACGGGCAGCTCCGCGCGACCCTCGACGAGGCCGTGGAGCTCGCGCTGGCCCTGCGCGGCGCGCTGCCGCCGCGGGTCGAGGCCGGCGCCGCGCTCGAGGCGGTGATCGCGGACCAGGTCTTCCGCGCCAGGGCGCTCGGCGCCGCGGGGCTCGCCGTGGCCCTGCCGCGGCTCGCGGGCGGGGCGACGGGCACGCTCCACCCGGAGGACAGCGCGACGCTGCTCGCCTGGCTCGGCGCGGCGCGCGAGGCGCCGGTCGCCCTCGTGTTCGACGAGGCCGACCGGTCCGCCAGGGTGCTCGCGCCGGTGCCCCTCGCGGAGCTCGTCGAGCGGCACACCCCCGAGGGGCACGGCGCCGGCTCGCCGCGCGGGCAGGTGCTCAGCCTCGCCGCGCGAGAGCCCGCGGCCGCACGAGAGCCCGCGGCCGCGCGGGAGCCCGTCGCCACGCGGGAGCCGGAGCGCCCCGTCAGGATGGTGCCGTCGGGCGCCGCGGCGCCGGAAGAGGCCCCCCCGGTGGAAGCGAGCGCGCCCGAGGCGCCGTCGGCGCCCGCCGCCGCGGAAGGGCGCACCGATGGGAGGCCGCGCGGCGTGCTGCCTCCCCGCTCCTCGAAGATCCGCCGCCCGGATGCGCCAGCGGGCATCTCCGCCGCCGGGAGAGCCCCCGGCGCGGGGCCGGGCGCTGGCGCGGCGCCGGGCGCCGGCACGCCGCCCACCGCACACGAGGCGCGCGCGACGGCCGCAGCCAGCGCGGACGCCGCCGCGCCCCACGAGGATCGCAGCGCGGGAGCGACGCTCCGACCGCCGCGCGCCGCGCACGAGGCCGCGCCCGTCGCGCCGCCCGCAGAGGCCGCCCCCGCGGACAACGAGGCGCTCCCGCCGACGCGGAGGGAGCGGAAGGCGCCGCGCAACCGGATCCTCAGCGCGGCCGAGTGGCGCGCGCTCGCCGTCGAGCTCGACAACGCCCGCGGCCCGAAGCCGGTCCGGGTGATCGAGCAGCTCTTCGCGACCCACTACACGCCGCTGCTCGGCGCGACGCTCGCGGGCGAGACGGACGCCGCCGTGCGCGGCGTCGTCGACGGCTGGAGGACCAGCTTCGAGCACAGCTACCGGGAGGCGTTCTCGGCGCTGCGCGTGACCGGCAAGCGGCCGCCCATGGTGTTCGACGCACCGGACATCGCCGCGCGCCTCGCCCGCCTCAACGGGGCGCGCGGGGTGAAGCTCCTGCTCGTGGACGCGATGCGCTTCGACCTCGGCGAGCGGGTGGCCGCGCACCTCAAGGAGATCATGATGGATCGGGCCATCCTGGTGGAGCGCTCGATCCTGTGGGCGGCGCTGCCGCCCACGACGACGGCGCAGATCTCGCTGCTCGCCCGCGGCCCGGACGGGCTCCGCGAGGCGATGCCCCCGAGCGAGCCGGAGCCCGCGATCGCCCGCGGGCGCGCCGTGGCGACGCTTCGGCGCGAGCGGGTCGGGTCGCGCGAGCTGATGAAGCTCGACCTCGTCGAGGCGCGGCTGCGCGCCGCGGGGCCGCCGTTCGCCGAGCGGCTCGAGACCATCGCGGAGGAGGTCGCCGACGTCGTGGCGCGGTTCATGGAGAGCCTGCCGCCGCGGACCCTGCTGCTCGTGTTCGGCGACCACGGGTTCCGCATGACGGGCGACGGCAACTCGACAGGCCCCGCGTCGCAGGGAGGAGGATCACCGGAAGAGGTGCTCGTCCCGGCGCAGGCGTGGCTCGTCGGCGGCGTTCACTGAGCCGCCCTGCGGCCGCTTGTCCAGCGGGGCGGCGCCGTCGAACGAGGCGGCGTCAGCGCGATGAGCCCGCGCAACGCGCCGTGCAGCGCGGTCAGGGCGCCGTGCGGTACGGCCCCGCCGCCGCGTCGCCCCGCGGCTTCGGGCGGATGAGGCCCGCGAGCCGGGTGGCGACGAGCGCGCCGGCGCCGATCAGCGCGACGGCCGCGCAGATCGCGCCGCCGACATAGGGGATCGCGCCGACGACCAGCAGGCCGAGGCAGCCGATCGCGAGGTGGACGTAGGGGTTCCTCGTCCGGTGACCGAAGAGCCCCGCCCCGGCCGTCTCCAGGACCGCGCAGCCGCCCGCGACCACGGCGATGACGGCGAGCAGCAGGCCGATCACCGCGAACGGGATGCCGATCAGCGTCACGCAGAGGGCGACGGAGAGCGCGAGGGCGCCGAGGACGCCCACCACGCCGAGCGCGAACGACCGCATGGGCCTCGCGGCGATCTCCACCTTGAGCGCCTCCATGCGCCGCGGCCAGAGCGCCAGCATCACCGCGCCGAAGGCGAACAGGAGCGCCGTGCGCGTCACCGCGTTGCCGGCCTGGCGCGCGAGCGTCGACGCGCCCTTCGCGCTCGCCCCGTCGCCGCCGATCGGGCTGACCTCGTTGTTCACGTCGCCCTTGATACGCGCGCGCGCGCCCCGGCGGAGCGGGCCGCCGACGACGTCGACGTCGCCGTCGATGCGCGCCCCGTCGGCCACCGTCAGGGGGCCGCCCACCGTCGACACGTCGCCGCGCACGCGCGCGCCGTCGTGGATGTGCGTGGAGCCGCCCATCACGTCGATGTCCCCCGTGACCGTGCCCCACACGTCCAGCGAGCCGCCGATCACCGACACGTCGTGGACGACCTCGCCCCGCTCGACGCGGAGGCTCCCGCCGGTCACGAACCGATCTCGGCCGCGCGACGAGGGCCGCGCGTCGTCGGCGTCATGGTCCTCGTCCTCCGCGTCGTCGGAGGACTCGGCGGGCGCGCGCGCCCCGGGCGGCTCGGGCGGCGCCGGCGGCTCGGGTAGCGCAGGCAACGCCGGCGGCTCGGGTAGCGCAGGCAACGCCGGCGGCTCGGGCGGAGCCGGCGACGCGTCGGCAGGCCGGGGCGCGGCCGCGGCCGGGGCGATCGCGATCAGGTCGCCGTCCCGGGTCGCCACGTAGCTGCCGTCGGCGAGCAGGAGCTCGAGCACCTTGTCCGCCGGCTGGTTCTTGACGTGGAGCTCGACGACATCGCCGGGCGGGACGTTGAGCACAAGGCTCCACCCGGCCTCGCGCGCGACGCGCCTGAGCGCCTCGTTGCGCGGCTCTCCGCGCACCTCGAGGCTCACCTTCGGCGCGACCTCTGGCCAGGATCCCTTGCGGGTGATCTCCGCCGTGGCCGCGCCGCTGACCGAGATCCCGATCGCGGCGCCCAGCGCAGCGGCGCCGAGCCGCGAGGCGCAGAAGAGACGAGTCGAGATGATCCGCATCACATCCCTCCGTTCAACGAGAGCTGCTTTCCCCTCGTCCACGCGACACCGACCCCCACGACGACGAGGAGCGCCGCCGAGATCCACGGCAGCGCGGTGAGCCATCCGGACAGCGCCCCGCTCCCGGCGACCGCCCAGCCGGTCCGCACCACGACCGAGCAGGCGTGCCAGAGCGCCGCCCAGCGCTCCCGCAGGCCGCCCGCGCCGGACACGAGCGACGGCGCCGCGCCGAGCGCCGAGAGCGCCAGGGCAAAGGCGATCGCGGAGATCGGCAGCGGGACGCGCGCCGGGGCGGGCTCGCCCGCGCAGCTCGAGGCCGGCTGCGCGCGCATCACCTCGCCCGCGCGGAGCGACAGGAGCGCCGTCCGGCCGAGCGCCGTGGAGCAGCTGGGGCAGCGCGCGACGTGCGCGGCCGCGCCGTCCGGCAGGATGGCGTCCTCCCCGTCGCCGAGGGCCGTCAGCGCGATCTCGGTGAGGTGGCCGTCTGCTTGCCAGACGAGCTCCGGCGATAGCTTGTCGTCTTCCTGCATCGATCACTCTCCGAGCGCCTCGGCCAGGCAGCGCCTGCCCCGCGCGATCCAGGTCGCCACCGTCCCGAGGGGGATGCCGAGCCGGCGCGATATCTGCTGGTAGTTGAGCCCTTCGACATGGAAGGCCAGGAGCGCGCGGCGCTGCGGCTCCGGCAGCTGCTGCAGGGCGAGGTCGATCCGGCGGGCGTGCTCGGTCTGGGCGGCGCGCTCCTCCGGACCGGGCGCTGGGTCCTCCACCGACTCGAGGAGCGCGCCCGGCTCCTCCGCGTCCTCCGCCGGCGGCGCCTCGGCGCGCCGGGTGCGCCGGCGCCGGCGCAGCACGTCCAGCGCCACGTGGCGCGCGATCCCGAGCACCCACGGGCGCAGCGGCTCGCCGTCGCGGAGGCGGCTCCGCCCCTCGAGCGCCCGGGCGAGCGCCTCGTGCGTGCAGTCCTCGACGTCGGGGTGATCGGCCCGCTCACCGAGCACGCAGGCGATCGCCGCCCGGACCACCGGCCGCAGGGCGGCGGTCTCGTCGAGCGCCGCCGTCACGAGCGACGCCGCCGGCAGCCCGTCGGGCGCCAGGGGAGACCGCGGCGTGGTGGCTGGAATCATGGGGAACCCTGACAGTTCGCGCGAGCCCCACCCGAAATTTCACGCGCCGGTCGAGAACGCTCCCGCACCGGATCCCTGGCCGGACTCCGGGTGCGTGGACCTAGGGGGCTGTGGGCGGCGAGAGGAAGGCCGTGAGCTCCGGGAGGACGAGCGCCGGGTCCTCCAGGTGGGGCGCGTGCCCGAGCGGCAGGACCCGCAGCGTGGCGCGGGGGATCGCGGCGGCCGCGGCGATGCCGATCGGCGCCGGGAAGACGTCGTCGCGCTCGCCCCAGAGCACGAGCGTCTCGGCGTCGATCTCGCCGAGCCGCGAGAGGCGGTTCGGGACGGGACCGAAGGCGGGGAACAGCGCGTTGAACGCGGCCACGGGCGCGATCCGGCCGTCGGGCACGGCGTAGAGCTCGCCGTGCAGGGCGGCGAGGCGCGCGCCGATCGGGGTGGGCGGCGGCGGGTGGATGCGGTGGAAGCGCGCGGCGCCGAGCAGCCGCACAAGGCGCTCCGGCGGGGCGCGGAAGTAGGCGCGGCTGCGCGCGGTCATGACGGCGCCGACGCCCATCGCGCCGATGAGGGCGAGCTTCCGCGGGCGCGCGCGCCTGCGGAGCGCGATCTCCGCCGCGACGAGCGCGCCGAGGGAGTGGCCGACGAGCGCGGCATCGCCGAGCTCCAGCTCGAGGAGGAGCTCCTCGACCGGATCGGTGAAGAAGCGGAGGCCCTCCTCGAACCCGCCGCCCTCGAACGGGGGCGACGATGCGTGGCCGAACCCCGGCAGATCCACGGCGATGACGCGGTGGCGGCGCGCGAGCTCCGGGAGCAGCGGGAACCACGTCGTCGCGGCGTTCCCGCGGCCGTGCAGCAGGACCACCGGCGGGCCGCTGCCGCCCTCCAGGTAGCGAAGCGTCGCGCTCAGCGCGGCGCGGCGGTGCACCGCGAACGGCGGCGCGCCCGCGGCGAGCTCCGCGAGGATCGCGCTCTCGGCCGGGCCCAGGCGGGAGACGACGGCGTGGACGTTCGTCACGGGCGCCTTCCGTAGCGCGATCGATACGCCGCGGAAATGGTGCAGCCCGCCCGGCGCCCCGCGGCGCCTTGGCCCGCGGGGCGGCCGCGGCGCGGCCCGTCGTGCGTCAGTCCCTGCCGTGCCCGGGCCCGAGGATGAGCTGCATCTTGGCCATCGGCTCGAACCCCTCCACGTGCGGCGGGTGGTGACACTGGGAGACGCAGCTGTCGGGCGGGGGCGAGAGCACGATGAGCCCCTTCTTCTCCGGATCCTGCGCGTGCAGCGAGCCCGGGCCGTGACACTCCTCGCACTGCACGTTCTGCAGCGACGCGTTGTGCGTCACCGTGGAGCCGCCCGGCTTGCCGTAGCCGGTCACGTGGCAGCTCACGCAGTCCAGGTTGTACTCCTTGAAGTCCTGCTGCAGCGTCGCGTAAGCCCGCGCGTGCGCGGTGCCGTCGAAGACCTTGCGCTCCTCGTCGTGGCAGTTCGTGCAGGCGTCGATGCCGATGTAGCTCGCCTGGCCCTTCGCCGGAGGCTCGGGGACGCGGTCCGCGAAGGCCTCCTTGTTGTGGGCGTTGACCCGCTTGTAATAGGCGAGGAGCTGCCCGGCGACGTCCTTGTCGGCGCCGAGCTTCTCGCGCACCTCCACGAGGTTGTAGCGGAAGAAGCTGCCGGTCACCTTCGTCTCCGCCGCCTCCAGCTTCGCCTTCTCGGCCCGGAGCTTCTCCAGATCGGCCTTGCGATCGGCGACGTCCTTCGCCGAGACGCGCTTGTCGCCCTCCCAGCCGTTGAGGCGGATCTCGAGCTCCCGGATCCGCGCCGACAGGCTGATGAGCTCCTCGGCCTTCGCGACGCCGCCCGCGTCGGCGAACACGAGCGGGCCGTCGCCGCCGCCGCGGACGAAGAGATCCACGACCGCCACGGACTGCAGGTGGTTCGGCGCCTCCACCACGAGCGTCGCTCCGATCATCACGGGCGGCTTCTGGCCGTCGTTGCCGTCCCCGCGCTCGCTGGGCTTGCCCAGCACCAGCACGTGCAGCTCGGGCACGCCGTCCGCGATCCGCAGCGCCTCGCCCCTCGGCAAGGCCGCGAGCCCGACGAACACCCGCGCGCCCTGCTTCTTCGCCTCCTCGATGCCCGCCTTCACCGCCTCGATCGCCGGGCCGGCCTTCACGCCCTCGGGGTAGGCGCCGGTGCGGCCCTTCGGGTCGCTCACGCCGACGAGGCCCACCTTCACGCCGCCGACGTCGCGCACCACGACGCCCTTCACGCCCTTCGCGCCCTCGAGGTTCCTGGCGAGCGCCGCCGCCCCGGCCTGCTCCTGGTATCCCGCCAGCTTGTCCGCGCCGAGCGCCCAGTCGTTCTCGCCGGGCGCCCACGCGGCCAGCCCGATCTCCTTCGCCGCGAGCGCCATCGCCTCGG
Organism: Sorangium sp. So ce1335; assembly: GCF_051521615.1. NCBI lineage: Bacteria > Pseudomonadati > Myxococcota > Polyangiales > Polyangiaceae > Sorangium > Sorangium sp. So ce1335. The sequence continues at coordinate 10,548,737 of NZ_CP150363.1, forward strand.
CCTTCCAGGCGTCCTGCGACGAGCGCTCCGGCTTCACCTCGGGGTCCGTGAAGAGCAGCGGCCCCGCGCCGACGACGAGCCGGTTCGGCGCCTCGTCGCGCTGGCCCTCGATGAGGGCGGCGAGGTGATCGATGCCCCCGAGCTGATCCTTCGTGCACCCGCACGGCTCCAGCGCGCCGGCCACGGTGCTGAGCACGTAGAGCCGCACCGTCGGCGCGCTCACGGCCACCTCCGTGTCCGCGTCCGCGCTCACGGCGCCCGTCTCGGGGACCTTGCACCCCTGGCAGGCAGCGACCCCCGCCGCCGCGGCGATCGCGAGGAAAGGAATCAAGAGCGCGTACCCCCGACGCACCCCGCCAAGAAGCGAGCGCTTCATGACCGCGCTATAGCACAAGCGCCCGGGTGAACCGCCGGCGCGGCGCGGAGCGCGGTCAGAAGCTCGACGGGGCGAAGGGCAGGACCGTCTTCAGGTCGGCGTCGTTGAACCGGAGCTGCAGCCCGATGAAGTAATCCCGCCGATCGGTGTTCAGGATGTCGTCCATGCCGCCGAGCAGCCACAGCTTGCGGATGAACTCGTACGCGAGCGCGACGCGCCAGCGCGGCGACAGCTCCTCGCCGAAGCCGAAGAGGTCCTGCCGGAGCTCGAAGCGGTCGTCGAGCAGGTGAAGGTCGAGGCCGAGGCCGCCCGTCGACTCCTTGATGCCAAAGCGGCCCGTGAACGGGCCGAGCCGCTTCGCGAACTGGAACGAGAAGCGGAAGGCGTTCGTCGTGATCGTGCGGACCTCCCGGTAGTGCGCCGGGTCGTTCGGGTTCGTCGTGTCGACGTCGATCTGCTGGAAGTCCGTCTTGCCGCGCGGGTCGTTCACCAGCTCGACGACGTAGTACTTGTCCTCCGTCGGCTGGAGCCTGAGCTCGACGTAGCTCTTGATGGTGTTCGCCAGGAAGTTGTAGTCGGTCCGCAGCCCGACGACGGTCTGGAACCGGCTGATCCCGCCGACGAGCTCTCCGACGTCCTCGACGACCGTCTCGACCTCGTTGATCAGCGTCTCGTCCTTGGTGATGCGGCCGAGCGTCCCCTCCCCGCGGTCGATGCGCGCGGCGACGCTGTCCACGTGCTTCAGCGCCGACTCGAGGCTCTCGGTCGCGCGCCCCACGCGCTCCGCGGCGGCGCGCAGCTCGCCGGGCTGGCCGTCCCGGCCGGGCACCTCGGCCGCGGCCGTCATCGTGCGGATGTCGCGGCTCACCTGCTCGACGTTGCGCAGGATCTCGCGCAGGCGCGGGCCCGACTCGCCCGTGATCTGGTTGATGTTGTTGATCGTCTGCGTGACGCCGGCGCGGTTCTCGCGGACGGTGGCGTTCATCTGCTCGGTGACGTCCGCGAGGTTGTCGAGGATCTGCGCGAGCCGCTCCTGGCCGCTCTCGGAGCCGACGGTGTTCTTCAGGGTCTCGGTGACCGTCTTGACGTCCTTCAGGATCTCGGAGACCTGCGCCTGCATCGACTGGATCGTCGGCTCGTCGATGTAGAACAGGATCCTCCCCTCGTCGGGGATGCGCGGCTTGCCCTCGGTGCCGGGCGAGAGAACGACGAACGACTCGCCGATGAGGCTCGTGGCGCGCTTGCCGATGGCCGCGTCCTCGTAGAGCGGGACGTCGGGGCTCATCTTGATGTCGATGCGCGCCTGGCCGTTGTAGAGCGAGATCTTGTCGACGACGCCGACCTGGATGCCCGAGATCATCACCCGCGACTGCGGGGACACGCCGATGGCGTCCGGCAGCGTGGCCCAGACGCGGTAGCCGTTACCGCCGCCCACGTCGCGCGAGACGAAGCGGTAGCCGCCGTAGGCCGCGCCTGCGAGCACGATCGTCATCACGCCGACCTTCGCGGCCCTGGAGACCTCAGCCATCCTGCGCGACAGCCACGGTAGCACGGGCGGACCGGAGGACCGCGCGGCTTTCTCCGGGGCGCGGAGATGCGGGGAGGCGCACATCGCGCGCGCGGCGACGGGCGCCGGGCGACGGCGGGCCGGCGACGGGCGCCGGGGCGGGAAACCTGCTAGCCGAGGCGCATGCGGTCGTGGTGGGCCACGGGGATGTTCGGCGCGGCGCTCACCTTCGCCTGGGCGGCGGCAGCGGATCCGCCGGCGCTCACCTGGGAGGCGACGACGCGCTCGCCGCAGCCGCTCGCCGCGAGCGCGCCGGAGATGGCGGCGCTCGCGGCGCGCTGCGGGAGCGCGGACGCGGCGCTCGCCGCCGTCGCCCGGCGCAACGTCGAGCGGCAGCTCCAGGGAGGCGACTTCATGCCCCCGGACGAGCTCGCCTTCACCCTGCGCGCCGCGGGCGCGCCGCAGGCCTGGCCGAGGGGCTGGTCGATCTCCGGCCGGGGGCTCGATCCGGCGGAGATCGGGACGCGGCTCGACGGGTGGCTGTCGGGGTGGACGACCCTCGGGGTGCGGCGATGTGGGGTGGCCCAGGCGAAGAAGCCGGACGGGACGGTGATCGTCGCCGCCGTCGGGGTGGACGCGCTCGCGGACCTGTCGCCGCTGCCGACGAAGGCGCGGGTGGGGCAGTGGGTGACGCTCGAGGGGACGATGCGGGTCCCCGCGACCGCGGTGAAGGTGGTGCTCCTCGGGCCGCGGGGCGCGCCGAAGACGGTGCTGAGCTCGCTGTCAGGCGCGCGGCTCCGCTCGAGCTTCGCTGTCGACCAGCCCGGGAGCTGGCTCGTGCAGGTGCTGGCCACGGTGTCGACCGGGCCGAGGCCGGTGCTCGAGGCGATGATCTTCGCGGGGAGCGCGCCGCCCGGCCGCTTCGTCCGCGCGACGGCGCCGGGCGAGGAGGCCGCGAAGGGGGCGAAGGACGACGAGGACGCGATGCTGCGGATGATGAACGCGGCGCGCGCCTCGGAGGGCCTGCCGGCGCTCGCGCGCGACCCGGCGCTCGCCGCGCTGGCGCGGGCGCACTCGGAGGCGATGATCAAGGCGAAGATGGTGGGCCACGACGTCGGCTCGGGCGACCCGGCGGTGCGCCTCAAGGCGGTCGGGTACAAGGCGACGATCGCGGGAGAGAACGTGGCCAGCTCGAGCACGACCGAGGGCGCGCACCGCGCGATCTGGGCGAGCCCGTCGCACCGGGGCAACCTGCTCGACCGGCGCTACGGGCGGACCGGGGTGGCGGTCGTGCGCGACGCGAGCGGGCGGGTCTGGGTGACGCAGCTGCTCGCGGGGTGACCGCGGGCGTCGAGCGCCGCCGATACGCTCGCCGGAGCCGATCGAGCTCCGCCAGGGCCTCCGTGAGCCGGCTCGCGCCGCGCTGGTCCGTCAGCTCCTGGGCTCCAGGGTATGTCCGCGCGCGGTTCACGTTCACGGTTCCCGGCGAGCAGGCGCTCGCCGATCGCCCGTTGTTCTCCGCCGCACCGGCGCCTGCGGCTCATCCGGGCGGCCGACGTTCCGCGCGTGTATCCTTGCACGCGATGGCTGCACGCCCGCTTTACGTCGGCATCGACCTCGGCACCACGAACTCGACCGCGGCCGCCTTCGACGGCGAGAAGGTCACCCTCGTCAGGAACTCCCAGGGCGCGACGCTCACGCCGAGCGTCGTGCGGATCGACGCGCGCGGGACGGTCACGGTCGGCGCGCGCGCCCGGCGGTTCCTCGAGAGCGACCCGCAGAACACCCGCGCGGAGTTCAAGCGGCTCATGGGCACGGCCCAGCCGATCGAGTTCGCGGCGGCCAGGGTGACGAAGAAGCCCGAGGAGCTCGCCGCCGAGGTGCTCCGATCGCTGCGCGCCGACGTCGCCGAGCACCTCGGCGCCCTGCCGGCCGCGGCCGTGATCTCCGTGCCCGCGCTCTTCGAGCTGCCCCAGAGCTCGGCGACCTCGGAGGCGGCGCGGCGCGCCGGGTTCGAGCGCGTCGAGCTGATCCAGGAGCCGGTGGCCTCGGCGCTCGCCGCCGGCTGGACGGCCGAGGAGTCGACGGGGAGCTGGCTCGTGTACGACCTCGGCGGCGGGACCTTCGACGTGTCGCTGCTCGAGACGCGCGACGGGCTGCTCCGCGTCGTCGGGCACGACGGCGACAACTTCCTCGGCGGGCGCGACTTCGACTGGGCCATCGTCGACTGGGCGCTCGCCGAGATCGCGCGCACCCAGGGCGTCACCGTGAGCCGCGCCGACCCGCGCCACGCCGCCGCGCTCCGCAAGCTGAAGCTCGCCGTCGAGGAGGTGAAGATCGAGCTCACCCGCGCCGAGGAGGCGTCGCTCGCGCTCCCCGGTGCGTTCGAGGTGGACGGCGCGCCCGTCGACGTCGACCTGGTGCTGCAGCGGTCGACGCTCGAGGCGCTCTGCGCGCCGATCATCGACCGCTCGATCGAGGTCTGCCGGCGGCTCCTCGCGGCGCACGGCCTCGACGCGTCGCAGCTCGCGCGCGTCGTGCTCGTGGGCGGGCCGACGGTGATGCCGGCGCTCCGGGCGCGCGTGCGGGACGCGCTCGGCGCGCCCTTCGGCGAGGGGCTCGACCCGATGACCCTCGTCGCGCAGGGGGCCGCGATCTACGCGGCGACGGCGGGCCTCGACGCGCGGGCCTCTTCCTCCGGCGCGCGCGCCAGCGAGGAGGGCCGCCGGCTCTGGCTCCAGTACCCGGCCATGTCGTCCGACCTGACGCCGCACGTCGTGGGCCGCGTCGTCGAGGGGACGGGGCCCGCGCCCGAGCGGATCCGCCTCGCGCGCGAGGGCGACGGCTGGACGAGCGCCGAGGCCCCGCTCGACGCCGAGGGGGCGTTCGTCGTCACCGTCGACCTGCTCCCGCGCCGGCCGAACGTCTTCCGCGTCGAGGGGCTCGCGGCCGGCGGCGCGCGGGTGCCCGTGCACCCGCAGTCGATCACCATCGTCCAGGGGCTCACGATCAGCGACCCGCCGCTGTCGCGCACCATCGGGGTCGCGCTCGCGGACAACACCGTTCGGGTCTACTTCGAGCGCGGCGCGCCGCTTCCGGCCCGGCGGACGTTCGTTCACCACAGCGTGGAGAGCGTCCCGAAGGGCTCCAGCGCGTGCGTGCTGAAGATCCCGATCGTCCAGGGCGAGCTCGACGTCGCCCACCTCTGCCGCGTCGTCGGCGCGCTGGAGATCGACGGGAGCGGGCTCACCGCGACGCTGCCCGCGGGCTCGGCGATCGAGCTCACGCTGGAGCTCGACCGCGGCGGGCACCTCTCGGCCCGCGCGCTGATCCCGTCGCAGGGGCTCGTGTTCGAGCGCGTCGCGCACCTGCTCGTCCCCGAGGCGGCGCCCGAGGTGCTCGACGCCTCGCTCGCCGCCATGCGCGCGCGGCTCGCGTCGGTGCGCGAGGGCGCCCTGCGCAGGAACGAGCCGCACGCGCTCGGCAAGGTCACCTACGTCGAGTGCGCGCTCGCCGAGGTCGAGCGCGACGTGGCCGCCGCGCGCGGCGGCGACGCCGACGCCGGGCAGAAGGCGCGGCGCGCGCTGCTCGATCTCGACGTCCTCCTCGAGCAGGCCGAGGCCGACAGGCGCTGGCCGGAGCTCGAGGCCGAGGCCCAGGCCGCCGTCGCGAACGCGTCGGTGTGGATCTCGCAGCTCGGGTCGGGCACCGAGAAGGCGCTCCTCGAGGAGGCCGCGCAGGGGGTGGCGCGGGCGCGCGCGGAGAAGAGCCAGGTCGAGCTCCAGCGGCAGCTCCGCCTCGTCCGCAACCTGAGCAGCGCGGCGTTCCAGCGGCACCCGAAGGCGTGGGTGTGGATGTTCGAGGAGGCCGCCTCCGAGGCGCACCAGGCCTCGGACCTCGTGCGCGCGCAGAAGCTCGTGCGCGACGGTCGCAGCGCATCGGAGCGCGGCGACACGACGGCGCTCCGGGCGATCACCGAGGAGATCTGGCGCCTCTTGCCGGTCGACGCGCAGAAGCGCAGGCTGGGGCACGAGTCCGGGGTGCGGTGATGGACGACGCGCTCGGCCGCCTCCGCGACAACCCGTTCTACGTGCTCGGCTTGCGCCCGAGCGCGAGCCGCGCGGAGGTCGAGCGCGAGGGGCAGAAGCTCCTCGGCATGCTCGAGCTGAAGCTCGCGAGCGCCGCGACGTACGCGACGCCGGTCGGCCCCGGCGTCCGCACGGCCGACAAGGTGCGCCAGGCGATGGCGGCCCTGCGGGACCCGGAGCGGCGCCTCGCGCACGAGGTCTGGGCGCGGCTCGATCCGAGGCCCCCGCCCGAGGACGACCTCGACGACGATCTCGGCGAGCTGCCGCCGCCGGAGCCGCCCGGGGAGGACCCGCGCGCCCCGTGGCCGGAGGCGCTGTCGGCCCTTGGCTGGAGGGCGCGGTGATGCTCCACCTCGCCCTCGCGTTCATGGCCGTCCTCATCGTCGCGACCGGGGTCATCGTCGTGCCCCTGCTCGTCGAGCGGCGGACGGCCGCCCAGAGGGCGACCGACGACCACGCGCTCGGCGGCACCTTCGCGCGCATCCTCCTGGGCGTGCTCGCGGTGCTCTTCGTGTCCACCGTCCCGCGCGGGTCGCTCGCTGGCCTCCTCGTGCTCGCGCCGCCCCTCGCGCTCTTCGGGCCCTGGCTCGCCGCGCGGCACGTGTTCATCCCGCTCGGCCTGCCGCGCGCGGCGTACGCCGCCGCGAGGCGCTCGCTCTTCGCGTGGCCCGCCGACCCGCGCGGCGGCGCGGCGCTCGCGGCGGCGTGGGCGCTCTGCCGCGCGCGGCGCCCGGATCCGGCGGCGGAGGCGTGGCTCGGCGACCTGCTGGAGGGTACCGGCCAGCGCCGCGGCGCGGGGCGGGGTGGCGACGGCGGGCCGGCCGCGGCGGGCACGGAGCCGCTGCGCGGCGCTGGCATCGCCGCCGGCGCGATGCTCGCGGCCTACCGCGGCGACATCGAGGGCGCGCGGGCGCTCTTCGAGAGCGTCGCCTGCCTCGACGAGCGCGCCTGCCCCCGCGAGGCCCGGCGCATCGCCGCGGGCTGGCTCGCCGCCGAGGCGGCCGCCCGCGGCGACTGGGCGGCCGTCGTCGAGCGCGCGGCCGACGGGGGCGGCCGGGCGACGGCCCTGCTCGGCGCGGCCGCCGCGCGGCTGCTCGGCGACGTGAGCGCGCCGGGCGCTGTCGCGCTCTGGCTGCGCTGGCTCGCCGCGCCCCGGCGCCGCGCGACGCTCCCGCTCCTGCGCCGCGCCCTCGCCGCGGGCGACGGCGCGCCCCGCCCGGAGCCGGAGGAGCCCGAGCCGCGCGCCGGCAAGGTCGCCGAGGGCGACCTGTGGAGCCGGGCGGTGCTGCTCCACGCGACGCTGCTGCTCCGGCCGCGCGGCAAGGTCTCGGGCGACGATCTCCGGCGGCTCGGCGGCGCGTGGGACGCGGCGCTCGAGGACGAGCGCGCCCAGGCCGAGCTCCGCGAGCGGGCGCTGTCGCTCGGCGCCTCGGGCGCGCAGGCGGCGCTCGGGCCGCTCGCGCGCGCCGTCGAGGAGGACCTCGCGGCGGCGCTGCGCGCGGCGCGCGTGCCGCTCGCGGAGTGGGACGACCTCGGCGCGACCATCGGCCGCACGCGCCGGCGCCTCCGGGACGAGCTCCTGTCGGAGGTGGAGATCGCGTGCGACGCCCTGCGCCGCCGCGTCGACGAGAAGCGCGAGCTGCCCGCGCTCGCGGAGTGGCGCGAGTGGACGGCGCTGCGCGCGCAGTACGAGGCCGCGGCCGAGCTCGCGGGCACGGAGTTCCGCCGCCTCGCGTTCCCCAAGCTCCACGCCGACGTGTGCCACGCCGCCGTCTGGCTGTTCAACACGCGCAAGGAGCGGGCGATCGGCAACGCGATGTTCCGGTGGCTCCTCGCCGAGGCCGAGGCGCTCGAGGACGCGCGCCTCGCGGGGCTCCAGCGCGGCAACGTCGCGTGCGGCGTGTGACGCCGGGCGCCCGCCCCGCTACGGGTCGCGGCGGTCGCCCGCCGGCGCGTCGTCGCGCTGCGCCCGGGCGCCCGGGCGCCGGAGCGTCACGAGGCGCTCTTCCTGGAGGGGTTCGGGCTGGATCGTGCAGTGCTCCAGCGCGTGCTGCTCGCGGAGCCGCCGGGCCACGGCCGCGGCCACGTCCGTGCCGTGGTGGCCCCTGGCGAGCACCACGTGGACCGTGAGCACGTTGAACCCGTCGGAGATCGACCAGACGTGCAGGTCGTGGAAGTCGACGACGCCGGGCACGCTCCGGATCGTGTGCTCGACGTCGGCGAGGTCGATCTCGATCGGGCTGCCCTCCATGAGCACGCGCGACGTGTCGCGCACGAGCCGCCAGCCGCCCCAGAGCACCAGCGCGCCGATGGCCGCGCTGATCACCGAATCGGCCCGCGTCCAGCCGAAGGCCAGGATGAGCACCCCGGCGGCGATCGCGCCCACCGAGCCGAGCGCGTCCGACAGCACGTGGGCCAGCGCGGCCCGCGTGTTGATGTTGTGGCCGTGCTCGCCGGTCGAGAGCAGCAGCGCCGAGACCACGTTCACGATCAGCCCGATGGCCGCGGTGATCGTCAGCGCCTCGGCGTGCACCGCCTGCGGCTCGCGCCACCTGCGGGCCGCCTCGATGAAGATCCAGATCGCCGTCAGCCCGAGCGCGATGCCGTTGGCGAACGCCGCGAGCACCTCGGCGCGCCGGAAGCCATACGTCCGCGCGCGCGTCCGCGCCTGCGCCGCGATGCGCTGGGCGATGATGGCGAGCCCGAGCGCCGCGGCGTCCGCGAGCATGTGGCCCGCGTCGGCCAGGAGGGCGAGGCTCTTCGACCACCACCCGACCGCCGCCTCGATGAGCAGGAACGACGTCGTGAGCGCGAAGGCCGCGACGAGCCGGCGGAGCGGCGCGCGCCGGTGGTCGTGGTCGTGGTCGTGGTCGTGGTGCCGATCGCGGTGGCCGTCACGCCGGGCGTCGCCGTGATGTCGCGCGTCGCCGTGATCATGGTCGTGCCCGTGATCGTGAGGGTGGTCGTGCCCCGCGCCGCGCCCGCGCGGGCGCTCGGGGGCGGAGCTCCCAGGATCGTCGGGCACCCCCATCGCGGCGCCGGCGCGGCTCACACCCGCTCGATGATGGTCGCCACGCCCATCCCTCCGCCGATGCACAGCGTGATCAGCGCGGTCGCCTTGCCTTCGCGCTCGAGCTCGTCGAGCGCCGTGCCGATGAGGCACGCCCCGGTCGCGCCGAGCGGGTGACCGAGCGCGATCGCGCCGCCGTTCACGTTGACGCGGTCGAGATCGATGCCGAGCTTGCGCGCCGTCTGCAGCGGCACCGCCGCGAACGCCTCGTTGATCTCCCAGAGATCGATGTCGCGCGCCTGCATCCCCGCCTTCCTGAGGGCGCGCTCCGACGCGGGCGCCGGGGCCGTCAGCATGATCACCGGCTCCGCCCCGGCCGTCGCCGCGGCGCGGAGCTTCGCCCGCGGCTTGAGCCCGTGCGCCTTCACGTAGTCGCCCGACGCGAGCAGCACCACGGCCGCCCCGTCCACGATGCCGCTCGAGTTGCCCGCCGTGTGGACGTGCTGGATCGCCTTCACCTGCGGGTACCGCACGAGCGCGAGCTCGTCGACGGTCTCGCCGCGGGGGCCCATCGGCGTCGCCCCGAGGCCGCTGAACGCCGGCTCCAGCTTCGCGAGCGCCTCCATCGTCGCCCCGGCCCGCGGGTGCTCGTCCCTGTCGAGCAGCGGCTTGCCGTCGCGATCGACGACCGTGAAGAGGCTCTTCGCGAACCGCCCCTCGCGCGCGGCCCGCTCGGCCTTGTGCTGGCTCGCGAGCGCGAAGCGGTCGACGTCCTCGCGCGAGAAGCCCTCGATCGTCGCGATGAGGTCCGCCGAGATGCCCTGCGGCACCATCGCCAGCTTCTCGCGGAGCGCGAGGTTGTTGCCGTCGAGCGGCGCGCCGTCCGAGCCCATCGGCACGCGCGACATGCTCTCGACGCCGCCGCCGACGGCGAGCTCCTGCTGGCCCGACATCACCCCCATCGCCGCGAAATTGACCGCTTGCGCGCCCGAGCCGCAGAAGCGGTTGACCGTCGCGCCGGTCACGACGTCCGGCCAGCCGGCCGCGAGGATGGCGGTGCGCGCGATGCACGCCCCCTGCTCGCCCGCCTGGGTCACGCACCCGACGACGACGTCCTCCACGTCGTCCTTGCGGATCCCGGTCTTCTCGGCGAGGCGGTTGAGCGCCTGCGCGAGGAGCTCCTGGGGGTGCACGCCGGAGAGCGCTCCCTTGCCTGCCTTGCCGCGCCCGCGCGGCGTGCGAACGGCATCCACGATGAAAACGTCTCGCATGACAGGCCTCCGAGCCCCCAGGCGTCCGGCCCGTGCTTAGCACACGACCCGTTCCCCGGGCAGCCCGCTCGCAGCGGGTCGCGGTGGACCTCCACCGCCGCGGATCGGCTATGCTCGCGGCCGATGACGGACCGGTCGCAGCGCATGGTGTGGGTCGATCTGGAGATGACGGGACTCGATGAGAGCTCGTGCGCGATCGTGGAGATCGCGACGATCGTCACCGAGCCCGACCTCACCGTGGTCGCCGAGGGGCCGTGCCTCGTCATCCACCAGCCCGAGGAGGTGCTCGCGGGGATGAGCGACTTCGTCCGCGATCTCCACGCCCGGTCGGGGCTGCTCGCGCGCATCCGCGCCTCCACGCTCTCCGTCGGCGACGCCGAGTCCGAGACGCGCGCGTTCCTCGAGGCGCACTGCGACGAGGGGACGGCCGTGCTGTGCGGCAACTCCGTGTGGAAGGACCGCGCCTTCCTGCAGCGCTACATGCCGCGCCTCCTCTCCTTCCTCCACTACCGCATCGTGGACGTCTCCACGCTGAAGGAGCTCGTGCGCCGCTGGTACCCGGCGCGCTCCGCGCCGAAGAAGCGCGAGATCCACCGCGCGCTCGACGACATCCGGGAGTCGATCGAGGAGCTCCGGTGGTACCGCGCGAACGTGTTCCAGCCGCTTCCGACGGAGAGCCAGCCCCGCTGAGCCGGCGCGCCGGCCCGAAAGGGCCCGCGCCACGCCCGGCTCGCTCGCACCGACGGACGAGACGACGCTGCCGGCCGGCGAAAAATTGTCGACGATGTGAGAAAATTCGATCGATCGACGGAATGCTTTTGGTAGGCTGGCCATGCGTCCAGGCCTCCGGCACGAGGCCTGTGATGCAGACGCCCCGGCGGCCCCAATCCGCCGGGGTGTCGTTTGCCAGCCGGGCTGGGGGAGCCCGCTGGGGGCTTCGCCTGCGGGAGGCTTCAGAAGAGCTGGTCGCCGTACCACCGCTGCCGAGGGCGTCCTCCGGCGTCCGCGGCCGGCGTCGTCGCCATGGAACCGGGCGCGGGACGGCGCGTCGCCCGGGACCCCAGCACGGGCCTCTCGACGGCGGGTCGCACCGCCTCGGGGACGCCGGGGTCGCACTGCGCCGGCGGGATCAGCTCCGGGTTATTTTTTGAATCTCTGATGTACGTCGAGGGCTCGGCGGGGCCCGGGGGCGGCGCCCCGCGTCGGGCGATGTAAGAGCTCAGGGGTACGGCGACCGCGGCGCTCGTCAGCGCGACGATCAGCAGCGCGCCGCCGATCCGCAGGGCGCCGCGGCGCCAGCGCGGGGCGGCGATCTGGACCACGGGGTGCCGCATGGCCTCGGGGGGGAGCGTCCCGGTGGGCAGGGTGTTTCGTGACGCGGGGGCAGGCGCGCTCCGTTCGGTGTCCGGCGGCGGCTCGAGCGGCAGCGGGGCGCCCCCCGCGCGCGGCGCCGAGTCGGCGAGGAGCAGCGGCCGCACGGCGGTCATGAGCTCCTGGACCGTCTGGAAACGCGCGTCGGGATCCTTCGCGAGCGCCCGCGCGAGCGCCTCGTTGACCTGGGACGGCAACCCCTCGATCGGCGGGGGCACCTCGTCGAGCGCGCACACGTCGAGATCGTCGCGCCCCTCGAACGGCCGCCGGCCCGCCAGGGCGCAATACAGCAGCATCCCGAGCCCGTAGATGTCTGTTCGCCGATCGATCGCGCGCGCGTCGAAGAGCTCCGGCGCCCGGTAGCGCGCGGCGTCCTCCATGGCGTCTGCCGGCGCCCCGAACAGGCGGTGCAGCCCGAAGGCCCTGACGACGGCGGCCCCTTGGCCGGAGATCACCACCGTGTGAGGGCCGAGATCCCCGTGCACGAGGCCCAGCGCGTGCGCCGCGCCGAGCGTCCGCGCCACGTCGACGGCGAGCTCGTAGGCGACGTTGCGGAGCCCGGGCAAGAGCTCCTCCACGGTGGGGTCGTCGCTCGGCCGGGCGGCCACCCAGCCCGCGTCGCCCTCCATGCCGCCCCGGAGCACAGGCACGATGCCGTGCAGGGCCGCAGACAGCGAGAGGAGCCTCTCGAGCTCATCGCGGAACGCGGCGGCGTCGAGCGCGATGTCCTCCTGGACATACAGGATCACCTCGCGACCGTCCGCGTCGAGCGCGCGATAGGCCTCGGCGGGAGCGGGCGAATCGAGGCTGGCGACGATGGTGTAGCCAGCGAACTCCTGGCCCAGGATCACCATGAGACCCTCGCCGCGGACTGGCCGCCGGACACGGCCGCTTCGATTGCTGCGCGCAAGGAGAGACACGTTCGAGGAGCGGGCGCGCGCCGCGATGTTGGATCAGCCCAGAAGATTCTGCTCACTGCGTCGGACCTCCGGCACGAGGTTCGAGTCCATGACACCCCCGGACACGGCTCGGGGAATATCGGTTCACCGCTTGACCGCGAGCGTAACAGACGTCTCAGGCCCGCGGAAGCCGTCGCCAGGGCAGACCGGGATCCCTGGGCCCGCGAGACGGCACGCTCCCTTTCCGGAACGACGGCTGCTCACTCTTCGGAACGACGGCTGCTCACTCTCCGGAACGACGGCTGCTCACTTCCCGGAACGACGGCTCGAGGGCGGTGACGCGCGCCCTGGAACGGCGCGCTCCGGCGGGCGCGACCTGGGCGCTGCCGCCGAGCGAGAGCGCTCGGGATCTTCGCTGGCCAGGGCGAGCATTGCTTGCTTCCTGGGCGAATCGTCAGGCTCCATGAGCAGAAAGAGGATCGCGTTCTGGAGCGTCTCCTGCGCCTTGTCGAAGAGCTCTGCCACGACGGACGCGACCGGGCTGCGCCCGTCGCCGGGCAAGAGGAGGCGCGGATCGCACTGGAGGCCCTGGGCGATGAGGCCGAGCGCGCCGAGCCCGAGATCCCGCTCGCCGCGCTCCACCTGCCGCAGGTAGGTGGCCGAGAGCTGGGCGCGCTCGGCGAACTCCTGCATGCTGAGCCCGCGAAGCTTCCGGAGGATGTGGATCGCCTGGCCGACCTCCTTGGGGAGCGTGTCGCGCATGCGCGGAGCCTAGCAGGCAGAGCCCGCTCGAGCTCTACAGGTATCCTTCGGCCTGGAGCGCGAACATGCGGGCGTAGCGCTGGCCGCGGGCGACGAGCTCGTCGTGGGTGCCCTCCTCGACGATGCGCCCGCCGTCGAGGACGAGGATGCGGTCGGCCATGCGCACCGTGGGGAAGCGGTGCGAGATGACGATCGTCGTCCGCCCCCGCGAGAGCGACCGGAACCGCTGGAAGACCGCGTGCTCGGCCTCGGCGTCGAGCGCCGCGGTCGGCTCGTCGAGCACGAGGATGTCGGCCTGCTCGCGCATGAAGGCGCGCGCGAGCGCGATCTTCTGCCACTGCCCGCCGCTCAGCTCGACGCCGTCCTTGAACCAGCGCCCGAGCTGCGCGTCGAGGCCCCTCGGCACCGCGGCCACCACCTCGTCCGCGCCCCCCTCGGAGACCGCGCGCGCGATGCGCGGCTCGTCCGCGAGGTGATCGAGGCTGCCGAGCCCCACGTTCTCGCGCAGCGTGAGCTGGTATTGGTTGAAGTCCTGAAACACAACTCCGATCCTCCGGCGGAGCGCGTCGATGTCCCAGGCGCGGAGATCCTCGCCGTCGAGCAGGATGCGCCCCTCGGTGGGCTCGTAGAGCCTCGTGAGCAGCTTGATGAAGGTGGTCTTTCCCGCGCCGTTGTGCCCGACGAGCGCCAGGCTCTGCCCGCTCGGGATGAAGAGGTCGACCCCCCGGAGCGCCCAGCGCGGCTGGCCAGGATACCGGTAACCGACGCCCTCGAACCGCACACCCCGCTCACCGGCGCCTGCGCGCGCGAGCGCAGGCGCGACGCTCGAGGGCGCCGGCGCGCCGTCCGCGGGCGCAGGCCCGCCGTCCGCGGGCGCTGGCCCGCCGCCGCCCGCGAACGCAGGCGCGCCGTTCGAGGGCGCTGGCGCGACGTCCGGAAGCGCGGGTGGCGCGCTCGTCGGGATGCTCAGGTACTGAAAGAGATTCGACATGTACAGGTTGTGCTCGTACATGCCGCCGACGCCGGCGAGGACGGCCTGGAACGCCTGCTGGCCTTGCCGGAAGGCGGCGACGTAAAGCACCATCTCGCCGAGCGAGAGGCGCCCTGACGCGGCGCCGAGCGCCATGGCACCATAACAGCCGTAGAACGCGGCCGTCCCGAGGAGCGACAGGCCGTAAGCCCACCCGGCGCGGCGGACCGCGAGGGCGCTGTCCTCCCGGTAAAACGACGCGGCGAGCGCCCTGTATCGCTCGAGGAACATCGGCCCGAGCCCGAAGAGCTTCACCTCCTTGGCGTGGCCGTCATTGGCGAGCACGTACTCGAGGTAATTCAGCCGGCGGGCCTCGGGAGATCGCCAGTTGCGGAGACGGAACGCCGCGCCCGAGAACCGCGCCTCGGCGACCGTGGCGGGGATGGCCGCGAGCAGGAGCGCGAGCACCGCGAGGGCGCTGAACCCCACGAGCATCACGGCGTACCCTGCGAGCGTGATGAGGTTCTGCACGAGCGAGAAGCTCTCGGTCACGACCGACGCGGGGCGCGACGACGCCTCGCGGCGGGCGCGGGTGAGCTGGTCGTAGAACTCGGAGTCCTCGAAATGGGTCAGGTCGAGCGAGAGCGCCTTCTCGAGGATCATCGCGTGGATGTCGATCGAGAGCCGCGCGCCGAGCAGCTGTCGGGTCAGCGCGAGCCCGCGCTGCGCGAGCGCGAGCGCGGCCACGAGCCCGAGCTCCACGGAGACCCACACGAGCGCGGCGCGCTCGTCGCGGGCGACCACCGCGTCCGTGATCGCCTTGCCCACGTAGGCCACCCCGAGCGGCAGGACCGCCGCCGTCAGCGTGAGCGCGCCGAGCGCGACGCTGGCCGCGCGCGACGAGCGCCAGACGAGCCGGAGCGTCCGCGGGGTGTAGGCGAAGCTTTCCCGCAGGCGAGAGAGGCCGAGCATGGGGGCGGATTCTAACCACGCCGCCGCGCGCCGCCCGCAGCGTTCCGGCAGCGCGGCGCGGCGGGCTGGGCGGCGCGGCCTCCGCGCGCTCGCCGGGGTGGTCCTCGCGCTCGCGCCGCCCGCCGCGGCACGGGGGCGCGTGCGGCAGCGGTGGCGGGCGCGCGCCGGGCGCGGTATCCCGGGGGCTCCTGACAAGGAGGCTCTGCATGGCGAGCATGTCGAATGTGACCATAAGCTTCGGAGCGCTGCTCACGGCGCTCGGCGTCGGCGGCTTCGCGGCGACGCGCGCGCCGACGGCGCTCATCCCGGCCGGCTTCGGGGCTGTCTCGATCGGGCTCGGCCTGCTCGCGAGGCAGGAGAAGTACCGCATGCACGCCATGCACGCGTCGGCGCTGGTCGGTGTCCTCGGCGCCCTCGGCTCGGCCCGCGGCCTGTCCAGGCTGCCGGCGTTGCTCTCCGGCGGCGACGTGGACCGCCCGGCGGCGGTCATCGCCCAGTCCCTGATGGCCGTGCTCTCCGCGGGCTACGTCGCCCTCTGCGTGCGCTCCTTCGTCGCGGCCCGCCGCGACGCCGCCCGCAGCTGAGCGCGTCGCGCGAGGCGCGCGCCGCGCTCAGCTGGGGGCGGCGCCGAGGCGCCCTCACAGCACCCCTCTTCACCATCTCCACCACGCCTCCACCCCGCCACGCCGGGCGCGCGCCGAGCGGCCAAGTCGGCCGCGCGCGCGTCGCGCTCACGTCGAATCCGTAGAGAACGGCCGGTGCGGCGGCGCGTCTCGCGTCCACGAGATCCCCTACCCTGTCCTCACTAGGCACGTCCGATCTCCGCGCGTCGGAGCTCCGGATCCGCGCTCTCCCCGCGTCCGATCCAGGCGTCTCCTGGCGTCGGATCCCCGGGCAGATCTCCCCATGTCGATTATTTGGCAATCTGGAACGACAATCCGGAATGCTACAAATCCGCGCGCAAACGGCCAGATCGGCGCCCTTGGTGGCCGTGCTTGATGTACTGTCGACGTCACCAGACCATCAACTACAAAGAAGAGCGAGCACCATGCTTCGACGCGTCATTGCATTGGGGCTGACCGCGCCTCTTTTCCTCTCGTGCGGGGAGGATGGGGCCATCATGATCTGGAGTTGCAACGAGTGCCCCGAGGGCTGGACCTGCACGGAAGACGCATGTGTCCCCCCGCACTGCAGCAATGGCATCACCGATGATCACGAGGGGGAGACCGACACCGACTGCGGTGGTTCATGCGCGCCCTGCCGACTCGGCGCCGCGTGCGCGACGGGGCTCGACTGCAAAGAGGGCGTATGTCGCCTCGGCGCTTGCCAGGCCCCGACGTGCGTGGACGGCGTGGCGAACGGCTTCGAGACCGGCGTCGACTGCGGCACCCGCTCGTGCCCGCTCTGCCCCGCGGGAGAAGGGTGCCTCGCCGGGGAGAACTGCGCGTCCGGCGTGTGCAGGGAGCGTGTCTGCCAGGAGCCTTCCTGCGATGACGGGATCCTGAACGGGAGCGAGATCGACGTGGATTGCGGGGGCGCGTGCCGGACCTGCAGGTAGCGCGGAGAGCGCCGAGGAGGTCACCGGATCTCGCGCCCGCGACTCCGCACGAGACCCCCGCGACGGGGGGAGCATCCAGAGGCCCGGCGCGGCCGGCTCAGCGCGGCCGGCTGAACGAGCGCGGCCGATCCGGCGTGAGGAGCTCACCCTGCGTCGAGCTCAACGTGGCTCCTCGGCTGGCCTGGTTTCCAGGCTCACCGTCCCACCGGTCGCGATCCAGCGGAACCCGTCGATGAGCGCGGTGGAGTCGAAGCGTTCATCGCCCGTGTCGAACAGGATGAACCGGAGCGTGATCTCGTCGCCGCCGCGCACCGGCGCCCGGGTCTTCAACCATCGGGTACCGCCGTCGTGGCGCGGGCTGAACCCCGTGCCCGCGAGCTCGCCAGAGCCGCGCGGACATCCGTCGCAGACATCGAAGAACGCGATATTGACGCTGACCGGCCTGCCCTCCTCGTCGAACGAGAGATTGCCGTTGTACGACCCCGGAGGCGCCGGCGTGGCCAGCGCGACGAACTGATCGTTGAAGTCCTCGCAGACCCACTCCGGATATTCGTACGTATAGAACTTGAAGAGGAACTCGTAACCCGTCGCGTTCCTCGGCGCGCGAAGGACGACCTCGAGGCCGATGTCGTCGTTGATGAAATCGGAAGGTGGACAGTCCGGGTTGTCCTGAGGAAACCCGGGCGGCGCGTGGCCAGGGCCGTAGCTCGAGCAGCTCTCGGACCAGCAGGCGTCCGGGTGGTCCGGCAGGCGAGCGCGCCCCGTCGAGAGCGCGAGAAGGCGCGCGCCGCCCTGCACGTTCACGTTCGGGCCGAACCCGTCGAAGAGCCCGACCGACGGCGACCGCTCCGCAGGCGAGCCGTCCCCGCGGACGTACCGCGCTGACAGCACACCCCAACGCCCGCCCTCGGGGGACGCGACGGCGCAGAGGTCGATCGCCCGCGCGCCGTTCATCGGATCGAAGTCCTCCAGCGCGAGCCCCTCGTCGCAGGGCGGCGCCACGTTGTCCACAACGCCGTCGCAGTCCTCGTCCGCCGGCGCGGGCACCTGGCCGCTCGCGTCGGGCTCCGTCACCTCGACCTCGATCGCGCCGGGGTTCACATTTCCATCCGCATCGTTGCAGTCGCCGCCGGCTGGCGTGAACCCGTCGCCGTCGCCGTCCGCGTGGGGGTCGGCGACAGGGCCAGGGGCGCCGCCGCCCATGCCCGGCCCGCCCGGCGCGTCGAGCCCGCCGGGGCCGTCCTCGTCACCCGCCTCCGAGGACCCCGGGCCGCGCTCGTCGTCCGCGCCGCGCTGCGCGGGCGAGCCTGCCACCGCCGAGCAGCCGAGCGCGGCGACGAGCGCCCCCAGCGCCGCGACCCCGGGGAGAGAAGACAGTCGTTCCATCATGCCTGTACTTTGCCACGGGTCCCGCGCCGAGCCCGCGCGCAGACCCCGGGCACGACAGGCGGCGCGCTACATCCGCTCGGGCGCCTCGATGCCGAGCAGGCCGAGGCCCTTCGCCAGCACCCCGGCCGTGATGTCGCACAGCGCGAGGCGCGAGCGGCGCAGCGCCTCGCTGTCGGCCTTGAGCACCGGACAGCACTCGAAGAACGTCGTGAACGACCTGGCGAGCTCGTAGAGATAGCCGCACAGGTGGTGCGGCTGGAGCGTGGCGGCCACGTCCTCGAGCACCGCGCCGAACCGGAGCAGCTCCAGCGCGAGCGCCCGCTCGGACGGCTCGCCCAGCAAAAACTCGGCGCCGCGCGCCGAGGTGACGCCGCCCTTGCGGAAGATCGACCGGATGCGCGCGTGCGCGTACATCAGGTACGGCGCCGTGTTGCCCTCGAACGCCAGCATCCGGTCCCAGTCGAACACGTAGTCCTTGATCCGGTCGCTCGAGAGATCGGCGTACTTCACCGCGCCCACGCCGACCGCGCGCGCGACGGCGCCGGCCGCCTCGGCGTCGAGCTCCGGGTTCTTCTCGCGCACCACCTTCGTCGCGCGCTCCACGGCCTCGTCGAGCAGGCTCGAGAGCTTCACCGTGTCGCCGCTCCTCGTCTTGAACATCTTCTTGTCGGCGCCGAGCACCGAGCCGAAGGCCACGTGCTCGGCGCGCGCGGGCGGCCTGAGCCAGCCCGCCTCGCGCGCGGTCGCGAAGACCATCGCGAAGTGCTGGCTCTGCGGCGCGCCGACGACGTAGACGAGCCGCTGCGCGCCGACGGTCGTGAGGCGGTGCCGGATCGCCGCGAGGTCGGTCGTCGCGTAGCCGTAGCCGCCGTCCTGCTTGCGCACGATGAGCGGCAGCGGCTCGCCGCCCTTGCCCGTGAAGCCGGCCGGGAAGACGCACAGGGCGCCCTCACTCTCGCGCGCGAGCCCCTTGCCTGTGAGCTCGGCGATGACGTCGGCCAGCATCGGGTTGTAGAAGCTCTCCCCGGCGAAATCGGCCTCGGTCAGGGTCACGCCGAGCCGGCGGTAGACCGAGTCGAAGTAGCGCGTCGACTCGCGCACGAGCTTGCGCCAGAGCGCGAGCGTCGGCTCGTCGCCGCCCTGGAGCCGCACGACCCGCTGGCGAGAGCGCTCGACGAACGCGGGGTCGCCGTCGAACTTGGCGCGCGCCTGCCTGTAGAACGCGTCGAGATCGCCGACCGAGAGCTCCTCGGCGGCGGCGGCCTCGCCGAGGTCGAGCATGTGCTCGATCAGCATGCCGAACGGCGTTCCCCAGTCGCCGAGGTGGTTCTGGCGGATGACGCGGTGGCCGAGCGCCTCGAGGACGCGCGCGAGGGCGTCGCCGATGATCGTGCTGCGCAGGTGGCCGACGTGCATCTCCTTCGCGGCGTTCGGGCCCGAGTAGTCGACGACCACCGTCTCGGGCTGCGCCGCGGGCGCGACGCCGAGCCGCCCGCTGCCCGCCGTCTCGGCGAGCTCGCCCGTGAGGTAGGCGTCGTCGAGCGTCAGGTTCACGAACCCGGGGCCGGCGATCTCGACCTTGCGGCAGATGCCGCCGACCTCGAGCTTCGCCACGATCGCCGCCGCGACCTCGCGCGGGGGCCTGCCGAGGCGCTTGCCGAGCGCCATCGCGGCGTTCGCCTGGTAATCGGCGTGGCTCGACCGGCGCAGGGAGGGATCGGTGGCGGCGTGCTCGACGCCGAACGCGGCGGTGATCGCCGCCTGGAGAGCGCGGGCGAGGGCGTGGACGGGATCGGCCATGGCGCATCCTTGGCCCGGGCTCGCGGCCAATTCAATAGGCAAGCCGGCGCCGCCGCCCGCCGCCGCACCGGCGCGCCGTCGATCACCGCGTCCTTGCCGCCTCGTCAGCGCCTCGTCCTCCGGCTCGCCTCCGCCCTGCTCTCCCGTCGCCTTCGCCTTCGTACGCCGTCCTACGGCCTCTTACGCCTTTGACAAAAAACGAACCAGGCCGGACAGTTCACGCCTGCCCGTGAGCGTCTCCCCGCCCCCTGCCCCAGGCGATCCGCAGCCCGCCGCGAGCGACGCGCCCGCGGAGAGCGCTGCGGCCCAGATGGTGGGGAAGGTCGTCTCGGACCGGTACCGGATCGTCGAGCTCGTCGCGACGGGCGGGATGGGCGCGGTCTACAAGGCCGAGCACCTGCTGCTGCGCAAGTGGCTGGCGGTGAAGATCCTCCTGCCCGCGGCGCAGGGCTCGCCGGAGCTCACCGCGCGCTTCGAGCGCGAGGCGATCGCGGGCGCGCACATCCAGCACCCGAACATCGCGTCGGCGACCGACTTCGGGACCCTCCCCGACGGCTCCCGGTTCCTCGTGCTGGAGTACGTCCGCGGCACGACGCTCGACCGCATCGTCAAGAAGGGCCCGGTGCCCGCCGCGCGCGCCGCCGAGATCGCGCGGCAGATCGCGGCGGCGCTCGCCGCGGCGCACGAGCGCGGCGTCATCCACCGCGATCTGAAGCCGCGCAACGTCATGGTCGAGCACGGCACGGACGCCGTGAAGCTCATCGACTTCGGGTTCGCGAAGGTCCCGCTGGAGCGCCTGACCACGACGACGGAGCACAGCGGCGAGGAGCCGCCCGAGCCCGTGCGCATCACGCTGAGCGGCATGGTCTTCGGCACGCTCGCGTACATGGCGCCGGAGGCGGCGCAGGGCATGGAACACGTCGACGAGCGCTCCGATCTGTATGCGCTCGGGCTCATCCTCTACGAGATGCTCGCGGGCAAGCACCCGTTCGACTCGATCGTGCCCGTCGAGCTCTTCCGCGATCAGTGCGAGACGGCGCCGCCGCCGCTCCGGCTGCGCGCCCCGGGCGTGGAGGCGCCGCGCGAGCTGGAGGCGCTCGTGATGCGCCTCTTGCGCAAGGACCCGGCGGCGCGCCCGGCGAGCGCGCGGGCGCTGCTCGCCGCGCTCGACGCGGCCGTGCCGCGATCCGAGGCGCTCGGCCTGCTGCCGTGGAAGGAGCCGCTCTCGGGCGTCGGGGCGCCGCTCGGCGGAGCGCTGCGCGGGTTCGAGCCCGCGGCGCCGGCGGCGCGGGACGACGGGGCAGGCGCCTGGGGCGCCGGGGCAGCCGCGGGGGGCGCCGGGGGCGCCGGGGCAGGCGCCTGGGGCGCCGGGGCAGGCGCGCCGCTCGCGGGCGGCGGGGCGGCCAAGGAGGCGGCGCGCGGGGCGGCGAGGCGGGGCCCGCGGCCGCGAAGGAGCGCGCTGGGGTGGCTCCTCGGCGTGGGCGCGGTGGTCGCAGTCGGCGCGGCGGCGGGCGCGCTGGTCCTCCGGCGCCTGCCGGGGGGCGCGTCGGCGCTGGCGGTCGCCGGGGCGGAGCGCGGGGAGGCGCCCGCCGCGATGGAGGCGCCGGGCGCCGCGCCCGCGTCGAGCGCCACGCCGCGACGAGCCCCCTCCGCGGCGCCGGCCTCGGGCGCCGCGAGCCTCGGGCTGACCGCGGCGGCGACGGCGCCTGCCGCAGGGAGCGAGGTCGCCGCAGGCGAGGCGCCCGATGCAAGCGCGGCGCCCGGTGCAAGCGCGGCGCCCGAGGCCGCCGCGGCCGCCGACGCCGTCGCGGCGCTCGCGGCAACCGAGGCGCTCGACGCGGGCGCGACGCCCGACGCCGCCGCGGCGCCGGCAGGTCCTGGGCCGCTCGATGGCGCGGGGCTGCCGGCCGAGAGGGCGCGCCTCGTGGAGGCGGTCCAGGCGAAGCGGTGGGAAGCGGCAGAGGACGCGCTGCTCGCG
Source organism: Sorangium sp. So ce1335 (assembly GCF_051521615.1). Taxonomy (NCBI): domain Bacteria; kingdom Pseudomonadati; phylum Myxococcota; order Polyangiales; family Polyangiaceae; genus Sorangium; species Sorangium sp. So ce1335. Next base: position 10,570,688 of record NZ_CP150363.1, read on the forward strand.
CTGCTCGACGGGGATCGCCCGGCCTTCGCGGTGCGCGACGTGATGACGGCCGCGGCCGCCGTCGCGGTGAAGAGCGCGTACCGGACCGACGGCCGCGCGGACGCGATCTTCGATGCCCTGGAGAGCCGCCTCGGCCCCGACGGCCTCGACATCGCCTACGAGATGGTGAGCGGCTACGGCGGCACGCGGGGCGGAAAGCGCGCGGCCGAGCTGCTGCGCCGCCCCGAGGTGCTGAAGCGCGCGAGCGTCCCGCTGCGCATCGCCGTGGAGCTGCGCGAGGCCCCCTGCCGGCGCAAGCACGCGCTCTTCGAGCGCGCGGCGATCGAGGGGGACGCGCGCGCGCTCGTGTTCCTGGAGATGCTCCGCTCGTCGCAGTGCCAGCCGCGGATCGGGCAGTGCTGCTTCCACCACCACGCAGGGATCGAGCGCGCGGTCCGCATGCTGCGCGACCGGCTGCGCCACTGACCGGCCGGCGCCACGGGCCGGCTGCGCCACGGATCGGCGGGCGCCACGACCGGCGCCCCCGACGCCCGGGATCGCGGGCGAGGCACGGCCCCCGGGGACGCCGAGATGGACTACGCTCGCCCCCCGGTCCGCGGCGCCCGGAAGGCCAGAGCACGGCCCGGAGGGCGCGCCGGACGACAAGGACGAAGGAAGAGGAATGAGCGACAAGACGAACGAGGATATCTACCGGGCTTATCTGCTGGCTTACGCGTGCAGCGGCGACACCTCGAAGGTCGCGGTGCTCCAGGACGCGCGCCCGCTGACCTCGGCGGTGGCCGCCGCGCTCGCCCTCGCGGAGCGCGATCGGCAGGCCGGCGAGCCGCCGGACACGTGGGACTCGCTGACCGAGCGCCTGCAGGCCATGTTCGACGACTTCGATCCGCACGGGTACGACCTGGCGAGCGGGGACGACGAAGAAGCGCTCGACGACGAGGAGGACGGCGAGGAGCCGATCGCCTCCTGAGCCCGCGGGGCGCGCCGTCGACGTCGCCAGCGACGCCGCGGCGCGCCGCTCCCTACACCTCGTTCGCGCTGTAGTCGGCGAAGACGATGACGACGACGTACTGCGCCCAGGCCGCGCCCTCCGGGCGGTGGTGGGCGACGCCGATGTCGAGGTGCAGCGCGCGCTGGCGCAGGATCTCGGGCGGGATCTCGAGCGCGTCGAGCGACGTCGTCTCCACGACGTAGCCGCGCATGTTGCGCCCGAACCGGTGCGACGCTTGCTCGAGCACCGCGTCGAGCGCCGATCGCGCGTCGGACTCCCCCGTGCGCACGAGGCCGAGCTCCTGCTTCATCACCTCGGGCATGCCGCCGAGGCGCTTCGGCGGGGCGAGGCCCATCCGCCGGCGCGCCTCGATGACGCGGGTGAGCAGGCGGTTCACGTCGGTTGTGTGATCGCTGCCGTGGTGGAAGCGGTAGCTCGTGACCACCGCGCCGAGCCCGTCGGGCTCGCGCGTCACGAGCGGTCCGATCGCGACCTGCTCGATGTCGGGCGCGAGGAGCGTCGCGCGCCCCGTCGGCATCTCCAGCGCGGCGGCGAGCCAGCGGCCCGCGTCCAGCTCGCGCGGCGCGTAGGTCGCGAGGAAGTTGCCGTCCCGGATCGTCCCCTCGACCTCCCAGCCCGCGAGCAGCCCGAGGGCGATGAGATCCGCGTCCGGCCGCTCGGTGTCCTCGGCCGCCGACGCGAAGAAGCGCGGCGCGAGCCGCGTCGCCGTCGCGGACTCCCGCGCGGCGAGCGTGACAGGGCGGAGCCCCGCCTCGGCGCGCGCGACGTTGAGCTGCTCGAGCACAAGGCGCGTGAACTCCGCGGCGCTCTCCGCGGGCCGGGAGCTCGGCCGGGAGGCGGCGTCCGCCTCTTCCTTGTAGACCGGAGCGAGGCCGGGGCGCCGGGCGAGCACGTGGGCGAACGGCGTCGCGAGCACGCGCCTGGGCGGCCTGTAGGAGAGCTGGATCCACGCGCTGCGATCGCGCGGATCAGGGCGGCAGATCACCCGGAATCCCGGGAGCGGGACGGCGAGATCCGTCTCGCATGGCGCCACGCCGGCGCGCCCGCGGTTCACGTACGCCATCACCGCGTGCGCCGGCCTCGTCAACCGCCCCTCGATGACCACCTCGCCCCGCGCGTCGGGGACCGAGGAGAACGGCCTGATCTCCGCCTCCGGGGAGGCGAACGCGGCGATCGCCACCGCGCGGTCCGCGATCCGCACGAACGAGAACCCCGCGACGCCGACCCCGGCCCTGAGGCCCTCCGCGACGCGCGCGCGAAACTGGCTCTCCCAGCGCGCGAGCACCTCCTCGTCCGTCGCCGTCGCCGGGACCTCGCCGGCGAAGTAGGCGACCCTCGTCAGGCCGGCCGCGCTCCCGCACGCGGCGGCCATGAAGCGGCGCAGCCCGAGGGGAGGCGGCGCCTCGTGCTCGAGGAGGAAGCGCCCCACCTCGCGCGCGGCGCAGCTCAGCGCCCGCGTGACGCGCGGCGGCCGCTCGGCCTCGCCGATGGCCGCGCTGAACGCCAGGTCCCACGCGCTCGCCGCCTGCCACGGCTCCTCGCCGGCCAGCTCGGGCACCGGCCCCGCCGGCGCCCAGCTCCCGTCGAGCTCCCGCTCCTGCGGCAGCGCGTGGGCGGGGAGCGCCGCCGGCTTCGCCTCGATCGACCGCAGCGCGGCCTGGCTCGGGAACTCCACGACTGGCTTCGACGCGACAGGCGCGCTCGCACAGGCGGAGAGGGCGATGGCGAGGAGAGGTCCGAGAGCAGCCTTGAATGGCGCGCGGTGCTTCACGGGCGCCAGGCTATCCCAGGCGGGCGGGCGTGGTGAACGGCAGAGGACGACGAGCAGAAACCCGTCGATCGCGCGCCGTGCGTCCACGCTGCCGCGCCGCTCGGCGCAGGCGCCCGCTCACTTGCCGAGGGTCGCGCCGTTCGAGGCGATGACCTCGCGATACCAGTGCGCCGAATCCTTGAGGACGCGCCTGCCGGTCGGGTAGTCGACGAACACGAGGCCGAAGCGGTGCTTGTAGCCGTGGGCCCACTCGAAGTTGTCCATGATCGACCAGTGGAAATAGCCGTTCACGACCGCGCCCTCGGCGATCGCCCTGCGGAGCTCGATCAGGTGGCGCGCCATGAAGTCGATGCGCTGGGGGTCGTGCACCTTGCCGTCGAGCGAGATCCAGTCCCGGGTGGACAGGCCGTTCTCGGTGATCACGATGGGGCGCTTGTACCGCTCGTAGAAGAACCTGGGCCCCCAGTAGAGGCACTCGGGGGTGACGGACCACTCGAAGGCGGTGATCGGGTGTCCGACCGGGTGCGGCACGACCTCGGCGGCGCCGTTCGCCCCGGCGCGCACCGGGACTCCCCAGTAGACGTTCACGCCGCAGTAGTCGACGGGCTGCGCGATGATCTCCATGTCGCCGCTGCGCACCTCGGGCAGCTCGTTCGCGAACAGGCGGAGCCCGTCCTCGGGGTACCTGCCGAGGAACACGGGATCCATCCACCACGTGTTGGTCCACGTCGTGCGCGCGTTCACCGCCCACGTGGCCGCGCGCGCGGCCTCCAGATCTGCGGGCGACGAGCTCGCGGGGTACTTCACCTGCGCGACCGGCGCATAATAGACGTTGCACTTGCCGGGGCTCGCCGCGCGGATCGCCTGCACCGACTTGCCGTGCGCGAGCAGGACATGGTGGCACAGGCGCAGGACCTCGGCGAAGCGCAGCCGGTCGCCGGGCGCGTGGCGCCCCTCGTAGTGGCCTGCCCCGGCGAACACCTGAGGCTCGTTGAGCGTCATCCAGTCCTTCACGCGATCGCCGAGCTTGCGCACCATGACGCTCGTGTACTCGGCGAACCAGTCCGCGCTGTCGCGGTTCAGCCAGCCGCCCTTGTGGTAGAGCGCGAGCGGGAAGTCCCAGTGGAACAGCGTGATGTGGGGCTCGACCCCCGCCTCGAGCAGCGCGTCCACGAGACGATCGTAGAACGCGAGCCCGCGCTCGTTGACGGCGCCCGTGCCCTCGGGCAGGACGCGCGGCCACGAGGTGCTGAGTCGGTAGGCGCGGAGGCCGATGTCGCGCATGAGGGCGACGTCCTCCTCGTACCGGTGGTAGTGGTCACACGCGACGTCGCCCGTCTGGCCGTTCCACACAGCGTCCGGCTTCCGGCAGAACATGTCCCACACGGACGGCCCCTTGCCGTCCTCGTGCGCGGCGCCCTCGATCTGATACGATGCCGCCGCGGCGCCCCAGCGGAACCCCTCCGGAAAACCCGTCTCGATCTGTTCTCGCGTCATGGTGGCCGCCACCATAGCAAAGGCGGCCGATCTCCGGCACCGCGACGTCAGCCCGCGTCGCGCGCCTCGTAGCCGGCGTCGCGCACGGCCGCGAGCAGGGCCTCCGCCGTCGCGCTCCCCTCGACGACCGCCTCGCCGCGCTCGAGGCTCACCTCGCCCACGCGCGTGACGCCGGGCACCTTCGCGAGCGCCTTCGAGACCGCCTGGACGCAGTGGCCGCAGGTCATTCCTTCGATAACGAGTCTGCGCATGAGCCCCCTATGCCCCTTCCAGGCAGGAGCGTCAACGCGCCTCCCCCTGCCGCGCTCGCTGCAGCGATGGCGGGCTCATCCCGGGCACGCGGGGCACCGCCCCCCGCAGTCCGCGCCGAGCTCGTCGCCGTTCTTCACGCCGTCGGTGCACGTCGGCTTGGAGCACACGCCGGCCCAGCAGACGCCGGCCTCGCAGTCCGCCGCCGTCGCGCACCCCTCGCCGGGCGGGCAGGGCTCCCACGGGCCGCCGCAGTCCACGCCGGTCTCGGAGCCGTTCCGCACGCCGTCGACCTCGCTCGCGCCCTGGCAGGTGCCCGGGCTGCCGAGGCACACGCCGGAGATGCAGTCCAGCGCGACGGTGCACATCTTTCCGCTCTCGCAAGGTCGCCTGCAGATGCCGCCGCAGTCGACGTCGGCCTCGTCCGGGTCGCGTCGCGCGTTGATGCAGTGGCGCGGCGCGCAGTAGCCCCCGCCGCGCTGCGCGCCCACGATCGGGATACAGATGCGGTCAGCCCCGCACTGGTTGTCCTCGACGATGCAGTCGAATGTCTCGGACTGGTAGCATATCTGATCGACCTTGTAGAGCTCCCAGAGGCTGACCCCATTGTCGAGAGGCACGTTGACAGGCCTGCTCTCCTCCGAGCAGATATCCGAGGTGCACAGGTTGCCATCGTTGTAGAGGTCGGACGGGTCGGGCCTCGACACGACCTCCCCCTCGTGCGTGCACTCCAGCCTCGCGCAGTCGCCGCGCACCTGCGAGGGCAGCGGGCCCGGGTAGATGTCCACCTGGCACACCCTGTCGACGCACCGCCCGGCGCCGCAGCGAGGGTCCGGCGGGCCGGCGCACTTCGCGTCGTTGTCGCACGCCGTGCCCGCCGTCCCCGGCGCGCAGCTGAACCAGCCTTCCTGGCACTCGCTGCACGGCCGGCAGGCGAGGAAGCAGTCAGGCGCCGTGTCCCCGGGCTCGCAGCAGAGGGTGTGCCCCTCCTGGACGCAGGTGCACACCCCATCCGCGCACTCCGTGCCGGGAGCGTACTGGGTGTCCGACTCGCAGTCGGCCGTCGACTCGCAGCTCCCACCGAGGTGGCTCGGCCGTTCGCACGAAGAAATCGCCACGGCAGTGAGAATTATGGAGCCGATAATGCAATGCTTAAGATAACTGTACATGCGTCCAGTCTCCGGCACGAGGCCTTGGCGCCAACACCCCGGCGGCCCCAATCCGCCGTGATGTCGCTCCCGACTGGCGCTGATCCTACCCGGACCCGGCGCAGCTCTGCCAGCCTTGACGACAGTTTCCGTCACTTTTCGTCAACAGAACATCGAGGCTCCGGGGGACGTGCGTTTCACGGCCTGGCGCGTCCGACGAGCTCGACAAGCTCGACGTGTTCTATGGGCTCTATGGGGCTCCATGTGGTCCACGTGGTCCATGTGCTCAACGTAGGGTTACCAGCGTGCGCCTCGTTCCATTTCGGATTCAGGTCCTCGCGGGCGGATCACCGCTGCTGCGCGCTTGCGCCGTCCTCGCCGGGGTGGTTGGCTCTCCGGGGTGACGGCTCGCGAGCACACGGCGCTTGTCGGCGAGGGCGGCGTCCACGTCGTCGAGGACGCCGGGGGGGCGCGCCGCCATGCGCTCCACCTGGTCAAGCTCGTCGTGCCGGTCGACGGCCCCCTCGCGGTCGAGCGCGAGGGCGCGCCGCCGATCGAGGTGCGCGCGCCCGTGCTCACCGGGGCCGGCGTCGCCGGCGCGGTCAGCGCGCCCGGCGCGACGGTCACGGCCTTTCTGCCGCCCGACGGGCTCGGCGCGGGCGCGCAGGCGGTCGCGCGGGGGCGGGTGCTCGCGCTCGAGGGGGCGCAGGCCGAGCGGGCGCGCGCCGCGGCGCGCGAGGTGCTCCGCGGCCGGCTCGACCACGCGGCCGCGCGCGATTTCATGACCGCGTGCGCCCGCGCGTTCGCGCCGGCCCGGCCGCCGATCGACCGCCGCGTGCTGCGCGCGATGCGCCGGCTCGCGGAGCAGGCGCCGGTCCGCCCCGCGCTGGGCCCGCTCGCCGCGGCGGAGGGGCTCTCGCGCTCGCGGCTCTCCCACCTGTTCCACGACGCGTTCGGGCACCCGCTGCGCGACTATGTGACCTTCCTGCGCGTCATGGCGGCCGTCCGGGCGCTCGTGGCCGGCGCCGCGCCGGCCCGGGCCGCGCTCGCCGGCGGCTTCCACGACCAGGCCCACCTGGCGCGCGCCGTCGCCGCCACGCTGGGCCGCACGCCGGGCGCCCTCGCGCGCAGCCACTTCGTACAAGAGCCGGCCGCGTCCGGGCGCATGGTGGTCCCCTGAAACAAGGAGGACCCATGCCCCCTCGCGCTGTCGACGCGATCCGCGTCGCCCTCGGCCTCATCGTCCTGCTCGGCGGCATCAACGGCTTCGTGCGCGTCGTGCCTGTCCCGGAGCCGCTCCACCCGTTCACCCGGATGCTGCTCGACAGCGGCTACATTTACGCCGTCAAGGCCGTGGAGCTCACCGCCGCGGTCCTGCTCCTCGTCGGCCGCCGCCGCGCCCTCGCGCTGGCGCTGCTCTGGCCGGTCGTCGTGAACATCGCCCTGTTCCACCTGCTGCTCGATCCGCGCGCCGGCATCAACGCGGTCGTCCTGCTCGGCCTCCTCGGCGCCCTCACCTGGCGCGATCGCCGCGCGTTCGCGCCGCTCTTCGCGGAGACGTCCCCCGGGCCGGCGTCTGCGAGGGGCAGCGCGGCGCTCGGAGAGCGCGGCTCGCCGGCGCAGGGGTGACCGGTGGCCGGAAGATGGGATGAAGAGATAAAAACCACAGAGGCACAGAGGGCACAGAGGAAGAGAATTAGAGATAGAGAGAGACAGAGAGAAGAGGGATGGAGAGGCCAGGATTCATTCTCTTCCTCTGTGCCCTCTGTGCCTCTGTGGTTCCAATCCTCTCTTCCTCGCGGAGCACCGGCCGGCGACGCGCGCGAGCCCCGGGGCCGGCCACGACCGGATCCAGCGGCTTCGGTAAGGGGGTTGACAAAGGCCGCCGCGCCTCGGATCGGGCGCGGAGGGCGTCACGGGGCGCTGTCCTGCAGCACGCCGTCGGGGACGAGGCGGAGGGAGCGCACCGCGCCCTCGCGGGCGAGGAGGACGGCGCCGAGGAGGCCCGCCTCGCTGCCGAGCGGGGAGGCGACGACCGGCACCGTGTCGGCGCGGACCGCGTGGCGGGGCAGCTCCTCGCGGACGCCGGCGAGGAGGACGTCGGGCGCGGCGAGCAGCTCGCCGCCCAGCACGACGAGCTGGGGGTTGAGCAGGTTGAGCAGGACCCCGATGCCGCGCGCGAGCTGCGCGCCGGCCTGGTGAAAGATCGCGCGCGCGCCCTCGTCGCCGGCGAGCGCCGCGCTCGCGACGGCGGACACCGAGTGCGGCCGGGGGAGCGCGGAGAGCGCGCTCGAGCGCGCCGACGCGGCCTCGGCGGCGCGCCGGAGCGCCATCACCGAGGTGAACGTCTCGAGACAGCCGCGGCGGCCGCAGCCGCACTGCGGGCCGTCCTCCGCGACGCGGCAGTGGCCGATCTCGCCGCTGTACCCCTGCATCCCGAAGAACAGGCGCCCATCGACGACGAGCCCCGCGCCGATGCCGAGCCCGACATAGAGCCACACGTACGACGCATGCCCCCGCGCCGCGCCGAGCTCCCCCTCGGCCACCGCCGCCGCCTGAGGCAGGTTGTACACGGGCACCTGCATGCGGAGCGCGCGGCTGAGCTCCGCGCGCAGCGGGAACCGCTCCCAGCCCAGGTTGGGCGCGAGCACGCAGACGCCGCTCGGCCGCTCGATGAGACCGGGCAGGATGGCGCAGGCGCCGCGCAGCCGCTTGCGCGGCACCCCGGCGAGCTGGAGCACCTTCGGCACGAGCTCGACAACGTCGCGCACCGTTCGGTGCGGATCGCGCAGGACGGCCGGCTGCTCCAGGCGCGCCCGCATCCGGCCGCGCGCGTCGGCCACGGCCACGGCCGTCTGCTCGACGCCGAGCTCGATCCCGAGGAAGGCCGCGCTGTCGTCGTTGAACTCCAGGAGCCGCGCCGGGCGCCCGCCGCGCGACTCGGCCCCGACATCGCGGACGCTGCCGCTCTCGAGGAGCTCCTCGATGATGGCCGATACGGTCGGCTTCGTCAGCCCGCTCAGCCGCGCGAGGTTCGTGCGGGAGATCGGGCCGTGCTCCTGCACGAGGTCGAGGACGAGGGAGCGGTTCAGCTCCCGCGGGGTGCGGTTGTTCGCGGTCTTGTCGGTGGGACGGACCATTCGAGAAGACAAAGACTTAGCCGCCCTCGCACGGCGAAAGCAAGGGCCGTCACCGCTCCCTGTGCCCAGGCCCGCCGCGTCGCGCCGGGCGCTCCGCCCCCGTAGCAAACTGCCCCGCTGCCCGGCAAGCCCTCGTACGATGAACGACGACGTGTGGCGGAACGCCTCATCACCGCGTGTGATGTGGGAACAGGAGGTGCGCGCCGTCTTCTCGCCGCTGGCCCCGCCCGGACCCACCCGGATTCCCATCTCCGCCGCGCGCCGCGCCGCCGCGCCGCCTCAGGAGACGCCGGCGGGCGGGCTCATCTCGTCTCGCGAGGTACGCTGATTGCAGACGACGCAGGACGACTCCAAACGTTCACGGACGGTGGAAGGGTCGACACAGGACGGCAGAAGACGGATGGCATCAGATGCCGAGTCGATGAGACCTGACGACGTGGGTGAATAAGGAGATCGATCGTCGAGGCGCTGGAGTGTGGACATATCGACGCACTTCAACCCCAGGTCGAGCGAGAGCTCGGCGGCATGGAGGACACAGCGAGTTCGCAGGGAGACGCAGGACGCATGACCGTCGCGCCGCGAGCGCGGATCGGCCTGCTCACCTGGACGGCGATCGACGGGCCCGCCACCGGGTCCTGACGACCGCCTGCCCGGGACGACGGGCCGAGCCAGCGCGCCTCACGGCGGCGCGGCGTCCATCTCGAAGCCGATTCGCATTTCCGAGGAGAGGCCCGGAGCGCCGGGCACGTCCCCTCATGAGGAGTGTTCACGATCATGAAGATGGCGGATGTTCTGGGTGCTGTTCTCGCTGTAACGCTCGCCGGCTGCACGGCGTCGACCGACGATGTCGAGCTCGCGGATCAAGAGGAGACGGGGACAGCCAAGGGCGCGCTCAGGCTGAGCGACGTCGCCGCTGTCCCCGCGTACTTCGATCACGAGAACCGCTTCGCGGTGGACCGCGGGGAGCCGGCCTACGCGCACTTCACGAGCCATCCGGGCAGGACGCTCACGCTCGATCTGCGCGCGATCGCCGGCGGCAGGGACGCCGCGATCGTCTTCAGGCTGCACGAGGTCACGACCGACGGGAGGCTGCGGAACATCCCGCGGGCCAGCGGCGCGCGGGGGCAGGCCACCGCGACGTGGAGGAGCCAGGGCACCGGGGCGTACGTCGTGCAGATGCTGTCGCAGCGGGCCCCCATCGAGCTAGAGCTCCGCCTCACGTGCGACGGCGGGGCCTGCTCGCCCCGCGCGCAGCCCGGCGCGATGTGCGGCGGCATCGCCGGCATCCGCTGCGCGGAAGGGCTGTATTGCGACTTCGCCCCCGAGGCGAGCTGCGGCGCCTACGATCGGAGCGGCACGTGCGAGCTCGTGCCCGAGGCGTGCAGGCAGGACTACGATCCTGTCTGCGGCTGCGACGGCCGGACGTACGGCAACGACTGCGTCGCGGCGATGGCCGGGGTCTCGGTGAGGAGCCTCGGCGAGTGCGGCCCCACGATCGTCGGTCTCGGCGAGAGCTGCGGCGGCTTCACCCTCGGCGGCCCGCGCCTGTGCGGCGACGGGCTCTATTGCAAGTACGCGCCCGACGCGATCTGCGGCCGCGCGGACGCGGCCGGTACCTGCGCGGAGAAGCCCGATGCCTGCACGAAGGAGCTCTTTCCCGTGTGCGGCTGCGATGGGCAGACATACTCCAACGCCTGTGTCGCGGCCGCCAGCGGCATCTCCGTCGAGCTGCGGGGCCCGTGCATCAGCGCGCCCATCGAGTGACGACCCGCCACGCGGACGGCGTGCGCCACATCACGCTCGCGTCCGCGGCTTGCCTCGCGTAGTCTCGTCACCTGAGCTCGGCGTCAATCTCCCGGACCTCCGGTCGGCGCGGGGCGCAGGAGAACGAATGCTCGGCTCGCCACTCTCTGTCGATGTCCGCCATGAATCCGATCGGGGCCGCGTCGAGGTCTCTTATCCGACGTGTCACGTCATCTACTACCGGCTGACGGGGCACATCGACGCTCCGCTCCTCGCAAGCCTCGTCAAGCCGACGTTGCAGGGCGTGGCGCTCCACGGGCACATCGACGAGTTCCTCGATTGCACGGGCGTGACCGGCTATGATTCGGTCGTTCGCGTCCGCCTCACCGAGTACCTCCGGGCCGTACGGGAGAGCGCGTCGGTGACCGAGCACGTGCTCGTCGACGCCAGGATCGTGACCCTGGGCGCCTGGCTCATGAAGATCGCCGTCGGCGGGATCGAGATCTACCGCGATCGCGCCGCGTTCGAAGCGGCGCTGGGCCGCGCGCTGGGCGCGCGCTGACGCGAGATCCACGAGGCCCGCCGGCGAGGCTCGCCGCGCGCCCCGGCCGTGCCCGCGCAGCGCCGGCTCGCGCGCCAGCATCCGGTCAGGGATGCGTGGAGCGCGGGCTCAGGGCTCCCCGCCGGCGCTCTCGCCGCCGTGCTCGCCCTGCCGGAGCGCGCGCGCCCGCCGCTCGCGGTTCCTCGCCACGCGCGCCGCCCGGCTCGCCATCAGCTCCGGCGACGGCTTGCGCCCCGCGTGCGGCGCCTGCTCCGCGTGGTGCTCGTCGAACGACCCCGGCTCGCTGCCGAGCTCGAAGATCGCGACCTCGCGCTGGCCGCGCTCGCCGAGCCGCAGCGGCATCACCGCCGCGCCGATCCCCGCCCCCACGTAGACCGCCCCCTGGCCGGGCTCCGCCCGCTTTCGCGTGCCGTAGAGCCCGTGGATGTACCGGTGGCCGGCGATCTTGCCGATCGAGAGCTCGTTCAGGCGCGCGACGGTGACCTGGCCCGCGTGCGTGTGGCCCGAGAGAACGAGCGGGATGCCGTGACGCCAGAGGCCGTCCGCCTCCTCGGCGATGTGCGAGAGGCCCAGCGTCGGCAGGTCGCGCCGCATCCCCTTCACCGCCTTCTCGCGCGAGGCGTGGCCGGTGTAGGCGTCGTCGAGCCCCACCACCTGGAGCCGCTCGTGGCCCAGCGTGATCACCGTGCTCGCGTTGCAGAGCACCGCGGCGCCCCCCCGCTCGAGCGCGCGCTTCACCGCGTCGGCGCCCGACCAGTGGTCGTGATTCCCCAGCACGGCGATCACCGGCGCCTCGAAGCCGCGCACGATCTCCTCGAGCTGATCGAGGTAGAGCTGGCTGTGACACACAAAATCGCCCGTGAGCACGACGAGATCGGGCCGCTGCAGGTTCGTGAGCGCCACGGCCGCGCGCTGGACCCGCATCGGCGTCACCCGGCCGACGTGCTGGTCGGTCAGGTGGGCAATGCGGAGCGACGACACCTGTTCGAGGTACGCAGCCGGCCCGGCGAAGCGCCGGAGGCGAATCCCCATGGTCGCGTCCGCCACCCCTGACCCCGCTCCCGCCGCCGGGGCGCCAGCGCCCCTCCGGAAGAGCCCCCGCCACCGCTCCCTCGCAGGTACAGCGCTTTTCACCGCCGCCGAGTGTACGGGCGAGGCCGAATGGCCGCCACCGGATTCGTTCGTCGAAGACGCCTTCACGTCCGCTTCCCACGCCCGCTTCCCACGCCCGCTCCCCACGTCCGCTCCCCACGTCCGCTTCCCACGCCCGCTTCCAGGGAAGCGCAACAATCCAGCGTGCGCCCGTGTGTGACAGCGCCGATCTTGGAAAACTTTATGCTCGTGCGACTCAGGGCCCCTTCAACGGTCCTGATCGCGATCGTGGCAACGGCAGCGCGAATGGGATCGCCGGACGAGGTCGCGATCGATGGACGCGAGGGTGGGACAGCCCGCGAGCGCCATCGCGATCGAGAGCTCGTCGCGCAGGCCCGAGAGCACGCGCGCGACCCCCTCGCCGCCGAGCGCGGCGAGGCCCCACAGGACGGGGCGCCCGACGAGCACCGCGCGGGCGCCGAGCGCGAGCGCCTTCAGCACGTCCGTACCCCACCGGACACCGCCATCCATCAGCACCAGGCACCGCCCGGCGATCGCGTCCGCGACCGCCGGGAGGACGTCGATCGTGGCCGGGGCGCCGTCGAGCTGCCGCGCGCCGTGGTTGGAGACGATGACGCCGGCCGCGCCGCAGCCGAGCGCGCGGATCGCGTCGTCCGGGCGGACGATGCCCTTGAGCAGGAGGGGCAGCCGGGTCATCGAGCCGAGCCACTCGACGTCGCGCCACGTGAGCGAGGCGTCGTGTCGCGCGGCGACGTAGGACGCGAGCAGCGATCCCCGCTCCCCCTCCGGAGCGGACGCCGCGGCGTCGACGAGGTTCGCCATGGTGAGCCCCTCGGGCAGCGCGAAGCGGTTGCGTACGTCCGCTATCCGGCGGCCGAGGAGCGGTGTGTCGACGGTGAGCATCAACGCGCGATAGCCCGCGGCCTCCGCCCGCTCGACGAGCGAGCGCGTGAGTCCGCGGTCCTTGTGGACATAGAGCTGAAACCACTTCGGCCCCGGCGACGCCTCGGCGACCGCCTCGAGGCTCGTCGTCGAGAGCGTGGAGAGCGTGAAGATGGTCCCGAGATCCGAGGCCGCCCGCGAGGAGGCGAGCTCGCCGTCGGGGTGCGCGAGGCGCTGATACGCGGTGGGCGCCACGAGGATGGGGAATGGCACCGTCGCGCCGAGCAGGGTGGTGCTCATGTCCCGCTCGGCCACGTCGACGAGCACGCGGTAGTGGATCTCCAGGCGGCGGAAGGCGCTCCGGTTCTCCCGGAGCGTCCTGCCCTCGTCGGCGCCCGATCTGTAGTAGTCGTAGGCCATCCGGGAAAGGCGGGCGCGCGCGGCGCGCTCGAAGTCGTCGACGGTGAGCAGCGACGGGGCGGGGCGAGGGTCTTGCACGGCGTTCTCCTGGGGCGCTCCGCGGTGCGTCCTGACCGCGGGCGCCGGCCATCCTACCAGCCGGGGTGGCGGGGAGCCGGCGTGGCGAGGGCGCTCACGGGCAGGCGGGCGCCGCGCGGGGGGATCGCCGCCGCGCAGCGCGAAGGGCGCAGGCCGCCGTGGCCTGCAGGCGCCGCCCGCGGGCGAGGGCGCGCAGGGCGCTGACGGTCAGTTGACGGGCGCTGACGGTCAGTTGACGGTCGCTGACGATCAGTTGACGGTCGCTGACGATCAGTTGACGGTCAGTTGCAGGCGGCGAGCTCGCCGCTCGCGGGCTGGTCTCCGGCCTTGAGGTCCAGCATCGCTTCCACGGTGGAGCCGTTGATGTCGGTGGCGCGGACATGGTACGGCGGCTGCCCCATGTTCCCGTCGCCGACGACGAAGTAGTTGTACGACTGCCGCGTTGCGGTCTGCCACGTGCCGTTGATCTCCACCTCGAGCTTCTCGATCGGGTGGGCGTGCCCCTCGACGATGATCTCGTTCCAGTAGCGGTTCGTCGGGTCCTTGAGGCGGAAGGTGACGGCCCCCGTCGTCGGACACGGGATGTACTTCCACGAGATCTTCCCCGCCGCGCCGCCGTTGGTCGTCCCCAGATAGCCCTCGCGCTCCTCGCCGATCTTGAGGAAGGCGTTCTTGCTGAGATCGATGTGGCCCCGCACGCACTTCGGGTTCGTGGCGATCGGGCACTGGTCCACGACCATGGCCTGCACCGTGCGCCCGTCGTCGCGGGAGACCTCCACGCAGGCGCCGCACATCGCCGCGTCGTTGTAATCCGCGGTGTTCATGGCGGCGAAGTACTGGCCCCCGCCGAAGGGGACGTGCGCGACGATGTCCGGGTTGCGGCCCGTGATCTGGTAGCTGCAGTTCACCTCGGTCGAGCCCATGTCGAGCGTGTAGAAGGTGATGGATCCGTTCTCGTACGCCGCCGGGTAATCGCAGCTCACGGACGGGCCGCCGCCGCTGCTGGCCGAGGCCGACGTTGTCGCGGACGTCGTGCCGGGATCACCGCTGCTCGTCGAGGTGGCGCCGGTCGCCGTGGAGCTACCTGCGCCGGCGCCGGTGCCCGGGCCCGTGCCCGGGCCCGTCGTCGCCGCCCCGGCGCCGCCCTCCCCGCCCTGTCCACCAGCGGTCGAGGTGCTCCCCGCCCCGCCGGAGTCGCCCTGGCCCTCGTCACCACAGCCGACAACGCCGAGCGCGATCAGCGACAGGAACGGCCACAAAATGCCCGCAGGAAGGTAATCCAGCTTCATCTCGACTCCTCAAGATTTTACATCAGGAGTGGATCTGCCACTCCACGGGGTTGCCTTACGCCAGCAGGGCGGATTGCGCAACAGCCATGGTGCTGTCGTGCGCCGGGGCTCACGCTCGTGCCCCGGGACAGGCGCCATGACACGCCGCGGACACGCGGGCACCGGCGGCTCCGGACGGACTCCGATGCTCGGCCGCACAGCGCTGTCGGTGTCTTCACGGCTCCGCGGCGCGGCGCGCCTGGAGAGGGCCTCTCGCAGCGCGCCGCAGGGCGGAGCTGCGGGGCGTCACGCCCAGCGGCGCTCGCGCTTGATGCGATCGCGCAAGGCGAGCAGCTCGGCTGCCTTCATGGCGTCGAGCGCCGCCTCGCGCTCGGGCGAGAGCTCGATCGCGAGCAGCTCGCAGAGGTCGCGAAGGCCGGTGCGCAGGCCCTCGGTACGCCCTTCTTCGCGCCCCGACTCCCGCACCGCATCCAGGCTCTCGTACCCCTTGCGCTGGAGGAGGTTGCGCAAGGTCACCTCGTGCGCCGCCTCGCGATCGTAAAGCGCCTCGACCGGCACCGGATTCTTGAGCACCCCCGGCGCCTCCAGCAGCTCGCCCGGGTAGACCACCCGCGACGGCCGCAGCCGGGGCCGTCGCTGCGCGCGCCCGCCGGACGGCGGCCCCGGCGGGGACGAGGCCTCGCGATCCGCCGCGCCCGCCTCGTACACCTCGACCCGCCGGGCGCCGCTCAGGCGGACCACCCAGAGCCAGCGCGTGCCCATGGTCAGGAGCTCGCCGATCTTTCGCTGCAGCTCGCCCTCGTCCTGTCCGGTGTCGGCGTACTCCACGGCCAGCGGAGGCGCGGCGCTCGCCCAACCGGGCTTGTCCCCCACGTTGCCGACCGAGATGTCCGGCGCCCGGAGCACGTCCGGGCGCGGCGAAACGCCGACATCGACGCCGGCAGACTCGACCGCTGGATCGGTGTCCAGCACGGAGCCGCCCACCAGGTTGCCGCGCCCGCCGCGCTCTCCCGTCGGCAAGCACTCGACGAGCTGGCCCTCGGACAGCTCGTACGGGTCGCCCGGCCGGATCTGGTCCGCGGTGACGGGAGGACGTGGCGGGGCGCTCATGGGGTGTCTCGGGTATCTCATGCCCATCAAGTTCCGGGCAGGCCCGCGCGCCGATTTCGGTTTCTGCGAGCGCGGGGCGCCGGAGCCCTCCGGACGTCGCCTCCGCGCGGCGGGCGCGGTCGGCGGACACGGGGGCCGCGCTTCACGGCCCCGCGGCGCGCTGCTCGACGAAGGTGCCGGTGTCCGTCGTGTAGGCGACCCACAGCGAGCCGTCGCGGTCGGCCTCGATCGCCACGTGCTTGAACGACTTGCCCTCCACGGCCACGCAGCGCGGCTGAAAGCGCCCTTCCATGTCGATCTGGCCGATCTCGAGCGCGTGCCGCGCCCCGGGCTCGCGCGCGACCGGCCGGACGCGGGCCACGTGGATCGGCGAGGTGCCCTGCGTGGCCGCGATCGGCGCGGGGCTCAGCCCGTTCGGGTAGAGCGACCAGACCGCCGGCATGTCGTCGCGGGGCGCGTCGTCGATGCGGATCGCGGCCATGCCGAACCCGGACATGTCCTTCGACGCCGGGAGGAGCGCGTAGGCCGGCCCCTCGGGCCCGATCGCGAGCGCGCCGCCCATCCGCGACTCGCCCGCGCCGCCGACGAAGAGGACCGCGTCGGGGCCGAGCTGCAGCTTGCCCTCCGCGGTGACCGCGAGGGTGCGGGCGTGGACCGGGGTCAGCGCCGACCGCGCGTCGATGTACATCGCGAGCGCCCCGCCCTTCCACGGGGACAGCGCGACGAACGTCGCGCCGCTGCCCTCCTCGGAGAGCGGCACGGCGGGCCTGTCGTCGAGCACCGCGAAGGCCTGCGTCACGACCCCCTCGGTCGTCTTGCGATCCGAGAGAAAGGCGAGGACCGTGTGCCCCCCGGGCAGCGCAACGGCGGAGATCGCCGTGCCCCGGCGCCCGGCGCCGATGGGCGGCCCCTCGCCGCCGTACATCGGGGTCCGCCGGATCGTGCCGGCCTGATCCATGCAGAACACGAACCCGGCGGCCACCTGGCACGCCGGCCACGAGGCGCGCGCGGGCTCGGCGCCGCCGGCGTCGGCCGCGGCCTCGTCGCGCGGCGGGACCGACCCGACGAGCGCGGAGAACGCCGGCGCGACGTGCTGCGCGGCGCCGTCGCGGTTGAAGATCACCCGGAAGTCCGAGCGGGCCTTCTCGTCCGGGGACCACAGAAGCGCCGGCCCGCGGAGCGAGAGCGCGAGCGGGCCCCGGCGGAGCTTGCAGCCCGCGTCGGCCGCCGCGGCTGCGGCGTCGGCGCCCGCGTCGGGCGCCGACGCGTCGGGCGCCGACGCGTCCGGGGCTGCTGCGTCGGGCGCCGGCGCCTCGGCTGCCGACGCGGAGCCCGCGTCCGGAGCTGCTGCGCTCGCCGCGGAGGGCGGCGCAGGCGCGGCGGAGGGCGCAGGCGCGGCGGCGTCGGCGGCCGGCGCGGGGCCGGCGTCCGGCGCGCCGGAGCCGCCGCGGCAGGCGGCGAGCAGCGCCGGGAGCGCGACAAGGCAGGCACGGAGAGGCGAGCAGCTCACCACCGCGGCCCGACCCCGACCGGGGCCAGGATGTTCCCCGTGCGCATGCGGAGGGTATCGGGCGGGCTCCGTGGAGCGTCAACCCGGGAAGCTCCACCCTGGCTGCTGCGCGAGCTGGGCGCGACCCGATCAGCGAGCGAGGGAGAGACCGCAAGGGCGCCAGCACGAGCTTCAACCGTTCGGAGCCCTGGCTCGGCGCGTCAGAAATCCCGCCAGCGGGTCGAGCCGCGCATCGAGGATGCTCGAGCGACAGTCGGTGAGGCGAAATCAAACGCTCTTCGGCAGCGGGTCCGAGGAGCGCGCCGGTGACGAACCGCCGCACTTGCACCCTGGCGATGTCTGGAGGCGCCGCCTGCGATCAGGCCGGGGAGGGCTCCCGCCGACTCAGGAAGGTCGAGACCAGGATGAGCGCCGCTCCGGCCGCGAAGACCCAGCTCACGGTCTCGCCCAGGAAGAGCACCGCGGTAGCGGTCGCGAAGACGGGCTCCAGAGAGAAGATGATCGCCGTTCGTTGCGGACCGACGTCGCCTTGGAAGCGTAGCTGAAGATAGAACGCGACCGCCGACGCGAGCAGGGCGCAGAAGAGAACGCTGCCCCAGACGCGCGCCTCGGTCGGGAGGCCTGGACCTCCTCCGGAGATCGCGCAGGCCATGAGAGACAGGATGGCGGTGGTCGCCAGCTGCACGAAGGTCACGGCCGCCGTGTCATGGCGGCGCCGGCTGACGCGATCGCCGGCCACGACGTAGCCCGCAAAGCAGAGCGCGCAGGCCAGGATAAAGACCTGCCCGACGCTGGGCATCAGGCCCCCCGCGGAGCTGGCGACTCCTTCGCCGGCCGAGACGAGCGCCACGCCCGCGAGGGCGACGAGCGCGAGCACGAGGGCCCGGAGCGAGGGACGACGGGAGGAGACCACCGCTTCGAGGACGAGGACGAGGACGACGGAGAACCCCGTCAGGAAGCTCGCGGTCGACGCCGGCACCGTCTCCAGGCCCTTCGTCTGGAACGCGACGGTGCCGAACAACAGCACGCCCAAGGCGGCGCCGTCCCGCCATGTCGCGCGGCTCAGGCGACGCCGGAGGCCAGGGAAAAGAAGGAGCATCATCAGCGCTGCGAGCGCGAACCTGAGCGCGAGGAAGTCGAAGACACGGATCCGGCGTACCGCTTCTTTGATGAAGGCGAAGGTCATCCCCCAAAAAAGCGTGGCGGCGACGATGGCCGGCAGGGCGAGCCGCTGCCCCGGACGGGCGCTCGGCGCGCTCATGCCACCTCCCTGTTGCGGCTCGCCGCCTTCGCCGGGGTCAGGGGGTCGAACGTGACCAGCAGGATGTCGCGGAAGGCGGCGCCCTCGCGGCTGCTCAGGGGCGTCACGGCGTGCAGGATGGCCTGGGTGACGACCAAGCTCTCCAGAGGGCGCTCGAGCCGTAGCACCTTCGAGATCGTGCGGGCGTTCGGGGCGACGAGGTTGTCGCCGCCGATCGCGTTCGGCGAGAGGTCGAGGAGGTGAATGAACACGACCGTCTCGTC
Organism: Sorangium sp. So ce1335; assembly: GCF_051521615.1. NCBI lineage: Bacteria > Pseudomonadati > Myxococcota > Polyangiales > Polyangiaceae > Sorangium > Sorangium sp. So ce1335. Next base: position 10,589,733 of record NZ_CP150363.1, read on the forward strand.
GTCGCGGTGCAGCCAGAGCGGCGAGCTGTAGGACGGCTCGTCGACGCTTGCGCGGTAGCGGATCTGGTGGAGACCGACGTCGTACGCGCCCCCGTCGATGAGCCCGCTCGCGTCCACGACGCGCCGGTCGAGGTCGACGAGCCTCTGAAACACCGGAGAACGCAAAAAGGCGTCGCTCAGCGGCTCGAATCGACGAACGATGCCCCCGTCGAGGTCGTTGTGGGTGGCGCTCTGCGAGTAGCCCCGATGCTGCTGGAGCTCGTAGCGTCCGACGCCTGCATGCCATGCGAGGCGGGAATGAGCGCGCGTCCTGCAAGCGCTGCGCGGATCGGCCGGCAGCTTTCGGTAGGTCGCGCGCAGGGCGCGCAAACCGGGCTCATCCAGCAGGAAGGATGGCGTGAAATGACTGAACCCTGCCTCACGGCACTGGCGAGCGACGCGGTCGTATATTGAGGTCTCGATTTCCATGAGCGCTCCCTCATCGGCGCGAGCATCGTCGGGACTCGCGGATGGCTGCCCTGAGCCTGCTCAAGCAACCTCCGCTCCAATCCCAGACGCCGCTCGGGAGCAAGCTGGAGCCTCGAACGTGGCATGGGATCGCGCGGCTCGCCCTCGCAACCCGTGGCCTTCAGCGCGGCGTCGCGCGCAATGTCTTGCCTGGATGCGCAACGCGACTCGCCGCCGACGCGCCAGAGCTGCGCGCGCCTCGTGCGAGCCCCCGGATGTCAGAGAGGTTGTCGCCTCTCTGGTCGACCGAGCCCGGCCACGAGGAGCTGGACGACCTGAGCGGGGCGAGGGTGGACCACTCGCTTGAAGCAGCCGTGCTCGGACTCCTTTGCGAGAGAAGGTGGTGCAGCGCATGCTGGGTCCGGACGCCGCATCGGCCAGACCGGCTGGGCCAGCTGGTCGGCATTCACAGGTCCGCCCTGCTCGCGAGGCAGAGCCCTGGCATGATCTCTGGCCCGAGGTCCTAGAACGCGAACGGCACGTCGACCTGAAGGATCTTGTGCTCGGAGGCCATCATCGGATCATCGAGGCCCATCGCGAACGCGACGGCGGGGCGCAGCCACATCGTCTCGCCCAGCTTGAAGTGACCGCGCAGGCCGAAGGCCACCGTCGTCGTGTCGCGCGTCGCGCGCGACGCGTCCCGCCGGACGGCCACTGGCGTCGAGAGCCAGCGCTGGTGCCGGAGCTCCGCGCCGATCGACAGCATCGGCACGACGAAATAACCGAGGTGAACGCCCGCGGTGAGATTCGTCTTCGACGCGTCGGGCTGCGCCTCCTCGCCGCGGACCCGCAGGAGCTGAAGCACCGTGGCCTCGATCTGCGCGGTGAATCCGTGCGCGATGTACGCGAGCCCGACGCCGGGGAAGATCGTGAGATCGTTGACGGCGAACATCGCGTTATCCATCGCCGAGCGGGCATAGATCCCCGCCGTCCTCGTGGGGCCCATCTCGGCGCTCGGCGCGTTGCCGCCGCCGGACCCCACGGGCACCGTGAAGCCGAGGAACAGGCCGAGGCGCAGCGCGGGCGCGAGCTTCAACGAATAGACGGCGCCGACGACCGGGTTCATGAAGGCCAGGCCCGAATCGCCTGCCGGCGGAGAGTTCGAGACGATGCCCAGCCGCACGAGCGGGGCCAGATCGTCGGTCACCTTGTAGCTGAAGAGCAGCGTTGACACGCTCGTCGTGCCCGACGAGCTCACCCCGGGAGCACTGTAGAACGCGGTCGTCGAGTCGGCGCGCACGACGCTCGCCGCGACCACCGGGCGAAGCTGAAACGGCAAGGAATACGGCGGCGGCCTGGGCTTTTCCGCAGCCGCAGGAGGCGCGGCCGGCTCGGCGGCGACAGGCTCCGCGGCCGCCGGCACCGCGGCCGCCGGCTCCGCGGCCGCCGGCTCCGCGGCTGCGGGGTCCGCGGCGGAAGGCCCGGCGGCAGCCGGCCCCGGCGCGGCCGGGTCCGCGGCGGCCTGAGCCGACGCGCGCGCCGCGCTCAGGCAAACGAGGCTCGCGCCGAGAAGAACTCCGAGCTGACGACATGCAGGCGTGTTGGTCATGGGCAGAGCAGGAGGGAAGGCATGAGGACGACCGCCATGGCCTCGCCGCCAGCGCGACGAGACGACCGTCGGAACCGCCGCCGGCTCTGCTGAGCCTGCTCCCGCGCTCCGCGCAGGAAGGTTTCGCGAAGATGACCGGGACGAAATCGTACCGGGTTTTTGAACAGGCCTACTGCTGCTCGAGCACCGTGATCGACCGGTCCCAGTAGGAGGCGACGACCGCCCGCGCGCCGTCCTTCGAGACCGCCACCGCGCACGCGCCCTTGCCCGTGGGCAGCGACGCGACGACCTTCGGCGGGTCGCCGGCGATGACCGCGACGCCGCTGCCGACCGGCGGCCACCGCGTCCCGCCGAGCGCGACGAAGAGCGTCCGCCGATCGGGCGACGTCACGCCCGTCCGCGGCTCGCCGCGGAACGGCAGCGTGCTCTTCACCGTCATCGTCGAGAGCTCGATGACGCTCGCCGTCCGCGCCTCGGCGTTGAGCGTGATGCCGTACCTGTCGCCCTGGAGCAGGTAGCCGGCGGTCGGCCCGACGCCGACAGGCACCTTCCGCGTCTCGGTCACCCCGGCGACGCTCAGCAGGACCGCCGTGTTGGACAGCCGATCGGGGAAGAAAACAGCGCCCCCGTCCGCGGTGATGTCGCCCTCGCGCGGCTCGCGGCCGACCGCGATGCTCCGCCGCGTCGCGCCGAACGGCGACTCGCTCGGGTCGAACAGGTCGATCCAGGCGCCCGCGGGGCGGCCGGCGTGCGTCAGCGCGCCGAGCGCCGCGATGTAAGGCCGCCCCTCGGCCTGCACGAGGAAGAGCTGCCCCGTCGCGTGCGGGAGCGTGATGTTCGAAAGCCGCACCCCCGTCGGCAGCTCGAACTTCGTCACGCGCTTCGTGTCCGTCGTCGCCGCGACGACCGTCTTTCCGTCCGGGAGCGCCACGATGTCGCCCGGGCTCCGGCCGACGTCGAGGAGGACCGGATCGCGATCCCACGCGGTCGTGTCCATCACCGGGATGCGCGCGGCGTCCACGTGCCGCAGCACCGCGACGTACCGGTCGAACAGGAGCCGGATGTGATCGCCCTGCGCCGGCACCGACGCCTTGTGGATGATCTCGCCCGTGTCGAGCCTGTACTCGCGCAGCGAGGCGTCGTCGCCGCTCACGTAGATCGACGCGCCGCTCGGGTTGAAGACGACGTCGAGCGGGTGGACGTCCCCGATCCGGAACTCGCGGGCGCGCCAGCGGCCCTTCCGCTCGACAGGCGGGGGCGGCGGCGCCGGGTCCGGGCCGAACGCCGCGGGGTTCGGCGCCTCGTCGCGCACCTCGGACGAGGCGGCGGCGCCCTCGGGCGTGAGCGCGGTCAGCGGCGGGGCCTCGCCGACGGGCGACTTCAGGCTCGTCACGAGGGCGATGACGACGGCCGCGAGGCCGCTCGCCACCGAGACCGCCGCCCGCGCCAGGCGCGGCTCGCGGCCCGAGAGCGACGCGGACGACCCGCGCGGGCGCTCGCCGATCCACGCCTTGCAGGCGCGGCACTTGCGCGCCCCCTCGACGACGCGGGCGCCGCAGCTCGGGCACGGGACGCGGCGCTCGCTCATTGCAGCACCCACGCGACCTTGGCGCGATCGCCGAGCGCGAGCGCCGAGCCGCCGTCCGGGGCGAGCCGGATCCGCGTCGGCTCGCCGCCGAGCGGGTGGACCTTCGCCGCGTAGGTCTTCAGGTCGACGAGCGCCACCGAGCCGGCCCCGTCGCCGCCCAGCGCCACGACCGCCTGCGCCCCGTCGGGCGCGACCGCCATGTCGAGCGCGCGGCCGGGGAACGTGACCGCGCGGAGGAGCTCGCGCTTCGACAGGTCGAAGACCTGGATCGCGCGCCCCTCGTTGCACCGCACGATCGCGCGCCGGTCGCGCCGGACGAGCTCGATCTGCTCCGGCTCGCGGCACGTGGTGATGCGCGCCTCCTGGCGCACAGCGCCCGACGGGAGCCAGGTGAGCGGCACCAGGGTGTTCTCGGCCCGGAGCGCGACGAACCCCGCCGTGCCGTCCGGGCTCATGAGCGCGCTGGCCGGGTTGCCCACCATCGAGGTGCGCACGCGGTCCTGCTCGGAGCCGAGCCGGCTCGGGTCGAACGGATACGCCACGCCGCCCGACGACGGCTCGCGCTGGCCGGGCTGCGGGACCTGGCCCGTCGTCGTGATCGCCCGGGTGCCGCTGTCGTCGACCGCCACCGGGCCCACGGCGTCGTCGCCGAAGTGGATGCGCTCGATCTCGGCGTGGTACTCGGTCGCGAGGATCGCCACCGCGTGCGCCTCGGGCAGCGAGGCGAGCGCGCGCCGGCCCGAGGCGCCGACGACGATGTCCGCCACGGCCTCGCCGAGCTCGATCGTCTTGAGCAGCCGCGTCGTGGCGGCGTCGATCACGTAGACGCGCGACGGCGAGGTCGCGTAGACCACCTCGCCCACGCGGTAGAGGCGCCGCACGTTGGGCGCCTCGCTGACGAGGCTCAGCGGCTCGCCCGTCCTCGCGCTGCGCACCTCGAGGCCCGAGAACAGCGCGACGGCGAAGCGGTCGCGGTCGAGCGGGAGAGCGTCGAACGCGTCCTTGGGCAGCTGGAAGGGCCCGGCGATCGACGGCGCGTCGACGAGGTGGCCCACGTCGTTCGGGCGCTGCCAGACGCAGCGGCCGAGCTGGCACGACTCGCCGCTCCAGCACGGGGCGCCGCACACAGGGGTGGGCGGGGGGACCGCCGTGGCAGCGCGGGACGGCGAGAAGCGGTGGGGCGCCAGGTAGCGAAGCGCCCCGCCGGTGCTGATGAGCCCGAGGATGGCGCCGATCGTGACGAGCGGGCGCCAGTGCAGCGAGAGCCAGCTCGCGTCCGGGGGGGCGTCGGGGATCGAGGGGGCCCGCACCGACGCCTTCGGCGGGTCGGTCGGCTCGCCGCACTCGGGGCAGAGGGCGACGCCGGCGGCGATGCGCTCGAGACAGACAGGGCAAATTGCCTCACCGGCGCTGGGCGGACGGGTCGACGGCGCGTCGGCCCACTCGGGCGATGGGCTCGCCTCGGCGGCGTGGTGGGCCTCCCGCGCGTCAGCGGCGCTGGAGCCAGGCTCGATGTCGCTCCGCGTCTCGTGGTCCACTGCGCACCCGCGCCTCTCCGTGAGCGGTCCCCGCGTACTCCGAGCGTGCCCGGATGTCGAGCCCCTCGTTTCGGCGCGCGCCGGACACAGCGGCGCGACCCGCGGCGGTGAACGAGCCGACGGCGGACGCGAGATCGAGTTGCCCCGAGGAGATGCTCCCGCGGGAGATGAGCGTGGCAGGGGCGTCAGGCGAGCGTGGCTGTGGCCGTCAGCTCGGGAGTCGGCGGGGGCCGGCGGTCGCCAGCTCGGGAGTCGGCCGGCGGACGCCGGCCTGGAGCTCAGGAGTCGTCCGGCGGCCGCTGGACGGCCGCAATATCGGTGTAGTCGGACTGCCCGACGGGCTCGCGCCCGTCCTTTGGCGCGGACGGTGAGATGTCCGCGGGCCGATCGGCATAGGCCTCGTCCCTGGGGTCGGCGTCGTCGTCCTCGGGCTCCGCGCCCGGCGGATCGAGCCCGGGGCTGTGCCCGATCTCCTCCGACGGCGCGCCCTCGACCGGCCCGGTCCGCGCGGCCGTCCGCTCCGCGACGTCACGTTGTTGATCACCCATCGTCGCTTCCTCCTTCCGCGTCACGCGTTCGGCGTTCCGTGCGACGTCCTGTATGCAATCCAGCGTCCACCCCCGCGGGCGCACCTGTCGGAGAAGGTCGCTCCCGGCGCCGGGCACAGCCGTCGGCGGCGCGCGGTCGAGCCCGGCCCGCGCGCCATCGAGGCGCAGCTCGCGCCGCGGTGAAGGCGACGAGCGCGCTCATCGACCGGCGGCCCGCTCGACGGTACCCCCGGCGCCGCGCGGGTTCGACGCCGGCCGTCACCGCGCGCGGGTTCGACGCCGGCCGTCACCGGGACGGGCCCGTGAAACGTATGGGATCAAACAATCCGGCACCCGGGGCCACCGGCCTCGGGTCCCGCGCCCGGGAGCATCGATGGTAGAAAATGCCAGTTTCAGCAGACCGAATAGCCTGCTTGGCGCGCACAATTCCGCTGATGACGCATTACGTCAACACGCCGGAATGGCGTCCACATGCTACTTTGGCGCCGGGGCTTGGGACGACATTCTTAAGGGTGAGGTCGGTGATGAAGGCGATGAAGACGGCGGCGGGTTGCGTGGCGGCGCTTGCGCTCGTGGGCGCGCTGAGCGGGTGCGGTGCGGAGGGGAATCAGATCAGCGGCGGGAGCTCGTCGTCCGAAAGCACCGGTGGGCCTGGCGGCGCCGGGGGGCCGGGGGGGCCCGGCGGGACCGGGGGCGACGACGACAGCTTCGGCTCGGTCAACCCCACCACGGCGGGCGGCACCGGCGGCGGGACGCCTGGAGACAACGGGCAGCAGAACGGGGAGTCGTGCGACGGCAGGTTCACCGGCCGGGTGCGCGATTTCAAGGAAGAGCACCCCGACATGGAGCCGCAGGACGTCGGCAAGTGCTCGAACTGCGATGACCACGAGATCGTCGCCGACACCCTCGGACAGGACCTGAAGCCCGTCTATGCCGGCGGGCCCGAAGGCACCACGACGACGACAGGGAAAGAGAACTTCGACACGTGGTTCCGCGACATCGAGGGCGTGAACATGCCGATGAACATCACGCTCCAGTTCGAGGACCCCGACGGCGACGGCGTGTGGACGTACAACGACCAGCTCTTCTTCCCCATCGACAATGAGCTCTTCGGCAACGAGGGGCGGGAGCACAACTACCACTTCACCTTCGAGATGCACATGGGCTTCGAGTACAAGGGCGGCGAGCAGTTCACGTTCGCCGGCGACGACGACGTCTTCACGTTCATCAACGGGAAGAAGGTCGTCGACCTCGGGGGCATCCACGCCGAGCAGACGACGGTCGTCAACCTCGACGAGCTCGGGCTCGAGATCGGGAAGACCTACCAGCTCGACTTCTTCTTCGCCGAGCGCCACGTGACCGATTCCCACTTCCGGATCGACACCTCGATCGAGTTCATCAACTGCGGCGTCGAGGTCAGGTGACGCCCGGCGGGCGACGCCGCGGGCGAGCGGGCGCGCCCGGATCGCCCCGCCGACGCGCCCGCCCCCGTCGGCCTCACTCCGCGCAGGCGAAGGTCTGCGGGCAGGACGTCAACGCCTCGCAGTCGTCGCCGCACTCCTCGTGACAGCTCACGCACGCGGCGTAGCTCTGCTCGGTGGAGCACATCGGCACCAGGTCGCGTAGCCGATCGCAGCGCTGCTGCGACTCCTCCGTCGAGAGCCCCCCGCAGCCGGCCGCGAGGGCGACAAGCGAGAGGAGCGCCGTGCCAGGTCCCAGTCGTCGAGCCATCATCGCCTCCTTCGAGCCGCCCCAGCGTATCCGAAGCGCCGCGGTGAGGCCCGGCTTTCCGCGCGGCGCGCTCAGCCGTCCGCCGGGCGCGCGGGCGCGGCGAGCCCGTACGTCCCCGCGCCGCTCACCTGGATCCACGCGCGCATCACCTGGATGGGGCGCCCCGCCCGGGCCACGGCGGCGGCCGCCTCGCCGAGCTCGCGCGCGCACGCGGCGTGCAGGTCGTCGGTCGTCTCGTGGTCCTGCGCGGAGCGGCGGATCCAGACAGCGGTGGACGGCATCGCCGCGCCCTCGTGCCTGTCCTGCCAGCGCCTGCCGACGAGGTGCGCCCGGAGGAGCTTCCTCGCGTCCGGGGGCGTGTCCGGGTGGAGCTCGTAGACCATCGTCGCGATGAATGACCTCATGCGCGGAGCCTGGCGGAGCCGCGTGGGCCCGTCCAGGAGGCATGTCCAGGAGGCATGACGCTCGCCCGGCGCGCGCCGGCGGGCGCGTCGGCGCGCGTCGGCGGGCCGCGCGCCTTGTTGCATCCGCGCGTCGGCGGGCCGCGCGCCTTGTTGCATCCGCGCGTTGTCGCGCCTATGCGGTGGCGGCCAGCGGCTCCGTCGCGCAAGGGAGTCTCGATGACGCTCGATGAACGCCTCGCCGCGCTCGCTTCCTCCGGCCTCGCCACGATGGTCCTCGACCCGGACCACATGCGCTTTCGATGGGCCAACGCCGCCGCGGTGAGGCTCTGGAACGCCGCGAGCCTCGAGGAGCTCTTCTCGCGCGATCTCTCGGACATGTCGCAGGCAACCCGGACGCGACTCGCGGGCTACATGGCTCGGTTTCGACAGGGCCACACGGCCGAGGACACGTGGACCGTCTACCCGGGCGGGAAGCCGGTGGCGCTCAAGGCGTTCTTCTCGGGCATCGAGCTCGACGATGGACGCCAGGGTATCCTCGTGCACGCCCTGTCCGACGCCGGGGCGTCGGAGGCGGCGCGCTCCCGGAGCGTCGAGGCGCTGCGCCATTCCTCGGTGATGGTGACCCTGCTCGACGCGGAGGGGGGCGTGCTGCTCCACAACCCGGCGGCGCTTCGCGCCTTCGGCGAGGGCGCGCCGTTCGAGGAGCGGTTCGTCGATCGGGCGCTCGCGCGGGAGCTCCTGGCGGCGGTCTCGGAGGGTCAGGTGATCTCGCGGGAGGCGCGGGTGCTGACGCGCGAGGGCGAGCGGTGGCACGTGGTGGAGGCGCGTCCGGTGCCGGATCCGGCGACCGGCGACACCGCCACGCTGGTCCAGCACACCGACCAGACCGAGCTGCGGGCGGCCGAGGAGACGGCCGAGGCGCGGGCCAGGCTCGTCGCGGAGCTCGCGGGGGCGCTCGACCTCGTCGAGGAGCAGAAGCAGGAGATCCTGGCGCTCTCGGCGCCGATCCTGGAGGTGGCGACGGGCACGCTGGCGCTGCCGATGATCGGCGCGCTCGACGGGGGGCGGAGCGCCGAGATCGGCGAGCGGCTCCTCCGCGCCATCGTGGAGCGGCGATCGCGCTGCGTGATCCTCGACCTGACCGGGGTCGCGACGGCCGACGCGGCGGTCGCGGAGCACATCACGCAGCTCGTCCGCTCGATCCGCTTGCTGGGCGCGAGGCCGATCGTCACCGGCGTCCGAGCGGAGCTCGCGCAGGCCTTCGTGGAGGCCGGAGCCGACCTGTCGGGGGTCGACCTGCTGCGGAGCCTCCGCGAGGGGATCCGGGCGTCGGAGCGGCGGAAGGGGTAGCTCCGCGGGGTCGGGGGGTTGCCGCTTCCAGGAGAGCGAGGTCGGCGCTCGGTCACCGCCCCACGTTGAAGCTCGCCCCGAGCGCGTCGCCGAACGCGCGCTGGAGGACGATGGGATCGAAGTACTCGTGATATTCGGCGATCCGGCCGTCCTGGACCACGAACAGACCTGCGTAGGTGTTGTCGTAGGAGCCGCCGGATCTCAGGCGGATCTCGCCGCGGTAGGTCACGAAGAAGCGAGTCGGGTCGACCATGTCGTGGACGGCGAGGTCGGGAAACCGCATGCTGGCGAAGTTGTCGGGCATGCTCCGGTACTGGTTGAAGATGGCGGCGCGGCCCTCGAGCCGCTTCGGAAAGCCCTCCGGGGAGAAGGGCATGATCTGCCTGCCCCCCTCGGCGAAGAGCTCGACGAAGCCGCGGATATCGAACGCCTCCAGCCTGGTGAAGAAGGCGCGGACGACGGCGCGGTGCCTCTCCCGCACCTCCGATGAGCTCGAGCTGGACATGGCTTCCTCCGGGGGCCTGGGCTGCGGAGAGGCGCAGCCGAGGGGCAAGGCGATGAAGAGAAACAGCGCTGTGAAATCGAGCACACGTCGCATGGCTTCCTCCGTGGTGCCAGCCGACGTGACGGCGGCGACACCGCGACGCCGTCCCGCTGGACGGGCGTGATGCGAGAAGGGGTGTTCGGCGGCGGGCCGCGCTTTCCCGGCCCGCTGGCCGCCGGCTCAGCGCGGGGAGAGCGTCGCGCGCAGGTGCGCGGCGGCTTCCTGGCTCGCGCGGTCGACCGTCGCGGGGTCGTCATAGAAATCGAACTGCGTGCCAGGCATCCACACCACGCGGGGAGCGACCGGCATCGCGGCCGCAAAGCGCTTTGCCCCGTCCGGGATGGCGCCCTCCTCGGAATGGACGATGAGCGTCGGAGCGCGCAGGCGAGGCGCGCTCGCGAGCGCGTCGAACTCCAGCCATCCGGGCCACGACATCACGGCGAAGCGATTCCCCCACTGCGGGATCCCGCCGCGGCGCACGTCGAGGTAGTAGTCGAATGGGCCGAACATCGCCGCGCTCGCGTCGGTCGCGCTCACGGCGGGAACATAGGCGACCTCGCCCGTCGACGCGAAGCGCGCGCGGGCCTCCCTGCCCTTGCGCACCCGATCGGCGACGCCCTCCGGCCCACTGTAGACGGAGGCGGCGAGCGCTGCGTCGTGGAGCCACGGGGCGACCATCACCACGCTCCGCACGCGCGCGTCGTCCGCCGCCGCCGCCGCGATGTAGCCGCTGCTGGCGCAGATGCCGACGAGCCCGAGGCGCCCGGCGTCCACGGCGGGGTGCGCGGACAGAAACGCCACCGCGGCGCGGATGTCCTCTATCTTTCGCGCGGGCGATTCCTCGTGACGAGGCGCCCCCTCGCTCTCGCCGAAGCCGCGGAAATCGAACGTGAGCGCCGCGAAGCCGGCGGACGCGAGGCGTTGCGCGTACAGCGACGGCATCTGCTCCTTCACCGTCGTCCACGACCCGAGCACCGCCACCGCCGGCAACCGATCGCCTTCCCGCGCGCTCGCCGGCAGGCGCACGAGCCCCACGAGATCCGCGCCCTGGCTCGGGAAGCGCACGTGCTCGACGCGGTATCCGGACGCGGGCGGGGCGGCGAGGCCGGCCCGCTCGCGGGCGCGCTCGAGGAGCGCGGCGTTCCCGGTCGACTCGCCGGGGATCATGCGCATGCGGGTCACCTTCCACCCGGAAGGCGTGCGCGCGAGCTCGTGCTCGTAGCGGCCGCCGAGGGTCCAGAGCTCGCCGCCCGCCGCGCCGGCGAGGTGGTGAGCCGCCTGGAAGCGCGAGCGCACCCGCGCGAGGTCGGGCTCGACGAAGCTCACCTGCTCGTCGCGGATCACGTGCTGCGTGCCGTCGAACGCCGACAGGAGCGGTCGCCACCGGGAGACGATCTCCTCGGGCGTGAGCAGCTCGGGGGCGCCGTAATCGAGCACGACGCGCCCGGCGAACGCCGAGCGCACCGCGTCCCACTGGCGGAGATCGGCGCCCCTGGCGACGTTGTGGATGGTCTCGAGGATGGCGGCGCGGTCTCTCGTCGCGTTCTGCATGACGGTCTCCTGGGCGCCGGGCTGGACGGCGCTCGTCGGACTCGCACAGGCGGTGAGCGCCATGGCGGCTGCGGCGATGGCGGCGTGGGCTCCGGCGTGGCTCATGTGGGCTCCTTGTCGTGGGTGAGGGTGCCCGCGCGCGGCGCCCCGCGCTTGAACGAAGCCCGCGCGCGCCGTTGAAGGATCCTGCGCCGTTCGCCCCGGGCCGCCGGGGCGGGTAAAGTCGGGCGGGTGAGAGGTCGCAGCGCGGTCCCGTTCGTCGCCTCGAGCTCGTCCGAGCCGGTCGATGCGCTCGCGTCGGCGCGCATCCTCGTCTCCAGCGCGGACCTGGGGTGGCCGGGGGTGCACGTCGAGGTCGGGTACAATCCGTCGTGGGACGTGCGCGATCTCGCCGTGCGCGCGCACTACCTCGCGCTGAACACGGACCCTCACGCGCTGACGTTCGAGGCGCGCGTCGACGGGCGCCCCCGCGAGATCACCCTCGCGCCAGGGCAGCTCTGGTTCTGCCCGGCGGGCGATTCGTTCACGCACCGCGTGCGGGCGCCCTCGGGCTTCGCCATCGTCACGCTCGAGCCCGAGAAGGTGCTGCGCGCGCTCGGGGAAGACGAGGCGCGCGAGCTCCGGCGGGCGTACGCGGTCGATTGCCCCCAGCTGGAGCACCTCGTCCGCGCGCTGGCCGCGGAGGCCGAGCGCGGCGGCCCGTGCGGGGCGACGTTCGTGGACGCGCTCGCCACGGCCCTGGCTGTCCAGGTGGTCGGGACGTTCGGCGTGAAGGCGGCGCCAGCGAGCGCGGCGCGCGGCGGGGGGCTGTCGCGGGGCGCTCTCCAGCGCGTGCTCGCGCTCGTCGACGCGGAGCTCGGCGAGGGGCTCACGGTCGAGCGGATGGCCGGCGTCGCGGGCCTGAGCGCGGCGCACTTCGCGCGCGCGTTCCGCCGATCCCTCGGCGTCGCCCCGCACCAGTACGTGCTGCGGCGGCGCCTCGAGCGCGCGCGGCAGGCGCTCGAGGCGCGGGACGCCGACATCCTCAACGTCGCGCGCCGGCTGGGCTTCTCGGACCAGGCCCCCCTGACGCGGCTCTTCAAGCGCGAGTTCGGGGTGACCCCGGGACATTACATGCGCGATCGCGCCAGGTGACCGCGACGAGGTTCCCGGTCCGAGCAGCCCTGTGCCGGGCGCCGGCCACTCGACATCTCGGGCGGCACGTTTCGGTCGGGGAGCGCGGGTTGCGCGGGCCCCGCGCTCGGTATCGCTGTCGTCTCGGTACCGCTGTCGTCTCTGTACCGCTGTAGCTCAGATCGCTGCCCGGCGCTGCGCCTCGGCGCGCTCGGCCGGCGCACGTCGCGTCCGGCTCGTCTCCGCGCCGCTCCTCGGCGCGCGCGGGGACCTCGGTCGGCGGGCCCGTGCGGTAGCATCGCGCCGATGTCTCCGAGCCACCTCGATCCCCGCCGCATCCTGCCCATCGCGGACCGGCTGCACGCGGACCCCGGCTACGCCGGCCGGGGCGTCACCATCGCCTTCCTCGACTCCGGCTTCTACGCGCACCCGGACCTCGTCACGCCCCGGAGCCGCATCCTCGCCTACCACGACCTCTTCGCCCCCGAGGCGGGCCTCGCGGCGCTGGAGAGCCCCGACGTGTCGTCGTGGCACGGGATGATGACCTCCGTCGTCGCCGCGGGGAACGGCGCGCTCTCGGACGGGCGCTTCCGCGGCCTCGCCTGGGAGGCGGACGTCGTGCTGGTCAAGGTCGGCTCCGCGCACCGCATCGTGCACGACGACATTCGCCGGGGGATCGCGTGGGTGATCGCGCACCGCGAGGAGTACGGGATCCGCGTGCTCAACATCTCGTGCGGGGGCGATTACGAGGAGTCGTACCTGACCGGCAGCCTCTCGCGCGCGGCCGACGACGCGAGCCGGCACGGCATCGTCGTCGTCGCGGCGGCGGGCAACGCCGGGCACGATGCGGCGCACAACGTCCTCCCGCCGGCCAGCGCGCCGAGCGTGATCGCGGTCGGCGGGCTCGACGACGGCGGCGCCGGGGAGCAGACGTGGAACTACCACTCGTCGTACGGGCTCACCGTCGACGGGCTGCAGAAGCCGGAGCTCATCGCGCCGGCCATCTGGCTGGCCGCGCCCATCCTGCCCGGGACGCCGACCGCGGCGCAGGCGCAGCTCCTGTCGCTGCTCGACGGCGCGCGGGACGAGGAGCTGCCGGGGCTGCTCGTCGAGCACGCGGGCGTCGATCCGGACCTCGACGCCGTCGCCGGGCGCGAGCCGTACCTCGTGCGCCAGCTCGCGGCGGCCAAGCTGCGCGACCAGAAGGTGATCTCCGGCCACTACAAGCACGTGGACGGGACGAGCTTCGCCGCGCCGATCGTGAGCAGCGTGGCGGCGCAGATGCTGGAGGCGAACCCGCGCCTCACGCCCCAGCAGTGCCGGCGCATCCTGATGAAGACGGCGCGCGGGCTGCCCGGCATCGCGCTCGAGCGGCAGGGCTGGGGCGTCGTGCAGCCCCGCGCCGCCGTGGCCGCGGCGCGCGCCGCCTGAGACGGAACCGGCCGCCGCTCCCCCGGCGCGGCGGCTTGCGGGCGGACGCGCGGCTGGACCATGCTCCGGCGCATGAAGCGTCGCTTCAACACGGCCGGCCCCTGTCGCCCGGATTGGCACTACATGATTCCGGCGGAGCGGCGGCTGCCAGAGGCGCCTTCTCTCGTGGAGCAGCGGGGGTATTTCGTGGTGCACGCCCCCCGCCAGACCGGGAAAACGACGGCGCTGCGCTCGCTCGCGGCGCGGCTGACCGCATCGGGCGCGTACGCCGCGCTGCTCTTCTCCTGCGAGGCGGGCGAGGCGGCCGGCGACGACTACGGGGCCGCCGAGCAGCTCGTCCTCGCCGACATGGCGCGCAAGGCGGAGAGCGCGCTGCCGCCGGAGCTGAGGCCACCGGAGCCGCCGCCATCCCCGCCGGGGAGCGTGCTCGGCGGCCTGCTCGCCGCCTGGGCGCGCAGCTGCCCGAGGCCGCTCGTCCTGATGTTCGACGAGATCGACTCCCTGCGCGGACAGAGCCTGATCAGCGTGCTCCGGCAGCTCCGCTCCGGCTACGCCGAGCGGCCGCACGCCTTCCCCTCCTCGGTCATCCTGTGCGGGCTGCGCGACGTCCGCGAGTACAAGGCCGCGAGCGGCGGCGACCCGGACCGGCTGGGCACCGCGAGCCCGTTCAACATCAAGCTGGAGTCCGTTCGCGTCGGCGACTTCACGCGCGAGGAGCTCGCCGAGCTCTATGCCCAGCACACGGAGGACACGGGGCAGGTCTTCACGGCAGAGAGCGTGTCCCGGGCCTGGGAGGCGACGACCGGACAACCCTGGCTCGTCAACGCGCTCGGCCGGGAGATCGTCGAGAAGATGGCCGTGCCGGCGGAGGAGCCGATCGAGGGAAAGCACGTGGAGATCGCCACCGAGCGGCTGATCCTGGCGCGCGCCACGCACCTCGACTCGCTGGCCCACAGGCTCGTCGAGCCGCGCGTGCGGCGGGTGATCGAGCCCGTGCTCGCCGGCACCTACGAGGGCGGGGGCGACAGCTACGCGGACGATCTGTCGTATGCCCGGGATCTCGGCCTCATCGCGCCGGACAAGCCGCTGCGGATCGCCAACCCCATCTACCAGGAGGTCGTCGCGCGGGTCCTCGGCGCCGCTGTCGAGGCCCGCATCCCGGCCGAGCCCTCGCGCTTCCTCCTGCCCGACGGCCGCCTGGCCTGGAGACGGCTGCTTCGCGCGTTCGCGGCGTTCTGGAGCGAGCACGGCGAGATCCTGTCCGCCGGCGTCCCCTACCCCGAGGTCGCGCCGCAGCTCGTGCTGATGGCCTTCCTGCAGCGCATCGTCAACGGCGGGGGGACCATCGACCGCGAGTACGGCGTGGGGCGCGGCCGGATCGACCTCCTCGTGCGCTTTCCTTACCGCAAGGCGGACGGCACCCGCGCGATCCAGCGGCGGGCCATGGAGCTCAAGGTGTGGCGCCGCGGGGAGCGCGACCCGCTCGGCCGCGGGCTCTCCCAGCTCGACGAGTACCTCAAGCGCCTGCGCCTCCGGCGCGGCACGCTCGTGATCTTCGATGCGCGCGACGGGCTCGCCGCGCGCCGTCCGCGCTTCGAGCAGGCCAGGACCCCTTCCGGGCGCGACGTGACCGTCCTGCGCGCCTGAAGACGCCCGGCGCCGCGGGCGCCGGGGCAGGCTCGGCCCCGCCCGGCCGTCACTGCGGCACGGGCAGCGCCTTCTCGGCCCACTGCGGGATGTGGTTGCCGGTGGGATCGGCCATGTCGTCGTTCTGCTGGGGCATCCACACCGGCGCGAAGCTCGGATCGCCGTCGATCGCCCCGCCCGGCGCGAGCGTCACCGCCGCGAACCAGAGCTGCGGCTTCGACGTGCCGTCGTTCGACCCGGGCAGGCGCAGGCCATAGGGGCGCCGCGACGAGAACGCGACCCAGTAGATGTTCTTTCCGCGGTACGTGGCGTGGCTCGGCCCGAAGCGCGGCCACGAGTTCGCCCACGTGTCGTCGCCGTTCGCCCGCGCGAGATCGACGGGCTCGCCCCCCTCGACGGGGACGATCCGCAGGCGCGCGGAGTTGTCGTCGTAGGAATCGCACGGGTCGTTGCCAGAGGCCCCGTTGCCGGGCGGACCGTCGCAGCGCGACGTGTTGAACACGACCCACGCGCCGTCGTCGGAGATGGCAGGGTAATAATGGCTCCTGTCCTGCTCGCGCGGCACAAGGGCCCTTGGCGCCTCGAACCCGCCCGCCCCGTCGGAAGCCGCGATCAGGATCTGCGCGCCGCGCACCGTGTCGCCGTAGAGCTCCGGGCCCGCGCCGTTCTCGCCCGGCTGCCACGCGACGAAGGCGAGGTGCTCGCCGTCCGGCGACCAGAACGGCTGCGTCAGCCGCTCGGGCTGGTCGCTGAACAGGTCGCCGAGCGACTCGAGCGTCTCGTCGGCCCGGCGGAGCGTGAGCGCACCGCGGAAGGCGTTGACCATCAGCTCGCCGTCCGGGGAGAAGGCGCTCATCGTCGCGAACCCGCCGGGATCCGTGTTGCGCAGCGCGATGATCTCCGCCGTCGCGACGTCCACGAGCGCGAACGAGGACGGGCCGCTGCCGCCGAAGGTCAGCGCCATCTTGTCGCCGGCCAGCGCGAGGGCGTGGCAGCCCATGCACGGCATCTCCTGCCCGTTCGGCAGCGGCGGCGACTGCTCGTTCTCCCAGAACAGCGCGGGCGGGCTCGCCGCGTCGTCGAGGTCGTACCGGTAGATGGACCCCGCCTGGAGCGTCGTCCCGTCCGTGCGCCAGTAGTACAGGCCGCCGGAGAGCGACGCGCCCGCCCAGCGGACGTCGATCGCCGCGCTCTCGCCGAGCTCGCTGCCGTCCTCGGCGGCGAGGCGCACGCGCGTCTCCATCGCCTCGCCCTCGCTCGCGCGCACCAGCATCGGGACGAGATCCGCGGGCAGCGCCATCGCGCACCCGTCGGTGTCCGGGATGGGGTCGCAGGCGCCGACGAGCCGCAAGTCGATGAAATCGCCCGAGATTTCGACACGGCCGACGCGCTGCCCGGCGCTCCCGCGGCGCACCTGGAGCTCGACCGAGCCGATGTTCGAGGGGAAGAGCGCGCCGTCCAGCGGGTAGGCGATCGCGGGGGCGCTCGCCGGCGCGGGCGCGCCGCCGAGCGCCTCGCCCGCGCCGGGGGGAGCGCCGGGCAGCGCGACCTCGCCGGCGAGCCTCACGGTGACCTCGGCGCTCGCCGCGACGGAGCCGTCCGCGGCGGTCACCCGGACCAGGCCGGGCGAGGAGGTCGTCAGCTGACCGGCGTCCACGTGGGCGAAGAGGTCGTTGGCGCTCCAGGTCACCCGATCGGTGACGTCGCGCTCGGCGCCGTCCTGGAAGCGGCCGATCGCGCTGAGCTCCACCGCCGCGCGCTCGCCGTACGCGAGATCGACCGAGGCGGCGGCCGGCTCGACCCGCAGCGAGACGAGCCCCTCCACCGCGCCGCTGCTGGAGGAGCCGCCGCCGCCCTGCGCGCCGCCCGGAGGCTCGCCCGGGCCGCCGCCGGACGACGAGCACGCCGCCCCGGCCGCCGCGATCGCCATCGAGAAGGCGAGGAGGAGCGCCCCCCGGTGCGCCTTGCGCGAGCCTGCCCTCGCGGAGAACACGCGTGATCTCATGGTCTGACCTCCAGTCCGAGCACCGGACAGGCAGGCTACCAGAAGAGGCGATCGAGGACAGTCGGCCAGGCTTCCGCCCGCGGACGACGTGCTCACGCGATCTCGCTCGAGCCGAGCCCAGCAGCGCGCGAGAGGACACGGCACTCGGTTCGTCCGGTGTTGCGTCCGTGTTGCATAAAACCGCTCATTCCGGTGCGGGCGCTGCGGGGGCGCCGGCGTCACGGGGCGGCGCGAGGCGTGCGCCGGGGGCGACGAGCGCGCGCCGGAGGGCGGCGAGCGCGAACAATCACCAGGCAGACGCGGCCATCCAGGGGGAATACCTTGCGTAGTCCGCCGCCGGCCGGTAGCTTCCGGAGCGCCTCAAGGCTCGTTCGTCCTCGACCTCTGATCCGGCCGCCTGCTGCAACGTGGTTGCCTCTTCCGAACGTGGGGTGACGGCCGGTCGTCGGGGAGCGGTTTCGCGTACGGCCCGCGGCACGATCCGGGCCGGTCGCGAGGGATGCGGGGATCGTGCAACGGGATCGGCGGCAGACATGAGCAAGCGGCTTTATGTGGGGAACCTGGCGTTCCATTCGACGGAAGACACCCTTCGCAACGCGTTCGAGCAGGCGGGTGTCGAGGTTCTGTCGATTCAGTTGATGACGGATCGGATGACCGGGCAGTCTCGCGGGTTCGGCTTCGTCGAGGTGAGCGATGCCCAGGCGCAGGCGGCCATCAACGCGCTGCACGGCAAGGACCTCGACGGCCGCACCCTGACCGTCAATGAGGCGCGCGAGCGCACCGGCGGTCCCGGCGGCGGTGGCGGCGGCGGCGGTGGCTTCCGTGGCGGCGGCGGCGGCGGTGGTGGCCGCGGCGGTGGCGGCGGCCGTGGTGGCCGTGGGGGTGGCGGCGGCCGCGACCGCTGGTAAGCGCAGCGAGGCTGGGCCCGCGGCGCGATCCGCGCCGCGGGGGCCTCGCCACGTCGTTCACATCGACCCACATCGACGGCGCCGCGGCGTCGTTCACGTCGACGGCGCCACGGTGTCGTTCACGTCGACGGCGCCGCTGCGTCGTTCACGTCGACCGCAGCGACATCGACGACATCGACCGAGCGCTGGCCGCGCCCACGCGGCCAGCGCCGGGCGACCTCACTGGGCGGCGCGCTGCGAGCCCGGGCGGCGGAACGGCTTGCGGCCGGCGAAGATCTGGCCGTCGCCGAGCGCGTACGAGATCCGGAGCAGCTGGTTGTACTTCGCGACGCGGTCCGAGCGGGACGCCGAGCCGGTCTTGATCTGCCCCGCGTTCGTCGCGACGGCGAGGTCGGCGATGAACGTGTCCTCGGTCTCGCCCGAGCGGTGCGAGATGATCGACCGGTAGCCGCCCTCGGCCGCCTGGCGGATGCACTCGAGGGTCTCGGTCACGGTGCCAATCTGGTTCAGCTTGATGAGGATCGCGTTGGCGAGGCCGTCCTCGATGCCCTTGGCGAGCCGCGCGGGGCTCGTGACGAAGAGGTCGTCGCCGACGAGCTGGACCTTCTTGCCGAGCCGCTCGGTGAGCAGGCGCCAGCCCTTCTCGTCGTTCTCGGCGACGCCGTCCTCGATCGACACGATCGGGAACGCCTTGCTGAGCTCCTCGTAGATCGAGACGATCTCCTCGCGGGTCTTCTGCTGCTTGTCGAAGGTGTACCGCTCGGTCTTCGCGTCGTAGAACTCGCTGAGCGCCGAGTCGAGCGCGACGCCGACGTCCTCGCCGGGGCGGTGGCCGGCGGCCTCGATGGCGCGCACGACGTACTCGAGCGCCGCCCGGTTCGACGGCAGGCGCGGGGCGAAGCCGCCCTCGTCGCCGACGGCGGTGACCATGCCGTCCTTCTTGAGCAGCCCCTTCAGGGTGTGGAAGATCTCGGCGCCCGTGCGCAGCGCCTCGGCGAACGACTCGGCGCCGTAGGGGACGATCATGAACTCCTGGATCTCGAGGCCGTTGTCGGCGTGCACGCCGCCGTTCAGGATGTTCATGAGCGGCGTCGGCAGGACGCGCGCGGCGGCGCCGCCGAGGTAGCGCCAGAGCGGCAGGTCGACCGTGTCGGCGGCGGCGCGCGCGGCGGCCATCGAGACGGCGAGGATCGCGTTGGCGCCGAGCTTCGACTTGTTCGCGGACCCGTCGGCCTTGATGAGGACCTGGTCGAGCTCGGCCTGATCGAGCGCATCCATCCCGAGCACGGCCGGGCCGAGGACGGTCTCGATGTTCTTCACCGCGGTGAGCACGCCCTTGCCGAGGTAGCGCTTCTTGTCGCCGTCCCTGAGTTCGACGGCCTCGTGCTCGCCGGTCGACGCGCCGCTCGGCACGGCCGCGCGGCCGGTGCCGCTCAGCGTGGTGACCTCGCATTCGACGGTGGGGTTGCCGCGCGAATCGATGACTTCGCGCGCGATGACGCTCTGGATCTCCGACATGACCTCTCCTCAAGGGGGCCGCGTTCGCGCGTCCCCGGGTGTGCTCGAGCGGGGCTCGAGAAGCGGGCGGAGCATAGGCACGGCCCTCCCCGGATGTCGACGCTCCGGTGCACCGGCGGAGCTCGCCGGCGCAGGGCGCCTCCCCTGCCTGCCGCGCGCGTGCGGCCGATGACGCGGACGCGCGCCGGCGATGACACCCGGCCGTCGCGCGCCGGGGCGGCCGCGCGTCGCCGGCGCGCGTCGTACGGAGCTCGCGCGCGGGTCGACTCGACGGTCGGTGCGCGCCTGGCGTAAGCTCGCGGCCGCGTGGAAACCTCCATCGGCGTCTTCGGTGAGGAGATGCTCCTCTGGCTCTGCATGCTCCGCCAGTCCCCGCGGCGGCCGCCGGCCGATCACGTGCTGCGGCAGGCGAACCTGCTCCTCGAGGAGCTCAAGGGGTCCAGGCTCGCGCGGGAGATGCCGAACGCCTCGGTCGACGACGGCATGTTCGCGATCGCCGCGTTCGCGGACGAGGTCGCGATGTCGCTGCCCGATTTGCGGCCGGTCTGGGCCCAGCGCCCGCTCCAGGCCGCGCGGTGGATGACGAACAACGCGGGCGTCGAGTTCTTCGAGCGGCTGGAGCGCGTGCGGAAGGGCCCGCTCCCCGTGATGGCGACCTACGCCTGCGTGCTCGGGCTCGGCTTCCGCGGCCGCTACGGGCTGCCGGGGCAGAACATCGACGACCTCCTGCGGATCCGGCGCGATCTCTCGCTGAAGCTCGGTGTGGACCCGGACCGGGACTGGACGGGCGGGGTGCTCCGGCCGGTGCGCGTCGAGGGGGTCGCGGTCCAGCACGTCCCCAAGGTGCCGCTGTGGAGGTCCGCGCTCGTCGGGCGGGCGCTGGCGGCGCTCGTGGCGACCCTCGGCGCGGCGGCGATGGCGTGGACCATCGCCCAAAGGGTCGGATGAGCGGCTCCTTCGTCTACGAGCTGGCGAGCGTCCACGCGCTCGTCGAGCAGGCGAACCCGGGCAGCCCGGAGGGCATCTACGCCGTCCCCTGCTACCTCGTGCTCGGCGAGCCCGGCTCGGGGCGCTCGACGGTGATCCGCTCGATGAACCTCACGTGGCCCCCGAGCGCCGGCCCGCTCGCGATCGGCGTGCCCGGGGCGCGGTGCTCGTACTGGCTTGCCAGGGAGGCGCTCTTCATCGAGCCCGAGGCGACGGTCGTCGGCCCGCGGCGGCAGCCGCCCGAGCTCGCGCAGCTCTGCGAGGAGCTGCGCACCTCGCGCAAGCGCGAGCCGATCGACGGCATCCTCGTCGTCCTGAGCATCGCCGACTTCATCGAGCTCGACGAGCAGGGGCTCGACGCGTACGCGAACCGCATGCGCGCGTACCTCGTCGAGGTGGGCCGCGCGCTGCGCGCGGACGTGCCCGCGTACGTCGTGCTGTCGCGCTACGACACGCTCTGGGGGTTCGCCGAGGTGTTCCAGTGGACCGCGGAGCGCGGGCGCGAGGAGCCCTGGGGCTTCGCGCTCCCGCTCGAGACGAGCCCTGAGAAGACGGCGCCGCGGATCCTCCAGGAGCTCGAGGGGCTGAACGCGCGGCTGGAGTCGTACTGCCTTGCGCGGGTGAGCTCGGAGGATCCGCCCGAGGCGAGGACGCGGGCGTTCCAGCACCTGGCCGAGGTGCGGGCGCTGATGGCGCGGCTGCGGCAGCTCTTCGGGGTGATCGCGATGGAGAACGCGTTCGAGCGCGCGCCGTGGATCCGCGCCGTCGCGATCGGCAGCGCGCTGCCGGGCATGGGCGACCGGCTCCGCGCGGGGGTGACGCGGTTCATCAACATGGGGCTGGCGCAGCCGCAGAGCGTGGCTGTCGCGCCGCGGCCGGGCGGGCTGCCGATCCACCAGACGATGCGGGCTGTCGTGCTGCCGGAGCGCGACATCGTGCCGTTAAGGCCGCGGTGGCGGGACGATCGGTTCACGCTGATCGGCTTCGTCGTCGGGCTGCTGCTGCTCGTCGGGGCGGGGATCACCGAGCTCATCCTGCGTTTCGCTGTGTGACGTCGCAGAGGGCCTGAGCCCGTCTCGCGCCGTTCACGCTCGCGGCGCGGCACCGCGTTTGCATCGAAACGTGGTTGAAAGGAGGTTCCCATGGCGGAACAGCAGCGTCAGCAGACGGGTCAAGATGTGTCCGTTGGCAAGTCGCAGCAGGGCAGGTCCGGCAGCCAGGCGATGGGTCAGCCCTCCTCTCAGGGCGCCGGCGGGCAGTCCACGGGAATGCAGCGCCAGCAGGGCGGCGCGCAGCTCGGGCGGTATGGAGGAGCGGGCGGCTTCATCAGCCCGCTCTCGATGATGCGCCGGATGATGGAGGACATGGATCGCATGTTCGACGACTTCGGCTTTGGCGGGGTGCTCTCGCCGTTCCGGCAGTCTCGTCCGATGGCCGAGCAGGGCGGCGGGCGGGGCCTCTCGGCGTTCGGCGCCAATCTCTGGTCGCCGCACATCGAGGTGGGCGAGCGCAATGGCGAGCTCGTCGTGAAGGCCGATCTCCCCGGCGTGACGAAGGACGACATCCGGGTGCAGATCCAGGACGATTCGCTGATCATCGAGGGCGAGCGCCGGCAGGAGCAGCAGGAGCAGCGCGAGGGCGTGAGCTACACCGAGCGCAGCTATGGATCGTTCCTGCGATCCATCCCGCTGCCCGAGGGCGTGCAGGCCGACGACGTGAACGCCAGCTTCGAGAACGGCGTGCTCGAGGTCTGCATGAAGCTGCCGCAACAGCAGCAGCGCGGCCGCACGATCGAGGTCAAGACCGGCGGCGGGTCCGCGGCGCAGATGGCGGGCGGCCAGGGCACGAGCGCGGGCGGCGGCCAGGCGACGCCCGGCAAGACGAATCGGCCCAGCTGATTGGCTTCAGTCATTCACAGCCGGGGGCGGCGGCGTGCCGCCCCCGGGCGGCTTGACACAACGCAATGCCTGCTGCGCGTCCGTGCCGGCCGGGCACAGATGCCCCAACGAATGCCTTGAGCTCATCATCGGCAGAGGGTATCGCCTCCAGAACAGCGGTTGACTCGGGCCGCCGCGCCATGGCCTCCTCGAGACGAGGGAGGCTGCGATGGCGATCGTTCCTCGATGTGTGCCCCGGGCGCTCATCCCGCTCTTGATGTTCCTCGCTTGCGGGCTCGCTCAAGGGGGATGTCAGTGCGTCTTCGGCGACCCGCCCCTGGAGCCGTCTCATGGCCTCATCGCCTGCCGGCCCCAGGGCGCGCACGGCCCTGCGACGCCCCGCCCCGCGCCGGAAGTCGAGACCGTCGCCGCCGGCACCATTCCGGGGACGTTCTCCATCTCGAGCACCGGGGAAGCCGTGTACACGATGGACTTGACCACCGTGCCCTCCCGCGCGGGCATGGGACCTCGGCTCCAGCTCGTCTACCGCAGCGATGCGGGCGACGGCGTGCTCGGCGCCGGCTTCTCCATCGCAGGGCTCTCCGCGATCACGCGGTGTCCGAGCACGCTCGCGCAGGACGGGGAGATCCGCGCCGTGCGGTACGACGGCGAGGACAAGCTCTGCCTCGATGGCCAGCGCCTCGTTCCCGTGGGCCAGGCGCCCGGGATCATCGAATACCGGACGTTCCCTGATACCTTCGTCAAGATGGTCGGGCACTACCCTCCGGAAGCGGCTGCGCCCGCCGAGGCGCTCTACTTCGAGGCGCACCTACCCGACGGCCGCGTCGTCGAGTACGGGCGCACCGAGGGCAGCAAGCCGCTGGCGCGGGGCGGCGCCGCGCGCGCGTGGCTCGCGAACAAGGTCCGCGACGGGCGCGGCAACGCCGTGACGTACGCGTATTGCGTCGCTGAGACGGAGGACGGCCATGCCGCCGAGTACGCGGTGGACGAGATCCGCTACACGGGCTTCGAGGGCACGCCGTCGCTCGCTCCTTCGCGGGCGGTGCGCTTCCTGTACGGGACGAAGGATCCGGCCGCCATTCGTACCGGCTATTCGGGCGGCATGGCGCTCCAGCGCTCGCTTCGCCTGGACGAGATCCAGATGCTCGGCCCGGGCGATACCCTGGTCCGGCGCTACGGGTTCGGCTACGAGCTCAGCCCGGCGACGCACCGCACGCTCCTGACGCAGGTCGAGGAGTGTGCGAGCGACGGGGTGTGCAAGCCCGCCACGCGGTTTCGCTACAACCGCGCCACGCCCGGGTTCAAGCGGATCACGACGGGCATCGACGAGCCGGTCTCCGAGAGGGCGAGCCCGATGGTGTTCGACGTCGACGGCGATGGGCGCGACGACCTCGTGATTCCGGACATGGCCGCGGCGCTCAGCACACCGACGAACCCGATCACCGCGTGGTGGGTGGCGCGAAACCTCGGGCCCCGCGCCCCGCCGGGCTTTCTCGCACCGGCGGAGCTCGCCTTCCTCGAAGATTGGCCCACCGTCGCCGATCCGATCGGGCCGTCCGATCCGGCCCTTCTTCAGCCCGAACTCGGGACGGTCCTGGACTACGACGACGATGGGCGGATGGATGTCCTGCTCCACGACGTCTATGGTGCCGAGGTCACATGGCATGTGATCCTGTCCCGGCCCGACTGGACCTTTGCGCTCCATGACACGGGCATCCGCAGGCCCTTTCCGCTGAAGAGCACGCCTGCGCCGCCCAGCTTGAGCAGCCCCGGCGCGTCGATGCACCTCGCCGACCTGGACGGCGATGGCGTGCCGGATCTGATCCAGTGCGAGGATCACGACCGCGCGGGGCACGCTCCGCTCCCGCTCTCTGCGGCGTGGACCGTCCATCTCTGGCGGCCTGCGCGTGGCGCGACGCCCGCGGGATTCGACCCGACGGGCGAATCGATCGATCTGCTCATCGGCTATCCCTGCGATACAGAATTCCACACGCTCGATCTCGACGCCGACAGCAAGATCGATCTCATCGTGCCGTCCTTGAGGCGGTTCGGTGACGGGACGGTCCTCACCGGAGCCAGCTACGACGCGATCATGCGCCGGGGCGATGGGCGCTGGGAGGTGCTCGACACCGAACTCCCTGTCGTGGGCCCCGGGGGCCGGGTCGTCTTTCTCGACGCGAACGGCGACGGCTTGCCCGATGCCGTCGAATCCGGATCCGGCCACGACCAGCTCACAACCTACTTCAATACGGGGCCGACCTTTGTGGCCTCACCGTTCCGTACCGTCGACGCGTTCAGCTTCGGCGATCTGCTGGGTTTCCCGGATCAGGACGCGTTCTTCCGGCTCGCCGTTCCGCTCGACTTCAATGGCGACGGGCGGCAGGATCTTCTCATGGCCGTCCCGCCGGGCATGCTGCCGGGCGGCTCCGATGCGCTGCCGTCGTGGGCCGTCCTGCTGGCCACCGGCGATCGCGATGGGCCCCCGTTCACGCTCGTCGACCCGCAGGTGCCGTTCGAGGCCAGCCTCGGCGATGCGGTCACGCTCGCCGATCCACGGGGGCCGCGCACCGGCGACGTCAACGGTGACGGGGCCCAGGACGTGGTCATGACGCTCGGCGGCGCGTTCACCCTCTTCGAGAGCCTCGCGGCCGATCAGGATCTGCTGGTCGCGATCTCCGACGGCATGAACGCCCACGAGCCGTCCGAGCCGGGCTTCGTGCCCAACGTGAGCATCACGTACGGGCACCTGACGGACGCGTCGGTCGCGGCGGAGGAGGGCGGCAGCGCGGACGACCCGGCGCGGGAGAGCCCGCTCTACCTCGCGCGCTCCGGCGCGGCGAACGACTGCGCTTATCCGCGCCGCTGCGTCGTGGGGCCTCGGCGAGTGGTCAGCGCGTACGCGCTCAACAACGGCGCGGATCGACCGCGGCGCCTCGAGGTCAGCTACCGCGACGGGCGCTACCACCGGCTGGGCAGAGGGTTTCTCGGGTTCGGGGAGCGGATTGTCACCGATCTGGACACGGGCGCCGCGGCGCTCGAGGTCTACGACAACGTCACGTACGACGACGAGCTCCAGGTCTTTCCCTTCGCAGGGCGCGTCGCGCGGACGTGGCGCTGGGCGCCAGGGTTGCCGACCCAGCCCAGGCCGGAGCAGATCGAGCTCGCGCTCCTCGACGTGCAGCGGACGCTCGTCCCCACGAACGACGGCGCGACGTACTTCACGCTGCCGACCGAGCGCCGTCTGAGGCGAGCGCAAGGGATCTATCCGCCCCCGAGCGGCCAGCCGCCCGCGATCGAGACGTACGTGCGGCAGGTCGAGGCCGGAGGCGGCGGCGCGACGCTGCTGCAGGACTCGGTGTCGAAGGTGACGGACTTCGACGCGTTCGGCAACGTGCGCGCCGAGGAGGTCGCGACGGGCGGCGTCGATCTCACCTTCAACGTCACGCGGACATTCAAGAACGACACCGAGCGCTGGGTCCTCGGCCAGCTCGAGACGAAGAAGGAGTGTAGCGCGGCGGCGGGTAGTTCCCAGTGCCGGATCCTCACGCGGACCACGACGATCTACGGCGAGGTCGACACCGAATCCACGGAGAGCGACGACGGCCTGCCCGACACGAAGCTGAAGCTGACCGCCACGCGCGACGACTTCGGCAACATCACAGCCATCACGGCGGAGGACGCCTTCGACCACCGGCGGACATCCAGCACGGAGCTCGACGACGAGGGAATGTTCCCCGAGAGGTACGTGAACGCGGCCGGGCATACGACGATCGTGGCGTACGACGACGCGCTGGGCGTGCTCCTCAAGCGGGTCGACCCGAATCAGCGCGTCACGGCGTGGCTGTATGACGGCTTCGGCCGCCTCGGCGTCGAGAGGCGTCCGGACGGCACCACGACGGCGATCGCGCTCTCGCGCACCAAGGACGGCGGCCCGAACCAGGACGCCTGGCGCGTGATGGAGCGGAGCACCACGACCGGCGGCGCCGACGATACCGTCGAATTCGACAGCCTCGGTCGCCCGATCCGGTGGTGGTGGTACGGGCCGGAGCCGGCGCAGGGCTCGGGCGAGACGAAGCGCATCCTGCAAGAGATCGGGTACGACGCGCTGGGCGAGCGCATCGCGCGGCGCTCGGTGCCGGTCAGCGAAGATACGCCCGAGCGCGAGAGGCTGTACGAGCGCTACGAGCACGACGCCGTGGGCCGCGAGGTGCGCCACACGACGCCGTGGAACGCGGTCACGACGACCGAGTACGATGGCCTGCTCGTGCGCGTCACCAACGCGCTCGACCACGTGACCGTGACCGAGCAGGATCCGCTGGGGCGGACGAAAGCCATCACCGATGCAGCCGACGGGATCACCCGTTACAGCTACGGCCCGTTCGGCCTGCTGCACACGGTCACCGATCCCGGCGGCGCGGTGACGCGCATGACGCGCGACGGGTTCGGTCGCGTCCGGCAGCTCGACGACCCCGATCGGGGCACGACGCGCTCGGTCCATGACGGCTTCGGCGAGCTGATCTCGTCGACCGATGCGCTCGGGCGCGAGACCGCGTGGGAGTACGACGCGCTTGGGCGGCCCGACACGCGCGTGGACCGGCTCGGCGCCGAGCGTCGGACGACGAAGTGGACCTGGGACACCGCGGCGCACGGGATTGGCGAGCTCCACGCGCTCGCGAGCCCCGAAGGTGAGAAGACGTACGGGTACACCCGCCTCGGCCAGCTCGAGACGATCACGCTTCGCCTCGACGGCGAGGGCGCTCCCCTGGAAGCCAGGCTGGGCTACGACGATCTCGGCCGTATCGACACGGTCACGTATCCGACGCCGGCCGGTGCGGCGTCGTTCGTCGTCGCCCACGACCACGACGCGCACGGCCACGTGCTCGCGGTGCGCGACAGCCGGACGAAGGCTACGTATTGGCGCTTGACCGACGTGGACGACGCGGGGCGCTTTCGAGAGGAGGTGTTCGGCAACGGCGCGGTCACGACACGGGGCTACCACGCCGACAAGCAGCGCCTTCGGAACGTCGTGACGCAGAGCGGGGCGGCCGAGGTACAAGACCTGGACTACGGGTACGATGACCTCCTGAACCTCACACGCCGCACCGATGCGCTCCAGCCCCGGAACACGACGGAGCGCTTTCGGTATGACGCGCTCCAGCGGCTGACGTGCGCGTACTTCAGCGGGGTCGAGAGCGCCGCGGCGCCCTGCGCGCTCCGCTACGACCACGCGCCGAACGGCAATCTCACCTTCAAGTCGGACGTCGGAACGCTGTCCTACGACGATCCATTGCACCCGCACGCGGTGACCGGCGCGGGCACGGGGAGCTTCGCCTACGACGCCGTGGGCAACCAGATCGCGCGCCCCGACGGCACGACCGTGCGCTACACGCCGTTCGACCTGCCAGAGCGCATCACGCAGGGCGCGAGCACCGTCACGTTCGCCTACGACGGCGACCAGCGGCGGATCCGCAAGACGACACCCGAAAAGGAGACGCTCTACTTCGGCGACCTGGTCGAGCGGGTCACCGATGCGGCATCGGGGGCCGTGGAGCATCGGTATTACATCCACTCGCCCGAGCGGGTCGTGGCGATCGTCACCCGGGGAGGCGCGAACGACGGCACGCGGTACATGCATGTCGACCACCTCGGCTCGGTCGACGCGCTCACCGACGAAAACGGCGACGTGATCGAACGGCGGAGCTACGATCCGTTCGGGCAGCGCAGGAACCCCGCGTGGGGAGAGCCCGTGCCGGCGTCGTTCACCAGCAAGACGACGCACGGGTTCACCGGGCACGAGAGCGACGACGAGCTCGGGCTCGTGAACATGAAGGGCAGGATCTACGATCCGAGGATCGGGCGGTTCTTGACCACGGACCCGATCATCTCCCTCCCGTTCTTCGGCCAGAGCTGGAATCCATACAGCTACGTACTCAACAACCCGCTCGCGTTCGTCGACCCAGGCGGCTTGCAGGAAGCGCTCCCGAGGGACGGGGCTCACGCACCGCTGCCGGCTGGCGCGGAGTTCACTTCGGACGAGCTCGGGTTACCGCCGATCGAGATCGAGCTGGTCCTTCCGGTCCCGAAGCACGGGGCGCGCTCCGGTGCCGATACGAACACCATGGCTGCCGAGACGGGCGGCGCCACGCCGCCGGTCGACGTGAGCACGACCGGGAGCGCGTCCGGGTATGTGCCGCAGCCGGTGACCACGGCGCCGATCGACTGGTCGCACAACCCCTACGTCCAGGTGGAGGGAGGGTTCATCGCCGGGCTGTTGCTCGGGGCGGTTCCTTTCGCCGGCCTCGGGCATGGGCTGCTGGACGCCGCGGGCGTGCTGGCCCATGGGACGCCGGAAGCCAGGATGGGGCTGGCCATCGGGCAGATCGTGGGTGGGCTGGCCCTGACGATCGGCGGCTTGACGGGGGAGGTCTTCGGGGGCATCACGAGCGCCACCGGAATCGGCGCCGCGATCGGTGCGCCTGCGATCGTTGTGTCGACCGGGCTCGTCGTCGGTGGGATCGGGAACATCGCGGCGGGGATCCAGGGGCTCTCGCAGGCGCTGATGTCGCAAGGATCTGGCGGTACGGGCTCGCAGGGCGCAGCGCTCGCCGCGCGGGGTGGCGCGCCCGGAAGCCGACCTGCACAGCCATTTACGAAGGCCGGAAAGGACGAGATATGGAAACAGAACGCGGCAGTGCATAGGGGGGTCAACAAGTGCGACAACTGTGGCGCCGACGTTGTCAAACCTCAGAAGCACACGAAATCCGTAACTCCGCCCAACAATGAAGGGCATGTTGATCACGTGACCTCCCGGTCAAAGGGAGGCTCCGGCACCATTGATAATGGACAACTTCTATGCCGCAACTGCAACCTGGAGAAGGGATCCAAGTGAATCACCTAGGCTTCGAAGAGGATCCGTGCCTCGGCGTTATCACAACGGCGGCAGTCCTAACGGGGGCCCCAGTTCTCATGATATCCCATGACGCGGACGACGGCGGATGGCAATTCTTATGTGGAACAACCAACGACCCAGGCGATGGCCGGATCGTTCATCTGAAGGAGATCGTCGCTATGGATCCGAGCGTAACGGAAGTGGCTGACCTGCCCTTGGGATGGGTAGCCTTTCGCAGCAAAGTGGGAGGAGCCTGGACTCGAGAGCCTCAATAGAAGGGACCCGAACCAAGCGGCGTCGCATGGCATGGTTTGTGGTTAATCAGGAACATCGCGGCGCGGATCCAGGGGGGCGCAGAACCCCTACGTGCAGGTGGAGGGAGGGTTCATCGCCGGGCTGATGCTCGGGGCGGTCCCTTTCGCCGGCGTCGGGCATGGGCTGCTGGACGCCGCGGGCGTGCTGGCCCATGGGACGCCGGAAGCCAGGATGGGGCTGGCCATCGGGCAGATCGTGGGTGGGCTGGCTCTCACCATCGGGGGCTTGACGGGGGAGGTATTCGGGGGCGTCACGAGCGCCACAGGAATCAGCGCCGCGATCAGTGTGCCAGCGATCGCCGTATCGACCGGGCTCGCCGTAGGGTGGATCGGCAACGTCGCGGCGGGGATCCAGGCCCTGTCGCAGGTGCTGATGTCACAAGGGTCGGGTAGTCCCGGACCTCGGAGCAAGGCGGCTGTCGTTAACGGCCTCCCGTCGCTCTCGGGCGTGCTCAGAACAGCATCCGGCGATATGCCGCTTATTAGCGGCCGGCTGAGGCGGCTGCCGGCCTTCCCCTGAAGTGGAGGACGATATCCGGCGCAGCCGTTACCGTCGCCTTCACCGCGCGGATGCGCATGAACGCTCCCTGCTGGCGCGGATCCATCACCTCGAAGCCGAGCCGCGCGAGCCCCGCGCAGAACGCGTCGATGTCGTCGAAGTGGCTCGCGGGCTCCCAGATGTGCAGCCGGCCGTCCAGGCGGAGGCAGCGGTGAGCCTCGCGCAGGTAGTCGGTGAAGTTCGCGCCCATCAGCGACAGGCAGAAGATGGCGACGTCGAGCTCCCCGCCGCCGAGCGGGACGGCCGCGATGTCGCACGCCATGACGCTGGAGTTCACCGCGACGTGATCGAAGCTTCGTACGTCGTGCTTCGCGCCGCCCGATCGGGCCGCCGGGGGAGTTCAAACTCCGGTCAGGACCTCGATCGGGCCGCCGGGGGAGTTGAAACTCCAGTCAGGACCTCGATCGGGGCCGCCGGGGGAGTTGAAACTCCGGCCAGGACCTCGATCGAGGCCGCCGGGGGAGTTGAAACTCCGGTCAGGGCCTCGATCGAGGCCGCCGGGGGAGTTGAAACTCCGGCCAGGACCTCGATCGAGGCCGCCGGGGGAGTTGAAACTCGGGATCACGTCGTTCGAGCATGCCGGTCCTGAACAGGTGCACACGGCCCCCGGAGGACTGCCCGCTACACAGGTGCCGGCTTCTCGGCGCCCCGGGCCGCCGGTGCCGCCCCGCCGCCGCTGCCAGACGTCGCGCCGCCACCGGCGCCCGACGTTGCCCCGCTGGCCGTGCCGTTCGCCGCCCCGGGCCCTCCGCCGTTCGCCGCTCCCGCGCCGCCGCCGTTCGCCGCGCCCGCGCCACCGCCGTTCGCCGCTCCCGCGCCGGCCCCTCCGCCGGTCGCCGCCCCGCCGCCCCCGCTGGACGCCGTGTCGCCCCCTGCGGGCGCCGCAGCCTCCTTCTTCGTCCGCTTCCGCCCCTGGCCAGCCCGCCCGACGACGTAGAGCGACGGGAACCGCGCGTCGCGCTGCGGATCGTACCGCAGGAAACGCAGCCCGAGCTCCTGCACCTCGACGTAGAGCGGCTTGGCGAGCGTCCAGGCGCGCTGGAGCAGGTCGTACGCCTCACGCGCCTTCGGGCTCAGCGCCGCGCCGAGGACGGCGAGCATCTGCGAGGCGAGCCGCCGGGCGTCGGCGAGGTCGGTCGCGCGGTGATGGACCGGATCCGTGGACACGACGTCATGCCTGGCCTGGTAGATGTCCGCGTAACCAAGGAGGTCATACGC
The DNA here is from genome assembly GCF_051521615.1 of Sorangium sp. So ce1335. Classification (NCBI taxonomy): domain Bacteria; kingdom Pseudomonadati; phylum Myxococcota; order Polyangiales; family Polyangiaceae; genus Sorangium; species Sorangium sp. So ce1335. The sequence continues at coordinate 10,621,530 of NZ_CP150363.1, forward strand.
GCGATCGAGGTAGCCCGTCCCGGCGCTGAGGCGGCGGAGGACCGGGCCGAGCTCCGGGTCGTCGCCGAAGAAGTGCTCGCACACCTTCTGCATGCGCGACTCGACCTCCGCCGACTCCCTGTCGAGGGCCGCCGAGAGCTTGGCGCCGCTGGCGAAAGCGCCCGCGGCGTCGGCCTGGCGATAGGCATGGAGGAGGATGAGCGCGAGCGCCTTCAGGTGATCGAGGTTGTCGATCTGGAACTCCCCCTGCGCCGCCGCGCCCCGGTAGAGCGCGAGGAGCGGCGGGGCCTGCGTGAGCGCGTGAACGGTGAGCAGGGCGCGGCTGACCGACTCGACATCGACGCGCGGGACTTCCAGCCTATCCGGCGTGATGGCCGTGAGCCGCGGGCGGTACGCGGCGACGAGCTCCTCGGCGAGCTCGGGATCGTAGCCGTGGGGCTCGGCCTTGAACCCCGCGAGCTGCGCGGAGAGGGTGGTGACCACGGGCGGCGCGAACGCCAGCGGGTCGGTGCCAGGAACGAAGACGGACGCCAGGGCTTGCCGGCGCGAGGTTTTTTTGTTGGTAGCCATGATCACGCGAGGCTACGGGCGCGGCGGCTCCAGGTGGAACAGCCGGGCATGATCGCGACGTCGCGCCTTGCTGGTCTGTGCAGCGCGAAGGCAACGGGGAATCGGGATCCCGGGCTTCGTGCCGCCGTACGGCGAGTACAGCGCTGCGAGCGAAGAAGCAGCGCGCCGTCGACGCTCGGCGACCGGCTGGTCCGGCGACCGCAGGATCAATCAGGGAGGGCGGCGGTCAGGTCCAGCTCGACCAGCTGACCGGTGAAGCCGAGCGCGGCGACCCCGAGCAGGGTGCTGGCCGTACCGAAGGCCGGGCCGAGCGCCGAGTCGTTCAGTCGCTGCCACACAGCGGCAAGCACCTCCCTGTCGTCGCTGACCACGTAGATCACCGAGCGTACAACGTCGGCGGGCTGCGCCCCGGCCGCGGAGAGGACGGCCAGGGCGTTCGCCGCCACCTGGTCGGCCTGCGCGAGGTGGTCGCCCGCGCCGACCAGGTTGCCGTCGACGTCGAGCGGACACTGGCCGGCGAGGAAGGCCATCCGGCCGGCCTCCACGATCGTGACGTGATGGTAGCCAGGGGTCCGGTGGACGTCGGGCGGATTGAATTTACCAATGCGCATCGAGGGGAAAAGAAAAGCCAATGTTCCGGGATGTCAAGGGCGGCTCGCCACGCTCGGAAGTCACCACGGCGCCTCGGCCCCAGAGCTCCGTCACGTCACCGCCGCGATCGAGGCTCCAGCCGACGTGGTGGTGGCCGTGGCTCTGGCCATGCCAGAGACCGAACACGGCCCCAGCCAGCGCCAGAAGAACGGCCTCTTCGCTGCCGAGAGCCGCTCACGCGGTCTCGCGACGGCCGGGTGCATCGAGGAGCCTGCGCCCGATCGCGCGGGCCGCTTCCAGGTGGACAGCCGGGTCGTGCGCCTCCGAATCGAACAGCAGCTCGGACGTGCCCACGGTGGCGCCGCAGTAGCCGAAGATCCCGTGGTCGATCTGCATCTTCATCGCGCCGACGTAGCCGTGTCGCGCGTACGTCCGCACGTCCGAGCCCGCGAGGCCCACGAGGTGGACGCGCAGATGGCGGAGCTTCTTCACCAGCTTGCCGCCGACGCTGAAGTCGAACGCCCAGCCGTTGGAGAACACGCGATCGATCCACCCTTTCATCAGGGCCGGCATCGACCACCAGTAGACCGGATAGACCAGCACCAGCGTGTCCGCCCGGTCGATCCTCGCCTGCTCGGCGGCCACGTCGGCCGGCGGCGGCGCCTTCCGGCGGTGGACGGCCAGATCGGCCTCGGTGAACCGAGGATCGAACCCTTCGCGCGCCAGATCGGCGATCTCGAAGGTATGGCCGGCGTCGGCCGCGCCCTGCGCGACCTGTGCGGCGATCGCGTGGGTGAGCGAGCTGGGCTCGGGATGCGCGACGACAACGAGAACGTGCATGGCGATGACTCCTGTTGACGGGCCTCCGCCGAAGACGCAGGCTATCTACTCGTGGTAAGTTACGATCGGTAGGTAGAGTGTCAAGCGCCGGCGACGCGTCCGCACGACCGATCCCTCGGCCCGCCAGCGCCTGTCGCGCGGGGCGAGCCCCTGACGGGATTCATCGGTGGCGGTGGTTGCGCCGGTACGCGATCGAGCTACACAGGCGCCGCCGTCCCCGTGCCCCGGGTCGCCGGCGGTGCCCTGCCGCCCGCGCCGGTCGCCACCTGCTCCTCCACGGGCGCAGCGGCTCCAGGTGGAACGCAGGGCGTGATCGCGACGCCGCGCGGATCGTCGCGAGAATGCGTGATGGACAGCGCGTGGCGGACGGGACGGCTCACTCCACCGCTTCTTCGAGCTCCCCGAGCACGATCGCCGCCGCGACGGCCGGCTCGAAGAGCTCGGCGCGCGCCGCGCGGTACGCCGGATCGGCGAAGAACCGCTCCCGCGTCGCGCGGTCGGGGAACACGATCGTGAAGACGCGGTTGATGCGCGCATCCCCCTTCAGCACGCGCGCCACGACGAAATCGTGGCCGAAGGCGCCGCCGTAGGTCGTGAGGATCGGCGTCATGCGGGCGCGGTAGCCGGCGTAGGACGCCTCGTCCGTCACCTCTAGCCCCATCAGGAGCACGTGCTTCCGGCCCTCAGCGACCATGGGCGTAGCCTCCATCCACGTCGAGCGTCGTGCCTGTCACGAAGCCGGCCCTGGCCAGGTACAGCGCCGCGTCCGTCGTGTCCCGCACCTCGCCGATCCGGCCGAGGGGGTGAATCGACGCCATCGCGTCCGCGTTCTCGCCGATGAGCGGCGTGCGGATGATGCCGGGCGCCAGCGTGTTCACGCGGATGTTGTGCCGGGCCAGCTCGGCCGCGAGCGAGACGGTGAGCGCGTGGACACCGCCCTTGCTCGCCATGGCGGCCGAGCAGGGCATCCCCGTCATGGCCTGCTGCACGAGCACCGTCCCCACGTTGAGGATCGAGCCACCGCCGCCCTCGATCATCAGCGGCACAGCGGCCTGCGTCATCAGGAACGTCCCCTTCACGTTGGTGGAGAAGAACCGCTCCAGGTCCTCCTCCGTGCTCTCCAGGAACGGCTTCACGCCGAAGATCCCCGCGTTGTTGATCAGCACATCGACGCCGCCGAAGCGCTCCCGCGCGGCGTCGACGACGGCCCGCGCCGTGGCCCTGTCGCCCACGTGGCCCGGCACCGCGACGACGCGCTCGCCGCCCTCCAGGCTCCGCCGCGCCCGGTCGAGCTTCTCCGGATCGCGCCCGTTCAGGACGAGGCGCGAGCCCTCGGCCAGGAAGCGCCTCGCGAGATCGAGGCCGATACCGCTGCTGGCGCCGGTGATGATGACGCGATCGATTCGGTTGGACATGGAGTGTCGCTCCTCTCTTGCCGACACCCTGGCGCCGCTCCCCGGAACAAGAAAGTGGTATGTTCCTATGGACTCCATAACCTCCGGTTCTGAACCCTGCGCGCGCCGCCATGACCTACGACCAGCTCGTCGCCTTCCTCGCCGTCGCGGGCGAGGGCTCGTTCAGCGCCGCGTCCGCGCGGCTGCACAAGTCCCAGCCGGCGGTGAGCAAGCTGGTGCGCAACCTGGAGGGCGAGCTGGGGGTCGCGCTGTTCGATCGCCGGGAGTACCGCGCCACGCTCACCGACGCGGGCCGGCTGTTCCACGAGCGCGCGGCGGCGGTCATCGAGAGCACCGAGGCGCTGCGGAGCTTCGGCATGCGGCTCTCGGGCAAGGTGGAGCCGATCGTGCGGCTCGCCGTCGACGCGGTGACGCCGCTCGGGCCGCTCATGGGCATCTTCCGGGGCGTGCAGGCGCGTTATCCGCTCGTGCGCATCGAGCTCGGCACCGAGCGGCTGGCGGGCGCCGCCGACGCGCTGCGCGAGCAGCGCGCCGACCTCGCCGTCGCGACGAGGCTCGGGATCGACGCGTCCGAGGTGGAGATCGCGCCCTTCTGCGACGTGCGGGTGTTCCCTGTGGCGCGCTTCGATCACCCGGTGGCCACGTGCGGCGCGCCGATCCCGCCGGCGCTGCTGCGGGCGCACGCGCAGATCGTCCTGCGCGACAGCGCGACCGGGAGCGGCTCGCCGTCGCTGAACGTGCTGGAGGGCGGCCTGCGCTGGACCGTCACCGACGTCGCGGCGAAGCGGGAGGTCATCCTCGCGGGCATGGGCTGGGGCGGGCTGCCCGAGCACGTGGCCGCCGACGCGCTGGCCGCGGGCGAGCTCGTGAGGCTGCAGGTGCCCGAGTTCGAGGCCGACGTCATGGAGCTGTTCGTGATGCGCCGCCGCGACCGGCCGCACGGCGTCGTCGCGCAGGCGCTCTGGGAAGCGCTGCGGAGCGCCCGCCGCGACGCCGGGGCGCCGGCGCCGGCCGGGGAGGCCCGGCGCCGGCGCAAGAGGGGCTGAGGCCGGGGCGCGCGGCGCCTGTCGGCGGATGCCGGGGCGCGGCGCGCTCGGCTCGATGGGCCCTGCTCGCCCGCTCCTCAGACCCGCTGTCGGGCCTGCTCCAGCGCCTGATCGAAATCGCCCAGGCGCTGCTCCGCGGTCCTCTTGATCGCCTCCAGGTTGATCCCCCTGGCGCGGTCGATCTCGAGAAGGATCTCCTGGACTGCCCCCGATCGCCGCGTGAGCTCCTCCACGAGCCTGTCCGCCTCGGCCTTCGGCAGCTTCTCCCGGATCTCGCGCTGGAGGTCGGCCATGCTCTTCATCTTCTCCTGGAGCGACCTCTCCACAGCGGACCGGGCCTCCAGGCGCGCCCTCGCGAGCGCCGCGTCCGCCTCGGCGCTCACCTCCCTGGCCTCGGCCTGCGCCTCCCTGAGGTCGTCGACGACCTCATCCACCTCGGCCTGTGTCGGCGCGTCGCCTTGCCTCTTCATGTCGTCGAGCTTGCTCTGGGCCTCCGCCGCTTCCTCCTTGACCTCGCGGAGCTCGTGGTCGGCTCGAGCTCGCTCGTCCCTCGCGGAGTCGCAGCCCACGAGGACGCCAGCAGCAGCGAGGAAGACAGGCAGGAACCTACGTGCTGTCGTCATGACGGACTCTCCCTTCGTTCGCGTGCGTACAGCCTCCATCGGGCGCTGCGTGGAGCGCCCCGGCAGCGCGCGACCTGCGGCGGATCTCGCGCTGTGGAGGCCTGGACGCCGGGCTTGCGAGGGGTATGCCAGCAGTGAAACCCACGCAGGACGCCCCGCACGCCGAGGCAATTTGCCTCGATGTGTCAGGAACTGGCCTGCTGGATCGCGATCCGGATGGCGAAACGTATCGGCCTGAGCGGCCAGGTGAATCCGGCTCGGAGTGGCCGAGAGCGTCGAGGGTCGTCCAGCAGCACGCCGTCGCCGGCCTCAAGGAGCGCCCCCTCGCGCTTCTCCCCGACGGATGCGGCAGACGCTGTCGCTCGGGCGTCGAGGGCTCGGGCGACAGCGTGGGCCGTCGTCCTCTTCGTCACGTCGGCCCCCGCCGACCGTGCCTCGCTCCGTCGATCGTCACCAGAGCCGGCGAATGCCGTACTGTTCGAAGACCGTCTCGTTCGTGACCAGCGGGATGTCGAGCGACAGCGCCTGCGCGATGAGCATGCGGTCAAAAGGGTCCCTGTGCGGCCCTGGTAAGCTCCCGGCGCGCTGTCCATCCGAGACCGAGATGCTGAGGGGTGTGAACCCCTGCTTCTTCAGGCAATCCACGATGTCCGCGGCGACATCGAGAGCTCCGGGGAGCTTTCCGATCCTGGCTTTGGTGGCGATCTCCCAGGCGCTCGCCGCGCTCACGAAAATCTCGTTGTTCTCATCGGCGATGACGGTCCGCGCCGGGAGTGAGAGCCGCTCATCACCGTCGAGCCACCAGAGGAGCGCGTGAGTGTCGAGCAGGGCGCGCACGTCATTGCCCCCATGCAGCGAGCTCATCGTCCGGTAACGGCTCGAAAAAGGCGGCGTCAACCTTCGCACGGCCGCGCATGCTGCCAAACACGCGCGCCGGCGCAGGGGTTTTTACAGGAACGAGGCGAACCACCGGCTCGCTGCCACGGGAGATCACGATCTCCTCGCCGGCGCACGCCTCCTCGATGAGGCGTGAGAGGTGGGTCTTGGCGGCATGGATGGTGACTTGCTTCACCCGGAACCTCCTGGGATCGGCCAGCGGTGTGCGCTGTGGACCAAGAGGTTAGTCCATGTCAATCCGCGGGGCAACCTGCGTGCTCGGGCTCTACTTCCTCGCGTGGTTACGTGTTACTTGAACGCGGCGCCTCCCTGGGCCTCCATCATTTCGCGCTGCTGTTCCGTCCGTCTGGGCCCCCTGCTCCTGCGCGCGGCGAGGAGGACCGACTGTGCTCCGAGCCGCCCTCCGTCGTTCTGGCGGGCGCCGCTCGCCCGCTCGCCCCGAGGATCGCGAGCTCGGTCTTGATCCACCGGTCGAGCTCCCCCTGAAGGCTGAACAGCGCCAGATCGAACTCCCGGCCATTGACGACGATGAACGGCGTGCCCGAGAGCCCGGCGCGGTCGGCCTCGGCCTTGTCGCGCGCGATCACCTTCGCGGCGGCCTCGCCCGCCATGTCGGCGCGGAACCGGGCCATGTCGAGGCCGATCCGCTGCGCGTAGCCGAGCAGGTCCTTCTCCTCGAGGCGCTGCTGGTTCTCGAACAGCAGGCGCTCCATCTGCCAGTAGCGGCCCTGGGCGTGCGCCGCGATGGCCGCGCGCGCGGCCGGCTCGGCGTGCGCGTGAGACCGCAGCGGATACACCTTGTGAACCAGCCGGACGTTCGGCGCGTGGCGCTCGACGATCTCGTCGAGGATCGGCACCGCGCGGCCGCAGGAGGGACACTCGAAGTCCGACCACACGACGATCTGCACCGGCGCGCCCTCCGGCCCGCGAGAGGGCGAGTCGGCGAGATCGATCTTCTTCACGTTCGGACCGAACCGCACGCCGTACGCCGCCTGCGCCTCGGCGCCGCTCGCGCCGCCGCGGATCTTGTCGGCGAGGAGCTGCGCGGCGGGCGCGCAGGCGGCGCAGGGGCGCGACTCGCGGACGCACTGCGCGATCGACACGGCGTGCTCGGAGCAGGGCGCGTAGAGCTGCGAGACGAGCTGCCACCAGGTGTGGCGCTCGCGGCGGACGAGCTCGGCGGTGTCGACGCCGGGCAGCTCCTCCGGCTCGCCGCCGGCGGCGTCGAGCGGCGCGGCGCCGGGCGGGCCGGGGAGCGGGACCGAGGGGGAGTCCGCGAACTCGGGCTCCTGCCGGTCGGCGCCGCCGCACGCGGCGAGCGCGGCGAGCGCGGCGAACGCGAGCCGTCGTGCACCTGATTTCGGAATGAACACGCGCGGATGCTACACCCGCGCGGCCGCCTGGCCAGCCCGAAGCGATGGGGCAGCGCGGCGGCGAGGCGACGGGGCGAGGCAGCGCGGCGCGCTCAGAAGGTGCCGCCGAGGCCGAAGGTGGCGCCGCCCGGCGCGAGGGCAGCCTGCGGCGCGAGCCGCAGGCGCGGCGAGCGGAGACGGAGGTAGTCGTAGCGCTCCCCCGTTGGCCAGCGCTCCTCGTACTCGAGGGAGGCGATGTCGATGATGTTCGCCGTGAGCAGGCCCAGGCCGCCGCCGATCAAGAAGCCGCCGAGCGCCGCGAACGGTTCGTCGTAGGAATCGGAGGAGGCGGCCAGGACCATCCCGACCAGGCCGCCGCCGATCGTGCCCCCGGCGTTGAGGCCGAGGCTGATGAATCCCTTTCCGACGTTGCCGTTGGCCCAGTGCGTGACGGGGCCGCCGAACGCGAAGCCGCCGACGCTCAGAAGGACGAGCGCCTCCGACTCGGCGGCGGCGCCGACGGGCAGGAGGACGAGGCTCCCGAGCCCCACGAGGAGGTGCTGCCAGCCGTACCAGACTCGCCTCGGAGCGGGCTGCGCGCCGCCGGGGATGCCCTCCGGCGGCACAGGGACCGGGCTCCACATCCACCCCGGCGGCGGCGGGGGATACCCGGGCGGCGTCCCGCTCCACGCGCCGGCGGGCGGCTCGGGCGGAGGAGGCGGGCTCGCCGCGTCGCCAGGAGGCGGCGCAGGGGAAGCTGGCTGGCTCGCCGCGCCGCCAGGAGGCGGCGCGGGCGGAGGAGGCGGGCTCGCCGCGCCGCCTGGAGGCGGCGCAGGGGAAGCGGGCTGGCTCGCCGCGTCGCCCGGCGGCTGCACGGCCGCAGCGCCGCCCGGGTGGCCCGGCGGCGCGGACGACGCCGGCGACGCGGCGGGCGCGGGAGGGCGAGGAGGCGGCTGTTGCATGGCGGCCGCCCGGCCCGCGGTCAACGCCGCCGCCGCTGCGCAACCCACCCCGAGCACACCGCGAAGCCTGCCTGTCATCCGCGTCTCCCCCTCCCTTCTACTCCTGGCGGTCCTGTTTTGCTTCATCCGCGTGCTCGGCACAGGCCCCGCATCCCACGCGCGCATGACAGCGCCGTCCGCGCGCCTCCGGCGGCGCCGGCCGTCAGATCCAGCGCCGCGTGGACCGCGCGTAGGTCTCGTAGGCGGCGCCGAACCGGGCGCGGAGCCGCCGCTCCTCGAACGCGATGTACCAGCGGTCGACGACGACGACGAAGGCGGCCGCGAGGAGGAACGAGGCCGCGGAGCCGCTCAGCATCGCCACGCCCACGGCGGCGAGGGCCATGCCGAGGTACATCGGGTTCCTGGACCACCGGAACAGCCCGCCGGTCACGAGCCGCGTGGGCTCGGCGAACGTGTTGATCTCGGTCGCGGCCCGCGCGAACTGCGCGCGGGCCGCGACCGCCACGGCGATCCCGATCGCGAGGGGCACGAGGCCTGTCGCGCGGTACGGCGCCGGGAGCAGCGACGGGTGAGGCACGAGGGCGTGCGCGAGCCCCATGGCGGCCGTCACGAGGAGCAAGAGGACGGGCGGGAGCAGATTGCGCGGGGATGCGTTGGAGGTGATCATGAGCCGCCAGTCTGGGCCATCCGGCCGACGGCGGAGACTCGCGTTGGGAAGACAGACGGTGAAGCGCCCGCAGACGCCGCGCAAAGCGCCTCGCCAGGCGCGCTCGCGCTTCCTCGTCGACACCATCGTCGAGGCCGCAGCTCGCGTTTTCGACGAGCACGGCTACGAGGGGGCGAACACGAACCGGATCGCCAGGATCGCGGGCGTGAGCGTCGGGTCGGTGTACCAGTACTTCCCGAACAAGGACGCCCTCGTCACCGCCCTGCACGAGCGCCACGTGCGCCACATGCTCCGGCTCCTCGAGCAGGTCGACGCGGCCGCCGAGGGCCGCTCGCTGCGGGAAGCGACCGAGCTGCTCGTCGCAAGGAGCCTCGATGTCCACCGGACGGAGCCGCGGCTTCAGCGGCTCCTCCACGCCGATCTCCCGACGCTGGAGCAACGGCGCGCGCTGAGCGCCGCGAGCCAGGCGGTCTTCGAGCGCACGCGGCAGCTCCTGTCGCGCCACGGCGCGGAGATCGCGCAGCCGGATCTCGAGCTGGCCACGTACGTGGTGCTTCGCATGTTCGAGGAGCTCGTCCACGCAGCGGCCCTCGATCCGCCCCCCGGCGTCGAGGACGGCGGCCTCCGGCGGGCGATCTCGGACGCGCTCCTCGGCTATCTCACCGTCGCCCCCGGAGGGGCTCCGGCGGGGAGCCCCGCAGAGCCGCCGTAGGCGAGACGCCCACGCCTCGATGATCCGGGGGCCGCCTGCTGGGTCCTCGCTCGACGACAGGGGGCCTCTCCAGGATCACCTCACCGCCTGGACGGATCGAGGTATTGTCGAAGGTCGACTCGTCCGCTTCCGCTGACGCAGAGATAGGGTGTCACCCGCGTCTGCCGCCGAAAGTTCTCCAGGGCGTCGTCGAATCGCGCCGGTGAGCCTCGATCCGAGACGAGGATCGCACGCAGATTCTCCCCTGCAAGGAATCCTCTACCGAGTGAGGAGCCCAGTTTGTCGCGGAGCGCCTGGATGGTTCGCTGCATTTGCTCCAGCGCGTGCTTGTGGTCTTTCCCCTTCAGCTCCACCACGAACACCACCCACCGAGCCGGCGCGTCCTCCGCCTCCCTCAGGTAAAGAAAGAGCGCGTCGGCAACGGGGGCATCCGGCTCCATGCCGAAATGCTGGCGGAACGGCTCCGGCTGGATCCGAAAAGCCGCACCGTCTCTCCCAGGTGCCGATGGGGGGAGAGGAACGCGCTCTTCCCGGCCTCGCTGAGCGACGTGGTCCCGACCGACTCCATCGCCGGCCCGATCAGGTATCCGAGCGGCGTCGGGTGCGGCCTCGAAGGCAGCGTCCTGCTCATGGTGACGGCCCTCAGCGGTAAAGGCGGGCAAGGATCTCCGCCGAGTAGAGATTCGTCACATACTCGGTGGTGCGGCCAAAGGTCTCCCAGTCGATGATGTGGCGCCCCTCGCGTTCGAAGATCGGTGTGACGGTTACCGGAACCCTGTCGCGATCGGCCTGGAAGAGGTAGGCCGAGACATCCTCCGCGCGCAGGAAGCACTCCGCAGTCCCGAGCTTGAAATGGGGGGCGATCGCAGCCTGATCCGCGCTGGAGAGATCCTTCGCTCGGATCAGGTTGTTCAGGTGATCGACGATGTAGGGGCTGTGCGTGGTAAGCACGACACGGACACCCCGGTTGACCAGGTAGGCGATGAGCTCGGTGAGGTGTACCTGCGCCTCCGGGTGAGCGTTCATCTCGGGTTCGTCGATGAGCAAGGTGTCACCGGGCGCTGCCCAGCAGCGGAGATAGAGGTCCAGGCCGGCGAGCGCGCGGACCATCGAGGCCGAAGAGTGTAGCGGGAGCGCCGCGCCTGCTCGCGTGGCGAATACAAGTCGAAAACCCGCACCGGCGGGCGCGAGTTCAATGGATCCACCGAGGATGCCGTGCTCGAGGTGAGCCAACGCATCCGGCATCGCCGGCTCCTTGCGCACATGCCACACGTTCTCTGTCAGTGTCAGAAAGTTGGCAAAATCGACGACCGGAAGGCTGAGGGTCTCCTCGAACTCCGGCCGGAGCAGCTTGTAGGTCGAGACAAACGCCTTGCGCTCCGAGGGCAGCGCAAAGGCGATCCCTGGGGCGAGGAAACGGTGCGCCAGCGCCCGAAGGACGTCCCCCGCGTAGGCCTCGAGGGCCGGCCCCACCTCCGCATCGGGCTTCGGCTGCCAGGTGAAGGTGGCCCGCGCCCCAGGGGCAGACAGATGCGTCATCACGCTCCGGCGGAAGTACATGACGTCCAGATCGGCGCTCATGCCGAGCGCGCCGGTATCGAGATCCCGGCGCTGGAACGCCTCGGGTCCGACCTCCAACGTCGCAGCGCTCTCGTCCGACAGCTCGTCCGTGAGCCTCAGGAGCTCCCGGATCCTGTCGGCGGAGAGGGTGAACCTCACAGCGCACTGGACGCCTTCGACGAGCTCCCGGCGCGCGACGCTGAACTGGATCGCATCGGAGAGCGCACGAAGACGCAGCACGCGCTCCAACGCGTTGCCGACTGCCGCATCGATGCTCACCCGCGCGGCCGCCGGCTCGAGCTGGAGGAAGCCATGACCGAAGCGGTCACCGAGCGGTGAGGATTGGCGCCACGTCAGGTAACGCGCAAGACCGTGAAGGCAGTAGGCCACCCAGGTCTTGTTCGTATTGTTCTCGCCAACGAGCACGGTCAGCGGCCGGATGTCCAGCTCGGCGTGTTCGACCCGGCCCAGCTTGTCGACAATAAGTTTCACGTCGGCACCCCTCCCCGGCCCTACCACGCGCGCCGCGTCGGTCCCAGCAAACCGAGCGGTGCTCTCCATGCCCTCCCACGAGGCGCCTCGATCGCTCGGTCGCTGGGCCCGCGCGGGGCCCGCTCCCCTCCCCGCTTACCCGAGCAGCGACGCGGCGACGCGCGGCGCCTCCCGCGCCGGGCAGCCCATCCAGCTCGAGAGCCGCTCGGCCGGCTCGCCGCTCACGAGCGCGCGGTGCACCCGCTCCGCCACGTCGGCGCGGATCGCCCGCGTCCCGAACACCGGGTAGCCGATCGCCGCGTACGCCCTCGGGTCCACGCCGCGCGCGGCCGCCACCGACACGGCCCCGGGCGCGGGGCGCGCGGGCACGCGGCCCCTGTCGAACCACGCCGCGCACAGCGCGAGCCGGCGCTCCAGCGCGCCGCGCCGGAGGAGCTGCTGCACGTAGATCACGCGCTCGCCCACCTCGATGCCGTGCGCCGTGAGCAGCGCGCGGTCCTCCGGCGCGAGCTCGGCGATCTGCGCGCCGGCGTCGCGCGCCGCCGCCGTCCCGAGCCCCTGCTCGAGCTGGTAGACGATGCCGCGCGCCGCCCCGGGGAGCGCGCGCACCTCGGGCGACCGCAGCGGCGCGAGCAGCTCCTCGACCATGTCGCGCGCGAACGCCACGAGCCGCCGCAGCACCCGCGACCGCGCCCCCGCGCCGACGTCGTCGAGCGCGGCGAGCCGCACGTCGGGCAGGAGCAGCGCCGGGCCCCGCGCGAGCTGCCCGAGCAGCTCGCCGCCGGCGAAGATCCGCCCGGCCGCGTCGACGGAGAAGCGCTCGTGCGGCGCCCCGACGATCGACTCGACCCAGCGCGCCCGGTCGTCCTCGGGCGCGGGCGCCGCCGGCCCGGGCGCGAGCAGGGCGCGCATCGCCGCGATGCGCGCGAACGGGTGGTCCGGCGCGACCGTGACCGGCTCCTCGGCCTCCGGCCGGCGCTGCGCCGGGCGCGCGCTCGACGACGAGCGCGCGCCGCGCGCCGCCCCGCCGCCCCGCTCGACGAAGCGCTGCACGAGCCGCTCGTGGAGCGCGTCGCTCAGGCGGTCCTCGATCGCGCGCGTGCGGTCCTGCCACGCCGCCGCGTCGCGCACCCAGCGCGCGTGGTTCGAGATGTAGGTCCACGTCCGGATCGACGCGATCCGCGTGATCAGCGTGTCGATGTCGCCGCCCACGTCGTCGATCTCGGCCACGCGGGCGGCCATCCAGTCGGCGTCGAGCGCCGCGCTCGGCCCCGAGAGCTGCCCGTAGATCTCGGCGAGGAGCGCGACGTGCGACTCGAACAGGAGCTTGCGAAAGTCGGGGATGCGGCAGACCTCCCAGAGCAGCCCCACGGCCTCGGGGCCCCGGGCGCGGGCGCGGATGTCCGGGTCCTCGGCGAGCCGCGCCAGGGCGGCGGCGTCCTCGGCGTCGTGGACGAGCCGGAGGCTGCGGGCGGGCGGGGGCTCCCGGAGCGACGCGAGGAGCGCGTCGATCGAGCTCCGGTCGAGCTCGCTGTTGCGCCAGCGCAGCCGCCGCACCGCGGGGAAGCGGTGCGCCTCGATCGCGGCCGCGACGCCGTCGGGGAGCGAGAGCGGCGCCACGGTGCCGAAGGTGCCGTCCGCGAGGTGCCTGCCCGCGCGGCCGGCGATCTGCGCGAGCTCGGCGGGGTCGAGGTCGCGCACGTCGCGGCCGTCGAACTTGCGCAGGGCGGCGAACGCGACGTGGCGCACGTCGAGGTTGAGCCCCATGCCGATGGCGTCGGTGGCGACGAGGTAGTCGACCTCGCCCGACTGGAACATCGCGACCTGCGCGTTGCGCGTGCGCGGCGAGAGGGCGCCGAGCACGACCGCCGCGCCGCCCCGCTGCGCGCGCAGCCGCTCGGCGATCTCGTAGACCTGCGGGGTCGAGAAGGCGACGACGGCGCTGCGCGGCGGCAGGCGCGAGAGCTTGCCGGCGCCGGCGCTCGTGAGGCGCGAGAGGCGCGGGTGCGAGACGAACTTCGCCGTGGGGACGAGCTCGGACAGGAGGGGCCGCATCGTGTCGGCGCCGAGGAACCAGGTCTCGCGCCGCCCGCGCGAGAGCAGCAGCCGCTCGGTGAACACGTGGCCGCGCTGGTCGTGGGCGGCGAGCTGGATCTCGTCGATGGCCAGGAAGTCGACCTCGAGGTCGATCGGCATGGCCTCGACGGTGCACACCCAGTAGTCCGGCCGCCTGGGGACGCGCTTCTCCTCGCCGGTGACGAGCGCGACGCGGGCCTCGCCGACGCGGGTGGTCACGCGGTCGTAGACCTCGCGCGCGAGCAGCCGCAGGGGCAGGCCGATCATGCCCGAGTCGTGCGCGAGCATGCGCTCGATGGCGCGGTGGGTCTTGCCGGTGTTGGTCGGACCCAGGACAGCGGTGATCGCGGAGGCGTCGGCCATGCCGCGCCCAGCTTAGTACCGGACGGCGCGAAGACCCCCGCCGCGGCGGGGAGGGCGCGCGATCCTCGCGACGCGCGGGTGGACGGGCTCGTCCTTGGATTCGCGACGGCAGCGAGCGCGTGGCGGGTGGGCGCGGTGGGCGCGCGGCGGCCAGTGGCAGAGGGAATGCGACAGCGGCGGGAATGCGACAGCGGTGGAAATGCGACAGCGGCGCGCTCGCGCTCGGCCTTCGTCGCGCCGCCGCGACCGTGGCATGATGGGGTGAGATGCCAGCAGCTGGTAGAACCGCGACACTGGGCCCCTCGTCTGCTAGACCCCGTGGGCCCGAACGCAAGGACGCTGGGACGCGGAAGGCTCGAACGCATGCTGTCGCTTGAAGCGGGGAGCGTCGTCGGAGGCAAGTATCGGCTGGAGCGGCCGCTCGCAGGCGGCGCCATGGGGTTCCTCTGGGTGGCCCGGCACCTCCAGCTCGACGTCGAGGTCGCGATCAAGTTCATGCTGCCGCAGCACGCCGACTCCCCGGTCGCGCGCGCGCGGTTCGAGCGCGAGGCGAAGGCCTCGGCGCAGCTCCGGTCGCCCAACGTCGTCCACGTCCACGACTACGGGATCGAAGGCGACACGCCCTACCTCGCGATGGAGCTCCTCGAGGGCGAGGATCTCGCGGCGTACCTCCGGCGCTGCGGGCGCCTCGCGCCGGCCGAGCTGCTGGGCATCGTGCTCCAGGTCTGCAAGGCGCTGCGCCGCGCGCACGAGGTGGGGCTCATCCACCGCGACCTCAAGCCGGCGAACGTCTTCATCGCGCGCCAGGGCGAGGAGATCGTCAAGATCCTCGACTTCGGGGTCGCCAAGGCGATCGGCACCGGGCTGGCCGCCGACGCGACGAAGACGGGCACGCTCATCGGCTCGCCGCACTACATGAGCCCCGAGCAGGTGCGCCGGAGCAAGACGATCGACTTCCGAAGCGATCTCTGGTCGCTCGGCGTGATCATCTTCCAGTGCCTCACGGGCCAGCTCCCCTTCCCGGGCGAGGAGCTCGGCGACGTGCTCGTGGAGATCTGCACGGGCGACATCCCGGTCCCGTCGCAGCTCGCGCCGGACCTCTGGCCCGAGCTGGATCAGTTCCTGGCGCGCGCGCTCAAGCGCGATCCCGCGGAGCGCTTCCAGAACGCGAGCGAGCTGGCCCGGGCGTTCGCCGCGGCCGTGCACCGCACGCCCCTGCCGGAGGGCCGCGACGCGCTCGACTCGACCGGCGCGCTGGGCCCGGGGATCGCGGCGGCCCTTGGGGCGTCGGGCCTGGGCAACACACCGGCGCTGGGCAGCACGCCGGCGCTGGGCGGCGCGCCGGCCCTCGGCAGTGCGCCGGCGCTGGGCAGTGCGCCGGGCTCGGGCAACACGCCGGCGCTTGGCAGCATCCCGGCTCCGGGCGCTCCGGGCCTCGGCAACACGCCGGCGCTTGGCAGCATCCCGGCGCCGGGCGCTCCGGGCCTCGTCACCACGCCGGTACCGGGAGGCGTCCCGGCTCCGGCGGGCGCTCCGGGCTCGGGCAGCGCGCCGGCGTTCCGGGGCGGGACGGTGGCGCTGGATGGCGGCGTGGGCGCCGGCGGCACGCTGGCTGCGGGCGAGACGGTTGTCGCCGGCCGCATGCAGGTCCCGGGCGGGATCCCGGGCCCGGGCGGCACGCTGGAGGCCGTGGGAGGCGCCCTTCCCGCGCCGCCGGAGCGCCGCTCCTCGTCCGGCGCGCTGCTCGCTGTGATCGCCGGCGCGCTGACGGTCGCGGCCGGGCTCGTCGCCGTCGTCGTGCTTCGCTCGCCTGTTCAGGACGCGCCCGCGCCGGCGGCCATGCCTTCGCCCGCCGCGCAGGAGCCCGCCCCGCCGCCGACGCCGGTCGCGCAGGAGCCCGCCCCGCCGCCGACGCCGGTCGCGCAGGAGCCCGCTCCGCCTCCCTCGAGCGACCTCCCGACCGCGTCCTCGTCGGCCTCGGCCGAGCCGGCCGCGCCCCCGCCGGCCCCCACGCCGGGCGCCGCGAGGGCGGCCAGGCCGGCGCGCCAGCCGTCCCCTCCCCCGCCCAGGCGCTCTGCTCCGGCCGCGCCCACCAACAAGGCAGCTCCCGAGCGCGATCCGACCTTCGGCTTCTGAACCGGAGGGGCGCTCCAGCGGCGCGCCTTCCGCCGCACGCGCCGCCTGACGCCACGCACCGGCAGTCCGGCCAGGGCTCCGGAGAGCGATTTCGACGCAAAGGCGCACGTGCGCGGGAGTGAAGGGCTGACGCGGATCTACGCCGCCTTCGCCGGCTTCGGGTTCAGCTGGAGGAAGCGGCGCTGGTAGGCGTACGAGCGAAAGCGGATCTGCAGCGGCGGCTCGTTGCCGCTCTTGGTCTCGAGCGTCGCGCCGTCGTCGTGCTCGGCGCAGTGCGGGATGCGCAGCGTGTAGGTCGTGCCGCCGCCGGTGCGCACCGCGATGCTCCCGAGCGCGAGCCCGGCCGCGGCGACGGCCACGTTGGTCCCGGTCTGGCCGTCCTCCGCCTTCGCCTCGACGCCGCGAGTCGCCGGCTTCGCGCACACGCAGCAGCCTTCCGGCCAGCAGATCGTCTCGCTCGTCACCGGCACCGGAAAGCCCGGCTTCGGGTGGACGTAGTCGTCGGCGAGCACGGTGAGGACGCGCTTGTCGACGAGGTACGCGGCCTGGCACGTGTCGCAGAACGCCGGGTCGTCGGTGTGGTTGAGCTCGATCTCCGTGAGCGTCGCCTGGCAGCGCGGGCACGTCGCGTTGCCGGCCAGATCCCTGGCGACGAGGATCGCCCCGAACGCGAACACCGCGAGCCCGAGGCCGCCGACGAGGCAGAGCAGCCACAGCAGACCGGAGCGGTCGCTCATCGCGCGGAAACAGAGGAACGAGAGGCCGGCGAGCACCGCCGCGATGACGACGTACTTGATGGTGGAGCCGGTGTTGCGGGTCACGGTGGACGTCATGAGCGCGACCTTAACGCCGGTCGCCCCTCGAGCGCGCGCCGAACGCTGTCGCGGAGAGAGGGGAGAGGGTAGGAGGGTGGCGCGTCCAAACGCCTTCCGGCGGTCCAGTACCCTCCTGCCCCACATGGGCGTCGACGTGATGCCCGGAGCGCGACGCCGTCTCGATGCGCCGGAAACCTGCGCGATTGACGAGGTGCCGGGAGCCGACGTGCGGGCGCGTCAGGCGGCGGAGCTGGTGGAGGCGCGGAGCGGCTCGGCGGGGAGCTCGCGCTCCCTGGCGGCGGGGACGAGCTTGGGGGCGGTCTTGAGGTGGGTGGCGTACAGGGTGAGGCCCGTGAAGGTGATGCCGCCGAGCATGTTGCCGATGACGGTCGGGATCTCGTTCCACACGATGTAGTCCATGACCGAGAAGTTGCCGCCCATGAGCATGGCCGACGGGAACAGGAACATGTTCACCACGGAGTGCTCGAACGTCATCGCGAAGAACAGCATGATGGGCATCCACATCGCCGTCACCTTGCCGCCGACGGTGTTGGAGATCATCGCGCCGACCACGCCGGTCGAGACCATCCAGTTGCAGAGCACGCCGCGCACGAAGAGCGTCAGCATGCCGGCGGCGCCATACTCCTTGTAGCCGAGCGTGCGCGCCTCGCCGATGCCGGAGAGGGCCTTGCCGACGGCGCTCGGCTCCGTGGAGAAGCCGAAGGTGAAGACGATGGCCATCATCACGGCGACGGTGAAGGCGCCGGCGAAGTTGCCCAGGAAGACAAGGCCCCAGTTGCGCAGGACGCCGCCCAGGGTGACGCCCTTGCGGCGATCGATCAGCGCCAGCGGCGACAGCACGAACACCCCCGTGAGCAGATCGAAGCCCAGCAGGTACAGCATGCAGAAGCCGACCGGGAACAGCATCGCGCCGATGATCGGGTAGCCCGTCTGCTGGGTGACCATCACCGCGAAGACGGCGGCGAGCGCGAGCAGCGCGCCGGCCATGTAGGCCCGGATCAACGTGTCCCGGGTCGACATGAGGACCTTGGACTCGCCCGCGTCGACCATCTTTTTGACGAATTCTGCCGGCGCCAGATAGGACATAAGCTTGGCTTTCCTCCGTGAAGACGTGATCGGCGAGAGGGCTCGAGCTTGGCGCGCCCGCCCCTGGCAGGCCGCGCCGCGCTGGCCGGCGCGGCCTGGGCGGCAGCGCGAACGGATCGCCCCGGCGTGTGCCGGAGCGATCGAGCTCCCACGACGTGCCACGGAATGTAAACGAGGCTCCGTTTCGTCATTGTTTCCGTCGACGATCGAACTGCGATTTGTCGAGGAACGCGAGCGCGGCCGTGCGCACCGATAGCTCGTCCTCTGGATCGAGGCGCGCCTCACCGCGGCGCGCGTGCACGCGCAGGCGCTCCTCCATCGCGCGCACCGTCGGCTCGAGCACCCCGTCCAGGGAGCCGGGGCCGGCGACCGCGTCGAAGAGCCCCGCCGCCATCCCGGCCGAGAAGAGCTGCCCGACCCCCGTCGGCACCCACGCCGCCGCGAGGCGCGACCCGAGCCCGATCAGCGACTCCCGCAGGCCGAGATCGCCGGGCTCCGCCACCGTCGCGATGTCATATTCCTGACAACATACGAGGTACCCAATGTTCGAAGGCTTCGCGAACGTCTGGACCCCGGTCGCGCTGGCGGCCGACCTCCGTGCGGACCGTTCCCTCGCCGTGCAGGTGGCCGGCACCCCGCTCGTCCTTCTGCGCGACAGGGACGGCAAACCGTCCGCGCTGCTCGACCGCTGCCCTCACCGCGGCGTCGCCCTCTCGCTCGGCCGCGTGAAGGACGGGTGCCTCGAGTGCGCCTTCCACGGCTGGCAGATCGAGGCGTCCGGCCAGGTCTGCCACGTCCCGTGGAACCCCGACGCGAAGCTCTCGGCCCTCCGCGGCGTCGCCTTCCCGGCGCGCGAGCTCGCCGGCCCAGATCTGGGTCTACACCGCGCCGACCAACCCGCTCAGCGAACTCGGCGAACGTGGTTTCCCCGGAGGCACGGGCGCGCGCTTCGCCCCTGCACAGGTGGTTGATCGCGATCTGGACGTCACGGAGCGCGCTGCCCTCGCGCGCGGCAGCCTGCTCCAGCAGCGGCAGGCCGAGCACGATCTGCCCGGCAGCGAGCAGGTGCCTGCTGAGATCGGCCAACACTTCCAGCCGCGCGTTGGCGTCGTGCTCGGTCCGACACGTCGGCAGGCTGAACGTGCGTCGCCCCGCCTCGCCGAGGCTCAGACGCGCGGTCCACGTGCTCCTGCGCAACCGGACTGACCCGGAGCCGTTGGCGCGCTTGTCGCCTGCCGCTGATGGCGCGGTGCCCTGCGGGCGCTCTGCAGAGCTCGACGCTCCCGGTAAGCTCGCACCGGGCGCGGCTCCCGCCTCCGGCGGCGAGGCGCGCCCACCAGGGCGGCTCGCACGTGCGCGGCGCTCGGTTGATCCGGCTGAAGGAACGGACGAGGTAGCGACTGCCGGCGAGCGCTTGGCGCGCGCCCGCAGCTGCGGTACGTCGGTCATGGGTCGGTCTCCGGGAACGCGGGGGTCGATCAAGGGCCCGTCCGGCGTTGGTAGCGCCGAGCGGGCCCGCTCTACTTCAGCGCCAGCCTAGCACGCCTCGCATCGGCGTGACGGGCGCTCGCTCGGCCGGTGGGCGGCTGCGGAACAGGTTCGAGCCCGGCAGAGGCAAGCACGGCGGCAACCCGAGTGTTCTCATCCGCCTCGGCGGTGCGACGCGAGGCCGGCTCACTGGCCAGCGCCCGCAGGTACGCAACGAACGACTCGCGCTGGACCACGCGCAACTTGCCGAGTTTGGTGATCAGCAGGGGAAAGCCCGGCGCGCGGATCGTGTCGAGGAAGACGCGCGCCGGGATACCGGTGACCGACTCGACGTTCTTCTGCGAGAGCATCTCCGGCTGCGGCGCCGTGATCGTCAGCCGATCCAGCGGGATCGCGAGCGTTGCGGTTGCCGTCGCCGTCACTGGCTGGCCGATCACCTTCGGGCTGGACCATCCGCCGGCGGGCGTCTCCAGGCTCTCTCTGTCGATGGCGAGCGTGCCGTTACCAGCCTGACGAAGAGCAAGCGGTGCCGAACCACGCGCGAGAGCCGCTCGTGTCATACTATACCTCCATTCGTGTTGGGTTCGTGCGCGACCGTGACCGCCGCTTCTGAAAGGAGCACGAAACGGTAATTCCGTGTCGCCGGTGATTCGACATGAATTTCCCGGAGACCTGCCTGGGGAAAACACCCTGTTGCATCGCGGGGTTGGGTGTTCTGGAAAGCCCTGCCGAGGGGCAGAAAATGGGGGCTTGCGAAGGACTCGATTTGGTAATTCGCGCGCTCCGGCGACGCCGCGCGTGGAGCGACGTAGAGCCACCCATCGGGCCTTGTCCACCCCGGGCGGGCGCGACGCCGTCGCAGAGATCGAGGCGGACGTCGGCGAACGTTGCGCCGTCGGCCTCGTCCATCGGGCCGAGCGCGGCGCCGTACCGGCGCCGTGGCAGCACTCCTTGACGCACCTGGAGCTGCACGACGTCGCGCGTGCGCCAGCGTCGCCTGCTCCCTGAATTAGGATCGGCGAGCGGGCGCGATCGGCACGCACGGGAGAGGTACGCGGCGAAAGTCCAACGCGACGCCGCTTCATGTGCTCGACTGGCGCGCTTCCCGGCGGGTAGCTCTGCACCGCAGACTAGCATGCCGATCGCTCGGACGTGGGCTTGAGACCGCGGGCGTCCCGCGCTCTGCCGCCTCCCACGCTGCTCGCAGGCTGCTTGCAAGTCTTCCTCCCCCCTCCATCGGCGGTCCCATTCGCTTCAGCGCCTCCAGGCGCGCAGCCTCCAGCCTCGACCGGCGTGGCGCCGTCGCCCGGCGCTTCTCCACGAGCTCGCCGAGCACCTGCGCCGCGCGCTCCCACTGCTCCGCCGCCCCCGGCGCGTGCGCGATCCTTCGCACGGCGTTCCAGGGCGCTTCAAGCTGATCACACAGGTTGCCGATCTCGGGGTGCAGCCGTGCGATCGCGCGCAGGTGGCACCGGGTCTGCTTGTTCATCTGGAAACACTCTTCCAGGACGTGGCTCGGCGCGCAGACAACTCCGCACGCGAGCTCGTACCAGCGCCGCGAGCTCATGCGTCTACAAAAGCACCGAACCACAAACCTGCCAGGGCGAAGCCTTCATTTTTCCGTTCAACTTCAAAGAGCGTTAAAGCACAGTACAAGAGTCGGCGCCTGGCGAGGGTGACGGCATTAAAGTCTGATGTAACGTGCGACCAAGAGGACGCCGGTTCTCACGTGGCACCGTGACCTGACTGGCATTCGCTGGGGCCCGATCAGGTGACCTCGGTGTGCGGGGTGACCCCTCCGGCGATCCCACCGCCCGGCCGTCGAGCGGGGCCAGCCCTCCCGGCGCCGCGTCCGCCGGCCGCGCGTACCTCCACCTGGACGAGCTCCGCCTGCCGTCAGCCTCCCGTGTGGACGAGCTCCGCGGCCCCGTGCGCCGAGTTCGCGCCCCGCCGCGTGCTCGCGTCCAGGCGCCAGCCCCAGGCCGCCCCGGCGTCCGCCAGGACGAGCTCGCGCAGCGCCGCTCGGGCCGGCCCGCGGTTGTGCCCGGCGCGCGCCGCCCTGTCGCATGCGACAAAACGGAGGTCGGCGGCTCGCCGGAGACGCGCAGCCGACCCCGCGCGAAATTACCAAATCGACCCCTTCGCGCCCCTCCAAAATCGGCCCCTCGGGCGCTCTCTCGAAACGGCCTAACTGCGCGTCATCAGAGCGGGTTCCCCGCCTGACTAGATCCCGGTAACTCGCGACGAGTTACCGGATCGTCAGAATTACCATTTCGGGCCGCCTCACGCGCGCTCGTTCAGGCTCTGTCCCGAACCCGAAACGCCACAACAACGGAGGTTCGGATGTGGCAGGAGTAGCTACCCTCGCGCGGTCGGCGGCTCCAGGCGCGCGGTCGGCGGGCCGCGCTGGCGGGCGACGCTGCTGCACGGGCGGCATCGTGTGCAGCCCCAAGCGTTCGGCAGTCAGCGCGCCGTGACCGCGACCTTCCGACGGCGCGCTCCGACGAGCCGCCCGCGCGCGAATGAGAACCGTCAGGGAGATGGAGGGGGCTGGGGCCCATCCTGATCAACTTGTTTGAGGGGCGCACAAGGAAGCCCCCTCACTGAACTTGGTGAAGTTCGTCCGAGGGGGCTCCCCTCCGGGTTTCAGGCCGGCGCATCAGCTGGAGACGAGCAAGGTTCGAGGGTGAGTATCCATGCTTGTCCTGGCCCAGGCGCAGTCGACCTGAGGTCCCTCGGATAGGCTATGCCCCCTCGGAGTACCGAAAGAAGCCATGGTCAGAAGAGGCCCAGATAGAAGGATGGTTCCCGCTCCGTGCGCGAGAACAACAGGGCTTCGATCTCGTCGAGGATGCCAGCGAAAACACCCCAGAAAGGGAGCTACCGTCATCCTCCGTATTGGCCAGCGGTTCTAACGCCAATCGCGGACGCGTGACCGACCGGGAAGCGCTCAAGGCTCGCCGCGCTTGCCAGCTGAACGCGGGCAAGCCCCGTCTCAAAAGCCAGCCGAACCCGGACAAGCCACGCCGCACGTGCCGACTGGGAGCGGACGCCTCCGTTGAAGAGGACGGTCGGCGATCGGGAGGGATCTGGCTTGACACTACGTTCCATAGAAGGACAAGCAAACGCGTTCCGCAAAGCAAGATTCTCGGAGCCGTTGCTGGCTCGTGCAGTCCGACTGTACGAGTTTGTCGACAGAACGGGCCTTATGCGATCAGACAGGCCTTCCACTCGTGAACCGCCTGCGATTACCGCGACGTCGCACCAAGCGGAAGGCATCCTACCGTATAGCTGTACACTACTGGCACCAAGCGGAAGGCATCCTACCGTATAGCTGTACACTACTGGTCGACCCCATTGGCGTCAACCTCCGGCATGGGAAAGTCGGTCGGCTCGGTCAGGCTCACGAGGTGACGATACTCCCGCCGTCGGGCGCTAGAGCCGTCCGGCCGAAGTCCTCGAGTTTAGCGCGGCTTGAACAATCGCGCGGCAGCGGAATAGGTGGACTTCGTAGCGGAATCGGGTCATGTGTGCGTTCACATCGCAGCCGCCGCACAGCAGCGAGTCGTTCGGATTTTTCCGCTCCGGTAGCAGGTTGGCCTGAGGGCCGTCGCCAAGAAAGCGCGCTCGGAGCTCCGAGGTATCCCATGAGGCAACTAGCTCCTTCTGTTCTCATTCTAGTTCTTGCTTGCTCGAGCGAGTCCGCTCCCGGCGACGGCTACAGCCCAGGGGCGAGCGGTTCGAGCTCGGGTGCCGCGGGCTTGGGCGGAACCGATACCAGCTCTGGCGGCGGCGCTGACCCCGCCGGAGCGGGCGGCACGGGCGAGGCCGCTGGCAACAGCTCGGGTGGTACCACTGCGGGGTCCGCAGGCACCGGCACGAGCTCCGGAGGCAGCGACTCGGGCTCCGGAGGCAGCGACTCGGGCGCGGGCGCGGGCGGTAGCGGCGGCCAGGTCAATCGGCCCGAAGTGGTGCTGGCGGGTGACAATGTGAACGCTAACGGACCGCTCGAGACGACGGTTCAGGACCTCTCGTTCAGCGGCGGTGGCCACATTCTCGTCAGGCCGACGACGCTCACCACCGAGCCCAACAAGAAGCACCCGGTGGCCATTTGGGGTCCGGGCGGAGGTACCCCTCCTCGCGACTACCTACAGCTGCTGACGCGCATGGCCTCGCACGGCTTCGTCCTCGTCGGTATTCGAGAGTCGACGGGCGACGCCGTGCTCATGTCGGCGGCGATCGATTGGCTGGAGGCTCAGGACGCCGATCAGAACAGCCCCATGTACGGCCGCTTGATCCTCGACCGCGTTGGTGTGTTCGGGCACTCGATGGGCGGGCTGTCGTCGGAAGCGGCTGCTCAAACCGATAAGCGCGTCTCCACCGCGTTGCTCAACAACAGCGGCTCCTTCGAGCACAACGCCCTCGTCAATGTCAAGATCCCTGTCGGCATCATCTACGGTGAAACGGGTCAAGAGGCGCCCAACGCCGAGGGTGACTTCAACAACGCCGGCAACAAGGGGCCAGTCTGGCTCGGCAAGATGAAGGGCGGTGGTCACGGCTCGGGGCCTTGGGACGGCGCCGGAGCGAACGTTGCTTGGATGCGTTGGCACCTCGGCGGGGAGAACTCCCGCAAGGACGCGTTCCTCAAAGACGGTGGCGACTACAACAACACGGGCGTGTGGCAGACTCAGTCCAAGAATTGGAACGAGTGGAAGAACTGGAACGAGTGACAGGCGGTACACCGAGCAGACGTTCGTGCTCGGCAGCATCACGTTTCAGGACGGGCTCGTCACATGAGCCCGGCTGGCTGCGTCTGGCGCGCCCTGTTCTTCGAGGATGTCGCAACCTAGCAGGCGATCGAGCGGCACGTAGGTGTCCGGCTTGCCCGCTTCGCCGGCGACTCGCACGCCGACCGTGCTGGGCATGTAGTGGCCTTGTCGCTCGCGACGCCATAGCTTGCGCGCCGGCTTGTAGCTGGAGCTCACCTCCGCGCGCGCGAGCACGCCGTTCCAGTAGACTCGCCGCCGCCGCTCCTCTGGAATGACGCTGCGCGGGAACGCGCTCAGCAGGCTCTCGTCGACGTGCGCCGCTTGAAAGCCATGGGCTCGGCGCCGCGGCCTGGCGTGAGATTCCTGGAGCTCGGCGCGACCGTCCACCTTGCTGACATCAGGCTCACGTGCGCTGTCGCGTGGGCCCGGGCGCGTCGCCGCTAACGCGCTATCGGTACCTGTTCACAGAGCCTCTGCGTCGACCCTATTCAGAGAACCGAAGCGTCTCGACGGCGATGCCGTCCTCCCCCGTGATCACCTCGCCAGTCCATTCCCAGGTCGTGCCACCGGGGCCCGGCAGCCCGATCTCGAAGGTGACGTTCTCCAGCGTGAGCTGGTCCTCGTCGAGGTAGGCGATGCCGATCGAGTCGCCGCCGCGCCCGGGGCCGCCGTAGCCGCCGTCGCCTCCGAGGCCGCCGTTGCCACCCTGGCAGGACCACATGCCGTCCCCCAAAGCGCCTCCTGGAGCGCCTCGGCCGCCTTGGCCGCCTTCCTCCGGCACCCCGCCGTCGCCGCCTGGGCCCCCGTCGCCGATGCTGATGATGCTGTCGCGCACCGTCACCTTGGCGTGGAGCGCCAGGATCCCGATGCTTGGGTAGCCGTTCTCGCCCCCTCGGCCGCCCCGCCCCCCGCAGCCGCCCGCGCCACCGGAGCCGCCGGCGGCGCCCCCCTGGGAGGCCACGCCGCACACCGCCAGCCCACCGCGACGCCCGCCGCCCCCGCCACCGCCCTGGCCCGGCATCCCCCGGGCGCCGTCGCCGGCCCAGTCGGCGTGCCATCCGGTCTCGTCGATCCGCCCGCGGCCCTTGCCCGCTGCGCCGGCGGCGCCCCACATACCGCTTCGCCCGGGGGCGCCGCTGCTGCAACCACCGTCTGCCCGGTTGCCACGCCCTCCTTCCCCACTGTAGTTGGGGTTGGGCTCGGGTACGGGCTCGCCGTCCTCCCCATCTCCAGCGCCGTCGGCGAGCCCGTCGCCTCCCTTGCCGCCGGCGCTCGGGAGCCCTCCCTCGCAGGAGCTCACCGCCCGAGCCCCACCCGGGACCGTCGCCGCGGAGCACGCGTCTCCCCCATACTGGCCGTCCGGCCCCGACGCTGCCCGGCCCGGCCATTTCTCCCCGTCGCGACCGCCCGGTCCCGGGTCGGCTTCGATCGTGCTCCCGATGATCTCCACCGCGGCGCCGGACCGAACGACCATCCCGATATGCCTCGGGCTGCGGATGTACATGTGATCGATGGTCGAGACCCCGTCCGCAGCCCCCGTGTCGCCGGCCCGCGCCGGCTCGATGGTCAGGGGGATGTGCCCGACGGGGCCAACGATCTTGGCCGTGCCGTACACCGGATCTGAAAACTCGGGCGGCCGTTCCCATTCCAAGAAGTTGAAACCTCCATGAAGATCCACCCCGGAGGGCAGCGTGATGGGCTCCACGTAGGCGTTGCGGGTGAGGAACACCCGACCGCGCCCGGTGCGCGCCAGCTCGATGGCGTGCGACAGGGTAGCCACCGGCCTGTCCATCGTGCCGGGGTTCGCGTCGTCACCGCCGAGATCCGCATAGTGGACGAACACGCCGCAGCCGTCCAACGCCCGCCCCACGGCGAGATGCTCCAGGCAGACCGACTCGGGGATCGGATCACCTGCACACGTCGACGGACTGCCGCACGGCGGCGCGCCATCAGGGTCGTTCACCCCCGGCGTCGTGCCGCAACCGGCCGTGGCGAGCGGCAGAAGAGAGACCAAGAGGATCGCGGAACTCAGGCGCATCGGCATCCCTCGCTGGCAGCGTCTCGCGAAGCGCGAGTCAATGGGGCGGCTCGCTTGCCGCACCGAAACGATAGAACTCCCCCCACGGGCCGTTCGCGCCTTTGCCCACCTCGTCGTTCGGGCCGGCGTTCCCCGCGAGGCCGCCTTGGCCGGCGCCTGCGGCAACAATGTTGGTTCCGGGTCGAATGGCGAAGTTGGGCACCACGTAGGCGATGCCGACCGACGCGCCGCCGAGCCCGCCGCCGGCATCACCGCCGCGACCGCCGTTGCCTCCGTTGCCGCCCTTGCACGCGTGCCACATGCCGCCTCCAGCATAACCGAACCCGCCGTGGGCGCCGTAATGCCCAGCACCGCCCGGTTGGCCCGTTCCGCCGACCCCGCCCTGGCCGCCCTTGCCCGTGCGCACGTCGGTGTTCGCGAGGGTGAGGTCCGTGCCCTCCAGCGCGACGATGCCGATGCTCGCGCCGCCATAGCCGCCGCCCCCGCCGCCCTTGCCGCCGCAACCTCCGCTTCCCCCCGAGCCGCCGGCCGCGCCACTCTGGGGGAGGCCTACGGGGCACGCAAACACGGGCCCGCGCGACTTGCTGCCGCCACCGCCGCCGCCGCCGTGGCCGACGCCGCCCTTCTTGCCGTCCTCACCACGAACACCGATCCATCCATCCTCGCTGAGGATGCCTGGGCCAAAGGCGCCACCCGCGCGACCGGCGTCGGCGCCGTCTGCGCCATAGTTCCCGTCCTCGCATCTCATGGCGCCCGCGCCGACCCCTCCGCGGCCATCGCGCTCCGAAGTCTCCGCGGGCGCCGGCTCTCCCGGGGCGCCATCGCCGCCGACGTCGAGGCCGCCGTCACCGCCGTAGCCGCCCGTCGACTCGATGCCGTCGTCGCACACGGTGACCACCGGCAGGGCGCCCACGGCGGCGTCTGCGGTGCAGGCGGATGCGCCATGGTTCCCCTCCACGCCATCCGTCGCCCGCACGTTCGGCGCGTCCTGGCCCGGCTCCCCGTCCCTGCCGTTGCGCGCGATGATCACGCTGTCCTGCACGACCGCCCTGGCCCCCGTGCTCAGAATCACCGCGATCGACGACTTGCCATCGGGCGCCGAGGCGGCCGCCGCGACAACGCGCACGCCGGAGATCAACGACGCCGTGTCGTCGCCCGCGAACGCCATATCCTCCGCCCCGAGGACCCGCAGCGGGATCCCCCCCGGCGGAGCGATGATCGTCGGGTGATCCGGCCCGCCGAATGTCCCCTCATACGACCAATTCCCGCCGTCACACAGACGGCCGCCCCAGAGGTCGACGCCCGAGGGCAGCGTGATCGTCTCCGCGAACTCCCCGCCGCACGCGTACACGCGCCAGGTCGCTGCCTCGCCGTGGGCTCGCCCATGCGCGGCGAGCCCGATCGCGTGTTGCAGGGTCTTCACCGGAGCGTCCTTGGTTCCGGGGTGGTTGTCGTCGCCCTGCTCGCTGACGAACACCCCACATTCATCCAGCGCCGGCGCCGTGCCGGGCTCTCCCTCGCAGAGATCGGGCGGAGGCACCGGATCGGGTTCGCACGCCTCCACCTCCCAGCAAGGGTCGGAGTACGGGCACCCTGTCAGCGTGCTCGCGCCGCACATGAAGATCGCGACGGCGACGACGGACGTCGCCACGCGCCGGCCTTCCTTCGAATGCATCGGCTCGGCCCCCGATGTCCTCACCACAGCCCCTCGACCTTCACGCCGATCTCTCGCTCGGTCGCCACGGGCGAGGCGTGGATCCGATCCTCAGCCGGCGTGAGCCCCAGGAAGGAGAAGTCCGTGAAGAACGACGCGGCGGTCGCTGCCCCGATCACACCGCCGGCGATGAGCATGGCCGTGCCCACGCCCGCGGAGAGGTTGCGCTCGTCTCGGAGGCGGAGCAGGTCAGCGCACGCCGGGCGGTCCGCCGCTTGCCAGCACCTGGACCCGCTCGCCGCCGCACCGCCGTTGAGCCCGTCGCGCCGTTCGCTCAGATCGCCGTCAAGACTGGTGGCCCGGATCATGAGCAGGCTGCCCGCGGACAGGGTGGCCGTCGTGACGGCGATCCCGGCGATTCGCAGTGTCGTCGGCCACGATGCCGGCTGCCCGGGAGCCTGCGGGCGCAGAGCGGGCGATGCGCTCGCGGTTGTCGGTACCGCGGGCGCGCCCTCCTTGGCGCTGCTCACGACCGTGCGCGGCAACTGTATCGTCATGGTCGGCTCCGTCGCCGCCTGCGCGTCCAGCGTCTGGGATCCTTCCTCACGGCCCGGTGCTCGGGCCCGCACCATGTGCTTGCCAGGCTCGAAGAACAGTGTGTAGGTCCGCCTGGGTCGGCCGAGGGGCTTGCCGTCGATGAGCACCTCGGCATCCGGCGGATCTACCGACAGATAGAGCGTCGCGACGAACTGGACGGCCGTGGCCAGTCCGTCCGCGAATCTTTTTTGCTGTTCAGGAGAAAGGGCCTTGCGTCGCTCAAGGCTCCAGGCCAGGTGCTCCGCTGCGTCGCGAAACTTGCGTAACTTGAGCTCGCAGAGGCCCAGCTCTCCAGCGACCTCGGCGGATTCTATCTCTGTAACAGATGTCGAGTCGATCGCCTCGAAAGCCGCCTTGTAGGCGGCGTGTGCCTCGGTCCACTTCCCCGATGCCCGAGCTCGTCGGGCGCGGCGAAGATGGTCCTTTACGATCGAGCCGTCACTTCGTGCGGGGACGGGATTGCGGTCCTCCGCACGAACCGGATGCGTAGTGCCGATCGCGACGCCAAGCATCAGGCATATCCAGAGCGATTGCGCAACGAAACGCATGTAGAGACAGTACTTACGCCAGCCGTGGCGCGTCAACGGCGCTGAAAGTGGCATGACCTGGCCGCTCGGATGAGAAAAACTCCGCCCGAGCAGGTAATGCGGCCATGCTGCACGTGCAGTCGCGCATTCCGAAAACTCACATGTCGCACTTTTTCCTACCAACCCTGGAGCCGCCCTGCATTTTCTTGAAGCCCTGCAGACGGCTCAGGTGTTCTACCGGTGATGGGCGAGCCAGGCAGCACCCCTACCGGCTTCGAGTTCTTCCGGCGCCTCGCGCGGCGTTTCGGGGTCCCTGCGCGGCACGCGGAGGACCTCGCGCAGGACGCATTGCTGCGTGGACTCGAAGCGGATCTGCGGGTCGAGCTCGGGGAGGCACGAGCGTCCTACGGTGCCACCATCGTCCTGAATCAGGCGCGGAACCACGTCCGGAACGAACGCCGTCGGGGGGAGGTCCTGACCTCGTTCGACGACCACGACTTTCGGGCGGAGTGCCCGACTCCGGAAGAGATGCTCCGCAGGCAGCAGCGGGAAGAGCTCATCCGCTACCTGATCAACCAGGTCGACCCCAAGTACCGCGACGTCTTGATCAAGCACGGGATCGAGGAGGTGCCGCTCGTCGAGATCGCCTCCGAGCTGGGGCTCAACCCGAAGACGGTGAGGACACACTACCGCCGAGCGCTCGAGGACCTCGCCGCGGCCGTAGAGCGCTGGAAGGCGCGGCAACGCTCGCGCGGATGGGACGACGCTCCATGCGTCCCGTTCGCCTTCGATCTGCGCGACCGCGAGGGGTGGCTGATCAAGCTAGGCCGCCTGGGCATCAGGATCCTGGTGCAGGGGGCGGTCGTCGTGCTGACCGGCGCCGTCATCGCGACGTTGCCGGACTCGTTCAGCCCGGAGTCGTGGTTGCGGGCGGCGGTGGAGCGCGCTCCTGCGCCCGCACCGGCCGAGGAGGAGATCGCGCAGCCAACGGCCGAGCTCCCGATGCGCGCGGCGGGCGCGACGGCCGGGCAGGAGACCGCGCAGCCGGCGCAGGACCGAGACGCACGAGTGCCTGCTGCGTCAGGCGTGCCGGTTCGTCGTACCTCGCTCCCCGTCCGCGCCGTGGTCCCAGCCGTCACCGAGCGCGAGCAGGGCCTCATCGATGAGGCCCGAAGGGCCATCGAGGCCCATAGCGCAGTCGCAGATGCCGAGGCGCGACGATTGCTCGAGACGCATGCACGGGAGTTCCCGCAAGGGCAGCTCGCTGCGGAGCGTGAAGCGCTCCTGATGCAAATTCGCTGACCCGTCGGCTGTCCAGCGACAGCTAAGCAAGCGGTGTGGACGGCGCTGTCGCCGGGCGGCAGAAGGCCGAGATCCGCCTTGCGCCGGACAGGAATGCTCACGTCGAGGAGGAGAAGCTCATGGAGGACATGCTGGCTGCGATGTGGCTCGTCTCGCCGCTCGGGCTCGCGATGATATCCTGCGTCGCGATCGGTTTCGCGATCACGGCGCGCGAAGCGCTGGGACGCGAACGCGGTCTTCGCGAGGCACGCGAGCACGCGCATGATGACGAGACGTCAGCCCTCACCGATGCGAAGGAGCAGGCAGCGGAGGAGCGGGACCGATACCGGCGCCTTCTGGATTGTCATGTCGACGCCGCGCTCGCAGAGCTGACAGACGCCCGCGCGCGTCCGGTCCCCTGGCCAGGCAGGGTCCTCGAAACGTTCTGCGCGACGATTCCTTCATGGAAGCGAAAACTGGCCGAGAGCACGGGGCTGGAGCCGAGGGAGGTGGAGCGGCTGCTGCGGAGCGACCTGTCGATTACGCCCGGCCTCGCGCGGCAGCTGGAAGCCCTCACGGGCGCGCCGGCGCGGTACTGGGAGCGCCTGTGGCGTTTGCACGACGACTACCGGGCGGACACAGAGGAGACCATGGTGATCCAGCTCGGCGAGCCCGTCACCAAGCGCGAGATGATCGACGTCAACTACTCTTGCCGGTCAGCGACAACTATTTTTGCCGGTTGCAGCCA
Source organism: Sorangium sp. So ce1335 (assembly GCF_051521615.1). Lineage (NCBI taxonomy): Bacteria > Pseudomonadati > Myxococcota > Polyangiales > Polyangiaceae > Sorangium > Sorangium sp. So ce1335. The sequence continues at coordinate 10,652,856 of NZ_CP150363.1, forward strand.
GGTCCTTCCTCTCGCACTTCCGCTCCGCCCCCCTGGATCCCGCTCGCGTAGTTGTCGGCACCTCCGCCGTAGTTGTCGTCGTGCTCCCCGTCCTGCTTCCGCCGCTTCCCCGCGCGCTCGCTCCTGCCTGTCGATCGCTGCCGCCGTCGCCATCGGCGTCTTGAAGATCCGGTCCCACTCGCTGAAGACCAAGTTGCTCGTGATGATCAAGCTCCGGCGCTCATACCTCTCGGCCATGAGCGTGAAGAGTACCTCTGCCTCCTCCGCCGTCTGCTGCACGTACCCCAGGTCGTCGAGCAGGATGGCGTCGAAGACGTCCAGCGCCCGCAGCGCACGCGGCAAGCTCAGGTCGCGCCGGGCCGCCAGAAGCTGCTGCACCAGCTGGTAGGTTGGCGTGAACAGCACGCTCCGGCCCGCGTCGATGAGCGCGTGGCCGAGCGCGCAGGCCAGATGGCTCTTGCCCACGCCGGGCATGCCGAAGAGCAGCACGTTGCCGGCGTGGTCCACGAAGTCGCCCCGCGACAGCTCCTGCACCCGCAAGAGAGCCGACTGCGGCACGCGCGCCTTATCGAGCGTGTCGAACGTCTTGCCCGGCGGCAGCTTCGAGGCGCGCCGCAGCCGCTCGGTGCGCCGCTCCTTGCGCCCCGCGGCCTCGAGCTCGAGCACCTCGGCGACCACCGCGAGCGCCTCGGCGTGCCCGCCGGCGACCAGCCGCCGCACCAGCTCGCCGGCCGCCGTCGGCAGCTTCCACTCCGACAAGAGCGCCGTGATCCGAGTGCCCATCTCGGGCGTGTACATTGCGGCGCTCATGACGCCTCTCCGGCGGCGAGCAGCGCGTCGTACTGACCGAGGTCGGGCGCCCCGATGCGCAGCTCCGGCACCGCCGGCGTCTCTGGCTGCGCCAGCGCCTTGACCGCAGCGTAGTCGAACGCCTCGCCCCGCTCGAACAGCGCCGAGAGCGCCTGCTCCACCACGCGCTCGCCCGTACTCGCCGCAAGATGCAGCACGCGCACGTACTCCACGTCGGCGCGGTCGCCGCGCCGCTCGCGGAGCGCGTCGTAGGCCTGCCGGAACATCAGCGAGGGGAACAGGTCCTCGCGGTAGCGATACGCCGCGAAGGCGCCCGGCTTGCGCACCAGCGACCAGATCACGTGGCGGTAGTCGATGCGATGGGCGCACTCGCCGCGCAGCCGCGGCATCGTCTCGACCACCTTGCCCGCGTAGCGGACCTCGACGACATCGGCGAACAGCCGCGCCTCGACCTCGTGCCCGATGAGCCGCGAAGGCACCGAGTAGATCCGGCCTGCGACTGGAATGGTGCTCCACTTGCGCACCGTGACGAGCGCGCGTGTGTACTCGGGCAAGCGACACGAGGGCAGTGGCTTGAGCGCGGCGCGCTCCTCGCCAAGGAGGGCCTCGCGCCCCTGATGAAACTTCTCCTCGACGACGCGCCGGACAAATGCCATGTAGGCCTCGACGGTCGGGAAGTCGCGGCTGCCGCGCAACAAGAGCGCCTGCGCGAGCGCGCTCTTGAGCAGGTGATGCGCCTTCTCCACCACGCCATTCTCATGCGACTCGCCGGGCTGGATGCGCGAGGCCTGAAAGCCGTAGTGCTCGGCCACCTCGTTATACCGCCGTGTCAACGTGCGTCCGCCCGTCTTCACCAGCTCGTGGGTAGCCGCCGAGAGGTTGTCCTGACGGATCATGTCGGGCACCCCGCCGAGCGCCCACAGCCCGCCCTGCAGGCCCCTGACGAGCGCCTCGAAGGTCTCGCCGAACGCGAGCTCGACGAAGCGCCAGCCGCTGTAGGCGAGCACGAACTGGAAAAACAGGTGCACGAACAGCTCGCCGGCGATGGTGACACCCAGCTCCGTCGCGTGGGTGAAGTCCATCGACGCCATGCGCCCCGGCACGTGCTCTTGCGGGAAGAACACTTCCTTCGCCGGCCCGTGCTGCGCACGCCACTCGCGTACGCGCCGCTGAAGGGTGCGTAGCTGGCCGGGCTCGAACTCGCCCGGCTTTCTGCGCACCAGGTCCTCGAAAATCGTCTTCGCCTCCAGCTCGCCCTTCTTGTCCGCGACCAGCAGCGGCTCGACCTCCGTCGCCCAGACCTCGGCGAACGGGTCCGGTCGCGTGCGCCATGTCCGCGGCTGCTTCGTCTCCGACGGCAGCGGCCCGCGCTGCCAGGTGCGCGCCGTCCTCTCGCTCATCCCGGCGGCCGCCGCGGCCGTCTCCAACGTCTTGCCTTCCATCCGCTTCTTCCTCAGCACGCGGACCTGCCTGTCGCTGACCATCCGGGCTCCTCGAGCCCCGGCTCCCGGCCGGAGCCCCCAGCTCCGCACCGTCGCACAGGCCGTCCGCACGGCCGCCACCACCGGCAAATCTAGTTGTCGCCAGGCGGCAGAAGTAATTGTCGCTGATCAATGCACGGACGTCGCGACCCTCGACCGCTGGATCGAGAACGTCCTCGGGGCCAAGACCGCCGCCGACGTGCTCTCCTGACGATGGACGGATGCGGCCCGACAAGGCGATGAATCGGACGGTCCTTATCGCCTGATGATCGGCGGGGCGTCGCGCGGGCGCGGGCGAGCTTCGATCCAGCGATTCAGGAGACCGGCGCATCTCCACGGCGACGCTGTCCTCCCCCCGAGATCATCTTGCCCTCGTGGTCCCCGCTGATGCCGCCCTTGCCTGGCGGCCCCAGCGTGAACGTGACGCCCTCGACGGTGAGTCGGTCCTCGTCGCGGCAGGCGATACCGATGAAGTCACCGCCGCGCTCCGGGCCGCCACGACCGTCCTCGCCGCCGTGAGCGGCTGCGCGTCCTCCGTCGCGTCAGAGCGACTCGAGGTACGCCACGAGGTCGTCGAGCTCGGCCGGTGCGAGCGCCGACACGTCGCCATGGCGGTCGCCGCCGCAGGCCGGGTCGAACCGGTCGTGGAGCGTCTTCGCGCAGCCGTCGTGCATGAACGGCGCTCGCGCGGAGAGGCCGAGCAGCGAGGGCACCTGGAGCGCCTCGCCGAACCCGACATCCTCGTTGAGGTTGTTCGTGAGCATCGGTCCTTCGTGGCATGTCGCGCAGCCTACCTGCGGGTCATGGAACAGGGCCTCTCCTCGCCGGACGGCGGCCAGGTCGTCGGGGGGCGAGGCGGGGAGCGCCGGCACGCTGTCGAGGAAGCGCTCGAGTTGCTGGACATTCCAATTGCCGGGCCAATCGCCGCCCATGCGCGAGACGAAGACCTCCTTCATGAGGTGGGTGAGGTCGCTCTGGTCGCCGCTCCAGTGGAAGGGAGCTGTCTTGAGCACGCCGCCCGCGACCGTCTGGGTGCGCCGGAGGCCGAGCTTGTCGAAGCGCCACGTGTGACCGTCCTCGTGCCCTTCCGGATGGCACGAGGCGCACGCGATGCCGCGGGAGCTGAGCGGCGGCTTGTGGAACAGCGCGTGTCCCGGGTCCCTCACGCTGTCGCCGGGGAGGTCGATGCCCACGCGATCGTACGAGTCGACATCGAGCACCTCGATCCTCGCCGACTCGCGGAACTGGACGACCGCACGGCCCCGCGCCGTGAAGGCGACGGCGATCGGCTGGTTCGAGTGCTCCTGCCACCTGTAGCTACCGCACGTGCCCGAGGCGTCCTCGCTCGTGATGGTGTCGAGGTCGATGAACTCGATCGTGTAGCTGCCGGCGCCCACGACCGCGGCGCGCTTTCCGTCGGGCGCGACCGCGATGTCGACCGGGAGCGCGATCTGCCAGAGGGCCGGCGTCGGGAGCTCGGCGCCGTCCCCCGGAGCGGCCGAGGCCGGGGGCAGGACGCTGACGGCGCCGTGCAGGATGCCGCCGTCGCAGGCGGCAGCCTGGTAGTAGCCCGTGGGGGTGAGCACGACGGGCGAGGTCAACGCGCGCTGGTGGACCATCGCCGCGCCGCCGCCGGGGAGGGCGACCATGCGCCATGCGACCGAGGGGCGGTAGTCGGAGGCGACGGCGGCGTGCGCGCTGAACCACGGGAGCGACCGCCGCGAGAGCACCTCTCCGTCCGGGCCGACGACGAGGATCTCCGCGGATCGGAACCGGCTGACGAGCAGGCGATCGCCCTCGACGATCACGTCGCGCAGGTCGGCGTCGAGCCGTAGCTTCCGGAGCGCGGCGCCGCCCTGGGCCGGGAGCGTCACGAGCTCGCCGCCGGCGCAGGCCACATGGATCGCGTCGAGCGACGCGTCGTAAGCGAGGCCGCGCGGCGCGGGGCAGACGGCGCGCCGGTCGAGCACCTCCGCCGTACCGATATCGATCGTCGCGAGCTCGCCTGCGCGGCGCAGGGCGACGTGGACGCGGCCGGCCCCGTCCTCGACGACGCGCCCGGGCTCGTCGCCGCGCGCGAGGGGGATCGCGCGGGGCTCGCCGCCGTCGGTGTCGACAATCCAGACGCCGTCGCGATCGGGGTCGGCCGCCACGGCGGTGTGCCCGTCGCGGGCGATCAGCAGCGTGCCGCCGCTGATGGGCGGCGGGGGCTCGTCGGTCGCGGGGCCCGACGGCAACCGATTCGCGGAGTCGTCGGGGGGAAAGGAGCAGGCCGCGACGCCGGCGGCGATCGCGCTCGAGGCCGCGAGGGCCAGGTGGGTTGTCGTGCGGGAGAGGTTCCGATGCATGAGGCCTCCGGAGGTGGCGGGCTGCTCGGCGAGCGCGAGCAACAGCAAACCCAGAGCGCTGTCGGGGAGTCGACGGCGCGCGGCCGAGCAAGAGCAAGGCGCATGCGCGGGGGCGGGGGCGCGGGGACGCGCGGCGCGCCCGGGAGGCGCGGTGTTCGGGGATGCGGGGAGCGATGGGCGGCGGCAGGGTGGGTGTGGTCGCCTGGCATCACTGTTCTGGCATCAGTGTTACGGACAGCCACGCGGAGGCAGCGCGGAGCGGGAGGGAGCTCCGGCGCGAGGGCGTGCCGTCCCGGCGGCTCGCGGCGCTCCTGCGCGGCGGCGCCCTCGGGGCACGACGGGGCGCACGCCGACGCTCGAGCACAACACCTCGTCGAGACGTTCTGCGAGGACCTCTCCGGCGCCGAGGCGTCATCGGCAGAAATGTACATCATTTCAGTGGGTTCCGACTGACGCTTGGCCGGGTCGTCTTCCGGCGCGGCCCAACGAACCGCCTGTGAAGACGCCAGCGTCCGCCGTCGCGGGCTCGGCGGCGTCGTCCGGGGGCGCCGTCGACCGGCAGGGGTCCGAGACGGCTCACGGATCGTCTCGGTTCGCTCCGGTGAGCCGTCCCGGGGCGGAGGCGGTCCCTTGGGGTGGACCGGGACGCGCCGTCCCCTCCCCTGCCCTGCACCAGCAGCATCCGCGGTGTGACCATGACCGACACCCGCTACCGCAACATCGGGAAGTGTATTCGAAGGAGATATGGAATGGATCGATTCCTTGGCTTCATCATGATGGCGGCGTCGAGCATCGCCATGGTCGGTTGCGGCAGCAGCGGCAGTGATGCCGACAGCGGCGGCAGCGGTGCCGGCACGGGCATCGGTGGCGTTGGCGACAGCGGTGCCGGCAGCGGCGGCAACGGCGCCGGCGCGGGCGATGGCGCCGGCGCGGGCAACGCTTCCGGTACGGGCAACGCTTCCGGCACGGGCGACGCTGCCGGCACAGGCGTCGGTGGCGGCACGGGCATCGGTGGCGGCGGCACATCCTCGCTGGACACGGACACCGGCTGCCCCGGCGTGTTCAACCCCGATCAGGTGCTGGAGTACGCCATCACGATGGCGGCCGACGATTACGCCGCCATCCTCGCCGACACCACGTTCTCGCTCTCCTTCCCCGGGGAATTCAGCTGCAACCGCGGTGCGCCCATGCAGGTCGCCATCGAGCGCAAGCGCTCGGGAGGCGCCACGAAGGTGGGCCTCAAGGTCGAGCTGGATGCGACGGTCGCCGGGCAATCGTTCCACGGCTTGAAGAAGCTGGGGTTCGACAACGGCACGAGCTCCGGCTCCCATCAGGACGATGCCACGCCGCGCGACGTGATCGCGGAGCATCTCGGCTGGCGCTTCATGCGCGCAGCGGGCGTCATGGCCAGCCGCAGCGCGCTGGCCAAGATCAGCATCAACGGCGGCCCGGCGATGGTGTACGTGCATGTCGAACAGATCGACAAACGCTTCCTTCAGGATCGGCTGGGCGAAAACGGCGGCTGGCTCTACAAGAAGTCCGGCGGCGACGGCGACGGCTTGAAGACGCACGAAAACGACGGCGTCGAGAATCCGCACGAGGCCTGGTACTGCTTCCTGCGGAAGGGCGGCTGTGCCAGCCCTGACGACGCCACGCTGGCCGAGCAGCTGCCCACGCGCGTCGACATCCCGCAGATGCATCGCCTGGGCGCCGTCAACGCCATCATCGGCAACACGGACGGCCTGCTCTACAAGGACAACAACTACTACCATTACGATTCCATCGACGGGAAGCGCACCTACTTCCCCTGGGATCTCGACACCACCATGTCGGCTTCGGTGGACATCATCAACGACAGCGTGCCCGGCGGCACCACCGCCTTTACCGACGCGTTCTTCAGCCACTGGGAGGCGGACTACCTCGCCATCGTCCAGCAAATCCTCGACGAGAAGATCACGGCGTCCTTCGTGGAGGCCGAGCTCGACCGCGTCCTCAGCGTCGCCGCTGCGGCCATCGACGCCGACCCCGCCCTCGCCGACGGCGCCGCCGAGGCGGTTTCCACCCTGAGCGCCTGGTGGCAAGAGCGCCTCCCGGAGCTGCAGCAACAACTCAAGTGAGCGCGGGGTCACGCAGCTCTCCACCCCGAAGGAGAAGGAGTACAGCATGGATCTCAGGGCATGGTGCGCGGCGCTCTGCGCAGGGATGATGGGTCTCGCCGGGTGCGGCGGGGACTCGGGGAGCGGCCAGGACATCGGCTCGCCTGACGCCTCGGGCGGCGGGTTCACCGGCGGGGGAGCCCCGGGGCAGGGCGGCGACACCTTCGGCGGGCAGGGAGGCGGCATCCTCGGCGCCGGCGTCGACGGAGCGAACGGCGGGACAGGAAGCCACGGCGAGGGCAGCACGGGTTGCGAGCACATCGACGTCGTGTTCGCGGTCGACAACTCCAGGAGCATGCACGAAGAGAAGGAATCGCTGAGGGAAATCGTGTTCCCGGCCTTCGCGCAGGCGCTGCTCGACATCGAGGGCCTCACGGACTTCCGCGCGGCCGTGCTGGACGCCTGCCCCCTTCCCGCGAATTTCCATCCACGCGGCGCCTCCGCGGAAGACTGCTCGTTCCAGAGCGGAAAGCCGTGGATGGATAGCTCGAGCACAAACATCACGGGCGAGTTCGGGTGCGCCGCAGATATCTACTCGGGCGACGCCCAGTGCAGCGGCGAGGACGACGACGAGCAGCCGGTGTCCGCGATCGCCGCCTCGCTGGAGGCGCCGTTCTCGACCGGCGACAACGCGGGCTTCCTCCGCCAGGACGCATTGCTGGTGGTGGTGGCGATCACCGACGAGGACGAGCAGCCCGTGCCGTCCCAGCCGCCGCAAGCGCTGCACGATCGCATCGTCGCCGCGAAGGGTGACGCCAGGAACGTCGTGTTCCTCGGCATCGGCGGGCGGAGCGCCTGCGAGGGGGCCTACGGGAGCGCGGAGCAGGCCAGCACCCTGCAGGCGATCGCGGACACGTTCACCGCCGACGAGCGCGGCTTCTTCTGGGATCTGTGCGAAGGACGCCTCGAGGACGGCCTCACGAACGCCCTCACCGCGATCCGGGATGCATGCAAGGAGTTCGTGCCGGTCCCGAACTGAAGCGATGCCCACCGGGGAGACGCGCCCTCGACCGAGGTCGAGATCACGGCCAGATTCTGTTGAACCCGTCGGATCCGAAAACCCGCTCGGCGTCGCGGACGGCGAAGGTCCGGTTGATCTTGCGACGAGCCCGGTCCGCGGCTGCGTTCCACTGCCGGACGCGGCGGCGTAGCTCGGCGAGGGCTGGGATGCGGTTGCGACCGAGGCACTCCCTGGACACGAGGCTGGCTTCGATCTCCGCGGCGTTGAGCCAGCTCGCGTGCTCGGGCGTGTGGTGAAACGCGAAGCACGAGGCGCGCGCACGGCCTCGCTCGGTCCCGAAGGTTTTGATGAGCGTGGCCAGGGTGTGCGTATTCAGGTTGTCGAGGACGAGGTGAATGCGGTGCGCCTGCGGGGCGGGACGAGCTCGAATTTCCGTGCGAAGCCATGGCGCTGCCCGGATTGAGCATCCTCGTGTGGCGACGGAGGAGCGGCTCACGGCGAGCGATCAGCCGACGACGAGCTGGTCCTTGTACAGCTGCAGATCCTGTGCCGCGGAGGCCATGCAGTGAAGGTCATCGGCGGATTCGAGGTACTCCAGCATGGTCTTGTGGCCAAGGGTCGTGTTCGCGGTCGTAAGTCTCATCACCATTCTCCAGCGCCGTTGCTGGGCCACTTCCTTGAGCGAGATCACGCAGCTCTGCACGAGCGCCGCCTGGTCAGGGGTAAGCAAGTTCGGAACGGGGTCCGGCAAGCTGTCCAGCATTTTTTGGATCGTATCTTTGATGATCATCGCAACCTTCTTCTTGAGTTGGTTGACACCGACCCGGTTCAATCCAGGCATCGGCAGAACAGTCGCTAGCACGGGCAGACTGGAATGGGTAGCGACGCCCATCGAGTATCTCGATGCCCACGAAAGATCCCAATGACGCTCAAAAATTTGCGGGCTGCCGTTCTCGAGCGAGGCGTCGCCCTCGGCGGCGCGCCGCTCGAAGCAGGCGGCGGGGGTCTCGCGCGCGCGGCGGACGAGGCGGGTCGCCCCGATCCTCGACCACGAGGTGGCCCGTCCTCCGCGGATCCCTGCATCTATCTTACCTGGGCGCCTGGTCGATCCGCGCTCGCGCCTTCGGTGCTGGCGCCAGGCCGAGCAGCCGACCGATCGCCTCATGAACGACCCGGACCGCCTCCTCGTCCCCACGCGCGAGGGCGCGGGTGAGCGTCTCGGCAAGCGAGGCGATCACGGCGCCCCGTGGCGACGGGCCAGCCGGCGCGAGGTCAACAGGTCCGGGGCTCTGCGGTTGGGCCCCCGTTGGGTCCATGGCTTCTGAAGGGGGGCGATCGGTCGTCACGTCTCCCTGAATCCCGGGCAAAGCACCAGATCGCGACGCTTCGCCCCCGCAGATTCGGCGGGACGTTGCGCGGGCGCGGGCGAGCTCCACGCCAGCGATTCAGGAAACCGGAGCGTCCGACAGGCTCGGGAACGAGACCGCTCAGGAGCTCGCCCTGAGCGCGGCGAACTCGCCTGGATCGTGGATGGTGGGGGGATTGGTCCCGCCACCGATGAAGTCTTCCGTCCGGTCGTACATGCCGAAGTGGGTCACCGGCTCCGAACCGCCCCGCGCCGGGAAACCATCCGCGCCTGCCTTGACCCCGAGAGCGTTCATCAAGTTGCAGAAGTACTTGTTGATCGGCGCGTTGGCGAGCGACGGATCGGTCCCCGTCTCCTGGGACATCCCGTCGACCTGGTCCGGCGTGCCGTCGGCACACGAGATCTCGCTGTTGCCGGTCGTGAGATCGGGCGAGCCGTCATCGACGTTCACGGCCCAGCCGGTCTTGAAATAGCCGCCGGCGCTGCCGACCTGGACGATCGGCAGGTTGTTGAGGTTGCGGGCGCAGCCGTCCGACACGTCCTGGAACCAGACGGCCGCGCAGTTGTCGAGGAGCGTCCCGTCGCCCTCGTCGATACCGTTCAGCTGCCCGACGAGGTAGGCGAACTTCCTCGCATAGTAGTCGTCGATCGTGAGGAGCATGTCGATCACACCGGGGACGCAGGCGCCGATCATGCCCGCGCTCTCCAGGCGACTCGAGAGGCCCGCGCTCTCCTGCGTCAGGCCGAGCCCCTTGAAGGTGTAGTTCCCGGGGTACTTCAGGAAGATGACGGGGTTCGCGTTGCACGCCGCCGCAAGCACGGCGAGGCTCGAATAGAGGTCCGCTGCGTCCATGCTGTCCGAGATTGGCTGCGTCAGCTTGTCCGGGAGGCTCGTGGCGCTCACCAGGTCGATGTTTTCTTGCGTCACGCCGAGCGCCGTGGCGAGGGACGTGTCGCACTGCGCGGAAGCCACCACGTTTCCTGTCGAGCTGAGGAGCTCCTTCCAGGCAGCGAGCTTCTGCTTGTCGGCACGGCTCATGTCGAACCGCTCGAGCGTCTGCAGATCATCCTTCACGATGTCGAGGATGCTCTTGCCGCGCATCGCCGCGTAGGTGTCCGGAGACGGCGGCTTCCCCGCCTCGAAGAGGCCCGTGAGGCTGCTGAAGGCCTGCGACGCGTCGAGGCCCCTGAAGAGGGTCTCGGCGGCGGAGTAGGAGATCGCCGACTGAGAGTTATCGTACTGGCCACCCGTGTTCAAGAGCAACGGAGTGCCTTGCGGGCTGAGCTGTCGTGCGATGACGTGGTCCAGCGAGGGACCGGTCGGCATGGCCTTGAACTTCGTCTCCTGGGCGAAGCTGAACGGGTCGTCGCTGTTGGGCGTGACCGGGTGGCACGTGAAGTACGACCCGTTCACCTGCGTGTGGCGATCGTTCCCCTGCCCCCGCGCCAGCGTCGCCGTCCACTCGTTCATCGCCCGGATGCCTCGGGGCATGAGGAGCTTGTCGACGTACGGCGCCAGGTGCTTGAGCGTCGTCGACTGGAGGTCCGCGGCGGTGAGCGGGCCGTGCGACTTCTTCGGGAACCACCGCGTCGTGATGCAGCCATAGTGCGTGTACATCACGATCAACCGCTTCGGCGGCGTGGCCGGCTGAGCCATCACGGTGCGGTCGAAGATCGAGCCGAGGAACGGCGCCGCGACGCACGCTCCGCCCAGCCCCCGGAGGAAAATTCTTCGGTTCATGCGTTTCGACATGGTCGCAATTCCCCTACCTCGATGGACGGTTACGCCCGGCTGCCGCTCGGAACGCCCTCGGATGCCCGGGCTTGCCGCCGCTCCCTCATCCCTGGAATGCCCGCGGGTCCGTGAACGTATTTCTATTTCGCTCGGCCGGGCGTTCGTGGAGCGGAAAGATGCCCCGCCGAGCACGGCTCGACGCGGCAACTCGGCACGCCGCGGCAGTCCTCGAGGGCGATCTCGGAACAGGTCGCCGGGGTGCCCTCGCAATGCTGCGAGGACGAACAATTGCGCTTACCGCAGACGTCGGCATCGGTCTGGGCCGCGCAGCGCCCTCGACCCCGTGCCGCGTGCCGCGATCTTCGACGCCCGCGAGCGCTCCGCCCCGAACCCGCTCCCGTTCCCTCAAGCCGGCACACCCGTACGAGCCCGTCATCCCGTAAGCTGCCGGAGCCATGGCGATCGGCGGCATCAACCACGTGACCCTCGCGGTGCGAGACCTCGACCGGGCCGTGAATTTCTACGTCCAGGTGCTCGGCGGAAGGCGGCGAGCGCAGTGGGCCAGGGGCGCGTATCTCGAGCTGGGGACGCTCTGGCTCTGTCTGGAGCTGGACGCGCGCGCCGCGCCGCAGGTCGACGACTCGCACCTCGCGCTCTCGGTCAACGCCCAGGGCTTCGCCTCCCTGAAAGAGGCCATTCGCCTGAGCGGAGCCCGGATCTGGAAAGAGAACCTCTCCGAAGGGGCGTCGCTCTACTTCGAGGACCCGGACCGACACAAGCTCGAGATCCACGTCGGCGACCTCCGGACGCGCCTCGCGTCGTGCCACGAGAAGCCCTACGAGGGGATGGAGTTCTTCGACGACGGAGAGGGCGAGACGCCGGCGCAGTGAAGGGGCGCGCCCGCGCGGCGGCTGCAAGCTCGACGGCATCGGTGAGGGCAGGCTCGAGGGCAACTCCCGGCGGAGCCCCACTGCAGCAGCGAGCAGCACATGACGGGGCGCGCCGCGTGCGTCGACGGCTCGTGCGTCGGCATCAAAGACCCGTTATCCTGCCTGCTTGGGAGCGCTTGTGGGTGAGCCCTTCGGGCTCCGGCTTCCCCGCGTGCCCGGCGGCCGGGCCTTCGCCGCCGGCCGTGTTGCGCGTGCCTGGGTCGCATAGGCACCGAGCTGCGCGACGAGGAGCTCGAAGACGAGGCGGACGCGGCGCACGGCGCGCAGATCCTCGTGCATGACGACCCAGACGTCCAGGTGGAAGGCGAGCGCGGGCAGCACGCGCACGAGCGGCACCGGCCGCCGGCTGAGCGGGAGCTGGCACACCCCGATGCCGAGGCCGGCGCGCACCGCGGCGAGCTTCGCGACGTCGCTGTCGCTGCGGAACGCATAATCGCGCGGCGTGGTGACGAGCCCGGCGGCGGCGAGCGCGTCGATGATGGCGCGGGAGCCGTCGGCGCCGACGAGGGCGTGGTCCGGCACGAGCCCCGCGAGCGACGTCGGGGCAGCGTGCGCCGCGAGGTACGCCCGGGTGGCGAAGAGGCCGAGCTCGACGCGCCCGGCGCAGCGCCTCACCAGGCCGGCCTGCGTCGGCTCCGCCATGCGCACGGCGACGTCGGCGTCGCGGCGCAGGAGATCCTCGGTGCGATTCGTGGCGACGAGCTCGATCTGGAGGCGCGGGTGAGCGACGCGGAGCGCGGCGAGCATCGGGGGGAGCACCTCGGCGCCAACGACCTCGCTGCACGTGACGCGCACGGTGCCGCGGTCGGCCTCGGTGGGGCTCGACACGGCGCGCACGAGGGCGCGCGCGCTCGCGGCGATGGACTCGGCGTAGGGCAGCGTGGCAAGCGCGAGCTCGGTCGGCACCAGGCCGTTCGGCGCGCGGGTGAAGAGCACGACGCCGAGCTGCGACTCGAGCTGCTCGATCTGGCGGCGCACGGTGGGCTGCGCGACGTCGAGGGCACGCGCGGCGGCGGAGAGGCTGCCGGTGCGCATGACGGCGAGGAAGGCACCGTAGAGGTCCCACGAGGGCTCGGCTGGGCTCATCAAAAGATGATGAGCGGATGGACGCATTTGTACAATGTTCATGAGCCCGCGCAGCGACCATGCTCTCCACGTCGCCGGCCCCCGCGCCGGTACGCACGACGAGGAGAACGACCATGACCACCGCCGCGACGCTCCCTGCGCTCGACCTTGCTCCCTCTGCCCGCCGCCCCGCGCCGCAGCCCACCGGCGAGGTCTCGGCGGGCGGGGCCAGGGGCATGCCGCGCGCGCTCCTGCGCCTCGAGGGCGCGCTCGTGCTCGGAGCAGCGCTGCTCGCCTACGCGCACCTGGGCGGGAGCTGGGGATGGTTCGCGGCGCTGTTCCTCCTGCCCGACCTGTCGATGCTCGGCTACGTCGCGGGCCCGCGGGTGGGCGCGGTGGCCTACAACGCGGGGCACAGCCATCTGGCGCCGGCGCTGCTCGCGGTCGCGTCGGTCGCGCTCGGCTCGCCGGCGCTGCTGCTCGGCGCGGCGATCTGGGTCGGGCACATCGGCTTCGATCGGATGCTGGGCTACGGGCTCAAGTACGGGACGGCGTTCGGCGACACGCACCTTGGCCGCGTGGGCTCTCGCGCTCCTTCAAGCAAGGATGGGGTCGACGGTCGCCGACCTGAAGACGGCGGCTGAAGTAACGGAGCGGGCTCGTCAGAGCCGGCCCTCCGCGAGCAGCTCGCGGGTGCGCTTCAGCGTCGACAGCAAGGCGCCCTTGTAGCCCTTGTCGCCGTCCATCGTCTCCTGCTCGGCCTGCTCCTCGGGGCCGTTCGGCGCTTTGCCGCGCAGGCCGAGGTAGCAGTAGAAGCGGAGCTGGAGCTTGCCGTCGGCGTCCTCGAACAGCTCGTTGATGATCGCGCCCTCGCGGGGACCGGTGGCCTGGAAGAAGGTGACCTTGCTCTGCGGCTCGAACGTGATGATCTCGCGCAGGTCGTCGCCTGCGATCGTGGCTTCGCGCACGATGCAAAAAGCGCTTTCCTCGACGACCTCGCAACGGGTGCAGAGGCCGGGCGGGAGGAACAGGCGGGCGTCGCGGGCCTTGAGGACCAGGCCCTCCCACGCCTGCGCGCGGGTCAGCTCGGTCTCGCCTTCCGGGTTCACCGGGACGGTGGCGCTCGAATAGATCATGAGGATGTTCCTTGTCGTGCGTGTTGAGGTTCGCTCGGCCGCGGGACCGAGGTCGCGATCTCGGCGGCGAAGCCGCGGTAGGATAGCGCGCACGTCGGCGCCGCGCTTCGCGCGCTGTTCGACGACGTGGCGGCCCGCTGTGCCGGTCGCGCCGGTGACGTGGATGGTTGGAGGCCGCCCTCGACCTGCGTCGCTTCGAGCGCGGGGGGCGCACGCTGAAGCTCACCGAGGAAGGACGGGCGCTCCATGAGCGAACGGGGGCATTGCTCACCGAGCTCGACGAGACCGCGGCAGCGATCGCCTCGGGCGGGGGCCGGCCGCGAGGCAAGCGAAGGAAGCCTTTCCCATGGGCACGCCTGACGAGCTGGCGGCCTTTATCGGGGCATGAGGCGGCTGACCCCGCCGATCTCCACGCTACGGCGCTGACTTCCACCACGATCCACGGCAGCGCGTTGCGCGACGGCGGGCCTTTCGACTCCTGCTTTTTCAGGAGCCGGGAGGACGCAGCTCCGCATCGAGGAGCGCGGCGAGCTCGGTGATGCGCCGGTCGATCTCCTCCTCCGGCGTCGCCAGCAGCCATCCCTCGAAGTCGTCGAACGATCCCTTGAACCGCGTGATGAGCTCGCCGAGGGCCTTCCCCTCCAGCCCCGGCACGAGCCGCATCACCCGCTTCCCGCTGAACTTCGCGTCGATCTGCGCCCGCCGCGCCTCGGCCGCGCGCTCGCGCTCGATCTGCCCGCCGAGATCGGCCTCCGGGAACGCGGCGAGGATCATGGGCAGGTACGACCGGCGGTCCCCGAGGGCGGGCCGCTTGTCGATCCCCCGGGCGCTCAGGTGCTCGATGAACCGCGCCACGGTCGACCGCACGCCGGCGCGCTCCCGCAGCGGGCTCTCGCCCTCATCGAGGTAGGGCGCCACCGAGAAATAAGGGCTCGCGATCACCCAGTCGAACACCGCCGGCAGCGACGCGAACCCCGCCTGCCACGCTCCGTGATCGAGCCCGAGGAAGCCGCAGATCCGCTCGAAATCGCGCGTCACCTCCAGGTCTGCCCGGTAATTGCCCCCCTCGCGCCGGTACACGTAGGCGAGCCCGCGCTCGCCGTACTTCAGGTCGAAGCGCCGGCACATCCGCCCGATGAAGTTCCCCACGTCGTTGAAGCACATGAAGCTGTACGCGCTCTCCAGGTAGCGCTCCGGCACCGGGAAGAAGTCGGTCTGCAGGCCGCGGTACACCGTCGAGAACACGTGCCCCACGGCCTTTGTCTGCGTCACCCCGAGGTCGCGCGCGATCTCGGCGCGCACCTCGCCCCAGTCCGGACGCGACGCGACGATCACATCCATGTCCCCGAAGTCCGGCTTGTCGCCGTAGTAGCGCGGGACGCGGTACTGCCCCGGCAGCTTGACGTCGAGGGTGCGCCGCACCTCGGCCTCGCGCGCCAGGTACTCGCGTCGGGGCATCCTCGGTAGGTTGAACAGCTTGCCGCCCATCGCCCAGCTCCGGCCTCGCAGTCTACACCGATCCCCGATCGGGTCACCCGCCGGCCGCCGCCCGGGCTCGAGCGCCCTCCCCTTCCTCCGTCCCATCCCTGCCCCTGGTGCTTCCGGGGGTGTCCACGGAAGCGGGGCTGCGGCGTGGGCGGTCGAGGCGGCGGTGCGCTCACGCCCCCCGCGGGCCGCCGCCCCGCGGTGGCGGCGCGGTCCGCCGGAACCTGAACGAGCGATGCAGCAACGGCTCGTCCGACGGGCCGCTCGTGGCGACTGCGATGGACCATCCACGGCCCGCGCGCTCAGCGCACCACGAGCGCCGCGCCGAAGCACAGCGCGATGATGTGCGATTGCCCGAGGAGGAAGACGCAAAAACGGGCTCGGCCGGGCCTCCGCCGCTGCTCCTGCCTCGACATGACGACCCTGCCCCGGGCAGCGCCGAAGCAGGGACTCGGAGACAAAGTGTGAACGTTCACATGACGAATGTCAAATCGAAACGGCCGCCGGCGACCACCCTCGCGCCCCGATGACAGACAGGTCTCCTCCCGGCGCGCCGCGTCAAGAGGGGCGGGCATCGGGCCGCGGTCACACAGGCGCTGCGGCGCCGCCACGATTGGCGCGCGGCGGCGCGACCTCGAGCTGGCGATGCGGTCCTACGCGCCGCGTCGCGCGCCAGTCGCCAATGCGCTGATCGGCTTCGAGCTCATCGATCGGGCCGGCGATGATCGCGGTAAGGCGCCCCCTCTTGCCGCGGCGCTGCAGAGGAGCCCCACCAGCCTCGAAATCCCTCGGGATCGAAATACTTAGGGACCTGTCGATTCGAATTGACGGCGGCCATGTGACCGTTCACATTTGGCCCAGGGGTGTCCTTGTTGCTGCGCATTGCTCGGGTCGCCACGCGTACCGAGGCCTTCGTCGTCTGATCGATTTTTGCACCAACTCTGTTCGCTCGGTCGTCGCGGAAGCGATCGCTGAACGATGGGGATTGGCATCGGGCCGAGGGTGCTCCACCAGAGAACACGGCATACCGCGCTTGTTCGGCGGCTGTCGTGCAATCTCGAGTGCTGTTCACCGGAGGTGATTCCTTCGGAGATGCGGAGGTGCTGGCGACGTGGCCGGATCACAGCCGTCGGGGGCGGCATAACCCATGTCGAGGAGCATGAACCTTCAAAACCACGTGTCGCGGGGGATGTCCCTGGCCATCCTGGGCTCGGCGTCCGTCGCCGCCGGCTGATCCCGCGAGGAGTGGCTCGCAAAGCAGACGAACGGCAACGCGCGCATCATCGAGCTCGTGGGCACTCGTGGGCACGCCGTCGGCGGGCGTGGCGGTGATGCGCAACACCGGCGTCGCCGAGGCCATCGCGAGACCTTCGGACATGAAGATCATCGCGAGCCAGAGCGGTGGCTTCACGCGCACCAGGGGAAGCGCCGTGACGGAGACGCTGCTCTCAGCCCACGGCCTCTGTGCGTGGGCATGACCTTCGTCATGCTGCCGGGGGTATCGACATCTCGGTCGGCTCCGTCGTCGCGCGCACGACGGTCCTCGTGGGCACGCTGGTAGCCGGTGGTTACCCCCCGCCGCCGGCGTTCTGTATCGGCCTCGCGGTGTCTGTCTCGTTCGGCGCGATGACGGGGCACCTGATCCGTCGGTCTTCTCTGTCCCCGTTCCTGGTGACGCTCGCGGGCATGCTCTTCGCCCGCGGCGCGGCGTTCCTCGTCAGCATGCAGCCCATCGGCAAAGATCACATGGCTATTCAACCAACCCCGAAGAGCGGTCTGGGCAGTGCTTGATCGCGACGGTGCGACGGTCGCCGAGTGAATAAAGCGGAGGCCTCGTCGCTGCCTGGCGCGGCGTAGTCTCGTTTTGAGCTCTCTGGACACGACGCATTCGAGATCTAAAAGGAGCTATCATGAGCAATAGAATCTTGCAGTTCCGGCGTTCGCTAGCGGGCGCCACCGCATTGACTGTTTCGCTTCTGCTTGGAGCCCTCACTCCAGGGGTGGCGTCCGCCACGGACTCCGTCGAGAAGCTGCAGGAGTTCGAGCTGGACGAGGTGAGCGTGACCGACGCGTACTACCAGAACGTCTCTTCGAAAGAGCTCGCGTACATCATGAGCCTCGACCCCAACCGACTTCTGGCGGGCTTCAAGGCAGTGTCGCAAGGAAAGGACCCTGGAAATTCGCCGGGCCTCAATCTCTACGGCGGGTGGGAGGGTGGCTGGAGCCTTTTG
This sequence comes from Sorangium sp. So ce1335, assembly GCF_051521615.1. NCBI lineage: Bacteria > Pseudomonadati > Myxococcota > Polyangiales > Polyangiaceae > Sorangium > Sorangium sp. So ce1335. Next base: position 10,670,580 of record NZ_CP150363.1, read on the forward strand.
CGCGGGCACACGATAGGACACTACATGTCCGCCATGGCGCGAGCGTACAAACAGATCAAGAGCTCCGACGCGGAGCAAAGCACCGCCATCGCGCAGAAGCTCGACTACACGATCAGTCAACTGAAATCGTTTCAAGACGCGAGCCCCAAAGGATACCTGTTCGCGTCGCCGGAGACGCATTTCGACGTCATCGAGGGGAAGGTCAGCGGCTCCAGCTGGGCGCCATGGTACACGATGCACAAGATCATCGCAGGCCTCATCGACGTCTACGAGCTCGAAGGAAATGCAACAGCCCTCGAAATCGCGAGCAAGCTGGGGGACTGGACCTACAATCGCAGCTCAACCTGGAATGCGGACCTTCGAAGGAAGGTCCTGGGCGTTGAGTACGGCGGCATGAACGACTGCCTGTACGATCTGTACAGGCTGACGAACAACGCCAATCACCTGGCGGCAGCCCACATCTTCGACGAGGACTCGCTCTTCACTCCGATTTCTCAAGGCAACAACGTCCTGCCAGGCAAGCATGCCAATACGCAAATCCCCAAGTTCATCGGCGCCCTGAACCGCTATCGGACGCTGGGCGAAACGGAGAACTTCTACTACACCGCGGCAGAACAGTTTTGGACCATCGTGCTGAGGGATCACACCTATGTCACCGGTGGGAATAGCCAACTCGAGCATTTTCACGAACCCAGGCAGCTGGACGCGCAAAGGGACAACGTGAACAACGAGACGTGCAACGCGCACAACATGCTGAAGCTCACGAGAGGGCTCTTCAAAGCTACGGGGGACGTCAAATATGCTGACTACTACGAGCAGGCACATATCAACGAAATCATGTCTGCCGTCAATCCGACAAACGGAATGACGGCCTACTTCAAGCCCATGGGAACAGGGTATTTCAAGGTGTTCGGCAAACCGGAGGACACTTTCTGGTGCTGCAACGGAACCGGCATGGAGAACTACACCAAGCTCAATGACAGCTTGTACTTCCATGACGACACAGATCTGTACGTCAACATGTTCCTCAGCTCGACGTTGACCTGGACCGCGCGGGGTCTGTCGTTGAAACAGACCTCTGATCTCCCGCTTTCCAACAAGGCAGTTTTCGAGATTACCGCTGCCCCGGCCGATGCGGTCACGATCAACTTCAGAAAGCCCTCCTGGGTTGCTCGGTGTCAGCCCGTGACGATCACCGTCAACGGTCAGGCATGCGACGCAACGGAGGCGAACGGCTATCTTACGGTAGGTCGCACCTGGAAGCCCGGAGACAAGGTGGAGCTCACGCTGCCAATGGAGGTGAAGGTGTCGAGACTTCCCGACAACCCCAATGCGGTGGCGTTCGTCTACGGACCGGTCGTCTTGAGCGCCGGTCTCGGCACGGAGATGATGCTGTCGGAGCCTCAGTGGGCATCCGAGAAGGCTACTATTCCCCCTGGTGTTACCATCAAAGACACCATCGGCATCAACAACGGCATCACGATCAACGAGTGGATCGCCGACATCGAGAACAACTTGGTTCAAACCCCGGGCACGGTGGAATTCACGCTACGGAACACAGATTCCAATAGCACGCTGACGTTCACTCCGCACTATCAGCGATACGAAGACAGGTACGGCATCTACTTCCGCCTCACCGGGACGGCGGGTGAAAACATCCCAGACGGCGGCGAATGCTCGCCCACTCCTGGAACTGGCAAGCTGTGCGATAGCGTCTCGTCTTCGGAAAGCGGCGCGTCGACTGGCAGCGGATCGACTGGCAGCGGATCGACTGGCAGCGGATCGACTGACGGCGCAGCGACTGGCAGCGCAGCGACTGGCGGCGCGTCCGAGGGCAGCTCCGGTGGATCGGGGGGCGCGGAGGGTGGCACCGCGGACCAGGGCAGTTCGGGTTGTTCCTGCAGTCTCCGTCGTGTTTCGTCGGAACGCTGGCAATTCGCCGCGCTGCTCGGCCTTGCCCTGGTCGCGTGGCGCCGGGGGAGACGTCGTGAGGCGCCGCAGGGGTCGCGGACCTTTGGTGCGCTATAAGACTCCACATCTGCCTGCGCCCGGGTGATCAGCAAACCGGCGCATCTACACAGCAACGCCGTCCTCGCCCGAGCTCATCACCAGGCCGGTGGCGAAGCGATTGTTCACCTCGCGGCCGTCGACGTGGTCGGCGTTGAAGAGCTGAAGCAGCCGCCGGAGGCCGGTCTCGTCGAGCCGCCCGAGGGAGCCCTCGATCAGCACGCGCGCTCGCGCGAGCGCGTCCTCCCGCCGGGCGATGCGCTCCGGGTGCAGCCGGGCCCGCGTCTGGCGCAACACCTGTTGACGATCGAGCGTGGGCGGCGACGATACCCCGGCGCGGCGCCCGTCGGCCGCCTCGCGTGAACGGGCGTCGCCCTGGCCGGGCGAGTCCATGTGAGCGATCATGCTCTCATGGAAGCCCTGCTCCTCTCCGCGCTGGGTGTCGCGCTGGCGCTCGGCCTCGGCGGGGCCGGGCTTGGATGGGCGCTGCGGCGCGCCGAGGGAGAGCGCCTGCGCCGGGCGTATGTCGAACCGATCGCGCGGCTGCGTCCAGGCGCGTGTGGCGCGCGACGCGAGCCGCGCGCGCTCGCTCCTACAAGCGCTCGATGAGGAAGCTCCGGGTCTTGTCGTCGAAGTCGTGGGGGGCGAGGTTCGCGTCTGCCGTGAAGACGCGTGACCCCGGCGAAGTCCAGAAGTACCCATCGTAGAGCGTCAGCTTGAAGCCGGGGGGGACGCGGACGGAGCTGATCCGAAAGTCCCATGGGCCGTTGAAGAGGAAGTTGCCGCCGACGCTGTACACGAACGATTCGCCCGAGAAGTTGGCGTGCTCGTAGAAGGTGACAACGTCGAGCTGCGGGTCCGAGGCGTGCGAGACGACGAGGCTCGAGATGATCGCGTCCGCGCTCACGGACACTCCGTTCGTGCCCGCGGCCGCGAGGTTCGTGTCCGAGGTGAAGACGTACGCCCCCTCCTCGAAGTTGGCGTTGAAGAAGACCGTGACCCGGAGCCCGGCAGGGACCCTGATCGAGCTCGCGCGGTCGTTGCCGATGATCGTCAGGTCCGCGACGTCGTAACGGCCGATCCCGAAGCCCTGCGAGACGCCGGAGAAGTTCGAGAGATCGTAGAGCACGACCTGGCCGCTGGGGTGGACCGTAGGGCCGCCAGCGATCGTCGCGTCGATCCACGCGCGGTGGCGCGCGACGTCGAAGGCGATGAGCGTCGCGTCCAGGTTCGAGCCGTCCTGGCCGATGGAGCCCGCGTACACGGCGACCTGACGCCCGTCGACGAACCACGGGCCGCCGGAGTCGCCGCTCCAGGGCGAGCCCGTCACGCCGGTCGCCTGGAACTCCTCGTCGGAGTACCGGCCATCGATGTGGAGGCTCGCCTTCTTGAGCGACGGCGCCATGACCCGCGGCGTGCCCTCGCTCCCCCAGCCGTAGACCGTCGCGGTGCTCCCGATCGGGGCCGACGTCGACTCGGCCAGCTGGACGAACGGTCCCTCGGCGTCCTCGGTCAGGTGGAGCAGCGCGATGTCGACGCTGGCCGAGGGCACCTCGACGGCGTCGACCGCGATGCGCCGGCCCTCGCGGTACGTGTTGCTGCCGACGCGCACCGCCGACGTCTCGCCCTCGTCCGCGAGGCAGTGCTGCGCCGTGAGCACCCAGCGCGGCGCGACGAGGGTGCCCGTGCACTGGTAGAAGTCGCCGGTGCTCCCGCGCACGTCGAAGACCTGCACGGCCCAGGGGCTCGGCTCGGCGAGCTCGCCGCCGATGATGGCAGACGAGCGCGACTCTAGCGCCGCGAGCGGCTCGTCCGACGCGCCTTCCATCGAGCAGCCCGTGGAGAGGCCGAGCGCGGCGCCCGCGCACACCGCGAGACCGAGCTGATGACCAAGTTCTCTCTTCTTCATTCTGCCTCCACATCATGATTCTGTTCAGACGATCGTCCGCGCCCACGGAGTCCGCCTCCGCCAGGAGCCAGCGACCGTCAACCATCAGAGTGACAGGGCCTGTGATCACGGCGCGGCCGGCTCGGCGACGGCGTCTCCGAGCAGACCCATGGGAGCACCCGGCCGAGGCCGGTGAAGGGACAGCCGGAGCGGCAGGCCCGGAGGCGGGCGTACGAATGCGCCCGCTACGGCCCAAGAATCACGTCCAGAGTATGCTGCGCTACCCGGAGCAGCGCCAGGCGGCGATCTGGAACGGCCGCGTTCGAGGCGTGGAACGGGGCCGCATCCCGCTGCTCGCAATGAATTGTATTTTTATGATGGGCGCGCCGACTCGGTCCGCGCCGTCCACGGCCTGGCCAAAGGTGCTCGGGGATCAGACCTTGGCCGTCGTCAGCCAGTGCGGGTTCTGCGTCGTGCCGTCGTGCTTCTCCGTGGTCTTGAAGAGCTCGTACTTCCCCTGCGCCCCGAGCTGCGCCGTGCGCGCGAGGATCGCCGAGACGCGCTCGCCGCTGAGCGGCTGGAAGGTGTAGGCCGCCCGGAGCGCCTGCTTCAGGACACCCAGGCTGTCGCAGCCGGTGATGACCACCGACGTCGGCAGGCTCATCGGGTAATGCAGGCAATCGATCGCCGAGACCGCCCCCGTCTTCATGACCTCCCCGCCCGCGAACGGCTTCATCCCGAGCACCGCGATGCCCCGCTCGGTCAGCACCGGGAGCACCTTCTTCTCGAAGCTGCGGTAGTGCGGATCCAGGACGTTGAGCGGCAGCTGCACGGCGTCGAGCGGGACGCCCTGGCGCTCCGCCACCTGCAGCATGGCCAGGTGGATGTCCGGGTCCTTGTGGCCGGTGAAGCCGATGAACCGGATCTTGCCGGCCTTCTTCGCGGCCACGAGCGCCTCCATCGCGCCGCCCGGCCCGTAGATCTGCCCGGGGTCGCTCATCCGGATGATCTCGTGCATCTGCACGAGATCGATGACGTCGGTGCGCAGCCGCCGCAGCGACTGCTCGAGCTGCGCCTCGGCAGCCTCGCGCGTGCGGCCGTCGAGCTTCGTCATCAGGAAGGCCTTCTGGCGATAGCCGTCCTGGAGCGCCTTGCCCATCAGCTCCTCGCTCCTGCCCTTGTGGTAATCCCAGCAGTTGTCGAGGAAGTTGACGCCGTGATCGATCGCGAAGCGGACGAGACGGATGCTCTCCTGCTCGTCCTTCGGCTTCGCCATGTGGTAGCCGCCGAGGCCCACGAGGCTCACGTTCACGCCGGTCCGCCCGAGAGGCCTCGTGGGCATCACGCCGCCGGCAGGCAGCTCGACGTCCTGCGCTCCAGGCGCGCCCGCCCCCTCGGGCGGGTCCTTGGAACCGACGCCCGCCGATGTGGCGTTTTGCCCCATCTGCGCGCCTCCTGCACACGCGCTGAGCGCGACGCCGGCACCCACTGCATGAAGGAATGTCCGTCGGGAAGGTCGCTTCGTCATGAGAGCAGCGCTCCTTGAAGGACGAAGCTGGATTGCAGGGGATGTGCCAGGCGGCGCGGCGCTCCGGCGCGACGGCCGGGCCGCGCCGCCTGTCCAGGACGTGGCCCGCTCAGGCCTTGAGCTCGTCGAACTCGCCCTCCTCGCCGAAGGAGCCGAAGTTCTTGATCGGCCCCCCGCCCTCCTCGGTGCAGCCGACCGCGTTCGCGAGCGTCGTGAGCAGCTTGTTGTGCGGCGCGTCCTCGTCCTGCACCGTGTCTCGCTGCCGCGTCACCTTGATGTACTGCCCCGTCTTGAAGTAGCCGCCGCAGCTCCCCGCGATGATGTACGGCAGGTCCCGGAAATCGTGCCACTTCCCGTTGGAGAGCTCGTTCATGAACACGACGGCGCTGTTGTCGAGCACGGACGTCCCGCCCTCGTCGTAGCCCGCGAGCCGGTCGAGCAGATAGACATACTCGCCGATGAACCAGCGATCGATGTTGTAAAGCATCTCCTCGTAGCCGTCCACGGCGCTCCCGGAGTCGTCGTCCTTCGTGTTGCCGTGAGAGAGCTTGTGGTGGTTGTACTCGTGGCTCATCCCATCCCACGTGAAGATGGGCCCGTGCGCGCCAGAGCCCCACTGCAGCGTCGCCGAGCGCGTCGCGCCGGTCGCGATCGCCAGCGCGAGGATATCCATCTGCATCCGGCCGATCGTCTTGAACTCGGCGTCGAACGCGACGCGGGCCGGGTCGATCCCCTCGATCTCCGTCGCCCGCTCCGGCGGGAGCTCGCGCGGGATGACCCCCGCGTTGCCCATGCCCACCTCCAGGTCGCGCACCGTCTGGAAGTGCATGTCGAGCTTGTCGCGATCGGCCTTGCTCAGCTTCTTCCTGAGCAGGCCCTCGTACTCGGCCCCGACGAGGTCGAGCACGCTCTCTCGCCGCTTCGCGAGCCGCACGAGCGCCTCCTCCTCGAGGTCCGTGTCGCCGATCAGGTCCTTGTACGCGAGCCAGGGGTTGTTCTCGCCCGAGACGGGCTGCTCGCTGCCGGTGTACGAGATGTGCCCGCGCACGTTGGGCGTCTTCGCCCCGACCATCAGCGTCAGCGCGGGCGTGCCCGGCGGGTTGATCTTGTTCGCGATGAACTGATCGAGCGAGATCCCCGCCGGGTACTGGCTGCCCTGGACGAGCGGCTGCGCCGTGAGCTTGCACCCTATCCCCTTCGCGTGGTCGTCGCCGGCGCTCATGTCCCACCCGAAGCCGCGCGGCACCATGTGAATGCCCCGCGGGATGAGGAGCCTGTCCCGGTACGGGGCGAGCGCCGCGATCGCCCGGTCCGACCCGAACGACGCGGCCGTCAGCGCGCCGTACTGCGTGCTCGGGAAGAACCGGTCCATGTTCACGCCGTTGCACATGAAGAAGGCGATGAACCGGCGCGGCGCGGTCGGCGGATCCGCCTTGGCGTCGCGCGGGCGCAGCGATTCGAGGAACGGCAGGCCGAGCATCACGCCGCACGCGCCCCGCAAGAACGTTCTGCGATTCATGGCTCCACCTCTTCCACGGCACGGTTCCTGAACGTCTTCGTCTGCGTGAGCGCGACGAGCAGCTCCTTGATGTTGTACCCGGACTGCACGAGCTTCGCGTCGAGCTCCTCGATCGTGCACGCGTCCTCGGGCGAGAGCTGCCGCGCATTGCCGTAGCGGTACCAGTTCGTCAGATAACACCGCTCTGCGACAGGGCTCTTCGCGAGCTGCGTCGCGAGGTCGACCGCGCCGTCGAAGTGTATCTCCGTCGTCCCGACCGTGATCGTGCCGGACGCGTCGATCGGCTCGCCGCCCTCGTCCGCGCGGTACCGGCCGACCGCGTCGAAGTGCTCGAACGCGAAGCCGGGCGGGTTGATCTGGCCATGGCACGTGCTGCACGCCGCCGGAGACGTGTGCACCTCGACCTGATCGCGCGTCGTCCTGATCTCGCCCTGGATGGGCGGCAGCTCCGTGTCGATGTTCGCCGGCGGATCCGGCAGGTCGGCGCAGAGGATCTGGCGCTGGATGAACACGCCGCGGTGGATGGGGGACGTCTTGTTGAAGAAGGCGTGCGAGCTCAGGAAGCCGGCCTGCGTGAGCAGCCCCGCGCGCTCGCCCGGGTCGAGCGGCGTCTCCACGAGCTCGCTCGTGAACGAGCCCTCGACGCCGTAGATCGGGGCGAGCCTGTCGTTCACGAAGCCGATGGGCGCGGTCATCAGCGCCTCGTAGTCGGCCTCCATCTCGAGGATGACGTGCCGGATGAACTGCCGTGTCTCGGCCTTCATGGCCGAGGACACGCCCGCGTCGAAATCGGGGTAGAGCGCCGGATCCTTCGTGAGGTCGTCGTAGCGGCTCACGTGCAGCCACTGATCGTGGAAGTCGTCCAGGGCGCTCGCCGCCCGGGGATCGGCCAGCATGCGACGCGCCTCGACCTCGATGCCCTCGGGCGTGGCCAGCGCGCCGCCCTCGGCGGCCTCGAAGAGCGCGTCGTCGGGCAGGCTGTTCCAGAGCAGGTACGAGAGCCGGGTCGCGATCTCGTAGCCGTCCAGCGGGATGATCTGCTCTCCGTCGAGCTCCTCGCTGAGCTCGACGCGGTAGAGGAAATGCGGCGACTGGAGCATCGCCTCGATCACGTGCCGGACGCCCTGCTCGAACGGCGTGCCCGCCTCGAACAGGCCGTTGCCCCGGGCGAAGGCGGCGACGTAGGCCTCCTCCTGCGCCGCCGACAGCGGCCGCCGGTAGACGCGCTTGCCGAGCTGCTGGATGAACCGCCGGGCGCACGCGGCGCCGTCGCCCTCGGGCGCGCAGGGCAGGATCGTGTCGAGCACGGCCTGGTCGGCCACGGCGCCCTCCGCGATGGCCTCCGCGGCGCGCCGGTAATCGCGGGCGAGGCGGTCGGAGACGGTGAGCGCCCTGGCGTTGTTCGTGAAGCCCTCGAACGCCGGGTCCGCGAGGAACGACGCCGAGGCCTTCATGTCCTTGCCGAAGAGGTCCCGGATCGTGTTGTCGTATTGCGCGTGCGTGAGCCGCGTCAGCCGCGGCATCGGGCCGGGCGCCGTGGCGCCGGGCACGCACTGGACGCCGGGGTCGGGGCCGGGGCCGGGGCCGGGGTCGTCGACCCCGCTCGATCCGTCCGAGGCTCGGTCTCCCGAGCACGCGGCCGCGCTCGAGAGCGCGAGGGCCGCGAGCAGCATCCTCGGGGTGCTTCGTTTCACGGGCAGCTCCCTTCGTGAAGAGGTCGAAAAGCGAGAATGTACAAGCGCGTCCCGAGACAGGCTATCGGTGTCAAGCGCCGATCGTCAACGCGAGGCGCGCGCGCCGCGGGCACATTTCGTCCGTACGCTGGCGCTATGCAGCGGCGACGCCGCAACGCGGTGATGACGCGCCGCGACCGGCGCTGGGCTGCGGGTGGGGAGACGCCGTCGATGTGCGTGACGGGGAGAGCCTTATTTACGGCTCGGGTGACGGCGCCTGATGGCGCATACCGGTCGCGCCGGCGTTCACGGCGCGGCCGTCTGCGGCCGACACCTGCCCTCCGAGCACACGGCCGTCATTCCTTCCGGGTACACGGGCGCGCAGGGAGGGCACGCGCCGAAGCCTTCGGGGCAGACGAGCGCGCGGAGATCGGCGCTCTGGTTGAGGGCGACGATGCCTTTCCCGTCGCACCCCTCGCAGCACCCGACGCCGTCGCGCAGGGCGCAGTCGGCGTCCTGCGTGCATTCCGTCAGCGGGGATTCGCGCACGTCGAGGACGACGCAGCGCCCGCTCTCGCACGCGGCGGTGAAGTACTGGGAGGTGCTCTCCGCCTCGCTGACCGGCGGGCACGGCGCGCACGACACATCCCCGCACCCGGTGGAAGCCCAGTAATCATCCGTCGCGTCGCGGTGGATGGCGACATATGCGCGGGCGTCGACAGGGTCGCAGGAGGCGCAGCAGCGCGGCGAGGCAAGGACGCAATCGCCGGGCGCCGCGCAGGTATCCATGTCCACGGCGCCGCCCTGACAGGCCTCCTGGCACGCCGCGAGCGAATCGAAGCGGTTCTCGTTGCCCTCGCAGCCACCATAGGTGAACGGAACGCAAACGCCGGTGCTCGGGTCGTGCCAGTAGCTCGGGATCGCCGCGTCGCACGGCCCGATCTCCTGCGGCAGCGTGCACCGGGCCGGCAATTCTCCGCCGGCGCCGCTGCTCGTGGCCGCGCCGCCGCCGCTGCCCGCGACAGGGCCGCCGCCGCCGCTGCCCGCGACAGGGCCGCCGCCGCCGCTGCCCGCGACAGGGCCGCCGCCGCCCGGGCCCCCGCCGGCCGATCCGCCGCCGTTCTCCGCGCCGCTGCAGCCCGCCGCGACGAGGAGAGAGGTAAGCAAGCCAAGACCGAGGGTTAAGCGCCGATGCATCCCGGAGGCATTGCAATGCGCGTGCCCTCGGTCGCCCGAGGATAAGGCAATCGATCGTAGGGATTTCATGTGCATTCGATGGCATGCCAGGGGGCGGTGTGCCAGCCAGCGCGGCACACCGTGACAACGTCGTCGAGGTGCGGCGCGCCGCTCGCCGGCGCGGGGTCGCCTGCGCGGAGGCCACGGTATCCCACGCATCGGCCGATCAGGGTCGATGTGCGCCAGGGCGCACGCCCGCCTCGCGGCGAGCGCGCCCGCCTCGCGGAGCCCGCGCCCGCCTCGCGGCGAGCGCATTCATCAGGCGGCGAACGCGCCCGCCTCGCGGCGAGCGCATTCATCAGGCGGCGAACGCGCCCGTCACGCGGTGTTCGCGAGCGACGGGAGCTGGTCGCGGAAGAACGCGTTGTACTTGGGGTCGTTGTACCGCTCGTACTCGATCACGAAGGGCGTGAGCTGACTGACGCCGCCCTTGTAACGGATGGTGAGCGCCATCGGCGTGACCTCGCGGTAATTGCTCGTCGGCGGCAGGTCGTCGTTCGTCTTCCCGCCGGCGGAGAACAGCGTGAGGAGCACGCCGTCGGGGTCGTCGTAGACGACGCGGAACCCCTCCGGGATGCGCTCGTGGCCGCGGATCAGGGTCGTACAGCCGATCTTCTGCATGAAGCTCTTGAACTGCCGCTTGCCGAACGGAAAGCGCGCCGTCGCCTTCTGGAGCTCCGCGGGGATCGCGTCGGCCTCGCTGGGGTCGCTCCACAGCATCTGGAAGCGGATCTCGGGGTCGTTGAGCGAGGACGGCGACCGCCACTTGGCGGCGAGGGTGTCGTCGCGCGCGACGCCCGCGTGGACGAAGAGGATGCGATCGAAGACGAGCATGTTGGGCAGCGCCTCGAAGAGGCGCATGTACGCGGCGAACACCTCGTTCGGCGCGATCGCCGCGAGCGAGCTCATCGCCTCGGAGGGCCGCACCGGCGCGAGCACGCGGCCGTTCAGCTCGACGTAGTACTCGTGGTTGCCGCGCAGCACGAAGACGTTGTCCGGCGCGGCGAGGAAGAGCTGCATCACCGTGCGCAGGACGCCGTTGTAGCTGAACCTGCCGCGATCGATGTAGTCGCCCAGGAACACGAGCATGATCCGGGGGTTGTGCGCCGGGTCCTCGCGGTGCGCCTGGAGCTTCGCGAAGAAGTCGGCCTGCATCAGCGCCGCCTTGAGGCACGAGTAGCAGCCGTGCAGGTCGCCGACGACGAGGAGCTCGACCTCCTCCGCCGGGTCGGGCGAGGCGACGTAGACGTGGCCGTCGAGGAAGGGCGCCTGCCCGGCGAAGGCCGAGAAGTCCGCCGCGCCGTCGAGCCGGCCCGCGCCCCGCGCGCGCTGCTCCTCGAGCTTCGCCTCGAACCTGTGCATCAGGTCGAGGTCGACCTTGGCCTGCTCCGCGAACGTGGCCGGGTCGCTCGCGTAATCCCACTCGAACGCCTTGAAGAAGGGGTGGTCGATCTCGCGCGCCTTCTTGCGTGTGGCCGGGTCGATGACGACCGCGCCCTGCTCGACCGGCTCGATCTCGACGTCGTCGATCTCGGTCGGGGCCGCGAGCAGGGCGAAGAGCTCGTCGCGGAACCGCTGCTCGTTCGGGTGGACGACGCCGTCGGCCAGCATGAGCCCGTCGACGATCGCGAGCAGCGCCTCGCGGCTGTCGTCGTCGAAGCCGTCGAGCAGCTCGAAGCAGCGGAGCTTGATCTTCGCGAGGACGAAGTCCCTCGGGTCCTCGCCCTCGGCGACGCTCTCCGTGAAGAGGCTCTGGATCTGGTGGTCGACCTCGGCGAACACCTCGTGGAAGTGCCTGGTCCACCGCGCGATGACGTCCTGGTTCGCCTGGGCCTCGGCGCCGAGGGCGTCGCGCGCGCGCTGCGAGACGAGCTCCTGGATGTAGCCGCGGATGAACGATTTCTCTGTCGCGTCGAGCTCGCCGTCGATGTACCCGAACCCCGTGAGATAGTAGATGATGGCTTGCATCTGCTGCTCAGCGACGTGTGGATCAGGGCTGAACGACATCATCAGGCAGCTCTCCTCTCGCGGTGGAGCCCCAGGGTAGCGCAAGACGGGCGCGCCGCGTCGAGGGCCGCGCGCCTCACCGCGGCCCGGCCGGCCTCGCGCGCTCGACGAACGCGCCGATCCGCGCGCGATCAGCCTCGGACAGCGCGTGGCCCGGGGGTGGCATGGTCCGCTCCTCGATGACCCGGCGCGCGATGGATTCCCGCAGCGACGTCCACGCCGCGCGCGTGGAGAGGTCGACGCCGCCCTCGCCGCGCGGGAGGTGGCAGGGGGCGCACGCGCGGGCGACGACGGGCGCGAGGTCGTCCCAGGCGGGCGCGGCGCTGCCCTCGGCGCCGTCCTCCGCGGCGAAGCGTTGTACGGCGCCCGACGCGAGCAGCCAGACGTCGCCGCTCGGCGAGCCGATGAGCTCCCCGCCGGGCGGCAGGCGCGCGCCGCGGGCGCGGCGCGCGCCGGAGCGGTCGAGCACGCCGAGCTCGTCGCCGTCGGCGAACCACACGCGGTCGCCGGAGACGGCGAGCCCGTGGAGCGCTGCGCGCGCCCGCAGCCGCAGGCGCAGCACGCCGGCGGCGTCCTCCTCGTAGAGCGCCGCGGGCGTGGCCGCGAGCAGCCTGCCGGCGCCCGTGACGGCGAGGAGCGGCGCCGGGCCGTCGGGCAGCGGATACGACCGAAGCGCCCTCGTGGCCACGTCGAGCGCGAGGAGCCCGTCGCCGCCGGGCGCGAGCCCGTCGCCGCCGGGCGCGAGCCCGTCGCCGCCGGGCGCGAAGGCCACGCGCCCGCCGCCGGCCGCGAGCGTCGCGAGCGGCCCGGTCGCGTAGCGCGTGACGGTGTCGCCGTCCGCCACCGCGAGCTCGCCGTCCAGCGCGAAGGCGGCGGCGCCGCCGCCGAGGCCGAGCGCGGCGCGCACGGGGGCGCGCTCGAGGCCGTAGCGGTCGGCGACGGGCTCGAAGGCGCCCTGGCCCGGCAGCCGGAGCAGCCGCCCCTCGGCGTCGACGCCGACGATCCAGGTGCCCTGGCCGTCGGGCGCGGGGAGCGCCGCGGCGCCGACCCAGCGGTGGGGCGCGCGCTCGACCCGGTCGAGAGCGCCGTTCACGAAGACGGCCGCGGCGCCGTCGTGGAACAGCACGACGCGGCGGCCGTCGTCGGCGACGGCGCGGACGGGGCCGAGCCCGGCCGGCGCGGACCACGCGACAGGGCTCACGGCGAGCGGCGGGGGCGGCGCGGCGGCCTGCCCGGCGCAGGCGGCGACGGCGAGCGCGAGGGCGAGGAGGGCGCAGGAGGCCGCGCTGCGGGCGCAGGAGGCCGCGCTGCGGGCGCAGGAGGCCGCGCTGCGGGCGCAGGAGGCCGCGCTGCGGGCGCAGGAGGCCGCGCTGCGGGCGCAGGAGGCCGCGCTGCGGAGGCGCGTCACGGGCTCCGGAGCAGCTCCGGCACCACCTCGCCGTCGCGCAGGTGGTCGCGCGGGGAGATGCCGAAGGCGAACAGGAAGGTGGCGAGCAGGTCCGGCGGGGCGATGGGCCGCGGCCCGTCCTGGAACGCCTTGACCGCGGCCGGCAGGAGCTGCTCCGGGTCGGTCTTGCCGAACGAGAAGTTCCCGCGGAAGCGAGGCGAGATGACCATCGCGGAGTTGTTGGGGTAGTGGTCGCGGCCCATCGCCGTGTTGATCTGCGGCGTGCGGCAGAAGTCGCTCGTCACGAGGATGTGGGTGTGATCCGAGAGCTTCTTGCCGGCCCGGGTCGGGTGCGGGGTGCCGTCGAGCGAGCGGACGAACGCGGCGATCAGGTCGAAGAGCTCCTGCTGCGTGGCCGCGTGCTGGCGGTAGTTGCTCGTGTGGGTGTCGAACCCGACGCTCGCGAAGCTCACGCAGCGGACCACGTTCCGCCGCATCGCCTCGATCGCGAACGCGGCGTTGACGGCCGCCTGCCTGGCGAAGCGCGCCCTGTGGTTGAACTCCGGGTGCGCCTGGATGAGCTTGCCCCTGACGAACACGTCCTGGAGCCCAGCCTCGAGCATCCTGCCGAGCCCCTCCGCCTGGAGCGCGAAGCCGTCCAGGGTGCCGGTGACGCTGGATCGCGCGGCGAGCGACCTGGCCTCCTCGGAGAGGAGCGCGGTCACGGCGGCGCGGTCGTCGTCGGTGCTGTGGAGCTTCGCGCGGAAGAGCAGGCGGCTGATCGTGCCGACGTCCGCGACCATGAGCGGGGCGGCGCGGCGGTCGAGGCGGCCGCCGACGAACGCGGAGGGGAACTGCACCGAGACGACGGGGAAGGTCTTGTCCGCGCCGAGCTCGCTCGCGCAGATCGCGTCGAGGCTGGAGGACACGGTGCGGCCGCCGCTGAGGTGCCGCCCGGTGGTCGCGAAGGCGACGCCGTCGGGGTGGCTCACGGTGTTCATCGCGAGCCCGTTGACGATGCACAGCCGGTCGTGCAGCTCCGCGAGCGCGCCGATGGCGGGGCCGAACGCGAGGTTCGAGCCCTGCGGCCTGACCGGCGCGAAGGTCTTCGCGCCGCCGGGCCCGGGCGCGTCGACCCAGAGGCGGAGCGGCGCGGTGTCGGTGTTGTCGGTCGTCGCCGGCTCGACGAGCCCCCTGGCCTCGTTCCGCGGGTCGGCCCACAGCGTGACGTCCCAGCCGCCGGACGCGTGGATGAAGACGAAGAACTCGTCCGTCGCCGCGTTGCCCTGCGCGGCGAGCGCGCGCGCCGGCAGGCCGAATGCGCTCACCGGAAGACCGAGGGCCGCGCCCGCGGCGGCCTGGAGCAGCGCGCGGCGCGGGAGCGGGTGGCGGCGGGGACAGGGGTCAGGACGAGGCATCGCGGCTGGCCCTCAAGGTACCTTCCGGCGCCGCCCGCGCCCGCACGATCTTGCCGTCGAACGCGACGGCCAGCGCGCGCACCGGCGCTGGACGACCGGGCTCATCAAGGTTCTGCTGGTGCGTCGCGCGCTGCACGCCGAAGGAGGTGTTCCTCCTCGATGTCTTCCAATCGAGCAGCGGCTCGATGTTCCTCAGCCGATGATCCGCACGGCGATCCTGCCGCTCACATGCCGCAGCCGGTCGTCGTTCGTCCAGATCTGATCACAACCATGGTGAATGGCGCACGCGGCATGGAGAGCGTCAGGGGTCTTCAGGCCATGCTGCGCACGAAGCTCGGTCGCGAGGTCGAAGACCTCTGCAGAAAGCGGCAGCAGGGCGAAGGCCGAAAGCAAGCCTTCATACGTCGACCGCAGGCCGCTGTCATTCGACCGGATGGGCTTTACAAGACACTCCATGCGAACAAGAGGTGATATGTAGCCCATGCTCGAGCCAAGCGACATCAGCGCGCGATCCGACGAGCCCCTGGAGGGCTCCGCGCCCTCGACCCGATAGATGAGCACACAAGAGTCAAGATAGACTCGGACTCACGGCTCTCCCCAGCCATCGCGCTCCGCTGCGAGCGCGGCGTCGATCTGGGCCTTCGAGAGGAGTCGCTCCGGGTTGTTCTCGCGCCACGCGTCGACGGCCCGGCAAGCGGACAGGAGCGTCTCGTTGCTCTCGGCTTCCTCCGGGCGCGGCGCCCGCTGCTCCTGGACCAGTACGATGACCTCGGCTTCTCCTTCCGGCACATCCTCCGGAAGGTTGATCTCGACGCGTCGCGATCTGGGAATGTGGACAGTGAGCTTGTGCGCGTGCATGGACTTGCGCCTGGAGCATACGCCCGGGCTTCCTCCGGCGCCATCCGCCCGGCTCGACGCCACGCGGCCTGCGGCGGAGGCATGGACAGGTGAGCAAGCCCATCCCGCCTCGGATCTCGGAGACTCGGGACGGAAGAGCAAGAGCCTAGTACAGCAGGAACTCCGGGTGCCGCACGAGCCCGTAACACACGGTGGCCCACGCCGCCTCGGCCGGCGTGAACCGCGACCTCGGCGCGCCCTTCGCCCTGTGCCGCGCCACCGTGCCTTGATAGAGCGCGAAGAACTTCGCCTCTCGGTCCGGCGGCGCGAGGCGCGCCGGGTAGCTCAGGAACGTCCGGTGCAGCACGTCGAAGCGCGGGGCGAACGCCGCCGCGTCGACGTCCCCCGCGGGGAGGTCGAAGGCGAAGATCAGCCGGCGCTCGATCGGGACAGGCGCGCTCGCCTTGAGGTCGTGCTCCAGGGCGCGGTCGCACAGCGCGATCCCGAGCCGCTCGAACGCCGCCATCATGAGCGCGTTGGTCTGCGCGCCGCGCGCGAGATCCAGGCCGTGATCGGGGAGCCCGAGCGCCTTGAGGTAGTCTTGCCAGGTGTCGAAGAGCGCCGCCCTGTCGTCCCCCCGCGCGCGGCGCTCGACCTCGGCCGGCGACAGGCCGCCGAAGAGCCGGAGATACGTCCTCAGGTACGCCTCGGCCGGGATGAGCCGCAGGTCCTGCTTCGGCGTCCGGCTCTGCGCGACCCGCCCCGTCTCCCGGAGCGGCGCCGCGGGCCGCGGCGCGATCGCCTCCGGCGGGGCGCCGCACGCGCCGGCCAGCGCCGCCATGCCGGCAAGGGCCAGCGTCCTCACCCGGCCGCGCATCCCGCGCCCCCGCCGCGCGTCACCCGCGCGCCCCCGCCGCGCGTCACCGCGCGCCCCCGCCGCCGCGCTCTAGCGCGGGCCGCACGTTGCTCGCGCGCGCATAGGCCGGCGAGCGCACGATCGCCTCGACGAGCGGCCGCATCCGGTAGCCGCGCGACACGAACCGCTCGCGCAGCGCGCGGAGCAGGGCCTCGTCCTCCTCGACGAGCGGCCGCCCGAGGAACGACTCGGTGATACGCTCGACAGCGCACGACGCGAACTCCGGCGCGCGCGTGAGATCGGCCGCGGCGCCGGCCGGGCCGCGCTCGGCGTGATCCGGCGAGGCATAGGCGCCCCGGAGCACGCCGCGCTCCTTGCTCGAGAAGTCAGGATCGTAGAAGCGCCGGCACGAGTGGCCCATCTTGCCCGCCGCGTCCAGCTTGCACACAGGGTTCTCGATCGGAAACCGGGAGGCGGGGAGATAGGTCCACGTCGTCTCCTCGACCCGCGTGAAATACGCCGCGAGCGGCTCCAGCGTCGCGTGGCAGCTGGAGCAGCCCGGCCGGACCATCAGATCGGGCTCGTCCGACGGCGGGAGCTCCGCGTGCTCGGCCGCGAAGCTCTTGCACAGGAACGCGCTGTAGAGCGCGGCCGCGCGCGCGCGGCGCGAGGCGTACTTCGCCAGGAACACCGGCGTCGTGATGATCCCCGCCGCCCGCGGACCGCGATCGGCGATGAACGTCCACGCCGAGACGTCGTGCGGAAAGACGACCGGCGGCACCGCGCCCGGCAAGAACAGGGGCGCCTCGTCCTCGCGCATCCCGAAGGACCTGTGAAGAGAGCAGCACGCCGCGGGCGCGCTCGATCGATAGAACTGCGCGAGCGGCCCGTTGATGAACGTGTAACGCCCGGTGAGGATCTCCCGGAAATCGCGGTCGGCCCGGAAGACGTGCTGCATGAGGTGAATCGCCTCCTGCGACCACCAGAACTTGTGCCAGCCGGAGATCGTGCTCGGCGCGGCGCCGATCGGGCTCTCGATGCCGAGCGGCACGTGCGCGGGCAGCGCGAAGGCGCGAGGATCCCTCCCGGAGCTGTCGCCCGGGAGGCAATGCTCGAGGCCGATGCCGCAGCCGCAGTCGACGCTCATCACCGAGGCGAGCGCGCTCCGGCACGAGATCGGCTCGCCCCGGTGCGCCTTCGCATACGCGTCCTCGGGCATCGGCGGGCGCGTGCGGCCCGCGGGGAGCGGAGCCCCCCTGGGCAACGGGGGAATACCGCTCGCGTAGATGCGGCCGACCTCCGCGGTCTGCGCCTCTTCCTTGCAGACCCGGACCTCGACCGTCGGCGTCTTGCCGTCGGGCTCGAACAGGAGCTGCGGCAGCGGGACATAGGCGCTGTCGGGGTCCTTCCACCCGGCGCCGTAGCGCTGCGTCGGCGCGACCGAGAGGTAATCGCGGTAAAGCCAGAAGGGGCGCACGAGCGTCGTCCGCTCGTCGAGCAGCTTCTGCGAGATGGGCCTCGGCGTCCCCGTGAGGGCCTGGAAGCTGCCGCGGAGCCCGCTCTCGGCCTCGGAGAAGCAGAGCTCGCCGTCGATCACCGGGTGCAGGCGGCGCTGGTTGTAGCGGTAATAGACGTGGAGCGGCTTGCCGTCCGGGCCGAGCACCTCGGCCCTCCGGAGCGTCGTCTCCGGCGGCGCGAACAGCCCCGCCGGGCCGAGCTCCAGCCGCAGGACATCCATGTAGATGCGCGTGAGCCGCTCGACGTAGCCCGGGCCGTCGAGGTGGCGCTCGATCCAGGCGTCGAGGTCGAAGCCCGGCGACTCCATCTCCGCGAGCTCCTCGCGCGTCGGGAGCCGCCCCACGAGGTCGAGCGAGAGCGCGCGGAAATACCGGTACTGCTCCAGCGTCGGGGCGGCCGCGGACGGCGGCGCGAACAGGGCCGCGGCCGCCGCGGCGAGGAGCGACGCCGCGGCCAGCGCGCCGAGCCCCCTCACGCCCCCGCCTCGCCCGCCGGCCGCGCCGGGGCGGCCTCGCCGGGGACCACGCCGGCCATCAGCATCCCGAGCTCGGTCCGCGAGACGGCGCCGGCGTCCCGCGTCGCCACGATGCCGCCCCGGTACATCACCGCGATCCGGTCCGACAGCGACAGCACCTCGTCGAGCTCCGCCGACACGAGCAGCACCGCCGCCCCCGCGTCCCGCGCGGCCACGATCTCGCGGTGGATGTGCTCGATCGACCCGACGTCCACGCCCCGCGTCGGCTGGCTCGCCACGAGCAGCTCCACCGGGCGGCTCAGCTCGCGCGCGAGGATCACCTTCTGCTGGTTGCCGCCCGACAGGGCCGACACGGGCGTGCCGGGGCCCGGCGCGCGAATGTCAAAGCTCTTTATCAAGCGCGCCGCGTTCTCCTCGCGCGCCCCGTCGCGGAGCACCCCGCGCGCGGAGAACGGCGCCCTGTGGTGCGTGCAGAGGGCGAGGTTGTCCGCGATCGAGTAGGACAGCACGAGCCCGTGGCGCTGCCGGTCCTCGGGCACGTGCGAGACGCCCCGCTCGATCAGCGCGCGGGGCAACGCGCCGGTGACGTCGCGGCCCCGGAGCAGCACGCGCCCGGCGCGCGGCGGCGCGAGGCCGGTGATCGCCTCGACGAGCTCGGTCTGGCCGTTGCCCTGCACGCCCGCGACCCCGAGGATCTCGCCCGCGCGCACCGAGAAGCTCACGTCGCGGACCGCGTCGCCGCCCGCCCCGCGCCGGCCCGCGACGACGAGGCGCTCCACCTCGAGGACGACCGCCCCGGGGCTCGCCGGGGCCTTGTCCACCTGGAGCGCGACCTCGCGGCCCACCATCGTCGCCGCCAGGCCGCGCTCGTCGGTCTCCGCCGGGACGG
This sequence comes from Sorangium sp. So ce1335, assembly GCF_051521615.1. Classification (NCBI taxonomy): domain Bacteria; kingdom Pseudomonadati; phylum Myxococcota; order Polyangiales; family Polyangiaceae; genus Sorangium; species Sorangium sp. So ce1335. The sequence continues at coordinate 10,689,818 of NZ_CP150363.1, forward strand.
CGGCGCCGACCACCCGGCCCGCGCGCATCACCGTCACGCGGTCGGCGACCGCGAGCACCTCCCGCAGCTTGTGCGTGATGAACAGGACCGAGACCCCCTGCGCCGTCAGCCCGCGCAGCACGCGGAACAGATCGTCCGCCTCCTGCGGGGTGAGCACGGCCGTCGGCTCGTCGAGGATCAGGATCTCCGCCTTCCGGTAAAGGGCCTTGATGATCTCGACGCGCTGCTGCACGCCGACCGGGAGGTCCTCCACGCGGGCGTCGGGGTCGACGTCGAGCCCGTAGCGGGTCGACAGCGCGCGAACGTCGTCGCTCGCGCGGCGCCGGTCGAGCGCGCCGCCGCGCCCGACGGGCTCCGCGCCGAGCACGATGTTCTCGGCGACCGTGAAGACCGGGATCAGCATGAAGTGCTGGTGCACCATGCCGATCCCGAGCGCGATCGCGTCGCTCGGCGAGCGCAGGGCGACAGGGCGCCCGCCGCGGCGGAGCTCCCCCTCGTCCGGGCGCAGGAGCCCGTAGAGGATGTTCATCAGGGTCGACTTGCCGGCGCCGTTCTCGCCGAGCAAGGCGTGGACCTCGCCCTCGCGGAGGTCGATGTCGACCCGGTCGTTCGCGAGGACGCCGCCGAACCGCTTCGTGATCCCCCGCGCCTCGAGGACGGTCGTCACCGGTGCCCCTCCCGGTCGTAGGGCTGGCCGTCGGCGGCCGGCGGCGTGGTCTTGCCGATGACGCCGGTGAGGATGAGCAGCGTCAGGAGGTACGGGACGAGCCCGACGACCGACGATTGCTGCAGGAACGACCACGACGGGGGGATGAGGTCGCGGAAGAGCTGGAGGTTGATCTGGAACGCCTGCGCGGCGCCGAAGACGAGCGCCGCGGCCCACGCGCCGAACGGGGTCCAGTCGCCGAAGATCATCGCGGCGAGCGCGATGAAGCCGCGGCCGTTCGTCATCATCGGCTCGAACGACGGCACCGACTCCAGCGTGAAGTACGCCCCGCCGAGCCCCGCGATCGCGCCGCCGATCACGACGTTCACGTAGCGCACGCGCGCCACGTCGATCCCCACCGTGGCCGCGGCGCGCGGGTGCTCGCCGACGGCGCGCGCGCGCAGGCCCCAGCGCGTGCGGAACAGCACGAGGTGCGTCACGACGACGAGCGCGATGGCGGCCAGGGCGATCGGCTGCTGCTCGAAGACGGGGCCGACGACGGGGAGGTCCGCGAGGAGCGGGACGTGCAGGCGCGGAAGGACGCCGGGCGCGTGCGGGACCTCGCCGCCGAACGCGCTGCCCGGCCCGAAGAAGAGCTGCCGGTTGAAGAAGCCCGTGAGCCCGACGGCCAGCAAGTTGATCACCGTCCCGGCGAGGATCTGGTCCACCGCGAAGGTCACCGCAAGCACGGCGAGCAAGAGGCCCAGCGCCGCGCCCGTGACGATCGCGATGGCGACGCCGAGCAGCAGGCTCGGCAGCGGCGGGAGGTGCAGGACCGCGCTCGCGTAGATCGACCCGAACCAGCCCGAGAACGCCGCCGCGAGCATCATGCCCTCGATGCCGAGGTTGACGACCCCGGAGCGCTCGCAGAACACGCCCGAGAGCGCGCCCAGCGTGAGCGGCGTGGCCACGGCCAGCGTCGTGGCCGCCATGCTGGCCACGATCGTGAGGGGCGGCACCCGCGACGCGCCGACGAGCGCGACGACGAGGACCAGCAAGCACACGACCGCGGCGACGAACCCGTACCGTCGATACCCCATCTTCACCCTCGCGCTCAGCCACCCCAGCCGCGCGTGAGCACGAGCCGCTCGCGCTCGCCCCGCACGCGGTAGATGCGCCGGACCAGGGTGTCCGCCGCGACGAAGAGCAGGATCAGCGCCTGGATGACGGAGATCACGTCGATCGGCACCTGCGTGAGGAACTGCATCCGGGTCGCGCCGCTGCGCATGGCGGCGAACAGCAGGGCGGCGAGCACCGTCCCGCCGGGGTGCGCCTTGCCGAGGAGCGCGATCGCGATCGCGTCGAAGCCGTACCCCTGCGAGAACCCGAGCTCGTGCCGGTGGTGCAGCGCGCTCACCTCGACGGCGCCGGCCACCCCGGCGAGGGCGCCGGAGAGCGCCATGGTCACGACGACGGTGCGGCCCACGCGGACGCCGGCGTAGCGCGCCGCGTCCGGGCTCTGCCCCGCGGTGCGGATCTCGAAGCCGAACACGGTCCGCTGGAGGACCCACCCGACGAGCGCCGCCGCGAGCAGCGCCAGCGGGAAGCCCCAGTGCAGCCGGAAGCCGTCGACGAGCGCCGGGATGCGCGCGCTCTCGTCGATGAGCGGCGAGCGGGAGAGCACGTTGCCCGGGGCGGGGTCCTTCATCGGGCCGTTCAGCAGGAAGCTCACCGCGTTGAGGGCGACGTAGTTGAGCATGATCGTGCTGATCACCTCGTGTCCGCCCGCGCGCGCCTTGATCCACCCGGGGATGGCGGCCCACAGCCCGCCGGCCAGCGCGCCGAGCAGCAGCGCCACGGGGATGTGCAGCGCGGCGGGCAGGCCCGCGCCCGCGAGCCGCGGCAGCCAGTGGCCCGCCCAGGCCGCCGAGAGCGCGCCGAGCGCGAGCTGCCCCTCGGCCCCGATGTTGAACAGCCCGCCCTTGAACGCCAGCGACACCGACAGGCCGGCGAGGATGTACGGCGTCGCCCACACGAGCGTCTCGCTGACCGCCCGCGCCGACCCGAACGCGCCCTCGAGCATGCCCGCGTAGGCGTCGATCGGGTTGCCGCCGGCCAGGGCGATGAGGACGCCGCCGAGGACCATCGCGGTGAACACCGAGAGGGCGGGCAGGCGCAGCGGCTCGAGGAGCCGGATCAGCCTCTCGCGCACGGCCGAGCTCCCGGGGCGCTCACTGGCCCGGCTTCGTGGGCGGCACCCCGGTCTTGAGGGTGCCGTCGAGGAGGGCCTTCCTGAGCTCCTCCATCTTCGCCTTCACCTCGGCCGGGACCTTGCCGTCGAGATCGTGATACGGCGCGTACCCCGACTTGCCGGTGAAGTTCCCGCTCGGGAGCTTGCCCTCCTTGGCCATCTTGATGAGGTCGAACGTGCCGTCGGCGATGAGCTTCACGGCGCTGGAGAGCAGCACCTTCTGGGCCTCGGGCACCGTGTAGTACTGGTCCGTGTCGACGCCGATGGCGTAGGCGCCCTTCGTCGCCGCGCCGAGCAGCGCGCCGTTGCCCGTCTTGCCGCCGCCGCCGAAGACGATATCGACGCCCTTGTCGATCATCGAGACGGCGGTCGTCTTGCCCCACTCGGGGTCGGTGAACGTCTTATCGAACCCGACGTCGTTGTGATAGACGACGCTGAGCTCGACGTCGGGCTTCGCGTGGCGCGCGCCCGCGCGGAACCCCTCGCCGAAGCGCCAGACGGGCGGCACGGCGTCGGTCGCCAGCACGGCGCCGATCTTCCCCGTCTTCGTCATCATCGCGGCGAGCGCGCCGACGAGGAAGCCGCCGTGGTCCTCCGGGAAGATCAGGCCGACGACGTTCGGCTTCTCGGCGCCCGGCCCCTGGAACTGGTCGATCCCGATGAACTTCGTGCCCGTGAACTGCGCGGCCGCGGCGTGCGTCGCCTCCGTGAGCCCGAAGCCGGACGTCACGACGACGTCGTACTTCTCGTCGGCGAACGTCGCGATATTCTTCGGGTAGTCCTTCGGATCCGTGGTCTCGATGTACTGCGTCGTGGCGCCGAGCTCCTTCTGCGCCCGCTGGAGCGCCTCCCACGCCGACTGGTTGAACGACTTGTCGTCGATCTTGCCCATGTCGGTGACGAGGCCCACGCAGAACACCTCGGGGGTCGCGCAGTCGGCCTTCTTGTCCCTGCTGCACGCCGGGAGCGCGCTGGCCAGCGCCAGAAGGACCGCGAGCGCGAGGCGCCGCTTCTTCAACATGCCGGATCTCCTTTGGAAGTCGCATTGGACACCGGCCAGCGCACCAAGGCAACCCGGCGTTTGCATTTGCCTACATCTGCCCACACAAACGGGACACGACGGGCGATCGATCGCAGGCGGCCTGATCAGGAGCAACGTTTCCGGCGTGGCGCGCCGGGTGGAGCCGAGCGGCCGCGCGACTCCGACGCTTCGTGGTAGGCTCCGGCCGCGTCCGCACACGGGCGGATCGCACCTCGCGCACTCTTGAAAGGCCGGTGTCATGACAGGGATGCTCCTTGACGAGGATTTCACCAGGCCAGGCGTCGATCCGCGGCTCGAGTGGCGCCACCCGCCGGCGCGGTGGGTCGTGGCGCCGGAGCGGAGCGTGCTCGTTGTCGAGCCCGCCGCGAAGACGGATTACTGGCAGCGGACACACTACGGGTTCCAGAACGACAACGGGCCGTTCCTCTTCCTGCGCGCCGGCGGCGACTTCGTGATGACCACCCAGGTGCGGTTTCGCCCCGCGCACCAGTACGACCAGGCAGGGCTCATGGTGCGGCTCTCGGCGTCGTGCTGGCTGAAGACGTCCGTGGAGTTCGAGCCCGACGGCCCGAGCCGGCTGGGCGCGGTGGTGACGAACGCGGGCTACAGCGACTGGTCGACCCAGCCGTTCCCCTCGGACAGGCGCGAGATCTGGCTGCGCATCCGGCGCGAGGGCCCGGACTACATCGTCGACGCCTCGGACGACGGCGCGGCGTGGACGCAGCTCCGCATCGCGCACCTGCACGAGGACGACGGGGCGCGCGAGGTCGAGTGCGGACTCTACGCCTGCAGCCCGGTGGGTGAAGGCTTCGTTGCGGAGTTCGAGCGGCTCCGGATCGCGCCGGGGCGCGCGGCGTGAGGCGCCGCGTGGCGTGAGGTGCCGCGTCGCGTGAGGCGCCGCGTGGCGTGAGGCGCCGCGTGGCGTGAGGCGCCGCGTCGCGTGAAGCGCCACGTCGCGTGAGGCGCCGCGCGCCGGGCACCGCCGCCCACGGCGCCCGGCGCTGACCGCTCAGCCGGCCGGGCAGCGCGGCGCCTCGCCCGCGGGGGCGGGGACGGCCTGCGCGTCGGGCGCGGGGGACGGGTGGCGGAAGGTGAACGCGCGGGGCGTCGGCCCGTGACGGCGGAGGTGATCGAGCCGCTCCTCGGCCTCGGCCACGGTCGGGATGTGCCCGGCCGGGATCCACCACAGCACGGTGAAGGCCTCTTTCATCGGGACGAACCACTCCCGGCGGCGGCGCATCACGGCGGCGTGGTCGGGGTTACGGAAGGCGAAGTCGGACAGGGCCTCGACCGATTCCCACACCGACATGTTCACGATGATCCGGTCGTCGCCGAACGCGCGCACCGCGGTGGCGTCGCCGTCCTCGGTCTTCAGCCGCCAGACGAAGCCCGGCGCGGCGTCGGCCAGGGCGTTCACCGGGTCCAGCGCGGAAACGAAGCCGGCCAGCCGCGCCGAGTCGAGCGGCTCGAGCGGCAAGGCGATGTTGACCTGGGCGAGATGGTGAGTCGGCATCCGGCCGAGGATACCATCGCTCCGGCCGTGCGGCCGGATCCATCGCGGAGGCCCCGGCGCGTCAGCCGGACCTGGCGGGAAACCGCCGCGCATCCCGCTCGCCGATGCGCTCGATCTCGCGGAGCCAGGCCGCTCGTTGCTCGAGGGTCCGGGTGTTCTGGCCGAAGAAGGTTGTCTCGCGGACCGGCCCGAAACCGACGAAGCGCAGCGTCGCGTTGACGAACGAAGCATGGACGGAGCGCCGGTGCCAGAAGCGGTACCACCAGCTCGGGCTATCCATCGTCGTCACGACGCGCGCGCTGCGGCCGGCGAGCAACCCCTCGGGCAGCGGGCTCCGCTTTCGGTAGGCGAACGACCAGCCGGGCAAGAAGGTGCGGTCGACGAAGCCCTTGATGAGCGCCGGCGGCCCCGCCCACCACGTGGGGAAGAACCAGGCCACGTGGCTCGAGCGCTCGATGGCGGTCCGGGCCTGGAGGAGATCGGGCTCGAGCTCCTGTCGGCCGCTGAAGCCGGCGCGCAGGTGCGGATCGAAGGCGAGCGAGCGCAGGGCCAGGTGCTCGACGCGGGCTCCGCCTCGCTCGAGGCCGCTGGCGTAGGCCCTGGCGAGCGCGTCGCTCAGGCTGTCGGGAGCAGGGTGACCTTGGATGACGAGGTGCATGCGCCAATCTTGGCCATGCAACAGCGTCCGGGTAGACGGTTCCGAGCAGGCGTGCCATGCGTGGATGCATGGCACGCTCTCGCGCTTCCGCGCCCGCTGGCAGGCCGCTCGCGGACGTGGATTGGGGTGATCTGCGCCTCTTCCTGGAGGTAGCGCGCACCGGCAGCTTCTCGGCCGCCGCGCGCGAGCTCGGGATCGAGCAATCGACGGTGAGCCGGCGCATGGCGGCCTTCGAGCGGACGCTCCGGGCGGCCGTGTTCGATCGGCGACCGGGGGGCTCGGTGCTCACCCCGCTCGGCGAGCAGCTCCGCCGCCACGTCGAGGCGATGGAGGCGGGCGCCGACCAGCTCGTGCGCGACGCGAGCGGCCACGAGAGAGAGGTCGAGGGCCTGGTTCGCCTGGCGCTCACCGAGTCGATCGCCGTGCACGGCGTCATCCCGCGCGTGCTCCCGGTGCTCGCCGAGAGGCACCCGCGCGTGTCGCTCCACCTGCTGACAAGCTACGAAGCGGCGGACCTGGGCCACCGTGACGCCGAGATAGCCCTGCGCTTCTTCCGGCCGAGGAGCGGCGATCTCGTGGCCGCGCGCATCGTCACCCTGCCCACGGTGCCAGTCGCCCACCGCAAGCTCTCGAAGAAGGGCCGCGACGAGCTCGACTGGATCGGCGTCGATCTGGGCCGCATCCCCGCGGTCGAGGAGGACTACCAGAGGCGGCACGTGAAGAAGGCCCCGAGGCTCGTCGTGGGCAGCTACATCGCGCAGCTGGAGGCCGTGCGCGCGGGCCTCGGCGCCGCCGTGTTGCCGCGCAGCGCGCTCGCGCTGGACGACGACCTGGTGGAGCTCGATCTGGGTCTACCCGCAGGCCCCGTGCTCGAGCTCTGGCTCGTCACGCCGCGCAGCCTGCGCCAGGTGCCGCGCATCGCGGCGGTGTGGAGCGCCCTCGAAGAGCAGCTCCAGTTCCTGAACGAGCCGCGGCGCGCGCGGGCGCGCCCGCGATCGCGGTGAGCCGCAGGGCCGTCGCCGCGCCTACGGCTGGCGGAGCCGCCGCGACGACAGGAGATCGAGGCCTCCGGTGCGCTCCGCGACGCGCTGGAGCGACGCGCGCAGCGCGGCGGCCTGCTCCTCCCCGAGCAGCGCCCGGAGCCGCCGGTTGACCGCGGCGCGCGCGGCGCGCCCGGCCTCGACCGCGGCCCACCCGCGCTCGGTGAGCTCGACGAGGCGGCTCCGCTGGTCGTCGTCCGCGACGCGCCGGCGCACGTAGCCGAGCTCCTCCAGCTCGGCCACCGCCTTGGATGCCCCCTGCGCCGTGATGCCGAGCCGCTCCGCGAGCTCCCGCACCTTCACCGGGCCGGGGATCAGGTGCTGGAACACGTAGCCGTGGCTCGGCCGGAGGTCGCCGTGGCCGGCCTTCTCCACGCGGCGCATCACCTCGTCGCTCGTCGCGGAGGCGACGGCGGCGAAGAGCAGCACGAGGTCCTCGTCCGGGCGCGCTGGCTTCACGGCCGGAGCCTGCATCGCGCAACCTCGGTTGCGCAACCTTGGTTGACAGATCGGGCCGGTCGCCCTATCCATCAACCAAGGTTGCGCAACTTGGGTTGCGCTTATCGGAGGCAGGACCGAGGACCGGGCGGATCGCCCCGCGCGCCCCGATCCGTGCGGCTCCGGGGAAGGGACGAAGGGACGAGCGATGCGCCTCGCGATCCATGGCTCCTGCGACCCCGCGTTCGCGCCCGTGCGCGCGGCGTTCGCGTCGAATTTCGAGCGGTTCCCCGAGCTCGGGGCCGCCGTGTGCGTCGCGGTGCGCGGCCGCGTCGTCGTCGACCTCTGGGCCGGCTTCCGGGACGCGGCGAGGACGGCGCCCTGGGGCGGCGACACGATCGTGAACGTCTTCTCGGCGACCAAGGGCGCGGTCGCGCTGTGCGCCCACGCGCTCGCGGAGCGGGGCGCGCTCGACCTCGACGCGCCCGTCGCCGCGTGCTGGCCGGAGTTCGCCGCGGCCGGCAAGGGGCGCGTCCGCGTGGCCCAGCTCCTCGACCACAGCGCCGGGCTGCCGGCGCTCCGCGCGGAGCCGCCGGAGGGCGCGCTCTACGACTGGCAGGCGATGACCTCGGCGCTCGCCGCGGAAGAGCCCTTCTGGGAGCCGGGCGCCCGGCACGGCTACCACGCGGTCACGTTCGGCTTCCTCGTGGGCGAGGTGATCCGGCGCGCCAGCGGCCGGCGCGTGGGCGCGTTCCTCCGGGAGGCCGTCGCGGGGCCGCTCGGGCTCGATCTCCACATCGGCACGGGGGCGGAGCACGACGGGCGGATCGCCGAGGTCCAGCCGACGATCGCAGGCGGCCCCGGCGCCGGCGGCCTCGGCGGCGCGTTCGCCGCGAGCCTCCGCGACCCGGCGTCGCTCACGTCGATGGCCTTCACCCGGCCGCGCGACCTCGTGGCGCCGGGCCTCGTCAACACCGCCCGCGCCCGGCGCGCGGAGATCCCCGCGCTGAACGGCCACGCGAACGCGCGCGCCCTCGCGCGCATGTACGGCGCGCTCGCCAGCGGCGGGGCCCTTTCGGACGGCGGCGCGCGCGTGCTCTCGCCAGAGGCCATCGAGGCGGCGCTGGCGGAGCGGTCGCGCGGCCCCGACGCCGTCCTGCTCGCGGATAGCCGGTTCTCGCTCGGCTTCATGCTCCCGAGCGCGCTACGCCCCTTCGGCCGAGGCCCGCGGACCTTCGGCCACCCCGGCGCAGGCGGCGCGCTCGGCTTCGCCGACCCCGACGCGGGGATCGGGTTCTGCTACACGCCGAACCAGCCCCTCGCGAGCGGCGAGGGCGGCGACCCGCGGTGGCCGGCGCTGATCGACGCGGCGTACGCCTGCCTCTGAGGGAGGCATCAGGTCACCACGCCCGGGGAGCCTCTCCGGACGCTCACGCACCGGCCCGAGCACCCACGCCGCGCGTTTGCCTCCGTGGAGCGGGCGCGCCACCGGGTCGAGCGCTTCGTCGCACGCTCAAACGCTCATGAGGATGCGACCAGATCGCCGGACAGCAATCCTGGCACCCACCGATCTCTTCAGGGATTCAGCGTGGCGACGAACACATCGCGAGGCGCTGTGGAGGGGCGAGGGCCGGCGTCCATCGACAGGTAGATGGAACCGGCGATTGCAAGCGTGCCATTCGGAGAGACAACCATGTCCCACGCGCCGGCTTGATAACCAGTGGGGACGTGGAAGTTGGCGGACCAGAGCGTGGCCCCGCTGTCGTCGAGCTTGGTAACCTTCGAGCCCCCGTTGACGAACACTCCACCAGCAGGATCCAGGGTTAGCCCCACGTAGGGAATCGTGGTGGTGGTGATGACCTCCCCTGCGGCGTCCAGCTTGACCAGCACGCCGAACAGCTCGTCGCCAGATCCTAGCGCGCCACCGCCGAAATCGACGGTGCCATCCACGACGCCCGTCACCAGGATCTCGCCTGCGGCGTTGACCGCCACCGAGTAGGCCGATGCAATGGGGAAATCGTGATACGTGGATGTGAACTGCCGTCGCCAGAGCAGAGCGCCTGTCGGCGACAGCTTGGTGACGTTGAAGTCCGCACCGGGGGAGAAGAAATAATCGTCGTCCGGGTGCGCCACGAGCACGTTGCCGTCGCCGTCGACCGCGAGACCACCCGGCGACCCGCTGGCATCTCCTGGCACACGGTGCGTCCAGAGGACGTCCGGCACTCCGGCGCTCACCTTCGCCACGGAATAGGACGCAGACACAGATTCATTGCCAATAGTCGTGTAGAGGACGAACACATCGCCGACGCCATCGATGGCGATCTCCTCCACACTCCACAAATAGAAACCCCTCATCCACCAGCCATTGCTCCAGATGTGGTTACCCTCGGGGTCGAACTTGACCAGGAATAGCGTGGGAGAATCAAGAGCGACAGGCGGGATGGGACCCCCACCAAAATCTGGACCTTCATCATCCGAGAACGGCCGCCCTCCATAGGTTCCGGCAAAGTAGATGTTTCCGCTTCCGTCGACGGCCAGGATGGCGGACCCATCGTCGTACTCGGTCCCGAAGCGCTTGCTCCAGATCACCGAGCCGGAGGGGTCGAGCTTGAGGAGGAAGACGTCGGATTCCCCTGCGCTGGTGAGAGGGCCGGCGCCGAAGTCCACCGTCCCTTTGAAGGAGCCGGAGACGTAGTAGTTGCCCCACGCGTCGCTCACGATGGAGTGGGCGTGTTCGTCGCCGGGGCCGCCGTATGCCCGCGCCCACGGCGGGAGGCGGGGGCAGTGAGGGTCGCCGTCGCAGTCCTCGTCCACCGGGCTGGCGCAGAGCTCTGCGGCCGGCGCCACCGCACCTGTACACGGGCCATAGCCGAGCCCATCGGTGCGACACGTCTGCGTCCCGGTGGTGCACGGCCCGATGCCGACGGTCTCGGTGGGGCCCGGGTAGCAGGTGAGCACCGTGCCCGGCACGCACGTGCCTGGCGTGCCGCCGCCCTCGCCGCCGCTGCCGCCGACGCCGCTGCTGGCCGCGCCGCTGCCCCCCTCGCCGCCGCTCCCTCCGCCGCCCTCGCCGCCGCTCCCTCCGCCGCCCTCGCCGCCGTCGTCGACGGGGTTGAACGTGGCGACGAAGATGTCGCTGCCCGCCGCGTAGGCGATCGGACCCGTCCCGAAGTCCACCGGCGCAAGCACGCGCCCGGTGGCTGCAATCGTGCCATTCGGAGCAAGGGCGATGTCCTCGAAAATCGCATCGGCGTCGGTCGCCCACGTCTCTGTCCCGCTCGCGTCAAGCCCGGCCAGCCCACCGCCGGCGATGACGATGCCGCCGGCCGGGTCCAAGGCGATCTCGTCGCCGACGCGAACCGAGCGGCTGAAGAGATGCTGGCCTCCAGCATCCACCTTCACGAGCACCGGCCCACGAGGGAGCACGCCGCCGCCGAAATCGATGGTTCCGTCCGTGATGCCCGTCACGAAGATCTCGTCCGCCGCGTTCACCGCCACCGAGGAGGCCGATACCCCGACGAGTTCGTCGAACGCGCTTTGCCAGAACATTCGCGTCCACAGATAGATACCAACAGGATGATACTTGGAGACACCGATGTAGTATATATCTCCACCCACCACGATCGCGTTTCCTGCGCTATCGATCGCAAGATCTGCTTCCTCGTCACTGGAGATGATCGGAGCGACTTGAGTCATCCAGGTGAGGTTGGTTCCGGTGTGCAACCTCGTGAGATACAGTAGACCATCTCCAGAAAGCACGTACCCAGTGCCGGATCCATCGAGGGCGACTCGCTTGACCTCCCGTTGGTACAACGGATGATCCGGAAAGCCCTTGCTCCGGATGTGGTTGCCCTCGAGGTCGAGCTTGGCCACGAAGAGCGTGGACCGTTCGGTGGGCTCGAGGGGGCCCCCGCCAAAGTCGGGGCCCGGCACGGGAGCGTGGGCAGGACCTGCGTTATAGACTCCGGCGACGAAGATGCTTCCGTCATCGCCGATGGCCACGGTGACGCTCTCATCGTCGTACTCGGCACCGAAGCGCCTGCTCCAGATCACCGAGCCGGAGGGGTCGAGTTTGAGGACGAAGACGTCGGATCCCCCTGCGCTGGCGAGAGGGCCGGCGCCGAAGTCCACCGTCCCTTCGAATGCGCCGGAGACGTAGTAATTGCCCGACGCGTCGCTCACGATGGACAGGCCGCTGTCGTCGCCGGCGCCGCCGTATCCTCGCGCCCACGGCGCGAGGCGGGGGCACCGGGGCTCGCCGTCGCAGCTCTCGTCCAACGGCGTGGCGCAGATCTCTGCGGTCGGCGCCACCGCATCTGCACACGGGCCGTAGCCGAGCCCATCGGCGCGGCACGTCTGCGTCCCGGTGACGCATGGCCCGATGCCGATGGTCCCGGTGGGACCCGTGTAGCAGGTGAGCACCGTGCCCGGCACGCACGTGCCTGGCGTGCCTGACGTACCGCCCTCGCCGCCGCTGCCGCCGACGCCGCCATCACCGCCGCTGCCGTCGCTGCCGCCCTCGCCCCCGCTGGCGCCGCTGCTGGCCACGCCGCTGCCGGCCACGCCCCCGCTGGCGCCGCTGCTAGCCACACCGCTGCCGCCCTCGCCCCCGCCGCTACCGCCGACGCCGCTGCTGACCACACCGCTGCCCCCCTCACCGCCGCTGGCGCCGCCGCTGGCCGCGCCGCTGGCCGCCTCGCCCCCGCCGCTGCCGCCGGCGCCGCTGCTGGCCACGCCGCTGGCCGGCTCGCCCCCGCCGCTGCCGCTGCCGCCGGCGCCGCTGCTGGCGCCGCCGCTGCCTGCCTCGCCGCCGCTGCCTGCCTCGCCGCCGCTGCCACTGCCGCCGCGCACGACGAGATCGCACCCTGTGCAGGCGACGACAGCTGCGATGGCCAAGGCGGCCGATCCACCCCGCCTCCCGCTGCATCGCGCGTGAGCAATCGACTCATGGTCTCTGGTCATGGCCGCTTCGTTGCCCGGCCTGGCCGGAATATTCACGCTCCGCCACGAGCCGTCGACCGCGCCGAGGCGATGGGGCAGGTGGCTGGACGCACCGCGTCCCGGGTGCCAGAGAATTTGTCTCTCGATCTGAGCCGCTCACGGAGGATCAGGTCACCACGCCCGGGGAGCCTCTCCGGACGCTCACGCACCGGCCCGAGCCCCCACGCCGCGCGTTTGCCGCCGTGGAGCGGGCGCGCCACCGGACCGAGCGCTTCGTCGCACGCTCAAGCACTCATGAGGATGCGACCCGATCGCCGGACAGCAATCCTGGCATCCGCCGATCTCTTCAGGGATTCAGCGTGGCGACGAACACATCGCGAGGCGCTGTGGAGGGGAGCGGGTCGGTGTCCATCCACGGGTAGATGGAACCGGCGATTGCAAGCGTGCCATTCGGAGAGATGGTCATGTCCGCCCCGCCGCCTCGATAACCCGTCGGGACGTGGAAGTTGGCGGACCAGAGCGGGGTCCCGCTGTCGTCAAGCTTGGTAACCCTCGCGGCCCCGGCGAGGAACATTCCACCGGCAGGATCCAGGATTATATCCCCGGCGTAGGGAATGGTGCGGCTGGTGATGACCTCCCCTGCGGCGTCCAGCTTGACCAGCACGTAGAACCACTCGTCGCCAGCTCCTAAATTCCCGATCCTGATTCGGGAACGCCAGCAATTCCAAGCGCTTGAACGGAAAGCTTGCAGGTCGGCCTCTCCGTGCGCTCGTGGCCGCTGTGAACGAACCCACCACGAGGAGGAGAGGCCGATGGGGAGAATGTTCTTCGGCTTCGTTCCCGGCACAAGCGGGTGCTCCAGCAGCGAGCCCGAAAAGCGCGGGACGGGGCCTACCGAATCCGCTGCCTGATTCTGCTGAGGTTGGACGCCGGAGCGACGCCGGCACGTATTGCAGAGGAGCTCCAGGTCGCTCGCTCGACGATCAGCCGGATCCGCTCGCGCTTTCTCGCCGAAGGACTTGCGGGCCTACGCGACCATCGCGCACACAACGGTCAGCGCAAGGTTTCTGCAGCGCACCGGCGGCGACTTGAGCAATTGCTCGACGCGAGCCCGCAGGACTTCGGCTGGGCACGGCCGACGTGGACGCGCGAGCTGCTGGCGCTCCAGCTCGAACGCGACACCGGGCTACGCCTGAGCGTCGGCCACATCGGTCGGCTGCTGCGAGCGATGGGGGCGCGCCGCAAGCGCCCCCGTCCCGTCGTCCGCTGCCCGTGGCCGAAGGCGCGCGAGCGCCGCAGGATCGGAGCGATCCGCAAGCTGATCTGCAGCCTGCCCCGCGACGAGATCGCGTTCTACGTCGACGAGATGGATGTCGATCTCAACCCGCGGCTCGGGCTCGACTGGATGCGGCGCGGTCGGCAGAAGCGTGTGCTCACGCCCGGCAACAACCAGAAGCGCTACGTCGCTGGCGCGCTGACGATCGGCTCGGGCAAGCTGACGTGGGCGTTCGGCGCTCGCAAGAGCAGCGACTTGTTCATCGCGGCGCTGGCCACGCTGCTGCGCCGCTACCGGCGCTACCGGCGGCTGCACGTCATCGTCGACAACTTCGGCATCCACACGAGCAAGAAGACCCGAGCATTCGTCGAGGCCGCGGGAGGCAAGCTCGTGCTGCACTTCCTGCCGCCGTATGCGCCCCAGTACAACCGCATCGAACGTGTCTGGAAGCAGGTCCACGACAACGTCACCCGCAACCATCGGTGCGCGAGCATCGACCAACTCGTCGAGGAGGTGGATGATTGCCTGGAGGCCCTCTCCCCGTACCCGGGGTCGTCCGCGAGCCTGCGGCCTGTGGTCAGCTCGCCCGTTGCCGATTCGGGATCGGCTATTTAGCGCGCCACCGCCGAAATCGACGGTGCCATCCACGACGCCCGTCACCAGGATCTCGCCCGCGGCGTTGGCCGCCACCGAGTAGGCCGACGCGATGGGGTTGTCGAGGTACCTGGATGGGAACTGCCGTTGCCAGAGCAGAGCACCTGTCGGCGACAGCTTGGCGACGTTGAAATCCGCACCGCGGGGAGCAGAAAAAGAATCAGACTCGTCCGGGTGCACCACGAGCACGTTGCCGTCGCCGTCGACCGCGAGACCTCCCCTCGCGCTCGATGGCGGCGTGGAGTCTGGCACATACTTACTCCAGAGGACGCCCTCACCTCCGGCGCTCACCTTCGCCACGTGATAGCCAACACCATCCCAGCCAGCAGTCGCCTCGAGGACGAACACATTGCCGACGCCATCGACGGCGATCTCCACTACACCCGCAAAATTGAGACCCACCCGCAAGCCATTGCTCCAGATGTGGTTGCCCTCGGGATCGAGCTTGACCAGGAAGAGTGAGGGAGCAACCTCATCGGCGTGCGGGAGGGGCCCCCCACCAAAATCTGGACCTTCACCATGATAGTACGGCCCACGCCCTGCATAGCTTCCGGCAAAGTAGATATTTCTGCTCCCGTCGACGGCCATGGTGTCGATCCGGTCGTCGTACTCGGTCCCGAAGCGCCTGCTCCAGATCAGCGAGCCGGAGGGGTCGAGCTTGAGGAGGAAGACGTCGGATTCCCCTGCGCTGGTGAGAGGGCCGGCGCCGAAGTCCACCGTCCCTTCGAAGGAGCCGGAGACGTAGTAGTTGCCCCACGCGTCGCTCACGATGGAGTTGGCGCCTTCGTCGCCGGGGCCGCCGTATGCCCGCGCCCACGGCGAAAGGCGGGGGCACTGGGGGTCGCCGTCGCAGTCCTCGTCCACCGGGCTGGCGCAGATCTCGGCGGCCGGCGCCACCGCACCTGTACACGGGCCATAGCCGAGCCCATCGGAGCGACATGTCTGCGTCCCGGTGGTGCACGGCCCGATGCCCACGGTCCCGGTGGGGCCTGTGTAACAGGTGAGCACCGTGCCCGGCACGCACGTGCCTGGCGTGCCGCCGCCCTCGCCGCCGCTGCCGCCGACACCGCTGCTGGCCGCGCCGCTGCCCCCCTCGCCGCCGCTGCCACTGCCGCCCTCGCCGCCGCTGCCACTGCCGCCCTCGCCGCCGCTCCCTCCGCCGCCCTCGCCGCCGTCGTCGAAAGGGTTGAACGTGGCGACGAAGATGTCGCTGCCCGCCGCGTAGGCGATCGGACCCGTCCCGAAGTCCACCGGCGCAAGCACGCGCCCGGTGGCTGCGATCGTGCCATTCGGAGCAAGGGCGATGTCCTCGAAGATCGCATCGGCGTCGGTCGACCACGTCTCTGTCCCGCTCGCGTCGAGCCCGGCCAGCCCACCGCCCGCGATGACGATGCCGCCGGCTTGGTCCAAGGCGATCTCGTCGCCGAAGCGAACCGGGCGGCTGAAGAGATGCTGGCCTCCAGCATCCACCTTCATGAGCATCGGCCCACGAGGGAGCACGCCGCCGCCGAAATCGATGGTTCCGTCCGTGAAGCCCGTCACGAAGATCTCGTCCGCCGCGTTCACCGCCACCGCCGCGTTCACCGCCACCGAGGAGGCCGATCCATCGAAGGATTCGGTGACAAACTGTCGTCCCCACAACCAACCATTAGGTCCATACTTGGACAGGTGGATGTGGAACGGGTTTGCATTCACCACGATCGCGTTTCCTGATCCATCGATAGCAAGATCCGCTCCCGTGCCACTGTCGGTACCCGGAGTGACGAAATCTAGCCAGGTGAGCGTGGTTCCGGCGCGCAACCTCGTGAGATACAGTTGACCAAGTCCAGATAGCACGTACCCATTGCCGGCTCCATCGAGGGCGACTCGCAGGACCTCCCTCTCGGACAACGGATCACCCGGAAAGCCCTTGCTCTGGATGTGGTTTCCCTCGAGGTCGAGCCTGGCCACGAAGAGCGTGGACCATTCGGCGGGCTCGAGGGGGCCCCCGCCAAAATCGGGGCCCGGCACGGGAGCGTGGGCTGGACCTGCGTTATAGACTCCGGCGACGAAGAGGCTTCCGCCATCGCCGATGGCCACGGTGAGGCTCTCATCGTCGTACTCGGCACCGAAGCGCCTGCTCCAGATCACCGAGCCGGAGGGGTCGAGCTTGAGGACGAAGACGTCGGATCCCCCTGCGCTGGTGAGAGGGCCGGCGCCGAAGTCCACCGTTCCTTCGAAGGCGCCGGAGACGTAGTAATTGCCCGACACGTCGCTCACGATGGACAGGCCGCTGTCGTCGCCGGCGCCGCCGTATCCCCGCGCCCACGGCGCGAGGCGGGGGCACCGGGGCTCGCCGTCGCAGCTCTCGTCCAACGGCGTGGCGCAGATCTCTGCGGCCGGCGCCACCGCACCGGCACACGGGCCGTAGCCGAGCCCATCGGCGCGGCACGTCTGCGTCCCGGTGACGCATGGCCCGATGCCGATGGTCCCGGTGGGACCCGTGTAGCAGGTGAGCACCGTGCCCGGCACGCACGTGCCTGGCGTGCCTGACGTACCGCCCTCGCCGCCGCTGCCGCCGACGCCGACGCCGCTGCCGCCGACGCCGCCCTCGCCGCCGCTGCCGCCCTCGCCGCCGCTGGCGCCACTGCCGTCACTGCCGCCCTCGCCCCCGCTCGCGCCGCTGCTGGCCACACTGCTGCCGCCCTCGCCCCCGCTCGCGCCGCTGCTGGCCACACCGCTGCCGCCCTCGCCCCCGCTCGCGCCGCTGCTGGCCACGCCGCTGGCCGCCTCGCCCCCGCCGCTGCCGCCGGCGCCGCTGCTGGCCACACCGCTGCCGCCCTCGCCCCCGCTCGCGCCGCTGCTGGCCACACCGCTGCCGCCCTCGCCGCCGCTGGCGCCACTGCCGTCACTGCCGCCCTCGCCCCCGCTCGCGCCGCTGCTGGCCACGCCGCTGGCCGCCTCGCCCCCGCCGCTGCCGCCGGCGCCGCTGCTGGCCACGCCGCTGCCGCCCTCGCCGCCGCCGCCGCCGCTGCCTGCCTCGCCGCCGCTGCCGCTGCCGCCGCGCACGACGAGATCGCACCCTGTGCAGGCGACGACAGCTGCGATGGCCAAGGCGGCCGATCCACCCCGCCTCCCCCTGCATCGCGCGTGAGCAATCGACTCATGGTCTCTGGTCATGGCCGCTTCGTTGCCCGGCCTGGCCGGAGTATTCACGCTCCGCCGCGAGCCGTCGACCGCGCCCAGGCGATGGAGCAGGTGGCTGGACGCACCGCGTCGGCGCCCGCTCGCGCTCCTCCGGCGCACGATCGCGCCTCCAATCGTTCCGAACGGGCAGAACGACACCAGGAGAATGCCTCCCTGCCTCCACCTCTCGTACCGCTCTCCTCGAGCGCCAAGCACGGCGCTCCAGCGCGGAGCGCGATTCCACGGGTATTCCCTCGGGAGAGCGGCTCGAGCCCCTCGGGATCCCGTCTGGCGAGGCGCTCAGGCGTCGTTCGCGGCGACCGAGATGTCACCGCCATCCGCCGCGTGGCGGCTCAATCCGGGGCCGAAGTCCGCCCGATTGTCCCCCCGGTGCCAGAGAATTTGTCTCTCGATCTGAGCCGCTCACGGAGGATCAGGTCACCACGCCCGGGGAGCCTCTCCGGACGCTCACGCACCGGCCCGAGCCCCCACGCCGCGCGTTTGCCGCCGTGGAGCGGGCGCGCCACCGGACCGAGCGCTTCGTCGCACGCTCAAGCGCTCATGAGGATGCGACCAGATCGCCGGACAGCAATCCTGGCACCCGCCGATCTCTTCAGGGATTCAGCGTGGCGACGAACACATCGCGAGGCGCTGTGGAGGGGAACGGGTCGGTGTCCATCCACGGGTAGATGGAACCGGCGATTGCAAGCGTGCCATTCGGAGAGATGGTCATGTCCGCCCCGCCGCCTCGATAACCCGTCTGGACGTGGAAGTTGGCGGACCAGAGCGGGGTCCCGCTGTCGTCGAGCTTGGTGACCGCCGAGCCCGCGGTGAGGAACATTCCACCAGCAGGATCCAGGGTTATATCCCCGGCGTAGGGAATCGTGCGGCTGGTGATGACCTCCCCTGCGGCGTCCAGCTTGACCAGCACGTGGAACCACTCGTCGCCAGCTCCCAGCGCGCCACCGCCGAAATCGACGGTGCCATCCACGACGCCCGTCACCAGGATCTCGCCCGCGGCGTTGACCGCCACCGAGTAGGCCGAGGCGATGGGGTTGTCGAGGTACGTGGATGGGAACTTCCGTTGCCAGAGCAGAGCACCTGCCGGCGACAGCTTGGCGACGTTGAAATTCGGACCGCGGGGAGCAGAAAAAGAATTAGACTCGTCCGGGTGCACCACGAGCACGTTGCCGTCGCTGTCGACCGCGAAACCTCCCGCCGCGTTCCATAGCGCGGAGTCTGGCACATATTTACGCCAGAGGACGCCCTCACCTCCGGCGCTCACCTTCGCCACAAGATAGCCAACACCATCCAAGCCACCGGTCGTCGTGTAGAGGACGAACGCATTACCGACGCCATCGACGGCGATCTCCTCCACACGCCCGAACTGGTACCCCATCAGAAAGCCATTGCTCCAGATGTGGTTGCCCTCGGGATCGAACTTGACCACGAAGAGCCACGGAGCAACCTCATCGGCGTGCGGGAGGGGCCCCCCACCAAAATCTGGACCTTCGCCATGAAAGAACGGCTCACGCCCTGCATAGCTTCCGGCAAAGTAGATATTTCTGCTCCCGTCGACGGCCAGGGTGGCGGACCCATCGTCGTACTCGGTCCCGAAGCGCCTGCTCCAGATCAGCGAGCCGGAGGGGTCGAGCTTGAGGAGGAAGACGTCGGATTCCCCTGCGCTGGTGAGAGGGCCGGCGCCGAAGTCCACCGTCCCTTCGAAGGAGCCGGAGACGTAGTAGTTGCCCCACGCGTCGCTCACGATGGAGTTGGCGCCTTCGTCGCCGGGGCCGCCGTATGCCCGCGCCCACGGCGAAAGGCGGGGGCACTGGGGGTCGCCGTCGCAGTCCTCGTCCACCGGGCTGGCGCAGATCTCGGCGGCCGGCGCCACCGCACCTGTACACGGGCCATAGCCGAGCCCATCGGAGCGACATGTCTGCGTCCCGGTGGTGCACGGCCCGATGCCCACGGTCCCGGTGGGGCCTGTGTAACAGGTGAGCACCGTGCCCGGCACGCACGTGCCTGGCGTGCCGCCGCCCTCGCCGCCGCTGCCGCCGACACCGCTGCTGGCTGCGCCGCTGCCCCCCTCGCCGCCGCTGCCACTGCCGCCCTCGCCGCCGCTCCCTCCGCCGCCCTCGCCGCCGTCGTCGAAAGGGTTGAACGTGGCGACGAAGATGTCGCTGCCCGCCGCGTAGGCGATCGGACCCGTCCCGAAGTCCACCGGCGCAAGCACGCGCCCGGTGGCTGCGATCGTGCCATTCGGAGCAAGGGCGATGTCCTCGAAGATCGCATCGGCGTCGGTCGACCACGTCTCTGTCCCGCTCGCGTCGAGCCCGGCCAGCCCACCGCCCGCGATGACGATGCCGCCGGCTTGGTCCAAGGCGATCTCGTCGCCGAAGCGAACCGGGCGGCTGAAGAGATGCTGGCCTCCAGCATCCACCTTCATGAGCATCGGCCCACGAGGGAGCACGCCGCCGCCGAAATCGATGGTTCCGTCCGTGAAGCCCGTCACGAAGATCTCGTCCGCCGCGTTCACCGCCACCGCCGCGTTCACCGCCACCGAGGAGGCCGATCCATCGAAGGATTCGGTGACAAACTGTCGTCCCCACAACCAACCATTAGGTCCATACTTGGACAGGTGGATGTGGAACGGGTTTGCATTCACCACGATCGCGTTTCCTGATCCATCGATAGCAAGATCCGCTCCCGTGCCACTGTCGGTACCCGGAGTGACGAAATCTAGCCAGGTGAGCGTGGTTCCGGCGCGCAACCTCGTGAGATACAGTTGACCAAGTCCAGATAGCACGTACCCATTGCCGGCTCCATCGAGGGCGACTCGCAGGACCTCCCTCTCGGACAACGGATCACCCGGAAAGCCCTTGCTCTGGATGTGGTTTCCCTCGAGGTCGAGCCTGGCCACGAAGAGCGTGGACCATTCGGCGGGCTCGAGGGGGCCCCCGCCAAAATCGGGGCCCGGCACGGGAGCGTGGGCTGGACCTGCGTTATAGACTCCGGCGACGAAGAGGCTTCCGCCATCGCCGATGGCCACGGTGAGGCTCTCATCGTCGTACTCGGCACCGAAGCGCCTGCTCCAGATCACCGAGCCGGAGGGGTCGAGCTTGAGGACGAAGACGTCGGATCCCCCTGCGCTGGTGAGAGGGCCGGCGCCGAAGTCCACCGTTCCTTCGAAGGCGCCGGAGACGTAGTAATTGCCCGACACGTCGCTCACGATGGACAGGCCGCTGTCGTCGCCGGCGCCGCCGTATCCCCGCGCCCACGGCGCGAGGCGGGGGCACCGGGGCTCGCCGTCGCAGCTCTCGTCCAACGGCGTGGCGCAGATCTCTGCGGCCGGCGCCACCGCACCGGCACACGGGCCGTAGCCGAGCCCATCGGCGCGACACGTCTGCGTCCCGGTGACGCACGCCCCGATGCCGATGGCCCCGGTGGGGCCCGTGTAGCAGGTGAGCACCGTGCCCGGCACGCACGTGCCTGGCGTGCCCGACGTACCGCCCTCGCCGCCGCTGCCGCCGACGCCGCTACCGCCGCTGCCGCCCTCGCCGCCGCTGCCGCCGCTGCTGGCCACGCCGCTGCCCCCCTCGCCGACGCCGCTGCTGGCCACGCCGCCGCTGCCGCCGACGCCGCTGCTGGCCACGCCGCCGCTGCCGCCGACGCCGCTGCTGGCCACGCCGCTGCCCCCCTCGCCGCCGCCGCTGCCGCCGACGCCGCTGCCCCCCTCGCCGCCGCCGCTGCCGCCGACGCCGCTGCTGGCCACGCCGCTGCCCCCCTCGCCGCCGCTGCCGCCGCTGCCCCCCCCGCCGCCGCTGGCCGCCTCGCCGCCGCCGCTGCTGGCCGTCCCGGTGCCCCCCTCGCCCCCGCCGCTGCTGGCCGCCCCGGTGCCCCCCTCGCCCCCGCCGCTGCTGGCCGTCCCGCTGCCGCCCTCGCCCCCGCCGCTGCTGGCCGTCCCGCTGCCGCCCTCGCCGCCGGTACCGCCGACGCCGCTGCTGGCCACGCCGCTGCCCCCCTCGCCGCTGGCGCCGCCGCTGCCTGCCTCGCCGCCGCTGCCGCCGCGCACGACGAGATCGCACCCTGTGCAGGCGAGGACAGCTGCGATGGCCAAGGCGGCCGATCCATCCCGCCTCCCCCTACATCGCGCGTGAGCAATCGACTCATGGTCTCTGGTCATGGCCGCTTCGTTGCCCGGCCTGGCCGGGATATTCACGCTCCGCCATCAGCCGCCCGCCGACCAGCGCCGAGACGATGGGGCCAATGGCCGGACGCACCGCGTCGGCCCCGCCCGCGCTCCTCCGGCGCACGAGCGCGCTTCCAGTCGTTCAGAACGGGCAGAACGACACCAGGAAAATGCCTCCCTGTCTGCGCCTCTCGTACCGTTCACCAGGAGCGGCAAGCACGGCGCTCCAGCGCAGCGCGCGATTCCTCGAATACACCCATGGAGAGAGATCCGGGCCCCTCAGGATCCTGCCTGGCGAGGCGCGCACGCGTCGATCGCCGCGACCGCGATGTCACCGCCATTCGCTGCGCAGCGGCTCGATCCGGGACCGAAGTCCCCACGATCGACACCGCCTCAGCCGCCGTCCTCGCCCGGCTCGCCGCCGGACTCCGGCGAGCGACGCCGCAGATCGACGCGGCGTACGCCTGCCTCCGAGCCCTGCCGCGTCGCCCACGTTCGCCCGTGGGTGCCAGGACCAGCTACCGCGCGAAGTACGCCCCAGGCGCCACGCCGAGCAGGCGCCGGAACGACGCGATGAAGGCGCTCGCGCTGCGGTAGCCCACGCGCTCGGCCACCGCCGCCACCGGCACCCGCGCGGCCATGTGCGTGAGCGCGGCGCGCAGCCGGAGGTGGGTCCGCCACTGCCCGAACGTGGCCCCGGTCTCGGCCAGGAACAGACGGGCGAGCGTGCGGGCGCAGGCGCCTGCGGATCGAGCGAACGCCGCGAGCGTCCGCGGGTCGGCCGGGTCGGACAGCAGCGCGTCGGCCACGCGACGGGCCCGCGGATCGAGCGGCAAGATCAGCTCGATGGGGCTCGAGTCCAGGGGCCGCAACACGTCGAGCAGCAGGCGTTCGGCGTGTGCGCGCGAGCGCGCGGTCGCGCTCGGGTCGGCGAGGAAGCCGATCAGCTCGCAGACGAGCGGCGACGCGGCGACCACCGTGGGCGCCGCCCAGCGGATCGGGCAGCCCCGGCGACGGACGTACACGCTTCGCATCGTCGCCGGCAGCGACGCCTCGACGGCGTGGACCACCCCTGCCGGGATCCAGAGGGCGCGCGGCGGCGGCAGCACCCAGACCGCGGCGCCGACGCTGACCGCGAGCACGCCACGGGCGCACCACACGAGCTGGTGCACGGGGTGCTGGTGCCAGTCGAAGCGCCGGCCGCGGGCCATGTCGAAGCTGCCCACGACGAGGGCGCCGGCGTCCGCGGGCAGATCGAAGGACGGTTGTCTCTTCGTCGACATCGATTGGCAGAGTAGCGCATGGCGGACACCCATCGAGCCGACTACCGTTCGCGCATGCCAATGAATCGAGTTCATCAGTGGCTCTGCGCCTCGGCGCGCTGGGCCGACGCCGTGGAGCGCCAGTTCCTCCCCTGGGCCCTGGCCGGGGTCGAGCTCGGGGACGAGGTGCTCGAGATAGGGCCCGGCTACGGCGCGACGACCCGGGTGCTGCTGAAGCGGACGGCGGCGCTGACCGCCATCGAGACCGACGCGGCGCTGGCCGGCCGCCTCGCGCGGCAGCTCGACGGGCGGGCCCGCGTGGTCCACGGCGACGGCACCGCCATGCCGTTCGCCGACGGGAGCTTCACCGGCGTCGGCTGCTTCACGATGCTGCACCACGTGCCCTCGCCGGCGCTGCAGGATCGGCTGTTCGCCGAGGCGCTGCGGGTGCTCCAGCCGGGCGGGATCTTCGCCGGCGCCGACAGCATGCCGAGCCTCGGCTTCCGCCTCGTGCACGTCTTCGACACGATGGTGCTCGTCGATCCGACCACGCTCCCGCAGCGCCTCACGGCCGCGGGGTTCGTCGACGTCGCGGTCGAGGCGGCGCCGCGCCGCGCGTTCAAGTTCCGCGCCCGCAAGCCGGCGCCGTCGCCACCCGAGCATGTGAAGAAGCGCGCGTCCTAGGACTGCGATGCCTTCGTCGGCCCCCGGAGCTCACTCCTTCGCTAGGTACGCGACCATGAAGCACATCTCCTGATTCGTCCCCTCCCCCCAGGGCACGTCCTGTGGCGGGAGCTGGAACTGCCCCTCGCTCTCGGCCGCGTTGTCCCAGGTGCACTCGGTGACGAAGCGATCTCCCGTCCCCCAGCGCAGCGGCTCGTCGAACATGGTGAGCGCCTGGTGGTGGAACTCGAACTCGCCGCGCGCCGCGCACTCCTGCTCGCGGCCGTCGCGCTCGACCCACGCCCGGTAGGAGCGCCCGAGCAGGTGCATGTGCGGGAGCAGGCCGTAGACGAGCATCGGCGGGCCGTCGTTCGTCGTGCTGCTCCGCTCGGTGTGGCCCTCGACGCCGGCGGGGATCGTGAAGGGCACCGGGCCGAACACATCCATGGTGACCTCGGCGCGGGGCGGCTCGCGCGAGAGCTGCACGCGATACCCCGATCGATCGCGGCTGCTCGCGCGCCCGCGCCCGAAATAATGCATCTGCAGGACGAGCTGCTCGCCCGGCCCGACGCGGACCCCGGCGCCCTCCGGGAGCCGCGTCACCCCGACGCCGGGCGCCCAGCTGTGGAGGAGCTGCCAGTCGAGCTCGATGACCGGATCGCGGCACGGAAAGGCGCGCGTCCCCGGCGGGACGCCGTATCCGATGCCCGCGTCGCCCGCAAGATCCCGGTACACGGCCATGTGGTGCACCACCGCGGGATCGCCGACCACCGCCTCGAACGCCGTGATCCAGGCAGGCTCCGTGAAGGGATTGTCGATGATCGTGCAGAAATACTCGTTGCCGTCGTCGTCGAGCGTCACGTCGTGCGCCTCGGGCATCTCGAGCGTGGCGTCGGGGACCTCGATGGTGTCCGTCGCGCGCTGCGGCGGGGGCGCGTCGGCCGGATCGCCGAGCGGCGCGCCGCCCCGCGCCCATGCCTCGAAGCGAGATCGCTCGTCGGCCGTGAGGCTCATCCGCTCCGCGCCCTCGTAGCTGCGGCAGGTCGGGTCGGGCACCGGCGGCGGCATGTCCCCGTCGCTCACCCGAAGGGCCATGAGCGCGGCCAGCCGCTGCGCCGTCGCCGCGTCCGTCAGCGCCACGCCGCCGACGCCTGCGCCGTCGTGACAGGAAGCGCACGAGCGCTCCACGAGGGGCTGGATGTCCCGGTACCACGTCACCTTCGCTCCCGACGGCGAGGGCGCTTCCCCATCGTCCCCACACCCCATCCCCCCCACCACCCCGAGCGCGAGCACCGCCGCGCTCCGCGCTCCACGCACGGCTCTGCACCACGTCATCCCACACGTCCTCTCTTCAACGGCCGACACAGGAGCCGCGTCTCTCCGGCGAACTCCTCTCAATCAACCGTTTCAAACAAACGTTTAAGCCGCGCGCGATGGCCTGTCAAGGACAGGCCGGCGACCGCGCGGGGGCGCGCAGCTTTCCAGCGGGGCGGGGTGCAGGGGGGACCTGCCGGCAGCCGCCGGAGAGGTTGGCCGGCTTCGCCACGAGCGACGTGACCGCCGTGAGCTGCCACGCGGAGCACGCCCCGGCGCCACGCCGAGGAGGCGCCGGAACGACGCGATAAGGGATCTCCTGCCGTCGGCGCGGGAGCTACGTGCGGGTCGCGCGGCGCCGCACCTCGGCCACGAACGAGCGGAGCGCGTCGTCGCCTGAGTTCGCCTTCATCAGCCTGCGGTAGAACGCCATCCGGCTCCGCAGGAGGTCCGGCTCATGACGCCACCGCCGCACGGCGAGCCGTCCGTCTCGGAACTCGTACTCATCGAGCCAATCGTCGGGTTGGTCGCCGCTCGAGTAGGCGAAGAAGCGCGCATCCTCGAGCGCCGGCGCAAACGCGTCGAGCGCACGGTGCAGGTTCCGCGCGTCGATGTAGCAGACATCCGTCAGCATCTCGAGGACCACGTAAAGCCGACGAGGATCGCCCCCCTCGACCGCCCAATCAGCCCCCTTTTCCGCCGGACGCACCAGATGGATTGGCCAGCTCTGATCGGGCTCGAGCCCGCCAAAGGCCTCGCGGGCGAGGGCCTCCAGGTCCGGACGGACAGGCACGAAGGCGCGGTGGTCGTCGATGAAGGGGGTGAGTTGATCGAACCAGAGCCGGAAGCGCCCGAAGTACGCAGGATCGCGATCCCGCTGGAAGGACCCGGGCGGCTCTCGTTCGGCGGGTGTCACGAGCACCTGCGCACGGTAGCAGCGCGCGAGAGCCGCAGGGCGCCCGGGGCAGGTCGACGTCCGGCGGCGAGCCTCGAGCGCGACGAACGCCGGCTCCGAGCTCGCCACGGGACGACGCGAGCCCCTACGGCCCGCCCGGGGCGCCGGGCCATGCCCGCATCGCGGTCTCCACGGCCGCGCGGAGGCTCTCCCGTGACGCGCCGTCCCGCGCCTGGACCGACATCCCCAGCAAGACGGTCGCGTAGAACGTGGCCAGCGCGGCGGCGTCGGTGCCGGACGCGAGCTCGCCGTCCTCGATGGCCCGCTGGATCCGCGCCTGGAGCGCGCCGTGCCAGGCCTCGCGGTGCCCCCGCAGCAGGTCCTGCACGGGCCGGGCGCCGGGGGAGCACTGGGTCCCGGCCAGCGCGATCATGCAGCCGGACGGCTGATCGGTGCGCGTGAACTCGTCGGCCGCCGTCTCGAGGAGCCGCTGCACCGCGCCCCGGGCCGTCGGCTCCTCGGCGAGGAGGCGGTCCATGCTCCCGCCCCCCCGGGCGAGGTACCGGTCGACCGCCGCCCGGAAGAGCTGCTCCTTGCCCCCGAACGTCGCGTACAGGCTCGACGGGCTGATGCCCATCGCCGCGCTCAGCTCGTCGAGCGACGTCGCCTCGTACCCCCGCTCCCAGAACAGGACCATGGCCCGCTCCAGCGCCGCCTCCTGATCGAAGCAGCGCGGCCGCCCTCGTCCCCGCTGGACTTGCCCCGCCGCCTTTTTTGAGAACGATCGTTCCATAAATCGCTTGACGAACTGCAACAGCCTACGTAGTTTCCTTTTAAGGAACGATCGTTCCAGAAAAAAGGAGACCTGTCGATGAGCACGCTGAAGGGCAAGGTTGCGCTGGTCACGGGGGGTTCGCGGGGTATCGGGGCGGCGATCGCCAGGCGCCTGGCGCACGAGGGCGCCGCCGTGGCCATCACCTATTCCGCGTCGCCGGCGAAGGCGGCCGAGGTGGTTCACGCCATCGAGGCGGCGGGCGGCAGGGCGGTCGCCGTCCGGGCGGACAGCGCGGACGCCGACGCGGTGAGGGGCGCCGTCGCCTCCACGGTGAAGACCTTCGGTCGGCTCGACGTGCTGGTGAACAACGCGGGCGTCGCCTCCATCGCGCCGCTCGATCAGAGCTCGCTGGAGGAGTTCGACCGGCTCATGGCGGTGAACGTCAGGGGCCTCTTCGTCGCGGCGCAGGAGGCTGTCCGCCACATGGGTGAGGGCGGGCGCATCATCAACATCGGGAGCATCGTCAGCGACGGCGTGCTCATCCCGGGGTTGGCCGCCTACGCGGCGACAAAGGCAGCGGTCGCCGGCCTGACGCGCGGCTGGGCCCGGGATCTCGGTCCGCGCGGCATCACGGTCAACAACGTCCAGCCCGGCCCCGTGGACACCGACATGAACCCGGCCGACGGCCCGCTCGCCGCCGAGATGAAAGGCCGGATCGCCGTGCAGCGCTACGGGCGAGGCGACGAGATCGCCGGCATGGTGGCGTACCTGGCCGGCCCCGAGGGCGCCTTCGTCACGGGCGCCAACCTGACGATCGACGGCGGCGCCTCCGCCTGAGCGGAGGCGGGGAGCCGCGCGCACCGGGAGCGTCGGGCCGCAGCCGCGGGGCCGCCGATCTCTTCAGGGATTCAACGTGGCGATGAAGATCTCGCGATCCGACGCGCGGGGGGAGGGGTCCGTCGACGGGTAGATGGTACCGGCGATTGCAAGCGTACCATTCGGAGAGACAGCAAGGCCCGACGCGCCGCCTCCATAACCCGTGGGGAGGTGGAAGTCGGCGGACCAGAGCGTGGTCCCGCTGTCGTCGAACCTGGTAACCTTTAAGCCCTCGCGGACGAACATCCCACCAGCAGGATCGAAGGTCCTCTCCCCGGAGCCGTAAATCGTGCGGGTGGAGATGACCTCCCCTGCCGCGTCCAGCTTGACCAGCACGTGGAACCGCTCGTCGCCGGATCCCAGCGCGCCGCCGCCGAAATCGACGGTGCCATCCACGACGCCCGTCACCAGGATCTCCCCCGCGGCGTTGACCGCCACCGAGGAGGGCGACGCAATGGGCCGATCGTGGTACGTGGATGGGAACTGCCGCAACCAGAGCAGATCACCTGTCGGCGACAACTTGGCGACGTTGAAATTCGCACCGGGGTCGAGAGAGTCCTGGTCCGGGTGCGCCACGACCACGTTACCGTCGCTGTCGACCGCGAACCCCCCTCCGCCCATGAGGTATGTCCAGCGGACCCGCTGGCCTCCGGCGTCCACTTTTGCCACGGCATAGGCCTCAGAGGATGTGCAGAGGACGAACACATTGCCGACGCCATCGGCGGCGATATTCCTCACGCTCCCATCGTCGAGATCAATCGACAAGCCATGGCTCCAGACGTGGTTGCCCTCGGGATCGAGCTTGGCCAGGAAGAGCGCGGAAGAACCAAAATCGGCGGGAGGGAGGGGACCCCCACCAAAATCCGGGCTTTCATAAGAGTGCGGCGTACGCCCTTCATAGGCTCCGGCAAGGTAGATATTTCCGTCTCCGTCGACGGTCAGGGTGGAGGACCGCTCGTTGTACTCGCCCCCGAAGCGCTTGCTCCAGATCGGCGAGCCGGAGGCGTCGAGCTTGAGGAGGAAGACGTCGGATCCCCCTGCGCTGGAGATAACAAAGCCGGCGCCGAGGTCCACCGTCCCATGGAAGAGGCCGTAGACGTAGTAGTTGCCCGACGCGTCGCTCACGATGGATGTGGCCCAGTCCTCGCCGGGACCGCCGTATACCCGCGTCCACGGCGGCACGCGGGGGCACCGGGGCTCGCCGTCGCAGCTCTCGTCCACCGGCGTGGCGCAGAGCTCTGCGGCCGGCGCCACCGCACCGGCACACGGGCCATAGCCGAGCCCATCGGCGCGACACGTCTGCGTCCCGGTGACGCACGCCCCGATGCCCACGGTCCCGGTGGGGCCCGTGTAGCAGGTGAGCACCGTGCCCGGCACGCACGTGCCTGGCGTGCCGCCGCCCTCGCCGCCGCTGCCGCCCTCGCCGCCGCTGCCGCCCTCGCCGCCGCTGCCCCCGTCGCCCTCGCCGCCGTCATCCAAGGGATTGAACGTGGCGACGAAGACGTCGCTGCCCGCCGCGTAAGCGATCGGACCCGTCCCGAAGTCCACCGGCGCGAGCACGCGCCCGGTGGCTGCAATCGTGCCATTCGGAGCGACGGCGATGTCCTCGAAGGTCGCATCGGCGTCGGTCGACCACGTCTCTGTCCCGCTCGCGTCAAGCCCGACCAGGCCATCCCCGGCGATGACGATGCCGCCGGCCGGGCCCAAGGCGATGTCGTCGCCGAAGCGAACCGAGCGGCTGAAGAGATGCTGGCCTTCAGCATCCACCTTCATGAGCATCGGCCCACGAGGGAGCACGCCGCCGCCGAAATCGATGGTTCCGTCCGTGAAGCCCGTCATGAAGATCTCGTCCGCCGCGTTCACCGCCACCGAGAAGGCCGATACATCGAAGGATTCGGTGATGAACTCTCGGCCCCACAACCAGCCATCAGGTCCAACCTTGGACAGGTGCATGTGGTACCGTCCTGCGCTCACCACGATCGCATTTCCCGCGCCGTCGATAGCAAGATCCGCTCCCGTGACACCGTCGGTATACGGATTGACGAAATCTAGCCAGGTGAGGGTGGCTCCGGCGCGCAACCTCGCGAGCCACAGGACACCATCTCCCAAAAGCACGTACCCATCGCCGGATCCATCGAGGACGACTCGCTTGACATCCTTGTCGTACAACGGATGACCCGGAAAGCCCTTGCTCCGGATGTGGTTGCCCTCGAGGTCGAGCCTGGCCACGAAGAGCGTGGACCGTTCGGAGGGCTCGATGGAACCCCCGCCAAAATCTGGGCCTGGGACGGGAGCGTGGGCAGGACCTGCGTTATAGACTCCGGCGACGAAGATGCTTCCGCCATCGCCGATGGCCACGGTGACGCTCTCATCGTCGTACTCGGCACCGAAGCGCCTGCTCCAGATCACCGAGCCGGAGGGGTCGAGCTTGAGGAGGAAGACGTCGGATCCCCCTGCGCTGGTGAGAGGGCCGGCGCCGAAGTCCACCGTCCCCTCGAAGGCGCCGGAGACGTAGTAGTTGCCCGACGCGTCGCTCACGATGGACAGGCCGCTGTCGTCGCCGGCGCCGCCGTATCCCCGCGCCCACGGCGCGCGGCGGGGGCACCGGGGCTCGCCGTCGCAGCTCTCGTCCACCGGCGTGGCGCAGAGCTCTGCGGCCGGCGCCACCGCACCGGCACACGGGCCATAGCCGAGCCCATCGGCGCGACACGTCTGCGTCCCGGTGACGCACGCCCCGATGCCGACGGTCCCGGTGGGACCCGTGTAGCAGGTGAGCACCGTGCCCGGCACGCACGTGCCTGGCGTGCCTGACGCGCCGCCCTCGCCGCCGCTGCCGCCAGCGCCGCTGCCGCTGCCGCCGACGCCGCCCTCGCCGCCGCTGCCGCCAGCGCCGCTGCCGCTGCCGCCGACGCCGCCCTCGCCGCCGCTGCCGCCAGCGCCGCTGCCCCCCTCGCCGCCGCTGGCGCCGCTGCTGGCCACGCCGCTGCCCCCCTCGCCGCCGCCGCTGCCGCCGGCCACGCCGCTGCCCCCCTCGCCGCTGCCCCCCTCGCCGCCGCCGCTACCGCCGACGCCGCTGCTGGCCACGCCGCTGCCCCCCTCGCCGCCGGTGCCGCCGGCGCCGGTGCTGGCCACGCCGCTGCCGCCCACGCCACCGCTGCCGCCCTCGCCGCTGCTGGCCACGCCGCTGCCCCCCTCGCCGCCGCCGCTGCTGGCCGCCCCGCTGCCGCCCTCGCCGCCGCTGCCGCTGCTGCCGCTGACGACGAGATCGCACCCTGTGCAGACGAGGACAGCTGCGATGGCCAAGGCGGCCGATCCATCCCGCCTCCCCCTGCATCGCGCGTGAGCAATCGACTCATGGTCTCTGGTCATGGCCGCTTCGTTGCCCGGCCTGACCGGATTGTTCACGCTCCGCCACGAGCCGCCGACCAGCGCCGAGGCGATGGGGCCGATGGCTGGACGCACCGCGTCGGCCCCGCTCGCGCTCCTCCGGCGCACGAGCGCGCTCCCAGTCGTTCAGAACGGGCAGAACGACACGAGGAGATTGCAGGCACACGCGCCCGGATCGCCGGACAGCAATCCGGACGCCCGCCGTTCCCTTCAGGGATTGAACGTGGCGACGAACATGTCGCCACCCGCTGTGTAGGGGAGCGGGCCGGTGCCGAAGTCCATCGGCGTGAACATGGTACCGGCGATCGCAACCGTGCCGTTCGGAGAGATGGCGATGCCCTCCACGGCAGGCATGTACCAGGACTGCGAGGGGATGGTGAAGCCGACGGACCAGAGCGTGGTCCCGCTGTCGTCGAGCTTGGCAATCCCCGAGCTCCCGGCGACGAACATCCCACCAGCAGGATCCAGGACCAATCTTTTGTGATGGGGGATCGTGCGGCTGGAGATGACCTCTCCCGCGGCGTCCAGCTTGACCAGCACCGGCGCGGCACCATCGCCCGAGCCACCGCCGAAGCCGATGGAGCTATCCGCGGCGCCAGTCACCAGGATCTCGCCCGCGGCGTTGACCGCCACCGAGGAGGCCAACGTGACGCGGTCCCCGTAATACGCGGACGGGAACTGCCGTTCCCAGAGCAGAGCGCCTGTGGGCGACAGCTTGGTGACGTTGAAATACGACTCGGGCCAGAAGATGTTGAAATCGTCCGGGTGCGCCACGAGCACGTTGTCATCGCCGTCGACCGCGAGCCCCCCCTCCTTGGCTCCGGCCACCCCGCTGCTGCTGACGAATCCTGGCAGATAGTGTCTCCAGAGGACGCCCTGGCCGCCGGCGCTCACCTTCGCCACGACATAGGACTCATAGAACAGGTAGAGGACGAACACATCGCCGACGCCATCGACGGCGATCGCCTGCACTCTCTCGAGGTAGGAACCCTGATCGAGCACCAGACCATTGCTCCAGATGTGGTTGCCCTCGGGATCGAGCTTGACCAGGAAGAGCGCGGTATCCTGCTCGATGGGCGGGACGGACCCTCCACCGAAATCCGGACCGCCATCATAGTATGGATACTCACCTTCATAGAGCCCGGCAAAGTAGATGTTTCCGCTATCATCGATGGTCAGGGTGGCGGACCAATCGTTGTACACGGTCCCGAAGCGCCTGCTCCAGATCACCGAGCCGGAGGGGTCGAGCTTGAGGAGGAAGACGTCGGATTCCCCCGCGCTGGTGAGAGGGCCGGCGCCGAAGTCCACCGTCCCTTCGAAGGCGCCGGAGACGTAGTAGTTGCCCCACGCGTCGCTCACGATGGACAGGCCACTGTCGTCGCCGGGGCCGCCGTATGCCCGCGCCCACGGCGAGAGGCGTGGGCACTGGGGATCGCCGTCGCAGTCCTCGTCCACCGGGCTGGCGCAGATCTCTGCGGCCGGCGCCACCGCACCTGTACACGGGCCATAGCCGAGCCCATCGGTGCGACACGTCTGCGTCCCGGTGACGCACGCCCCGATGCCCGCGGTCCCGGCGGGGCCCGTGTAGCAGGTGAGCACCGCGCCCGGCACGCACGTGCCTGGCGTGCCCCCCTCGCCGCCGCCGCCGCCAGCGCCGGCGCCGCTGCTGGCCACACCGCTGCCCCCCTCGCCGCCGCTGCCGCCGCTGCTGGCCACGCCGCTGCCCCCCTCTCCGCCGCTGCCGCCGTCCTCGAGGCCGAGGCCGCTGCTGGCCAGACCGCTGCGCCCCTCGCCGCCGCCGCCGCCGCGCACGACGAGATCGCACCCTGCGCCGACGAGGACAGCTGCGATGGCCAACGCGGCGGATCCACCCCGCCTCATCCTGCATCGCGCGTGAGCAATCGACTCATGATCTCTGGTCATGGCCGCTTGGTTGCCCGGCATGGCCGGGACATTCACGCTCCGCCACGAGCCGCCGATCCGCGCCGAGGCGATGGGGCCAGCGGCTGGGCGCGCCGCGTCCGCCCCGCTCGCGCCGCCTTCACCCGCCGCGCAGCGGATCAACCCGGCGCCGAGGCCCCCCCGATCGCCGCCGCCTCAGCCGCCGTCGTCGCCCGGCTCGCCGTCCGACTCCGGCGAGCGACACCGCATCACCATGCAGATCTCGTTGCCCTTGTCGTTGTGCCGCACCTCGTCCATGAAGGTGCGGATCAACATCAGGCCGCGGCCGCTCGGCTTCTCCAGGTTGGCGAGGTCGGTCGGATCCGGCAGGTCGCGCGGGTCGAAGCCGGGGCCCTCGTCGCGCACCACGTACGTCGCCTCGGTCCGCGTCTCGCGCGCGGTCACGTACACGCGCCGGTCCCGGTATGGGCTCTCCAGCCGGCGCCGATCGACGAGCGCCTGGAACGCGCCAGGGTCCTCGTCGAGCAGCGTCGAGCTGACCTCGAGGTTGCCGTGCACGATCGCGTTCACCAGCGCCTCGCGCAGCGCCACCGCCACCTGGATGCGGCCCGTCTCGTCGCACAGCCGCATCCGGCCCAGGCTCTGCTCGATGTGGCCCACCAGCGCGGGCACCTTCGCCACGTCGTTGTCGAGCTCGAAATGCGACTCGGTCGCCGTCAGGCACGACAGGAGCTGCTGCTCCCGACGATCGAGCCGCGCCACGGCGAGGACGTTCTCGACCGTGCTCACCAGCTCCGCCGCGAGGTTCCGCTTCGCGACGTAGCTGGCCGCGCCGCGCCGGAGCGCCTGCACCGCGATGTCCTCGCTGCCGTGCGCCGTCATCAGGATCACCGGCAGGTACGGGTGATCGCGGCGGATCGCCTCGACGAGCTCCAGGCCGTCCATCTCCGGCATCTGGAGATCGGTCAGCACGATCTCCGGCATCGTCCGCGCGATCGTCTGCAGCGCCTCGCGGCCGTTCTCGGCGTACATCGGCTCCATGCCGGCGCGCTTCTTCAGCAGGCTGCCGGAGAGGCGCCGATCCATCGGGGAGTCGTCCACCACGAGCACCCTCACCATCGCGTCACCTCGTTTTATCAGAGCACGGTTCGCCCTGCACCGGCGACGCAGCGTCCGCCGGCGAGCCCTCGCGCATGAACGCGGCGAGCTCGGGGATCAATCGCTCGATCTGCGCGCGCAGCGCGAACTGCGCCTCGGCCAGGCTCCCGAGCTCGTTCGCGCGCGCCATCTTCTCCAGCGCGAACGCCGCCTCGAACGCGGCCCGCGCGCCGAAGCTGTCGACCCCGCCCTTCAGGCTGTGCGCGGCCCGCTGGAGCTTGCGGGCGTCGCCGGCGGTCACCGCCTCGTCGATCTCGGCCATCCAGCGGGGACACTCCTCCAGGAAGACCTCGGCGAGTTCGCGAAGGAGGTCGGCGTCGCCGCCGGTCCGCTCCAGCGCCCGGGTCCTGTCGAACATCGGCCGGCTCGTGATCGACGACGGCGAGCTGGTCAGCCGCTCCGAGCGGGTGCTCGGCGGCCCGTTGTCGAGCGACGCCGAGGGCACCGACGGGTACGAGCTCGGCGCGCCGAGCGACAGGCTCGCCGGGTCCTCGATCTCGAGCGACGAGGGCCCGGCGGCGAGCCGGTCGATCATGTCATAGAGCTCCTCGACCTGGACCGGCTTCGACACGTAGCCGTCGAAGCCCGCCCGCAGGCAGCGTTCGCGGTCGCCCTTCATCGCGTAGGCGGTCACGACGATGAGCGGCATGTGCCCGCCCTCGCGCCGCTCGCGCGCCCGGACGGCCCGCGCGGCCTGGAGGCCATCCATCTCGGGCATCTCCACGTCGAGCAGCGCCACGTCGTACTGGCCTGTGGCGATCTTCTCGACAGCGAGCCGGCCGTTCTCGACGATGTGCACGTGGTGGCCCTGCCGCTCCAGCCAGCGGCGCATCAGCTTCTGGTTGATCGCGTTGTCCTCGGCGACGAGCACGCGCAGGCCCCGGACGCGCGGCCCGGGCAGGGCGCGGCGCACGTCGATCGACCGGAGCGCGCTCCGCGTCGGGATGCCGAAGGCGTGGAACACGGCCTCCTGGAGGTGCGACGGCTTCACGGGCTTCGTGACCATCGCGAGGACGCCGAGGTCGCGGCAGCGCGCGGCGTCCGCCTGCGCGCTCGTCGAGCTCAGCATCATGATGGTGCGGCCCTTCAGGATCTCGCGGCGGCGGCAGTGCTCGACGACGGCGAAGCCGTCGACCTTCGGCATGCGGGCGTCGACGATCGCGAGGCCGAACGAGGAGCTCTGCCCGACCGCGTTGCCCCCCGGCTTGCCCCAGGGCAGCGCCCACATGCCCGAGTCCTCCGAGAGCGCCGCGATCGCCGCGGCGCCCGAGTCGACGGGGACCGCCTTCATCCCCCAGCCCTCGATCGTCTCCGTCAGGATGCGCCGCGTCGTCGCGTTGTCGTCGGCGATGAGCACCCGCGTGCCCAGGAGATCCCGGGGGAGCTGCGGCCGGCGCGACCGGGCGGCGCCGTCGAGCGCCCGGAGCTGGAGCGTGAAGTGGAAGGTGCTGCCCTTGCCGACCTCGCTCTCGATCCAGATCTTGCCGCCCATCATCTCGACGAGCCGGGCGCAGATCGTCAGCCCGAGCCCCGTGCCGCCGTACTTGCGGGTGGTCGACCCGTCCGCCTGCGCGAACGCGTCGAAGACGAGCCGCTGCTTGTCGGGGGCGATGCCGATGCCCGTGTCGATGACGCGCACGTGGAGCACGACGACGTCGCCGAGCGCCTCGCCGGAGCAGAGGTCGGCCGAGCTCGGGCGGTCGGCGCCGTCGGGCGCGACGGGCGCGCGCGAGCCGACCTCGGCGCGGACGAGGATCTCGCCGGCGTCGGTGAACTTCACCGCGTTGCTCACGAGGTTCACGAGGACCTGGCGCAGGCGCAGCGGATCGCCGACGAGCGCCTCGGGCACGTCGGGGGCGACGTCGTAGGCGAGCTCGAGGCGCTTCTCGTGGGCGCGCAGCGCGAGCGTCTTCACGGCGTCGCCGATGATCTCGCTCGGGTCGAAGACGACGGGCTCGATCTCGAGCTTTCCCGCCTCGATCTTCGAGAAATCGAGGACGTCGTTGATGATGGCGAGGAGCGCGTCGGCCGAGATCTTGACCATCTCGAGGTACTCGCGCTGCTCCTGGGTCAGCTCGGTCTGGAGCGCGAGCGACGTCATGCCGATGATGCCGTTCATCGGGGTGCGGATCTCGTGGCTCACGCTGGCGAGGAACTCGCTCTTGGCGCGGCTCGCCGCCTCGGCGGCCTCCTTGGCCTGCTGGAGCTCGGCCTCGACCGCCTGGCGCTGCATGAGCAGGGCGCGCAGGCTCGCCGAGTGCTCGCGCTCGTTCTCGAGCGAGGCCTCGCCCATGGCGTCGGCGCGCCGCTTGGCGATGCTCGCCATCACCGCCATGGCGGGCGTCGTGACGGCGAAGACGATGACCCGGAGCAGGTTCTCCGCCGTGTAGTGGAACGGCATCCCGTCTTCGGAGAAGTAGATGGCGAAGTAGCCGCACGAGATGAGCGACGTGACGATGCCGCTCCACAGGCCGCCGCTGAAGGCCGCGAAGACGATGATCATCGACAGGATCGCGGGCGGGTTCGGGATGTTCCAGTCGAACGCGGCCTCGAGCGTGGCGACAGCGCCGATGACGAGCAGCGCGAGCAGGGGCCCGAGCAGCGGCAGCCAGCGCTTCTCCCAGGACGGCCGGCTGAGGCGCGGCTGCGGCGCGGACGGGGCCGGCAGGAAGGTGCCGCGCGCGTCGCCGTCGAGCGAGGGGCGGGGCTCGCCGTTCAGCGAGAGGCGGGGCTCGCCGTTCAGCGAGAGGCGGGGCTCGCCGTTCAGCGAGAGGCGGGGCTCGCCGTTCAGCGAGAGGCGGGGCTCGCCGTTCAGCGAGAGGCGGGGCTCGCCGTTCAGCGAGAGGCGGGGCTCGCCGTTCAGCGAGAGGCGGCCGTCGCCGCCGGGCGGGGCGCGGGGCTCGCCGTTCGGCGAGGGGCGGCCGTCGCCTCCGGGCGAGAGGCGGGCGTCACCCCCCGACGGGGGGCGGGGCTCCGCGCTGCTGGTCCCCGGCGCGGCGGCTGGCTGGAGAGCCTCGGCCTTCGGCATCGCTCCATGGAGATAGCGGGGTCGCGATCGGGCGTCCATGGCCGTGACGGCGCGGAGCCGCCGATGGGCGCCGCGCGGGGCCCGGCGGAGCTGGCTGCGCGGCGCCCTCCGCGCCGTACGGGTTCGGCGCAGACGGTCCCGCCTGCGATACCGACGGACCAGCCCGGCGAACCGGCTCGCCGGCATCCGCGCGCCAGCGGAGCGGCGCGCGACGCCACGGCTGCTGTCGAGTCACCGTGATCGACTCAGATCACGGCGGAGGCGATCAGAAGCGCCAGACGAGCCCGCGCGGCTGGAGCTCCGGGGCGATCTGCGCGCGGGCGCCGGGCGTCGAGAACTCATACGTCGTCTCGCTGGCGGCGCCGAGGAGATAGCCGGAGACCCCGAGCGCGGCGCCCGCCCCCACGATGCCGAGGCCCACGAGCTTTGCGCCATGGTAGCTCTCGTCCCGATCCTCGTTGATATACGCGTGGACCATGACCAGGCCGCCCCCCACCGCCGCGATCCATGCCGCGTAGATCATCATCCGGCCGACGCTGTGCCGGAAGGCGCTCCCCGGGTACACCTTGATGGACACGTCCCCGCTGCGGTCGAACATCTGGAATCCGGAGGAGGGCACTATCCCTTTGCCCCCGAAGAAGAACTCCTCGCCGTCCCGTGCATCGATGATCGCATCGCAAGGTGTCCTGCACACGACGTCGGCCAGGGTCGACCTCGTTGTCGAGCCGCCCTGAGTCACGGTCCTCTTCCCCGACACGACCATCAGCTGCACCTGCGGCTCGTCCGTCTCGATGTGCAAGCGGACGACGCCGGGCGTACCCCGCGGGCGGACGGGATCTCCCGGGTTCGCTGCCGGCGCGCTCGCGCCGCGCTTCACGCGATCGATCTCGGGCCACGCCACCGCGCGCTCCTCGCCGGTGCCGGCGAGGACCATCACGACCGGCCGCTCGGGGTGCACATCGACGAGGGTCCC
Organism: Sorangium sp. So ce1335; assembly: GCF_051521615.1. NCBI lineage: Bacteria > Pseudomonadati > Myxococcota > Polyangiales > Polyangiaceae > Sorangium > Sorangium sp. So ce1335. The sequence goes on from NZ_CP150363.1 coordinate 10,727,867, forward strand.
CCGCAGCATGCCACCGTTCTTCAGGAGGATCTCGTCCTCACGTCCGCTCACCCGCGCCGCGGGAGCGAGCTCCGGGCTCTGAGCGCGCGCCGCCAGCGGCGCCACGGCCAGGATCCCGGCTGCGACCTGCGCGACGCGCCGTCGACGGATCACGGAGGTACCACGACGGAGCAACCCAGCGTTCATCTCGTCCACCCTCCTTGCCCTTGGCAGGCTCGGGACCTCCGCCACAAGGCGTCCGGTCAAAACCGCCACAGCAGGCCGCTCGGACCAGCCTGCGGGCCAGGGGCCCGCTGAGCCGGGCGTGGCGGCGCGAGCTCGTACGTGGTGCGGCCGAACACGCGCAAGAAGATGCCTGTCGCCAGGACCGATACACCGATGACGTTGAGCGCCAGCGATCCTGCCTTGGCCTCGTCGCTGGCATCGTACTTGAACGCAGCGAACGCGGCCGAGGCTCCTCCGAGCGCAGCGATCCCCCCCAGGATCATCATCGGTCCGGCGAGTCGATATTGCCAGATGCTCCCCGACTCGACGTGGATCGTCACGTCGCCTCTCGCGTCCAGCAGCGTGAACTCGGAGGAGTCGGGCATGTCCTTGCCGGAGAAGTAGAAGGCCTCACCCCGGCGGCCATCCACGACCTCATCGCACGGAGCCCTGCAGACGACCTCGACGCGCCTCGTGACATGGTAGCTCCGGACCTCGGTGCCCAGGAGCCTCACCAACTTGACCTGCGGATCGTCGGTGTCGATGTGGATCCGGGCGATCCCGGGGATGCCGGGGTGCGGCTCGGCGGGAGCGCCGGGCGCGCGCGGCGGCGCCGGTCGTCCGGGCGGGGGAGCTTCGCCTCGCTCGACATGATCGACCTCGGCCCAGGCGATCGTTCGCGCCGTCCCCTGCTCCGGGTCGAGCAGCACGACGCGCTCGTCGGGCTCGACGGCGATGAGGCGACCGCGCACGACATCGCCGTTCTTGAGGAACACGGCGTCCTGTCCGCGCGGCGCTGTGGGTGTTTGCGCTCGCGCGACCCGAGCAGCTCCGAGGAGCAGCCCTGCCAGGACGAGAGCCCTCACGCGCACGCTTCCCATGCGACGACTATCCAGCGAGCGCCGAGCTGCGCGGAATACCACCAAGGTGGTATCCACGTACCCGCGCGGCGGCCGGCGGCGCGCATGCAGCTGGCGAACGGCGGCCATCGCGGAGCGACGGTACGCGCCGCCGTCGCGCTGCGGCCGCGCAGAGCAGGCGCGATTCACGCGAGCCTTCACGCGAGGACTCGCGCACGACGTGAGCCTCGCCAGCGCGCGCGCGTCAGGGAGCGCAGCCTGCCTGCTCGAAGCACAGGGCCGGAGGCGGACCGCGCCGCCTCCGCGTCACCCCTTCACCCCGCCCGTGGTCAGCCCCGCCACGAGGTGCCGCTGCACAAGGTAGAACGCCCCCATCACCGGCAGCGACACGAGCAGCGCCCCCGCCGCGAACCGCTCCCACTGCGCGTCGTACTCGCCGATGTACCGCTGCAGCACGACCGGCAGCGTGAACATCTCCTCCTTGCCGAGCAGCGTCGCCGCGAGGATGAACTCGTTGTACGCCGTCATGATCGCGAACAGCGCCGTCACCGCGATCGCCGGCCGCGCCGCCGGGAGCACCACCCGCAGGAAGGCCTCGAACCGCGTCGCCCCGTCGACCATCGCCGCCTCCTCCAGGTCGACCGGGATCGCCTCGAACGCCGCCCGGAGCTGGAAGATCGAGAACGGCACCGCCGTCGACGCGTAGCAGAGCACGAGCCCCGTCCGCGAGTTGAGCAGGCCCAGCGCGTCGAGCAGGAGATAGAGCGGGATCGCGCTCGCCACCGTGGGGAACATCTGCGTCGCGAGCAACGCGCGCACGCCGCGCTGCTTGCCGATGAACTGGAAGCGCGCCAGCGCGTACGCCGCCGGCACCGCGATGCTCACGCCGACGGCCGCCGTCGCGAGCGCCACGACGATCGAGTTCGCGAGCTGGCGGGGGAAGAGCCATATCTCCTCGCCGCCGACCTTCTGCCGCGTCGTGACGACCGCCTCGAGGTGCTCGAGCGTCGGCTGGTTCGGGATCGGCAGCACCTCCGGCACCGGCGGGCGCGCGCCGGAGAAGGCGATCGAGATGACCCAGAGCACCGGGTACAGCGCGAACGCGACCGCCGCGAGCAGCGCGATGTGCACAGCGACCGACTCGACCGGAGAGGGCTTGCGCGTCATACGGCCTCCGTCGCCGCCACCGGGGCGGGCGCCGACCCGTCGGCGGCCCCGCCGCCCTGCGGGATGTACGACCCCGGCGTCCGCCGCCGCCACCGCCAGTCGCGCGTGGCGAGCGTGAGCAGCAGGAAGATGAGCACCGAGTACGCCGCGGCGTAGCCGTACTGGGCCTCCCGGGTGAACGCCCACCGGTACGCCTCGGACACGAGGATGTCCGTCGTGCCGTCCGGATCGCCGCCGGACACGAGGAACACCACGTTGAACATGTTGAACGTCCAGATGGCGCCCAGCGTCACCGCCGGCGCGAGCACAGGGCGGATCAGCGGCAGCGTGATGGTCCAGAGGCGCTGCCAGCGCGTGGCGCCGTCGACCTCGGCGGCCTCGAGCACGTCCTCGGGCACGGCGGTGAGCGCGCCGAGCGTGACGACCATCATGAACGGGAAGCCGAGCCAGACGTTCGTCGCCACGTTGGCCGTGAACGCCGTCGTGAAGCTCGAGAACCAGGCGATGGGCTCGATGCTCGTGCCGAAGGCGGAGTTCACCGCCTCGATGAGGCCGGTCACGGCGCCGAACTGCCGGTGGAACATGCCCTTCCAGGACAGCGCGGTCACGTAGCTCGGCACCGCCCACGGCACGATGAGCAGCACCCGGTAGGCCGCGCGCAGGCGCAGCGTCGGCCTGTGCAGGAGCAGCGCCAGCGAGACGCCGAGGACGACGTGGAAGAAGAGGTTCACCGCCGTCCAGAGCACGGTCACCGCGAGCACGAGGTAGAACGAGCCGCTCGCGAAGAGCGGCCCGCCGCGCGCCGTGAGGATGCTGACGAAGTTGGCGAGGCCGACGTACCGGAGGCTCTCGCCGCTGCCGGCGAACAGCGACGTGGCCGCGCCGATGACGAGCGGCACCATCACGAGCACGCCGATCGCGACGACCGCGTGCGCGACGTACCTGTAGGCGTAGGCCGAGCGCGCGAGCGCGCGCCGGAGCGTCGGGCGCGTCGGGCCGGAAACCGCGCGCTTCGCGGCGAGGACCCACCGGAGCACGAGGGCGAGCGCGAGCGCGCCGAGCCCGAGGAGCAGCGGCGCCGGCGAGGCGGGCGGCGGGAGCGGCCGGCGCACGTCGTCGAAGCGGCGCTTCGCCTCGGAGAGCGCGACCTCGGGGGGCGCGTCGCCCCGCAGCACCTTGCGGATCGCGCGCGCCGCCGGCTCCCACGTCGACCGCATGGCCGGCGAGGTCGGCATCGGGATCGCCACCTTGGCCTGCTCGGTGAACGCCGCGATGAACGCGTCGTCGGCCGGCACCGGCACGTCGCTCCGCACCGGCGGCGTGCGCGCGACCTCGAGGCGCGTGGCCGCCGCCGCGGCCCCGGCGATGTGGCGCGCGAGCGCCCGCGCCTCGGCGCGCCCGGCGCCCTGGGGCGAGAGCATCACCGCCTCGACGGTCATGAACGGCCGCATCGGCTGGCCCGTCTCGCGCACCTTCGGTAGCGGCACGACGCGCGAGCGCCGCTTCGCCTCGTCCTTGAGGCCGCCGACGAACCACGGCCCGCTCATCACGAACGCCGCGCGGCCGGTGTTGTAGAGATCGGTCACCAGCGCGCCGTTCGCGTCCTCCGGGACGATCCGCCGATCGATCAGCGAGCGGACGAGCTCGAGCGAGCGCTCCGGCCCCGGGCCGACGAAGCCGAACTGGTCGTCCTCGTCCAGCATCGCGCCGCCGAACGCGGCGAGGATCGGCATGTGCGCGTACGCGTTCGACGCCTCGTACGCGAGCGGATACACGCCCTCGGGCAAGGCCCCGGCGAGCGCCGCGATGTCCTCCAGATAGACCGGAGGCTCGCGGACGAGCGCGGTGTTCATGTAGAGCGCCATGCACTTCTGGCTGATCGGCAGGCCGAAGATCTGGCCCTCCTGCCGCACCGCCGCGAGCGCCGGCTCCTGGAACACCGCCTCGCCGCCCGGCTCGAGCGCGTCGCCCACCGGCGCGACGAGCTTGCGCGCGCGGTAGTCGCCGAGCCGCTCGTGCGCGTCGATGAACAGGTCGGGCCCCTCGCCCATCGGGATCGCCGCCTGGAGCTTCGAGGCGTAGGCGTCGAACGGCAGCGCGAGGAGCTCGACCTCCTCGCCCTTGAAGGCCGCGACGATGGCGCCGAGCGCCTTCGCCTCGTCGTCGCGGTAGGCGTGCCAGAGCCGGAGCGGCGCCGCGGCCGCGAGCGCCGGCGGGAGGAGGAGCAGCAGCGCGACGAGCGCGGCGGCCGGGAGCGCGGGCGGGGAGCGGCGGCGGCCTGGCATGGATCGCCTCACGCTTCCCGGAGGGTCAGCCCCGTGTCCGTGTCGAAGAGGTGCACCTTCTGGAGCGCGATCTTCACGGTGTCCCCCTTCACGACGCGCGCCGACGGGTCGAGGCGCGCGACGAACGGCGCCCCCGCGACGGTGCCGTGAGCGTACGACTCGGCCCCGAGCGCCTCGACGATCGCCACCTGGAACCGCGCGCCCTCGTCGGCCGAGGTGAGGTCCACCTCGTGCGGGCGCACGCCGACGGTCACCCGCCGGCCGGACGAGACGGCGCCCGGGAACTCGGCGGCGTCGACCTCGATCGCGAGGTCCCCCTGGGCCGCGAACCAACGGCCGCCGCGGCTCTCCATGCGCGCCTCGAAGAAGTTCATGGCCGGGCTGCCGAGGAAGCTCGCGACGAACTGGGTGCGCGGCCGGGCGAACACCTCGAGCGGCGGCCCGGACTGCTCGACGACGCCCTTGTTGAGCACGAAGATCTCGTCGGCGAGCGTCATCGCCTCGACCTGGTCGTGGGTGACGTAGACGCTCGTCGCGCCGAGCCGGTCGTGGAGCTTGCGGATGTCGACCCGCACCTGCGCGCGCAGGGCGGCGTCGAGGTTCGAGAGCGGCTCGTCGAAGAGGAAGAGCTGCGCCCGCCGCACGATGGCCCGGCCCATCGCGACGCGCTGCCGCTGGCCGCCGGACAGCGCGCGGGGGTACCGGTCGAGCAGCGGACCGAGGCCGAGCATCTCCGAGGCCTCCTTCACGCGCGCCTCGATCTCGGCGGGCGGCGTCTTCCGGAGCTTCAGGCCGAAGGCGAGGTTGTCGCGCACGGTGAGGTGCGGGTAGAGGGCGTACGACTGGAACACCATCGCGATGTCGCGATCGCGCGGCTCCAGCCGCGTGACGTCGCGTTCGCCGAGCGCGATCGTTCCCTCGTCGGCCTCCTCGAGGCCGGCCAGCAGCCGGAGCAACGTCGACTTGCCGCAGCCGCTCGGGCCGACGAGCACGGCGAACGAGCCGTCGGGCACGTCGACGGAGACGCCGCGCAGCACGTGGGTCTGGCCGAATCGCTTGTTGAGTCCGCGCACCTTGACAGAAGCCATGTTCAAGACTCTCGGGGGGGCAGGAGTGCTGGGAGGATCAAAGACCCTGGACGACCTGATCTTCCGGGATGAGCAGCGCGCCGCTCACCGGAGGCAGCTTGACCGTGAGGGCGCCGCTCGCGCCCACGGTGTATGTCTTCTTCTCGGGCGAGAGCACGTCGACGAGCACCGTCCCCGGCTCGAGCTCCGTTGTCATCGCCGCCCCGCCGAAGCTCGTCGCGCTGTGCTTCTTCGGGTGGGTGTTGAGCACGACGAGCGCGTAATCGCCGCCCGCCTCGCCCCGCTCGAAGGCGAAGATGCCGGCGTCCTCGTCCGAGCCGCCCGTCCGGTCCGTCGACCATCGCACCGTCTGCTCGCCCACCGTGAGCGCCCGGTACCCCCTGCGCAGCCCCGTGAGCCGCTTGATCCACTGGAACAGCGGGTGCTCGGTGTCATAGCCGCTGATCCAGAGCGGCTCGCGGTTCGCCGGGTCGTTGCCGCCGCTGAAGCCCTGCTCCGTGCCGTAATAGAGGCACGGGATGCCGTCCTCCGTGAAGAGGAACAGGAGCGCGTTCCTGAGCGCCGCCTCGGGGTCGGCCTTGAACGGCGAGACGCCCGCGCCGTCGTAGAGGAAGCGGGGGACATCGTGGTTGTCGAGGAAGTTGACGAGCGTCTTCGTCGGCGGCAGGCCCGTGCCGTTCGCGTTCGGCTCCGTGCCGTAGTGGCTCTCCCGCGCGGCCCAGAGATCCTCGATCCGCCGCGTGCCGAGCGCGTCGCGGAAGACGTCGCGGAAGGCCTGGTAGTACTGGGAGAAGTAGACGACGCCGTCGACCATGTCGCCGGTGATCGGCGCCTCGCCCGGGCAGCCCCCCTCCTCCTCGCTGCTGTTCTCGCGATCGAGGTCGCCGCCGAGCGCCTCGTCGTGCGGGTGGGCGGGGACCACCTGCTTCGTGAAGCTGCCGATCAGCTCGTCCCTGCCGTCGAACGCCTCGCCGAACATGAAGAAGTTCGTCTTGCCCCGCTCCTTGAGCCGGAGGCGCACGTTCTGCGTGAAGTAGCGCCAGAACTCGTGCTCGACGTGCTTCAGCGTGTCGATGCGGAACCCGTCGACGTCGGTGAGCTCGACCCAGCGCACGAAGATGTCGACCATCGCCCGCTTCACGTCGCAGCGGCTCGTGTCGATGTCCTTGAGCCCGCCCGGGAAATCCCCGTGCACGAGCTGGTCGACGTCGTCGAAATTGAAGACGCGCCCCTTGCGGTTGTAGACCTCGGGGTCCTGGAAGAGCTCGGGCAGCGGCGGGAGGTGGTTCGTCGCGGGCTCGTAGCGGAAGACGATGGGCGCAGGGCCGGACTCGCCGAGCGACGTCCGCGCCTGGACGCCGCGGGGGTCGAAGTCGGGGTCGTACTCGCTCATGCGCTCGAGCGGCGATTGCCCCGGCCTGCCGCTGCCGTACACGGACTCGTCCGGCTGCCCGTTCTGGTTGATGTCGTAATAGAAGAGCTGGCCGACGTGGTTCGTCACCACGTCGAGGATCACCTTCATCCCGCGGCCGTGGGCCGACGCGACGAGCCGCCGCAGCGACGCGAGGTCGCCGAAATGCGGGTTCAGCGCGGTGAAGTCCTGCGTCCAGTAGCCGTGGTATCCGTCGAAGCCGGCGTCGGTGTCGACGTTCTTGACGATCGGCGAGATCCAGAGCGCGGTGACGCCGAGCTCCTCGAGGTAGGGCAGCCGGTCCTCCAGCCCCTTCCAGTCGCCGCCGTGCCACCGGCCGAGCGACGAGGACACCCGCATGTTGTTGCCCGGGTCGCCGTCGGCGAAGCGGTCTATCAGCACCTGATAGATGATCTCTTCCCGCCAGTCGCTCACGTGCGCCTTGAGCGCGGCCTGCTGCGCGACGCCCTCGTCGAACGACATGCACCCCGCCACAGAGAGCGCGACCGCGGCCGCGCAGGCCGCCCGGACCAGCGGGGCGGCCGCGGAGGCCACCGCGCGCCCCGTTCGCCAGAGCGCCGTCCGCCGCGAGAGCGCGCCCGCGCGCGCCGTCCGCCGGAGAGAGTGCCTCGATCGCTGCCGGAACATCGTGATCATCACCTCAGCTCGGGGTGTTGAACCACCACTCCGCCCCGAGACCGAAGAAGTGCTCTGTCTCGCGGAGGCCGAACACATCATCCTCCGGATAAAGCCCGCGCGCACCCGCGTCGCGCAGCGTGAGCGCCCAGATGAGGCGGACGACCGGGCGGCTCAGGTCCCCGCGGCCGGCGGGCGTGATGAACGGGGAGACGCCGAAGCGCACGAGGCTCGCGGCGTGCGGCGCCTCGGGCGCGGCGAGCGAGCCGGGCGGCTCTCCCGGGGTCGAGAACACGCCCCGCTGCTGCGCCTGATACGAGGCCTCCACCGCCAGCCCGCCGAGCTCACCGAAGAAGACGTGCGGGCGGGCCATCACGATCCCCTCGTCCACGTCGTGGAGATCGAGCTCGGGGCTCGCGTCGCGGAAGCTCCGCAGGTAGCCGGCGACCATGACCCCGAAGGGGCCGCGCTCCCAGTTGCCCCCGAGCGCCACGACGAGCTCGTGCGCGCCCGAGGTCGTCCCGTCGGCCGCGAGCTGCGCCGGGGCCGCGAGCTCGCCGTACGCCGCGAGCCCGCGCGCGTACCGGACGAAGAGGTTCACGTGCGTATCGCGCTCGCCGGCATACGCGCCTATCTCGGCGCCGAGCACATAGCCGCTGTCCGCCGGGAGCCGCTCGTACACGTTCGGCTCGGTCTGCCGCTGTCCGCGCGCCAGCGTGTGGAGCTCGCCGTAGGCGACCCCCTTGAGCCCGGCGCGCCCCGCGAGCGGGACCACGTGGGCCGCCCGCGCGCTGCCGATGAACTTCTGGCGCGACAGCACCTCGACCGACGCGGCGCCCACCTGGTTGAACGGCATCGGCCGATCGACCGACTGGGTGAAGAACAGCCCCTGCGGCCTCGAGAGGCCCGCCTGGAGCGCCGCGCTCGTCCGTTCGTCGAAGGCGTACTGGACCCCGCCGCCGAGCGTGTTGAGGTTGTCGAGCGGCCACCAGTCGAGCAGGTAGATGTCGTCTCCCCGGTACATGCGGGAGCCGGCCCAGAGCGACAGCCCTTTCACGCCGACATCGCTCACCTGGAGATAGAGGTTGCGCAGCGCGATCGAGGCGTCGAAGACGCCGTCGTGATGGAAGATCGGGTGAGTGAGGGCGAGGGTCGTCACGACGCCGGTGGAGGCGCCGGTCTTCTGCCAGTGATCGTCGCGGCGGAGCGTGAGCTCGACATAGCTCGACTCGTCGAGGCGCGAGCCGTGAGCGACGATATCGGCGTCGCGCCCGGGGCGCCCGCGCAGATCGCTCGCGGCGACCACGCGGCCATAGGAGCCGAAGGAGAACCCGTCTTGCCTGGATTGCGCGACGGGCGGCGGCGTGGCCGCCGCGGGCGCATCCGGATCGGGCCGCCCGCGCGACGACGTCGCCGCGGCCTCGCCGGGCAGCTCCGGGCGGACCGCCGCCGGCTGCTGCGGCGTCGCCACGGGCGGCGCGGCTGGCGGAGGAGCCGCCTCTGCCGGAGACGGCGGCGATAACGGGGACTCTGCGGCAGGAGCCTGCTGCGTATCGGGAGAAGCCGTAGGCTCGGCAGGAGCCTGCTGCGTATCGGGAGAAGCCGTAGTATCGGCAGGATTCTGCTGAGCCGCAGAGCGCAATGCACTGCCCAGCAGCGACACGGCCGCCAGCGCGGCCACGACGCGATGTCTCCCCACCCTCAACGGCCCTCGCACGGCGCGAACGCTACACCAGCCTCCGTCGCGCGGTCCACGATTTCTGCATGAGGCAAGTGGGTTTCGGCGCGCGCCGCGACGGGCGCAGTCGCCCTCGCCTCCCGCCGCGCAGCGCGCTGCGCGCCGCCAGAATACCGCCGCGCGCCGCCTGGTTGAGCCGCTCGCGTGAGCCATGGCCCACCCTGTCGGCGTTCGACATGATTGCGACTCCATCGCGCCGTCGCGAGGACTTTGGTTTCACCGGGGACGCTTACGTCCCTGGATGCCATTCCGTTGACGGTCCCGGCGCAGCATGGCACCGTCAGATTCGTGACGATCTCGGCGCCTCCCGACCTCGATCAGGCGAAGGCCAGCGCCGGAGATCACAAGCGCCGCTTCGAGGCGGGCGGGACCGTGGGAGACGGCGCCATCTATATCGAGCGCTCCGCGGACACGGAGCTCTTCGAGGCGCTGCGGGAGGGGGAGCTCTGCCACGTGCTCTCGACCCGGCAGATCGGGAAATCCAGCCTGCGACTGCGGGTCTCCAGGCGGCTGCGCGCCGAGCAGATGGAGTGCGCCAGCGTCGATCTCGAGGCGCTCGGCGCCGAGTCGACAACGCCGGTGGGCTGGTATCTCGGGATCGCGTCGGAGATCGCCGAGCAGCTCGGGCTGGAGCCGCCGGACGAGTTCTGGGACATGCACTGGCACCTCGGGCCGGTGCATTGCTGGTTGCGCTGGCTCGAGGACGTCGTGCTCGTGGAGATCTCGTCCTCGATCGTCCTGTTCATCGACGAGATCGACGCCACGCTGTCTCTGCCGTTCTCGCGGGACGACTTCTTCGCGGTGATCCGGTCGTTCGTGAACCGGCGGGCCGAGCGCCCGGCCAACGCCCGGCTGACCTTCTGCCTTCTCGGGGTGGCGGCGCCGTGGGAGCTCGTCGCCGATCCGGCCCGGACGCCGTTCACCATGGGCCGCGCCATCCGGCTCGACGATTTCACCCGCGCCGAGGCGCGCGGGTTCCGCGCGGGGCTCGAGGGGCTCGTCGCCGACCCCGACGCGCTGCTCGACGCGATCCACGCGTGGACGTCGGGGCACCCCTACATGACCCAGCGGCTCTGCGCGGATCTCGTCGGGGAGCGGCGCGGGCTCGGCGTCGACGAGGCCGTGCAGCGGCGGTTCCTCGGCCACGGCCGGACCGAGGACCCGGTCCTTCGCCACGCGGAGCGGTGCCTGGAGGCGCAGGGGGCGCACCGCGCGCAGGCGCCGAAGCTCCTCCGGCTGTACGAGCAGCTCCTCGACGGCGTCCCGGTCCCCGCCGACGGCAAGGACCCGGTCCAGCTCCTGCTGCGGCTCTCGGGGCTCGCCGCGGAGCGGCCCGGGCCCGGGGGCGCGCCGCACCTGACCGTGCGCAACCGCATCGTCGGCGCGGTCTTCGACCGGGCGTGGGTCGCGTCGCGCGAGGCGGAGCGGGCCGTCACGGGGCCGCTGCTGCGCTGGCTCGCGAACGGGCGGAAGGACGATTTCCTCGTCGTCGGCGCGGCGCTGGCCGAGCTCACGTCGTGGTGCGACGGGCGGGCGGACCTCTCGGCCGAGGAGCGGGCGTTCCTCGCCGCCTGCGCCCGGGCCGAGGACCAGAAGCGGTCGATGCGGCGGCTCCTCACCGTGCTCGCCGTCGCCGTCACGCTGCTCGGCAGCCTGATCCTCGTGCTCCTCTGGCAGATGGGGAAGGAGGAGCAGGCGCTGGTCCGCGCGCAGCAGGACGCGGGCGAGAAGGACGCGCGGCGGCTCGCGGCCCAGGCGGCGAAGGAGCTGGCCGAGGGCCGGCTGCAGCGCGCGCGCCTGCTCGCCGTGGAGGCGGGCCTCGCCGCCAGGGCGAGCGGCCGCCCCGCGGCCCCGACGGTCGTGCAGGCGCTCGGCGACACGGTCTGGGGCCCCGCTGTCGGCCAGGAGGTGCTCGCCGGCCACGGCGGCGCCGTCCACGACGCGGCCTTCAGCCCGGACGGCAGCTCCGTCGCCACCGCCTCGGCGGACGGGATCGCGCGCATCTTTCGCCTCGGCGGGCGCGACGAGCCGCTCGTCCTGAGCGGCCACGACCTCGCCGTCGTCGCGGTCGCCTACAGCCGCGACGGGAGCCGCCTCGCGACCGCCTCGACCGACGGCACGGTGCGCCTGTGGCGCGCCGACGGCCACGCGGAGGGCACGCTCAGCACGCCGGCCACCGCGCCGGCCAGCGTGGCCTTCAGCCCCGACGGCGGCCGCGTCGTCGCGGGGACGACGAGCGGGGCGATCTACGTGTGGCGCCCTGGCATGGGGGACGAGCCGCCGCTCGTCGTCAACCTGGGCGAGCGGCTCATCCGGCGCGCGGTCTTCAACCACGACGGCACGCGGATCCTCGCCACGGCGATGAGCGGGACGGTCCACGTGGTCCGCGCCGACGGGCACGGCGCCCCCGCGGTGCTGGCCACGCACGTACACGGGGTCGAGGGCGCCGACGCCAGCCCGGTCGACGACCGCATCGTCCTCGCGGTGGGCGACGGCACCGCGCGCGTCCTCACCGCCGGCCAGCCCGCGCCCGTCGTGCTGCACGGGCACCTGGGCCCGGTGCGCAGCGCCGCCTTCAGCGCCGACGGCACCGCGGTCGTCACGGCCTCCGCGGACGGGACCGCCCGCGTCTTCCGCGCCGACGGCAAGGGCACGCCCATGGCCCTCCACGGCCACGAGGGGTTCGTGAACAGCGCCGCCTTCAGCCGCGACGGGCGGAGCGTCGTCACCGCGTCCGACGACGGGACCGCGCGGGTCTGGCGCCTCGACGCGCGGGGCGAGCCGCTGCTCCTGCACGGCCACACCGGGCCGCTGACAGGCATCGCCGTCAGCCCGGATGGGAGCAAGATCGCCACCGCCGGGACGGACAGGACGGCGCGCATCTTCCGCGCCGACGGCTCGGGCGAGCCCGTCGTGCTGCGGGGGCACAAGGAGCACCTGCTGAGCATCGACTTCAGCCCCAATGGAAATCGCCTTGTCACCGGCTCGACCGACAGGACCGCGCGGGTCTGGCGCACCGACGGCAAGGGCGAGCCCGTCGTGCTCGGCGAGCACGACGACCGGGTCGTCGGCGTCGCCTTCAGCCCGGACGGCGCCCGCATCGTCACGACCTCCTGGAACGGCATCCTTCGCGTGTTCGAGAGCGGCGTTCCGGGCGAGCCCGTCGTGCTCCGCGACGAGCGGGCGGGGCTCATCCGCGCGGCATTCAGCCCGGACGGCAAGGAGATCGTGGCGACCTCGGGGCCGAACGTGAAGGTGTGGCCTGCGGACGGCCGCGGGGCCCCGCGCGTCATCCCGTCGGGGCACGAGGACCGCGCGATCGCCGCGCTGGCGGTGAGCCCGGACGGCCAGCACATCGCGATCGCGGCGCTCGACGACGGCGTGCGGCTCCTCCGCGCCGATGGCCAGGGACAGCCCTTCGTCCTGAACGGCCTGGGCACCACGGTGCGGACGGTGGCGTTCAGCAGCGACAGCGCGCGCGTCGTCGCCGTGTCGAGCGACGGCATCGCGCGGGTGTTCCCGATCGACGGGCAGGGCGAGGCGCTCACCCTCCGCGCCGAGGGCGTGACGCTGACCGACGCCGTGTTCACCCCGGACGCGACGCGCGTCGTGACGGCAGGGAACGACGGCGCGGCGCGCGTCTTCTCGATCGCGGCCGACCCGTTGATGGCCCGCGCGTGCGCCTACGTGGGGCGCAACTTCACGCGCGAGGAGTGGGCGCAGCTCATGCCCGACATGGCCTACCGCATCACCTGCCCCGAGTGGCCGGGCGCCCCCGAGCAGGACGCCGGCGCGGCGCCGCGGCCGAACGTGCGCTGACGCCGCAGCGGCGGCGCGCATCGGCGGCTGTTCCTTCTCGGCACCACGCGTGAGCCACGCGCGCCTTCACGTCGCCACACGGAGCGCTTCTCCCACCTTTCTTCCGTGAGGGCGGACGACCTTGTCTTGGTTCGCGCTTCACGGGGAACCATGTATGCTCGCCCTGGCCTGTTCGCCCTCTGCCGCGCACGGCGGGGCCCTCGTTCGCCGCCCGTTGTATGGCCCCGCTCGATCCGCACGCCGAGGAGCCGAACCTCGTGGACACAGCCGCCGCGCGGATCGGGACAGCCCTGAACGCCAAGTGGCGGCTCGACGATCTGCTCGGGGTGGGCGGCATGGGCGCCGTGTTCGCGGCGACCCACCGCCGCGGCACGCGCGCCGCGGTGAAGGTCCTCCACATCGAGTTCGCCCGGAACGCAGATCTGCGCGACCGCTTCCTGCGCGAGGGAAAGATCGCGAACCGGGTCGATCACCCCGCGCGCGTCGCCGTGCTCGAGGACGACCTCAGCGACCGTGGGGAGCCGTTCCTCGTGATGGAGCTGCTCGCCGGCACGACGCTCCAGCGGCTCGCGAGCAGCGCCGGCGGCACCCTCCCGCTCTCGCAGGTGCTGCCCGTCTTCGACGTCGTGCTCGACCTGCTCGAGAAGTGCCACTCGATCGGCATCGTCCACCGCGACATCAAGCCGGCGAACATCTTCGTCACGAGCGCCGGCCACGTGAAGGTCCTCGATTTCGGCATCGCCCGGATGCGCGACCCCGATCGGCAGGCGACGCGCGCGGGGCTCACGTTCGGCACCCCGGCGTTCATGTCGCCCGAGCAGGCGATGGGCGTGTCGGGCATCGACGGCCGCTCCGATCTCTGGTCGGTCGGCGCCAGCCTGTTCACCCTGCTGTCGGGCAAGCGGCTCAACCGCGGCCGGAGCGAGTCCGAGTCGTACTTCCTCGCGGCGACGCAGACCGCGCCGTCGATCGCGACCGAGGTCCCCGACCTGCCCGTCGAGATCGTGGCGTTCGTCGACAAGGCGCTCGCCTTCGAGCGCGGGAGCCGCTTCCAGAGCGCCGCCGCGATGCGCGCCGAGCTCCGCCGGCTGAGCGCCGCGTACGCCGCCGGCCAGCTCACGCCGTCGCGCGAGAGGAAGGCGCCGCGCGTGCTCGTCCGCGGCAACGACGCGATCGACGAGGACCAGGAGCCGCCGTCGGTCGCGCAGGTCGAGCAGACGTGCCAGCGGCTCGTCGGCGTGTGGAAGCAGCTCGCGCTCGTGCTGAGCAACATCCGCCAGTACGGGTGGAACCACCCGCACGTGAACAAGGGCATCCACTTCGCGTTCGACGAGATCACGCGCACGCTCGCCCAGAACCCGCTCGGCGTCCGCTGGGAGATCACCCCGAGCGCGTTCACCTCGGGCGGCCAGCCGATCTGGCAGCCCGACAGGCCCCCGTTCGACCGCATCCCCTACCAGCTCTTCGCCGACGGCGTCCGGAAGATCCAGATCAAGGCCGGCGTCACCGAGGCCGAGCTCCGCGACTTCGCGGCCATCCTGCTCCGCGACCAGAGCTTCGGCATCGGCGAGGACGACGACGCTGTGACGGCGCTCTGGGATCGCCGCTTCGAGCACATCGCCTACATGGCGATCGACCAGTTCGCCGAGGGCGACGTCGATCCGGGGGAGTTCGAGGAGGAGTGCCGCGAGATCGCGGCCGGCGCGCGCGCCCTCGCGCAGATCGAGAGCCTCTGGGACGAGAGCTCGCTCGCGGGCCGGGCCCTGCAGCGGAACGTCGAGGCCGCGCTCGCGGAGACGGGGGCGGCGGCCTCGGCGCTCGCCATCGACCCGCTGACCCGGAGCACCCTCGGCGCCCAGATCGCGCTGCCGGCGGAGCAGTGGAGCGAGCGCTACATGGAGGCGTTCGTCGACGGCTACGTCGATGCCGTGCGGCACGGCGACGTCGACCGGCTGACCACGGCGCTCACCGCGTGGACCGCCGACCAGATCGTCCTTCACAGCTACGAGCTCGCGTTCGAGGTGCAGACGATGCTCCGGCGCGCGTTCGCCGCGCGGCTCGACGGCCTGCAGCGCGGCGCGCAGGGCGCGCAGAGCAGGCCGGGCGCCGCGGCGCCGCCGATCTCGCTGCGGTCGGTCGACCGGGCGCTCGCGCAGGCGATGTTCCCTGTCGAGGCGCTGCGCGCGATCCTCGACGACCTCGCGACGGCCCACCCGGAGGAGGCGGCCGGCGCGGTCGCCGCGGCGCCGGCCGGCGCCGCGGCCCAGGCCGGCGCGGGGCGCAGCATGGCGCCGCTGGATCCGGCGATCGTCGACGGGCTGGCCCACGCGCTCGACGCGCTCGAGGACGGCGCGCTCTTCGGCGCGGCCTGCCAGTGCTACGGCGCCGTGCAGTCCGAGCGCCTGCGCGAGGTCCTCTTCGCCTACCTGCGGCGGTGGGCGCCCGGCCGGGAGGCCGAGCTCGGGGACCTGCTCTCGCGCGCCCCGGCGCCGCTCGCCCTGACGCTCCTCCAGCTCCTCGCGCAGCTCAGGACCCCCGAGGCGCTCGCCGCGCTGGAGGCCGGCTTCGCGAGCCCGCACGTCGAGGTGCGCATCAGCGCGCTCGCCGAGCTCCCGGACGCCGCGGGCAGCGAGGGCGCGACCGGCGCCGGCGCCGCGGCCGAGCGCGTCCGCGAGGAGCTCCAGAAGCTGCTCGACGACCCCGCGCCGCCGGTGCGCCGCGAGGCCCTGCGCCTCATCGGCAAGCTCGGCGTCATGGCCGCCGGGCCGACGCTCGTGCGGCGGATCGTCGCGCCCTCGTTCCACGACCTGCCGGCGGCGGAGCGCCGCCAGTGGCTCGAGACCGTCGCGCAGCTGAACCCCGCGCGGGCCGAGAAGCTCGCCATCGAGCTGCTCGAGAAGCGCCAGCTCATCCCGTCCGAGGCGATCGAGCAGACGCGCGAGCTCGCCGCGCACTTCCTCTGCCAGGCGCGGAGCTACGAGGCGCTGCGCGCGGTGAAGGAGGCGACGAAGCCGCGCTGGTGGAACACCCCGCCGGTGCGCGACGCGGCCGCCCGCGCCGCCGTGGCGATCGCCGCGCGCCTCGTCGCGCCGACCCGCCCGAGCGATCGCCCGCCGGTCGCGTCGCTGTCTCCGTCGTTCCCCGACGCGAGCTCGCCGCCTTCCCGCGCGGCGCGCTCGTACTCGCCCGTCTCGGTCCGGCGCATGGGCCCTGCGAGCGGACCGCTCAGCCTGCCCGACCAGCTCGAGCCGTGGAGCACCCCGCGCCCGAGCTCGGTGGGCCCTCACTCGGTCGGCCCCCACGGCGGCCCGGTCGGCCCCCACGGCGGTTCGCTCGGCCAGCACGGCGGTTCGCTCGGCCAGCACGGCGGTTCGCTCGGCCAGCACGGCGGCCCGGTCGGGCCCCACGGCGGCGACGCAGGTCGGCCTGCCTATCGGTCGCCGATGGTGTCGCCGGTGCCCGGCTCGGTCGGCGCCGCCTCCGCGCCGCCCAACTCGGTGCCGTTCAGCCGGCGTCTGCCGCCGCCCTCCGCGGCCTCGGCGTCCACCCCGACCGCCGCGCCGCCGCCGTCGATGCCGCGCCCGGCCTCGCCGCCGATGTCCCCTGCCCCGCCCTCCGGCGCGCCGTACAGCGTGCGGCAAGGCCCCGCGTCGCTCCCGCTCGGCGCGCAGGGCCGACAGCCGATCGATCCGGCGCCCGGGAGCGCCGTGCCGTCGACGAAGCCCGCGCCGTCGCCCAGGGGCGGGAGGAAGCCGTGAGCGAGGAGAAGGCGAACCTCCACGAGATCACCGGCGACACGGCGATCTCGGGCGTGAAGGCCGACGTGCGGCGCCGCGCCGCGCTCGGCCTCGTGCAGATGATCTACCGGCTCGCGAAGGCGTGCCTGCTGCACAGCGACTCGAACCAGGCGGTGCTGTCGCTCGTCCCGTCGGCGATCGACAGCATCGTCGAGTACTGCGAGCTCTCGGGGAGCGAGGCCGCGACGCTCGTGTTCGCGGGCAACACCCTCTTCCTCAACGGCCAGATGCTCCGCGCCTCGCGGGACACGTACGAGGTCGCCCTCGAGCTCGGCAGCTTCTTCGAGGCGTGCGACGTCTCCGAGCTCGTGCTCGAGAAGACGGTCCGCCGCGCCGAGCTCGCCGCCTTCGCCCGGCTCCTCGCCGACGCGCAGCGCGACCGCAGCATCGCCGCGCGGCTGCTCCAGTCGAACCTGCGCGGCGTCCGCGTCCGCAAGCTCACGAACCCGTTCCCCGCCGGCGCCATCGAGGGCGACGGCACCCGCATCGGCCGCATCAGCCGCACCTACGCGGCGGCGATCCTCGTGATGCGCTCCTTCTACGCGGCCCTGCGCTCGTCGGAGCCGGCGCTGCCGCAGCGGGTGAAGCGCGTCGCGCAGAAGCTCGTCGCCGCGGCCGAGGAGGACGCGCGCCTGCTGCTCGCGGTGGCCGCGGGCAAGGTCGCCGACCCGGACGAGGCGGGGCTCAGCGTCTCGACGGCGATCGTCGCGCTGGGCATCGCCCGCCAGCTCACGACCGACCGGCGGATGCTCGGGGGCCTCGTCACCGCGGCGCTCCTCTACGACGTGAGCCGGCTGCGGCTCACCGGCGCGCTCGCGGGCCCGGCCCGCGGCGGCGATCCGGCCGCGCGCCCGCTGCTCGAGCGCGGCCTGAGCGACGACGAGAAGGAGCGGCTGCCCGCGAGCGCGGCCGTCGTGCTGACGGCGCTCGGCAAGCTCCACGCGCCGTCGCTCACGCGCACGGTGATCGCCTACGAGGCGCTCGGGCTGCGGCCGGGCGGCCGGCCGGGCCTGCTCTACGGCGGCCGGCGCAGCCCCACGGTGCTCGCGCGGATCCTCGCGGCGGCCCGCCAGTTCACGGAGCTGCGGGCGGCGCCGTTCCCGGCGATCGACGCCGTCTCGAGCGGCGCCTCGTCGCTCGACGCCGTGCTCCAGCGGATGCTCGCGGGCGCCGAGAGCGCGACCGACAGGGCGATCGGCAAGCTGCTCGTCGGCGCGCTCGGCATCATCCCGACGGGGACGTTCGTCCAGCTCAGCACGGGCGAGCTCGGCGTCGTGCTCTCGACGCCATCGTCGCCCGCGCACTTCGCGCAGCCGCCGGTGCGCGTCCTCTTCGACGAGCAGGGCCACCTGCTCGCGGCGCCCTTCGACGTGGATCTCGCGCACCGGGCGCCTGGCGCGGAGCCGTGCTTCATCGTGCGTCCGGTCGAGGTGGAGCCGCACCACGAGCGCGCGATCCGCGCCGCGTTCGGCTTCCGCTCCGGCAGGGGTGCGGGCGTCGAGCCGCGCGCGACGGCCGCCGCGCCGGTCCTCTTCGGCGACGAGGTCCCCCCGACCGAGCCCGGCGACACGCTCGCGCCGCGCGCGATCCGCGCCGCGGAGGAGAGCGCGCGCGGCGCCCCGTCGCGCAAGGAGGCCGCGTGGCTCGGCCGGCCGCTCGCCGGCTCCGCGCACGCCGCGCCGCCGCCGGTCAGCGTGCAGCCGCGGCAGCCCGCGCCGGCGGATCGCCCCCCGCCGGTGGAGCGGGGTCGCAACGAGAACCTCATCTCGACGCAGCCGCCCCCGTCGGCGGCGGCGGCGCGCGCGGCGGTCGCGGTGCCGCCGCCGCCGCGGCTGCCGCGGGACTCGCGGCCGTTCGGGCAGGTCCCGTCGACGAGGTACGCCGTACCCCCGGCCGAGCAGGCGCGCCCCTCGTCGCGGCGGATCGAGCGCCGGGACGACGTGCCCTCGCGGGATCCGGGCGTGGGCCAGCTCCCGACGATCGGCCCGCCGGCGGCGTTCCCGGCGTCGCGGAGGTCGGGGGACGCGCGGCTCGCCCCGCCGACGCGCCGGTCGGATTCCCGAGCCGATCCGGAGAGCTGGGACTGGGACGACGAGCTGCCGACGATCGATCCCCCGCCCCCTCCGCCGCCGCCGACGTCGCGGAGCCCCTCCTTTGCCCCCGAGCGTCCCCCCAGCAACGCGCCGGACCGGGCCCCGAGCTACGCGCCGGACCGGGCCCCGAGCTACGCGCCGGACCGGGCCCCGAGCTACGCGCCGGACCGGGCCCCGAGCTACGCGCCGGACCGGGCCCCGAGCTACGCGCCGGACCGGGCCCCGAGCTACGCGCCCGATCGCACCTCCAGCCCCAGCTTCGCGCCCCACACGCTGGATCGCACCTCGAGCTCCGGGCTCGCGCCGGGCCACACGCCGGACCGCGGCTCCAGCGCCAGCATCACGCCCGGGCGAGGCTTCGGCCACGCGCTCGACCGCGGCTCCAGCTCCGGTGTCACCCCCGGGCGAGGCCTCGGCCACGCGCCGGACCGCGGCTCCAGCTCCGGCATCACGCCCGGGCGAGGCTTCGGTCACGCGCCCGACCGCGGCTCCAGCTCCGGCATCACGCCCGGGCGAGGCTTCGGCCACGCGCCCGATCGCGGCTCCAGCTCCGGCATCGCGCCCGGCCCCCCGCCGGACCGTCCCACGACCCCCAGCTTCGCGCCCGGGCGAGGTTTCGGCCACGCGCAGGACCGCACGCTCAACCATGTACCGGAGGCTGTCGCGACCGAGCGGAACGCGTCGCGGGGGTTCTCGAGCGCCGGGACCGCGATGAGCCTGGAGGAAGCGGACCTGACCTGGACCGACGAGCTGCCGACGCTCGACCCGCCGCCGCCGCCGAGCACGGAGGAGCTGGAGCGCGATCGCCTGCTCGCGGCCTACCTGGCGGAGCGCACGCCGTTCCCCGAGGACGCTCTGCACGAACCGAGCGCGGCGTCCGACGACTCGCCGGGGCTGACCGAGGCCGACGTCCGGTGGCGCGGCTCGCCGTCCCAGCACGCGGCGCCCGACTCGCGCGCGACGCCGCCGATGAGCTCCAGCCCCTTCGGCGCCTCGCGGCGCCCGCCGCGCGCGCCCATCCCCCGGGAGGAGCCGGAGGAGGACGCGATCCACCGGCCGGCGTCGGAGAGGCGGGATCGCTGATGTCCTGGTCTTGCCTCTCGGGGGCACCGCGGCGCGTCGGGCTCGCGCTCGTCGCGCTGCTGCTCGCGGCGCCTGCGTGCAGCGACGACGAGGAGCCTCCCCCGCCTGTCGAGCACGCGTGCGCGCTCGGGTACCTCGGCGAGGAGGGCGCGGACATCCAGATGGAGGTCGTCGCGCTCGACTCGAGCGACGCCGCGCGCCCGGTGAGCGACGGCGACGGGGTCGACATCATCATGCCGCCGCAGGGCGGGCGGGTGATCTTCCTTGGCGTCCGCGCGACGAACCTGAGCGCGTGCGCCGTCCAGCTCTCCGGTTCGCTCCGAGACCCCGAGTCCGGTCGGGTCATGTCCGAGTCGAGGACGGTCAACCTGAAGCCGACCGGCGACGGCTGGGGCGCGAGCGTCGACGCCGACATCTCGACGTTCGCGAACGTTGGAGTCTGTCCGAACAACTGGTCCGGCCGGAACCTCTTCGATGAGGACTACGAGATCGTCGTCCAGGTGAAGGACCGGGAGGGCCGGACGGCGAAGCAGGTGAGGCAGGTCCGGCCGGCGTGCAACGAGCCCGAGTTCGAGGTCGAGTGCCGCTGCATCTGCAAGCACGGATACATCCTCGGCGAGGCGTGCGGGTAGGCCGCCGCTTCGCGCCCAGCGCTGGATGGGGTGTTTCGAGGAATCGACGCGACGACACCTCGATTCGACATCGATTCCGAGACGCGCTGGCCTGCCAGCACGTAATCGCCGGAGCCGCCCCGATGCACGGTAGACAAGCTGGTTCCCGTGAATGCGCTCTGCTACTGCGCCGCGCGTGGGGCAGCCGGATCAGTTCGCCAAGCGCACCTTCGCTGACGAGACGGCGTGGATCACCGGCGGTGCCGTCGCGTGGCAGGATCCGCCGGAGATCGGCCTGGTGAAGGTGCAGGGCGACGGGCTCTTGCTCGTTCGCCACCCCGACCGCGTTGTCGCGCTGCCCGCCCCGTGGCCGGAGGCCCGGATGCACGAGGAGATCCTTGTCGAGCTGAAGATGCCCGGCGATCACCTCGACTTCCCGGCGGTGGAGCGCGCGCTGCTCCGGCGACAGGCCAGGCAGGTGCAGCGGGCGGAACGGGCGGAAGACACGGAGAACGGCGCGCGTGCGTGGTTGGGCCAGGAGCCTCTCTGGCTCGTCGCGCCGCACGTGCCCGACTGGCTGAGAGCGCAGCGCGCGCTCGTCGCGATCGGGACGGCCTGTTACCGCGTGGAGCCGTCGTCCTTTCCCTTCCTGTGGATCGCGGCGAACGATCTGCCGCTGCGAGACGAGCTCGTGCCGTTCCTGGTGGCGCGCTCGGGACGGGCGCTCGACGAGTTTGCCCGATGGGTCGCGCCGCGAAGGCCGCTCGCATGGGTGCTCGGCATGATAAGGTTCACAGCGATGTCGGCGACCGTCCGCGAGGAGCTGCTGTGGTGGGTTGGCAAGGGCGAGGACCCGGAGGTCAAGGCGCGGGAGCGCGAGATCCTTCAGGCGCTGCTCGGCGCGAACCCGGACGTGCAGCAGAAGCTCGTCGAGAAGGGGATCGAGAAAGGGATCGAGAAGGGGATCGAGAAAGGCCGCGTCGCCGAGGCCCGCACCGCGCTGCGGAGGGTCCTCGCGCAGCGGCAGCTCGCGCTGACGCCCGAGGAGGACGCGCGCATCGAGGGCTGCGCCGAGCTCGACGTGCTGGAACGATGGATCGAGCGCGCCGTCACCGCCGGGACGGCGGCCGACGCGTTGACCTGATCGCGGGCTGCCCTGCCGGGAGACACCTCGCGTCCCCGGCCCCGGGCCGGCCCTCGTACCCCGCCGCCAGCGCCGCACGGCTCAGGGCCGCGAAGGGCGATCCGCAGCGGCCGCCACGGGCCGGCGCGCCTGCCGCGGGGCGCCTCGGCCGGGCCGCCGGCGAGTCTTTGCCTGCCGCCGCGTCCTGGTGGTAGGGCAAACCCGTGATGCACGCGCGGCGGAGCGGCGATCGATCCGGCGGGACCACGCTGGAGCAGGCGATCGCGCGCTTCCTCACCTACCTGACGGCCGAGCGCCGGGCCTCGCGCCACACCGTGGCCGCCTACCGGCGCGACCTCGAGCAGCTCGCGCGCTTCGCCCGCGAGAAGGCAGCCGCGGACGCCGACCGCCTTGCCGCGCCGTCACGTGGCAAGGCGAAGGCCGCGGCCAAGACCGCGCCCGCAAGCGACGCCCTCGCCGCGGGCAAGGCCGCGGCCGCAGGCGACGCCCCGGCCGCAGGCGACGCCCCCGGCGTGGACGGCCTCGACGTGCTGCTCCTGCGGAGCTGGCTGGGCTCGCTCGCGCGCACCCACGCGCCCGCGTCGATCGCGCGCAAGGTGGGCGCCGCCCGCGCCCTGCTCCGGTACCTGGAGCGGCGCGGCGAGGTCGACAAGAACGCGGCCGCCCAGCTCGCCCTGCCCAAGGTCCGCCGCCCGCTGCCCACCTTCCTCGACGTCGACGCCGCCGCCGAGGTCATGGAGATCCCCGGCGCCGACACGGCCGAGGGGCTGCGCGACCGCGCCATCCTGGAGACCCTCTACGGCGCGGGCCTGCGCGTCTCCGAGCTCTGCGGGCTCGACCTGGCCCACGTCACGCGGCAGCCCGACAAGGCGTCCATGCGCGTCGTCGGCAAGGGCGACAAGGAGCGGATCGTCCCGCTGGGCTCCCACGCCCTCGCCGCCATCGAGCGCTACCTCCAGCGGCGCGCCGAGCTATCCGACCCGACGACGGGCGCCCGCGACCCCCGCGCGCTGTTCCTGTCGCGCCGCGGCGCGCGCATCGGGGTGCGCCGCGTCCAGGCGCTCGTCCAGCGCTACGGCGCGCTCGGCGCCGGCCGCGCCGACCTCCACCCGCACGCGCTCCGGCACACCTGCGCGACCCACCTGCTCGACGGCGGCGCCGACCTCCGGGCCATCCAGAAGCTGCTCGGGCACGCCTCGCTCGCCACGACGCAGCGGTACACGCACGTCTCGATCGACCACCTGCTCAAGGTCTACGACGCCGCCCACCCCATGGCGCGCAAGCGGAGCCCCTCGTGAAGCGGACCCCGAGCTCGCCGGGGCACGCCGTCCCCACGCTGGCCCGCTCGTGGGCGGGGCGGCTCGCCAGGAGCGCGCTCGGCGCCAGCGTCTTCGGCGCCCTCGCCGCGTCGCTCGACGCCGGGTGGGCCACGGCCGGCACCGGCGACGACCCGGCGTTCCAGCTCGCGACCTACCTCGCCGACATCGGCGTCTTCGCGCCCGTCGCGCTCGCGGTCGGCCTGCTCGGCGGCGCCGCCGCCATCGTCGTCGACCCGTCGCGCCCGCCGTCGCCCGCCACGCTCGTCGCCTCGCTGCGGGTGCGCGCGATCGGCCGGCCCGCCGACATCGCGGCGTTCGTGCCGCTCGCGGTGCTCGCTGCGTTCCTCTGGATGACCCTGTGCGCGCACCTCGCCCGCGCCCTGCTCGGGCTCGAGGCCGCCCCCCTGCTCGTCGGCACGGCGATCGCCGCGGGCGCGCTCGGCCTCGGCCTCATCGCCGGCCTCGCCGTCCTCGCCCTCACCCCGCCGCTCCGGCGCACGCTCGCCAACGCCAGCGACGGCCGCCCTGCCTGCGTCGACCCGGCGGCCACCGGCGGCGTCGCGCTCGGCATCGCCGCGATCCTGTTCGCGCTCGGCGTCGCCACGGGCGGCGTCTCCGGCGAGGGCGGCTTCCTCGGCATCTACGGCGTCTTCAAGCGCCCCGAGCTCGACCTGCGCGCGCCGGCGATCCTCCTCGTCGTCGCGCTCGCCGCCTTCCTCGCGCCGGCCGCCATCCGGACGGTGCGCGCCCCGCTCGCGATCGTCCTCGCCGTCCTGCCGCTCGCGCTCACCGCGCGCGCCGCCACGTCGCTGAACGCCCAGCCCGCGGTGGGCCAGGCGCTCGAGCGCGGCGCGCCCGTCGGCGGCAAGAGCCTCGCGGTCCTGCGCCGCGCCGCCGACCGCGACGGCGACCGCGCGGCCGCGCTCTTCGGCGGCGGCGACTGCGACGACAGCGACGCGCGCGTCCACCCGCTCGCCGAGGAGATCCTCGACAACGGCGTCGACGACGACTGCACGGGCGGCGACCTGACCGCCGCGGCGCTCGAGAAGCTCGCCCCCGCCCCGAAGCCGCCGGCGGGCGCCGACGCGCGCGGGTCGTCCGCCGCGCGCGTGCCGCCGGACCTGAACGTCGTGCTCATCACGATCGACACGCTCCGCTGGGACCTCGGTTACGCGGGCAACCCGCGGCCCGTGTCGCCGAACCTCGACGCGCTCGCGGCCCGCTCGACGGTGTTCGAGCGCGCGTACGCGCTCGCGTCCTACACGGGCAAGAGCATCGGCCCGATGCTCATCGGCAAGTACGGGAGCGAGACCCACAGGAACTGGGGGCATTTCAACACATTCAGCGAGGAGGACACGTTCGTCGCGGAGCGGCTGAAGGGCGCGGGGGTGCGCACGATGAGCGTGCACGGGCACCGGTACTTCGGCCGCTTCGGCGGGCTGGACCGCGGCTTCGACGTGGTGGACATGTCCGCGGCGCCGCCCGAGGGCGCGCCCTGGGACGTCGACAACAAGGCGACGAGCCCCGCGCTGACCGACGCGGCGCTGCGGCTGCTCGGGTCGCCCGAGAACACGGGCGGGCGGTTCTTCCTGTGGGTCCACTACCTCGACCCGCACGCCGACTACCTGCGGCACGCCGACGTGCCGGGCTTCGGCGCGGCCACGCAGCGGGACCTCTACGACGGCGAGGTCGCCTTCACGGACAGGCACATCGGCCGGCTGCTCGACGCGCTCGCGGCGGCGCCCTTCGGCGGGCGCACGGCGGTCTTCGTGACGAGCGATCACGGCGAGGCGTTCGGGGAGCACAAGATGTTCCGCCACGGCTTCGAGCTCTGGGAGGAGCTCGTGCGCGTGCCGCTCATCGTCCACGTGCCGGGCGCTGCGCCGTCGCGGGTCTCGGCGCGGCGCAGCCTGATCGACCTCACGCCGACGATCCTCGACCTCATGCGGGTGCCGGGCCCTGGCGAGGGCGCGCCGGCGACCGACTTCCTGTCCGGCACGTCGCTCCTGCCCGACGTGTTCCTCGCCCCCGGCGACCAGGCCGAGGCGCGCGACGTGCTCATCGACATGCCGGCCGGGCCCTACAACGACGCGCGGCGGTCGTTCATCCGCGGCGACATGAAGCTGACGATCTCGGGCGGCGCCCGGTTCGAGCTCTACGACCTGGCGAGCGACCCGGAAGAGCGAAAGAACCTGTGGGGCACGCCGGCGGCCAAGGAGATCGAGCCGTACTACGCCGCGATGCGGGCGCGCCTCCGCGAGATCCGCGTGACCGGCGCGCGGAAGTGACCGGCCGGCGAGCGGTGCGCCGCCCGCGCGCCGAGGAAGCCGTCCAGGGACAGGCGACGTAGCGCCTGGACGTCCCTGACGGCGCCCCCCGTGTCCCTGACGGCGCCCCCCGTGTCCCTGACGGCGCCCCCCGTGTCCCTGACGGCGCCCCCCGTGTCCCTGACGGCGCCCCCCGTGTCCCTGACGGCGACCTCCGTGTCCCTGGCGGCGCCCCCCGTGTCCCTGACGGCGACCTCCGTGTCCCTGGCGGCGCCCCCCGTGTCCCTGACGGCGACCTCCGTGTCCCTGACGGCGACCTCCGTGTCCCTGGCGGCGACCTCCGTGTCCCTGACGGCAACGCCACCACGTCCCGTTGACGTGTTTCCGTGTCCCTGGCGGCGAGCTCCGTGTCCCTGACGCGCCACCTCTCGTCCCTGGCGGCTCTCTTCGTGTCCCTGACGGTTCACTCCCGCGCCCTGCCGCTCCCGTTCGAGCTGCGTGCGCTCTCTCGGCCAGGATGTCCGGCGTCCGCTCACGTCTCACGTCCATTCCGGAGCGACGCGGTGGCAGTGCGGGATTTGGGGAACCGCCAAGGCGCCAAGGACGCCAAGGCGTCTTAACAATTTTGCGTTCTTGGCGCTCCTGGCGTCTTGGCGGTTCGCTCCTCTGCGGCCTGTCTGCGGTAAGCACCGCGCCACCAGCGCTGTCTGACCTCCTGCGCCGAGGGCCCCAAGGCCCGTTGACGTCACGGGCTTCCCACCTAGCTTCTTCCGGAGGCGTGTCGCGCGCGCTGCGACGACGACAGGCCCAGCGTGGATGAGGGGGAGGGGCCAACGAAGACCGAGATTCTCCACAAAGTCCGGGACCGCCTCGGCGCAGGGGGCCTTCGATCGTTGCCAGTCCGAGCGTTGGTCCTCGCCGGCGTTTGGTGGGCGCTGACCGAGGGAGATCGCGCGGGGCTCGCCTTCGGCGTGCCGGTGGTGCTCCTGGCCCTCTTCGCGAGCGCGTGTTTGCCCTCGCCCTCGCCTCGGTGGAGCCCGCTCGGCCTGCTGCGGTTCGCGCTGGTCTTCCTCATCGGCTCGCTGCGCGGCGGGATCGATGTCGCCCGCCGCGCGCTCGCGCCGCGACTCTCGATAACGCCCGTGATGATCCGGGTTGCGCTCCGCCTGCCCGCGGGCCCGGCCCGGCACCTCTTCATTGGAACGATGAACATGATGCCCGGGACGTTGAGCGTGGATGTCGACGGCGATCAGGTCGAGATCCACGCCCTGATCGACACGGGTGATGCGCTCGTCGGGCAGCTGCGGGCGCTGGAGGGGCATATCGCTCGCGCCCTGGGCGAGCGCCTGGAGCGTTCCCATGCATGACGTGAGGACCGGCGTCGCCGTGTTTCTCTTGCTGAACGTCCTCGCCGGCCTCGTGCGGGTCGCGCGAGGCCCCACGCTCGCCGATCGCATCCTCGTCGCTCAGCTCTTCGGCACGACCGGCGTGGCCGTGCTCCTGCTCATGGCCGAGGACCAGGGGATGTCGGCGCTGCGCAACGTGGCCCTGCTCTTCGCCCTGCTCGCGCCGATCACGGTCGTGGCGTTCGTCAAGCACGCCTTCGGACGGTGGACAGGGGGCGGCTCGTGAGGATCGTGGACGTCGCCTCCGGCGCGCTCTTCGCCGTGGGCGCGTTCTTCTTCTTCGCGGGAACGGCGGGGCTCCTGCGGTTTCCGGACGTCTACACGCGGCTGCACGCGCTGACGAAGGCGGACAACCTCGGACTCGGCTTCGTCGCGGCGGGGCTCGCGCTGGAGGCCGGCGAGCTCTCGGTCGTTCTCAAGCTCGGGCTCACCTGGGGCCTCGTGCTGCTCTCCAGCGCCGTCACCTGTCACCTGATCGCGAGGGCCGCATACCACGGCGGAATCCGACCCTGGAGGGAGCCGTGAGCGGGGTCGACTGGGCGATGGACGGGATCCTCGCGTGCGCCCTCCCCTTCCTCTCGTGGCGGGCCCTCGTGACCGATGATCCGCCGAAGGCCGTCGTGCTCTTCCTGTCCTTCGGCCTCCTCTCCGCGCTGGCCTGGGCGCGCCTCGGCGCCCCGGACGTCGCCCTCGTCGAGGCGGCGGTCGGCACCGGGTTCACGGGCGCCCTGCTCATGAGCGCGCTCGGGTGGATCGGCCCGGCGGAGCAGGCGCCGCCGCCCGCGTCGCGTCACCGGCGAGCATGGCTCTCCCTGCTGCTCGCCGGGCTCGCCCTCCTCCTCGGCGCGGTCGTGTTCTCTCTGCCCGATCCGAGCCGTGGCCTGAGCGATGAAGTGCTCAGCCACCTCGCGCCGGCCGGGGTCTCCTATCCCGTCACCGCGGTCCTCCTCAACTTCCGCGGCTACGACACGCTCCTGGAGATCGCCGTCCTGCTCCTCGCGGCGATCGGCGTGCAGGCGCAGCTCCGGCCGGCGATGGAGCTCGGCGATGCCGCCCTGGCCGGGCCCATGCTCCCCGCGCTCGTACGCCAGCTCATCCCCAGCATGATCCTGGTGGCCGGCTATCTGCTCTGGCGGGGCGCGATGGCGCCCGGCGGGGCGTTTCAGGCGGGCTCGATCCTCGGCGGGGGCGCGATTCTCCTGCTGCTCGCGAGGACGGTCCCACCCCCCTGCATGTCGTCGACCGTCGTGCGAGCGGCCTTGCTCGTAGGCCCGGCGTGCTTTCTCGCCGTCGCCGTGGCGCCGCTCCTCGCCGGTCGGCATGTGCTGGAGTACCCGCCCGCGTGGGCGGGGACGCTGATCGTCTGCGTCGAAGCGGCCCTGACGATCTCGATCGCCATGATCCTGGCGATGTTCTTCCCCTCCACGGGGCGCCTCGATCGCACGGGAGAGCAGGCCCGCCAGGAGGACAGGACGTGAGCCCGTGGATCCTCTATGCCCTCTCGGGCGTCGTCGTCATGGCCGCGGCCCTGTACGGGCTGTTCTCCACCGGATACCTCCTCAGGAAGGTCATCGCGACGAACCTCGTCGGGAGCGGCGTGTTCCTGTTCCTCGTGGCGCTGGCGCGGCGATCTTCCTCCGGCATCCCCGATCCGGTGCCCCACGCGCTGGTCCTGACCGGGATCGTCGTGTCCGTGAGCGCGACGGCCCTGGCCCTCTCCCTGGCGAGGCGCCTCGGCGGCGCGGCGGAGGATGCCCCCGGGCCGCCCGCGTCCGCCGAGACAGAAGCGGATGAGCCATGAACACCGAGCTCGCCTGGGCGGTGATCATCCCCCTGATCGGCGCCGTCCTGTGCTTGCTCTCCGGTCCGCGCGGCCAGCGATGGATCGTCGGCGCCACGAGCCTGGGTACGCTGGGCGCCGCCTCCGCCGTCGCGTGGTCCGTCAGCCGCAGCGGCGCGCTCCGCCACGCCGCGGGCGGCTGGGGCGCGTCGCTCGGCATCGATCTGCGCGCCGACGGCCTGGCGGCGGTGATGCTGCTCGTGGTCGGCGTCGTCGGCGCGCTGACGAGCGCCCAGGCCATCCGGGATCCGCCAGCCGGCCCTCGCCCGGGAGGCGGGTTCTTCTCGCTCTGGCTCGCCGCGTGGGCGGCCCTCAACGCCCTCGCCATGTCGGCCGACGCCTTCAACCTGTACGTCGCGCTCGAGCTGACGACGCTCGCCGCGGTGGGGCTCGTCACCGCCGGCGGCAGCCGAGAGGCCACCGCCGCGGGGTTGCGTTACCTCCTCGTCGCGCTCCCGGGCTCGCTCGTTTACCTGCTCGGCGTCGCGATCCTCTACGGGATGTACGCCACGCTCGACCTGAGCGTCCTCGGCGCGCGGCTCGCCCCGGCCCCGACGGCGTGGACGGCGCTCGCGCTGATGATCGTCGGGCTCTGCCTCAAGGCCGCGCTCTTCCCGCTCCACGCGTGGCTCCCCCCCTCTTACGTGACCGCGAGGTCGACCGTCAGCGCGCTCGTCGCCGCGCTCGTCGGAAAGGGCTCGTTCTACGTGCTCTTGAGGATATGGCTCGACGTCCTCCCGGCGGAGGCGGCGCCCCGGGCCGGCCAGCTCCTCGGGGCGCTCGGGGCCGCGGGCGTCCTCTGGGGCTCGCTCCTCGCGCTGAGACAGCGACGGCTGAAGGCGCTCACCGCCTACTCGAGCGTGGCGCACGTCGGATATCTCTTCCTGTTCTTTCCGCTCGACGTCCCGGGCGCCCTGTCGGGCGCCGTGTACCTCGCTGTCTCGCACGCCGCCGCCGCGGCTTCCCTGTTCCTCTCGGCCGGCGCGGTTCATCGCACGCTCGGCCACGACGAGCTCGATGGGCTGCAAGGCCTGGCCCGCCACCGCCCGGTCACCTTCTTCTCCCTGGCGCTCGCGGGCGCCAGCCTGATGGGGATGCCGCCGAGCGGCGGATTCGTGGCGAAGTGGCTGCTCCTCCGCGCGTCCATCGAGCGCCGCAACGGGTGGCTCGCGGCCGTGATCCTGGTGGGCGGGCTGCTCGCCGCCGGCTACGTGCTCCGGGTCCTTCGCGGCGCGTTCCTGCCGCTGCCGAGCGAGGTGCGCCTCCGCCCGCTCCGGCGCGGCGCCGAGCTCGCGGCCCTCGCGCTCGCCCTCCTCGCGCTCCTGCTCGGCGTCGCGCCGAAGGCCCCGCTCGATCTCCTCCGCGCGGGGCTGCCGCTGCGCGTGGGGCTTTCGTCATGAGCCTCGACGACGCGATTCCCCTCCTCGTCATCCTGAGCTCTCTCGTGCCCGGGATCGTCATCTTCCTGCTGGCCGAGGAGCAGCGTCGCGCCCGGACGGCCCTGAACCTGGCCTCGGCGGTCGTGAAGCTCGCGCTCACGGGCGTCCTCGTCTGGGGTATCGGGCAAGGCCGGCGCTACGAGACGCGCCTGCCGTTCCTCCCCGGCGCGGACCTGCTCCTGCGCGCCAGCCCTTTCAGCATGCTCTTCGTCACGCTCTCGGCGGTCCTCTGGCTCGTCACGACCGTCTACGCCGTGGGCTACCTGGAGGGGTCGCCGAACCGCAGCCGCTTCTTCGGCTTCTTCTCGCTGAGCGTCTCCTCGACGATGGGCGTCGCGCTCGCGGGCAATCCCCTCACCTTCCTCGTCTTCTACGAGATGCTCACCCTCTCCACGTACCCGCTCGTCGTCCACCGCGGGACGAAAGAGGCGCTCCGCGCCGGCGACCTCTATCTCCGCTACACGATCTTCGGCGGGGCGTTGCTCCTCGCGGGCGTCGCGTGCCTGTACGCGCTCGTCGGATCCATCGAGTTCACCGAGGGGGGAGCGCTCCCCCGGCCCGCGCCGCAAGACAGGTACGTCTTCATCGGCGTGTTCGTGCTGCTGATAGGGGGCCTGGGCGTGAAGGCCGCCCTGTTCCCGCTGCACGCATGGCTTCCCGTGGCCATGGTCGCGCCTGCCCCGGTGAGCGCGCTCCTCCACGCGGTCGCCGTCGTCAAGGCCGGAGCGT
Source organism: Sorangium sp. So ce1335 (assembly GCF_051521615.1). Classification (NCBI taxonomy): domain Bacteria; kingdom Pseudomonadati; phylum Myxococcota; order Polyangiales; family Polyangiaceae; genus Sorangium; species Sorangium sp. So ce1335. The sequence continues at coordinate 10,758,803 of NZ_CP150363.1, forward strand.
TCGGGATCACGCGCGTCGTGTACGACGTGTACGGGGTCCACCTCGCCCACGAGCTCGGCGTGATGGGGCCCCTCGCGGTCGTCGCCGCGACGACGATCCTCTACGGCTCTCTCAAGGCCCTCACGCAGGATGGCCTCAAGTCGCGGCTCGCCTATTCGACCGTCAGCCAGGTCTCCTACATCACGCTCGGCGTGGCGGCGGTCGGCACGCTGTCCACCATCGGTGGCATCGTCCACCTCGTCCACCAGGGGTTGATGAAGATCACGCTGTTCTTCTGCGCCGGGAACCTGGCCGAGGAGCTCGGCCTCCACAAGGTGAGCGAGCTGCGCGGCGTGGGCCGGCGGATGCCCTTGACCATGGGCGCGTTCACCCTGGCGGCGCTGGGGATGATCGGCGCGCCGCCGCTCGCCGGGTTCGTGACCAAATGGTACCTCGGGGTGGGCGCGCTCGAGGCGGACCAGCCGTGGATCGCCGGCGTCCTGATCCTCAGCAGCCTCCTCAACGCCGCCTACTTCTTGCCGATCGTCCACGATGCGTGGTTCGGCAAGCCCGCGTCGCCCTGGCCGGAGGCGCCGGGCCGCGCGGAGACGAGGCCTTTCTTGCTGTGGCCCACGCTGGTGGCCGCCGCGCTCTCCCTCGCTGTCGGGCTCTTCGCCGGCGCGCCGCTGAGCCCCCTGGCATGGGCCAAGTTGATCGCCGCCCGGGAGTTCAGGCCGTGACCCTCGACGGCCTCGCCGCCGAGGCGACGATCGCGGCGTTCGCGTTCCCCCTGCTCCTCGCGGCGGGGATGCCGAACCGCTTCCTCCGACCCCTCGCGGCGGCGCTCGCCCCCTGGGCCGCCTTGCCGGCGCTGATCCTCGCCGTCGCCCTGCACGGTCGCGCGACGATCGTCTCGAGCGCCGCCGTCCTCGGGATGCGCCTCGGGTCCGCAGGCACGGTGACCCGGGGATTCCTGCTGCTGACGGCGTGCCTGTGGCTCGTCTCCAGCCTCTTTGCCCGAGCGTACCTGGCGGGCGATCCGCATCGCCCTCGTTTCTGGGTCTTCTTCCTCGCGACGCTGAGCGGGAATGTCGGGCTCGTCCTCGCAGAGGACGTGGCGAGCTTCTATCTGTTCTACGGCCTCATGACCTTCGCCGCGTACGGGCTGATCGTGCACGATGGAACCGGCGCGGCGCGCCGGGCCGGCCGGGTCTACATCGTGATGGCCCTGCTCGGCGAGATGTCGATCCTGGGCGCGTTTCTGCTCATCGTGGGCGCCGACATCAACGTTGCGCTGCAGGACGTCCCTCGCGTTGTGGCCGCCTCGGCGACCCGGGAGCTCGTCGCTGCCCTTGTCCTCGTCGGGTTCGGGGTCAAGGCCGGGGCGCTCTTCCTGCACATGTGGCTGCCGCTCGCGCACCCGGCGGCGCCGATCCCGGCGAGCGCGGTCCTGAGCGGCGCGATGATCAAGGCGGGTGTCCTCGGCTGGCTGCGGTTCTTGCCCCTCGGCGCCGCGGCGCTGCCCGCCCACGGATCGGCGTGCATGGTCGCCGGGATCGCCGCGGCGTTCTTCGGTGTCGCGCTCGGGCTGACGCAGCGGGAATCGAAGACGATCCTGGCCTACTCCAGCGTGAGTCAGATGGGCTTCATGACGGCCGCGCTCGGCGTCGGGCTCTCGAATCCGGGCGCCGCTCCCGCGGTGGTGGCGGCGATCCTCTTCTACGCGATGCACCACGCCCTGGCGAAGGGAGCGCTCTTCCTCGGCACCGGGGTGGCCAGGGCGACGGGATCTGGCTGGCCGGGGGGCCTCGTGGCTCTCGGCCTCTCGTTGCCGGCCCTGGATCTGGCGGGGGCGCCGCTCTCCAGCGGCTCGCTCGCGAAGATCTCCCTCAAGGACATCGTGGCGCAGGCGCCCTGGGGAACCACGTGGTTGCCGTGGTTGCTCTCCGCCGGGGCCGTGGCCAGCACGCTCCTGATGATCCACTTCGTGCGTCGCACCCTCCCGCGCTCGGCGGAGCGGCTCGTTCCCGGCGCCGGGCTATGGGTTCCCTGGGCGTCGCTCCTCCTGCTGGACGTCGTCCTTCTCGTGAGGCCGCCCATCGCGCCGGCGGATCTCGGGCTCCTCGTTGCCCCCGGCACGCTCTGGGCCGCGGCCTGGCCGGTGCTCGCGGGTGCCGCGATCGCCGCTGCCGGCGGACGGCTGCTACGCCGGGGCCCACGCGTCCGCGTGGAGCTCCCACCGGGGGACCTGCTCTATCCGATCGACGCCGCCCTGATGAAGCTGAAGCGGGTCCTGCTCGCGGCCCGGGGCGCGTGGGCGAGCGTGGATGTCCAGCAGCGGGGCGCACGGCTCGTTCCGATCGGGCGGCTGTCGGATCGCCTGCTCGGGGCCGTGGAGAGGGGCGAAGTGGCCCTCTCCGCGTTCGGGGCGATCGGCCTGTTGTTCCTCCTCCTCGCCGTCCTCGTCGCGGCCGCGCAGCGCTTCTAGTCCCGGCTCGGGCACGTTTCCCGTGGGCGCGCAGGCTCCGTCGATGACGGTTTCCTGGCCGGGCTGCGCCGAGGAGAGGAGATCGCTCGCCTGGTTGCCGGCGGCGCGATCGTGCTCCGCCGGCGCGCGTCTGCCGGGCGTTTTCCGGGAGCTTGCGCGCAGCGCAGCGGCCAGCACGTTTCGGTCGCGGAGGACGGGACGCTGCCTCTGATACGCTGCGATCATGGCAAAACACACATTCTTCAGCTTGTGGTTCGTGGCCGCCGCGCTCGTGGCGGCCGGGTGTAGCGACGACGACGGCGGAAACAACGGCGCCACCTCGGGGCCGGGCTCCACGAGCAGCTCCTCGAGCGGCATGGGCGGCGGCGGCGGCGATGGCGGCGGCGGCGGCGGCGATGGAGGGGCGCCCGGCGACAAGGATCCTGCCGAGGTCACGTCGGCCGATGATTGCTTCTACGACGGCGCCGGCGGCGCCAACGCGTTCCGGTGCTCGGCCGCGACGATCGAGCTCGCCGAGCCGGTCCCCGTCGCCGCGCTGACGTTCACCGTCGAGACCAGCGAGGGCGACGTCTTCGATGCCGCGAGCCAGGACGAGCCGATCGGTGTCAGGGTCGTCGTCGACGAGGGCGGCGGCGCGGGAGGAGGAGGCGGCGCCGGCGGCGGGTCGGGGGCGGTCGCGACAGCGCTCGTCGTCTACGTCGACAGCCCGCCGCCGCACTACAGCCCGACGTGGATCGACGTCCAGGTCCGCGCCGACGGTGAGGTCGTTGGCGAAATGCGCTTCGAGGATCTCAAGTACGCCTGCGTCGCGCAGTCGTCGGACGACTGGTGCTGGGAGTCCGAGCCGGTCTCCCTGCCCATCAGCGCCGCGGAATGAGCGCGTCGAGCGGCGCGCGCCGCGGCGGAGAACGCATGTCGCGCGCTCTCCCGCGGCCTCGCCGCGCCGCGCCGCCGCGGGCTCGCGGATGAGCCGAGAGCGGCCGTGACGCGCCCGCGCTGGCGCCGTGGCGCGCCCGCGCTCGCCCCCGGCGCCGCTCGCCAGGCTCTCCCCCCGCCCCGTTCTGCGGTAGCCTCTCCCGCCCCATGAGCGACCTGCGCCAGCCCGCCGAGACCAGGTACGAACACGAGCTCGCCGCCCTCGCGGCCGAGGACACGGCGCCGAGGCCGCCCGGGTGGCGGCTCTCGCCGAGGGCCGTGGAGACCTACATCCTCGGCAGCGACAAGCCCGTCGGCGGCGTCGCGATCACGCCGAAGTACATCGGCGATCGGTCGCTCGTGCAGGTCGCCCTCGCGACGCTCGCGTCGGACCGCGCGCTCATGCTCGTCGGCGAGCCAGGCACCGCGAAGAGCTGGCTGTCCGAGCACCTCTCCGCGGCCATCAGCGGGACGAGCGCCCTCGTCGTCCAGGGGACCGCGGGCACGAGCGAGGAGCACGTCAAATACGGCTGGAACTACGCCCTGCTCCTCGCCGAGGGGCCGTCGCAGAAGGCGCTCGTGCCCTCGCCCATCCTCCGCGCCATGCGCGACGGGCGGTTCGCGCGGTTCGAGGAGATCACGCGCACCTCGTCGGAGATCCAGGACGCGCTCATCTCCATCCTGTCGGAGAAGCAGGTCGCCATCCCGGAGCTCGATCAGGTGGTCTCGGCGCAGCGCGGGTTCAACCTCATCGCCACCGCCAACACGCGCGACCGCGGCGTGAACGAGATGAGCGCGGCGCTGAAGCGGCGCTTCAACTTCATCACCGTGCCGGTCGTCGACGACCTGGAGCAGGAGATCCGCATCGTGCAGAAGCGCGAGGCCGAGCTCCGCGGCGACTACCAGGTCGGCGTCGAGCCGCCGGCGGAGCTCGCGAAGCTGCTCGTGACGCTGTTCCAGGAGCTCCGCGCGGGCGTGACGAAGGACGGCAAGACCAAGGTGAAGACGCCCGGCTCGGTCCTGTCGACCGCGGAGGCGATCAGCGTGCTGTTCAACAGCGGGATCCTGGCGCAGCACTTCGGCACGGGGAAGGTCACGGCCGACGACCTGTCGCGGTCGCTGCTCGGCGCCGTGAGCAAGGAAGGCGGCGACGACCTCAAGGCCGTCCGCGAGTACTGCGAGACCGTGGTCAAGGGGCGCGCGGGGCTCTGGAAGGAGTTCTACGCGGCGTCCAGGAAGCGGATGGCGCCCTGACCGAGGGAGACCCGATGGACCTCGACCGGCTCGCCGCAGTCCACCTCTTCCCGGTGCGCCACCACTCGCCGCGCTCCAGCGCGACGCTGCGCGCCTACCTCGACGAGGTGCGGCCGAAGGCGATCTTCGTCGAGGGGCCGAGCGACGCGACGGCGCTCCTCGAGGCGCTCGTCGACCCGAAGACGGTGCCGCCCGTCGCGATCCTCGGCTACCGGACCGACGGGGAGCCCGCGTCGTCGCTGTGGCCGTTCGCGGCGTACTCGCCGGAGTACGTCGCGGTGAAGTGGGCGTTCGAGCACGGCGCGCGCGTGGAGCTCGTCGACGTGCCCGTCGGCATGACCCTCGCGCCGTTCGAGGGCGCCACGGTCGGCCACGACGACGCCGAGGACCCGGGCGGCCACGAGGGCGAGGGCGAGGCGGGGCGCGGGGAGGACGAGGGCGAGGCGGGGCGCGGGGAGGACGAGGGCGAGGCGGGGGCGCAGGAGAGCATCTACGAGGCGTGCGCGCGGGCGCGGGGGTTCCGCTCGTTCGAGGAGTTCTGGGAGGCCTCGTTCGAGGCGCCACGGTACGAGCCAGGGGCGTTCCGGGAAGCGCTCCTCGCCTACGCGGACCTCGCGCGCGGCGACGGCGAGCGGCTGGTCCACCGGGCGCGCGATGCATACATGGCGCGGCAGATCCTCGAGCGCATGGGGGCGGACCTCGCCCCGCACGAGGTCGCGGCCGTGCTCGGCGCGGCCCACGCGGCGGCGTTCGCGGCGCGCGACGTGGATCCCGCGCTGGAGGCGCGGCTGCCAGCGCCGGTGCCGTGCGCGGTGACGCTGATCCCGTTCAGCTTTCCGCGGCTGTCCGAGCAGCTCGGCTACGGCGCGGGCAACCGAGCGCCGCAGTACTACCAGCGCGCGCACGAGGCGGGTGGAGATTTCCGGCGCGCGACGCTCGAGGTGCTCATCGACTTCACCGAACACCTCCGCCTGCGCGGCTTCATGGCGTCGCTCGCCGATACCATCGAGGCCTTCCGCCTCGCGGTCGCGCTGGCAGAGCTCCGGGGGAAGGCAGAGCCGGGGCTCGACGAGGTGCGCGAGGCGACGATCGCGACCATGTGCCGCGGCGACGCGACCCACGTTGACGGATTCCTCTGGCCGGCGGTCATCGGGCGCAACGTCGGTCGGGTCGGAGGCCAGCTACTCGGGAAGAATTCGCTCCAGGAGGAATTCTGGCGCGAGGTGCGCGAACGCAGGCTCCCCGCCACCGACGCGCCCGAGTCGTTCCGGCTCTCGCTCACCAACCAGGTTGAGGTCGGCACGAGCGTCCTCCTGCACCGGCTCCGGATCGCGAAGATTCCTTACGCAGCGTACGCCGGGACACGAAGAGCTGGAGGCGCGGCGCGATCCCGCGGCCAGGCGGCGCAGGTGGTGCCGCCGGACGAACTGCTCGGGCAGCTCAGCGAGACGTGGGAGGCGCAGTGGACGCCGGCGACCGACGTTGCGCTTGTCGAGAAGATCGTGCTCGGCGACACGCTGGAGCAGGTGGCGACACGGCTGCTCGAGGAGGACCTCGCGGCGTGCCACACCACCGGTGAGGCCGCGGACGTGCTGCTGAACGGCGTGCTGGCGTCGAGCGCCCGCGCCGTGGGCGCCGCGCTGCGCGCGTGCGACGAGTTCGCCGCGGGCGACAGCGATCTCCCGTCGCTCGCCCGGGCGTGCCGGGCGTTCGCGGGGCTCGCTTCGTTCGGGTCGTCGCGGTCGCTGTCGTCGCTCGGCGATGGGGTGATCGCGCCGATGCTGGAGAAGACGTTCGCGCGCGCGGTCCTGCGCGTCCACGGGGGCAGTACGGGGAGCGACGAGGCAATCGCCGCGGCCAAGGAGGCGCTGCGCACGCTGCACGACGTGGCGCTGTCGCAGCCGATCGTCGACCGCGGGGCGTGGCTCGATGCCGCACGGGGGCTCGTGGACAGCGAGGCGGTGAACCCGACGACGTCGGGCCTCGCCTGCGGATTGCTCTACCTGGCGCAGGCGATCGACGATGCGGAGGTGACGCGGGTCGTTGGCCTGCGGCTCGGGGGCGCGGCCGCGCCGGAAGCGGCGGCGTCGTTCCTGGCCGGATTTCTGGAGGTGAATGCGCTCGTGCTGGTAAAGAGCCGCCACGTGGTCGAGGCGCTCGACGCGTTCCTCGGGGGGATCGCGCCGGAGCGCTTCAGGGATACGCTGCCGGTACTCCGGCGCGCGTTCGCGGGGCTCGGCGCGACAGAGCGGCGGTACCTGCTCGAGAACGTGCTCGCGGCGCGGAAGCTGGGGGATAAGGCGCGCGCGGCGCAGGCGGTGCTCCTGGAGAAGGATCGGGAGAGGCTGAAGGAGATGAGCGAGGACCTCTCGCAGGCGATGGACGACCTGGACGAGCTGCTCTGAACGACCTGCTCAACGACCCGAACCAGGTTGAATGACCCGAACCAGGTTGAGGTGAATGACCCGAACCAGGTTGAGGCGAATGACCCGAACCAGGTTGAGGCGAATGACCCGAACCAGGTTGAACGACCCTGGAACCAGGTTGAGGATGAAACGACCCGAACCAGGTTGAGGATGAAACGACCCGAACCAGGTTGAGGAGACGGGACGGAGGAGACGACCCGGACCAGGTTGAGGATGACCCGACCCGTGATTCCGCCCCGAACCGGGTTGAGCAGCGGACCGCATCAGGCCGAACGAACCGACCCAGGCTGAGATCTGACTAACCTGCATTCTAAAGAGGCACGTCCCCATCCGGACGCGTCGATGCCACGCCCACCCTACTCCCTGGCAGTCTCGCCGTCGCAATCCCGCGCGCAGCTCTACACCACAAGCACCACGTCGTTCACGCTGGCGCCGTGAAACATGCGCATCCACCACGTCCCCGCGGGGAATACGGCGCTGCGTACCCCCGCACGCCAGCGTTCGAGCGCCGCGCGGTACGCCGCGCGGAACGCCCGCACGGCAGCAGCGGCTTGCCATGCGCCCCCCTGCTCACGACCCACTGCAAAGGTTGGATTGCGGTCGCGCAACGCCTCGAAGCTTGTGGCACGCCGGTAAGGCGAGACGTTCCTGGCGCGCTCGACGCCCAAGAAGCGGAGTCCTTGCCGCTCCACCTCCGCATGGGCCCGCGCTTCTTGCCGCTCGATCTCGGCCGCAACCTCGCGCCGAAATGCCTCTGCGGTGCCCTGCTCGATGGTGGGCGGCAGCGCAAGCGGGAGCGTTGCTTCCTCGGGCCACTGAGGGTTTTCCGGGTCGAGATACGCCGACGGACGGGCAGCGTGTAGCATGCCATGGCCGATCTCACCCACTTCTACCTTGACGCCCGGCCACTCCCTCGCATGGCGTACGAGGCCAGCGGCGACGGGATTCACAAGGGCATAAGCGATCTTTTCCACGACTGCCGCGCGCGTCAGCAGCCGCACCGCGCTCGTGACCTCATGATCCCATACAGGCCCTTCCCACTTCCGCAGCACCTTCGTACCGAGTGCCACGATGCGATGAAAGAACTGCAAGAAGCGCGGCAGGACGCCCCTCACATCGGTCACGACGAGGTGCAAGTGCGTCGACATGGCGCAAAGGGCATGCACCTCGACGCCGTAGCGGTGAGCGGAGACAGCGAGGGCATATACCAAGAACTGATTCATGGCTGCATCGGGACGAAGGAGGAGGTGCCGACGCAGAACGCGACGGGTGATCAGGTACGTGGCGCCGGGAGCGATCTCGCGAGGCTGGCTCATGGCAGGATCACGTAGACAAACACTGCGCCATCCATTGGCGTGAATCATTTCAACAACTTACCCGGCCACGTGGGTGGCGGATGCTGCTTTTCGCCGGTTTCCGCCATGCTGGACCGACGGCGTCGGGCCCGTCCGTCACCCGAACCTTTGGTTACCCCCTGTTACCCTAACCTGGTTACCCCAACCTTGGTCGGTTCGACCTCCGGCCTCAGCGCCCCCGACCTAGGTCGGATCGTCAACCTGGGTCGGGTCACCTCGCCCCTTCGGGTCACCTCAACCTGAGTCGGATCCGCCTCGTCAACCTGGGTCGAGTCGGATCAACCTGGGTCCGGTCGTAGTCACCTGGCTCGCCTTCAGGTCAGCTCGGTCCAACCCAGGTCGGGTCGTGGGTCGTGACCCGGGTCGGGTCGTGACCCGGGTCGGGTCGTGGGTCGTGCAACCCGGGTCGGGTCGTGGCTCCACCGCGGCTGCAACCCGGGTCGGGTCGTGGGTCGTGCAACCCGGGTCGGGTCGTGCCACCGCGGCTGCAACCCGGGTCGGGTCGTGGCTGGTCCTCCACGGGTCGGGTCGTGACCCGCCCGGGTCGGGTCGTGCCAACCCTGGTCGGGTCGTGGCTGCAACCCGGGTCGGGTCGTGCCAACCCGGGTCGGGTCGTGGGTCGTGCCAACCCGGGTCGGGTCGTGGGTCGTGAACCCGGGTCGGGTCGTGGTGGCTCAGGTCACTCGTCCTGGCCGGCTCGCGACCAGCCGCCGAGCTTGACGCCGGGCGTCTGCGTCAGGAACGCCTGCACCGCGGGCGGCGGCGCCACCCACGCGGCGAGGCGCCCCGGGCCCCGCGGGATTGGCACCGTCGCCGAGCGCGAGTAGGAGCTCCACGCGCCGTCGCTGCAGGCATAGCAGACCGAGCGCGCGAGCTGCGCGGTGAGCCGGAGCGCCCCCCGCGCGTCATAGACCGGCGCGACCTTCACGAGCTGCGGGGGGTCCTGCTCTCGCCGCTCGGCGTCCGGGTCCTCCTCGTCGAACATCGCCTCGGCCGCGCGCTGCAGCGACGGCACGCCGGACACCTCGGCGACCAGGTCGACCACCGCGCCGCGCTCGGCGTCCCACACCGTGAACGCCGCGCTCTCGGAGCCGTGCGCGCCGCAGAGGTCGCTGTACGTGCGCTCCTCGATGAACAGGTACGGTCCCACGCTCCCGATCACCGCGGCGCTGTGCTGAAACACGTTGCTCTCGCCCTGGTCCGGCGCCGAGATCACCGCCTGGCGCTCGCCGCCCCCGTGCAGCACGAGCTCCGCGTCGGTCGCCGTGCCCTCGCCCGGCGCGCGCGTGTCCCCGTCCCAGAGCTCGCAGGGCGCGGTCTCCACCTCCTTCGCGCGCGCCTCCCAGCGCCACGCCCCGCGCCGGGTCGCCACGACGATCCCGGGCTCCTCGCGGAGCACCGCGCCGCCCTCGGCGACGTGCCACGTCAGCTGCGGCCCATCGCCCGTGCTGCCCCAGACCAGGACAACGCCGGCCGCCTCGGCGTCGCCCGCCGCCTCGGCCTCGGGCGAGCGCGGGGCGGGCGCGAGCTGGATCTCGGTGGTAGCGGCGGGCGCGGGCCGCGGCCGGGCGGCACAGCCGGAGATCAGCGCCATGGAGACGATCAACACAGCAGTTCGGGAGCGCAGCATGCGGAGCCGGAAGAGCATGGTGTGTGCCGCGGAGCGCTGCCAGGAAAGCCCGCGCCGCGCGCCGCCGGTGTCGCCGCGCGCCCACGCCGCGTGGCACGCGGGCCCCGTCGCCGCCTTGTCGCCGACGCGAGCAGCGGCGGCGACGGCTCGTCCCCCGCCTCGACGACCGGCCGAGCCTCAGGTGCCGGGACGCGAGCGCGCCCGGCGCAGGAGCTCCCGCTGCGCGGCGTTCAGCCGGATCCCGGGCCGCCGCAGCCGGAGCCGCGCCTCCATCGCGTCGACGTCGGCGGCGAGCTCGCGCTCCAGCAGCAGCGCGGTCGCGAGCGTCGCCGATCGGCCGCGGCCGGAGGCGCAATGCAGGTACACGCCGTCGACGCCCCGCAGCCGCTCGAGCAGCTCCCGGAGCCGCTCCACCTCGGGCCCTGTGCCGTCGAGCGTGGGCACGCAGAGGTACCCGGGGTGGCGCCGCACCGCGGCGGCCGCCGGAAACTCGGCCGTCATGTCCACGACCAGCCGCACGCCCGCGGGCAGCTCGTGGGCCAGCGGCCGCCGGCCCACCCAGACCCCGGGCGCAACCTCGTTGGCGCAGTCCGCCCGCCCGAGCGCCCGCTCCGCGCGCCAGATGGCCCAGGCCAGGAGGAAGTACGGACCGAGCAGGACGAGCGCCCACGCAGCCTGCGTGCCGTCCGGCCGCTTGCCCAGCAGCGCGGGCCGGCGCCCGAGGTACGCGGCGCCGACAAGGCCGAAGCTCAGCGCCGGCCAGAGCAGGACGAGCGCAGCCCCGCCGGCGAGCGCGGCGAGCGCGGCGAGCGCGGCGCTCAGGGCGAGGAAGGTCAGGCCGTATCGCATGCAGCGGGAGACGTCTGCTCGTCCATGCTCTCACATCGGGTGCTCCTCGAAGAAGTCAAGCAGCCGCTCGCTCGCGTCGAATGTCTCGCTCTTCGCCCCGAACACCGGCGGCAGATCCCCTCCGCCCGGCCACGTATGCCCGCCCCCCTCGACCGCGCAGTGCTCGACCTCGGCCTCGTCGGCGCAGCGCGACCACGCCGTGCACGTCGTGTCGCAGTGCGCGTAGGTCACGTGGGAGACGTCAGCGCAGCCGTCGCGGTCGCGCCATACAGCGAGGCTCTCGGCCACGGAGATGAAATCGAGGCTCCCCGACACCGGCACAGGGACGACGCCCAGGCCTCCCTCATAAGGGATGACGACGTCCGCAGTCCCGTGCACATGCAGGACGGAGATCGGGCGCACCGGATCGCAGGACGCGGGCGGTACGTGCAGCACGCCGGCGACCGGGGCGATCGCCGCGATCCTGTCCGCGAGCTCGCAGCCGAGGCGGTGCGCCATGAGCGCGCCATTGGACATGCCGGTCGCGAAGATGCGCCTCCGGTCGACGCTGTGCTCCTCCGAGATCGCGTCGATCAGGTCCCGCGTGAAGCCGACGTCGTCGACCTCCTCTTCCCACGCCTGGCCGCAACACCGGCCTGCATTCCAGCTCCCGCCGATGCCCGCGGGATAGGCGACCAGGAGACCGCGTTCGTCCGCGAGCGCGCTGAGCCCCGTGAGGGCGGCCTCCGCCTCGGGCGTACCATTGACATGGTGGAAGTCGAGCACCAGCGGGACACGCCTCTTCCTCTTGTGAAGCGATCTCGGGACGTGAAGGAGGGCCGAGCGCTCGCGGCCGCCGCTCGTCACGTGAATCCAGCGGTCTCCCCCGTGGCTCGACCCGCCGTGATAAGCCGGCTGGCCCGCCTCGACGCGCTCCGACGCCGTCCCCAGCGGCTCCGGCGCGCCACAGCCAGCGAGAACGGCGGCAGCGATCATCAGGAACATACCTTGTGCATGACTGACCCTATCCATGCGCCCCTCCACAGAGCGCGCACGGTACAATGCGCGCCGGGCAGGGATACAGCTTCTTCTTCCAGGATCTCGCATACGTTCCGGCGAGATGTAGACGGGCAGCCTGCGCCGCGAGGGCGGTCCACAAGCTTGTTGTTCATGACAGGATCACGCCGCAGAATCGACGACGACCCACACAGCGAGTCGGCCCGCCCGCGCTGGGCCAAGGTGAAGCCCTTCCCCGACCGTATCCGGAAGATGAGGCATCACGCGTTGACCGACGTCAAAGGCCCAGAGGGCACGACCGGGCGGTGACCGGCGCGCTCGCGGCTTCCGCCGCGCGACGAGCAGGTGCAGGATGGGGGCATGGACATGCCGCCCGCGCTCGACCGCAAGCGCCGCCGCCCCGCCCGCGCGCCCGCCGCCGCCCTCGTCGCGCTCCTCGCCGCCGGCGCCGCGCTCGCGGCCTGCTCCAGGGGCACCAGCGGGCCGAAGCACCGCGAGGCGGCGCCGGAGCGCGACGGCGCCTGTACCGATCCTGCGAAGCCAAGGGCGTACTTCTATCCCGCGGAGAACCGCACGGACTACGCACCGGACGACCCCTGGAAAGACGGCTGCGCCTTGCTCGTGCCAGATCACCTGTTCTGCTGCCCGGACAAGGCCCCCGACGGGCCGAAGTGAGGACGAGCACAGCGACGCAGCGCCCGGACGACGGCAGCGGCGCTGCCGCACCCTGCGGCATGTCGCATTTTGCGGCGGCCCTCCCGCCGGCGTCACGCGGATGGCTCCGCGCGCGCCACCTGCGCTACCACCCCGGCCATGAAGCTCGCGCGCAAGCTGACGCTCGCCCTGGTGCTCGGGGTCTTCCTCGTGCTCGCGCTGAGCGCCTACGCCCAGATCCGCAGAGAGGCCAGGATCTTCGAGAACGACGTCCAGCGCGATCACCACACGATGGCCCGCGCGCTCGCGTCCGCCGTCGTCCAGGTGTGGCGGTCCGAGGGGCCGGCGCGGGCGCTGCGCCTCGTGGAAGACGCAAACGAGCGGGAGCAGCAGGTGAACATCCGCTGGGTCTGGCTCGACGGCCAGGCCGATGAGGCCCACCGGCCCCGGCTCGCGCCGGAGCAGCTCGCCGCCGTCACAACGGGGCAAGCGGTCGTGCACCGGATCCCCCAGCGCGACGCGGACCTCCTCGTGACGAGCGTGCCGGTGCCCGTGCCCGGCGACCGCGCCGGCGCGCTGGAGCTCTCCGAGTCGCTCGCGGGCGCGCGCCGGTACATCCGCAGCATGATCCTGAGCACGGCGATCACCACCGCCGCGCTGACGCTGGTATGTGGGTTGCTTACGACGGGCCTCGGAGTCTGGCTGGTGGGACGCCCCATGCGCACGTTGATCGACCAGGCGCGGCGCATCGGCGCCGGCGATCTCTCCGCGCGCCTCTCGCTGCGCCAGGAAGACGAGGTCGGCGAGCTCGCCCGCGAGATGAACGCGATGTGCGACCGCCTCGCCGCGGCGAACCAGCGGCTCGAGTCCGAGGCCTCCGCGCGGATCGCCGCGCTCCAGCAGCTCCGCCACGCCGAGCGGCTCGCGACCGTCGGCAAGCTCGCGTCGGGCATCGCGCACGAGCTGGGCGCGCCCCTCCAGATCGTCACGGGGCGCGCGCGGATGCTCGTGGACGGGGACGTATCGGGCGACGAGGTGCCGAAGAACGGCCAGATCCTCCTCGAGCAGTCGCAGCGGATGACCCGGATCATCCGCCAGCTCCTCGACTTCGCCCGGCGCCGCAGCGCCGAGAAGCAGGAGACCGCGCTGAGCGGCGTCATCCGCGGCACGCTCACGATGCTGAAGCCGCTCGCCGACAAGCAGGGCGTCACGATGGTCGACGAGGGCGACGCGCCGGACCGGGTGATCCACGCGGACGCCGACCAGCTCCAGCAGGCGCTCACGAACGTGGTGGTCAACGCGATCCAGGCCATGCCGGCCGGCGGCACGATCACCGTGGGCGTCCGGACCGCCCGCGCCAGCCCGCCGGCCGACCAGGGGGACGCCGAGGGAGACTACCTCGCGCTGTCGGTGCGCGACGAGGGACACGGCATGCCGGCGGACGTGCTCGAGCACATCTTCGAGCCGTTCTTCACGACAAAGCCCGTCGGCGAGGGGACCGGGCTCGGCCTGTCGGTCGCCTACGGCATCATCAAGGAGCACGGCGGCTGGATCCACGTCGACAGCCGGCCGGGCTCGGGGAGCCAGTTCACGATGTACCTGCCGCAGGAGAGGTCATGACCGGACGCGTGCTGATCGTCGACGACGAGCGCGGCGTCTGCGAGCTGCTCGACGCCGGGCTCAGGAAGCGGGGGTTCAAGACCGCGTGGCGCACGTCGGCCGCCGAGGCGATCGAGCTCCTCGACGCGGAGGACTTCGACGTCGTCGTCACCGACATGACCATGCGCGGCATGAACGGCCTCGAGCTCTGCGACCGCATCGTCCAGAACCGGCCCGATCTGCCGGTCATCGTCATCACCGCGTTCGGCAGCCTCGACACCGCCACGTCGGCGATCCGCGCCGGAGCGTACGACTTCGTGACGAAGCCGTTCGAGCTCGACGCGCTCAAGCTGACCGTCGAGCGCGCCCTGCGCCACCGCGCCCTCCGCGAGGAGGTGCGCCGCCTGCGGCGCGCCGTCGACGACTCCCGCCGGTACGAGCAGATCCTCGGCAGCAGCCCGGCGATGAGGGGCGTCTTCGACCTGCTCGACCGGGTCGCCGACTCGGACACATCGATCCTCGTCACGGGCGAGAGCGGCACCGGAAAGGAGCTCGTCGCGCGCGCGGTGCACCAGCGCAGCCGGCGGGGCCAGGGCGCGTTCGTCGCGGTGAACTGCGCGGCGGTCCCGGACGCCCTGCTCGAGAGCGAGCTGTTCGGCCACGCGCGGGGCGCGTTCACCGACGCCAAGGGGGCGAGGAGCGGCCTGTTCGCGCGGGCCCACGGCGGCACGCTGTTCCTCGACGAGATCGGCGAGCTGCCGCTCGGGCTCCAGCCGAAGCTGCTGCGCGCCCTCCAGGAGCGCGTCGTCCGGCCCGTGGGCGCGGACGAGGAGGTCCCGGTGGACGTGCGGCTCATCGCCGCGACGAACCGCGACCTGGAGACCGCGATCGAGGAGCGCCGCTTCCGCGAGGACCTCTATTACCGGATCAACGTGGTTCACGTCGATCTGCCGCCGCTCCGCTCCCGCGGCGCCGACGTGCTGCTGCTCGCGCAGCACTTCCTCGAGCACTTCGCGACCGTCAAGGAGCGGCCGATCAAGGGCCTCTCGGCGCCCGCCGCCGAGAAGCTCATGGCCTACGCGTGGCCCGGCAACGTCCGCGAGCTCCAGAACTGCGTCGAGCGGGCGGTCGCGCTCGCGCGCTACGACCAGATCACGGTCGACGATCTCCCCGAGAAGATACGCACCTACAGGCGCTCTCACGTGCTCGTCTCCAGCGACGACCCGACAGAGCTCGTCCCCATGGAGGAGGTCGAGCGACGCTACATCCTCCGCGTCCTGGAGGTGGTCGGCGGAAACAAGAGCCAGGCAGCGCAGATCCTCGGCTTCGATCGGGCGACCCTGTACAGGAAGCTCGATCGGTACGGCATGCGCGCAGGGCGCGCGAGCGACCCGAAGGCGTGACCCGCCCCACGGCGCGAGGGCGGTGATCGCCAGCGCCGCGTCGCGGCGGCGACCCCGCCCGCCCCTCGCGCTGTCGCAGAACGCAACACCCATGGCGCCGCGCGGCAAGCGAGGTGGCCCGCGGGCACACGCGGTCTGCGCTCATGGCATGAGGCCTGCCTGAAGCCCGGTCGCGAACATGAGCCACACAACGACGGCGTCGGCTGCTGCGGGTCGGAGCGTGCCAGTCGACTGGATCGCGCTCGCGAACGCCTTCGACAACATCGCCCGCGGCGTCCGTCACTTCCTTCACCTCGACACGGGCGCCGTGATCCGGCTGAACGAGCAGCTCGTCGACGCCGCGACGCGCGCGCGCATCGAGGAGGATCCGGGGTGCGTGATCATCGAGTCCATCGCCGCGCGGGACCAGTACCGATGGCTGGAGGCGTTCATCGCGACGGTGGACGACGTGGCCCTCCGGGTGGAGCTGCTGCGCAGCATGCAAGGCCCGGGATCGTTCCGGCGGTTCAAGGCCGCGCTCGCGGACAGGCCGGAGCACCTCCGGCGCTGGCGCGTCTTCCGGCAGGAGCAGATCCGGGCCGCCATCCTCCGGTGGTTTCACGCCCGCGGCCTGAGGCCCGTCCCGCTCGAGCGCGCCTCGCCGGACGCGCGCCCCGGGCCGCCGAGATCCCGCGCCGTCGACTCGGCGCGCCAGCAGCTTTACGCGGCGGCGGACAGCCTCTCTCCCCAGGACCTCCAGGCGCTGATGTCGCTCGCGGAGTACCTGCGCGCGGCGCGCTCGGCGCTGCGGATCCCCGCGGACTCATCCATGGGAGACGCGGCGCGGGCCATCGGCCTCGTCCCCTGAGGACGAGCGCGGCAGCTCGATACGGAAGACCGAGCCGGCGCCGGGCCGGCTCTCGACGCGGATCCGGCCGCCGTGCGCCTCGACGATGCGCTTCGCCACGGCGAGGCCGAGCCCCGTGCCGGGGATGGAGCCGGCCGAGGACTTGAGTCGCTGGAACGGCTCGAAGAGGTGCGGCAGCTCCGCGGGATCGATCCCGAGCCCTCGATCGCGAACGGCGATCTCGGCGCCGTCTCCGTCGGCGCGGACCGCCACGTCGACCTGCCCCCCGGCGGGGGAGTACTTCAGCGCGTTCGACAGGAGGTTGTTCAACACCTGCTCGATCCGCGTCGCGTCGCAGCAGACGAGCACCGGGGTCTCCGGCAGCGCGAGATCGATGGGGTGCTCCGGCGAGACCGGGCGATAGAGGTCCACCGCCTCCTGCGCGAGATCGCGCAGATCGCGCTCCTCCACGCGGAGATCGAGCTTGCACGCCTCGATCTGCGACGCGTCGAGGAGATCGCCGACCATGCGCTCGAGGCGGTCGATCTGACGGCCGACGAGCGCCATCGTCCGGCGCATGTGCGGCTCCGGGAGCGGGTTGTCGGAGTCGAGGACGTGAACGGACAGCCGGAGCGCCGACAGCGGGTTCCGGAGGTCGTGCGCCACGCCGCCGAGGAACGCGAACTGCGCCGCGCGCTGGCGCTCCAGCGACTCCGCCATGTCGTTGAACGCGCGCGCGATATCCCCGAGCTCGGCCGGCCCGAGCAGCGGCGCGCGCGCGGCGCGGTCGCCGGCGCCGTAGCGCCCGATGGCCTCCTGGATGGCGACGATGGGGCGGTAGATGAGCCGCCGCGCGCTGAGCAGGACCGTGGACGCGGCCGCGAGGAAGAACACGACCGCCGCGGCGCCGGCGCCGGTCGTGCGCCGGGCCAGGTGCGCGACGAGCGCCTCCGACGCGCGGGCCTGCTCGAGGTTGATCTCGACAAGGAGATCGAGCGCCCTGAACGCCTCGTCGAGGGCCGGGGCGTGGCCGCCGGGCACGGCGGGGCCGTGCGCGCCGGCCGCGGGCGGGAGGACGCGGTCGGCGTCGGCGCGGCGCCGGGCGAGGTACTCCTCCACGCGCTGCGCCGCGTGCTCGAGGATCTCGCCCTCCTCCGGGCTGCTCACGTGGCCGCGCGCCGCCGCGAGGCCGCGCCTCAGGCCTTGCTCCCACGCCGCCACGGAGGGCGCCAGCTCGCCGGCGCCGACCGCGAGGCCGCCCCCTGGCGCGCTCTGTTGCGTCTGTTGCGCGCCGAGCAGGAGGTCGATCTCCAGCCGCTCCACGATCCGGACGCTCTCGACCGTGGCGCCGAGGATCCGGGTGGTCTGCTGCATCGTCGTCGACGCGACGAGGAGCGCTCCGGCGACGACGATGGCCACGCTCGTGAGGAGAACCGTGGCAGCCCCGAGGAGCGCGCTCAGGCGCACGGGCCGCGGATGACGGAGCCAGCTCAGGCTCCGTGGAGTTGGCTGTCCCATCCTCCTGCGTTGGTTCGGATCGGCGCCGGATGCAACGCGCCGGCGCCTCGCGCGCCCATCCGCCCGGCGCGGCTCGGTCCTCTGGACGGTGATCCCCATTTCCTCGACACTACCCGCGATGCCCGCCCGCTCCCCCCGCAAGCCGCCGCCGCCCGCCCCCTCCGGCGCGCCGGACGACCTCAGCGACAGCGATCGCGACGCGCTCCTGCGCTGGCGGCTCGCGCTCGGGCCCGAGGCCGAGCGGGTCGACCCGCGCCTCTCCCTCGGCGGGCTCGGCGGCGCGGCGCCCGCGCTCCACGTGGACCCGCGGCGGCTCGGCGACCTCGACAGGGCGCTCTCGTTCCTCTACGACGAGCGCGCAGGCGGCCTCGGCGGCTCGCGACCGTACGTGCCCGAGTGGCTCTCCGCCGTGCGCGAGTTCTTCAGCCACGATGTCGTCGCCCTCGTCCAGAAGGACGCCATCGAGCGAAGGGGGCTGACGCAGCTGCTCCTCGAGCCGGAGACGCTGCCGTTCCTCGAGAAGAACGTCGAGCTCGTCGCCACGCTGATGAGCGCCAAGGGCCTCATCCCCGACGCCGCGCGGGAGACGGCGCGGCAGATCGTGCGCGAGGTCGTCGAGGAGGTGCGGCGCGCGCTGGAGTCCGAGGTCCGCACCGCCGTCCTCGGCGCCCTGCGCCGGAACACGACGAGCCCGCTGCGCGTGCTCAGGAACCTCGACTGGAAGCGCACGATCCGCAGGAACCTGAAGGGGTGGGACGCGGAGCGGCGTCGCCTCGTCCCCGACAAGCTCTATTTCTGGGCCAACCAGACGCGACGACACGAGTGGGACGTCGCCATCCTCGTCGACCAGTCGGGATCCATGAGCGAGAGCGTCGTCTACAGCTCCATCATGGCCGCGATCTTCGCGTCGCTCGACGTCCTCCGCACCCGGCTCCTCTTCTTCGACACCGAGGTCGTCGACGTGACTCCGATGCTCGTCGATCCGGTCGACGTGCTGTTCACCGCGCAGCTCGGCGGCGGCACCGACATCAACCGCGCCGTGGCCTACGCCCAGGCGAACTTCATCGAGCGCCCCGAGAAGACGCTGCTCATCCTCATCACCGACCTGTACGAGGGCGGAAACGCCGAGGAGCTCGTCGCCCGCATGCGCCAGCTCGCCGACAGCAAGGTGAGGTCTATCTGCCTGCTCGCGCTTTCGGACAGCGGCAAGCCCTCGCACGACCACGAGATGGCGCAGAAGCTCACCGCCCTCGGGACCCCGTGCTTCGGCTGCACGCCAAAGCTGCTCGTCAAGGTGGTGGAGCGGATCATGCGGGGTCAGGACCTCGGCCCGCTGCTCGAAGCCGAGGCGCGCTGAGCGCCCCGCGCGGTCTTCATCAGCGCGCGATCAGCGCGCGCGGCGCCGTCTTCATCAGCGCGCGATCAGCGCCCCGCGCGGTCTTCATCAGCGCGCGGCGCGGTCTTCATCAGCGCGCGCGGCGCGGTCAGCGCGCGCGGTGGAGCGCCTTGGCGGCGCGCTCTTCCGTCCGCCGAGCAGCGGCGCGCTTGCGCGGCGTGGCGCTCCGGGCAGAGCCCGCTGCGGCGCGCCGGCGGGTCCCGGCCGAGCGAACCCCCTCATCCCGCGAGGGCGACGTGACCAGAAGAGGACCAGTGCTGCTCATGGCGCTGATCGCGGGGCCAACTTGGCTGATTGAAAGTTTCACTTGAACTACCGATGTGGTGGCGGACCAATCACGTCATGCAGCGGAGGACTCATCACCTATAAACGGTTTCGATCGTCTACGCAGCGTCACAACGCCAGGATCACGAGCCCTGAGCGCCCGTCCGGACGTGAACTTGTCCACCCGGGAGAGCCGCTCGCCTTCCGCCTCTCACGACGGATCACGCATGCACCACGGAGGCACGAAGGCACGGGTCTGGGTTCGCTCCGTGCCTTCGTGTCTCCGTGGTGCTCGGCGAGGGATTGCCCCGGGTGTCGCACCGGGCGCTCTGTCACGAGGATGTTGCACGATGCAGGCCAACGATGGCCTGAGTCGGGCATCGGCTTTTTTCCCGGGGTGGCGGTCGGACGCCTTTCACGGTTGAAACCACCGGTTGCAACCGTGGCGCAACGCAGCGGCGGCGCGGCGGCGCGGCGGCGGCAGGCACCCCCCCGCAAGGTACCGAAATTGAAGGCTTTTCAGCTCGCGGGGCCGGTGAGCGACGGCCCGGAGCGATCGCCCACCGAACCGTCCGAACCTGCCGCCCGGGGCGGGAGCGGCAGCGCCACCTGGAACCTCGCCCCCATGCCTGGGGCACTTTCTACCTGGATCGTTCCCCCATGGGCCCGGAGGATCTGATCCACGATGTACAGCCCGACCCCCAGCCCGCCGTAGGAGCTGGTGGGCGCCGCCCGCTCGAAGCGCCCGAAGATCCGGCCGATGGACTCCTGGGCTATCCCGATGCCGTGATCCATCACCTGGAGCACCGCGGACCGCCCCTCGACCGAGATCCGCAGCTGGATGGGCTTGCCGCACCCGTACTTGATCGCGTTCATGAGCAGGTTGGTGATCACCTGATCGATGCGCAGGCGGTCCCACCGGCCGATCGCCCGCTCCGGGAGCTCGAGCTCCAGCGAGCAGCCCGCCCGGTGCACCTCGGACTCGAGCCGGGCCGCCACGTCGCGCGCCACGTCGCACAGATCGACGTCCTCGAGGCAGAGCTCGAGCTGGCCGCTGTTGATGCGCGCCACGTCGAGCAGCGTGTCGATGAGCCGCGTGAGCCGCTCGATCTGCCCGTCGGCCAGGGCGAGCTTCGCGAGCACCTGCTCCGCCGGGAGCGCCCCGCCCGCGCGGCCGAGGGCGCGGGTGAGCCCCTGGATCTGCAGGACCAGCGCGCTGAGCGGTGTCTTGAGCTCGTGCGAGGCGACCGCAACGAAGTCCTCGCGGATCTGGACCGCCTCCCGCGTCATGCGCAGCAGGCGAGCGTTCTCGAGGCAGAGCGCCGCGCGCTGGGCGATGTCCAGGGCCACGGCGAAGTCGGGGGGCTCGAAGCGCTCGCCCGGCTCCACCCACACCATGCTGAGCGCGCCGAGCACGCTGCCGCGCGTGACGAGCGGCACGCACAGGTAGCTGCTCGCGCCAAGCTCGTGGACGACGGCCGGGTCCTCCGGGTCGAGCGCCTGCGCGACGTCGCGCGGGGCGCATTCGACCCGCAGATCGGGCCGCCCGGTCGTCAGCACCGCGGCGACGCCGTCCCCGGCCAGCGCGAGCTCCCGCGGGACGAACCGCTCGGCGAACCGCGCCGCCTCGCGCGACCGGTGCGCGGCGGCGACCCTGCGCAGGCCGCCCTCCTTGCGCAGATCGAGCACGCACCAGGTGCAGATGCGCTCCGCGACGAGGCGGGTCAGGGCCCGGGCCACGCTGTGCTCGTCGAGCGACGCCGAGAACGAGCTCGACGCCTCGGCGAGCAGCTCCGAGCGGCGCACCGCCGCCTCGGCCTCGGCGCGCGCCGCCCGCTCGCGGGTCAACAGGTGGATGCGCTCCTGCTCGTGGCGCTTGCCGTCGTCGATGTCCGTGAAGCTGCCGAGCCAGCCGACCACCCGCTTCCAGACATCCCGCTCCGGGACCGCCTGGCAGAGGTGCCATCGGTACACGCCGTGCGCCGACCGGAGCCGGCACTCGCCCTGGAACGGCTCGCCGGACTCGAGGCAGCGGCGCCACTTGCCGACGAACTGGTTCAGGTCGTTCGGGTGCACCGCGGCCTGCCAGCCCCAGCCCCGGAGCGCCTCGAACGCGAGCCCCGTGTACTCCAGCCAGCGTGAGCTCACGTAGTCGATGGCGCCGTCGAGCTTCGCCGTGAAGACGCACTGCGGGATGGCGTCGGCGAGGTTCTGGTACCTCGCCTGCGCGGCGCGCCGGAGCTCCTCGACCTCCGCGTCGCGCCGCCGCTGCTCGGCCCTCCGCAGGAGCTCCGCCTGCTCCTTGATCTGCTCGCCCCGCCGGTGGAGCTCGACGAAGACGGCGACCTTCGCCCGGACGACCTCCGGCTCGAGCGGCTTCAAGAGGTAGTCGACGCCGCCCACGGCGTAGGCCTTGTAGATGGCCGAGAGATCGTCGGTCGCCGCGGTGAGGAAGATGATCGGCGTGTGGCGCGACCGCTCCCGCTGCTTCACGAGCGAGGCGACCTCGAACCCGTCGATGTCGGGCAGCCGCACGTCGAGCAGGATGACCGCGAAATCCTCGGCCAGGATCCTGAGGAGCGCGTCCTTGCCGCTCGCCGCGGTGACCAGCCGGTAGCTCTCGTCGGTGAGGATCACCTTGAGCGCCGCCAGGTTCTCCGGCTGGTCGTCCACCAGCAGGATGCTGGTCATCGCGGGAGCAGAGGACACCGAGGGCTCCTGCTCAGTCGGGCCGCAGCCAGTGCATCATGACCGACATGAGGCGCGTCTCGTCCACGGGCTTGGCCACGAAGTCGTTGAGGCCCGCGTCCAGGCACTTCTGCCGATCTTCCGGCATCGCCTTGGCCGTGACCGCGATGATCGGCAGATCGTTGAAGCGGGGATCGCTGCGGATCTCGCGCGTCGCCTCGTAGCCGTCGAGCTCGGGCATCATGATGTCCATGAGGACGATGTCGACGTGGGCGTCGGACTCGCGGAGGAGATCGATGCCGTGCCTGGCGTTCTCGGCCAGGAGCACCTGCGCGCCCCGCCGCTCGAGCAGGCTCGTGATCGCGAAGACGTTGCGCGCGTCGTCGTCGATGACGAGCACGTTCCGCCCCGAGAGCGCGACCGAGGTCGCGCCGTTCGTGAGCATCGGCGCGATCGGCTCGGGCAGCTCGGCCCGCGTCGGCTTCATGGCCTTCTGCTCCGGCCGCTCCGCCGGGAGGTAGAGGGTGAACTTGCTGCCGAGGCCGGGCGTGCTCTGCAGCGAGATCTCGCCGCCGAGCAGGCTGGCGAGCTCCCGGCTGATCGTCAGCCCGAGCCCCGTGCCGCCGTAGGTGCGGCTCGTCGAGGCGTCGGCCTGCTGGAACGCGTCGAAGATGAGCGTCTGCTTGTCCGGCGGGATCCCGATGCCGGTGTCGGTGACGGCGAACGCGACGACGGTCTTCGCCTTGATGAGCGTGTCCCGCTTGTACGTCATCCCGCGGCTGGCCACCTCGATCTCGAGCGAGATCCGGCCCGACGACGTGAACTTGAACGCGTTCGACAGGAGGTTCTTCAGGATCTGCTGGAGCCGCTGCAGATCCGTCATGATCGTCGACGGGACGCCGGTGCCGACCCGGACCCAGAACTCGAGCTCCTTCTGCTCGGCGATCTGCCGGAAGCTCCGCTCGACGTACTCCGCGAGCTCGGACAGGGCCACCCGCTGCGTCTTCACGTCGATCTTGCCGGCCTCGATCTTGGAGAGGTCGAGGATCTCGTTGATGAGCTGGAGCAGGTCCTGCCCCGCGGCGGCGATCGTCTTGGCGTACTCGACCTGCTTCGGCGTGAGCGTGTGCTCCTCGTTGTCCGCGAGGATCCTGGCGAGGATGAGCAGGCTGTTGAGCGGCGTGCGCAGCTCGTGCGACATGTTCGCGAGGAACTCGGACTTGTACTTCGAGGTGCGCGACAGCTCCCTGGCCTTCTCCTCCAGGGACGCGCTGGCGCGCGCGATCTCGCGGTTCTTGATCTCGAGCTCCGACGCCTTCTCCTCGAGCTCCTGCGAGCGCGAGCCGAGCTCGGTGTTCGACCTCTGGAGCTCCTGGAGCAGCTCCTCCGTCCTCATGCTGGCGCCGATCATGTTGAACACGACGCCGATCGACTGCGTGAGCTGCTCGAGGAACGTGAGGTGGATGGGCGTGAAGTTCTGGAAGCTCGCCAGCTCGATGACCGCCTTCAGGCCGCCCTCGAACAGCACCGGCAGCACGCAGATGTTGCGCGGCGGCGCCTCGCCGAGGCCCGAGCTCACCCGGATGTAGTCGTCCGGCAGGTCGGTGACGACGATGCTCTTCTTCTCGAGGCCGCACTGCCCGACGAGCCCCTCGCCGAGCGCGAACCGGTTCGAGATGCCCTTCCTCTTCTGGAACGCGTAGCTCGACGTGAGCTTCAAGGTCGGGTGCTTGTCCTCGGACTCCAGCACGTAGAAGGCCCCGTGCTGCGCCGAGACGAGCGGCGTGACCTCGGACATGATGAGGCGGCTGAGCGCCTCGATCGTCCGCTGCCCGGCCATCATCCCGGAGAAGCGCGCCAGGTTCGTCTTCAGCCAGTCCTGCTCCTGGTTGGCGCGCGTCGTGTCCCGCAGGTTCGAGATCATCTGGTTGATGTTGTCCTTCAGCTGAAGGACCTCGCCCTGCGCCTCGACGGAGATGGCCCGCGTCAGGTCGCCCTTGGTCACGGCGGTGGCGACCTCGGCGATCGCGCGCACCTGCGTCGTGAGGTTGCCGGCGAGCTGGTTCACGTTGTCGGTGAGGTCCCTCCACGTGCCGGCGGCGCCGGGCACCTTGGCCTGGCCGCCCAGCTTGCCCTCGATGCCTACCTCGCGCGCCACCGTGGTCACCTGCTCGGCGAACACCCGGAGCGTGTAGGTCATGTCGTTGATCGTGTCCGCGAGCGACGCGATCTCGCCCTTGGCCTCCAGGGCGAGCTTCTGGCGGAGGTCGCCGTTCGCGACAGCGGTCACGACCTTGGCGATGCCGCGCACCTGCGAGGTGAGGTTCGAGGCCATGACGTTGACGTTCTCGGTCAGGTCCTTCCAGGTGCCGGACACCCCGGGCACCTGCGCCTGGCCGCCGAGCTTGCCCTCCGTGCCTACCTCGCGCGCGACGCGCGTCACCTCCGCGGCGAACGCGCGGAGCTGGTCGACCATCTTGTTGATGGTGTCCTTCAGCTCGAGGATCTCCCCCTTCGCCTCGACCGTGATCTTCTGGGACAGGTCGCCGCTCGCGACCGCCTTCGTCACGAGGGCGATGTTGCGCACCTGGTTCGTCAGGTTGCCCGCGAGCTGGTTGACGTTGTCGGTCAGGTCCTTCCACGTGCCGGCGACGCCGGGCACCTGCGCCTGGCCGCCGAGCTTGCCGTCCGTGCCTACCTCGCGCGCGACGCGCGTCACCTCCGCGGCGAACGCGCGCAGCTGGTCGACCATCTTGTTGATGGTGTCCTTCAGCTCGAGGATCTCCCCCTTCGCCTCGACCGCGATCTTCTGCGACAGGTCGCCGCTCGCGACCGCCTTCGTCACGAGGGCGATGTTGCGCACCTGGTTCGTCAGGTTCCCCGCGAGGACGTTCACGTTGTCCGTGAGGTCCTTCCACGTCCCGCTGACCCCCCGCACCTCGGCCTGCGCCCCGAGCTTGCCCTCCGTGCCTACCTCGCGCGCGACGCGCGTCACCTCCGACGCGAACGCGCGCAGCTGCTCCACCATCTTGTTGATGGTGTCCTTCAGCTCGAGGATCTCGCCCCGCGCCTCGGCGGTGATCTTCTGCGACAGGTCACCCTTGGCGACGGCCGTCGTGACCAGGGCGATGTTGCGCACCTGGTTCGTCAGGTTGCCGGCGAGCTGATTGACGTTGTCGGTCAGGTCCTTCCACGTGCCGGCGACGCCGGGCACCTGCGCCTGGCCGCCGAGCTTGCCGTCCGTGCCTACCTCGCGCGCGACGCGCGTCACCTCCGCGGCGAACGTCCGGAGCTGCTCCACCATCTTGTTGATGGTGTTCTTCAGCTCGAGGATCTCCCCCTTCGCCTCGACCGTGATCTGCTTCGACAGGTCGCCGTTCGCCACCGCCGTCGTCACGACCGCGATGTTGCGCACCTGGTTCGTCAGGTTCCCCGCGAGGACGTTCACGTTGTCCGTGAGGTCCTTCCACGTCCCGCTGACCCCTCGCACCTCGGCCTGCGCCCCGAGCTTGCCCTCCGTGCCTACCTCGCGCGCGACGCGCGTCACCTCCGACGCGAACGCGCGCAGCTGCTCCACCATCTTGTTGATGGTGTTCTTCAGCTCGAGGATCTCCCCCTTCGCCTCGACCGTGATCTGCTTCGACAGGTCGCCGTTCGCCACCGCCGTCGTCACGACCGCGATGTTGCGCACCTGGTTCGTCAGGTTCCCCGCGAGGACGTTCACGTTGTCCGTGAGGTCCTTCCACGTCCCGCTGACCCCCCGCACCTCGGCCTGCGCCCCGAGCTTGCCCTCCGTGCCTACCTCGCGCGCGACGCGCGTCACCTCCGACGCGAACGCGCGCAGCTGCTCCACCATCTTGTTGATGGTGTTCTTCAGCTCGAGGATCTCCCCCTTCGCCTCGACCGTGATCTGCTTCGACAGGTCGCCGTTCGCCACCGCCGTCGTCACGACCGCGATGTTGCGCACCTGGTTCGTCAGGTTCCCCGCGAGGACGTTCACGTTGTCCGTGAGGTCCTTCCACGTCCCGCTGACGCCCTGCACCTCGGCCTGCGCCCCGAGCTTGCCCTCCGTGCCTACCTCGCGCGCGACGCGCGTGATCTCCGAGCCCACGGTCTGGAGCTGCTGGACGACGTCGTTCACCTCGTCGGCGATCTGCCCGATCGTCCCGGGGACCTCGCCGATGCCGACGCGCGCCGAGAAGTTGCCGGCCTTCACGGCCTTGAGCACCTCCAGGATCGCCTGGAGCTGCATCTCCCGCACGTCGAGGTTGAGCCCGCCCGCGCCGCGCCTGCGGGACGGCGGCTTCTTCTTGTTGGCCGCGGTCCCGTTCTTGTCCTTCGACGCCGACGCGATGTTGTTCGGTTGCATGAATACCTTCCTGACGACGAGTGCGCGCCTGGAAATCTCGGTCCTGCTTCGCGTGATCGGGCCCCGTCGATGCCAGGGGAGCGCGGCATCACGGGGCGCCGGTGCGCCGCCGCCTCACGACTTGCCGCGGCGCAGAACTTCTTCGACCTGTCGCTGGAGTCGAGCGTGCTCGATCTCACGCGCGCGCCGCTCGAGCGCGCGTCGCATGCGAGAGCTTAGCTCATCGGAACGGAAAGGTTTGGAGAGGTAATCGGAGGCGCCGACGCGGAGGGCCCGCATCCCGGTCTCGACGGAGCCGAAGGCGGTGATGGCGATGACGGCCAGGAACGGGTCGTGCGCCTTGGCGCGCGAGATCAGCTCGATGCCGTCCATCCCCGGCATGCGGATGTCCGTGATCAGGAGCTCGAATTTCTCCGAAGGGAGGAGCCTGATGCCGGACAGGGCATCGGCAACATGCGTCGCCTGGTAGCCGTGATCGGTCGCGATGTCAACGACGAACCTGCCGAGATCGTCGTCGTCCTCAACAATCAATACCTTCGGTGAGGTCGAACTCATGGCGCTTTTCCTTCCCCGTTTCTCCCCCGCCACTCTCCGTTTTTCCCGGGTCTTTGCCGGGCGCGAGCCCTGATGGTCCTTGTCTCCCTGTCGCCCTGTCTCCCTGTCCGATTACCTTGCGCCCTGCGCGCTCGCCCGGGTGCTCAGCTGCTTTTCTCCGTGTCCGAGTGCGTGTCCGCGCTCGCTCCGGCGCCCACTGCAGAGCTCGCTCCGGCGTTCACTGCAGAGCTCGCTCCGGCGTTCACTGCAGAGCTCGCTCCGGCGTTCACTGCAGAGCTCGCTCCGGCGTTCACTGCAGAGCTCGCTTCCGCGGCCCCAGGCGAGCCGGACACGGGCGGGGCGGACAAAGTCGTGGGCAGGGTGACCCGGAAGCGCGCCCCGCCCGTCGGCGAGGGGGCGACGTCCACCGTGCCGCCCGCTTCCTGGACGATCCCGTGGACGATGGCGAGCCCGAGGCCGCTGCCCCCGCGGTTCGCCTTCGTCGTGAAGAACGGCTCGAAGATCTGGCCCGCGTCCTCGGCGCGGACCCCGGGCCCCGCGTCCTCGACATCGAAGCACACGGCGCGAGCGCCCGCCGGGCCGTCGCACTCGGGGAGGACGCGCACGACGAGCTCGCCGCCGCCTTCCTGGGCCTCGATGGCGTTCAGGCAGAGATTGAACACCACCTGGAACAGACGATCGGAGTCCAGCGCGACGCGCCCCCACTCCCCGCTATCGCGCGGACAGACCACGCTCGTCTCGATGTCGCGTTTCCTGCACTCCGGACCCAGGAAGGCGATCACGTCCTCGATGACGCGCCGGAGATCGCTCGCCTCCTGCTGCTGCCGAGACGGACGAGCGAGCGAGACGAGGCGAGAGACGACGCGCGTGATGCGCTCGGACTGCCGCGCGATGGTCTCCAGCTCGGCGCGCAGGTTCTCCGGGCACCCGGGCAGGTCGGCGGCGCGCCGCGCGCGGCCCTGGATCACGTTCAGCGGCGACCCGATCTCGTGGCCGAGCGAGGTCGCCACCTGCCCCGCGGCCGCGAGCGCCTGCGCCTGCTGCAGCCGCCGCTCCACGTTCACCCGCGCCGTCTCCTCCCGCTGGGCGCGCGCCCGCGCCTCCCGGAGCGACCAGGTCATCGTGTTGAAGGCGTGGGCCAGCCGGGAGAGCTCCTCCGCGCCCTTCTCGGGCACCGCCGCGTCGAGATCGCCGCTCGCGACGCGCTCGGCCCCGTACAGGATGGCCCTCGCCGGGAGCGCGACCGTGAAGCGCCCGACGAGCCCGGCGACGATCGCGCTGATCAGCAGCAGCAGGACGCCGGTCACAGCGAGCCCGCGATTGAGCGCGTTCTCGAGCACCTCCATGTACTGACGATCGCGCACGAGGATGGCGACGAGCGGTGGATTGGCGTCGCTCGGCTGGATGGAGACGGAGCGGATCAGCACCGACTGGCCGACCACGGTGGTGGTCTCCTCGATGTCTCCCCCCTCCTGGAACGCCCGCCGGGCGAGCTCCCCGAGCCGCTCGGCATCCCGCTTGACCCCCTCGGTGATGAAGACCGTCTCCCCGCCCTCCGTGAAGGCGGCGACCCCCAGGATGCGCTCGGCGCTCGCGAAGTGCTCCGCCCGGCGCCGGACGAGCGCGATGTCCCGGCGCTGGAGCGCGCTCTCGACGAACGCCTGGAGCAGGGTGGCGTAATTGCGGAGCTCCGCCGTGGCCTCCTCCCGCAGGACCTGCTTGCGGTGCGCCGAGGCGAAGACGCCATACACGAGGATGGCGATCGCGATGGGCAGGACGAGAGACAAAAAGAACTGGTGTGCGAGCCTCATCCCCGCGGGTCGGCGCTGGTGTTCCACTGCCATACGACGATCCACCGCGACGCCCACAGGACGCCACCGCGTCAGTGCTTCGCGTCATCGGAGGGGCCGATCGCGCGAAGCCTTCGAATCACATCATCATTTCCAAAGGCCGGCAAGGTCTTCCGGCGCGTGGACAATGTGGATTCGGCGCGCTGCCACGCCATGGACCGACTGCACATCAGGCCATGCTGCGAATGGGCATCAGGCTTTGCCTGACTGCCACCCACCGTTCGGTCGACGTTGCGTGATGTCGGTCACTCCGTTGGCCGTCATCCCGCCTGCGCGGGTCGCGCTCGCGGCTGCCCCGCCGCCGCGGCCGCCGCCGCGCCGCCGCGCGCGCCAGCCGCCGCGCCGCCGCGCGCGCCGCCGCGCGCGCCAGCCGCCGCGCCGCCGCGCGCGCCAGCCGCCGCGCCGCCCTTCGCCGCGCCGCCGCGCGCTGCGCTCTCCGTGAGCATGGCCCCCCACCGCGAGATGGCCTGCGCGACCTCGCTGAACCCCCGCCCGACGCCGGTCAGCTCGTACTCCACGCGCACGGGCGGGCCCGGCAGGACGCGCCGGACGACGAGGCCGAGCGCCTCGAGCTCCTTCAGCCGGCTCGAGAGCATCCGGTCGCTGATCGCGTCGAGCCGCTCGCCCAGCTCGCCGAAGCGCAGCGGGCCCTCGTCGAGGGTCGCGATGATGAGGCCGTTCCACGGCTTCGCGAGCACATCCATCCCCGCCTGGAACGCCCCGCAGAGGTGCTGGCATGAGTGCTTCATTCCGCGTCCCGGAAGCATGACCTCTTCACTACCAAAAAGGAAGTCCCTTGACACGAGGTAGCGGCGTCTCATGATGCCTTCCTGACGGGCCACGCTTCCCTTTCGGAAGTAACGTCCTTTCTACAAGGAGCATCGATCGTGACCACCGCCACAGGTCTGCTGTTCAGCCCCTTCACGCTGGGCCCCCTGTCCTTGCCGAACCGCCTCGTGATGGCGCCGATGACGCGCTGCCGCGCGGGCGAGGGCAACGTGCCCACCGAGCTCAACGCGCTGTATTACGAGCAGCGCGCCTCCGCCGGCCTCATCATCACCGAGGCCACGCAGGTCAGCCCGCAGGGCGTGGGGTACCTTCGCACGCCGGGCATCCACACCGATGCGCAGGTCGAGGGGTGGCGGCTCGTGACCGACGCGGTGCACCGGGCGGGGGGGCGCATCTTCGCCCAGCTCTGGCACGTCGGGCGGGCGTCGCACGTCTCGTTCCAGCCGGGCCGGCAGGCGCCTGTCTCGTCCTCGGCCGTCCCCATCCGCACCGGCCACGCGCACACGCCCGAGGGCAAGCAGCCGTACAGCACCCCGCGCGCCCTCGAGACCCACGAGATCCCCGGCGTCGTCGCGCAGTTCGAGGAAGGCGCGCGCCGGGCCAAGGCGGCCGGCTTCGACGGCGTCGAGCTCCACGCGGCGAACGGCTACATCATCGACCAGTTCCTCCGCGACGGCGTGAACCGGCGGACCGATCGGTACGGCGGCTCGATCGAGAACCGGACGCGGTTCCTCCTCGAGATCGTCGACGCGGTGACCGGCGTGTTCGGCCCGGACCGGGTCGGCGCGCGGGTCTCGCCGCGAGGGGATTACAACGACATGAGCGACTCGAACCCGAAGGCGCTCTTCGGCCACGTCGCCGCCGAGCTCTGGGCGCGCAAGCTCGTCTACCTGCACGTCGTCGAGCCGGTCGCCGAGGAGGCCCCCGCGGATCGCGTGTCGCCCCTGCTGCGCGAGCGGTTCCGCGGCGCCCTCATCGCGAACGGCGGTTACACGCTCGAGGCGGCGGAGCAGGCGCTGCGGGCGGGTGAGGTGGACCTCGTCTCCTTCGGCGCGCCGTTCCTGGCCAACCCCGATCTGCCCGAGCGCCTGTCGCGCCGCGCGCCGCTCAACCCGCCCGACGTCGCGACCTTCTATTCCGAGGGGCCGCGCGGCTACACCGACTACCCCCGCCTCGGCGAGGCGCAGGCCGCCGCGCAGCCGTCGGCGTGAGCCGGGTATGCCGGAGCAGCGGGCCCGAGGACGCGCGTCGGACGAAGCGCATCCGATGAAGCATCGGACGGAGCGCATCCGTTGAACTGAACCGGTAAAGTCGACGCCCGGAGCGCGGCATCCGGGGGCGGCGCGGCGAGGGTCCCCGGGCCGCGGCCCATGATAGTCTCCAGGGCCGATGTCGGCGGCCCCTCCCCCGTTTCCGCATCTTCCGCATCCGTTCCCGATGGCGACCCCTTCGCTGTCGCCGGGGCTCCCGGCAGACGGTGAGCGCCCGGCGCCGGGCGCGGCGCGCTCGCCCGCGGAGGGCCCGTGAGCGCGGCGCCGGGCGAGGTCCAGCGCATCGGGGCCGCCGAGCTCCGGGCGTTCATCCAGGACCCGGGGGAGCTCAAGAAGGGCACGCTCCTCTACGACGGCGGCCAGCTCCTGAACCTGGCCCGCCACGAGAACAAGCTGTTCTGCGAGGCGAAGGGCTCGGGGGCCGCGCCCTACAAGGTCACGCTCGTCTACAGCGGCTCGCCGGCGCCCGGCTTCAAGGGGCGCTGCACCTGCCCGGCGCGGACGTTCACCACGGCGTTCTGCAAGCACGCGGCGGCGCTGCTCGTCGCCTGGGCGCGCGCGCCGGAGTCGTTCGTCGTGAGCGACGCGGCGCCGCCCGGCGCGACGGGCGGCGAGACCGCGAGGAAGAGCGTCAAGAAGGGCAGCGTGAACGCGCAGGCCCTGATGAAGTCGGGCGTCGAGCAGGTCGGCACCCTCGTGCGCGAGCTCGCCGTCGCCGGCGTCGCGACGATCGGGGCCGACCGCATCGAGCAGATGGAGAAGCTCGCCGAGGGCCTCCGGGAGAACCGCCTCCGGCGGCTCTCGGCGCGGACGCTCGACCTCGCCGCGCTGCTGCGCGGGCCGGCCGCGGGCGCTGGCTCAGCCGCGGGCGCTGGCCCGGCCGCGGGCGCTCGCCGCGGCGCGCTCCCGGCGGTCGCCTACGCGAACCTGATGGCCGATCTCCTGCTCACCGCCCGCAAGCTCGAGAAGCACCTCGCGGGCGAGCCGCTCGACGACCGCCACGTCGAGGAGCTCGTCGGCAAGACGTGGAAGGCGTCCGACCGCAAGCCGGCGGAGGGGCTCACGCTCGTCGAGTACGCCTTCTCGACGCGCACGACGAGCGACGATTTCGTCATCCGGGAGAGCCGCTTCCTCGACCTCGAGTCCGGCCGGCACTTCAGCGAGAAGCAGATCCTCCCGGCCTTCATGGCGAAGCGCACCGAGCCGAAGCGGAGCTTCGCCGGGGAGGTGCTCGCCGGCGCGCGCGCGACGACCTACCCCGGCTACCCGCCGCTCCGCCTCGATTTCACCGATCTCGGCGACAAGCGCCCGCTCGACGCCGGCGCCCTCGGGGCCGTGCTCGCGCGGGCGCTGCCCGACGTCGGCGCGGCGCTCGCGGCGCTCCAGGAGCACCGCAAGGACGTCTTCGCGCCCGACCTCGTGCCCGTGGCGGTGCGCATCGACACGCTCTTCGCGCGGGGCGCGCGGCTCTCGGCGGTCGACGACAAGGGCGAGGCCCTCCACCTGCCCGACGACGCCTCGCTCGAGGAGCGGCTCGCGGGCTCCCTGCGCGACGCGCGGCTGCGCGCGCTGCTCGGTGACGTCGGGATCGACGCGGCGCTGCCCACGCTGTGGCCGCTCGCCGCCGTCGTCGAGGGCCCGCTCGGCCTCGAGCTCCGCGCCGTCTTCGATGTGGGCGTCGAGCAGGGCGCCGCGGCGCGGAGCGCGCCGCTCGAGGGCTCCGCCTGGAACGCCGCCGCCCGCGAGGCCGGCGCCTCGCCCGCGGCCATCGCGCTCGGCGAGGTGCGCGAGGAGCTCGCCGAGGCGCTCGTCACCGGGCTGACAGGCCTCGTCGCCCGCGCGACGGACCCGCTCGCCGAGCGGCTCCGCGATCTACGCCTGGAGAAGCAGGCCGCGCTGCTCCAGAGCCTCCCGCAGCGGCCCGACCCGGCCGACCGGCTCGACGACTTCATCAAGCTCTACCAGGTGCTCGAGATGGCGCTCGTGCGCCTCGCCGGCGCGACGCACATCGACCGCGCGGCGATGGAGCGCGTGCCGAGCTACGAGAGCGTCGCCGTGGCGCGCCCCGACGAGGTGCTCCCCCCGGACGAGGTGGCGCGGCGGCGCGCGGCGGGCGCGATGAGCCGCTACGTCGCCGCGGTCCACCACGACCGCCACTACGCGTCGCTGCCGGCGAGCGAGCTCGTCAACAACATCTTCCCGCTCTGGGCGGACGGCACCGCGACGCCGACCCTCGCGAGGACGTTCGCGCCGCTCGGGGCCGAGGCGATCGCCGCCGCGGAGAGGGCGCTCACCGTGAAGGCGGGCCGCGTGGCGAGGCTGACCGCGGTGCGGGTGCTGCAGGCGGTGGCGCTCCACGGTGACGGCGCGGCGCGGGCAGACGCCGCGGCGATGCTCGGTCGGGTCGCGGAGCACGCGAAGGACGCCGGCCTGCGGGCGCTCGCCCGGGACGCGCTCGACGTGCTCGAGGGGGCGCAGGCGGCAGGGCCAGGCGGCGGCGCCGCGGTGCGCGCGCGCCGCGCCGCGCAGAGCGAGCGGGTGCAGGAGCTCGCGAAGGCGCTCGGCGCGGCGCCGACGAAGGAGGAGCGGATCGAGGCGCTCAAGGCGCTCGCCGAGCTCGGCGATCTCGCCGCGCTGCCGGCGCTCCGCCGCGCCTTCTACGCGGACGCCGCCCGCGGCGTGCGCGAGGAGGCCGCCTACGCGCTCGCCCAGCTCGGCGACGTCGAGATGGTCGAGACGTTCGTGCGGAGGCTGGCGAGCCGCGGCGAGGACGAGCGGGAGGCGAAGATCGCCGCGTACGCGCTCGGCTACCTCGGCGACGTCCGGGGGCTCGGCGAGCTCCTGTCGGCCTACGCCGAGGGGTACAAGCCCGGCATCGTGGCGGACGCGATCCGCGCGTTCG
Source organism: Sorangium sp. So ce1335 (assembly GCF_051521615.1). Lineage (NCBI taxonomy): Bacteria > Pseudomonadati > Myxococcota > Polyangiales > Polyangiaceae > Sorangium > Sorangium sp. So ce1335. Next base: position 10,792,779 of record NZ_CP150363.1, read on the forward strand.
GCCCGGTGGCGCTCGGGCCGCTCGTGGACCTCATCGAGGCGCGGCCGGAGATCGCGAAGCGCGCGGCGGCGCTCGACGCGCTGAAGAAGATGGAGGACGCCGCGGTGGCGGCGTGCCTGCGCGAGCGGGTCGAGGCGCGGCGCGGCGACGCCGACTTCGCCGACAAGGCGCAGCTCTACCTGAAGCTCGCGGACGTGCACCCGCACAGCAAGCGCGAGGTCGCGGCCGCCGTGGCGGCGGCGCTCGAGGGCGCCGAGGGAAAGGACGCGCAGGCGGCGCTGCGGGCGGCGCAGCGGGCGCTCGGCGTGGTCAAGCGGGGCAAGTAGCGGCGCGGCGCCCGGCTCACATCGCGATCTGCAACGGGATGTCCGCGGACACCTTCTCGCCCGCCTCCTTGGGGGTGGCGACGATGCGGAGCACGCCGCGGGCCGCGGGGATGGCCCCTGTCGCGTCCGCTTGCCCGCTGTCGCGGATGTTGAGGAACACGGGCGCGATCGTCTCGGTCCACCCGGAGGCGCACGCGTTGACGGGCACGCTGTTCGAGCCCTCGAGGACGGGCCTGCGCGGCGCCGCCGGATCCCCCGGCTCGGCCGCCTCCGGCTCGAACCCCAGCCGGTAGGCCCACACGCCGTCGCTCCGCGTGTGGTGCCGGATCCCCACGATCACGTGCTGGCCGCCCTGCGGGCCGTACTCGATCTGGAGCACGGCGTCCGCGGAGAGCGGGGTCGCGCCGCCCTCCGGATCGCTGAAGAACAGGGCGGCCGCGCCGGCCGCGGGCGGCTCGCCGTCGGCGCACGCCGTCGAGGGGTCGGGCGGGGCGCCGGGGTTTGGATCGGGCAGGACGCAGAAGGTGCCCATCGAGCAGAGGCCAAGGAGCGCTGTGATCGCGACGCTGGTCCGGAGCTTGAGTTGCCGCATGCTTCCACCTATCCGGCAGATCCGGGAGGGGCGCAATCGGCTGCTCTGTCGGCTCGCTATCCGCCGCGGACGCGGCGCGCTGCCCTCGCCGCGAGCGGCGGCCAAAGCCGCGATGGCGCTCGCGGAAAGCTGTCGAGTTTCGCTAAGGTAGCTCGACAAGTCTCCAGTACTTGTTGAGCGCCGCCATCAGCTCAACGAAGCTGAGGAACGTGACGGGCTTGAGGAGATAGCCCGCCACGTTGAGGTTGAACGCCCCCACCTTGTCGCGATCGTCGTTCGATGTGGTCAGCACGACAACCGACGTGGACACGAGATCCGGATCCGCGCGCAGCTCGCGAAGGAACTCGATCCCGTTCATCTTGGGCATGTTGAGATCGAGCAGGATGAGCCGGCGCTCGACGGGGATGACGCCGCTGCGCAGCATCTCGAGCGCCTCGACGCCGTTGCCGGCGACCCAGAGGGGGTTCGAGATGTTGTTCTTCTTGAACGCCCGGCGGACGTTCATCACGTCGACCTCGTCGTCCTCGACGAGGAGGATGTTCAGGAGTTTCTCTTCGACGTTCATTGTCTCCCATTTCTCCTTGGCGGGAAGGACGTGAACGTCAACCTCCGCGCGATGACCGCCGCCGGATTCACCACGGCAAGGGGGCGACCGCCGCGGGGGTTTCGCGGCCGCCTTTGTGCCAGAGCGCACTCGGGCGCGCCGCTGGTCGCGCAGGTTCTCCCGGGGTGTCTCATCGTTCGAGCTTGGACCACCGGTTCGCCCGATTCAACTGCAATGAGGGGCACACCGCTCGACCGCTGAGCTTGCCCAGGGTCGGCTCGCCGGCCTGGACGAGGGGCCTCAGCGCTCGCTTGCATCGCGCTTTGGCCATGTGAAGCGGAACGCGGCGCCCTGCCCCGGGGAGGAGTCGATCCAGATGCGGCCGCCGCGGCTCTCGACGATCTTCTTCACCACGGACAGCCCGATTCCCGTGCCCTCGACCTTGTCGCGCGCCTCCAGCGTCTGGAAGAGGCCCCAGACGCGGTCGTGGAACTCCGGGGCGATGCCTGGGCCGTTGTCCTCGACGAAGAACTCGTGGAGCTGCCCCGCGTCGCGGTGCCCGACGCGCACGCGCACGTCCACGCGCCGCGCGTGCTTGAGCGCGTTGCTGATGAGGTTCATGAACACCTGCTGCAGCGGGATCCGCTCGGTCCGCAGCACGGGCAGGCCGGGCGAGACCTCGACGCGCGCCCCGGGCGCCGGCGCGATGAGCTCGACGACGTCGGCGAGGACCTGGCCGACGTCGACCGCCTCCACCTCGTGCCGCACCCGCCCGGCGCGGCTGTAGTCGAGGATCCCGTCGATGAGCGCCTCCATCCGCCGGACGCGGCCGCGCAGCAGGCTCATGTGCTCGCGCGAGTCGCCCGCGAGCGTCCCGGCGAGGTCCTCCTCGATCCACTGCGTCAGGTTCGCGATGCCGCGCAGCGGCGCCTTCAGGTCGTGGCTCGCCACGTACGCGAACTGATCGAGCTCCTTGTTGCTCCGCTCGAGCGCGGCGATGAGGCGCTCGCGCTCCGCCTCGGCGCGCTTCTGCTCGGTGATGTCGCGGACCTCGATGACCGTGCCCACCGGGACGGCGCCGTCGAGGATCGGGCTCGCGGTGAAGGCGACCTGGTAAAAGGCGCCGTCCTTGTGGACGAAGACGTCCTCCCCCTGCTCCTGGCTCTTGCGCGGCAGCGCCCGGTCGATGGGGCACTCCTCGATGGGGTAATGGCTGCCGTCCGGCCGCTTGTGGTGGACGATCTCGTGCAGCGGGCGATCGAGCGCCTTGATCTCGTCGAAGGTGAAGCCGGTGATCTTCTCGGCCGCCGGGTTCATGAAGGTGCAGCGCTGGTGGGCGTCCATCATGAACAGGCCGAGCGTCGTGTTCTCGGCGATGGTGCGCACGAGCTGGTGCTGCACGCGGAGCGCCTCCTCGGCGCGCCGGATGTCGCTCACGTCGACGTTGCAGCCGACCCACTCGTCGATGGATCCGTCGTCCGCGAGGAGCGGGACGCCGCGCGCCACGGTGTGGGCCCAGGAGCCGTCGCGCCGGCGCAGCCGGTACTCCACCTCGTAGCGGCCCCTCGACGCGACCGCCGCGCGCCACGCGGCGCCCGCGCGCTCGCGGTCGTCGGGGTGGACGGCGTCGAGCCAGCCGTAGCCGATCCACTCCTCGTAGCGCTGGCCGGTGAAGCCACGCCAGGACGCCGAGTCCTCGACGACGCGGCCGTCCGGCAGGGTCCGCCAGACGACGACCGCTGTCGCCTCCACCATGGATCGGAAGCGCTTCTCGGCGGCGAGCGCCGCCTCGCGCAGCCGCGTATTCTCGATGGCGACGCTGGCGAGCTGCGCGAGCTGCATCAGGATCGACTCGTCGTCGCCGGTGAACTCCCCCTCGATCTTGTCCGAGAGCTGGATGAGCCCGATGTTGCTGCCGTCGCGGGCGATGAGCGGCGCGGCGAGCCAGCCGCGCAGGGGCGGGCGGCGCGACGCCTCGCCGCCGGAGCCGCGCCACGCCGGGTGCGCCTCGAGCTCGGCCTGCGTCATGCGGAGCGGCCGGTTCAGCTTGCAGGCGAGCGTGTGGGTGCCGCTGCCGTCCGTCTTCGCGTCGTGGCCGCGGTACGCGGCGTACTTGTCCGAGAGGCTGACCGCGCTGATGGCCTGCGCCCGGTCGTCGTCGCGGGTCATGCTGATGACGGCCTGGTGCGCGCCGATGAGCGACCGCGCCCGCTCGGTGATCTCGGCGAGCATGCGATCGAGCGACGGCGCCGCGTTGACGGCGAGCGAGGCCTCGGCGAGCCCCCTGAGCTGCTCGCTGCGGCGCTGCTCCTCGCGCAGGGCGCGGATGCGGTCGGTCGCGTCGACGCCGACGACCACGCCGGCCACGATCTGCCCCGAGGCGTCGCGGATGGGCGCGGCGCTGTACTCGATGATGGCCCGCGAGCCGTCGGCGCGCACCATCTCCACCGGCTCGGCCCGGACGAGCTCGCCGCTCGTCACGGCGCGCGCGAGCGGCCACTCGTGCGGCGCGTAGGGGCGGCCGTCCGCGTGGAAGCCCGAATACGCGGCGCTGTACGCCGCGATGTCCGTCGACGCGACGAACGGGCGACCGAGCTGCGCGGAGCCCTGCGCGTTGCCCGTCACGAGCTGGCCCGAGGGGGCCTCCGCGATGTACACGGCGTGGGGCATCTGCTGGATGATCTGCTCCAGCTTGTGGCGCTCGTGCTCGAGCTGCTCGGCGAGCTGCTCGATGCGGCGCCGGGCGAGCACCTGGTCGGTGACCTCGACCGCGAAGAGCACGACGCTCTCCGTCCCGCCGCCCGCGGCCGGGATGGGCTCGAGGGTCACGTTGAAATAGCCCTCGGCCAGCGCGCCGTCGCCGCGGTCGAGGAGGATCAGGAGCTCGCACGCCGCGGCGGGGCGGCCCGACCCGTGGGCTCGATCGAGCAGCTCGGCGACCGGGGAGCGGGCGAGCTCCGGGGCGCACTCGAACAGGCGCCTGCCCACCGCGGCGCGGTCGCGGAACAGGCGCTGCGCGAGGCGGTTCGTGAAGTCGATGACCCAGTCGGGCTCCCGGAGCACCGCGATGGCGGTGGGCGCCTCCATGAACAGCGCGTGGACTGGACGGCTGGCGCTCGACGTCGCCTGCGCGTCCTTCGGATGGAGTCCGCGCGCCGCCGCCCCCTCGTCGCGAAAATGCTGGGTCATCGCTCGTCCTGGTGGTCAGTTGCCGCCGCGGCGAACGTTCGGTGACGCAGCTCATCACGCACCCGGCGGCGGGCTCGGAGCCAGTTGCGCAGCGTCGCGATACCGAGCCTGCCTGGTCACCCTGGGGATGTCAACGGACCCAGAAAAGGGGGAGTGGGCCCGGAGAGATGCATACGAGACAGGAAGGCAGGAAGATCCTTATCTTCCCTCCCCGGACTTCCTGTCCGGATCCGGCCGCGCCCGGTGAGAGCGCGGCGGTGGTGCCGCAGCCGTTCGAGGAGGGAGGTGGCGCCGCGAGCCGTTCGAGGAGCTCGAGGAGGGCGGGTTCGCGGGGAGATCGCGGGTCAGCTCACCCGCGGTCGCTGGCGCCACAGCGTCATCAGCACGCGCCCGGCCTGGACCATGCGGCCGACCCGCCCTTTCGGGCTCGTGTCGGCGGCGCGGAACGGCTCGGCGCGGAACGGCTCGGCGCGGAACGGCTCGGCGCGGAACGGCTCGGCGCGGTAGGCCGGGCCGGCGGGCGCCGGCTCGCGGGCGGCGGCTGCGCCGCCTTCGGCCGGTGCTGCGGTGACGGGCGCCGGCCCGAGCCGCCTGTCGAGGTGCACCTCGACGGCCTCGCCGATCAGGTTGCTCATGTCGCGGTCGTTCTCGATGCAGTGGAGCAGCAGCCTGTCCGCGAGCGGATCGGGGAGGTAGACCGTGACCGCGCGCCGCGCGCGGCCGTCGTTCCCGACGAGCACCGACGGGACGGCCGCCAGCTCGGAGGTGGTGGCGAGCGGCTGAGGCGCGGGCGTCGCGCTCGCCGCCGCGGCCTGCGCCGCCGCGGGCTGCGCCGGCTGCGTCGCCGCGGGCGGCGTCGCCGCGGGCGGCTCGGGGACCGGCTGCGGCGCTTGCTCCTGCCTCGCTTCAGCCGGCTTCTCGGCGTCGAGCGCGCGCCGGTCGACAGCGGCCCTCGGCTTCTCGGCGTCGAGCGCGCGCCGAGATTTCCCGTCGTCGTGCGCCGGCTTGCCGTCCGCGCCGCCGGCGACGAACGCGTCGACCTTCTCAGGCGACGGCGGCTTTCTCAGCGAGACCGCGACTTGTTTTTTCGCCATGGTGAAGCGTCTCCAGTTCTTCGAGAAGGTGGGTGATCTCTCTGGCCGCGGCGTCCCGCGGCGCGTAGCCCGTCACCCCTTGCCCGCAGGCGAGGGACTCCTGATAGGCAATGCGATAGCCGAGCTCCGTGGAGAGCACCGGCAGGCCCGAGGTCTCGAGCACCGCGCGCGCCGACTTGCCGAGCGCCGTGCGGCCCTGCTTGCGCGTGATGAGGATGCAGCCCTTGAGCGCGCTCCGCAGCGCGGCGGCCTCGCGGAACACCTCGATCGCGGCGGTCAGCGCCCAGGCGTCCGCGGCCGTGGGGCCGCAAGGATAGACGGCGATATCGGCGATCATCAGCGCCGACCGGGCGATCTCACCGTGGCGCGGCGGGCAGTCGATGACCGTGAGATCGTACGCGGCCGCGACCTCCGGGAGCTGCCCCGGCTTGTGCATCGAGGCGCCCATGGCCATGACGGTCGGGATCTCGTGCCCTGCCTCGGCGGCCACGTCGCCCCACGTGCGGACGGTGCCCTGGGGATCGGCGTCGACGAGCAGCACCCGCCGGCCCTTCGCCAGCGCGGCAACGGCGAGGCTCACGGCCGTGGTGCTCTTGCCGATCCCACCCTTCTGTCCGGTGAGCGCGATGATCATGACCCCCCCCTAGCAGAACCTGCGCCGGGCGGTCCACTTTCTTGCAGGCGCCCACACCGCAGCTGGGGTCATCTGCCCCCCTCCGAGCTCGCCAGGCGCCACGGCGCGAAGCAGGAAGCTCCCTACACGACGGCGAACAGCGCCGCTGAGCCCGCGACGCGCCGACACAAATTGAATGTCACCTCACGCATCCGGCGCGGGGCTCCTCCGCGGTGGATCGCCGCTCCCCGGTGGCGCTCGACAGCGGCCGGCGGCCCAAGTTACCTTGGGGACGAACGATGACGACCTCAGCGACGGCTCCCGACTCCCAGGCGCTCTCCACGAGCTACATGAGCGCTGTCCGCAACGCGCCTTTCGCGGTGATCGAGTGCGCGGGTGATCTCGACGAACTCGTGGTCTGCGCGTGGAACGGTGAGGCAGAACGCATTTTCGGCCACACCGGCGCCGAGGCGGTGGGCCGCCGGCTCACGGACACGATCGTGAGCGAGGCGGATGTCGAGGCCTTCCGGCGCGCGCCCGGCAGGGAGAGCGCCCCGCTCCGCTGCACCCACACCCGCAAGGACGGACGCACCGTCGTGTGCGAGTGGCGGCTTGCGCCCGTCGTCGACGACGGCGGCGCCCTGATCCGGCTGCTCTGCTTCGGCCAGGATGTCACGGCGCAGGTCGAGGCCGTCGCGCGGCTGAAGGAGAGCGACGTCATCCTCCGCGCCATCCTCGGCGCCGTGGAGACGAGCGTGACCCGGATGGATCGGGAGGGATACTGCACCTTCCACGAGGGCAAGATGCTCGCGTCCCTCGGCCTGACGCCGGGCCAGTTCATCGGATTGAACGTGTTCGACCCGCCGCCCGCGCCGATGGATATGGGGCCGATGCAAAGGGCGGTGCGGGGCGAGCTCGTCCGCTCCCACGTCGAGGCGTTCGGGAAGGCCTGGGAGACCTGGGTCATCCCGCTGCGCGACGAGCGCGGGGAGCCCGACGGGGCGGTCAGCTTCACGCTCGACGGCACGGAGGCGAAGCTCAGGGAGGACGAGCTGAAATCGCGGATCGAGATCATCGAGCTCCAGCAGAAGGTGATCCGCGATCTGTCGACGCCCATCATCGAGGTCTGGGACGGCGTGCTGACGCTCCCCATGGTGGGCGTCGTCGATAGCAAGAGGGCCGCCGACGTGATGGATGACCTGCTGGCCGCCGTCGTGGACAAGCGGGCCCGCTTCGCGATCCTGGACCTCACCGGCGTCGAGGTCGTCGACACGAAGACGGCGAGTTACCTCATCGAGCTCGTCCGCGCCATCCGGCTCCTCGGCGCCGAGGGGGTCATCACGGGCATCCGGGCCAACGTGGCGCAGACGATGGTCTCGCTCGGGCTCGACCTGTCGGGCATCGCGACCGTGGGGAACCTCCGCGCGGGCCTGAAGCTCTGCATGCAGCGCGCGGCCGCGGCCGGCGCGGCGTCAGCCGGCGCGCCCGCGCGCGCCCCCGCCGAAGGCGCGGCGCCGAGGCTCCCGGGCGGCGGCTCGCGCTGAGGCCGGGGGCACGCTGGAGGCGCGTCCGCCGGCAGACGTGCTTCCCTGACGTGGCTGCACTATCATTGCGCTCACCGTGAACCTGCTGTGGCAGTCGTTCCCCATGCCCGAAGGTCGACGCGCCCAGGCCTGGCGATATCATCCCGCCTACAGGCGACCCGCCCATTTTCACGACGAACCGGAGTTCAACCTCCTCGTCCGGGGAACTGCCATCTTCCGCGTGGGGCACCGTCGCGTCCTGATGGGCCGCGGCTCGCTGTCCTGGTATCCGCCCGGGCTGGATCACTATCTCGAAGACGCCAGCCCTGACCTCGAGCTCTATGTGGCAGGGTTCCGGCCCGAGCTGATCGATGCGTTCGCGCGCGAGCACGGCTGCGCGCCGAGCTTCTCTCGGCCTCAGCAGCGCCTTGACGGGGCCGCCTTGTTGGCTTGTGCAGACGCCATGGCCCAGGTGCCCGACAGCCGCGACAACCCGGCTGTCGAAGGACGGCTGCTCGATCTGTTTGCAGCGCTGGCCCGGATGACACCTCCTCCGCAGATGAGCCTTGGCCACCGTGCTGCGGCCCTGCTGGTCGAGGCGCCAGGCCTCCGCCGCGACGAGCTGACCCGGCGCCTGGCCAGCAACCGCGGCGATGTGAGCCGCAAATTTCGCCGCGACCAGGGCCTGTCTTTGACGGAGTACAAGAACCGGCTGCAAACGCTGAGGCTCCTCGAGCTGCTCGAGCAGGGCTGCGACCACTTGACTCATGCGGCGCTCGAAGCCGGGTTCGGCAGCTACTCGCGCTGTCACCAGGTGATCAGAGAGCTGCTGGGCATGGCGCCGAGCACGCTCCTCGACCCAGGCACCCGGAAGCTGCTCGCCGACAGGTTGGAGCCGCTGGTCGCACAGCACCGTTGCCGAGATCCCGGGTAGCTCGCGCATCCAGACCCATCGTTTCCGGCACCGCTGCTCCGCGAATCGGCGTTCAGGCTGCGAAAACGCACAGAACTTGATGCTCGCCGTGCGGCGGCTGGGTATTCGCTCGGCATGCGAAGTCGATCAGCCCTTTCCCTGCTCGCGCTCCTTGCTTTTTCGGGGTGCTCCAACGACTCGCCGGATCCGGACGCCTCCCCCGCCGCTGGCGGAGGTCCCCCCAGCACGGCGACGAGCGGGGCTGCTGCCGGCCCCATGACCGGTGGAAGTGGCGGCATGCCGCCGGAGACATCCATGACCGGTGGCGCAGGTGGTACGGGCGGCGCAAGCTCCGGTGGTACGGGCGGCGCAAGCTCCGGTGGTACGGGCGGCGCAGGTATGGGCGGCGCAGGTTCCGGTGAGACGAGCGTCGCAACGACGGGCGGCACGGGGGGCGCCGCTGGAGATGGCAGCTTCGAGCTCGCCTGGGAAGATCCGTTCGACACCGTCGATCTCGCTCGCTGGCAGCTGATGACCCACAGCTGGGACGGCAATCTCGCGCAGTTTACCGGCGAAAACGCCGCGGTCAGCGACGGCATCCTGCACCTCTCGCTGACGGCGGCCAACGATGCCAACAAGCCCTTCCGCGGCGTGGAGATGCGCTCTCGCGAGACGCTGACCTACGGAAAAATAGAGGCGTCAGCTCGGTTTGCGCAGGGCTCCGCGGTCGTCTCTTCGCTGGTGCTCATCTATACCCCTTGGCCCCCCGACGACTGGAACGAGCTCGACATCGAGTTTCTGGGCAAAAACGCCGACCGCATTCAGTTCAACCACATGGTGAACATCCCGCCCGCTGATCCAGCCACGGGCCACCTCCAGTTTCCCGAGCTCGTCACGTTGGACTTCAACCCCGCAGCGGGTTTTCACACCTACACCATCGAATGGGTGCCCGGTGAGGCGCGCTTCTACGTCGACGGAGCGCTCATGCACACGGCCACCAAGGAAATGGGACGCATGGTCCTCCCTCAGAACATCCTCTTGACGATCTGGGCTTCTGGGGCGCCAGATTGGGCAGGCCCCGTCGACAGCAGCACCGCCCCCACGCGCGCCGAGTACGACTGGCTCCGCGTCTACCGCTACGTCGGTCCGTAGGTGCTTCGTGGGTTCCGGGCCGCTGAGAGCGGCTCCAACGCGCGCAGCTCATCGGCTGCGTCACGCGCGCCGATGGCTGCCGTTCTGCCAGGCGATGAGCGCGAACCAGACCATCATCAAGATCGACGCCGGCGCCAGCACCGTCGAGGGCAAGAAGGGCGAGACGAAGCTGTAGGCGAAGAGCAAGGCGCCGGCGGGGACGCCGACGAGCTTCACCGGCAGCGAGGCCGCGCGCGACGCCGTCACGATCCAGATGCCGGCGAAGAGGTGGGCGCCGAGCCGCACCGGATCGGCGACGGCGCGGGGCACGTGGTTGAGCGCCAGCACGCCGGTGGTCACGTCGAGGAACAGCCAGCCGTAGCCGGCCATCCGCGCCCACTCCGGCGCGCGCAGGCTCGGGACCAGCGCGAAGACCGCGAGGTGGAAGGCGATCCCCGGGTACTCGGGCCACAGCGCGCCGGGGGCGACGGCGAAGCTGACGATGGGCGGCCCGATCCGCTCACGCGGCAGGTCGTCGTGGCCGAGGCGCTCGACGCGCTGGTGCGCCAGCTCGACGGCGTCGATGCGCGGCCCCACGCCAGCGTGGCGCGCGGCCGCGTCGGGCGCGCCGTCGAGCTCATCCACGCGCGCCTCGGCGAGGCCCTCTCGCTCGACGAGCTGGTGGCGGCGGCCGGGCTCGATCGTTTCCAGCTGTGCCGTGCGTTTCGCGCCGAGCACGGGATCCCGCCGTACACCTACGTGCTGCGCATGCGCGTCGCGCGCGCGTACGCGTGGCTGGCGGCGGGCAGGCCGGTGAGCGAGGTGGCGAGCGCGCTCGGCTTCTGCGATCAGAGCCAGCTGCACAGCCATTTCCGGCGCGCCTTCGGGATCACGCCCGGCGCCTTCGCCCGCGTCGCCCGCCGTGGCCACGCGCCGCTCGCGGTGATCGAGCGATAGGCCGCGCGCCGCTCCCGGAATTCGAGCCACCGCGACCGGGCCTGGCGGGCCGTGCGCCGTGTTCAGCATCTCCCTGGAGCAGGCCGGGGCGAGGCCCGCCATGGCCCTTCCGTGATACGAGAGGCCGATGGACCGGCTCGACGCCATGTTCGTTTTCCTGGCCGTGGTCGACGCCGGCAGCCTGTCCGCGGCGGGCCGGCGGCTGCAGGCGCCGCTGCCCACCATCAGCCGCAAGATCGCAGAGCTCGAACGTCATCTCGGCACGCAGCTTCTGATCCGCACCAGTCGCCGGGTCGAGCTGACCGAGGCGGCGCGGGAGTACGCGATTGCCGCGCGGCACATCCTCGAGCAGTTGCAGGAAGCCGAGCAGGCCGTCGCGGGCGAATATCAGGAGCCTCGGGGGGAGCTGACCGTCACGGCGCCGACGATGTTCGGCGAGCTGCACGTACTGCCGATCGCCAGCGAGTTCCTCGCCGCGCATCCGAAGATCGATCTGCGCCTCTTCCTGACGGACGTGATGGTGAACGTCGTGGAGGAGCATGTGCACGTGGCGGTCCGGATCGGAGAGCTGGAGGACAGCTCGTTGATGGCGAGACGTGTCGGGTCGACACGCTCCATCACCTGTGCGAGCCCGAGCTACCTGCTGGCATTCGGCGGCCCTGAGGCGCCAGAGGACCTGACGGGGCGGGATGGCGTGACCTATCGTGGGTTCGTGTCCTCGCCCTGGCGGTACGTCCGGGACGCCTCCCACGTGATCGCGGAGCCGCGCGCGCGGGTCGCGGTCAATTCGCCCGCTGCGGCGGTGGTGGCGGCCAAGGCCGGTTTGGGGATCACGAGAGCCCTGGACTACCAGATCGCATCGGAGCTGCGGAGCGGAGCCCTCACGCCGCTCCTCGAGGCCTTCGAGGTGCCTGCTCTTCCGATCCACCTGGTCTTCTCCGGTCAGGGCCGTCTACCGCTGAAGGTCCGCGCGTTCCTGGACTGGATGGCGCCCCGGCTGCAGGCCCGGCTCGCGGCCGAAGGCGTCGGGGCGCCGGCGGGGCAACCGCGACCGGGCGCCTAGCGGCCCGCCGAGACGACGGCAGCCTCTCGTTTTTCGAGAGGGAGCCTCACGATCTGCTCCACTGCACCGCCGCCGGTGCGACGGCTACGTCTCGGCAAGGACGAATTGCCGTCGATGCACAGGAGGCACGAGATGATCAGTTCAGGTCTCACGACACCGAAGCCGTCCGGCGCCGGACAAACCCTGCAGAGGCCGCGCATGCGGCGCTGGGAGCTCGATGCCCCAGGCGTCCGGAACCTGACGCTCCGCGATGCTCGAAGGCCCGAGCCTGGGCCTCGCGAGGTCCTGGTGAGGATCCAGGCGGTCTCGCTGAACTACCGCGATCTTCTGATGTGGGAGGGCCGCATGGGCGAGCTGGCGCACCCCTATGTGCCCGGAAGCGACTTCGCCGGGCAGGTCGTGGAGCTCGGAACGCTCGCGACGCGATTTTCCATCGGCGATCGGGTGGTCGGCGTCGACATCGAGGACTGGATCGACGGGGCGGCCCCGGGCCGTCACACGAACACCATCGCGGTCTCGGGCCGCCTGGCCGAGTTCGCGGTGGTCGGCGAAGACATGCTGGTCGCAGCGCCCCAGACCCTCGGCCCCGAGGAGGCGAGCACGCTTTCGACTGCAGGTCTGACCGCCTGGATGGCTGTCGTGGAGACCGGGCGGGTCAGGGCGGGGCAGACCTGGGTCGTGCAGGGTACGGGCGGCGTTTCGCTCTTCGCGCTGCAGTTCGCAGCAGCGCACGGGGCGAAGGTGATCTTGACCTCCAGCAGCGATGAGAAGCTGGCGTTCGGTTTGGGCCTGGGCGCGCGCGCGGGCATCAACTATCGCGCCCGTCCCCGCTGGGACCGCGAGGTCATGGCGCTCACGAGCGGCCGCGGCGCGGACGCCGTGATCGAGATGGCCGCGGGCGAGAACCTCGCCACCTCCGTTGAAGCCCTGGCCTACGGCGGAAGGATCCTGCTCGTCGGCCTTCTGGACAGCGACCGCATCTCGACCCCGGTTGGCCCGCTGCTCCTGCGTCGCGCGACGATCAACGCGATCGGCGTCGGCCCCCGGCGAGCGCTGGAGGACATGATCAGGGCCATCGATCATCTCGGGATCCGCCCCGTCGTGGCCGCGACCTATGACCTGGGCGATCTCCCGGCGGCCGTCGCCCATCTCCAGGGGGGCGCCGTCGGCAAGGTCGTCGTGCGCGTCCAAGCCTAGGCGAACGATCATTCACGGGACGACCGCAGCGCAGGCTCGCGCGCCTGGCCGCGGAGGAACAGCGCTGCAGGCCGCCCAATGCGGCCATCAGGAGGAACAGAAGATGAGTGCCCAGACCTGGTTCATCACCGGAGCGTCCAGCGGACTCGGGGCCGCGATCGCAAACGCTGCCCTTCGCGCCGGCCATCACGTTGCCGTCACGGCGCGGGACAGCGCTCGCCTCGGAGGGCTCGTGGAGGCGTATCCCGACGCTGTGCTTCCACTGTCGATGGATCTCACCAAGCCATCCGAGATCGAGACCGCTGTGGCCGCCGCCGAGGCGTGGCGCGGCGGCATCGACGTGCTCGTGAACAACGCTGCGCTCGGCTATCTCGCCGCAGTTGAAGAGGGAGAAGATCAGAAGATCCGGACGGTCTTCGAGACGAACTTCTTCGGCGTCGCAAGCACCATTCGGGCAGCGCTGGCCGGCATGCGCGCTCGGGGGCGCGGTACGATCATCAACATTTCTTCGATGAACGGCGTCATCGCCATGCCCGCTCTCGGGTATTACAGCGCTTCCAAGTTCGCGCTCGAAGGCCTCACGGAGGCCTTGTCGCAGGAGGTCGCGCCGCTTGGCCTCAAGGTGATGTCGGTCGAACCGGGCGGCTTCCGAACGGGCATCGTCGAACGGAATCTCCGGAGCCCGAGGATCGACGCATATGGCGCCACCGCCCATGCGGTCATGGACCTGCTGGGGAACGATAAGGACGGCTCCCTTGCGCCAGGCGATCCCGTTCGGATGGCGAACATCCTCGTCCGACTTGTGGATTCTGGAGAGATGCCCCAGCGCCTCAGCCTCGGCGCGGACAGCTGGACAGGCATCATGGCGAAGCTGGATGCGCAGCGCGCCGAGTACGAGGCCTGGAAGGACGTGTCCCACAGCACGTATTTCTCGTGATGGAGCGAACGAGGCGATCCTCGAGGCCACGGGTCCGGCAACCGCGCGATGGCAGGCGCCTCGCTCGGGAGCCCGAGATGCTCGAGGATGGCGCCGATGTCGTCCCGTGCCATCCTCGCCTGCCGACGGCGGAGCTCGTCCGACGTCTCGGGTCGCACCGCCACGGTCGGTAGATGCGAAGACCTGCGGGGACGAGGTTGCGGACGCCACGTTCCCCGGATGCCTTGTGCTCCTCCCGCCTCCGCTCCCGTCAGGGCATCGGGTACACGAGCGAGAGCCCGGCGACGCACATCTCGTCGAACGTGCTCCCCTCGCCGTAGGCCACGTCGATCGTCGAGACCATGTTCGCCTCCTTGAGCGCCTTGACCACGTACGGGTTCTCCGTCGAGTTGTTGTACGTGCACCGGATCTGGAGCACATCGCCCGGCTCGAGCGTCGGGAGCGTCTCGATGGGCGCGTCGTACGAGTACGAGCGTTGCCAGCCGAACTCCCACTTCGGCGCGTGCGCCAGGCACTCCTCCTCGGGTTGATCGGGTGAGCCGTTCGCCCGCGTGACCGTCACCTTCTGGTCGACGCCGAGGTAGTGCATGTGCAGAAACTCGCCATAGACGCGCGTGCCCGACGGGAACGGCATCGCTTGCGCTTCGGGCAAGTCCGGGGCCGGTATCGTGAGCTGCTGCGTCTCCACGTGGTCCTTGCTGTCCGCGGGGATCAGGAACTCGACGCCATTCCTGTCGCCCGGACCCGGTAGCAGCCCGAAGCCGAGCTCGCCGACCGGATCATCGAAGTTGCCGATCAGGTGGTACAGGAAGCCGTACTTCGGCTTCTCCCTGGTGAGCCTGAGCTGGATGCGCGTCAGGTCCGGGTCGGCCGTCGTACCGGCGGGGTGGTAGTGGATCTGCATCATGAGGAGCGACCCCTTCGGGATCAGCTGCCCCACCCCCTCGGGCAGATCGACCGGGTCGGTGCCGGGAGCCCAGGCTGTGAGCATCTGGAGCGCGTCAACATTCACGCCATTCGGGACCTCGCCAGCGCCACACGGAAAGCTCCCGTCGGGGCCGGCCAGGCTCGCGGACCTCCGCTCCGGATCGATGGCGATGATCCCATGGTGAACGACCTTGTGGTTGCCGGGCACCATCTGTAGACCACTCAGGTACTGGTCCTCGGTGAGCCCGGGATCGATGACGAAGCAGCGGAACTCGTCCCGCTCACCGGAGGTGACGTAGGGCTCGTTCGGATGAACCTCGAGGGTCATGCCCGGCAGGTCGGGGCTCTTCGGCACGAACGGGGCGGGCGTGTCCTTCGGATCACCCCTGGGGGTGCCGGCCTTGCTCCAGGCCTCGAGCGTGCGGATCTCCTCGTCGGAGAGGCGGATGTCGCCCTTCCACGCGTGACGGGTCGAGCACTCGTCCGTGTCACGCACGGCGAAGGGCGGCATCGTGCCCGCCTTGGTCGCCTGGACCATGAGCGCCGCGACCGCCTTGGCCTCCTCGTACGCGGTGAGGCTGAAGGGCGCGATGTTGCCCGCGGAGTGGCAGCCCATGCAGCTCCTCTGCAGGATGGGCTCGACGTCTCTGTGGAACGTGGGGCTGCTCCCGGTAGCCTGGGGCTCCGTGGGCTCGTCGCCCCCGGAGCAGCCGGTGATCGAGGCGGCGGCTGGCAGGGCGAGGGCGAGGGTGAGGGCGGACAGCGAGACTCGGGCGACGGAACGCGAGCGTATCGAGGCAGGCATGAGACCTCCGGGCAGCCGGATCCTTCACGAGCGGAGGGTCCGGGCGCTTGGCAAGGAGCCACGTTTGGTTCGACTGCGCTTCAGATATGTGTACTATGCATATAGTCGCCCCGCCCGAGGCGTCAAGGAAATTTGTGCAAAATACACGGATCACAAAAACGCTCCGCGAGCTCCGTCCTCACCGCCGCTCGCAGCAGCACCTGCTGCTCTCCATCGTCACCACCAGGTCCCCCGCGCCAGCTGGGGCTTGACGTCTCCCGGACGTTTGGATCTCCTGTCTCGACCATGAAGACGGCTTTCCCTCGCTTTCGACTCGTCGCATCGACGGCGCTCCTCGTCGCGGCCGCCGCGGCCTGCAGCAGCGAAGATGCCGATCCCGGCACGCAAGGCTCGTCGGGCGGCTCGCCGCCAGCCGGCGGATCGGGTGGGACGGGTGGAGCGGCCGCGAGCAGCGGCGGTGTGGATTCAGGCTCGAGCGCCGGAGGAGCCGGCGGCATTTCTACGGGAGGTTCGTCAGCCGTCAGCACAGGAGCAGGGGGCGGCGGATCGGCAGGCACGGCATCGGGGGGCTCGGGAGGGGCGGAGCCCGAGACGGGCGACCGCTCGCCGGAAGGCACCTGTGCGCGCTTCAACGCCGACACCGCCGACATGAGCGAAGGCACGTGGAGCGGCTCGTTGGATCCCGAGTGCGACCCGGGAGACATCTCTGCCGAAGGTCGAGCGAATGCGCTCCGGCTCTTCAACCTGTACCGCTGGCTGGCGGACCTGCCCCCGGTCGTGACCGAGCCCACCCGCGACGCTCAGGCCCAGGCCTGCGCGCTCATGATGGACGCGAACGATTCTCTCTCGCACGAGCCGCCGGAGAGCTGGAAGTGCTACTCGAGAACAGGCGCGGACGGCGCGAGGACAAGCAACATCTCGAGTGGCCCCGGCGTCGCGAGCGTCCTGGGCTATCTGATCGACCCCGGGAACGAGTCGACCTTCGGCCACCGGCGCATCATCCTCTCGAACGACCTCGGTCCGATCGGCCTCGGCTCTACCGGGAAGAACGGCGCCTCTTGCATGCAGAACATCGGAGGGACGGGGCGCGCCGGGAAGGAGTGGACGGCCTGGCCTCCGCCCGGGGTGTTCCCGGTGCAGGCGTATGGCGACCGCTGGAGCTCACTCAGCGACACCGGCTGGTCGATCCAGAGCGAGGACATCGAGCTCGAGGACGCCGAGGTCACGATCACGAGCGGCGGAGCCCCTCTGGCCGTCGACGTGGAGCCGCTCCAGGGGGGCTACGGCTCCACGAACGCCATCCGCATCGTGCCGAACGGTTGGGACCCCGAGGCCGGCCAAACCTACTCCGTGAGCGTCTCGGGAATCCCGGCGACCATCGCCTACGACGTCGTGTTCGTCGACTGCGAGTAGAGGATTCCCGTTTCCCTTCATCTCGGGACCTTGACGTCGAGCTTGCCGAGGCGCGCGAGCAGCGGGCCCCGGTCCTCCATGGCCACGCCGACGAGCCTCCGCGCAGAGGCATCGTCGAGCTTCGGGACGGCTCGCGCCGCGAACCGTGCCTCTTCCGCGGCGGGCACCTGAAAGATCAGGTGGTAGACGCCGCTGTTCGAGACCGCGAGCACGCGCTGCGTCTCCCCGAGCCCGAGCAATCGACAGATCGCCGCGGCAAGGAAGCCCGCGGCAGCACGAGCGAACGCGCCCCCGCGAAACGAGAGCGAGACGTGGTGCTCGTGTCCGTCCGCGCCGGCCTCGGCAACGGTGTACACCACGGCGATGTCGGCGGACGTGATGAACGCATGGCCCTCGGCGAACGGGTCCGCGGGCGGGCCCCCGCCGACGCGCCCGAGCGCGGTGTTCTTGGCGCGGCCGAGCCCGCGCGAGAGCTCGATCAGGTGGTCCGGCGAGAACAGCCGATCGTAACGCGGCCGCTTCATCGCGAACCGGTAGACCAGGAACACGACGAGCGCGACGAGCAGCCATTTCAGCATCGGACCTTGCACCTCCGCGCCCCTCCGCCGAGACAGACCATGACCCCCGCGGCGAGCGGCAGGGCGGGCGCCGCGACGAGCGAGAGGATCGCCGCAGCGTGCGCCTTCTTTCGTCCCGTGGCGAGGCATCGTGCCGGTCCTCGCGCGATTCGTCCCTGGGATTCCATCTTTGCCGTCACCTCTCGCGCACCTCAGTCGGCGTGGCTTCGCGCCGGGGCGGCCGCGCGCCTGCGCGAGCGTGCCCCGGGCCCCGGTACGGTGTGAGGCCCGGCGTGAGGCCCTCGGACGTCGAGCTTTCTGCCGACCTCGACGATGGCACGGAGCGCGGGCACCAGCTCATGGCCGAGCGGGGTGAGCTCGTACTCGACCGAGGGCGGCGAGGTGGGCATGACGCGGCGGCTGACCACGCCCTTGGCCTCGAGCTCGCGCAGGCGCGCGCTCAGCACCCGCGCCGAGATCTGCGGGATGTCGACGCGCAGCTCGCCGAACCGGCGCGGCTGCCCGCTGAGCGACCAGATGACGTTCGGCGCCCAGGCCCCGCGCAAGAGCGCCATGCACAGCGTCAGCGGGCAGAGGGGCGGCGGGGGGACGCGATTTTTTCGAACCGGCAGCGCCATGGGTAACCCCGAAGATACCCCTTTTTCAGGTATCCAGCACCTGGCCAGTATCCAGGAGTAACTTCGCGCGCTAGCTTGCTGGTCTCGATGGCGCCGGCCCCGAGCGATCGGGGCTGGCGCGCCGCGGCCCCCGCCGAAGCGACGGGCTTCGCCGGAGCGCGCGGGGGCCTTCGCCGATCCACGCGCCCGCCCGCCCCTCGCCGCCCCGAACGGCCGGGGGCGCGTCGCCGTGGCGGGGTCGTTCGGGGATCTCACCAACACCACATGATCCGAGGGATGCTCCCATGAAATTGTATTTCTCTCCCGGTGCCTGTTCTCTGTCTCCGCACATCGTCGCCCGCGAGCTCGGCATCGAGCTGACGCTCGACAAGGTCGACGTCGCGTCCAAGAAGACCTCGTCGGGCGGCGACTTCTGGGCCATCAACCCGAAGGGGTACATCCCCGCGCTCGAGCTCGACGGCGGCGAGGTCTTGACCGAGGGGCCGGCCATCGTTCAGTACCTGGCCGACCAGAAGCCCGAAGCGAAGCTCGCGCCGCCGCCGGGCACGATGGCTCGCTACCGCCTGCAAGAGACGCTCGGATACATCAACTCCGAGCTGCACAAGAGCTACAGCCCGCTCTTCAACCCGAAGACGTCGCCCGAGCAGCGGCAAGAGCGCGAAGCGTACCTGCGCAAGCGCTACGGCCTGATCGAGGCGGCGCTCGCGAAGGGGCCCTATCTGTTCGGCGAGCAGTTCACCGTGGCCGACGCCTACCTCTTCACGGTCACCAACTGGTCGAATTTCGTGAAGCTCGACCTGTCGGACTTCCCCAATCTGCTCGCGTACCAGCGGCGGGTGGCCGCGCGCCCCGCGGTGCAGGCAGCGATGCGGGCCGAGGGGCTTCCGGTCGAGGGCGGCAAGTAAGAGGGCGCCGCGCGGGCTGCACCCGGCGGCGGGACGCGCCGCGAGCGCTCAGGGCGGGGGCTGGGCGACCTTGCCCCCCTGGACGAGGCGATCCCCTGGCTGAGAGGAAAGGCGGCCCGCCGGCCCGCGGTCAGTCAGCCCGCCCTCGCCCGCGGAAGTTCGCGTTTGCGTCGGCAATCCCAGGCCCGTAAGGAACGGCGGACAGGCGACGCCGCGCGCGGCGCCGGGAGACGCCGACCGTGACCACCGAGCCCCGCAGCACAACGAACGCCGGCCAGCGCGCGGTCAGCCCTCGCAGCCCTCGCAGCGTCGGGCGCGCCCTCGCCGGCGGGCGCGCCGCCGGCCGCCGCGCGGCCCTGGCGCTCGCCGTGGCGCTCGCCGGCGCGGCGCCCGCGGCGTGCGCCCCCCGGGGCGCGGCGTCGCCGGTCGCCGCCGAGGCGCCGCTCCCCGCCGCGTTCGCCGCCGCGATGGACGCCGAGGTCGCGAGCTCCGCCGCGGCGGCGCCGTACCTCGACGCCCTCGAGCGCGCCGTCGACGCGCCCGGCGACGCGGGCGCGCTCGCGACCGTGATCGCC
This sequence comes from Sorangium sp. So ce1335, assembly GCF_051521615.1. Taxonomy (NCBI): domain Bacteria; kingdom Pseudomonadati; phylum Myxococcota; order Polyangiales; family Polyangiaceae; genus Sorangium; species Sorangium sp. So ce1335. The sequence continues at coordinate 10,812,678 of NZ_CP150363.1, forward strand.
GCCACCGACGCGCTCGTCTTCGGCGTCGGCACCGCGGGCGGCCCGGACCCCGGCGCCTCGGCCATCGCCTTCCGCTCGCGCGAGGCGCTCCCCGAGGTCGCCCGCCGCCTCCAGCGCGCCTGGGCGTTCGCGGACGTCGCCGGCCGCGGCGCCCCGGAGATGCCGTTCGTGCGCGGCACGCTCGCGAGCGCGCTCCACCGCATCGCCCTCTTCGTCGGCGACGAGGCCGCCGCCGCGACGTGGAGCGCGCGCCGCGGCTGCGCGCACGAGGCCGCGCTCGTCGGCCCGCTCGACGCCACGCCGCTCCAGAGCCTCGACCGGCCCTCGCCCGTGAGCTCCGCGCCGGGCGCGCCGCTCGCGCGGTCCTACCCGGGGATCGCGCCGTTCGCGCCGAGCGTCTCGCCCATCGTGGTCCGCGCCGACGCGTGCGCGATCGACATCGACGCGGTGAGCGCCCTCCAGGGGACGCGCGCCGTCGTCGTCGACCTCCACAACCCGGTCGCCCAGCGGGTGAGCCTCGCGCTCTCCTCGGCGTCCGCGGCCGCGCTCGAGGTGGGCGGCGCGCCCGCGCTCCAGCGCGAGTACGCGGCCGGCGGCGGGCAGGTCACCCGCCTCGCGACCGTCGAGGCCCAGCCGGGGACGCTGCGCGTCGTCGTGCGCGTGGCGCAGAAGGGCGACGGCAGCTTCATCGAGCTCAGCGCGTGGGGCGAGAACGGCCTGCCGCTCCGCGCCCGCGCGCCGCGCCCCGGCGCCGCCGCGACGGCGACGGCATCGCGGCCCGCCGCGGTCCGCCTCGCGCCGGGCCCCGGCGGCGGCCCGGCGGCCGTCGAGGTCGCGGCCGCGGCGCTGCTCGCGCTGGGCGACGCGCGCGCGGCGGAGCACCTCCTCGACCCGGCCGGCGACGGCCGCTCCGGCGACGGCGCGGCGCGCGCGCAGGCCTCGCCCGCCGGCGCCCCCGCGTCGCCTGCAGCCGCCCCCGCGGCGCCCGCCGGCGCCCCCGCGGCGCCCGCCGGCGCCCCCGCGGCGCCCGCCGCCTTCCCGGCGCGCCAGCCGCGGCACGACCTGCTCTACGCGAGGGCCATCCGCCGCGTGGGCGACCTGCCCGAGGCCGAGGTCGTCGAGCGCACCCGCGCCGCCCTCGAGCGCGTGCTCGCCGCGTGGCCCGCGTCGTGGGAGGCGCGCCTCTACGAGGCGGAGCTCGCCGAGCGCCGCGGCGGCCAGGGCGAGGGCACCATGGACGCGCTCCGCGAGCTCGGGGTGAAGGTCGCGCCCCCCGGCCCCTCCGGCCCGAGGGCGCCCGCGGTCCCGGACGCCGACCGCATGGTCCTCGCCGAGCTCGCGGCGACCGCCCTCCGCGCCGGCGTCACCGACGTGGCCGAGGCCGCGTACGCGAGGCTCGCCGCGGCGGCGCCGGGATCGGCGCTGCTCGCCGCCGTCGACGACCGCATCCACGGCCGCGTCGGCGCCGACGCGGTGAAGGCCGCCTGCGAGGGCGGGCTCGACCGCTCGAGCACGGCCTGCCTCGGCGCGCTCCTCGACGCGAGCGACCGCGACGCCGTCCTCGCCGAGCTCGGCCGGCTCCGCCGGCTCCGCCGCGCGCCCGACGCCCTGCGCGAGGTGGAGCTGCGCGAGCGCGTCGCCCGCGGCGACCTGCGCGGCGCGCTCGCCGTGTACGACGCCATGCCGCCCGGCGACCGCGTGATGCTCGAGGCGCTCGGCCTCGCCGCCGGCCGCGGCAACGTCCGCGCGGCGCGCGGCCGCCTCGCCCGCGACCGCACGACGGCGCGCGACACCCCCGGCGGGATCGGCCCCATCACGCGCGCGCTCGGCCTCACGCCGGACCCGGCGCCGAGGCTCGAGGCCGAGGGGCGCAAGCTCGTGCTGGAGGACCAGGCCAAGGCGTTCCTCCCCGGCGCCGCGACCGCGGTGCTGCGCCACGTCGAGCGGTTCACGATCTCGCCCGACGGGCTCGTCCACTACGTGACGTACGACCTCCGCCGCGTGTCGGGCACCACCGACGTCGCCCAGGGCGCGGTCGCCTACGGCCCGCTCATCGAGGGCCGCGGCGCGGCGCGGCTCCTGCGCCGCCGCATCCACAAGCGCGACGGCCGCATCCTCGCGCCCGACGCGGCCGCGAACGCCGCGCAGGACCACAGCGACCTCTCGCAGCTCGAGCAGGGCGACTACGTCGAGCAGATCACCGAGGGCTACGCGCTCCCGGGTGACAGCGGCCAGCTCGTCATGGACACGTGGGACCTGCTCCCCGAGCGCACGAGCGTCCGCGAGGCGGAGATCGAGGTGCGCCGCCCGTCGTCGCTCCGGCTCGCGGTCTGGTCGCACCCGCTGCTCGGCGCCCCGGAGCAGCGCGCCGAGGGCGCCTCCACGGTCAGCGTCTGGCGCATCAAGGACCAGCCGCCGCGGCGCATGGAGGACGGCGTGCCCCGGGTGGAGATGGGCGTCGGCGTCAGCCTGGGGACGCAGACCTGGGGCCACGTGGCCGCCGCGATCGACGAGAACATCCGCGCGCTCTCGGACCGCGATCCCGCCATGACCCGCTGGGCGCGCGAGGCCGCGGGGCCCGAGCGGACGCCGTCGCCCGCGCTGCTCGAGCGCGTCGTCGCGGCCGCGGGCAAGGCGATCAAGGTGGCGGGCGGCGCCGAGCTCTCGGACATGGCGGCGTTCCTCGGCGGCGGCCCGCAGCGCACGACGGCGCGCGCGATGATCGAGCTCGGCCAGGGCAGCCGGTCGTGGGTCGTCTACCGCGCGCTGCGCGAGCTCGGCGTGCGCGCCGACCTCGCGATCGCCGAGACCGAGCCGTTCAGCTCGTCGGCGGACTTCCCGCCGCACGCCGGGCGCTTCCGCCACCCGCTCGTCATCGCGCGCCTGCCGGGCGGCGACGTGTGGATCGACGCCGACGTCGAGGGCCCGCCGCTGCCGCCCGGGCGCATCAGCCCCGAGCTGCGCGGCCGCGCCGCCATGCTGCCGGGCGGCGAGCTCGTCACGGTGGCGGGGACGAGCGGCGAGACCGGCGACGAGGTCGACCTGCGGCTCGCCGTCGACGCGCAGGGTAACGCCGCGGGAACATTCACGATTCTGCTGCACGGCAGGGCGGCGCAGGCGCTGTCCGAGGCATTCGAGACGGTGGTCGGCACGGCGCGGCGCGAGATGCTCCGCGGCGTTGTGCTCGGCTGGCTGCCGTGGGCCGACGTCGAGGACGTCGCTGTCTCGTCGACGGAGGGCTCGTGGGAGGTCGCGCTCCGCGCGGCGGTGACGATCCACGGCTTCGCGCGGCCGGAGGGCAAGGACGCCGCGGCGTGGACGCTGCCGGGGCTGGAGCCGGTGCACCTCGTGTTCCCGCGCGCGTTCACGGGCACGCTCGGGGCGACGTACGCCTCGCGCGGGGCCCGCAAGAGCGCGCTCGCGATAGAGACAGCGCTCCAGTACCACGTGCGCCGCCGGATCGAGCTGCCGGAGGGGTACGCGGTCGCGCGCGCGCCCGAGGGCGTGCGGGTCGAGCACGCGGGCCTCACGGCGTCGCGCAAGGGCAGCTACGGCGCGGTGATCGAGGAGGATTTCGCGCTGAGCCTGCCGACGGGGACGGTGGCGGCCGACGCGTACCGCGCGTTCGTCGAGCGGGTGCAGGTGGTGGACAGCGGCTTCATGGCGGGCATCCGGGTGGCGCGGCCCGCGGGGGCCGCGGGCGCCGCGGGGGCCACGGGCGCGGCGGGTCGCGGCGGCGCGGAGAGCCCGCAGAAGACGGAGAAGAAGCCCTGAGCCTCGAGATCCGCGAGTCGGTCCCGCTGGCCCCGCTCACGACGCTCGGCGTCGGCGGGCCGGCGCGCTTCTTCGCCGAGGCCGCGGACGAGGCCGCGGTGGTCGAGGCGTTCCGCTTCGCCGAGGCCCGCGGCGTGCCGCTGTTCGTGCTCGGCGGCGGCTCGAACCTCGTCGTCTCGGACCGCGGCGTCGACGCGCTCGTGCTGCGCGTGCGGGTCCGCGGCGTCGCGCTCGTCGGCGGAAGGGACGCCGTCGACGACGGCCGGGGGCCGCGCGCGCTCGTGCGCGCCGGAGCGGGCGAGGGCTGGGACGACGTCGTCGCGCGCGCGGTCGCCGAGGGCCTGGCGGGCGTCGAGTGCCTCTCGGGCATCCCGGGCGACGTCGGCGCGACCCCGATCCAGAACGTGGGCGCCTACGGCCAGGAGGTCGCGGAGACGATCGCCGAGGTCCGGGCGGTCGACCGCGCGACGGGGGCCACGGCCGTCATCGCCGGCGCGGACTGCGGCTTCGGGTACCGCGACAGCCAGTTCAAGCGCGCGTGGCGCGGGCGGTACGTCATCACGGCGGTCACCTTCGCGCTGCGCCCCGGCGGCGCGGCGACGGTGCGCTACCCCGAGCTCCAGCGGGCGCTCGCCGCGCCGGCCGGCGGGGCCGCGCCGCCGCTCGCCGAGGTGCGCCGCGCGGTGATCGCGCTCCGCCGCGGCAAGTCGATGGTGCTCGATCCCGCGGACGAGAACGGCCGGAGCGCGGGGTCGTTCTTCATGAACCCGACGCTCGAGGCCGGCGCCGCCGCCGGCGCGATCGCGCGCATCGAGGCGGCGGGCGTCCTCGCGCCGGGCGAGGCGATCCCGCAGTACCCGGCGGGCGGCGGCCGGGTGAAGCTGTCGGCCGCCTGGCTCATCGAGCGCGCCGGCTTCGCGAAGGGGACGCGCCACGGCGCCGCGGGCATCTCGACGCGCCACACGCTCGCGCTGGTGAACCGCGGCGGCGCCACGGCGACGGAGCTGCTCGATCTCGCGCGGCGCGTGCGGCGCGGCGTGCTCGACAGGTTCGGCGTGGCGCTGACGCCCGAGCCCGATCTTGTCGGGTTCGCGCCCGGCGAGATCGCGGATCTCGTCGGCGGCGCACACACGGCTGACCAGGGCGGCTGAGCGGCCGAGCGCGGCGAGGTGTGTTGACGCTCCCGGTAGATGATGGGCGGGGGCCGCTTTTCGCTCACCCAGGATGATGCCTCGCTCACGCGGGCGATGGCCATCGCCAGCCCATCCGGTGCCCGGAGCCCCCGCCGGAGGCTCCGTCCGCCCATCGCCCGCGCGACGCGGCCGCCGGGGCGCGCAGGGCGCGTCAAGGGCGGCGCAGCCGCCGAGCCCTGCGAGGGAACCCTTGACGCGTCCGAGCACCCCGGCACGCTCAGAGCGCGATGGGCCGACCATCACGCCCGTGACCGGCGCCCGCTCACCGTCGCGATGGCCATCAACCAGCCCGAGCGAGAGAGCATCAACCAGCTTGATTCTCAACATCCCGCTCCTGGTAGGTGCCCGACGCCCCGGTGAGCTGGTTCAGGTCGTCGTACGCGAACCGCTGCTCGGTCGTCGCGACCATCACCGCCCCGCCCAGCGACTCGTCGAACTGCGCCTGGTTGTACAGCGCGAGCACGTTGCCCACGAGGTCGTGGTCGTAACGCAGCCGCTGGAACGCCCTCGGCCCGCGGCCCATCCGCCGCATCTGCGCCGTCTGGTGATCCGCGTCCACGTCCGTCAGCCGCCGCGTCGACGGGTCGTACCGGTACGTCGTCTCCACCCCGTTGCCCGCCACGACGCGCACCCGCCGCCCGTGCTCGTCGTACCCGATGTGCTTCAGGTACTCCGTCATCCTCGGCTCGTCCGGGTGCTGCGGATTGACCTGCTGGTTCTCCCCGATCGCCGACACGAGCAGCCCGCCGCGGTCGTACCCGTAGCGCACGACCTCCTCGCCCGAGCCGGGGAAGTGCAGCTCCTGCATCCGACCCAGCGAATCGAACTCGTACTTCAGCCTCGCCTCGTACGGCCCACGGTGCGGCTCCCGCAGCCGCGGGAACTACGGGCTTGCTCGCAAGCAGCGAGCTGGCCAAAAGCGCGCTGTCCGAAGCAGACCTACCTGTCGAGCTGGCCCTTCTTGAACATTCTCGAGAAGACCTCGGTTCCACTCACAATTTCGGACTCACACAAATCTTGCAAATCAACAATCCCCTTGAATACCCATCGAACCATTCTGCCATCCGGATTAGAATACTCATGCTCCAGCTCGACCCCAAGCGAATTTGCCATCACTTTGGCCGCCTCAATATCGGCCGCCCATATTAACCGAATACTCTCCTCGCACAGCGGCTCTTCAGAAGACTGATCATCGACCTTCGACTCAAAGAGCATGCACACCGAATACCAACCACTCATTTGTTCTTCGTCTTCTCCAGAAGACGCTCCGATTGCTCAAGTATTTTCTTGGCGGTTTGAAGAGATCTCTTCTCCGCACCACTCGCCGTGCGCAGGGCATCCTTGATACCGTTCAGAGACTTGTCCAGGTGCTGGCCGGGAAATTCGCGTCTCAGGCTTCCTGGTAGAACCTCTCTTGCAGGCTTTGTAGGGTCGATCCTCGATGCGGCTCTGCTCGCGCCCTCGCCTTGCCTCTTCGACGGCTTCTGTGGCGGCTCCGCCTGGGCAGGCGCAGGGGGCTTCGGCGGCTCCTTCGCCCCACCCCCACCCGCTTCCGATGGCGGCGGTGTTCCAGGCGTCGCAGGCACCGATACGTCTGCCGGTACGTCGCAAGTAGGCCCGAGCGCGGACTCATCGGGATCGGCAGTGGCGATGGTGTAGACTGCATAGCCCACCGTTCCCACGGCGAACAGGCCGCCCACGACCAGCTCTCCGACAGGAGTCGGCTCGACCACGGCTGCCGCGGCGGGCGCAGAGAGCGCCGTCCCGACGACCGCCGCTCCCTTCACAAACGCCTCGGCGACCGCTTGCGTCGTCAGGCGCCCGTCCGGATCGATATAGACGACGGGGTTGTTCCACGCGTACGTGTAGAGACTCAGGTTGATCGGCCGGTACACCCCGCCGTTGAGCTTGCCGGCCATATACTCCGCCAGCACCGGATCCGGGCTCATCCACACCCCGAGCCGTGGCTCATAGCTCCGCGCCCCGTAGTGATAGAGCCCCGTCGACAGGTCCAGCTCCTTGCCGTTGAACAGGTACGGCTGCCGGTTCTGGAACCGTGAGTCCGACTCGTCGACCCACAGCTCCCCGCTCGGCAGGTACTCGACGTGCTGGCTCAGCTCCTGGTCCTGGTCGGTGACGTACTGCGTGCTCCCGAGGTGGTCGGGGTGGTAGTACGCCACCGGCGGCCTCTGGAACCAGTCCGCGTCGATCTTGCTCGCGATCCGCGTCTCGCCCGCGAAGATGTGCTTGGTCGCGATCACCCCGTTGCGCACGACGAGGTGCTGATCGACGTACGCCGTCTCCTCCTCGCCCGCCACACCGTGCCGGTGCACCCGTCGCTCCCCGGCGCCGTCGTACAGCGCCCGGGACACTTCCTGGTTGTTCTCGACCACCGACACGAGCCGGTTGTCCTCGTCCCAGCCCAGCGTGCGCTGCAGGTTCCCCCGGTACTTCCACTCCCTGTGGTTGCCGTTCGCGTCGTGGAACAGCTCCCGCAGCCGAGGCGCCGCCTCCGCGTGCACGTACTCGTCCACCTGATTGGCCGCATGCGGCCGCGGCCCCGTGTACCGGTACTCGTTGCGGTACGTCCGCTCCCGGATCACGTCCTGCTTCTCCCACACCGTCCGGTCGTCCCACTTCGGTACGTACCGGGCAACCTCCTGCCCCTTCCTCTTCACGTTCCCGAGCACGTCGTACGCGATCTCCAGCGCGTACCCCTGCCGCTCGTTCTCCCGCTCCTGGTAGGTGCCCGACGCCCCGGTGAGCTGGTTCAGGTCGTCGTACGCGAACCGCTGCTCGGTCGTCGCGACCATCACCGCCCCGCCCAGCGACTCGTCGAACCGCGCCTGGTTGTACAGCGCGAGCACGTTGCCCACGAGGTCGTAGTCGTAACGCAGCCGCTGGAACGCCCTCGGCCCGCGACCCATCCGCCGCATCTGCGCCGTCTGGTGATCGGCATCCACGTCCGTCAGCCGCCGCGTCGACGGGTCGTACCGGTACGTCGTCTCGACCCCGTTGCCCGCCACCACACGCACCCGCCGCCCGTGCTCGTCGTACCCGATGTGCCTCAGGTACTCCGTCATCCTCAGCTCGTCCGGGTGCTGCGGATTGACCTGCTGGTTCTCCCCGATCGCCGACACCAAGAGTCCGCCGATGTCGTACCCGTAGCGCACGACCTCCTCCCCGGAGCCGGGGAAGTGCAGCTCCTGCATCCGACCCAGCGAGTCGAACACGTACTTCAGCCTCGCCTGGTACGGCCCCCGGTGCGGCTCACGCAGCCGCGGGAACTCCGCCACAAGCTCGGCCACGTTGCCGAACCGGTCGTAGCGGTAGCTCCGCGTCCCCGCCACGCTCGTCTCCTCCTTCAGCCTCCCCGCGCGGTTGCCCTCCGCGTCGCCCGCCTCCTCGGCGTCGCCGTACGCATACACGACGTCCTGCGTCACCGGATAATCGATCTTCCTCAGCCGGTTGTAATCGTACTCGTACCGGATGAGCTGCCCGCGCAGCGCCAGCTCCGCCGTTTGCTTCGCGCGAAGATTGCCGGCCAGGTCGTAGCGCCACTCCGTGCGCCCCGCGTCGGGGCTCACCAGCTCCACCATGCGCCCGACCGTGTCGTACTTCGCCTCCGTCGCGTTGCTCCGCGCGTCCGTAACACGCACCAGCTCGCCCAGCGGGTTGTGCGCGTACCGCGTCACGATCTGCTGCTCGACCCCCTCGATCGTGTTCCACTCCTCCACCGCCGCGATCCGCCCGCCCACGTCCCGGTAGGTGTTGCGCGACTTGCCGTTCGCGTCGATCACCGTCTCCTGGAACAAGAGCTGCCCGTCGAACTGCACCACGTCGCGCTCGACCCACGTCTGCGCGTACCCGCCCGTCCGCGCGGCCTTCGGGTCCGGCACCTCGACCAGCCGCGTCCGCGACAGCACGTCGTGCTCGAACCGCGTGCTCCGCACGAGCTCCACCGCCGTGAACGTCGTGTCCGGCTCCGCGCTGAACACCGGCTGCCCCTGCTCCACCACCCGGCCGAGCGCGTCGAACACGACCGCCCCGCTCACGGTCATCCCTACCTCGGTGCCCGTGCCCGTGTCGCGCTCCAGGTCCTTCTTCGTCTGGATCACCCGCCCGAGCCCGTCGGCGAACGTCACCGTCACGATCGGATCGTCCGGGTGCTCCGCGTCCTTGTGGCTCGTCCTCGCCCACGCCGGCACCGCCGTCGTCTGATCGGGCTGGAGCGCATACTCGAACCCGACCGCCGGCTCGCCCTGTCCGTCGAGCTCGTCCTCGCTCCAGACCTTGCTCGGCGTGCAGTCGACCGGGAGCGCCTGTGCCTCGGTGAGGTCATGCGGCCCCCAGACCCCGGTCAGCCGGCCGAAGTCGTCGTACCCGTACGCGATCGTCTGTCCGTTGACATCGGTCTCCTGCGCCACCGCGCCGTACAGCACGTTGGGCACGCTGTTCGACCGGTATCCGAAGCTGTCGACAACGCACGTGCGGTAGCTGCGCGTCAGCGCATCGTAGCCGTAGGTCAGCGCGTAGCTGTTCGGGTCGGTGAAGGTCTTCAGGTTGCCCAGATCATCGTAATCGAAGTGCCAGGTCGCCTCGTCGCCGGCATACAGCGACCCATCCGGCCGCTTGCCCCCGGTGATGACGTTCGTGAGCGTCTCGAGCGCGCCCGTCGTGGGCCAGTACGTCGACGTGCGCTCGCGCAGCACGCGTCCTTCCGTGTCCGTCGTCCGGACGAGCCTCGGCTTCCTGATGTACGGCGCCTCGTCCTTCTCGACCTCGACGTGGTGGTGCACGTCGTCGGCCGTCGTCCCCTCCTCGCCGTAGAAGAACACGTCGGTGAGGTTGCCCTCGTCGTCATGAAGCCGCGTCTCTCGCGTGCTCTTGTGGGTCGCCTCCGGGTCGTCCGTGAGCCCCTCGTAGAACGCGCTCCGCCGCTCCGTCTCCCTCGGGAAGAACCACCCGTTCGCCGCGATGTGCGCCAGATCCGGCGGCAGGTGATCCACCTCCATCACCGTGTAGAGCATCCCCTCGCCGTCGCGCAGCGCCGAGCGCGCCAGGAAGCCTCGCCGGTAGAAGTCCTCGTTCTCGTACGCGACCTCCTCGACCGACATCGCGGTCACCCCGTCCTCGCCGAGCGCCGTCGTCGTGACGTGCCGGTAGCCGAGGTCCACGCGCTCGTCCCGGTGGTACACCCCGTCCGCGTACGTCTCGATGTGCGTCCGGTAGGTGTGCACCCCGTGCGCGCCGCTCACGCCCTCGACGCCGTCGCGCACGACCACATCGCTCAGCACCCACTGGCTCGACGGCATGTCCACCAGGGCCGTGCGATCGTCCGCCGCCGTGCGCGCGTCGTCCATCGGTAAGCCGCTGTCGCCCACCGGCCCGCCCGCCGGCACCTCCCTCGGCACCACCAGGTTGCCCTCGCGCCGGTAGTCGATCTCCACGCTCCCGCCCAGCGGCCGGTGCACCCGCCACAGGAGGTTCGCCTTGCCGATCGTGTTCCTCCGCGCCCGCACCGCGCTGTCGCCGTCCCACTTCAGCACGTGATCGGCCAGGCCGTCGCCGTCGATGTCCTCGAACCCGAGGTGCGACGCGCCGGTCCCCTCGGAGTAGTAGACCGACCCGCCGATGCAGACGAAGTAACAGACCTGGAGCGACACGCTGCCGTCGAGGCTCTCCGAGCGCCGGAAGCCCACCGCGTCGCCGCTCCCCATGAACGCGTACTCCGGCGGATCGATGTTCACGCCCCAGCCGCCGGCCGGCCATTCCTCCTCTGCCGCGAACCGGTCACCGAGGTTGAGCTGCACCCGGAAGGACGCCTCCCCCGGATCCTTCATCACCTTGTCCGGCAGCCCGTCGCCGTTCACGTCCGCGAAGTCCACGATCGTGCGCGCCGTCGTGCGCGTGTACCCGATCCCCGCGCCCACGCTCGCGCTCACCCCGCCGCTGGAGCCGCCCGCGCTCGGCCCGAACCCGACGCTCTGCGCGCCCGTGTCCTCCAGCCGCACCGCCTCCACGCCCGCCGCGTCCGTGAAGAAGCCCAGCACCTCGCCCAGCGCACCGTTCAGCTCGCCCGCGTTGAAGCTCGCCTTGTTGAACCCGTCCCGCTGCCACGGCACCGGCGCCGTGAACCGGTAGCCGAGGTTCAGCGCCACCGTCATCTGCCGGTTCTCGGGGTTCTGCGCCACCTGATCGACGAGCCCATCGCCGTTGATGTCGATGAGCTCCACGTGCGCCGCCGACAGCCCGTAGCTGGTCCCGGCGCTGAAGCTCGTGCGCAGGTATCCTTGCGAGCGCCCCCGGCTGTCGGTCTTGTTGAGCGTCTGCTCCTCCTCGTCTCCTGCGGTGAACGTGAGCGACGCAAGGTCGCCGCTCAGCCGCACCGTCCGGTGCTCCACCCGCCGCAGCGCGTCCGGCAGCGAGAACGACGTGCTCGCACCGAACCCGCTGCCCGTGTTGAGCACCGCGCCCTCGCGCGTCACGCTGTCCGGGTAGCGGTCGCCGTTCAGATCGATGAGCTCCAGATCCGTCGTCGTGCTGCCGAAGCTGTAGCCTCCGCCCACGGGGCCTGCGCCCGCCGTGAGCTCCGCGTTCCACGTCTCCGCGTAGCGCACGCTGCCCCCCTGGCGCTGCCCCGAGAGCCGCCCCACCACCGACGGCAGCACCCGATCGCCGCCCACGAACGCCTCCGACGCCGCCGCGCCCCAGACCGGCGCGCTCTCCTCCGGCGAGAGCGGCACCGCGAGCGTGAACCCGCGCCCGGGATCGCGCGTCGGAAACAGGATGTCCGCCTCGCTGAACTCGCGGTCTCCGTTCATGAAGCCGACCGACCAGCCGTGGAATCCGCCCGCGGTCGGATCCTGCGGCGCCCCGTCGACGAGCGCCCTGGCCGCAGGATCGGGCACGAGCAGGGTGGCCTGGACCGGCTCTCCATCGATGCTCGCGCCGTTCAGGACCGCGAGGCCCCCGGGCGCCTGCTCCGAGAAGAGCGTCACGTAGATCGGCTCGCCGGCCTGGACCTCCAGGTCGACGGAGACCGAATACGCGGTCCCGACGCTGCTCGGGGCCGAATACGACTGCTTGTACAGCAGCCGGTGTACGCCCTGGACCAGCAGCGTCAGCGGCTGGGAGAGCGTGCTGGTCCCCGGCACAACGAGCGTCCCCTCGAGCCGCGCCGTCCCCGTCTCCGGCGCGATCCACGGCGCCCGGCGCGCCCCCGGCCTCCACCGCTGCACCGGCATGGCCACGTACGGCTGCTGCTGGATCAGCGCCACCGGCAGCGCCGCGTCCTCGTCCGTGTCGCTGTCCAGCTTGCAGCCCGCGCGCCCGTTCGGCTGGATCGCGCACGCCACCGGCCCGCAGCGCCGCTCCCCCGTCCGTCGATCGGCGCGGCAGGTTGTCCGGTAGTCGACCGTCGGCGTCCACGCGATGCGCGCCGGGTCGTCGGGCACATCCGACCTCACCCGGAACCACAGCCTGTCGCCCTCCTTCACCTCGACAAGGCCGTTCGCGTCGCCGTGGATCCGCCCTGCGAGCGCCAGCGCCCCTGCGTCCGCGCTCACCACCTCCTCATCCATCACGCTCTGGAACGTGCCCTCGCTCTCCCGCGCGATCGACACCCGCAGCGTGTCGCTCGTCGACGCCTTCACCAGATCGCCCGTGATGCTCACGAGGCCATCCGACGACGCGACCCAGGGCACCTCGGGCTGCCCTCCGAGGCGGTGATCCTCGGCGTACGCGAACCGGTGGATGGGCCGGCCGTCCGGCCCCGCGTGCCCGAGCAGCTCCGCGCCGACCTCGTAGGTGATCGACGGGCTCCACGACAGCAGGTCGGCCGCCGTGTTCACCGGCCGCTCCGGGTCGATCTCGGGCGCCGCGCTCACCCGGAAGTAGAGGCGATCGCCCGCGAGCACGTGCACCGAGAGCGCCGCGCCCCCGCAATCGCCCGCGCCCACCGCGCACGGCCCGAGCTCGTCCGGACCGAACACGTGGCTGAACAATGGCGGCAGCTCCCCGTTGCGGACCAGCTCCACGCGAACCCCGTCGCCCCCCGCCTCCTGCTTCTGGAGCACACCCTCGATGCGCACGTCCCCCTCGAACGGCGCGATCCACCGGAGCATCGGGTCGGCCGGATGGAAGTCCGCGCGCGACGCCAGCGCGAACTCCGGGTTGCCCGAAGGCGCGCTGTCGTCGACGGTCCCCCAGTCCCTCACGCCCAGGAACCCGCCGCGCCGATCGTTGATCGCGACCTGGAGCTGCCCGAGCGCCCCGACCGACACGAGATCGGGGAACCCGTCGCCGTTGAGATCCGCGACGGCCCGCTCGTCCTCCGCCCGGCTGCGCGTGTACGCCGCCGACGCGCTGAGCACGTCGCCCACGTTGATGCCCGCGTGAACGCTCCACCCCGAGGTGTCGGTGACCCCGAGATCGTCGCTGTGAAGCCCGCCGAGGTGGAACGGATCGAGGTGATTCTCGTCGGGAAGGCGCAGCAGGTTGCGCAGCGCTTCCCCGCCGTCGCTGGCGAAGTCGGGCAATCCGTCGCCGTTCAGGTCGAGCAGGCTGGCGCGCGTCGTCTGGTCGCCGCTGTAACCGCCGCCGCCCACGCTGACGATGCCGAACAGCCCCACCGACACGCTGCCGCCGAAGGTCGAGTCCTCCGTGCGCGACAGGCCTCTCCGGGATGACGCCCGCCCCCACGTCACGGCGTCCGCCGCGAACGCCGCGGGCTGCCCAGAAGCGGTGCGCGGCGCGGTGAAGTACTCGAACGTGTGCCGATAGAGCTCCTGGCTCGTGAGCGTGCCGTCGGCGTTGCGGCTCCCCTTGCCGCGCACCGCGATCGCCTGGAGCAAGCTCTTGCCGAAGTCGCCCTGCGTATACTCGAGCTCGATGCTGCGGATGATGGTCTGGCCGAACCGCACGTCGACGCGCGCGAGCCGCTCGCTGCTCTGCTCCAGAAAGCCCGGCCTGCCGCTCAGCATCACGTCCGGGCGCCCGCCCTCCGAGATGAAATCCACGGCGTACGCCGCGCCCACGCCCTGCGACGTGTTGGCCGTGTACTCGATCCGCTCGGGGTGCACCTCGATGCGCGGCGCCGGCCCCTCCGAGTCGACCCGGCGCGCATGGTGGATGAACATCTGGTTGCCGAACGGATCGCGGACCTCTTCGAGGTACCAGCGGAACACGTTGCGCGGACGGTCCGGGTCCGGATCGTCCAGCCGCGCGCTCGCGCTGCGCCCGTAGACATACGTCGTCCCGTCCTTGTCCGTGACCTCCCAGTGGTAGGAGTCGGGTCCGGTCCCGTGGCGCAGGATCCGCGCGAAGCGCCCTTCCACCCGCTGCCGGTAGGCCTGCGGCTCGCTCGACGCGTCGCCGATCCGCACGAGCTCGCTCCCGTCGAGCGCGTACCGCTCCTCGCCGGTGGCATACGTCGGCACGCCGAAGCGCGTGTCGATCTCCACCCGCGACAGCCGCAGATCCCAGCCCACGCCGAGCCAGCCGTTGCGGTGCTCGCTGTCGTAACGGATGGCGAGCGCCGGCTGGAGGCCGTTGCGTCCCGGCGGGACCTCGATCGGGTGGCTGAGGTGCGCCGAGCCGCTCGAGCTCGCCTCCGGCGGCGCGATCAGCGTCACCCCGGCGAGCGGGCTGCCGAGCGCGAGCCCCTTGATGCTGTTCGGATCGAACGAGCGCGCCCCCGGCGCGTCCGGCATCGCCAGCGTCGCGTTGATGAAATCGGTGAAGTGATCGGTGAGGCTCGCCAGCTTCCCCTTTTCGGCCTCGCCTGCCCGCTCGACGCGCTGCCACGCGCCGAGCGCCTCGTCGAAATAGAAGCCGGTGATGTGCTGCGCCGTCATCCCCGGCGGAATGGCGTGCTCGTCATAAGGCAGCGTCAGGCGTACGGGCTTCTTGAACCTGAGCCCGTGCGGCCCGAAGCGGTAGGCTTTCCCTCCGGGCGTGACATTGACCATCGCGCGCCCCATCGGCCGCACGTCGCCTGGGTCGAGCGGGCGAATCGTGATCCGCACCGGCTCGTCCACCGCCCCCTCGGGGATCTCCAGCTCGGCCCCCGCGAACGCCACCACCCGGGCCTGGTCCGGGAGCACCATCTCGCCATGAGGCGCGCCCACGTCCTCGATGAGCGGCGCGTCGACACGAGGGCCCAGCGACAGGCCCCCTGCGCCGTCGCTCGGCAGCCGCAAAGGAACCGCGGAGAGCGCCACCCCGCCGCCCGGAGGCGACAGCGGCAAGAGCCGCGGCTCCGGAGGCCCGGCCAGCGCGAGGCCCTCGTGCCCCCGCCCGAGCAAGAGCACCACAGCACAACACAGCACGAGACGATAGAACGAGCCCGCGTGTCGCATTCGAGATCCCCGATGCAAGGTCTGTTGATGTGCGCCCACGTATCCACGGCAGGACGCATCGTGTCAATGCGCGACGAAGGAGAGCAATGAACTGGCGCTGCCATCTCGTTCGATCGCCGGAACGTTGCCGGAAGCTGCGCAGGGACATCGTCGCAGCAGTATTCGGACGTCTGGCCGCGCTGAGCGCTGTTGACAGCGTCTCCTCATCAGCGACCATCGCCCGTTACGC
The DNA here is from genome assembly GCF_051521615.1 of Sorangium sp. So ce1335. Lineage (NCBI taxonomy): Bacteria > Pseudomonadati > Myxococcota > Polyangiales > Polyangiaceae > Sorangium > Sorangium sp. So ce1335. Next base: position 10,828,235 of record NZ_CP150363.1, read on the forward strand.
TCAACCAGGAGGGAGCCCATGCCCCTGAAACGCACCGTGAAGAACACGCCCAGACCCACGTCATCCAGGACCAGGCCATCCAGCAAGGCGCCAGCCCCGAGGACGAGACGCCCCGCCGCACAGGCCCACGATCCGACCGCCGATGACGCGCTCCTCGCGCTGGACCCGAGCTACGCGGCCGCCCCCGACATGCCCGTGGGCGTCGCGGAGCGGGAGCTCACCTCGCTCTCGCGCCTCGCCCGCGCGCACCAGGCGCGTCTATCGAGGATCGGTATCGGCTCCGACAAGGTCGATCTCCTCGCGCGCATCGCGCGGCGGCTCGGAGCGCTGGAGAAGGCGTGGCAGAAGGCGCGCGGCGCCGTGAAGCTCACGGCCGCGCAGCGCAAGCTCCGCGACGAGGCCGAGGCGCTCGACGCGAAGCTCGTGGCCGGCGGCCGGTGGAGCTGCCGCAACGACGCCGCCGCCCAGGCGGAGCTCTCGCGCATCGCCGACGGCTCCGGCCTCGCGGACACCATCCAGGACCTGCGCGATCTCGTCGACTTCTGGTCCGACCACGAGAGCGCGCTCGGCGTCACCGATATCACCCGAAAGGATCTCGAGCGCGCCGTCGCGCTCGCCGACGCGCTCGAGGAGGCCGCCGCCAACGAGGCCTCGGACGCGAGCGCCGCGCACGCCCTGGAGCTCCGCAACCGCTGCTTCTGGGCCGCCGACGAGCTCGCCAAGGAGGTCCGCGAGGGCGGCCGTTATGCCTTCCGCGATCAACCCAAGATCGCGGCCAGATTCGTGTCGCGCTACAGGGCGAGCGTGAAACGACGCTCCCGCCTCAAGGCTACAGCCACCGAGTCCGTCGCCGCCCCGGTGCTCGGCCCGGAAGCCTGACGTCTCCCGCGCCCGATCCTCCCGCGCCAGCGCCCGATCCTCCCGCGCCAGCGCCCGATCCTCCCGCGCCAGCGCCCGATCCTCCCGCGCCAGCGCCCGATCCTCCCGCGCCAGCGCCAGGAGTTCTTCCTTCCTCGTGGCTTCCTCGGCGATTTTCTCCGCCATCCGCTCCACGCGTCGAGCCCGCACGGAGGCCGCTTCGCCCCTGACGCGCGCCTCCGTCGCGCGCGTTCCGCGGACGTTCCCCGCGCCGAGGCGAGCCTTGCGCAGGGCCGCCCCCTGCGCTTTGATGCCCGCCGGCCCCTTCCGCGGTGGAGCAGCTCATGGCGACCCTGGACGAGCTTCGTGTGCGCATCGACAGCATCGACGACCGGATCCTCGAGCTCCTCGCCGAGCGGGCCGAGGTGGCCCTCGACGTCGCGCACACGAAGCGCGCCGCCAACGCCACGCAGTTCCACGACCCGGAGCGGGAGCGGCGCGTGCTCACCCGGCTCCAGGCAAAGGGCGCCGGCCGCTTCCCGCGCGACGCCATCCGGGTGGTCTTCCGCGAGGTGATGAGCGCCTGCCTGTCGCTCGAGGAGCCCATGAAGGTGGCCTTCCCGGGCACGGAGGGCGCCTTCGCCGAGGTCGCGGCGCGGCACCTGTTCGGGCTGGCCGCGCGCTACCGGGAGACGGGCACGATCGAGGGTGTCTTCGACGCCGTGCGCGCGGGCGAGGCGGCCTGCGGCGTCGTCCCTATCGAGAGCTCGACGGACGGGTCGGTGACGCTGACGGCGGACGCGCTGATCGAGAGCGACCTCCAGATCCGGCAGGAGCTCGTGCTCGACGTCGCGTACTGCCTGTTCAGCAAGGCGGAGGGGCTCAGCGGCGTGGCGCGGGTGCACGGGCACTCGCACGCGCTCTCGCAGTGCCGCCTCTGGCTCGCGAAGCACCTGCCCGGCGCGCAGATCGTGCAGACGGTCTCCGCCGCCGCCGCGGCGCACGAGGCCCTCGGCGACCCCGCCGCGGCGGCGATCGGGGGCCGCGGCGCGGGCGAGCTCTACGGCCTGCCGCTGCTGCGCGAGCGCATCCACGATCGCCCCGAGAACGCGACGCGCTTCATCGTCATCGCCCCGGGCGACGCGCCCCCCACGAGCGCCGACAAGACGTCGCTCGTCTTCTCCGTGCAGGAGGAGCCCGGCGCGCTCCGCCGGGTGCTCGCCATCTTCGACGACGCGGCGATCAACCTGACGCGGATCGAGTCGCGGCCGAGCCGGCAGAAGCACTGGGACTACGTGTTCCTCGTCGACCTGGAGGGCCACCGGAGCGACCCGCGCGTCGCCGAGGCGATCGAGCGGCTGCGCGCCCGCTGCGAGATGGTCAAGGTGCTGGGGAGCTACCCGCGCTCGACCGGCGCGCGCTGAGGCGGCACGGCGCGGCGCGGCGCCCGGCCGCCAGGTCCAGCGGGTGCCTGCTCGTACGGGCCACGGGCGCGGGAGGCACCTTCCGGGCTATTCGAACAGCTCGTCCACCCGGCAGGAGAAGCCGGGCAGGGCGTCGCCGCCGTCGAGCGCATCGCCGCGCCCGAGCACGCGGATCTGGTTGGGGGGCGTGAAGATCATCAGCCGGCCCGGCTCTGGATCCAGCACCCAGACGAGCTTGGCGCCGGCCGCGAGGTACTCCAGCGCCTTCTTGGCCAGCTCGGAGGCTGACTGGCTGTCTCCGACGATCTCGACCGCGACGTCCGGCGCCCCTTCGAGCCAGCCGTCGGCGCCGCGCCCCTGCGGCCTGCGATCCGACCGGACCATGGCCACGTCGGGGCCGCGCAGGATGTCCGGATCATGGCCCAGCTTGGTGCCTGGGTCGCCCACGGCGACGCTCCAGCCCGGGTGCTGGCGCGCATAAAGGCGGAGCAGCAGGCAGACATTGCTGGCGACCTCACCGTGTCGCCACGTGTTCTTCGTCACCGGCACCCACCTCCCCGCGTCGAGCTCTCCCGGTGCATCGTCTGGATCGAGGCGCGCAGCGGCCTCGAAGGTCATGGCGGCCTGTCGAATTGCGGCGTTGCCCATCTGCCGAAGTCCTCGCCAGAGGATAGCGCCACGCCCGAGCCGCAGGCCAGCCGCCTGCCTCCCGGGCCGCCGCGCCCCGGGTGAGGCACCGCCGCCCCCGTGCTATGGGGCCGCCATGCCGAACGTGGCCGGCGACATCGACGTGGAGGCGCTCAACGACCGCCTCGCCCGCGAGCACCCGATCGACGACTACTACGACCGCGCCCCGCTGCCGATCCGGTTCATCGAGCGCGAGCGGCTCGCCATCATCCGCGACATGCTCGGCGACTGCGCCGGCCTCGAGCTCGCCGAGGTCGGCTCGGGCGGCGGGCACGTGCTGCGGATGTTCCCGCGGGCGCGCATCACCGCGATCGACGTCTCCGACGTCTTCCTCGACACCGCCCGCAAGAACCTCGCCGGCTACGACGCCCGCTTCCTCAAGGGCGAGGTCGACAAGCTCGACCTCCCCGCCGCCAGCTTCGACCGCATCATCTGCACCGAGGTCCTCGAGCACACGGTCGACCCCGCCGCCGTCCTCGCGGCCATCGCCCGCCTCCTGCGCCCCGCCGGCGTCGCCGCCATCACGGTCCCGAACGACCCGCTCATCGCGCGGCTCAAGGGCATCGTCCGCCGCACGCCCGTCGGCTACCTCCTCCGCGACCGCATCCAGTGGGGCGGCGACGTCTACCACCTGCACACGTGGACGCCCGACGAGTTCGGCCGCCTCCTCGCGCGCCACTTCCGCGTGACCGAGCGCCGCGCGGCGCCGCACGGCGCGCTGCCGATCCGCGCGTGCTTCCGCTGCGTCCCCCTGTGACCCGCGCGGCGCGTCCAGGCCGCCCCGCGCGCGCCCCTCGCTCCGTTCACGCTCCGTCACAGCCTCCCCTTCAAGGCAAGCCAGGCGAACCCACAATGTCCGAACCCCGATCCGAGCGCGCGCCCGAGACGCCTATCGAGCTCTCCGTCATCGTGCCCTGTCTGAACGAGGAGCTGAACATCCCCGAGCTCGCCGAGCGCGTCCTCGGCGTCTTCCGCGCGGGGGGCCTCGCGGGGGAGCTCGTCCTCGTCGACGACGGCTCGACCGACGGCACGAAGACGACCATCCAGGCGCTCGCCGCCGCGCACCCCGGGCTCGTCGTCGGGTGCTACCACCCGCAGAACCGCGGCATCACCGCGGCGTGGCGCACCGGCGCGGCCGCCGCGCGCGGCAAGCTCGTCGCCATCATCGACGCCGACCTCCAGTACCAGCCCGAGGACCTGCTGCGCCTCCGGCGCGAGCTCTACGAGCACAGCGTCGATGTCGTCCAGGGCTGGCGCAGCGCCGTCGGGCGGCGCCGCGACCGGCGCTACCACCTGAGCCGCGGGCTCAACTACCTCCTCAACAAGACCTTCGGCATGTCGCTCCAGGACAACAAGAGCGGCTTCGTGATGTGCGCGCGCGAGGTCTTCCAGGACCTCCTCACGTACAAGGGCACCTACTTTTACTGGCAGTCGTTCATCCTCGTCGCCGCCCACGCCAAGGGCTACTCGTACAAGGAGGTCGAGACGCTCTTCGAGCAGCGGCGACAGGGCGTCTCCTTCCTCGACCAGCGCGAGGTGAGCGCCGTCGCCAAGTCCTTTTACGACCTCGGCAAGGCGGTGTGGGAGTACCGCGTCGGCCGCATCCCGGCGGACATCGCCACGCAGTACCTCCGCCGCCACCCGGTCACGGACCGCTCGCCGGAGCGCGATCCGCTCACCACGGCGAAATGGCGCGCCTACCTCGCCGCGTTCAACCACACCCACTGGATGATCACGCGCGACGTCGAGCACTACTACGAGACGCTCCGCAAGACGCAGTGGCTGACGCCGGAGCAGACGCGCGAGCTCCAGGACGAGAAGCTGCGGCGGCTCGTCCGCCACTGCTACCGCAACGTGCCTTATTACCGCGCGCGAATGCAGGAGCTCAAGCTCCGGCCCGAGGACATCCGCGGCCAGGGCGACCTCCACAAGCTGCCGTTCCTCACGAAGGCCGATATCCGGCGACACCTCTACTTCGACATCATGTCGGAGAACCACGACAAGTCGCAGGTCCTCAAGATCACGACCAGCGGCTCCACCGGCGAGCCGTTCGTCTGCTACGCCGACCGGGCGCAGCTCGAGTTCCGCTGGGCGGCCACGCTGCGCGCGCAGGAGTGGACGGGCTACCGCTTCGGCGACCCCACGGTGCGGCTGTGGCACCAGACGATCGGGATGTCGAGGTCGCAGGCCGCCCGCGAGCGCGCGGACGCGATCCTGTCGAACCGGACGTTCATCCCGATCTTCGAGCTGTCCGACGACAACCTGAGCCAGATGATCGCGCGGATCGCCGCCGTCCAGCCGGTGCTCATGGACGGCTACGCCGAGGCGCTCGATTTCCTCGCCCATTACGTCAAGAGCACCGGCAAGGTCGCCGCCCGGCCGCGCGCCATCATGTCGAGCGCGCAGACGTTGCCGCTGCCGAGCCGCCGGCTCATCGAGGAGGCGTTCGGCTGCAAGGTCTTCGACAAGTACGGGAGCCGCGAGTTCTCGGGCATCGCCTACGAGTGCGACGCGCACGAGGGCCACCACGTCGTGGCCGAGGGCTACATCGTCGAGGTCCTGCGCGACGGGCGCCCCGCCGAGCCCGGGGAGATCGGAGAGGTGGTGATCACCGATCTCAACAACTTCTGCATGCCGTTCGTGCGCTACCGCATCGGCGACCTCGCCGAGGCGATGGATCCGGCCGCGCCGTGCCCGTGCGGCCGGGGGGCGCCGCGCGTGGGCCGCATCGAGGGGCGGGTCCAGTCCATCATCCGGGGGACGGACGGGCGGTACCTGCCCGGCACGTTCTTCGCGCACTACCTCAAGGAGTTCGATCACGCGATCAAGCGCTTCCAGGTGGTGCAGGAGGAGCGCGACGCGATCACGTTCCGCGTGGTCAAGGGCGGGCGGTACTCGCAGCAGGTGCTGGACGAGGTGCTCGCGACGTTCCGCCATTACCTGGGCGAGCGGATGCGCATCACCGTCGAGTTCGCGGACGACATCGCGCTCGTCCGCACGGGCAAGCACCTCGCGAGCGTCTCGCGCCTGAACGTCGATTTCCAGCGCGCCGCGCCGGCGGTGATCCTGTCGCCCGGCGAGGGCGGCGCGGGCGGTTGAGGAGGAGCCCACGATGGCAGCGACGATGAACCGCGTCGTGACGGTATCGAGGCCCGGCGTGAGCTACGACGAGCGCGCGCCCTTCGGCCCGCCGAGCCCTGTCTACGAGGCCGTCGAGGCGCTCTTCCGGCGGCTCGGCCTCGACGCGGCCCGCGCCGGCACGCCCGCGTGGAACCCGCTCGGCGACCTGATCGCGCCGGGCGACCGCGTCATCATCAAGCCGAACCTCGTCTCGTCGAAGAACCTGCACCAGAAGATCACGGGCGAGCGGCTCGCGGCCTCGAGCACGCACGGCTCGCTCCTCCGGCCCGTCCTCGACTACGCGCTCCGCGCCGCGGGCCCGCGCGGGCGGGTGCGCGTCGTCGACTCGCCCGTGGAGGGCTGCGAGATCGAGAAGGTCGCTGGCCCCCTCGGCATCTTCGACGTCATCGATCACCTGAAGGCGCAGGGCCACGACATCGATTTCATCGACCTGCGCTATTTCCGGGTCGCGCCGGTGTTCGCGCTCGACGACGTGCGCCGCTTCGGCCGCTCGTGGAACCTCGGCCTGCTGCTCCGGCGCCGCCTGCCGGGCGATCCGCGGGGCTACCGGGTCGTCGATCTCGGCCGGGACAGCTTCTTCGCCGCCCCGGGCGCCCCGCGCAGCGCGGCGCTCCGGTTCCACCGCAGCCATTACACGACGCCGGTGCCGCACCACAGCGCGGAGCGGCACGAGTACAGCGTTCCCCAGACGCTCCTCGACGCGGATGTCGTCATCAACCTGCCCAAGCTGAAGACGCACAAGAAGACGGGGGTCACGCTCTCGCTGAAGAGCGTCATCGGGTTGACCAACGAGAAGTACTGGCTGCCGCACTTCACCGAGGGCGATCCGTCGGTGGGCGGCGACGAGTTCGACCGGCCCCAGGGCCTCGGCGACGCGGTGGAGAACAAGCTGAGCCGGTTCCCGCTCCCGGGCGACCACTCGCTCGTGGCGCGCGCGCCGCGGCTCGCTGCGCCGCCCAAGGTGATCGACGGCAGCTGGGAGGGGAACAACACGCTCTGGCGGACGATCCTGGATCTGAACCGCATCCTCTTCTTCGCGGACCGGGACGGCGCGCTGCGCGGGCAGCCGCAGCGGCGGTATCTGACGATCGTCGACGGCATCGTCGCCGGCGAGGGCGAGGGGCCGCTCGGGGCGACGCCGGTGCGCGCGGGGGTGCTGATCGGCGGGTTCGACCCGAGCGTCGTCGACGGGATCGCGTCGCAGGTGATGGGCTTCGATCCGGCGCGGATACCGCTCGTGCGGGAGTCGCTTGGCGGGGTGCTCTTGCCCGGGAGTGACCTCGAGGGGGTCGAGCACATCGTCGACGCGCACGGGCCCGCGCCGGCGTACCTGTTCAAGCCGCCGCGGAGCTGGCCGTCGCTCTTGCCGCGCATCGCCGGCGCGGCGTGACGGGGCCAAGGAAGCCTCTCCACGCCTGGCATGCGTGTTGCCGTTCGCCGTCCTCGGCTCTCCGATGATCGTGGCACACGATGACCCGGGGGAGCGGGAGGCATGACATGATGCGAACGACGATGACCTGGCTCGGGCGCGCGCCGAGCGTGACGCTACCGCTGCTGGCGCTGCTCTGCGCCTGCTCGAGTGAACCCGGCGGACCCGATCCCGGCGCCATCGCCGATGTGCCAGGCCAGGTCGACCCTGGCACGGAAGTCACGGTCGCCGCGCCGGCCGGTGTCGACCCCCTGATCCAGAAGCTCGAGGACGCGCGGCAGGCGACCGCGGACGAGCTGCGAGCGAGCCACGCGGTCGAGTTCGCGCCGGACCTCGGTTACGACCCGCTCACCGCGGCGAACCTCGACCAGATCCTCACCGCCTTCTTCCCGACGCCCGACGCGCCGAAAGAGCGCCTGTCGCAGACGGGCTTCGTCATCGGCCCAGGCCACGGAGTCTCGTCCTTTGCCCTCGGCTATTCCGAGATTTACCTGGCGGACCTGCCGGTGTTCATCAGCAGCGACATGGTGCTGGAGGCCATTTACCGCTCGCACGACAAGATCCTCCAGCAGCTGGAGAAGCAGGCGCTGCGGCCTCGACTCGAGCGCTTGCTGACCGCGATCCGCGGCGCGCTGATCGAGTCAGCCGACACGCTGGAGCCGGAGGTGGCGTCCGATCTGAACTTCTACCTGGGCGTCGCCGTGTCGCTCTTGAACGGCAAGGTCGACCCCCGCGAGCCCTCGGGGGTACAGGGCTTCGTCGAGGCCGCCACGCAGGCCACGGGGATCCAGGAGCGCGTGCTGTTCGGCGTGAAGCGGAACATCGATTTCTCCCAGTTCAAGCCGCGCGGGCACTACGCCGGCGATCCGGAGCTGGAGAGCTACTTCCGCAGCATGATCTGGCTCGGCCGCATCGACTTTCGCCTGATCGAGACGCAGAAGGACGGCAGCCAGCTCTTGCGGCGCAGGCAGGTCGAGAGCGCCGTCGCGCTGCGCCGGCTCCTCGACGACAGCACGTTCGCCGAGTACCGGTCGATCGACGCGACCATCAGCGCGTTCGTTGGCGAGCACGACTACATGACGCTTCAGGAGGTGGACGAGCTGCTCGCCGCGCTCGACGCTCCCGACGGGATCGCCGTCGTCGACGACGCGACCCTCGCCGGCGCGCTGGTCGAGGGCCAGTTCGGCGAGCAGCGGATCGCCAGCCACGTGATGAGGCGCCTGCCCGGCGGCCCGAGCACCTTCCCCCTGAACCTGAGCTTCGCCCTGTTCGGCCAGCGCTACACGGTCGACAGCCACGTCTTCTCGAACCTCGTCTACGACCGCCTGCCCACCCGCGTGGTGCCCGATCCGTTCGACGTGGCCTTCGCCGCGCTGGGCAACGACCAGGCGCTCGGCCTGATCGGCGAGGAGCTCGACGTCGAGGCCGGCTATCCCGGCGAGCTCTCCGCGCTGCGCGTGCTCGTGGACGAGCACCCCGCGCCGTACTGGGAGGGCAGCCTGTACACGAGCTGGCTCGGCGCGCTCCGCACGCTGTCGCCCGGAGCAGGCACGCCGGCGGCGGACCTGCCCGCGGTGGCCCGCAGTGAGGCCTGGGGCCGCCGGCTGCTCAACACCCAGCTCAGCTCGTGGGCGCAGCTCCGTCACAATAACGTGCTCTACGTGAAGCAGTCGTACACGTCGGACGCGGCGTGCGAGTACCCCGAGGCCTACGTCGATCCCTACCCCGAGTTCTTCGAGTCCGTCGTCCGCTTCGCCGAGCGCGCGCACGAGCTCACCGCCGGGCTCGACCTCGATCCGGGCTTCGGCAGCGAGATCCAGGGCTACTTTGCGCGCGTCGCGAGCATCAACCTCACGCTGGCCGAGATGGCGCGCGCCCAGCGCACCGGCCAGCCGCACAGCAAGGAGCACCTGGCGTTCATCAACCGGGCCGTCACGGCGAACGTGAACTGCGACGGGACCATCCTCGGCCACTCGGGCTGGTACAGCGAGCTCCACTTCGACCCGCTGCAGGCCGTGGAGATGGACCCGACCATCACCGACGTGCACACCGACATCGGCGGCGAGCTGCCGGTCCCTCGCCCGCCCAGCGTGCTTCACGTGGGCACCGGCTTGCCGCGCCTGATGGTGATGACCGTCGACTCCTGCCAGGGCCCCCGCGCGTACGTGGGCGTCGTCTCCGCCTACCACGAGGTCGTCGAGGAGGGCCTCGTGCGCCTCACCGACGAGGAGTGGAAGGACCGGGTCTACCGCGAGCCGGTCGTGCCCTGGCTCGCTCCGCTGGTGACCGAGTGAGCTCGGTTCAGTTCGCGACGAAGGAGCAGCACCCGAGGACGCAGGAGTAACCGTCGGAGCACAGGCTGTCGGCGCCGCAGGGCTCGTCGCAGACCCAGCCGGACCCGCCCTCGCCGCCGTCGGGCTCGCCGCCGCTGCCGCCGGTCCCGCCCGTGCCGCTGCTGCTGCTGGTGGTGCCGCCGTCGTGCGGGCAGCCGCCCGTGCCGCTGCTCGTCGTGCCGCCGTCGCTGCCGCCCGTGCTGCCGGTGCCGCCATCGCAGTCACAGCCGTCGCCGCCGCCCGTGCTGCTCGTGCCGCCGTCGCTGCCGCCCGTGCCGCCGGCGCTGCCCGTGCTGCCGGAGCTGCTGCCAGGGCCGTCCGTGCAGTGCTCGGGCCCGACACGCCCCTCGTTGAACGCGGTGAGCGTCTCGTTGAGCGAGACGGCGGCGTCGGCCGCGCTGCCTCCCTTGACGCCGTACGGGAGCCGGCCATCGGCATCCTTGCTGGCGGCCATCCACGCCTCGGCGTCCGCGAGCGCCCCGCCGAGGTCCGCGTCGCTCGCGCCGCTCGCCACGTTGAGCAGCGCGGCGATGAGCTGGTGACCAAGGATCAAGCTCTTGTCGCCCTTCGGGGCCGTCCGGAAGATCTCGAGGAGCTCCTCCTGGGAGTACTCGACGCCTCCGATGGTGAGCGACGACACAGGCCAGCTCTCCTCGTGGTTCTTCCAGTAGCCCTGGGTGAGCGTGCACCCCTCGCCCTCGGACGTGGGGGTACCCACGACCACGTTGCCGCTCCCCTCGCCCACGCGATCGCCGCCGGCGAGCCCGCAGCCGACGAGGGCAGTTCCGACAAGCGACAGGCAGCCCACAAGCATCATTCTGCTAAGCGTCATGACTCCTCCTGAAATTCCCCATCCAGCGGCGATCGATGCTCGCGACGAGCCATCGAGCGGCAGCGCGCACGTCAAGTGGTCGGCTTCGCGCCGAGCGGGATCCTCCAGCCTCCCTCGGCGGAGGCCACGATCTCCATCAGCCTGAGCTGCTCCCGCTCAGCACGAGCCGTGCTCTCGGTCCCTTCAGTGCCCGCCTCCGCCCGGCGCGGCTCATGTTTTTGTGGGTGCCTGCCGATCGCTCGTACGTTCGCACCCGACCAAAATTTTCCCGCAATATCGCATCAGCGGCCGAGCTCGCCTCGAGCGCACCTCCGCCACGCTCTCGCGACGGATGCCTCGACGGCGGGGTACGCCTCGTGAGCGCCCCGCGCCGGGCCGCAGGATGCGTGCGCCGCGGTGGGCCCCGCGGTCTCCCCTGAGCTACGCTCGGCTCGTCATGAATCGACACAGGATGCTCGGCGCCGCGATCGCATCCAGCGCGCTGCTCGGCTGTGGCCATTCTGGCGTTGAATGGGAGGGAGGCGTCACGTCACGCTCCGCGCACTTTCGCTATCACATGCGCGAAGACGATCCGAACGCATGCAGCGACGTCCACTCGGCCCTCGAGCGGCACCTGCAAGTGATGACGGCGGAGCTCGGGATCGACTGGCCAGAAGACGCCGTGATCGACTACTACAAGTTCCCGAGCATGCAGGAATCCGAGGAGCACTCCGGGTGCGGGGAATCCCACTCTTCGTGCTACTCGGGCGACGGAATCAGGTCGCCGTTCGCGATGAACACGCACGAGCTGATACATGCCTATACCATCCCGCACTGGGGCGACAGCGCAGCGATGCTCCGAGAAGGGATCGCGGTCGCGCTCTCGTGCCGGCCATGGGGCCGTATCGTCTCTGCTAGGCCCTGGCGGGACGTCTTCGCGGGGATCGACGACGCCAAGCTCTCCAGCTACAGGTACGCCGGCGCGCTGGTGACCCATCTGATCAGCGAGCGCGGTGGCGTGTCCAGGTTCCGGGAGCTCTATCAGAGCGTCTCGCTATTGACCCCGCCCGAGTACTTCGCGTCCATGTTCCAGCAGGTCTACGGCGTCGACATCGATACGGTCTGGTCGGCCGTGTTCTCGGGCGTGCAAATCCCTGCCTGTCTCCCCATCTGGGCCTGCGCGGCCGGCGAGCTCTCCGAGGTCGACCTGGTCGGGCCGACCTGCGCGGGGTCCGGAGAGCGCGTCTTCAGCACGGACACGCCGAGCGTGCTCATCACCGAGGGTCCGCCGCTGCGCGCCATCGCCTGCGACGGCAGCGGCCGCGAGGTGCTCCTGGGCGGCGCGGATCCCGTCTTCGGGACCGTTCGAGGGCAGCATTTCTGGCCTGCGCTCGGGGAGCAATTCGCGCTCACGCGGATCGGCGAGATGTTCGACATCGAGGCGCTCGCGGAGCCCACGCGCACGGAGCTCCGCGCGATCGAGGCGTGGTCCGGCCCGACGTGCGCCGGGTCCGAGCCCGTCCCGTTGCCCTCGGACACGACGAGCACGTTCGTGCTGCCGGAGGCCGGGCAGAAGGTGCGCGTGCTCGCCGACGGCGAGCGGCAGCTCGGCGCGACCGCCGACGGCTGGGCGGCGTTCTGCGAGGACTGTGGCGCTGGCTGCGTCGACGTGTTCGGCTCCACGACGCTCCCGCGGCTGGACAGCGCCGTGCTCGAGATGCGCGCGCCGCTCAGGCTCGGCGCCTTACGCGTGCAACCCGTGCCTTGACCCCCGGACGGGAGACGTCGCGCCAGGCGCGCGCCGGTGTTCAACCCACGCCGATGACACCGGCCTCCGACGGACAGCGGGACACGGTGGTCACGCCGCCGGGGGAGGTGTCGCGGGAGAGGCGCTGATCCTCATGAACCGAGTTCTGCTCTGCGGCGTCGCGGCGATGCTCGTCGCGACGCCCGGCCGTGGTTCTCACGACGTCGATTGGGACGGCGGGCGACGTCGAGCTCCGCGCATGTCCGATATCATGCGCGCGCAGGGGACGAGCACGCATGCAGCGACGTCCACCCCGCCCTCGATCGGCACCTGCAGCTGATGACCTCGGAGCTCGGGATCGGGTGGCACGACGACGCCGTCCTCGATCACTTCAGCCCGTACCGATCCATCTTGTTGAGCAGCCCCTGGCGCGACAGCCCGAGCCGCGCCGCGGCCTGGCTCTTGTTCCCCTGCGTCGCCCGGAGCGCGGCGGCGATCTCGCGCCGCTCGAGCGCCGCGATCTTCTCCTCCAGCGTCGCCCCCTCGGCCGGCTCGTCGCCGCCCGCCGCGGCGGGCGCGCCGCCGCGCCGCGCCGGGGAGAGGTCCTCCTCGAGGATCTCTCCCCTCCCCCCGGCCATCACGAGCGCGCGCTGCATCTCGTGCCGGAGCTCGCGCAGGTTGCCGGGCCAGTCGCACGCCTCGAGCCGCCGCATCGCGCCGGGCGATATCGTCGTCACGGGCGCGCGCGGCACGAGCGCCCGCGCCGTGTTCAGGAAGTGCTGCGCCAGCAGCGGCAGATCGCCCACCCGGTCGGCGAGCCGCGGCAAGGCGACCTCGATCCCGCGCACGCGCCAGTAGAGGTCGTCGCGAAAGGTCCTGCCCGCGACCATCGACTCGAGCGGCCTGTGGGTCGCCGACACGATGCGGACGTCCACGATCGTCGGGCGCGACGCGCCCACGGGCAGGATCTCGCCCGTCTCGAGCACGCGCAGGAGCTTCACCTGCAGCGCCGGATCCATGTCGCCGATCTCGTCGAGGAACAGCGTGCCCCCGTCCGCCTCGACGAACAGGCCGGGAGCGTCCTTGATGGCGCTCGTGAAGGCGCCTTTCTTGTGCCCGAACAGCGTCGACTCCAGCAGGGTCGGCGCGAGCGCGCCGCAGTTGACCGCGATGAACGCCCGGTCCTTCCGCCGGCTCCTCGCGTGCAGATAACGGGCGAACACCTCCTTGCCCGTCCCCGACTCGCCCGTGATGAGCACCGGCACGTCGGTCGGCGCCGCGCGCTCGCACAACGTCCTCGCCTCGAGGAAGGCCGGCGACTGCCCGAGCAGCGCCGAGGCGTCGCCCTCGCGGGCCGTGAGCGAGCGCTCGAGCTCCGCGACCCGGTCCTCGAGCGCGAGCCGCGCCGCCGCGCGCGCGACGACCGAGAGCAGCACGTCCGGGTCGACGGGCTTGGCCAGGAAGTCGTGTACGCCGCGCTGGACGAGGCGCAGGGCGAGCGGCGTCTCGCCCGCGCCGGAGACGACGATCACCTTGGCCGCGGGCCGCTCGGCGAGGATCTTGTCCGCGAGCGCCGCGCCCTCCTCGGGCCGCCCCGACGGCGGCAGCATGAGGTCGAGGACGACGAGGCGCGCCCCCGTCCGGCGGAGCTCCGGGAGCGCCTTCGCGGCGCTACCGGCCTCGGCGACGGCGTAGCCCTCCTGCGCGAGCAGCTCGCGGTAGGCGTCGCGGAACCCGGGATCGTCGTCGATGAGCAGGACAGTCTCGGTCACGGGTGACCGTACCGCGCCGCCGGGGCGCGGATCCAGGCCTCTCCAGCGCCCCGGCGCGCCGCGCGCTAGCTCGCCGGGCGCGCGCACCGGACCGGCATCGACTTCACGCCGCTCACCCAGTTCGAGCGGAGCCGCACGACCGGCCCGGCGAGCTCGAGGTCGGGGAGCCTGCGCAAGAGCTCCTCGAACGCGACCCGCGCCTCGAGGCGCGCCAGCGCGAGGCCCAGACACACGTGCGGGCCGACGCCGAAGGAGAGGTGCTCGTTCGGCGTCCGGCCGACATCGAATCTGTGCGGATCCCTGAACACCGCCTCATCGCGGTTGGCCGAGACGTACCACAGGACCACCTTGTCCCCGGCCGCGATCCGCTTCCCACCGACCTCGGTGTCCCGCACCGCCGTGCGCCGGAAATAATAGACGGGCGGCGAGAAGCGCAGCATCTCCTCGATCGCGGTCGGGAGGAGCGAGGGATCGTCGAGCAGGCGCCGGCGCTGGTCGGGGTGCTCGAGCAACGCGAGCATCCCGTTGGAGATGAGGTTCTTCGTCGTGTCGTGGCCGGCGGTCAGCAGCAGGTTGAAGAAGCCGCCGAACTCCGTGTACGAGAGCTCCTCGCCGTCCACCTCGGCGGCCATGAGCAGGCTCAGCATGTCGTCCCTCGGCTCCCTCCGCCGCTCCTCGGCGAGCTCGTGGGCATAGGCGTTCATGTTGTGGAGCACCGTGTTCAGCTCCTCTTTCGTGACGCCGAGGTCAGGGTCGCTGGCCCCGAAGAAGCGCGTCGTCCAGTCGAGCATCTGCCCCTGATCCTCGCGGGGGACGCCGAGCATCTCGAGGATGACGACCAGGGGGAGCTTGCCCGCGAGCTCGCTGGCGAAGTCGCACCCGCCGCGCGCGCAGACCTCGTCGATGAGCCCCGTCACGAGCTTCCGCACGTGCCCCTCGAGCCGCTGGATGACACGGGGCGTGAACCCCTTGTTGACCAGCGCGCGGAAGCGGGCGTGTCGGGGCGGGTCCATCATGATCATGACGTCGGGGTTGTCGCGCATGTCCCCCGGCTGGAAATCCTCGATGAAGAGGCCGCGCCCGGAGCAGAACGCGGCCGGGTCGCGCGAGATGCGGGCGACGTCGGCGTGCCGCGTGATCGCCCAGAACCCCCTGCCCGCGGGCTCGGGGTGCCAGTGGACGGGGGCCTGCCGGCGCAGGATCTCGAAGCGATCGTGCGGCGCGCCCGCCAGGTAGAGGTCTGGATCGAGGACATCGATGGTTTCAGGGGTCATCCCGGGAGAATATCCTCACCGGCTCCGCACGTGTGACGAGCGTCACATGACGCAACGGTGCGCTCGGGTACGCCGACCTCGCGTGGAGGTCGTGCGGGGTCGGAGGCGATGCGCGCAATGAGCCGGCGTCCGAAGTTCGCCCAGGGTAGCCGTGCTTTTGGTACGCTGCCTCGGACGAGCGCCGCCTTCCATCTGCGCTTGAAGGAACACGGGATCATGAACGAGGGGGATGCGATACCCGGCACCGCGCCAGCGTCGGAGCTGGAGAGGCTCCGTCGGCGGAACGCCGAGCTCGAGCAGGAGCTCGCCGAGAAGCGGCGCGTCGAGGCCGCCCTGCGGGAGAGCGAGGCCCGCTACCGGGGCATCGTCGAGGACCAGACCGAGCTGATTTGCCGCTTCCGGCTGGATGGCACGCTGACCTTCGTCAACGACGTGTACTGCCGGTACTTCGACAAGACGCGGGAGGAGCTGGTCGGTCATCACTTCACGCCGCTCGTCCCCGACGAGGACCAGCTGCTGCTCGACCAGCAGTTCGCGAAGCTCGGCCCCGAGAACCCCATCGTCCACACCGAGCACCGGGTCGTGTGCCCCGACGGATCGATCCGCTGGTTGCACTGGACGAACCGCGCCCCGCTCGGCGAGGGGGGGCCGCTCGCCGAGTTCCAGGCGATCGGCGTCGACGTCACCGATCGCCGCAAGGCGGAGGACGAGGTGAGGCGCCTCAACGCCGAGCTCGAGCTGCGCGTCGCGGAGAAGACAAGGAGGCTCGAGCAGATGGTCCGCGAGCTTTCGGCCCCGCTCATGCCGGTGGCGGATCAGGTCATCGCGATGCCGCTGATCGGCCTCGTCGACGGCGAGCGCGCCGCGGCGGCGCTCGAGACCCTCCTCCACGGTATCATCGCGCACAACGCAACGACGGTGGTCCTCGACATCACCGGCGTCAGCGTCATCGACGCCCAGGTGGCTGACGCGATGGTCCGGCTGGCCAGGGCGGTGAGGCTCCTCGGCGCCACGGTGGTGCTCACGGGCATCCAGCCGCGCATCGCGCAGACGCTCGTCGAACAGGGCGTCGGTGTAGGCGGCGTCGTGACGCTCCGGACGCTGAAGGAGGGTATCGCGTTCGCGCTGCGGCGCGGCCCCGCCGGCGCTCGGCCGCCGGCCCGCTGACGCTGCGCCTGTCCTCCATTATCCAATATCCGGCCTCTCGCCCTGTCGTGTAGCCTCATCGATCATGGCGCAGATGCACACGACCGCCCGACCCGACGTGGAGCCAGCAGCGAATGGCAATGCCAGCGACGCCGTCCACGCGATGGAAGGAGGGTTCGACCCCCGCACCATCAACGAGGACATCGCGCCCGTGCGCTCGGACCAGCGCCGGTGGGGGATGAAGGACATCGCCGCATTGTGGGTATCCATGTGCGCCTGCACGCCGACCTACATGCTCGCCTCGGGCCTGATCGCCGAGGGGATGAGCTGGGTCCAGGCCGTGCTCACGATACTCCTCGGCAACATCCTCGTGCTCCTCCCCATGATCCTCAACGCGCACGCGGGCACGAAGTACGGTATCCCGTTCCCCGTCTACTGCCGGAGCGCCTTCGGCGTCCGGGGGGCCAACGTGCCCGCGGTGCTGCGAGCGCTCGTGGCCTGCGGCTGGTTCGGGATCGGGACGTGGCTCGGCGGGTGGGCCATCTACAAGATTGTCGCCGTCTTCGCGCCGTCGATAGAGCAGATGCCGGCGACGTCGCTCGGCGTCAACGCCCCACAGCTCGCCTGCTTTCTGCTGTTCTGGGGCGTCAACGTCTGGATCATCCACATGGGCATCGAGTCGATCCGGATCCTGCTCAACATCAAGGCGCCCCTGCTGGTCGCCCTCGGCCTGTTGCTGCTCGGCTGGGCGTACCTCCGCGCCGGCGGGTTCGGCCCCATGCTCGAGAAGCCCTCGGCGTTCGCGCCGGGGCAGCCCAGGGAAGGCCAGCTCTGGAGCTTCTTCTTCCCCGCGCTGACAGGGATGGTCGGCTTCTGGTCCACCCTGGCGCTCAACATCCCTGACTTCACGCGCTACGCGCGCTCGCAGCGCGATCAGATCCTCGGGCAGGCCGTCGGCCTGCCGCCGACCATGGCGTTCTTCTCGTTCATCGGCGTCGCCGTTACCTCCGCCACGGTCGTCATCTACGGCGAGACCCTCTGGGACCCGGTCGTCCTGCTCGCGCGCTTCGAGAGCCCTGTCGTCCTGATCGTCTCGCTCGCGGCGCTCAGCATCGCCAACCTCGCGACGAACATCGCCGCGAACGTGGTGAGCCCGGCCAACGACTTCTCGAACCTCTGGCCGTCACGGATCTCCTTCCGGACCGGCGGGATCATCACCGGCATCATCGGGATCCTGATGCAGCCGTGGCGGCTCGTCAGCGACCCCACGGGGTACATCTTCACCTGGCTCGTCGGCTACTCCGCGCTGCTCGGCCCCGTCGGCGCGATCCTGATCGCGGAGTACTACGTGATCCGGAGGACCAGGCTCGATCTCGTCCAGCTCTACCGGCGGGAAGGGCCCTACTGGTACGCGAACGGGTGGAATCCGATCGCGATCGTCGCCCTCGTCGCCGGCGTCCTGCCCAACTTGCCTGGCTTCCTCGGCACCATCAACGTCGTGACGGTCTCCGGCGCGTGGATGAACCTCTACCATTACGCCTGGTTCTCGGGCTTCGCGATCTCGTTCGTCGCCTATGTCGCGCTCACGCTGATGCGCCGCCCCGCCGCGCGCGCCGCGGCTTGATCCCCGCCTCCCGCGCCGCGCCGCGGGGCCCGCCCCGGTAGAGACCGGAGCCAACGACGCACGATGACGCGCGGCGCACGCCGCCGAGAGGGCGCGCGCTCCTCACGACAGCGGCTGGACGCCCTCGCGACCGCGTCCTTCCTGTGGGCCAGGAGCCCACCGCGGAAGACCTGTAGCACATCGTGGAGCGCTCTGTTTCCCGCCCCGATTCCGAGGCGTCGTCGCCATGGAAAGGTGTCTTACCGAACAACCCAATCGTGATTTGATTCTTCTCTCTTGCTCGGCGGCCGAGTTTTTATGTCATCTTTGTATGTTCCCCTCAGCCTCCGAGGTGCCCATGATGAAGTCCGTTCTCCGGTCGCTCCCGGCGCTCGTCCTCGCCGCCTGCAGCGACACAGGCACGCCTTTCGACGAACCCCGAGCCGCCGAGAGCGCCCCGAGCGCGCTCTCCGGCTCCCCGTCCTCCCCGTCCTATACCCTCTTCGAGAGCGGCCAGGTCCGCCCTCTCGCCCTCTCGCCCGACGGGTCGACGCTCTTCGCCGTCAACACGCCCGATAACCGGCTGGAGATCTTCAAGGTCGAGCGGGGCGGGCTCGAGCACCGCGGCTCGGTCGCCGTCGGCCTGGAGCCCGTCGCCGTCGCGGCCCGCAGCGATGACGAGGTCTGGGTCGTCAACCACCTCTCCGACAGCGTGAGCGTCGTCGACGTGTCGAGGCCCAGGAGGCCCCGCGTCGTGCGCACCCTGCTCGTCGGCGACGAGCCGCGCGATATCGTCTTCGCGGGCGCCGGCAAGGGCCGGGCGTTCATCACCACCGCGCACCGCGGCCAGAACAGCCCCGTGGACCCGGCGCTCACGACGCCCGGCGTGGGCCGCGCCGACGTCTGGGTCTTCTCCGCGGCGAGCCCGAGCGCGGCGCCGCTGACCATCGTCACCCTCTTCAGCGACACGCCGCGCGCGCTCGCCGCCACGCCCGACGGATCGCGCGTCTACGCGGCGGCCTTCCACTCCGGCAACCGCACGACGGTGGTGGAGACCAACGTGGTGAACCTGGGCCTCGGCCTTCCCCCGCCGACGACCAACGCCGCCGGGGCCGCGCAGCCCTCGGCGCCGCTCATCGTCAAGTTCGACGGCCAGCACTGGGTCGACGAGCTGAATCGCTCCTGGGACGACAAGGTGAACTTCGCGCTGCCCGACAAGGACGTCTTCGTCCTCGACGCCCTCGCCGACCCGCCCGCGCTCGTCGCGGGCGCCGCGGGCGCCTTCGGGGGCGTAGGCACGGTGCTCTACAACATGGCCGTCAACCCCGTGAGCGGGCGCGTCTACGTGGCCAACACGGAGGCGTTCAACGAGCAGCGCTTCGAGGGCGCCGGCGTCTTCGCGGGCCACTCCGTGCGCGGCCGCTTCAACCACAACCGCATCACGGTGCTCGACCCGGCGACGGGCAGCGTGACCCCTCGGCACCTGAACAAGCACATCGACTACAGCGCGTGCTGCGCCCCCGTCCCGAACGCCGAGAGCCGCAAGAGCCTCGCGCTGCCGCAAGGCATGGCCGTCTCGGGGAACGGCAAGAGGCTCTACGTCGCCGCGCTCGGCTCGGACAAGATCGGCGTCTTCTCGACCGCGGCGCTCGAGGCCGACACCTTCGTGCCGAGGCGCGCGCGCCAGATCCCGGTCTCCGGCGGCGGGCCGACCGGCGTCGTGCTGGACGAGGCGCGCGACCAGCTCTACGTGCTCACGCGCTTCGACAACTCCATCTCGGTCATCGACACCGATGTCCGGGCCGAGGTGGCGCACGTCCCCATGCACAGCCCCGAGCCGGAGAGCGTGGTCCGCGGCCGCCGCTTCCTCTACGACGCCTCGTTCTCGTCGAGCCACGGCGACTCGGCCTGCGCGAGCTGCCATGTCTTCGGCGACACGGACAGCCTGGCGTGGGACCTCGGCGATCCGGACGCGATGACCGCGCCGATGCCGGGCCCGTTCGCGCTCGATCCGACGCTCTTCGGCCAGCCCGCCGAGTTCGCCGCGCTCAAGGGGCCGATGACGACGCAGACCCTGCGCGGCATGGCCAACCACGGTCCGATGCACTGGCGGGGAGACCGCACCGGCGGGAACGACGCGCCGAGCGCGCAGCCGGACAGCGGCACCTTCGACGAGGTCGCGGCGTTCAAGAAGTTCAACGTCGCCTTCGTCGGCCTGCTCGGGCGCGACGCGCCCATCCCCGAGCCGGACATGCAGGCGTTCACCGATTTCGTCCTCCAGATGATGTATCCGCCCAACCCCATCCGGCGGCTGGACAACTCGCTCACGGCCGATCAGCAGGCGGGCAAGGCGTTCTTCACCCTGCCGCTCAGCGAGGGCGGCCCCTGCGCTTCATGCCACGTGCTCGATCTCACGGGCAACGCAGAGCATGGAGTCCAGTTCCCCGGCTTCTTCGGGACCGACGGGCGCTACACGTTCGACTTCATCTTCCAGAGCTTCAAGGTCGCCCAGCTCCGCGGCCTCTATGCGAAGGTGGGCATGTTCGGCATGGTGCAGAACCCCCGCTTCAACAACCGCGACCACGCGTTCCAGGGCGATCAGATCCGCGGGTTCGGCTTCGCCCACGACGGGACGGTGGACACGATCTTCCGCTTCCACGATCAGGGCGGCTTCAACGAGGCCCCGGGGATCGCCGGCTTCCCGCCGGGCGAGGCGGGCGACGTGTTGCGGCGGCAGGTGACCGACTATCTGCACGCCTTCGAGAACAACCTCGCGCCGATCGTGGGCCAGCAGGCGACGCTCGCCGGCGTCGGCGACGCGGCGGCCGAGCAGCGCGTCGACCTCCTGATGGCGCGCGCCGAGGCGGGCGAGTGCGATCTCGTGGTGAAGGGCCGCATGGGCGGCGAGGAGAGGGGCTTCCTCTACAAGGGCGACGGCACGTTCCGCCGGAACAGGGTCGGGAGCGCGGCGATCGGCGACGCGGCGCTGCGCCAGCGCGCGGCCGAGGGGATCGCGCTGACCTACACCTGCGCGCCGCCGGGCACGGGGGTGCGGATGGCGCTCGACCGCGACGGCGACGGGGCGCTCGACGGCGACGAGGAGGACGCGGGGACCGATCCGGCCGATCCGGCGAGCACGCCGCCGGCCTGAGCCCGAGCGGCCGCTCCCCGCTTCACCCCGCCGCCGCGGCCCTCTCCGGCCACCGCGCCTCGAAGCGCGCGCCGCCCCCCGGCGCGCGCTCGTGGCGCAGCGCGCCCCCGTGCCGCTCCAGCCAGCGCGCCGCGACGGCCAGCCCGAGGCCGGTGCCCGGGTGCTTCGCGTCGCGCCCGCGCCCCGTCACGAACGGCTCGAACAGCCTTGCCTCGATCTCCTCGGGCACCCCGGGGCCGTTGTCCTCCACGCGCACGACGACGACGCCGCCCTCGCCGCGCGCGACGCGGGCGCGGATCCGCCCCTCGGCGCTCCC
Source organism: Sorangium sp. So ce1335 (assembly GCF_051521615.1). Lineage (NCBI taxonomy): Bacteria > Pseudomonadati > Myxococcota > Polyangiales > Polyangiaceae > Sorangium > Sorangium sp. So ce1335. The sequence goes on from NZ_CP150363.1 coordinate 10,849,927, forward strand.
GTCGAGCGCGATGGCCGCGTTCTGCAGCAGCGCCGTGGCGACGTCGAGGAACGCCCCGCGGTCGGCCTCGACGAAGATCGCCTCGCCCGCCTCGGACGCGATCTCGATGGGCGGCGCGCCCTCGCCGACGATCTGGCGCACGTGGGTCGCCGCGAGCCGCAGCGTGGAGAGCACGTCGACCTCGCTCACCTCGAGCGGCCGCGGGCGGCTGTAGCGGAGCAGGTCGTCGAGGAAGCGCCGCGCCCGGTCGACCTGGGCGCGCAGCGAGGCCACGGTCTCGGGCTTCGCGCCCTGCCGCTCGAGGAGCTTCGCCTGCGCGGCGATGACGCCGAGCGGGTTGCGGATCTCGTGCGCCACGGCGCTCGCGAGCCGCCCGAGCTCGGCGAGCCGCTCGGCCTGGTCGGCGCGGACCTCGACGCGCTCGACCTCGTCGGCGAGGTCGCGGACGCCGATCGGCCTGTCGAAGAGCCGGCGCCCGAGGTGCTCGACGACGAGCATGCGCAGCGGATCGAGCGGGAGCGCGGCGAGGAACACGACGAAGGCGAGCCAGGGGAGCGACGCGCCGCCGCCGGGCGAGAGGTACGGCAGGAGCTTGAGCAGCGCGATCAGCCCGAAGGTGGACAGGAGCGCCGTGAGGGCGGCGTAGGCGAGCCCCTGCATGACGACGCGGCGGGAGCGCCCCAGCTCGCTGCTCAGCACGGCGTAGGCGACAAGCAGGATCGCGGCCAGGAGGAGCGGCGCGGCGACGATCACGTCGCCGAGCCCGGTCACGCGCAGCACGACGACGAAGCCGCCGCCGAGCGTCGCGAGCACGCTGCCGAAGAAGAGGGCGGCGAGGCGCCGCTGCTGGAGCCCGCGGGCCGCGAGCACCGCGCGCGCGACGTGGACGTCGATCGCGATCGCGGCGGCGCTCATGACGACGGCGAGCGGGAAGAAGAGCGGGCCCGGCGAGCGGGCGGCGGGGCCGTAGAGCAGGCGCGGGGAGACGGCCCCGAGCAGCGCGACCGCGGCGCTCACGGCGTAGGCGACGACGACGGGGCGGCGCGAGGTGCCGGCGACGTCGGCGTGGGCGTGCGCGAGGCCGGCGGCGAGGATGATCCCGCTCGGGAGGACGCGCTCGGCGAGGCGGACCGTGCTGTCGGTCTCGAGCAGGATGAGCCCCGTGACCCAGAAGGCGAAGAAGAAGCAGAGGGCGACGAGGCCGCGGCCGACGTTGCGGCCGAGGCGCAGCGCGGTGACGGCGACGGTCACGACGGCGGCCCAGAGCGGGTAATAGGCGAGGGCGACAAGCGGTCTCACGGGGCCTCGGCGGGGTGGGGGCCGTCAAGATAGCGCTGGCGGCGGCGGGGGCGCGAGGTGGCGCGAGGTGGCGCGAGGTATCCAGCGCGTGGACAGGGGGGTGTCCACGCGCTGGGCGCGGGATGGGGGCGAGGCGGGGGAGAGATGGGCCCGAGCGCGCGGCGGGGGCGCGCCGGAGCCGCGTTTTGGCGCGGATCCTGGCGTGGCACGAGGGCTGCTGAGGGGTGTGCCGAGGAGACGATTCATGGAAAGCACCTTCGAGGGCTACATCATCGCGGTATACGGGGCCTATGCGGCCATCAGCGTCGGACTGACGATCTGGATCGCGCGCACGCTGTTCAAGAACGGAGCGGTGTTCCTGGAGGACGTGTTCGCGGAAAATCCGAGGATGGCCGAGGCCGTCAACCGGCTGCTCGTCGTGGGCTTCTACCTGGTGAACCTGGGGTATGCGTCGCTCATCCTGAAGGCGGAGCGCTCGACGACGGTGGCGGGCGGGATCGAGGTGCTGTCGTCGAAGCTGGGGCTGCTCTTGCTCTCGCTGGCCGGCATGCACTTCATGAATCTCTACGTGTTCCACCGCATCCGCCGCCGCGCGAAGCTCGCGGTGCTGCCGCCGCCGGTCGCGCCGCAGATGAGGCTGGAGGCGAGCGCGTAGCGAGGGAGGGCCTGCCCCCGTTCACGAGGAGAAGAGCCATGATCAAGCGGATCACCGTCCTCTATGACTCGACCTGCGCGCTGTGCGTGAGATGCCGCCAGTGGATGGGGAGCCAGGCCGCGCTCGTCGAGATCGAGTTCCTGCCCGCGGGGTCGCGCGAGGCGGCGGCGCGGTTCGGGGCCGTGCCCTGGCTCGGTGAGGACCTCGTTGTCGTCAGCGATCGCGGCGAGGTCTGGGCCGGCCCGGCGGCCTTCATCGTGGCGCTCTGGGCCCTCGAGCGCTACCGCGAGTGGTCGTATCGGCTGAGCGGCGACACGCTGTCGAAGGTGGCAGAGCGCTTCTTCCACGCGCTGTCGGGCAACAGGAAGTGGATCGCGGGCTGGTTCGGACACCCGTCGTGCGCGGGCGGATCTTGCAAGCTGCCGGGCGCGCCGGCGGCGGGGCCGTTTCGCTGAGGAGAGGTTGCGCTCAGGATCGGCAACCGCTCAGTGCACCCGCATCCCCGGCTTCGCACCCGAGTCCGGCGAGAGCAGGTGAACCGTCTCGTCGCCCGCCGCGAGCACCATCCCCTCGCTCAGGCCGAACTTCATCTTCCGCGGCGCCAGGTTCGCGCACACGATGACGAGCCTCCCGATGAGGTCCTCCGGCTTGTAATACGCCTTGATCCCGGCGAACACCGTCCTTCGCGCCTCGCCGCCGAGCGACACGGTCAGCTTGAGCAGCTTCTTCGCCTCGGGCACGTGCTCCGCCGCGACGATGCGCGCCACGCGCAGGTCGACCTTGCCGAAGTCGTCGATCGTGCACTCCGGCGCCAGCGGCTCCTTCGCGAGCGCCGCGCCGTCGTCCTCGGCCGCGCCCCCGCCCGCCCCCTGCGCCGCCGCGCCCGCGCCTTCCGCCGCGCTCGCCGTCGCAGCCGCCGCGCCCGCGCCGCCCGGCGCCGCCGCCTCGTCGGCAGGGCGGCTCTCCGCGATCATCTTCTCCACCGCTCCCGGATCAACCCGCTTCATGAGGTGCTCATACGCGGCCACGGGCGTCCCCACAAGCGGCGTCTTCGCGAGCGCCCACCGGTCCATCGGGCAGCCGAGCAGCCGCCCGACGTCCTCGGCGAGCTTCGGCACCACCGGCGCCAGGTAGATCACGATCTGCCGGAACAGGTTCAGCGCCACCGTGCACACGGCCTGCACCTCCGCCTTCCTGTCCGGCTGCTTCGCCAGCGCCCACGGCTGCATCCGGTCGACATACTCGTTCGCCCGGTCCGCCAGCGCGATGATGAGCCGCGACGCCCGCGCGTAGTCGAACGCCTCGTACGCCGCCCCGATCGCGTCCCCCTCCGCCGCCGCCGCCGCGAACAGACCCCCGTCGTCCGGGTAGTCCGCCGAGAGCCCCGCCTGCGCCACGAAGCGCGACGACCGGCTCGCCAGGTTCACGACCTTGTTCACGAGCTCGGCGTTCACCTTGTTCACGAGCTCGTCCAGGTTCAGGTCGATGTCGTCGACCTTCGAGCTCAGCTTGCTCGCGTAGTAATAACGAAGGTACGCCGGGTCGAGGTGCTTCAGGTACGTCGAGGCGAGCACGAACGTGCCCTTGCTCTTCGACATCTTCTCTCCGTTCACCGTGAGGAACCCGTGCACCTGCACGCGCGACGGCAGCGAGAAGCGCGCGGCCCGCAGCATCGCCGGCCAGAAGAGCGTGTGAAAATAAACGATATCCTTCCCGATGACATGGACGATCTCCGTCTCCTCGGATCGCCACCAGTCGTCGAACGCCTCGCCGTGCTGGTCGCACCACTCCTTGCTTGAGGCCATGTACCCGATCGGCGCGTCGAACCAGACATACCAGTAGTTCCCGGGCGCGTCGGGGATCTCGAAGCCGAAATAGGGCGCGGGGCGCGACACGTCCCAGTCGCGCAGCGGCTCGGACAGGAAGTGGCCCGCGAGGTAGTTCGCGATCTCCTTCGGCATCCGCCCCTCGCCCTGCGTCCAGGTCGCCAGGAACGGCCGCTCCGGCTCGATGGCCACCATGAGGTGCTGCGCGCTCCGCACCTCGGGCCGCGCGCCCGTCAGCGCGCTCCTCGGCTCGACAAGGTCGGTCGCGGCGTACGTCGAGCCGCACCGATCGCAGCTGTCGCCGTACTGGTCCGGCGCGGCGCACTTCGGGCACGTGCCCTTGACGAAGCGGTCCGCCAGGAACATGCCCTCCTGCGGATCGAAGAGCTGCGTGACCTCCTTCGTCGTCACCATGCCGCGCTCGCGCAGCGACGCCCAGATCTCCTCGCACAGCGCGCGGTTCGCGGGGGAGTTCGTGCTGCCGTAGTGGTCGAACTCGATCTGGAACGCCGCAAAGTCGCGCTGGTGCGCCGCGCTCATGTCGGCGATGACGTCGGCCTCGCTCCGCCCCTCCTGTCGCGCGCGGATCATGATGGCCGTGCCGTGGGTGTCGTCGGCGCAGAGGTAAATGCACCTCCGCCCGGTCATCCGCCAGTAACGGGCAAAGATGTCCGTCTGCGTGTACTCGACGAGGTGGCCGATGTGGATGTGCCCGTTGGCGTAGGGCAGCGCGCTGGTGAGCAGGAGCCGTTTCATGCTGCGCTGGACTTTGCCCGAAATCCCGGCCGGAGGCGAGCGGCCGATGGGCCCGCGCGCGCTCTCCAGGGACGCGCGCTCTCCAGAAACGCGCGCGGATCGAGCGGTCCCCGGCCGCGCGCGGCGCGACGCCGGACGTGCGGCCATGGACGGAGCGGGCTCAGGCTCTAGATACGCAATGAACCGATCGACGCGGAGGGGATCATGGCAGCAAGGGGCCGGCAGCGGCAGCGTGGCAGGGACGGAGAAGCGCGGACGCTGGAGGCCCAGCCCGTCCTCCGCCAGCGAGGCAAGGAGATCCAGCCTTTCGGGACGCTCGTGGAATATCCGCTGGCGCTCGACGCGAAGGCGCGCGCGGAGAGCATCAAGGTGCTCAATCAGATCCTGTCGGACACGATCGTCCTGCGCGACATGTACAAGAAGCACCACTGGCAGGTCTCCGGGGCGACCTTCTTCCAGCTCCACCTGCTCTTCGACAAGCACTTCAAGGAGCAAACCGCGCTGATCGACCTGCTCGGCGAGCGGGTGCAGATGCTCGGCGGCGTCGCGATCGCCATGGCGCACGACGTCGCCGAGATGACGAAGGTCGAGCGGCCCCCCCGCGGCCGCGAGCAGGTGCCCGCCCAGCTCTCGCGCCTGCTCGACGCGCACGAGGTCATCCTCCGGGAGACGCGCGAGGCGGTGAAGCTCACCACCGGCAACCACGACGACGGCACCGCCGACCTGCTCATGAGCGATGTCCTCCGCACCCACGAGATGCAGGTGTGGTTCCTGTCCGAGCACCTCGTCGACACGCCGCTCGTCCGCGCCACCTGAACGCCGGCGCGCCGGTCGCCCGCGCCAGCCGCTCGTCCGCGCCACCGGAACGCCGCCGCGCCGTTCTCCTCCTCCCCTCCCCCTCCCTCCTCTCCTCCTCTCCTGCTCCGTTCCGTCCGGCCCTCGGCGCCCGCTCCGAAAAATCGACAGGGCGCACGTAACCTTTCCGGGCCCCCGATCGTGGTACCGCCAGGAAAGGGGACATGTGATGAGCACTACAAAAGACGTGGTGGTGATCGGCGGCGGCCTCGCGGGGCTCGCCGCGGCGACGTACCTGGGCCGGGCGGGGCGGTCCGTCGCCCTCGTCGAGAAGGCGCACGCGCCGGGCGGCCGCGCCGTCACGCAGCAGAGCCACGGCTTCTCGCTCAACCTCGGCGCCCACGCGCTCTACCGCGGGAGCGCCGCCGAGGAGGTGCTCCGCGAGCTCGGCGTCCGCTTCACCGGCGCCCCGCCGCCCGCGTCGGGCGCGCTCGCGCTCGACCGCGGCGCCCTTCACACGATGCCCTCCGGCGCCCTCTCGCTCCTCACGACGGGCCTCCTCGGCGTCGCCGCCAAGATCGAGATGATCCGCGTCCTCGGCAGCCTCGCGGCGATGCGCCCCGCGCCGCTCGCGTCGGTCCCCGTCTCGACCTGGCTCCGCGACGCCTTCCGGACCCCCGAGGTGCGCCGCCTCGTCGGCACGCTCGTCCGGCTGACGACCTACTGCGCCGACGCCGACCGCCAGAGCGCCGGCGCGGCGCTCGCCCAGATCCAGCTCGCGTTCAGCCAGGGCGTGCTCTACCTCGACGGCGGCTGGCAGACCCTCGTCGACGGCCTGCGCGACGCCGCCGCGGCGGCCGGCGTGCAGCTCCTCACCGGCGTGCGCGCGAAGCAGATCGCCGTCGAGGGCGGCGCCGTCTCCTTCGTCGAGCTCGCGGACGGCGACCGCCTCGGCGCCGGCGCCGTCGTCGTCGCCGCGAGCCCGCGCGCCGCGGCCTCGCTCGTGCCCGGGAGCCCGGCCCTCGCCGCGTACGCCGAGCGCGCCGTCCCGGTCCGCGCCGCGTGCCTCGACCTCGCGCTGTCGAGCGTCCCCCGCCCGCAGCTCCGCGTCGTGCTCGGCGTCGACCGGCCCCTCTACCTGGCGCTCCACTCGGCGTCCGCGCGCCTCGCCCCCGAGGGCGGCGCCGTGTTCCACGCCGTCCAGTACGGCCCCGAGCTCGCCGGCCGCGACCCCGAGCGCGAGCTCGAGGACCTGCTCGACCGCGCGCAGCCGGGATACCGCGGCGCGATCGTCGAGCGCCGCTTCCTCCCCTCGCTCGTCGTCTCGAACGCCGTCGTCGCCGCCGAGGGGGGCGGCGCCGCGGGGCGCCCGGGCGTCCGCGTCCCGGAGATCGAGGGGCTCTTCCTCGCGGGCGACTGGGTCGGCCCGACGGGCATGCTGGCCGACGCGAGCCTCGCCAGCGCGCGCGACGCCGCCGGCGCCCTGCTGGCGCGGACCGCGCGCCGGGCGCTCGACCGCGCGGCGTGACGGGGTTACCCGGGCACTCCATGCGCTCCGCGGGCTCCCCCTCCACGGCCTCCTCCGCCCCGCGCGCGGCGCCCGCCGCGCCGGCGCCGCCCCTCGCGGGCTTCCTCGCCGCGAGCTACCGCGAGCACGAGCGATTCCTCTGGGCGCTGTCGTACCGGCTCACCGGCAGCGCCGCCGACGCGGACGACATCGTGCAGGAGACGTTCGTGCGCGCGCTGGAGCACCCGCCCGCGCGCACGGACGAGCCCGTCCGCCCGTGGCTCGCGCGCGTCGCGCTCAACCTCGGCCGCGACGCCCTCCGGCGCCGCAAGCGCCGCGCCTACGACGGCCCGTGGCTCCCCTCGCCCATCGAGACCGAGCCCGAGCCGCCGTCGTTCGAGATCCCGGGCAGGGACGGCACCGAGGGCCGCTACGATCTCCTGGAGAGCGCGTCGTTCGCCTTCCTCATCGCGCTCGAGGCGCTCACCCCGCAGCAGCGCGCCGTGCTCCTGCTCCGCGACGTCTTCGACTACTCGGTGCAGGAGACCGCCGACGCGCTCGGCCTGTCCGAGGCCAGCGTGAAGACGACGCACCACCGCGCCCGCCGCGCCCTCGAGCCGTACGACCGCGAGCGCTGCCGCCCCTCGCCCGAGCTCGTCGAGCGGTCGGGCGCGGCGCTCGTGCGCTTCCTGCAGACGCTGGCGACGCAGGACGTCTCCGCGATCGAGGCGCTGCTCAGCGAGGACGTCCGCGTCGTCAACGACGCGAACGGCGAGTTCAAGGCGGCGCGCCGGATCGTCGTCGGGGCGAACCGGGCCGCGCGGCTGTTCGCCGGCCTGCTGCGATGGGAGGGCGGCGGCGCGCTCGGCCACGAGCTCCGCCTGGTCAACGGCCTCCCCGCGATCGTCATCGAGCGCGTGCCCGGCCTGCCCGGCGCGGCGCCGCGCTACGTCCTGCGCTGCGACATCGACGCGCACGGGCGCATCACGGCGATCCACGTCGTGCTCGCCTCGGAGAAGCTGACCGCCGTGAGGCCGCTCGCCCCGTGACGGGGCGCCCCGAGCGGGGGCCTGACATCCACGCACCGTCGTCCACGACGCGTCCACGACGCATCGACGACCTGGCCCTCCACGCGATGTCGGCTGGACATCGGCTGGAGGTCAATGCGCGGCGAGGCAGCCCTCTGCCGGCCGAGCACTTGAGTGAGCCACGCTGCGGGGCGCGCTTCGGCCGGCGAAGTTGATACTGTGTTGCAGGAACATAGCGCGGTGCGGCGCGGCTGTCCACGCCGGAAGAGCCCGCTCGTCAGGTGGCTTTGCCTCCGCCCTGGGCGCGTTCCTTGTGCGCCTCTTCGATGAAGTGGCGGACCTCCTTGTCGATGGCCGCGAGCGCGACGCCCTTGAAGGGGCGCAGGAGGAACGGCACGTCGAGATCGACGTCCACGGCGCCGGGGCGGAGCTCCATGCTGCCTTTCAGCTTGACCCCCTTCACAGAGAAGCCGAGCTCCGCGCGCTTCTCGTCGCGCCACACGAGGAAGGGCTCGTACTCGGCATAACGTTGCCGGTACTGCGCGATCGCTCGCTCGGTCGCCACCTTCGCCTCGCCGTCGTTCAGGTCGTGCTCAATCGTGTGCTTCATGATGAGACCTCGCAGTTCGTATCAGGGCACATCGCGAGAACCGGCCAGGGGAACGTCCGCGCCGGAGTCGTCCGCGCCCGAGGCGTGCGCTCGGCGCGCGGCCCGGGCGCGGCGCCCGACCGATTTCCATCGTGAGATAACACGGAACCGCTGGCCACGCGGCCCAGGACGGCCACTGACCCACTTCTGCGCTCTGTGACATTTCGCCACGAGGCGGAATTGCCGTGCTTTGTGGGCTCCTGCGCACGGCGCGCCGGGCTCACCCGGGCGCTGCGCGATGGGCCGGGCGGGAGGCACCGCGGATGCAAAGCGCTCTCGCATGCGTGTGCGACGCGCTCGTCCCGGAGATCTCCTGAGGCTCGCGGCCGCAGCGGCCCTGCTGCTCGGCGCCGGCGGGTGCGCGCTGCCGACGCGGATCACCTCGGTGGACGAGGAGGTGGCCCGCGTCCAGACGCCGGCGGCGATCGACGAGGGGCTCGGCAAGCTGGAGGAGGCCGAGACCCAGCGGCGCATCGAGCGCCTCCTCGCGAGCGCCGACGTGCGGGCCGCGCAGCGGCAGCTCGTCGCCGGGCTGATCGACGGGACGCTCGCCTCGCTGAGCGAGGCGGACCGCGCCGCGCGCGTCAACGAGCTCACCGCGGAGTACATGCGCGGCGTCGTGCGGAGCGCGATGAACGGAGCGCTCGGCGAGGAGAGCCGGCGCGACCTCCAGCGCATGACGGGATCGCTCGTGGAGGCGAGCGTCAGGCAGCTCCGGGAGAGCCTGGACGAGGCCGACCTCGGCCCGGCGATGTCGTCCGCGCTGCGGGAGCAGCTCGGCCCGGCGCTCCAGGTGGTGATCGCGGAGGACCTGGGGCCGGGGATGACCGCGCTGCTCGGCAGCGAGGATTTCCAGCGCGCGCTGGGCGCCACGGCGCGGGTCATCGGCCGCGAGATGGTGGCCGGCGCGAACGACGCGCTCACGGAGGTGCAGCAGCGGAGCGGCGGGCCGCAGGGCGAGTCGATGCTCTCGCGCGTCGGCGACCTGGCGGACGAGGGGGCGCAGCTCGTCCGCGCGATCCCGTGGATCCTCGGCGCGATCGCCGTCGCGCTCGCGATCTGGGTGACGGCGCTGCTCGTGCAGCGGAAGCGCTACCGCGCCGAGACCGAGCGGCGCGCGCGGGCGCGCCTGCTGCTGGAGGCGCTGGAGGCGTCCGAGGGCAAGCCATGGTCGGACGAGCTCCTGGCCGCGCTCGAGGACCGCTTCCACGACGAGGACGACGCCGCGCTGGAGCTCCGCCGCGCCCGGCATCGGGTCCTCCGGGCGCGCGCCCGCGCGAACGGCGCGGACGGCGGCCGGCCGATGCCGCCGCTCACCTGAGCGGGCAGCGAGCCGACGCTGCGCTCACCCGAGCGGGCAGCGAGCCGACGCTGCGCTCACCCGAGCGGGCAGCGAGCCGACGCTGCCGCTCGCCCGAGCGCGTCACCGGGCCCGTCGCCGATCGGCGCAGTGGCCAGTGGCCACCGCGCCCGGCCTCGCGTAAAGACAGGCCCCGCCGTGGACCTCCTGTATTTCGCGCTGCTCTGCTCCGTGCTCATCTTCGTGCACGAGCTCGGCCACTTCGTGTGCGCGAAGATCTTCGGCGTGAAGGTCCTCACCTTCTCGATCGGCTTCGGCCCCCGGGTGCTGCGCCTGCGGGGCCGTGAGACGGAGTACTGCATCGCCCTCCTGCCCCTCGGCGGCTTCGTGAAGATGCTCGAGGAGAACCGGCAGGAGGCGGTGCTCCCCGAGGATCGAAAGCGCACCTTCGAGTCCCAGGCGCTCTGGAAGCGCGTGATCATCGTCATGGCCGGCCCGGCGATGAACGTGCTCTTCCCGGTGCTCCTCTACTTCGCGGTCTTCATCGGCGAGACCCGCTTCGTGCCGCCGACGGTCGGCGTCGTCCTCCCGGGGCACCCGGCCGAGGGCCGCCTCGTCCCGGGCGATCGCATCCTCGAGGTGGACGGCGAGCGCGTCAGCACCTTCGCCGAGCTCCACCGCATCGTGGCCAAGAGCCCGAACCAGGAGCTCCGGCTCAAGGTGTTCCGCAACAAGGAGCACGTCGAGGTCACGGTCGTCCCGGAGGAGAAGCTCGTCCACAAGCCGCTCGAGATCGTCGACCGGGTGGGCGAGATCGGCATCAAGCCGAGCCGCCCCGCCGCCGTGGTCGGCGTCTCGCGGCCCGACTCCCCCGCGTTCCGCGCCGGTCTGCGCACGTTCGACGTGGTGACGGAGGTGCGCGGCACGCCGGTGAAGACGTTCGCCGACCTGGAGCAAGCGCTCGAGGAGAGCCGCGGCGCCACGGTGCCGGTCACGTACCTGCGGCCGATCCCGGTGTCGCGCGCGCTCGGCGGGCTGGCCGAGCTCGCCGTCTACGAGTCGGGCGTCGCCGCGCTGACCCCGGAGACGGGCAACGGCGACCTGCTCGCGCGGACGGGCATCGAGCCGGCGGATCTCTACGTCGCCGAGGTGCCCGAGGGCTCGGCCGAGTGGGACGCCGAGCTCCGGCCGGGCGATCGCATCACCGAGGTCGACGGCGTCGAGGTCACCGCCTGGTCGACGTTCGTGGAGCTGCTGTTCGCGGCGCCCGACCGGCCGCACGTCATCACGTGGCAGCGGTCGGGCCAGCGCAAGAGCGGCACCATCGAGCTCCGCCGCGAGGACTGGATCGACGAGTACGGCCAGCACCGCCCGCGCTTTTACCTGCGCGCCACGAACTGGTCGCCCATGGTGGCCGAGCCTTACGTCGACAGCCCGTCCGCCTTCAAGTTCGCGCTGGAGAGCGCGATCGACGAGACGTACGACGTCATCCGGTTCATCGTTGTCGGGATCGTCCGCATCATGGAGGGCAAGGTCAGCATCTCCACGCTGGGCGGCCCCATCACGGTGTACGACGTGATCGGCGAGGAGGGCGCGAAGGGGGTCAGCTATTTCGTCTGGGCGATGGCGGTGATCTCGATCAACCTTGGGCTCATCAACCTGCTGCCCATTCCCGTGCTCGACGGCGGACACCTCCTGTTCTTCACGTTCGAGGCCGTGCTGCGGCGCCCGCTGCCGCTGCGCGTCCGCGAGATCGCGAGCCTCGTCGGGCTGATGGTGCTCATCGGCCTGATGGGCATCGCCTTCAAGAACGACGTCGAGCGCCGCTGGGATGTGATCCAGGGGCAATTCAAGGAGCTCGTTGGCTGACCGGGCGAAGGGCGGCAGGGGCGGCGCAGGCGGCGCCACGGGTGGCGCAGGCGGCGCCACGGGTGGCGCGGGCGGCGCCAGCGGCGGCGCGGGCGGCCCCACGGGCGGCGCCGCGCCGCGGCCGCGGGAGAGCGCGCCGCGCGCCGTCGCGGCCCGCGTTCTCGCGCGGGTGTGGGGCTCGGACGCGTTCGCCTCGGCGGCCCTCGACGCCGAGCTGCGCCGCGCGCCGGCCCTGGACCCGCGGGATGTCGGCCTGACGACCGAGCTCGTCTACGGCGTCCTTCGCGCGCAGGGGGCGCTCGAGGCGCGCATCGCCGAGCTCGCGACGAAGGGCCGCTGGACAACCGACCCGCTCGTGCGCGCCCACGTGCTCATGGGCGCGTACTCGCTCTGCTTCCTCGACCGGGTCCCGCCGTTCGCGGCCGTCTCGGAGGCGGTGGACGGCGCCCAGGCGGCGGGCGGTCCGCGCGTCGGCGCGTTCGCGAACGCGGTGCTGCGCAAGCTCGCGGCCTCGGTGGAGTCCGGCGGCCGCCCGCCGCTCACGGACGCCGTCGTGGCGTCGGCGCCGGGGTGGCTCCGGGGCGCCCTGCGCCGCTCGCTCGGCCGCGCCTCGGCCGAGGCCTTCCTGTCGGCCGGCCCGGTGCCGCCGCCGACCGGCCTGTGCCTCGCGCCCGGCGAGGACCGCGACGCCTGGCTCGAGGCGCTGCGGGCCGCCGCGCCCTCCGCGACCTTCGAGGCGGGCCGCGTCTCGCCGCGCGCGATCGTCGCGCGCGGCGCGGGCGACCTCCGGCGGCTGCCCGGCTTCGGCGCCGCGTGGATCGGCCAGGAGGAGGGCGCGCAGGCGCTCGCGCTCGCGCTCGGCGCGCGGCCCGGCGAGCGGGTGCTCGACGCGTGCGCCGGCCGGGGCAACAAGTCGTGGCTCCTGTCGCGCGCGGTGCTCCCCGGCGGCGCGGTGGACGCGGCGGATCTGTACCCCGCGAAGCTCTCGCAGCTCCGCGCGGCGCTGAGCGCGCCGCCGGCGAGCTCGGAGAGCGCGGGCGCGGAGGCCGGCGCGCTTCCGGGCGATGCGCTGGCCGGCGACGCGCCGGCGGGCGCCGGCGGCGGGCTGGAGCGGGCGGCGGCGTTCGTCCGGGAGACGTACGCCGTCGACTGGACGGTGGGCGCGGGCGACGTCCCCGAAGGGTACGACCGGGTGCTCGTCGACGCCCCCTGCTCCGGGGTCGGCACGCTGCGGCGGCGCCCCGAGATCGCGCTCCGGCGCGAGGCGGACGACCTCCCGCGCCTCGCCGACCTGCAGGTCGCGATCGCGCGCCGCGCCGCGACGCGGGCCCGGGACGGCGGCCGGCTCGTGTTCGCCGTGTGCAGCGTGCTGCGCGAGGAGTGCGAGGCCGTGGCGGCGCGGCTCGCGGCCCCGGCGGACGACGACCTCGGCGTCCGCCTGGAGCCGGCGCCGTTCGACGTGGAGATCGCGCGGGAGCTCGCGGCCGGCGGCGATGCGTTCCGGCTGCTGCCGCACGTGCACGGCACGGACGGGTACTTCGCGGCCATGTTCGTCGTGCGGCGGTGACGGCGCGCGCGCCCGGCGCCCGCCGCGGCCTGGCGATGCGGCGGGAGGTGTCTTTCCGTCAGCCCTCGTCAGGCGCGGAGGACGGTGACCCGGCGGCCCGACGGGGTGAGCGCCTCCTCGAAGCGGGTGCACGACTCGGGATCTGCGCCGGGGCGCCGGTCGAAGATCACGGCCACGCCTGTGTCGAGAGATAGCCTGTCGAGGTACGCGTCGAGCTGGGTGAGCGCCTTCGGCAGCGGGTCTTTCTCGCCGGCCCGCCAGACCTTGAGCTCGATGGCCTCCCGCTGCCATGCGCGCTGTGTGCCTTGCAGTCCCGCACGTCCCGCAGGCCGCAGAGGACGACGGACGCGGGGAAATGGTCCGGGCGGCAGGGACCGGCCGTGTTGAAGCGGCGGCTCATGCGGCGAGCGTGGCGGCCGCCGCGCCGGAGGGCAAGAGGCTCGCCGGGGATTCGCGTGGCGCCCCTGGGTGTGCTCGGCGGCCGGGATCGACCCCTCCGCGTGAAGCGAGCTGGTGGAGCAACGCTCCCTGAATTAACCGGTTAAGATCAACGCCAGGGGCAAAGCCATCTGAGCATCGCCCGCGGCGCTCGCTCCGAGGACGCCGGCCGAGCGCGCCGGAACGGCGGCGCTGCCCGGCGACGCCCCGACCAGCGGGTCATTCCAGCAGCGACGTCCGATCCCGTGGTGAGGGCGTCGCGGGCCGCTCCGCCGCTGTACCGTGCCGCGCGCGTGTGAGAGGATCGATCTCGCCCATGAAGAGGATCAAGCTCAAGCTCCACAGCGACGAGTACCACCTCAGCGCGGTCGGCTACCTGTTCGAGGACCCCCCACCGGACGCGGATCCGGCTGGCGTGAGGCCGTTCTCGATCCGCAACACGGTGTTTCCCGAGTTCGATCTGGAGCCCGGCAACTACGTGTTCCGCTTCAGGGTCCGGAACGGCAGCGGCAAGTTCCAGATCTTCGCCATCGACCCCAAGACGAACCAGAGCACGCGCGCGGAATACGACACGTCGAACGGCGCCGAGCACCTCACCTTCAAGTTCACGGTGACGCCATGACACGATCGCTGCTGCTCCTGCCCACCGCCGCGCTGCTCTCGCTCTCGCTGGCCGCGCCCGCGCTCGCCCAGAGCGCGCCGCCGCCTTCGGATCCCGCGCCGCCGGGCCCTCCGCCCGCCGCGCCCGTCCCGCCCGCCCCCACCGCGCCCGTCCCGCCCGCCGCCGCGCCCGCTCCGCCCGTCGCCCCGCCGCCCGACGCCGGCGCGCCAGCGCCCGCGCCGCCGGGCCGCGCCATCCTGCCGGTCGCGCCGGGCGCTTCGAACGCTCCGGGTGCTCCGATTGCCCCGATTGCGCCCGCCGCAGACGCCCCCATCTCGCCGGCGGCCACGGGCCGCGAGCTCGTCTATCTCGTCCCAGCCGAGGTCACGGGCGCCTCCGGCGGCGCGGCGCTCGCGCGGGTCGGCTTCGGTGTGCTGGCCGGGTTCGGCGAGGTGACCGATCCGACGGCCTGGGACGTGAGCGCCGTGATCGACGCCGAGGTGGCGACCGAGAACGGGCTGGCCACGCTGATCGGCCTCTCGGGCGCCGACGAGACGGCCCAGGGGCCCATCGGCAGCCTGCGCCTGTCCGCGTCGTTCGCGCGGCTCGACTTCGAGGGCGAGGGCAGCTCGGCACATCCGCCGCTGATCCTCTACGTCGGCGGCAAGGTCGGCCGCACGCGGTTCAGCTACCTCGGCCCCGGCCCCGAGCGGCGCGACGAGAGCCTGCCGCCCACGTTCGTGCCGCGCGAGCTCATCGCCGTGCCCTGGAGCGTCGGCGCGGCGGCGGTCTACGTCGGCGAGGGCGGGAAGAGGCTCGCGCCGACCCTCGAGGGGCAGATCGCGTTCGACTCGCGCTGGACCGCGTCGACCGACACGCTCGAGTGGTGCGAGCCCGTCGGCGACGTCGTGCGCGGCGTCGATCCGGTCACCCAGTCCACGGAGCACGCCCCGGCGAACCGCTGCCGACGCGAGGTGCTCGGCGCGCCGGTGAAGAGCCAGGAGCTCACGATCGCGGCGCACGCCGGGCTCGTCGACAAGGTGGCCGACGCCACGTTCCGCGCGGCGATCGGCGCGCGGGTCGCCGTCGCGCTCAACGACGAGGCGCCCGCCGACGTGGGCATCAACGTGCGCGCGCCGGTCCACGTGACGCTGACGCGCGCGCCGGAAGGGACGAAGTACCGCGGTCTCATCCGGCTGATGCCGGCGCTCAGCGTGATCCGGCGCTCGACCGGCGAGACGGACATCGGCGGCATGCTCGAGATCAGCTTCCTCGGGCAGCGCGCGATCTTCTCCGACAATTACACCGACCTCTGAGCGCAGGCCCGGCCTGCGGCGCAGCCCGCGCAGCACGACGCCGGGTCGCCGCTCGCGCAGCCGACGCGCCCGCCGCAGCCGACGCGACCACCGCAGCCGACGCGCCCGCCGCAGCCGACGCGCCCGCCGCAGCCGACGCGCCCGCCGCAGCCGACGCGGCCACCGCAGCCGACGCGGCCACCGCAGCAAACGCGCCCGCCGGCCGGGCTCGGCGTCCGGCGCCGGCCCGGCACTTTCTTGGCCCACCGCGCCAGCATCCGCTACCGACGCACGAGAGCAGCGGTGGTGCACCCGGAAGTTTCGGAGGGATCGCCGCGGCTCGCGAGGGAGACAGCGATGGGCCCGAGCGCGGCGTACAAGGTGGAGGGGCTTTGCGACGGGGTGCCGGCGCCGAGCGGCGTGGAGGGGCGGAAGCAGGGGCAGCTCAGCCTCTGCAGCGCCCCCACGATGCCGTTCAGCTCGGACACCGGCAGCGTGGACGAGCCGACGGAGTCGAGGCCCTGGTGTGTCGACCACGGCGACTGGCTCGAGGCGATGAGCACGGTCGCGCTGTGGCGCGCGCTCGAGGTCGGAGAGCTCCCGCACAGCACGCGCGTGTGGCGCGAGGGCCTCGAGTGCTGGACGCCCGCCGGCGAGGTGAAGGCGCTCGGCTGGACGATCTCCCAGCCGCCCCCGCGCGACGAGGCGCCCGCCGTCTCCGCCGCGGGCGAGGGGCCCGAGTCCACCGGCCCGCTCAGCTTCGCGCTGACGCCCGACGACCTCAGGTCCGTCGCGCCCCGCGTCCACCAGGGCGGCCCCGCGGGGGCCGGCGGCCAGGGCGCGGACCTCTTCGCGCTCGGCCCGTTCCCGCCCGCCGAGCCCGCAGCGCAGCACGAGCCCCTCGCGCCGCCGATCTCCCTCGAGATCCCGTCCTGCTTTCCGGCGATCCCGTCGTCGGCGCCCGACACACTCCCGAGCGCCGGGGCCCCGAGGCCCGGCGCCGCGCAGCCCGGGCTGGCGCGCGACGCGGCGCAGGCGGCGCGCGGGCGGGCGTCGGGCACCTTGTCGCGGCTCGCGCGGCGCGCCCGCGCTTCCCGGAGCGCTGTCTCGCTGGCGGCCGGCAGCGCGGCCGTCGTGCTCGCGCTGGGCCTCTCGGTGCTGAACGCGCTCGGCCCCGCGCGCGCGCCCGCGGCGGCCGCGGCCCCGCCGGCGGCGCACCGCGGCGTGGCCCAGGGCGTCGCGGCGGCCGCCGCCCAGGCCGCCCACCCAGTCCCGGAGCACGCCGCGGCCCTCCCCGGCCGCGCCGGTCTCCCCGCCCCCGCCGGCCGTCCCGCCGCCGGCGTCCCCGCCGGCGCGGCCCTCCCCGCCGGCGCGGCCCTCCCCGCCGGCGCCGCCGGCCATCCCGCCGCCGCGGCCCAGACGACGTCCACGCTCGAGGGCGCGGCCTCGGCCGGGGGCGCCGGCGCGCCCGCGTCGCCGCTCCACCGCGCGGGGAAGGCTCCGGCGGCCGGCGCGAAGCCGGTGCCCGGGGGTCGCCGAGAGCGCGGGCAGTTCCGCCTGCGGCGAGGTCGTTCCGATCCGGACACCGCGCGCGGCATCCGCTACCCGAGCCGCGGACCCGGCTCATGGACGGGTGCCATCGAGCGCGACTCGCGCTAAGGTGCGCGCCGCGCGGCGGTCAGCTCCGATCCCGCGGCACTCCGGCGTCGTTCAAGGGCAGGACGGGGGACTTTGAATCCCCTAATCGTGGTTCGAATCCACGCGCCGGAACCAACGAGCGCCCGCGCTCTCTGAGAGGGATCGTGGCGGGCGGTCTCCATCGAGCGCACAGGGGGGCGACCGGCGCGGTCGCGCCGCGTCGCGGCCGCGGCGTGCGCCGCTGCCGGCTCGCTATTGTCTGGCGCGGTCGCGCCGGGGTTGTTTACCGTGGTCTCACCGAGGGCTCTGCGCCTGCCGCGCGGCGGGGGCGAGGCCCTGCATCCTGGAGGACCGGACGGCGTGGCGAGCGATGAAGGGGACGACCGCGAGCGCGGCGTACCGGCCCATGCAGATGCGGACCGCGGGCGCGGCGCTCCGATCCGCGCTGACGGGGACCGCGGGCGCGGCGCTCCGATCCGCGCCGACGGGGACCGCGGGCGCGGCGCTCCGATCCGCGTGGACGTCGAGCCCGAGCGGGAGCTCGACGCGGCCGAGGCCCAGTTCATCGCGCGGCTCGTCGCGCGCGACGAGAACGCGTTCAACGAGCTCGTCGTCATGTACGAGCGCCGCGTGTTCGCGCTCGTCTACCGCATGCTCGGCCGGCGTGACGAGGCCGAGGACCTGTCCCAGGAAGTCTTCGTGCAGGTCTTCAAGGCGATCGATCAGTTCCGCGGCGAGTCGAAGCTCTCGACCTGGATCTACCGCATCGCCGTGAATCTCTGTAAGAACCGGACGAAGTACCTCTCGCGCCGCCACGCCGGCGCCCAGGACGACGTCGACGCCATGGTCGAGCGGGTGCCGCTGTCGGCCGCCAAGGGCGTGAGCGTCGGCGACGTGAGCCGCCCCGACGAGCTCGTGGAGGGGATGCAGCTCGAGGCGGTCGTGAAGCGCGCGATCGGGCAGCTCGATCCCGAGTTCCGGGAGGCGCTGATCCTGCGCGACGTCGAGGACATGTCCTACGAGGAGATCGCCTCCGTGACGGGGCTGCCGGACGGGACGGTGAAGAGCCGCATCCATCGCGCGCGCGGGCAGCTCCGCGCGCTTGTCGAGAAGGTGATGGGCGAGAAGGTGAGGGGCGGGAAATGAGCGGATCGGACGACCCCAGGCGCGCGGGGCAAGCCGAGGACCCGGCCGCATCCGGCGTGGAGAGCGGCAGCCGTCCCACGACGCCGCCCCAGGATCGACCGCGCGACGCCGCCGCGCCCTCGCGCGACGCCGCCGCGCCGCCGCGCGACGCCGCCGCGCCGCCGCGCGACGCCGCCGCGCCGCCGCGCGATCTGCCCGACGACGGCGATCTGCCCGACGACGGCGACCTGCCCGACGACGGCGACCTGCCGCTCGTCGACGAGGTCGATCTGCGCGAGCTGGTCCGCGGCGCCATGCGTGCGCCCCCCGCGACCCCGCCGAGCCTGCTCCGCGGCGTGCAGCAGCGGATCCGCACGCGCTCGCGTGGAAAGTTCTACGGCGACGGCTGGAGCACCGCGCGCTCGCCGCGATCGACCTACCTGATGACGAGCCTGTTCATGCTCGCGCTCATCGCCTTCGTCTTCCTCGTCCTGGTCCCCTGGAGCGGCGGCGCCCTCCCCTGAGCGGCGATCACGCAGGAGCGGTGCTCTCTCGGAAGCGGCGCTCCCCCAGGAGCGGCGGTCGCCGAGCGGCGGTCACCCGCACAGGAGACGGGCCCAGATCGGCGTTTTCGGCGCGCAGGCGTACTCCGGTACGCCGAGCACCGAAAACGTCGAGGTGGGCCCGTCTCCGAAGCGGGTGCCCGTCGCTCACTGTGTCCAGCGGACGAGGACGCAGGTCACGTTGTCGGGGCCGCCGTTCTCGTTCGCGCGCTCGATCAGCTTCGAGGTCGCGACCTGGATGTCCTGGTGGTCCGACAGGATCTGGGCCATCTCGTGGTCGCTCACCGGACCGGAGAGCCCGTCCGAGCAGAGCACGTAGAGGTCGTTCAGCTGCGGCACCTCGAAGCGGGTGTCGACCTTGACGGTGTCCTTCATGCCGAGCGCGCGCACGATCACGTTCTTGTGCGGGAAGTTCGCGATCTCCTCCGGCGTGAGGCGCTTCATCTTGATGTAGTCGTTGAGCAGCGAGTGGTCCTCGGTGAGCATCTCGAGCCGGCCCTCGCGGAAGCGGTAGACGCGGCTGTCGCCGACGTGCGCGACGTAGACGCCATCGTTCGCCGTGAAGATGCCGACGAACGTCGTCCCCATCCCCCGCTTCTTCGCCTCGCGCTGCGCCGTCTCGTAGATACGCAGGTTCGCGAGCTTGATGCCCGTGATCAGCCGGTTCTCTTCATAGCCCTTGGACCGGTCCATCTTGTAGGGCCAGGTCCGCTCCGGGTCGTCCTGCGTCTGCGCGAAGAAGTCCTGCATCGCGTCGACAGCCATCTTCGACGCGACCTCGCCGGACGCATGCCCCCCCATCCCATCGGCGACCATGAAGAGGCCGTACTCCACCATGATGCCGAAGTTGTCCTCGTTGTGGTTGCGCTTGCGCCCGACGTTCGTCTCGCCGGCCACCTCGATTCGAAACGTTTGGGACACGGATCACCCGATCGAAGGCCCCGCGCGAGGCGCAGGGCTGTATGAGAACCGCGAGCGCGCCAGACGAGCCGCTCAGGCCGATCCTGGAGGTTTGGTTGACGGAGTGTCAACCGGATCGCGCCCGGTCGCCGAGCTTATAGAATCCCCGCGCGGGCCCCCACATTTTTCGCTTACTTGCGGTACTCTTCCGTGGCTTTACCGCTCGAGCTCGGCGGCGGGAGCTCGGCCTCGCGCGCGGGCTTCTTCGCCGCGGCGGCCTTCGGATCCGGCGCGGCGCGCAGCTGCACCGCGACCTGCCGGTACTTCCCGCCGCTGAGAAGGAGCAGCGGGACCTTCTCGCCGACCGCGTGCGTGCGGATCGCGTCGGCGAGCGCCTCGGGGCTGGTGACGGGCACGCCGTCGACGGCGAGGATCATGTCGCTCGTGGCGCGATCGCCGCCCTGCAAGCGGGCCTCGTCCGCGGGGCTCTCGGGGTGGACCACCGTGACCCGGACCCCCTTGGCGACCGGCGTGGCCTCGCTCACCCCCTGGATCCCGAGCCACGCCGCCGGCTGGACCGCCGTCGGCGGCACCGCGCGAAGGAACGTCCGGATCGCGCCGATCGGCGCGCCGAAGGCGACCGGCGTGCAGGGCTTGCCCTCGTTCGGGGCGCAGCCGCGGCCGAGGATCGCGACGACCCGGCCGTCCTCGTCGATGATCGGCGCGCCGAGGTCGAGCGGCGAGACGCGCGACCCGAGCTCGAGCGCGTCGTCGAGCGGCCGGTCGTCGCCGCCGATCAGCGTCTTGCGCGACCGCAGGACGAGCGGGACGGCAGCGACCTTGCCGCGCGCCGCCGAGAACGAGCGGATCTGCGCGTCCTCGCGCACCGGATCGCGCGACGAGGCGGTGAGCCCCTCGGCCCACCGGCCGGTCTGCGGCACGAGCAGCGCGAGGTCCCACACGCGGTCGTGGTGACCGAGCTTCACCCGCACGGTGGTCCCGTCGGCGAGGCGCGCCGACAGATCGTTGCCCGCGCCGAGCGGCGAGAGCGCCGTGAGGATGCGCCCGTCGCCCGCGAGCACCGCGCCGAGCCCGAGCACCTGCCCGCCGCGCTCGATGACCGCCACGCCGCGCGCGGCGCGCTCCTCGACCGGGCGCTCGGCCTTGCCCTTCTCCTTCTCGGTCGGCCCCCTCTTCTGATCCGCGTCCGCGGGGGCCGCCTTGCGGTCCTTCACGCCCACGTCGGCGCGCGCCGGGATCACCTTCCGGCGCGCCTTCGAGGCGGGCGGCGGGGCCTCGGCCTCCGCCTCCTCGGCTTCCGCTTCCTCTTCCGGCGCGTCCTGCGCGCGCGCCGCGGGCGACGAGAGCGCGCCCGCGACGGACAGGGCGAGGGCGAACGCGAGCGACCGTCTCCATCGCTTCACACGCGAGGTGTCAACGGGCGCTCTCGGTCCGGCGTCTCCGGGCGCGGGGGCCTTCGCGAGCACAGACGGGCTTGTCTCATTCATGGGCGCGGCTCCTGAGGCGACTGCCGATTCTGGTGCGGCTGGGATCGCATTGCAAAAGGCAAAGGTCGGACCGGCCTGTACTGTGGGATCGGGCACCGGAGTCCGCCGGGGGGCGGGGGGCGAAGAAGAAATCCGGTCACGAAATCGGGGGACGCGGACACATGGCCGGCGATGAGGCAGCGATGGCAGCGGGGTTAGCGCTCGCGAGGTCGGGGGACGACGCGCGGACGGCGGACGACGCGCGGGCGGGGGGCGACGCGCGGGCCGACGAGGCGCGGGCGATCGAGGGGCTGATCGGGGCAGGCGACTTCCGCGAAGCGCTGTCGCGGTGCGCCAAGGCGTACGCCATGCCGCTCGGCCGGCTGTGCATGGCGTTCACGGGGTCGCAGGCCGAGAGCGAGGAGCTCGTGCAGGAGACGCTGCTCGCGGCGCTCGACGCGTTCCCCCAGTACCGCGCCGACGGGAGCGTGCGGGCCTGGCTCTTCGGGATCGCGCGGCGGATCTGCGGGCGCCACGCGGAGCTCAAGGCGCGTCGGGAGGCGCGGCTGCGCCTCGTGCACGACACCCGGCCGCGGCCCGACGCGAGCGAGATCGCGCTGGAGCGGGAGCGGGCCGAGCGCGCCCGCGCGGCCCTCGCGCGGCTCAAGCCGAGCGAGCGCGAGGCGGTGGTGCTGCGGTTCGAGGCGGGCCTCTCTTTCAAGGAGGTGGCCATCGCGTGCGGGATCGACGAGGCGACGGCGCGCAAGCGCGTCAGCCGCGCGCTCGGGCGGCTCAGGGCCGAGCTGGGCGAGGAGTGAGGGCGATGAGCGCGACAGGGACGGGTTCGGCTGGGCTTTGCGGCGAGGTCGAGGAGCAGCTCGCGGAGGTGGTCGAGGGGACGGCGCGGCCGTCGCTGTACGAGCACATCGCCGGCTGCGACGCGTGCCGCGACCTCCGGCACGACGCGGCGCGGGCCGCGGAGGCCGCGGCGGCGGCGGGCGCGGACTTCCGGCCCGCGGACGACTTCGCCGAGGCGCTGCTCCGGCGGATCGAGGCGGCGCGCCCGCCGGAGGGCGCGTCGGGCGGCGCCGCCCTCCGGGTGGTGCCCGGCGCGCGCGACGGCGGCGACCGGATGGACGCGCGCAGCAGCGAGGCGGGCGCGGGAGATGCGATGGCAGGCGCCCGCACCGGCGCTGGCTTGAGCGACGCCCGCACCGGGACGGCGCCGGCCGACACGGGCGTCGACGGGCCGCGCTCCGCCAGCCCAGGCGACACAGGCCGCGCCGCGCCGTCGCCGCGCCGCGCGCGGAGCCCGCTCTCCGGGCGGCGCCCGGCCATCGCCGCCGCCCTCCTCGCGGCCGCAGCGGCCGTCGCCGGGGTCGTCGTTCTGCGCGGCGGCGAGGTCGGCCCCGCCGACACGGCGGCGGTCAGCGCGCCCTGGTCCGGCAAGGTCGCCTCGGTGTCGCGCGCCTCGGCCGACAGGTCCGGCGGCCTCGAGGCGTGCGACGCCGCCGGCGCGTGCGCGCCGCTCGCCCCGGGCGCGGAGCTGCCCGCGGGCGCGACCCTGCGCACCGACAACCGGACGCGCGCGCACGTCGCGCTCAAGGACGGCTCCGCCCTGGCGATCGACCGCGGCTCGCGCGTGTGGATCGGCGCCGGCGACGCCCGCCGCGCGCGGGTCGACGAGGGCGCCGTCGTCCTCGACGTCGTCCCGGCCGGCGGCGCGCCGCCGGCGCGCATCGAGGTGCCCCACGGCGCGATCGAGGTGCTCGGGACGAAGCTCGCGGTCACCGCGAGCGCCGGGCGCGCCTCCGTCGAGGTCGCCCGCGGCGCCGTGCGCGTCACCGGCGAGCAGGGCGAGCCCGTCGAGGTGCGCGCCGGCGAGGAGGCCACGCTCGAGAGGGGCGCGGCGCCGCGGGTCGCGAGCGCCACGTCGCTCGCCGATTCGCTCTCGTGGAGCGACAGGTCCGCCGAGGAGGCCGACGCCCCGGCGCTGCGCGGCCTCGGCGAGCTCAGGGCGCGCAGGCCGGGCGCAACGCAGGAGAAGGAGCGGGCCGTGCGCCTCGCCAGGCACGCGGTCAAGGTGCGGATCGTCGACGTCGTCGCCAGGACCGAGATCGACGAGACCTTCGCCAACGACACCGACGAGGAGCTCGAGGGCATCTTCCGCTTCCCGCTCCCGCCGGGCGCGCAGATCGAGCGGCTCGCGCTCGAGGTCGACGGCAAGCTCGTCGAGGGCGCGTTCGTCGACCGCGATCGCGGGGCCGCGATCTGGCGCGGCGTCCTCCAGAACGCCGCCCCGAAGGCGCCGAAGCCGCGCGAGGAGATCGTCTGGGTCCCCGGCCCGTGGCGCGACCCCGCG
The DNA here is from genome assembly GCF_051521615.1 of Sorangium sp. So ce1335. NCBI lineage: Bacteria > Pseudomonadati > Myxococcota > Polyangiales > Polyangiaceae > Sorangium > Sorangium sp. So ce1335. The sequence goes on from NZ_CP150363.1 coordinate 10,873,587, forward strand.
CTGCTCGAGTGGCAGCGCGGCGGCCGGTTCGAGCTGCGCATCTTCCCCATCCCGAAGCGCGGCGCGCGCCGCGTCGTGCTCACCTACACGCAGCTCGTCGAGCAGGCGGGCGGCGTCCGGCGCTTCACCTACCCGCTCGCGCACGACCAGAGCGGCACGACGACCATCGGCGACTTCTCGCTCGACCTCCAGGTGCTCGGCCACGACCGGGAGCTCGGCGTCGCCACGCGCGGCTACGAGCTCGCCCCGGCGCCGGCCGAGGGCGCCGCCGACCGGCGCACGCTGCGCGCGCAGGGGTTCACGCCGGCCGGCGATCTCACGGTCGAGTACGCGCTCCCCGATCGCGATCGCCCGGTCACGGCGTGGGCCTACCGGATGCCCCCCGCCGCGGCGCCGGCGCCGGAGCCGAAGGCGGCGACCTCTCCGCCGCGCAGGCCGGCCGGCGCGGCGGCAGGCGACAGCGCGGAGCACGAGGCCTCGCTCGCCGCGGCGCGCGCCATCGCGACCGACACCTCGCCCTACGTCGCGATCGCGCTCCGGCCCCGGCTCCCCCGCTGGGAGCAGGCGACGTCGCGGCGCCACGCGATCGTCGTCGACTCGAGCCGGTCGATGATCGGCGAGCGCTTCGCCCGCGCGACGCGGCTCGCCTCGTCGATCGTCCGCGAGATGGACCGGCGCGACGAGGTCGTCGTGCTCGCGTGCGACACGCTCTGCCGCACGCTCGGCGAGGGCGGCGCCGCGCGGCCCATGGCGCCCGGCGCCGCGTCGGCGGACGAGGTCGAGCGGTTCCTCGGCCGCATCGAGCCCGACGGCGGCAGCGATCTCGCCGCGGCGATGATCGCGGCGCGCGCGGCCGCCGGCCCTCTCCAGGGCAAGGAGCTCCGGATCATCTACCTCGGCGACGGCACGCCCTCGGTCGGGCCGACGCGCCCCGCGCACCTCGAGGCCGCGGTGCGCGGCGCGATCCCGGCGGACGGCGCCGCCGTCGTCGCGGTGGCGCTCGGGAGCGACGCGGACGCGACGTCGCTCCGGGCGCTCGCGCGCGGCGGGGGCGGCGTGATGGTCCCCTACGTGCCCGGCCAGCGCGTCGCGAGCGCGGCGCAGTCGGTCCTCGGCGCGGCCTACGGCCTCGTGCTGCGCGATCCGGAGATCGAGCTGCCGCCGGGCCTCACCCAGGTCACGCCGGCGCGGCTCGACCCGATCCGCGCGGGCGGCGAGGCGTTCGTCGTGGCGCGGATGAGCTCCGGCGCCGACGTCACCGGCGAGATCCGCCTCCGCGGCCGCGTCTCGGGCGAGCGCTTCGAGCAGACCTATCCCGTCACCATCTCCGCCGGCGCGGGCGCGGGCAACGCCTTCGTCCCGCGCCTCTACGCCGCGGCGAAGATCGCGGAGCTCGAGGAGACCGGCGGCGACGCGCAGAAGCCCGCGATCATCGAGCTGTCGCGGCGCTTCTCCGTGGCGAGCCGGTTCACGTCGCTGCTCGTCCTGGAGAGCGAGGCCATGTTCAAGGCGTTCGGCCTCGAGCGGGGCGGCCTCGCCTCGGCCTTCACGGGCGAGGAGCAGGCCGAGCGCGTCAGCGCGAGCGCCGCCGGGGAGCCCGACGACGCCGCGGAGAGCGCGCACGCGTTCGGCGACGACGTCGAGGCGGAGGCCCTGGACGCCAGGGCGAAGTCGAAGGGGGAACGGTTGAAATCCGCGGAGGACCTCGGGGTCTCCGGCTCGGGGTTCGGCGGAGGCGGCCGGTCCAGCATGGACGCGCTCCCCCGCCGGGCGAGCCAGGCGCCGCGGCCAGCGCCGAAGGCCGCGCGCCCGAGCGCGCCTCCGTCGCCGTCCCTCGACAGAGAGCTGCCGGCGGAGGTCGCCGAGGCGCCGGCGGACGTCGGCGCGCCGAGGCCGGCGGCCACGGCCGCCCCGCCGTCCGCCTGGGAGCCGCCGCCGCAGCGGCTGATCCCGATGCGCCGGGTCTTCGATCGCCACGTGAGCTTCGACGCGACGAACACGCTCGCGCCCGAGAGCGCAGCGAGGACCGCGGCCGCCGAGGCGGCGCTCGCGGCGTCCCCGGACAGCCGCGACAGGACGATGGGCCTCTACGCGCTCTACGCCACGACCGGCCGCCTCGGCGAGGCCCAGGAGCTGACAGCGCGCTGGAGCGGGCGCGACGCGCTCGACCCCGACGCGCTGATCGCCCGCGCCGATCTCGCGGCGCGCCAGGGCGATCGCGACCGCGCGGCGCGCATCCTCGGGGGCCTCGCCGACGTGCGCCCCGGCGACAGGGCGGTCCAGGTGCGCCTCGCCGAGCTCTGGGACGCCGCGGGCCGGCCCGCGTTCGCGTGCCAGCACCGGGTGGCGCTCGCCGACCTCGCGCCCGCCGACGCGCAGCTCGTCGCCGCGGCGATCCGGTGCGCCGGCGAGGGCGGCATGAGCGAGCTCGCGAGCCAGCTCCGCCTCGACGTGACGTCCGCCATCCGCGCGGAGGTCGACCGGCGCCTCGCCCAGCCGGACGCGGCGCCGCCCGCCGGCCTTCAGGGCGACGTCCAGCTCAGCGCCGCGTGGAGCGGGGGCGCCGATCTCGACCTCGCGCTCATCGACGCGCAGGGCCGGCGGCTCTCCTGGATGGGCTCCACCCTCGGGTCCGTGGGTGTGCGCTCGCGCGACGCGACGAGCACGCGCGCCGAGTCGCTCGCGCTGCGGAACCTCCCCAGGGGCAGCTACGTCGTCGAGATCGCGCGCGCGTCCACCGGGGACGGCGCCTCGCCGCCCGGCGCGCCCGGCGTCGTGCGCGGCGAGCTGACCCTGCGCCTCGCCGGCGAGACGCGGAATGTCCCCTTCACGCTCGAGGGCGCGCGGCGCGAGATCGGCACGGTGCGCGTCTTCTTCACCTCCCGCCTGGTGCCTGTCGACGGCGCCCCGGCGCCCCCGCCGCGCCGCTGGTGACGCGGCGGCGCCGGCGCACGCCCTGCGCCGCTCTCCGGAAAGCGCCTCCCGGCGCATCTGCCCGCGCATCTGCCCGCGCGTCTCCCGGCGCGTGTCGGGGGGGTCATGAGGGCCCCCGCGCCGCGCTCGTGTCGGGAGGAGATCCTCGATACAGTTTCGTCATGAACCCGCTCGTCCCGGACTTCATCCTCGAACAGGATGCCGAAGGGCAGTATGCGGGGGCGGTCGACGCGGCCGTCCTGCACGTCTCGCTCCCCGCGGTGGTCGATCTCGCCGAGCAGATGATCGCGCGCCAGGCGATCGATCCGGACGCGCTGCGCTCGCTGTTCGATCCGCTCTTCGAGGCCGTGCACCAGTCGGGCGGGTTCGTCGCGGCGTTCGCGCCCGGCGGCGGGTTCACGGCGATCTTCCCCGACCGGCCGGGGCGCAACGTCACGCGGCACGCCCGCAGCGCGGCCCTCGCGATGCGCCGCAGCCTCCTCGAGCTCGCCGCGCGCCGCGCGCTCGGCGCCGGGGGCGCGCAGATGCCGTTCAGGATCGGGCTCGCGTGGGGCCCGGTCCACTGGACGATCGTGCGCATCGCAGAGGACCGGGCGTACTACCTGCTCTACGGCCCTGCGATCGAGGCCTGCCAGGCGACCGACCGCGGCGGCGACGACAGCGAGCTCCACCTCGATCGCAGCTTCCGCGAGCGCCTCCCGGCCGTCGGCGCGCGGGAGAGCACGGTGGAGCTCGACGACGCCGATCTCCTGAGCGGGCCCCCGTCGCTGACGGTCGCGTCGACCCCGACGGACGCGGACGCCGAGGCGTTCCTGCCGCCGGGCGCGGGCGATCTCGCGCCCGAGGGCGAGATCCGGGAGGTGACGACGGTCGCGGTGTCGCTCGACCGGGTCGCGAGCCCGACGGAGCTCATCCAGCAGCTCCACGACATCGCGGCGATGTACGGCGCCACGTTCGCCGGCGTGCACGTGACGGAGCGCGGCTTCGGCGCGCTCTTCTACTTCGGCGCGCCCGTCGCGCACGAGAGCGACCACGATCGCGCCCTCGATTTCGCGCTCGAGCTGAAGAGCAACGGCCTCGGCGTGCAGCGGCTCGCGGTGGGCATCACCCGCGCGCGCTGCCTCGTCGGCTTCTTCGGCGCCGTGGGCCGCCGCGAGTTCGCCTGCATCGGCCGCGCCGTCCACCTCGCCGCGCAGATCGCGCGCAAGGCGGCGCCGTCGTCGATCTGGGCCGACGAGCGGGCGTTCCTCGCGGGCGAGGCGAGCCACCAGTGGTCGACCGAGAACATCTTCCGGTTCGACGGGTTCGACCTGCCGATCCTCGTCTACTCGCTCGAGCGGCGGCGCATCGCCGTGCAGGAGGAGTTCTACGACCTCGGCCCCATCGGCCGCGAGGCGGAGCTCGAGCGGCTCACGCGCGCGCTCGAGCCGATCTTCGCCGGGCGCTCCGCCGGGGTCGTGTACATCGTCGGCGACGCGGGCATCGGCAAGAGCTACCTCGTGCACAGCTACCGCCACCAGCGCGCGCAGCTCATGGACATGCGGCCGCTGCTCTGGATCGAGGCCCGCTGCGACCAGACGCTGAGGACCCCGCTCTACGCGTTCGAGTTCGCGCTGAAGGAGTACCTCGGGATCTCGTCGGAGATCGGCCAGCGCGCCAAGCAAGCCGGGCTCGATCTCGCGCTCCAGCTCCTCCTCGAGCGGCTGCCCGAGAGCTGGACCGAGGTGCGCGCGGGGATCGAAGGGTCGCGCGAGGCGCTCGCGCGGCTGCTCCGGCTGCGGGACGACGAGCCGGCGGCGGCGGAGGCCGAGGCCCCGCGGCGCGACGAGGCGCTCGCGGCGCTCGCCGCGCTGCTCGTCGCGGAGAGCTCGCTCCAGCCGGTGGTCGTGCACCTCGACGACGCGCAGTGGGCCGATCCGACGTCGCTCGAGGCGGTGCGCGCGATCGCGGCCGCCTGCCGGGATCTGCCCTTCGCGGTGATCTGCTCGGCGCGGCCCCCTGCGCCCGGGGACGACGGAGACGCGGTGCGCATCCCGCTCGACGACGGCATCCCGTCCGAGGTCATCGAGCTCGCGCCGCTGCCGAAGGAGCGGCTGCTCGCGCTCGCGGAGCCGTTCTTCGGCGGCCCGCTCCCGACGATGCTCGAGTCGCTGCTCGGCCAGACCGCGGGCGGCAACCCGTTCTTCGCGCAGGAGATCCTCGCGTACTGGCTCGAGGACGGCCGGTACGGGTCGACGCACGAGGGCGCGCGCTCGAGCCGGTTCATGCCGCCGCGCACCGTGAACAGCCTGCTCGTCGCCCGGCTCGATCGGCTCGAGCCGCGGATGCGGCAGACGGTCATCTCCGCGGCGGTGCTGGGGCGGGAGTTCGACACGCGCGTGCTCGCCCGGATGATCCCGGACGCGTCGGCGCTCGTGGATCACCTGCGCTTCGGCGAGGCGCAGCGGCTCTGGTCGCGGATGGGGGAGCACCGCTTCGAGTTCTGCACGGTGCTGATCCGCGACGCGGCGTACGGGATGCAGCCGAAGCAGGCGGCCGAGCGGCAGCACCGCCTCGCGGCCGAGGCCATCGAGGCCGTCTACGGGGACGACCTCGAGGACCAGCGCGCGGCGCTCGACAGCCACCGGAGGCTCGCGGGCTGAGCGCGCCTGGCCGCGCGCTCGCCGCCGCGCGCCGGGCGCCCGCGCCGCGCGGGGCGTGATACCCCCTCGACGCCGCTGTGGAAGTGCGGCAACTGTCGCGCGCATGAGCACGGCCCATCAAGAAACCCACGCGGCCGCGGCGCACGACGCGAGCGACCACCACGGCTTCGACGCAGAGCCCGCCCGCGCGCTGCCGGCCGACGAGCCGCCCACCCCGAACTGGGTCCCGGCGCTGGGGCTCGCGGTCTTCGTGGTCGCGGGCGTCACGTTCCTCGCGATGAGCAGCGGCGACGATGCGACCGGGACCGGCAAGGCGGCACCGGCCGACGCGCGCCCGGCGGCCGCGGCGAACGCGCGCCCGGCCGGCGCGCGCCCCGCGGCCCCGCACGGCGCCCACCCGGAGGGCGCGCACGACCACCCGCACCCGGGGGCGGACCAGCCCCCGCCCGGGCGCCGGCTGAGGCTGCCGGGCGAGCGCCCCACCCCGCCGACCGGGCCCGCCGCGGGCGCGGCCGCGGAGACGATGCGCGCTGCCGAGGCGCTCCGGGGGCCCGCCGCGCCCGGCACGGCGAACCTGCGCAAGCTGACGCCAGAGGAGGTGGAGCGGGTGCGCAAGCAGATGCAGGAGGCGCGGCAGAAGGGCGGCGCGCAGCAGCCGCCGGCCGCGCCGAAGTGAGCGAGGCGGTGGAGGGCTCCCCCGCCGCGCGCATCCGCGCGGCGCTCGTGATCGGCGCGGGCACGATGGGCCAGGGGATCGCGCAGGTCACGGCGGTCGCCGGCTACGTGACGCGCCTCCACGACGTCGACGCGGCGCGGATCGGCGCGGCGATCGAGGACATCAAGCGCTCGACCGACCGCCTCGTGCAGAAGGGCAAGATGCTCAACGAGGCGCGCAGCGAGATGATCGGGATGCTCGTCGCGTCGCCGGATCTCGAGCGCGCGGCGGCGGACGTCGATCTCGTGATCGAGGCGGTGCCCGAGCGGATGGACCTCAAGGTCGAGGTGCTCGGCCGGGTGAAGGCGGCGGCGCCGGAGCGGGCGCTGTTCGGCTCGAACACGTCGAGCCTGAGCATCACGGAGCTCGGCCGCCGGCTCGGGGCGGGGGCGCGCACGGTGGGCCTGCACTTCTTCAACCCGCCGCCGGTGATGGAGCTGCTCGAGGTGGTGCGGGGGCTGGAGACCGACGAGGCGACGGTGACGACGGCGCTCTCGGTGGCGAGGCGCCTGGGCAAGACGCCGATCGTGGTGAACGACACGCCCGGCTTCGCGACGAGCCGGCTCGGGGTGGCGCTCGGCGCGGAGGCGATGCGGATGCTGGAGTCCGGGGTGGCGTCGGCGGTCGACATCGATCGCGCGATGGAGCTCGGGTACCGGCACCCGATGGGGCCGCTGAAGCTGACGGATCTCGTGGGGCTCGACGTGCGGCTCGCGATCCTGGAGCACCTGCACCGGGAGGTCGGGGAGCAGTTCAGGCCGCCGGTGATCCTGCGGCAGATGGTGCGGGCGGGGAGGCTCGGGAAGAAGACCGGGGAGGGGTTCTACCGGTGGACCGAGGCGGGGGCCCAACCCATCGAGGGCGACGGCTGGCGCAGGGGGTAGAGAGCGCTCCGGGCGCGCGCGGGGGCCCGCCGAACTCGCGCGGGCCCGTGCTCGCCCCTCGCTGCGCGAGGGACAAGCACGGGCAAGAGGCGCTCAGACATCGGCCCGTCCCCGCGCGCGCCCGGAGCGCTCTCTACCCCCTGCGCCAGCTCCTGAAGAAAAGGGGGGTCGTCGAGAAGGCGGCGGACGTCGGCGGTGGGGAGCCGATGACGGAGCAGGCTCGCGGTTCAGGACGCGACTGCGCTCCGACACACGCCCGAGGCCTTCCGACACGCTGCCTTCACGCCGGCGACGGGTGCTTGGGTTAGATATCGGGAGCTGTCATGTGCGCGGCGGAGGAGCTCCGCGCAGCCGAGGACACGCTAGCGGTTCAGCTTGTCCTTCTTGGCGTTCTCCTCGGCCTCTTTCTGGCGCTCGGCCTCGCGCTGGACGATGCGCTCCTTGACCGCGACGTAGTCCTTCTCGTCCTTCACCCGCCGGTCGATCTGCTTCTGACGCTCCGTCACGGTCGCCGGGTAGCCGCCCGCCTTCGGATTGCTGGTCAGGTACGCGCCGTAGGCACCCCACGCGTCCCTCGCACCCTGCCAGTTCTTCTGACGCTCGCGCAGATCGGCCAGGCAGAAGAGCACCTTGGCGTGAAGCGCCTCCGTGCCCTTCTTGCTGAGCGCCGTCGTCCAGGCCGCCTCCGCCTCCGCCTGGTTGCCCGACTCGAGCATCGCCTCGCCGAGACGGTAGAAGCCGAGCATCTTCGTGGGATCCAGCTTGATCGCCTCCTGGAAGGCAGCGATCGCACCGGGAATGTCGCGCGCCACGAACGACCCCTGACCCTTCAGGATCTGCTCCGTGTACGGGCTGATGCCGCTCCGCCCCTCAGGATCCTTCGGTGACGTGGCCGCCGCGGCAGCAGGCGGCGCCGCAGCGTCCGCAGCCGGCTGCTGGGCAGCAGCCGGCACCGCAACGGCGACAGCGAAAGCGAACGAGGCGATGACAGCTAGCGAGCGGTCCTGCATGGCCCCCAAGGTACCGCAGCCGCGCCCCGAAGGGGAAACCTTGCTGCACGGGCCAGAGGGCCAGCCACCCCCGCGTCACCAACGACCCCCGCGTCGCCAGCGACCCCCGCGCCGAGCTACTTGCGCCGCGGCCTGAACGGGTCCACCGGCACCCCGGCATCCGGCGGCCGACCCGCGTCCACTGGCGGCCAGCCCCCATCCGGTACCCCCGCGTCCACCGGCGGCCAGCCCCCGTCCGGCTGCCCCGCGTCCACCGGCGGCCACCCCGCATCCGGCGGCCCCGCGTCCACCGGCGGCCAACCCGCATCCGGGCGCCCCCCGTCCGCCGGCGGCCTTCCCCCGTCCGCCGCGCCGCCGTCCGCCGGCGGCCTCCCGCCATCCGCCGGCACGCCGCCGTCGAGCGCCGCCGGGCTCGGCGCGTCCAGCGACGCAAGCCGGCCGTCCGGCTCCGGCGGCCACACGAAACGTTGCTCCGCGCCCGTCTTCCGATCGACCAGCTTGGCCCAGCTCGCGCGCGGGTTGTCCGCCATCTGCACGCGCAGCCTCGTCGTCACGCCCTCGTCGAACGTCGGCCGGCGGAGCAGGATGTCCTTCGACCGCTCGGGCGCGTCGCCCGTCAGCGGCACGTCGAAGCGGATCCGATCGAGCAGCTCCTTGCCGACGTAGAGCTCGATCGCGAACCGGCCCATCACGCGCGCCGTCGCCGCTGGCCTGTCGAGCGTCACAGGGCGCACCCGCGCGATCGATCCCCTGCCCTTCGCGTACTGCACCTCGAAGACCCACTGCCTCGCGCTGGGCCGCACCTCGGGGTCCGGCGCATACCCGGCGCGCGACGGAGGAGCGCCGGGGTCGGCCACCGCGACGACCCCCGCGGCGGCGAGCGCAAGGCCGGCGAGGGTTGCAAGGGCGGCACGGGCAAAAGGGCGAGGCGAGGTCATCGGGTACCGGAGGGAGCCCCGAGCAGCAAGGCCGCCTCGGGCGCCGCAGACAGCACCTCTTCCCACGCCGAGCCGTCGCCGTCGAGCGCCGTCCAGAGATCCCGCAGCTCCTCCGGCACCGGCGCCACCGCGGCGCGCTCCTCGCCGCGCTCGTCCGGCACCGCGACGCGCAGGGCGTGCAGCGCGATGCGCGCGAGCGGGAGCACGCGGCCCCGCGCCGTCGTCACGGACCGGGCGCCGCCATGATCGCGATCGCCGAGGAGCGGCGCGCCCGCGTGCGCGGCGTGCACCCGGAGCTGGTGCATGCGGCCCGTCACCGGATCCAGCCGGAGCAGCGTGGCCGGCGCCGCCCCACCCCCGGCCCAGGCGACAGCACGGTACCGCGTCGCCGCGTCCCTCGCCCCGGCGCCGCCGACCGCCGGCAGGCTGCGCCCGCCCCGCGCCCGCGCCGCGCCGATCGGCGCATCCCACGTGCCCGCCCCCTCGACGCGCCCGCCCGCGACGCCGACGTAGACGCGCGCGATGCGCCCCGCCTCGCGCATCGCCGCGAGGTGCCGCTGGCCCCGCGCGCCCGTCGCGCACAGCACCGCGCCGCTCACGCCCACGTCGAGCCGCGAGGCCGCGTGCGGCGGCGCGGGCAGGCCGAGCAGCTCCGCGACCTCCGTGACAAGCGACCGCGTGCCGCGGCGCTCCGGCATCGTCGGCAGCGCCGCCGGCTTCGACGCGACGAGGATCTCCCCCCAGCGCGCCAGCACCTCGACCGGCGGCGCGCCCGGCGCGTCGCGCCGCGCCGGCCACACGGCGAGCTCGTCGCCCTCGGCCACCGGGTCGTCCGGCCGCGCGCGCCGCGCGTTCAGGAAGGCGCGCCCCTCCGCCGCCGCGCCAGCAAACGCGCGCGACGCGCCGCCCATGCGCTCGAGGACGTCGGCCACCGTGGGGCCGTCCGACGGCCCCACGCGCCACCGCGCCGCGGTCATCCGGGCGGCGCGGCGAGCGGCGCCGCGCCCTCGCCCGAGGCGCCGTCCAGCGACGGCGGCGCGCCGTCGAGCGATGGCGGCCCGCCGTCGCTCGACGGCGGCGCGCCGCGCTCGTCCAGGCGCTCGACCACGCCGCGATCGCCGTCGATCCGCAGCCGGTCGCCCGTCTTGATCGCCAGCGTCACGCCGGGCACGTTCACCACCGCCGGGATGCCGTACTCCCGCGCGACGATCGAGGCGTGCGACATGGGGCCGCCGAGCTCCGTCACGACGGCGGCGGCCACCAGGAACAGCGGCGACAGGCCGATGTCCGTCGTCCGCGCGACGAGCACCTCGCCCGGCTCCACCGCGTCGAGCGAGGGCGCGCCGGGGTCGAGCACGCGCGCGCGCCCCTCGACGACGCCGGGGCTCGCCGGCAAGCCGAGGAGGCGGACCCCGGACGCCGGCGGCAGCACGATCGGCGGCGGCCGGCCGATGAACGTCGGCGGCGGATCGGGGCGCGCGGCGTCGCGCAGGTGCTCGGCGCGGCGCAGCCGGACGACGTGGCCCACGTCGGCGCGGCCGCTGGAGAGCGCCGTCACGAGCTCCTCGTACGTGCAGAAGAAGACGCTCCCGGGCAAGAGCGACGGCTCGATGCGCCGCAGCCGCCGGTCGATGTCGAGCGCGACCTTCCGCAGCATGCCGAGCACGCGCGTCACCCACGTGCGCATGCGCTCGCGCAGGCGCACGTAGCGCTGCGCGCGGCCGACGAGCACGCGCAGCAGCGCGAGCTCCGCCCGCGACAGGCGCGTCTCGAGCACCGCCATCTCCCGGTCGGCGAGCGCGCGCGCCCGCGCCAGCGCGCGCTCCGGGTCGCCGGGCGCGCCGCGCAGCGACGCCGTGAGCATCGCGATGACCGGCGTCGGATCCTCCCGCCAGCGCGGCGTCGCGAGCTCCGCCTCGCGCACGGCGCGATCGCCGTACGCGTCGAGGAAGCGCGCCAGCGCGTCGCGCGCCGGGCCCTCGGGCAGGTCGCGCGGCCACCTCACCTCGCCGGCGAGGAGCCGCTCGCGCGCGACCCGATCCAGCATGACGAGCTCGGCCACCCGGGCGAGCTCGATGCCCGGCCCCGCGCTGTCGAGCTCGCGCACGCCGCCCGCGAGCACCTGCGCCAGGTGCTCGATGTTCGTCTCCGCGCGACCGGCCGCGTCGTCGAGCGGCGCCTCGCCGGACGCGGAGCGCGCGGACGCGCGGCGGCGCGTGACCCGCTCCAGCGCCTTGCAGAGCCCGAGGTGGCTCGCGAGCGACGCCGACGCGCAGTGCAGCATCAGCGTGCCGGTCCGCTCGAGCAGCAGGAAGACGCTGCGCAGCGTGGTGCCGATCGCGTCGTCCGGCAGGAGCGTCATGTCGAGCTCCGAGAGCGCGCGCTGCGCCCAGAGCGCCTCGCCCTCGTAGGCCGCGACCTCGCGCTCGAGGCGCGCCTGCCGCAGGAGCAGCCGCGGCGCGGTGAGCGGCAGCCGCGCGTAGAAGCGGCGCCGCGACACGCCCGCGCTCTGCTCGGCGAGCCGCGCGATGAGCTGCTCGCTCGCCCCGCCGCTCATGCCGAGCAGCGCCCCCGGCGAGAGACCCGGGACCTGCGCCGCGATCTGCATGAAGGCGGTCAGGTTCAGGTAGAAGCGCCCGTACACGTTCGTCACGAGGCGCGCGCCGCGCGGCACGCGGCAGCCGAGCGCGGCGAACGCCTCGCGGAAGCCCCGGTCCGAGAACGCCCGGGCCACCGACCAGGTGAGCGGCGTCGCCGCGCCCGGGAGCGCCTCGCCCACGTTGGCGCGCGACCAGATCGTGTCGGCGCCGCCCCCCTCGGGGAAGCCGCCGCCGCTCACCGGGCGCACCTGGAGCAGCCAGACGCGCCGCCCGGCCGGCGGCGGCGAGCTGCCCGGCGCAGCGCCGTCCCGCGGCGCCTCCGGGCCGCCGGGGTCGTCGCCCTCCACGGCGAACTCCACGTCGAACGGACCCTTGCCGCCCTGCTCGAGCCGCGCGGCGAGCTCGGCGAGCTGCTGCAGCGCGGCCTCGTCGAGCGCCGGGCGCTCGGCGCGCTCCGTGGGCACCGGGACCTCCTCGATCCCCGCCGCGCCGACGACGAGCGCGCGCCGCTTCTGCGCGACGGCGGACGCGACGACCCGGCCGCCGTCGCGCGCGATCCGGAGGGTGTCGGCCGCCACGGCGCCGTCGACGACAGGCGCGCCGAGCCCGAGCGTGACGTTCACGAGCCGCTCGCCCGCGCGCCAGTGCTCGCTCTCGAGCCCCGGCGGGGGCGCGGTGAAGAGCACGCCCGCGGCCTCGGCGCGCACCATCACCTGGAGCACCACGCCCATCGCGACGTCGCGGACGCCCGCGTGCGCGAGGTACGCGAGCGCGCGCGGCAGGAAGGCGCTCGCCCAGACCTGCCGGATCGCGGCGTGGAGCTCGGCCTCGCCGCGCACGCCGAGCACCGAGGTGGCGAGCCCCGCCATCGACGTCTCGTCGCTGTCCTCGCAGGTGGCGCTCGACCGCACCGCGAGCCCCCAGGGCGCCTCGGGCTCGACGGCCTGCCAGAGCGCCCCGAGCGCGGTCGAGAGCGCCTCGGGCAGCGGCTCGGTCAGGATGCGGTCGCGCGCCCGCGCCGCCCGGTCGACGCCCGCCTTCGTGCCCGAGAGCCGGATCAGCGTGGCGAGGTCGTGCCCCGGCGGGAGCTGCCTGTCGACGAGCTCCGTGAAGCACCGCGCGTCGAGCGCCCAGCCGCGCGGCACCGGGAAGCCGTCGCGCAGCAGGCGCCCGAGCGACGCCGCCTTGCCGCCGACGCGCTTCGCGCTCGTGCTGCGGCGCTGGCCGGCGGTCTCGAGCGGCTTCAGCCACTCGCGCACGGAGGGCGGGTCGGTCGCGCTGTCGGCGCGGGCGATGCGTGTCGTGTCGGCCACGTCGTTGCCGAGGAACTAACACGGTTCGGCGGCCTGGGTCAGGGGCTTGTGACGCCGGGCCGGCCCGGTCACGGCGGGCTCAACCCCCGCAGCACGCGCTCGTGCCAGAGCACCATTTCCACGCCGCCGGGGCCGCGATTCCAGGCATAGTCGTGCGGTCCGGGCACAATGAGCAGCTCGTGGGCGACGCCGTCCTGGCGCAGCCGATCGCTGATCGCCCGGATGGCGGGCAGGAAGGGGTCCGCCTCGCTGGACACGAGCCGCAGCGCGATCGTTCGGCGCTCCATGGCCCGGCGCGCGAGGGCCGAGAACATCTCCGCCTCGCCCGCCCGCACCGCGGGCTGCAGGGCGCCGACCGCGCCGAAGACGTCGGGGTGCGACAGGCCGACGAGCAGCGCGAGCCGGCCGCCGAGGCTCACGCCGTCGATGCCCGTCGCCTCCCGGGCGGCCTGGCAGCCGCCCTCGGCGCGCGCCCGCGGCAGGAGCCGCTCGACGACGAACCGCCCGAACGCCGCGGCCCCTTCGGCGGAGCGATCGCGCAGGTCGGGCGTGAACGGCGTGGCGATGCACATCCCGCGGTAGGGGTGGGCGTCGAGCGAGGCGTTGAGCTGCGCGAGCCGCTCGCGCGTCACCATGTGCCCGAGGTCCTCCGGATCGAGCGGCGGCGATCGGAGCCGCTCGATCGTCGCGTCGAGGCCGTAGTCGTCGCGCCACCCGCGCGCGCCGACCTCGACGCCCCGCACCGCCTCGCCGCGCCCGTGCAGCGCGACGAGCAGCGGCGGCGCCGCCGCGCCGCCGGGGGCGAGGAGCAGCGCGCGCTGCGGGCCGTCGCCGCCCGGGTCCGGCGCGAACGCGAGGTCCTTCCAGCCCGGAGCGGCGGCTCCGGACGAAGCGGGCGCCGGGTCCGGCGGCGGCGGCGGCGAGCTGCTGCGGCGGCACGAGGCCGAGGCGAGCGCGGCGAGGCCGAGCAGCGCGCGCCGGCGCGGGAGCGGGGGGAGCTTCGTGGCGGCCATCGGCGGCGAGGGTAGCAGCGGGGCTCCCCGGCCACCGCCGGTGCCGCCGGTGCCGCCGGTGCCGCCGGTGCCGCCGTCCATGCACCGTGCTTGTCCGGTATCGGGCTCACGAACAGCAGGTTTCGAAATCCGACCACGCTGCTGCAGGCAGCGCTCGAGACAGCTTGATCGGATCCGGGAAAAGACCATGCCAGGGATCAGCCTCGCGAAGAGAGAAAGAGATTTCAACGCAAAGGCGCAAAGTCGCAAAGACGCAAAACTTTTGTCTCTTTGCGCCTTCGCGCCTCGGCGTTGATATCCCTTCCCTGGTCCCCGCGCCGCCCCGGATACGGACACTAGGCATTCGCCGGCGTGCCCGGGTACGCTCTCCTCGCGCGGGCGAGATCCCCGAGCGGGGCGCTCATCGCGCGACACGCGCCGATCGTCACGGGGCCCGCGGGCGCCGTCGGCCGTGCTCCAGACCCGTGATGAAAGGGACCGCTCATGAGCCGTGAGACGAAGGGGGACGTCGGGCCGCGCGCCGGCGATCGGCCGCGCAGCGTGGAGGGCGTGATCGCCGAGGACGTGAAGACGCTCCACAGCATGGGCTACGCGCAGGAGCTGCTGCGCCGGATGGGGGGATTCTCGAACTTCGCCATCTCGTTCTCGATCATCTGCATCATCGCGGGCGGCATCACCTCGTTCCAGATGGGCCTTTGCAGCGTCGGCGGCGCCGGCATCGGCATCGGCTGGCCGGTCTGCAGCGCGCTGTCGCTCTGCACGGCGCTCACGATGGGGCAGGTCGCTTCCGCGTTCCCGACCGCGGGCGGCCTGTATCACTGGGCCTCCATCCTCGGCGGCCGGGGCTTCGGCTGGGCCACCGCGTGGTTCAACCTGATCGGCCTCGTCACCGTCCTCGCGGCCATCAACGTCGGCGCCTACCTGTTCATCATGAGCTCGCTCGGCCCGCTGTTCGGCGTCGACATCGCGGCGATGGATCCGGCTCGGGCCCTCCTGACGCAGATCGTCGGGGTCACGCTCATCACCGGGACACAGGCGCTCTTCAACCACCTCGGGATCCGCGTCACCACGCTGCTCACCGACTTCAGCGGATACCTCATCCTCGTCGTCGCGGTGGTCCTCACCCTCGCGATGCTGTTCCACGCGCCCGAGATCGACCTCGGGCGGCTCGTCACGTTCACGAACTACAGCGGCCCGAAGGGGGGCGACGTGTGGCCGGAGACGGACAGCATGACGATGCTGTTCCTCCTGAGCTTCCTCTTGCCCGCATACACGATCACCGGATACGACGCGTCGGCGCACACCTCGGAGGAGACGATCGGCGCGGCGCACACCGTCCCGCGGGGCATCGTCCGGGCGGTGCTCGTCTCCGGCGTGTTCGGCTGGCTCATGCTGAGCGCGATCGTGCTCGCGATCCCGGACATGGACAGGGCCGCGTCGAAGGGCAGCGGGGTCTTCTTCTGGATCATGGAGAGCGTCATCCCGGAGAAGCTGCGGATCGCGCTCTACGCCGGCATCTCGGTCGCCCAGTACCTCTGCGGGCTGGCGACGGTGACGTCCGCCTCGCGCATGACGTTCGCGTTCGCCCGCGACGGGGGCCTGCCCCTCTCGGAGCAGCTCCGCAAGGTGAGCCCGAAGTTCCGCACGCCGGCCACGGCTATCTGGGTCGTCAGCGGGTTGACGATCGCCTTCACCGTCTACACCCCGGTCTACTCGACGATCACGGCCGTGTGCGTGATCTTCCTCTACATCTCCTATGTCATGCCGACGATGGCGGGCGTGCGGGCCTACGGCCGCACCTGGGTGACGATGGGGCCGTGGGACCTCGGCCCGCTCTACCGGCCGCTCGCGGTCATCAGCGTCCTCGCGTGCCTGATGCTGATCGTCGTGAGCGTCCAGCCGCCGAACGACAAGGCCCTTGTCATCATGCTCATCGTGTTCGCGCTGACGGCGATCATCT
Source organism: Sorangium sp. So ce1335 (assembly GCF_051521615.1). Classification (NCBI taxonomy): domain Bacteria; kingdom Pseudomonadati; phylum Myxococcota; order Polyangiales; family Polyangiaceae; genus Sorangium; species Sorangium sp. So ce1335. The sequence continues at coordinate 10,889,596 of NZ_CP150363.1, forward strand.
GGTTTGCGCTGGAGCGCCGCCGCTTCCAGGGCCCGCCGCAAGGGGTGATGATCCAGCAGCGAGAGCGGGAGATCGCGGAGGCGGAGCGGGCCGTCGGCCAGATCGCCGCGGGCGGCGGCCACTGAAGGGCCTCCGCCGCGCGAGGGGTGAGTCAGCCGCCGGAGGGGCTGAAGAGGAGCGGATAGGTCACGGTCACGATGCCGGCGTCCGGCGGCGGGAACGACAGCCCATAGAACGAGCGGACGACGCAGGCGACCACGCCGGTGTCCGGCAGATCGGAGCCGCCGTTCTGGACGCTGGAGACCGCGCCGTCGCGGCCGATCGTGAAGCCGACCGACACGCGCCCGGTGAGGTTCGGGTTGTTGCGCAGCCCGTTCTCGTAGCAGAGCCGGAATCGACCGAAGTTCTGCCGCACGATGCGCTGGATGACCTCGGGCGGGATCCGGCCCGACACCGAGGGCGACCCGATCCGCATGCGCGGCGCGCCTGCCGGCTTGTGGCCGCGGGCGCCGGCGAAGCGCGACGCGCCGTGGCCGGGACCGAAGCCCTGCCCGTCGCCGAGCCCGTTGCCGTGGTTGATGGTGCCGAGCGGCCCCATCCCGATGCCCGTGAAGCGCCCGCCGCCGCCCTCGCCGACGCCGGTGAGCCCGAGGCCGCCCGCGCCGCCCGACTCGTCGATCGTCTCGCCCCACAGGTTGGCGATCACGCTGCGCGCGCCGTTCCCGAGCGTGTCCACGCCGCCCCAGGGCGCCGTGAGCGCGTTCGGGTCGCCGAGCCCCGCCTGGAGCACGCCGATCAACCCGAAGCGCCCGGCGTCGTCGAGCGCCTGCGCCCGCGAGATCCGCACGTCGGGGTTGTCCTTCGGCCCCGCGATGTCGAAGCGCCCGTTCGTCTTGCGGCTCGTCTCGCTCCCGGCCTTGCCCGACTCGCCGATCGCGGCCGCGCCCGAGCCGCCCTCCGTCTCGTTCGGGCGGCTCGCCGCGGCGCTCGCGTCGGCCTCGGGCAGCTCCCGCTCGGCGGTCGCCGCGAGCGCCTGCGCGAGCAGGTACGCCTGCTCCGGGCTCACGCCGCCGTCGTCGGCCATGGCCAGCGGCGGCATGAACGCGGCCATGGCCCCGAGCAGGCCGACGTGGACGAGCGTCGAGAGCGCGGCGAACGGCAGGCTCCGGCGGTCGAGGCTCACCTTGCCCGCCACGCGGCGGCCCGCCCTGCCCACGGCGACCTCGAAGCCGAAGTCGCCGAGATCGAGCCTCGCCCGGCCGCCGAGCGGCAGCGCGATCTGCCGCGCCCCGTCGAGCGCCGCGCAGGGCACCGCGCGGCCCGACGCGATCGCCTGCGCGACGGTCATCTTGCAGCTCCCGAGGTCGATCATGCCCCTGGCCCCCTGCGGGATCACGGCGCTCACCTCGCCCCCGTCGCCGACGAGCACGAGCGGCGCCCTCGCGGCGCCGAGCCGCGCCGCCGGTACGAAGAAGTCGCACCCGCTCTCGGCGCCGTCCTGCTCGCCGACGTGAAAGGCGCGCGGCGGGGTCAGGTGCGCCATGTGAAGCACGCTGTTCCCCCACCGGACGATCACCTCGACGGACACCGTCTCGGTCTCGCACTCGTCCGCGGGCACCTCGGGCGCGCTCTTGACCAGCGCGTACGTATACGAGCCCTCCGGCGCGTCCGCGGGCACCTCGGCATCGCAGGCCGGAGCCGGGCTGAAGGGCGTGTTGCCAAGAAACGGGTTCGACGATGCCATGCTCGGAGCCACCTTGAACGTGTCCATCGGAGACAGCCCTTTCCTGCTCGCGCGCGCGGCCAGCGCCGCGCGGCGAGCGGTCTGAATGGAGGGAGCCCGCGGGAGCCCGCCGGCGCGGCGCGCCCCGGCGCGCGCGCGGCGAGCCTCACCGCGCCCTTCGTGCGCCGCGGAGCACCGCGTTCACGCCCTGAATCGACAGCGGTCCCTGCCCCAGGTTCCCGACCTGCAACGCAATTTTCAGCGGCGACCCCGCGCCCCGGTCGTTGAACGGATTCCAGGCTGCCCGCCCGCGTGGCCCGGGCGGCCGCGCTCCGTCGCGTCGCCGCGAAACCGGCTCGCAACCTTCCGGTGCTCTGCGGGTCACCACGCGTTCACCTCGCCGCCCCCGCGGAGACGCCGTCCAGGGAAAACGCCATCATCACACCACGGTATCGATCGCGTCACACCGGCGGTCGCCTGTAACCGCACGGACGATCCTGGGTCGCGCAAACAGGAATGACACGGGCGTTGGGGTAGCCGGGCGCTCGCCCTCGTGCGTATGATGAACGGCATGGGTACGGCCAGGAGCAGCGGTCAAGACCCCCTCATCGGCGCGACGATCGCGGGTCGATATCGGATCATCTCGCTCATCGCCCGCGGAGGTATGGGCAAGGTCTACAGGGCAGAGCAGTTCGCGCTTGGTCGGATCTGCGCCCTCAAGCTCCTCGTCCCCGATGAGCGCCGCGAGCAAGATCCGGAGTTCTTCCGGCGCTTCTCGCGCGAGGCCGCCACCGCGGCGAGGCTCACCCACCCGAATTCGGTCACCGTCTTCGATTACGGCAAGGACGATCCGCGCGGGATCTATTTTATCGCCATGGAGTACATCGCCGGGCGCACGCTCCACCGCGTGCTCCACGACGAGGGCCCGCTCCCCGAGGCGCGCGCGGGCCGGATCGCGCGGCAGATCTGCCGCGCGCTGGCGGAGGCGCACGGGCTCGGGCTCGTGCACCGGGACCTCAAGCCGAGCAATGTGCTCCTCGTCGACCAGGGGGACGAGAAGGATTTCGTCAAGGTGCTCGACTTCGGCCTCGTCAAGGACGTCTCGGGACAGCAGCTCGACGACCTGACGCAGAAGGGCCTGTTCATCGGATCTCCCAAGTACACGGCGCCGGAGCAGGCGATGGGCAACGAGCTCTCGCCGCGCGCAGACATCTACTCGCTCGGCGTGCTGCTCTACGAGATGCTCTGCGGCAAGGCGCCGTTCGACAAGAAGGTGCCCACGGCGACGCTCATGGCCCACGTCAGCGAGCCGCCGCCGCCGCTCGCGGGGCGCGCGCCGGGTGCGCCCGTGTCGCCGGCGATGGAGGCGCTCGTGATGCGGTGTCTCGAGAAGAGCCCTGACAGGCGCTTCCAGTCGATGAAGGAGTGCCTGCTCGCGCTGAAGGCCGCCGCGGGCGAGCCGGTCGACGTCGCGCGGGCGTCGACGCCCGATCGCGTCGCCAGTCACGCCGCCGATCACGTTGAGCGCGTGCCCGTGTCGCAGCCCGGCGGCGCGCTGCCCGCCGCGCCGTCGGGCTCGGGGCCGCGCATCGCGGAGCTCTCGCCGTCGCCGTTCGACCCGGGCCCGTCGCCCCGCTCGACGCAGCTCGACTCGCTCTCTCCACCCCACGCGCCGCCGACGTTCAGCGGCTCCGTCGCGCCGCCTCGCCACCGGTCGCTGTCTCTCTATCTCGTGGCGCCCATCGCGGCGCTCGTCGGCGGCGGCCTCGTGCTGGCGCTCGGCGGGCATGCGCGCGGGCCGCAGGCGCCGAGCGCCCCGGCGGCCGTCCAGTCCGTCCTCGTGCCGATGGCCGTCCCCGCCGGGGCGTCGGCGGACCGGGAGCCCGGCACGGCGGCGGGGTTCAGGATCGTGCGGATCGAGAGCGATCCGCCGGGCGCCCGCGTGTCCGACCGCGGGACGGAGGTGTGCCTGGCGACGCCGTGCCGGCTCGTCCTGGAGGGCGCTGGGACACGCGCCGAGTACCGCCTCCAGCTCACGAAGCCTGGCCACAGGCCGACGGTGCTCGTCGTGCGTCCCGAGGACGAGACCGCGTCGGCCGAGCTCGAGGCGCTCGCCGCGGCCCCGGCGCTGCCCCCGCCGCCGAGCACGCAGGTCGCGGCGAGCGCGCTCCCGGAGCCGACTCCCTACGAGGAGGAACCGCCGCGCGAGGAGCGCGCCCCGGCCGAACCCGTCGTGGCCGCGCCCGAGCTCGCCCAGCCCGCCGACGCCGCGCCCGATGCCGCCCAGCCCGCCGACGCCCTGCGGTCCGCGCCGGCGGCCGTGCCCGCCACGCCGGCGGCGACCGCCCCCGAGATCTTGCGCTTCCAGGAGGGGATGACGCGCCCCGTGCCTGTCGTGGCGCCCGCGGTGGTCTACACGCGGGAGGCGCGGCAGGCCCGCGTCGAGGGGACGGTCCTCGCGCGGTGCGTTGTGACGACGGCTGGCAACCTCACCGGCTGCCGTATCGTCAAGGGTGTCCCCCACATGAACGAGGCGGTCCTCGCAGCGCTCGCGGCGAGCCGCTACAAGCCGGTCACGTACCAGGGCCGGCCGGTCAACGTCGATTACGTGTTCTCGCTCAAGCTCGTGCTGCCCTGACGCCGGTACCAGGTTGTCGAGGCCCGCCCCTGGTTCATGAGAATTTGAACCACAGAGGCACAGAGGGCACAGAGGAAGAGAGAAAGAGAGAGATGGATAGGGCCATATCATCTTCTCCTCTCTGCCCTCTGTGCCCTCTGTGCCTCTGTGGTTCAAATTCTTGTCCATCCCGGACCAGGGACGCACGTCGCGGGCGCGGCGCTGGCCGCATGAGGCGCGAACCGCCCTGAGCGGCGGCGGTCACGGACGCGGGCTCGGGACGCAGCCGCAGCGCGAGACGGGCTGGCGGCGCGGCCAGGCGTGAGCAAGACAGTGGCCGAGAGGGAGACGACGACGTGAAGGGTCATGGATTGAACCGGGCGGCGCGAGCCGGGCTGATCCTCTGTATGGCGGCGCTCCTCGGCTGCTCGCGGGAAGAGACCTCCCAGCCCGCTGCGGAGGGCGGCGCCGCGCGGCCGGCGGCGCTCCGGGCCGAGGTCGTGCCGGCGCCGGAGGGAGGCGAGGTCCCCGCGCTCGTGCAGGAGGCGCGAGACCGCGCCCGGCGCGAGGGGCGCGAGCTCGTGGTCTACGTTGGCGCGCCGTGGTGCGAGCCGTGCACGAGGTTCCACGACGCCGTGAAGGCGGGGCGGCTCGACGCGACCTTCCCGGCGCTGCGCCTTCTCGAGTTCGACCTCGACCGCGACCAGGATCGGCTCGCCGAGGCCGGCTACGCGTCGGAGATGATCCCGCTCTTCGCCGTGCCCGGCGAGGACGGCCGGGGAACGCCGCTCCGCGTCGAGGGGTCGGTGAAGGGCGATCGCGCGGTGGACGAGATCGTCCCCCGGCTCCAGGCGATCCTGGCCAGGGCGCGGGCGGCGGCGCGGTGACCCGCCGGGCGCGCCGCCCGCGCCGGCGGCCGCGCCCCCGCGCCGCGGTGGACGGGCGGCGGCGGCGGCGCCATGGAAGAAACCTCATGAGGACCGCGAACCTGCTGCTCGCGGCCGCGATCGTGACGCTCGCCGCGGGTTGCCGCGGCGGCGCCGGCAGCGAGCCTGCGCAGCCCATCCCGCACGTCACGCCGATCGACACGCGCCCCTCCGCCGACCCGGCAGCGGACGACGAGCCGCCCACGCCGCGGCCCCCGAAGGAGGCCGACCCCACGAGCACGGACTCGTTCGAGGGCACCGCGGGCCCCACCGACAAGCCGCGCCCCGACGCCAAGCTCGCCGTCCTGCGCGACGTGCGCGCGGCCCGGCACGAGCACTACGACCGCGTCGTGTTCGAGTTCGAGGGGGACGCGGTGCCGGGCTACCACGTCGAGTACATCGACAGGCCGGTGCGCCAGTGCGGCTCGGGCGAGGCGACGGAGATCGCCGGCGACGGCTGGCTCGCCGTGCGCATGAGCCCCGCCGCGGCGCACACGGAGGCGGGGAAGGCCACGATCCCGTTCCGCGAGCGGAAGCTCGCGCTCGGCGTGGCCCTGGAGCTCGAGCGCACGTGCGACTTCGAGGCCGAGGTGACCTGGGTGCTCGGGGTCGCGTCGCCGAACCGGTACCGCGTCCTCGAGCTGACGAGGCCGGCGCGGCTCGTCGTCGACGTGAAGCACTGAGGCCCCGCGCGCGGCCCGCGCCGGCCGTCAGCCGCCGAGCGCGGGCCCGTGGGCGGCGTGGGGCGCCGGCGACGCGTCCGCCGCCCTCGGCGGCGGCAGCCGCCGCGGCGGCACCGTCACGTGCTTCGGCGGGGCGGCGGGGCCGCCGGACGGCCGCGGGATGTTGTAGGCGCGCTTCGCCTGGATCGCCGTGGACCGAAGCCCGTTGGCCCGCTTGATCGCCTCCACGGTGGTGCCGTACTGCCGGGCCAGCGAGCCCAGGGTCTGCCCCTTCTTCGCGACGTGGCGCACGTACTGCGCCCTCGGCTTGATCGCCCCGCGCTTCACGAGCAGCGCGTACGCGCGCACGGCCGACTCCTGCGCGATCGGGCTGTAGAACCGGATGTGGATGTGGTTCGCGTGCCCCCGGGCGTGACGGATGAGCGGCCGCCGGCTCCTCGATCCGTACTGGAAGACGTCGTCGATCCAGTCCTTGTCCTCGCCGATCTTCAGCGCGTGCTCCTTCAGCAGCTTCTGCACGCTCGTGTCGATCAGGATGAGCTCCACGTCGGTCTCGGTGATCAGCGCCCGGACGAAGGCCCACGTGCGCTCCCGGTCGAGGTTCGCCGCCGTGGCCCGCTGGTACCAGCGGTGCCGCGCGTCGGCGAGGAAATAGCTGATGTCGACGTCGCGCCCGGCCTGGTGGCTCTTGTGCGGCGACAGGCGGCCGCCCTCCCGCGCGCTGATGTGCCCGATGTAGAGCTTCGGGCTGCCCGGGAACTGCCGGTGCACCTCCGCGATCGCCCGATCGAGCGCGTCGACCGTCTCGCGCGTCCCCCAGGCGTGGCCCGGGTCGACGAGCTCCCACCGGTCGCTCTCGGGCATCCGGATGCCGTTGAACAGCGCGCCCGCGTTGGTGGCGCCGAGCGACATCGGCCCGAGCGCCGCCGGGTCCCTCGCCAGCAGCTCCTCGATCTGCGCGTCGGTCATGGCCGCGAGCGGCGAGCGCGCCGGCGCGCCGGCGCCCGGCTCCACAGGCAGCTCGACGTCGTCGTCGACCTCCCCGCCGTCCTCCTCCACCTCGTCGTCGTGGTCGTGGTCGTGGGCAGCCGCGAGCTCCGCGTGGTCCGCCGTCCCGGGCGCGCCCTCGCCGTGCTCCGCCGAGACCGCGGCGACGACGCGCTGCAGGCTGTCCTTCGATCGCGCCGCCTCCGGCGCCCTCCCGGCGCAACCCACGATGCCGAGGGCGCAGAGGACGGAAACCAAGCTGCTGCGGCCCATCGCGGCGGCACTATACCGGCACGCGGAGGACACGCCAACCGCGGCCCGGCGGCTGCACTGCGCGCACGCGACGCGTGTTCAGCGGCCTGGCGCCCCGCGCGCGCTCCCTCCCGGGACGCGCGCGCGGCGCTGCGCCGGCGCGGGCTCTGCCGGCGCGCGGCGCGCCCACGTGCCCGACATCCCGCGGCGCACGAGGGCGTTGCCGCCGGCGCGGCGGCGGCTACATGCTGCCCTCGTGCAACGGTCTCAGGGGAGCGGCCGCCCCGATCCGGCAGCCCAGGGGGCGGCCGCGCCTGCGCGCGGTCCGGCACCGGCGGCCGGCGCGCAGGGCGGCGCGCCGCGCCCGCACGACCGCGGCGAGCGGCCGGCCGGGGCCGGCGAACGGCAGCCGGGCGGCGGGGGCCAGCAGAAGCTCTTCTCGGCCCGCGAGGTGGCGGGCGACGGATCCGCGACGGTCGAGGGCGAGGTCGTCCGCGTCACCTACGAGAGCGAGTCGAGCGGCTTCCGGGTGCTGCGGGTGGAGGTCACCCCTGGCGCCCCGCCGGAGGTCTGGGTCGGCGTCTTCCCGCAGGTCGGCCCCGGCACGCGCGTGCGCGCGACGGGGCGCTACGAGCGCGACCCGAAGCACGGCGAGCAGCTCAAGGTCGAGACCCTGCTGCCGATCGCCCCCGCCACGCTGGACGGGCTCGAGCGCTACCTCGGCTCCGGCATGGTGCAGGGCATCGGCCCCGCGTACGCGAAGCGGATCGTCGAGGCGTTCGGCGCCGAGACGCTCGAGATCCTCGACAGGTCGCCGGAGCGGCTCGCCGAGGTCCCCGGGCTCGGCCAGCGCCGGGCGCAGGCCGTCGCGAAGGCGTGGGCGTCGCAGCGGGCGATCGGGGCCATCATGATCTTCCTCCAGGCGCACGGCGCGTCCCCGGCGCTGGCGAGCCGCATCTACAGGCGCTTCGGCCCCAACGCGATCGACATCGTCTCCCGCTCCCCGTACCGCCTCGCGCTCGACGTGTGGGGCATCGGCTTCAAGACGGCCGACCGCATCGCGCGCTCGATCGGCGTCCGGGCCGACTCGCCCGAGCGGGCGCAGGCGGGCGTCCTGCAGACGCTCGTCGACCTGTCCACGCGCGGGCACACGCTCGCGACGCGGCCGGAGCTCGCCGAGCTCGCCGCGGCGATGCTCGAGCGCGACGCGGCCGAGGTCGACGGCGCGATCGACGCGCTCGTCGCGAGCGGCCACGTCCGGATCGAGACGCTGTCGACCGGCGAGGTCGCCGTCTACCCCAAGGACCTCCACGAGGCCGAGGTGCGCCTCGCGCGCCGGATGCGCTCCCTGCTGGGCGGCGACGAGGACGACGCCGCGGGCGGCGGGCGCCTCGTGGAGGGCGTCGACGCGGCGATCGCCGCGTTCGAGGAGAAGACGAAGGTCTCGCTGGCGCCCGCGCAGCGCGCCGCGGTGGCGCAGGCCGCGCGGAACAAGGTGCTCGTCATCACGGGCGGCCCGGGCGTGGGCAAGACGACCATCGTCCGGGCGATCCTCGCGCTGTTCGATCGCGCCCGGCTCCCGGTGCGGCTCGCCGCGCCGACGGGGCGCGCGGCCAAGCGGATGAGCGAGGCGACGGGGCGCGAGGCGGTCACGCTCCACCGGCTGCTGGAGTTCGATCCGAAGCAGCGCAAGTTCGCGCGCCAGCGGGGCCGGCCGATCGAGGCGGCGGCGATCGTCGTCGACGAGGCGTCGATGCTCGACCTGGCGCTCGCCGACGCGCTCCTTCAGGCCACGTCCGACGCGGCGCGGCTCGTGCTGGTAGGCGACGTCGACCAGCTCCCGTCGGTCGGCCCTGGCGCGGTGCTGCGGGACGTCATCGCCTCGGGCGAGGTGCCCACGGTGCGGCTCACGCAGATCTTCCGGCAGGCCGAGGGCAGCCTCATCGTCCGGAACGCGCACCGCATCCACGACGGCGAGCCGCCGGAGGGCGCGCGCGGCCCGGGCGGCGAGTTCTACGTGATCGAGCGGACCGAGGCCGAGGCGGCGGCGGAGCTGATCCTGCACCTCGTCACCGAGCGCATCGCCAAGGGGTTCGGGCTGGATCCGCGGCGGGACGTGCAGGTCCTCACGCCGATGCACAAGGGCGAGGCCGGGGCGATCGCCCTGAACGCGCGGCTCCAGGCGGCGCTGAACCCCGAGGGCCCGAGCGTCACGCGCGGCGCGCGCACGCTGCGGCTCGGCGACAAGGTGATGCAGCTCCGCAATGACTACGATCGCGAGGTCTACAACGGCGACGTCGGGTTCATCACCGACGTGAACGCCGAGGAGCGCAAGCTCCAGGTCCGCTTCGACGATCGCGAGGTCGGCTACGAGGAGGCGGAGCTCGACGAGCTGACGCTCGCTTACGCGACGAGCATCCACAAGAGCCAGGGGAGCGAGTATCCGGCGGTGATCGTGCCGATCCTCACCCAGCACTTCGTGATGCTGTCGCGGAACCTGATCTACACGGCGGTGACGCGCGGCAAGCGGCTGGTGGTGCTCGTCGCCGACCCGCGGGCCGTGTCGCTGGCGCTGGCGGAGACCCGCAAGGAGGAGCGCCGCACGCACCTCGCCGAGCGGTTGCGCAGCGCGGCGGCCGCGCGCTCCGGGCCGGCGCCCGAGCCCACGCCGGCTCTCGCCGCCGGGCCGCGACTCGACTAGGACGGCGGCCGGAGAGGGCGAGCGACATGAGCGTCCGTGACGGCGACAGCGACCACGACAGCGAACACACGAGCGAGCGCGAGGCGCGCGACGAGGCCAAGGCGACAGCGAAGCAGGGCCCGGCGCGGCTGGCCTGGAGCGCGGGAGGCGCGATGAGATTCACGGGCGCGACCCGTGGAATCACGAGGGGAATCCCGGGTGGAAACTCAGACGTAGCGACCGGCGCCGCCGCGGCGCGGGCCCGCGCGCTGCGAGCTCTCCCGTTGCCCGGATCGGCCCTGCCTGCTAGCGTTCGCGCCCCCTCTACACGAACTACGACCCCCATCATGTCAGCGCGCGGGGTACCGGGGCGAGGCTGGGCGATTCCTGCCCCTCGGCGCGCGTGGGGGAGAGATCTCGGAGCATCGACGATGACGACCAACGGACAGCAGCAGGCGGCTGGGCTCAACATCAGCGGGGGGGCGGCGATCGTCGCGCCCGTGAGTGCATTTCCGAACGGCGTGCCGGGGAACGCGCTCATCGTCATCCCGATGAACAAGCCGACCGATGAGCTGAAGGACCTCCTCGAGAAGGGCCCGGCGGCGGTGACCCTCGATCAGATGTGGCAGCTCCTCGGCTTCAACGGGCCGGCGGTGCAGGTGCAGGACGACCAGGGGCGTCCCATCGCGATCGGCCTGGAGGATCTGCTCGCCGGCCTCGAGAAGCACTGGACCGAGCAGCCTGACGACCTGAACCGCGGGCGCATCTACGCGCAGGAGCTCCTCAAGCACAACCGGCTGCCGCGCGCCGAGCAGGTGCTCTCGAAGGTGGTGGCGAAGGGCGGCACGGGCGACGACTGGCTCGCGCTCGGCATCTCGCAGCTCCAGCAGGAGAAGTTTGACAAGGCCGAGGGGACGCTCAAGGGCGCGCAGAACCTGCTGAAGGACAACCCCTACCCCTCGCTGCACCTCGCGAAGCTCTACCAGGGGCGCAAGGAGGACGCGAAGGAGCGCGAGTACATCGAGAAGGCGATCGCGATCGACGCGGGGTGTATCGACGCGTGGGCCTACCTCTTCCAGCACCTGAAGCAGCGCGGTGACGAGGCGAGCGCGGTCGCCGAGCTCGAGAAGCTCTCGGCCGACAAGAAGACGGCCGCGCCGTACATCGCGATCCAGGGCTTCTACGCGAGCAACGAGGAGACGCGGGACAAGGCCATCGAGTACGCCAAGAAGGCGGTCGCGATGAACCCGGACGACCCGCTGGCGCTGCTCTGCCTGTCGGCGCTGTACGGGCAGAAGAACGACCTCGAGGCGGTGGTCCGCCTGCTCCAGCCGCACGAGGCGAAGATGAGCCGCGACGTGCGCCTGGCGAACAACTACTTCGAGGCCCTCTTCCAGTCGCGCCAGCTCGAGAAGGTGACGAAGCTGCTGAACGCGCTCGCCGGATCTCCGAACAAGGAGGTCAAGCAGTTCGCTATCGAGCGCTCGCGCGCCGTCGCTCAGTACCTGCAGCAGCAGCAGCAGCAGCTCGCCGCGGCGTCCCAGCCGGCGCAGCGCAAGGCCTGAGGCGCTCACGAGGCCGCACGGGGAGCGCCGACGACACGGCGCTCCCCGGCGTCCGCGTCGCGTTCAGCGACGCACCCGCAGGAGCTCGCCGCAGCGGGCCCCAGCGCTCGTCCAGCTCAGCAACAGCTCAGCAACGCAGCAGCCGACAGCGGGAAGGCCGCCGCAGTGGCCTCGACGGCGCTCAGCGGCCGAAGGCGCGGCGGATCGCTTCGGCGATGCCGCCGCCCCGCAGGCCGTCGGCCTCGAGGCGGTCCGTCGCCGCCTGCTTCACGTCCTCGGGCGCCTGCCCCATGGCGAAGGAGCGCCCGGCGACCTCGAACATCGGCAGGTCGTTGAGCCAGTCGCCGACCACGACCACGTCCGACGGCGAGCACTTGTGATGCGCTGCGAGCCACGCGATCGCCGTCCCCTTCGTGGGTCCGGCGGCGCGGACCATCATCGCGTGGACGTCGTGGAAGAGGGGGAACGAGACGACGAACGCCGCCTGGCCGAGCTCGGACCGGACCTCCTCGACGGCGGCCATGACCTGCCGCTCGGTCCCGATCGCCACCAGCGCGAGCACGCCGTGCTCGTGCTCCCAGTACGGGTGCGACGAGACGCGCTCGACCTCGGCGATGGCGTTCGACCAGCCCCGGACGTAGTGGACGTGCGGCGTGCCGGTCGCGTCGTGGACGATGCTGTCCTGCGCGAAGAGGAACGACGCCGTCGCGTGCCGCTCGGCGACGGAGCGCAGGAGCGCCGCCTCGGCGCCCGAGATCGTGCGCGAGAACAGGTGCTCGTCGCCCTCGGTGTGCACGATGTGGCTGCCGTCGACGCAGGCGATGGGGCCGATCACGCCGACCCGCCGCGCGACCTCGCGCGTCCCCGAGTAGAGGCGCCCCGTCGCGATCGAGACCGGGACGCCGGCGGCCTGGAGCCGCTGGATGGCGAGGAGATCGTCGTCGTGGATGGATCCATCACGACGGACGAGGGTCCCGTCGACATCGATGGCGAGGAGCTTGTAGGTCGTCACCGCGCTACGCTCTCTTCAAGGAGCGGCCGCACTGCCCTGGCCGGCGGTCGAGTTCGCTCGGAACACCGCAAGCTTCCTCGCTCGCTCTCCCGAGCCTGGGGCTGCTCGCGACGTCCGTCAAACGGCGCCGCGAGCAGGACGAGCGTGCACGGGGCGCGGCCGGCAGGATTTGCTGGATGTGCTGGCACCGTGCGGGGTGCCGCCCCCCGGAGAGGAGGGCTCAGGAGGCCGGGTAGACCGACACCTGCTTCTTCGTGTTGGACTTCCACTCGTACTTCACGACGCCATCGACGAGGGCGAAGAGCGTGAAGTCGCGGCCGGTGCCGACGTTGTGGCCGGCGTGGATCGAGGAGCCGACCTGCCGGACCAGGATGTTGCCCGCGCGAACGGGCGCCCCGGCGTAGACCTTCACCCCGCGGCGCTGCGCGTTCGAGTCGCGGCCGTTCCTGGAGGAGCCGCCGCCTTTCTTGTGAGCCATGTCTACTTCTCCTGCTAGGCGGTGATGCCGGTGATCTTGAGCTCGGTGTACGGCTGCCGGTGGCCGTTCTTGCGGCGGTAGTTCTTCCGGCGCTTGAACTTGAAGACCACGATCTTCTTGCCGCGGTCCTGCCCGGTGATCTCGGCCGCGACGGAGGCGCCGCTCACGAGGGGCTTGCCAATCTTGGGGGAGTCGCCACCGACGAGGAGCACCTCGCTGAAGGTGACCTTGTCACCGGCATTGCCGGCAAGCTTCTCGACCCGGAGCTTCTGACCTTCGGCGACCCGATACTGCTTGCCGCCCGTCTTGATGACCGCGTACATGGTGCGTCTTCCTCAACCTGGGGACCGCGATCCCTCACCTTACGTCACGCAATTGCCCTCGATCGGAGGGCCCGGTGAGCGAGGGAGCGGCAGTATACGGACCTTCACCGGCTTGGCAAGAGGTTCGCAGCGCCGTCGCCCAGGTTCTTCGCCCGGGGAAACAGGCCGCCGCCTGCCGGACGGCCGCGCCGGGGCGCTGCCGCGCGCGGCAGCGCCCGGTCGAGCTCGCTACCCCTCGGCCTTCGTGAAGACGAACTTCTCGTCGACCACGTCGACGAGCATCTTCTGCCCGGCCTTGTAGCCGCCGGCCAGGATCGTCTCGGCGAGCGGGTTCTGGAGCTCGCGCAGGATGGCCCGCTTCAGCGGGCGCGCGCCGAGGCTCGGCTCGTAGCCGAGCTCGACGAGCCGGGCCTTCGCCGCGTCCGTGAGCGCCAGGCGGATGTCCTTGTCCGTGAGGAGCTGCTCCAGGCGGCGGAGCTGGATGTCGACGATGCCCCGGAGGTCCTCCTTGCTGAGCGCCTTGAAGACGACGATGTCGTCGATGCGGTTCAGGAACTCGGGGCGAAAGAAGCCGCGCAGCTCCTCGAGCAGCACGTCGCGGATCGCCTCGCGGCCGTCCTCCGTCGCCCAGAGCTTGGCGTCGGTGTCGAGCACGCGCTTCGACCCGATGTTCGACGTCATGATCACGACCGTGTTCGAGAAGTCGGCGAGCCGCCCGCGGCCGTCCGTGAGCCGGCCGTCGTCGAGGATCTGGAGCAGCAGGTTGAACACGTCCGCGTGCGCCTTCTCGACCTCGTCGAACAGGAGCACGCTGTACGGCCGGCGCCGGGCGGCCTCGGTGAGGAAGCCGCCCTGCTCGCTGTCCGCGTAGCCCGGCGGCGCGCCGATCAGGCGCTGGGCCATGTGGCGCTCCATGAACTCGCTCATGTCCATGCGCGTCAGCGCCTGCTCGTCGTCGAACAGGAACTCGGCGAGCGCCTTGGCGAGCTCCGTCTTGCCGACGCCGCTCGGCCCGAGGAACAGGAACGAGCCGATCGGCTTGCCCGGATCGCGCAGCCCCACGCGCCCGCGCCGCACCGCCTTCGCGATCGCGCGCACCGCCTCGTCCTGGCCCACCACGCGCTGCGCGAGCCGCTCCTCCATCTTGAGGAGCTTCTCGGCCTCGCCCTCGAGCATCTTCGCCACCGGGATCCCGGTCCAGTCGTTGAGCGTCGCCGCCACGTCCGACTCGCTGACGACGTTCGAGGTCGGCGCGACCCCCTCCCGCTGCGCCGCCTCCTCGGCGGCCTGGAGCCGCCGCTTGATCTCCGGGATCGTGACGTGCTCGAGCTCGCCGATCTTCGCGAACGCCTTGTCGCGCTGGGCCGCCTTCAAGGCGTCCGTCGCGGCGACGAGCTCCCGGCGGATGGACTGGCACGCCGCGATGACGCCGCGCCGCGACGCGTTGCGGGCGCGCATCGACGACGCCTTCGGCTCGATCTCGGCGAGCTCCGCCTCGAGCCGCGCGCGGGTCTGGACGCTGAGCTTGTCGTCGTCGTCTGCCAGCGCGGCGATCTGGGCGCGAAGCGCGTCCACGCGGCGGCTGAGCGCGTCGAGCTCGGCCGGCACCCCGTCGACCTCCACCCGCTTGCGGGCGGACGTCTCGTCGAGCAGGTCGACGGCGGTGTCGGGGAGCGCGCGGTCCGAGATGTACCGCTTGGCCAGCGCGACCGCCGAGGCGATGGCGCTCTCCCCCACGCGGACGCGGTGGTGGGCCTCGTACTTCGTCGCGATCCCGCGCAGGATCTCGGTGGCCTGGTCGATGCTCGGCGCCTCCAGCGTGATCGTCGAGAACCGGCGGATGATCCCGGGGTCGCGCTCGTTGATCTTGCGCACGCCTTCCGGCGTCGTCGTGGCGATGATCCGGATCTCCCCGCGCGACAGGAGCGGCTTCAGGAGCTCTCCCACGCCGGCGCCCTGCACCCCCTGGCCGAAGAGCGCGTCGAGATCCTCGACGACGAGGATGCTCTCGGCGTCCTGCTCGCCGCGCAGGCGGTCGACGAGGACCTTGAGGCGCTGCTCTATCTCGCCGCGCAGCTTGGCGCCGGCGACGAGCGCGCCCGTGTCGAGCTCGTAGAGGTGGGCGCCGGCGAGGTTCGTCGGCACGTCCCCGTGGGCGATCCGGTCGGCCAGGCCGCGGATGAGCGCGGTCTTGCCCACGCCGGGCTCGCCGACGATGAGCGGGTGGTTCTTGAACCGCCGCTCGAGGATCTGCAGCAGGCGGCGCGCCTCGACGTCCCGCCCGATGACCGGATCGAACCGCCCCTCCCGGGCGTCTGCGACGAGGTCCCGGGTGTAAGGCGCGGGCTGTCCCGGCTCCGACGCGCCTGCCGGCGCGGGCGACGGCTCCCGCGACGCGGCCTCCAGCGCGCCGAGGTGCGGCCGGAACGCCCCCGGGCCGATGCCGAACGACGAGAGGATCTCCCCCGCGGGCCCGCGGATCTCCTGGGCGAGCGCGTGGAGCAGGTGCTCGATGCCCACGTTCGCGGACTTGTCGCGGGTCGCCTCCCGCTCGGCGCGCCCGAGCAGGTCGAGCAGGCGCGGGCTCACGTACGCCACCCCGCCGCCGGCCCTGGGCAGCTTCTTCAGCGCGTTCTCGGCGAGCTGGAGCACCTCGTTCGGGTCGGCGCCAGCCCGCCGGAATACCTCGGATACCCCGCGGTCACGCTCGAGCAACCTCGTCAGCAGGTGGAGCGGCGTGACCTCGGCGTGCTGGCGCTCGTCAGCGATCTGCTGGGCGCCGGCGACGACTTGCTTCGCGTCGCCTGTGTAGCGATCGAGGTGAATCGTCCCCTCTTTTTCGGCCATGCGCGCAGCGTAGCCCAAGGAAGGGCCGTGTGCGCTTGCATCTTTGGCCATCCCGAGAAAGGAAGAAGGACGAGATGCCCATGCAAGCAGCCGAAGTCACCATCTACGTCACCGACTACTGCGGATACTGCACCATGGCGAAGCGCCTGCTGAGCCAGAAGCAGGTGCGCTTCACGCAGATCAACGTGGAGGACCGGGACGACCTCCGCGCCTGGCTGGTCAAGGCCTCCGGGCAGCGGACCGTCCCGCAGATCTTCATCAACGGGAACAGCATCGGCGGATTCAGCGAGCTCTCGGCGCTGGAGAAGCAGGGCGAGCTCGACACGCGCCTCGCCGAGGCGCCGCGCGCGGACGCACCCACCCTGCCGCGCTGAGCGGCGCAGGCGGATGGTGCGACGGCGCCCCTGGCCGGGAGCCCATGGGTCCCGCCGCGAAGGTGCATCCCGGCATGGGTAGGTGATAAGCTGCCGCGCGGGGACGGCGCGCGGCTTTCTTTGATACGGTTCGTCCGCAGGGATTCATGGGCCTCGCCCGCCTCCTCGGCCCCCTCGACCCCCTCGAGTCGCAACCGCCATGCCTAGCAGCACCGACACCACTGCAGCAGCGACTCAGCTCGTCGAGGGGTCGCTCGTCGGAAAGCGGGTGCAGAAGTACGATATCGTACGGACGATCGGGCGCGGCGGCATGGGCATGGTCTACGAGGCGGTCAACACCGCCATCGGCAAGCGCGTCGCGATGAAGTTCGTCGACGCCGACCTCGCGCGGAACAAGGACGCGGTGGCCCGGTTCCACCGCGAGGCGCAGGCCGCGAGCGCCGTCGAGAGCGCGCACATCGTCGAGATCTTCGACGCCGGCTTCGCCGACGACGTCCCCTTCCTCGTCATGGAGCTGCTCCGCGGTGAGGACCTCGGCCACCGCATCCGGCGCTGCGGCAGGCTCGAGCTCGGCGAGGCGCTCCACGTGACCGCGCAGATCCTCCGCGGCCTGCACCGCGCCCACGAGGCGGGCATCGTCCACCGCGACCTCAAGCCGGACAACATCTTCCTCGTCGAGCGCGACGACGACCCGAACTTCGCCAAGATCCTGGACTTCGGCATCTCGAAGATGCGCCGCGCCGACGGCACGCCGGCCCACACGCTGACCCGGGAGGGCACGGTCCTCGGGACGCCGTTCTACATGTCGCCCGAGCAGGCGCAGGCGCTGCCCGACGTGGACGGCAGGACCGACCTCTGGGCCGTCGGCGCGATCCTCTACGAGTGCCTCACCGGGCATCCGCCGCACAGCGGCAACTCGTACGAGCAGGTGATCGTCAACATCTGCATGAAGGACGCCCAGGACGTGCGGATGAGCAACCCGGCCGTCCCCGAGCCGATCGCGCGCGTCATCACGAAGGCGCTCACCCGCGACCGGGACCTGCGGTTCTCGTCCTCGCGGGATTTCCTCGACGCGCTGATCGCGGCGGCCGGCGGGCTCCTCGGGCCGCGGCGCAGCTCGAGCGACGAGCTGTCGATGCACACGCCGAACTCACCTGGCGTGCCCGGGCAGACCCCGCTGAAGCCCACGCCAGGCGACCCGGGCATCGGGCTGGATCCAACGCTCGAGGTGCTCGGCAGCGGCTCCAAGGTGGGCTGGTCGAGCAACGGGCGCACCGGCGCGCGGGGGCCGCGGCGGCTCGTGCTCGTCGCGATCGCGCTGCTCTCGCTGGTCAGCGGGCTCGCCGCCGCGGTCCTCCACGCGCGCCGCGCGCCGGAGGCAGGGACGGCGGCCATCGCGCCTGCGCCCCCCGCGCAGGTCTCGGTCGAGCTCCGGACGAACGCCGAGGGCGCGCGCTTCACGGTCGACGGCGTCGCCCTGGTCGACCGCACGCTGCGCGGACGCACCGGCGAGACGAAGCGGGTCCGGGTCGAGGCCTCCGGCTACACGCCGGTGGACAAGGAGGTGACGCTCCAGGCCGGCAGGGCCCCCATCGAGGTCCTGCTCCAGCCGCTGCCGCAGGCCGTGACGCCGGCGCCCGCCGCGGTCGAGACCGCGGAGCCGACGCCGCCCGCGCCCGCCGCGGTCGAGACCACGGAGCCGACGCCGCCCGCGCCCGCCTCGCCCCCCAGGGCCGCGCCGAGCGCGAAGAAGACGGCGACGCTCCCCTTCGCCGCGCGCCCGAGGGGCGCGGGCGCCGGCGCGAAGCCGGCCGCGTCGAGCCAGGCCACCCCGGCGGTGGCGACGTCGAAGCCGGCGGGGGTCGCGGCGGGTCTACAGCTCAAGGTGGACTGAGGCGGACTTGGGCCGATCGCACGGACGACTCCCTCTCGCGCTCTGCGCCGCGACGCTCGGCCTGACCCTCCTGCTCTCGCCGGCGCTCGCGCAGGTCGAGCCGTACCGGCAGCACATGGAGAACGGCATCAAGCTGTTCCAGGACCGGAACTACCGGGCGGCGATCGTCGAGTTCGAGGCGGCCTACAAGGAGAAGCCGAAGGCCAGCCCGCTGTTCAACGTCGCCCTCGCCGAGAAGGCCCTCTTCAACTACCCGAGGGCGATCGCGGCGCTCGAGCGCGCGCTCGCGCAGCACCGTGACACGATGGACGAGGGCGACGAGAAGACGGCGCGCAGCGCCATCGAGGAGATGCGCGCGCTGCTCGCCTACGTCACGATCGAGCTCAGCCCGGAGGACGCGACGCTGATCATCGACGGCGAGGAGCACCCCGCGTCGCCGTCGGGGACGCGGGTCGTGGAGCTCGGGCCCGGGGTGCACCGCATCGGCGCGCGGGCCGACGGTCACGTGAGCGCCGAGCAGAGCGTCACCGTGGTGAGCGGCGAGCGCGGCAAGCGGGTGAAGCTGTCGCTGTCCCCGGAGCGGCGCGCCCCGCCCCCGGACACGCAGCCGTTCACGCCGCCGCCGCCCCCGCCGGCGCCGCGGCCCGTGCCCCTCTCGCTGGCGCCGCAGGGCTACTACGTGATCGGCGCGGCCTCGCTGATCTGGCCGCTCGGCCACCCTCGGGCCTTCCCGGAGCCGGAGCTGAACAGCGGCGGCGCCGGATCGATCCGGGTGGGGTACCGGGTGAACACCGCGGCGGCGTTCGACATGATGCTCCAGTACGCGAACATGTCGATCGCGTCGGACGACCCTGCCTACCAGAGCGCAAGGTACACGCTCGGCTCGACGCGCCTCGGGCTGAACGTCCGGCTGATGACCCCCGGGCAGACGTGGCGGTTCGTGGGCTCGATCGGGGGCGGCCTCACCTACGACGACGTGAAGTTCCACAGCATCAGGACGCAGGACGGAGACATCTGCAACGGCCGGTGCCACCCCGCCAGGGGGGTGAACGCGTTCGTCTACTCCGAGGTGGGGGTCGAGCTCGACCTCGGCGGCGTGCTCCTCGGGGCCTCGCTGGACAGCTACTTCCAGTCGTCGCGCGGCATCAGCTACCAGCAGAGCGGCGAGGACATCACGCTGTACTCGGCGGTGCTGCTGCAGCTCGGCGGCAGCCTGCACGCCGGCTACGCGTTCTGGTGATCGGGCGGCGCCGGGCTCGGCGGGCCGCTCGTTCCCTCCTTGTTCCGCCGCGCCGCGGATGTATTCTCGCACCCCCTCGCGACGGGTCGGAGATGGTTCGTCGACCTTTCCAGCGGGAACATGGGTCGGGGATCGGCCTCCGCCGTCCCCTTCAACGCAGGTCGGGGATCGGCCTCCGCCGTCCCCTTCAACGCAGGTCGGGGATCGGCCTCCGCCGTCCCCTTCAACGCAGGTCGGGGATCGGCCTCCGCCGTCCCCTTCAACGCAGGTCGGGGATCGGCCTCCGCCGTCCCCTCAAGGGGTGACCATGTCGCAAGATGCCATCACGTCGTTGCTGAAGGAGACGCGCCGGTTCGAGCCGCCGGCCGAGTTCTCGCGTCGTGCGCGCGTCGGCGCGCGGGAGACCTACGAGGCGCTCTACCGCGAGAGCATCGAGCAGCCGGACGCGTTCTGGCGCCGGGAGGCAGGCGACCTCGTGTTCCGCACGCCGTGGACCACGACCAGCGACTGGTCCCTGCCGCACGTGAAGTGGTTCCTCGGCGCGACCCTCAACGTCACCGAGAGCTGCCTCGATCGACACCTGACGACGGCCACAAAGAACAAGGCCGCGATCATCTGGGAGGGGGAGCACGGCGCCACGCGCACGCTCACCTACGCCCAGCTCCACCGCGAGACGCTGCTGCTCGCGAACGCGCTCAAGCGGCTCGGAATCGAGAAGGGCGACCGCGTCGCGATCTACATGGGCATGGTCCCCGAGGTCGCGGTCGCGATGCTCGCCTGCGCGCGGCTCGGCGCGGTGCACACCGTCGTCTTCGGCGGCTTCGCCGCGGACGCGCTCCGCGACCGCATCCACGACAGCCAGGCCAAGCTCGTCATCACGCAGGACGGCGCGTACCGGCGCGGGCAGGTCGTGCCGCTCAAGGCGACCGTCGACAAGGCGCTCGCGCAGCCGGAGGCGAAGAGCGCGACGCGCGTCATCGTCTACCAGCACCTCGGCAGCGACCGCTGCGAGATCCAGATGAAGGAGGGCCGCGACGTCTACTGGCACGACCTGCTCGCCCAGGCGTCCCCCTCGTGCGAGCCGACCATCGTCGACGCCGAGCACCCGCTGTTCATCCTCTACACGAGCGGATCGACCGGGAAACCCAAGGGGGTGCTCCACACGACCGCGGGCTACCTGGTCAACGTGCACGTCACGACGAAGTACACCTTCGACCTGCGCGACGACGACGTCTACTGGTGCACCGCGGACGTCGGCTGGGTGACGGGGCACAGCTACATCGTGTACGGCCCGCTCTCGACCGGCGCGACGTGCCTCATGTACGAGGGCGCGCCGAACTTCCCCGACTGGGGCCGCTTCTGGCGGCTGATCGAGAAGCACGGGGTGACCATCCTCTACACCGCCCCGACGGCCATCCGCGCCTTCATGCGGCAGGGGGACGAGTGGCCCGCGAAGAGCGACCTCTCGAGCCTCCGGCTCCTCGGCTCGGTCGGCGAGCCGATCAACCCCGAGGCGTGGATCTGGTACCACCGGACCATCGGCGGCGGCCGCTGCCCGATCGTGGACACCTGGTGGCAGACGGAGACCGGGGCGATCATGATGACCACGCTGCCCGGCGCGGCGCCCTCGAAGCCTGGGTCGACCGGGCTGCCGATGTTCGGCGTCGTGCCCGAGGTCGTGACGAAGGACGGCAAGCCGGTGGCCCCCGGCGAGGGCGGGCTGCTCGTCCTGAAGAAGGCGTGGCCGTCGATGCTGCGCACCGTGTGGGGCGACGACGAGCGCTTCCGCAAGCAGTACTTCAGCGACATCGAGGGCTGCTACTTCACCGGCGACGGCGCGCGCCGCGACGAGGACGGCTACTACTGGGTCGTCGGTCGCATCGACGACGTGCTGAACGTGGCCGGCCACCGCATCGGCACCGCCGAGATCGAGAGCGCGCTCGTCTCTCACCCGGCGGTCGCAGAGGCGGCCGCGGTCGGCCGCCCGGACGATCTCAAGGGGCAGGCGCTCGTCGTCTTCGTCTCGCTCCGGCCAGGGTTCAAGGCCGGACCGGAGCTCCAGGCGAAGCTCTCCGAGCACGTGGCCAAGGAGATCGGCAAGTTCGCGCGCCCCGACGCGATCCGCTTCGCGGACGCCCTGCCGAAGACCCGCAGCGGCAAGATCATGCGCCGGCTGCTGAAGGACGTCGCCGCGGGGCGCGAGATGACCGGCGACACCTCGACGCTGGAGGACCTGAGCGTCGTGGCGAAGCTCCGCCAGCAGGAAGACGAGTGATCTCGCCGCGTCGGCGCAGCGGCACGGCCCGTGCCCCTGCGGCCGGCGCGGCACGGCACCGCGCGGCACGGGGGAGGCGCTGGCTCGACCAGCGAGAGGGCAGCAGCTTCATGGAAGAGCCCGGCACGACAGCGCTTTCGGCGTCCCCGACCCCCTCGGGGCGACGGCGCCTCACGGCCGGCGGCCGGCGGTCGACGGCCGGACCTCCTCGTTCGCGCCGGAGAATTTGATCCCCCGCAGCGGCGCGGGGGATAATCTGGGGCGAGGCGCTTTTGGAGCTCGAAGCTGGAACCGTCGTTGCGAACCGGTATCGCATCATCCGCCAGCTCGGCCGCGGCGGCATGGGTGAGGTGTTCGCTGCGGAGAACATCCGCACCGGCCGCCAGGTGGCGATCAAGCTCCTGCGCCCCGACTCGAAGGCCAAGTCGTCCGCCGCCGAGCGGTTCCGGCGCGAGGCGCGCGCGGCAGGCTCGATCAACAGCGATCACGTCACCGAGATCCTCGACGTCGAGGAGGATCCCGAGCACGGCATCGTGCTCGTGTTCGAGCTGCTCGAAGGCGAGTCGCTGATCGATCGGCTGAAGCGGACGGGGCCGATCAGCTTCGAGGAGCTGCACCCGATCATCGAGCAGGTCTGGATGGGCCTCGCCGACGCGCATCGCGCCGGCATCATCCACCGCGATCTGAAGCCGTCGAACGTGTACCTGGAGGCTCGCCCCGACGGGTCCACGCGGGTGAAGATCCTCGACTTCGGCATCTCCAAGCTGCCGAAGGAGATGGGCGGGGAGACGCTCACCGAGATGGGGCAGAGCCTCGGCACCTTCTCGTTCATGCCGCCCGAGCAGATCGGGAAGGCGAAGACGGTCGACCACCGCGCCGACATCTACGCCTGCACGACGATGATCTACCAGTCGATGAGCGGCCAGCTCCCGTACCAGGCGCGCAACCTGCTCATCATGGTCGAGATGAAGCAGAAGACCGACGCACGGAGGCTCTCCGACGCGATGGACGGCCCGGTCGATCCGCGGCTCGAGGCGTTCCTCGCGAAGGGGCTCGCGCGCGAGCCGGCCGACCGCTTCCAGAGCGCGCTGGAGGGCCTCACCGCGTGGCGGGAGCTGCGGCCGGTGAGGGGCTCCAGCCACCCCGTCAGCGGCTCGCGCGCCTCCCTGGCTGGCGGCAGCGCGGCCGGTGGCGCGCTCGTCACGCCCCTGCCCCCCCAGACCGCCAGGCCCCCGTCCTCCGGCGCGCTCAGGAGCCTGCAGCCGCCGGTCGACCCCGTCCTGATCCGCACGCAGACAGATCCCGCGGCGCAGGCGCTGGGCGGGAACGTGACGCGCCCGCGCAGCGAGCACGAGCTCGCGGCCCACGCCCTCGGGCAGCCGCCGCTCGCGGAGACCGAGGATCAGCGCCCGTCGCACGCGGGGAGCGCGGCCGGCGGGCAGCTGACGGCGCCGCCCGCGCAGTGGACAGGCCCGAACGGCACCATGGTGCTGAACAACGCGGCCGGCGAGCTCGCGCCCCCGGTCGCGGCGCCCCCTGCCGGACCGCCGAGGATCCTGGACCTCTCCGAGGAGAGCTCGGCCGGGTCGACCAGCCAGGGGCCGACGCTCATCTACAGGCCCACGAGGCCCACCATGGGCTCGGCGAGCTCGGGGCTGCCTGCCCCCGGCGGGCCCGAGCCGATCGAGCAACGGCCCCCCGCGCGGACGCTCCGGACCATCGTCTACGTGCTGGCGGCGCTCCTGTTCGCCGTCGTGGGCTTCCTCCTCATGGGGATCGCCCTCGAGTACCTGGACGCCGCGAGGTAGCCGGCGCGCAGCGCTGCGCGCCCCGGCCACGTCCTCCGCGCCGGGGCTGCGCGGGTCAGAGCGCCGCGTGCTCCTCCGCGGCGCGGCCCTGGGAAGACGCGCCGCCGGCGGGCAGCGTGATCCGGAACCGCGTGCCCCCCGTCTCGCGCGCCTCGCACGAGATCGTGCCGCCGTGCGCCTCGATGATGTCCCGCGTCACGGCGAGCCCGAGCCCCGTCCCGCGCTGCTTGGTCGTGAAGAACGGGTCGAAGATGGACGCCCGCAGCTCCTCCGGCACGCCGGGGCCCGTGTCGTCGACCGCGATGGTCGCCGCGCCGCCCGAGAAGCTGACGCTCACCGTGATCTCGCCGCCCTTGGGCATCGCCTCGCGCGCGTTGCGGAGCAGGTTCAGGAGCGCCTGACGGAGCTGCGACTCGTCGAGGAGGATCTCCGGCCCCTCCTCGTCCACCTCGACGCGGACCGCGACGCCGGCGCGATCGAGCTCGGGCCGCACGAACGCCACGAGCTCCTGCACCAGGTCGTCCACGCGCTCGGGCACGAGCCGCGGGCGCGGGCGGCGGGCGACGCTCAGGTACTGCTCCGCGATGCGCGACAGGCGGTCCACCTCGGCGCGGATCGCCGTGACGAGCTGCGCCGACTCCTTCATCACGGGCCTGAGCTCCGCGTCGGGCGTGCCCTCGGCGGAGGCGCGCGCCACCTCCTCCTCGAGGAGCTCCAGGTTCAGCCCGATCGACGACAGCGGGTTCCTGATCTCGTGCGTGACGTGCGCCGCCATCTTCCCGATCGCCGCCAGCCGCTCGGCGTTCACGAGCTCGGCGCGCGCGCGGCGGATGGCGGCGACCATGTCCTCGAACGTCGTCGCGAGCTCGCCGATCTCGTCGTTCGTCGCGAGCACCTGCTTCGGGGTGAGGTCGCCGCGCGCGACCGCGTTGGCCCGCTCGGTGACCGCCGTGAGCGGGGCGAGCACGCGCCGCGCGTACAGCGACATCATCACGCCGACGAGCAGCGTCAGCACGCCCAGCCCGACGAGCAGGTGCATCGAGCGCTCCTCGCGCCGCCTCGCCTCGACGGTGAGGCTCTCCATCTGCTCCTCGACGCGGCTCTTGATCGCCCGCAGCCGCTGCGCGCCCTCGACCTCGCGCTTGACCAGCTCGTCGCGGGTGCGCTCGGCGAGCTCGCGGTTGCCGACGGAGAGCGCCTGGAAGAGCTGGGAGAACCGCTCCGGGCTCGCCCCGACGAGCCGCTCGATCGCCGCCACCTCGGTCGCGATCTCCTCGCTGAAGCGGCGCACGCCCGTCGAGGCGGCCGCCTCGCCGACGCCCGCGCCCCCGCCGGCCGCCTTCTCGTCGGCGCCGGCGAGCGCGCGGGCGGCGTCCTTGACGAGCGAGAAGGCGAGCGGCCGGGTCCGCCGGGCGGTCTCCAGCCACTCGCGCACGTCGCCCGGGTTCTTCGCCGCGGTGATGTGGTTCAGCTGCGCGTTGAAGACGTTCTGCTCCGCCAGCACCTCGCCGATGCGGAGCAGCAGCGGGACGTACCCGGCGCGCAGGAGCTGGGCGTCCCGCGACGCGGCCCGCAGCGCCTGGACGCTCCAGCCGACCGTCAGCGCGAAGGCAGCGAGGACCACGAGGTAGCTCGCGAGGAGCCTGCCCGCGACCGTGCGCCGCTTGTGCGGCGCGCGCCCCGCCGGGCCCGCGGCGCCTCCGCGCGCGCCGTCCGCGGCAGGTTCCGGCGCGGTCATCGCGGCGCGACGGCCCGCGCGACGAGGCTCGCGAGGTCCTCCGCGGGCTCCCCCCGCGACCTGAACCGCCGGAGGCTCTGCGCGCAGTGGGTCACGAGCAGCCCGCCGCCGAGCGCGCGGTGCTCCGCGATCCTGCCGTCGGCCATCGCCGCGGACGAGGCCGGGCGCGTCGCGGGCACCAGGCCGCCGCCGCCGCTGCAGTCGGCGTGCTCGCGGCGGTGGATGAACTCCTCCGGCGGCCGCCCCGTGATGCGGGCGAGGATCTCCCGGGGCGCGTCGTAGCGATCGAGGCCGCGCCCGAGCTGGCAGGGGTCGTGGTAGCGCACCCGCCGCTCCGACGTCGACCGCTGCAGCCGGTCCAGCGACGCGACCGCGAGGTCGACGAACAGCTCCGGCGCCTTCACGTCGACGCCGGCCCGCGCGTACTCGACGCGGACGGCGCGCGCGCAGCCGGGGTCGACGGCGACGAAGCGCTCGCCCTCCGCGACCTCGGCGGCGAGCCGCCGCGCCGCCGCGAGGAAGCCCGGCCTGTCGCCGGCGTACAGGAGCGGAAGCCCGCAGCACGCGCGCACCGGGCGGACCGGGGCGCCGACCAGCGCCTCCGTCGCGTCGAGCGCGTCCTGCGCGACACCCGGCGCGTGGCGCACGTAGCCGCAGCCGACCAGCACGCGGACCGCCGCCGCGCCCGTGGCCGCGCGGGCCCGCGCGTCGGGCTCGCCGCCCGGGCCGTCATGGCGCCCGTCCTCGCGGGCCCAGAAGCGCTCTGCCGCGCGCTTGGCCCCCTCCGGCGCGAGGCCGCGCGCGAAGAACTCCGCGCGCGCGTCGGTCAGCACGGTGGCCACCTCGTTCTTGTGGTCGCAGCGCTCGCGGCACGCGTAGCAGGCCGAGCACGCCCAGGCCGGGTCCGCATGGCGCGCGTCGAGCGGCACGTCGCCGCGCCCGGCGAAGTACGCCATCGACATCTTCCCCCACGGCGTGACCGTCTCGTTCGCCTCGACGTTCGACACGGGGCAGGCGGCGCGGGAGAGCTTGGGGCAGTAGACGCACTTCTCGAGCGACGTCCGGTGCGGCTCGAGGAGCTTCAGGCGGAGCTGGGGCACCGTTCGAGTCTCTCCGTCGGATGCGTCTCGCGCAAGCGGCGGGGGCGCATCACGCGTCCGAGCCGCTGCTCGACGAGCGCCTGCCACGCTCGTTCGCCGGGGGGGCTGAGCTCGCCGGCCTGCGGCGCGGCGGGCCCTCGTGGACGACCGGCGCGGCCTGGGCGCTCGGCCTCGTCGCCGGCTCGCCGTCCGTCGAGGCGAGCCGCGGCTGCGCCTCCGCCGCCGTCGACGACCGCGACGTCGCGCTCTCCTGGGGCAAGCGGATCGTGAACTTCGCGCCCTTGTCGGACGACTCGACCTCGATGGTCCCGGCGTGCTCGTCGACGATCTTCTTCACGATCGCGAGCCCGAGCCCGGTGCCGCCGCGCTTGCCCGAGGTGACGAACGACTGGAACAGCCGGCCCTGGACCTCCTTCGGGATCCCCTTGCCCGTGTCGGCGACGCTGATCGCGAGATCGCCCCCGTCGCGGTAGGCGCGGATCGTCACCCTGCCCCCACCCGGCCGCATCGCGTCGACCGCGTTGCGGACCAGGTTGTGCAGGAGCCGCGTCATCTTCGCCTCGTCGAACCGCGCCGTCCCGCGGTCCTCGAGCAGCAGCGTCAGCGTCACGCCGGTCCCGGCGAGCTCCTGCTCGAGCTGCTTCTCGATGTCGCCGAAGAACTTGGTCAGGTACACCTTGCGGACGAGGATGCTCCGCTCGCCGCGCGCGAACTCCAGCACCTCGCGCTGCATCGCGCTGATCACGTCGAACTGCTTGAGGATCAGCCGCGCGTGATCCTCCCGGGTCGCCGCGTCCGGCGCGCCGGCCATGAGCTGGACGTAGCCGCTGATCACGGTGAGCGGCGTGCGCATGTCGTGCATCACCCCCGAGAGCAGCCGCCCGATCGTGGTGAGCCGCTCGCTCTGCTCCCGCTCGAGGCGCGACCGGAACAGCCGCAGCGCGGTCGACGCGTTCGCCGACACGAGCCGAAGGAGCGCGCGATCGTCCTTCGAAAAACCGTGATGTTTCCTTGAGTTATAGAGCGCCATGGCGCCGATCGGCACCCCGTCCTCGCCCTCGAGCGGCACCGCGATCGCCGTCTTCAGCTCCGCGCCGAGGAGCTGGGCGAGCCGGGGCGACACCGGCGTGTCGCCCTCGTCGCCGCCACCCTCGCCCGAGAACCACACGGCCTCGTTGTGGACCATCGCGCGGCCGACGATCCCCTCGCCGCGGCGCATGGCGATGCGCTTGACCTCCGGCCTCGGCAGAGACCCGTCCACGACCCCCTCGGGCTCGTCGTCCGACGCGGCCGAGCGGGGCGGCGCGCTGCCCTCCTCGAAGGCGGCGAGATCGAAGAAGTAGAGGACGAGGCCGCCCTCGAACTCGTCGACGAGCATCGCCCCTGCGCGCGCCTCGCACGCCCTGCCGGCCGACGTGATCACCGCGCGCGCGAGATCCTCCATCGTGGTCGCGCGGCCCATCGCGCTCTCGAGCTCGAAGAGCAGCTTGAGGTCGCTCACGCGGTGCTCGAGCTGCTCCTTCGTCTCGACGAGCTGCGTGTTCTTCTGGATGACCGAGAGGAACAGCCGCGAGTTGTCGATGGAGACGGCCGCCTGCGTGGCCAGGGCGCTCAGGAGCTCCTCGTCGTGGACCGAGAACTCCCCTTCCCCGTGCTTGTTCAGGACCTGGATGACGCCGATGGTCCGGCCGACGTGGTTCTTCATCGGCGCGGCGAGGATCGAGCGGGTTCGGTACCCCGTCACGTCGTCCCAGTCGCGCGAGAACCGGCGGTCCCGGTAGGCGTCCTTCACGCGGACGGTGCGCCCGACCTTGGCGACGTGGCCGGCGATGCCGGCGCCGACGGGCAGCTCGATCGCGCGCGCCTCCTCGCCGATGACGATCCGCGAGAACAGCCGCTGGCGTTGCTCGTCGAGCAGGTAGAGGGTCGCCCTGTCCGCGTCGAGCAGCTCGGTGATCTTGTTGAGGATGAGCGCGAGGAGCTGGTCGAGATCCAGGGTGCTGCCGAGCGCGAGCCCGACGTCCCGGAGCGCGTGCACGGTCTTCTCGGCCTGGGCGAGCCGCGCCTCCAGCTCCTGTATGCGAGCCTGCAGCGCCTTCGTGCGTTGTTCCGCCTTCGCGGTCACCCGGAGACGCTAACACGACTTCGTCCGTGGGAGCGCGCGCGCAGGTCCCCTGAGCGACGCGTCCGCTCGGCAGAGAGCGCCCCCGACGGCCGTCGGGAGCGCCCCCGGGGCGAGCCGCTACTGGTTCATGCTCTCGAGGAATTCCTGATTGGTTTCGGTGCGGCTCACCTTGTCCAGGAGGAATTCCATCGAGTCGATCACGTTGAGGGGGTGCAGGAGCTGGCGGAGCAGCCACACGCGCTGGAGGATCCACTCCGGGAGCAGCAGCTCCTCCTTGCGGGTCGCGCTCTTGTTGATGTCGAGGCAGGGGAAGATCCGCTTCTCCATCAGCTTGCGATCGAGGTGGATCTCGCTGTTACCCGTGCCCTTGAACTCCTCGAAGATGACCTCGTCCATGCGCGAGCCCGTGTCGACGAGCGCGGTCGCGACGATCGTCAGCGAGCCGCCCTCCTCGACGTTGCGCGCGGCGCCGAAGAAGCGCTTCGGCTTGTGGAGCGCGTTCGAGTCGACGCCGCCGGACAGGATCTTCCCGCTCGGCGGGACGACGGTGTTGTAGGCGCGCGCCAGGCGGGTGATCGAGTCGAGGAGGATCACGACGTCGTGCTTGTGCTCGACGAGGCGCTTGGCCTTCTCGATCACCATCTCGGCGACCTGCACGTGGCGCGTCGGCGGCTCGTCGAAGGTCGAGCTGATCACCTCGCCCTTCACGGTGCGCTGCATGTCGGTGACCTCTTCCGGGCGCTCGTCGATGAGCAGCACGATGAGGGTCGTGTCCGGGTGGTTGGCGGAGATCGCGTTGGCGATCTGCTGGAGCAGGACCGTCTTGCCGGCGCGGGGCGGCGAGACGATGAGGCAGCGCTGCCCTTTGCCGATGGGGCAGAGCATGTCGATGATGCGGGTCGAGAAGCTCTTCGTCCCGTTCTCGATGTTGAACTTCTGCTGCGGGTAGAGCGGCGTGAGGTTGTCGAAGAGGATCTTGTCGCGGGCGACCTCGGGGGGCTCGCCGTTGATCTTGTCGACCTTGAGCAGCGCGAAGTACGCCTCGCGCTCCTTCGGCGGCCGGATCGAGCCGCTCACGCTGTCGCCGGTGCGGAGGTTGAAGCGCCGGATCTGGGACGGCGAGACGTAGATGTCGTCCGGGCCCGGCAGGTAGTTGTAGTCCGGCGCCCGCAGGAAGCCGAAGCCGTCGGGCAGGCATTCGAGGACGCCCTCGCCGTAGACCGGCTGGTCCTGCGCCGCGTGGGCCTGCAGGAGAGCGAAGATGACCTCCTGCTTGCGCAGCCCGGCAGCGCCCTCGATGTTGAGCCCCTTCGCCATCTGGACGAGCTCGGCCATCGGTTTCTGCTTCAGTTCCCTGAGGTGCATGAGTCGGAAAGCTCCAGGATGCGACAGCGCGCGCCCTGTCAAGGGCGTGGAGGCCGTCGGTCGATGGTTTCTGTTTGGGGGGGTCTAGCGGGTCGGGCCCGAGGCGGGACCGAGCATGTCGTCGATGTCGGCGGGTCGCCAAGGGGATGAGGGCTCGCCTCGTCGCCGGCGCCCCTCACGTTCATGTCGCTCGATCGGCGGGCTGCGCTTGCCGATCGGGCGGCGACTCTATCAAGCGCGTTTGCTCTGTCAATGCGCGCCGGCGGCCGTGGACGCCGGGGGTCGGCCGCAACGCGCTCGCGCGGGACGGCGGGGGCGAACCGCCGCGGACTGCCCTGGCGCTGCCTGAAGTTGCCTCCCTCCGGATGCGCGGCTAAGTCAAGCTGGTTCCATGGGGCTCAAACAGGTTCAACTGTTCGTCCGCGGTCGCGTCCAGGGCGTCTTCTTTCGTGCCTCCACGCAGCGCGAGGCCAAGCGGCTCGGCCTCACCGGCTGGGTGAAGAACCGTTCCGACGGCAGCGTCGAGGTGCTCGCCGAGGGCGAGGAGGACGAGCTCAAGGAGCTCATCGCCTGGGCCAACCGCGGCCCGAGCGCGGCGCGCGTCGAGCGCGTCGACGTCCGGTGGCGCGGCTTCTCGGGCGACTTCTTCGACTTCCGCATCACGGATTGAGGGACTTGGCACGCCGTCCGTCCGATCCGGGGAGCGCGGGCGCGCGGCCGTCGCGGTGCGGCAGGCCGGCGGGCGCGTCGCTCGTGCTGCTCAGCCTGCTGGTCGGGGCGCCGCTCGCGCTCCCCCCGGCGCACGCCGCGCTGGACCGCGACGCGGGCGCCGCTGCGGCTGCCTCGTCCGCGCTGCCGGAGCTCCCGCGCCTCGCGCCGATCGCTCGTCCGGAGCCCGACATCACCGCGGTCCGGGAGCTCGATCGCGTGCTCGACCAGATCACGTCGCAGGACGCGCGCTCGCGCGAGGGCGCCCGCGCGGGGCTGGACGAGCCGCTCCCGGGGATCGTCGACGCGGTGCGGCTGCGCGTGCAGGACATCCGCGGCTCGCTCGATCGCGACGCGGCGCCCCGCGTGCTCGCCGAGGCGCGCAGGCAAGGGCGCAAGGCGCTGAAGGCCGACAAGGGCGACGACGAGCGCGACGACAAGAAGAAGGGCGCGGAGGCGAAGGACGCCAAGGGCGCGAAGAAGGCCTCGGGCGACGTCAAGAAGGGCTCGGGCGACGCCAAGAAGGACGGGAAGAAGGCCGCGACCGACGAGAAGAAGGGCGCCGGCGACACCAGGAAGGATGCCAAGGCCGACCAGGGCGCTAAGAAGGCCGACGACGACAAGGACGACACCGAGGGCGACTGGCTGGACTTCATGCTGGCCGTGCCGCGGCCGCGCGACAGCGCGTGGCGCGACGTCGTCAAGCTGCTCGCGATGGTGCGGGTGCTCGCCGCCGATGGGACGACGCCGGCGGTGCGCGAGCTCATCGCGCTCCACGCCTACTTCGGCGAGCTGCTCCGCATCGACCTGCAGCGGCAGATCGCGAAGCTGCGCGACAAGGCCGTGCCTGCGCTGATCGAGGCGCGCCAGCACGACGCGAAGATCGTGCAGCGGTGGGCCAGCAAGCAGCTCGATCTGCTCGGCCGGGCGATCCCCGGCGAGGCGATCGCGACGAACGACACGCAGATCCTGGCCGACGTCCTGCGCGCGTACGGCCGCGTCCGGGACGTGGACGCCATGCGCGCGATCCTGAGCTTCTGCAACAGCGATCGCGCGCGGGTGCGCGACGCTGCCCGCGAGGCGATCTCCGCGATCGGCGAGCCCGGCATCTGGCAGCTCCGCGACGCGTACCTGAACCTCACGGGCAACAAGCCGCCGCGCGAGTGGTCGTGGGACCGCGTCGCGCGCGAGCTGTTCGCGACGTACGATCGCGCGCGGCTCGCCGAGGTCTATCAGCTGATGGACGAGGGCGTCGCCGCGGCGAGCGCGAACAAGCTGGCCGAGGCCACCGACGCGTTCGACAAGGTCCTCGCCCGCGCGCCGCTCTTCGAGCGGCGGAAGGAGATGGTCGGGGCCTACGTCGAGCGGGCGAAGTCGCTGGGCGACGACCGTCGCGAGGACGCCCTCGCGATGCTGCGCAAGGCGCTGCGCCTCGACCCGACCGGCGAGCACGCGGGGAAGATCGAGGCCGAGATCGCCTATCTGGAGGGCGTGCTCCTCATCGAACGCGGCACGCCGGACAAGTTCGTGCTGGAGCGGGCGATCGAGCTCGACCCCGCCCACACCGGCGCCAAGGCGGCGCTCGCGTCGCTCGGGGACAAGGTCGCCGAGCGGAAGAGCCAGAAGAACCGCTATATCGCCGCGGGGGCCGTGGGCTTCGCGGCGATGCTGGCCATGTTCTTCATCGCCCGCCGCCGGAGCGCCCCGGCGCCGTCGCCGAGGCAGGCAAGCGCCGCTCCGCCGCCGACGGGTGCGGCGACGGAGCCGCCGCCAGCGCAGGCGAGCGCCGCTCCGCCGCACGCGGCGACGGAGCCGCAGCCAGGACATGCCGGCTCCGCTCCCTCGCAGCCGCCGGCCGACCCGGAGACGCCGCCGTCCGCCGGCCCGAAGCCGAACGCTGCGCCGATCCAGCAGGCCGAGGCCAAGGAGCCGCGGCCCGACGACACGCCGGACGCCGAAGCGGGCGGCGGCTGATCCGGCAACGGACGCTGCGCAGCGGGCCCAACAAAGCCGAAACGCCGGGTGAGCTCCTCGCTCTCCCGGCGTTCCTGTGACCGCGTCGGCGCCGCGGGGCGCCGGCCTGGTCCGGCTCAGCCCGCGGTGGTCGCCGGCGTGGCCGGCTCCGCCGCCGCGACCGGCTCAGCCGCCTGCGCGGGCGCGTCCTCGATCGCGGGCGCGTCGATGAACTCGATGAGGCTCATCGGCGCGTTGTCGCCGCGGCGCGGCCCGAGCTTGATGATCCGCGTGTAACCACCCGGCCGCCCCTCGAACCGCTTCGAGAGATCGATCATCACCTTGGCGATGATGTCGACCTTCTTGCCGTCGGTCGCGACGCCCCAGCGAGGGATGTAGCTGCCGACGAGCCGCTCGGCGTGGAGCCGGCGCGCCCTGTCGCCAGGGCTGAGCTCCGCGTGCGCGGTGTACGCGACCTTGCCGAGCCGCGTCGCCTTGGTGATGAGCCGCTCGGCCACCCGGCGCAGCTCCTTCGCCTTGGCGTCGGTCGTCTCGATCCGCTCGTGGGTGATCAGGTTCGCCGTCAGGTTGCGAAGCATCGCCCTGCGGCTGGAGGTATCCCGACCAAACTGCCTGCCCGCTTTCTTGTGACGCATGACGTTCCCTCAGTACCGACTCACGCCTGCGCCTGCTGCGCCTTCCAGCGCTCGAGGAGCTGCGGCCAGTTGTCGATCTTCATCCCGAGCGAGAGCCCCATATTCGCGAGGATCTCCTTGATTTCCTTCAGCGACTTGCGGCCGAAGTTCTTTGTCTTGAGCATGTCCTGCTCGGTCCGCTGCACCAGCTCGCCGATGAGCGTGATGTTCGCGTTCTGCAGGCAGTTCGCGGAGCGGACGCTGAGCTCGAGCTCCTCGACGGAGCGGAACAGGTTCTCGTTGAGCGGCTCGTCGTCACTCATCACGGCCTGGTAGCTCGTCTCCTCGCTCTCCTCGAAGTTCACCCAGATGGAGAGCTGCTCCTTCAGGATCTTCGCGGCGAAGGCGACCGCATCCGCCGGCGAGACGGAGCCGTTGGTCCAGACCTCGAGCGTCAGCTTGTCGTAGTCGGTCACCTGCCCGACGCGGGCGTTCTGCACGGTGTAGTTCACCTTGCGGATCGGCGAGAACAGCGCGTCGATCGGGATCGTCCCGATGGGCATGGTCGGCGTCTTGTTGCGCTCGGCGGGCACGTAGCCGCGGCCCACGTTGACCGTGAGCTCCATCGAGAGCGGGCCCTTCTTGTCGAGCACGGCGATGAGGTGGTCGGGGTTGAGCACCGACAGCCCCTCGACGAGCTGGATGTCGCGCGCGTAGACGGGCCCGGGGCCCTCGCGGTCGATCCGCACCGAGTACGTCTTCGGGGTCGCCGCCTTGAAGACGACCTCCTTCACGTTGAGGATGATGTCGCTGACATCCTCGACGACGTCCGGAACCGTGGTGAACTCGTGGAGCGCCCCCTCGATGCGGATGGCCGTCGCGGCAGCGCCCTGGAGGGAGGAGAGCAGCACCCGGCGCAGCGAGTTGCCGATCGTGATCCCGAAGCCGCGCTCCAGGGGCTCACACGTGAACTTGGCGTAGAACTGCGTCCCGCTCTCCGCGTCGATCGAGATGCCCTTGGGCCGGATCAGATCGCGCCAGTTGCGGGCGATCATCGTGAGGTTCGGGTTGTTCATCGTCATGACGATCTCCTTCCTTCATGGGTCTGCGCGGAGGTCTCACGCCGCGGCCGCACTCGACCGGTCCGACGCCGCCTCCTGCCCGCATTCGTGGCTCCAACCGCCCGCGCGCCCTGCGCGCAGGACGACGACGCCGAGGGGAGCCCGCAGCGCATGAGCGCACCCCGCAGGGTGCGCTCGAAACGCTGCCTCCTCGGCGCCGCTCTCGCGCGATCAGCGCGAGTAGTACTCGACGACGAGCTGCTCGCGGATCTCCGGCTCGTTCAGATCCTCGCGGATCGGAGCGCCCTTGACCGCGCCCGTGAACGCCGCGCGATCCACGTCGATCCAGCTCGCGACCGGGCGCTTGTCCGCGCCGCCGATCGACGCGAGGACGCTCTTGAACTTGCGCGCCCCCTCGGTGAGCTCGATCCGGTCACCGGTCCGCACCACGTAGCTCGGGATGTCCAGCCGCTTGCCGTTCACGTGAACGTGACCGTGCCGGACGAGCTGGCGCGCCTCGGCGCGGGACGAGCCGAAGCCCATCCGGTGCACAACGTTGTCGAGCCGGCGCTCCAGCAGCGCGAGCATCTCCTCGCCCGTCCGGCCCTTGCGCCGGTTGGCCTCCTGGAAGTACCCGCTGAACTGCCGCTCGAGCACGCCGTAGATGCGGCGCACCTTCTGCTTCTCGCGCAGGCGCACCGCGTACTCGCTCAGCTTGATGCGCCCCTGGCCGTGCTGGCCGGGCGGATACGGGCGACGCGTGTACGCGCACTTCTCGGAGTAGCAGCGCTCACCCTTGAGGTAGAGCTTCATCCCCTCGCGGCGGCAGAGCTTGCAGACCGGACCAATGTAGCGAGCCATCGTGAATTACCTCAAACCCTGCGCCGCTTCGGCGGCCGGCAACCGTTGTGGGGGATCGGCGTGACGTCCCTGATCAGCGTCACCTTGAAGCCAGCGGTCTGGAGCGCGCGGAGCGCGCTCTCGCGCCCGGCCCCCGGCCCCTTCACGAACACGGCGACCGATCGCATCCCGTGCTCCTGCGCCCGACGCGCCGCCTCTTCCGCGGCGAGCTGCGCGGCGAACGGCGTCGACTTGCGCGAACCCTTGAAGCCGCGAGCGCCAGCGGACGACCACGCGATCGCGTTGCCGTTGATGTCCGTGATCGTCACGACCGTGTTGTTGAAGGTCGACTGAATGTGCGCGATGCCCGCGGACACATTCTTCTTGACCTTCTTCTTCTGCTTCGTCTTGCTGGTGCTGGCAGCCGTCTTCGCTTGCGCCATGGCGTCCTAATCCCCGCTCGTCACTTCGTAGCGGCCGGACGCCGCTGCAACATGCCCTTGCGCGGCCCCTTCCGGGTGCGCGCGTTCGTGTGCGTCCTCTGCCCGTTCGCCGGGAGGCCACGCCGGTGGCGGAGCCCCCGGTAGCAGCCGAGGTCCATGAGCCGCTTGATGTTGAGCTGAACCTCGCGCCGCAGGTCGCCCTCGACCTTGTACTCGGCGTCCAGGAGGTCGCGGATCGCCTTTACCTCGGCGTCGCTGAGCTCCTCGACCCGCCTGTCCTGCGGGATGTTGGTCCTCTCGCAGATTTGCAACGCGAGAGTCCGCCCGATGCCGTAGAGGTACGGCAGGGCGTAGGCGACATGCTTCCGACGCGGGAGATCGACACCAGCGATACGAGCCATGGTTACTCCAAACCAAAAACGAGGGCGGGCTTCCGCCGAAAGAGCTAGTTCCCCTGGCGCTGCTTGTGGCGGGGGTTCTCGCAGATGATCCGAACGACACCACGCCGCCGCACCACCTTGCACTTGTCGCAGATCTTCTTGACGCTCGGGCGCACCTTCACGGGGAGCCTCCAGATTCCTCAAAAAATACGTTACTTGTGCCGGTACGTGATCCGGCCTCGGCTCGGGTCATACGGCGAGACCTCGACGGTCACGCGGTCGCCCGGCAGGATCTTGATGTAGTACTGCCGCATCCGGCCGCTGATGGTGGCGAGGACGCCGAGGCCGTTGTCCGCCTTCACGCGAAACATGGCGTTCGGCAGGGCCTCTTGAACCACGCCGTCGAACTCGAGCTTGTCGCCTTTCGGTTCTTTCGGCGCTCTGGCTTGTTTTGATCGCCTCATTCTCCACCCGAGCCCGGTCGGCCGAGGGCCGACATCACCCTCTGCGTGACTTCTTCCGGCGTGCCGACCCCATCAACGCGACGCAGCAGCCCCTTCTGTTCGTAGAACGGAAGAAGGGCGGCCGTCATCGCCTCGTAGGCGTCGAGACGCTTGCCAACAGCCTCGGGCCGGTCGTCGGCCCGATGCTCCAGCTCCGCACCGGGGGGCGGCGGATTATAAACGAGATGATATATCTGTCCACTGCGTTTGTCAGTCCGGCGATGGATCAACCGTTCCTCGAGCAGGGAACGTGGAACGTCGAGCTGGATCACCGCGTCGATCCCGCCGCCCTGGCCGGCGAGGAGCGCGTCGAGCGCGTCCGCCTGGGGCACCGTCCTGGGAAATCCGTCCAGGAGGAAGCCGTCGCGGCAATCGGGCTCGGCGGTCCTGCGATCGATGAGGCCGATGACGGCCTCATCCGGCAAGAGCCCGCCCGAGTCCATGATGTCCAGGTAGCGCTTCTCCAGCGTGCCCGACCGCTTCGCTTCGCGCAGCATGTCGCCCGTCGAGATCTGCGGGATGCCGAAGCGAGCGCACAGCAGCTTCGCCTGCGTACCCTTCCCAGCCCCAGGTGGCCCCACCAGAACCAAGATCATTTGACCTCCATCACGCTTCCGGGAGCCTGCGGCCCCGGATGCGGGTGGCGCCGGGGCCGGTCAGGCCCTCGTAGCTCCGCGTGATCAGGTGCGCCTCAAGCTGGTTCACGGTGTCGAGCGCGACGCCGACGACGATCATGAGCGACGTCCCTCCGAAGCCGAAGGGCACGCGCAGAAGGTTGCCGACGATCGACGGGACCACGCACACCGCGGCGACGTAGAGCGCGCCGCCGACGGTGATCCGCTGGATCACCCGGTGAATGTAGTCCGCCGTCTGCTTGCCCGGCCGGATCCCGGGGATGTTTGCCTGCTGCTTCTTCAGGTTCTCGGCGACGTCCACCGGCTGGAACGTGACGTTCGTGTAGAAGAAGCAGAAGAAGATGATGAGCAGCGCGTAGCCGGTGTTGAAGACCCAGTCCCCCCGGTTGATGATCGCCTGGAGCTGGTCGGCCCCGGGCACGTTCATGTTCGCGAGCGTCTGCGGGAACATCAGCAGCGACGACGCGAAGATGGGGGGGATGGTCCCGGCGGTGTTCACCTTGAGCGGCAGGTGCGCCGTCTGCCCGCCGTAGACGCGGCGCCCGACCTGGCGACGCGAGTACACGATCGGGATCTGGCGCCTGCCGTTCTCGAAGAACGCGATGACCCCGATGACGAGCACGATGAACGCGACGATGGCGGCCATCGACAGCGGCTGGAGATCACCGGAGTTCTGCGCGAAGTAGTTGCCGATCTCCTGCGGGATCTGCGTGATGATGCTGGCGAAGATCAGGAGCGAGACGCCGTTCGAGACGCCGCGCTCGGTGATCTGCTCGCCGATCCACATCAGGAACGCGGTGCCGGTCGTGAGCGTGATGACCGTCATCAGCTGGAAGCCGATGCCGGGGTGGTTCACGATCCCGGCCCCGGTCTCGCTGCTCGACAGGCCCTCGAGCATCTTCGCGATCGAGAAGGCCTGGAACAGCGAGAGCGCGACCGTGCCGTACCGCGTGTACTGATCGAGCCGACGACGCCCCTGCTCGCCCTCTTTCCGCAGCTCGTCGATGGGCTTGTAGACCATGCCCATGAGCTGCATGATGATCGATGCCGAGATGTACGGCATGATCCCGAGGGCGAAGATCGACAGGTTCTCCAGCGCTCCGCCCGAGAACATGTTGAAGAAGCCCAGGAGCCCGCCCGATTGCTTCGCGACGTACTGTCGCATCGCGTTCCGGTCGACGCCGGGCGTCGTCACGAAGACGCCGACCCGGTAGACCGCGAGCATCACCAGCGTGAAGATCACGCGCCGCCGGAGCTCGGGGATCTTGTGG
Source organism: Sorangium sp. So ce1335 (assembly GCF_051521615.1). NCBI lineage: Bacteria > Pseudomonadati > Myxococcota > Polyangiales > Polyangiaceae > Sorangium > Sorangium sp. So ce1335. The sequence continues at coordinate 10,928,037 of NZ_CP150363.1, forward strand.
AAGTTGGTGATTCCCGCGAGGCTGGCCATGGGCGTTCCTGGACTCCGGCTTGAGGGGTTGCGCCTGCGCGCTGGCTAGGAGGACGAGGAGTCCGTCGAGCTGCCCTGAGCGGCGGGCGACGCGAGCACGACGGCCTTGCCCCCCGCCTTCTCGATCTTCTCGATCGCTCCCTTGGAGAAGCGATGCGCGGTCACCGTGAGCTTCTTCGTGAGCTCACCGCCGCCGAGGATCTTCACGACGTCGAACCGGCCCTGCACCAGGCGGGTCGCGTGGAGCGCGATCAGGTCGACCTGCGCGCCGTCGTCGAACGCCTCGAGGGCGCCGACGTTGACGTTCGCGACGATGTCCGCGAGCGGGTTGCGGAAGCCGCGCTTCGGGAGACGACGCTGGATCGGCGTCTGGCCACCCTGGAAGTGCTTCTTGTTGATGTTGCCGCCCGCCCGAGCCTTCTGCCCTTTTTGTCCGCGGCCAGACGTCTTGCCGACGCCGGATCCCACGCCGCGGCCGACGCGGAGCCTCTTGGTTACGGCGCCTTCGGGGGCTTGGAGCTTAGAAAGGATGTCCATGTTTCACACTTCCGTACGCGGCAAACCCGCTGGAATGACGATCTCGCTTCTCAGGACTTCGGGGAGGTCGCCTCGTCGGCGACCTCCTCCACCTCGACCAGGTGGAGGACCTTCTTGACCATGCCACGGAACGAGGGCGTGTTCGCCACGACCACCTCGGACCCCGGCCCGCGCAGGCCGAGCCCCTTGATGACCTTGCGGGTATGCTCGACCTGGCCGATGGTGCTGGCCCTCTGACGTACGCGGAGCTTCACTGCGAGCCTCCTTCACCGCCGCTGCCGCCCTGCGGCGCGCCGCCCGGCGCGGGGGGCGCGACGCTCGCGCGGCGGCGGGCCCCGGTGTTCGCGGCGCCGCGGCGCTGGTAGTCGAGCGAGTCGAGCTGCATCGAGCGCTTCCCGGCGACGCTCTCCGGGCTCTTGAGCCCGCGGAGCGCGGCGACGGTCGCGTGCACGACGTTGTGCGGGTTGCTCGTGCCGAGCGACTTCGACAGCACGTCGTGGATCCCCGCCGACTCGACGACGGCGCGCACCGCGCCGCCGGCGATGACGCCCGTCCCGGGGCTGGCGGGCTTCAGCAGCACCTTGCCCGCCCCGACGTGCCCGAACGAGTCGTGCGGGATGGTCACACCGTCCAGCGGGATGCGGAACAGGTTCTTGCGAGCCTGGTCGTTCCCCTTGCGGATGGCCTCCGGCACCTCGTTGGCCTTGCCCAGGCCGACGCCCACGTGCCCCGCTTCGTCGCCCACCACGACCAGCGCCGAGAAGCTGAAACGCCGGCCGCCCTTGACGACCTTGGCGACGCGGTTGATGTGGATGACTCGCTCTTTCAGCTTCTCTTCGTCGACATGATCGAACGCCATAACCGTCCTCTATCACGTTCTCCGCCGCGGCAGTTGACCGCGCCCGCCGCCCCTACCTGCAGGGCAGCGGCTGTGGGAGTCAGAAATCGAGACCTGCCTCGCGCGCCGCCTGGGCGAGGGCGCTGACGCGCCCGTGATACAGATAGCCGTTGCGGTCGAAGACGACCCTGTCGATCTGCTTCTCCTTGCAGATCTTCGCGATCAGCGCGCCGACCTTCTTCGCCGCCTCGACCTTGTTGTCCTCGTCGAGCGAGCCCTTGAGGTCCTTCGACAGCGTCGAGGCGTGGGCGAGCGTCTTGCCGCTCACGTCGTCGATGACCTGCGCGTAGATGTGCTTGGTGCTGCGGAAGACGCTGAGGCGCGGGCGCTCCGGCGTCCCCTCGACCTTCTTGCGGATGCGGAGCTTCCGGCGCTCCCGACCGACGATTTTCATGCCCATGACCGTCTCGTACCTCGGTGCAGCGGCGTACCCGCCGCCGCTCGCCCTTACTTCTTGCCGCCCTTGCCGGCCTTGCCAGCCTTCTCCCGCACGCGCTCGCCGCGGTAGCGGACGCCCTTGCCGCCGTACGGCTCCGGCGGCCTGAAGCCGCGGATCGTCGCGGCCGTCTGCCCGATGAGCTCCTTGTCCGCGCCGGTCAGGACGAGGACGGTGCCCTTCGAGTCCGCCGGGATCGTCGCGGTGAGGCCCGCCGGGACCGCGAAGGTCACCGGATGGGAGAAGCCGAGGGCGAAGTTCAGCGTCGTGCCCTTGAGCTCGACGCGATAACCGGTGCCCTTGAGCTCGAGCGTCCGCTCGTAGCCCTCGGCGACACCCTTCACCATCGCGGCCACGAGCGCCCGCGTGAGCCCCTGGAGGCGCGACCCGTCGCGCCCAGGCGCCAGCGAGCTCACGTGGAGCTTGCCGCCCTCGAGCTTGATGTCGACCCGGTCCGTGATCGCGCGGGAGAGCTGCCCCTTCGGCCCCTTGATCTCGATCCGGCGGCCGTTGACGGTCGCGGTGACCCCCTTCGGGAGGTCGATCGGCCGCTTGCCGACGCGCGACGTCTTCGGGGCGAGGCGGCTGTCACCGTTCGCGTTGCCCTTCGCGGGCTGAGCTGCGTTCGCCTGAGCTTCCATCACCACACCTCGCAGAGCAGCTCGCCGCCCACCTTCAGGCGGCGCGCATCCCTGTCGCTCATGAGCCCGCGGGACGTGCTCAGGATCGAGATCCCGAGCCCGCTGAACACGCGCGGGATCCTGTCGTGGCGCACGTACACGCGGCGCCCCGGGCGGGAGACGCGGCGCACGCCGTCGATCGCGCTCTGCCGATCGCGCCCGTACTTGAGCACGATGGTGAGCTTCTTGGGACCTTCGCCCTCGGTCTCGCGCACGTCGGCGATGAAGCCCTCGGATTTGAGGATCTCCGCGACCGCGGCTTTGATGCGGCTCGCGGGGACCTCGGTCCGGTCGTGCCGCGCGAGCGCCGCGTTGCGAATGCGGGTCAGCATGTCGGCGATGGGATCGGTCATCATAGAATCACCAGCTGGCCTTGATCACACCAGGGAGCTCACCACGGAGCGCGAACAACCGAAGGCAGACACGGCAGAGCTCGAAGTCGCGGTAGTAAGCGCGCGAGCGCCCGCACACCTTGCAACGGTTCTTGTGCCGCACAGAAAACTTCGGCGGACGGTTCAGCTTCGCAAACTCTTTTGCACGAGCCATCGAAAATCCCTCAATGCCGGAACGGGATGCCGAGCTCGGTCAGGAGCGCGCGTCCCTCTTCGTCCGTCTTCGCCGTGGTCACGAACGAGATGTTGAGCCCCTTCACGACGTCGATCTTGTCGTAGTCGATCTCGGGGAAGATGATCTGCTCGCGCAGGCCCATCGTGAAGTTGCCCTTGCCGTCGAACCCCTTCGGGCTCACGCCCTTGAAGTCACGGACGCGCGGCAGGGAGAACGCGATCAGGCGATCGACGAACTCCCACATCCGCTCGGCGCGCAGGGTCACCATCACCCCGATGGGCAGGTTCTCGCGGAGCTTGAACGTCGCGATCGACTTCCGCGCCCGGGTCACCACCGGCTTCTGGCCGGAGATCGCCCGCATGTCCTCGACCGCCGAGTCGATGATCTTCGGGTTCTGCACCGCGGCGCCGAGCCCCATGTTGAGCACCACCTTCTGCAGGCGGGGCACCATCATCGGGTTCTTGTAGCCGAACCGCTTCGACAGCGCGGCCGTCACGCTCTTCTGGTAGTGCGTGCGCAGCCGCGGGACGTAGTTCGGATCGCGCGGGCGAGCCTCGACCTGCCCGGAGGCCTCGACCTCGGCGCCCTTCGCCTTCGCGCCCTTGGCTTCCTTGCTCCTGGCGGGCGCCTGCGGCTTGGCCTGCTGCGGCTTGGGCTTGTCCTTGCCCTTGCCGCCGTCCTTGGCCGCCTTGTCCTTGTCCTTCTTGTCCGCCATGGCTAGCCCACACCGATCGCGCTGCCGCTCTTGCCGACGCGCGTCTTCTTGCCGTCCTCACCGACGCGGATCTTCACGCGCGTCGGCTTGCCCGTCGCCGGATCGACCGGCATGACCTTCGAGGCGTGCATCGGCGCCTCCTTGGTGATCTTCCCGCCCTCCTGGTTGCGCGGCGTGGGCCGCTGGTGGCGGGTCACCGTGTTCAGGCCCTCGACGACCACGCGATCCTCGTCCGCGAGGATCTTCGTGATGCGGCCCTGCTTCCCCGCCTCCTTGCCGCTGATGACCTGCACCAGGTCACCGACCTTCAGGCGCTTCATCAGAGGACCTCCGGGGCGAGCGAGATGATCTTCATGAACTTCTTCGCGCGGAGCTCGCGAGCGACCGGCCCGAAGATACGGGTGCCGATCGGCTCCTTCTCCTTGTTGATCAGGACCGCGCTGTTCCCGTCGAACTTGATGTAGCTGCCGTCCGAGCGCTGGTACTCCCGGGCGGTGCGGACGACGACGGCGCGCGCCGTGTCACCCTTCTTCACCTTCGTCCCGGGCAGCGCCTCCTTGATCGAGACGACGATGACGTCGCCGAGCGCGGCGTACTTGCGGCGCGAGCCGCCGAGCACCTTGATGCACTTCACGACTCGGGCGCCGGAGTTGTCCGCGACCTCGAGATGCGTCGACACCTGGATCATGGCGCTACTCCTCCACCGGCCGGGCAACGAGCTTGGTCACGAGCCACCGCTTGTCGCGGGAGATCGGCCTGTGCTCCGTGATCTCGACGCGGTCGCCCACCTTGTACTGGTTCGTCTCGTCGTGCGCCTTGTAGCGCTCCCGCTGACGGACGTACTTCTTGTAGACGGGGTCGAGCGCGTTCCGGATGACCTCGACGGTGACCGTCTTGTTCATCTTGTCGCTGGTCACCTTGCCGACCAGCTTGCGCCGGAAGCCGTGCGCCTTCGCCTCGGTCTCGGCCTGCGCAGGCGCGGCGGCGGCCAGCTCGGGCGCCGCAGCGACCGGCTGCTGGTTCTCTGCCTTGTTCTTCGCCATGGCTACGCCTTCTCCTCGGCGCGCGCGCGCTGCGTGAGGATCGTCTTCACCCGCGCGAGATCCCGCTTGGTCTTGCGGATCGTCGCCGTGTCGTTCAGCCGGTTCGTGAAATTCTTGAAGCGCGCCTCGAACAGCCCCGCCGCGAGCGTCTTCTCGAGCTCGCGCAGGTGGTCGGTGGTGCGCTCCCGCAAATCCTTCGCCTTCATCGCCTACCTCACGTCAGCCCGCGGGCGAGGAACTTGCACTGCATCGGGAGCTTGTGCGCCGCGAGGCGGAACGCCTCCTTCGCAATCTCCTCGCTCACGCCGCTGATCTCGTACATCACGCGGCCGGGCAGCACGAGCGCGCACCACTCCTCGGGCGCGCCCTTGCCCCCACCCATGCGGACCTCGAGCGGCTTCTTCGTCACCGGACGATCCGGGAAGATGCGGATCCAGAGCTTGCCCGCGCGCTTCACGTGGCGCTGGATCGCCATACGAGCCGCCTCGATCTGCCGCGAGGTCACGCGGGCAGGCTCGACGCACTGGAGCGCGAAGTCGCCGAAGGAGACGTCGCTGCCCGTGAGGGCGATGCCACGGTTGTTCCCCTTCTGCATCTTGCGGAACTTGGTTCGCTTCGGAGACAGCATTCTGCAATCCCTCTACTGGATCCGGCGCGCCTTACGCTGCAGGACCTCGCCCTTGAACATCCAGACCTTCACGCCGATGATGCCGACCTTCGTCCTGGCCTCGGCGAGGCCGAACTCGATGTCGGCGCGGAGCGTGTGCAGCGGCACCCGACCCTCGCGGTAGGTCTCGACGCGGCTCATCTCGCTGCCGCCGAGCCTGCCGGCGCAGCGCACGCGGATGCCCTTCGCGCCGAACTTCATGGCGGTGGACACGGCCTTCTTCATCGCCCGGCGGAACGCGATCCGGCGCTCGAGCTGCGTCGCGATGTTCTCGGCGACGAGCTGCGCGTTGGTCTCGGCCTTCCGGACCTCCTGCACGTCGATGAAGACCTCGTTGTCCGTGAACGAGGACACGCCGGGGAAGAGGGTCTCGCCCTTGGACGCCGTGCCGACGTTGCCGCTCTTCAGCGTCTCGATCCCCTTGCCGCCCTTGCCGATCACCATGCCGGGGCGGGCGGTGAAGACGATCACCTTCGCGCGGTTCGCGGCGCGCTCGATCTCCACGCCGGCGATGTTCGCGTTGTAGAGGTACTGCTTGATCGCGCGCTTGATGCGGATGTCCTGGTGGAGCCACTTCTGATACGCGGCGCCGTCCTCGTACCACTTGCTGCTCCACGTCTTGATGACACCGACGCGGAAGCCATACGGATGGGTCTTCTGTCCCATATCGGCAGGTCCTCTACTTACTTTCTCTCGTCGACTTCGATGACGATGTGCGACACGCCCTTGGTGATCCGGGTCGCACGGCCCATCGCGCGCGGCCGCCAGCGGCGGTTGAACTTGTTCGGCCCCTTGTCGACGGTCGCCTTGCTGATGAAGAGCGCGTCGATGTCCGCGCCCGCCTGCTGGGCGTTCGCGACCGCGCTCTCGATGATCTTCCGCAGGACAGGGGCGCCGCTCTTCTGCGTGAACGAGAGCAGCTGGATCGCCTCGTCCGCGTCGCGACCCCGGACGAGATCGGCGATCATGCGTGCCTTGCGCGGGGCGATCCGCGAAAACATCGCACTGGCTTTGCTTACCATTCGAGACACCTCGCGACACCGGCGGGCGGAGAGACTCCGTACCGGGTTTCGGTTCTCTGGGAACCGGTTGCACCGTCGTACGCTTCCGGTCGCAGCCCGACGTCCCTGGACGTGGCCCCCCTTCGCGTCACCGGGGGGAGGCCCGCGGCGGCCGAAGGGGCGGAGCTGAGATCGAAGCGCCGTTACGGCTCTTCTACTGGGAGACCGGGAGGACACCCGATCGCCCGGGAAAACGGAGCGCGGTGATTACCAGCGGCGCGCGCGGTACGCAAGCGCGATCCTTCCGCGTCCTTTCAGTTTGTTGCTGCGACGCTGCTGGGGTCGCTGGCCCCTGCGCAGCTTTTCAGATTTTCCTGAACGCGCGTCCGGAGGGGCGAGCGTTCGCCTGGACGCTGGGCTGGGCTGGCTCAGGGACGGCGGACGGATCGTTCATACCCCCGGAACTTGGCCTTGACAACCACGAAACATCTCTGAAACAGGCGGACCGGGCGATCGGTGCTGCACGTCCTCGCGCCCGGAGCGCCGCCGGAGCGGCCGCGGAGCGCCAGCCGTGCGCCCGCGGATCGGCCGCGCTCGCCGCCGCGCCGGCCTCGTGCGGCGCCACGAAGGTGAAGAACAGGATTGCGAGGGGAATAGGAGAGCCGCAGGCTCAGTCGAACGTACCAGGTGCAGCAGCTTTTCCCTGACACTGTAGGAGGCAACGTGACCATGCTTGCTCGTCATCGCCATTCGTTCCTCGCGTTCACCTTGATCTTCCCGGCCCTCTACGGCTGCGTCGTGTCGTCGACGGACACCGACAACGACGTGGAGCAGGCGACCGGCGTCGGCGTCACCAGCAGCTCCTCCACCGGGGGCGATGACGGCGAAGGCGGCTGGGGTGGCGACGACGGCGAAGGCGGCTGGGGTGGCGACGGGGGCTGGGGTGGCGAGGGCGGCGGCGGCGGCGGCCAGGGCGGTGGCGCGTGCGTCGACTACGCCGACGGCAACCTCACGGTCGCGGCGTGCGACGAGCTGAACATCTCGCCGACGCAGGGCGCGACGAGCCAGTGCGGCGACAACCGCAACGAGGAGCCGATCGGCTACGGGCTGTGCCAGCACGGCTTCGTCATCTTCGCCCCGGGCCACGCCGCGGACCTCGTGGACTGCCTGAGCGACATCCCCGTGCAGGAGGCGTGCGATGAGCCGCCGGTCCAGGAGTGCATGGACCGCGTGTACGCGAACGCGTGCCCGGACCAGGCCGAGGAGATCTGCGAAGCCATCGAGGGCGCCTGCGACGACACGTTCGAAACGGCGACGTGCAACGCGCAACTGAACCCGTTCAACCGGTCCACAAAGGAAGCGCTCGTTGACTGCATGAACGCCGACGACCAGGTCACCTGCAAGCAGGCGTACGACGCGTGCTACCTGGAGGCCTTGTACTTCGAGGGCTGAACAGGCACCGTCGGGGAGACAGGAGCAGGGCGTCACCGGCGCCCGCTCTGCTCTCGTGGTTCTTTTCCCCCGACACGCGACGCACATCCGGTGACCTCCGAGCCCCTCATCAGCTCACGCCCACCTTGGCGCCACGACGTACGCAGCCTCTCATGTACGAGCCTTCGGGCGATCCCTGAGGGCGGTATTCGGTTGCAAAAAAGATGGCGGGAAGGGATCCTCGCGTCCTCCGTGGCCAAGGACTCCTCCCGACCGCGCCAGGCAACCTGCCGTCCCCGTTCGTCGCGGGCGCGCCCATTTCGCGGCGGTGCCCTGATAGGTCTGCTGGCCGCGTCGGCCGGCTGCGCGCCTGGCTCGACGACAGCGGAGCAGATCACGCCCCGCCTGATGATGCACGCCTCGCTCGACGCGCGCGCCGCCGTCCTCGTGGAAAGGCCCATGAAGGCGAAGCAGAGCGCGATCGCCGCCGTCAAGGACGGCGCCGCGCTCGAGTCCACGACGGCGCACGAGGGCGGCGCAGGTCAGGTGTCCTCCTCCACGGCCAGCGCGCGCTGCCCCGCCGAGATGGCCCTCGTCGAAGATCGCGTGTGCGTCGATCGGTGGGAGAGCTCCCTCGTGGAGCTGACGCCCAGCGGAGAGCGCCCCTGGTCGCCGTTCGATCCGGTCGACGGGAGCGAGCGCCGCGTGCGAGCCGTGTCCTGGCCCGGTGTCATCCCGCAGGGGTACATCAGCGGGCGGCAGGCCAAGATGGCGTGCGCGGCGTCGGGCAAGCGCCTGTGCACCTCGGACGAGTGGGTGAGCGCCTGCCGCGGGCCGGAGGGCACCACCTTTCCCTACGGCGCGCAGCGACAGCAGGGCGTGTGCAATGACGACGAGCGCCCGGTGCACCCCGTCGCCGAGATCGCGGCGCTGCTCGAGATCAAGTCCGAGGAGCTCTGGACGACGGCGATGAACAACCCGCTCATCAACCAGCTCTCGCACGCGCTGCTCCCGACGGGCGAGCGCGCATCGTGCACAAACGCCTACGGCGTGTTCGACATGGTAGGCAACCTCCACGAGTGGGTCGACGACCCGAACGGCACCTTCCGCGGCGGCTATTTCATGGACACGACGCGCAACGGCGAGGGCTGCAAGTACGCGACGACCGCGCACTCGTTCGGGTACCACGACTACTCGACGGGCTTCCGGTGCTGCATGGATCCGGAGCAGGTCGACTAGTGCGGGCCGCGCGAGGTGCGGCCCGCGTCGAGCGGCCGCGACGCGGACGCGGAGCCCGCGGCGGCGGTCCCGGCAGGCTGACGGCGGCCGTTGCTGTCCTGAGCGCCCTGATGGCGACCGGGTGCAGAAAAAAGGAAAAGGCAGCGCCGATCACCGTTCCGCCCCCGGGCGCGGCATCGTCCGACGAGCTCACCACGGCCATCGGCCAGGCGCGGGGCATCCACTCGACGCTCGCGCCGTCGTCGACGCGGTGGCATCGGGCATTCGTGCTCGACGACAGGCGGGCGGTGTTGACAGGAGAGGTCGAGAACGAGGCGATCGCCCTCGTCACCGACAACGCAGGCAGGACCTGGCGCTCTCTGCGGCGCCTGCGCGAGGGGTGGTCGACCTGGTCGGTCGGAGAGGACGGCTCGACCGTGCTCACCCTCGGCATCCGAGGCAAGGATTTCTCGAAGCAGACGCGCGGAGCAGCAGGGGCGCCGCCCGCGGTGGACCCGCCGAGCCTCCTCTTTGCGCCCTTCGAGGCGACCGAGCTCTCGGCGCCCTCGCCGGTCACGCTGCCCGAGATGAGCCGCGGCGCGCGGCAACCGGTGAACGCCGTGCCCGCGGTGCTCTCCGCCGAGAGCGCTGCGCTGCTCGTTGAGCCGAAGCCCCGGCGAGCAACGCTCGTCTACGCGGGGCCGCCCGGCGCCCCGACCGCGCCGCCTGTGCCGTTCCCCACGCAGGAACAAGCGCTGCTCGTACCTTATGGCCGCCCGCCGGCGCTCCTGTCCATGCGCGGGCGCAACCTCCTCGTGCGGCCCGTGCCCGAGCCGGGGAAGCCGCTCGACGCGCCCCGGAGCGTCGATGGAATCGTGATGACCCCGGCGGCGACGGCCGCGCTCTCGACGCCGCCCGCGTGCAATTTCGCGGGCTGGTCGATCCAGCTCGTGCCTCAGCCGCCTGACACGACCGTCGTTGTCGCCATCTCCGCGACGCGGACAGCCGTGCTGAAGCTCCCCGCGACGGCCGCCCCCGGCGCCTCGGTCGGCTGTGCAGCCGATCGGATCATGGTCGAGGTCGTTGCGCCCGCGACCAAGGAGCTCACGATCGCGACATGCACGCTCGAAGGCGCCTGCGTCCTCGCCGAGAAAGCGCCCTTTCGCCCCTGGCTGGAGCCGCACGAGCGCTCTGTCGCCCTGGCGCCCACACGCGAGGGCGTCGCGGCAGTCCTGACCTCCCGCGCCGCAGAGCGATGGGGGCTCTACATCGCGCAATCGCCGGAAGCAGGTAAGATCTACGACGTCCCGAGGGTCATCGGAGAAGGCACGGGCGAGCGCGGCCGCATCGAGCTCGGAGCACTCCTCTCTTTCGGGAATCGGCTGGTGATGCTCCTCCAGGCAGACGTCACAGGGACATCGCGACGCGGCTGGTACGTCGCCGCCTCCGAAGATAGCGGGCTCACCTGGAGCCCGCCCTGAGCTCCGTCTCGAACGGGACAGCCATTCTGAACGCGTCGCGTCAGCATAGCTCCATCCCCTCTGACGTTGACGTGCGCGGTGGTCTCCAGACCTACTTCGCCGGCGCGGCAGGCTGAGCGGCCCGCTTACGTCCCTTGGCGGTCGGCTTCTTCACCGGCGCGGGCCCCGCCGCCGTCTTGCGCGCGTTCGCGCTCGCCTGCTCGGCTGTCTTCAGGTCGCCCGCATAGCGCGCGAATCGGCGATCGCCGCCCTGGAAGATCCGCTTTTCCAGCTTGAGCTCCTTCAGCGCGGCAGCAGCGCGCGTCTGCGGGATACCCGCCTGCTTCGCCACCTCGCTCGCGCTGACGCCAGAGCTCGCTTTGACGACGCGCTCGACAGCATCGAGCGTCTCCTGACGCTCCGCCGAGGCGGCGGGCGAGCTGCGAGGGCGGCCGGGCCGGCGCTTCGGCGCGGCGCCACGCTTGGCCGCGACGGAAGACGTCTTGGACTGCACCGCTCCAGCACGGGCACGCGTGCGGCTGCGGCGCGGCGCCGGCGGAGGAACCAACGGCGCTTCCCCGGTCACGGCGCCCAGCTGATTCTTGACGAGCGCGAGGATCGCCTCGTCCGGCATCTTCCGCACGAGGTTTACAATCTGCTGTGAAAAGGCATCCGTTGCCATGTGCTCTCCCTCGTCGCCGAATCCAGCTCGGCGGTTGGATACGACTATGCCGTTGCCACTTGCCTGGTCAAGCGAATTGAGGACAGAGGGCTGTCTTTTCTTTCAATAGGCGCTGCGGGCGGGCTCAATCGGAGAGCTCATTGGACGGCCACGAACGGCTGGGCTGCTTTGCTCGACAGGCGCCGAGCGATGAACGCGCGCCCCGAGCGTCGCCCGAGCCGCGAGCGCCGCCCGCGCCGCGAGCGTCAATTGATAGCCGAGACCCCTCCCCCGCGCGGGACGTCCCGGCCCGCGCCCAAATCCCTCTGAGGCCCCGCTCACGATGCACCGCAGCATTGCGAGTCTCGGGTTCTGGTGACCGGTCAGGTAACCGCTGTATGAGCCTAGCGGCCCGCTCCCTCGATCAGGCCCGTCGCGGGCGGCAATGCGGGCGCGCGCACAACGGAGAGGCGCGTCGGCCCCCGGCCCGGCGCCTCCCCCAACCATTGAAGCGGCCCGCGCAGGGCGCGAGCGCCTGGCGGCATCACACAGGCGACCAGCGCATGGCTACATTGCACGCCCCGGGCACACGAGTGACCTGTGATGGATCCTGGGCGACGCCGCCCGGCAGAGGCGGCACAGCGGGGCTCGGATCGCGCGCGCTGCCTCTTCGTTCCACGAGGGGACCGCCGGGCTCTTCGGAATGCTGACGCTTGCGCCGGTGCCGCCGTCCCCCTCTCCTCACGCAGCGCCGATCTCGGGATCACGCCCGCAGCCTGCCGCCCTCGGACGCGACAGGTGAGACCTTTTGGCTCGTCGCGTCCGGCAGACCGGCCGCGAACGCGCGCTCGATCCGGCGAGCGCCTCCTCCTGTCACATAGCAGAGCGCCGAGGCGGGCTCATCGCCGTTTTCATGTCTCCTGCTCGACGATCCCCGGAGAGCTCAGGCTCCGACCCGGCGCTCTCTGGCGCGCGGGCCGCTCCCCGCGTGCACGTCCTCTACGACATTGTCGTCTGCTCCAATGCAAGGACGACGGCCGAGAGCCAGCCCGCTCGACCTCGACCCATCAAACGTCTTCCTGTCCATATCTGCGCCGATCCGGCGTCCTCCAGCGCCGCCCCGGTATCCTCCACGACGATCCAGCGCCCGCGCCCGCCGCCGCGGTGGCCGGCCGAGATTGGCCAGCCGCCGACCTTCGTTGACATGCGCCTCCATCCCGAGAAGGATGCCCCGATGCCGCTGGTGCGTGTGCTCGAGCCCGAGATCATGGATACCGACGAGGACGCGCGGGCCTACGACAGCATGGACCACGCCGCGGTCAACACGGCGTTCTGCGACGCCCTCCTCTCCCGCGACCCCGATCTCGCATACGCCCTCGACGTCGGCACAGGGACGTGCCTGTTGCCCATCGAGATTTGCCGACGCGTGCCCACGGCGCGGATCAAGGCGATCGATCTCTCGACGTCGATGCTCGCGCTCGGGCGCGAGCACGTGGAGCAGGCCGGGCTCACCCGCGCCATCGCGCTCGCGCTGGTGGACGCAAAGGCGCTGCCCGAGCCGGACGAGGCGTTCTCGACCGTCCTCTCGAACAGCATCGTCCACCACATCCCGGAGCCGATGGCCGTGCTGCGGGAGATGGTCCGCGTGCTCCGGCCCGGCGGGCTCCTGTTCGTGCGCGACCTGGTCCGTCCGGAAACGGAGGCGTCGCTCGCAGCCCTCGTCGCCACGTATGCGGCGAACGATACAGCGTACCAGAGAGCCCTGTTCGACGCGTCCCTGCGCGCGGCGCTCTCGCTCGACGAGGTGCGGGGGATGCTGTGCTCGCTCCAGATTCCCCCGGAATGCGCGCGGTTGACGAGCGATCGGCACTGGACCCTGGCGTTCCGCAAGGCGCCGTGACCCGCGGCCGACCGCACGCGAGGCGCCGGCAGCGCGCCGGCCCGTCAAATCAGCGCGACGGCCAGCCCGGCACGTAATAAAAGCGTCCGCGTGAATCCCACCGGAACACGAGCTCGCCGGGCGCGCGGCGTCGCCCGCGCGATCCTCCTGCCCATCGCCCTCGTCCTCCTCGCGGCCTGCGAGGAGAGCCCGCCGCGCCCGAGCGAACCCGAGCGGCCGGCGCCCCCGCCGCCCCAGCCGAGCGCGGCGGCCGCGCCGCCCGCGGCCAGCGCGGCGGCCACGGAGCTGCCCAGCGCAGGCGCGCCGGGCGGCGCGGGCGATCCCCAGGGCTCGCCGGCGTGGCAGGGCACCTGGGAAGGGCGCTACGACGCCAAGAAAGGGAGCGTGGTGCTTCCCCCCAAGGTCAAGGACGCCGTGCGCCAGAAGGACGACGGGAAGGTGGCCACGGGCGCCGGGACGGTGACCGTCACCATCGAGCCGAGCGGCGACCTGAAGGGCACCGCGAAGGGCGCGCTCGGCGACGCGACCCTCGTCGGAAAGGTCGAGGACGGCATGGTCCGCGCCTCGGTCTTCCCCGAAGATCCGCGCGCGCCGAACGCGATGACCGGCGTCCTCGTCGGCAAGTTGAAGGACAACACCATCCAGGCGGAGATCCGCGTGGCCGGGCCCGACGCGATGCTGGTGCGCGAATCCGCCGTGGAGCTGAAGAAGAAATGACGCGCACCGCTGGACGCGCGCCGACGGCGGCGCGCTCGTCCAGCGGCACCTCGCGTCAGCTCGCGGCGCCGCCCCCGCCCGGCTCGTCCCCGGGCGCCCGGCCCTGCGGCGCGGCCGCGGTGTCCGCCGCCGGCGCCGCGCCGCCGCGCGCGACGCGGGCCGCCTCCCGCCGCTCCTCGCGCTGGCGGGCCACCTCGGCGTCCCGTTGCTCGTACGCCACGATGATCCGCTGCACGAGCGGGTGGCGCACGACGTCGACCTCGGTGAACGAGCAGATCGCGATACCCTCGATGCCCGCGAGCAGCTCGCGCGCCTCCGCGAGGCCGCTGCGCGCGCCGTGCGGGAGATCCACCTGCGTGACGTCGCCCGTCACCACGGCGCGGGACGCATAGCCGAGGCGGGTGAGGAACATGCGCATCTGGTCGCTCGTCGCGTTCTGCGCCTCGTCGAGGATGACGAAGCAATCGTTGAGCGTGCGGCCGCGCATGAAGGCGAGCGGGGCGACCTCGATCTGGCCGCGCGTCACGAGGCCTTGCGCCTTGTCCGCGTCCATCATGTCATGGAGAGCGTCATACAACGGACGCAGGTAGGGATTCACCTTCTCCGCCAGATCGCCGGGCAGGAAGCCGAGCCGCTCTCCCGCCTCGACGGCCGGGCGGGTCAGGATGATCCGCTTGACCCGGCGCTCGAGCAGCGCGTGGACGGCCATCGCCATCGCGAGGTACGTCTTGCCCGTCCCCGCCGGCCCGATGCCGAACGTCATGTCGTGCGATCGGATCGCCTGGATGTACCGCTTCTGCGCCAGCCCCTTCGCCGAGATCGGCCGGCGGCGCGCCGAGATGAGGACGACATCCTCGAACAGTTCGCGCAGCGTCATCGCCGGGTCGTCGCGGAGCGCCTGCACCCCGCGCACGTAGTCCTGTGGGTCCAGGGCCACGCCGCTCCTCAGCATCTGCGCGGCCTCCGCGAGGCACCGCTCCGCGAGCGCGACCTTGTCGGCGTCGCCGGCGAGCCGGATCGTGTTGCCTCGGACGCCCGACTCGATGCCGAGAGTGCGCGCGATGAGCTTCAAGTTCTCGTTCCCCGGCCCCGCCAGGGCCACCAAGGTGCTGTTGTCGAGCACCTCGACATCCGCCGTGATCCGCACGCTGGTCGTCATCGAGTGATCCTTCCCTGAATTTGCCCCGGCGCTCCTTCGCCGGCGCGCGCCCGTCCCGCCGGAGCGGGACCTTGACCCCACCCACCCTCTACGTGATTGTCCTGCCCGCGCGTCGTCTGGACTACACAAAATCGTAACGTCCAAGTCATAACTCTGCGGCGGGGTGCGTGGTGGAGTCAGGCGTGCGGCCGAGCCGCACAAGGGAGAATTGCATGAGGTTAGCTACATCGGCGCTGCTGGGCATGACCGTTACGCTGTCGGGCCTTTCGGCGCTAGCACAGCCCGGGCCTCAGGGCCCGGCGCAACCGGCACCTGCGCAGCCGCCGGCCGCGGCCCCGCCCCCCGGCGCCGCGGGCGCGGTGCCGCCGGCACCGCCCGCCGCCGCAGGCGCGGTGCCGCCGGCGCCGCCCGCCGCCGCTGCGCCCGCAGCGCCGGAGCAGCCGCCGCCCCCGGTCCAGGTCCCGCCGCCACCTCCTCCTGGAGCGGCCGCGGCCGCGGCGGTGCCCCCGCCGCCCCCGCCGGTGTTCGCGCCGACGTCCGAGGCCGCCGCCGTCATCGAGCAGCAGCCGCTCGCGGGCTGGCACGGCGGCTTCTTCCTCCGGGACGCGAGCGACACCTTCCGGCTCTACCCGAAGGCCCGGATGCACCTCGACTTCTACAGCAGCTTCGGCCGCGGGGTGTCGGACGTGCAGGCGGCCGACGGAGGGAACGCGCTGCAGCCGCGCTTCTTCGTCCGTCGCGCCCGGCTCGAGTTCGACGGCGAGTTCCTGAAGCGATGGTCGTTCAAGCTCGACGTCGACTTCGCCGGCCAGGCGCTCGGGAACGCCAACGGCAGGGCCGAGATCGCCGCCGCGCCGCCGGGCGATACGCCGACGGCCGATACCGCGCGCTTCGCCGCGGTGCAGAGCACGAGCGCGAGCGCGTCGCTCGCCGACGTCTGGATCAACTACTCGGTGATGCCGGCGCTGAACTTCATGTTCGGTCAGTTCAACTCGCCGTTCGGGATGGAGACCCAGACGAGCAGCAACGCCATCACCTTCATGGAACGCAACATCGCGATCCGGAGCTTCGCCCATCCCGAGGGCAAGAGCATCGGGGTGATGGCGTGGGGCGACGTCGCCGACAAGATGCTCGGCTACGGCGTCGGCGTGGTCGCCGGCGACGGCCAGAACCGGCCGGGCGTCGACGCCCCGCCCGATTTCATCGGCCGCGTGTTCGTGCGCCCGTTCGCCGGCGACAAGAAGGGGCTGCTCGCCAAGGCGCAGATCGGCGTCAGCGCGCAGCACGGGGAGCGCGACCAGGACTACGTGGGCTACGACTACGCGCCCATCAGGACGGGGCAGGGCTACACGCTCTGGAGCGGCGGCTACAGGGACTCGCTGGGCCGGCAGATCCACGTCATCCCGTCGGGCGCGCAGAACGCGATCGGCGGCGAGCTCCGGCTGCCCATCAAGATGGTCGAGCTGCGGGCCGAGGCGTACTACGTCGCGAACAACACCCGCGAGGCCGTGGAAGGCTATCAGCTCACCAACACCGAGCGGCTCGGCCGGGTGAAGGGCCTCGGCTGGTACGTGCAGCTCTCGGCGTGGCCCGCTGGCGACGCCTTCATCACCGGGGATCCCGGGTACAGCCCGCGCCCCGCGAAGGTCGACCTGACGAAGGAGCCAGAGAAGCCGAAATCCGGGCTCGAGGTCGCGGCGCTCCTCTCGGGGATCAACGCGACGTACGACGGCGCGACCCGCCACGAGAGCACGCACGACGAGAACACGCCGGGCGCCGAGGGAGGGCCGGGCACCGATCTCGACGTCCTGCAAATCGGCGTCGCCGCCAACTACTGGCACACGAAGAACGTGCGGCTCAGCGTGAATTACAACGCCTACCTGACGCCGGGCAGCGGCTCGGACGAGAGCCTCCTCCGGGTGCCTGGCAACACCCTGCGGCGGCCCGACGCGCACGCGCTCCACGAGCTCGGCGCCCGGCTCGGCCTGTCTTTCTGATCCGCGGCGCTGCCCTCCCGCTGCCGCCGCCCCGGCGGCCTCGCTCATTCGTTTGTCCTCCAACGAACATGGCCGCCGGGGGCCCTGCTCCTCCCGGCCCGCGGGGCGCCTCGTCGACCGGCGCCCCGCGCCCGCCGGCGCGCCTCAATTTTGGCCCAGCGCGCCGGGGCGGGGTACCCGTCGGGCCATGCGCGAGATGCGTCAGTGGATCGCCGTCGGCGCGGCCGTCGGGCTCGTTGCCGTGACCCTGCCCATGCTGCGCGAGCACGACGTCCAGCTCGGGGGATTGCTCGCCAAGAAGACGACCGCCGGCGGGCCGACGATCACGCGGAAGGTGACGCCGCCGCCGCTCACGGACCTCGACCTGACGCGCATCGACGACCGGAGGAGCCCGCCCACGGCGCCGGCGCACGGCGGCCGCGTCGCGGAGCTGACCCTCAACCCGATGTACCAGCACGCGGCGCTCGGCTTCCTGCGCGCAGGCCGGGTCCCCGAGGGCGCGGTCGTCATGACCGATATCCGCACCGGGAAGGTGCTGGTCTGGGCGAGCTACGTGGACGAGGGGGCGCTGCACGACGTCGCCGCCGAGGCCACCGCGCCGTCGGCGAGCATCTTCAAGGTCGTGACCGGCACCGCGCTCATCGAGGCCGGCCTGAGCCCGAGCACGAAGCAGTGTTATTCGGGCGGCGAGCACTCGATCCGGGCCGCCGACATGATCGACAACAAGCGGCGCGACAAGTACTGCGCGACGCTCACGCAGGCGATGGGCCGGAGCATCAACACGGTGTTCGCGCGCCTCGCCGCGAGGAACCTCGATCACGACAAGCTCGGCGCCGTGGCCGCGAAGCTCGGGTGGGGGCAGGACTTGCCGTTCGACGTGAAGGTCGCGGCGAGCACGATCGCGCTGCCGGAGGACGAGCTCGGCTTCGCGCGGACCGCGGCGGGCTTCTGGAATACGACGCTGTCGCCGTTCCAGGGGGCGAACCTGGCGACCACCATCGCCAACGGCGGCGAGATGATCCGGCTCCACGTCGTGTCGAGCGTGAAGGACGAGGTCGGCGAGATCTACCAGGGCCCGAGCGAGCGGCAGGTGCTCAAGCGGGTGATGGACGAGAGCACGGCCGGCGCCGTGACCACGATGATGGAAGCGACGGTGGATAACGGGACGAGCTACCGCTCGTTCCACGATCGCAACGGCCGCGCGTACCTCCCGGATATCCGCGTCGCGGGCAAGACGGGGACGCTCACGAAGCCGACCCCGGAGGGGCCCTTCTACACGTGGTTCGTCGGCTTCGCCCCGAGCCGCAAGCCGGAGGTCGCGATCTCGGTGATGGTCGCGAACGGCGCGAAATGGCGCGTGAAAGCGACCAACGTGGCGTGCGACATGCTCCGCACCTACTTCGCGGACCAGGGCGCGCCCGGCGTGAGCGATCCGAACGACCGGACCGGCGCGACAGCCAAGCGCCGCTGACAGCGCGGACGGGCCACGGCGCGCATTGCGTCACGCCGCGCGGCGCAGCGCCGGAGCGACACGGTCGAGAGCGCCCGCCGCGCGCGGTGCAACGCTGCCGCCCGCGGATCCGGCTGGGCATCGGACGGGCGATCGCCTAGCCTGTGCGCCCTCGCTGCAAGGCTGAGAGCGACCGCCTCGCCTCCTCCTGGTCCTCCCCCCGCGGCTCGGCGATGGACGACGCGACGGGTCGTCGCGCCCGCTCGGCGGCCGGCAGGGTTTACAGAAGCATTGGTTGCTGTGCCAGGGCCATTGATTTACAGAACTTTCCGCCCGGGAGCCGGCCCCCCTACACCCGCTCGCCGTCCGCGGCGAGAAGGTCCGGACGGCTCCGATGCAGCCGGACACCCTGGGCCAGGGTGGGACCTAGTTGCGAGAGGTGCTGCTTGTGCAGCTTGTGCTCGGCCGAGATCTGCGTGCTAGCATCTCTGTTGTGCAGGTTGTGCTCCGCAAGCTCGGCCGGGGATCGCGCGCAGTCGTTGGCCGGCTCGTCCGTGCACCACGGAAAGGCTCGGTCATCGTCATCGAGTTTTCCGATGGAATGCATGAATACGTGACGACCCCCGTCAAGCGCGTGTTGCGTCTCGCCGGGCGCGAGGTCTTCTACATAGAGACCGTGAACTCCCGGTACCGCCTCGAGGTCCGCGGCCGCGAGGTCGCGCTGGACGGCGCGGTCGGGGGCTGAACCGGCCGGGCGCGGCGCGAGCAGCGCGAGATCCCGCGCTGAAGCCGCCCAGACGCGGAGAGCGGACGCAGTGAAGGAGAAGCCGCGCGACCCGCGACGGCCGCGCGGCGCCCCGCGACAGCGCGCGTGGCACTGCACACGCGTCTAGGCCGAGAACTGCGTCTCCGCGCGCATTGCCCCTTGCGCTCCCATTCGCTCTTGGGCACATTCCCGCTCCCTTTGAGGGGCCCCGCGGTAGGCCATCCACGCGGTTGCAGGATGGGGCTCGCCTGGCGAGCTGTCTTCGTCGTGCAACCGTACGATGCCGCGCCCGTGCCCCCGACCGTGAGGAGATTGAAGCAGATGGGCAAGCGCGATCGTCGCCAGTCGATGAAGATGAGGCGCCGCAAGGCGCAGGCTGCCAAGAAGGAGCGCGCCAAGCGCAGCAAGCTGACGAGGACCACGACGGAGGTCGCCGGAAAGGCCAAGAAGCCCCGGGCTCCCAAGAGCGCTCCTGCCAGCCCTGCGCCGGCCGCCACCTGACGGACGCGTGGCCGGCTGACCGGCCACGCGTGGGACCGCCGCGACCGCGCGGTCCCGTCGATCACCGATCCCACCCACCGCACCGATCACCGAGGCCGCGCCGGCCGGCAGCGCGCCGAAGCCCCGGCGTGATCGCACGCTCATCGCCTCGCGCGCCGCGCGGCGGCGATCACTCGTCGCGGATGACGCGCGTGAGGAGGCCCAGGCCGTGTTTGCGGCCCGTTGCGGCCGCGCTCGACTCCGCCGCGCTCGACGCCTCACCGGCTGTCTCGGCGGCCGCGGGCGGGGGCTCGCCGAGGAGCCCGGCGTCGCCGTCTTTCCGCTCCTCGCCGATCAGCTCCCAGTGGCCCCGAACGTCGCGCCAGCGCTGGGCGATCCGGGTGGTTCGGACCGTGGCCTCGTCGTTCCGCAGCCAGAGGACGTCGAGGTAGACCTCGGCCTCCTCGCGCTCGACCAGCTCGAAGCCGCCGAACTCGACGTCGACGACCCGGAGGCGGGTGCCCCATTCGGCGTGGCGGCTCATGAAGTCCTTGCGCGCGCTCGCGCCCACGCTCTCGAGCGCGATATCCATGCGGCCGAACCGGGCCGCGGTGTTCATCTCGATCGCCGCGTCGGTGAGGCGCTGGGTGTTGCTCGGGGCGATGCCGCAGCTGGCGAGGGGGACGAGGACCAGGGCGAGGAGGGCGCGGCGCATGCCGAGCACCGTGGGCGAAGCGGCCCGGGCGGGCAAACTTTCCGGCGGGCGCGCGGCGCTCAGAACGAGTTCGTCGCGACGAAATAGAGCTGACCGCCGGGGATCGCGCGCTCGCTCAGGCCATAGGCGTAGCCGAAGCGCAGCTGCGAGAAGGCGACGTAGCCGAGGCTCATGCTGAACCACACCTCGCCGCCGAACGAGGTGTGGAGCTGCGGCGAGTAGAGGAGGCTCCCGTTCGTGAAGAGCGCGAGGTCGTCGGTCTCGAAGCGGTTGAACGCGCCGCCGTGGTCGAGGAAGACGCTCGCGTCGATGCGGCGCAGGTAGATCGGCAGCGTCGAGAGGCCGCGATCCGGCTGCGCGATGGGCACGCGGTACTCGAACGTCTGCGAGAAGTACGCGCGGCCGGACGCCGCGCCCGGCGCATAGCCGCGGAGCGTGAACGAGCTGTTCGTGACCCCCGTGAGCAGCGTGTCGACGAGCGTGAGGTTCTCGAGATCGTACCCGCCGACCGCGTAGGCGGCGCCCCGGGGGAAGTTGCCGCCCGAGACCGCCCCGGCGACGCGGAACGCGAGGGTGTGGTCACGCGCCCAGGGCATCGCCACGTAGGCGTTCAGGGCCGTCGCGAACGCGTAGGTCTTGTAGCTGCTGCCCGTCTCCGGGCCGGCGTAATCGAGGCCAGCGCTCACCGAGACGCCGCGCACGGCGCCCGCCGCGTCGAGCGAGCCCTCGGCGTTCGAGAACGCATAGCCGAGGTGCGCGAGGTTCAGCGTCCCCTGCGGCGGCAGGACGGTCCGGGGCGCGTACGGGTCGATGTTGCCGCGGACGGGGAGCTTGCCCTTGAAGCCGACGCTGCTGAACGACGCGCTGAGCGTCTGCCGCGAGAACTCGCCGCGGATCGGGTAGCTGATGCCCGAGACGATCCCGATCGCGCGCTCGTCGTAGGTGATGTCGCGGCCGCCGATGCGGTAGCCCCGGCGCGGCGAGGTCACGTGGTAGCCGCGGACGCCGAGATCGACGGGCAGACGCCCGTAGTTGTACCCGACGATGACGTCCGGGGCCGGCGCGTCCGGCTGGACCGTGAGCTCTCCGAAGATCGCGTGGCGGCCGACGATGTCGGAGCCGGTCACGCTCACGGTGAGCGCGTTGGAGCCGTAGCTCCCGGGCGCGTAGTCGAGCGTGAACGCGCGCGGCGCGAGCGTCGGGAGCGGGTTGTACGGCGTCCGCTCGAGCCGCAGGGGCGACGGCTCGGTCGCCGGATCGGGGCGGTCGCCCGGGGGCGGCGGCGCCGGGAGGAAGCGCGCCGGATCGAGCGGCATGACGAAGAGGTCGTGGCCCCGGGAGGTATACCCGACATAGACAAGGGTCTTCCCATCGGGGCTGATCGCCGGCTGGAAGGCCCCGAGTCGCACGTTGGTGACCTGCCGCAGCGCGCCGGTCGAGAGCTCGAAGGCGTAGACGTTGTGGATGCCGGTGCGATCGGAGGTGAAATAGAGCGTCCGGCCGTCGGGCGACCAGACCGGGCTCATGTCGGTCGCGCGGTCGCGCGTCACCTGGCGGAAGCTGCCCGTGGCGACGTCCACCACGCGGATGTCGCGGTAGCCGCCGGCGGTCCAGGCGCTGTACGCGAGGAGCTCGCCGTCCGGCGAGAACGACGGGGAGTACGCCTGCTCGAAGCGGGCGCTCGGCACGAGATCGCGCCGCTCCGAGAGGACGCCGTCCCGGGAGAGCCGCGCGATCTCCAGGTAGCGGGTGCCCTTGCTGTTGAGCGAGAAGGCGACGTGGTCCCCGGTCGGGCTCACGTCGGGCGCCGAGGAGCGGAGGCCGTGCGTCAGCCGGCGGCGCCAGGGCTCGTCGCCGTCGGGCGCCGCCTTGTCGCGCGGCAGGAGGACGAGGTCGTCGCGGTAGTACTGGTTGCGCCACGGCATGAGCGCCGTGAAGATCATGTCGCCGGCCGGCGTGAAGGCCGGCCGCGAGGCCGAGCTCGTGCGCGCGACGAGCGCCTCGGGGCGCGCTCTGCCGGGCGCGGGCGCGGCGAGCGGGAGGCGGTAGATGCCGCGGCGCTCGTGGCCGTCGTCGCGGTAGTAGACGATCTCGTCGGCGGCGCCCCGGCGCGCGACGGGCGGCACGAAGCGCGGGTAGTACACGACGCGCCCGTGGTGGGTGAGCCGCGCGCCCTCGCGGAGCCCGCGCGCCTCGACCGCGGTCATCTGCTCCCGGTACAGGCGGCGGAGGTGGTCCTTCCAGCCCTCGTACAGCTCGACGTAGGTCCTGCCCGTCGCGCGGCGGATGGCGCGGTTGATCCCCCAGGGGACGAGCGACGCCCCGTAGTCGGCGGAGACGGCGCGCATCGTGTCGGGGCCGTAGACGTCGAGGATCCAGCCGAGGAACCGCGAGCCGTAGAGGTACCAGAGGGTGCCCTGCGGCCAGCGGTGCGGGGAGCTCGAGATCTGGTCGAGCCCCGCGATGTTGTCCTCGAGCACGTCGGCGCGCAGGTACATGTCGAAGATGGTCGAGCGCATGCGACCGCCGCTCGTGTGGTGGCTCTCGCTCACGACGGCGAGGCCCTCGATGATCCACCGCGGTTGCACCTGGTTCGGCGAGAACGACTTGCCCGCGATCGCGTTCAGGAGCGCCGGGATGCCGGAGGTGTTGTCGATGTGCGCGATGTGCGTGAACTCGTGCGTGAGGAGATCGAGGTACCAGTCGTCGTAGTCGCCGAGCGTCGACAGGTCCTCGGGGCCGGACACGAGCAGGGAGATCGCGTTGTAGGGGATCGTCCCGGCCGACCCGTTCGCGATCTCGGAGTCGTCGGTGATCACGATCTCGGTGCGGTCCTTCGGGGCGTAGCCGAGCGCGTCCTCGACGCGCCCGTAGATCGTCTCGGCGAGCGAGGCGATGCGCGCCGCGACGGGCTCGAGGCCCTGCGGGTAGTGCACGCGGAAGTGCGCGGTCTCGTAGGTCCAGAACGCGAGGTCAGGGTCGCCCGTCGCCAGCGCGGGGCGCGGCGCGAGCAGCAGCAGCGCCGCGAGGGCGACGGCGGAGACGACGGAGGCTGCGCGGTGGAGCGGCCGGCTCGCTCGCGAGCCGGGCCGCGCGGGGGGGAGATTCACCGGGATCGATGCGACGTGGCGGCGTGAGAGGTCGTGGTGGCGTCAGAGGTCGTCGTAGAAGAGCGGCTCCCTGTTGCGCGTGAACCGGGAGACGAGCTGGCGCCCCTCCGCGGAGATCTGCGTGATCCGGGCGCCGAAGCCGGGCTCGACCGAGTCCCTCGATCCGCTGGCCTCGCGCGTCCACCGGACCGTCGCCGACGCGGTGAACTCGTAGTTGCCCGGCAAGCGGACGCGCAAGGTCACGGGCGTGCCGATCGGCGGGATCTTGTAGGTCGCGACGAAGATGCCGCCGTGCTCGATGATGTCGTTGCCAGCGAGCCCTTTGTAAAAATTCGACGGCGTCAAAGCGCCGAGCTCGACGTCGACGACCGCGGCGGGCGCGCGGTGGTCGGCGGACGGCACCGTCGCCTGGAACGGCGGCGCGCGGTGGTCGGCGGACGGCACCGTCGCCTGGAACGGCGGCGCGCGGCGCGCGTCCGCGGCCGGGGGCGCCGGCGGGGCGGGCGCATGCCGGGGCTGCTGCGGGGAGGGCAGCGTCTGCTGGAGGTGCGCAGGAGCCGCCGCCGGAACGGGCGCCGGGACCGCCGCGACGGGCGCTGGCGCGACGACCGCGACCGGTGCGGGCGCGACGATCGGTGGAGGAGCAGCGACGGCGACGGGTGGAGGAGCAGCGACGGCGACGGGTGGAGGAGCAGCGACCGGCGCGGGCGCCGCAGCGACCGGCGCGGGCGCCACGGCGACGGGTGGAGGAGCAGCGACGGCGACCGGCGCGGGCGCCTGCGCGGCGGCCGCTTGCGCTCGGCTCAGCGCGTGCACCTTGCTCAGCGACGACGCGACGTGCTCCATCAGCACGTCCACCACCGGATCGGGCACGGTGATGCTCTGCAGGCGGTTCAGGACGTCGCGCACGTGACCGAGCGCGACGTCGCTGCCGTCGAGGGCCTGCCCCCCGGAGCGCTCGATGCGGTGCATGATGCCCATCGCCTTCGCGATCGGCTCGGCGAGCGCCTCCACCTGAGGCGAAACTGACCCGTTCGACTGGAGCGCATTGAGCGCCGCCGCGAGCAGTTCGCGGGCGCTTTTCGCAAGCTGCGCGGGTTCCGACATGAATCCTCCGAAGGGCGCATCCTACGCGGTCGCGCGCGCGCGGGCTCAGGATTCGATGGCCCACGCGCCGGCCAGGCGGCCCCGCCGGCTGCGGCCGCCGGCCACGCCCCGCCTGGCGGTCACCCGCTCGACGCGCCCGACGCGCCGGACGCGACGAGCGCCGCGAGCTCGCCCGCCGACGCCGGCTCGCCGTCGATCTCCCCCTCCAGCAGCGCGACCGCCGTGTCGCCCGTCCGCACGACCACCACCCCGCCCTGGGCGACCGCCTCGCCCGGCGCCAGCGCTTCCGGGAAGGTCGGCGCCGGCGCCGCCCGCAGGACGATGACGCAGGCGCCCTCGATCTCCGTCCACGCCCCCGGCGCCGGCGCGAGCGCGCGGATGTGCCGGAGGACGCGCTCCGTCGGCCACGACCAGCAGATGGCGCACACCTCGTCGTCCGGCGTGGGCGCCTCCGTCGCGAGCGCCGGATCCTGGGCGACGCCCGCCACCTCCTCGCCGCGCGCGAACCGGGCGACCGTGCGCCGCAGAACGCGCAGGCTCGGCCGATCCAGGGCGCGGGCGAGCTGCCACGCGGTCCACGCCGGATCGATCGGGAGCCGCTCCTGGTCCAGGATGTCGCCTGTATCGTACTCCGCCTCGATCCGGTGCGCCGTGACGCCGCTCTCGGCGTCGCCCGAGGCGATCGCCCAGTACGTCGGGTCGGGACCGCGGTGGCGCGGGAGCAGCGAGGGGTGCACGCCGATCCCCCCGAGCCGCGCCGCCCTCACGAGCGACATCGGAAGGCGCGTGGTCCAGAACCAGCTCACGAGCAGGTCGGGCGCGAGCGCCTCGACGCGCGACAGGAGCGCGGGGCGCCCGACGTCGGGGCGCATCAGCAGGCGCGACCCGAAGACGCGGCGGGCGCGGCGGAGCCCCACCGCGTCCGCGCGGCTGATCGCGGCGAGGGCGATCTCGTGGCCGTCGGCGCGGAGCAGCAGCGCCGCGAGCGGGAGGCCGAAGAAGACGACCCGGAGGGGGCGCCCGTCCGCGCTTTGGCCGAAAAGTTTTCCGTGTCCGAGCGGGCTGATAGGTGGAGGGTCCGATGGCGGCGCCCCCCCCGCAAGGCTCATTTCGACCGGCGCTCCGGCCCGGCCACCGCTACGACGCGTCCGCCGCGCGCCGGCCGATCCTCGTGTTCGAGGACGTATATAAGTCGTACCGCGCGGACCAACCGGTGCTCCGCGGGATGTCGCTCTCGATCGAGCGGGGCGAGTTCGTCTTCATCACCGGGCCGAGCGGCTCGGGCAAGAGCACGCTCCTCCGCCTCGTTCACCGCACCGAGCGCGTGGACGACGGCCGGATCCTCTTCCTCGGCCGGGACATCGCGCGCCTGACCGACACGTCGATCCCGGCGCTGCGGCGCAACATCGGCTTCGTCTTCCAGGATTTCAAGCTGGTCCCGAGCTGGACGGTGTTCGACAACGTGGCGATCGCCCTGGAGGTGCTCGGCCTGCCGTCTCGGCTGCTCCGGACCCGCGTCGGCGAGGCGCTCGAGCGCGTCGGGCTCTCGGGGCGCGGCGGCGACAGGGCGCAGGTGCTGAGCGGCGGCGAGCAGCAGCGCGTCGCGATCGCGCGCGCGATCGTCGGCGAGCCGGCGCTGATCCTCGCGGACGAGCCGACGGGCAACCTCGACCCGCAGCTCGCGATCGATCTGCTCGGGCTGTTCGAGGACATCCACGAGACCGGCACGACGGTGCTGTTCGCGACGCACGACCGGACGCTGCTCGACGTGCGCCCGCGGCGCGTCGTGGTGCTCGACGACGGCAAGGCGACCGACGTGCCGCACGGCCTCGGGGCCGGGGGCGACCTCGACAGCGTCGAGGGCGAGGACGAGATGGATAGCGGCGTGCGCGGCGCGGCGTAGGCCGAGGGCGCCGCCCCAGGCGATCGACGGATAGAGGGACGGATGCAGACGAGCGAACGTGACGATCGGCGGCGGTGGCTTCGCACCTGGCGGGCCGGGAGGAGCGACTGGCGCCTGCAGGCCCTGTCGATCTTCTCGCTCGCGGTCGCGTTCGTCTGCCTCGCGTCGGCCCTCCTCGTGGTGACGAACCTCGTGGCGGTGCGCGATCGCTGGTCGCGCGCCGGCCGCGCCACGATCTACCTGCACGACAGCGCGACCGACGCGGAGACGGCGGAGCTCACGCGCGCCCTCGAGGGCACCGAGGGCGTCAGGAAGGTCCGGCTCGTGACGAGCGCCGAGGCGCGGCGCGAGGTGGTGCACGACGACGGCGACAAGGCGCTCGCCGCGCTGCCGCCGAGCGCGTTCCCCGCGTCGCTCGAGGTCGGCTTCACCGAGGAGGTGTCCGACGAGGCGCTCGCCTCGATGACCGTGAAGCTGCGCGCCCTGCCGGCCGTGGAGTCGGTGGAGACCTACGAGCGCTGGACGGAGCGGCTCTCCTCGCTCCTCGGCGGCGGCGTGGCCGCGAGCGCCTGCCTCGCGGCGATCGTCCTCTGCGCCGTCGTGAGCGTCATCGGCTCGACGATGCGGCTGCTCCTCCACCGCCGGAAGATCGAGGTCGAGGTGCTGAAGCTCGTCGGCGCGACCGACGGCTTCGTGCGCCGGCCGTTCATCGTCGAGGGCGCCACGCAGGGCGCCGCCGGCGCGGCCGGCGCGCTGCTCCTGCTCGGGGCGCTGTTCCTGATGGTGCGGGGCCGCTTCGATCACGAGCTCGCCAACCTGCTCGGCGTCTCGCCGTCGTTCCTGCCCTGGGAGGTCGCGCTCGGGATGGTCGCGCTCGGCGCGACGCTCGGCGCCGCGACGGCGCTGCTCACGCTGCGCAAGATGGTGGCGGTGTGAGGCGCCGCGCCCGGATCGCGCCGATCGCGCTGGCGCTCCTGACCGGCGCCGCCACGAGCGGCGCCGAGGTCCCGGCGCTCGATCCGACACCGCCGCCGGCGAGGGCCCCGGCCGCGCGCCCGAGCTCCGCGCTGGCGGAGAACGACCTCGACCGGCTGCTCGCGAAGCTCGACGCCGAGGAGAAGGCGCTGCGCGCGGAGCTCGACTCCATCGGCCCGGCGCTCGAGGTCACGCGCCGCCGGATGATCGCGCGCGGGCGCGCCTACTACCGCCACGTGCGCGCCGGCTTCCTGCCGGTGGGCGGCGGGTTCGACGCGCTCGTCGATCACGCCGCGCGCGTCGAGCGCACCCGGCTCGCCCTCGAGCGCGACCTCGCCCGCGAGGCCGAGCTGACCCGGCGCAGCGCCGAGATCGCCGACCGCCTCACGCACCTCGGCGCGGAGCGCGCGCCCCTCGAGGTGCACCGCGAGGCGATGAACCGCGCCCGCGTCGCCCTGGCCCAGGAGGAGGAGCGCCGCGCGGCGTTCGCGCGCGCGTTCGAGACGAGCGTGCGCCCCGACTACCTCGCGATCTACGGGGCGGACACGGGGCCCGCCGAGCCCGATCGCCGCGCCGGCTTCCGCTCGCTCCTCGGGCGGCTCCCCTTCCCGATCGCCGGGCGCGCCGAGGTGCGCAAGGTGTCGCGCCGCGGCGCCGGCGGGCCCGGCGTCGAGCTCACCGCGCTGGACGGCGCGCCTGTGCGCAGCGTGGCCGCGGGGCGGGTGGCCTTCGCCGACACCTACGCGGACTACGGGCTCACCGTGATCGTCGATCACGGCGAGCGGCACTACTCGGTGTACGCGAGCCTCGGCGCCGCGGACGTGCGCGCCGGCGATCAGCTCCCGGGCGGGGCGCGGGTGGGCACGGTCGCGAGCGGACCGGGCGGCGCGAAGCTCTACTTCGAGCTGCGGCGCGGCGCCGACGTGATCGACCCGGGCCCCTGGTTCGGGATGTAGCGGCGGCGCCAGGGCGGCCCGCGCCGGCCGCGCGCCGCCGCGGGGCGGTGCCCCGCCCGAGTTGTGCTAAGGCGGCGCTCGTGAATCGCCCCGACGGCCGCGCCCTCGACGCCCACCGCCCCGTGGAGATGATCCTCGGGTTCCACCGCAACGCAGAGGGGTCGGTCCTCTACCGGGCCGGGAGGACGGTCGTGCTCTGCACGGCGTCGGTCGATCCCACCGTGCCCGCCTGGATGATGGGCAAGGGCGCGGGCTGGCTGACGGCCGAGTACCAGATGCACCCGCGATCGAGCCCTGCGCGCAGGGAGCCGCGCGACGGGCGCGGCAAGGCCCCGAGCGGCCGCACGCAGGAGATCCAGCGGCTCATCGGGCGCGCGCTCCGGGCGGCGGTCGATCTGAAGCAGCTCGGCGAGCAGACGATCGCGATCGACTGCGACATCCTCGAGGCAGACGGGGGCACGCGGACCGCGTCGATCACCGCCGGGTTCGTGGCGCTCGCGCTGGCGCTCGACCGTATGCGCGCGGCGGGGGCGCTCAAGGCGCCGGTGCTCCGCGATCAGGTCGCGGCGATCAGCGTGGGCCACCTCCCGGGCGGGCTCGCGCTGGATCTCGTGTACACGGAGGACAGCGCGGCGCGCGTCGACATGAACGTCGTGGCGACCGCGGTCGGCTCCGTCGTCGAGGTGCAGGCGACCGCGGAGGACGAGGCCATTCCCCGCACGGAGCTCGACAGCATGATCGACCTCGCGCTCGCGGGCGTGGCGTCGCTCGCGAGCGCGCAGCACCGCGCGCTCGCCGAGGCCGGCGTGGACCTCGCCGGGCTGTTCCAGACGGACCACTGGAGGGTCGCGTGAGCCGGGAGCGGATGCGCCTGCTCGCCGCGACGTCGAACCGGGGCAAGCTCGCGGAGCTGCGGTCGCTGCTCGCCGATCTCCCGATCGACGTGCTCTCGCTCGCGGAGGTGCTGCCGGACGCGCCGCCGGTCGTCGAGGACGGCGAGACGTTCCTCGACAACGCGCTCCTCAAGGTGCGCGCCGGCGCGCTCAGGTCGTCGATGGTGACGCTCGCCGAGGACTCGGGGCTCGAGGTGGACGCGCTCGGCGGCCGGCCGGGCGTGCGGTCCGCGCGCTTCGCGCGGGAGGGCGCGACCGACGCGGAGAACAACGAGGCGCTGCTCGCGGCGCTCGCCGGCGTGCCGGACGGCCAGCGTCGAGCCCGCTTCCGCTGCGTGATGGTGCTGCTCGATCCGCGATCCGACGAGCCGCCGATGGTGACCGAGGGCCGCTGCGAGGGCTGGATCGGCCGGGAGCCGAGCGGAGCGGGCGGCTTCGGCTACGACCCGCTGTTCGTCGTGGAGGACCACGGACGGACCATGGCCGAGCTCGGCGACGCCGAGAAGAACCTCGTCAGCCACCGCGGCAAGGCCGCGCGCGCGATGCGATCCTCGCTCGAGGCGCTGCTCGCGCGGCGCCCGTAGCCTCGGGGCCGCGCGCCGCACGCCGCACGTCCAACGCCGGTTGACCCCGTCCGGGACCGCTTGTAATCGCGACCGGAGGCACCCAGGTACTGCCGGGTGATCGGAGCCCGTGATGAAGCAGGACTGGAAGGCCGTCGGAAGCTACGGGACCATCGGCCTCGAGGTGGTGCTGAGCGTCCTGCTCGGCCTGTTCATCGGTCGCTGGCTCGACGGCAAGCTCGGGACCGATCCGCTGATGTCGGTGCTCTGGTTCTTCTTCGGGCTCGGCGCCGCCGGCAAGTCGGTGCACCGGGCGTGGAAGGAGATGCGGGCCGAGGCGGCGCGGGAGGAGCGCGAGCAGGGCAACCCCGCGCCGGTGTACGACGACCGGAAGGCACGGCAGGACGAGCGCGCGCCGGACGACGGCCGCCGGGCGGCGTCGACCGACGTCGCCCTCGACCCCGACGTGCGGCGACCCGCGAAGGAGCACGATGAGCGCTGATCGACGATCCGGAGCGCGCGGCGGCGAGCCGCCGCGCAGGGAGCCCGACGCGGAGGAGCCGCCGGGCGTCGGGGACGCGACCATGCGCGCCGTGCTCCGCTGGGTGGCCGGCACCGCCGCGGTCCTGTCTGTGGCAGGGCTGCTCGCGTACGGCGTGCGCGCAGCGCTCGGCGTCGCCATCGGCGGCGCGATCGCCACGGCCAACCTCTACGTCTTCGCCCGCATCGTCGACGCGTTCATCTCGCGCCGGGGCCACACCGTGTCGTGGACGGTGATCGCGATGGTGAAGCTCGGCGCGCTCATGGGCGGGGTGTGGCTCATCCTGAAGAGCGAGGCCGTCTCGGGGGTCGCCATGATGGTCGGCTACGCCTCGCTCGTCGTCGGCATCAGCCTGGGGACGCTGTTCGGCCCGAAGCCGCCGGCGGACGCGCCCCCGCCGCGCGCTCCCGGCTGATCGCCCGCCGGGTCCGGCGCCCGGACGACCCGCCCGCCGCGCGACGTGCCGGGGGAGCGCCCTCGGCGCGCTCCAGAGTGCCCACCGTAAACGAGTTGTGGTAGAGGCGAGGCCCCTCGACCGAGGGCGAACTCCCCCAAGGCGCGCCAGCGCTCGCGGACGCGCCTGCACAGCCGCGCGGCCGCCGGCGCGGCGCATCGACGACGAAAGCCATGCCTGAGCATACAGGGTTCCTCACGTACCTCCTGGCGCAGCTCCCCGGGCTCCGGGAGAACGCGCGCAACATCGGCAAGACGTTCATCGGTCACCACACCGTGGACTACCGCGGGACCGAGCCGATCTTCATGAGCCTGCTGGTCATCGTGCTCTTCCTGCTGCTCGCCAGCGAGGTGCGCGGGCAGTACCGGCGCCTGAACGAGTCGGTGATCCCCGAGGACAAGCTCACGCTGCGCACGTTCTTCGAGGCGTTCTTCGGCTACTTCTACGGGTTGGCCCGGGACGTGATGGGGCCCGAGAACGCGAAGCGGTACTTCCCGGTCATCGGCGGCGCGGCGGCGTTCATCTTCTTCTCGAACGCCTCGGCGCTCATCCCCGGCGTCAACCCGCCGACCTCGAACCTGAACGTCACGATCGGGTGCGCGCTCGTCGTGTTCGTCCTTTTCAACTATTACGGGTTGAAGGAGAACGGCTGGGGCTACATCGCCCACCTCGCCGGGCCGAAGTGGTACCTGGCGCCGCTCATCTTCCCGATCGAGCTCCTCTCTACCTGCGTCCGCCCGGTCACGCTGGCGATCCGGCTCATGCTCAACATCGGGGTCGACCACCTCGTGGCGAGCATCATCTTCGGCCTGGTCGCGCTCTTCGTCCCCGTGCCCCTGATGTTCCTCGCGATCATCGTCACCATCGTGCAGACGCTGGTGTTCTGCCTGCTGTCCTGCATCTACATCGGTCTCGCGACGGAGAAGGCGGATCACCACTGACCGCCCCGGCTGGCCGCCTGGCCAGTGCCGGCCAGCGCCGTCGAAGAACGGCGCCAGAGGTGCAGAGAAAGGCTAGCCAGCCTTTGAAATTCGGATTAGAGGGGGCCCCGCTGTCGATGGGTTGCCCCAAGGGGTGGGTGGATCGCGAAGGCGCATCCCCTACCGAGCAGTCATAGGGGCCGCGGGAACGATCCCCGGACCTCGCAAGGGTGCCGCCAGCGCGGCCCCCGACCCTCGCAGGAGATACGCATGCGGCCCCGCACGGGCTGCGTGGCTTGAAAGGAGCAGATTCGGATGTCGCTGAAGAGCAAGCTGTCGCTGTCCGCCGTTGTCGCCACCGCGCTGGTACTCGTTCCCGCCATGGCGCTGGCGCAGGATGGTGCAGCGTCGAACAAGTACGACGCGAACTCGTGGCTCGCCGTCGCCGCCGGTTTCGCGATCGGCATCGCGGCCCTCGGCGGCACGATGGGCCAGGGGCGCGCGGCGGCCGCCGCCCTGGAGGGCATCTCCCGCAACCCGGGCGCTGCGGCCCGGATCCAGACCCCGATGATCCTCGGCCTGGCGCTCATCGAGTCGCTCGTGCTCTTCTCCTGGGTCATCGCCTACCTCCTCCAGAGCCAGATCGCCAACTGAGACGGCGCTCGCCGCGCGCGCCACGCAGCGCGCGCGGCTCCGCTGCCTCTCCCCACCCGCACCGCACCCCTCTGGCAGGGCGCCCCCCCGGCGCCGGCGCTGCCAGCCTGTGTCATCCCCATCCGAGCACCGGGCCACGCGCGCTCGCGCGACGCCACCGCACGCGCACGACGGCTCGACGCTACCGCACGCGCACGACGGTCCCTGGCTCGTGCGCCGTGGGGAGGACGGCCGTCCATCCGGCGGGGAGCCGGGGCGACGTCCACCAGAACAGCCGCTGCGCGTCGAGCGGGGCCAGGTTCACGCAACCGTGGCTCCGCACCTGGCCGAACGAGCGATGCCAGAACGCGCCGTGCAGCCCGACCCCCTTCGAGAAGTACTGCACGTAAGGGACGTCCTCCATCCGGTAGTAGCGATCGGCGCCCTCGTCCTCGAGGTTGTCCATGTCCGAGGTGAGCAGCTTGGCCCAGATGCGGTAGGTGCCGGCCGGCGTGACGCTCGACGACCCGGGCGCCCCCTTGCCGGTCGAGACGAGCGTCGCGAACACGGGGCGCCGCCCCTCGTACGCCACGAGCGTCTGCGTCGCGCGCTCGACGTCGATCCACCGCTCGCCCGCCTCGACGTCGACCTCGGGCGGCGGCGGCGCGGCCGACGGACGCCGGAGATCGCGCGTCGAGATCCACACCGCGCCGTCGCCGTCCGCGATGCGCGCGAGCTTCCCCGACGCGCCCTGCGCCTCTTCCAGGGTGGGGACGACCTCGAACCGCGCCTTGCTCTCCTCGGTCCGCGCGAAGCCCGCCGCCGTCCTCCGGTAGAGCGGGGCCCTGTCGGACACGACCCACGCGGTCGCGATCTCCGCGGCGCCCGCCGGGACGTCCACCCCGTGGAAGGCGAAGGCGCGCACCGGACCGAGATCGCGCATCGGCACCCAGAACCCGCTGTTCGTGCGGCCGTACCGCGCGCCGCCCTGCGCTCGCTCCTCGACGATCGCCACGGCGAAGCCGGGCTCGAGCTGCGCGTCCGGCGCGTCGATGTCGGCCGCCTCGGCCCGGCGGTAGCCGAACGTCCCGTCGGGGCCGACGAAGTAATAGCGGTACGGCAGCCCGTCCGGCATGTCGCGCCACGTGCGCACCAGCGGGCTGATCGGGCCCGCGGCCGAGAGCTCGACGGCGTCGTCGCAGACCCAGGCCGTGGCGCCCACCTCGAGCCAGCGCCCGAGGCAGCCGTCGCCGCGCCGGACCGCGAAGATGGGGAGCTCAACGTTGCGGTCGACGGACCCGCGCCGGCGGGCGTTCTCGCCCGGCGCCTCGAACAGCGGCTGGTCCCGCTTGAGCACGCGCGCGCTCCTGACCCACGCCGGCAGCGGGGCCTCGCCCGCCTGGACCCACGGCGGGGCCTGCGCGGCGGAGACCGCCCCGCCCCCGATCGCGGCGCCGAGCGCGACCGCCGCCGCGCAGGCCCGCATCGCCCTCTGGCGGCGGGCTCCCGGGATGCGGTGCGCGCTCACTGGCACACTGCCCGGCCGCGGTCAGCGGTACGAGAAGCGCACTTCGTGATCGCAGATCCGGAAGAGGTCGCCCTCGACGATGGCCTTCCGGGCGATGCGCTGGCCGTTGTACTCGACGCCGTTCGTCGAGCCCATGTCGACCATGTAGTACTGGCCGTTCAGGAACTCGACCATCGCGTGCTGGCGCGACACGTTCGGGTCCTTGATCGTCAGATCGCTCGACTGCTTGCCGCGCCCGATGATGAACCGGTCCTTGTTCACGACGAAGCGCTGCCCCGCGTAGAACGCGGCGAGCGCCGGGCCGGCGGGGACCTGGCTCGGCATCCCCATGCCCATCGGCGGCGGGCCCGGCACGCTGCTGGCCGCCTGCGGCGGGACCCCGTACGGCGGCGGCGCCACCGGAGGCCCGATCGGCGAAGCGTACCCGGTCACGCTGCTCAGCGGCGGGGGCGGCGGCGGCCCGGAGCGGCCCGTCGGCGCGGCGGAGATGCTCTGGCGCCCGCCCGAGCTCGAGGCCTGCGATGGGAGCGGCGGAGGCGGCCCGCCGAGGCGGGTCACGCTCGTCGGCGGCGGCGGCGGGCCGCCGACGCGGCCCGGGATGGGCGGCGGCACGGGCAGGCTCGGCCGCTTCCCGCCGGCGTTGCTGCTGCCGGGCGGCGGGGGCGGCGGCGCGCCCTGCCGGACTTGCCCCGGCGGCGGCGGGGGCGGCGGCGTGAGGGCCGGGACCGGCGTCGGCACCGGCCCCACCGGCGGCACGCCGTAGGGCGGCGACGGCGCGCCGTAGGCCGGCGCGGCGGGCGGCGCCCCGTACGGCGACCCTCCAGCGGCCGGCTGCTGCTGCAGCGCGACCATCGGCGAGGCGCCCGCGCCGAAGGGCGGCGGCGAGCCGGGCGTCACCAGACCCGGCGGCGGGAGCGGCGGGTTGGGCATCGCGTTGGTCTGATGAGCGAGCGCGACCGCCTGGTGTCCGGAGCCGGGCGGCGCGTCGACCCTCGCGGGCGGCGGAAACGGCGTGCGCGGGCTGTAGCTTCGCTGCCGCGCATACTGCTTCATCGACTCATTGATGAGGTAGTCGATGGAGCACTCGAGCTCGCGCGCCATCTGCTCGAACGTCTCCCAAAGGACATCGCGACACTGGAACGTCCGTGCGCTTTTCTTGTTCGGATCCGCGCTCATCTCTACCCAACGATAATGGAGGATGAATTGCGCTGGGAAGCCTCCTCCCGGCCTCTTCCCTGCAAGCACCAGACGGCCCTCGGCCGCGCGGATCGCGCGCTGCGACCCTGAACACGCCGTCGTGAGATCCCGTGATCGCCCGCGCAGCCCGCCGCGAAACCTGCGCCCGGATCGCGCGGCGATCCAGGAGTGACGCGCGTCGCGAGCTGCGCGCGGGGCCGCGCTGGACCTCGCGGGGTCGCGGCCGCATCGCCCGAGATTTCCGCGTACGGAGCCGGCGATCCCGTCACTTCTTCTCGCCCTTCTCGAGCTCCGGCTTCCTCTCCTGCATGGCCGGCTCGATGCAGTACTGAACGAACTCGCCGACGGTCTTCACGTCCCTGAGCTCGCGCTCGTTCGACCCTTCCTTCGGCACCTCGCACGCCCACTTGCAGTCCGGATCGGCGTCGCAGACCGGCGCGCGCGTCGTGTCGCCCTCGAGCGGCTTGACGGCCGGGACGTCGGCGGCCGTGCCGAAGGTGAAGTAGTACGCGATGGCGCTCGTCCGCACCGGCGCCGGGCCCGAGGTGAAGTGCTTCTTCAGGGCCTCGACGGGCGAGCCCTCCTTCAGGTCGCCGAGCGCCGCGCCGTACGTGAGCGCCTCGGGCATGGCGAACCCCTTGCTGTCGGGGAGCCTGCCCATGAACTCGTCGATGTGCTTCACCGTCGACATCTTCAGGATGGTCGCGGCCGCGGCGCGGCGGATCTTCCACTTGTCGGTCTTGAAGAGGCCGTAGAGCTTCTCGACGACGAGCTCGCGCGGCATCTCGCCGACGCGGCGGAAGGCCTGATCGAGCACCACGTCGGGCGCGTCCGCGGTCGCGATCTCGAGGATGCGCTGGATGTCGCTCGGGTTGTTGCGGTCGAGCCGGCCCTCGAGCGCGGCGAGGGCGGCCTGGCGGCGCTTCTCGGGCTGCTGCTTGTCGGCCGCGAAGCCGAGGAGGAAGTCCACCGACGGCCGGCCGCCGAGCTTCTTCATCGAGCCGAAGACCCGGAAGAGCTCCTCCTCCTGGTACTGCGCGAGCTGCGCCTCGAACTGCTTCTCGGTGGGCGTGAGCTTCGACGCGGCGTTCGCCGCCTGGAGCTCGGGCTTCTTGACGTTGATCCAGTCGCCCGAGGTGACGAACTTCGCGATGGCGACGAGGTTCGCGGAGGCGGCCTCCTTCGTCGCCGGGTCGCCGTACTCGGCGACGAGCGACGCCATCTGGTCGAGCCGCTTCGCCTCGCGCGTCATGAGCTTCGGCAGGCCGGCCACCGCGGCGGGGCCGATGAAGCGCAGGAGCTGCTCCATCCCGTACGCTTGCGAGCGGTCCTCGAGCCGGTGCTCGAAGTCCGCCATGGCCCAGTCGATGAGGGCGGCCTTGAGCCCCTCCTTCAGCCCCTCGTCCGCGATGATCACGGTCCTGTCGGACGTGAGCATCGCGTACGCGGCGTCCTTGTACGGGAAGGAGGTGTCCGGCGGGACCGGCTGCCCGGGCTGCGCGACGGGCGGCGGCTTGCGGAGCTCGGCGATGATCGTGGGCACGAGCGCCGCGACGATGGCCTGCCGCGCCTCGGGCCCCATGGTCGCGAGGGTCTCGACCATGATGCCGATGCCCACGCGCCGGCCCTGTCGCGGCTTCATGCGGATGAGCGAGTTGGCCGCCTCGACGCGGAGCGCGCCGTCGTACTTGTCGTGAAACAAGACGGCCCTGAGCTTGTCCGGCCCGTGGGCCGTCGTCTCCCAGCGATGGATGTCGTTCTCGTTGACGCGGCACCCGCTGGTGGCGAGCCCCACGCCGGCGGTGGCGAGGCACAGCAAAAGAAGGCCCGCAGCGCCGGCGCGCCGCCCTGCTCGTTCGACAGTTTCCATGCGCGTCTCAGGAGGGTGGGGATGGTACCGCCCGCCGCGTCCTGTTTGAAAGAATTTCAAGGCCGAGGAGAAGGGAGCCCTAGCGAAGTTTCCGCGAGATCGGGCCAGAACTCCAGCGCGCCGTCGGCGATCTCATCGTTCTTGCCTTTCCCGCGCGGGTCCCGCCTTCCCGCGCGGGTCCGCGCTGCGCTGCGCGGGTCCGCCTTCCCGCCGCGGGTCCGCGCTGCGCTGCGCCGTCGCGCTGTCGTCGTGCCCGTCCGGCCGCGTTACGCCCTGCCGAGTCCGCACCGGCGGGGAGCCCGGCAGCACCCGAGCGCGCCCAGGAGCGCAAAAGTGAGCGAAAGCACGCGGCTGTCCCCTGCGCTGTTCCGCGCTGTTCCGCGCTGTTCCGTCCTGATTCCGCCCTGATTCGTCCTGATCTCGCCCCGATTCCGCCCTTGCCCCATTCTTACCAGGCCTGCCAGACTTCTTGCCCCCGGGGCGGAGTGCGCATATGTGAGCAAAGTAGGTTCAGGTAGGCATGAACGTCCCCTTGTTCGCTCCTCGCCGTGCCCAGCCCGCCGCCGGCACTGGCGAGCCCATGCGGTCCGGAGCGCGCAGCGCCGCACGGACCAGCCCGGCGGGGGTCGCCGGTCCTGCCACGCCGCCGGGGCACAGCTATGCCCGGGATGCGACGGCGCTGGTCCTGCTGGTGTCCGCGCTCTACAGCGCGCTGGCGCTCGCTTCCTTCCGCGCGGATCCGCTGCGCCCGGAGCTCTCTGGCGACGACTGGGTGGGGCCCGTGGGTGCGGCGCTCGCGGGCGCGTCGGTCGAGGCGGTCGGGGTGATCGCGTGGTTCGTCCCGCTCGAGCTGGCGCTGCTCGCGATGCCGCTGCTCGGGGCGAAGCGCTCGATCGCGAGCCTGTTCCGGCTGAGCGGCGACATCGTGGTGGTCGTGGTGCTCGCGGCGCTCGCGCACGTCGCGTTCCCGCGGGCGGTCGCGTTCGGGGCGATGCCGCTCGGCGGGGCCGTGGGGGAGCTGTTCGGGGAGGTGCTGCGCGCGCTCTTCTCGAACATCGGGTCGTACATCATCGGGCTCACCGTCGTGGCGCTCATCCTGATGGGGCGCGCGACGTTCTCGTTCATCGAGCTGGCGCACCGGGCCGAGCAGCTCGCGGTCGCGATCGCGGCGCGCATCGCCGGCTGGGCGCGCGCGCTCTTCGGGGCGTGGGCCGCGGCGCGCGACCTGGAGCGGCGGGCGGCGGCATCGGAGCAGGAGACGCCGCCGATCATCGCGCGCAACTCGAGCCCCGACGCGATCATCGCCGCCCTCGCCGACGACGCCGACGAGCCGCTCTCGGATCCCGGGGCGAGGAGCACGCCCGTCGACCCGGCCGGCGCCGAGGCGCCAGCGCTCGACCTGTGGAAGAGCGCGCCGGCCAGCGCTGCATCCGAGCAGCCGGCGGCCCCGCCGAAGCCGCGGCGCGGGCGCAAGGCGCAGGCCCGCGAGCCGCGCGAGGCTGCGCCGCAGGCAGGCGAGGCGCGCGAGGCTGCGCCGCAGGCAGGCGAGGCGCGCGAGCCGGTGATCCGCGGCGGCGAGGCGCTCGAGGTGGTCACTCACAGCGCCGAGCCGCGCGAGCCGGTGATCCGCGGCGGCGAGGCGCACGAGGTGGTGACCCACGGCGGCGAGGCGCACGAGGTGGTCATTCACAGCGCCGAGCCGGAGCCGGAGGAGGACGCACCGCAGAGCGATGCGCCGCGCGAGGTGGCGCTGCTCAGCGCCGGGCCGCGCGAGGCTGCGCAGCGGTTCGTCGAGCTGACCGAGGAAGAGGAGCGCGAAGAAGCGCGCCGCGCGGAGCCACGCGAACGGGCGCAGCGCGCCGCCGAGCCGCGCGAACGAGCGCAGCGCGCCGCCGAGCCGCGCCGGGCGGCGCGGCGCCGCGCCGCGACCGTGGCAGAGCCGCGCGACGCCGCGGCCCTGGAGGACAGCGATGAGTCGCCGTTCGCGGGCGAGGTGCGCGTCGTCGAGAGGGAGGTACAGCTCGACGAGGACGACGCCGTCGACGCCGTGGCGATCGAGTCGGCGGACGACGAGAGCGCGGCCGCGTTCACGGAGCCGGATGTGCTCGACGTGCCGACGCCGTCGCCCATCCTGCCGGTACGCGAGCTGCCGGCGCGGGAGCCGGACGCCAGGGGGGCCCACCGCGACCTGCCCGCTCGCGAGCCCCGCGACCTGCCCGCTCGCGAGCCCCGCGACCTGCCCGCTCGCGAGCCGCGCGAGCCGGACGCCCGGGCGCCCCACCGCGAGCCGCCCCCCGCGGGCGGCCCCGAGCGGCCCCAGGCCCCCGCGCCGCGCGCGCCGACGATCGTCGACACGAGCCGCGCGCTCGTCAGCGAGAAGCCCGCGGTCGTCAAGGTCGTCCCGGCCACCGGGGAGGGCTTCCGCCTGCCGTCGACCGACATGCTCGACGCGGCGGCGGGCGGACGCCTCCAGCTCGACGCGGATCAGCTCAAGGCGACCGCGCAGCTCCTCGAGAAGACGCTCGCCGACTACGGCGTCAGCGGCAAGGTGGAGGAGATCCACCCCGGGCCGACCGTGACGACGTTCGAGGTCTCCCCCGCCGCCGGCACCAAGGTCTCCAAGGTGGCGGGCCTCGCGGACGATCTCGCGCTCGGCCTCTCGCGCAAGGTCCGCATCGTCGCCCCCATCCCCGGCAAGAACCGGATCGGCTTCGAGATCCCGAACGAGCACCGCCTGCCCGTCAACCTGCGCGAGCTCGTCGAGGACCGCCGCTTCGTCGAGATGAAGGCGCCGCTGCCGTGCGTGCTGGGCCGCGACATCATCGGCACGCCGTACTTCGCCGACCTCGCGTCGATGCCGCACGTGATCGTCGCGGGCGCGACCGGCGCGGGCAAGAGCGTCGGGCTCAACGTGATGCTGGTGAGCCTGCTCTTCCGCAAGACGCCGGAGGAGCTCAGGCTCCTGATGATCGACCCCAAGGTCGTCGAGCTCGCGCCCTTCGACCGCATCCCGCACCTGCTCCTGCCGGTCGTGACCGACATGAAGCAGGCGGCGAACGCGCTGAAGTGGGCCGTCGACGAGATGGAGCGCCGGTACCAGCTCTTCGCGAACGCGGGGACGAAGAACATCACGACCTACAACGCCTGGGTCGAGCGCGTGCAGCGCGGCGAGGCGCGCCCGCCGAAGCCGCCCGCCAAGGTGAGCGCGATCGGCGCCGATGGGCTCGAGGTGGAGGTCGACGCGGCGAAGGACGGGTCCGACGCGGCGCTGCCGGAGAAGATCCCCTTCATCGTGATCGTCGTCGACGAGTTCGCCGACCTGATGATGCAGCAGGGCAAGGACGTGGAGGCGAGCGTGGCCCGCCTCGCGCAGAAGGCGCGCGCCGCCGGCATGCACGTGATCCTCGCGACGCAGCGGCCGAGCGTCGACGTGATCACCGGCATGATCAAGGCGAACTTCCCGACGCGCATCGCCTTCCGGGTCGCGCAGAAGGTCGACAGCCGCACGATCCTCGACGAGCAGGGCGCCGAGCACCTGCTCGGTCGCGGCGACATGCTGATCAAGATGAACGGCTCGAACGAGACGCGCCGCGTCCAGTGCCCGTTCTGCTCCGAGGAGGAGGTCCAGAAGATCACCGACTTCCTCCGGCTCCAGGGGGAGCCCGTCTACGACGAGGCGATCCTCCGGCCCCGCGACGAGGAGGGCGAGGAGCCCGACACGTCCGACGCGGAGACCGATCCCATGTACGACGCCGCGGTGCGGATCGTGGCCGATACCCGGCGCTGCTCGACGTCGTGGCTCCAGCGCAAGCTCGGCGTCGGCTACAACCGCGCCGCCAAGCTGGTCGAGGCGATGGAGAAGCGCGGGCTCGTCGGGCCGGCCAACGGCGCGAAGGATCGCGAGGTGCTCATCGCGCCGATCTGATCGTTGTGCGATTTTTCTTGACGCCGATCCTCAGCGCAAGCTGGCACTCGGGAGGCCCGGGCGAGCAGACCGAGACGGATGTTGAGGAGAGCACAGCCCCGGCGTTCCCCGCCGCCGGGGCAGCGCGCTAGCATGGCGGTTGTTTTGACTTTCCCGTTCGAATGCTTCATGGAGCACGCAGGATGGCGCCCGAGGAAACGCGCACGCGTCTGATCGCTCAGATCGCGAGCCTCCTGAACGAAGGAACGATGCCCGCGGACGCCCGTGCAGCGGGGCTGACGCTCATCGGCTGGCTCGCGAGGCGCATGCCCGGCGAGGCGGCGTCGCGAGACGGGGTCGACGAGATGTGCCGCCGCGCGGCAGTCCTGGGCTGCCGGCCGCGGCGCGTGGGCGGTCGGCGGTCCACCTGAGCGGACGGCGCCGGGCAGACGGCGCGACACGCGGCGCCCAGGAGAGCAGCCCTGCCGGCGCGCTGGCGGGCGCTCCGCGGCGGGCACGCGCCGATCGCCCCGCTGTCTGGGGCCTCCCTCCCGATGCGCCGACGCCGGGCGCCGGCGGCGCCGAAGCCGCGGCGCGACGGCCGGAAGCCGGCCTCCGTATCGTAATTTGTACGTGCCGTATCCAGCGCGGCTAAGCTCTTGGTGGCGCGGCTTCTCCCGCGCCGTGGGGCTCGCGCGACGCTCGAACCGGGACGTCGGCTCGCCAGGTACGATGGGGTCAACGGCCGCTGTGGGGCCTGTGATAGGTGGTGTTGCTCATGGCGAACCGCGTGGTCGCCCTCCCCGAACCGCACCCGAATGACGATGAAGATGTCGTGTGGGGGATCTCCACGGCCAGCGCGCTGTGGGCGCGCGGCGAGCGGCGCGACGCCATCGTGTGGCTGCGGCGCGCGGCCGAGGCGGCCGGGGCCGCGGGGCAGCCGTTCCGCGCCTCGGAGCTCGGGCTGTGCGCGACGGCGCTCGAGGAGGTGATGGCCTCGGAGGTCGGTCAGCCGAGCGATCCGGACCTCCTGGAGACGATCGACGAGGACGACGAGCTGACCCTGACGTCCGACGACACCGACGAAGGGCCGCCCTCCGACGAGCAGACCTGGCGCCGTCGCCGCTCGCTCACCGAGGAGCTGCGCGCCTCGATGCCCTCGATCGAGATCGACATGTTCGAGCCGCTCTCGGAGCCGGAGCTGGCCGCCGAGGCGGAGCGCCTGCCGCCGCCGCTGTCACGGCCGTCGCCGGTGATCCATCCGGCCGCCGACGACGGACCTGCGCCTGCGCCACGGCCCATCGCGCCGTATGCCGCCGCGATTCCCGGCGCCGCGATTCCCGGCGCCGCGCAAGGCAGCGCCGCGCCGCCGCCCCCGCCGCGACGGACGCAGCAGGCTCCGGGCGTCCCCTCCGCACAGGCCGCGCCGCCCGTCCAGCAGCCGCCGCCCTTCGCGCCGGCAGCGCCGCCCGTCCAGCAGCCGCCGCCCTTCGCGCCGGCAGCGCCGCCCGTCCAGCAGCCGCCGCCCTTCGCGCCGGCAGCGCCGCCCGTCCAGCAGCCGCCGCCCTTCGCGCCGGCAGCGCCGCCCGTCCAGCAGCCGCCGCCCTTCGCGCCGGCAGCGCCGCCCGTCCAGCAGCCGCCGCCCTTCGCGCCGGCGGCGCAGGCTGCCGCGCCGCGCTCGCAGCCGCCGCCCTTCGCGCCGGCAGCGCAGGCTGCCGCGCCGCGCTCGCAGCCGCCGCCCTTCGCGCCGGCAGCACAGGCTGCCGCGCCGCGCTCGCAGCCGCCGCCCGCCATGTACCCGCAGCGGGTCGAGCCTCCCCATGATACGCAGCCGCCGGCGCCGGTGGCGCCGTCTGCGCCACCTCCGGGGGCGATGAACCTCCAGGGGGGCGCGCTCTATCAGAGCCAGCCGCCCACGGCGTCTCCGCTCGCCACCACGCAGGCTGCAGGCGCAATCCCGCCGCCGCCTCCGCTGCCGGGAACATCGTCGTACAGGCCGCAGGTCACCGCGGACCCGCCGTGGCTCACGACGCAGGCGAGGCCGCAGAGCGCGCCGCCGCCGCCCGCTCCGCGCGCTGTATCGCCGCGGTCGCCGTCGGAGCCGCCTCGCCGCTCGCCCACGTCCGCGCCGCCAGCGCCGTCCTTCGGGCCTCCGCCGCCATCCTTCGGGCCTCCGCCGGC
Organism: Sorangium sp. So ce1335; assembly: GCF_051521615.1. NCBI lineage: Bacteria > Pseudomonadati > Myxococcota > Polyangiales > Polyangiaceae > Sorangium > Sorangium sp. So ce1335. The sequence goes on from NZ_CP150363.1 coordinate 10,971,299, forward strand.
GCCGTCCCATCCGCCGTCCTTCGGGATTCCGCCGGGTCCACCGCATCCGCCGTCCTTCGGGCCTCCGCCGGCACCGGGTCAGCCGCCCTCCTTCGCGCCGCCGCGCCCGCAGCCGCCGCCCTATTCCCAGGCGACGCAGCCGCCGTCCTTCGCGCCATCGCGCCCGCAGCCGCCGCCTCCCGCCGCCGCGCCGGTCTCCGCTGCGCCGCCGCCCGTCGCGCCGCCGCACCCGCAGGCGCTGCCCACACCGGGATCGCTGCCACCGCCGACGCTCGCATACGCTGCACCTCCGCCGCCGGTGGCGCCGCCGCCCGCGCAGGCGCTTCCGCCGCCCGCGCAAGCGCTTCCGCCGCCCGCGCAAGCGCTTCCGCCGCCCGCGCAGGCGCTTCCGCCGCCCGCACCGGCGCATCCGCACGTGCTCCCGCCGCCCGTCGCGCTACCGCCGCCCTCGGTGCTGGCCCCCGCTGTGCCGCCGCCCGTCGCGCCGCCGCACCCGCAGGCGCTTCCGGCGCCGCCTCCACCTCCCACGCTGGCCTCCGCATCGCGACCGCCTGCGGCGCCTCCTGCGCCGCCGCTTGCTGCGCCGCCGATGGCCTCGTCGGCGTCCGTCGCCCCGCCGGCCTCGTCTCCCCTCGCTCCGTCGGCCTCCGCGGCGCCGCCGCTCGCGCACTCCGCGCTCGCGCACTCCGCGCCGCCTCCTCCACCACCCCTCGCGCCACCGCCGGCCGCGCCCGCTGCATCCCCGGCGTCCGTCGCTCCGCCGCCTCCGCCGCCCCTCGCGCCACCGCCCGGGCCCGTTGCAAGGCCGGCGTCCGTCGCGCCACCTCCTCCGCCCCCCGCTGCGTCGCCGCCCGCTGCGTCACCGCCCGCCATCACGCCGCTTCCTCCGCTGCCCGCTGCGCCGCCGCCTCATGTGTCGGCGCACGTTACGCCTCCGCCGCCCGCGGTGGCTCCCAGCGCGCCGCCGGCCGTGGCAGCTCCCGCCGCGCCGCCGCCGCCGCCGCCCGTGATGGCTCCCAGCGCGCCGCCGCCTCCGCCGCCCGTGGTGGCTCCCAGCGCGCCGCCGGCCGTGGCAGCTCCCGCCGCGCCGCCGCCGCCCGCGCCGCCGCCGCCGCCCGCGCCGCCGCCGCCGCCCGCGCCGCCGGCCGTCGCAAGCTCCGCCGCGCCGCCTCCGCCGCCCGCGCCGCCGGCCGTCGCAAGCTCCGCCGCGCCGCCTCCGCCTCCCGCGCCGGCTCCCGCCGCGCCGCCCGCAACACCGGCGCCGCCGCCCCCTGCCGCGCCCGTCGCGCCGTCGTCACCGCCTCCCGCCGCGCCGCTGCCCTCGGCCACGCCGTCCCCGTCAGCGCCGCCGCAGATCCCGAGCCCTCCGGTGCGCGCCGAGCGCGCGGAAGAGGACGAGATCGGCGAGATCGTCGTGGAGGCTCAGGTCCCGTCCCCCGCCCCGGCCCGCCCCGCCCCGACCGCGCCCGCTCCGGGAACCGCCGTCGCGAGGCGGAAGCCGCGCGAGCCGATCCTCGATCCCTGGGCCGACGACGCCGAGACCGCCGCGCCACCTCGGCCGCCCCAGGAGACGATCACACCGAGCGGCGATACGTACCTCGTGGCTCGACGGCCTCCCTCGACGCCGCAGGAGGGCGACGAAGACGAGGTCATCACCTCGGCTGCGCCGCTCGACCTGACGCTCAAGCGAAAGCCGATCTCCGCGCGGCCGCCCGCGCCCCCGCCCGCGGCGGCACGCCCCCAACCGGCGATCCCCACCGGAAGCGAGCCGCCCGGACACCTCGGCGCCGCTGCAGGCAGCATTCCACCGAAGGGCGCCGTCGCTCCCTCGACCCGCAACGAGCCCCCGGCGGCCGCTGAAACATCGGGTCCGACGTCGACGCCCGAGGGCACCGTCGTCATCGAGCTCTCCGACCACGATCTCGAGGCGCAGCCGCCGTCGGTGCGGGACGACTCCGCGCCGGCACCCCGCGCAGCGGTGCAGGAAGGCGACCTGCTGACGACGGCCGCCCCTGTCCAGGGCAAGCCCGCCTCCTACGGCGCGGCAGCTCCTGCGCAGGGCCCGCGCAGGCCCGGTGAGGCGGTCGCCGAGCCCGAGGCGGACGAGGTGCTCGACGAGGCGGATATCGCGCTCGACGAGACGCCCACGCCCCAGGCTCCCGTGGCGCAGGCCCCCACGGCCGAGCCGCTGCCGCCGCACCCGAGCTCGGCCCCCGCGCCGGCGGCGGGTGACGCCCTCTCCGGGGCCGCCGCGGTGCCGCCCGAGGGGCGCGCGGTGGAGCCGCCCGGACCGGACGGAGGCGACGTCGTGGACCTCACGGCGATGGTGCTCGACCTGCCCTCCGAGGCGCCGCCGCCGGACGGAGCGATCGCCGCGATCGACCTCGACCCGGAGATCGCCCCGGATCTTCCGCAGCCCGACGCCGCCGGCGCCGCGCCGGCCGCCGCCCTCACCGGCCGCGACATCGAGCAGATCGAGGCGTTCGCCGACCTGCCCGAGGAGATGCACGACGAGCTCGCGATCGCAGCGCAGGTCGGCGACCTCGCGCCCGACGAGGAGCTCGCCGTCCAGGGGGCGGCGCTGGTGCTGAGCGGGAGCGCCGCCGTGTGCGCGAGCATCGTCGATGTCCCCGCCGAGCGCGCCGTCATCCGGACGCTCGTCCCGTCGCGCGGCACGCTCGGGGACGGGATCCCGCTGCGCGTCGTCGCCGGCGCGGGCGGCGCGCGGGTCGCGATCTGGGACCAGGCGACCATCGACGACGCGCTCCGCTCCTGCCCGTGGGTCGTCGATGAGCTGCGCACCGTCGCAGATCGGCTCCAGTCGCTCGCCGGCGCCACGATGGGCCCGCTCGGGGAGCTCGAGGAGACGCTGCTCCGCCGCGTCCTGGGCCGGCTTCGCCTGCGCGCGCTCGTGCCCGGCGAGGCGCTCGTGCACGCCGGCAATCCCATGCCCGGGCTCGTGATCATCGGCGCCGGCGCGCTGGAGCTCGTCGACGAGCGCTCGCACGAGACCACCGGCGCCGCGCGGCCCGGCGAGCTCCTGTTCGCCTCCGAGCTGCTCGGAGGCCAGCCGGCGCCGTCGATCGCCCGCGCGGCCGCGGACGGCGCGCTCGTGCTCATCGCCGACCACCCCGTGCTGCGCGAGCTGTTCGAGAGCACGCCGGAGCTGCTCTCCATCCTCGCGCAGTCCGTCTCGCTCGGCGCTCAGCGCGGCTGAGCCCCCGGAGGGAGCGAGCCTCGCCCCGCCGCTCCTCGGCGCCGCGCGTCGCCCCGGGCCCCCGGGGCGATCAGCGGCCCGCCAGCGAGCGCAGCGGCCGGGCGGCCTCCTGCTCCAGCTCGACCGGCTCGGCGGGCTCCTCGTCCTCGGTGAGCTGCCAGACGAGCTCGCTGTTGCCCTGCGCTCCGGCGAAGCGGAGCCCGAACCACTTCGCGGCGGGCGAGATCGTCAGCTTCCCCTCCGCGGTCGCGCGCGGGAAGCGGATGCGGAACGCCTGCCGCCACACCGTGTTGTACGGGAAGTAGGTCCGCTCGAGCGCGTTCGGCTTCGTGATCGCGATGATCTCCTCGGGCGCCGTCTCGTTGCCGGTGTCGTCGATCAGCCGGACGATCCACGCGCTGTTCGGCGTCGAGAGGTCGTTGTACTTGCGCTCGCCCCCGAAGATCGCGACGAAGAACTGGTGGTGCTGGCGCGTCTCCTCGAGCGTCTTCTCGAGGAGCTTCTGCCGCTGCTCGATCGTGAGCCGGTAGTCCTGCGCGTAGCGGGCCACGTAGGCCCAGCGGAAATCCCACGACTCGAACGTGGCGGTCGCCGTGAGAAAGTTGTCGAGCTCCGAGAGCGCGAACAGGTGCTCGGTGCGCGTCCAGGTGCGCAGCACGTTCTCGTAGTCCGTCGCCACGTACTCGCGGGGGCCCTCGTTCAGGCTCACCAGCTGGGTCGAGCAGCCGGTCGACCCGAGAAGCGCCGCGAGAACCAGACCGCGCCGGAGCCATGCCGCTTTGACCACGCGCCCAGGGTACCCAGCAGCCGCGCTGGATGCACGCACTCGAACGAGCCCCCCGCACCTTCGACGCCGGGCTCCGTGCCGGGCTCCACGCCGGCTTCCCCGCCGGCGCGCCGCCGCGCCCGCCGGGGGCGCCGGCGCGCGGCGGCGCGCTCGCCGCTCACGGGCGCGCCGGAGGATCGTCGGTCGGGAAGGCGAACCCGACGCTGAGCCGCGCGGCGTAGTACGAGGCCACGTCGCCGCGCAGCGGGGTCGCGATCGGCAGCAGCACGCTCAGCGCGGGCTGCACGTTCGCCAGGATGAAGCGGACGCTCGGGGAGATCGCGAACGTCGCGCGCCTGTCGTCCGGCAGGCCCTCGGTGAGCTGGTAGACCTCCCACAGCTCGAGCCCGATCCCGACCGGCCTCGCGAGCCGGTAGCCGAAGTAGAAGGCGGTGTGCGCCCGGATGTCGGTGCGCCGCTCTCCGGACCGGAGGCCGCGCACGACGAGCGACCAGTCGATGCCCTGCCGGAGCTGGAAGATGAACGGCCCCGTGATGTGCCGCATGTCGAACCAGGGCCGGAACGTGAGCGTGAGATCCCGGAAGCGCGTCTCGTCCCACGGCCGCACGACGCGCGCGGTCCGAAGCACCTCGGCCTGATCGGGCGAGACGTCGCGCGGGACCGGCATCACGACGCCGAAGCCGCCGCCCGAGGAGAGCCCGCGCACGCTCGACCAGACGCCCCGGCCGTAGATCTCGGGGCTCCCGAGCACGATCGACCGCGCCACCCCAGGGACGCTCGCGGCGGCGCTGTCGTGAACCGCGCCGACGAACCATTTCCGCGGGACGAGCGGCATCTCCATCTCGCCGTGCGAGTACCAGGCGAAGGCCGTCCTGCCGCCCGCCCGGCTCGTCGACTCGGGCTCGATCGCGGCCGCGGTGTACTCGAAGGTGAAGGTCGGATCGCGCCGCGTGAGCCCGGGGAGCGTCGGCGGGGCGGGGACGTCGAAGACGGCCTCTTCCTCGTCGTCGGGCCACCCGCCCGGGCCCGGCGGCGCGGCCAGCGCGGAGGCAGGCGAGCCGGCCAGCGCGACGAGCGAGAGGCACGCCGCCGCGCGGGCGAGGCGCCGCGACGCCGCGCGGGCGCGGCGCTTCGACGACGCCGGAACCCGCGCGGGCCGCCTCGATGCCACGTCGGGAGCGTTACTTCGAGCCGAGGCCGAAATCGTTCGCCGTGACGTAGAGCATGAGCCCGAGCAGCATGACCACGCCGACCAGGTGGATGTGCGCCTCGATGCGGGCGTTCGGCCGGCGCCGCGTGGCGGCCTCGTAGAACAGGAACATCAGGCGGCCGCCGTCCAGGGCCGGGAACGGGATCAGGTTGAAGGCGCCGAGGTACGCCGAGAGCAATCCGAGGAACTCGAGCCCGTCAGCCCAGCCGCGCTTGGCCGCGTGCGCGGTCTCCTCGATCATCCGCTTCGGGCCCCCGAGCTCCCCGTCGACCTTGCCCGTCAGGTACTGGCCGAGCCCGACGACGAGGCTCTGCACGACCTTCGGCGGCTTCGTCACGGCGAGCACCGCGGCCTCCTTCACGGTCACCGGCGCCGACTGCACAGCGCCGATGGCCATCACGCCGATCTTGCCCGTGCCGTTCTCGTTCGCGGGCGTGACCTTGGCCTCGACGCGCTCGCCCGCGCGCTCGACCACGATGTCGAGCGGACGGCCGGGGCTCTTGGAGATGATCTCCGCCATCTTCTCCCAGTCCTGGACCGGGGTGCCGTCGATCTCGACGATGCGGTCGCCGTCCTTCAGGTTGGCCGCCGCGGCGGGCATCCCGGCCACCACGCCGATGTCCGTCAGCCGGTAGGGCTTGCCGCCCACCATCAGGCTCGCGAAGAAGAGCACCGACGCGAACAGGTAGTTCGCGAGCGGACCGGCGAAGATCGCGGCGATCCGGCCCACCAGGCTCGCGTTGGCGTAGCTGCCCTTGTCCTCGGGATCGACCTCCTCGAGCGGGTTCATCCCCGCGATCTGGACGTACGCGAGGAACGGGATCATCGCGACCTGGAACACGGTGGGGCCGTGCTTCACCGGGTCGTGACGCCAGAGCCGCACGCGGATCTTGTCCGCGGCGGTCGTGAACCAGAAGTACCCGTCCTTCGGGACGACCTTGAAGAAGGTGGGACCGAAGCCGATCGAGAACTTCAGGACGCGCATGCCGTAAGCGCGCGCGGCGAAGTAGTGCCCTCCCTCGTGGACCACCATGAGAAGGGCGAGACCGAGGATGCCTACGAGATACCAGCCGACCATCTCCGGCTAGTCTAACCAGGGCGGGCCTCCTCCGCACGCGCCCGATGTCCGCCCCGTACGCCCGCCCCGGCGAGATCGCGCTCGCCGCCCACGGCGGAGGCCGGCGCTCCCCCCCCCGGGCGCTGGCAGCGGGGTGACGGGACAGCAGGGCAGCGCGCTGGGCGGCTCAGTCCGGCCAGCGCGCGGGCGGGGTGGCGATCAGCCGGTGAAGAACGAAACGCCGAAGCTGAAGAACGGATAGCCGATCCGCATCGTCAGCGAGATGTCGTCGTTGAAGTGGTACCGGCCGCCGACCATGGTGACGAAGTCGAGGTACACCTCTTCGTAGAACCCGTCGGTCCGCAGGACACCGCCGATATCGGCGAACGCGCTCCACTGATCGTTGAAGAAGAAGTTCCACTGCATCGTGACCGGGCTCCAGATGGTGTAGTCGCGGTAGCAGTACGTGCAGTTGGTGATATCCAGGCCGAACGAGATGCCGACGGTGTTGTTGAGCCGCGGGATGAACGCCGGGTCGGCGAGCTCGATCGTCGCCCGGAAGCCGAGCCCGAGCTCCGGGTCCCCGACGCCGGCGTACCTGCCCCTGTACCGCCGCAGGCCGTAGTCGCGGTGCAAGAAGACGAAGTTCCCGTGCGGCTCGAGCTCGGCCACGTAGTCGGGGTGGTCGTTCGGATTCTTGATGTTCGCCTGCGCTTCGGGCGCGAGCGTGAGGAGGGTGGCGCCTGCAAGAGCGACACTCACGAGCGAGGGGAGCGCTTTCATGCGCTCTTCGTATCAAAGGAACGGCAGCGAAGGAAGCGAACGGCCACCAACGACCAGCGAACGGCCACCTGGGCCACCAACGGCCACCAACGACCAGCGAACGGCCACCTGGGCCACCAACGGCCGACCGACGACCACGCACCGGGCTCATGAAGGGCGCCGCTGGACGGCGGTGTAGCCCCCCCGCGCGGCGCTCGCGGCTTGCAGCGCGCGTCGGTCCGCGGCGCGAGGCGCACGGTGGCGCGCGGCGCGACGCGCGGTGGCTCACGGCCCCGGGTGAGCGGGCTCGCAGCGCGTCGAGCCCGTCTGGCTGAGGCGCGCGCTTCGAGGTAAACAGGCCGTAGCGCCGCACGAGCCCGCGCCGCGGCGGGCGGCCTTCCCCGGAGCGTCGAGATGAGAGGATCGAGGAACGTCATCCAGCGGGCCCGTGATCGCGTGCGCATCGCCTGCGCGCTCGCCGCGCTCGCCGCGGCCGCCTGCGGCCCCACGATCCAGGTCGCGGGGCCGCCGCCCGACGAGACGGCCCAGCCGTCGGCGCCGCAGAAAAAGGCGCCCGCCCCGGCCGGGCCGCACACGACGCCGGAGCCGCCGGCGCCGGCGGCCGTCGAGCCGTTCGTCAAGACGCAGGACTCCGACGCGTGGGTGAGCCAGACGTTCAAGCTGCAGCAGCGGTACGAGCGCGTCCTCGTCGTGGGCGCGCCGGCCCCCGCCACGATCCGCGTCGCCCCGCGCGATCTGAACGCGCGCGACGCCGCGGCAGCGCCGCAGGACCTGCCGGTCACGCGCGCGTTCGCGACGCTCCAGGACGCGGCGGACGCGGCCCGCGGCGGCGACCTCGTCGCGGTGCTGCCGGGGACCTACGCGGGGTTCTCGATCGGCGACAAGCCGAGCGCCGGCCAGGAGAAGTACATCCACTTTAAGGCGATGGGGAGCCCGGGCGAGGTCGTGATCAACCGGGCGTGCCCCGGCGACCCGAACTGGATGATCTACCTGAAGACGGCGCACCACGTGGTGATCGAGGGCTTCAACCTCGCCGGGAGCAGCGAGCCGGGCAAGCAGGCCGCGGGCTCGCCGCGCGCGGGCATCATGGTCGACGGCGCGTTCGGCGAGACCGGCAGGCTCGCGCACCACATCGCCATCGTCGGCACCTTCTCCCACCACCATCGGGTGTGGGGGTTCCACTCGACCGACAGCCACACCGTCCTCCTGCAGGACAACCTGTTCGCGCTCTCCGGGCGCGAGCACGGTGCTTACGTGTCCGACGGCTCGGACAACTACGTGGTTCGTCGCAACGTGTTCTTCGGCAACAACGCGGGCGGTTTCCAGGCGAACCTCGATCCGGAGGCGTCTCTCGAGGAGGTGATGAAACACCCGTCCTTCCGGGGCTACCCGTCCATGCAGCCGACCCGCGCCTGGGCCGCGGGGCTGATGAAGCTCGCGACGGACAGGTTCGGCGAGCACGGGTTTCCGGACGGCCGGGGCGTCAACTTCATCATCGAGCAGAACGTGATGAACGGCAACGGGCGCATCGGCGGCGGGGCGATCAACCTCGCCGGGCTATCGGACTCGGTGATCCAGAACAACCTCGTTTACGGCAACTTCGCCCACGGAATCGCGCAGTGGGACAACGCGAACCCCTTCGACCGGGCCTATGTGGAGCCGGGCCCGCGCTCCCCGGAGCAGGTGAGCGGCCCCGACGCGCTGCCGCTCTGGGGGTGCCGCAACAACCTCATCCGCAACAACACGGTGATCATGAACACGAGCGGCCGGGCCGCGCTCCAGTGCGGCAACGGGAGCTGGGGGTGCCGGCTGCGGAACAACATCTTCGTGAACGACGCGGCGTCGTCGATCGAGGTGCTGAGCACGGGGATCTACCGGTTCGACGCGGGGCACAACGTGCTGACCCAGGTGAGCTACGGCGGGATGCCCGACGGCCTGAAGCGGCTCGCGGCGGCGCTGCCGGAGACGCGGGCGATCACCGGGATCACGCGCGCGCGGCTCGCGGCGGAGGTGGTGCGCGCGGGCGAGGAGCCGTGGGTGGTCCTCGAGGGGAGCTGGTGGAAGCTCAACCCGAACCGCCCGGATTTCAGGCCGAAGCGGACGTCGAAGATGCTGCTCGGGCAGGGCGACCCGCGCGAGATGCCGGCGCGGGACCTGCTCGGCAACAAGCGCAGCGGCGCCGAGGTCGGGGCGCTGTCGCCGGGGCCGGGCTGAGGGAGAGGCAGGCCTGGCCGAGGGGGGCGCGGCGGGCCTGGCTGAGCGGACGCGGCGGGACAGGCTGAGCGGACGCGGCGGGCCTGGCTGAGCGGACGCGGCGGGACAGGCTGAGCGGACGCGGCGGGCCCGCGGCGGCGGCGTCGGTCAGGGCTCGCCGGCGGCGGTCGCCCCAGGGGCGATGCCGAGCCAGCGGTGGGCGTGCTCGAGGCTGGGGAGGCAGACGTCGGCGAGGGCCTCGAAGCCGCGGTCTTCCCAGGGGCCCTCGGGCACGGCCACGACGATCATGCCGGCGGCGCGCGCGGCCGTGACGCCCGCGAGCGAGTCCTCGAGCACGGCGCAGCGGGCCGGGGGGACGCCGAGCGCGGCCGCGGCGCGGAGGAAGATGTCCGGGGCCGGCTTCGGGTGGGCGACGTCGTCGCCGGAGACGACGGCCTGGAAGCGCTGCCTGAGGGAGAAGCGCGCGAGCACGGCGTCGATCAGCCGGTGCGGCGAGGACGAGGCGAGCGCCGTGGGCAGCCCCGCGCGCGCGGCCGCGGAGAGAAGCTCGGCGGCGCCGGGCTTCAGCGCGAGCCCGCCGACGGCGCCGATGAAGGCGTCGACGACGGCGGCGACGTCGCGCTCGTGCTCGACGGCGAACCCGAAGCGCTCGCCCGTGGCGGAGAGGGTGGCGCGCAGGCCCCCGCCGACGCAGGCGGCGTGGTGCTCCCTGGTCCAGGTGAAGCCGCGCGCGCGGCAGAAGGCCTGCACGACCTCGAGCCAGAGCGGCTCGGAGTCGACGAGGAGGCCATCCATATCGAAGAGGAGCGCGGCAGGGGGCAGCCCGGGCATGGGCGGGGTGGGTAGCCGAGCCGGGGCGCGATGCCAACGGGCCTGAGGGTGGTGGGAACGCAGGCGCCGGGGCGTGCGGGTGTGAGGAAAAGTCTTGCGGGGGGAGTGAAGCAGGCGAACGATCGCGCGGCGTTGACGTAATGAGGCAGAACGGGCGCGGCGTGCCCAAGGAGAGCGGAGATGCGCGGGAGTACTTCTTCTCTGGTGTTCGTGTTCTGCGTGGCCGCGGGCGCGGCGCTCGCGGCCTGCTCGGGCGAGACGACGGAGAGCCCCGGCGGCGGCGGGGGGAGCGGGGGAGACGGCGGCGCGGGGACGACGAGCAGCACGACGTCGGCCTCGACCACGACGTCGGCGAGCACGACCTCGACCGCGACGGCGGCCACGACGTCGAGCGGGGCTGGCGGGGACGGTGGCGGTACCGGCAGCGACACCGTGTGCGATCAGGCCTGCGACAAGGCCGAGGAATGCATGGTTCCCCTGTGCAGCAGTTTCGCCTTCGACTGCGCAGACCCGGCCGCGGAGTGCAGCGCGCAGTGCATGCTCGACGCGTCGTGCGAGCAGATCGAGTCGATTTCGAGGGGTGTTGTGGATCCGGAGCTCGCCGGCTGTCTGAGCGAGTGCGAGGGGACGGAAGGGGGAGGCAGCGGCCTGGAGTGCCTGAGCTGCGCGGGACAAAATGCCTGCATGAACGACTGTGCGGACGACCCCGTGTGCCTGATCTGGCTTCTCTGCGCACAAGGATGCATGCAGAACGATCCGCAGCCGGAGTGCTTCAGCGCCTGCAATGAGAGGCACCCTGGCGCAGCGGCGATGGCTGAAGCCGTTTATGATTGCGCCTGCACGGATTGCAGCGAGAGCTGTGGTGCCGTTGTAGATCCCTGCAATCAACCGGGGATGTAGAGCCTCCGGGCGCAGACACCTTACGCCGTGTCCTTCGCGCCATCGTAGAGCGACGCGCGCAGCCCGTCAGCCCGTGGAGCATCCCCCAGGCCGCGTCGAGGCGAGGCTACGGCGCCGGCGCCCTCCCCTCCTCCAGCGCGCCGCGCCGCGCGGGCGCGCCGTCCCGCGCCGGCGCGCCCTGCGCCCGCGCGATCGCCTCCAGCTCCGCCCTCTCGAGGGTCTCTCGCTCGAGCAGCCGCTCCGCGATGCGGTGCAGCACCGGCAGCCGCTCCTTCAGCAGGGCGCGGCCCCGCTCGTACGCCGCCGTCACGGCCGCGCGCACCTCGGCGTCGATCGCGCGCGAGTGCTTCAGGCGCTGTGACACGGAGGCCTCGAACGACCCGGAGAACGGCGAGCGGGTAGAGACGCTCTACCGTGCTGCGTACGAGTGCGCCTGCACGAGCTGCGAGGAGACGTGCGAGGCTGTCGCGGATCCATGTAACCAGTGAGCTGAGCCGCGCCGGCGGCGCACGAGCGAACCGCCAGCACTGCTGGCGATGGCCGTGCCTGACCGGCGCACCTTGGCCTCACGGGCTGAGACTCGCAACGAACAGGTCCCCTCCGTCCTGTGGCGTCATGGCTCCGGTGCCGAAATCGATTTTACCGGAAGCGACGCCGGTGACCAGGAGATCTCCAGAGCCCCCGAGCGCGCTCGCGCTCACGCTGATACCGTCCTCCCCGACCACGCCAAAGGTCCTTGCCCAGAGGGGCTCACGATTAGGCCCTATCTTCAAGAGCAGCACGTCCTGCTCTGACTTTGCCCGAAGCACCTCGCCGCCCAGCTCGACGCTTTCGGTCAAGGCACCCATCATCAACATGTCACCTGTGGGTTCGACGAAGAGCTCACGGAGGCTCAGGTTCGGGTCGAAGACTTGACCCCACTCGTAGACGTCCGACGTCGTGTACTTCAACAAGGCGGCCGACAGTTCATTCGCCACGAATTCTCCGCCGCCAAAATCAACCGTCCCGCGAAAACCGATCAAGACCACAGGGCCACCAAGCCGATCGACGGCGATGGATCGGAGGGTATCGTGCTCGGGGCCTCCGAGGATCCTCGTCCAGCTCACGAGGCCACGGTTCGACAGCTTCACCACGTAGGAGTCCGAGCCACCGACGGGCGTGTACGAACGGTCACCTGAAACTAGCTGTTCATAAAAGAGACCTGCAACGATGATGTTGCCAGCAGGATCGACGACGAGACCGATGACGCTCTGCGTACCGTCGCCACCCAACACGCGGCCCCAACCACTTTCATCATCAAAAGAGCCGTCAGAAGAACTCAATCTCACAACAAACACATCACTGCCTTCAGTATCGTTGATTATGACATGATCGTCATCGAACCTAATTGTCCCGCAGTAGCTTCCCGCGAGCAACAGGTCGCCATCCGGGAGAAATACCATCCCCGACGTGGTGCTCGGCACGAACCCGCACATCCCTCCACCCAGCGGCTTCCTCCACAGCAACGCGCCATCCGGATCGTATTTCTGCAGCATCATGTTCATTGAGCTCAGGCCATCCTCGATCTCCACGCTCACGACGGCGACCTCGCCCTGGGGGTTGACTGCAACGGAGAACAACGTCTCGTTGTCCACGTCCCCGAGCTGCCGACCCCAGATGTATTCACCCGATGCGGAGAGCTTGACCAGGAACGCGTCGCGCTCTCCGGAGGCGATGAGCACATCCTCGCCGAGCGGGATCGCCCCCTGAAAGTTGCCAGCAATATAGATGTTGCCTGCGGAGTCCACCGCGGCGCCATTGATCGTCTCGTCCTCCGCGCCGCCGATGAGCCTTGCCCACTTGACGCAATCCTTCCCGTCGCAGTCTTCGTCCTCCGTGCTCGCGCACGTCTCTACCGCCGGCGTCACCTCACCCAAGCACGCCTCGTACCCGGAGCCGTCCTGCTTGCACGCCTGCGTCCCGGCCCTGCAGATGCCGACATCCTTCGTCTCGGAAGGCCCGGAGTAGCACGCGGCCACGCTCTCCGGCTCGCAGGTCGTTCCTCCGCCTGCTCCTCCCGCTCCGGCCGGCGTCGCTCCCTCGGCGGGCGCGGCGTCCTTGAAGTCGTCCAGGCCGAGCACCAGACCGCAACCGGATACCGCCACGATCCCCAGTCCCCCGAGGCATCGTGGCAACGCACGCATCTTCATGCGCGCCATCGTAGAGCGACGCGCGCAGCCCGTCAGCCCGGGAGCACCCGCCGGGCCGCCCGCGTCGATGCGAGGCTACGGCGCCGGCGCCCTCCCCTCCTCCAGCGTGCCGCGCCGCGCGGGTGCGCCGTCCCGCGCCGGCGCGCCCTGCGCCCGCGCGATCGCCTCCAGCTCCGCCCTCTCGAGCGTCTCCCGCTCGAGCAGCCGCTCCGCGATGCGGTGCAGCACCGGCAGCCGCTCCTTCAGCAGGGCGCGGCCCCGCTCGTACGCCGCCGTCACGGCCGCGCGCACCTCGGCGTCGATCGCGCGCGCGGTCTCCTCGCTGAAGTTGCGCTCCTCCCCGAGGCTCACCGGGGTGTCCAGGAACCGCGCGCCGACCGGGCGGCCGAACGTGAGCGGCCCGAGCACGTCGCTCATCCCGAAGCGGCACACCATCTGCCGCGCCGTCTCCGTCACGCGCTCCAGGTCGTTCTGGGCGCCCGTCGAGATGTCATTGCAGCAGAGCTCCTCGGCGATCCGGCCGCCCAGCATCACGCAGAGCCGATCGCGCAGCTCGTCGCGCGTCATCAGGTAGCGATCCTCGGTCGGGAGCTGGAGCGTCGCGCCCAGCGCGCCGATCGAGCGCGGGATGATCGTCACGCGATGGACCGGATCGGCGTGCTCGACCGAGAGCGCGACGAGCGCATGGCCCGCCTCGTGGAACGCCACGCGGCGCTTCTCCTCCTCGTTCATCGCGCGGCCTCGCTTCTTCAGCCCGAGCTGGATCCTGTCGATCGCCTCCTCGAAGTCTCGCTGCTCCACCAGCGTCGAGCCCCGGCGCGCCGCCGCCAGCGCGGCCTCGTTGACGGCGTTCGCCAGATCCGCGCCCACCATCCCGGACGTGCGCTGCGCGACGACCCCGAGATCCACGTCCTCCGCGAGCTTCAGGCGGCGCACGTGCACGCGGAGGATGTCCTCCCGGCCCTCGAGGTCGGGCCTGTCGACGAGCACCTGCCGGTCGAATCGCCCCGCCCGGAGCAGCGCCGGGTCGAGGACCTCGGGGCGGTTCGTCGCGGCCATGATGATGACCCCGGCCGTCGCGTCGAAGCCGTCCATCTCGACGAGCAGCTGGTTGAGCGTCTGCTCGCGCTCGTCGTGCGTGGCGAGCGCGGCCACGCCGCCGCGCGACTTGCCGATGGCGTCGAGCTCATCGATGAAGATGATGCACGGGGCGCGCTCCTTGGCCTGCACGAAGAGATCGCGCATGCGGGCCGCGCCCACGCCGACGAACATCTCCACGAACTCGGACCCCGAGAGAGAGAAGAACGGCACGCCCGCCTCGCCCGCGATCGCCTTGGCGAGCAGCGTCTTGCCCGTCCCCGGCGGGCCGACGAGCAAGACGCCCTTCGGGATGCGCGCCCCGAGGGCGCGGTACTTGTCCGGGTTCTTGAGGAAATCGACGATCTCGACGAGCTCTGCCTCGGCCTCGTCCACCCCGGCCACGTCCTCGAAGCGCACGCGCTCTTCCTGGTTGCCGTCGTAGATCTTCGCGCGGTTCTTGCCGAGGTTCATCGGCCCGGCCCCCCGGCCGAGCTTGCGGTAACCCATGTAATAGATGCCCGCGATGAGGGCGATGGGCAGCGCCCAGCTCAGCAGGAACTGCTCCCAGAACGAGACGACCTCGATCTTCCCGGAGAACTTCACCTTCTTGTCGACGAGCGACTCGAACAGGCGCGTCTCGTCGATGCCCGGCAGACGGGAGGTCTCCACGACCGAGCGCGCTTTCCCCTTCCCTTCCCCTTCTCCCCCTTCTGCTTCTGGCTTGAGCGCCGCGACGATCTCGTTCTGGCGGATCTCGACCTCATCGAGGCGCCCTTCCTGGAGCAGCGACAGGAACTCGCTGTAGGGCACGACCCGAGGCTCGAGGCGCCGCACGAGCGTGGCCTGGAAAAGCCATAACCCGACGAGGGCGAGGAGCAGGTAGACGCCCGAGAACATGGCCCGTCGCTTCTTCACTGGATCCATGGCGTTCACTCCGAGATCCGAGGCCCAGGCGCGCTGTACGCGCTGGCCGCACGCGAGGATCGATAGGCATCTCGCCATCGCCGGCAAGTGAGGGACAAGCACGCTCATGTCCCGCGGTTCGCGGGGGACGAGCTCCTCCGCATGCGACGCAAAGCGATCTCGGCCTGGAAGGCGCGACGGCGAGGGGCGGACACGACAGGGCGCTTCGCCTCGTCGTGACCTCACTTACCTCGGCGCGAGCCCAGGGGAGAGGCGCGGCGGCGCCGGCGGGCGAGGCGGAGGAGCGCACCGCGATGAAGCCCAGCAGCGCGCCGGGGGCGTGTACACTGCGCCTCGTGCCGTCCGCGCCACCCCGCGATCACCTCCGGGCCCGTCTGTCGAAGACCTCCTCACTCCCTCGGTACCACCTGTCAGGACGCGCGGATCCAGGACTGCTCGTCGCCCTTGCATGGCTCGCGGCGTGCGTCAGCCCGAGCGACGGCGGCGGCAGCGCGGCGAAGAAGGTGGACGCGTCTGGCGAGGCGCTCGTGGCGCACGGCGCAGAGGGCACGGCGGCGCTGGCAGCGGCGCCGGCGTCCGCGGCGGTCTCGCGGATCGCGCCCGCAATGGCCTCGGCTCCAGCGCCCGCAGCGGCTTCGGCCCACGCCGCGGCTTCGGCCCACGCCGCGGCTTCGGCCCACGCCGCTGCTTCGGCCCACGCCGCTGCTTCAGCCCACGCCGCTCCCGTGCCGGCCGGCAGCGCGCACGCCGGCGCCGCCATCCCGGGCAGCGCCGCCGCCGGGCCCCCGCCGGCCGCGGCCGCAGCGAGCGCCGCCCCTGCCGGGGCGCAGCCGACCGGCTCCGCCAGCGCCGGGCCCGGCGTCTTTCCCCCGCGGCCGCTCGGCCTCCCGCTGGAGCTCGGGTCCTGCCCCGCCGACATGGTCCTCGTCGGCGGCTTCTGCATCGATCGCTACGAGGCGCACCTGGTCGTCGACGCCGGCGGGCAGCTCAGCGTCCACCCGCACTACCAGCGGCCGGAGCCGGGCGTCAGCTACCTCGCCCGCAACGAGGCCGGCGTCTTTCCGCAGGCGTACATCAGCCGTGTCGAGGCCAAGGCCGCGTGCGTCGCCGCGGGCAAGCGCCTGTGCACGCGGCGGGAGTGGCAGCGCGCCTGCCGCGGCGACGGCGTGCACCGCTACCCGTACGGCCCCCGCGGCGAGCGCGGGCGGTGCAACACGGGCAAGCCCCACCTCCTGCGCGAGCTCTTCGGCGACCACCCGCCCGGCGGGTGGAGCTACGAGCGTCACTTCAACAGCCCCGACCTCAACCAGAAGCCCGGCTTCCTGGCGAGGAGCGGCGATCACGCCGGCTGCGCCAGCGAGCTCGGCGTCCACGACATGATCGGGAACCTGCACGAGTGGGTCAGCGACATGGTCGATCACGATCTCGTGCAGCGCATGCGCACCGAGGGTGTCGAGCGCCGCGACCAGCCGTGGCAGCACGGCAACGGCGTGTTCATGGGCGGCTTCTTCAGCACGACAAGCGAGCTCGGCCCGGGCTGCTACTTCACGACGATCGCCCACGAGCCGGCCTACCACGACTACTCCACGGGCTTCCGCTGCTGCGACAGCCCCGAGCCGCCCGCCGCACCGGAAGCTGCAGGCGCGAAGAGGCAGGACGGCTGACGTCGGCGGCGGGTCGACCCATGTCCCTCGCGACCGCCCTACCGCTGTCGAGATCGATGCCGGAGAGGCGGTTCGACCGCCCTACCGCTGTCGAGATCGATGCCGGAGAGGCGGTTCGACCGCCCTACCGCTGTCGAGATCGATGCCGGAGAGGCGGTTCGACCGCCCTACCGCTGTCGAGATCGATGCCGGAGAGGCGGTTCGACCGCCCTACCGCTGTCGAGATCGATGCCGGAGAGGCGGTTCGACCGCCACGCCGCTGTCGAGATGGCAGTGGGCTGCGCGGTCCGACCGCCCCGCGCTGGCGTCCTGTCACGCCGTGAACATCCGGTCGAGCACCGCCCTCGGCGCCCCGCCCTGCAGGATCGTCTCGAGCGCCTCGAACACCCCCGCGTCCACCTTCCGCGCCTTCGCGAACGCCACGACGCGCGGGATCAGCGGGATCGCCTCCACGCGCAGCCTCGCCTCCGCAACCGCCTCGTCGAGCGTCCGCCCGCGCGCGAGGGCCTTGCCGAGGATCACCTCGGGGCGGCCCGCGAGCCGGATCGAGGCGAGCAGATCGCCGTACCCGCCGAGCCCCAGCATCGTCCGATCCTCCGCGCCCGCCGCCACGGCGACGCGCGCCGCGCTGTCGACCGCCCTCGAGATGAGCGCCGCCAGGAGCCCCGCCCCGGCGCCCGCCTCCTCGGCGAAGCCGACCCCGATCGCGAGGCACCCGACGAGCGCCGACGCCCACTCCAGGCCCAGCAGGTCCGGCGTCGTGTAGACGTGGAGCGCGTCCGACTGGAACGCCGCGGCCACCGCCGCGTGCACCTCGGGGAACCGCGAGCCGCACACGATCGCCGAGGGGCGGCCCTCCGTGAGCTCGTCCGCCTGCACCGGGCCGCCCAGCGCGCCCACCCGGCGCGCCGGGGTCTCCTCGCGCACGAGGTCCGAGACGGTCTTCAGCGCCTCCCCCTCCAGGCCGCGCACGCCGTGGATCACGAGGTGCGACCCGTCCATGTGGTCGCCGAGCGCGCGCAGCGCCGTCCGCGCCGCGTTCGACGGCACCGCGATCACGAGCAGCCGCGCCCGGGCCACCTCCGCATAGTCGCGCACGATCCGCGGCCCGTCGTTGATCTGCGGGTGCTCGCGCCGCGAGAACAGCAGCACCTCGGCCCCGGTGCGGCTCGCCGCGAGCGCCAGCGCCACGCCCCAGAAGCCGCCGCCGATGACCCCCACCGAGGGCGCCGGACGCGCGCTCACCGGCCACCTCCGGCGCCGTTCATCGAGCCCGCGCGCGCGGCGCCCCCGACGACCGGCGCGCCCCCGACGGCCGGAGCGCCGCCGCGCGACGAGGCCGCGCCGCGGTCGTCGAGCGGCGGCGGCGGCGACGAGGGCGCGAGCGGCGGCAGCGGCGGCTGCACCTGGAGGCCCGAGGGGACGCCGGGCGGCGCGATGACGTCCCACGCGACGCCGTGGGCGGCGAGGCGGTTCTGGTAATAAAAGAGCAGGTTCGTGTCGCAGATCGCGATGCCCTCCGGCCGCGAGTCGAGCACCGGCGACGAGTGGTAGCCGGCGAAGGCGCGCAGCGCGCGCTCGACGATGTCCCCGCCCGAGCCGAGCCGGACGTCCTCGCCGAGCACGATGAGCCCCCGCTGCTCCAGCGCGCGCAGGCGGTCGCAGAGCGCCATGACGTCGGCCGCCAGATCGTCGCGCGGCACCGTGAGCACGTCGCGCTGGCGCAGCACCGTGAAGAGGTCCGCCGCGGGCGCGTGGGCGCGGAGCCGGGCGAAGCTCGCCGCCGCGACGACGTGCGTCGCCATCACCACCGTGTCGCGCGCGTACGCCCGGCAGATCTCCTCGCCGAGCTCGCGGGCATACTGGGCGTCGCGCGCCGCGTCGATGACCGGGGCGCCGTCCTGGTTCTTCACGTAGCTCGCCGGATCGACCTCGCGGCCCCGCGCATCGAAGGACCGGCCGAGCTCGTCGACCCGGTTGCCGAACGGATCGAGCGGCTCGGAGAAGCGGATGACCACCGCGGCGTTCATCGCAAGGAGCTTCCGGAGGAACGAGGCGATCCGGCCGATCCGGCTCGACTCGTCGTCCTCGATGATGAAGCGGCCCTTGCCGGCCTCGGAGAGGAAATCGGCGATGAGCGTCTCGGCCTCGAGCGTGATGAGATAATTGATCGTGGCGGGGACGAAGAAGACGCGGCGCTCGCGGCCGCTGAGCAGCGTGCGCGTGTAGGCCTCGAACGCGCTGCCGACGAGGCCGAGCTTGAGCTTGCGCTCGACGCCGCCGGACCGCGACCGCGTGCCCCCCGGGAAGAACAGCGAGTGGTAGCCGCGCTCGAGCAGCACGCCCGAGTACGTCTTCAGCACGTCCTTGTAGAGGTTGTGCTTGATGCGCCGATCCACGCGGTAGGCGCCGAGGTTGTGCATGAAGAACGAGAGGACCGGGTTCGTGAAGAGGTTCTTCCCGGCGCCGTAGGTGGCGGGCGGCAGGCCGGCGCGCTCGAGGGCGTAGCCGAACACGATGGAGTCCAGGTTCGACAGGTGCGTCGGCACGTAGACGGCCGTGCCGCGCTGAACGAGCGACCGGAGCTTCGGCAGCGGCCCCTGCACGAGCACCCGGTCGGCGAGCAGCTCGAGGCTGACGAGCTTGCGCGGGTCGCGGACCACGGTCATGAGCTTCCGCGGCGCGAGCAGCGCGCTCACGACGGGCGGCAGGAGCCGCGACGAGAGCTGGTAGACGCGCCGGTCGAAGTTCCCGGCGATGTCCCACGCGTACTCCTCCGAGAGCTCCCGCAGGCGGCGGCGGCGCTCGGCGTCGTGCATGCGGCCGAGCGAGCGGGCGAGCCGCTGCCACTCGGCGAGCTCGCGGACGTCCTGCGGCTTCCGGGAGCCCTCGAGCCGCTTCGCCTCCTGGTACGCCGCCTCGTTCATGGCGAGCAGCGGATCGCGGGCGGCGGCGACGACCCGGTCGACCACGGTGCGCACGATCTCATCGCGCGCGTCGTTGAACCCGAAGATGGGAGCGCGGGAGTCCATGCCCGTAGTCGTATAGAAATCAGGCGGCGGGCGCGAGCGGAATACGGCCGCGCGCCACGCCGTCACTCAGCGGTAATTGTCCTTCGCGCGCCGTACGGCGGCGAACACGTCGGGCAGCGTGGCCCCCGGGAATCGCGCCTGCACGGAAGGCTCGCCGCAGCGCAGGAACGGGTTCGTCGCGAGCTCGTCGGCGATGGTGCTCCCCACCGTCGGCTCGCCGCGCTCGCGGGCCGCGCGGGCGGCCGCGAGCTTCTCGCGGACAGCCTCGTTCTCGGGCTCGACCGTCTCGGCGAAACGGAGGTTGTTCACGGTGTACTCATGACCGCAGAACACGCGCGTGCGCCCCGGGAGCGCGGCCAGCTTGGAGAGCGAGGCGTGCATCCCCTCCGGGGTGCCCTCGAACATGCGGCCACAGCCCCCGATGAAGAGCGTGTCCCCGGTGAACACGGCGTCGTCGACGCAGTAGGAGACGGCGCCGAGCGTGTGCCCGGGGACGTGGAGCGGCCGCAGCTCGAGGCCGGCGACCCGGACCGGCTGGCCCTCCTCGACGCGCTCGGTCTGCGCGGGCACGCGGCCGACGTCGCTCGAGTGCGCGTAGACGGGCAGGTCGCCGTAGCGCTGGCGGAGCGCCTCGTTGCCGCCGACGTGATCGTGGTGGTGGTGCGTGTTGACGATGGCGACCAGGCTGAGCTTCTCGCGCTCGAGCGCCTCGATGACCGGCGGGGCCTCCGAGGGGTCGATGACGATCGCCTCGCTCCGGCCGTCCGCGGCCACGAGGTAGGCGTAGTTGTCGCTGAGGCAGGGGACGGGGATGATGCGCATCGGGCGCGAACTATATCGCGGCGCTCGCGGTGCGCTCCGGAGAAAAACTGGAGGCGGAGACCGCAATGACTCGCGCTTGTCGACTTCGTTCGAAGCGGCGCGCGGGATGACGCTGGCGGGTCGCCTCGCGCCGTGACGCGGGCGGCGGCGTGTGGCAAGGGGCGGGCATGGCGTCGGCCGAGACCTCCATTCGCTACCGCATCGGCGTCGACGAGAACGGCCTTGGCCCGCGACTCGGTCCGATGGTGGTGACGGCGGTCCTCTCGCGCGTCACCGAGGCCGGCTGGGAGACCGCCGGCCGCGCGCCCCGCGGCGCCCTGGCCCAGCGGCTCGGCGACTCGAAGCAGCTCGTCGCGCACGGGGACGTCTCGCTCGGCGAGGCGTGGACCCGCGCCCTGGTCGCCCGCGGCTGCGGCCGCGCCGGGGCGCCCGGCGCCGCGTCGTCGGTGGACGAGCTGCTCCACGCCGTCGCGCTCGACGACCGCGCCGCGCTGCGCGCGCTCTGCCCGGGCCACGTCGAGGAGCAGTGCTGGTCGACCGAGGGCGAGGCGTTCACCGCGCCCGACAAGCTGATGCGCGCGATCGGCCGCGACCTCGACAAGCTCGCGGAGAAGGGGGTCGAGATCGTGGCCGTGCGCTCGATGCTGCTCTGCGCGAAGCGGATGAACGACGGCGTGCGCGCCGGCAAGAACCGGTTCCTGCTCGATCTCCACGCCATGGAGCGCCTCATCCTCGAGCTCGGCGGCCTCGCCGGCGCGGAGGTCTTCGCCGTCTGCGGCAAGGTCGGCGGCTTCGGCAAGTACGGCTCCGCCTTCGGCCCGCTCTCCGGGCGGCTGTACGCGGTGCTCGAGGAGGGCCGCGCCCGCAGCGCCTACCGCTTCCCCGGGCTCGGCGAGATCGCGTTCGTCCGCGACAGCGACGCCTCGGATCTCTGCGTCGCGATGGCGTCGATGGTGGGCAAGTACGTCCGCGAGGCGCTGATGGAGCGGGTCGCGCGCCATTACCAGCGCGCGGTCCCCGGCCTGCACGGGGCGAGCGGCTACCACGATCCGGTGACCACGGCGTTCATCGGGGCGACCCGCCTCGTCCGCCGCGCGCGCGCGATCCCCGACGACTGCTTCGAGCGGCGCGCCGCCGAGGGCGACGCCGCGCTCGAGAGCGGCAGCCCGTAACGCCGAGCCCGGCGCAGCGCGCATCCGCGCGCCGGCCGCGCGATCGGCATCGGCGGGGCGAAACCGACGGCGCTGCGCGGCGTAGGAGGGATGGTTACGCTACCCTTCCGGCAGGCCAGGTGGATATGAATTGGCTCCGCGCTGCTCGTCTTCTCTTCGCGCTCTTGCTCGTCGGGTGCGCCGCCTCGTTCGCGTGCCGGCGCGCTGGCGACGCGGGGCGGGCGGGCGAGGTTGCTCTCGGGTCCAAGGAGGCTGTGACGATGTCGGACAGAAGCTATCGCAAACCGTCGGATGAGGAGCTGCGCAAGCGGCTCACGCCGCTCGCGTACGAGGTCACCCAGCGCGACGCGACCGAGCCGCCGTTCCGCAACGCGTTCTGGAACAACCACGAGGCGGGCCTCTACGTGGATGCCGCGAGCGGCGAGCCGCTCTTTTCATCGCTCGACAAGTTCGACTCGGGCACCGGGTGGCCGAGCTTCACGCGCCCGGTCGAGCCGGAGCGGGTGGTGGCGCGCGTCGACCGGAGCCACGGCATGGTCCGGACGGAGGCCCGCTCCCGGGACGGCGACTCGCACCTCGGGCACGTCTTCGAGGACGGCCCTGCGCCGACCGGGCTGCGCTACTGCATCAACTCCGCGTCCCTCCGGTTCATCCCGGTGGATCGCCTCGAGGCCGAGGGGTACGGCGCCTACCGCGCCCTGTTCGAGGGCGGGGGCAAGGCGCCCGAGGCGCAGGCCGGCGCGAACGCGTGCGCCGTCCCGGCGCCGGGGAAGGCCCCGGGCTGCCAGACGACGCTCGAGACGGCCATCCTGGCGGGCGGCTGCTTCTGGGGGATGGAGGAGCTCCTCCGCGGGATCCCCGGCGTGCTCGAGACGGAGGTCGGTTACACGGGCGGCCGCACGGAGAGCCCGACCTACGAGCACGTGAAGACGGGCGCCACGGGCCACGCCGAGTCGGTGCGCATCGTCTTCGACCCGGCGAAGCTGTCCTATGCCGAGCTGCTCGAGAAGTGGTTCTTCCGGATGCACGACCCGACGACGCGCAACCGCCAGGGCAACGACGTCGGCACGCAGTACCGCTCGGCGATCTTCGTGACGACGCCCGAGCAGCGCCGCGTGGCCGAGGAGGTGAAGGCGCGCGTGAACCAGAGCGGCAAGTGGCGCGCGCCGCTCGTCACCGAGATCGTGGAGGCGGGGCCGTTCACGCGCGCCGAGGAGTACCACCAGAAGTACCTGGTGAAGTACCCCGGCGGGTACACGTGCCATTACATGCGCGACTGACGCGGCGGTGACGACTGGCCCATCGGCTCGCGATCGAGCCGGTGGGCGGGCGCTAGCGCGGCAGCTCGGAGAGAAAGAGAGTTAGAACCACAGAGGCACAGAGGGCACAGAGGAAGAGAGAGAATTTTTTATCTTCTCTCTCCCTCTGTGCCTCTGTGGTTCATTTCTGGTCTTTCCCGGGTCGGGCGGCGCTTCCCGGGATCAGCGTCCCCGCCCGTGGGAGCCGGCGGCCCCGCCTCCCTGGCGCAGGCCGCCGCGGCTCCGGTGCGGCGCGCTCAGCGGTTCGCGATGTGGATGGCGGCGCCCATCGCGTGGGCGGCGGCTTCCATCAGCGACTCGCCGAGGGTCGGGTGGGGGTGGATCGTGAGCGAGAGGTCCTCGAGGAAGGCCGCCATCTCGAGCGAGAGCGACGCCTCGCTGATCATCGTGCTGGCCTCCGGCCCCACGATGTGGACGCCGAGCACCTGCTTCGTCTTCTTGTCGGCGACGATCTTCACAAACCCCTCCGTCTCGTTCATGGCCATGGCCTTGCCGAGCGCCGCGAACGGGAACTTGCCGACGCTGATCTCGAGGCCCTTCGCCTTCGCCTCCGCCTCGGTGAGCCCCACCGTGGCGATCTCCGGATCGGTGAAGATCGCGCCCGGGATCGCGACCCAGTCCTTCTCGGCCTTGTGGCCCGCGATGACCTCGGCGACGATCTCGCCCTCCTTGGTGGCCTTGTGCGCGAGCAGCGGCGGGCCGCTGACGTCGCCCACGGCGTAGATCGACGGCACGTTGGTGCGGCCCGTCTTGTCCGTGGGGATGAACCCGCGCTGATCGACCGTCACGCCGACCTTCTCGAGGCCGAGGCCCTTCGAGCTCGGCCGCATGCCCACGGCGACGAGCACCGTGTCGACGACGATCGTCTGCTCCTTGCCCTCGATCTGGATCTTCACCCCGACCGAGCCGTCCTTCTGCTTCTCGTACCCGAGCGCCTTGGCGTTCTTGTAGATCGTGCCGCCGCGCTTCTGGATCTTGCGCTCGACGATCTTCGTGCAGTCCGGGTCGACGCCGGTGAGCAGGTCCGGGAGCGCCTCGACGACGGTGAGCTGCGAGCCGAACGCCTGGTAGACCATGCCGAGCTCGAGGCCGATGACGCCGCCGCCGATCACGAGCAGCCGCTTCGGGATGCGGCGCAGGCTCACCGCCTCCTTCGCGCCGATGATCGCGTCGCCGTCGAACTTGAACGTCGGGATCTCGATGGTGGTCGAGCCCGTCGCGATGACGATCCCCTTGGTCGCCTCGATCTGCTCCACCGAGCCGTCGGGCAGGGTCACGTCCACGCGCTTCGGCCCGACGATCGTCGCGGTGCCGGTGAGCAGGTCGGCGCCGTTGCCCTTGAGCAGCGACCTCACGCCGCCGGTGAGCTTCTTGACGATGCCTTCCTTCCAGTCCTGCATCGCGTTGGCGTCGAGCTCGACGCCGCTGACCTTGATCCCCATCGAGGCGCTGGCCTGCGACTTCTCGTAGAGGTGGGCGGCGGAGATCAACGCCTTGGAGGGGATACAGCCCCAGTTGAGGCAGACGCCGCCGGGCTGCTCCTTCTCGATGCAGAGCGTCTTCTGCTTGAGCTGAGCCAGCCGGATGGCGCAGGGGTAACCGCCGGGGCCGGCACCGATGACGATTGCGTCGTAGGTCTTCATCCTTGTCCTTTTGTGCGCTTCGGAGACTGGAATAGGGGCGCCGGGGTGGGCCAGGCAAGCCCCTCGCTGACCAGCCCTGAGGCCGCGCCCGCGACCGCGAGCCGTACCCTGGGGTCCGGCGGGCTTACACGACCTCGCACCGAGGGGAAATCCTCTCAGCGCCCGCCGTGCGCCGGCGCTTTCGGGGAGCGCAGGAGCTCCGCGCGCTGGTCGCGCAGGTGCCAGGGCAGCTCCGCGTAGACGTCGTCGAACAGCGTTTCGCGGGCGGGCGGGTCCATCGCCTCGACCTCCGCGACCGCGGCGGCGATCTCCGCGTTGAGCTCCGCCTCCAGGGCGGCCTCCGCGGCGTCGTCGAGCAGGCCGCGGGCGGCGAGGTGACGCCCGAGGCGCAGCAGCGGGTCGCGCCTCGTCCAGCGATCGACCTCCTCCTGCGACCGGTACCGGCTCGGGTCGTCGCTCGAGGAGTGCGCCCCGACGCGGTAGGTGAGCGCCTCGATGAAGGTCGGCCCGCCGCCGGCCCGGGCCCGCGCGACCGCCGCGGAGACGGCGCGGTAGACGGCGATGACGTCGTTGCCGTCCACCCGCGCCGACGGGACGCCGTAGGCCCGCCCCTTGATGGCGATGGTCCGGGACGCCGTCTGCCGCTCCGTCGGCACGCTGATCGCCCAGTGGTTGTTCTGGCAGATCAGCACGCACGGCACCCTGAAGACGGCCGCGAAGTTCATCGCGCTGTGGAAGTCGGGCTCGCTCGTCGCGCCGTCGCCCATGAACCCCACGACCACCGTGCTGTCGCGCCGCAGCTTCGCCGCCCACGCGGCGCCGACCGCCTGCGGGATCTGCGGGCCGATGCAGCTCGACCAGGACACCTGGTTCACGCGCCGGCCGCTCATGTGCGACGGCATCTGGCGCCCCTTGAGCAGGTCGCCCGCGTTGCCGAACACCTGGGCCACGTAGGTGCGGAGCGGGAAGCCGCGCACGAGCATCATCACGCTCTCGCGGAGCGCCGGGAAGATCCAGTCGCCGGGCTCGAGCGCGAGCGCCGTGGCGATCGGCGTCGCCTCCTGGCCGGTGCACGCGCCGTAGAAGCCGACCCGCCCTTGCCGCTGGAGCAGGAGCATGCGCGCGTCGAGCAGCCGGAGGCGCTTGATCTCCCGGTACGCGCGCAGCAGCAGCGCGTCGTCCAGACCGGGGTCGGTCGCGGGGTCGAGCGACCCGTCGTCGCGGAGGACGCTGAGCAGGCCCTCGTCGTCCGCTGCCATTTCCGCTCCCGCCGCTCCGGACGGAGGAGGAGCGTCGGCTGCGGGCCTCGTCGTGGCGCCGGGCGGCGTGGCTTCCAGCTCGCTCATGACCGGACGACCATACCGCGAAACGGCGGCGATCGCGGCGCCATCGGCCCGCCGGGACGGGCGCTCGCGCCCTGATCGCCCGCCGGAGCGAAGCGGCTCACATCCCCCGCGCCCACGCTCAGCCGAGGAGGACGCGGAACATCCGCTTGCTGTCGGAAAGGTAGTAATAGGCGGCGCGGTCGGTGTCGCCCATGAGCTCGAGGATGGCGCGCTCCATCTCGTCCGGGCTCAGCGTGTTGGACACTTCCCAGGTGCCCGGCGTGACCTCGTCGCCCTGCCACGGTCCGGCGCAGAGCGCGACGAGGCGCGCCCGGTTCGCCTCGTCGGCGATGGAGAAGGTGAGGATGTAATCGTGGTTGACGAAGCCGCTGTACAGCTTGTTGTCGCGCGGCATGGGGTCTCTCCCTGTCGTGGGCGCGGCGTCACCGCGGGCCGGGCGGCAGCGGCGCGGCCGCCTCGTCGTCGTCGTCCTCGTCGGGGCGGCGCGCGCCGAGCGTGAAGACGTGCAGCACGACGAGGCTCGCGCCGAGGAACACCTCGGCACGCCCCGCGAGCTCGGCGCGGCGATGGACGCGCTCGAGCTCCATGCCGAGCTCCCCCTCGCCGCGCTGGACGCCGTCGCGGTGGAGCGCGGCGATGCGCGGGGTGAGCGCCAGGCCGACGTACGCGGCGCAGCCGGCCATCACCATGGCGACCACGCGGCGCACGCGGGCCGCGCGGCCCGCGCCGCGACGCCCGGCCGCCCAGGTGCGCGCCACCTCCGCGCCGAGGAGGATCACCGCGGCGCCGAGCGCGAGCTGATCGAAGCGGGCGAACGCCGCGCTCATCGCGTCACCCGAGAAGGGGGCAGGGGCCAGCCGGAAGACGAACGGCGCGGCGCACGCGCCGAGCGCCACCATCCCGCCGGCCCAGGCGCCCGCCGCGAGCGCGGCCACGCTCGCGGCCACCCGGTCGATGAGGAAGCGGCGCGCCGCGGCGCGCTCTTCGGGTCCCGGGGCGAGGTCGGCCTCGCTGAACTGCGCTTCGTCGTTCATGCATCCACCTCGGTGGGGGCAGCGCGGCGTCCCGGCGACCTGCCCGCGGTTGGCTCCGTCCCTCTACGCCAACCTCGCCCGCGCCGCATGCCCCGCGCGGCCCGGCCGACGAGCGGCGCGGCGCATGGGGCGCGGCTCAGTCGCCGGGCGCCGTCCCCGCCCCCTCGGCGGCGATCGCGGCGAGCGCCTCCTCGACGGCCCCTTGGTCGGCCTTCCGGTCGTCGCCCTGCATCGCCGCGATCGCCGGGCGGGCGGCCTTGAGGCGGGCGCGACCGGCGGCCGCGACCGCGAGCGTGCGGCGGTGGCGGTCCCACGCGCCGAGCTCGCTCAGGATCTCGCGGATCGCGCGCTCGTGCCCCATGCGCGCGAGCGCGACGCGCGCGTGCCAGCGCAGCGGGTCGCGGCCGAAGCCGATCTTGAGCCCGAACGCGCGCCGCTCCAGCGCGCCCCGGGCGGCGTCCAGGCCGAGCTCGCCGCAGAGCTCGATGGCGGCGGCCTCGTCCTCGTGGTCGACCCCGCGGAGCTTTCCTTCGACGATCTCGACGAGCACCGGGTGGCCTGTCGGATCGCCGAAGCGCGCGGCGACGACCGCCGCCGCTGCCCGGACGAGCGGCGACGCATGGCCGAGCAGCGCCCGCGTCCGCTCCAGGGCGAGCGGCGGCAGGTCGCCGGTCGACTCCCCGAGCTCCTCGAACATCCGCAGGGCGATGTGGCAGACGAGCGGATCGCCGTCGTGCGTGGCCTGCATGACGGCGTCGATCGCGTCGGCCCGCTGCGCGCAGACGCGCGGGAACGCGATCACCGCCTGGAAGCGGACCTCGGGTCGCTCGTCCGCGAGGGCGCGCCGGAGCCGGCCGGTGGCGCGCCCGTCGCCGATCTCGCCGAGCGCCGTGATCGCCATCTGCCGGACGTGGGGGTCCGCGTCCTCGACGGCGAGGAGCAGGGCGGGGAGCGCCTCGACCGCCTTCGTGTCGGCGAGCGCGATCGCCGCGGCCGCGCGCACCGCCGCGTGCTGATCGGAGCGCAGCGCGCCCTCGACGGCGCGCAGGACCTGCTCCCGGGCCGTCGCGGCATACGGGACGAGATCGGTCACCGCCTCCACGCGCACGGCGGGCTTCTGCGATCCGACGTCGCGCAGCGCGGCCTCGAGCGTCCTCTTTGCAGGGGCCGGTCCAAACACGCGGCCAACGCTAGCACGGCCGACGCGCGACGCCGGATCGACCGCGCGGCGATCAGCCTCCGCCCGCGCCCCCGGCGCCGCCCGCGCCGCCCGCGCCGCCCGCGCCGCCCTCGTCGTCGGTGCCGCCGGCGCCGCCCGCGCCGCCCTCGCCCGCCGCGCCGCCGGCCGCGCCGCCGGCCCCGCCCGCGCCGCCGGCCCCGCCCTCGCCCGTACCGGAAGACCCGGGCGTGTAAGGCGTCCACGCGGGCTGCTCCGGAGCGGCCCCGCAGATCCCGGGCGTGCCCTCGGCGTCGCCCGGCGGCTCGCCGGACGCGCTCGGCGAGGAGGACGGCTGCGGCAGGCATGCCTTCCAGCCGTCCGGATCGCTGTCGATGATCACGGCGTTGCGCTCGCCCGGCGCGGTCGCCGCGGCATCGCCGATCGCGCGCAGCGGCACGCACGCGTAGCCGCCCCGGCAGTCGTCGTCGTCGTCGCACGTGGCCATGCAGAACGTCCGCTCGAACCGCGGCCAGCGGACGTTCTCGAGCGCGCTGCACGCCTGATCCAGCACCGGGTTGAACGCGACGCAGACGCTGCTGCCGAAGCAGCTGTTCGGCTCGCAGTTGAACTTCGTGCAGTAGCCGCCCGGCTGGGTGGTGTCGCAGAAGAGCTCTTGCTCCTGCTGGATGCAGTCGAGCGACGTGACGCATTCATCCCCGATCTGCGGGCCGCACCCGGCGAGCAGCGAGGAGACGCCGAGGAGGACGAGCAGGGGGGCGGGCCCGGTGAGGCGGAGCATCGAGGAGGGCCGCTTAGTACCGGCAGGGGCGCCCGCGCGCAAGCGCGCGATACGCGCGGCTCTGGCGCGCGGAACCGACGCCACGTTCCGCCCGAATTGACACCCTGCTGCCTGGCCTCTACAAACGAGCGGACCGGGGTTGACCCCGGAGAATGAAGCGAAGGTCATGGCGACTTACATCACTGAAGACTGCATCAACTGCGGCGCCTGCGAGCCGGAATGCCCGAACGAAGCCATCAGCGAGGGCGATGAGATCTACGTGATCGATCCGGAGCTCTGCACGGAATGCGTCGGCTTCTATGACCACGAAGCGTGCCAGGCCGTGTGCCCCGTCGAGTGCTGCCTGCCCAACCCGCAGATCGTGGAGACCGAGGAGGCCCTCATCGCGCGCGCCATCAAGCTCCACCCCGACGATGCCGATCTGCAGAAGCGGGCCGCCGCCAACGACTACCCCTCGCGCTTCCGCAAGTAGCGCCGCTTCTCGATCCACATCACGCCGCCAGCCGGGCCGCGCTCGTCATGGCTCCGATGGCTCCGTCGGTTCGATGCTGCACCCGGCTGGCCCCGTGATCCGGCGCTGGGCCGCAGGGCTCCTTGCGCTCGCGTGCGCGGGCTGCCACGGCGGCGGACCGCTCCTCCATCCCGCCCACGTGCTCCGTCCCGGCACGGTGAGCTTCGGCGCGGGCGTGTCCGGCGCGATGGTCCTCGCCGGCGCGACGGCCGCCCCGCCCGACGGGGAAGCGAGCGCCGGCGGCGGTCCGGCGGCGACCGAGGACGCCGCGCGGCGCAAGCTCTCCGAGATCGCCGTGGCGCCCGGCGTGGCGCCCTGGGCCAGCGCGCGCGTCGGGATCGAGGGCGACAACGAGGCGGGGCTGGCGTACACGGGGCGCGCCCTCCGGCTCGACGGGCGCCATGCGTTCCCGCTCGGCGAGGCGTCGGCCCTGTCGGTCGGCCTCGGCGCCTCGGCGCTCTTCGCGGGCGGGCCCGGCTCCGAGGGGAGCGACGTCCACGGCGCGGGGATCGACGTCCCCGTCCTGCTCGGCTTCCGGTCGGACGCGGACCTCTACGCGCTGTGGTTCGGCCCGCGGCTCGGGTTCGAGCTCCTCGGCGGCGAGGTGCGGCTGCCCGCTGCCGGCGCGACCGCGGGCCCGCTCGTCGACGCGTCGGGCCAGCACCTCCGGGTCGGGTTCGTGCTGGGCGTGCGCGGCGGGTTTCGCCATGTGCATGTGGCCCTGGAGGCCACAGCGACCTACCACCACGCCCGGGGCGAGATCGCCGGCGCTCCGGTCTCGATCGACCAGGGGACCGTCGTTCCGGGCGGCGGTCTCACGGTCACCTTCTGACGCGGCCGTAACCGCGGCGCGGGCACGTCAACCGCACGGATTTTCTTGCATTTTCTGTGGCCTGCGCAGGCGCTTGCCCGCCCGGAGGACCGGCCTTAGACTCGGATCTATGCGTCCCAACGGCGCCCTCTCCACCTCATGCCTCGTCCTCGCCGGTGCGGCTCTCATCGGCTGCTCGGCGCCTGTCGCCGGCGACGACGCGGCCGACGCCAGCGGGGTGGTCACCCAGGGGGTCGTCCGCGTCGAGCGCGCGATCAACCTGAGCCGGGACGACGCCTGGACGACCTCGGCCGTCGAGTTCGACGAGGCGGCGCTGCCGAGCGCCGCCGTCGAGGGGGCGGGCTCGGTCACCAACGTCTCCGCGAAGTTCATGCGCCTCTCCTCCGCGGCCGATCCCGAGCTCGCCGAGCGGGTGGTCGGCTCGACCTTCGATCTGCCGTCCGCCGGCAGCTGCATGGTCCTCTCGCCCGCCGGCGACGAGGCGGCGACCAGCCTGAGCGCGATCGGGCCGATCGAGCTCCTCGACGCGGGCGACGTGACGATGAGGACCGACAGCGCGGCAATGCCGCTCGCGGCCCGCGCATTCCCCGACGTGGGCGATCTCGTCTTCGGGGTGTTCTACACGTCGCGCGACGCCACGAGCGATCTGCCGGCGCCGGCGCGTTACGTCTTCGAGAGCTCCGGCACCGGGCTGCTCGATCGGTTCTCCTTCGAGGCCGACGCGCCCGCGGGCCCCGAGGAGGTGCGGGTCGGCGACGCCGATCTGGCCGACGGTGTCCAGCTCGACGCCGGGGTGGGCGCCGTCGTCCAGTGGCGCGCCGACGAGGGCGCCGAGGCGGGCCGGTCGCGGGACGTCATCTACGTCGACGTGACGTCCGCGCGCGGCACGGCCGTGCGGTGCGCCTTCAAGGACACCGGGCGGGGCGTGATCCCGGGCTCCCTGCTCGATCCGTCGACGCTCGGGCCCCTGCCGGCGGACGCGACGCTGGCCGTGCACCGCACGCGGCAGGTGCCGTTCAGCGCCTCGGGGATCGACCTCGGCGAGGTGCGCTTCGATCTCTCCGTGATCGGCCGCGCCCGCATCGCCGCGCACTGACGGTTTGACGGCCGACGTCGGGGTGGCGTTCGAGGACCTGCGACGGCGCGCGGCCGAGCTCGCCGCGATCGGGCAGCGCGCCCGCGGCGCCGCGCTCCTCGTGGCCGCCGGCGATCACGCCGGCGCCTCGGAGCTGCTCGAGCGGGCGTGCGACTTCGTCGGCGCCGCCCGCGAGGCGCTGGCGGCGGAGGACCCGGCCCGCGCGGCCCTGATGGCCGCGCTCGGCGGCGACGAGGCGCTCGCGCGCGAGGCGCTCGATCTGGTCGCCGCCACGGCGCCCCGCGACGCCGCGCTGCGCGTCGCCGCCGACCTCGCGGCGCGCGGGTTCGCCCGCCACGCCGGCGCGCTGTTCGCGGCGCTCGGCGCGCACGCCGCGGCCGCGGAGGCGTTCACGGCGGCGCAGGACGCGCGCCGCGCCGCCGAGAGCTTCGAGCTCGCCGGCCGCCCCGCGGACGGCGCGCGGGTGCTCGAGGCCGCGCTCCGCCGGCGCCCGGACGACGCGGCGGCGTGGCTCGCGCTCGGCGAGCTCCTCGCGCGCCACGGCCGCGCCGAGGCCGCGGTCCGGGCGCTGCAGCGGCTGCCGCCCGACGCGCCGGAGCGCGCCCGCGCGCTGCCGCTGCTCTCCAGGTGCCTGGGCGAGCTCGGGCTCGACGACGCCGCGCGGACGGTGCGCGAGGAGATCGCCCAGCGCGGCACGCCCGGTCCGGAGTCGCTCCCGCCGCCCGACGTCGGCGTCGGCGCTCCGGGGCCCGGCGCGCCCGCCGCCGGGCCGCTCGCAGCGGGGCCGCTCCTCTTCGGGCGCTACGAGACGCTGCGCGAGGTCACGGCCACGCCGCACGCGCGCGTGGTGGAGGCGCGCGACCGGATCACGGCGGAGCGCGTGGCGGTGAAGATCTTCGCGGGCGCGGCGTTCGGAGCGGGCCGCGACGCGCTCCTCCGGTTCGAGCGCGAGGCGCGCGCCCTCGCCCAGCTCCGGCACCCGAACGTCGTCGCGCTCCGCGCGTACCACCCGGAGGGGCCCGCGATGGTGCTCGCCTGGATGGCCGGCGGGTCCCTCGTCGAGCGGCTGCGGGGCGAGCCGGTCGCGCCCGCGCGCGCCGTGGAGATCGCGTGCGCGCTCCTGTCCGCGCTCG
Source organism: Sorangium sp. So ce1335 (assembly GCF_051521615.1). NCBI lineage: Bacteria > Pseudomonadati > Myxococcota > Polyangiales > Polyangiaceae > Sorangium > Sorangium sp. So ce1335. The sequence continues at coordinate 11,004,053 of NZ_CP150363.1, forward strand.
GCGAGGCGCACCGGCTCGGCATCCTCCACCGCGACGTGAAGCCGAGCAACGTGCTCTTCGACGAGGTCGGGACGGCGCACCTCGCGGACTTCGGCGCGGCGCACCTCGGCGACCTCTCGACGACCGCGACGGCCGGCGCGATCGGGACGTTCGCGTACATGTCGCCGGAGCAGCGCATGGGCCGGCCGGCGACGCTGGCGAGCGACCTGTACGGCGTGGGCGCGGTGCTCGCCGAGCTGCTCACCGGGGAGCCGCCCGCCCCGGCGGTGGCCGGGCTGCTCGATCCCGCGCCGAGCGAGGTCCACCCGGACCTCACGTCGGCCCACGACGCGGTCGTGGCGGCGCTGCTCGCGGAGGACCCGGCCGCGCGGCCCGCCGACGCGTTCGAGGCGCGGCGCGCGCTCACCGCGCTCTCCTGGCCGGAGCGCGCGCGGCCGCAGCGGTCGCGCGCGAGCGCGCGGCCTCGGGCGAGCGAAGCGCCGCCCTCGACGGCGGCGCGGCTCGCGGCGACCCTGGAGGTCGGCGACGGCCGGGACACGGAGGGGCGATGGCGCGACGCCTGGCTCGATCGCGACGTCCTCGTGCTGCAGCTCGACGACGCGACGCTCGCGCGCGCCCGCGCGTTCGCGCGCGCCGGTCACGCGGCGCTGCCGTGCGTGCTGCGGGTCGACCTCGCCGCCGGCGAGATCTGGGTGGCGCTGCCCCTGGGCCGCGCGCTGGCCGACGAGCGGCGCGCGCTGACCCGGGGCCAGCGCGCGCGCCTCGGCGAGGCGATCGCGGCGCTCCACGCCGCGGGGGGCGCGCACGGGTGCATCGACGGCCAGCACCTCTACCTCCACGACGGCGAGGTCGCGCTCGCCTACCCGCGCGGGGCTCCGGGCGACGTGAGCGACGTGAGCGACGTGAGCGACGTGAGCGACGTGAAGGAGATGGCCGCGCGGGATCTCGCGGCGCTCCAGGAGCTCGCCAGGGATGCGCTGGACGAGCCCTAGCTCTCGACGTCCCGAGCCGTCAGCGGGCTACGGGGCCGGCGAGGGCGAGCGCCCGTCGAACGGGGAGCACAGCGCGTACTCTTCGCGCTTCGTGATGCTGTAACAGCAGTAGTCCCCGTCGTAGTCGGGCTCGCTGTCCACCGACTCGACCGGTCCCTGGCACGCGTCGCTGCCGAAGTACTCGAGCGCTTCCGCCTGGGAGGGGCAGGCCCCCTCGAGCTCGGTCCACTCGAAGCACCCGACCTTGTCGCACCCGGTGGTCGCGACGGCGAGCGCCAGGGCCGCGAGCGGAGGAAGGGCCCCGACGGGGCAACGCGCAAGGGCCGAACGGATCCTCGAGATCATGGGCTCTCCCGGACAGGGGCGCTGCGCGCGCCCGGGGCGAGCATACTCCGGTTCGGACGAAGCCGGCTGCCCTGGAGAGCGACAAGCCTCGCCGAGCAGGCTTGCGCCACGCGCCGCGCGTCGCGCCGCGGCTGCTGGTCGATCCGGGGCGGCTGGAGTACACGACAGCATGGCGACCGGAGAGCAGGGGGCCCGGGTGGTGCGCGCGCCGCGCGGGAGCGAGCGGAGCTGCAAGGGGTGGATCCAGGAGGCCGCGCTCCGGATGATCCACAACAACCTGGATCCGGAGGTCGCGGAGCGGCCCGACGATCTCGTCGTGTACGGCGGCACCGGGAAGGCCGCGCGATCGTGGGAGGCGTTCGACGTGATCGTCCGCGAGCTCCGGGAGCTCGAGGACGACGAGACGCTCCTCGTGCAGTCGGGCAAGGCGGTGGGCCGCTTCCGCACGCACCCCGACGCGCCGCGCGTGCTCCTCGCCAACGCGAACCTCGTGGGCCGGTGGGCGACGTGGGACGAGTTCCGGCGGCTCGAGGCGCTCGGCCTGACGATGTACGGGCAGATGACCGCGGGCTCGTGGATCTACATCGGGTCGCAGGGCATCGTGCAGGGCACCTACGAGACGTTCGTCGCCGCGCGCAAGGCGCACGCGGCGCGCGTCCAGGGCGGCGGGCGCTGGGTGCTCACCGCGGGCCTCGGCGGCATGGGCGGGGCGCAGCCGCTCGCAGCGACCATGGCGGGCATGGCCTGCCTCGGCGTCGAGATCGATCCGGCGCGCATCGAGAAGCGGCTCCGCACCGGCTACGTCGACGAGCGCATCGACGATCTCGACCGCGCGCTCGACGCGGTTTTGGAGAGCGTCCGGCGCGGCGCGCCGCGCTCGATCGCCGTCTGCGGCAACGCCGCCGACGTCTACCCGGAGCTCGTGCGCCGCGGCGTCACGCCGGACCTCGTCACCGAGCAGACCGCCGCGCACGATCCGCTGGTCGGTTACGTCCCGCCGGGGCTCACGCTGGAGCAGGCGGCGGAGCTCCGCGCCAAAGGCCCCGGGGAGTACGTGGCGCGCGCGAAGGAGGGGATGCGGATCGAGGTCGACGCGATGCTCGCCATGCGGCGGCGCGGGGCCGAGGTGTTCGACTACGGCAACAACATCCGCACCTGCGCGATGGAGGCGGGCTGCCAGGACGCGTTCGCGATCCCGGGCTTCGTGCCGGCGTACGTGCGCGAGCTGTTCTGCCAGGGCAAGGGCCCGTTCCGGTGGGTCGCGCTCTCCGGCGACCCCGAGGACATCCTCGCCACCGATCGCGCGGTGCTCGAGGCCGTCCCGGGCGACCCCGATCTCCGGCGCTGGATCGAGCTCGCGGAGCAGAAGATCGCGTTCCAGGGGCTGCCGTCGCGGATCTGCTGGCTCGGGTACGGCGATCGCGCGAAGGTCGGGCTCGCCTTCAACGAGCTCGTGCGCACCGGCCGGGTGAAGGCGCCGATCGTGATCGGGCGCGACCACCTCGACTGCGGGTCGGTCGCGTCGCCGTTCCGGGAGACGGAGGCGATGAAGGACGGCTCGGACGCGATCGCCGACTGGGCGATCCTCAACGCGCTCGCGAACACCGCCGGCGGCGCGTCGTGGGTGAGCTTCCACCACGGCGGCGGCGTCGGGATCGGCAACTCGCTGCACGCCGGGATGGTGATCGTCGCCGACGGCACCGAGGCCGCCCGGCGCAGGCTCGAGCGGGTGCTCACCATCGATCCGGGGATGGGGATCATCCGGCACGCCGACGCGGGGTACGAGACGGCGATCCGCGTCGCCGACGAGAAGGGCGTCAGGGTGCCGCACCGGGCGGGGTGACGCGTGGACGGCCGGGCGCGCGCGCCGCGCCGGCCCTCGCGCTCACCCGGCGGCGTTCCGCTGGCGCGAGCGTCACCTGCGGGGGGCGCGCGGCTTGTCCTTGCTGGCCGGGCGGGCGCCGGCGGGCACCGGCGCCGCCGCCGGCTCGGGCGCGCCCCGGAGGGCGCGCAGCCGCGCGATCTCCTCCGCGTAGCCGCGCCGCTCCTTGGAGAGCGGCGGCAGCTCGATCACCGCGGGCACGCGCGCGAGCCGCGCGTCGTTCGCGAGGCGCCAGAACGGCGCGAGCCCCATCTCCCCGTCGCCGATGCGCTCGTGCCGATCGAGCCGCTGACCGAGCGCCGCCTTCGAGTCGTTCACGTGCATGCACCGCAGCCGGTCCATGCCGAGCAGCCGGTCGAAGTCGCCCCAGAACCGCTCGTAGCCGGCCTCGCTCCGGAGATCGTGCCCCGCTGCGAAGGCGTGCTGGGTGTCGATGCAGACGCCGAGCCGCGCCCCCGCGGGCCCGGCGCGCTCGATCATCGCGGCGATCTGATCGAGGCGGTCGCCGAGCGTCGTCCCCTGCCCGGCCATGTTCTCGATGCAGAGCTGCGCGCGGAGCCCCTCCCCCCGCGAGAGCACAATCGCGAGGCTCTCGCCGATGCGATCGAGGCCGGCCTCCTCGCCGAGGCCGCGGTGCGCGCCCGGGTGGAACACGACGAAGTCGATCCCGAGCGCGTCGCACCGCGCGAGCTCCTGGTACAGCGCCTCCCGTGAGCGCTCGAGGATCACCGGATCGTCGGCGCACAGGTTGATGAGGTAGCTCGCGTGGGCGAGCGTCCGACCCGCGCCGGCCCAGGGCGCGCGCGCGCCGCGGAACGTGGCGACTTGCTCCGCGCTCAGCGAGGGCTCACGCCACTGGCCCGAGACCTTGGTGAAGATCTGCAGCGCCTCGCAGCGATCCTCCCCCGCCAGCGCGATCGCGCGGTGGAGACCGCCGGCCACGGATTCATGCGCCCCGAAGATCATGGCCGCACGGCTTGGGTCCCATCCCCCGCACCGGCAAGCCATTGCGCCGAACGCGCCCGTTCTGCCACGACGCTCGCGACGCGCGCGCGAGCGCAGACCCCCGGAACACGGCGTCCAACGCTCCGCGACGACCCGATCCTGCGAGCAAAGATGCGAGCAAACCCCATGCCTGGATGGCGCGAACCCCGGTTCGCGGCACCTCGCCCTTGACGCGTTCCTGCCCAGGCGCGAATTGAGCGGCCTTCCTGGAGTCTCGATGAGCCATATGGGTGTTACGAACGGGGCTGGGGCCAGAGGGGTGGAGCCCGGGGCGCCGGGTGAAGCTGGCCGCCAAGAGATCGCGGCGGCCCCGCCGCTTGTGCCGTCGCACGTGCTCTCGGGCAAGCGGCTCGTGGTGGTCGGTGGCACCGGGTTCCTCGGCAAGGTCTGGCTGGCCATGCTGCTCGCGAGGTTCCCGGAGATCGCCCACATTTATCTGCTCGTCCGGGCCAAGGAAGGCCAGTCGCCCGAAGAGCGCTTCTGGTCGCAGATCGCCACCTCGCCGGTGTTCGATCCGATCCGCGAGCAGCACCCCGGGCCCGCGTTCGAGGAGTACCTCCGGCAGAAGATCACCCCCATGAACGGCAACGTCGGCCAGCCGCTGCTCGGGCTCGGCGACCGCGTGGGGGAGCTCACCGGCAACATCGCCGCGGTCGTGAACGTCGCCGGCGTCGTCGACTTCAACCCCCCGCTCGACGAGGCGCTCGAGGTCAACGCGTTCGGCGTCAGCAACCTCGTCGAGCTCGCGCGGACCCTCGGGGCCAAGGTGATGCACACGAGCACCTGCTTCGTCGCAGGGTACCGCTCCGGGCTCATCGAGGAGAACCACCCGGCCGAGATCCCCTTCCCCCGCGCCGCGGGCGAGACGTGGTTCGGCGCCGCGTGCCCGAAGCGGACGCTCGATCGATCGCACTGGGACCCGCAGCGCGAGATCAGCGAGTGCCTCGACCTCGTGAAGCAGGCCCGCCAGCGGTGCGAGGACGCCTTCCGGCAGAGCGCCTTCCTCGACGAGGCCAAGGCGAACCTCGCCGCGCGCGGCGAGCCGGGCCGCGGCACCGCGCTCGAGAACGAGCTCGCCCGGGTGAAGCGCAAGTTCATCAAGGACCGGCTCGTCGAGGCCGGCAAGGAGCGCGCGCTCTTCTGGGGGTGGACCAACATCTACACCTACACGAAGAGCATCGGCGAGCAGGTGCTCGCCAGCTCGGGGCTGCCCTTCACCATCGTCCGCCCCGCCGTCGTGGAGACGGCCGTCGAGTTCCCGTTCTGCGGCTGGAACGAGGGGGTCAACACCTCGGCGCCCTACCTCTACCTGGCCTCGAAGGGCCAGGTGCAGTTCCCGGGCGACCACGACGTGCGACTCGACCTGATCCCCGTCGACATGGTCGCGAGCGGCATGATCGCCTCGCTCTGCGAGCTCATCGACGGCCGCGCGCCCGCCGTGTACCAGTACGGGACCACCGACACGAACGGCTGCCGCGTGACGCGCTACCTGGAGCTCGCCGGGCTCTATAAGCGGCGGCAGGTCTTCGAGGGGAAGAAGACCGCCCTCTTCGACATCGTGTCGTCGCGCTTCGAGCCGCGCGGGCTCACCCGGCAGCAGTACAACGCGCACGGCGCGCGGGCGATCGAGGGCGCGCTGCGCGGCCTGGGCGGCCTGCTGAAGACGGCCGGCGTCGGCCCCGCCGCCGCCCTCCTCAAGCCGGCCGCCGCCGCGCTGGAGAGCGCCGCCAGGACCGAGCAGCGGACGGCCATGCTCCTCGAGGTCTTCATGCCGTTCGTCGCGGAGGCGGACTGGGTCTACTCCTGCGCCAACACGCGCGCGGCCATGGCGCGCATGCCGCCCGAGGAGCGCGCGCGCTTCGTCTGGGCGCCCGAGAAGATCGACTGGCGCGACTACATCTGGAACGTCCACCTCCCCGGCCTGGAGAAGTGGGCCTTCCCGATCATGGAGGACATGCTCCGCCGGGAGATCAAGGCGCTCCGGCCCTACGACAGCCTCGTCGACCTGCTCGACGAGGTCGCCGAGCGCTTCGATCACGCGCTCTCCGTCCAGCGGATCGAGCCGGAGGGGCTCTCGCGCACGAGCTACCGCGAGCTCCGCGACGCGGCCTGCAAGACGGCCGCGCGCCTCGCCGCGCTCGGCGTCCGCCGCGGCGATCGCGTGGCGCTCTCCGGCGCGAACCAGCCGGCGTGGCCCATCGCCTACTTCGGCATCCTCCGCGCGGGCGCGGTCGCCGTGCCGATCGACCCCGCGCTCGACGCGAAGGCGTTCGCTGCCATCGTCCGCTCGTCGACGGCGAAGGTCGTCCTCTGGGACAGCGACGTGGAGGCGAAGGTCGGCGCCGACGTGCGCGCGGCGCTGCCGAACCTGTACGCCTTCGATCTCGTCGGCTTCCCCGAGGGCCGCGCGGCCGATCTCGGCCCGGCGTCGGGCGACGGGCTCGCGCCGCCGGACGTGCGCGTGGGCAGCGAGGACGTCGCGAGCGTCGTCTACACGAGCGGCACGACCGGGGAGCCGAAGGGCGTGCTGCTCACGCACGGCAACTTCACCGCGCTGCTCGCCTCCCTGGCCCCGCTCTTCCCGCTCAAGGCGAGCGACCGCGTGCTCAGCGTGCTGCCGCTCCACCAGACCTTCGAGGTCACCTGCGGCCTGCTCCTGCCGCTGTCGCAGGGCGCGCGGATCATCTACCTCGACGAGGTCTCGGCCGACCGGGTGAGCGAGGGGCTGAAGCGGGCGCGCGTCACCGCGATGGTCGGCGTGCCGGCGCTCTGGCAGATGCTGGAGCGCAAGATCGTCGCCAGGATGAAGGAGCAGGGGCCGGCCGCGGCCGCCGCGTTCAACTGGGCCATGGAGCTGAACCGCATGCTCGGCAAGCGCTTCGGGCTGAACGCGGGGCGGCTCTTCTTCGGCAGCGTCCACGACGCGCTCGGCGGCAACGTCCGCTTCCTCATCTCCGGCGGCGCGGCGCTCCCCAGGGACACGGCCGCCGTGTTCAAGGGGCTCGGCCTGCCGCTCGCCGAGGGCTACGGGCTGACCGAGGCGGCGCCGCTCCTGACCGTCGCCAAGGCCTCGCCCGCGGCGAGCCCCGGGAACGTGGGCAAGCCGCTCCCCGGCGTGCAGATCAAGATCGCGAACCCCGACGCGAACGGCGTGGGCGAGGTGCTCGCGCGCGGCCCCAACGTCATGAAGGGCTACGCTGACGCCCCCGACGCGACCCAGGCGGCGCTCGACGCGGACGGCTGGCTCCACACCGGCGACCTCGGCAAGCTCGACAAGCAGGGGCGGCTCGTCCTCGTCGGCCGGCAGAGCGAGGTCATCACCGCCGCGAAGGGCGAGCACGTGTACCCGGCCGAGATCGAGCGCACGCTCGGCAAGGTCGATCACGTGAAGGAGCTCGCGATCGTCGGCATCGACAACGGCCGCGGCGGCGAGCAGGTCGCCTGCCTCGCGGTCCCCGCGCCGCCCGACCCGAAGGACGCCGCTGAAGACGAGGCGCTCGCGTGGGCCCTGCAGCAAGAGCGCGCGCTCGAGGCGCTCCGGACGGCGATCCAGGCGCTGCCCAAGCCGTGCCACCCGATGGCCCTGCACCTCCACGACGCGGACCTGCCGCGCACGGCGTCCGGCCAGGTGAAGCGCGCCGAGGTGAAGGCGATCGTCGCGCGCCTCGCCGCCGAGGCGACCGCGTCCGCCGACGCGGGCGCGGCGAGCCTCGCGCAGGACGCCGGCGCGACGGCCATGGAGCCGAAGGAGCACGCGCCCGGCGCGGAGCCGATCCACATCCCGCGCCCGGTGGCCGACTTCGCCAAGCACTGGATGAACAAGGTCCAGTCCGGCTTCTACGGGAACGTCATGCGCCCGAAGGTCTACGGGCGCGCGTTCATCCCGCACAACCGCAACACGATCGTGGTCTCGAACCACGCGAGCCACCTCGACATGGGGCTCGTGAAGTACGCGCTGGGCAGCTACGGCGACGGCATCGTCTCGCTGGCGGCCCAGGACTACTTCTTCGAGGGCAACCGCTGGCGGCGCGCCTACTTCGAGAACCTCACGAACCTGGCGCCGTTCGACCGCAAGGGCGGGCTCCGCACGGCGCTGCGCCAGACCGGCGAGATCCTGGACCGCGGGCGGACGGTGCTGCTGTTCCCCGAGGGCACGCGCAGCCCCGACGGCAGCATCCTGGAGTTCAAGCCGGCGATCGGGCACCTCGCGCTCACGCACAACGTCGACATCCTCCCCCTCTACCTGGGGGGCACCTTCGAGGCGCTGCCGAAGGGGCGCAGCGTCCCGGTGCGCCGCGACCTGCTCGCGCGCATCGGGCCGCCGCTCGAGATCGCCGACCTCAAGCGGCTCACCGCCGGGATGAAGTACGCGGTGGCCTGCCGCAAGGTCGCGGAGCTCACGCAGCTCGCCGTGATCAAGCTGCGGGACGGCGGCGCCCTCGACCTGAAGCGGGTCGAGAGCATCGACCAGGCGGCGAGCACGAAGGAGCACCCGCTCACGCTCCTGTTCCGCGAGCTCGAGGCGAAATACGTGGCCGGGCGGGTCACCCAGCCGATCACCTACTACGTCACGCTCGGCGCGGAGGAGGAGGCAAAGTGGACGCTGCGGATCGATCCGGCCGGCTGCGAGGCGCGGATCGGCAAGCCGATCCAGCAGGCGGACTGCGTCCTCAAGACCACGCCGGAGATCTTCACGAAGATCGTCCGCGAGGCCTACACGCCGACCCCGATGGAGTTCATGACGGGCCTCGTGAAATCGAACGACATCTCCCTCCTCCAGACCTTCCAGAAGGTGTTCGACCTCGCATGAGCCGCTACCTCGTCACCGGCGCGACCGGCTTCCTTGGCTCGCACCTCGTCACCGAGCTCCGCGGGGCGGGCCACGACGTCGTGGCGCTCTGCCGCGCGGAGGCGCCCGCGCTCGCGCTCGTCGAACAAGGCGTGGAGATCCGCCGCGGCGACATCCTCGACGCGGCGTCGGTCCGCGCCGCCGCCGGGGGCTGCGAGGGGCTCTTCCACTGCGCCGGCCGCGTCTCGCGGCGCCGCGAGGACGCCGAGGCGCTCTACCGGGCCCACGTCGAGGGGACCAAGATCACCCTCGACGCCTGCCGCGACGCGGGGGTGAAGCGCGCGGTGATCGCGAGCACGAGCGGCGTCGTCGCCGTGAGCCGGGACCCGGGCGACATCCGCGACGAGACGGCGCCCCCGCCGATCGATCTCATCGCCGGCTGGCCGTACTACCGATCGAAGCTGTACGCCGAGCGCGCGGCGTTCGATCGCAGCGGGCCGGGGTTCGAGGTCGTCGCGGTCAACCCGAGCATCCTGCTCGGGCCGGGGGACGTCCACGGCGCGTCGACGGGCGACGTCGCGAGCTTCCTCGAGCGCCGGCTGCCCTTCATCCCCGCGGGCGGCCTCTCCTTCGTCGACGCCCGGGACGCGGCCCACGGCATGGTCCTGGCCATGGAGAAGGGCCGTCCGGGAGAGCGCTACCTGCTCGGCGCCGCGAACATGAGCCTGGAGGTCTTCTTCCACCGCCTCGCGCGCATCTCGGGCGTCCCCGCCCCCGCCCTGCGGCTGCCCCGGAGCGTCGCGCTCGCGAAGGCGGGCGCGCACCTCATCGAGCGGGCGCGCAAGCGGCTGCCGTTCGATCTGCCGGTCGACCCGGTGTCGGCGGAGATGGGCCAGCACTTCTGGTACCTCGACGCCACAAAGGCCCGGCGCGAGCTCGGGTGGACGCCGCGCGACCCTCTCGAGACGCTGGCGGACACCGTCGCGGACCTGCGCGCGCGCGGCGTTGTCTGGCCGCAGGCGTAGGTCGATCGCGGAGCGCGCGGCAACATCGCGCACCGAGGGCGCCCGCGTCGAGGGCGGTCGCGGTCGCGGTCGCGCTGTGCGCTGAGGACGCGCGCTGAGGACGCGCGCTGAGGACGCGCCCGCGGGCGCGGCGCGGCCGCGGGCTGAGGACGCGCTCGCGGCCGCGCCGCGCGCCGGGACGCGCTGGCGCGGCGATGACAGCACGCTGCTCCAGGCTCCATCGCGCCCCGTCGCCCCCCGCACGCGCCAAGTTGCCCCGCGTGATGGCGTTACGCCACAGCCGCGCTCGGCACCGGCGCCCGCGAGCGCCGCGTCGAGCCGCGATCCTGGGCGGTCCGTCGCTTGCAATACGGGCTCGCCAGCGAAGAGCCTGGCAACGGCGAGGAAGCGAACGTGGTGAGGCCGCCTCTGTCCACCGATACACCGAATGCGGACGCGATCCAGGTGGGGCTCGTGTTGATGGAGATCGGGCGGGATGGCCGGGTGGCCTTCGCCAACGCGCCGGCGCGCGAGATCTCGTTCGCCTACGAGGACCTCGACGGGCAGACCCCGCACGTGACGGACGCCGACGGCGCGCCGATCGCGCCCCACGAGCGGCCGCGGGCCCGCGCCCTCCGGGGTGAGGCGTTCGGCCCCCTGGTGACGCACTGGAAGACCGGCGGCGGGGACGTCGCGCTCATCGTCCGGTGCGATCCCGTCGACCTCGAGCGAAAGCTCGCCGCGCTGACCTTCGTCGACGTGACCGCCTTCCAGCGATGGACGGACGACTCGCGCGCCGCGCTCGCCGCGCGCGACGAGTTCCTGTCGATCGCGGCGCACGAGCTGAGATCGCCCCTCAACGCCCTGCTCCTCACGCTCCATCGGGTCAAGCTCCGCGTCCCGACGGATGGATCGCCCACGGAGCTCGACCGGCTCGTCGACATGTCACAACGCCAGGTCGATCGCCTGACCAGCCTGGTCCAGAACCTGCTCGACGTGACCCGGATCCGCGCCCGCCGGCTCGAGCTCGATCTCGAGCCGAAGGATCTGCTCCAGATCGTGCGCGAGGCCGCCGAGGCGCTCTCCGAGCACGCCCGCGCGGCCGGGACGCCGGTCCGGATCGCGGCCAGCGAGCCGATCCACGGCCTCTGGGATGGCGCGCGCATCGAGCAGGTCGTCCAGAACCTGCTCACGAACGCGCTGAAATACGCCGGAGGAAGCCTCATCGAGGTCTCCCTCGCGCGCGAGGGGGCGACCGCCAGGCTCACCGTCCGCGATCACGGGCCCGGCATCGCCGCGGCGGACTGCGACCGGGTGTTTCAGCCCTTCCAGCGGATCGCGTCCACCTACAAGTCGCAGAGCCTCGGGCTCGGCCTCTACATCGTGCGGGAGATCGTCCAGGCGCACGGCGGCAGCATCACCATCGAGTCGCCCGACAGCGGCGGGGCTGCGTTCGTCGTGCGCCTGCCCGTGGAGAAGCCGACAGCAGAGACATCAGCGGAGCTGCCATGACGCAGGGACGTGAAACCAGGCCGGGCGCACAGGTGCCCTCGACGGACGACCGAACGGACGACGGCCCGAGCGCGGAGGTCCCTCGGCTGGAGACGAGCATTCCGAGGCTCGACTACATCCTGAAGGGCGGCTTCCTCCGGAACGGGACCTACGCCCTCATGGGCCCGCCCGGGAGCGGAAAGACGATCTTCGGCAACCAGCTCTGCTTCGAGCACGTGCGGAGGAGCGCGGGCGCGCGCTGCGTCTACGTGACGCTCCTCGTCGAGTCGCACAGCAAGATGATCCGCCACCTGAGCGGGATGAAGTTCTTCGACCCGCGCATGATCCCGGACCGCATCTATTACATCAGCGGTTACCCGGCGCTCCGCGATCAGGGGCTCGCCGGGCTGCTCGATCTCCTGCGCCGCACGCTGCGCGAGCGCCGCGGCACGGACGTGCTCGTGATCGACGGGCTCGAGAGCGTCGAGCAGCGCGCGCCCAGCGCGCTCGCTTACCGCGAGTTCGTGCACGAGATCCAGGGGCTCTCCACGCTGAGCGACTGCACGACGTTCCTCCTCTCTAGCATGCGAGATCGGTCGCACGCCGAGAACGCGCTCGTCGACGGCGTCATCGAGCTCACCGACCAGCTCATCGGACCGAGGGCCGTCCGGGAGCTCACGGTCCACAAGTTCCGCGGGAGCGACTGCCTGCGCGGCAAGCACGAGGTCGAGATCACCGCGTCCGGGATGATCATCCACCCTCGCACCGAGATCCAGTTCGACAGCCCGCGGGCGAGCGCGACCGAGGAGCGCAAGCGGATGGGCTTCGGCATCGAGAGCTTCGATGCGATGATCGAGGGCGGGCTGCCCTCGGGCTCGGCGACCGCCCTCCTCGGCGCGCCGGGTACCGGCAAGACGCTCCTCGGGCTCTCGTTCCTCGCCGAGGGGGCGAGGAGGGGCGAGGAGGGCGTCTATTTCGGCTTCTACGAGCCTCCGCCGAGGCTCTGCGAGAAGGCCAGGAAGGTCGGTATCGACCTCGATACCCACATCCGACAAGGTACGATCCGGCTCATCTGGCAGCCGCCGCTGGAGCACATGATGGACTCGCTGGCGGAGCAGCTCATCGAGCTGCTCCGCCAGGACCCGAAGCCGCGGCGCCGGCTGTTCATCGACGGCATCGAGGGCTTCCGGGCCGCGTCCGTCTACCCGGACCGGATGCCGCGGTTCCTCTCGGCCTTCACCAACCAGCTCAGGATGCTCGACGTGACCACGGTGGTGACCGAGGAGCTGGATCTGTTCACGCCCCTCATCAAGATGCCCAACCCCGAGCTCGGGAACGTGGTCGAGACCGTCATCCTGCTCCGCTACGTCGAGCTCAGGTCGCAGATCCACCGGCTCATCTCGGTCATGAAGATGCGAGAGAGCGTCTATGACAGGTCGATCCGCGAGTTCGTGATCTCCGAGCGCGGGATCGAGGTGGCGAGCTCGTTCCGCTCGGCGGAGCGCATCCTCTCGGGTCAGGCGCAGCTCCTCGCCGGGCTGCAGGAGAGCGAGGAGGAGCCGTGACGACGGTGCTCGTGGTGGACGACGAGACAGACCTCCTCGCGTGCATCGAGGGGCTGCTCGAGGACGAGGGGTACTCGGTCGTGACGTACCCGGACGGCAAGCAGGCGCTCGACTACCTGCGGGAGGCCCGCCCAGACCTCGCCCTGGTGGACCTGATGATGCCGATCATGAGCGGGTTCGACCTGGTGAAGGCCGTGAAGGACGAGCCGCGGCTCGACGGCATGCCGATCGTCATCATGAGCGCGGTGGAGCAGCGCCAGGAGCTGCTCCAGAAGCTCGGCGACAGGGTGCACGCCGTGCTCAAGAAGCCGTTCACGGCCGACAAGCTCCTCGGCACGATCCGCAGGCTGCTCGCCGCGCCCGCGGCCGCGTCGGCCCCCTCCGCCCCCTGAGGCGCCGCCGCGGCTCAGACGGCCCGGCGCAGCGGGGTCGGCGGGAACAGGTCCTTCATGTCGAGCGGGAGCTGGCCGCGGAACCCCTCGATCTCGCCGGCGGACACGCTGTCCGCGACCGCCTCGCAGATCGCCTGCAGAACGAAGCCGGCGGCCTCGCGATCCATGCGCAGCTCGCGCGCGACGTCGTCCTCGATGGTCGCTGTCGTGATGCGCTTGTCGGGCCCGTCGAGGAACGGATCGAGCGACGGGTGCAGCCTGGAGGGGAGCTGCGCGATGAGGTGCCGCGCCTCCTGGGGCGTCACCCTGCGGCAGAGGTTGCCGAGGACGATCTGCAGCGCGAGCTCCGCGCGGTCGCGCTGCTGGAGCCCGCTGTGGCGCTCGACCGCGTGGAGCAGCCGGCCGTAGGCGCTGTCCGCGCGCGCCTTGCGCCGGGTGAGGGCGCGCACGGGGCCGCGCGAGCGCTCGGGGCGCGCGGTCCCTTCGGGGTGCAGCGCGCCTCCCGGCTTGAACCGGGCGGCCACCTCGAGCTGCGCGCGCACGACGGAGCCGGCGGCCTCGGCGCCGACGGCGCCGTCGGCGAGCAGGTCGTCCAGGGTCACGATGCCGACGGGCCGCCCTTGCTCGGTCAGCGGCACGCGTCGACACGCCTGATCGCGCATGATGCGCACGGCGTCGTCGACCGACGCGTCGATCTCGAGGGTCGCGAGCTCATCGGACATGATGTCGCGCAGCATGGTGCTGCGGGCGTCGAGGTCGCCTGCAACGACCTCGAGCGCGACGTCGCGGTCGGTCACGATGCCGGCGAGGCGATGGCCATCGTGGACGAGGACGGCGCCGACGTGGTTGTCGACCATCGCCCTCACCGCGTCATAAGCGGTCGAGCGCGGGCTCAGTACGATCATTCGCGGGCGTCGGTACTGTTCGAGCGGCATGGTGATCCCTCCCCTGGGTAGCGCTGGCGCGTGGGTGCGTTGAACAGCGGTTAGCCAGAACGGTACCAACGGCCGCCGCCGGGCGGCCTCGCGGCGAGGAGACCGACCCGACCGAGCAGCGCTCGGCCACCCTGGGGCGGCGGCCCTCCTCGGATCGCCGCCACCCGGATGGCCTCGAGCGAGCGTCGCTAGAAGCTCACTGCACGACGATCGAGGAGATCTGGTCGTTCAGCGTACCCAGCGAGGCCACGTCGGAGGTGAACACGGCCGACGTGCCGGCGTAGGGCGAGTCGGTGTACACGGTGACCGTGTAGCCGGCGGGCACTTGAATCGAGGAGATCCAGTCGTTCCCGATCGCGCGAGCCCTCAGGTCGTCCACCTCGTACGAACCGCGATCGAGCACGATGGCCCTGCCCCCGAAGCTGGAGTTCTCGTACACGGTGATCCCCGACGTCGCAGGCAGCGGCGCCTGGTTGTTCGAGTACTGCATCCACAGCGTGTCGACGTCGTAACCGGTCAGGTTGACCCACGTCTGGCTCGAGTACGTGCCGGCGCGAAGGATGTCGTCGAGCGCGTCGACCACCGGCGTCTGGTTCACGCGGTACGTCGCGTCGATCCACTTGAAGAAGGCCGCCGCGTCACCGTAGCCGAACAGGTAGTGTGCCCCGTACGTCCATCCGCTCGGGATGGACCAGTTCGCAGAGGCGTTGTCGAGGCCGTAGGCGTCGCGCACGTAGTCGGCGGTCCCCTCGATGATCCAGCCGGGGACCACGCCCGAGTATCCGGCCTGAATGACGTGCATGATCTCGTGCACGACGACGTCCGTGTCCTGCGGGTTGGCGAGCATGTGCTCCATCCTGTAGAACGTGGCCGCGTTGTCCGGATCCGCCCAGGCGATGTCCGACGCGTTCGGGACGATGCTGAGGCTCACCGTGGTCGCGGCAGCGGAGTTGAAGCGCTGGGCGAGCAGCGGATACACGGAGTAGAACGTACACACCATCTCTTCGAGGATGTCGTCATCGAACCCCGTGGCGCTGGTGACGTTGAGGGTATAAGAGCTGCCGACGCCGCAAGCCGGCGTCGACGTGCCGCCCTCGAAGCGCAGGTGGTCGACGACGGTCGCCGAGCTCGACGACGGGAGATTCAGCGCCAGGATGATCTGCAGATCCGAATAGCTCTGCTGGAGCGCGCTCTGCAGCGTGGCGGGCACCGCGAACGTCACGGTGTTGAACGTGTTGGCCGACAGGCCCTGCAGCGAGGCCTGGCCCACCCACTGCCGGTTGTAGCCGAGCGTGGGGCTGCTCACGTACACCTGGATCTGACCCCAGGACGGGCTCGAGGGGAGCCGGATGTCGAGCGCGAGCTCGTCGGTGACGCCCGAGAGGGTGGAGAGCGCATCCGACGTCAGCTCCGAATACGTGAAGTTGCTCAGGCCGATCGCGGCCGTGCCCTCGGAGTGGAGCGTCGAGGAGCTGAGGGTCCCGGCCGACGCCGTCCAATCCGACACGCTCTCGAACCCGAAGACCGACTCCTGCTGCGTCAGCGCGAGCTCGGCGGCCTCGACCAGGTCTCCGTCCTCGGGCTCACCGGCGATGGCGCAGGCGCTCAGCGCGCAGCATGTCAGCAGCAGGCTTCCTCGGCTCAGCAGCGTGCGCGTTCTGTATCGGCTGTTCATTGTCCTGTTCATCCTTTGCGTGCATCGAGGCACGAGCGGGCCGGATCGCTCCAGCCACGCACTGACGGTGATCGCGCGAGCCGGCGGCGAGCGGAGCTCCCCCGCGGAGCGATCTGGATCGGCCTGCGACCACGCCATCCATCGCCGTGATCGAGCACCGCCAGCGCCGTTCCTCGGCTGCTGCCGCTGCGCCGTCCGCCTTTCGCGACCGGCTACGTCTCTCTGCGCGCGTGGATGCGGGCAGGCTGGACCGTCCTTCACGAAATCGTACATGGCCGCGGTATTTCGACGCGGCGCGGATCGCCCGGGGCACGCGCTCGAGGAGCGCCGTGGCTGAGCCCGCTTCCCGCCGGCACAACCACCGGCAGGGGCCCGCGCCGCGCTCGCCGCCGCGCCCCCGTGGTCGGGGGCGCCAGCGGCCGTCAGGGCGCCTGCTGGTTCGCCGGCGCGACGGGCACGAGCCGCACCATCCGGTGCTGGAGCGCGTCGACGCGCTGCAGCCAGCTCCGCCAGGCGGCGTACCGGGCCACGGGGATGGTCGATCGATCGAGGACCACGCGCTCCTTCACGACCACCGCGTTCTTGCCCGGCCCCCTCGCGAACGAGAGCGTCGCGCGGCCGAACTCGCCGCCGTCCTCGTCGCCGCCGGGCGGGAGCTCGGCGAACGTGTACCCGGCGGGGGCGACGATCGTGATCGTCCGGTGGTGGTGCCGCGGCGCGAGGCTCGGCGGAAGCACCACCGGCAGCGTGCGCTTCACGAGCGGCGCGAGCATCGACGTCATCGTGGACGGGCCCGAGAGCGGCACCGAGAGCTCGGCGCCCTCCCGGCGGGCGAGCCCCTCGGAGCGCGCCTCGTACTCGAGCGACGCCGCCCCGTTCGGCAGATCGGCCTGGAACGCCACCTTGGGCTTCACGTCGATCGTCGGGAACCAGCCGTACGCGAGGTACTGCTCGACCCACTGCGCGCGCGCGTCGGCCTCGGCCAGGTTCGACCGAAGCTCGAACGCCGCGTCGCCGATGTGCCGCTCCTTGGCCGTGAGCTCGCCCGCGCCCGACGGCCCGAGCGCGATCGTCCACGCCGCGTCGACGCCGTGATCGGCCGGCGAGCTCGCCGGCGTCTCCACGATCTTCGGCGGCCCCTCGTCGACGAACAGCGCCAGCGTGCGCGCGTCCATCGCCGGCAGCGGCCCGAGCCGGCTCTGGGGGCTCGTCGCGTCGAGCCACAGGCCCGGCGCGCCGCCGGCGCCCGGCAGGTACGCGATGCCGTGATCGAACACCGGGATCGCCGCGATCTCGCTCCGGAGCAGCGACGGCTGGCCTGTGTAGCGCGTCTGCACGAGCACCTCCGTCGCCTCGATGCCGATCGACTTGAGCAGCGTGATCAGCAGCATCGCCTTGTCGTCGCAGTCGCCCTGGCGGCGCGCCAGGAGCTCCTGCGGGCGGTTCGGCAGCCACCACTCGCCCGAGACGAAGTTCACGTAGCGGATGTCGTCGGCCACGAAGTCGAAGAGCGCCCGCAGCTTCTGCTCGCGCGTCGTCTTGCCCTTCGTGAGCTCGGCGGCGAGCCGGCGGACCTGATCGTCGGGCTCGGTGAACCCCGCGACGGCGCCGCGGTACCACTCCCGGAAGTCGTGCCAGCCGTGGAACGTCGAGCCAACGACGACCGGCAGCACCTCCGAGAGGTGCGGCGCGAGCGGCTCCTCGGGCACCTCGGGCGGGTCGTCCCAGATGAACCGCGTCACCTGGCGGCCGTCCTTCTCCGACGTGAGCACCCGCTCCGCCTTGCCGTTCAGCACGTCGATCGCCAGCGGATCGCTCTTCGGCGAGTCGACGACGACCTCGTTGTAGAGGATCGGCCGCGTGTCGGTGGAGCCGACGTAATCGATGAAGTAGAACGGCGCGTCGCCGCGGCGGCCGACGGGGCCCGGCGTCCACGAGCGCACCGCGACCTCCACCACGTCGCCCGTCTTGAGCTTGGGCCAGCGCACGAACGGCCTCTGCCCGCCCGCGCCCTGCTCGTCCGGCTGCGCCACGGTGCCGTCCTTGCGGTGCACGCGGGCGAAGAGCAGCTCGGTGTCCGCCGCCTCGGCGGGGATGTCGCGCTCGTAGAGATCCTGCTCGGTGCGCGGCTCGATGACGACCTCGCGCGCGTAGTGCATGAGCTGCGAGACGCGCTTGTCCGGGTGGTACGTCACGACGCGCACCCAGTGGAGCTGGCGGTCGGCGATCTCCCCCTTCTTCGCCGGCTCCTTGCGCGCCCGCGCGAGGAAGACGTCGGGCGCGACGAGGTGCTGCTCGTCGCGCATGCGCCGCCGTCCCGGCGCGCCGGCCGAGCCCTCGCCCATGCGGAACGAGAGCTCGGCCTTGAGGAACGGATCGCTCGGCGTGAGGTCGCGCGCCCGCGCGAGCGCGGCGGTGGAGAGGGCCGGCCAGGGCGCGGCCGCGGCGCCCTGCCGGGCCGCGGCGAGCGCCTGGAACGCGGCGGGCTGGTTCGGCGCGACGTGCGTGGCGTAGGCCAGCACCTCGCGCGCCCACGCGAGGCGCCCCGCGCCGTGGAGCGCGCGGCCGATGTGGATGACGTCGTCGGCCGACGTCTGCTGCGCGAGCGCCCCGGCCGCGGCCACCTCCAGCGCGGCGCCGCCCTCGTGCTCGAACGCGAGCACGTACCCCGCGCCCCGCGACTCGGGCGCGAGCTCGGCGAGCCGGCGCGCGGCCCGCAGCTCGAGCGCCGGATCGAGCCGCGCCGCGGCCGCGATCTCCTGCCACACGACGACAGGGGTCCTGTCCTTCTGCTCGCGCTCGACCGCGAGCAGCTCGTCGAGCGCCGCGCGCGTGAGCCCCCCGGCGGCGAGCTTCTTCTTCACGAGCGCCCTGAGGACGCGCACCTCGGGATCGCGCGCCGAGCGCAGCGGATCCTCGCGCAGCGCGGCGGCCGCCCAGTCGACGCGGTCCGAGGCGAGGTGGGCGGCGACGAGCCGGCGCTGCGCGAACGACGCGGTGGCCCGGTCCTTCTCGGCGAGGCCGCGGACGCGCGCGGCCTCGAGCCAGCCGCTGCGGTTCGCGCCGAACGGGGACACCCACCCCGCCATGGCGATCGCGTCGGACGAGACGCCCGCCGCCCGCGTCAGGCGGTCGAGCAGCCCGGGCGCCCGGGGCGACCGCTGGTCGTCCGCGCCCCCGAGCGTGCGCGCCACCACGGACGTGAGCGTCGGATCGACGGCCGGCGACGCGCCCGCGTCGAGCGCCCCGTCGAGCGACGTCCTGACCGGGGTCACGGCCGACGGCGCGGCGGGGGGCAGCGCGATCGGCGTGAGGTCCGACGAGGTCGCGAGCGCCACCGGCCGGCGCGCCTCGTCGGTGAAGCGCACGCGGACCCGCCCCGCGTCGGGGAGCGCGCCGGTGCACACCTTGAGGGCGAGCAGGTGATCGCCCGCGGGCGCCTCGACGCGCGCGGCGAGGCGATCGAGCACGAGGCGCTCGTGCTCCGCGTCGCTCGCGGCGACGTCGACGCCGTCCCACGCGAGCCGCACGGCGCCTGTCGCGGCGACGTGCGCGAGCAGCGGCTTGCGATCGAGCGCGGCGGGCACGGTGACGCGCGAGGCGAGGTACGTGCAGCTCTCGGCGCGGGGGTGGATGTAGAGGTCGAGCGGCACGCCGCGCGCTGTCGACGCGGCGGGCAGCACCCGCCGCCACGCGACGTCGTACACGCCCCACGCGTAGCGGGCGCTCATGTCGGAGAAGCGCTGGCCTTCGGCCTCGGGCCCCTCGCGGCGCGCGACCCCGCCGCCCGAGCTGTCGTGGAACGGCCCCAGGATGGCGAACGCCTTCACGAGCCCCGACGGGTCCGGCGGCGCGTCGTACGAGACGGCGCGCGCGCCGGGCCACGTGGGGGCCGGGGGATCGGGGGCGAGCGAGGCCGCGAGCCAGCGCGCGTCGTCGGCGAGCGGCGACGGCGACGCGGCGATCTGCGCGAGGCCCTCGCGCGCGCGCCCCTGCGCCGCGCGATCGGACAGCGCCGCCGCGATCACGAGCCCGGCGACCGCGTCGTCGCCGCCCCGCCGCGCGCGGGCCAGCGCGGCGCCGAGCATCTCGTCGGGCGTCGCGGCGGTCCACCGCAGCGTCGTCGCGATGGGCGCGCGCTTCTCTGTCGCGCGCGGGCCGCCCACAGCGGGCGCGCGCGCCTCCACCTTCGCGCCGCCGGGGCGCGGCGCCTGTGCGCCGTCGGCCGCGGGCAGGCGCGGCACGACCTTCCTCCCCGGGCGCGGCGCCTCCTCGCCGCCCGCGGCGGGCGCGCTCGCGTCCGCCTTCGCGCCGCCCGCGGCGGGCGCGCTCGCGTCCGCCTTCGCGCCGCCCGCCGTGGGCGCGCTCGCGTCCGCCTTCGCGCCGCCCGGGCGCGGCGTCTGCGCGTGGCCCGCCGCGGGCGCGACAGCGAGGACTATCAGCGCCGCGACCCACCCGCCGCGACGCGCGGCGCTGGCGCGGCCCTCGCGTTGATCACGCTCCCCGCGTCGTTCGCGTCGATCACGTCGTTCGCGCCGACCACGTCGATCTTCCCCCGGCGAGCTCCGCTCCATCGATCCTCGCTTCCAGGCCACGGCATAGCGCGTGCCCGATCGCGGCGCGAGCGCGGCGATCGCCGCGGCAGATCGCGCGGCCGCGGCCGCCTCGCGCGAACGCGGCCCCCGCGCGCGGGGCGCCGCGCGCGAACTTGGCCGGCGAGCGCGCGGCCCACTAGCCTGCTCTCATGCGGCACGCGTCACGATGGGTGCTCTCGGCGGTGATGGCCCTGACCACGCTGCTGGCCTCGCCAGCGATGGCCTCCGCCCGCGAGACGAAGGTCGAGTGGAAGAGCGTCGACGTGCCCGCGGGCGAGGGCCAGGCCCAGCGGGCGCGCACGCTGCGCGGCCTGCTCGCGAGCGCCGCGAGGAAGGCCGACTTCGGCAAGGCGCGCTCGGTCGTGCTCAGCGCGCGCGTCGTCGAGTTCACCTCGTCCACGCGGGGCGACGTCCACCGCGTGAGCTGCACCGTCGTCGGCCGCGTCGTCGGCGGCCCCACCGCCCGCTCGCGCATCTCGTTCGGCGGCAGGCCGAGCGAGCGAAAGGCGCTGGAAAAGCAGGTGCTCACCATGGTCGCCAACGGCGTGGTCGGCAGGCTCGCCTCCATCGTCCGCGCCCGCGAAGCCAAGCGCGACCGGGAAGCCGCGCGCGACTGAGCCGGCCGGCCGCGCGCCGTCCCCCATCGCCTCGCGACGCTCGACCCTCCGCGCGATCTGATCTACGAGGGCCGGCGCATCATGGAACTGGACCGGATGGTGAGCGAGCTCTTCCAGGAGGAGGAGCTCGCTCGCGACATGGCGAGGAAGCTGATCGCCATGGCGCAGCGCTCCGCGGACGAGGCGAGCGCCGAGCGCGAGCGCCTCCTCGCCTTCCTCCGCGGGCCCATGGAGCGCCACATGCGCTACGAGGAGTCCGCGATCTTCCCGCATTTCCAGGCGCGCGGGCTCGCCGAGGAGGTCCAGGTCGCGCTGAAGCAGCACGCCGCCGTGCGCGACGCCACCGAGGCGCTCGCGCGCGCGGCGCAGGGCAGCGACGTCGCGGCGATCGTCGCGCAGGTCGCGCGGCTTCTCCTGCACCATACAAATTTCGAGGGCGACTACATTTATCCAGAGCTCACCCATGACGAGTGGCGCGCGCTGATGAAGGAAACGGTTCGTCATGAGATCTGAGACGGTGCGCAGGAACTCGACACAGCTGTTCCCCTCGACGTAGGCTTTTGCCGCCGTGTCTATCGCAGCAGGTCAGGTGCTGAGCGAGCGCTACCGCCTCATCCGACCCGTGGGGCAGGGCGCGCAAGCCTCGGTGTGGGTGGCCGAGCACCTGGCCCTCAGCACGCACGTCGCCGTCAAGCTCATCGATCCCGAGCTGGCGAAGCAGGAGGACGCGCGCGAGCGGTTCCGGCGCGAGGCGACGGCGGCGGCGCAGCTCCGCAGCGCGCACGTCGTGCAGATCCTCGACCACGGCATCGAGGGGGAGCAGCCGTTCATCGTGATGGAGCTGCTCGAGGGCGAGGACCTCTTCGAGCGGCTCGCGCGCAGGCGCCGCCTCACGCTCCAGGAGACGTCGCGGATCATGACGCAGGTCGCGCGCGCGCTCACCCGCGCGCACGGGGCCGGCATCGTGCACCGCGACCTCAAGCCGGAGAATTTCTTCCTCTGCGCGAACGAGGACGACGAGATCGTCAAGATCCTCGACTTCGGCATCGCCAAGGTGGGCCACGGCAAGCGCGCCGCCCAGCGCACGACGGTCGGCACGCTCATGGGCACGCCGCACTACATGAGCCCCGAGCAGGTGAAGGGGCTCCGGGAGGTCGACTTCCGCGCCGACCTCTGGGCGCTCGGCGTGATCGTCTACCAGTGCGTGACGGGCGAGCTCCCGTTCGACAGCGAGGGCGTCGGCGACCTGCTGATCAAGATCTCGGTGGGCGAGATCCCGGTCCCCTCACGGGTGAACCCGGAGCTGCCGCCGGCGTTCGACGCGTGGTTCGCGCGCGCGTGCGATCGTGAGCCGGCGCGGCGCTTCAGCAGCGCGCGCGACCAGGCGGAGGCGCTCGCGCGCATCGCCGATCTGTCGACCGAGGCCCCGGCCAGCCTGAGCTCGCCGCGGCCTCCGCCGCCCCGGTCCGCGCCGACGCGCCCGCCGACGGCCCCGCCGCGGCCGTCGACCGGGTCGGCGATCCCGAAGGCGCCGCCGCTGCCGCGGGTGGCCGGGCCCGACGGCGACGGCCCGGCGGCGGCCGAGCGGCGGCCGAGCCCGCCGGGCGTGGCCGCCACCCCGCTGTCGACGCTGCCGAGCGCGAGGATCCCCGCGCGGCCGAGCGAGCGGCCGGCGGCGGCGCCGCGGCTCACCGACCGGCCCCCGGCGCCGCCTGCGCTCGGCGAGCGCCCTCCGCTCAGCGAGCGCGCGCCGATGTCGTCCCGGCTCGGCGAGCGGCCGGCGGCGCCGCCGCGGCTCACCGACCGGCCTCCGGCGCCGCCGCGGCTCACCGACCGGCCCCCGGCGCCGCCGCGGCTCACCGACCGGCCTCCGGCGCCGCCGCGGGCCACCGAGCGACCTGCGGCACCGCCGCGGGCCACCGAGCGAGCCGCGACGCCGCCGCGGCTCACCGACCGGCCCCCGGCGCCGCCGCGGCGCAACGACACCGCCCCGCAACCGGCGGCGCCGATCTCGACGGGGACGCCGCGCGCCAGAACGACGCCGCTCGCCGCGAAGGCGCCGCCGAGCGAGCCGCTGCCGCTCGCCGCGAAGGCGCCGCCGAGCGAGCCGCTGCCGCTCGCCGCGGACGCGCCGCCGAGCGAGCCGCTGCCGCTCTCCGCGAAGGCGCCGCCGAGCGAGCCGCTGCCGCTCTCCGCGAAGGCGCCGCCGAGCGCGCCGCTGCCGCTCTCCGCGAAGGCGCCGCCGAGCGCGCCGCTGCTGCTCTCCGCGAAGGCGCCGCCGAGCGCGCCGCTGCCGCCCTCCGCGAAGGCGCCGCCGAGCGCGCCGCTGCCGCCCTCCGCGAAGGCGCCGCCGAGCGCGCCGCTGCCGCGCGGCGCGCGGCCCGCGACAGCGGACGGCAGCGTCGATGCCCCGCAGGGATCGACGCCCCTTCCGCGCAGCGGAGCGCACCGGCCGCCGGCCGACAGCGCATCCTCGCTGGACATCGACGTCGAGGACTTCGAAGAAGAGCCGCTCGACACCGACGTGGACGAGCCCTGGGTGGAGCCGCCTTCGCCCGCGGCGCCCGAGCCCGAGGCGGCCACGGCGCTCGCCTCCCCGGGCCCCGCGGCGCTCGCGCCGCCGTCGGCCGCGGCGCCGGCGTCCCCGGACCTCGCGGAGCCGGCGCCCTCCGGCCGCGAGCTCGTCGCGCCCGGCGCACCGGCCGAGCCGATCGCCGCAGCGCCGCCCTCGCAGGCGGCCCATCCGACGGCGGCAGCGATCGAGCCCGGCGCGCCGCCGGACCAGGCGCTGCTGCCGGAAGAGCGCCGCGACGGCGTCGAGCGAGCGCCCGCCGCGGCGGTCGCGGCCACGAGCGCCGCCGCGCCCCCCGCCGCGCTGCACGCGCCGCAGCCGCTCGATCCGCCGAGCGCGCCGGCCCCGGTCGCGCCGGAGCGCGCCGGCCAGACGCCGGAGAACTGGCTGAAGGGCTCCAGCGTCAGCGGGCTGGCGCACGAGGGCGCGCTCCCGGAGTTCGACCCCGGCTCACGCCGGCGCCGGCTCGCTCGCTGGGGAGCGCTCGCGCTCTTGGCCCTCGCCGGCGTCGTCGCCTGGCAGGTCCTCGGCTCGCGGCTCCGGCCGCTGGGCGCGCCCGCGGCCGAGAGCGAGCCCGCGCCGCCGGCCGTCGTCACGACCGAGCCCGCGCCCGCACCGGAGCCTGCGCCCACGCCCAGCGACACGGCGCCGGCCGCGTCGGCCGCCCCGTCGGCGCAGCCCTCGGCGGCAGCCACCGCGACCTCGACGGCGCCGCGCAAGCGACGCCCGCCGCCGCCCCCGCCGAAGAGGCCGCGGAAGCAGCAGCAGCCGGCCACCCGGGTGGACGACCTGACGATCGAGATCCCGGACCCGGCCCCGGAGCCGGCCGAGGCCCACGACGCGCCCGCGCCGCTCCCGGACCTGCCTCCGCCGAGCGACTCGCCCTCACCCCGGGAAGAACCGGCCCCGCAGGCAGAATAAAGAGCGGATGGAAACGACGGCATACCAGCAGTACTCCGAGGAATCCGGCGACTGGTTGAGAAAGGGGAGAGCTCGGCTGCTGGCCCATCTGGTGCGCGAGTTCGGCCCCGCGCGGCGGCCGCTCGAGCTCCTGGAGGTCGGCGCCGGCGTCGGCCAGAACCTGAGCGTTCTCGCGGAGTTCGGCGACGTCGACGCGAACGAGGTGAGCCCCCTCGGGCAGGAGGCCATCGCGAAGGCCGGCGCGGCGAGGACGCTGTACAGCACGTCGCTCCCGTTCGAGCTCGACCGGCGCTACGACGTGATCTGCGCGCTCGACGTCATCGAGCACATCGAGGACGACCGCGCCGCGCTCCAATGGATCCACGATCACCTGCACCCCGGCGGGATCTTCGTCGCCACGGTGCCGGCGTACCCGTGGCTGTTCAGCGATCACGACCGCGCGCTCCAGCACTTCCGCCGGTACACCGCCGGCAGCTTCCGCGCCGCGCTGCCGGCCGGGTTCCACGTGGAGGCGTGCGCCTACTTCAACCAGCTCCTCTTCCCCGCCGCGGTCGGCTCGCGCGCCGTCTGGAGCGCCGCGCGCAAGCTGCGCCCGGGCAAGGGCAGCATGAAGCAGCCGTCGCCGAAGTCGGGCCTCGCCTCCGCCGCGCTCGAGGCCGTGCTCGGCGCCGAGGTCGACCTCATCGCGCGCGGGTACCGGCCGAGCTTCGGGCTGTCGGTCTTCTGCGTGGCGAGGCGCGGGCCGGCGTGAAGGACAGGCCCGCGTCGCTCGCCGATCTCCCAGCCGCCCCGCCCACAGACGCACCGCCCGCACCCCCGGCGATCCCGGCGGCCCCACCCGGGCCGGCGCCCGGCGCGCCGCTGGGGGCCGGTGGCCCGCTCGCCAGGCTGCGCGCCGCGCTGCGGCCGGTGATGCTCGTCGCGGCGGCGCTGTTCATCGGGCTCGCCGCGCGGGATCTGGCGCGCCGGTGGGAGAGCGGCGAGGCCATCGAGGTCCGCCCTGCGTTCGTGGCGCTGTCGATGGTGCCCCTCGCGCTGGGCGCCGTCGTGCTCGGGCTCGCGTGGGCCTGGCTCCTCGAGGAGCTGACCGGCCGGCCCATCCCCCGCTGGCGGGCGATCGCCCTGCACGTCGAGTCGCAGGCGGCGAGGTACATCCCGGGGAAGGTCGGCGTCCCGCTGATCCGCATGCTCGGCGCGCCGCGCATCGGCACGACGGGCGCGGTGGTGGGGTCGTCGTTCGCCGTCGAGCTCGTCAGCTTCGTCGCCGTCGGCGCCATCGTGGGGCTCGGCCTGCTCGCGGCGGGCGGCGAGCAGGTCGCGGGCGCGAGCGCGTTCATCGGGCGATGGAGCCTGCCGGTGCTCCTCGCCCTCGGCGTCGTGCTCGTCGCGCTCATGACCGTGGATCGCGCCCGCGCGCCCGCGCGCGTGCGCAGGTTCCTCGCGACCGAGGGGCGCGGGCCGCTCATGCCGGCGCGGCTCCCGCTCGCGCACGCCGCGTACTGGCTGACCTGGGCTGCGCACGGGGCCTGCGCGGCGCTCGCCGTCGGCGCGACGCCGGCCGCGGCGCTCGGCGGCTCGGGCCTCTTCGTGCTCGCGCCGATCGTCGGGTTCCTCGCGCTCGCCACGCCGGGCGGCATCGGCGTGCGCGAGGCGCTGCTCTCCGTGGGCCTCGCCCCGGCCGTGGGCCCCGCCGCCGCGCTGGGCGCCGCGGTCATCTCGCGCGCCACATCGCTCGCCGTGGACGTGGGCGGCTGGCTCGCAGCGCGGCTGCTCACCGGGCGACACGCGCCCCACGGCGGGGCGGAATCCCGAGATCGCTAGCCCGTCGCCCGCGCGCGCGGCGCAGCACAACGAGCACGTCTGCGGCCCCGAAATCCTGCCAGGATTTCTGACACGGGGTACTAGGATGCGCGCCGCCATGCTGGCTCGCTTGCGTGCTGCCCTCACCTCCGACTCGCCCCTGGCTCGCGTGCGCGCCGCCCTGACCTCCGATTCGCCGCGGCCGAGGCTCCTGCGCGGCGCCTTCGCGGCCGTCGCGTGCCTCGCGGGCCTCGCCTGTTACGCGATCACGGTCCACCGGCACATCCCGGTGGAGCACTGGCTCCTGTGGCGCCTCGCGCCGCTCTGGGGTTATTCGCTGCTGTTCCTGCTCTCCAGCCTCGGTGTCGGCCTCGTGCTGCTGCGCCGGGCGCTCCGCCTCGCGCACCTGCCGCCGGTCGAAGAGGGCCTGTTCGGCGTGGCGCTCGGCTCCATCGCCTTCGTGTTCGGCATGTACCTCGCCGGCGCGGTCGGGTGGATCCGCCCCTGGTACGGGCTCGCGCTGCCGGCCGCGCTCCTCGCGGGCGGCCTGCTGGAGCTGCCGCGCTGGCTGTCGCGGTTGCGAGGCGATCTCGACGCCTCGCGGACGCCGAGGGGGGCAATGCGCTGGCTGTGGCTCGCGGCGACGGGCGTCGGCGCGGTGGGCCTCGTGCTCCTCTACCTGCTGTCGCTGACCCCGGAGTCCATCAGCTTCGACGCGACCTGGTATCACCTGCCGATCGGGCAAGACTACGCGCGCGCCGGCCGCATCGTGCCGTTCTACGGCGACGTGAACCGCGCCTTCCCCCACCTCGCGAGCATGCTCTACTCCTGGGGCTTCAGCGTCCCGGGGCTCATCGTGGAGCAGCGGTGGATGCTGGCGCTCCACCTGGAGCTCGTGTTCGTCGCGTGGAAGGTGGTCGGCGTCGCGGCGCTGGCGCGGTACCTGCTGCAAGGCGAGCGCATTCCTGGCCTCTGGACGGCGTTCTTCCTGTTCCCGTCGCTGTTCGTCCAGGACCAGAACCCCGGCGGCTCGGCGGACCATTTCCTCGGCTTCTTCGCGGCGCCCGTCCTGCTCGCGTCGATGCGCTTCGCCGAGCGCTTCGACAGGCGGTACGCCGTCCTGCTCGGCGCGTCCCTCGGGGGCGCGATGCTCGTGAAGTACCAGGCCGTCTATCACCTCGCCATGGCGGCGGCGATCGTCGTGCCCCGCGCCGCGTACCTGCTCGGGCGCGCGGCCTTCCGCGCCGCGAAGGGGCGGCGGCGGCCGCTGCTGTCGCCGCGCCGCGTCCTCGTCGCGGGGCTCATCGCGTCGGGCGTGGCGCTCGGCACGGCCGCGCCGCACTTCGTCAAGAACACCATCTATTATAACAACCCCGTTTACCCGATGGCGCAGCGCGTGTTCACGCGGTCGTACCCGCAGCACGCGCGCTCCGCGGAGTTCATGGAGAAGGCGTACCCCAACAAGCCTTATCTGCCCAAGGGCGAGGGGCTCGAGCGGCAGCTCATCGCGGTCGGGAACTTCTTCACCTTCTCGTTCTCCCCGCACTACTCGTTCACGCGCTACGTGCCCTCGATGGGCTCGCTCTTCACGCTGCTCTTGCCGACCCTGCTGGTCATCCGCGGCCGGCGCAGGCCGGCGCTCGCGGCCTGGGCGGCGTTCGCGGGCATCTGGGTGTGGGGCAACACGTACACGGCGGACCGGTACCTCCAGGGCCTGCTCGCGGTGCCGATCGCCGCCACGGCGGCGATGCTCGTGCGCACCTGGCAGCTCGGGACGGTCGCGCGGCTCGGGCTCGTGCCGCTCGTGATCTTCCAGATCGTGTGGAGCGGCGATGTCCCCTTCTACTCCGGCCCGAACCGGCTGGAGCGCGCGCTCGCGCTGATCCGCTCCACGTACGAGAAGAAATGGAGCGACGCGCAGCGGTTCAAGTTCCGCGCGGATCACCGCGCGATCACCCAGGCGACGCCGCCGGACGCGCGCATCCTCGCGCGCAACTACCGCACGACGCTCGGCATCGAGCGCGAGATCATCTTCGATATCCAGGCCTGGCAGTCGCTCATCTTCTACGAGCCCGTGAGGGGGCCGCGCGAGCTCTACGAGCATTACCGGAGCGTCGGTATCACCCACATCCTGTACCCGCCGAACCAGCGCCCGCCGGACACGCTCCAGGCCGCCGTGCTGTTCAACGAGCTCGTCCACCGCCACGCGACCGAGAAGCGCCGCTTCGGCAGCCTCCAGCTCGCGACCATGCCGACGGCGCCCCCGCCGCCCGACGAGCTGCCGTACGAGGTGCTGGCGTTCGGCGCGCCGGGCTACGCGGACGGGCTCTATCCGGTCGAGGCGCTCCACATCCTCCCCAAGCTCCAGCCGCCCAAGGGCCAAGGGCCGAAGCCCGCGAAGGCGTGGCCCAGCGACAGCGCCGCGCAGGCCTCGCTCCTCGACGCGGCGGAGGCGGTGGTGCTCGGAAAGGACGCGGCGCGGCGCAGCCGCGCGCCGAAGCTGGACGGCGCGTTCTTCGCGGCGGAGCGCTTCAAGGGCTACACGGTGTACCTGCGGAACCGCCGCGACGCCGCCCCCGCAGAGCCGCCGCCGGCCGACGCGCCGAACGGGCAGGATCTCACGGACCCGGCAGATCCCTCGCAGGACGGCGACACGGAGGATCCGGGCGGCTGAGCGCCCGGGCGCCCGGGCGCTCGCGCGCCTGCGGGCGCTGCTCGGTGAGCAGCACGGCGCCCGGGCCCACGCGCGCCTGCGGGCGCTGCTCGGCGAGCAGCACGGCGCCCGGGCCCACGCGCGCCTACGGGCGCTGCTCGGCGAGCAGCACGGTCCAGGGGACCGGGCTCTTCACCTCGCGGACGGCGAGCTCGCTCCCCACGAGCGCCACGAGGTCGCGACGGCCGAAGTGCTGGATGTGGCCCGGCGTGTTGCCGAGATCGGCGAGGTACCGGCCGCGCAGCACGTTCAGCGCGCGCCAGAGCGGCTCGCGCGGCGTGCTCGCGATCACCCAGCGACCGGCCACGCGCCGCAGCTCGCGCAGCGCGCGCGCCGGATCCTCCAGGTGCTCGAGCACCTCGCAGCACACGACGAGATCGAACTCGCGATCCTCGAACGGCAGCGCGTAGACCGACGCCTCCCGGAACTGGACGAGGGGATCCACGTCCGGCGCGACGCGCTCCAGCGAGACGTCGGTGGCAACGAACCGCTCGGGCCGCGGCGCGTGCGTCACGAGGTGGTGGGCCAGCTTGCCCTCCCCGCACCCGACCTCCAGCACGGAGCGCGGCGCGACGCCGCGGTAGAGCTCCGTGACCGCGCCGAGGAACCCTCCCATCAGCATCCGGGCGACAGGGTTCTTCGTGCCGTACTTGTCGTAATGATTGCCGACGATGTTCCCGGACATGGTGCTCATCCCGCGCTCGCCCGCCTCTCCTGGATCCGCTGGTTGCGCCACGGCGTCGCGCCCGTGGTCTGGATTCCCTCCGGCCTGCGGCCCGGCGCCCGCTGCGCGAGCTCGGTCTCGAGCCGGCGCACGCGCATCAGCACCTCCTCGGTGAGGCGGCGGTTCGTCGCGATGAGCTCCGCGAGCAGCGCCACGGCCACGAGGATGCACGCCACGACGACGGCGCCCGTGCCGACGATCAGCGACTGGATATAACCGCTGTAATCCGGGTTCTGGAGGTAGAAGTAGAGAAACCGGACGCCGAGCGCGAGGCCGAACACGAGCAGGACCGCCGCGGCCCAGCCGACGAGCTGCACGGGCCGGTACATCGCATAGGCCCGGAACATCACGGGGCCAGCCCGTCGCAGGTAGTCGGGGATCGAGCGGAACAGCCGAGACTCACGCGTCTTCGGGTTGGTCGTGATCTTCACGTTCTCCACGGCGAGGCCGCGGCGGCCTGCCTGGATCACGGTCTCCAGCGTGTACGTGAAGCGGTTGTGCACGAAGAGCTGCAGCGCGGCCTTCCGGCTCACCGCGCGGAAGCCGCTCGGGGAGTCGGCGACCTCGGTGGCCGACAGGCGCCGGATGAGCCGCGAGCCCCACCGCTGCAAGACCTTCTTGAGCGGCGAGAAGTGCTCGATCATGTCCGTCTGCCGATCGCCGATCACCAGGTCGGCCCGACCCTCGATGATGGGGGCGACGAGCCTCGGGATCTCCGCGCCGCGATACTGGTTGTCCGCGTCGGTGTTCACGATGATGTCGGCGCCGAGCCGCAGGGACGCGTCGATGCCGGCCATGAAGCCGGCGGCGAGGCCGCGATTCCTGGGAAAACGGACGATGTGGTGGATCCCGAGCTGCTCGGCGAGCGCGCTCGTCCCGTCCGTGCTGCCGTCGTCGATGACAAGGACCTCGATCTCGTCCACGCCGTCGATCGACCTCGGCAGGTCGGCAAATGTCTGCGCGAGGGTCTCGCGCTCGTTCAAGCAAGGGATCTGGATGATGAGCTTCACGGGGGATGTCGCGGCGCAGCGTAGCACGATGCGCGTCGAGGGATTCACCTCGGATCACATCGTGGGCCCGCGTGCGCATGCCCCCGTCGCTCCTCCGCGGAGCGCTGGCGTCGGGGCGCCGGAGCCGACGGCCCGCAGTCCCCCCGTGCCGGGACCACGGACCACGCTCCGCGCTAGTTGAGCAGCTTCTTCGAGAGGTGCTTGACCGCCTCCTGCGCCGCCTGCCGCAACGCGACCTCCACCGCCTTGGAGGACGTGTCGCCGCGCACGAGGATGGCGCAATTGTCCCCTTCGGCCTCGAATGATGCGAGGGGGAGCTCCGTCGCCGCCTCTGCAGCGCGGATCGGGACCTGCACAGCAAGCGAGCCGACCTCGAGCTCCACGAACCCCACCAGCTCCGACTTGGATAGGTTCTGCATGCTTCGAACGTGGGTCGCCCAGGGGGGCTTAGCAAGGTCAGGTTTTTCCTGCTTGTCGGTGGGATCGAGCTCCACCGCGGCGCGCCACGAGCCGCGCGCTGCGTCGCGCGCTGCGTGCGCGTCGCGCGCTGCGTGCGCGTCGCGCGCCGCTTCGGCCGACGCGAGGTTCCGCACGGATGACCGCGCTCGCGTCAGCGCTTCAGCGAGGTGAGCTGGTCGGCCATGATGCTGCGGTGGCTGCGATAGACCTGGAGCACGATGGCCAGCGCGATCGCCGCCTCGCTCGCGGCGAGGACGATGATGAAGACCGTGAACACCTGGCCGGCCACGCCGCCCGCGACGAAGTGCTCGAACGCGACGAAATTGAGCGCGGCGGCGTTGAGGATGAGCTCGACGCCGAGGAGGATGCCCACCGCGTTCTTCCGCGTCATCACCGTGAACAGCCCGAGGCCGAAGAGCACGGCGGCCACGGTGAGGTAGTGGATGAGCCCGATCTCCATCGCCTACTCCCGCTCCCAGGAGCGCCTCACGGCGCGGCGCGCGAGCACGACGGCGCCGATCATGGCGGCGAGCAGGACGATCGAGCCGAGCTCGAACGGGAGCAGGTACTCGCCGAGGAACGCGTGTCCGAGCTTGGCGGTGGACGGCATCGCCGGCCGGGCCTCGGCGGGCCAGGGGGTCCGGGTCGCCACCCTGCCGAGCACGAGGAGCACCGCCGTGACGAGGACGAAGGCCACGGCGAGCCCGCCGCGCGGGTTCGAGATCTTCATCTCCTGGATGCGGCTCGTGAGCATCACGGCGAACAGGATGAGGATGAGCGTGCCGCCGACGTAGACGAGCACCTGCGTCGCCGCGAGGAAATCGGCCGACAGCGTGACGTACAGCCCGGCGACGCCGAGGAACGTGCCGAGCAGGGCCAGCGCGGAGTGGATGATGTTCCTGGAGAACGCCACGAGCCCGGCGGAGCCGAGCGTCAGCGCGGCGAGCCCGAGGAAGGCGATGGTGCTCAGGGGGGGCATGAGGTGAGGCCCGCGACGTTAGATCGCTGCCCACCGGCCATCAAGCCATCCAGCGCGGCGCCCCGGCTCAGGCGGTCGCCGCGCCGGCGTCGTCGGCCGCGGCCTCGGCGCGCCTGTCGCCGGCCTCGCCGCCGCCGTCCCTGGCGCGCTCGCGGCGCCAGATGGCGCGCAGCTCCTCCAGCGCGGCGGGGTTGTCGCGCATGGCGCGCTCGCGGGCCTCGCGGGCGTGAGGCCCGTACTCGCCGACAGGCACCTCGCCGAGGTCCTTCGGCGCCTTGTACAGCGGGACCAGCCCCTCCGGGATGAAGCGGAAGGTGAGGTGATCGAGCGTCGGCGCCGCGCCCTCGAACTCGCGGGTGTGGCGGATCGCGCCGGTCGACTCGGTCTTGCACGCCTCGACGCAGAGGCCGCAGTACATGCACTTGCCCATGTCGATGTCGAAGCGGCTCATCGCCTGCTTCTTCGTCGCCGGGTCCTTCTCCAGGTCGATGGCGATGCACTCGATGGGGCACGCGCGCTCGCAGCGCTTGCACCCGGTGCAGATGTCCATCTGCACCTCGAGGAAGCCGCGGTAACGCGGGGGGAGCATCTCGCTGACAGGGCGGTCCGTCTTGTCGGGATACTGGACGGTGATGGGCTCCCGGAACAGATGGGAGAACGTGACCGCCATCCCTTCCAGGATGGTCGTGGCCGCGCTGGAGATGCTCTTGATGTACTGGGCGAGATCCATGGGCGGGGACTTCTCCGGGGCCTGACGCGCCGGGCATACGGCCCTGACGAGGGAGGCGCCACACAAAGCAGGCTAGCAGATGGCGGCCTGCCTCGAGGCGTCCGGGGCGCGCTTTGCGAGCGCGCCACGCCGGTCGGGCGCGTACGTCGACGCGCGCCGCCGACGGCCGCGCCCGACCGGCGCGGCGCGCCGCCCCGACAAGCGCGGCGCGCCGGGAACCCGAGGGGCGCGGCGGGAACCCGAGGAGTGCGCGGAGGAGGTGGTGAACCTGTCCTCTCCTGTTGACGCGCACCCCGGGTGGCGATCATGGTCGTCGAATGACCCAGCTCCCCTTGTCGGGAACCTTCACCGCCCTGGTCACGCCATTCACGCCCGATGGCGAGGCCGTCGACTTCCAGGCGCTGGACGCGCTGGTCGAGGCGCAGATCGCGGGGGGCGTCAGCGGGCTCGTCCCCTGCGGGACCACGGGCGAGTCGCCGACCCTGACCGAGGCGGAGACGACGGCGGTCGTCCGGCGCGTCGTCGAGGCGGCCCGCGGGCGCGTGCCGGTGATCGCGGGGACGGGCTCGTTCTCGACGAAGAAGACGATCGAGGCCTCGCGCGCCGCGCTCGCCGCGGGCGCCGACGGCGTGATGATCGTGATGCCGTATTACAGCAAGCCGTCGCAGGACGGGCTCCGCGAGCACCTCCTCACCGTCGCGAAGGCGGTCTCGGCGCCGATCGTGCTCTACAACATCCCCGGGCGCACAGGGGTCGACCTGGCGGCCGAGACGACCGAGCGCGTCTGCGCCGCGGCGCCGAACGTCGTCGCGATCAAGGACGCCTCGGGCAACGTGCTCCGCTGCCAGGAGCTCGCGCGGCGCCTCGGCGACCGGCTGACGGTGCTGTGCGGCGACGACGCGCTGACGCTCGCGATGATGGCGCTCGGCGCGAAGGGCGTCATCAGCGTCACGTCGAACGTGCTGCCGCGCGAGACGAGCGCCGTGACCCGGAAATTCCTCGCCGGCGACCTGGCGGGCGCGCGGGCGGCGCACCTCGCGCTGCTCGAGCTGCACGGGCTCATGTTCGTCGAGCCGAACCCCGCCCCGGCGAAGGCCGCGCTCGCCGCGCTCGGCCGCATGAGCCCCGCGGTGCGGCTGCCGCTCGCCCCCGCCGGCGACGCGACCCGGCAGCAGATCGCCGAGGCGATGCGGCGGCTCGACGCGAAGCGCGAGGCGACGTGAGCGTGAAATCGAACGGCGATCATCGAGGCGTACCGATGGGCGTTCTGCGCGAGGTCACCGCGGCCGAGGAGGTCCGCTTGCTGAAGGTCGCGGTCCACGGCGCGAGCGGCAAGATGGGGCAGGCGATCGTCCGGCTCGCCGCGAACGAGCGCGCGCAGATCGTGGGCGCGATCGTGTCGCGCGGCTCGCCGCGCATCGGCCGCGACGTCGGCGAGCTCTCGGGGACGGGCAACCTGGGGGTCGCGCTGAGCGACGACACGAGCGCCGGGCTGCTCGGCGCGGACGTGGTCATCGATTTCTCGCGGCCGGAGGCGCTCCCGCGGCTCTTGCACCTCGCGATGCGGTCCAAGGTCGCGGTGGTCAGCGGCACGACGCGCCTCGACGCCACGTGCGAGCGGCTGCTCGACGAGGCGGCGCAGCACGTGCCCGTGCTCTGGTCGCCGAACACCAGCATCGGCATCCACGTGCTCGCGGAGATCGCGGCGAGCGCCGCGCGGCGGCTCGGGCCCGGCTACGACATCGAGATCGTCGAGGTGCACCACCGCGCCAAGGTGGACGCCCCGAGCGGCACGGCCGTGCGGCTCGCGGACGCGGTGCGCGCGGCCCGCGGCGAGGCCGAAGCGGCGCTCTCCGACGTGCACGGCCGCGAGGGCAACGTCGGCCCACGCAAGGGCGACGAGCTCGGGATCTTCGCCGTGCGCGGCGGCGACGTCATCGGCGACCACACGATCCACCTGCTCGGCCCCGGCGAGCGCCTGGAGCTCACGCACCGCGCCACGAGCCGCGATCTCTTCGCGCGCGGCGCGCTGCGCGCGGCGTGGTACCTGCACGGCAAGCCGCCGGGCCGGTACACGATGGCGGACGTGATCGGGGGCTGACGGCGGCGCGGCGGCGCGATGAGGAGGCGGCGACGCGCGATCCGGTGGGTCGCGCGCGGCGCCACAATGTGGTCCGCGGCCGGGCGCCGCACTAGGCTGCTCTGCCCGTATGGAAACGCTCGCTGCGCGGATCGCACGCGCCGGTCCCTTGCCGGCCAGGGACGCGGTGGGCTGGGTCGCGCGCCTGGCGAAGCGCATCGAGCGCCTGCACGCGCGCGGGACCGTCCACGGCCGGCTGTCGGCCGCGTGCGTCGTCATGGAGGGTGAGCCGTGCGCGTCGAGGGGGTGGCTCTCCGATCCGCTCGCGACGCCAGCCTTCGCGGCGTACCGCTCGCCGGAGCGAGCCGCAGGCGAGGGGCCCTCGCGCAGGGACGACGCGTGGGCGCTCGCGGTGACCCTGTACGTGGCGCTCTCGGGGAGGCTCCCCTTCCCGGCCGAGAGCGACCGGGAGCTGCGCCGCCTTCAGGACGCCGGCGCCGCCCCGCGGGCGACGCCGCCGGGCGCGGAGGGCGACGCGCTGTGGCGCGTCCTGGAGCGGGCGCTCGCGCGCGACGCCAGGCAGCGGATCGTCGAGGTCGACGCGCTCCGCCGCGCGCTGGAGGCGGCGCGGCCAACTGACGGGCTGGAGGAGCTGCCGCCGCTCGACGAGCACCCGCTCGCGGAGCCGCCGAAGACCGTGCCGGCGCCGCGCCCGTCGAACAGCGGGCTTCGGGGCGCGTCGAGCTCGCACCCGCCGCCGCGCAGGAGCGCGCCGCCGCGCGAGAGCTCCGGCGGCTCGCAGCCGCCGCGCAGGAGCGCGCCGCCGCGCGAGAGCTCCGGCGGCCCGCAGCCGCCGCGCAGGAGCGCGCCGCCGCATGGCCGTACGAGCTCGCTGCCGCCCGCCAGCGGGAGCTCCACGGCGCGCCGGACGCCGGTCCCGCTCCAGGGGCTCGCGACGCTGGGGCTTCGATCGACGGCGGGGACGCCGACCACCCCCGTGCCCGAGGCGCCGGATCGCCCCGCAACGGTGCCGCCGGCCCCGCCTGCTGCAATGCCGGAGCTCGCCGACGTCGCGCCGGCGGGCGCATCCAGCAGCCCGCCCGGGCCGGCAAGGCCGCCCGCGCGCACCGAACAGCCGTCCCTGTCGCTCCCGCAGCCGTCCCTGTCGCCCCCGCAGCCGTCCCTGTCGCCCCCGCAGCCGTCCCTGTCGCTCCCGCAGCCGTCCCTGTCGCCCCCGCAGCCGTCCCTGTCGCCCGCGGCGTTCTCCGCGCCGGGCGACGAGCTGGAGAGCCCGCCGCACGCACGCGCGGTGCCGCTGTTCGCGGGCGACGAGACACCGCCGGCGCTCTCGTCGCCGTTCGCGCTCGCGCCCCACGGCAACGTCGCGCGTGTCCGCGCGCCCGCCCCCGGCGCGCCGCGCGCTCCGGCCGCGGCGCCGACGCCGCGCCCGGCCGGAAAGAGGCCGTCCGCGGCCCGCCGGCTCGCCACGCTGGCCCTGTGCGCCGTCGCCGTCGCCGGAGCCGCCACGGCGGCATGGCTCTGGCTGCGCCACCGGGATGCCGGGGCACCCCGACCGCCCGTGCCGGCGCTGCCAGCAGCGCCCGCCGCCAGCGCCACCCCCGCAGCGCCCGGCGCCCCGCCCGCCTCGCCCGCGGCCGCACAGGACGCGGCCCCCGCGGCCGCGCACGACCCAGCCGCGGCGCCCGCCCCGGTGGACGCCGGCGCGGCGAGCGCGGCGCCGACCGGCGCGGCCTCCGCGGACCTCGCCGCGTGCATGGCGCCGCTCTTCCCCGGCAAGAGCGTCGACGCCGCGACCGCGGGGCAGATGTCGTTCGTCTGCGACGAGGTCGACCCGATGAAGGGCGTCGCCGCACTGAAGGGCCACCTCGCCCAGGCCGCCGGGGCCGAGGGCATCTCGGACGCGACGAAGGAATGGGGCGCGCTCCGCTGGTACGACATGGCGGCCCTCGCCGCGCTGCGCGCCCGTTGCTGCGACGCCCCGCCCCCCCTTGAGCTGCCCCACGCGCCGGAGGGCTGCCCCCCGCTCGACGAGGCGCTGAACGACCTCGGCGCGGCCGTCGCGTCGGCGTCCGCGCCCGACGATCGGGCGGTCGCGAAGGCGACGCGACGGTACACGCGGACGGTCCAGTGCGTCGTGCGGATCGGCGCGGCGAGCCGTTTCGGGCGCAAGAACAACCCGACCGCAGGAGAGGCGCGCGCCTTCAAGAAGGTGCTCTCGCGCGCCCTCCAGGACGCGGCAGCGAAGCGCTGAGCCTCCCGGCCCGGCGCGCCGTCCACCGCGGCGAGGCGCGCCGTCCACCGCGGCGAGGCGCGCCCGTCGCGGCCCGGACGTCCCCGGACGTGGATCCATCGACCGCCTCGCCGGACGGGCCGTTCTGGGGTAGCGTCCGCGGTCCCATGTCCAACGAAGCGAGCGATCTCCTGCTCGAAATCGGCGTCGAGGAGCTCCCCTCGTCGTTTGTCGAGGCCGCGCTCCGCGCGCTCCCGGAACTCGCAACGAAGCGCCTCGCGGAGCTCAGGCTCCGCCACGGCGCCATCCGCGCGCTCGGCACCCCGCGGCGGCTCGCGCTGCTCGTCTCCGCTGTCGCGGCGCGCCAGCCGGACCTCGAGGAGGAGGTCACCGGCCCGCCCGTCAAGGCGGCCTTCAAGGACGGCGCGCCAACGAAGGCCGCCGAGGCGTTCGCGCAGAAGCTCGGCTGCGCCGTGTCCGACCTGCGCCGCGTCGAGGGGCCCAAGGGCGAGTACCTCGCGGGCACCCGGCGCGAGGCCGGCAGGCCCGCGGCCGAGCTCCTCCCGGAGGTCATCGCGTCGCTCGTCGCGGCCATCCCCTTCCGCAAGTCGATGCGCTGGGGGTCGGGCGATTTCGCGTTCGGCCGCCCCATCCAGTGGCTCGTCGCGCTCTCCGGCGGCGACGTCATCCCGGTCGAGATCGCCGGCGTGCGCAGCGGCCGCACGAGCCGCGGCCATCGCTTCCTCGCGCCTGGCGAGATCGCGCTCGGCGCGGCGAAGGACTACGTCGATGCGATGCGCGCGGCGCACGTGATCGTCGACACCGAGGAGCGCGCGCGCCTCATGCGCGAGCGCCTCGTCGCCGCGGCCCGCGACGCGGGCGGGGTGCTGATCGAGGACGAGTTCCTGATCGGCGAGAACCTCTCGCTCGTGGAGGAGCCGCACGTCATCGTCGGCAGCTTCGAGGAGCGGTTCCTGGAGCTGCCGGAGCGGGTCATCCTCGAGGTCGCGCGCGGACACCAGCGCTACTTCGGCGTGCGCGACGCGAAGACGGGCGCGCTGCTCCCGAGGTACCTGGCGGTCGTGAACACCGCGGAGGCGCCCGAGACGATCAAGCGCGGCAACGACAACACGATGCGCTCGCGCCTGTCGGACGCGCAGTTCTTCTACCGCGAGGACGTGAAGATCCCGCTCGCGAACCGCCGCGAGAAGCTCGGCGGCATCGTGTTCCAGAAGCGGCTCGGCAGCGTGCTCGCGAAGGCGGAGCGCGTCGAGCGGCTCGCGCGCGAGCTCGGACTGCTGCTGATGCTGCCCGAGCCGACGCTGATGGCGGCCGCGTCCGGGGCGCACCTCGCGAAGTGCGATCTCGTGGCGCTGATGGTCGGCGAGTTCCCGGAGCTCCAGGGCGAGATGGGCCGCGCCTACGCGCTGGCCCAGGGCGTCAGCCCCGACGTGGCCGACGTCATCCGCGATCACTACCTGCCGAAGGGCGCCGCGGACGCGACGGCGCCGACGCACGCGGGCGCGCTCGTCGCGATCGCCGATCGCCTCGACACGCTCGTCGGCTGCTTCTCGATCGGGCTCATCCCGACGAGCACCGCCGACCCGTACGGCCTGCGCCGCGCGTGCCTCGGGGTGCTGCGCACGCTGCTCGATCGCGAGCTCGATCTGCGCCTCGGCGCCGCGTTCAGCGCGGCGTACGACGGCTACGCCGGGGTGGAGCTCAACGTCGCGCGCGAGGAGCTCACGGCGCGCCTCGGCGAGTTCTTCGCCGAGCGGCTGCGGGGCCTGCTCTCCGACCGGCTGCCGCAGGACGCGGTGGCCGCGTGCCTGCCGGTCGCCGCGAGCCGCCCGCTCGACCTCCGGGCGCGCGTGCGCGCGATCGACGCGCTCAGCCCGGACGTGCGGGCGCGGGTCGGCGAGGTCTTCAAGCGGGCGACGAACATCGCGGACAAGGCGCCCGCGGGCGAGCCGGTCGCGCCGTTCGGCAAGGACGTGCACGCGAGCGAGACGGCGCTCTTCGCGGGGTACCTGAAGCTGCGGGAGCAGATCGCGTCGGACGTGAAGGGCGGCGCGTACGACGCTGCGTTCCGGGCGGTGGCGGATTTCGCGCCGCTTCTCCACCAGTACTTCATCGACGTCTTCGTGATGACGGACGACGCGGCCGTGCGGGACAACCGCCTGCGGCTGATGCGCGCCCTGTCCGAGACGTGCGCGAGCCTTGCGAGGCTCGAGCTCCTCGGCGAGGCGCCGCGCGCGGCGTCCTGACGGGATCGGCGCCGCTCCCGGGGGCATGGTGCCCGGGGCGGCCTTCCGGGGCCTACCGCTTCCTCGACCCATCCTCCCTCCGCTCGGACATCGGCCCGCCTCCCGAGGGCCGGGACAGCCCCGTCCCTCCACGGCCTGCCGTCCCTGTCATTGCGCGAAGCACATCGCCGTGATGCGGCATTCAGGCGCGCCGCGACCGAAGCGCACAGACGAGCTTCTCGCGCATGCCGAGCCATCGCGACAGCAGATGTTCACGGCGAGGTTCGTTTATCAGACGGATATCGTCGAGAGCGCGTAATCACGCGATCGAGGTCGTCGGGGGCGGGCATCGCCGCAAATAGCTCCGGCACGCGGCCGCGCGCCGGAGCGCCCTGGCCTCGACAGCGGCGGTGGAGTAAGGGAGATCGACAAGGAGGCACCATGGGCATCTCCATCGCGTACAGCGGCAAGCTCCGTGACCCGGCCCTCGTCCCCGAGCTCGTCGCCGATCTCGCCGCCAAGGCCGAATCCGCCGGCTGGCTCTGCAAGACCATGAAGGAGCTCGTCGCCGAGAAGCGCGTCACCTGCTCCGGTCTCGAGGGGATCACGCTCTATCCCCATCGCGAATGCGAGCCGCTGCACTTCCACTTCGATGAGGAAGGCACCTTCATCAACCACTACTACCACGCCCTCCTCAGCAACACGGAGATGGCGGACATGATGCGTCAAGCGCTGGCAGAGTCCGCGGCACTCACCCGCAATCTGGCCCGGAGCACGCAAGCCTCTCAGGCGGAGGCGGGGCACGGCGGCGCGCCGCGCATCTCCGTGCCCGTGCTGCCGGAGGCGCCAGGGGTCGAGTTCTTCAAACAGGGGAGCCGTTACAACTGGACCAAGACGCAGTTCGCCGGGCCGAAGGTGCATGTCGCCGTGTGCGCCACCCTGCGTTACGTGAAGGAGCGCTATGCACCCGATCTGGAGGTCAAGGACGACAGCGGGTACTTCGCCACCGGCGATTACGAGAAGCTCGAAGCCGAGCTCGCCTACGTCGAACGCCTCGCCTCGATCACCACGGACGCCATCCAGGCCGCGGCGGCGTCGAGCAAGGGCCCGAAGACCCTCGACGCGCTCGTGAACCGGATCAACGAGGAGCTCGCCGCGGCCAGGAACAAACTGCACTGAGGAGCGGCCAAGAAGCCGGCGCCGGCGCCGCGAACGCGGTCGGCCGCCTCGTCTCTGCTTCCTGGCCGTGCCTCCTGACGCCGGGACGCGTCATGCAGCGGTGAACATCATTGCTGGAGCCCTGGCCGGTGGCGGCGTGCCGCCATCCGGCATTCACATCGTACCGTCCTCCGTCGCGCTAGGTGACCGGAACCACGATACGACGCCCCTTCCCCTTCTCGCGCTTCGCCTTCTTTTCGTGCTTCTTCCCGAGCCCGAGCTGCTCCGCGATCGCCTTGCGCGCCTCGCGCGCGAGCTTGCGGACCTGCTTCGCCTCGTCCTGGGTGATCACGCCGTCCTTGGCGGCCCTGTCGACCGCCGCGCGCACCTTCGCCTGGGCGTCGTCGAGCGCCTTCCGGATCTCGGCGCGGCGCGCGTCGGGGACGCCGCCCTTCTGCATCCTCGCCTCGGCCTTCGCGCGCTGCTTCGCGATCTTCGCGTCGACCCGCTTGCTGAAGCTGGCAGCGTCCTGCGGGAACTGGGGCTGGCCCTTGCCACGGCCGTGATGCGGCGCCCTGGCGGCCGCCGCCGGGGTCTCCTTGGCCGCAGCCGCGGCCGGGGGGGCGGCAACGCCGAGGGCGACGAGCGCGGCGAGCGCCGAGGTGATGCGAACGAGCTTGTTCATGGATCCTGCCTCTCCAGATGACGCGATGCGGTGGCGACGAAATCGCTGCGAAGCGAGCCGAGGCGCTCCTGGCGCCACGCGCTCGGCCGGTCTGACGTCGACCGGGCGGTCGCTATTCCATCTTTGCAGCGCGTCCTTCCGTCACGCGGCGAGAGGGGCGAGCCCTGGAGAACGGCTCCGTCGCCGGACCGCGCCGGAAGCGCCCCGCGGGGGCAAGGCCGGGGTGCACCCCGAGGGGCGACGCGCCGTCAGGCGACCGCCCCGGACCAGCCCCGCTCGGTCCGGTCGCCCGCCGCCATCGCCATCAGCCGGCTCACGCGCTCCTCGGTCGACGGGTGCGTCGAGAACCACTTCAGCACGGAGCCAGCCCCGGCGAGCGGGCTCACGATGAACAGGCTCGCCGTCGCAGGGCGCGCGGCCTCGGACGGCACGAGCTCGACCCCGCGCTCCAGCCGGGAGAGCGCGCTCGCGAGCGCCTCGGGATCACCGCACAGCTTCGCCCCCACCTCGTCGGCGAGGTACTCGCGCGAGCGCGAGATGCCGAGCTGCACGAGCGTCGCCGCGATCGGGGCCACGATCGCGAGGGCCAGCCCGCCGAGCGGGCTCCCGCCCTCCTCGTCGTCGGCCTGCCCGCCGCCGAACAGCCCGGCGAAGCTCACGGCGTGGGCGATCCACGTGATGCCCGACGCGAACGCCGCCGCGATCGTCGACACGAGGATATCGCCGTTCTTGATGTGCGCGATCTCGTGCGCCAGCACGCCGCGCAGCTCGCGCTCGCTCAGGAGCTGCATGATGCCCTCGGTCACCGCGACCACGCCGTGCTCCGGGTTGCGCCCGGTGGCAAAGGCGTTCGGCTGCGCGTCAGGGATGATGTAGACGCGCGGCTTCGGGATCTCCGCCCGGCGCGAGAGCTCCTCCACCATCCGGTGCAGGCCAGGCGCCTCGTCGGGGGTGACCTCGGCGGCCCGGTGCACCGCGAGCACGATGCGATCCGACATGAAATACGCGCCCAGGTTCATCGCGAGCGCGAGCACGCCGAACAAGACGACGTACCCCGGCCCGAGCGCCCCACCGATGGACACAAGGATTGCCGACATGATGCCGAGCAACAGGATCGTCTTGATCTGATTCTTCATGAACTTCGCTACCTCCTCGGACCCCTCGACACGGAGCGCAGCAAACGCTGCTCCCGCGGCGCGGAACGCGGCGCGCGCCGCTCCCAGGGAACCCGCGCAACCACGGGACCCGATGGAACGGGACGCCGGAAACACCGCCCTCCGATATCGATGTGTCGCCGACCGCGGCATTGCAATGC
This sequence comes from Sorangium sp. So ce1335, assembly GCF_051521615.1. Classification (NCBI taxonomy): domain Bacteria; kingdom Pseudomonadati; phylum Myxococcota; order Polyangiales; family Polyangiaceae; genus Sorangium; species Sorangium sp. So ce1335. Next base: position 11,046,983 of record NZ_CP150363.1, read on the forward strand.
CGCGTGCCATCGATCAGCAGTCGTCCCGTCCGGCGGATTCCCCGCTCTGGCGGCCCTGACCGCCCGCCGCGATCTGCCCCGCCCCGCCCCGCCCCGCCCCGCCCCGATTCGCCCCGGCCGCCCCGTTTCGCCCCACCCCGCCGCGCCGCGGCGTCAGGCCTGCCAGATCGCCAGCAGCCACACGGCGACGCCGGCCGCGCACACGGCGAGCCCCGGCACGGCCCGCGGCCACACCCACTGGCCCGTCACCGTGACCGCGCGCCGCACGACCCAGATCGCCCCGGCCACCCACGCCACGAACGCCGCGACGAGCGCCGCCACCCAGCCGACCCGCGGCGCGTCGTCGCGCGCGAGCGCCTCGAGGTGCTCCCGCGCGACAGCGGCCGCCGGCTCGGTCCGCGTCCCCGGCGGGCGCGGCGCCGCCGCGGAGAGCCGCGCGATGGCCGCGTTGGCCTGCGCCAGGTCCTCCGCGTGCGGCGTCGTGAGCCACCGCGTCTCCAGGGCGGCCGTGCGCACCCCGCGCCAGGCGAAGAGCGCCAGATCGGCCTGGCCGAGGCCCTCGGCCGCCGTCGCGAGCGCGATCAGCCGCTCGTAGGCCACCCGGACGTGCGGGGCGCCGGGCGCGTACCAGCCCGCCGCCCGCCGCGCGTGGAGCGCCGCGGCGTGCGGATCGCCCGCGCGCAGGGCCTCGGTGCTCCGGGCGATCTCCCGCTCGCCCGCGACGACAACGCGCAGCGAGGCCGCGCCGAGGATGAAGCCGACGAGCGCGAGGCCGCGCAGGACGCCGAGCACGACGGAGAGCTTCACAGAAAGTCGCGCTTCTTGAAGACGAACGACGCCACCGCCAGCAGGCCGAGCGCCCAGCCGACGCACGTGATCGCCGCCCAGCCGAGGTAGACGAGGAGGTTCGCGTCGGCGACCTCGCCCGCGAGCAGCGGGCGCGGCGGCACGTAGATCTGCAGGTTCGGCACGACCCGGGACAGCGCGCGCCCCGCGGCGCTGATCTGGGGGCCGAAGTACTTCACCGGCAGCCGCGCGAGCGCGTCGGCGTTGCGCCCGACGACGAAGAGGCCCAGCGTGAGCAGCGAGGAGAGGAACGGCGTCGAGAACGACGAGAACAGCGTCGCGATCGCCGCGACGATGCCCACCTCGAGGAAGGCGAGCGCGCTGCCGGCGAGCACGACGCGGCGCTCGGTGGGCGCGGCGGCCGAGAAGATCACGCCGAGCGCGAGGAAGACGACCGACCACGGGATGAACCCGTACGTGCGCGCCGCAGGGGAGCGCCACGCCGCGACGCCGAGCACCGCGAGCGAGGCGGCCCCGGCGCCCGCGACGAGCGCCACCGGGCGGCCCGCCAGCACGGCGCTGATCTGCAGCACGAGCCCGGCGTCCGCCAGGATGAACACCGCGAGCGTGAGCAGCGTGCCGAGGTACTTGCCGACGAGGTACTCGCCCCGCCGCATGGGGCGCGCGAGGATCGGGAAGATCGTCTTCTGCTCGAGCTCCCGGTAGAGCGACGTCGCGCCGATGATCACCGCGACCGCGACGCTGAACACCGACAGCGACGCGACGCCGAGATCGCTGACGACGCGCGGCGCGTTGCGCAGCGTGTAGGCGCCGACGATGATCGCGTAGAACGCGACCGCGAACGCGACGCCCGCGAGGCCGATCAGGATGCGCGCCCGGAGCGACTCCCGGTAGGTGTTGAGCGCGATCGCGGAGATCCGGCCGAACATCAGGGCGACGTTAGCAAGGGACGGGGGGAGCTTGTAAAGGGCCGCCGGTCAGGGGCCCTCGGCCTCGTCCGGGTCCACGACCCGCACGTCGAGGAACCACAGGCCGTGCGCCATCGCGTGGCCGTCGATCTGGAGGTAGTAGACGCCCGGATCGAGCGCGAGATCGAGGAAGCTCCGCTGGGGGCCCACACCGATCGTGCAGGAAAGCGGCATTTCGGTGCCGGGGCAGGCCGGGCCGCGGCGGACCGAGAGCAGCGTGTCGTAGGTCGATCCGGCCATGTCGAGCACGACCCGCCGGCGCGCGGTCAGCGTGAGCTTGAGCAGCTGGTCCCGCGCGCCGCGGTCCTCGATGCCGGCGCTGTCGCAGCCCGCGTCGAAGTCCGCGGCGGCGTTCGTCGTGTTGCCCTGGAAGAAGCCGCCGGACTCGGGGATCTCCAGCGCGCCGTCGCACGCGTCGGAGAACGGGACGAGCGTGGGCGCCACCGCGGGCCGCACGAAGGCCGTCACGCTCACGGGCTGGCGGAGCTGCGACTCCGCGACGACGCGGTACGACCCCGCCGGGACGCCGCGCCGCGCGCTGCGGAGCGGGGAGACAGCGCCCTCACCGCACGCGAGCCGATCGTCCGGGCCGCCGCACGCCGGCGCGGACAGGGCGATCGCGCCGGTGTCGCCGGCCGACAGCTCCTCGACGAGGAGCACGTCGGACGCGACCGGCAGATCGAGCGCGTACACGGCGTCGACCGCCGCCGGGCCGCAGCCGAGATCCACGTCGTCCTGGTGGCCGAGCAGCGTCGCGGTGACCGTCCGGTTCGGCTCGAGCGCGGCCTCGGACGCGCAGCTCTCGTCGGGCGGCGGCTCGGTCGGCGGCGAGAGCTCCAGCGTGACGAGCGCCGACGTCGGCGCCGTCGCCGAGACCGCGACGGCGTACGTCCCGGCGGGCAGCGCGCGCCGGAAGAGGTGCGGCGCCATAGCGGTCTGGCAGGTGATCTCGTCCTCCGGCAGCGCGCACGCGGCGGTCCGCAGCGACAGCGAGGGCGCGCCGTCGCCGTCGGTCGACGCGGCGTACAGGTCGACGTCCCGCGGCTCCGTGAGCTCGAACGTGTAGACGAGCTCCCCGAGCTCGGTCTCGCACGCCGTCCCGAGATCCCGGGCGGCGTCGAGGATCGTCGCCAGCGCAGGCTCGCCCGGCGCGAGCGGCGCCGCCGTGCCGCACGTCTCGTTCTCCGGCGCCGGCGCGGGCGGCAGGAACGCGACGTCCACGAGGATCGGCGCGCCCTCGGCGGTCGTCACGTAGACCGGCAGCGCCGTCGCCCGCTCCGGGTCGCCGAGGCCGCGGGCGCGCAGCTTCGCGAGCTTGCCGCCGTCCACGCTCGCGAACGGGCGGCCGCACGCGAGCTCCTTCGCGGCGTCGCCGCACTGGCCGGCGAGCGTCACGGCGACGTCCGTGCCCTCGGTCCGCGCCGTCACCTGCACGTCGACCGGCGGCCCCGGCGGCAGGACCACCGCGGCCACCACGTCGCGCGTGCTCGCCGGGCGGGGCAGGCCGCACGAGCTCGCGTAGTGGAAATCCGCGCCCGCCGTCGTCATCGCGTACGAGCCCGGCGCGGCGATCTCGAGCGCGTCGGCGCACGTGTCGTGCTCGGGGGACACGCAGCCGTCCTCGTCCGTGGCGCCGTCGCAGTCGTCGTCGCGCTCGTTCCCGCAGACCTCGGGCTGCGACGAGGACGCCGTGGGGTCGGCGTCGTCGCAGTCGCCCCCGCCGCAGCGCGCGTCGGGATCGCCGTCGAGATCGGCGTCGCGCCGCGCGCTCGAGCACGTCCTCGTCGCCTCGTCGCACGCGTCGATCGTGCACGAGCTGCCGTCGCTGCACCCGATCGGCTCGCCGGGCACGCAGCCGAGCTGCGGGTTGCAGCGCTCGACGCCGTCGCAGTAGACGTCGTTCTGACAGGCGCTGTCGTCCGGCGTGAAACGGCACCGCCCTGCGTCGGTGTCGCACGCGTCGAAGGTGCAGGGAAATCCGTCCTCGCACTGTTCGTCGTCGACGCACGGGCCGCCGAGCGTCGGGTCCGCCGGGGCCAGCTCACCGCCGGCGCCGCCGGCGCCGCCCTCGCCTCCGGCCCCGCCCGCCCCGCCGGTCGACGGGAAGGGGCTCGGGGCGCTCGAGCTGCTGCAGGCAGCGCCTGTCAGGGCCGCCGCCACGGCCGCGCAACCAACGAGGACGAGACGCGTCAAGGAGGGACCAGGCGAACCAACCGCGGCAGGCGGGCCAGGCGAGGCAGAGCAGGTGGAGGAGGAAGCGCGGATCCGCATCGAGCGAGGTGAGCGGCAATGAGCGTAGCAGGGCACCGCCACGTCTGGCATCATGGCGCGCGATTCCGCGGAGCGCGGCGGACAGAGGGACAACAGGGTGACCAGCGACAGATTGACCCGACCCGAGCTGACGTGGCTGCTGGCGCAGGAGGCGCGCAGCGCCGCCCAGAAGCTCCGCCAGGGCGTGGGGATGATCGCGACCGAGGCCTCGCCGCCGCCGCTGCCGTCGCAGGACGACGGCTCGGGCGGCGTCGAGAGCACGCTGAACCGGCTCGACGAGGCGGTGAGCATGCTCGCGTCGCTCCACGGCCGGCCGATGGCGCGCGGGCGGCGCGGCCGCGTCGACCTCACGGCGCTGCTGTGGGAGGTCGCGCCCGAGGCGCGCGTGCAGATCGAGATGGGCGAGGGGACGACCGTGTTCGGCGACGAGACCGAGCTGCGGCGGATGCTCCAGGTGCTCATCGCCCAGGGCGGCGATCCGACGAGCCAGGCGGGCGCGCCCGACGTGAGCATCCGCCGCGTCGGCGAGGAGGTGAGCGTCCGCGTCAACCTCGGCCCGGAGACGCCCGTGAACTTCGAGACCGAGCGGGTGTGGCTGTCCCGCATGGCGCTCCGCTACGGCGGCCGGCTCGAGCTCGACGGGCTGATGCAGACGCTGACGCTGCCCGCCGAGGTCGATCTCCAGCGCCTCGAGGTCGAGAGCCTCAAGAAGGAGCTGGCCGCGGCCCAGGCGCAGGGCGAGGCCTACGCGCGCGAGCTCGCCGCGGTCTTCTCGCGGGTCGAGGGCGAGCGCGAGCGCGGGTCGCTGGCCGGCGTGGTCCCGCGGCTCGGCAGCGAACCGGTGTCGCACCTGCCGCCGAGCGGCGACAGCCTCGCGGTGCTCGTCGCCGCGGCGCGCGTGCTCGGGACGCAGCTCCGCGGGATCCTGTCGGCGATCGGCCGCGACATCGCGCCGCTCCGGAGCCACGGCGGCGACGTGGGCGAGACGGCCTCGTCGGTCGGGCGCCACGTGACCGCGGCGTCCGAGACCGTGAGCGATCTCGCGAGGCTCGGCGCGTGCCCGCTCCACGAGTTCCCGCGCCACTGCGACGTGGCCGACCTGCTGCGCGACGTCGTGAAGGACGACGTCGCGCGCGCCGCGCGCCACGACGTGCGCGTGGTGGTCGAGGCGCCGGAGGCGGTGCAGGACGTGGTGCCGCAGGGCGCGCTGACGGTGCTGCTCCACGCGCTGCTCGACCACGCCATCAGCGCGTCGCCGCCGGGCAGCGAGGTGGTCGTCACGCTCGTCGAGGGGGCGAGCGGGGTCGAGATCACGTTCGACGACGCCGGGCCGGCGCTGCCGGCGGCGGCGCGGAGCGTGGTGCTGAGCCGCGACTTCGAGGCGGTGGCGCAGGGGCGGCCGCCGGCGCTGCCGCTCATCGCGGCGCACGCGATCGCGGCGCACACGAACTACGGGCTCACCATCGAGGACGGGCCGCGGGGGGAGACGCGGGTGCGGCTCACCCTCCCTCGATCGGGCTGAGCCCTGGAGAGCCCGAGAGAGAAATCGAACCACAGAGGCACAGAGGACACAGAGGGGAGAGAGAGAAGGATTCTTATCGTCTCTCTTGCTCTGTGCTCTCTGTGCCTCTGTGGCTCACCTCTCGGTCTCCCGAGCTCGCCGACGGCCTGGAGCAACAGACGGGTTGAACCCGCCTGAAACGAGCAGAACTTCGAACCGCCAAGACGCCAAGGACGCCAAGACATTGTCTTCTTCTTGGCGTCCTTGACGTCTTTGGCGTCTCGCCGGTTCATTTCTCGCTCGCTCAACGTGCGCGTTGTTCTAGAGGAACGAGTTCGACGGGAAGTCGACGTCGATGTTGAGCTGGGCGCCCCGTACGATGCGAATGTCCTCGAGCGGCAGCGTCGTCGTGACAGGGCGGTCGTCGCCCCGCTCCACGAGCGTGGCGTACGCCTTGTACTCGTCGGGCGGGAGATCCACCGTCATGTTGAAGTCCTCGCAGCTCGCGTACTCCCTCGCCACCTCGCGGCTGCCACGGTAGATGATCAGCTCGAAATCGGCGCCATTGCGGCCACCGAAACGATCGCAGAGCCGCGGGTCGCTCCGACGGCTCACCGTCCAGTCCACCGTGAGGCTCCCGACGGCTGGCCGGGGACGCGCGTCGTCCCGCACGTCGACGATGCACCCCGCGGCCAGGAAGCTCGATAAAGCGAGTCCGCAGAGGGGAAAGACGCTCTTCTCCTGATTCATCCTGGAACCCGTCCTTTCGCTGCTGCCTCGCCGTCAACGCGGCGTGTAGTACCGGTGACCCCGCTCGCGCGGATAGCTCAGCTCGCGCTCCGGCACGTACCGCGGCGACGACCGGTACGTCTGCCGGTAACGCCTGAGCTCCGTCGGCTCCTCCTCGAAGATGACCCAGCCCCGGTTCGTCGGGTAATACCACTGGCCGTCGACCAGGTACGCGTACGTCCCACGGAAAAAGACGCGCGGGTAAGCCGTGATCTGCACCGGGACGACCTCCGCGCGAACCGCCGGATGGCCGGACACGATATAGCCCTCCGCCCCGACCGTGCCGAGACACCCCACGAGCAGCGAGGCGCCGAGCCCGAGCGCCGCCGCCACGAGCGCAGACCTCACCGCGGAGAGCGACCTGGGTCGAGCCCGCACGAGCGGCGCCACACCGCTGCTCAGCCTTACGCCCTGTCTCACCTCCTGTCTTGCGTCCAGTCTTGCGTCCAGCCTTGTGTCCTGTTTCACGTCCTGCTCCAGATGGTGCTTCACATCATTGCTCCTCGCGGCGCAGCTCAGCAATGCGAGTGCCAGCGCGGGGCGGCGCGACTCGCGCTCTCCGGTGACGGAGCGCTCAGCCGCCGGCGCCGGGCGTGCGGAACGCGCCGAGCGCGCCGGCGAGCGCGAGCGCGCGCTGGATCTCCGCCGGCGTCACGAGCCCGATCACGTGCTCCCCCCCGTCGAGCACCGCGACCGCGCTCGCCTCGCCGCTCGCCAGGGCCTCGATCGAGCGGGACGCGTCCTCGTCGGCGCGCGCCCGGGGCACGTCCACGGGCATCACCGCGCCCACCGTCGCCGGCGCGGCGCCGCGGCCGAGCTGGCGCGCGAGGTCCCACACCGTCACGACGCCGATCTCCCGGCGCCCCTCGCCGCCGCCCAGGGGCTCGTCGATGACCCGCGCGCCGACGAGGTTGTTGCGCAGGAGCCGCTCGGCCACCGCGCGAGGGCTCTCGTCCGCGTACGCGTCGCCGAGCCGATCGGTCATGAACCGCGCGACCGGGAAGCCGCGGACCAGCTCGCGCGTGCTGGAGCGCGCCTGCTCGGCCGAGGCGCCCATGTAAACGAACGCGGCGATCAGCACCAGGATGAAGTTCCACGTGAGCAGGCCGAACAGCCCGAAGGCCACCGCCATCCCCCTGCCGACCGCTGTCGCGACGCGCGTCGCGCGGACCGGCCCGAGGCGGCGGAGGAGCAGCCCGCGCAACACCCGGCCGCCATCCATCGGGAACGCCGGGAGCAGGTTGAAGGCGCCGATGATGGCGTTCGTGATCGCGAACGCCAGGAGCGCCGCGCCGACCTCGGCCGGCGCCGGGAACAGCGTGAACAGACGATAGACACCGTAGCTGCCGAGCGCGATACCAAAGCTCATCAGCGGCCCCGCGAACGCCATCCACGCCTCGTGCTCGGGATCATCGCGCTCCATCTGCGAGACGCCGCCCAGCATCATCAGCGTGATCGAGCGCACCCGGACTCCATTCCTCAGCGCAACGAACGAGTGGGCCAGCTCGTGCGCCAGGACGCCCACGAACAGCCCCACCGCCAGGATCGCCCCCCAGGCGAGCGGCGGCAGCCGTATCGCCTCAGGCGGGATATCGAGCGACGCCGCCACGAGCGAGAACTGCGACGCGGCGACATACGCGACGTAGGGCAGGAATATCAGCAGCGTGATATGCAGCCGGATCGGGATTCCCCGGATCTTCAGGACAGTCAACCCGCGGTCGAACATGCGCCTCCTGGTGCACCCGTCCGGTCGAGCATGCGCCCCCTCGTGCAGTCGTACAGATGGGGCCGACAAGCGCCTTCGCAAGCCGCCAACGGCGCGCCGGCGCAGGGAAAACAAGGCCGGTCGCGCAATTCTGCCCTTCGACGCGGAAGCGCACGCCCGGGCAGAGGTGGACACGGGATGGCGGAGGTGAAGCGGTGGTGAAAACGAGCGCGGCAGCGGAGCGAGCGCCGCGCCGGCGCGATTTCGCTGCTCGCCGCCCAATGACGCTTCTGCTCCGACGACGCGGCCTCTGCCGCCGCGCTGCCCCGGCGCTGTTTCCGTCCGAGGCGGGAATCACCGCTTCGAAATCGTGCGGCGCAGCGCGGCGCATTCCCAGCGACGCGCGAATTGGCGTAGCGTTGTGTGACCGAGATAGCCCATGCGCCAGCGCGTCCCCGATGCATTGATGGCAGCGAGCGCAGAAGAGCTCACGAGCGTCGAGCTCACCGTGCTCGAATCGTCGCTCTCGAGCGGCGTGCCCAGGGACCTCACGGGCCATGTATTCGCTATCGGGCCGGTGGGCCCGGCCACTGGGAGCCTGCCCAGGGCGGACGCCGCGCCGATCCTCAATGGCCCTGGGATGATCTACCGGCTCGACTTCGACACGGGCGGCCCCGTCCGGCTGACGTCGCGGCTCGCCCGCACCCCTTGCCATCGCGCGGACGTCGCCTCGCGGCCCGGCACGCGCTTCGAGGCGCTCGGCTTCCGCGACGCGGGGCTGCTCCGCTTCTCGCCCCAGCTCGGCCTGCGCAACCACCTCAACCACGCGCTCGTGCCCATGCACGCGCCGCGCGAGCCGGCGCGCCTCCTCGTCACGGGCGACACGGGGCGGCCGTACGAGATCGACCCGGCGACGCTCGAGCTCGTCACGCCGGTCGGACGCAACAGCACATGGTTCCCGGCGGTGCCCGTCGACCATCCGTTCCCGGTCACGCTGGCGACCGCGCACCCGTGCTTCGACGCGGCGCGCGGCGAGCTCTTCACCGTCAACCACGGCCGCTCGCTGCTCCCCCGCTTCCTCGCGTCGCTCCCGTGGCTCGACGAGCTCGGCGCCCTGCCGCGCTCCTGGGACCGGCTCGCGTCCGCGGCCGCGTCGATGATCGAGCAGCAGATGCTCCGGCCGAGCGCGGAGCGGCTCGACCTCTTCGCGAAGCGCGCGCTCGAGCTGCTGCCCGCGCGCCTTCGCCCTGCCGCGCCGCCGGGCCCGGGCGAGCTCCTGGCGCGGCAGGCGGCGCGCCTCGGCGGCGCCCCGCTCGACCAGGGCGGGGGCGATTTCGTCGTCCTGCTGCGGTGGGACGGCCACAACGAGCCGGAGCGGCACGAGCTCGTCCTGCCGGGCGGCGCGCCGGCGCGGCCGGTGCGGATCGAGCAGAGCGTTCACCAGCTCGGGCTGACGCGTCGCTGGGTCGTGCTCGCGGACACGGCCCTCAAGGTCGGCCTGGAGAGCGTCGTCATCCAGAGCTCGCCGGAGAGCCCGGGCGTCGAGCGCCTGCTCCGCGCGCTGCTCACCATGCCCCAGGAGCCGAGCACGACGTTCTACCTCGTCCGGCGGGACGCGCTGCGGCCAGGCGGCGGGCAGGCCGTCGTGAAGAAGGTCGTCGTGCCCCTGGAGACGCTCCATTTCCTCGTCGATTACGAGGACGCAGGGGACCGCATCACCGTGCACGCGGCGCACAGCTGCGCGACAGATTGCGGGGAGTGGATCCGGTCCTTCGACCGGCACGCGGCCAGCAAGGCCCCGGCGCCGGCGCGGCTCCGCGGGCTGTCCCCGCCCGGGCAGGCGGACGTGCACCGGATCGGCCGGTACACGATCGACGCGGCGGCCGAGCGCGTCGTGGATCAGGCGGTGTTCGCCGACCCGGCGCGGGCGCTCGGCGTCGGCCTCTATGCGTACCGCGAGACGGGCGCGTCGTGGATGCCGCCCGATCGCATCGAGAACGTCTACTGGCGCGGCGTCGGGGTGTGGGACGAGCTCTCGACCGAGTTCATCGACCGGCTCTACGCGGCGCACCCGCACCGGGCGCTCCCGATGGCGGCGCTCCGGCGGATGCGCGCCGAAGGGGGGCACCCCGACAGCCTGTTCCGGTTCAACCACAGGTCGATGCGCATCGAGGATCGCTACGAGTTCCCCCGGCGCGCCGTGGGCTTTTGGCTCAGCTCGCTGCAGTTCGTGCCCCGGCGCGGGGGCAGCGGGGCGGACACGGACGGGTACGTCGTCGCGCTCGTCGCGACGGCCCACCGCGCCGAGGTCTGGGTGTTCGACGCGGCGAACCTGGCGCGCGGGCCGCTCTGCAAGCTGGGGCACCCGTCGTTCCGGCCGGGGCTCACCCAGCACACCGCGTGGCTCAACGCTGTCGCGCCGTGGAGGGGCGGATACCGCGTGCCGGCGCCGGAAGATCACGAGGACTTCGTGGCCGACGCCCCCGCCGACCAGGTGAAGGCGCTGTTCGAGGAGGAGGTCTATCCGCGGCTCGCCTGAGCGGCGGAGAGCAGCGGCGCCGCCGCGTGCGGCGCGGGCAGCGGCGCCGCCGCGCGCGACGCGAGCAGCGGCGCCGCCACGCGCGACGCGACGAGCGGCGCCACGACGTGCGACGGGAGCAGCCCGGCGCCGCGCGCGTCGAGGAGCCCCTCGCCGCGCTCGAGCAGCACGCCCACGGCCCCGTCGCCAAGGACCGCCTCGAGGTCGTGGCCGGCCCACGGCTGCCCCGCGCGCAGGCGCCACGACCGCACCTCGGCCGCGACGACGAGCGCGCGCCGGGCGCCGCTGTCGAGGTGCCGGTTCGCCACGTGGAGGGCGGCGGCGAGGCCCCCCTGCGCGGACGGGAGATCGAACGTCTGGATGGGCGAGAGACCGGCCATGCACGCGGCGAACGCCGCCGCGCCGCCGTCGCCCCGCGCGCCGTCGTCGCTGGTCATGACGAGGACGTCGACGAACGGGTCACGGAGCCGCCCCGCCTCGATGAGCTGCCGCAGCACCGCCGCGGCCATGGACAGCGTTGTCTCCGCCGCGCCGGCGAAGCGCCGCTCCACGACCCCCGTGGCCTGCTGCAGCCAGTCCGCGGAGCAAGGGAGACCGTAGCTCGTGACGAGCTCGTGGTTCGTGACGACGCGCTCCGGAAGATACGTCGCGACGGCCGTGATGCGCCCCTGAGGCATGTTCCGCCCTGCTCCGGCGCCCGCCTCCGGCGCGCGCCGACAATGTGATCCTCCGCCAAGAAGGCTCGACCGGGCGCTCCAAGACCGCCGATCGGCCAGCGCCGGGAACGCCGGTGAGCCGGTGTCCCGGACAGCATGAGACCATCCGCCGTCGACACGCAAAGCGCCGTGCGACAGCCAACCAACTCGGATGCTCCCTCCCCGTCTCCGACGTCATGCACTGGACCATTTACCGAACGTCCTGCGCAAGGGGGAATGACGCAGCTTCGGCTCCCTCCGCTGTCAGAGGATCAGCGCGCGGAGGCGCCGCGCCGCGCTCGCCGCGGCGCGGCGCGGCGCGGCGCGGCGAGCGTGGGGTGGGCTGCGCGGCTCAGTCGCAGTCGCGGGTCCTCAGGCCGCTGATCGCCGCGGGGGTGGCGCCGTGGCTGATCGACCCCCAGCACTGCACGGAGGCGTCCGCGAGCCGGGCGCAGGTGTAGTGTTTGCCCGCAGAGAGCGCGACAGCGGTCGAGATGCCCGCGACGGGCGCGAGCCGGCCCATGTCGAGCCCCGCGCCCTCGGACTGGCCGCCGCTCGAGCACTGGACCTGCCCCGTCGCCATGAGCACGCAGGTGTGGAATTGCCCGCCAACGACGGCGAGCGCGCCCGACTCGACGAGCGTGACGCCCGGGTCGGACGAGGCGCCGAGGCCGCCGAGCTGCTTGTTCCAGTCCTGACCCCAGCACTGGACCTTGCCACCCTCGAAGACCGCACACATGTGATCCTGACCCGGGCCGACGTAGAGCGCCCTGCCCGGGACGGTCGTGGGGGAGACGGGGCCGCCCGAGCCCGACGAGGTGCCGACGCCGTGCATTCCGCCGTTGTTCTCGCCCCAGCAGGACAGCTTTCCGGCGTCGGTCACCGCGCAGCAGCCATGGTAGTAACACGCGACCTGGACGGGCGCCTCGCCGCCGAAGGACACGTCCGCGGGGAGGTCCCCGCCCCAGCACTTGACGGCATTGCCGACGATCGCGCACGCATGGTTGAGCCCGCCCGATACCATGGTCGCGCCCGCGGCGACGGTGGGCGTCCTGGAGATGTTCGCGTGACGGCCGCAGTGCACGGCGCCCGTCTCGAGCAGGACGCACGCCTCCTCGGAGAAGTTCCTGCCCGTGACCTGGGCGACGCCCGTGACCTCGCCGCCGCCCTCGTACGTGAGCGTCGTCGGCGTCGTCGACGCGAAGCACACCGCCTTGCCGTCCGCCGTCGCCGCGCACGGGATCGTCGTGCCCGAGCCGTTGTTGAGCCCGGCGCACGCCGGAGAGACCGACCCGGGGTCGCTGCCCCCGGCGCCCGTCGTGCTGCTGGCCCCGGTGCTGCTGCTGCTGCTGGCCGCGGTGCCGCTCGTGCTGCTGGCCTCGGCGCTGCTCGCGCTGCTCGCGCTGCTGGCCGCGGTGCCCGTGCTGCCGCCGCCGGCGCCGCTCGTGCTGGCCGCGCTGCCGGCCCCGGCGCCTGTCGTCGCGCTGCTGCTGGAGCTCGTGACGCCGGGGTCGCCGCCCCCGGACGCCGCCGCGCCGCCCATGCCTTCCTCGACGTCCGCCGACGAGCAGGCCATCCATCCGCAAGCCAAGAAGCCAAATATCACCAAGGAACGGTTCGAACTCATGGGAAAGACCTCGCGCTGGGTTCGCGCACCCCGGCTCGCCCCCTGCTCCCGTGAGAGGACGGACCCGAGAGGCGCAGAGGACACAGGGACGCTCATTCGTTCTCCTCCGTGCCCTCGCGGCCCCCTGGGTCCACCGCTGAGGCCGGCGCGGTGCCGCCGGGGCAACGGGCTTCGCCTCCGGGGAGGAACTCGAGGAACGCAGCACAAAATCTAGCTCAGTCCGGCCCCGCGCGTAATGGCTGCAATCTCAGCGCAAAACTTCACTACCACCGACATGGGCCGCTGGCGTCTTGTGGAGATCGACCTCCCGGCGCGCTCGACAGGAGATCACGAGATCCGGGCGCGCGGAGGCAAATGCATCTTCGCGCCGCTGCTCGTCGCGCCCTCTCCTCTCGTGGGGTCCTGTAGCATGCGTTCATACGTCCTCGCTGCGCCCGACGCGGCTCGCTGCGGACACGCGGCCGGGCCGGAAGCGAGCACGCGTGAACGGCGCATAACGTCGCGACACGCGGTCGTAACGGTTATGTCGTGGAGGATTCGGTCACGGCCACGGCGGAGCATTCCGGCCCCGGACGAGGATTCCGCTCCTGCGAGCGCGCGGAAACACACGGATGCACAAACGTGCCGACGCGGGCGGCGCTGAGCAGACCGGGCGCAGCGCGGCCGTCTCCCTGGGACGGCGCGATCGATTGCGTCGACGCTGCGCGCGGCCCGCGTTTTTCTGGATCCGGAGGGGAGCTCCACGTTCCGAGGACACCTGAGCTCGCCACGACCGCAGCGCTGGGCCGCGTCGCGGCGGGAGCTCCGCGCGGTCGAGAGCGCGCGGGCCACGCCTCGTATCGTCTTTTTGCCGCGCGCCGGGCGCGACGTGGAGTGCGAGCCGCCGATTCCGCGTGAAAGCAGCGCCGCGGCGCGCGCGCCACGCGCGTCGCCGGGATCCAACTTGCTCGAATCGCGGAGAAGTCCCCAAGGGCGCGCAGATCCGAGGAGCGCCTATTTCGCGGACGCAGCCCGCGAATCCGCGCGGGCTCGGAGCGGCAACCTATGCACAGGCGAGCGAGGCACACACCCTGCTCAGGGGTAAGCCAAGGTGTTCGGGGGCCGCAAGGCCAGGCATGGACACCGGGGAGGACCAATGATCTCGATTCACGGCAAGATGATGGGTCTCGCGATGGTGCTGGCGCTCGGGGCCGGGTGCGCGGCGGGCGCGGACGAGGAGATCGATATGGACGCGATGGAGCTCGACGAGGAGAGCGTCGACTCCACTTCCGAGGCGCTGGAAGAGGCCGAGCGCGGCGGGTACGCGGCTCAGTCGCAGGTCCAGGTCGGCCAGATGGGGCCCAGCAAGCTCGGCCTGCCCCCGAGCAAGGGTCTGCCCTCGAAGGGCCCGATGCTGCCCAGCAAGGGCCAGCTCGGCCCCAGCAAGGGCGAGCTCGCGCCCAGCAAGGCCGAGTTCCCGACCAAGGGCAGCCTCCCGACGAAGGGTCTCCCGACCAAGGGCTACCCGACCAAGGGCGAGTACTCGCAGCAAGGCCCGGCGCAGATCGGCCAATCCTCGGTGGGCCAGATGGGCCTCTCGGAGGCGCAGGTCGGCCAGGCGCAGATCGGCCAGGCGCAGATCGGCCAGGCGCAGATCGGCCAGGCGCAGATCGGCCAGGCGCAGATCGGCCAGGTCAGCGTCGGCCAGGTCAGCGTCGGGCAGACGGGCCTCGTGGGGCAGCAGACCAGCCAGCGTGAGGGGCGCTTCTTCGGCTGGGGTGGCGGCTTCGGCGGCTGCGGCCTCGGCGGCTTCGGCGGCTGCGGCTTCGGTGGTCTGACGACGGTCACGACCGCTATCACGAGCGTCATCCCGACCTTCGGCGGCTTCGGCGGCTGCGGCCTCGGCTTCGGCGGCTGCGGCCTCGGCGGCTTCGGCGGCTGCTGGTGAGCTTGACCTGACCGCATCGCGCCGGACGGCGCCAGAGGCTCCGCGTCCCTGGATCCCGCGGCGCCGCTCCGGCCCTCCTCTTTGATGGACTCCCGAGCGTCGGCGGCCCGGGGTTGGATATCCCGGGCCGCCGGCGGCTCCCTCTCCCCTCTCGGGCTCGCGCGGAAGCCCCCCCACCGGCCACGGTGGGAGCGCGCGAGCCCCTCTTTCTCCCCGTCAGTCTTCCCGTCAGCCGCCCTGCCCCAGCGCGCGATCCAGGTAGAACGCCGCGCTCACGAGGCCGAGGTGGGTGAACGCCTGGGGGAAGTTGCCGAGCAGCTCTCCGCTCGGCCCGATCTGCTCGGAGTACAGGCCGAGGTGGTTGGCGTAGGTGAGCATCTTCTCGAAGATGAAGCGCGCGTCGTCGAGGCGGCCCGCGCGCGCCAGGGCCTCGACGAGCCAGAAGGTGCAGATGCTGAACGTGCCCTCCTTGCCGTCCAGGCCGTCGCCGGCGCCCGTGCCGAGCTCGTAGCGGTGGACGAGCGTGTCGCTCGCGAGCTCGGCGAGCGTTCGATCGATCGTGCCGAGCATGCGCGGGTCGGTGGGGGAGATGAAGCGCATGAGCGACATGAGCAGGTTGCTCGCGTCGAGCGCGTGCGAGCCGAACGACTGCACGAACGTGCGCCGCTCCGCGTCCCAGCCGCGCGTCATGATCGCCTCGTAGATCTCGTCGCGCGCGCGGACGACGCGCTGCCTGTCGAGCGGCATCGAGCGCTTGTCGGCGAGCCGCAGGGTCCTGTCGAGCGCGACCCAGCACTGGAGCTTCGAGTAGACGAACTGGCGCTTGCCGCCCCGCACCTCCCAGATGCTCTCGTCCTCCCTGTCCCAGTGCTCGCAGACCCAGTAGGCCATGCGCCGGTGCTCGCGCCAGAAGTCGTAGGAGATGGGCGAGCCGTACTTGTCGAACAGGTACACCGAGTCGATGAGCTCGCCGTAGATGTCGAGCTGGAGCTGCTCCGTCGCGCCGTTGCCGACCCGGACCGGCCCCGAGCCGCGGTAGCCATCGAGGTGGGTCAGCGCGAGCTCGGGCAGCTCGTGGCGCCCGTCGATGCCGTACATGAGCTGGAGCGGCCCGGTGGGGCCGTCCTCCTCGGAGACGCGGGCGCTCAGCCATTCCATGAACCGCGCGGCCTCCTCGGTGTAGCCGAGCCGGAGGAACGCGTAGAGGGTGAACGCGGCGTCGCGCACCCAGACGTAGCGGTAATCCCAGTTGCGGACGCCGCCGATCTCCTCGGGCAGGCTCGTCGTCGCCGCGGCGACGATGGCGCCGGTCGGCTCGAACGTGAGCAGCTTGAGGACGAGCGCCGAGCGGTCGACCATCTCGCGCCAGCGCCCCTTGTAGCGCGACTTGCCGAGCCACTGCCGCCAGAAGGTGACCGTGCGCCGGAGGGCCTCGTCGCCGTTGATCGGCGTCGAGAGGAGGTCGGCGTTGGTGGTCCAGTCCTCGACCTGGCGCAGCGAGAACGTGGCCGACTCGCCGGGCTGCAGCACGAAGTCGGCGACGACGCCGCCGGCGCCGTCGGGGAGCAGCGGGACCGGGCTGATCAGGGCGAGGTCGAGGCCGTCGGAGTCGAAGACGGCGCCGCGCGGGTCGTCGAGGAGGACGCGGTGGGGCCGGCGGGCGAAGTCGATCGCGGGGCGGCAGGCGAGCCGGAAGCGCACCTCGCCGCGGACGGCGCGGGCGACGCGGACGATCTGGTGCATCCCGCGGCGGTAGGCGCCGTACGTGTCCCTGTGGATCGGCATGAAGTCGCAGACCTCGCCGACGCCCTCGGCGTCGAGGAACCGCGTGAGGAGCACGTTCGTGTCCGGCAGGTACATCTGCTTGCGCGACGCGCCGTGCGCCGCGGCGAGCGAGAAGCTGCCCCCCTGCCTGTCGTCGAGGATGGCCGCGAAGACGCTCGGCGAGTCGAAGTGGGGGAGACAGCACCAGTCGATGGAGCCATCCATTCCGACCAGCGCGACGGAGTGCATGTCGCCGATGACGCCGTAGGACTCGATGGGCTTGTAGGGCATCGCCTCTCCATAGCGCCCGCCCAGCCGAGAGGAACCACCCGACGACAAATCGGGAATGTTGGATATCTCACGATCGCGGCGGCAGCCGCGAGAGCTTCCGCTGGAGCGAGCGCCGGTGCATCCGGAGCTTGCGCGCCGCCTCGGAGATGTTGCCCTCGCTGTCCGCGAGCACGCGCTGGAGGTACTCCCACTCGACCCGCTCGAGCGACGGCAGGTCCTCGTCGCCGCCCGCGGCCGGGGCGAAGCCGAGCAGCGACCGCGCGCACCGGGCCGCGTCCACCGGCTTCGTCAGGTAGTCGACGGCCCCGGCGCGGATCGCCGCCACCGCGTTGGCGATGGTGCCGTAGCCGGTGAACACGACGATGCGGATGCCGTCATCCATGCTCCGCAGCGTCCCGACGAGCTCGATGCCGCTCTGCCCCGGCATCCGCACGTCGACGAGCGCGTACTCGAACACGTGCTCGCGCGCCATCGCCGTGGCCTCCTCGGCGCTGCCGGCCAGGTGCACGGCGAAGCCGTTCCTGCCGAGCGCCTGGCCGAGCGCGGTCCGGAAGGTCGCGTCGTCGTCGACGATGAGCAGCGTCGGCTCCGAGGCGGGCTCCAGGGCACGCTCCGCGCTCATGAGTCCACCGGCGCGAGGCGCAGGGCGACCCGCGTGCCGCGCGCGACGCCTGCGCCGCTCGCGCCGCCTGCGCCGTTCACGTCCGTCACGTTCGTCACGTTCGATTCCTGCCTCGACGAGACCGTGAGGCGCCCTCCGACCTGCTCGATGAGCGTCCGCACGAGGTAGAGCCCGAGGCCCATGCCCTCGCCGGGGGCCTTCGTCGTCACGAACGGCTCGCCGAGCCGCCCCTCGAGGCCCGGCGGGACGCCCACCCCGCCGTCCTCGACGCTGATCACCGGCGCGCCGCCCTCGTCGCCGACCGTGACGACGATCGGCGCTGCGGGGGTCGGGCTCGGCCCGAGCGCCTCGAGCGCGTTGTCGAGCAGGGCGAACAGCGCCGCCTCGATGTCGGCCGCGTCGAGCGGCACCGTGCGGCGCCGCTGGAGGTCGCCGCGCACCTCGACAGCGACCCCGGGGTGCGCCGCCTGCCACGCCGCGACGCCGCGGAGCGTCGCCTCGCCGACGTCGACCCCGGCGCGCAGCGCGTCGGCCCGGACGTCCGCCCGCATGCGCGCGATGACGACGCGGCAGCGCTCGACCTGCTCCGCGATCGTGCGGGCGCGGCGACGCGCGGCGTCGCTCGAGGCGGGGTCGTGGAGGCCCTCCTCGGCGAGCACCGCGATCGTGCCGAGCGGGGTGCCGAGCTCGTGGGCGGTGCCGGCCGCGAGCGCGCCGAGCGCCTGGAACCGCGAGGCCTCCTCCGCGCGCCGGCGCAGCGCCGCGTTCTCCGCCGCGCTCTCGTCGAGCGCGCGGCGGACCTTGAGCAGGACGTGGGCGACGAGCGCAGCGCTCAGCACGAAGGCGAGCAGCATCCCGTAGAGGTGGGCCGAGAAGGCGCCGTGCTCCGGGTGGCTCGGGCAGCAAGCGCCGGCGGGGAGCGCGAAGAGCGCCGCGAAGAGGCACGCCGCGAGCGCCGCGAGCGCGAACGTCGTCCGCGCCGGCAGGAGCGCCGCGGCGAGCGCGACGTGCACGAAGAAGAGCGCGCTGAACGGGTTTCCCGCGCCGCCCGACGCGGCGAGGACCCCGGCGATGGCGACGAGGTCGAGCGCGACGACGCCGGCGACGAGCGCGCTCTCGGGCCCCCGCTCGGCCCGCGCGCGCCGGCCGAGGGGGAGGTTGAGCGCGGCGGCCAGCGCCAGGATGGGCACCGCGATCGCGTACTGGACGTGGTAGCCGAACAGCGCCTCGTCGACGATCAGCGTCGCCGCGAGCAGCGCGAACACGGCCCACCGCAGGCCGACGAGCCACCGGAGGACGACGCCGCCGGCCGGCGCCCGCTCAAGAGAAGCCTCGTGCGTCACGGAGGGACTATACCGCGAAAGCCGCGGGCGCCCCGCTCACCTCGGCTTCAGGACGGCGAACAGCGCGCGCGGGGGCGGCTCCCGGGGCCCATGGTAGACGGTCTCCTCGGCGGAGAGGACCTCGAAGTCCGCGCCGAAGATCTCGCGGAGCAGCTCGGGCGTGAACCGGTAAGGCCCCTGATCGAACGGCTCCAGCACGCTGAAGCACTTGAGAAACAGGTGCCCTCCGGGCGCGACAAGCCGCTTCAGCGTGCGGACGTAATCGGCCCTGCGCTCCGGCGGGAGGCAGTGGAAGCAGCCGCGATCGAAGACGACGTCGAACCGGTCGTCGAGCTTGCTGTCCAGGATGTCGTCCTGCACGAAGCGCGCGGCGAGCCCGCGCTGCGTCGCCTGCGCCGCCTTCGCCGCGGCCTGCTCGATGGCGGCGTGGGAGAGATCGGTGCCGGTGACGTCGAACCCGCGCTCGGCCAGCGCCAACGCCTGCGTGGCCGGGCCCGTGCCGAGGTCGAGCGCCCGTCCCTGCGCGATCTGCAGCCGCTCGAGCGCCCGCTCGAGGTCGGGATCCAGGCTCGCGTGGTACCAGGGCATGCTCTCTGCCGGGGTGCTTCGATACAGCTCTTGCCAGTCCGGGAAGTTCCGCTCGTCGCTCATGTCCCCTTTATAATCCGCGCGGGCGGCGCTGCACCTCGACGTTCTCGTGTAGGCTCCGGCGCGGGCGCAGGAGCAGAGGAGCAGGGCGGTGAGGATCACGTGCGTGGGCGGCGGGCCGGCGGGCCTCTACTTCGCGCTGCTGGCGAAGCAGCGAGACCCCCTGCGCGAGGTCGTCGTCGTGGAGCGGAACCGGCCCGACGACACGTTCGGCTTCGGCGTCGTGTTCTCGGACGCGACGCTCGACAACCTCGAGGGCGCCGACCGCCCGAGCTACGACGCGATCCGGGGCAGCCTCGCCCACTGGGACGAGCTCCACGCGCACTACCGCGGGCGCGTCCTCGTCTCGAAGGGGCACGGCTTCAGCGGCCTGTCGCGCCGGAGGCTGCTCGCCATCCTCCAGGAGCGGGCGCGGGAGCTCGGCGTCGTGCTGCGCTTCGAGGAGGAGGTCCTGGACCCGGACGAGCTCGTGTCCGGCAGCGACCTCGTCGTCGCGGCCGACGGGGTGAACAGCCGCATCCGCGAGCGCTTCGCCGACCGGTTCGGACCCCGCATCGACGTCCGGCCGAACCGCTTCGTGTGGCTCGGAACGACGTTCCCGTTCGACGCGTTCACCTTCTACTTCGAGGAGAACCGCCACGGCCTCTTCCGGGTGCACGCGTACCGCTACGAGCCCGATCGCTCGACGTTCATCGTCGAGTGCCGGGAGGAGACGTTCCAGCGGGCGGGCCTCGAGCACGCGGGCGAGGACGGGACGATCGCGTACTTCGAGGAGCTCTTCGCCGACAAGCTGCGGGGACACCGGCTGCTGAAGAACCGGAGCGTGTGGCGGAGCTTCCCGACGGTGCACAACGAGCGCTGGAGCGCGGGCAACGTGGTGCTGCTCGGGGACGCCGCGCACACGGCGCACTTCTCTATCGGCTCGGGGACGAAGCTCGCGCTCGAGGACGCGATGGCGCTCGTCGACAGCCTGGGGCGGCACCCGCGCGTGCCGGAGGCGCTCGCCGCCTACGAGGCGGAGCGCAAGCCGAAGGTGCTCGCGTTCCAGCGGGCCGCGCAGGTGAGCCTGCAGTGGTTCGAGAACACGGAGCGCTACATGGGCCTCGACCCGGTGGAGTTCATGTTCAGCCTGCTGACGCGGAGCCTGCGGGTGACGCACGAGGGGCTGAAGGCGCGCGATCCGGCGTTCGTGCGGGAGGTCGACGCGCACGTCGCGCAGAAGGCCGAGGCGCAGTCGGGCGCGCGCATCGCCTCCGTCCCCGGAGGCGGCGGGGGCCCGCCGCCGCCCATGTTCACGCCGTTCCGGCTGCGGTCGCTCGTGCTGGACAACCGCGTCGTCGTGTCGCCGATGTGCCAGTACTCGGCGGACGGCGGACGGATCGACGACTGGCACCTCGTCCACCTCGGGAGCCGGGCGCTCGGCGGGGCGGGGCTCGTGATCACCGAGATGACGGACGTGAGCGCCGAGGGGCGCATCACGCCGGGCTGCGCGGGGCTCTACAGGGCCGACCACGCCGAGGGCTGGCGGCGGGTCGTCGAGTTCGTCCACGCGCGCTCGCGGGCCAAGATCGGCGTCCAGCTGGCGCACGCGGGGCGCAAGGGCGCGACGAAGCGGCTCTGGGAGGGCGCGGACGAGCCGCTCGAGGAGGGCGCCTGGCCGCTGCTCAGCGCCTCGGCGGTGCCGTACCTTGCGCACAGCCAGGTGCCGCGGGCGATGGATCGCGGGGACATGGACCAGGTGACCTCGGATTTCGTGCGGGCGGCGCGGCGCGCCGACGAGGCCGGGTTCGACCTGATCGAGCTTCACTGCGCGCACGGGTACCTGCTGTCGAGCTTCATCTCGCCGCTGACGAACCGGCGCACGGACGCCTACGGCGGCCCGATCGAGAACCGGATGCGCTACCCGCTCGAGGTGTTCGACGCGGTGCGCGCGGCGTGGCCCGAGGACAAGCCGATGAGCGTGCGCATCTCCGCGACCGACTGGGCGCCGGGCGGGCTCACGACGGACGATCTCGTCGCGCTCTCGGTGATGCTCCGGGAGCACGGCGCCGACATCATCCATGTCTCGGCGGGGCAGACGGACCCGTCCGGCAAGCCCGAGTACGGGCGGCTGTTCCAGACGCCGCTCTCGGAGCTCGTGCGGCTCTCGGCCAAGGTGCCGACGATCGCGGTGGGCAACATCCAGAGCTACGCGGACGTGAACAGCATCATCGCGGCCGGCAGGGCGGACCTGTGCGCGCTCGCGCGGGCGCACCTCTACGACCCGTACTGGACGCGGCACGCGGCCGCGGAGCAGGGCTTCGACATGGAGTGGCCGCCCCAGTACAGGTCGGTCGAGAGGTACACGCTGCGCATGCGGTGACCTGTCCGGGCGAGGCCCGCGGCCCCGGGCCGCGCGGGGCGACACGGCGGCGCGAGCGAAAGCGAAAAAAAAAGTTGAGGCCGGGCCTTGATCCTCACGCTACGTGAGGACCTAGCCTCCGGGGCATGGACGTCCTCCCCCGCCCTGGAAACAGGGGAAGCACCATGCGTTCAGCACCGTTGAAAGTCGGCGACCTCGCCAGGCAGACCGGCCTCTCCGTCCGCACGCTCCACTACTACGAGGAGATCGGGCTGCTGTCTCCGTCGCATCGCACCGCGTCGGGGCACCGGATGTACTCGGCGGGCGATGTCGCCAGGCTCCAGCAGATCAAGTCGTTGCGCGAGCTCGGCTTCAGCCTGGAGCAGATCAGCGGGTGTCTGGACAAGGAGGGTTTCTCTCCGCTCCAGACCATCGAGCTGCACCTCGGGCGGCTGCGCGAGCAGATCGCGCTGGAGCAGAAGCTCTGCGCGCGGCTCGAGGGGCTGGCCCATGTGCTCCGGGCGGGGAAGGACGTCTC
The DNA here is from genome assembly GCF_051521615.1 of Sorangium sp. So ce1335. Classification (NCBI taxonomy): domain Bacteria; kingdom Pseudomonadati; phylum Myxococcota; order Polyangiales; family Polyangiaceae; genus Sorangium; species Sorangium sp. So ce1335. The sequence goes on from NZ_CP150363.1 coordinate 11,069,359, forward strand.
TGTGGAGCAGCTCCTTCAAACCATCGAGGTGATGACCATGATCGAGAAGTACTACACCCCAGAGCAGCTCGCGGAGCTCAAGCAGCGGGCGGACGCGCTCGGCCCGGAGAAGATGCGGGAGGCGGAGAACGCGTGGAAGACGATCTACGATGACATGCGGGCGGAGATGCAGAAGGGCTCCGATCCGAAGAGCGAGCCGGTGCAGCAGATCGTGAGGCGCATGCGGGAGCTCATCGACGCGTTCACGGGGAAGAACCCCGGGATCGAGCGATCGCTGAACAGGATGTACCAGGAGGAGCCGTCGATGAAGAGCCAGCCCGGGATGGATCCGGCGTTGCACGAGTTCATCGGGAAGGCGATGAGCTAGAGCGCTGGGCGTCGCTGACATCACAGGCGATTTCAGACGCCTTGAGGGCGCCGGCGAGGGGCCGTGCCTCACGCGGCGCGACGGCTGGCCCGGCACCATGGCCGGGTCAGCCGGTCAGCCGCTGTGGCGGGAGCGGGCCAGAGCCAGCCCGCCGAGGACCACGCCGAGCACCCCCAGCACGAGGGCCACGATGGCCCCACCTCGCCCGTTGCCGGTGCCGATACCACCGGCGGAGGTGGCCAGGTGCAGCCCAGCGAGGAACATGCCGATCGGCCCCAGCACCAGGGCCGCGATGGCCCCACCTCGCCCGTCGCCGTCGCCGATGCGACCGACGGAGCGGGCCAGGGCCAGCCCGCCGAGGGCGACGCCGAGGAGCGCCACCACCGCGGCCACGGTGGCCCCGGCGCGCCCGGAGCCGGTGCCGATGACCCCCTGCGCGGCCGCAGGTGCGGCAAGCCCGACCCCCCCGAGCAGGGCCGCTGCTGCGGCGGCGACTCGGATCACCGATCGGGTGCGCGCCATGGAGCTCTTTCTTGCCCCGAGCCCCCTGACGGTCTCGCACGGCCGTGCGGCCGCCTGCGGACCTACTTCGCACGTCTTCCGAGGATCGCCGGGCTTCGTGTCAACGTGGAGCGAGCATTGCGTCATGACCCACGTCTATCCACGGCGGGCAACCCGGTCTTGGACGAATTGGAAATGGTCGGGCTCGTCGCCGGTCGCGCCGCGGTGCGTCCGGCGCCGCGCCGAGCCCTCGCGGTCACCGGGTCAGGACACGTCGAGGTCGCGCGCGCTGCCGGCCCCCTCCCCGCGCGCCCTCCGGCGCGGCTGACGCGGCGATGGCGATGTGGTGCAACCTGACGCGTTCGCTGGACGACCTGGCGATGAGCGCGGTCGGCGAATCACCGGAGAGCGCCACGAACTCGCGGATCAGGTGCGGCTGATCGCAGAACCCTGACGCGGCGGCGAGCCGGGCCCAGTCGGGGTCGCGCTCCCTCTCGGCCAGCGCGAGCGTCCGCCGAAAGCGTGTGATCCGAGCGAAGGCCTTCGGGGCGAGGCCGGTCTCGGCGGTGAACACGTCGATGAGCCGGCGGTGGCTGATGCCGAGCGTGGCCGCGACGTCGGCGACGCGCCTCGCGCCTCCCTCGAGCGCCGCGATTGCGTGCGGCACCAGGGGATGACCGGGGCGCGCATTCGAGAGGCGCTCGAGCAGCGCGCGCTCGAGCAGCGCGAAGCGAGCGCGCGGATCCGGCGCCGCGCACAGGCGCTCGCGGAGCTCCGCCGCCCGCTGCCCCCAGAGATCCGCGAGGTCGGCGTGCGTGTCGGTCAGCGCGCCGGGCGGCGCGCCGAGGAACGGCCACGCGCCGCCGGGGCGGAAGTGGACCCCGACCATGGACGCGTGCTCGCGTGTATCGACGCCGAAGGAGGACTGGTACGCGCCCGACACGACGGCACCGGAGTAGCGGCGAACGGCGGGGCCGTCGTGGATGCGAAGCGCGTCGCCATCGAGGTTGACGACCATCTGGAGGGTACCGGAGGGCAGGATGCGCTCGGCCGCGCGCGGCGGAGCTGCCGAGAGGTACCAGAGCTCGGCGACGTGCGCCGAAAGCGGCGGGCCCGGCACGTGGCGGACATACAGCACGTGGACAGGATGGCCGACAATCACGTCGCCGGCCACATCGCCGCGCCGCGGTCGCCCACGTCGGTCTGTCGCTGTCTCCGTCGTCGGGCAGCGCGCCGTCACGAGGTGCCGCCCGATCACCGGTCCCACGCCCCGGGAGCACAGGCGCTGACCCAGCTCGGGAAGCCGGCGACGTGACTTGCATCCGCGCGTCCGCGGCAGGTAGCTTGGTCGAGCCGCGAGCGACAAAACCCGGGTCGGTCGCCCGCGGCGTTGTACCCAGGAATCGCCTTTCTTTCGAGCGTGGCACTGGGTTTGCTCGGGGGCGTTCGCCCGACCGGTCGGGCGAGGAGGTCTTGGACGATGCGCAAGCTGTGGGCGGCTACGGTCATGGCGGCGGCGGCGCTGACAACAGCGCCACGCCCCGTCGAGGCGTGCGGTGGATTCTTCTGCGGACGACAGCCGGTGGACCAGACCGCGGAGCGGATCCTGTTCGCGACGAACGAGGACGGCTCGGTCACGATGGTGACGCAGATCCAGTATGCGGGCGCGGCGCCGGACTTCGCCTGGGTGGTCCCGCTCGCCGAGGTGCCGGCGGCGGACAGCCTTGCTGTGTTCCCGCAGCTCGCGCTCACCGCCCTCGATGCGGCGACGGGCCCGCAGTTCCAGTGGCCCAACGACCCGAGCTGCTCCCCCCCCGTGTTCGCCGGCGGGGGGCCCACGGCGGGCGGCACCGACGACGGCGGCGTCACGGTGCACATCCGGGAAGAGGTCGGGCCGTACGACGTGGCCGTGATCGAGTCGGCCGATCCCGCGGCGCTCGTCGACTGGCTTCGCCGCAACAGCTTTCGCGTCAACGACGCGATGGTGCCGTACATCCAGATCTACACGAGCGAGGGGATGAAGTTCCTCGCGCTGCGGCTCCAGCCGGACGCCGAGGTCAGCGACATCCAGCCGTTCCGCTTCACGCTCCCGTCGGGGTCGCCGTCGATCCCGATCCGGCTGACGGCGATCGCGGCCGAGCCGGAGATGGGCATCACCGTGATGATCCTCGGCGACCGGCGCTATGGGCCGGCCAACTGGCCGGACATCGAGATCGACGACGACCAGATCGTCTGGAGCCCGTACGCGTGGCCGGTGCAAACGAACTGGACCGCGCTCGTCGCGCGCGGCGTCGACGAGGCAGGCGGCCGTGGCTTCGTCACGGAGATGAGCGGACCGACGGCGGCCATTGCCGAGCAGGTCCGGAACACGATGAGCTCCGATGAGGCGCAGGTTGCCGCGCGCGACGCGCTGCTGCCGCTGCTGGAGAGCAACGCGACGATCACCCGGCTCTATACCCGCCTGTCGCCCGAGGAGATGACCGTCGATCCGATCTTCCGGCGCACCGACGGTCCCGAGGTATCGAACGTCCGCGTGCTCCCGCGCCACGTCGACGGCCGCGACCTGTGCGGGGGCGCTCCTGGCGGCGAGTCTGCCGCCGCGTCGCCGTGCGACTTTGCGGCGTGCGGCGCGGGCGGCCTGTGCCGCGTCGTCGGGGCCGCAGACGGCACCCAGCCTGTGGCCGCCTGCGCGTGCGTGCCCGGGACGACAGCGCGCACGACGTTCGATCCGTCGGGTCGGCCGACGGTGACCTGTCAGGACCTCCGCATGTCGTTCCTCAACCCGGGTGACCGGGCGCTCCCCGACGCGCCGCCGCTCGCGGATCCCTGTGCGACGTTCGATTGCGGCCCGAACGGCGAGTGCGTGCCCATGAACATGACGCCGACCTGCCGCTGTTCGGCGGGTTATGTGGCGGTGGGCGCCATCGCCGGCGACGGCAGCCGGGAGACGACCTGCGTGCTCCCCGACGAGCCCGTCCCCGCGTCCTTCTACGAAGGGCGCGTCCCGCAGCTGCCCGATTCGCTGCCGGGTGGCCGACCGGTCGACGTGCCGCCGCCCATCGTCGAGGCCACCTCGGGAGGCTGCAATGCCGGCAGCCATGCTGGCAGCGCCGGAGCCCTCGGCGGCGGGCTGCTCGGGCTGCTGCTCGCTGCGCGCCGCCGCCGGCGCTCCTAGGGTCCCGCGCCGTGACCTGCTCGACCTCCGCCGCCGGCTTCGTCGTGCTCCTCGCGCTCGCTCCTGGCTGCGTCGGCGGGGACGAGCCGCCGGCGCAGGGCGTCGCCGAGCTCGGCACCGGCGAATGGCAGTTCGAGCCGCTGGCCGACGGCCAGGAGGTCGAGCTCGCCCACGGCGCGCAGGGCGGCTGGCACCTGTGGACCAGCGTCCGGACGCGCGGCCTGGAGCCCGAGGGCGTCCTGCTCGAGGTCACGACGACCGTTATCGACGACCCCGCCTCGGCGACGACGAGCCGGGGGAGGATCAACTTCACGGAGCTCGAGGATGGCCGGTGCGAGTTCATCGGATGGCCGGCGGTGCTCGGCGAGCCAGCGTGTGCCGTCGGCCAACCGCTCCGGATCAGGGGGGTGGTGACCGACGCGCGAGGCACGGTTGCGACCGGCGAACGGCTGGTGCGCCCCCGATGGAACAGCGACGAAGCCTGCGCTGGGCGGCCGTAGGGCCCGCAGCCTGGCCTCCCCTCGGCTCGCAGGTTCGCCCGGACGCCCGTGCAGGAGCGCCGCCGCACCGCTGCGCATTCGTGGGCGCGCCGCTCGCGCGTCCTCGGCGCCGCGGGGCCGGATGCCGGGTTCTCGGGCATCGAGCGCCCGCTCTCGCCGCGCGAGGTCTTCTCGAGCTACGGCGCCGCTACTGCGTCACGCCGATCGAGTCGAGGAAGGCGTTGTACTCGTCGACCTTGTTCCACGGGACCACGTCGAGGCCGACGTTGAGCCGGCCAGGGTCGATCATCCGAGGCGCGAGGATCGCCTTGGTGGCGTCGAGCCCGATGATCTTGATGCTGTAGAGGATGTAGGGCACGAGGTACCCCGCGTAATACTGCCGCTGGGTGTGCGTCGCCTTGATGAGCCCCTGGCGCATGTACTCGACGGTCCTCGGCTCGAAGTCGAAGGCGACGACGGGGAGCTCCGTCGCGCCCGCGGCCTCCGCGGCCATCGCGCACCGGTACGAGACGTTGTGCAGGCCGAGCAACCCCACGACGGGCGGGTCCGCGGTCTCGATCTGGGCCTTCATCGCTTCGACGTCAGCGGCCTCCCCCTGCGGGGACCAGAGGATCGGACGCACGACGACCGTGTAACCGGCGCCCTCGAGGACGCCCCGAGCCCCCTTCATTCGATTCATCCCGTCGGCCCAGGACGGGTCGTCGGCGCCGTGGATCACCACCGTGCCCGGCGCCGGGGGCAGCAACGCGAGCAGGGTCTGTCCTGCCGTGACGCCGGCCGAATCGCTCATGGTTCCGACATAGAGGGAACGCTCCGAGTCCTTCGCGTCGGTGTCGAGCGTCACCACGGGGACCCCGCCGGCGACCGCCTCATCGATGCCGGCCGAGATGGCGTCGCCGAAGGGCGAGACACCGATCCCTTCGGCGCCGTCCGCCACCGCCTGTCCAATCTGCTCCCCCTGGGCCTCCGCCCTCTGCTGCTGATCGATCCCCTGTCGGCTGGGCCCGACGACGTTCCCCGTGACCCCGAGCTCGCCCATCGCGCGGTTCGCCCCCGTGGTGATCGGCGTGAAGAACCCGCCGATCTCCTTCAGCAGGATCGCCATCTGCATGGGCTCGATGCCGGCCTCGTTGACCTCGGCGACGAGCGCGTCGAGCGTCTCCTCGATCTCGTCCGCGGTGAACTCGCTCTTGGGCGTCGGCAGGCGCTTGATGGACGAGGCTTTCTCGCCCTCGCCGGTGGTGTCGCCCGATCCGCATGCCGCCGCCATCAGCGCGAGCCCGAAGGCCGCCACCCAGCGTCGTCCTGTCGTGTTCATGTCCCCCCTCATGCTCCGTGGTTCGTCCTGTCGTACGCAGCATCCTTGCGTGAAGCGCCATGTCGCGGCGGGCTCATCGCCCGCCGAAGCAGCTGACACGCCCGCTCGATGGAGGCGATGCGGCGCGGCATGCACCCGAAGGTACATTCTTCCCCCGCGGGATACGCCATCACATCGAGCTTCGTTCTGTCAAGGCCACATGAGCGCAAGCGACGAGTCCTGGAGCGGAGACTCACACATCGATACAATACAGGGCACACCAACCGATACCGGTCCTCGCACATCGCGATGTTTGTCCCACGTCGGCGGACACGATCACCACCGGGACCGACGGCGCGCCGTTCTCCGCCTTACGCCACGCATCGCTGTGCTGCCCGGTGTCGTCCGGACGCAGGGTCGTGGCTGACAGACGGTTCGGGATGGAATAGAGCGTGGGTGGAGCGTGGGACGATGAACGACGAACAGAGCTTGAAGGCCATCGAACGCGAGAACACGGCGCTGCGCAAGCGGGTGGCCGAGCTCGAGGCTGCTCAGGCGAAGCTGGAGGCGCTCTGCTCATTGAGCCCGGCGTTCATCGCCCTGATCGACCGCGACGGGATCCTCCGGGAGATGTTCGCGACGCCCGTCACCCCTGCCGAGATGGCCAGGGAAGGGGCCGCCGTGCCGATGGCCTCGGTGGTCCGGAAAGACTACGTCGAGCGCTGCATCGCGGTCATCCGGGGGTCGATCGACCAGGGGACGATCGGGAGCCTGGACTACCCCATCCACGTCGGCCCGCACGAGGTGTGGTGTCAGGCCACATGCAAGCCGTTCTCGGACGACACCGTCTTCTGGGTCGCGCGCGACATCACGGCGCAGCGCCAGCTCGCGCTCGCCCAGGCGGAGCTGCGCGATTTCCAGGCGCTCGTCGAGAGCGCGCCCGACGGCGTCTGCCTCGCCTCCCAGGACGGCGCCCTCTTCTATGCCAACCACGCCTTCCGCGCCATGACGGGTCACGGCGACGCCACCCCAGGAAAGCGCCTCTTCGACCTGTACGCAGACGAGCAGCACCAGCTCGACGGCATCGTCCAGCGCTGCTTCGAGCACGGGTCCTGGCAAGGCACCCTCGCCCTCTCCCACCACGACGGACGCGCCATCCCCTGCCAGGTCTCCATGGTCGCGCTCGCCGGGCAGGCAGGGCGGCCTCCGGCCGTCGCCACCATCGCGCGCGACTTGACCCCCATCCACGACGCCGAGCGCGAGCGCCTCGCCCTCCAGGAGCAGGTCATCCAGGCACAGCAGGACGCCCTGCGCGAGCTGTCCACGCCCCTCGTCCCCCTCGCCGAGGGCGTCGTCGCCGTGCCCCTCATCGGCGCACTCGACCGCTCCCGCGCCCAGCAGGCCATGGAGAAGCTCCTGGACGGCATCGTCCAGCACCAGTTCCACACCGCCATCCTCGACGTCACCGGCGTCAAGGACGTCGACGCGGAGTCCGCCGACGCCCTGCTGCGCATCGCGCGCGCCGCCCGCCTGCTCGGCGCGCAGCTCGTCCTCACCGGCATCGGCCCGGACACCGCGCAGACCCTCGTCGACCTCGGCGTCGACCTCTCCGGCATCACCACCCGCAGCACCCTCCAGAGCGCCATCGCCCACGCCCTCGCCCCGCGCGCCGGAAAGGCGGCCGGCCCACGATCGCGCGCGTCGTGATGTGACCTTTGTGCCGCGTGGGGCAATTCGCGCCACGCGCGGAGGTCGGGCCGGCAAGCGCACGGCGCCAGCGGCGGTCCCCGGCGGGGCGCGGGCACGCCCGGAGCTCCCGTGTCCGTCCAACCGCCGCCGCGCTCGGCCTGGCATTCGTGTTGCTCTTCCCCGGGCAGCCGCCCCGGCGTGAGCCGCGCCGGCGTCAGCCGCCCAGGAAGCACATCACGGCGCGTCGTGCGCCCCTGCAGTGAAGGTCCGTCATGCACCTGCCCGGAAAAGAGATCCCCTGGAAGGATTTTCTGAACGACCTCAAGCAGGAGTGGGTCAAGGACAAAGTCGACACCGTCGCTGCTGCGCTGACCTTCTTCGGCGTCCTCTCGATCTTCCCGTTCCTGCTCTTCGCTGTCGCCCTCGCCGGCCTCGTCATCGATCCGGCCGAGTCGGCGCGGCTGATCAACGAGCTCTACCAGGTCGCTCCGCCGGCGGTGGCGAACATCCTGGGCGAGCGGCTCCACGCGCTGACCGAGGGCCAGAGCCCCGCGCTCCTGACGGTCGGCGCGCTCGGCGCCGTCTGGGCCGCCTCGGGCGGGGTCGTCGCGCTGATGGAGGCGCTCAACGCGGCCTACGGGGTCGAGGACAGCCGGTCGTTCCTCAAGCGGCGCGGGATTGCCCTCCTCGTCACGCTGGGCGCCGCCGTCCTCGTGACGATCGCCTCGGCGATCGCGGTCGCCACGCCGGCGATCGCGGAGCACCTCGGCCCGCTGGGGACGGTGATCCTCTGGCTGCGCGTGCCGGTCTCGATGCTCATCGTGATGGCGGTCCTCGCGACGCTCTACTACGTGCTCCCCGACGTCGAGCAGAGGTTCAAGTTCATCACCCCCGGCTCGGTCGTGGCGGTCGTGATCTGGGCGATCGCCTCGCTCGGCTTCTCGTTCTACGTCGGCCGGTTCGGCAGCTACGAGGTGAGCTACGGCGCGCTGGGCGGCGTCATCATCCTCCTGCTCTGGATGTGGATCTCCTCGATGGCGGTGCTCCTCGGCGCCGAGATCAACGCGATCATCGAGCACCGCTCGCCCGACGGGAAGCGCACGGGCGCCAAGGACTGCAGCGACACGGGGGCGGACGTGCCAAAGACCGCGAAGGAGCAGGGCGAGGGCGTCGCGGGGCCGGCCGACGCCGCGCGCCCCCCGCGCGAGAAGGCCGCGGGCGGCGCGCTGCCCCACCCGATCCGCTCGAACCACCCGGACCTGCACGGCGGGAGGGCGTAGCGCCGATCCGCCCCCGTCCGGCGCTGGATTGCGCTGGACCGCGAGGACGCCGGAGGTGCGGTGTGAGGATCCCCGGCGTCCTCGAGAGTTGCCGCGCTGCGCGCCGCCTGGCGCGCCAGCGCCTCTGCTGGCCATCCTCCCCGCCTGCGCAGCGTCGCGTCGGCGGGCCTGACCTGTCCTGGAGCTCGTCTATGATGCCGCATCGACTCGCCTCGTTCCCCTCGCTGCTGGTGCTGCTCGGCGCGCTCGCCGCGGGCTGCCAGGGCTCCCAGAGCGGCGCGCCAACGACGCCGCCGCCGGTCGAGACCGGGAGAGGCACGGAGGCGGTGGGCGTCCAGGCCGAGGAGGACGCAGGGAGCGCCGGCGACCCGACCGGGGCCGGCGGCGCGCCGGCCCCGGGCGCCGCGCAGGGCTGCGGGGTCGACGGGCCGCTCATCAAGTACGTCGGGCAGAGCCAGGACGCGTGCGCGCGGATCCGCTTCGTGTGCGATCCCGGCTGGAGCTACTTCAGCGACGACTGCGGCTGCGGTTGCACGAAGCAGCCCTGAGCCGCGGCGGCCGCCGCCTGCGTCGCCCGCGCGGGCGACGCGGGCGCCGGAGGCGACCCGCGCGGCAGACGCGGGCGCCGGAGGCGACCCGCGCGGCAGACGCGGGCGCCGGAGGCGACCTGCGCGGGCGACGCGGGCGCCGGAGGCGACCCGCGCGGCAGACGCGGGCGTGCCTCGCGCGGCGCGGCGGTGGCGGCGGCGCGCCGGGTCGCGCCGGTCCACAAAAACACCTCGCCCTGGGCGGCCTGCGGCATCTAGCATCGGAGCCCGCATGCGCCCCCTCCTCATCGTGAATCCACGGTCCAGCGGCGGAAAGACGGGCAAGCTCTTCGACGGGATGCAGGCGCCCATCCGGCGCATCCTCGGCGACGTCGACGTCGTGCAGACCGAGCGCCCGCGGCACGCCGTCGACCTCGCGCGCGAGGCGGCGCTCGGCGGGCGCGAGACGGTCGTCGCGGTGGGCGGCGACGGCAGCGTGAACGAGGTCGTGAACGGCCTGATGCAGGCGCGCGACAAGGGCGCAACAGGGACCCGGCTCGGGATCATCGGCGCGGGCACCGGCGGCGACCTCTGCCGGACGCTGCGGCTGAACCACCGGCTCGACCGCTACTGCACGGCGATCGCGGGCGGCAGCGCGCGCCCGATGGACGTGGGCCGCTTCTCGTACGAGACGCACGACGGGCGGCGGGCCGAGGCGTTCTTCGTCAACGTCCTCTCCGCGGGGATGAGCGGCCTCGTGGATCAGATCGTCAGCGAGACGACGAGGGCGCTCGGCAACACGCTCGCGTACACGATGGCCTCGTTCCGGGGGCTCGTTCGCAGCCGCGTGGGCCGGGTGCGCTGCGTGGCGACGCTGCGCGGGGAGCAGCAGGAGCTGGAGCTCGCGACGCGCACGGTGGCGATCTGCAACGGCCGGTTCTTCGGCGCCGGCATGCAGGTCGCGCCGATGGCGCGGGCCGACGACGGCGTGTTCGACGTCATCGATCTGGGCGGCGCGCCCCACGTCCGCTTCGCGGCCGTGTCGACAGGCATGTACACGGGCGCGCACATCCGCCACCCGGACGTCCGTCACTTCCAGTGCGACCGCATCGAGCTCACGCTCCTGAACCGCGACGTCGAGCACGCATTCCTGCTCGACGTGGACGGCGAGCCGCTCGGGAAGCTGCCGATCACGGTCACGATGGAGCCGCGGGCAATTCAGGTCCTGGCGCCGGCCGATTGAGGGGGCGGCGAGGGCCCCCGCAACCCCAGGCGGCTCGGCTCGGGCCCCTCGTCGCGATGCGCGTGACATCGACCCCTGTATCCCCACACCGTCGCTTCGCCATCGCGAATCGACACGACGCAACAGGCCTCCTTCACGAGGCCCCTTCGGAGCGCTGTCCGCGGAGCGGCCACGCCGCGATCAGGATTGACGGCGCGCCGCCCCCTCTGTGAGATGGTGTTGCGTGGCGACGAGCGCGAAGCTCGCCGCACCAGCACGGCAAGGTGCTCCGAGGGCCGCATGCCCTCGTTCCCACGAGGAGATCGTCTCATGCGACATCGCAGCGCCATCTCGGGGCTCTTGCCCGCATGCGCAGCCCTGCTCATCTCGATGCCTGCGGCCGCGCAGTCCTGGACCTTCAGCTCGTTGAGCATCGCGCGAGGGAGCCACGGCGCCGCCGCGCTCCCGAGCGGGGAGGTGCTCGTCGTGGGCGGGTACATCGACCCGTCCACGTGGACAGCCAGGACCGTGGAGAGCTACAGCGCCTCGACGGGGAGCTGGTCCGTCTTCGGCGAGACCCAGGGCGACCATTACCTCAACGTGCACGCGCTGCCGCTCCATGACGGTCGGCTGCTCGTCGTCTCCATGGAGGCCCCCCTGGAGACGTACGATCCGGCGAGCGACACGTGGACGCAGTGGAGCGACGCATGGGTGTTCGTCTCCGACACCGCGGTCACGCAGCTCGCGGACGGGGACGGCTTCTTCGTGGGCGGCGCGATGGATCTCGACGACTGGGACACCACGCTCCGCTTCGACGCGGAGACCGGCGCGCTGCACACCCTCGCGCCGCTCGCCCAGGCGCGTCGCGCCCCCGCGGCGACGCTCCTCGCGGACGGCCGGGTGCTCGTGACCGGGGGCGTCTACTTCATCTGGGAGGACGAGCGCTTCAAGGAGCTCGCGGGCGCCGAGATCTACGATCCCGTCACCGACACCTGGACGGGCGCGGCGCCGATGCCGGAGGCGCGCTGGCGGCACGACGCCGCGCTCCTGCCCGACGGGCGGGTGCTCGTCACGGGCGGCGTGGGCAGGAGCTCGACCGCGATCTACGACCCCGCGACCGACGCCTGGACGGCGGGCCCCGCGATGGCCGGTGCGCGCTGGGACCACACGATGACCACGCTCCCGAGCGGGCGCGTCGTGGTCGTCGGAGGCGGCGACGCCGGGGCGAGCGTGGAGCTGTACGATCCCGCGACCGAGAGCTTCACGGCGCTCCCCTCGCTGTCGGTGGGTCGGTCGGGCCACACCACCACGTACATCCCCGGCAAGGGCCTGCTCGTCGTCGGCGGCGGCAGCGCGGAGCTCTACGGGCTCCACCAGACGCCCGAGGGCCACGCCTGCGTCATCACCGAGGAGTGCGCGAGCGGCACGTGCGAGGGAGGGCTCTGCGTCGACGGCAGCGGCTCGTCGGGCGGCGGCGCGGGTGGCCCCGGGGGTCCCCCGGTGGGCGGCGGGTGCTCGCTGCCCCTCCTCGGTCTCGACGCCTCCTACGCTGGCGCAGCCTGCCTCCTCTTCGCTCCTGGGCTCTTCGTGCGGCGGCGGAGGCGGTCCTCCGCCGGCTCCCAACCACCTCGCCCGCCGCGCTGACCCGCGCCGCCACGGCCTCCCCCCGGCGCGGGCGGACCGAGCACCCGCAGCGGCGGCGCGGTTCGACGCGCCCCGTCATCTCCGTTGCTGCGGCGCGCCGCCTCCCCGACGACGTCGCTCCCGCAGCGCGGCGTCCGACCCGCCTGTCCCCTCGCCGCCCTCTCGTGGAGCCCGTCGAGCCCGCGGCGCAGCGGTGATAAGGGATCTCGCATGAGCTTCATCGATTCTTCTGCGGGCGAGCTCGCCCCGGGCTCGTCCGCGGCGCGCGGCTCCTCCGCGCCCCGGTTGCTGGTCGTCGGGTGCGGCGGGATCGGCGGCATCACCGCCGCGCACCTGTTCGAGCAGGGCCACGACGTCACCGCGTTCACGACGAACCCGATCATCGCGGACGCCATCAACGCCACCGGCTTCCGGGTGCGCGGCGAGGCGAGCCCCGGCACGGTGCGCGGCCGCGCCGTGCGCGAGCTCGGCCCGGACACCCGGCCGTTCGACTACGTCCTCCTCGCCACCCAGCCGCCGCAGGTCGAGGAGGCCGCGCGCGGCGTCGTCGCGCACCTCGCCCCGACGGGCGCGATGCTCTGCCTCCAGAACGGCCTCTGCGAGGAGCGCATCGCCCGCATCGCCGGCCCGGAGCGCACCTTCGGCGGCATCGTCGCGTGGGGCGCCTCCATGGTCGAGCCCGGCGTGTACGACCGCACCTCGAGCGGCGGCTTCGTCCTCGGCCGGCTCGACGGCGCGAGCGACCCCCGCCTCCACGAGCTCGCGCGCATCCTCGAAGCGATCGGGCCGACCACCGTCACGGACAACCTCGCCGGCGCGCGCTGGTCGAAGCTCGCCATCAACTGCGCGATCTCGTCGCTCGGCACCATCGGCGGCGACCGCCTCGGCGCGCTCCTCAGGCACCGCTTCGTCCGCCGCCTCGCGCTGGAGGTCATGACCGAGACCGTGCAGGTCTCGCGCGCGCTCGGCGTGCGCCTCGAGAAGGTCGCGGGGACGCTCGACCTCGACTGGATCGCGCTCACGGACGCCGAGCGCACCGCGGCCGGCTCGCCGGGGCTGTTCGCGAAGCACGCGCTGCTGCTCGCGGTCGGCGCGCGCTACCGCCGCATGCGCTCCTCGATGCTCGCCGCCATCGAGCGCGGCCGCCCGCCGGCCGTCGATTTCCTGAACGGCGAGGTCGTCACGCGCGGCGCGGCGCTCGGCGTCGCGACGCCCATCAACGCCGCCGTCCGCGAGGAGGTGCTCGCGATCGCGGCGCGCCAGCGCAAGCCGAGCCTCTCGCTGCTGCGCGCGCTGTTCGACCGGACGCGCGGGCTCGTCGGCGCCCCGCCGTCGAGCCGGCCCCCGGCCGCGCCGCACGAGCCGCCCGCGGCGGTCGAGGGCCCCCAGGCGGCCGCCGACGCCCACGCGGCCGCGCCGCCAAGGACCTCCGCGGCACCCGTCGACGACCAGGCGGCCGGGCCGCACGAGCCGACGTCCGCGGTGGCAACGAACGCCCAGGGTGGTCACGAGGACGTCTAGCGCGCCGCGCACATCGCAGACGGAAAAAGCGCCAGGACACCTTGGTCTCACCGACAGTTGTCCTGGCCCTCTCTGGCGACGGCGCCGCTCGAGCGCCCTGCGCCGTCGCGGCGCGGCGCTCTTTGTCGCGCCGTGGCGTCGAAGTTCGGTAGCATCGGGCGTCTCTTCCTGTGGATCTCCAGGAGGTCCCTCGACGAGGAGCCCTCGCATGACGCACTCCCCGCTCGCACTCTCCGCCCGGCGCGGCGCCTCGCGCCGTGGCCGTGTTCCCCTCTTGCTGCTCGCCGCGCTCGCCGCGCTCGCCGCGTGCGGCGGCGACGACGATGGCGGCGGCGGCGGCAACGGGGCGGCCGGAGGAGGGGGCGGCGGCGAGGGCGGCGGCGGCGGCGGCCCCGTCATCGAGGAGCCGAACCGGTTCCGCATGCGCATCGACGACGCGGAGACGCCGTCGGTCACGCTCCAGCTCGACAGGCAGAAGGCGCTCCAGGTCTTCGGCGAGGACGGCGCGAAGCAGATCACCGTCCTGAACGTCGACACGACCGGCCTGCTCCGGAGCGCGCTCGAGCAGATCCAGGACGCGTGCGGGACCGCGTGGAGGAACGACAGCGCGGACCCCGGCCACGACTGCACGCTCACCCCGCTGGGCCAGAGCTTCGGGGCATTGTGGATGACGTCGCCGGAGTTCGCGCTCGTCCGCCTGCTCACGATGACGCCCGCCAACGCCAATGTGACCGGCACGTCGCTCGAAGGCTTGCAGCGGATCTTCAAGCAGAACCCCGACACCTTTGCGTTCGATTTCGCCGACGTCCTCGCCGACAGCATCACCCTCGATCTGGCGGTCCAGCCGGCCCCGACGGCCACGCGAACGAACCGGACATCCCCCTTCGTCCCCACCGACAAGCTCATCCTGGCGCTCCAGCAGCAGCTGCTCGCCACGCATCCGGCCATCTCCGATCCGGAGGGCGTGAGGATGCCCATCACGCTCCACGAGGCCCTGCACGACCTCGAGTCGCTCGACGAGAAGCTCGGCCCGGCCGGCGCTCATCCCGGCGTGCTCCGCCGTGACGACGCCTCGTTCACGACGAAGAGCGACGTGATTCAGCCCGATTTCTCGATGCGCGTCGTCGCCGAGTCCGGCCTGCGCAGGGTCTCCGGGATCGACCTGTCGAAGGGGGGCGGCGACATGTTCCTTCGCGAGGGCGACGCGCCCCTCCGGTTCGACTTCAACGACCCGGAGAGGCTCCAGATCACCGGCATCGCGCAGAGCCCGACCGTGGACATGCGGATCGCGCTGCGCGAGCTGCCCACCCGCGTGCCATCCTGCGTCGAGGCGCCTGCCTGCAAGGCAAACCGTCCCGACACGCCGGTCGGTACGGATACGGTGTGGACCGTCCCTCCGTTCCTGCTCGAGAGCATCGTGGGCACGGCCGCCTACCTCACGTACGGCGAACGCGCGCCCTTCATGGGGTGTTACTTCCAGCTGGACGGGTGCCAGGTCGGCGTCAACATGGGCCAGGGCGGCGACCCGCCCGGTTGGTCCGTCTTCAGCGCCAACCTCGGGAGCACGCCGCCCAGGGTCCCTGATCCCCAGTTCCTCTGGGAGCTGCTCACCGAGGTCGGGCAGGTCGCCATCCACGATCCGACCGGCGAGGGCATGCCCGACATCGAGGAAGGCGACGCCCAGCCTGTCTATGCGCTCCGCGGCGTCGGCATCGGCCTCACCGGCGAGGAGGTCACCGCCGCGCTGCGCGAGACGCTGCAAGGCCAGGCCGAGCAGATCGCGGAGATCATCCTGGGCCGGTACTGGGCCAACAGCGACGCGCTCGACTTCTTCTACAGCCGCGGCGAGCCGGGCGGCGCGCCGACCCTGTACTTCGTGGCAGAGGACGATCTCCGGCCCTCGGAACAAGGTGGGGACGCCCCGCGCGCCTACACCTACGAGCGCCCGGGCTTCTTCACGAGCCCTGATCTCGACGAGGGGAGCAAGGTATCGAAGAAGGAGCTCGACGGCCTCGCCGACACGGCGCACGAGAAATACAGGCTGCCGCCGGGCGAGACCACCCTGTACATGCAGGACGACGAGGCCGCCGTCTACGAGGTCCGCTTCCACGTGCCCGACACAAGCGATCCGGTGGAGATCACCGCCGACGTGAAGAGGCTCTGATCATGAAAGCGCGCCACAGCCCCCGCCCCGCGGTCCCCGCCCGCCGCCGGCTCTCCCGCTTCGGCCGCCTCGGCCCGCTGCTCGCCGCCGCGCTCTCCTCTGCGCTGCCCGCCTGCGTCGACGCCGTCACGGTGGAGCAGGCGCCGCCCCCGCCGGCGCTCGGCGTGAGGGAGAGCCGGACCCTCACGCTCGAGTTCATGCGGTTCGACGCGCGGGGCTTCGCCAAGACGCTCACGCTCGAGGAGCTGAGGGCCCTCCCGCGGCCCACGCTCGAGGGGATCTGGCTGCTCGATCTCGACGTCTCGACGCTCATCGAGAACGCGCTGCTCAAGGTCATGTACATGCCCCCGGCCGAGATCGCCGCGCTCCCCCCGGCGGCGCAGAACCTCGTCGGGCTCCTCAACATGACGCCGGAGAACGCCGACCTGCGCGGCACGAGCCTCGAGGGCCTTCTCGGCGTCGGGAACGCCGTCGGCATCCCGACGTCGAAGATCCTCTCCGACCTCGTGGGCGCGGCCGGCAACGAGCGGATCATCCCCGTCGAGATCACCGCGCAGGCCGTCCTCGAGAACCTCGTCAGCACGCACCCGAACACGAAGACCCGGAGAGGGCCGCCGACCGACGAGCACCCGGACGGCGTGTACCCGGTCGCGCCCCACTCCATCCCCGTCACCCTGTACGACGTCGTCACCGACTTCGCCGGCCTCGCCGGGCAGTTCGGCCCGGCCCCGCTCGATCCGGACGATCCGGACGGCGCGGAGCACCCCGGCTTCATCAAGGCGGCCTCGGGGGTGAAGGCGGCCCTCGACAGCTTCACCATGACGGTGAAGGTCAACGTCAACGCCCTCCCCTACAAGGGCGTCGACGCGACGGCGGCCGACGTCGCGAGCGTCAACAGCACGCCCGGGCAGATAGACACCCTCTTCGACTTCAGCGAGCCGGACTGGCTCGTCCTCGACGACCTCTCGAGGAACCTCAGCATCGGCGAGCTGACCCTCGCCATCCCGGAGAGTCCGATGCACCTGCCCGGCGGCACGAGCGAGGAGCCCGCGCCGCGCGGCGACTCGCCCGTGTGGGAACAGCCGCTGTGGGAGTTCGAGCACATCCTGGCGCGCGCCGGCGAGCTCAGGGCAGCGCAGATCGAGGACCATTGCTCCAGCTATGGCCCCCAGGGCACCTCCACGAGCGAGTTCCAGCCCGTCGAGGTCTGCATCGACGACGCCGGGTGGACCCGGATCAGCGTCGAGGACAGCGTCGTCCTCGAGGAGCCGCCTCCTTCGCCCTCGTATTTCTGGGACATCCTCCTCGAGGTGGCCCAGGCGCGGCTCCACGACGGCGGCCTCGCCGAAGGGGAGGCCGACATCGAGGTGACCCTCCGCGACGTCCCGGTCGGCGTGAAGACGGAGGATCTCGTCGCGAGCATCAAGGAGAACCTCGCGAACGATCCCGCGGTCCTCAAGGACATGGCGATCGAGCTCAACGACAACGCCGCCGGCGACGCGGATTTCTACCTGTACCAGCCGAGCACCGAGAGCGGCGTCGCGGGCACGCGGGATTACCTCTACTTCGTCGCGCCCGACGACATCCGCAAGGACGCCGAGGGCGCGCGCGTGCGCGACTACGCCTACGAGCGCCCGGGCTTCTTCGCCGACCCCGAGCTCACGAAGAAGGTGTCGACGACGGAGGAGATCGACGGCGACGCGCTCCACGAGAAGGTGGAGGTCGAGCCGGGAGATGCGCTGTACTTCGAGGACGACGAGGGGCGCCGTTACGAGATCAGGATCGGCGACAAGCCGAGCGCCCATCGTCTCTCGCTCACCCTCACCCGGCTGGAGTAGCCGGATCACCCCTTGTGAGGACGGTTCTCATGTCAGGAGCTCTGCCCACCCCGCGCGCGCGCGCCCGAGCGCGCGGCGCTCGACCGACAGGACGTGTACCCGCCGCGCTCGCGCTCGCGACAGGCGTCGTCTTCTGGACGGCGGGCGACGCGCGCGCCTCGGGCATCGACGCGCCGTGGGTGACGAGCGGCGTCTCGGGCCCCACGACGTCCGACGCCGCCGCCGTGTTCTGGAACCCGGCCGAGCTCGCCGGGGTCGAGCGGCCGGAGCTCCTCCTCGGCGCGGGGCTCATCGTCGGCCGCGCGACCTACGCGCGCGAGCGGCGCGGCGCCTACCAGACGCCGGACACGCTGGAGTTCAAGCTCCCGCTCGACCCGGCGAACGTCGACCCCGGCAAGACCGGCCCGGCCGAGGAGGTCTCGACGACGCCCGTCGCGCCGACCGGCAACGCGTTCTTCGCCTTCCCGACGATCCCGGATCGCCTGACGCTCGGGGTCGGCCTGTACGTGCCGTACGCCGCGGCGCTCAGCTTCCCGGACGGCCCGCAGCGCTGGCAGCTCCAGCAGGCGTTCATCGTCTCGACCTCGCTCACGCTGGCCGCCGGGGTGAAGCTGACCGAGCAGCTCTCGCTCGGCGCCGGCGTGTCGTACGTCGGCGGCGTCGCCGAGCTCTCGAAGGTGCAGGACTTCGCCGGCCTCCAGGAGTTCCGCGACGGCCTCGCCTACCTCAAGCAGGACAACGACTTCGGCCCGACGACGCCGTCCGAGCTGCGCGAGCTCGACGTCCTCGCGCGCCCCATCTCGCTCAAGCAGGCGATATCGCACGGCGCCTCGTTCCACGTCGGGCTCGCCTTCCACCCGAACAAGGATCTCCGCTTCGGCCTCACGTACCAGCACAGCGCCGCGATGCGGTACAAAGGCAAGTTCGCCATCGACATGGATCACCCGTTCTTCACGCAGGACCTGGCCGAGCAGGGCCTGCGTTACAAGCCCCTCGTCGAGGGCGACGCGGAGCTCTCGTTCACGCTCCCCAAGCGCCTCACCGCGGGCGTCGGCTACCGGGTGAACGACAGGCTCAGCGTCGATGGCCTCATGTCGTACGTGCTCTATTCGGACGTCGAGGCGTTCGTCGTCGAGGCCTCCTCACCGGATCTCGCCCAGCCGAAGCTCGGGATCACCGACCGCGTCACCGTGACCTTGCCGCGCAGGTGGAATGATACCGTGTGGCTGGAAGCCGGCGCCAAGTACCGGCTGAGCGAGGCGCTGCTCGCGACGGCGTCGGTCGGGTACCAGTCGCCGGCCTCGCCGGACAGCACGATCGACGTGGCGTCGCCGGACAACCACCGGCTGATCGGCGATGTCGGCGGGGTCCTCACGGTGAGCGATCGCGTCTCGCTCTCGGCCGATGTCCGCGTGCAGGGCATCTTGCCGCGCACGGTGACCACGTCGGACTACGACCTCGGCAACGGCACGTACACCCTGCTGCTCACGACGGTGGGCGGGCACCTGAAGGTCGTGTTCTGAGCGGGGTTCCCTCGCCGCGATCTCACGGCCCGCACAGCCCCGGGTTCGGCACCGGCGGCGCCGGGTACGCGTCCGTCGCGGCCTTCGCGAACTGGCACGGGAGATCGTCCGGCTTGCACCCCGCCTGCGAGATGCACTGGCCGTCCGCGTCCGTCCCAAGGCACAGGCATTCCTGATCCTCCGGATCGCATATCTCCACGAGCTCCATCATCCCCTCGTCCTCGTGGTTCAGCTTGTGGCAGTGCAGAACGAACTGCCCCGTGAACCTCCGCGGGTTCATGAGCACGTGGCGCGGCCCGTCCTCGATCTGCACCCACATCGTGTCTCGCCAGTGGGGGAAGTTGGGCTCCTTGTTCGAGTCGTTCGGGCACACGAGGAAGGGGTTGATGTGGATGTGGAACGGGTGGCCGTCGAACGCGCGGATCTCCCACCGCTCCGCGTTGCCGGCCGTCATCACCCGGTCGCTCCGGTAGCCCCGGAGCCGCCGGTCGTCGAACTTGCGGCAGCTGATGTTCGGATCCGGGCACAGGCACACCGGCGCGTCCTCGTCGATCGCGTGCGGGTGCGCCTCCGGATCGCACGACCTGAGCGCCACGTCCGAGCCGAGGTCGGGCGGCTGCTGCCCCGGCGTGGGCACGAGCAGCACCACCTTCTGGTGCACGGTATCGACCGAATCGCAGCTCACCTCGGCCACCTGCCCGTCGACCATGCCGGTCCACGACGTGGGCGGCGCCAGCGCGGCCACGTCCGCCTCGATTGGCATGTTCACCTCGGTGGGCTCCCCCGCGCTCCTCGTCACGTCGATGACCGCGATGACGCTCCCCAGGAGATCGTTCGGCCGCCGCCCGACGAGGCAGAGCGTCTGCTCCTGCTCCGGCATCTTCACCATCACGTCGACGCGGTACCCCGGTGACACCCACACCGTGTCGCTCCGGTAAAACTGCGGCAGCGTCAGCCCGTCGCGCGCGATCTGGGTCGTCTCGATGGGGGCCTTGTCGAAGTCGGAGCACGCCGCGTCCTTCGCGGCGTGGAGCTTCATCCCCATCTCGTCCGGGCTGCCGGCGTACACCATGCGCCAGCGCTCCACCTGCCCGGGCGGCGTCACGATCCGCGGCCTGAGCTTGCCATTGATCAGCGTGGCCCGGAGCGTCTCGACCGCGAGGAAGTCGGTCACCGACAGGTTGTCCTCCGTGCAGTCCTCTCCCTCTCCCAACGGCACCGTGTTCTCGTGATCGATCGGCACCTGCGTCATGACCATGACCCGCTCCCTGGCCCTGGCGATGCCGGGCAGCGCGTCGAGCGGCCCCTCGATGACGAACGCGCCGGCGGCCCCGTCCATCACCTGGATGGCCGTCGCGCCGTGGATGTGCGGGTGGTACCAGTCGGTCCCCTCGTGATGGATCCCGTCCTCATCCAGATCCCATCGGTACCGGGCGCTCTCCCCCGGCCCCACCGCGTGGAGCACGTGGTCCCCGAAATACCGCCCGCCGGGCGCGCAGCCGTCGCCCTCGCACGGGTCCGCCGGATCGTCGGTCGCGAAGTTCGGCTGCACGTGCAGTCCGTGCCCGTGCAGGTTCGTCAGGTTGAAGTCGTGACACGACCTCGCCCCGTGCCCCATCATGCTCGCGATCTCGCGGAAGTCGCTCCGCGTGAAGTCGTTGTGCAGGGTCACGTGGACCCGGCGATCCTCGCCCTTCGGGACGCGGATCGTGGGCCCGCTCGTCATGCCGTTGTAGGCGCGGAGACAGAACCGCCGCCCGCCGATCTCGACGGCGCTCGGGCCGAAACGGAGCTCGAACGCCCCGTCCGGGCCAGGCCGGAGCTCGGGGGGATCCTCGTAGGGCGTCGTCGGCGGCGGCGCCGCGCCTGTCGCTTCCCCTCCCCCACAACCCGTGATCACCGCGGCCCAGAGGGCCAGCGCGGCGAGCGATCCTGCGCGCGCGAGCGCGGCCTTCGCATCTCGTACCATCGGCGTCTCTCCTCCAGGAGCGACGCTATCCATCCGCGCCCGAGCGCGATGGCCGAAGACGGTCACCCCTGGCTAGAATGTGGACAGTGGCAGGGTCGTTGGACCTCGAAGAGCTGCGCGCCTTCCTCGCCGTCGTCGAGGCCGGCTCGTACCTGGGCGCCGCGCGCGCGCTCGGCACGTCGCGCACGACGCTCCGGCGCCAGGTCGCGGCGCTCGAGGCGCGCGCCGGCGTCCCGCTGATCGAGAGCGTGCGCCAGGGCGTCCAGCCGACCGAGGCGGGGCAGGTGCTCGCCGGCAGGGGGCGCGGCATGATGCAGGAGGCCGCCGCGCTGCTGGCCTCGATCCGCGAGGTCGGCGACGCGCCCTCGGGCACCCTGCGCGTCGTCCTGCCCGTGGGGATGCCGCCGCACGTGCTCACGCCGCTCTTCGCCGCCATGCGCCGAGCGTACCCGCGGCTCCGCTTTCATTGCCGCTTCAGCAACGACCCGATCGGAGAGGCGCTGACGGACATCGACATCGCGGTCCACCTCGGGGAGGACGCGCCGCGGGGGCACTGGATATCGCACGTCGTCCTGCGCGCCCGCGAGCGGCTGATCGCCGGCCGCGCGTACCTGGAGCAGCGCGGCGCCCCGCGGTCGATCGACGACCTGAGGCACCACGAGCTGTTCGCGTGGCAGGCCCCCGGCGAGGACGCGCGCGTCTGGCGGACGTGGCGCGGCGCGCCCTTCACGGTCGAGCCGTCCCTCATCGCCACGGACATCCATTTCATCCGCCACTGTTGCATCGCCGGCCTCGGGATAGGCCTCGTCCCCGACGCGCTCCTGCCCGATCCCGGCGTGGGCCCGGACGCGCTCGTCCCCGTCCTCCCCGAGGTCGTCGGGCAGGAGCGGCCGGTGCGGCTCAGCGTCCCGGAGATGCTCTCGGAGATCCCCAAGATCAAGATGGTCATCGACCACGTGCGCGCGTTCCTCGCGCCCCGTGAACCGAGGACGAATCGTGGGTGAACCGTCGGTAAACCGTGGATGGACCGAGGGTGGGCCGCCGGTGAGCCGCGCGTGAGCCAAGGAGGGCAAGGTCCACGAAGCCCGCGCTCCGAAGAGCGCTCTCCCGGACAGCGGGACATTGCTCCCGAGCGCCGGAGCTTACGCCGCGCCGGAAGGTGATACTAGAGTAGCCGGATGGTCTCCCCTGCAGGCGGGGTGCGCGCCGCCCCCGCGAGCTCCGACGAGCCCGTCCTCCGCGTCCGCGACCTCCACAAGGCGCACGCCCTCGGCGCGACCCCGATCGAGGTGCTCCGCGGCGTCGACCTCGACATCCACGCCGGCGAGATGTGCGCGATCATGGGCCCCTCCGGCGTCGGCAAGAGCACGCTGCTCTCGTGCGTCGCGGGCCTCGAGTCCCCCGACCGCGGCGAGGTGCGCGTGCTCGGCGAGGACATGGCCGCCCTCGACGAGCACGGCCGCACCCTGCTGCGCCGCCGCCGCATCGGCATCGTCTACCAGTTCTTCAACCTCGTCCCGACGCTCACCGGCTACGAGAACATCGTGCTGCCGTACCTCATCGACGGCGCCGCGCCGGACCACGACGCCGCCTCGCGCATGCTCGATCGGGTCGGCATGCGCGCCCGCGCCGAGCACCTGCCGTCGCAGATGTCCGGCGGAGAGATGCAGCTCATCTCCATCGCCCGCGCCCTCGTCCGCCGCCCCGCGCTCGTGCTCGCCGACGAGCCGACGGGCAACGTCAACGTCGCGACGGGCCGCCGCATCATGGCGCTGCTCGCCGACGCCCTCCACGAGGCCGGCAGCGCGATGCTCCTCGTCACGCACAACGCCGAGGACGCTGCCCGCGCCCACCGCGTCGTGTTCATGCGCGACGGCCTGCTGCTGCACGACGCCGCCCTCGCGGGCCCCGCCGTCACGTCGGCCGCCGTCCACGACCGCCTGAAGGAGCTCGGCATCTGAATGTTGCTCCTCCTCCGCGCCCTCTTCCAGCCGCTCGTCCGGATGCTCGCGCTGCGCAACTTGCGCGCCGACCGCTTCGGCGCCATGGCCGCCCTGCTCGGCGTCGCCCTCGGCGCGGCCACGGTCAACGTCGTCCTCATCCTCGACGTCGGCACGCGCGCCGTCGAGGCGAAGAGCTTCGTCACGAACCCCGATCTGCCCGTCTTCACCGAGCAGACGGTCACCCTGCGCGGCCTCCGCCCCGACGGCCAGCCCACCGCCGCGGCCGACGCGCAGGAGGAGACGCACGAGGACTACGAGATCATGCGGTCCGCGATCCGCCTCGGCTCGCTCTCCGCGTTCCTCGTCGGCGCGCTCATCGTGTTCTTCACCTTCAACGTCGCCGTCGAGCGCCGCCGCCGCGAGATCGCGCTCCTGCGCAGCGCCGGCGCCCTGCCCCCGCAGGTCGCCGCGGTCTTCGTCCTCGAGGCCCTGCTGCTCGGCGTCGGCGGCGCGGCGCTCGGCCTGCTCGCGTCGATCCCGCTCGCGTACCTCGCCGCCAAGGCGGGCATCACGACGACCGGCCGCGCGCGCATCCCGCTCCACGCCATCCGCCTGCCGTGGAGCGCGATGCTGCTCGTCTGCGGGACGGGCGCCCTCACCGCGCTGCTCGGCGTGCTCCGCCCGGTGCGCGAGGCGCTCCGCGTCGACATCGCCCGTGCCCTGCGCCCGCGCTTCCTCGAGGGCGGGGCCGAGCAGCGGCGCCGCATGCGGGGCGTCATGCTGCTCGCGCTGCCGTTCATGGTGCTCGTCTACGGCCTGCTGCGCCCCTTCTTCCGGCAGTCGGTCCCGCTGTTCGCCTTCTTCGTCTTCGAGGCGGGGCTCGTCTGCGCGGCGTTCCTCGCGGCGATCGTGTTCGTGCCCGACGTCGTCGCGCGCCTCGGGGCGCTCGCCGTGCGCCTCGCGCCGCGCCGCTGGGCGGCCGAGCGCCTGCTGCTCCAGCGCCGCGTCGAGCACAGCGGGCACGAGCTCGCCTGGAGCGTCGGCGGCGTGATGATGGTCTTCGCCCTGCTGCTCGCGCTGCACATCGCCACGGCGGCGCTCAAGCAGGAGGTCTCGGCCTGGGCCGGCCGCGCGCTCGCGCCGTACACGTTCTTCTACCCGGACGAGCCGCTCGGCCACGCCGAGCGCATGCTGCCGCACCTGCCCGAGCGCCTCGTCGCGGCGCGGTTCTCGAGCCGCACGCCGTGGCCGAACGTCGTCCATGCCGTCCCCGCCGACGAGCTCCGCGCGCTCGCCGAGGCAACTGGGCGCCCCGAGTCGATCGCGCTGAGCCGCCGCTTCGGCCCTGGTAAGGCGATCGTCTCGACGATGATGGCCCGCCGCTTCGACGTGGGCCCCGGCGACAAGCTCGAGGTGGGCGGCCGCGCCGGCGCGCGCCGCTTCGAGGTGGTCGGCGTGACCGACGACCTCGGCTACGTGCACGCGCCCGGCGCGTACCGCAACCTGCGGACCTACGCGGTCATCGAGGCGGCGGACTTCCCCGTCATCTCTCCGTACGCGACCGCGATCGGGCACACGGTGGCGGTCGCCGACCCGGTGACGGGCGCGGCGGCGGCGGGGGGCGGGCCGGAGACGCCGCCGTGGGGCGAGCTGCTCGCGGGCGTGCCGCAGGCGCGCGGCGTGCGGATGCAGACGGGGGTCGAGATCGAGGCGGTGCGCCGGAAGGCGACGGGGCGCGACTTCGTGATCTTCGACATGATCCTCGGCTTCACGACGGTGCTCGCGGCGATCGGCGTGGCGAACCAGATGGTCCTGGCGCTGCACGCGCGCCGGCGGGAGCTCGCGCTGCAGCGGGTGCTCGGGATGACGGCGGGGCAGGTGCGGCGGATGGTGCTGATGGAGGGGGCGCTCGTCGGCGCGCTGGGCGGGCTGCTGGCGGTGCTGCTCGGGGTGCCGCTCGGGTCGGCGGCGCTCGGGGCGCTCCGCACGGTGTCGACGTTCGAGGTCGAGTTCAGCATCCCGCCGGAGTACGGGGTGCTCACGGCGCTGGGGGCGACGGCGGTGGCGCTGGGGGCGTCGTTCTATCCGGCGCGGAGCGCGGGGCGGAGCAACGCGGCGGAGTCGGTCCAGTACGAGTAGGGGTGGGGGCGTCCGCCCCCGGGGGGGTCCGAGCTGCCCGGCCCCCGGAGAGGGTGTTCGCCGGGCGGGGTGGGGGCCCCGCCGAACTCGGCTGAGACATTGCCCATCCGGCAAGCCGGATGAGCAATGTCTCAGCCTCACACATCGGCCCATCCCCCACCCCGCCCAGCGAACACGAACCCGCGGGTGATGCTCGAGCAGATCCTCTGGATGATGCCCGAGGAGAGGCGCCCGTTCATCGGCGTCGAGCCGCGCGCCCCCGCGGAGATCAGCCAGATACCGCCGTTCCGGCCTTGACCCGAGGTCGCTACCGCCCCTGGCGACGTGCCGCGAACGAGGGTGTCGTCACCGGAGCTTGGCGAGGAAGATGTCGTGTCCCTGGCTCGTCAGCGTGCTGGCGCCAAACGTCACGCTGCCGCTGAAGTGACCGGTCAGGTAGGGCTGCCCCGCGGCGTCGAGCGCGGCGCCGAACACGACCTGCTGTTGAGGCCCCCCGAAGCCAGAGCTCTGGATGTGGGCGCCCCTCGGGTCGAGACGAGCCATGAAGATGTCCGCACCGCCAGCGCTCGCCAGCGGGCCTCCACCGAGATCCAGCGTGCCGTCGAAGCTCCCGCCCATCACGAGGTTGCCGGCCCCGTCGACGCTGATCGTCCTTCCGACCTCGCTGGCCGCCGAGCCCCACCGTGCGCTGAAGAGGTGGGCTCCGTCAGGGCCGAGCTTTACGAGAAAGACGTCCTCGGCTCCCGCGCTCACCAGCGGACCACCGCCGACGTCGACCGTGCCCGAGAAGCCCCCCGTGAGGAACAGGTTGCCGGCGCTGTCCACCGCGCCACCGTACGTGAAGATGCGCCCGGTCGCGCCGAGGCGCTTGCTCCACAGGGGGGCGCCCGTCGCGTTGAGCTTCGCCACGAAGGTCGCGACCTCGTCGCTGACGAGCGGGCCGCGGCCGAGGTCGAGGGTCCCCGTCCAGGAGCCGATCACGAACACGTCGCCTGCCCCGCTCGGCACGACCCGCGAGACCCGGTCGACCCGGTCGACGTCGCCGAAGCTCCGGCTCCAGAGATGGTTGCCCGCGGCGTCCAGCTTCGCGATGAACGCATCGCTGCTGGTGATGTCGCCGCGTGACACGACAGGGCCGCCGCCGAAGTCCGTCGCGCCGGACAGCGCTCCGCCGATGATGACGCTGCCGTCGCCGTCCACCGCCAGGCTGTGGCTGTTCATCGGAGCATCGGCGCCGAACCCCTTGCTCCAGACGTGACGGCCACCGGCGTCGTACCTGGCCACCCAGACGCCCCAGGGCATGCCCGTGAGCAGACCACCGCCGAGATCGACTTTCTCGTCATAGCTCCCTGTGGCGACCACTGCGCCCGAGGCGTCCAGAGCGATGGCGTCGCCGGTCGTGGTCCCCTCGACCCCCAGCCGCTTGCTCCAGACGTGATTCCCGGCGGCATTGTATTTCGCCAGCAAGGCGTTCATGTTGACCAGCGGGCGTGGGGTGGTGAGCGGACCGCCGCCGAGGTCGACTGTCCCTCGGAAGTTTCCGATGACGACCGCGCTTCCGGAGGCGTCCACCGCGATGTCGTGCGTCTCCTGAGGCTCGGCGTCCCCGAACCGCCTGCTCCAGATCGCGTCGAAGGCGACGCCGTGATCGCCTCCGCCCGTCGGTCCGGCGCCTGCTGCGCCCCCGCCGCCATCCCCTGCTGCGCCCCCGCCGCCATCCCCTGCTGCGCCCCCGCCGCCATCCCCTGCTGCGCCCCCGCCGCCATCCCCTGCTGCGCCCCCGCCGCCATCCCCTGCTGCGCCCCCGCCGCCATCCCCTGCTGCGCCCCCGCCGCCATCCCCTGCTGCGCCCCCGCCGCCGCCCGCGCCGGGACCTCCGCCGGGTCCCGCCGTGGCGCCCCCCTCGCCCGCTGCGCTCGCGGCGCCGGCGGTCCCCCCGCCCCCGCTGGGCGAACCGCCTGCCGCGCCCTGAGCGCCGCCACCGCCCTCGCCGCTGTCGCAGGCAGCGAACAAACAACCCACGAGCCAGAGCAACGCGAGACAGGTCCCTGGACGAGACATCGACACCATCGGCGTACCTCCCCGAACGAGACGCGAGACGGCCTCCCGGCTGCCGACGCTCGATCGACTGCCGCTTGGGTGCGTCCCTCCGCGACCACGTTCACCTCGCCACGCGCGACCCACCAGGCCCGAGGACCTCCGCCTCGTGGACCCATCGGCCGATCGAGGACAACGCACGTGAAGCGACTCCAGCGCTCACCGCCCGGCGCCCTCACATCCCCGGCCCCCGCCGCCGGGGCGCCGGTCGGCGCCGCGTCGTCGCCTCGGCGGCGAACGGCCTGTCGCCCGGGCGCAGCGCGCTGCGCTGCTCCGCGCCGAGCCGCTTCACCGCCGCCCGGAAGTCCTCGCGGGCCAGCCTGAGCCGGTTCTGGGCCGTGTTCTCGTTGATCTCCAGCTCGCGGGCGATCTCCACGACCGGGATGTCGAGCATGTCGTGCATCACCAGCATCACGCGCCGCTCGGGGGGCAGGCTGGCGAGCAGCGCGTCGATCACCTCGGCCCGCTCCGTCGCCTCCACCTGCTGCTCCAGGCGGGGGCGCCTGTCGACGCCGGCGAAGAGCGCGCTGCTCTGCAGGCCCACCGGGATCTCGCGGCGCCGGAACGCCCGCTGGCGGTAGTGCGTCAGCTGCCGCCACGCGATCCCGAAGAGCCACCGGTACAGCGGGTCCCACGCCCGCCGCGCCCGCAGCCCGCCGAGGTAGGGGAGCACCTGGCTCAGCGGCACGAACTCGTCGTCGGCGTCGTCGGCGTCGTCGCGCGCCCCCTGCGCCGCGCGCAAGAGCCGGCTCGCGTCGAAGCTGTCCAGGCGGCGGTAGGCGGCCATGAGGATGTCGTGCAGCACGTCCTCGCGATCGTGCGGCGCGACGCCATACCCGCGGAGCATCCTCCGAAGGAAGGGACCCCCCACCTCGAGCACCACAGCGAAGCTGCGATGTTTCTCCTGGAGGGCGTTATCTGATCGTGATTCCACATATAATTTTTACGAACGCTCATTCCGGGTCGTTTTGGATCCCGCCTCCACACGCCAAAACACCCGTGTTTTCCCGTGTTTTTTGTGTCTGGCGCGCGACTCGCCCCTGAGAGTCGCCCGCGGCCCGCCAGCCCTGTGCCCTCATGTCGGCCCCTGAATTCGATACCCGGTCATCACAAGCCGTGACCGGGTCGTCGGGTGTCGAGCAATTTGCGCGTTTCCCCCGGGGAAACGCGTGCGACGCGCCCCGCAGCCGCGCGATCTCGCCAGCGGGCGCGCCGGCCTCGGCCGCGCCTTTTCGGCGCTCACCGCCCACGCGTCCGCCCACCGCCGGCGCCTCGCCGGGCTCGACGGCGCCGCCGCGGCCCGCTCCGGAGCCCGCCCGCCGCCGCGCGATCTCGCCCGCGGGCGCGCCAGCGCCCCGCCCGGGCCGCCCCCTTGCCGATCGCCCCCCTGGCCCGTAGGGTGACGGCGCCGTGCCCCTCACCCAGCTCCGCCGCAGCGCCGGCGCCGCCCCCCGCGACCTCACCGCGTTCCTGCCGACCACCCGGGAGGAGATGCGCGCGCGGGGCTGGGACGCGCTCGACATCCTGATCGTCAACGGCGACGCCTACGTCGACCACCCCGCCTTCGGCGCGGCCATCATCGGCCGCTTCCTCGAAGGGCGCGGCTTCCGTGTCGGCATCATCTCGCAGCCCCGCACCACGGACACGAGCGACCTGCTCCGGATGGGCGTGCCCCGGCTCATGGTCGGGGTCACCGCCGGCAACCTCGACTCGATGCTGAACAAGCTCACCGCCCAGAAGAAGGTCCGCAGCGAGGACCAGTACTCGCCGGGCGGGCAGGTGGGCCTGCGCCCGAACCGGGCGTCCATCGTCTACGCCAACCTCTGCCGGCAGGCGTTCCCCGGCGTCCCCATCGTCCTCGGCGGCATCGAGGCGTCGCTCCGGCGCATCGCCCACTACGACTACTGGTCCGACCAGGTCCGTCGCTCGGTCCTCCTCGACGCCAAGGCCGACCTTCTCATCTTCGGCATGGGCGAGAAGGCCGTCTGGGAGGTCGCCGACCGCCTCCGCCGCGGCGAGCCCGTCCGCTCGATCCGCGACGTCCGCGGCACCGCCGTCCCGCTGCGCAAGGGCGAGTGGGAGAAGATCGAGGGCTCCCGCTACGTCGCCGACGGCAAGCCGGTGATCCTCCCGAGCTACGAGGAGGTCGCCGCGGACAGGCGCGCCTTCGCCGAGATGTCGCGCGCCTTCCAGTTCGAGACGAACCCCGGCAACGCGCGCCCCCTCCTCCAGGCGCACGGCGTCGAGGCGGTCTACTTCAACCCGCCCGCGTTCCCGCTGGAGACGGCGCAGATGGACGCGCTCTACGACCTGCCGTTCGCCCGGGTGCCGCACTGGTCGTACGACGCGCCGATCCCCGCCTACGAGACGGTGAAGCACTCGGTCGTCACGATGCGCGGCTGCTTCGGCGGCTGCACGTTCTGCTCGATCACCGAGCACGAGGGCCGCGTCATCCAGTCGCGCTCTGCGGAGAGCGTCCTGCGCGAGGTGCGGGCGCTCCGGCGCATGGACGGCTTCCGCGGCGTGCTCAGCGACCTCGGCGGGCCGACGGCGAACATGTACCAGATGCGGTGCAAGGACGAGGCGATCGAGAACGCCTGCCGGCGGCTCTCGTGCGTCTTCCCGGAGGTCTGCGAGAACCTGAACACCGACCACGGCCCGCTGCTCAAGCTGATGAAGGCGGTGCGCGAGGAGCAGGGGATCAAGAAGGTCTTCATCGCCTCCGGCGTGCGCTACGACCTCGCCGAGCGGTCGCCCGAGTTCATCGAGGAGCTCGCCGCGCACCACACCGGCGGCCAGCTCTCTGTCGCCCCGGAGCACAACAAGAAGGACGTGCTCGACAAGATGAAGAAGCCGGGCATCGAGAGCTACGAGCGCTTCGCCGAGCAGTTCCGGTGCGCGAGCGAGGAGGCCGGCAAGAACCAGTTCCTCGTGCCCTACTTCATCTCGGGGCACCCGGGCTCGACGCTCCGGGACATGGTCGACCTCGCGGTGTACCTGAAGAAGAACGGCATGCGGCCGCGCCAGGTGCAGGATTTCATCCCGACGCCGATGTCGATGGCCGCGTGCATGTACCACACGGGCATCGACCCGCTCACGCGCGAGCCTGTCTACACGGCGAAGGACCTGCGGGAGAAGAAGCTCCAGAAGGCGCTCTTGCTCTACTGGGATCCCGCGCACCACGACGAGGCGCGGGAGGCCTTGATCAAGGCGGGCCGCGGTGATCTCATCGGCACGAAGCCGCACAGCCTCGTGCCGCCGGCGGCCGGCAAGGGCGCGCCGCCGCGCTACCTTGCCCGGGTGCGCGGCGAGCGCCGGGGGAAGCCAGCCGATGCGACACACCGCCGAACTCGATAAGGACCGGACGTTCGCCGCGAAGCTCGGCGACCGCGGCCTGTTCCCGCACCTCGCGCCGCTCGTCTACGTGAACCACGCGGGGATCTCGCCCCCGTCGCGGCCCGTGCGCCTCGCGATGATCGCGCTGCTCGACGACTACGCCGCGCAGGGGGCGGCCGCGTTCCCGGCGTGGTTCGCGCAGCGGGCGCGGCTGCGCGGGAAGCTCGGCCGGCTCATCGGCGCCGCGGCGGACGACATCGCGCTCGTCCAGAGCACGACGCGCGGGCTGACCGACATCGCCCTGTGCTTCCCGTGGCGCCCCCGCGACCGGGTGATCCTGTTCGAGGGCGAGTTCCCGGCCAACGTGACCCCGTGGCAGCGCGCGGCCGCGATGTTCGACCTGGAGGTCGTCTTCCTGCCGCTCGGCGGCTTCGCGGACGGCAGCGGCACGGGCCTCGCCCGGCTGGAGGACGAGCTCCGGCGCGGCGCGCGGCTGGTCGCGGTGAGCGCCGTGCAGTTCCAGACGGGCCTCAGGATGCCGCTCGCCGCGATCGGCGCGCTCTGCCGCGCGCACGGCGCCGAGCTCTGCGTCGACGCCGTGCAGGCCGTCGGCGCGACGCCGGTCGACGTCGAGGCGGCGGGGGTCGACTACCTCGCGTGCGGCGGGCACAAGTGGCTGATGGGCCTGGAGGGAACGGGCTTCCTGTACATCCGCCGCGAGCGCCTGCCGGCGCTCCGCCCCGCGGTGGCGGGCTGGCTGAGCCACGAGGACGGCGTGAGCTTCCTGCTCCAGGGCCCTGGCAAGCTCCGCTACGACCGGCCGATCCGGCAGCGCGCCGACTTCGTGGAGGGGGGCAACCTCAACGCCGCGGGCTTCGCCGGGCTGGAGGCCGCGGTGGATCTGATCCTGCAGATCGGCGTCGAGCGGATCCACGAGCACGCGAACCGGTTCCTCGATCCGCTCGAGGAGGCGCTCCGCGAGCGCGGGTGGGAGAGCCTCCGCGCGGCGGATCCGGCGCTGCGGGGGTGCGCGCTCGGGGTGAGGCCGCCGGGCGGCGCGTCGGTCGTGGAG
Source organism: Sorangium sp. So ce1335 (assembly GCF_051521615.1). Lineage (NCBI taxonomy): Bacteria > Pseudomonadati > Myxococcota > Polyangiales > Polyangiaceae > Sorangium > Sorangium sp. So ce1335. The sequence goes on from NZ_CP150363.1 coordinate 11,101,163, forward strand.
CTGCACCGCGAGCTCACGCAGCTCGGGATCGCGTGCGCCATTCCGGACGGCGTGCTGCGGTTCTCGCCGCACTGGCCGAACGCGCTGGACGAGTGGGAGCAGGTGCTGCTCTCGACGGACGAGGCGCTCGGGCGGGTCCGGAAGGGGTGAGGCGGCGTCGCCCGTGGCGCGTCGGCGCGATGAGCGCCGAGAGAGCCGTGCGCGAAGACTCCGCAACGCATGGCTCTGTACGGTTCCATTGCGATGTTGGCGCGCTGGCGGACTGGGGATGTTCACGCTAGCCTGAAGCGTGAACATGACGCGGCACAAGCACCTCAAGTTGGACCAGTCCAAGATCGATCGAGCCAAGAAGCTCCTCGGCGCGAAGACGGAGCAGGAGACGATCGAGCGCGCGCTCGATCTCGTCCTCGGCGAGGAGCCGATCCTGAAGGTCCACCGGCGCGTCAAGGCGGTCGGCGGCTTCGAAGACGCTCTCTGATGATCCTCCGGAAAGTCCTCCTCGATACGAACCTGTACATCGGCTGGCTGAACCGGGGGATCCACGAGGACCTGATGATAGGGCCCGGCCCGGTCCGGTATCTCTCCGCCGTCGTGCAGATGGAGCTCCGCGCCGGCGCCACGACCCTCCCGGCGCGGCGGGCCGTCGATCATCTCGGCCGCGCGTACCGGAGCGCCGGGCGGATCGTCGCCCCGGACGCCGAGGTCTTCGACCATGCCGGACGCACGTTGCGGCGGCTCCGTGAGGCGGGGCGTGAGGTGCGCCGAGCCTCGCTGGTCAATGACGTGTTGATCGCGCTCTCCGCGCGTTCTCTCGGCGCCACCGTCCTGACGGCCGACGAGGACTACGATGCGATCCGAGCCGTCCTCGACTTCAAGCTGGAGCGGGTCGTCGCCTGAGCGCGCCTCGGCGGCGCTGGAGGGCGTTGCCGGCACGCCGACGGCGACGAGTTCACGTCTCCGCGACCTCCCGCGATAGAAAGACGGCATGCGCGGCGCGTGAACATTCCTCGAACTGCGTGACCAGCGACAGCGTTCGTGCGTGCTCGACCCTTGTACGAGCTCGCTTTACATCGCGGTAGGCGCTCTTGTGTTTCTTCCCCGATCGGACGAGGCGGGGCGAGCCGCCGGCCAGGAGCGCGGACGGTTTGTCGCGGCACTCGAAGCACGCGTCCCCCGTCCCTTGCAGGAGCTTTTCGCCTGGCCGCAGCGCGGCCACGACCCAGGTTTCCGTCTCCTTCATGGGTATCGCCACGACCACGCGCGGGTCGACGGTGCCGCCGCCCATCCACGACAGCACCGTCCGGCGCAACCTGGTCGATGTTGTCGACGGCGCAAAGCCCAGGCGAACGCGGATGAAGGCAGAGCACGGTCGCGAAGATGACGTGGAGCGCCCCCTCGCTCGCATCGTAGCTCGTGAGCGTGTTCCGCTTCGCGTTCATGAACCGATCCACGAACTTGAAGACGTTCGGCGTTGTCGACACCGACCGCGAGAGGGGCAACCCATGGACAGGCGCTGCGCGGACCTCTTTCACCCAGTCGAGCATCTCCCGGAAATGCTCTTCCAGCTCCTCGCGCCGCTCCTCGGAGAAATCCCGCCACATCTCGTCGAACGCTTCGGGTAGCTGCCCGCCGGAGAGGCCGATCGGATCACGCTGTATCTGGTCCGGGTGAAGACCGCGCATCACGTCCGTCGTCGGCGTGAAGATGCGGTACTCCGAGAGGAGACGCAGGAAGCGGCGCTCGGGCGCGTCAGCGTCCCATTCGCTCATCCGGAGCGCCGCCTGGCCGCGCTCGGGGTTGCCTCGATTCGCGCTCCTCGGAGATCGCCCGATGAGGTGGCGCTCCCCCGCGCCGAGGCGCTCTGTAACGTACTGCCAGGCAGGCTGCGGGGCCGTGAGGGGGTTGTTCAGCGATACCTGATAATCGACATCGCCCTGTCCCCTCCCCCGCGAGCTGATCACCGGAGGGAGCGGCTCCTCTCGAAACGAGCTCTTGTACAGCGAGGGGATGCCTGGCCGCACCCCCTCTCCTTGAGCCTCGTATCGTCCACGCGTCCATCGGCTGCCGCGCCCAGCACGCCGAGCGCCTCGAGCAGGCTGCTCTTGCCCGATCCGTTCGCCCCCACGAAAACGTTCACCTGGCCGAGGGAGAGCTTGGTGTCGGCGTGGGACTTGAACCCGATGATCTCGAGCGTGTCGAGCATCGCTGGCCACCTGTACCGGCTCCGGCATGCTCCCGTAAGCGTCGCCCGTGAGCCGCCACGCAGCCTCGTCCCTTTCTCTTCTCCGTCGTCCCGCCCCTGCGAGCGCCCGCAGCCGGGCTTTCGCTCAGCCCGCTGGCGACCCGCCGACGAGCTCCGTGGCGGCGAGATCAGCCCCCCTCACCGCCCCCGCTCGTAATCGAGCGCCGCCTTCTCCACGACGTCCCAGTCCCTCGCCGCCCGCTCTGCCTCGGCCACGAGCTCCGCCGTGAACAGCGTCAGCCCCCAGATACCGTTGTCCCGCCGGCGGAACGGGTACCGCGTGCCGCGCGCCGTCTCCACCGTCGCGCGCTCGCCCGTCACCTCCACCTGGCCGATGCCGGACAGGTCGCGCCGGAGCCGCGTGATGAAGCCCTGCTTCGCGGCGAGATCGACCCACACGTCCGCCCCGTCCTCGGCCATCGCGTGCGCCCGGTACTGGTCGAGCAGGCGCGCGCGCTCCGGCTCCGGATAGCTCGCCTCGATCCGCTCGAACGCCTTCCGCCGGTAGTCCCGGATCGTGTAGGCCGCGTGCTGCGCCCGGTCCTCGAGGTACGGAAAGCACGCGCGCGGATCGCTCGCGCCGATGTTGTACGCGATGCGCAGATACGCCCCCTCGGGCGTCGTGTCCGGCGGAAACTGGCTCAGCTGGCGCCAGATCAGCAAGAGCGCCACCACCGCGACGGCGGCGGCGCCCCAGGCGATGGCGCGGCGACGGGTCATGTTCGAGCCTCCAGGCGTGGGAGCGCGGCGCCCCGGCGCAGGCCCCCGCGCGTGGCCCCCGCGACCAGGCCGCCGGGCCGGGGACTAGTCGAGGTGCCCGCCGAACTGCAGGTAGAGCGACGCGACCTGCCCCCTGTCGAACGCGGGCCCCGCCGGCTCGTCCAGCGCGAGCAGCAGGCCGGCCCGCATGAAGAAGGTCTTCTGGCTGTCGTACACGAAGTACGGCATCAGCGAGACCTGCGCGTCATCGACGCGATCCGGCGCCGTCGGGACCCACGCCATCCGCAGCGAGACGCCCCCGCCGAAGCCGGCGCGGCTCTGGAACTCGGGCTCGACCTTCGTCTGGAACACGACGTCGAGATCGTCCGAGGGCAGGTACCCGATGCTGCGTCCCCCCTCGCTCAGCGGGGGGAGGAACGTGAGATCCCCGCCCGCCCGGAGCACGAACGGGCGCCCGAAGCGGTACTCGATGCCGCCGAACCCGCCGATCGGGATCGTGTCCGTCGCCCAGAGGTGCGCGTCGTACAGGGCCATCGCCCACCCGGCGGACGACGTGGCCCAGCGCCAGTCGATATCGTCGACAGCGCCGAGCGGCAGCGAGACGCGGCCGCCCGCGTACCACGTGAGCTTGCCGTCGATGTCGGAGTAGTAGAGCGCGAACGTGGGGTTACCGAGGCCCGCGCGCGACTCGCTGTCGAGATCGATGCCGCCGCGGCGGCTGTCGATCGAGAGCGCGAGCGGGAACTGCAGGTTGATGAACAGGTCGGGCGTCGGCTCGAACTGCACGAACGGCACGGCGGCGAGCGACGTGCCGAAGTAGCGGGCGCTCCACATGTAGAGGTCCACGCCAGCGTCCGACCGGTGCACCGGCGGATCCCAGGCGTGCGCCGCGGGGGCGGCGGCGAGGAGCGAGGCAGCGGCGGAGGCCGCCAGGGCGAATGCGCGAAGCCATCGGGGCGTGCTCATCTCGGGATCTGCCTACCGAGATCCTGACCGCGCCGTCAACCGCGTCGCGGCCCCCCTTCCTGAGAAGCCGGCGCGCCCCTACGATGCGCCGCATGTCCCGCGCGAGACCCGAAGCCCCGCTCCTCGACGCCCTCCGGCGCTCGATCCTCGTGTTCGACGGCGCGATGGGCTCGCTGCTCTACGAGCGAGGGGTGTTCGTCACCCAGAACTTCGAGCAGCTCAACGTCACGCGGCCCGACCTCGTGAAGAGGGTGCACGCCGACTACGTCGCGGCGGGCGCGAACGTCATCGAGACGAACACCTTCGGCGCGAACAGGTTCCGGCTCGAGCGGTACGGCCTCGTCAACGAGGTGCGCAACTTCAACCTCGCCGGCGCGCGCATCGCCCGCGAGGTCGCCGGCGGCGACGCGTACGTCGGCGGCTCGATCGGCCCGACCGGGCTCGTCCCCGGCGTGGCCACGCGCGACGACCTCGCCGCCGCCGCCGACACGTTCGCCGAGCAGGCGGGCGCGCTCGCCGAGGGCGGCGTCGACCTCCTGATTCTTGAAACATTTCGCCATCTTGACGAGATCAAGCTCGCCATCGAGGCGGCGCGGAAGGCGGCGCCGGGGCTGCCGGTCCTCGCGTCGATGACGTTCGACACGAGCGGCGTCGTGGCCGACGGCAGCGAGCCCGAGCGCGTCGCCAGGACGCTGCGGGACTGGGGCGTCGACCTGCTCGGGGTCAACTGCGGCGACGGCCCGCAGCTCTCGCTCGCGATGGCGGAGCGGATGGCGACCGCGGGGCTGCCGCTCTGCGTGCAGCCGAACGCCGGCCTGCCCCGGACCGTCGACGGCCGCCTTCTCTACATGGCGACGCCCGAGTACTTCGACGTCTTCGCCCGCCGGATGATCCAGGCGGGCGCCGCGATGATCGGCGGCTGCTGCGGCACGACGCCCGAGCACGTCAGGTGGATGGCCAAGTCGGCCCGCATGCTCCGGGGCGGCGCCGCGCCCGAGGCCGCCGCGCGCCCGCACATCACCATGGACGCGCCCACCGGCAGCGAGCCCACGCCGCTCGGCGAGCGCAGCCCCCTCGCGGCGAAGATCGCGGCGGGCAAGTTCGTCGTCTCGGTCGAGGTGAACCCGGCCCCCGGCCTGAGCCCGGACAGCGCGCTCAGCGCGGCGAAGATGCTCATCGACAGCGGCGTCGACGTCGTGAACGTCGCCGACGGCCCGCGCGCCACCGCGCGCATGACGAACCTCGCCTTCTGCGCGCTCTTGCTCCAGCGCTACGGCATCGAGCCGATCCTGCACGTCTGCGGCCGCGACAGGAACCTCATCGGCCAGATGGCGCACCTGCTCGGCGCGCACGCGATCGGCATCAAGAACCTCGTCGTCATCACGGGCGACCCGCCGAAGGTCGGCGACTACCCGGAGGCGACCGCCGTCTACGACCTCGACTCGATCGGCCTCCTCCACATGGCGAGCACGATGAACCGCGGCCTCGACCCGGCCGGCAAGCCGATCCCGGGCGGCAAGACGTCGTTCCTGCTCGCCACCGGGCTCGAGCCCGGCGCCCCGGACCTCGACAAGGAGATCGCGCGCCTGGAGCGCAAGCGCGCCGCCGGGGCCGACATCATCATGACGCAGCCGGTCTTCCACCAGGACCTCCTCGAGAAGGTGCTGAAGCGCATCGAGCACCTCGGGATGCCGGTGCTCGTCGGCGTGCTGCCGCTCGTCAGCTACAAGAACGCCGAGTTCCTCCACAACGAGGTGCCCGGCATGCAGATCCCGGACGAGATCCGCGAGCGCATGCGCAAGGTGCCGGCCGGCCCCGAGGCGCGCAAGGAGGGGGTGAAGATCGCCCGCGAGATGCTCTTCTCGGTGCGCGAGCGGGTCCAGGGGGCGTACCTGATGCCGCCGCTCGGCAAGTACGAGCTCGCGCTCGAGGTGCTCGACGGCCTCAAGACGGGCTGAGCCGCCCGGCCGCCCGCCAGCGCGCGCCAGTTCTCCCTTGCAGGCCCGGGCGTCGCGCGGGGAAACTCGGCCGGGATGTCCCTAGAGTACCGGCTTCATTCGCGCTGCGCCTGCGGCTCCGTCCTGTCGTCGTCCGAGTTCGCGCTGGCCTCTCGTCCCTTCGCGCTCGCCGGGACGAAGCGCGTCTACGAGCGCTCCCGCCCCTTCACGATCCGGCACATCGCCCTCGATCTCGCGCTCGACGTCGCGGAGCGCTCGATCCGCGGCACAGCGAGGCTCGACGCCGTCCGCGTCGACCCCGGGGCGCGCGAGATCGCGCTCGACGCGATCGGCTTCGACCTCGAGTCCGTCGAGATCAGCGCCGGCGCCAGCGCCGCGCGCGCCGCGAAGCCCCGGCGCGGCGGCGGCAAGGCGGCGGCCGGCGGGTTCCAGCCGGCCGAGCACACGTACGACGGCGAGACGCTCCGCGTGGCCGTGCCGCTCGACGCGGCCGAGGCGTCGATCCTCGTCCGGTACCGCGCGACGCCGCGGCGCGGCCTGTACTTCCTCCAGCCCGACGAGCACGTCCCCGATCGCCCGCGCCAGGTCTGGACGCAGTGCCAGGACGAGGACGCGCGCCACATCTTCCCCTGCATCGACAAGCCGCACGTCAAGCAGACGACAGAGCTCCGCGCCGAGGTGCCGCCGGGCTGGTACTGCCTGTCGAACGGCGAGCTGGAGGGCGACGCGAAGTCGCAGAAGGCGGGCGTCTACCACTACCGGCTCGACGAGCCCCACCCGAGCTACCTGTTCACGCTGGTGGCGGGCGAGTTCGCGCGCATCGACGACGCCGCGCCCGACGTCCCGCTCGCGTACCTCGTGCCGAAGGGGCGCGAGGAGGACGGCCGCCGCACGTTCGCGCGCACGCCGGACATGATCCGTCACTTCAGCGAGAAGCTCGGGGTCAAGTACCCGTTCCGCCGCTACGCCCAGGTGGTCGTGAGCGACTTCATCTTCGGCGGGATGGAGAACACGACCGCCACCACGATGTACGAGCACATCCTGCTCGACGATCGGGCGGCGCTCGACGTCTCGTCGGACGACCTCATCGCGCACGAGCTCGCGCACCAGTGGTTCGGCGATCTCGTGACCTGCCGCGATTGGTCGCACGGCTGGCTCAACGAGGGCTTCGCGACGTTCATGGAGCACGTCTACCGCGAGCACCACCTCGGCGCCGACGAGTACGACCACAGCCTGAAGGCCGATCTCGACGCGTACCTCGGCGAGGCGCGGGGGCGTTACCGGCGGCCGATCGTCTGTCAGGACTACGAGGCGCCGCTCGACGTCTTCGATCGGCACCTCTACGAGAAGGGCGGGCTCGTGCTCCACCTGCTCCGCCGGGAGCTCGGGGACGAGCTCTTCTGGCGCGGGGTGAACACCTACCTCACGCGCCACGCGCGCGGCGTCGCGGAGACGCGGGATCTCGCCCGCGCGCTCGAGGACGTGAGCGGCAAGTCGCTGGAGCGCTTCTTCGAGCAGTGGGTCTTCCGCGCCGGCCACCCCGAGCTCGACGTGAAGATCGAGCTCGAGGGCGACCAGTGCACGGTGACGGTGCGGCAGACGCAGGCGCCCGGGCAGCACGCGAGCCGGGAGCACGCGCTCCAGCCGGACGCCTCGACGCCGCCCGTGTTCGCGTTCGACCTGGTGCTCGATTTTGGCTTCGCGGAGGGCAAGGCCGCGAGCGTGCGCCGCGAGGTGCGGCGCGTGGATCAGCAGGCGCACACCTTCGTCATCCCGCTGCCGCGGCGCCCGCGCTTCGTCGTCGTGGATCCGGACCTCAGGATCCTCGGCGAGGTCAAGGTCGACGCGCCCGCCGATCTCCTGCGGGCGCAGCTCGCGCACGCGCCGACGGCGCGCGGCCGCATGCTCGCGGCGAAGCCGCTCTCGCGGCGCGACGACCCGCCGACGGCGCGGGCGCTCGGCCAGGCGCTCGCCGACGCGAACGAGTTCTGGGGGGTGCGCGCGCAGGCCGCGGGCGCGCTCGGCGCGCTCCAGTCGAGCGCGGCGTTCGCGCTGCTCGAGGCGAACGCCGGCGTGGAGCACCCGAAGGTGCGCCGCGCCGTCGCGGCCGCGCTCGGCAACTTCAGGTCGTCGAAGGCGGCGGAGGTCCTCTCCAGGCTGGCGCTGCGCGACGCGAGCTACCTGGTCCAGGCCGAGGCCGCGCGGGCGCTCGGGGCCACGCGGCAGAGCGCCGGGTTCGAGACGCTGATCGACCTGATCGACCGCCCCTCGTGGGGCGAGGTCGTCCGCTGCGGCGTGATCGACGGGCTGGCGAACCTGCGCGACGAGCGCGCCGTGCCGCACCTGACGGCGCGCACGCGCTACGGCGTCCCGACGCGGGCGCGCCGGGCGGCGATCATGGCGCTGCCGAAGCTCTCGAGCGACAGGCGCACGCGCGAGCTCCTCGAGGAGCTCCTCGACCAGCCGGATCCGTACCTCCGGGTCGACGTCGCGCGCGCGCTCGGCGACCTCGGCGACGGCCGCTCGCGCGGCGCGCTGCAGCGGCAGCTCGACCGCGACCTCGACGGCCGGGTGCGGCGGCGGATCCGCGAGGTGCTGCGCGATCTCGGGGGCGCGGGGAAGCGTGAGCTCGACCGGCTGCGGGACGAGCTCGAGGCGCTGCGCCGCGACAACGCGGAGATCCGGGCGCGGCTCGGCAAGCTCGAGGCGGCGGGGAGCAAGGCGAAGAAGGCGGCCGACGCGAGGTGAGCGAGCCCCTTTGCCGCGCCGCGCTGGTCGGCTAGGGAGGCCTCATGTCCGAGGCCTCTCCCGTGAAGCTCGACCGTCGCGGCGCGGTCGCGGTGCTCACCATCGATCGCGCGGATCGCCGCAACGCGCTCTCGCGCGACGCGCTGCTCGCCTTCGGGCGCCTCGGGCGCGAGCTCGCGGACGACCCCGGGGTGCGGGCGATCGTGATCACGGGCGCCGGGGACAAGGCGTTCTGCGCGGGCGCCGACCTGAAGGAGCGCCAGGGCATGAGCCCTGACGACGTCCGCCGTCAGGTCGGCCTGTACCGGACCGAGCTCGGCGTGCTCGCGCGGAGCCCGAAGCCGGTCGTCGCGGCGATCAACGGGGTCGCGTTCGGCGGGGGCCTGGAGCTCGCGTTGATCTGCGATCTGCGGGTGGCCGCGCCGCACGCCGAGCTGGCGCTGCCGGAGACGTCGCTCGGCATCATCCCTGGCGCCGGCGGCACGCAGCGGCTGCCGCGGGTCGTCGGCGAGGCGCGGGCGAAGGAGATGATCCTGCTCGGCCGGCGGCTCACGGCGGCCGAGGCGCTCGCGTGGGGCCTCGTGAACCGGGTATCGCCCGAGGGGACGCCGGTCGTCGACGACGCCATCGCGTGGATCGAGCCGATCGCGAGCGGCGCGCCCATCGCGCAGGCCGCGGCGCTCCGTGCGATCGAGGACGGCTACGACGTGCCGCTGGAGCTCGGCCTGGAGATCGAGCGGGTCCACTACGACGAGACGCTGCGCAGCGAGGACCGCCTGGAGGCGCTGCGCGCGTTCGCGGAGAAGCGGAAGCCGGTCTACAAGGGGCGGTGAGGGCCGCGGGCGGCGGTGGAGGGGGCGCGGCTCCCCTGCTGGGCCGGCAGAGCGCCCAGGCTGGTGGCCAGACCGCCATGAGATGGCCATCATGATTTCGCGACCGACCTCTCCATCCGCAGGGCGGGCACCGACCCGGCGACGGGGCGCCGGTACCTGGAGGAGCTCTCGTTCGAGATCGTCAACGAGCCATCGATGCGGGACGTGCGCGAGAAGGCCGAGGATCTCGTCGCCCGAGGCGTGCGCCGCGCCTTCGCCCTGTTCGTGAAGCGCGACGAGGTCGCGGAGTGGTCCGTGGCCGAGGGGCGGTTCGTGCCGCTCGCGCCCGACGCGACGATCGAGGACCCGTGCCTAGTCCGTCCGGTCCCTGTCCGCGCGCTGCTCGACGGGGCGGCGGTGGAGCGCGAGGTGGTCCGCGCGCTGGAGCGCAAGGGCAACCCGGAGATCGAGGCCATCAAGGCCCGCGAGCGTCAGGCCGCGCTCGACGAGGGGCAGCGCGCCCTGCTGCTGCGCCAGCGCCGTGCGCGGTTCGGCGAGGTGCCCGAGGCGCGGCGGGCGCAGGTCCTCGCTGCCTCCGGGGAGCAGCTCGCGGCGTGGGCCGAGCGGATCCTCGTCGCCGGGACGCTGGACGAGCTCTTCGCGGGCTGAAGCGCTGCATCGCGAGCTCTCGCACTTCGTCGCCCGGGTTCCGCGAGGGGGATGAATCAGGGCCACAGAGGCACAGAGGGCACAGAGGACAGGAAACAAACTCTGTGTACTCCCTGTCTCTGTGGCTCCTTCTCCCATGACCCCGGGGGGACCGCAGGGGACGCGGTACTGGCCCTGAGACGACATCACTCCAGGACAGCCGGCGACAGAGATCCGCCTGCGGTGGAAGCAATGGCTATCTCTTCGCGGCACCTGGCTTCTGCAACAGCAAAGTCCCCAGCAGACTCCTCCACTCTTCCTCGGCAAGAATACCAAGCGCCGCAATGAACTCGTCCTGATGCCTGATGACACGAAGCTCATCGGCGGCGCGCGGGCACGCCTCAGGTCACCGAGAGCACGGCTGGGCCCACAGGCAACGCGCACCACGTGCAATCTGGTCTCGGGGGCGAGGCCGCAAGTCCGTACCAGGGATAGAGCCTCGGCTGTGCCGTAGAACGATCGAGTCCGGAAAAAGGACCTGGGAATGTGCCCAGGAACGCTCCCCCGCCCCCGCGCCCTCTACAACCCCTCCGTCGGCTGCCGCAGCACCTCGACCTTCCCCTCCAGCCGCTTCGACACCCACACCTTGTTGTTCCTGTCGACGATCACCGCCCCGCAGTCCTCGATCGACTCGACGAGCGCGAGCCCCTTCTCCGCCCCAAGGATGAACACCGCGTCGTCCACCGCGTCCGCCGTCAGCGCGTCCCTGGCCCAGATGGTCACGCTCCGGCTCTCGGTCGCCGGGAACCCGGTCCGCGGGTCGATGATGTGGTGATAGCGCCTGCCGTCCTTGATGAAGCTCCGCTCGTAGTCGCCCGCCGTCGAGAACGCGTGGTCCTCCACCTCGATCGTCGCGAAGTGGTCGTTCGCGTCCTTGCCGCGCGGGTCCCGCACGCCCGCCCGCCACCGCGAGCCGTCCGGCTTCTTCCCCGCGATGTACAGGTCGCCGCCGGCCTGCACGAAGAACGACGTCAGCCCCTCCCCCCGCAGCACCCGCGCCGCCGCGTCGACGGCGTACCCCTTCGCGATCCCGCCGAGGCTCAGCCGCATCCCCGGCCTCGCGAGCATCACCGTGCGCCGGGCGCTGTCGATCGCGATCTGCCGGTAGTCGATCAGCCCGCGCGCCCTCTCGACCTCGTCCCTCGGCGGCACGTTGTCATCGATGTCCTCGTCGAACTTCCAGAGCCCGTGCATCGCCTCGAACGTGATGTCGAAGACGCCCCCGGATCGCTCGCTGATCCAGAGGCTCTTCTCGATCACGGCGAGCGACTCCGGGCTCACCTCCACCGCGCCCTTGCCGGCCGACGCGTTGACCCGCGACAGCTCGCTCTCCGGCCGCCACGTCGTCATCACCCCCTCGAGCCTGCGGATCTCGTCGATCGCCTTGTCCAGCCGGCGCCTCACCGCCGCGTCGTCCATCGCCTCGCTCGTGTGGGCGGCGAGGACCAGGCTCGTGCCCATCGCCCTCGCCTCGACGACGACGCGGGCGGGCCCTGCCTGCGCCTGCGCCGCCTTGGACGGCGCAGGCGCGGCGGCGCCGGTCGAGGCAGCCGGCGCGCTCTCCCGATGACGCGCGCGCGCGCACGCGGGCACATCGCACGCGGCCAGCGCGACCGACGCGAGCATCCCCCCGAGGCGGGACCAGCGGGACCAGCGGGACCAGCAGAAGAAGCGCGAGGAACAGCGCGGCCTGTGCATTCGAAGCTCCTGACTCCCGGCGCCACCATGGCCCAGGCGCACCGCGCAGATCCAGGGTAGTATCGCCCGCCCATGAGCCTCGACCCGAGCCGCATCCAGCGCGACATCGACGACCTCTCCCCCGAGCTCCGCGACATCGCCGCGCGCATCCACGCGAACCCCGAGCTCCGGTTCGAGGAGCACAAGGCCGCGGCGTGGATCGCCGAGGCCGTCGAGAAGCACGGCGTCCAGGTCGAGCGCGGGCTCGGCGGCATGCCCACCTCGCTGCGCGCGCGCATCGGCCAGGGCAAGGGGCCCCACCTCGCCATCCTCGCCGAGTACGACGCGCTGCCGGAGATCGGCCACGCCTGCGGGCACAACCTCATCGCGGCCGGCGCGCTCGGCGCCTTCCTCGCCCTCGCCCGCCAGAAGGACGCCGTGGCCGGCACCATCGACCTCGTCGGCACGCCCGCCGAGGAGGGCGGCGGCGGCAAGATCAGGCTGCTCGAGGCCGGCGCCTTCGAGGGCGTCGACGCCGCGATGATGTTCCACCCGTTCGACCGCGACCTGCTCGCCCACGACACGCTGGCCAGCACCTGGCTCGAGCTCCAGTTCCGCGGCAAGCCGTCGCACGCCGCGCTCGCGCCGTGGGATGGCAACAGCGCGCTCACCGCCTGCCTCGACACCTTCCGCCTCATCGACGGCCAGCGGGTCCACTTCCGCGACGGCGTCCGGGTCCACGGCTTCATCAAGAACGGCGGCCGGGCGGTCAACATCATCCCGGAGCTCGCCGTCGCCGAGTTCTCGGTCCGCGCCCTCGACACCGAGGAGCTCGCCCGCGTGCGCGCCATCGTCGAGCGCTGCGCCCGCGGCGCGGCCATGGCGAGCGGCGTGGAGCTCACGCTCGTCGATCAAGGCGGCTACAAGAACATGGTCAACAACCGGAAGATGGCGCGCCGCTTCGGCGAGCACCTGCGCGCCTTCGGCCGCTCCCCCATGGAGATGGACCCGGCCGTCGGCACCGGCTCGACCGACATGGGCGACGTCTCCCACGCGCTCCCCGCCATCCACCCGTGGATCGCGATCTGCGGCAAGGACGAGACGACCTGCCACCAGCACGCGTTCGCCGCGCGCGCCGCGAGCCCCGCCGGCCAGGACTCGATGCTGATCGCCGCCAAGGCGATGGCGCTGACGTGCGCGGATCTCCTGCTCGATCCCGACCTGCGGAGCGCCGTGCGCGAGGAGTTCGCGCAGCGCAAGGCCGGCGCGCGCGCCGGCTGATCCGCCTCAGCCGTCGTCCTGCAGGGGGTTGCCGAGGTCGTCCATCAGCCCCGTCCCCCCCTCGAGCGGGATCGCCCGCGCCAGGGCCACCCGCTCCAGCACCATCGACAGCGCGATCTTGTCCCCCACGTCCGGCAGCCAGGTGCGGGACCCGTCCCAGAGGTCCAGCCGGACGTTCCCCGACAGCTTGCCCGCCTCCTTGTCGGCGATCGCGCCGCCGGCGCCCGCCCGCGCGGGGGGCACCGACATCCGGTCGATCTGCGACCAGGCGAAGCGCCGCACGCGCGGCAGCCCGAACCCGAGCAGCTCGCGCAGCTCGATCCCGTCCGGGTGCACGACGACGCCGCGCATCTGCTCGCGCAGCACCGCCGCGAGCGCGCTGACGAACAGGATGATGGCGCAGACGCTCGACGGAACCAGCCGGTGCCGGTCCCCCTCGACGACGTACTGGAAAATTCGAGAGCTCGAGGGGGCGTTCTGGCCATAGAGGATCACCGCCGAGACGGCGATGGCGAAGGCGAAGTAAAGCAGCGCCGGGATGCGCTCCTTCAGCGGCGGCCCGAACGCGATGCGCTTCTCGGGCCTGTACGTCATGTCAAAGCCGGGAGGTCTGGAAGGACGCGCCATGTCCCTAGTCTACACGGCGAGCGAGCCGGCGCTTGGGTCGCTCCCGGGGGCCCGCCCGCCGCGGAGGCCGGCCGCCGCGCTCGTCACGGCGCCGAGACGCGCCGAGACGCGCCGAGAATATGATTGCCGGGGGATGGCTGAACGGACATGAAGGAACGCCCCGAGGGCGTCCCTCGAACCACCCTGGAGCCAGCCATGCACGATCGCTTTCTGCGCGCCTGCCGACGTGAGCCGACCGATGTCACGCCCGTGTGGTTCATGCGCCAGGCCGGCCGCTACATGGCCGAGTACCGCGAGCTCCGGAAGAAGCACACGCTCCTCGATATCTGCAAGACGCCCGAGCTCGCGCTCGAGGTGACGCTCCAGCCGCTGCGGCTCGGCATGGACGCGGCGATCCTCTTCGCCGACATCCTGCTGCCGCTCGAGCCGATGGGCGCGCCGTTCGAGTTCGCGAAGGGCGAGGGCCCGGTCATCCACGAGCCGGTGCGCGACCGGGCGGGCATCGAGCGGCTGCGCGTGTTCGAGCCCGAGGAGGGGCTCGGCTACGTGCTCGAGGCCGTGCGGCTCATCCGCAAGGAGCTCGACGGCAAGACGCCGCTCATCGGCTTCGCCGGCGCGCCGTTCACCATGGCGAGCTACCTCGTCGAGGGCGGCAAATCGAGCGACTACCGGCTGACGAAGCAGCTCATGTGGAGCGATCCCGAGGCGTGGTCGGCGCTGATGGGCAAGATCTCCGAGGTCGTCCGCCGCCTCTTGCGCGCGCAGGTCGCCGCGGGCGCGCAGGCGGTGCAGCTCTTCGACTCGTGGGTCGGCTCGCTCTCGATCGACGACTACCGCGAGCACGTGCAGCCGCACGTGCGGTACATCCTCCGCGACCTCGAGGCGACCGGGGTCCCGGTCATCCACTTCGGCACGAACACGGGGGCGCTGCTCGAGGCGCAGCGCGACGCCGGCGGCACGGTGATCGGCGTCGACTGGCGCACGCCGCTCGACAAGGCGTGGGCGCGCGTCGGCCACGATCGCGCCGTGCAGGGCAACCTCGATCCGCTGCTGCTCTGCGCGCCGCGGGAGGTCGCCGAGCGCCGCGCGCGGGCGGTGCTCGCCGAGGCTGGCGGGCGCCCGGGGCACATCTTCAACCTCGGCCACGGCATCATCCCCGAGACGCCGGTCGACACGGTGAAGGCGGTCATCGACCTCGTCCACTCCATCCCGCGCTCGTCGCTCTCGGCCGACGCGAGCCGCTGACGCGGCGCCCCGACCGCTGCGCCCCGAACGCAGCGCGACCGCCGGGGAGCCCTCGGCCGGCCCGGGCGGCGCGCCGACGTCGCCGGTCGCAGGCCGCGCGGCGCACGACCCCGGTCGCAGGCCGCGCGGCGCAGGACCGCGGTCGCAGCTCCTCCGGTCGGCGATCGACTCGCCGGTATCAGCCCGCTCCCGCGGTGGTATCGTGAAACCGCGAGCATGTGCGAGCTCCTCGGCATGGAGTGCAACGTCCCGACGGACATCGTCTTTTCGTTCAACGGTCTACGGCACCGGGGCGGCCGCACCGGTCCCCACGCCGACGGGTGGGGCCTCGCGTTCTTCGAGGGGCGCGCCGCGCGCGTCTTCCTCGATCCGAGCCCGGCCGCGGAGAGCCCGCTGGCGCGGTTCCTCAGCGAGACCCCGATCAAGACGCTGCTCGCGATCGGCCACATCCGGCGCCGCACGCGCGGCGACGTCCTGCTCGCCAACACGCACCCGTTCGTGCGGGAGCTCTGGGGCCGGCACTGGGTCTTCGCGCACAACGGCACGCTGCCCCGCGTGCGGCGCCGCGCGCTGGGCCGCTTCAACCCGATCGGCACGACCGACAGCGAGCACGCCTTCTGTTACCTGCTGGAGGGGCTCCGCAGCGCGTTCCCCGGGTACCCGCGCCGGACAAGGGACCTCTGGGAGGCGGTCGCGGAGCTCGGCGGCGAGCTCGGCCTGGACGGCACGTTCAACTTCCTGCTCGGCGACGGGCGCCACCTCTTCGCCCGCTGCGCGACCCGGCTCTGTTACATCGTCCGCAAGGCTCCGTTCGGCGTCGCGACGCTCGTCGACGATGATGTCCGCGTCGACTTCTCCACCGTCACGACCCCGAACGATCGCGTCGCGGTGGTCGCGACGACCCCGCTCACCGCGAACGAGACGTGGACCCCGGGACAGCCCGGCGAGCTCTGGGTATTCGACGGCGGCGAGCTGCGCGCGACGCTCCCCTCGCGCGCAGCGCTCCCGTCGCGCGCGGCGCGCTCCCGCCTCCCGTCGCGCGCCTCGCGCGCGGCGCTCCCGTCGCGCGCGTGACCGAGACCTGCCCGCCGCCTCGGGCTTCACCGGCGCTCTCGCCGGCTCCCCCGGAGATCGGGCGCTGGCCGTCAATCCCGTCGTCGTGGTCGGGCTCGGTTTCTCGATGCCCTCTTCTCTGCCGGCCGGCTCGCCTCGTCTGCCGCCTCTGCCGCCGCCGATTGCCTCCTCTGCCCTTTCCCGCCGCCCCTCTGCCTCTCTGTGGCTGGGCTCGACGTTTCGATACGGCCTCCGGACGTACGGTTCCAGCAAAGACGGAGTGTGGCTCACCGCAGAGGTCGAGAAACGCGGTGCTCCGAGGATCATCCCAGGAGGGGACACGCGGCCGCGCCGGGCTGGTGACGGGCACGGGCGGCCTGAAATGAAAAACGCCGCGACGGACCTGGGGGGGGAAGGTCTCCGCCGCGACGCAGGTCTATCCTACGCACCCCGTATGCCAAGTCAACCAACCGGCGCTGCTCGGCAGCCAGACCCGGGCGCGGATCGAAGCCGCGGCGTGCTCAGCGGCCAGCCGTCGTCGCTGGCGTCAGTTCAGCGTTGTGATGCACCCTGGTCTTGAGGCAGAACTCACGCAGCCTCTCCCCGCAGCGGTCATGCCGACCGAACAGACACATCGTGCTCCAGCAAACCATTCTCTGCGCTGCAGGCCCCACCGCTCGCCGGACGGGTGGCGGCGCGCCCGGGAAACGCATAGAGAGAGCCGCATCGTCGAGAGCACGGGCTGGTCAAGAGGAGCGGGGCATCGTGTCAACTGCGATGGACACGCACAATACCCCACAATGCGCGTGAGCGAGCACAGGGATGTGTGCGGAGTGAGCTGCGGGGGGCCAGCGGCGTGCGGGGAACAAGTCGAGAACGTGGAAGAGTGCGACGGAGCGCAGAGGGCGACGTATGCCGCTGTCAGGTCAGGAGGGCGGAGGAAGCACCGAAGACAGCTTCGCCCGGATGGGCGTCTTGACGGGAGTCGGTACATGTCAGTACGCTTTGATCTCGGGCGAGCTAAGGCATATCGAGCCGTCGGATCGCGACCGAAGCGCCGCGCCCGGGTAGGTTCCGTCTCCGGAGGAGCTCGAGACGTGTCGAGGCTAGGTCGCACGACGGGTTGGGCTGAGCGCGCGTGAGCGACTTCGACGAAAAGACTCGTGTAACGCAGGTGGTCCAGCCCCCACCGGGCGGCGGCAGCAAGAACACGATCGACTGCCTGGTCGTGATCTACACGAAGGAGCCCACGCTGCTCGGCAAGCGGTTCGTGCTGGAGCACAACCCGACGCGGGTCGGCCGCGGGGCCGACAACCACATCGTGCTCGACGGCGACTCGGTGTCACGACGCCACGCCCATTTCGAGCAGCGGCCGAGCGCCTGGATGGTCGTCGACGACGGCAGCACCAACGGGACGTACTGCAACGACGAGCAGATCTCCCGCGAGGTGGTGCTGAAGAACGGCGACCGCGTGAAGATCGGCCCCACGATCTTCAAGTTCCTGTCCGGCGCCGACGTGGAGGCGCAATACCACGAAGAGATCTACCGGATGACCATCATCGATGGTCTCACGCAGATCCACAACAAGCGCTACCTCTACGAGGCGCTCGAGCGCGAGATCATCCGCGGCCGCCGCCACGAGCGGGACCTCGCGATCCTCCTGTTCGACATCGACCACTTCAAGCGCATCAACGACGTCCACGGCCACCTGGCCGGCGACTTCGTGCTGAAGGAGGTCGCGCGCATCGTGCAGAGCCGCATCCGCCGCGATGAGGTGTTTGCGCGCTACGGCGGCGAGGAGTTCGCGATCATCCTGCCCGAGACGTCCATCGAGGGCGCGGCGGCGCTCGGCGAGACGCTGCGGCAGAAGGTCGCGGAGCACCTCTTCGTCTTCCAGGCCGACAGCATCCGCGTGACGATCAGCGTCGGCGTGGCGCTGCTCCAGGAGGGCGATCGCACCGCGAACGACCTCATCCGGCGCGCCGACGAGCGCCTCTACCACGCGAAGAACAGCGGACGAAACCGGGTGTGCGCCTGAGCGCGGGGCCGCGGGCGCGCTAGGGTCCCGCGGAGGAACGACGATGCCGAACAGCGAGCTTTCGCCCTCGGCGGCGCCGGGCGCGGGCAGCGGCGACGAGCTGCCCGCGATCCGGGTGCCGCCGCCTGGTCCCCTGTCGCGGAGCGCCCTCGAGCGGATCGAGCGCGTCGAGTGCCCCGCGTTCGGCCGGCGCCGCGAGGCGCGGGCGCAGAAGAGCGGCGCCGACATGCTTCCCATCGTGCTCTCGCACGGGCGCGGCGCGAACGTGTGCGACGTCGACGACAACCGCTACGTCGACCTGTGCGCGGGCTTCGGCGCGCTGCTGCTCGGCCACGCGGCGGAGCCGGTGCGGCGCGCGACGGAGGCGCAGATGGCGCGGCTCACGCTCGCCCTCGGCGACGTGTACTCGGCCGACGTGAAGATCGCGCTGCTCGAGCGGCTCGCGGCGCTGCACCCCGGGCCGTCGCCCATGGCGCTGCTCGGGCAGAGCGGCAGCGACGCGGTCACGGCGGCCATCAAGACGGCGGCGCTCGCGACGGGGCGGCCGGGGCTCGTCGCGTTCGAGGGCGCCTACCACGGCCTCGGCTACGCGCCGCTCGCGGCGTGCGGGCTGCGCGAGAGCTACAGGGCGCCGTTCGCGGAGCAGCTCAACCCGCGCGTCTCGTTCGCGCCGTACCCGCGCGACGAGGCGGGCGCCGCGCGCTCGCTCGACGCGATCGAGGCGGCGCTGCGCGGCGGCGAGGCGGGCGCGGTGCTCCTCGAGCCGATCCTCGGGCGGGGCGGCTGCGTCGTGCCGCCGGACGGGTTCCTCGGCGCGGTCTGCGAGGCGGCGCGGCGGCGCGGGGCGCTCGTCATCGCGGACGAGATCTGGACCGGCCTCGGCCGCTCGGGGGCGATGACGCGCACGGGGGAGGTCGGCGCGCCCGTGGACATCGTCTGCTTCGGCAAGGGGCTCGGCGGCGGGCTGCCGATCTCCGCGTGCGTGGCGCCCGAGCCGATCATGCGGGCGTGGGCGCGCGAGGCCGAGGTCGTGCACACGTCGACGCACTCCGGGTCGCCGCTCGCGTCGAGCGCGGCGCTCGCGACGCTCGACGCCCTCGACGCCGGCAAGCTCGCCGCGCGCTCGCGCGACGTCGGCGCGCGCTTCCAGCAGGCGCTGCGCGAGGCGCTCGCGCGCGCGCCGGGCGTCGTCGACGTGCGGGGCGCCGGGCTCATGATCGGGGTCGAGCTCGAGAGCGCCGCGCTCGGGCTCCGGGCCATGCGCGGGATGCTCGCCGAGGGCTACCTGGTCCTCACGGGCGGGGCGCGCGGCGAGACGCTGACGCTGACGCCGGCGCTCACCATCCCCGAGGCGCTGCTGTCGGCCGCGGCCGACGCGCTCGCGCGCGTGCTCGCGGCCTAGCCCGCGCGCCGCGCGCGGCCCGGGTCGCCGCGCGCGGCGGGCGCACACGCGCGCTGTGCCCCCGCGCGCGTGTGTGCCGCCGCGCGCGCGTGCTATCCCGGTCGCGTGGGACCGATAGATCAGAGCGAGGCGCTGCACCGCCGCGCGCGGGCGTTCATCGAGGCGTCGCTCCTCCCGGACAGCGCGGCGCTCC
The DNA here is from genome assembly GCF_051521615.1 of Sorangium sp. So ce1335. Taxonomy (NCBI): domain Bacteria; kingdom Pseudomonadati; phylum Myxococcota; order Polyangiales; family Polyangiaceae; genus Sorangium; species Sorangium sp. So ce1335. Next base: position 11,120,833 of record NZ_CP150363.1, read on the forward strand.
CGGAGACCTTCGACGCGCTCGCCATCGCGCTCGCCCGGCACCAGGCCGCCCGCTGCGCGCCGGTCGCCCGCCTCTTCCAGGCGCGCGGCGCGGACGTCGCCGCGATGGAGCGCGCCGACGAGATCCCCGCGGTGCCGTGCGACGTCTTCCGGTTCGCGCGCGTCGCGGCCCACCCGCCGGAGGCGGACGAGCGCGTCTTCCGCACGAGCGGGACGTCCCTCGGCGCGGCGTCCCGCGGCGAGCACCCGTTCCGCACGACCGCGACGTACGAGCTCGCCGCGCTGGCCTGGGGCGAGCGCCTGCTGTGGCCCGACGGCGCGCGGCTCCGCGCGATCATCCTCGCGCCGCCGCTCGACGAGGTGCCCGACTCGTCGCTCGGCTTCATGATCGACCGCTTCGCGGCGCGCCTCTCGGGGCCGGCGACGTGGCACGTGCGCGGCGGCGAGCTCGACGCCGAGGGCTTCGCCCGCGCGTGCGGCGAGGCGCGCGCCGCGGGCGAGCCGGCCATCGTGCTCGGCACCTCGTTCGCGTTCGTGCACCTGCTCGACGCGGCGCTGCCCGGAGGCGCGACGCTGCTGCCCGCGGGGAGCCGCGCCATGCAGACCGGCGGCTACAAGGGCCGGTCGCGCGAGGTGCCCGCGGACGAGCTGCGGGCGTCGATCGCGCGGGCGCTGGGGGTGCCGCCCTCGCACGTCGTCGGCGAGTACGGGATGACGGAGCTCTCCAGCCAGCTCTACGAGGGCACGCTCGCGGCGGCGCTCGGCGGCGCAGCGGCCGCTGCGCGCGCCGCGCCGGGGCTCTATCACGCGCCGCCCTGGGCGCGCGTCACCGCGGTCGACCCCGAGACGCTCGCGCCGCTGCCGGCGGGCGAGATCGGGCTCGCGCGGATCGTCGATCTCGCGAACGTCGACTCGGCCGTCGCCATCCAGACCGCCGACCGCGTGCGCGTGACCGCGGAGGGCGTCGAGCTCCTCGGCCGCGCGGCCGGGGCTCCACCGCGCGGCTGCTCGATCGCGATCGACCAGATGCTCGGCGGCGGCCCGTGATGGACGCCGGCGCGGCGCGGCGCACCCGGGTCGAGCGCGCCGTCGCCGCGGCGGCGCGCGTCGCGGATCCGCGCGATCCGCTCGGCGAGGAGGCGCGCCGGCGGTTGCCCCGGGCGAGCGGCCTCTCGCCGGAAGGCGTGGAGCTCGCGCTCGGCCGCCACCTCGAGGTCGCGCCGAGCGGCAGCGAGCTCGACGCCCTCGTGGCGAGCGCGGGGCGCGCGCGCCGCTGCCAGGTGATCCTGGCCGCCAACGTGTGCACGGCGCCGTTGCGGGCCATCGCCGTCGCGGCGGCGACGGCGCCGGAGGTCCTCGTGCGCCCGTCCCGACGCGATCCCGTCGTCGCCGAGCTCCTCGTGCGCGCGCTGCAGGCCGACGAGGCGTTCGCGCGCGCCGGCGGCGCCATCGCGCTCGTCGCCGATCTCGCGCTCGAGGACGACGGCGAGGGCGCCGCTGGCGACGCGCCGCGCGCCGAGCTCCACGTCTACGGCTCGGACGAGACCGTGGCGACGCTGCGCGCGCGGGCCGGCCGGGGCGTGCTCGTGCGCGGGCACGGCGCCGGCCTCGGGCTGGCCGTCGTCGGCCCCGCCGCGGACCTCGCCGGGGCGGCGCGGGACATCGCGGACGACGTCGTGCCGTTCGATCAGCGCGGCTGCCTGTCGCCGCGCATCGTGCTGGTCGAGGGGCCGGCCGGGCGCGCGGAGGCGCTCGCGCGCGCCCTCCACGATGCGCTCGGGGAGGCGGGCGCGCGCGTGCCGCGCGGGCCGCTCGACGGCGCGGCGCGCGCCGACATCGCCATGTACCGGGCGACGCTCGAGGCCGTGGGCTCGTTCTGGCAGGGCGAGGGGCACGGCGTCGGCCTGGACCCGGCGCCGCGATCGCTGCTTTTGCCGCCCGCGGCGCGCGTCGTCCACGTGGCGGCGAGCAGCGCGGAGGTGGCGCCGGCGCTGCTCGCGCCGATCCGCGGCGCGATCACGGCGATCGGCGCGGGCGGGGGCGGGGAGCTCGCGCGCGCGGCGTCCGCCGCGGCCCCCCGCGCGCGGGCCTCGGCGCTGGGATGGATGCAGCGCCCGCCGCTCGACGGCCCCGTCGACCTGCGGACGCGCTGAGGGCCCGACGCCGGGCCGCCGGCCCGCGCCGAGGGGGCGCGGCGGCGCGGCGGGGCGCGCAGCTCGCGCCGCCACGCCGCTGGATCGCCCTCTCACGCCGCCCGGGTCGCGGGGCGGCCCGGACGCTCGCGCGTGCGAGGTGCGCTCGGGCGACGGTGTGTGGTAGCGATCATCCCATGTCGTCGCGCACCGATCCGAAGGCGTCCTCCCCGCCCACGGAGCTCGAGGCGATCGGGAGCCCGCCCGCGGCGTCGCTCGGCGCGGAGGGTTCGCGGGACAGCGCCTCGGACGGGCTCGAGGCGATCGGGAGCCCGCCCGCGGCGTCGCTCGACGCGGAGGGTTCGCGGGACAGCGCCTCGGACGGGCTCGAGGCCGACGGCGCCCCGGCCGCCAGGATCCAGGTCCGCCGCGAGGAGCGCCTGGATCTCGTCATGGAGTACCTGGCCTTCGTCGCGAAGCCGATGCCGCTGCCGCTCCTCCTCGACGAGGCGCCGCAGCGGATCGCCGCGATCCTCGGCGCCGACGTCGCCTCGCTGTACCTCCTCGAGGGCGACGGCGACGAGCTGGTGCTGCGCGGCAACGTGGGCTTCCCGCGCGAGGCGCGCGGCACGGTGCGGCTGTCGGTCGGGCAGGGCATCACCGGCATGGCGGTCGAGTGCCTGCGCCCGATCTCGGTCGTCCAGGCGCCGGAGCACGAGCGCTTCCGCGCCTTCCCGGAGCTCCACGAGGAGCGCTTCCCGGTCTTCCTCGCCGCCCCCATCCTGGGCAGCGGCCGCCCGCTCGGCGCTCTCGTCGTGCAGCGGGCGGGCGATCGCGCCTTCACCGCGCGCGACGTCGAGCTGCTCATGGCCCTCACGGCGCCGATCGCGGCCGGCGCGCGCCACGCGCAGGTGCTCGACGAGCTGCGCGAGCGGCCGCGGCGCACGGGCGGGGGCACGCGCAAGGTCACGCTGCCGGGGCTGCCCGTCGTCCCGGGGCGCGCGCTCGGCGCCATCGCGGCCCTGCGGCGGCCGGCCAGCTCGTCGCTCGGCCCGCAGCAGGGCCGCGGCGATCCGAAGCTCCTGCGGTTCGCCTTCGACACCGCGGAGAAGGCGCTCGTCGACCTCCACGCCCGCGCGGCGGAGCGGGGCATCGCGCAGGACGCGGCGTTCCTCTCGACCTACCTCCTGATGATCGGAGACGGCCGCCTGCGCGCGCGCGCCTTCGAGCTCGCGGCCGGCGGGCGCAGCGTCGCGCAGGCGCTCGGCACGGTCGCCCGCGAGGTGGCGCGCGCCGCCAACGGGATCGTCGGCGACCCGTTCTTGCAGGACCGCGCCCGCGACATCGAGGACCTCTGCGACGCCATCCTGATGCTGGCGACCCCGGACGCCCGGGCGCAGCTCCCGTCGAAGGCGGTCCTCGTGGGAGACCAGCTCACGGTCTTCGATCTCCTGATCTCCGCGCGGGCCAACCCGGTGGGCGTCGCGCTCAGCGACCGGTCCGGGCCGCGCTCGCTCGTGCTCCTCCAGCTCCTCGGCGTGCCGTCGATCGTGGACGTGGCGGGCGCGTTCCGCTGGGCGTCGCCGGGCGACGTCGCGCTCCTCGACGCGGATCACGGCTTCCTTGTGATCAACCCGTCCCGGGCCGAGGTCGCGACGGTCCGCGCGGCGCGGCGCAAGGGGCGGCCGTCGATCGGTCCGGGGCCGGACGACGACGGCGAGAACGGCGAAGACGAGCCTGCGAGCTGAGCACCGGCCGAGGCCGGTGCTCGCGGCCTAGCTGCTGGGCTGCGCGGCGGTCGGGTCGGCCGGCGGCGTCCCCTGGGCGTTTTGCAGCTCCTTCTTGGCGCGCCAGTTCGCCAGGCGCTTCGTGTCGCGACGCTTCTTCTTGGCTCTCACTGCGGGCTTCTGCGGCATGGCGGGGGGTATAGCCGCTCGAGCTCCTCGAGGGAACCCCGTCCGGCGCGCGGCCGGGTGTTGTTCGCTCCGTGCCGCGCCCGCCGCCGCCCGCCCCGGCGAAGCGCCCGGCGAGGGTTCCGCCCGAGGGCGCCGGACGAGGCCGCGGGGCGTTGACGCCTCACGGAGACCGCCCCATGACCGCTGCTCCAATGAACGTCCGTCTCGTGCATGAGTTCCGCTTCGAGGCCGCCCACCGCCTCCCCAAGGTGCCGCAGGGGCACAAGTGCGCGCGCCTCCACGGCCACAGCTTCAAGGTCGAGGTCGCGATCCGAGGCCCCGTGAACGAGGAGACGGGGTGGTTCATCGACTACGGCCACCTCTACGAGGCCTGGGCTCCCCTCCACGACCTGCTCGATCACAACTACCTGAACGAGGTCCCCGGCCTGGAGAACCCGACGAGCGAGGTGCTCGCCCGGTGGATCTGGAGCCGCCTCGCGCCGTCGCTGCCGTCGCTCAACCGGGTCACCATCTTCGAGACCTGCGACGCGCGCTGCGAGTACGAGGGCGACTAGCGCGATGAAGACGCTCGTCTGCCGCTGCGAGGACGTCACCTTGCACGAGCTCGAGGCCGCGATGGACCGCGGCTACAAGGACATCGAGTCGGTCAAGCGCTACACGGGCTTCGGCACCGGCTGGTGCCAGGGCAAGTGGTGCCTCGCGCTCTGCGCGCGCCTCATCGAGGAGCGCGGGGGCGACGTCCAGAAGCCGATCACGCCGCGGCCCCCCTACCACCCGGTCTCGCTCGCGGCGCTCGCCGGGCTCGACGAGCTCGGCCTCCGCGGCGGCGGTCACGATCGCTAGCCTCGCGCGCCGGAGATCCCGCCGGGATCCCTGACGCGCGAGAGCGGCGCGGCGTACGTCAGCCGAGGGGGCGCCGGGCGCTCGCGCACCCGACGTTCACCGTCAGCTCGAAGACCCCCTCGGACCAGTACTTCGACACCGCGTGGTGCAGGTACCTGAGCATCGAGTCGATGATCTGCGGCTCGACGTCGAGCATCGCCGTCGCCTCGGGGAGCACCATCAGCCGGGAGATGGGATCCTCGAGGAACTCGCGCCCGCTGTCGAACGACACGGCGATGAGCTGGACGTCGACCTCGACCTCGTCGAACCCCGCGCCCTCGATCTCCTCGGCGATCGTCTCGATCGTCGGGCGGGCGACGGCGGCGGCGTCGACCGCCGCGCCGAGCTCCGAGAGGTCCTGCTTGAGCGCGCACTCCCGCGCGATGTCGGCGACCTCCGGGAACGAGCCGCGCAGCGGCAGCGCGATGAGCGCCTGGCCGCCGGGGACGAGGACCCGGCGCAGCTCGGCGAGGAGCTCGGCGCGCTCGCTCGGCCGGCAGACCGGGTGCAGCGTGTACGCGTGGGTGAAGCTCGCGCTCGGCAGCGGCGTCGGCAGGGCGTCGCAGAGCAGGTAGCTCGCGTTCATCCCGGAGAACAGCGCCGCCTTGGCGCGCGCGAGATCGAGCGCGGCGGCGGAGCAGTCGACCCCCACGAGGGCCGCGCCGGGCAGCTTGTCGGCCACGATCGGATCGGGGAAGCCGCTCCGGCAGCCGAAATGGACGATCCGCGCCGCCTCGGAGGGCAGCAGCATGTTCACCGCCAGCGAGGCGAAGAACGAGAGGTAGCGTGGGACGACCGCGTGCTCGAACAACACGGCGTCCGCCGCGCTCAGCGGCGGGCCGATCATCAGGCGGCCCCGTCCCCCTCCTCGTCGTCGTAAGGCGCGAGGAGGCCGAGCGCCTCTTCGGCGAGCTCGCCGATCGTGACCTCCGACGTCGCCTCGTCGCCGCCGTCGTCCGCCAGCTCGACCGTGCGCTTGTCGCCGAGCAGCGGCTCGATGAGCGGCGCGTGCGTCGGGTCGCCGATCTCGACGAGCGTCTCGATCGCCGCCGCCACCGCGTCCGGATCCTTGTGGCTCAGGAACTGGCCGAGCAGCTTCGGCACGCCCGGCTCCGGCACCTCGGCGATGAGGTACGGCAGCTCCGGCAGCGCCGACGAGCCGACCGGCAGCCGCTTGAGCGCCCGCTCGATCGCCTGCGCGACCTCCTTGAACCGGTCGTAGGCGAGCGACTCGATCTCCTCGCCCGCGGCCTGCCGCGCCTCCGGGTGCTCCGAGGCGAGCACGTCGATGAGCGCGTCGAGCGCGCGCGGGCCCTCGTGCTCGCCGAGCAGCGACGCGACGCGGACCAGCCGGAGCGCCGCCTCGTCCTCGTCCTCCTCGCGCGAGGCGGCCGCGATCGCGTCGGTGAGCACGTCGAGCAGCGCATCGCCGGGCATGGCCGCGAGGTCGTCGTGGAGCCGGCGAGCCGTGCGCTCCGCGTCGAACAGCTTGTTCAGGGTCGTCTCGATGGCTTGGCGATTTTGCACGAGGAGGAGCTATCAACGGCGCGCCGCCTCCGCAAGCCGGCAGGCAGCAGCGGCCTCTTCCCCGCGCATTCCGCTCCCTTTCCTCGCGTTCCTCTCCCGTCCACGGCGGGCGCGACCACGCGCACCGCCGGGCCAACGCCGCCGCGCGCCGCCAGGCCGACACCGCCGCGAGCGCGGGATGGCTTCGGCGCGCGGCGAGCGCGGCGCCGCTGCGCGGTGCTCGCCAGCCGCGCCCGATGCGGTAGACCGTTCATGGCATGCGCGCGTCCGGCTCATCGCAGGCCCGCCCGACCAGGGCGGCGATCTCCCCTTCCCCGCTCGTGCGCGGCGCCGCGGCGTCCGCCCTCGTCCTTGCGCTCGGCGGCCTCGACGACCCCGCGCCGCCGCCGCCCGCCGTCGGGCCCCCGGCGGCGGCGGCGCGCGGCGGCGCCGCCGCCGGGGCGCTCTGCGGCCCCCGCACCGTCCCGGAGGGCGCCGCGTGCGTCCCGCTGCCCGCTCCGGGCGCGCCGCTGCCCGAGGGCGGCGCGGCGGCGCTCTACGGCCCCACCGGGGCGCGCCCAGGGGCGGGCGCGCGCAGCCATGCCTACGAGCACATCCCCCGCCGCCCGGAGCGTCCGGCGAGCGCCGCCGCGTACGCCTTCCCGATCGGCGCGCCCGATCACCCGTCGCCGGCGTTCCTCCTCGTCGAGGGCGCCGCGGCGCCGCCAGGCGCGCTGCCCCAGGCCGGCCCCGCCCCGACCGGCCCCAGCCCCGTCGCCGCGATCGGCGCCCCGCGGCCCGAGCCGCCGTCGTGGACGGGCGGGGTCGAGATCGCCGCGGCGCGGGGTGACCGCGTGGCGGCGCTGAGGCTCGACGGCCAGGAGGCGAAGGCGGAGGTCGTCTTCGTCGGCGAGCTGACCGGGATCACGGTCGCCACGGCGCACGACGTGCGCGAGGGCGACCGGGTGCGCCGGTACGTCCTGCTCCACGGGCACCTCGATCGCCCTGGACCGGGCGTCGTCGCGGGCGCGCGCCTCGATGCGGGCGACGTGGTCGGGTACGCCGGCGAGACCGGCAGCCCGGGCCTCGTCCGGCTGCACCTCGAGGCGCGGCAGCTCCGCGAGGGCGCCCGCCTGTCGGACATCGATCCGAAGCGGATCACCGACGCCGCGGTGACGGTGCCGTGCGACCTGCGCAACGTGCTGCCGCTCCGTCAGGGAGCGAGCTTGTAGCCGAAGCCGTAGACCGTGAGGATGTGCTCCGGCTTGTCGGGCGAGCGCTCGATCTTCTTGCGCAGCTTGACGATGAAGTTGTCGACCGTGCGGTTCGACGGCCCGGCCTCGATGCCCCAGATCTTCTGGAGGATCTCCTCGCGCGAGACCGGCTGGCCCAGGCGCTCGTGCAGGAGGCGCAGGAGCTCGACCTCGTAGAACGAGAGCTGGTCCGAACGAGAGCCCCGCGACACCGTGTGGGCGGTCATGTTGACCTGCACGTTGCCGATCGTGAACACCTCGACGGGCGCCTCGGCGGGCCGGGCGGCGCGGCGGAAGAGGGCGCGCAGGCGGGCGATCAGCTCGCCCACGCTGAACGGCTTCGTCACGTAGTCGTCGGCGCCGGCGTCGAGGCCGCGGATCTTGTCGATCTCCTGGCCGCGGGCCGTCAGCATGATGATCGGCACGAACGCGTCCCAGCGCCGCAGGTCCTCGCAGACCTTGAAGCCGTTCGTGTCGGGGAGCATCAGGTCGAGGAGGATCGCGTCCGGCTTCTCCTGCCGCGCGAGCAGCACGCCGTCCTTCCCCTTCGAGGCCGACGCCACCGCGAAGCCCTCGAACTCGAGGGCGTCCGTCAGCCCCAGCACGATGTGGGGCTCGTCCTCGATGATCAGGATCTTCTTGCGTCCGGCCACGACCGGGCACGGTTCTAGCACAAAACCCGCCGGGACCTGCCAGAGCGCCGCCGGGCGGTCCGCTCGGGGCGCTCCGGAGCCACAAAAAGCGACGCGGGGCGCGATCTCGCGATCGGGCCCCGCGCGCCGGGCGCTATCAGCCGCCGGCTACTCGCCGGAGCAGGTGATGAACAGCGTGGCCCCTTGCTGGGCCTCGCCCTCGTTCGTGAACCGGATGATGCGCCGCTCGGTGGGCGGGCAGCTCGCGACGATGTCCGGGCTGCCGACGCGGATCGACGGATCGACGTAGCACCAGCCGTGCACGTCCTCGCCGCCGACCTTCACGTTGTCGCTCGGGTCGTTCCGGCACGCGGTCGCCTGATCGCCCGCGAGCTGCTCGATCTCGCACACGCAGTCCCAGCCGGCGACCTGGGCGATCGGATCGTCGAGCACCTTGTCCTTCGCCGCCTGATGGAGCTCGGGGACCTCCACGCGCGCCGGCGTGTCGTCGCACCTGCACTGGCCCTGCGTGTTGCGCGCCTCGAGGATCAGGCAGGAGACCTGCCCCTCGTTGTTCGGCGTCAGGGTGCGCGGCAGGCACTGCCCGCCGAGGACCGTCTTCAGGCGATCGATGATCGCGCCGATCGCCGGCCGGTACCCGAAGTCGGCCGCGTCCTCGTTCGTGAGCTGCCTCGGGCACACCGAGCCGACGATGCCCTGGGCGCCGAGCTCCCGGATGAGCTGCAGCTCGCGCAGGCCCGGGTAGGCCTTCGCCTTGATCTGCGTCGTCGTCCTGGCCCCCGGGTCCGCCTGATCGCTGCCGGCTTCCGGCTCGCAGAGCGGGTTGTCGTTCGGCTGGCCCCCCACCACCCTGCAGTCGCAGCTCTGGGAGTTGCCGTCGCACGTCTTCTCCTCGGGGAGGTCGAAGATGCAGGCGTACTGGAGGTCGCCCGTGCTCCCCGTCGGGATCGTGTACTCGCGGCCGTTGATCGCGTTCCAGCCCGCCTCCTGCGGCGGGACGATCGTGTCGCCGGTGATCGGGTTCGCGCCCGAGCGCGGCGCCGTCGACTCGACCATGAACGGATCCTTCGGCGGCTCGAACTTCGCAGGATTGCCGAGGATGATCTCCCACGTGCTGCTGAACGCGCCGTCGAGCAGCGGTGCGCTGAGCTCATCGGCGTTCTTGAACCCGCCGACGGGCTCGCCGTCCAGGTTGAGGCCGTTCAGGAGGTCGGGCTGGCCCTCGGCGTTCTGGCGCGCGATGTCCTGCCACGGCACGCCGACGATGCCGGCGAAGAAGACGAGCCCGGGATCGCGGATGTCGCTGTCGTCGTCCCCCGCGTCCAGATCGCTGAAGATCGGGTTCGGGACCAGCTCGCCCCGGCGGTTCTCGATCTGCGCCTCGGTGAAGGCGCGCCGGTAGCGCTCGATCGGGTAGAGGAAGTCGAAGCCGAAGCGGCGCTTCTGATCCCAGCAGCGGGAGTTGACCGGATCCTCCTCCGCGGTCAGGCGCGCGGGGAAGCCGTCCGAGCCCGTGCACTCCTCGACCTCGGGGCAGCCTGCTGGTGTCGGCTGGCTGCACGACCGGCAGCACGGGTCGGCCGGGTTCTCGGCGCACTCGGGGCGCGGCCTCCACAGGCGGAAGCCGTTCCTTGTCTCGGCCACGAGGTAGTTGCGGCTCTCCTCGCGGATCGAGCAGTCGTTCTCGTCGCTGAGCATGATGATCGCGAGGAGGGAGCTCGGCCGGAGGAACGCGGCGCGCTGGTCCAGGACGGCCTGATCCACGTCCTTCGGCACCGCGATGTTGTCGGCATCGATCTCGATCCTCGCGTAGGGCTCCGGGTCGACGAGGAAGCGGTACACGCTCTCGAGCTGCGCCTCGAAGCCGCAGCCGGCCTGCCCCGTGCCACGGACCATCGCGGTGAGCTGTCCGACCAGCGAGGTGTCGTTGAGGTCGTTGGGCGAGTCCTGGTCGATGTCGGCCTCGCCGTCCTCCGGATCGGGCACCTCGGCCTCGCCGTCGAGCTTCTGATCGGGGTCCCAGGCCAGGAAGCCCTTGTTGAGGTACGTCGGGATGTCGTTCTCCGTGGAGCGCTCGTTGGAGCGCGCGAGGAGGTGCGCCATGTCCACGTTCGAGGGGCTCGTCTCCGCCGGGCAGGCGCCCGATCCGTGGCCGCCGAGGCTCGAGCTGATGATGCCGATGTGGATGTCCTTGACCGGCTCGAACTCGCGCTTGTAGCCCGCCGGGCAGTCGGCGTTCGGCGAGTTGACCGTCGTGGGGTTCCCCTGGCCCATCGAGGGGATGCACCGCGGGTTGACGAGACCCTCGACGAGGTCAGGGATCGCGAAGGCGAGGATGTCCTGCTTGTCGGCCATCGAACCCGAGTTGTCGATGGCCAGGAGCAGGTCGATCTTATCGACCGAGCTCTGCGTGAGCCGCTCGACGATCGTGGTCGTCGTGCGGGGCTTGTTCGTCGCGATGGGGCGGTTCAGGCATCCGAAGGCGCTGCCTGTGCCCGCGATCAGGAGGCCCGTCAGGGCGAGCCTCACCGCGCCCCTCCATGGGCGCCTCCTCTCACGCTCAATCCGCGTCATCATTCGACTTTCCTTTCGACCACCGATCCGGTTGCGCGGCGGTCAAGCCACAGACAAGACCCGCCATCCACGGGTCCACGACCGACTTCCGCAGGCGATCCGCGGCTCGACGGAGCCCGATGCTAGGGACCCCGGCGGAACGCTGTCAATTCGACCTGCCTGACCCGCTCGGGCCCGCCAAGGCAAGCCCGAGGGCTCCCAGGCAAATGAGGTGCCGCCGCGGCGCCTCGGCGGCGGTCATCTCTGCGCCCAGCCGCGCTGTCAACTCGATTGCGCCTCAGCCAACCCAGTAGGCGGCGCCCCCTGCCCGCGCGAGTGAGCCGGGCCACCTGACAGGCCTGGCAAGCTCAACCTCGGTCGCCCCGCGCCCCCATCGACGGCCTCCAGACTCAACCTCGGTCAGCCACAACCTCGGTCAGCCACAACCTCGGTCGGCCACAAACCTCGGTCGGCCACGACCTCGACCTCGGCCGGAGGGGGGAGGCTTGCTGGCGCGACCGGCGCCGGCGGGATTGACGCTTCCCAGCAGGACCGAGTTGTGGTCAGTGCCCGACGAGCATGTTGCGCGTCGCCCTCGCCATGGTCCCGGAGGTCCGGCAGCTCCTCGCCGAGGATCCAGCGCAGCTCTCCGAATTGCTGGAGGAAATCCACGACGAGGACCTCGCCGACCTGATCGGCCTGCTGGACGACGCCGAGGCGGCCAAGGTCCTCATGGCCCTCAAGGCCGAGGATGCCGCGCCCATCTTCGAGCGCCTCGACGGCGAGATCCAGGAGGCGCTCGTCGAGCAGATGGGCGTCGAGAGCATCGCGCCGATCGTCTCCGAGATGGCGGCCGACGACCGCACCGACCTCATCGAGGCCCTCCCCGAGCAGGTCGGCGACACCCTCCTCTCCACCCTGGAGAAGGTCGACCCCGAGGCCGCCGCCGAGGTCGAGGAGCTCGCCAAGTGGCCCGAGGACAGCGCCGGCGGCCTCATGACCACCGACTACGTGTCGGTGAACATCAACCTCACCGTCGCCGACGTGATCGAGCGGATCCGCGCCGTCGGCGAGGACGCCGAGACCATCTACTACGTGTACATCGTCTCCGAGCGGGGCCACCTCATCGGCGTCGTGTCGCTGCGCGATCTCCTGCTCGCCGCCCCGTCCGAGAAGCTCGCCGACGTGATGACCGAGAACGTCTTCACCGTCAGCCCCGAGACCGACCAGGAGGAGGTCGCGCGGACCATGGCGAAGTACGACTTCAGCGCGCTGCCCGTGCTCTCCGCCGATCGGAAGCTGCTCGGCGTCATCACCGTCGACGACGTGATGGACGTCCTCACCCAGGAGCAGACCGAGGACGTGCAGCGGCTCGGCGCCGTCGGCCCCATCGAGGACAGCTACTTCAAGACGAGCTTCTGGACGTTCATCCAGAAGCGCGCCCCCTGGCTCGCCGTGCTGTTCGTCGGCGAGTTCATGACCGGCGAGGTGCTGCGCCGCTTCGAGCACGACCTCGAGGCCGTCGCGACGCTCGCCTATTACGTGCCGCTGCTCATCTCGACCGGCGGCAACTCCGGCTCGCAGTCGTCGTCGCTCATCATCCGCGGCCTCGCCGTCGGCGACGTGCGCGTCGGCGACTGGGCCAGCGTCCTCGTCCGTGAGCTCGGCCAGGCCGTCGTGCTCGGCCTCATCCTCTCGGTCATCGGCATGATCCGCGTCTGGCTCTGGGGCGACGGCACCGGCTTCGTCCTGACGATCGGCGTGACCTTGATGGCGATCGTCCTCATGGGCTGCACCGTGGGCGCGATGCTCCCCCTCCTGCTCCGGCGGCTCGGCCTGGATCCGGCGACGAGCTCCACCCCCTTCATCGCGAGCCTCGTGGACGTCCTCGGGATCCTTCTCTACTTCACGATCGCCCGGCTCTTCCTGGCCGACCTCCTCGCCAGGGGCGGCGCCGGCGGGTGAGCCGGCTCGACCTCACGCGCTGCCGGGACGCGGGCGCCCCCGGCACCGCCGCGCCGGCGCGCCGCGGGCTTCCCGGCGCGCTGCGACCCTTGACGCGTCGGCCCCCATGGGGGAGTGAAGCAGTCGTCTTCTGCTCGGCGCGAGTCGCGCTGAGCCCCTCCTAGGGAAGGAGTCAAGATGGCCGAAGGCTTGAATCGCGTGATGCTGCTCGGCAACCTGGGCGCCGACCCCGAGCTTCGGTTCACCCAGGGAGGGCAGGCCGTCTTGAACCTGCGGCTCGCCACGACCGAATCGTACCTCGACCGCGACAAGGTCCGGAAAGAACGGACGGACTGGCACAATGTCGTGATCTGGGGCAAGCGCGCCGAGGCCTTGGGTAAGATCCTCAGCAAGGGTTCCTCGATCTTCGTCGAGGGTTCGCTCCGCACGTCGAGCTACGACGATCGGGACGGCAACAAGCGCTACAAGACCGAGGTGATCGCCAACAACGTCCTGCTGACGGGCGGCGGCCGCAGCCGCGGCGCGGGCGGCGACGACGCGGGCGCGTTCGGCGCCGATCCCGGCGGCGGCTACGGCGGCGGTGGTGGCGGCGGCGGCGGCGGTTACGGCGGTGGTGGTGGCGGCTACGGCGGTGGTGGCGGCGGCCGCCCGGCCGGCGGCGGTTACAACCGTGGCGGCGGCGGCGCTCGCCCGGCCCCGGCCGCGCAGGATCCCGGCCCCCCTCCGGACGATTTCGGCGGCGGTTACGGCGGCGGCAACGACGACGATATCCCGTTCTGATCGCTCTGCCCGCGGGCATTCCCTTCAGACAACGCTCTTTCTCCCTGCGCTCACCGAGACCGTCGCTCGCCTCGCTCGCACCGAGACCGTCGCTCGCCTTGCGCTCACCGAGGCGTTAAGCCCAAGGAGCCTCTGCGCCTCGGGGCCTCGGGTCGGGCAGTTTTCGGCAGCCCCCCCGTCCCCGCGGCACACTCACGGCGAGGGCCGCGGCCTCGGACGCCGCGCCAGCACGACGGCCACCCCCGCCGCCGCCAGCACCCCCATCCCCGCGATCGCGGCCGCCGGGTGCTCCGCCCCCGCGAAGATCGCCCGCACGAGCAGCCCCGGATCGGGCGGCGCCACGAGCGCTCCCTCGAGCCCGGTCGCCCCGAGCACCTCGCCGCAGCCCCCGCCCGCCCCCTGCGCCGGCTCCACGCAGACCACGCTGCAGAGCGCCGCGTCGTGCTCGCTCCCGGCGAAGCCGAGCACGTGCCGCCCGCGGATCGCCACCGCGCGCTCGCCCACCTTCCCCGCCCCCTCGAACGCCTGCTCGAACCGATCCCCCACGGCGCGGATCGGCCCCGCCTCCCACCGCTCGATCGCCGCCCCGAGCGCCCCGTGCACGAGCGCCGTCGCCCGATCGATCACCAGTTCCTCCAGCCCGGTGACCCACTGCCGCGACGGCGCCGTCGCGCAGACCGCGCGCAGCGAGAGCCCGTCCGCGTCCACGCCACGGCGGAGCGTCACCCTCGCCCCCGCGATCGCCGACACGTCGATCGCGGGCAACGCGTCCGCCGGCGCGTCGCGCGCCCCGGCGGGCAACGAGAGGCGCAGCGCGACGCCCGGCGCGACGCCGTGGACCTCAGACGCGGTCGAGCTCATCCATCAACGCGAGCACCTCGCTGCGGATCTCGACGAGCGCCGCGCGCATGCGCTGCACCTCCTCGCTGCTCGCGCCCGCGTCGGGGGGCGGCGGCTCGATGCCGCCCTCGCGCAGCTTGCGCCGCGCCCCCGCGATCGTGAAGCGGTGCGCGTAGAGGAGCTCCTTCACCTTGAGGAGCGTCTCGACGTCGCGCCGGCTGTAGACCCGCTGCCCCTTCGCCGACTTCTGCGGCCGGACGGAGCGGAACTCCGTCTCCCAGTACCGGAGAACGTGCGGCTCGACCCCCACGATGCCGGCCACCTCGCCGATCCGGTAGTACAGCTTCGCCGGAAGCTGCGGGCGCCCCGCCAAGCAGTTACTCCTCGGCCGCCGAGGCCGTCTCGCGCGGGTTGAGGGCCTGCTTCAGGATCTGGCTCGCCTTGAAGTTCAGGACCCGCCGCTCCGTGATCAGGATCGGGTCGCCGGTCTGGGGATTACGGCCCTGCCGCTGGCGCTTGTCGCGCAGCACGAAGTTGCCGAATCCGGAGATCTTGATCTTCTCCCCGCGCCCCAGGGTTTCCTTCATGGTCTCGAACACGAGGTCCACCAGATCGGCGGACTCCTTCTTCGAGAACCCGCCAAGGCGGGAGTAGACCGCCTGAACGATTTCGGCTTTCGTCATGACACCCCCATCGCCCTTGCAGAGCGGGGGACGCGCCGCAACCCCTGAAGACCGTTCAGGAAGCCGCGTACGGTCCCCCGACCGGCATGCGGCAGGATGCCAGCCCGCGTCGGGGAGGTCTAGGGGGGTCACGCAGGCTGCGCCCGATAGGTCCGGGCGCGCTTCATGCAAAATTACAGTGACAGGAAGTGACAGGAAGTGACAGGCCGAGACGGACGGTGACAGGCGGGAGCAGGCTGGACCGGACGGGGACAGGCCTTCGCCGCGGCGGCGCTCCGCTCAGGCGGCGAGGTCGCCGAGGGGCCGCTCCTTCGTCGCCTGCCTGGACCAGGCGCCGACGACGGCCGCGTCGGCCGGCCGCGCGTCGCTCCAGACGGCCGGCGCGCTCGAGGTGGCCGCGTCGCGGCGGCGCGCGATCTGCTCCTGGGCGACCATGAACGCGACGTAGAGGTAGCCGACAGCGAAGAGCACCGCGAACGGCGTGGCGAAGTAGTGCCCCGTCTGGACCGACGCGACGACCGCGCCGCACGAGAGCACGGCGAGCATCGCCTCGGTGAGCGGCAGGTCCGTGCGCACCCTGTACCGGCCCTTGTTGTCGCCCTGCTTGGGCGTACGGACGAACTCGCCGGACATGCTGCGAATCCCCTCGATCACCGCCTTCGAGAGGTGCGGCGCGAGCCCCGTCCCGAGCGCGATGAGCATCGGCAGGCGCACGACCGCGCCCCAGCGCGAGCGGCCCTGCGCCGTCTCGGCCAGCATGTAGAACGCCGCCAGCGAGCCCGTGGTGGCCGTGCAGAGCGGCAGGTCGATGGCGACCATCGTCAGCGTGTCGGCCGCGGGGAACAGCACGAGCGCCGGCAGGAGGAGCACGCTCAGGAGCACGAGGAGCGGGTAGGCGAAGTGCGGCGTGAGGTGGAAGAACGCCTCGACCCGCTGGCCGAGCGAGAGCTTCGCGTTCAGCACCGTGGCCATGAGCTTGCGCGCGGTCTGCACCGTGCCCTTGGCCCAGCGGTACTGCTGCGCGCGCAGCGCCGAGATGTCCTCCGGCAGCTCCGCCGGCGAGACGACATCCTCGCGGTAGATGAAGCGGTAGCCCGCGAGCTGCGCCCGGTACGACAGGTCGAGGTCCTCGGTCAGCGTGTCGTGCTGCCAGCCGCCCGCCTCGAGGATCGCGTCCTTGCGCCACATCCCGCCGGTGCCGGAGAAGTTGAACAGGAGGCCGGCGCCGTAGCGCGCGCGGTTCTCGACGAGGTGGTGGCCGTCGAGCATGAGGGCCTGCACCTGCGTCAGGATGGAGACGTCGCGGTTCAGGTGGCCCCAGCGCGTCTGCACCATGCCGACCGTCGGATCCTCGAAGTGGCCGACGATCGAGCGGACGAAGCCGGGCTGCGGGATGAAGTCGGCGTCGAAGATCGCGACGAGCTCGCCCTTCGCGACCTTGAGGCCCGCGTCGAGGGCGCCGGCCTTGTAGCCGGTCCGGTCGGTGCGGTGCAGGTACACCGCGTCGATGCCCTGCGCGCGCAGCCGCTCCACGTGCGCGCGGACGAGGCCCTGCGTCTCGTCCGTCGAGTCGTCGAGCACCTGGATCTCGAGCTTGTCGCGCGGGTAGTCCATCCGCGCGACCGCGTCGAGCAGCCGCGCCGCGACCGTCGACTCGTTGAACAGCGGGAGCTGGATCGTCACCGGCGGGAGGTCGCGATCGGTCAGCGCCGGGACCTCCTGCGCGCGCGCGATCTTGGCGCGGTGCACACGGCAGAGGACCACGAGGTGCAGCCGGTGCAGGCCGTAGGCGCTGAGGCCGAGCAGCACGCCGAAGTAGAGCACACAGAGCAGCATGGAGAGCATCGGGACCACCTGCCGCCAGCGGGTGCCGGGCAGCCGTGGGTCCGGTCGAGAGCCCCGGTCTCCACTCCTGCGATGCTGGCGGGTGACGAACGCGTACCATCGGCCGAATCCGAAGTTGTCATGCACTTGTAATTCGTTGCAACTCTCTGTCACGACGCCGGGAAACTTGACGCCACCGCCGAGTCGCTCCCCGGGGAAAATGACAATCACCGACAATCCCTCTCCGCTCGCTCGCGCGGCGTTCGCTGCGGGTTCTGCGCGCGAACGCACGTACACGAGCGACACTCCAGGTAAGGTGATCTCCGGATACCGTCAGCCCAAGTAAGGTGTTTTTAGTAAGGCCTTCTCTGGGATCCGGTTCAATAACTACGGCCCTCACCTGACGGTCAAATTCACAGTGTTCCACAGTCCTGCGCGATTTTGAGGGCTGTCCAGGAACCACGCGCCCGGCTGCGCGCCGAGCCACGCGTCCGGCGCGGCGCCCCCGGACCCGCCGCGGCGCGCCGAGCGCGGGCCGCGGACCGGGGTCATCTGCGTCTGGCGCCGGCGGGGACCCGGGGCTATCCGTTCCCGGATGAGTCGCGCGTTACTTAATGAACTGAAGGCCCGCCAGATCGCGTTCCTCGAGGCGCGGCTCGTCTCCGAGGCCGCCGCGCGGGACTTCCGGGAGCGGCTGCCCGCCGGCTTCGCGGCGCTGCTCGCGACGCCGCTCGGCGCGATCGCGGACGCGGCGGCGATCGCGCGGGCGCTCGACGCGCTGGCGGCGGAGGAGTCGCTCCGGCGGGCCGTCCGGCCCGCGGCCGAGGCGGCGCTCGAGGCGCTCGTCGAGGCGGCGCGCGCGGAGCGGCGGCGGGCGAAGGAGCTCATGCCGGAGGGGGCGCGCGACAAGCTCGACCGCATCCTGGAGCAGCCGAAGCTCGTCCCGGAGCGGCTCGTGCGCGAGGTGCTGGAGAGCGCGGCGCTCGACGCGGTGATGCGCGACGTCCTCTACGACACGCTGAAGGAGTTCTCCGAGAAGGTGAACCCGTTCTTCGCCGAGTGGGGCCTGCCGGCGCTGCTCAAGCGGGTCGCCCCGTTCGGCCTCGGCGGGGTCGGCAAGAGCGTGGGCGCGCTGCGGGGCGAGTTCGAGCGGCGCCTCGAGCCGGAGATCCGCCGGTTCTTGCAGGGGTTCTCGCGCACGGCGATGCGCCAGGTGCAGGACATCCTCGTCGCCAAGGGCGACACGCCCGAGTTCGTCGGCCTGCGCAAGCACGTCGCGACGTGGGTGCTGGAGCAGGAGATCAGCGCGCTCGTCGGCCAGCTCGACGCGAGGAGCTCGAAGCTCGCCGAGGAGCTCGGCGCCGACGTCGCCGCCCAGGTGCTGCGGGACCGGCCGGTGCGGCGGCGGCTCCACGAGGCGACCGCGGCGTTCGTGGCCGCCCACGCGGACGAGCCGATCGGCGAGGTGCTCGGGCGCTTCGGGATCGCGCCCGCGCTCGACTTCGACGCGCTCGCGGCCGCGCTCTGGCCCGCCGTGCGGAGCCTCTGCGCGACAGAGCCCGTGCGCGCCTGGATCGCGGCCGTGGTGGGGGAGTTCTTCGACGGGCTGCCGGACGGCATCGCGTCGTCCACGTGATCGGGCCACGTGCTCGGGCCACGTGCTCGGGCCACGTGCTCGGGCCATGTGACCCGGCCGCGTGATCCGGGCCACGTGACCGGGGCCCCGGCGGGCGGGCGCCCCGGCGGGCGGGCGGCCGCTCAGCCCATGGCGGACGCGTCCGCGACCGCGGACTCGATGTACGCGAGGCCGCGCGACGGGCACGCGGGCACCGTGGGCGCGAACGCCTCCATGTCGAGGATCATCTGCGGGCCCGCCGCGAGCGTGAGCACCACGACGGGCACGCGCGGCGACATGCGGCGCAGCTCCTCCATCTCGCTGTGCACCTCCGCCTCGTCCCGCGGCACGAGCACCATCACGTGAGGACGCCACCGGGCAAGCACGTCGCGCGCATGGCCGAGCCCGCAGCACGTCTCCACCGTGTAGTCCCGGGATGAGAGGAAGTGGACGAGCGGCTGGGAGTTGCTGGCGTCGTCGTCGATCACCAGAACGCGGGTCGTGCTCTCGATCTCCATGGGTATCCCCCGTTGGCGGCCACCGCTGACCGCGACCGTTAAGACCTGTTCTTCATCGCCTGGGTCACGGAAACCATACTCCATTGGCGGCAAAGCGCGATGTCAAACGCACCTCAACGCATCACGCGACGCGTTGATACGCGCGCGAAACACCGGCGCTTCCCGCCTGTCTCTTCCGTGACGCCTGCGCGCGCCGCGGCGGAGGACCCGCGCTCGGCGGGGATTCAGCCGCCGAGGTAGGCCGCTCTGATCTCTTCGTTCGCCGCGAGATCCTTCGAGTCGCCGCTCATGGCGATCTGCCCAGTACGGAGCACGTAAGCGCGGGTCGAGTACTTGAGCGCGAGTCGGGTGTTCTGCTCGACGAGGAGTACGGTAGTCCCTGACGCCGCGATCGTGGCGATCGACTCGAAGATGTCGGCGACGAGCCGCGGGGCGATGCCGAGCGAGGGCTCGTCGAGGAGCAGCATCGCGGGGCGCGCCATCATGGCGCGGCCGATCGCGAGCATCTGCTGCTCGCCGCCGGAGAGCGTGCCGCCCTGCTGGTGCATGCGCTCGCCGAGGCGGGGGAAGAGCTTCACCACGTCGTCGAGGGTCTCGGCCATGGTGGGCCCGTGCTTGTGGCACCAGGCGCCGAGCTCGAGGTTCTCGCGGACGGTCAGGTTCGAGAAGATGGCGCGCCCCTCCGGGACGAGCGAGACGCCGGCGGCGACGAGCTCCTCGGCCGTCACGGACGCGAGGTCCCTGCCGTCGTAGCGGATGCGGCCGGAGGCGATCGGCAAGAGGCGGACGATCGTCTTCAGCGTCGTCGTCTTGCCGGCGCCGTTCGCGCCGATCATCGCGACGATCTCGCCGCGCCGGACCTCGAGGCTGACGCCCTTCAGCGCCTTGATGCCGCCGTAGCTGACCGCGAGATCGTCGACGACGAGCAGCGGCTCGCCGGGGGCCACGGAGGGGGGCGGCCGCGTCGGGTGCACTGTCTTCATGCGGGCTCCTGGGCGGCCGCGCCGGCCGCGGGGCTGGCCTCGGCCGCCTCGCCTTCGACCTCCTCGCCGAGGTAGGCGGCGAGGACCTTCGGGTCCCTGCGCACGGCCTCGGGGGTGCCGTGCGAGATGGTCTCGCCGTGATCGAGGACGTGGATCTCCTCGCACACGCCCATCACGACCTGCATGTTGTGCTCGACCAGCACGACCGTGATCTCGAACGTGTCGCGCAGCCAGCGGATCTGCTGCTTGAGCCCCTCGGCCTCGCCGTAGTTCATGCCGGCCGCCGGCTCGTCGAGCAGGAGCAGCTTCGGCTTGAGCATCATCGCCCGGGCGATCTCGAGGCGGCGCTGGTTGCCGTACGAGAGCGACGTCGAGATCTCGTCCGCCATGTCCTCGAGCTTGAACACCGAGAGCAGCGAGAGCGCGCGCTCGGTCATCTCCTGCTCGTCCTTGTAGAAGAACGGCGAGCGGAGCAGGGCGGAGGTGAGCGTCGACCTGCGCAGGTTCTCGCAGGCGACGAGCACGTTCTCGAGCACCGTGAGCTGGCCGAAGAGGCGGATGTTCTGGAACGTGCGGGCGATGCCGAGCCGCGCGATCTGGCTCGGCTTGAGCGGCGCGAGGTCGGTCCCGCCGAAGCGGATCGAGCCCTCGTCGTGCTTGTAGACGCCGGTGATCAGGTTGAACACCGTCGTCTTGCCGGCGCCGTTCGGGCCGATGAGCCCGAAGATCGAGCGCTCCGGCACGGTGAAGGAGACGTTGCCGACGGCCCGCAGGCCGCCGAACCGCTTCGTGACGTGCTTCAGATCGAGGTTCACTCGAGCTCCCTCCCGGCCGGCTTGGCCTCGCGCTCGAGGGCGGTGCCGGGCGGCTGCCCCTCGGGCGGCGCCCCACCGGCGCGCCCGGCGGCCTCGGCGCCCGTGGTGGCGGGGATGGGCTCGGCCGGGCCCGCGGGGGGGCGCTTCTTGCGCGCCCAGCGCCGGTCGAACAGCTCGCGCTCGCCGAAGAGCCCCCCGGGGCGGAGGATCATCAGCCCGATGAGGATCGCGGCGTAGATCACCATCCGGAGGGCGTTCAGGTCGAGCGCGGGGTAGGCGGCCTTCAGCGCGAGGACGCTGTCGAGCCCCTGGAGCTGCTCGATGAGCTTCACCGTGAAGGTCACGAGCACGCCGCCGACGATCGAGCCGGTGACGCTGCCCGAGCCGCCGAGGATCACCATCGTGATGGCGTCGAACGAGTAGCTGAACGTGAACTGGTCGGGCTGGACCGTGGGGTTGCCGTCGCGCATCGAGGCGAGCAGGGCGCCGGCGATGCCCCCGCCCGCGGCGGAGATGACGAACGAGGTGACCTTGTAGCGGGTGGGATCGACGCCCACCGCGGCGGAGGCGATCTCGTCCTCGCGGAGCGCGCGCAGCGCGCGGCCCCAGCCGGAGAACTTGAGCCGCCACGCGATGAGGGTCGCGACGACGACGGCGCCGAAGATCCAGAACGGGCCGGCGTACTGCGGGACGCCCGTGTCGTCGGGGCCTGCGTAGCCGATCGGGCCGCCGAGCGCGCCGAGCAGCCTGCCCACCGTCCCCTGGTCGGCGCCGCCCGTCGTCGCCGTGGCGATCGTCAGGCGGAAGATCTCGGCGAACCCGAGCGTCACGATGGCGAGGTAGTCGCCGCGCAGGCGCAGGCTCGGCAGGCCGACGATGAGGCCGAAGAGCGCGGCGACGAGCCCGGACGCGAGCAGCGCGGCCGGCATCACGAGGAACGAGTCGCCGAAGAGCGGCTCGCCGCCGCCGAGCTGCTGGTGCAGGTGGCCGGCGACGATCGCGCCGGTGTACGCGCCGATGCCGACGAAGCCGGCGTGGCCGATCGAGAACTGGCCGGCCATGCCGTTGATGACGTTGAGCGAGAGGGCCGCGATGACGTTGACCATCGCGAACAGGGCGAGCTGCCGCCAGGCGGCGTCCGGCAAGAGGGTCTCGAAGCCGAACTCGAGCGCGACGACGGCGCCGAGGAGCCCAAGCGCTTGGACGACGCGCTGCAACGGTCGAGGCATGGCGGGCCACAGTTGATTTGGCCGAGCCGTACCGTCAAGCAGTAGCTTTATTTGATGACGCGCAAATACGGGGGCAGCTCGCGCTTCGGCTTGCCGGCTCCGGGGCGCGGGCTGGGCTCCGGCTCACCGGAGCTGCTGGTATCGTCGTCCTCGCGCTCGCGCTCCTCCGGGGCGGACCGCACGGGCGCGAGGGCGGGCACCGGCGCGAGCGGCCGCACGGGCGCGCCGGCGTCGCGCGCCGGGGCCTCGCTGGTGCTGCGGCGCTCGCCGGTCTCCACCGCGTCCCCCTCGGGGCGGCGGCCGCGGTCGCGCGCGCGCGCCTCGTCCGACGCCTCGGCGCGCTGCTCGTCGTCGCTCGGGGTCGCGACGGCGGCCAGCCGCGGGCGCGGGCGCTTGCCGGGCTTCTGCGGCGGGCCCGCCTGGGGCCGCTGCTGCTTCTGCGCGGCGAGGTCGGCCGGGATGTCCTCGGGCCACACCATCCCGCGCTGGTCCTCGCTCACGAGCGCCCAGATCGCGTGCCACGGCAGGCGGCACCAGAACGGAGCGCGGTTGAACGAGAGGGTGCAGCTGATCCCGTCGTCGTCGACCTTCAGGTCGGGGATGGGGATCGCCATGTTCATGCCGACCTGCAGGATGAGCTGCGGCTGCCCCGTGAACCACTTGGGGACGGAGACACCGGGCCGGCGCGGATCGAGGTGGATGAACACGCTCGGCTCTCGCTCGAGGAGGGCCAGCGCGACGTCCTTCTTCGGCGGAAGCGGTCTCTGCACGTCCGACATCGTACTGCTCTGCCCAATACCCCGGACAGCGCGGCTCCGCCAGCGCTTCGGGCCGTCGGGAGCGGGGCGACGCGCCGTCGAGCAGGCCGCGGCGCGCCAGCCGCCAGGCAGCTTCAGCGGATCTGTAGAAAGACCGCTGTAGGCGCGCCGCGCGATCCGGTCGAGGTGCGCGGCGCGATCCGGTCGAGGTGCGCGGCGCGGGCCGGTCGAGGTGCGCGGCGCGGGCCGCCGAGGTGCGTGGGGCGGGCGCCGAGGTGCGTGGGGCGGGCGCCAGGGCGCGCAGGGCAGGACGGACGGCGCCGCCGCGGCGGGCGCCGGGGGCTCACGCCGCGCGCCGGCTCAGCTCGACGGGGACCTCCGAGAGGGTGACGCGGTGCTTGCCGCCGCTCGTGAGGGGGATGTCGTCGACGAGCTGGACGCAGATCTCGGCGCGCTCGCCGAGGTGCTGCCGGACGGTGCGCTCGATGAGCCGCGCGGTCTCGGGCTGGAAGCCCTTGCCGGGCACGAGCCTGATCGTGATCGCGCGGCGCCGGTCCTGGTAGACCTGGTAGCGGGCGATCGTCGGCTGGTCCTTGATGAGGTGCGGGAAGAGCTCCCCCGCGAGCAGCTCGCCGTCGGGGCCGACGAGCAGGTCGAGGACGCGGCCCTCCACCGAGGCGAGCATCGGCAGCCCGCGGCCGCACCCGCACGGCGCGTCGGCGGCGATCGCGACGTCCTGGTTCTTGTAGCGGATGAGCGGCATCGATCGGCAGACGAGATCGGTCACGACGACCTCACCCGCCTCGCCCGGCAGGGCGTGGCGCCCGTCGCGGAGCAGCTCGACGTACACGCCCTCCATGTTGATGTGCTTGCCGGTGTGCCGCTCGCACTCGGCGGCGATGAGCATGAGCTCGCGGCAGCCGTACCGATCGAACACCGGGGCGCCGAAGGCGCGCTCGATGGCCTCGCGCTGGTGCGCGAAGAGCCGCTCCGCGCTCGTGACGATGCCGCGCGGCGCCGGGAGCGCGCGCCCCCCGGCGAGCGCGTAGCGCGCCGCCTGGTACAGCGCGCCCGTGTAGCCGACGATGAGCTGCGGCCGGTACCGCGCGATCTCGTCGAGGAGCGCGGCGAGCCGCCGGTCGGACAGGTCGAAGGCGGAGATCATCTTCTTGCGGAGGAGGGCCTCGTACAGCGATCGCTTCGCCTTCTTCGCGAGCGGCTCGCGCAAGAGCTGGGTGCCCCACAGGTGGAGCTCCCGGTCGCCGAGCCGGGCGCCCGCCCACCGGTCGGACCGCATGGCGGCCGCGATGCGGCGCTCGTACGTGCGGTGGTCGAAGCGGAACTGCACCGGCTCTCCCGTGGAGCCCCCCGTGCCGCTCGCGTAGAGCCGCCCGACGAAGCCCTCGGCGAGGAGATCGTGCCCGTGGGCGCGCAGGTCGGCCCGCGTGAGGACGGGGAGCCGCAGCAGATCCTCCGGCGACTTCACCGAGGCGACGCGCACGCCGTGCTCGGCGAACCTGGCGCGGTAGAAAGGGACGTTCTGCTCGGCGAAATGGAGCGTCGCGAGCATCCGCCGGAAGGCGAGATCGCGAATCTCCTCTTCCGATCGCCACTGGGAGCGCTCGAGCTCTTCCAGGGACCTGAGGGTATCCCTGCCCCGCAATCGGGTCTCGTAGAGCGGAAACAGGATGTTTCGAAACAGCCCACCGTACATGCTGAGAGCGTCGTGTCGAACCCTCGACAGTCAAGCGCGCGAGGGTGGTTCTCCTGCGATTCCCCATCATCGTGGTGAGGAGTTCGACCGAAGCGGCGCGCGCCGGCGACTTCCGTCCCGGGAGGGACATGGGCGCTCGACTCCATCGCTGCACAGGCACGCTTCCATCGTGAGGCGGGCGCCGCACGCCGGACGTCGCGCGACGGGCATCGCGCGACGGGCATCGCGCGACGGGCGCTCGGCGCGGGGCGGCGCGGCGGTGGCCGAGAGCGCGCGTCAGCCGGCGCCCTCGGTCGCGGGCGGGCTCGACCCCAGGATGGCCACGGTGGCGCCGGCGAGGATGATCGCGGCGCCGGCGACCTCGGTGGAGGTCGGGACGGCGCCGAGCCACAGGGCGCCGATGACGATCCCGCCCAGCGTCTCGCCGGGGGACACGAGCGCGACGATCGCCGGGGACATGCGCCGCGCCGCGGCCTGCACCGCGGTGTGGCCGACGAGGGTGGGGACGAGCGCGAGCGCGACGATGGCGACGGTGGCGTGCGCCGGCGGCGGGGAGACGCCCTCGAGCGCGCCGGGCGCGGCGGGGAGCGCCGCGGCGAGGAACATCGCGGCGCTCGCGTAGACGAGCGCGGCGTAGCTCCGCGCGGGCAGGGCGTCGCGGAGCGCGCGGGCGAAGGAGACGTAGAGGCCGTACAGGAGGGTGGCGCCGACGACCATGAGGTCGCCCGAGAGCCGGTGATCGCCGGAGCCCGCCCCGCGCGCGACGAGGGCGGCGCCGGCGGTGGCGAGGAGCACGCCGGCCTGCTCCGCGCGGGTGGGGCGCACGCGGAAGAACACCCACGCGCAGAGCACGACCGCGAGCGGCTCGAGCGAGATGAGCGAGAGCGCCGCGGCGAGGGAGGTTCGGTCGAGGCCCCAGAGGAAGAGCGCGAAGTGGACGGCGAGCAGGAGGCCCGCGGCGAGGACGGCGGCGCGCTGGCGCAGCGAGAGGGCGGCGGCCGAGCGGGCGAGCCCGCGCAGGTCGAAAAGCGAGAGCGCCACGGCGGCGAGGGCGACCCGGCCGAAGGCGATGAAGAGCGGGTGGACCGGGCGCGCGTACCGGGCGAGGGGGCCGCTCGTGGCGAAGGCGAGGCTGGCCAGGACGACGAAGAGCGCCGCGCCCCGGGCCGTGACGCGCTGCCTGGCCGCCATGCGGTGGTGCTAGGCCAGGCGGCGGGGAAAGACAACCGGCGGCCGCGGCGACGCCCTGCTGTCCGCGGTCACCGGGGCGGGGGCGGCGGCGGCGCGATGGTGAGGAGGTTGAGGCCGCCCGGGTACTGGTAGCTCGTGTAAGAGCCGTAGCCGATCACCTGGATGCCGACAGGGGCCGAGGCGGTCAGCACGTGCGCGCCGCCGTTGCCGGGGCCGAGCTTGACGCGCGCGACGCCGAAGCCCGAGCCGTTGCCGATCGGGGTGGGCGCGACGCCGACCGCGGCGCCGTCGAGCGTGATCGAGGCGTCCATCGGCTGGACGATGTCGACGTAGCTCTCGTCGTAATCGCTCGGCGCGAGGAAGACGTACTTCGTGCGGTATTGCTCGACGGCGGTGGGGTGGCTCTGCGACGGATCGCCCTTCTGGTTGGGCGGGCGCGTGGATGGGTCGACGATGTCGGCCCCCAGCATGAACGAGCTGACCGCGAACTCGTGATCTCCGACGACCTCGAAGTCCCTCCTCACCATGCTGAGGTCGACGACCTGGCCGGCGTCGATCCTCGTCGGCGCGCCGTCCGGCCGGCCGGAGGGATAGGTGAGCGCCGTGCCGTCGACATTGCCGTAGAGGCGCACGATGTGGCCGATGACCTGGCCGCGGGGCGACGTCGGGATCGTGACGAAGTAATGCTTGCCCAGGGTCTCGGCGGGGAACACCGACTCCTCGATGTGGTCGCAGGCGGCGCGGCCGATCGGCGCCTCCACGCACGGCATGCCCGTCAGCACCTGGACGGGCTTCGTGGCGGTGACGAGGCTGCCGCTGAGGTCCCTGGCCGGATCGCCGAGGATCTCGACGACGTCGCCCTCGTCGAGCTCGACCGTGAAGCTCTCGCCGCCGCGCGTGGCGGGGACGCCGCCGCCGGCGACGACAGCGCCGCCCTGGGCCACGCTCACGGTGACGCTCGTGCCGTCCGCGGTGCCGGTGATGACGAGGGTCCCGCCCATCCCGACGTCGGCCCAGCCCTGCTGGCCGGGGATGCGGTAGTTGCCTGTCATCGCCGTGCTCGGCAGGAGCAGCGAGGCGTCGTTGGAGAACGAGAAGCAGCCGACCGGGGCAACATCATCGCACACGTCGTTGCCCGGGCAGGAGGACCAGTCCTTGCCGGCGGGCCCTCCCGCGCCCTTGTACTCGAGCGCGTTGAATTGATAGACGGTGACCGGCCTGCTCGACACGAGGCGGTACGCGCCGGCGTCCACGCGGACCGATCGTTCGATCGGCCGACCGGAGGCGCACTCGTCGGAGTCGGGTCCCTTCAGCGCGGGGACCCAGGGGAGATAGATCTTCGACAGGCTGTTGGGCGGGATCTCGGCCTGCGCGACGGGCTCACCGCCGCGCGTCACCTCGACCTCGGCGGCCTCGTCTCCCGCGTTCGCGACGACGACCGCGAAGTCGAAGATCGACCAGACGACGTTGGCGGTGACCGTGGGCCAGAAGTCGCAGCCGATGTAGGACTTGCTCGCGGCCGCCTCCGCGCACGTCTTCGGATCCTCCGCCGGCATCAGGACGTCGCCGTCGTCGCCGCCGCCCCCGGTGGTGACGCCGCTGCCGAGATCGTCCTCGATCCCGCCCGTCGACGTCGATCCGCCGCCGCCCGATCCGCCGCCGGCGCCAGCGCCGCTCGTGCTCCCAGGACCGGAAGAGCCCGATTGGGAGGACGCAGGCGCCGATGCTCCGCTGGCGGAGCACGCGGCCGCGGAGGTGGCGCCCAGCCACAACCCCAGGCCGAGAAACAGAGAGTGCTTCGAGATCTGCATGGGCCCTCCCGACGACGGACTTCGAGCACAGGGGCCTGTGCGACAGCCCGGCTTGCTTGAGACGATCAGGGTGGTTTGCTGACGTGGCAGGTGGGGTGCTTGCGCACTCGAGGACACGTCGGTGTCCATTGATCCCGGCTACGCGCTTTTGTACCGCAATGCAAGCACGCCGAAGAAATCCGCCCACGACGCCATTCTTGTAAAGAATGGACTCTCAGGATCGGCGGGTTCGATGAATTGGTGATTACATTCCGGCGTGGCGCCTCGTGGCGCGGGCCCGGCTAGCCGGCGGCCAGCAGGGGGCGCAGGAACTGGCCGGTGTACGAGGCCTGCACCTTCGCGACGTCCTCGGGCGTCCCCTCGGCGATGACGCGGCCGCCGCCGGCGCCGCCCTCGGGGCCGAGGTCGATCACCCAGTCGGCGCACTTGATGACATCGAGGCTGTGCTCGATGACCACCACCGTGTTGCCCGCGTCGACGAGCCGGCGGAGCACGCCGAGGAGCTTGCGGATGTCCTCGAAATGCAGGCCCGTCGTCGGCTCGTCGAGCACGTAGAGCGTGCGCCCCGTCTGGACCTTGCCGAGCTCTCGGCTCAGCTTCACGCGCTGCGCCTCGCCGCCGCTCATCGTCGGCGCGCTCTGGCCGATCTTCATGTACCCGAGGCCGACCTCGACGAGCGTGTCGAGGACGCGCCGGAGCGCGACGTGGTGCTCGAAGAGCTGCCGGCAGTCGTCGATGCTCGTGTCGAGGATGTCGGCGATGCTCTTGCCCTTGTACCGCACCGCGAGCGTCTGCGCGCTGTACCGCTTGCCGGCGCACACGTCGCACGGGACGTAGACGTCGGCGAGGAAGTGCATCTCGACCTTCACGACGCCGTCGCCGCTGCACGCCTCGCAGCGCCCGCCCTTCACGTTGAAGCTGAACCGCCCCGGGCCATAGCCGCGCGCGCGCGACTCGGGCAGCTCGGCGAAGATCTCGCGGATCTGGTCGAACGCCTTCGTGTACGTCCCCGGGTTCGACCGCGGGGTGCGGCCGATCGGCTTCTGGTCGATCGCGATCACCTTGTCGAGCGCCTTGAGCCCCTTGATCGCGCGGTGCGCGCCGACCGGCTCGGTGCTGTTGTGCAGCGCCCGGCCCAGCGCCGGCAGGAGGATGCCGTTCACGAGCGAGCTCTTGCCCGCGCCGCTCACCCCGGTGACCGCGAGCAGCACGCCGAGCGGGAACCGGACATCGATGTTCTTCAGGTTGTGCTCGGACGCGCCCAGGATCTCCAGCCACCCGCGCGGCTCGCGCCGCGCCGCGGGCACCTCGATGCGCGCGCGCCCGGACAGGTACGCGCCGGTCAGGCTCTCGGGGTCGCGCTCGACCTCCTCGGGCGTGCCCGCGGCCATCACCCGGCCGCCGAGGTGCCCCGCGCCGGGGCCGAAGTCCACGACGTAGTCGGCGGCCCGGATCGTCTCCTCGTCGTGCTCCACGACGAGCACCGTGTTGCCCAGGTCGCGCAGGCGCCGCAGCGTCTCGATGAGGCGCTGGTTGTCCCGCTGGTGCAGGCCGATGCTCGGCTCGTCGAGCACGTACATCACCCCGGAGAGCTCGCTGCCGAGCTGGCTCGCCAGCCGGATGCGCTGCGCCTCGCCGCCGCTCAGCGTCGGGCCGGAGCGGTCGAGCGTCAGGTAATCGAGGCCGACGTTCAGGAGGAAGCTGAGCCGGCTCGTGATCTCCCGCCGCACGCCCTCCGTGATCTTCTGCCGGTTGCCCGGGAGCTCCAGCCGGAAGAAATGCTCGTACGCGTCCTTCACCGTCATCGCGGTGACGTCGGCGATGCCCTTGCCCGCGACGCGCACGGCGAGCGACTCCGGGCGCATGCGCCGGGAGCCGCACGCGTCGCACGCCCGCTCGCTCATGAACTTGCGGTAGGCCTCCCGCGCCGACTCGGACGACGACTGCTGGAACCTGCGCATCAGGCTCGGGATCACGCCCTCGAAGCGCATGCCCCAGGTGCCGTGCGTCTCGGTCCCCTCCTTGCCCCAGGTCACGGCGATGCGCTTGCCCGAGAGGCCGTGGAGCACCATCTCCTGCTTCTTCGCCCCGAGCTTGCGCCAGGGCGCGTCGAGGTCGACCGAGCACGCCTTGGCCACGGCGTCGATGATGCGGAACGTCCAGCCCTCGCCGCGGGCCATCGCCGAGGCCCAGGGGGCGATCGCGCCCTCGCGGATCGACAGCGACGGGTCCGGGATCACGAGGGCGGGGTCGATCTCGAGGCGGGTGCCGAGGCCGTTGCAGGCGCCGCACATGCCGAGCGGGCTGTTGAACGAGAAGCTCTGCGGCGAGAGCTCGGGGAAGCTCTGGCCGCAGCAGGAGCGCGCGGCGCTGAACAGGAGCGGGGCCGCGGGGCGGCGCTTGCGCCCGGACGCGCCGTCGTCGGCCTGGAGCTCGACCCGGATCTCGCCGCGCCCCTCCTGGAGCGCGAGCTCGACGCCCTCGGTGATGCGCTGGCGCTCGTCCGCCCGCACGACGAGCCGGTCGACGACGAGCGCGATGGTGTGCTTGAGCTTCTTGTCGAGCCGCGGCGCCTCGTCGAGCCGGTGCTGGGCGTCGTCGATCTCGACCCGCACGAAGCCGCGGCCGCGGAGCTCCTCGAAGAGGTCCTTGAACTCCCCCTTCCGGTGCGTCACGAGCGGGGCGAGCAGCACGAACTTCGTCCCCTCCGGCATCGCGAGGAGCTCGTCGACGATCTGCTCCGAGCTCTGCGCCTTCACCGGCTTGCCGCAGAGGTGGCAATGCTGCTCGCCGGCGCGCGCATAGAGCACGCGCAGGTAATCGTAGACCTCGGTGATCGTGCCGACCGTGGAGCGCGGATTGCTCGACGCGCTCTTCTGCTCGATGGCGATCGTCGGTGACAGCCCGCGCAGGTGCTCGACCTGCGGGCGATCGAGCTGGCCGAGGAACTGGCGGGCGTAGGAGCTCAGCGTCTCGACGTAACGGCGCTGCCCCTCGGCGTAGAGCGTGTCGAACGCCAGGCTCGATTTGCCCGAGCCGCTCACCCCCGTGAACACGACGAGCTTGCGCTTCGGCACCTCGAGCCGGTCGATGCGGAGGTTGTGCTCGCGCGAGCCGAGCACCTCGATGAAATCAGGCTCGCGCGCCGCCTCGAGCAGCTTGAGCGGCGCCCTCGGCTCGGCCCGATCGGGCTCCGGCGCGGCCGGCTCCGCGCGCCGCGCGGCCGGTGTCCGGAGCTTGCCCGTGCTCGCCGCCACCGCGCTCCGGGAGGTGGATGTCGTGGGTGTCGTCGAGTGCGGCTGTGCCGATCCGTTCGTTCGCGCGACCATGGGAATTCCGCACCGGCATTAACATGGTGGCGCGCTCTCCGGCAGTTGATGTTTCATGGAAAACGGGGCAAGCCGCGCGCAATGCGCGGCCCCACACCGCCCCTGCGACGCGCGGCTCAGCGCCTTGTCTGGCCGTCGGCAGCGGCGTGCCAGCGCACGACAACGCAGGTGACGTTATCGGGGCCGCCGTTCTCGTTGGCGCGCTTGACGAGCCGCGCCGCGAGGTCGCCGGGCTCCGCGCGGTCGCCGAGGATACTTGCGATATCTTGCGCCGGCACCACGCCGGACAGGCCGTCCGAGCAGAGCAGCATGACGTCGCCGCCCTCGATGGCGTCGATGCGCGTCTCGACCTCGACCGCCTCGTCGGTGCCGAGGGCGCGGGTGATCACGTGCTGGAGCGGGAATGAGCTGGCCTGCTCGGGCAGGAGGTGGCCGAGCCGGATGCACTCGTTGACGAGCGAGTGATCGCGCGTGAGCTGCTCGAGGCGCTGATCGCGGAGGCGGTAGACGCGGCTGTCGCCGACGTGCGCGATGGCGACGAAGCCGTCGCGCGCGAGCGCGGCGGCGAACGTCGTGCCCATCCCGCGCTTCTCCCTGTCGCGCCGCGCCGCGGAGAAGATGCGGCCGTTCGCGAGCTGGATGCCCGCGACGAGCAGCGGCAGGCCCTGGTCGACGTAGCGGGCCTCGGAGCCCCGGATCGTGGGCGGACCGACGCTGACGGCGACGGGCCAGGTGGACTCCGGGTCGTCGAAGAAGTCGCGCACGGTGTCGATCGCCATCCGCGACGCGACCTCCCCGGCGGCGCGCCCTCCCATGCCGTCGGCGACGAGGAACAGCCCCCGTTTCTCGAGGATCGCGAAGCTGTCCTCGTTCGTGTCGCGGACCATGCCGGGGTGGCTGATCCCGGCGGCTTCAAAGACGAGGTGCGGCTGCACGGCGCTTCCCCCCAGCTTGCTCGCGGGCACGCTCGGACGAGCTGCCGGACGACGGGCGCTCATCGTTCGCCATCCTTTCGTCAGCCGCGCCCTTCCGGCGCCTGGATCGACCCGATCGTGCAGTACAGGACGCTCCGTCTGCTCATCGTGCTGCCGCTCCGGTTTCTCGTAGCGAGCCTACGCGCCATGGATCGGTCGCGTCCACCAGATCAGGCCTCGGGCAGCGCCTTGTCGCGGCCGTCCACGCGCAGGTCGGGTGACGGGCGCGCTGCCCGTGGTTTGCCGTTCCGTTTCCGCCGTCTCCGTCGCCTATCGACGCCGTGTTCTCGGGGCGGCCGTCGGCGGGGCCGGTGGGCTGCCGGACCGACCGGAACACCGTGGCGCGCCGCGCGATCGTCACGGGACGGCGAGCCGCTCGGCGCCGCCGCCGGAGCAGGCGCTCAGCGCGAAGCCGAACCGGTCCTCGGAGCCCTCTTGCATGATGCGCTCGAGGTTGCGGCAGGAGTGGCGGAAGACGCCCTGCATGGCGTAGCGATCCTTGCTGTCCACGACGACGACGACGCCCGTGGCCGTGACCTCGAGGTGGTAGGTGACGGGGTCGCCCTCGATGGTGTACCGGGTCGTCGTGAACTCGGACGGCTCGCGGTCCCTGTACGCCTGCCAGATGCACTCGCGCGCCGCGCCGTTGTAGCCGTCGCCGCGCCGGACGACCTCGGTGCCGCACTGCTTGAGCGGCGGCGTCGCCGGCCCGCTCTGCACCTTGGGGGGGGAGGAGCAGGCGGCGGCGGCGAGAACGGTGAACGCGAGGGCGGCGAGGCGTCGGCCTGGCGAGCGGGGCATGGGGACTTCTTACCTAACGCGATCCGCGAAAAAGGGATTCTTTTTTTCGGGCGGGCCGGCGGCGGGCGCCGGCGTCTCCGGTGTTCCGGGCGTCCCGCGTGCTCCGCGGGGCGGCCTTCTTCCGGGCGGGCTTTTCCGGCGGCGGCTCGAGAGCGGCGGCCAGGGCGCCGAGGTCCTGGAGGCTTGCCACGAGCGCGCGCAGGTAGGGCTCGGAGAGGCGCTCGGCGGCGCAGAGCGCGCGGGCGGCGAGCACCTGGGCGTTGTAGGGGCCTGCGTCCTCGGGGACGTTGTCGGCCGCGCGGGCGACGGCGAGCGTGGCGCGGGCGGACACGAGCGACTCGTGGAAGAGGGCGGTGGAGAGGGCGTTGCTGAGCGCCTGGGCCTGCCGCTTGACGCGGCGCTCGACGACGTCGCCGTCGCACGGGAGCTGCGCGAGATCGCGGACGAGCGGCGCGGGCAGGCGCACGTCGCGGGCGGCGGCCTCGCCGCGCAGGCGCGCGAGCGCGGGGACGGCGGTCTTCTGCCGGCCCTCGGCGAGCGCGCGCAGGCGGCGGCGGGCGGCCCGGACGACGGTGGGGAAGTCGCCGCGCGCGAGCGCGGCGGCGAGCGCGCCGTCGTCCGGGATGCCGGCGTCGGCGAGGGCTCGGAGCTGGCGCTCGGCCTCGGCGTGCGCATGATGGAAGGAGGCCTCGAGCGCCGCGAGCCGGTCGGCGGCGCGGGCGGCGAGGCGGTCGCGGGCGCCGCCGTCGAGGGGGGCGGCGCGCTCGAGGAGCGCCTCGATGAAGCGGTAGGCGGCGGGGTCGAAGCGGTCGGCGCCGGCTGACCGGAGGGCGGCGAGGCGGGCGGCGAGGGGGTGGGGGGTCGTGGAGGACCCGGGATGGGCGTCGGGTGGCGGCGTGGGGCGGGGTGCGCCGGGTGACGCGGGATTTACCGCGGGAGATGAGTCGGGGTGGGGGGTCGTGGAGGACCCTGGACGGGGTTCCGCGAGCGCCGTTTCAGGTCGAGATGGGCGCCCTGACCGAGGTTGAGCGGCGGCTGTAGCCGACCGGGGTTGGGGAGCCGGGGCGGCTGCCCCGGGGGTGGCCGACCCGGGTTGGGGGGCCATGGCCACCGACCCAGGTTGAGGGGCTGCCCCGGCGGTGGCCGACCCGGGTTGGGGGTCCGACCCAGGTTGAGGCGGGGTGGCCGACCCGGGTTGGGGGGCCATGGCCACCGACCCAGGTTGAGGCGGGGTGGCCGACCCAGGTTGGGGATCCGACCCAGGTTGAGGCGGGGTGGCCGACCCGGGTTGGGGGGCCATGGCCACCGACCCAGGTTGAGGCCGGCGCCCCGACCGAGTTTGAACAGCGGCTGCAACCGACCCGGGTTGAGGAGCCGGAGCGGGGGTGGCCGACCCGGAGGCGAGCGACCCAGGTTGGGGAGCGGCCGAGGCCGACCCGGGTTGAGGGGCAGGGGTGGCCGACCCGGGTTGGGGATCCGCCTCCGCCGACCCAGGTTGAGGCCGGCGCCCCGACCGGGGTTGAGACGAACGCCCCGACCGAGGTTGAGACGAACGCCTCTGGCGCTCCTCAGGCTCGACCGTCACGGGAGAGAAATCCGACGTGGACGGCATCAGGGCGCTCCCCGCCGCGGGATGGGCGAGATCTCGACCCGGCGGTTCTTCGCCCGGTTCTCGCTCGTGTCGTTGGGCGCCACCGGGTGCCTCTCGCCAAAGCCGGCCGCGAACAGCGCCGTGTCGGGGACGCCGGCCGCGGCCAGCGCGCGCGTCACCGTGAGCGCGCGCTGCGCCGAGAGCTCCCAGTTGTCGGCATAGCCACGGGACGAGCTCGTGAGCGGGCGGTCGTCCGTGAAGCCGCTCACCATGATGAGCTCGTCGTGATGCTCGAGGTAAGCCTTCAGCGGATCGGCCAGCGCGCGGAGCAGCGCGACGCCCTCCGGCTGGAGCTCGGCGGAGTTGAGCTCGAACAGGATGCTGCCGCGGATCCCGATGCGCCCCTCGGTCAGCGTGATCCTCCCCTCGGCGAGCGGTCCGGCCAGGGCGCGCTCGAGCGACTCCAGGCGCGCGCGCTCCGCGGCGCGGGTGGCGCGCTCCGCGGCGAGATCGCGGGTCAGGTCGACCTGAAACGCGATGGCCCAGACGAAGAAGAGCACGAAGAGCCCGAAGAGGCAGGCCATCAGGTCGCCGAAGACCGGCCAGACCGCCGCCTGGTCGGGCGCGTCGTCCTCGGCAGGGCTCAGGGACATCGGCGAGCGCTCGCGGCGGGGATCAGGGACATCGTTGCGCTCGCCCGATGCGCCGCGGACCTGACGGCGCGCGAGCACGAGGAGCCACGCGGAGGCGGCGGCGCGGGGCGACGCATCAGCTCGTCCTGCTCCTCAGCGCCCGCAGCTCGGAGAAGAGCTCGCGCTGGAACTGCAGCGAATTGTCGAACACCTCGCGGGTCTGATCGAGGTAGGCGCCGAGGAGGTCCGCCGCCTCGCCGTGCTCGCGGCGATCGATCGCGTCCTCGATCGCGCCCAGGTTGTTCAGCCAGCGATCGCTCGCGTCGCGGTAACGGTCGACCGCGACGGTGAACATCTCCGCCACCGCCGTCATCTCGGCGCCGCCGGCCTGCACGAGCTCCGACGCCTCACGCACCACCGCCGCCGTCGCCTCGAGGCTCTCGCCGAGGCCGCGGGCGTGGGCGCTGAGCCGCTCGGCCAGCCCGTCGGCCGCCTCCCGCCGCGCCCCCTCCAGCCGCTCCTCGAACGCCGCGAGCCGCGCCGCCTGCTCCGCCAGCAGCGCGCGCGCCCCCTCCCCCACCGCCGCAACGCGCGCCTCGGCCTGCGCCTCCCGCTCCGCCGCCCCCTGCGCCACCTGCTCCGCGAGCGCCGCCACCCGCTCCGCCTGCTCCCGCGCGCTGCCGGACATCGCCGCCGTCGCCTCCGACAGCCGCGCCAGCAGCGCGTCCAGCCGCGCGTCCCGCGCCGCGTCCGCCTCCGCCCTCGCCGTCAGACGCTCCGACGCCTCCGCGATCAGCCGCGACGCCGCCTCCGGCGCAGCCTGCGCCGCACGCGCCGCCTCCGTCAGCGGCGCCGCGAGCGCCTCGCCGAGCGCCGTCAGGTGCGCCGCACGCGCCGCGTCCAGCTCCGCCTGCCGCTCCGCCGCCTCCGCAAGACGCGCCGCCTGCGCTCGCTCCAGCCGCTCGATCGCCTCCCCCACCACCGCCGCCAGCCGCTCCGCCTGCCCTTCCAGCCGCGACGCCGACTCGGTCTCCAGCTCGCGCCGCCGCGCCGCGGCCTCTTCATCGAGCCGCTCGAACCGCTTCGCCGCGCCCTCCTCCATCCGCTCCAGCCGCGACGCGACGCCCCCTTCGAGCCGCTCCAGCCGCGACGCGACGCCCCCCTCGAGCCGCTCCAGGTTCTCGCCGAGGCCGCGGGCGTGGGCGCTGAGCCGCTCGGCCAGCCCGTCGGCCGCCTCCCGCCGCGCCCCCTCCAGCCGCTCCTCGAACGCCGCGAGCCGCGCCGCCTGCTCCGCCAGCAGCGCGCGCGCAGCCTCCCCCACCGCCGCGACGCGCGCCTCGGCCCGCGCGTCCCGCTCCGACGCCCCCTGCGCCACCTGCTCCGCGAGCGCCGCCACCCGCGCCGCCTGCTCCCGCGCGCTGCCGGACATCGCCGTCGTCGCCTCCGACAGCCGCGCCAGCAGCGCGTCCAGCCGCGCGTCCCGCGCCGCGTCCGCCTCCGCCCTCGCCGTCAAGCGCTCCGACGCCTCCGCGATCAGCCGCGACGCCGCCTCCGGCGCAGCCTGCGCCGCACGCGCCGCCTCCGTCAGCGGCGCCGCGAGCGCCTCGCCGAGCGCCGTCAGGTGCGCCGCACGCGCCGCGTCCAGCTCCGCCTGCCGCTCCGCCGCCTCCGCAAGACGCGCCGCCTGCGCTCGCTCCAGCCGCTCGATCGCCTCCCCCACCACCGCCGCCAGCCGCTCCGCCTGCCCCTCCAGCCGCGACGCCGACTCGGTCTCCAGCTCGCGCCGCCGCGCCGCGGCCTCTTCATCGAGCCGCTCGAACCGCTTCGCCGCGCCCTCCTCCATCCGCTCCAGCCGCGACGCGACGCCCCCCTCCATCCGCTCCAGCCGCGACGCCACACCCCCCTCGAGCCGCTCCAGGTTCTCGCCGAGGCCGCGGGCGTGGGCGCTGAGCCGCTCGGCCAGCCCGTCGGCCGCCTCCCGCCGCGCCCCCTCCAGCCGCTCCTCGAACGCCGCGAGCCGCGCCGCCTGCTCCGCCAGCAGCGCGCGCGCAGCCTCCCCCACCGCCGCGACGCGCGCCTCGGCCCGCGCGTCCCGCTCCGACGCCCCCTGCGCCACCTGCTCCGCGAGCGCCGCCACCCGCGCCGCCTGCTCCGCCAGCAGCGCGCGCGCAGCCTCCCCCACCGCCGCGACGCGCGCCTCGGCCCGCGCGTCCCGCTCCGACGCCCCCTGCGCCACCTGCTCCGCGAGCGCCGCCACCCGCGCCGCCTGCTCCCGCGCGCTGCCGGACATCGCTGCCGTCGCCTCCGACAGCCGCGCCAGCAGCGCGTCCAGCCGCGCGTCCCGCGCCGCGTCCGCCTCCGCCCTCGCCGTCAGACGCTCCGACGCCTCCGCGATCAGCCGCGACGCCGCCTCCGGCGCAGCCTGCGCCGCACGCGCCGCCTCCGTCAGCGGCGCCGCGAGCGCCTCGCCGAGCGCCGTCAGGTGCGCCGCACGCGCCGCGTCCAGCTCCGCCTGCCGCTCCGCCGCCTCCGCAAGACGCGCCGCCTGCGCTCGCTCCAGCCGCTCGATCGCCTCCCCCACCACCGCCGCCAGCCGCTCCGCCTGCCCCTCCAGCCGCGACGCCGACGCGACGTCCGCCTCCCGCCGCGCGCGCGACTCCTCGTCGAGGCGCCGCTCGACCGCCTTCAGCGCCTCGCCCGCCGTCGCGCCGGCGCGCTCCACGGCATCGGCGAGCAGCGGCCTCACCACGCCGGCCGCGACGTCGGCCGTCTGCCGGAGGCCCGCGGCGATGTCGCCGCGGATCGCCGCGGCGGCCTCCGCGAACGAGGCGGCCGCCTGGCGCGCGCCCTCGACCTGCACGGTCACGAGCCGCTCCTCGAGGCGCTCGAGCCGGGTTGTCGCCTCGCGCAGCGACGCTGCAGCCGCGGGGAGCGCGTCGCCCTGCCGCGCGAGCGCCTCCAGCGCGGCGAGCTGCCGGCCCGCGACCGTCAGCGCCGCGAGCGGGCCCGCCGCGTAAACCTGGAGCGCGGCAGCGGTCACGGCCTCGGCCCGGCGCACGAGCACCGCGGCGAGCCCGAGCATCGCCGACGCCGCGACCCCCGCCGCCGAGGTGCCGAACGCGCGCGAGAGGCCCTGCATCGGCGCGGCCAGGCTCCCCCGCAGCGCGTCGACGTCGGCGCTGAGGGTCAGCGCCTCGCGCGCCCCCCGCAGGGTCTCGAACAGGCCGAGGAACGTGCCCAGCAGCCCGATGGTCACGAGCAGGCCGACGAGGTACGACGCGAACGTCGCGGCGGCCGGCGGCGATGCCACCCCGGCGATCCGCGCCTCGAGCAGCGGCCGGAGCGGCGCGCTTGCCTGCTCGATCGCCGCCCGCGTCGCCGGCCGCGGCAGCGCGGCGATCTCGCGCCCGAGCCGCGCGGCCCGCCCCGCGCGCACGAACAGCTCGAGCGTGCCGAGCGCGAGCCCGAGCGCGATGAGCTGCACGAGGCGGTACGCGAGCGGATCCGTCCCGCGGTAGACGAGCGCCGCCCGGCCCACGAGCGCGAGGCCGAGCCCCCCGGCCAGGAGCACGAGGAGCCGCGTCGTCCACTGCCGCGCCGTCGCGAGCCGCATCGTGATGCCCCCCGCGGGCTACGCGGGCGCGCCCGCCGCCGCGGCCCCGTCGACGAGCGCGAGCAGCCGGCCCGCCTCGTGCGCGAGGACCGCCTGGACCACGAGCTCCATGCGCTGGAGCTCCCGCCCGAGCCATTGATCCTGGCCGAACCAGCCCGCGACGTCCTCGATCCCGGCCTCCTCCGGCAGCGCGGCAACGGCCGCCCGGAGGCCGCGCGCGAAGGCGCGCGCGAGGCCCGGGACGAGCTCGGCGAGCGCGCGCTCGCGCCGCTTCTGGGTGGCGGCGGAGATCGCGGCGTCGAGCCGCTCGAGCCGCGCCGCGGCGGGGCCGAGCGCCCGCAACGACGGCGCGAGCTCCTCGCGCAGCGCGCGCGTCTCGAGCCGGATGCGGCCGAGGACGCGGCCCGCGAGCTCGCCGAACGGCTCCCAGAGCTGGCCCGCCGCGGACGCGAGCGCCCGCCCGGCGCGCGAGCGCGCGGGCAGCACCCCGGTCTGCTCCAGCGTCGCGAGCACCGCGCCGGCGTCGGGCAGCTTGTTCCGCCGGTGGAACGGGGCAGCGAACACGTGGTCGAGCGCCGCCGCGAGCTCGCCGAGGCGATCGGCGGCGAGCGCGCGGACCTCGGCGCGCGCGCCGTCGAGCGCCGGCGCGGGCGACGCCGGCGCGGCGGCGCGGTCGAGCAGCGAGAGCTCGCGCGCGAGCGAGACGCTCCCGTGCAGGTCCATGAGCCCGGCCAGGACCGCCGCCGGGTCGGAGAGCTCCCCGAGCGGCGCGCGCGGCCCCTCCGCGAGCGCCGAGACGGCGGTCGCGAGGGGACGCGAGGTCAAAGGCCCGGGCCGCGAGGACCCGGCTCCGGGGTGAAGCATTCGCACGGCGGCGCGTTGTTACCCGTCGCGGCGCTGAGCCGCAAGCCTGTCCGTCGCGCCGCCCTGCGCCTCACCTGGCCGTCGCGCCGCCCCGCGCCTCACCTGGCCGTCGCGCCGCCCCGCGCCTCACCTGGCCGTCGCCTGCTTGGCGCTCGTCGCCGACAGCGCGAAGGAGATCTGGTCCGCGCCCTTCTCGACGGCGGCCTTGATGAGATCCGCGCCGCCGTGCCCGGCGTTGCGCTCGATGCGGAGCAGGACCGGGCCGCCCGCGCTCGCCGCCTGGAGGGCGGCGGCGAACTTGCGCGCGTGCATGGGGTCGACCCGATCGTCGCTGTCGGCCGACAGCAGGAGGACGGCCGGATACCTCGTCCCCGGCGCAACGCGGTGATAGGGCGAGTAGGCGTGGAGCGCCTTGAACTGCTCCGCATCGTCGGCGGATCCATATTCGCTGATCCACGTCTTGCCGGAGCCGAACAGGTGGTATCGCACCATGTCGAGCAGCGGGACGCCGCAGAGCACGGCGCCGAACAGATCCGGCCGCTGCGTGAGCGCTGCGCCGACGAGCAGCCCGCCGTTCGAGCCGCCCTGGATGACGAGCCGCTCGGGCCGCGTGTACCCCTCTTGGACCAGGTGCTCCGCGGCGGCGATGAAGTCGTCGAAGACGTTCTGCTTCTTGAGCAGCATCCCGTCCCGGTGCCACGCCTCGCCGTACTCGCCGCCGCCGCGCAGGTTCGCCACCGCGTAGACGCCGCCCCGCTCCAGCCACGGGTACATCGAGGCCGTGAACGCGGGGGTCTGCGCGATCTGGAATCCCCCGTAACCGTAGAGCAGCGCGCGGGAGCTCCCGTCCTTCTTCATGTCCTTGCGGCGGACGATGAACATCGAGATCTTCGTGCCGTCCTTGGACGGGAAGAACGTCTGCTCGACGGTGAAGGGCGACGGGTCGACAGGCACGTCGACGCGCGTGTAGAGCGCCGTCTCACCTGTCTTGATCGACGTCGCGTAGATCTCCTGAGGCGAGGTGAAGGACTCGAACGAGAAATACGCCTCGTCCTCGTCCGGCAGCCCGGACGGGCCGCCCACGGTGCCGATGCCGGGGAGCGGGACCTCGCGGACCAGCTTGCCGTCGAGCGAGCGCACCTCGACCCGGCTCGAGGCGTCCTTCAGGTAGCTCAGCGCGAGGTGCCCCCCCAGCACGGAGACGCTGTCCAGCGTGGCGTCGGCGCGCTCCGGGACGATCTCCTTCCACGCGGCGCGATCCGGCCTGTCCGGGTCGACCTCGAAGAGGCGGTAATGCGGCGCGCCCTCGTCGGTGTGGACGTAGAAACGGTCCTTGTAGACCTCGACGTTGTAATGAGCGTCGCGCCCGACGGCGAGCGGCTTGTCCACGGCCTGCCCGCCCGGCTTGCGGAGATCGCGGAAGTAGACGTCCGTCGACGTCCACCCGTGGGCCACGGTGAGGATCAGGAAGCGGCCGTCTCTGGAGAGGGACGCGTCGAGGAAGGTCTTCGGGTCGCCCGTCCTGCCGCGCACAACGCGGTCCTGCTTCGGATCCTGGCCGAGCCGGTGGAAGCGCACCTCCGCGTAGCCGGGCCTGTCGGCGACCGGGATCGACGGGTCGGTGGGGAGCCAGACGTAGTAAAAGCCGTCGCCCGACGGCGTCCACGACGCGTACGCGTACTTGCCCCCTTCGATGACGTCCACCTCGGAGCGCTTGCCGGACGCGACATCCATCACGTGGAGGGTCGCCTCGTCGGAGTTGTTCTTCTGGACCTTGTAGGCGACGTTCTTGCCGTCCCACGACACCTCCCAGCCGCCGAGCGAGAGGCTGCCGTCGTCAGACCAGCTGTTCGGGTCGAGCAGCGCGCGCTCCTCGCCGCCCTTCCCTTCCTTCCAGTAGATGACCGACTTCTCCTTCGTCGCGTGCCGCCGGCTGAAGAAGTACCGGCCTCGCCGGTGGCGCGGCGCGGAGACCGCGTCGATGTAGAAGAGCTGCTTGAGCCGCGACGCGATCGCGGCCCGCTCGGGGAGGCGGGAGAGCTCGGCGCGCGTGAACGCGTCCTGAGACTTCATCCACTCCCTCACTTCCGCCGAGTCCCCGTCCTCGAGCCAGCGATACGGATCGGTGATCTCGACCCCATGCAGGGTGTATTTCACCGGAGCGGCGCGGGTGGGCGGGTACGCGGGGCGGCCGGGGGGAGCGGGGGCGGGCGCAGCGCTGGCCGCGCCAGGGGGCAACGAGGAGCTTGCAGTCATGGTGGGACCCGTTCGGTGTGCGTCGGCACCTCCACAGGCGCCAGCGAGAAACGCCGCGAAGAGCAGGCCGGGAGAAGCCTTCATGGGACGAGCAGCATAGCGCGCCCCGCGTCGCCCGCGCACCTGGGCGCGCGGGCGTGCGCGCGCTCCGGCGTATGCGGGAGACGAGCGCGCGTCCCCCCGGGGCGTGTGGTGGGGGCCGGCCAGCGCTGCCCCCGGCGCGGCGCGACGTAACACGCGCTCGCCCGGGCGCGCGGTGCTGGCGTGCAGGCAGGGCGAACGAGCGCCCGCGCCGGTACAGACCCGGCGATCGCGCTGCTATCATCCGGTAGACTGGACCGCGCCTGGAGGACAGCCCATGGAAGACTGGATCGTCGCACGCCCTGGCTTGCTCGGGGGTAAGCCTTGCATCAAGGGCACCCGCATCAGTGTTGAGTTCATCCTGGAGCTCCTGGCGAGCGGCGCGACGCCCGAGCAGATCCTGGAGGCTCACCCGCAGATCACGTCGGAAGGGCTCTCGGCGGCGCTGCGGTACGCCGCGCGCTCGCTGAAGAATGAGGTGGTCTGGGACGTGAAGATCCCCGCGTGAGGCCGCTTGAATTTCCGCTCCTCGCGGACGAGAACATCCATCGAGATGTCGTCCGCGCGCTCCTCGCACGCGGCAAGGACGTGCGCTCGGTGCTCGACGAAGGGATGGGCGGCAGAGACGATGTCGACGTGCTCCGTCACGCGCATCGTCAGGGGCGGGTCGTCCTGACCCATGATGGTGACTTCGGCACGCTGGCCTATCACGGCGGCGAGCCATTTCTTGGCATCATTCACCTCAAGCCTGGGCACATCTCGCCGACCTTCGTGCTCGAGATGATCGCGGCGATCGAAGCCAGCGCCGGCGACGTGGCTCCGCCGTTCGTGCTCGTTGCAGAGCGGAAAGACGCCTTGGTGCGCATCCGGGTGCGCTGCGCCCCGACTGCCCGCTGACCGACTACCTCATGAGGCAAACCGCCTCCTCTCGCGGCAGTCCCGCCTGCGCTGACGGCGCGGACCGCTCATCGGCAAGGCCGACGCGCCCCGGTGACGCGATGCCGCCGGATTGCGATGCGGGCACCCCGGCCATCGTATAGGAAGGGAGCCCATGGCGACGCCCTTCCCCCCTGGACGCGCGACCGCGCTGCCGGCGCTGCTCGGCATCTGCCTGCTCCAGTCCACCGCAGCCGCGCAGCAGAGCGCGCCCGCGACGCCCGCACCCCCCACCCGCGCGCAGACGCCGCCCCCCGGCGCAGCGGCCGCGCAGGCCGGCGCGGCGGACGACCCGGCCGGCGCGGCCGCGCAGCCTGCCGCGGAGGCGCCCGCGATCGATCCGCTGTTCTCGCCCAGGCGACCCGCGCGGCGCGGCGGGTTCACCGCCGGGATCGCCGGCGGCCTGTCGCTCGGGAGCGCCGCCGGCTACCCGAATGACGTCCAGAAGATAGGATTCCAGCGCCACTACACGGAAACCGGCGTCGGCATCGGGGGGGGAGGCTACCTCTGGCTTGGCGGCGTGCTTGCGGACTGGCTCACGTTCGGCGGCGCGGTGGGCGGGCACGCCCTGAGCGCCGCCGACCACGCGATCCTGGCCGGCGGGTTCATGTTCCACACCGAGGTCTTCCCGCTGTTCTCGCTCGGAGATCGCTGGCGGGACGTGGGTGTCATCCTCGACGCGGGCACCGGCGTGGCCTACACGACAGCGGACGCCGACAGCGACACCGACGCCATCGACGGCGCCCTCCCGGCCCGCATCGGAGGCGGCGTGTTCTACGAGGGGATCC
Organism: Sorangium sp. So ce1335; assembly: GCF_051521615.1. Taxonomy (NCBI): domain Bacteria; kingdom Pseudomonadati; phylum Myxococcota; order Polyangiales; family Polyangiaceae; genus Sorangium; species Sorangium sp. So ce1335. The sequence continues at coordinate 11,164,318 of NZ_CP150363.1, forward strand.
GGCTCTGGAAGGTGTCGATGGGGCCGTGGCTCTACGCCGATTACACCTGGAGCACGTCGGTGCGCCAGCCAGGGTTCTACCTGGGCTGGCGCACCGCCCTCTACACCGAGCCCTGAGACCCCTCGAATCGCCTCGTGCGGCGATGCGCCCCCTACGCCTGCAGCTCCGGCACCCGCCGCCGCGCGACCACCTCCCGCCGCGGCGTCGCCAGCGTGAGCCGGATGCCGCGGCGGAGGAGCTGCATCGCGAGGAAGGACGCCGCGCCCACCAGGATCTTCCGCCCGATCTCGCGCGGCACGCTCGGCTTCCCGCGCGGCGCCACCCAGTCGGGGTGCCGCCAGAACCGGACAAGCGCCCGCACGCGCTCGCGCCGCAGCCGCGCGTCGCGCGCGCGCGCCTCCTGGATGAGCGAGATCACCGCCGCGCCCCCCATCACGACGAGCATGATCCCCCCCGTGACGACCCCGGCGCCGTGCCGGCGCACCTGGGTCTTCACGTCGAGCAACGCGTGACGCCGCTGATCGATCGCCTCGATCGTGTGCAGCAGCCGATCGCGCAGCTCGTCCGCCTTCCGCTCGAACTCCTCGCGCTGGCCGTTCAGCCCCTTCATACGACGCGCTCCCGGACGAGCCGGACGTCCGACCCGAGGCGCCCCCGCGTCCGCTCGAGCGGCCTCTTCGGCGCGCGCCCGTAGCCGACGATGCCCACGACGACGGCCAGGGCGATGAGCCCGAGCCCGATCAGCAGCGCCGGCAGCGGCGCCGGCGCGATCGCCAGCGCGACCGCGACGAGGACCAGCGCAAGCCCGAGCAGCGCCGCGGCGGCCGCCGCGCCGATCGCGACGCCCGACGTCTTCGCCCGCGAGATCTCCTGGTTGATCTCGTCGCGCGCCAGCGCGACCTCGACCTCTATCAGCTCACGGGCCTCGACGATCGCCTCCTTCACGAGATCCGCCGTCGAGCTCTCGGGCCTGGGATCCACCTGCACCTGCCTCATGGAACACCTCTCCGCCTCAGGGAACGCGCTCGGGCAGCTGAGCAGGCGCCCTCCGGCGCACCCGGACCGCCGCGGCGCCCCCGCCACCGACCGCGCCACGCCGTGCATACGGCACGCCACCCCCACCCTCGCGCGGGCGCGCGCGCGCTGCGCGGCCCCCGGACGGCCTCCGTACACGCCGCGCGCGGCGGGCGATCAGGGCAGGACGCCGGAGACGACCCGCTCGTGCCCGCCGTAGTCGAGGTTCCTCGCCACCTCGGCGAACCCCGCCGCCGCGAAGAGCTGGGCGACCGCGGCCGCCTTGCCGGCCTCGACCTCCACGGCCAGCACGCCGCCGGACGCGAGCCAGGCCGGCGCCTCCGCGACGATCCGGCGCGTGACGTCGAGCCCGTCCGCGCCGCCCGCGAGCGCCAGGTGCGGCTCGTAGCCGCGGATGTCGACCTGCAGCGCGCCGACGTCCTCGTCGGGGATGTACGGCGGGTTCGCGGTGATGAGGTCGAAGCGGAGGCCGGACGGCACGCCCGCGAAGAGATCCGAGCGCAGAAAGCCCGCGTTGACGGCGCCGAGGCGCAGCGCGTTCTCGCGGGCGACCGCGAGCGCGCCCTCCGAGAGGTCGACGCCGAGCACGCGGCCGGTGGGCCGCTCGCACGCGAGGCTCACCGCGACGCAGCCGGAGCCGGTGCACAGGTCGAGCACGCGCGCGGAGAGCGCGACGCCTCGCGTCCGGGCGAGGCCGACCTCGACGAGGATCTCGGTGTCGGGGCGCGGGATGAGCACGCGCGGATCGACGCGGAACGGGCGGCCGTAGAACTCCCGCACACCGAGCAGGTAGGCGACCGGCTCGCCGGCGCGGCGGCGCTGGTGGAGCTCCCGGTAGGCGGCGAGCTCGGCCTTGTCGAGCGGCCGCTCGGCGTCGATCAGCAGCCCGACCCGATCGAGGCCGAGCACCTTGCCGAGCAGGAGCTCTGCGTCGAGGCGCGCCGAGGACGCGCCGCGCTTCTTCAGATCGCCAGACGCCCAGGCGATCACGCGGCGGATCGTCCAGGCTTCGTTCTGCGGTTCGACGTCGGGCCTTGTCACGGGAGCGGTGCAGCCAGGGACGCGCGAACCGCGTCGGAGACGACGGCCTCGACCTCGGCGCGGACCGCGTCGCGGTGCGCGACCGACAGGGCCTCGAACCGCAGCACGAGGATGGGACCGGTGTTCGAGGCGCGGCAGAGGCCCCACGCCCCGCCGCCGAAATCGATGCGCGCGCCGTCGATGTCGACGACCGGACGGACGCGGCGGAAATGATCCGTCACGCGGCGGACGACCTCGAACTTCACGGCGTCGGGGCAGTCGACCCGGATCTCGGGGGTGGCGAAGGTCTCCGGGACGTCCGCGAGCAGCTCGCCGAGCGGCCGCCGCGCGCGGCCCACGATCTCGAGCAGGCGGACGGTCGCGTACACGGCGTCGTCGAACCCGAACCACCGATCGGCGAAGAACATGTGCCCGCTCATCTCGCCGGCGAGCAAGGCGCCCTCCTCTTTCATCTTCGTCTTGATGAGCGAATGGCCCGTCTTCCAGAGGATGGGGCGCCCGCCGCGCGACGCAATGTCCGCGTAGAGCGTCTCGGAGCACTTCACCTCCCCGAGCACCGCCGAGCCGGGGCGCTCCTCGAGGAGCGACCGCGCGAACAGGATCAGCAGCTTGTCCCCCCAGAGCACCTCGCCGCGCTCGTCGACGACGCCGATCCGGTCGCCGTCGCCGTCCCACGCGACGCCCAGCGAGGCGCCGGTCGCGAGCACGCGGGCGCGGAGCGCCTCGAGGTTCTCGGGCACGGTCGGGTCGGGGTGGTGGTTCGGGAAGAGGCCGTCGATGTCGCAGAAGAGCGCGTCCGGCGCGAAGCCGAGCGCCTTCAGCGCGCGGACGCCGAGCGGGCCGGCCGCGCCGTTGCCGGCGTCGATCACGAAGCGGACGTCGGTGCCGGCGAGGCGCGACGCGGCGCGCACCGCCTCGACGTAGTCGGCGGCGAGGTCGACCTCGGTGAGCGAGCCCGGCGGCGCGGCGCCCGCGGCGGCGCCCTGCTCGATGAGGTCGGCGAGCGCCTGGATGTCCTTGCCGAAGAACGAGGCCTTGCCGCGCATCAGCTTGAACCCGTTGTCCGGCGCCGGGTTGTGGCTGGCCGTGATCATGATCGCGCCGTCGGTCCCGAGGTGGTGCGCGGCGAAGTAGAGGAGCGGCGTCGGGCCGACGCCGGCCGAGATCACGTCGGCGCCGGCCGAGCGGAGGCCGTCCGTGAGGGCGGCGAACAGCCGGTCGCTCGAGAGGCGGCCGTCCCGGCAGACCGCGACGCGCGGCCGGGCCGCGCCGGGCTGCGCCCCGGCGGCGAGCTCGCGGCCGAGGAGCAGGGCGAAGGCGGCGCCGAGCTCGCGGGCGAGCTCGCTCGTGAGGTCGCGCTCGGCGACGCCGCGGATGTCGTACTCGCGGAAGATGTGTCGGGGGAACTTCATGGACCGGCGGTGAGCGCCCCCGAGGCCGCGCTGCAGCGCGGGCCGGCGGCGTCGAGGATGCTCTGACACGGCGCAATCTTGGGTGAAACGAAAAACGCCGCGCTCGCCGCGCTCGCCACGCCAGCCTCGCTCGCCTCGCGGCTCACGGATTGCGTTCCCGACCGTCGGCCGGGTAACTTGGGCGCGTGGAGCCCAGGACCGCATGATGACGCGCGCACAGAGAACCGGCCTCGCATTCCTGCTGGCCCTCTCCGCCTGCCTCGCCTGCGCCGACTCCGCGCGGGCGGCCGAGCCGTCGCCCACCGCCCTGCCGATCACCGTCATCGCCATCCGGACCGACGACGCCTACGACCAGGCCGACGCGCTGACCAAGGCGCTCCGGTCCGCCATCAAGAACAGCGCGGGGTGGTCGGTCGGCGAGGGGGATTTCTCGCTCGAGGTCCTGACGCTGTCGCTCCAGTGCGAGGATCGGCCCGACGAGGCCTGTCAGACCCGCATCGCCGACCACATCAAGAGCGACCGCTACCTCTGGGGCATGCTCCGCAAGAGCGACGCCAACGTGGAGGGCGACCTCCACCTCTGGGCCCGCGGGAAGCCGTCCTCGAGCGTGCCGGTGAAGTACAGCGCGAACCTCACCGAGGCCAACGACGAGCCGCTCCGCAAGATCGCGGGGGACGCTATCGCGGCGCTGACCGGCGGGCCGCCGCAGGGGTCGCTCCGCGTGAGGACGGGCGCCGCGCAGGCGAGCGTGCTCATCGACGGCAGGCCGGTCGGCAGGGTGGAGAACGGTGAGGGCGTGTTCACGGTCACGGCCGGGCCGCACAAGGTGCTCGTCAAGTCGACCGGCTTCCTCGACTCCGAGGCGTCGGTGGTCGTCCTGCCCGTCGCCACCACCGACATCGCGCTGAGCCAGATGCCCGCCGATGCGTCGCAGACGAACTGGAAGCGCGTGGGCGGGTTCATCGGCCTCGGGGCGGGGGCGGCCTTCGGGACGGTGGGCATCATCAGCTCGATCCAGGTCGCGACGATCCAGGGCGACGCGCGGTACACCGCCTACCGGGGGCTGTTCGGCACCGAGGTCGAGGACGTCTGCGCGCCAGCGCAGCGCGAGTCGGTCCGGGGCCTGGCCGGCAGCGACGGCCGGACGGCCGACGCCGGCGTCAGGCTCTGCGAGCAGGCGGACACGTTCATGGCGCTCCAGTACGTCTTCTACCCGCTGGCGGTGATCTCCGCCGGCCTCGGCGCCTACCTGCTCGTGACGAGCGACGGCCGGAGCGGGGACCGCACCGGCTGGACCGTGCAGCCCAGCGTCGGCCTCGGCGCGGGCGCCCTCGACGTGACGTACCGCTGGTGAGCCGCGCTGCGCTGCCCGCGGCGCGCGGGCGACGACCATGCGGGTGATCGCCGGCCGGCTCGGCGGGCGGCGGCTCGCCGCGCCGCGCGGCGAGGGGACGCGGCCGACCGCGGACCGCGTGCGCGAGGCGCTCTTCTCCTCGCTCGGCGACGTCACCGGCGCGCTCGTCTGCGATCTCTACGCCGGCACCGGCGCGCTCGGCATCGAGGCGCTCTCGCGCGGCGCGCGCCGCGCGGTCTTCGTGGAGAACGGCCGGCCCGCGCTCGCGACGCTGCGCGAGAACCTCGCCGCCCTCGGCCTCGACGAGGCCGCGCGGGTCGTCCCGCTCCCCGTCGAGCGCGCGCTCGAGCTTCTCCGCGATGAGGTCCGCGACGAGGGCCCCTTCGACCTCGCCCTGCTCGATCCGCCCTACGCCGCCCTGGCGCGGGCCGCCGCCGCGGCCGCGCGCCTCGCCGGGCCGCTCGGCCTGCTCGCGCCGGCCGGGCGCCTCGTCCTCGAGCACGCGCGGCGCGACCCCTCGCCGGAGATCGCCGGGCTCACCTGCGCTGCGGTCCGGACCTACGGCGACACCGCTGTCTCGTTCTACACGCGCTGAGCGGCAGCGCGCGCCGAGCGGGCCCGCGCGCGCTGCCCGCCCGCGCGGACCCGCCGTGTTCATCCCGGGCGCATCCAGTTTCCTGGCGCGCTTCCCTGTCTGCCCTTGTAGACTCGCCCCCGCCGGACGCACGTGCGTCTCGGCTCCGGCGCTCGAAGGCCCCGCCGAAAGCGGCCCGGCCTCGCGCGCCTCTCCGGGAGGACTTCTCACGTGTCCGCATCGATGCCCCCGTCGTCTCAGCAGATCCCCGGAAAATCCGGCAACTCGGGTCTCTACATCGCAGGCATGGTCGTCCTCGCCGCGCTCATGGCCGGCCTGCTCTACTGGAAGATGCGCCCCGAGCCGGCCGCGCCGACCCCGGCGCCGACGGCGGCCGTGCCTGTCGCGAGCAAGCCGGCGGATCCTCCGCCGCTGTTCGCGCCGCCGCCGCCGCCGCCGGTCGACGAGGTCGAGGACGCCGGCGCGGACGCCGGCAAGGTCGCGTCGGGCCAGAGCCCGGCCGCGACGGGCAAGTCGCCCTGCTCCGGCAAGTGCGGCGACGGCGCGAGCTCGCCGGCGCTCGACTCCGCCGTCCTCGGGCTCGCTCGCTCGGCGCAGGGTTGTTATAACCGCGCGCTGCGCACCTCGGAGGTCTCCGGCAAGCTGACGGTGAGCGTGCAGGTCGCCTCGACGGGCGCGGTGTGCAGCGCCTCGATCCTCAACGACACGGTGGGCTCGGGCGAGATTGCGTCTTGCGTCCTGGGACGTTTCCGCGGCAAATCACTGCCTCCGCCGCAGAGCGGATGCGTCGTGGTGAACGTGCCGATCAACTTCACCATCAAGCAATAGGAAGCAGCCGATGCGTACGCTCCCCCTCCGGTTGGCCAGCCTGCTCCTCCTCGCGCTTGCGCCGCTCGCGCTGTACGGCGCCGCGTGCAGCGCGGAGGAAGGCACCACGCCGCTCTGCACAGACAACCTCGACCCCGACCAGGGGATCGTGAAGGACCCGGAAGGCTGCCACCAGTTCCCGTACTGCACGGTGAACGGCGCGCGTGCGGCGCCCGAGGAGTGCTGCAAGAACGCGGAGGGCCTCGTCAACCAGGAGTGCGTCCGGGGGTACATGCCCTATACCGGAGCGTCCAGCACGACGTCGGCGACCGGCACGGGAGGGAGCGACGGCACGGGCGGCACGGGCGGCGCAGGCGGCGCGGGCGCAGGCACGGGCGGCGCGGGCGCGGGCACGAGCGGCGCGGGCACGGGCGCAGGCGGCGCGGGCGGCGCCGGAGGGAGCGGCGGCTAGGCCGCGCGCCCCCATCGTGCCGTGCCGAGGCTAGTCGCCGCGTCCAGCCGGGGGATCCTGCTCTCGGTCGCCTACGACGGACGCCCGTTCGCCGGCTTCGCCCGCCAGCGCGACCAGCGCACGGTCGCGGGGGAGCTGCTCGGCGCGCTGCGCGCCATCGACCCGGCGATCCGCGAGATCCGCGGCGCGAGCCGCACCGACGCGGGCGTCCACGCGCGCGATCAGCGCGTCGCCTTCGACACCGCGGCGCCGCTGCCGCCGCGCGGCTGGGTGCTCGCGACCGCGCGCCACCTGCCGGACGAGATCGTGATCCGGCGCGCCGCCGTCGTGCGCGTCGGGTACTCGCCGCGCTTCGAGAGCCTCCGCAAGCGCTACCGCTACCTGATCCTCCGGGATCTGGTCCGCGACCCGTTCCTCAGCCGGCGCGCGTGGCGCGTCGAGGGCCTCACCGACGACGCGCTCGCGCGGGCGCGCGCCGAGGCGGCCACCGCGACGGGCACCCACGACTTCGCCGCGTTCCGGACGAGCGCGGACGAGCGGACGACGACGGTCCGTACGCTGTACGGTGTCGAGCTGTCGCTCGACCCTGCGGATCCGCGCCTCGTCCGGATCGACGTCGACGGGAACGCGTTCCTCCACAACATGGTGCGCATCCTCGTCGGCACCCTGATGGACGTGGCGCGCGGCCACCTCGAGCCCGGCGCGATCGCCCGCGCGCTCGCGTCGCGGGATCGGCGCGACGCCGGGATCACGGCGCCGCCGGACGGGCTCTACCTCGAGCAGATCACCTTGCGCGACGACGGCCTGGATGCCTGGCCGGCAGGGGCTCCGGCGGACGAGGCCGCGGCGGCGGGCGCCGGGCTGGAGGCGGACGCGCACGTTCTGCCCGAGCCCGGCCCCGACGCCGGCGCGCACGTTCTGCCCGAGCCCGGCCCCGACGCCGGCGCGCACGTTCTGCCCGAGCCCGGCCCCGACGCCGGCGCGCGACGTCTGCTCGATCGGTAACCCGCGTGACCCGCGCGGTCCCCGCGCGCCAGGAGGTTGCGCTCGCGAGCGCTTCCCGTCTTACCTTCGCCTCGCTGCCGGGCACCCACGCCGCGGACCGCGGCCAGGATCTCTCCCACGCGCTGGAGGAAGCATGAACTCGCGTCGGCTCGCTGTATCCCTCGCCCTGCTCGTCCCTGCCCTCTCGCTCTCGTCGCCCGCGGGCGCCCAGCCGGCCGCGGATCCGGCGCCGGCGCCCTCGCCGAAGGCGCCGCCCGGGCCGCGCGCCGCGCCCCCGCGGCCGTCCCGCGCCGCCGCCACGAGCGCCGCCGCGGCCGCCGGCGCCGCCGATCTGCGCCGCCTCGGCGAGGCCTTCGCCGACGTCGCCGACAAGGTCGGCCCCGCCGTCGTCCAGATCGAGGTCACCGTCGGCGAGGACGTCTCCTCGCCGCTGCGCTGGTTCCGCGACGGCGGCCAGCGCCGCGGGCTCGGCTCGGGCGTCATCTTCTCCCCGGACGGCGGCATCCTCACGAACAACCACGTCGTCGACGGCGCCCGCGCGATCACCGTCCGGCTCCGCGACGGCCGCATGTTCGCCGGCCGCGTCGCGGGCCGCGACCCCGCGACCGATCTCGCCGTCATCCGCGTCGACGCGAAGGACCTGCCCGCCGCGACGTTCGGCGACAGCGACGCCGCGCGCGTCGGCTCGTGGGTCGTCGCGATCGGCTCGCCGTTCGGCCTGGGCCACACGGTCACCACCGGCGTGCTCAGCGCCAAGGGGCGCGGCGGCGTGGGCGTGAACGACGTGGAGGACTACCTCCAGACCGACGCGAGCATCAACCCCGGCAACTCGGGCGGCCCGCTCGTCGACCTCGACGGCCGCGTGCTCGGCATCAACACCATGGTGGTGAGCCGCGGGCAGGGCATCGGCCTCGCCGTGCCGGCGAACATGGCCCGCCGCGTGGCGGAGCAGCTCTTCCGGAACGGCCGCGTCGAGCGCGCCTTCATCGGCGTCGGCCTGCAGGACCTCACCCCCCAGCTCGCGGCCGCGATGCAGAGCCCGCCCCGGGCCGGGGCGCTCGTCAACGCCGTCGCGCCGGACGGCCCCGCGGCCAGGGCGAACCTCGAGCCGGGCGACGTGATCACGTCGGTCGCGGCCAGGCCCGTGCGCGACGCGCAGGACGTCATCCGCGAGCTCTTCAACCACAACGTCGGCGAGACGCTGGCGCTCGAGGTCGTGCGCGGCGGCCAGCGGTACCTGACCCGCGTCACGCTCGCCCCGCGGAACGAGCCGCCGCCGCCGGCGCTCCCGGTCCAGCGCGCGCCCGCCCGGCACCCCGGCCTCGGCCTGACCCTGCGCGACGCGCCCGCCCCCCGCGGCCCCGGCGGCGAGCGCGGCTCGGTCGCGCGGATCGTCGCCGTGGCGAACGACTCGCCCGCCGAGCGCGCCGGCCTCCGGCCGGGCGACGTGATCCTGGAGGCCGACCGGAACCGCGCGCCCACCGCCGCCGCCGTCGAGGAAGCCGCGCGCGACGGCGAGCTCCTCGTCCGGGTGCAGCGCCGGGACGCGACCTTCTACGCGGCGCTCAGGCGCTGACCGCGCCGGCGCCAGCGCCCCGGAAAATCCGACGCGGACAAATGGACTGCCCGCGCGCGCCTTGGTAGTCAGGGTACCGTGCACGTCGGTCTCGATCGCCTCCCGGACCTCCCGCAGCTCAAGCGCATCCGATCGGCTCGCCTGGGCGTCCTCGCGCACCCGGCGAGCGTCGATCGCGAGCTCACCCACATCGCCGCCGTCCTCGAGGAGCTCGGCGTGCGCCCGCGCCTCTTCTTCGGGCCGGAGCACGGCTACGGCGGCGAGGCGCAGGACATGGCGGCGGTGCGGAGCGACGTCGACGGGCGCTCGGGCGCGCGCATCGTCAGCCTGTACGGCGACCGCTTCGAGGATCTCTCGCCCTCCGCGGCGGATCTCGCGCAGATCGACCTGCTCCTCATCGATCTCGCCGACGTCGGCGCGCGCTACTACACGTTCGTCTGGACGGCGCTGCTCGCGCTGCGCGCGGCCCACGCGGCGGGCGTTCACGTCGTGCTGCTCGACCGGCCGAACCCGATCGGCGGCGCGACGGAGAGCGTGGAGGGCGCGACGCAATCGCCTGGGTTCCTCTCGTTCGTCGGCCTCGAGCCCGTCCCCATCCGCCACTCGCTCACGGTGGGCGAGCTCGTCGCGCTCTTCGCGCGGCGCGAGGGCATCCCGCTCGGCGACGTCGACTGCGGGCTGCAGGTCGTGGCCGTGGAGGGCCACCGCCGCGAGGGGCTCGCGGCCGAGTGGGACCGGCCGTTCGTCTTTCCGTCGCCGAACATGCCGACGGCGGACACCGCGCTCGTCTACCCGGGCGGCTGCCTGATCGAGGGGACGAACCTGTCCGAGGGCCGCGGCACGACGCGGCCCTTCGAGATCGTCGGCGCGCCGTGGCTCGACGGCCGCGACCTCGCGACGCGCCTCGCGTCCACGGGGCTTCTCGGCTTCGTCGCGCGGCCGCTCACGTTCCGGCCCACGTTCCAGAAGCACGCCGGCAAGATCTGCGGCGGGGTCCAGATCCACGTCACCGACCCGCGCACCTTCCGTCCGGTGGCGACGTACGTCGCGCTCACCGCGTTCGCCCGCAGGCAGCAGCCGGAGCAGTTCCGATTCCGCACCGAGCGGTACGAGTACGTGGACACGATCCCGGCGTTCGATCTGCTCACCGGCTCTGCCGCCGCGCGCCTCGCCATCGAGGCCGGCGAGGATCCGCTGTCGGTCGCGCTGGAGGTGTCGCGGCCGGACCCGTCGTGGCCCGAGGTGATGCGCGAGGCGCAGGCTGCGGTGGAGGCCTGCTGAGCGCCGCCCGCGCGGCTCAGCGATCGTAGCGATCGTAGGGCGCCGGCCGGGAGAGGATGCCGGCCGTGTAGCTCGTCGCGAGGACGACGAGCAGCAGCGCGATCCCCGCGGCCACGAAGAAGGTGCGCGCCGGGAGCTCGGCGGAGAACCCGAACAGCCAGGGCGCGGCGAGGAGGCCGACGGCGATGGAGAACTCCACGGCTCCGTGCACCGCAAACGGGATCTTCCGCGCGGCGCCGAGCGGGTGGTCGGACAGCAGCGTCACGACGAGGTGCGCCAGGGCCGTGACATAGCAGACCGACGTCGGCACCGTCCCGAAGCGGAGCGCGAGCGGCGCGAGGGCGAGCAGGGCGACGGCCGCGTAGTCGATGTACCCATGGTGGCGGGGAGACAGGAGCTTCATCGGTCCCTCCTTGGGGGGAGCTCTCCCCGCGGCGGTGCATCGCATGTGCCGAGGAGAGCGGCCCACGGCGCGCGCAGGCGGCCCCGGAACGCCTCGTCCGCCGGAGCGCGGCGCGCTCGCCCCGCGTCCGGGACGGGCGCGAGGGTGCTTATCGTGCTCACACCAGGCGAGGCGGCCGCCGGTGGTGGCCGGCTTCGAACAGGAGGGTGGAACACGATGGGGCGAGAAGACGAGAAGACATGTTCATAGTGACCTTCTCGCCTTCATGGGAGCTCCCCTCCGGGCACATGCGATGGCGACCCGCCCGCCGGCCCAGCTTGACGCGGCCTCCGCGGGGCGCAGGTTCCGGCGCATGCTGGGCAGATCTCGCGCCGCCCATCGACCGACGCGCGCGGACGGCGCGCCGCGTTGCCCGTCTGGCGGCCGCCCGCGGGCGAGGGAGCTTTCATGAGCGCGGCGCCGCGGCTCACCGGCCGAGTCGTCCTCCCCGGGGACCCCGGGTACGACGACGCGCGCGAGGTGTACAACGCGCGCTTCTCGCGACGTCCAGCCGCCATCGTGTTCTGCCAGGACGCGCAGGACGTCGCGAACGCCGTCCGGTGGGCGACGGCGCGCGGCGCGGAGATCCGGGCGAGGAGCGGCCGGCACTGTTACGAGGGGTTCTCCGTCGTCGACGCGGGGCTCGTCGTCGACGTGAGCGATCTCCGCAGCGTGCGCGTCGACCGCGAGCGCGGCGTCGCCGTGGTGGGGGCAGGCGCCGACCTCGTCACCGTCTATGACGCGCTCGGGCAGGTCGGCGTCACCGTCCCTGCGGGCTCCTGCCCGACCGTGGGCATCGCGGGGCTCACGCTCGGCGGCGGGTTCGGCCTCCTCTCGCGCGCGCTCGGCCTCACGTGCGACAGCCTGCTCGCCGTCGAGATGGTCACCGCGGACGGCGAGGTGATCCGCGCCGACAAGGGCGAGCACCAGGATCTCCTGTGGGCCTGCCAGGGCGGCGGGGGCGGCAACTTCGGTGTCGTCACCTCGTTCACGTTCAAGACACACCCTGTCTCCCATGTCTCGATCTTCAGGATCACCTGGCCGTGGGACGCGCTTCCGGGCGTGCTCGATGCGTGGCAGTCGTTCGCCCCCGCCACCGAGGAGCGGCTGACGAGCATCCTCAAGCTCACGGCCAGATCCGCGGGCGAGATCTCGTGTGTGGGTCAGATGCTCGGGACAGGCGAGGAGCTCAACCGGCTCCTTCAGCCGCTCGTCTCCGCGCGGGGGGCCGCGCCTCTCCGCGTGTCGATCCACACCATGCCTTACCTCAACGCGGTCGGTGAGTTCGGCGGGCTCGGCAGCGATCCCGATCGATGGAGAGTGCACCAGCACCAGGCGCAGGCGCGCTTCAAGAACGCGTCGGCGTATGCCTACGAGCCCTTCGACGAGGGCGCGGTCGCGGCGCTCACCGCCGAGCTCTCGCGCGCGCCGAGCGCGAGGTGCCTTGTCCAGCTCGACGCCTACGGCGGCGCCGTGGGCCGGGTCGCGCCCGACGCCACGGCGTTCCCGCACCGGCGCGCGCTGTGGAGCCTGCAATACCAGGCTTACTGGACCGCGGCCGCGGAAGAAGAGGAGAACGTCGCCTGGGTCGAGCGGGTCCGCCGCGCGATGCTGCCCCACACCCGAGGCGCGTACATCAACTACATCGATGCGGGGCTCGAGGACTGGCTGACGGCCTATTACGGCGCGAACGTCGCGCGGCTCGCGGCCGTCAAGGCCAGGTACGACCCGCGCGAGGTGTTCCGCTTTCCCCGTTCGATCCCCCGCTCCGTGCCGGCGCTCAGCCCAGCGCCATGAGCTCGTCGAGGGTGGCCTCGTACTCGTCGAGCAGCGGGTGCGGCCGCAGCGCGCGGCACATCGCGCGCAGCTCCTCGAACCTCGCGATCTGCGTGTCCCTGCCGCGCTTGAACATCGACCACGGGTCGCCGTGATCGCGCGTGCACACGATGATCGACTGGAAGTTGTCTATCTTGTCCGCCAGCGTGATCGCCTGCGCTTCCCAGGGCTTCGTGGGGAACGCCTCGAGGTAGAGCCGCTTGCGGTCCTCCCAGGGCAGCGACCTGTCCTGCTCGGTCACGTGGCGGACGAGCGTGGCGACGCGCTCGCCGAAGTGCTGGAGCAGCTCGTCGAACGTGACGCCCTGGTCCTCCATGGCGTCGTGCAGCGCGCCGGCCGCGACCACCTCGTCGTCGAAGCCGTGGCGTGCGAGCAGGACCGCCACGCCGGCGAGGTGGCTGATGTAGGGGACGTCGGCGTTCGGATACTTGCGCCTCTGTGCCCGATGCCAGACCGCCGCCTGGTCGAGCGCGCGCTTGAGGAGGGTGCCCATCGCGGTGTCCCGCCAACCATAGCCGCTCGTCGTCCTGAACGCAGGCGCCAGAACGCAGGCGCCCGATGGCGACCGACCTCCACCCGGCGAGCCCGCCGTCCGGCTCGCCCCCGCGCCGCCGCGGAACGCTCCGCGCCGCCTGCCCCGTCCCGCGCCGCCGCGCGCTGCTCCGCGCGCATGGGCCGCCGCGCCGCCGCTCCGCGCCGCCTGCCGCGCCCCCTGCCGCCGCGGACGGCTCCCCCGCGCCCGGACGAGCCGGCGGCGACCTGCCGACGGCCGCGCTGCCCGAGCGGCGAACGGGTAGCGCCGGCGCGTCGCCGGGCGCCGGGCGCGACGACCTCGCGCGCTCGCGCCCGCGCGCGCCCTGTCCTCGAGCCGCGCGGCGCTCCGGAGCGTCACCCAGGTTGAGACCTCGAGATCGATCGACGGCGCAGCGCCGCAGCGGCCGCGCCGCGCGCGCTCGATAGCCCATCGTTCGTTCAGATGGTCCGGGGAGGTGCGCGCAGGTGCTACGAAGATGTGGCCCGCGTCGCTCGTTGTTCAAGACGGGTCAGTTGCTGACCTGTATACTCGTCAGCGACAGCGTCTTATATCGTCATGCGTAACCCGCCGACGCAGGGTGCCACCTCATGAGACCTTGTTCTTTCCTCTCGCTGGCCGCCGCGCTGGCCGCTCTCGCCGTCGCCCCCGCGCCCGCGCGGGCGCAGGACGCGCCCGTCAAGCCCGAAGGCATGGCCCTGAGCCGCTTCGTCCCGGCGCCGGCCGGGGACCGCATGTTCAGCGTGCCGTCGCCGTTCGCCGCAGGCCACCTGACGCCGCACGTGATGCTGATGGCCGACTACGCGAGCAATCCGCTCGTCCTGCGGCGCGCGCGCGACAACGCGGAGATCGGCGCGGTCGTCAGCGATCAGCTCACGTTCCGGCTCAACGCGTCGCTGCCGCTCTGGAACAGGGTGAGCCTCAGCCTCGACGCGCCCCTCACCGCGGTCCAGTCGGGCGAGAGCCCGAACGGCGGCGGCCAGCAGTTCGCGTCCCCGACCGGCGCCGATCTCGGCGACCTGCGGGTCGGCGCGCGCGTACAGCTCCACGGCACCTACCACGACCCGCTCCAGGTCGCCGTCGGCGCGTATCTCTGGCTGCCCACCGGCGCGGACGACTCGTTCGTGAGCGACGGCAGCGTCCGCGCGATGCCCTACGTCGCCGTCGGCGGCCGCACGGAGCGGCTCGTGTGGTCGAGCGCGCTGGGCACCGAGCTGCGGCGCTCCCAGTCGTTCGGCGGCGTGGCGCAGGGGACGATGCTCACGCTCGGCGGCGGCGTCGGCCTCCTCGCCGCGGACGGCCGGCTCCAGATCGGGCCGGAGCTCACCGCCGCGATGGTGCTCGAGGACATCAGCGATCGCACGGTGAACGCGGAGCTCCTCCTCGACGCGAGGTATCGATTCCTCCCCTTCCTGGAGGCGGGCATCGGCCTCGGGCCGGGGCTCACCTCGGGGATCGGCACGCCGGACCTGCGCGTCGTCGCGATGGCCGCCTTCACGCCGGAGCAGCCGACGGACCAGGACAGGGACGGCATCGGCGACCCCGAGGACGCCTGCCCGAAGGTGCCCGGCGTGCGCAGCGACGATCCGCGCAAGCACGGCTGCCCCCCGCCGCCGGACCGCGACAACGACGGCATCCCCGACGGCGAGGACGCGTGCCCGCTCGTGGCCGGCATCCCCAGCGACGATCCGCGCAAGCACGGCTGCCCCCCGCCGCCGGACCGCGACAACGACGGCATCGTCGACGCGGAGGACGCGTGCCCGCTCGTGGCCGGCGTCCGGAACGACGACCCGCGCAAGAACGGCTGCCCGCCGGACCAGGACGAGGACGGCGTGCCCGACAGCGAGGACGCGTGCCCCGAGGTCAAGGGGGTCCGGTCGAAGGACCCGGCGAAGAACGGCTGCCCGCGCGATACGGACGGCGACACGTTCCGCGACGACAAGGACGCGTGCCCGCGGGAGAAGGGCTTCGCCGACCCGGATCCCGAGAAGCACGGCTGCCCGAAGGCGGTGCGGGTCACCGACAAGAACGTCGTCATCCTCCAGCAGGTGCAGTTCGACACGGACAAGGCCACCATCAAGCCCGTGAGCGATCCGCTGCTCGACGAGGTGGCCCAGGTGCTGAAGGAGCACCCGGAGATCGTGCTCATCGAGATCCAGGGCCACACGGACGACCGCGGCACCGACGAGCACAACCGGATCCTGTCGCAGAACCGCGCCAACTCCGTGATGGCGGCGCTGGTCCGGCGCGGCATCGACTCGACGAGGCTCACGGCCCAGGGCTACGGCCGGGACCAGCCCCTCGACGACAACAAGACGGAGGCGGGCCGGCAGAGAAACCGGCGTGTCCAGTTCAACATCATCAAGAAGGCCGCGTACCAACCGCAGGTCGAAACCGGAGAAGATCGATGAGAAAGCAGTTGAGCGTCACCGGTCTCGCGCTACTCACGCTGATGGGCCTCACGACCGCCAGCGCGACGGCGGAGCCCAAGCTGCGGGTGCAGGTCGATCAGCAGGGCGACTTCGCGCTCATCGGGAGCTCGATCGGGCAGGAGTGCCGCTCGTCGACGCCGAGGCCCCAGGTGGGCACGGTCGGCGACTGCGGCGCGTCGACGGTCGAGTCCGGGCCCGATCTCCTCTGGCGCTCCGACTCGCCCGAGGACGGCAAGGCCGAGGCGAGCCTCGATATCGCCCCGGAGGACGCGCGCACGACCGCGGTGCTGGAGCTCCCCGAGGGAGCGACGGTGACGCACGCGTACCTCTACTGGGCCGCGCGCAACCCCGCCGGCGCCGATCTCGAGGTCGAGCTCCACCACGCGGGCGGCTTCGACGGCAAGGTCACCGCCATCGACTCGGTCGAGACCGTGATCAACCAGGGTAAGGACAACGAGTCGCGCAACTACCAGTCCGTCGCCGACATCACCGCGATCGTGAAGGAGAGCGGCGCCGGGGCCTACCGGGTGGGCGGCGTGGACGTCGTCGACGTGAGGAACAGCGACGACGACGTGGTGTTCGTGGCCTGGTGGATGGTCGTGTTCTACGAGGCGCCGAAGTCGCCGATGCGCAACCTCGCGCTGTTCGACGGGCTCGATCGGGTCTCGGAGGGGAACTCGCAGCAGGTCGAGCTGTCGGGCTTCAAGGTGCCCGACGCAGGCTTCAACGCGAAGCTCGGCATCGTCGCGTTCGAGGGCGACAACACGAACTCGGGCGACAGCGTGTTCTTCAACCCGCAGAACCCGGGCAAGCCGGACCCGGCCGAGGCGCTCAGCAACGAGCTGAACCCCGCGGACAACTTCTTCAACAGCACGCGCTCGGCGCTCGGAAAGCCGGTGTCGGTCGAGGGCGACCTCCCGAGGATCGCGGGGACGCCGCAGAGCATGTCGGGCGTCGACATCGACATCGTGGACGTCAGCGCGAAGCTCAGGCCGGGGAACGACCGGGCGACGCTCGTCGCAACGAGCAGCCAGGAGCTCTATTTCCTCGCGGGGTGGGTGACGTCGATCTCCAATTTCGGCCCCGATTTCAGCAAGTCGACGAAGGTGGCGACGGACCTCGGCGGGCTGCCGACCTACCGCGGCGACGCGATCGAATACCGCATCACGGCGACGAACAGCGGCAATGACGACGCGGTGGGCGTGGTGGTGACCGACGCGCTGCCCCAGGGCGTGACGTTCGTCCCCGGCTCGCTGGCGATCGTCGACGGGCCGAGCGCCGGGCCGCAGACGGACAGGGCGAATGACGATCTCGGCGAGTACGACCCGCAGACGCGGACCGTCAGGTTCCGGCTCGGCGAGGGGGCGGACGGCGCGCGGGGCGGGGGCATCCCTGCGGGCGGGAGCGTGACGGTGCGCTTCGAGGTCACGGTCGACGCGGACGCGCCGGACATCATCAAGAACCAGGCGAAGATCGCCGCCGGCGGCGCGATGGGCGCGCCGGTCAGCGACGACCCGACCGACGGCAACGGCGACGCCGCCGGCGCGCCGCCCACCGAGCTCGCTGTGGAGCCGGAGGACTTCTACGCTGCCGGCAGCGGCATGATCGGCGCCTGCGCGACGAGCCCCCGAGGCCAGGATGGAAGCGCCGGGTGGCTCGCGGGGCTCGCGCTGGCCGGCCTGCTCTGCCGGCGGCGCAGGGCCTAGAGCGACAGCCGGGTTGGACCCGCCGGAAACGAGCAGAGCTTCGAACCGCCAAGGCGCCGAGGACGCCAAGATATCGTCTTCTTCTTGGCGTCCTCGGCGTCTTGGCGGTTGATCCCTCGCTCGACCAACGGATCGTTGTTCCAGCGCTCCGTCACCGGGCGCTCACCGGGCGCACGCGGAGCGCGGGTGCCCGGTCCGCTGGAGGGCGGGCGCCCTGTCCTCAGTTGATCGTGAACGACTTGCTGACCGCGACCGGCGCGCCGCCGAAGGCGGGCACCCGCGCGCCGCGGAACAGCCTGGCGACGCAGCCGCCGACGCTCGTTCCAGCGAACGGCGCGCCCTGGACCTCGGCCGACGTGACGTTGCCGCTCGGCGCGAAGGTGACCCTGACCTTGCCGGTCCCGGTCGGGCCGCCGGCCCTCTTGCAGCTCTTGGCGGACGCCGCGGCAGCGCCGAGCGCCGAGGTCGCGGCGCCACGGTTGAACGGCCCGCTGCCGGACGAAGCCGCTTCCGCCGCGGGCTTCGGCTCCGGCTTCGCCGCCGCGGCGGCGGCCGCCGCCGCCGGGGCAGGCTTGCTGCTCTGCGCCGACTTCTCCGCCGCGCCGGGCGAGGCCTGATCCGGGGCCGCGGCCGCCTCGGCGCCGGCAGCGGGCTCCTCGGAGGCGGCGGGCGCGGCCGTCTCCGACGGGGGAGGCGTGGCGGCCGCCGCCGTCTCGGTCGGCGTGGCCGCAGGCGGCGGGGTCGCCGTCTCCGCCGGGGGCGTCGCCTCGACCGGGGCGGTGTTCGCCTGCTCCGGCGTGACCGTCTCCTGCTCGGGCGACGGCGACTGCATGAAGAAGAAGGCGACGCCGCCGATCAGCGCGACGACGGCGACCGCGGCGGCGATCAGGCCCGTGCGGCTCCGCGTGGCGGGCGCCTCGGGCGCCGCGAGCGGGGAGAGCGACGGGAGCGACGAGAGCGGCGCCGGCGGTACGGACGACTTCGCCGAGCCCGACGGAGGCGGCCGCGAGTCCGCCACCGGCGCCAGCAGGGGCGGCGGGGCGAGCATCGGCGCGGAGGCGATGCCGCCGCCGCCGAGGTTCAGCAGGTCGTCATACCCGGTGCGTCCGTTGTTCTTCGCCGGGCGGCTCGAGGGGCGCCGGCCGACCGGCGTCTCCTCCGGCTTCTGCTTGGCCACCGCAGTCTCGACCGCCGTGAGCGCCGAGAGCGAGAAGAGGACCGAGTTCTCGTTGCGCTCCCCCACCTGCCGCTCGGCGCCGGGCTGCGGCGCGGGCGCCGCCGCCGGCTCCGCGGCGCGCTCGGCGGCGGCGCTGAAGACGTCGGCCGCGGGCGCCCGGCCCGCGCGACGCGCGGCCGTCGGGGCCGGGGTGGCTGCAGCGGCCGGCGCCGCAGCCGCTGCGGCCGCCGGGGCCGCGGCATCCGCGGCCGGCGCGGAGGCCGCGGCTGCGGCCGTGGCAGGCGCCGCCGCCGCGGACGCCGCGGCCGTGGGCGAGGCGCCGGGCAGGTTCGGACCGCGCCGCGCGTCCTTCATCACCACGGTGCCCTCGGGCCCGAACCTGAGCCCGGTCGGAGCCGGCGCGACGGGCACCGGCGCCGACGCGACGGCTGGCACGGCCGGCGTGGGCGCGGCCGCTGGCGCAGGCACTGCGGCTGCAGGCGCTGGTACGGCGGCGGCCGCGGGCGCAGCCGCCGCCGCGGGCGCGGCCGCCGCCGCGGGCGCAGCCGCCGCCGCCGCAGCATCCGCCGCCGCGGGCGCAGCCGCCGCCGCCGGCGCCGCGTCCGTCGAGAACTGCTGCCGGAGCTCGGGCACGCTGGCGATCGGCAGCCAGTCGCCCATGCCGTCTTTCCAGACGTACGTGTCGTTGCTGAGCTCTCCGCGGGCGTACGCCGACACGAGCTCGGCCGTCGTCATCGTCCGCTCGTCGCCCTCGGCGACGTTGACGGTCCACGCGTCGGGCGAGGCCCCCGAGGCCGCGCCGCCCGCGTCGGCGACGAGCTTCGCCTCGGTGTCGTCCGAGAGATCGCCCTGCTGCCCCGCGGTCGCTTCCTGCGCCGCGGCGGTCGCCGGGGAAGCGTCATTCGCGCCGGTGACGACCATCGCGTGGTTGCATTTCTTGCATTTGATCTTGACCGTCTTGCCGACGACCTTCTCGTCGGCAATCGTGTACTTCGCCTGGCAAGACTCACACGTAATCTTCATGCGATTGTCGCCCTTCCCGTTCCGGCCTGCGGGCATGGGTTCAACGACCACACACGCGCACGTCCACGCGGCCCGGTCGTGTTGATGGCAGGATAGCGGGACGTCGCGAGGCCGATCAAGGCGACGACTTTTTTTGTGAACCGCGGACGGCACTGCCGGCATCGCGTCAACCGCGCGGCGAGCTCCGGCGCGGTGCGGCGGATGACGCAGCGCGCGTCGATGCCGCGCGCAATCGTCGGGGCGCGGTGCGCCTCGGCTCAGTTCACGAGGACGAGCTGCGTGCCGTCTTTACCGCAGAACATCGCCTCTGCTGGATAAAGCTCGCCGCACGTCGGGCAGATCTTTCCGCGCGCCGCCCGCGCCGGCTGGACCTGCGTCATGGCCGCCCCGGCCGCGGGCGGGGCCCCTGAGGACGCCGGCGCCTCCTCGGCCCCGGCGCCGCCGCGCTCTCCAGCGTCGCCGCCCGTCGAGGCCGGGCCCTCCAGGTCGCCGCCGGGCCGGCGGCGGCCCCGGCGCAGCAGGATCAGCCCCGCGAAACCGAGGCAGGCGGCCACCCCGCCCACGATCGCGACGAACAGGTTCTTGCGCTGGCGCCCCAGGTCCTCGCCGGTGGTCGTGCGCCCGCCGATGGTGCCGGTCGCGATCACGACCGACGCGGCCTCGTCGCTCTCGCCGGCCTCGTTGAGCCCGCTCGTCGCGAGGAGCGCGTCGTAGCGATCGGGGCTGGTCACCTCGATCGAGACGGTCACGCCCTTGCCGGCAACGGACGCGACGAGGCCGAGCTTCCCATCGCCCGCGTCGGCGCCGATCGAGAGCGCGCCGGTCGCGTCGACCGTCGCGGCGGACGCGAGCGGCCCGGGCGCGACCGACCACGCGGGCCGCGTCGGGAGCGCGCACCCCTCCGCATCCATCACCAGCGCGCGGAACTGGAACCTCTCGCCCGGCCGCATGAGCTTGCGCGACGGCGTGACCTCGAGGCGCGCTGGCTCCCCGGGGGCGTCGCAGGCGCGCGGCGCCGCGGGCTTCTTCGCGGCGGCGGGCGCGCTCGCGGCGGGCGGCGGCGCGCTCGCGGGCGGCGGCGCGCTCGCCGCGGGGGGCGCCTCGCCCGCGCGCCGGACGAGCGTGTAGGTCCGCGTCCTCGTCACCGAGGCGCTGCAGGTCGTGTCCTGGATGACGAACTGGTACTGGCCCGTCTCGACCATCTGGACGCTCGTGTCGGTCGCCTGCGTGGTCGTCGTGACGACCGCGCGGCGGGGGTCGTTGGGGGGCGTCGTGCAGCGCGTCTGCCAGGAGCGCGCGTTGCCGGACGCCGAGTGCTTGCTCCGCGCCAGCCCGGGCATCTGCTCCCAGCACTCGGCGGTGCTCCACGGCCGACCGGCGCCCGAGATCGACAGCTCCGAGCCCTGCTGCTGGATCTGCACCGCGCCGCCCGGGGCGCCCTGCGGCCGCGGCCTGGGCCCGCACGCCTCGCCCCACGCGGCGATCGACCACTGCTCGGTGAGCGGGCTCGCCGTCCACGATCCGCTCAGCGTCGGCTGGTCCTGCGCGGCGCCCGTGCTCGGGTAGGCGGCCACGAGCGACGAGGCGACGAGCGCGAGGCGTGTGGGGAGGAGGGCCGGCGAGGCGAGCAGCGGGCGTCGCACGGCGGAACCCTAGCAGCGCCCGCCCGCGGGGGGCACCCGGCAGGCCCGCGGCGTGCTCGACGGTGCGACGACGCACGCGCCAGACGAACCAGACGAACCAGACGAACCAGACGAACCAGACGAAGACGACGACAAACGCGCTCCGGCCCGCCCGGCCGCCGGGGCCGGAGGAACCAGGGTAACCAGAGGAAGAGTAGGCGGTGGCGCAGGACGGGGGCATCACGCGCCGGCAGGGGGAGACGCGGCGCCTCAAAAAGCGCGCGCCTCGAGGAAGGATCTGGACAGGCGAAACAGAGATTCGTTATCTTGAAAAATGGTCCTGTGCGCACTCTGCATCAAATCTCGCTCGCGACGCTCGCGCACCTGATCCGATCCTGTTCGTCCCTCCGCCCTGCAACGGGCCAGAGCGGACGCGGAGCGCTCCGGCGCTCCAGCGCTCGGCCGCGCGCCGCTCTGCGCCGCGGACCGCCGTCGTCGGCCGGGGGACGCCGACTGGCCATGACGGTGCCCAAATTCGTCACCGCGCGGCCCAAAAGCGTCACTGTGCAAGCCAGCACGCAACACTGAATTTATCGCGTATCACCATCAAAAAGATCTGGACACTTTCGACATCGAGTTGCAAAGTTAAACACTGTCCCTTTGCGCATCCGCTCTCCGATCCGAGCCAAGGCGCCCGCGTACCTGATCTGATCCCGATCAGCCCCGCGGGGCTCAGTCCGACCGGAGCCCGCGAAACCGACCTCGCCTGACCCGTGTGTCATGGCGCCTGCTATTCGGATGACGCTCCAGCAGTGGTTCACCTGTGAGGACCTCAAGGAGCTACCAATGAAGCAGATCGCAATCGCCTCCTCCGCCGCGCTCGCCACCCTGTTCATCACCGCCACGAGCTTCGCCAGCACCACCGCGCCGTCGCCCACGTGCACCGTGATCCAGCGCGGCGTCCTCGGCGACATCTTCAACGCCGAGATCTGGAGCAATTACCCGAGCTACGCCGTCCGATCGCCTCACGAGGTGAACACCGGGTACTCCAGCACGGCCGGCGAGAAACGAGCCCTGTTCGGCTTCGAGCTCAGCGCCATCCCCGCGGGCTCGTTCGTCGCGTCGGCCAAGTTCTATGTTCAGACCTACAGCAGCACCGCCCAGACCGTCCGAGCCCATCGGGTGCTCGGGCCCTGGACCGAGAACGACGTCACCTGGAACAACCTCGGCGGCATCGATCCGACGACCTTCACGTCGTTCGTGGCCGGTGGCTCGGTGTGGCAGCAGCTCGATCTCACGGAGCTGGTCCGGGAGTGGGTGGGCGGCGTCTCACCCAATTACGGGATCCTCCTCGAGGAGGACCCGTACGGCAAGACATCGTACAAGGGCAGCGCCCACACGAACCTCACCTACCGCCCCCTCCTCGAGGTCTGTTACACGGCCCCGAAGGGCTCGATCGGCGACAAGGTGTGGTTCGACGCGAACGTGGACGGCATCCAGGACGCCTCCGAGCTCGGCATCGCCGACGTCGTCGTCGACCTCTTCAACGACGCGAACTGCGACCGCGCCGCCGACGGGGACCCCCTCGCGACGACCGCGACCGACGCGAACGGCGTTTACCGGTTCGGCGACCTCGAGGCGGGCTGTTACGTGGTCAGCGTCGATGACGCGACGCTCCCGCTCGGGCACTACCTCACCACCGACCACGAGCCGCTCGCCGTGTCGCTCGATGCGGGAGAGCAGGTGACCGACGCCGACTTCGGCTACGTGACGTACTCGTCGATCGGCGACACGGTCTGGCTCGACAGCGACGCCGACGGGCTCTACGAGCCGGAGACGGGCGAGCTCGGCGTCAACGGCGTCCTCGTCGAGCTGTACCAGGACGGCGCCTTCATGGCCTCCACGGTCACCGGCAACAGCCCCTACACCGGCCAGCCTGGCTTCTATCTCTTCGACACCCTCTCCGCGGGCACCTACACGGTGGTGATCACCGCCGACAACTTCATGACGAGCGGTCCGCTCGCCGGACAGGAGCCGACGGCCGACCCCGACGGCGCGCTCGACAACGCGGGCACCGTGTCGCTCGGCTGGGCCCAGGACCTGCTCGACGCGGACTTCGGCTACCAGCTCTCCTGCGGCAACGGCGTCTGCGGCGGCGACGAGAGCTGCGGCACCTGCGCTGTCGACTGCGGCGCCTGCCCGCCCGTCTGCGGCAACGGCACCTGCGAGGCCGGCGAGGACTGCGGCAGCTGCAGCGCCGACTGCGACGTTTGCCCGCCCGTCTGCGGCGACGGCACCTGCGACGCCAGCGAGAGCTGCGGGAGCTGCTCGGACGACTGCGGCGCCTGCCCGCCCGTCTGCGGCAACGGCACCTGCGAGGCCGGCGAGGACTGCGGCACCTGCTCGGACGACTGCGGCGCTTGCCCCGCCGTCTGCGGCAACAACGTCTGCGAGACCGGCGAAGACTGCTCGAACTGCGCCGGCGACTGCGGCGCTTGCCCCGCGGTCTGCGGCAACGACACCTGCGAGGCCGGCGAGAACTGCCTCGAGTGCCCGAGCGACTGCGGTATCTGCCCGCCGGTCTGCGGCAGCGGCGTCTGCGAGGCCGGCGAGACCTGCGGCAGCTGCAGCGCCGATTGCGGTGAGTGCCCGCCCGTGTGCGGCGACGGCACCTGCAAGGCGGGCTTCGAGGACTGCTCGAGCTGCAGCGCCGATTGCGGCGCGTGCCCGGCCGCGGCGCCCGGCACCGGCACCCCCGGTTACTGGAAGAACCACCCGAACGCGTGGAAGGTCTCGCAGCTGACCATCGGCGGCAAGACCTACACGAAGGCCCAGCTCCTCGACATCATCAGCCGCCCGACCAAGGGCGACGTCACGTACATCATCGCGAAGCACCTCATCGTCGCCAAGCTCAATGTCGGTATCGGCAATCAGTCGAGCTGCATCGAGGACACCATCGCCAAGGCCGACGCCTGGCTCAAGCAGTACCCGCTCGGCAGCAACGTGAAGGAGGGCGGCAAGAACACGCCCTGGGCGAGCGGCCAGCCCCTCGCCGATACGCTCGACGCCTACAACAACGGTCGCCTCTGCGCGCCGCACCGTGACTGATCGATGACCTGCCGGCAACGAGCCGGTAACCCACCGGAAACGGCGACGGCCCCCTGACAGCAACGGATGACCGCCAGGCGGTCGCCCCCCCGGGCCAGCGCCCGCCCGAGCGACCTGCCTCGCGCGCGGAGCTGGCCCACCCCCCTCCTCCCCTCTCCCCTCCTCGTCACCCGCTGTTGTTCGCCGGGCGATCTCGTCAAGAGAGGCAGCCTCGTGGCTGGTTCTCTCGCCCGCCCTCCGCGGCCGTTCCGGCTGTTCCAAGCTCACCGATCTCTTCGGCCATAACGCCACGGCGTCGCTGGCACCGACGCGCGCGGCTCGCGCTCAGGGTGGAACGGCCTTGCGCGCGCGGCGATCCGCGCGCGCGCGATGTGGTGCGGCCCCCCGAGGCAGGGAGACGGAAGTGCCCCACGCGTGCGCGTGTTCTGCCCCTCCTCGCGACAAATTGCCCCTACGAGGCGGAAGGGGACTCCTGCTCGCGCGCCGCTACGCCGCGGACGACGCGCCCCGCGCGCGCGATGAACTCGTCGAGCCCGCTTCACCGCAAGGTACGACAGCGTGGCACGCGCGCTGCAAATCCTGCGGGCTCGAGCGCCGAGGACCGCGGTGGACGGTCCGAGGACGCGGTGGTGGCGGGCCTGAAGTTAAGGAGAAGCGGCCATGAACCTGACGGAAAGCTGGATTGGCGACAAGCCCTTGGTCCCGCCTTGCGGCTTGTTCGGCAAAGGTCAGCATATCGTTCTGGCGGAGGACGACGACGACATGCGGGCCACGCTCGCCCTCGCGCTCCGGCGCGACGGGTTCGAGGTGTCCGAGGCGCGCAACGGGCTCGAGCTGCTCGACAAGGTCGCGCCCTGGCTCGGTGGGAAGGAGCCGCCAGAGCCGATCGACGCGATCGTCAGCGATATCCAGCTGCCCTGCTTCTCGGGGATGGAGATCCTGGAAGGCCTGTCCGAGCTGAGGCGCCGGCCGCCGGTCATCCTGATCACGGCGTTCGGCGACCCCCACCTCCACGCGGCCGCGCGAAGCCTCGGCGCGTCGGCGGTCTTCGAGAAGCCGTTCGACCTCGATGATCTCCGCAGCGCGCTGTTCAACCTGAAGGACAGCCCGCAGGAAGACCCGCCCGGCTTCGACGGCGGCTTCTGACGGCGCCGCGAACGGCCGAGCGCTCCGCCGGGGGCCGCCAGCCGGCGCTCAGCCGTCCGGCCGCGGGAGTGGGGTCGCCGCCGCCCAGGCCGCGACGCAGCGGCGCTCCTCCTCGGTCATCTCCAGCATGGTCGCCACCACGGCGTCCAGGTGGCGCCGGGCCTCGACGGGCAGCCCCGCGTTCGCCGGGCCGAGCTCCCGCCCGAGCGCGTCCAGCGCGGCGATCAGGTCGGCCCGACCCGGCGGGGGCGCGGGGATCGCGCGCAGGTGCGCGATCTTCACCTGCGGCATGCCCTCGCGCGCGTCCCGGTGCCGGGTGTAGTGCCACCAACGGACAGGCGAGGAGTTGAGGTAGCAGAGCAGCGCGTACTCGCTCCAGGTGGCGTCGCAGAAGCCGGCCAGGATCGAGTTGCGGAACGGGAGGCCGTCGCTCAGGGCGGCGATCGGGTACCGGGCGGTCTGCCGGATGAGCAGGCGCACCGCCTTCCAGTCCTCGTCCTTGCGGAAGCGGCCCTTCACGGCAGCGCGGTGGACATGGTGGCGCGGCGCGCGCGCGATGAGCTCGCCGACGTCGGTGCCCTCCCGGATCGGGCAGGTGTACGGCGGCACGGGGACGTCCGCGCGCCGGATGTGCTCGGCGTCCTCGGCGGTGCTCTGGAAGCCGCGCTCCCCGAACAGGACGGCCGGCAGCGGCGCGAGCGCGCTCAGCCGGTCGAGGAGCCGGCGCGACACGAGGTCGAGATCCGAGCGAGCGAGCGGCCACGGGGCGCCGGCCGCTGCCGCCCCGGGAGACGCGGGGCCGACGCGCGTCGAGAGGAGGCCCATGCACGGCTGGAAGACGCCCTCGAAGGCGTCGCTGCCGAAGCTGGGGAGGTCGGGGTCCACGGCGCAGAGCGCGTCGTGCGCGCGCCGCGTGGGGCCGTAGCCGTCGAGATCCGAGACGGACGTCGGGATGACGAGGCCGAGCCGGCCGCCCGGCCGGAGCAGCGACGCCGCCCGGTGCACGAACAGGCCGTGCAGCGAGCGGTAGCCGTGGAAGGCCGGGTTCCTGCGGAGGTGGAGGTTGAAGACCTCGGGCGCGATCGGCTGCGCGGCGCGGCCGACGTACGCGACCCAGGGCGGGTTGCCGATCACGGCGTCGAAGCCCGGCTCCGGGCGATCGAAGACGCCGGGGAACGCGAGCTCCCAGTGAAGGAACCGGCGCTCCTCGGCGATGCGGCGCGACAGCGCGGCGCGCGGGTCGGTCGGCTCGCGCGCCCCGGCCATGTGGCGGGCGAACGTGTCCGGCGTCGGCGCAGCGGCCGCGAGCTCGCCCTCCGACGGCCAGAACCAGAGGGCCATCCAGGCGTCGAGCGCGGCCTGATCCACGCCCGCGGCCGGCTCGCCCTGCTCGGCGCTCGCGGCGCGCTCCGGCGGCTGGCGCGCAGGAGCGCGCCGCGCGCGCCGCTCCACCGCGGCGTCCGCGGCGCCGCCGCGCGACGACGCGTCGGCCGGAAAGGCGCCGATCTCCGCGCGCGCGGCGCCGATGAGGCTGTCGCCGCAGCGGAGCTTGCCGTCGAGGAAGCTCAGCGGCAGGCCGCGCTCCTCCACGACGAGCCAGAGCGAGAGCCTTGCGAGGTCGACAGCGAGCGGATCGAGGTCGACACCGTACACGCAGCGCTGCGCCACGAGCGCCATCGCGCGCCTCTCGGGCGACGCCCCGGGCGCGAGGCCCGGCGCCTCGCCGGCGCGCTCCCAGGCCGCGACGAGGTGCGCGGCGAGCTGGCGACACGCCTCGACGAGGAACGCCCCGGACCCCATCGCGGGGTCGCACACCGCCAGCGAGAGGATGTCGTCGGGCGCGGCTGGCCGGCCGCCCGCACGGAGGAGGGGCGCGAGCGTGCGTTGAATGACGTGACAAGCGATGTCACGTGGTGTATAATACGATCCAGCTCGTCGTCTGATCTGGCCTGGCTGGAGGTAGAGCGTGCCGCGCGCGATCCGGCCCGGCCGTCGCGGGGACGCGCGGCGCGCGAGCGC
Source organism: Sorangium sp. So ce1335 (assembly GCF_051521615.1). Taxonomy (NCBI): domain Bacteria; kingdom Pseudomonadati; phylum Myxococcota; order Polyangiales; family Polyangiaceae; genus Sorangium; species Sorangium sp. So ce1335. Next base: position 11,191,939 of record NZ_CP150363.1, read on the forward strand.
CTGCGCCAGATCGTCCACGCTGCCGGCCGCGACGACGGCGGCGGCGTGGCGCGCGCCGAGCTTCAGGTCCGCCGCCTCCTGCAGCCGCGCGAGCCGCTCGGCGCCGGGGAGGGCGAGGAGCGCCTCCAGGTCGACGACAACGTGGGACGGCAGGAGCGCCATCGACTCGCCCTGGGCGACCTCGAGGTCGAGGGCGATCAGGCCCTCGTAGAACGTGCCGAGGTGCTCGACCTCGAGATCGCCGTGGTGGACCCTCGCGCCGCCGTGGACGAGCAGGGTCGAGAGCACCCGGTGGAGCACGCCGTCGCTGAGCGAGGGCGGGCTCGCCAGGAAGGGGAACGCGTCCGGATCGAAGAGGCCGCCGCGCGTGTCCCCGGGGCCGTTGTCGACGAGCGCGCGGAAGAGCGCCGCGAGCCGTGCCCACGCGCCGTGGCGGCGCTCGAGGTCGCCGCCGCGGCGCACGTCCTCCTCGAGCTCGTCGAAGAGCTGCGCGAGCGGCGCGCCGCCGGCGAGCAGCCCGCGCGACTCCGCGTAGAGGAGGAAGACGACCCGCATCAGCGCGGCCACGAGGCCGGCATGGAGGTGCCGCCGCCCGGCGGCGGTGCCGCCGGGCGCGAGGCCGGCGCCCTGCGGATTGGCCGTCAGGAGGCCGCGGAGGAGCTCGCCGAGCGCGGCCTGCGCCTGCTCGCGGAGCTGCCTGGCCAGGCCGTCGGGCGGAGGCCTGGGCTCGGCGGGCCGCGCGCCCGACGGCCTCGCGCCGTCGGGCGGAGCGAGGGCGCCGACCCGTTCACGGTCGCGGCGCAGGGCGGCGCTTGGCTGAGGCGATTCGGCGGACACGCGGGGCCGCGCGAGCATTGCGGATGGGGCGGGGTCCAGGCAAGCGCGCCGTCACCGGGACCGCCGGGGGCGCGCCGGGCCGCTGCCGAGGCCCTGTCGAGGGTCGCCCGGCGCGCTCGACGCCCCGGCGCCCCAGAACAACGACCACGTCGAGCGAGCGAGAAATAAACCGCCAAGACGCCAAGGACGCCAAGAAGAAGACAATGTCTTGGCGTCTTGGCGGTTCGAAGTTCTGCTCGTTTCAGGCGGGTTCAACCCGTTTGTTGCCCCAGATCCTCCACGGCCGGCGCGCTGGACAGGAGTCCTTCCTCGCCCGGAGATCCTCGCCCAGCACCGTTTACCGGAATGCGCGTGAGCCGGTCTCCGCGCGTCCGTGACGGGGTATGGATCGTGCCGTGTGTCCCGGAATGAAGCCTGAGCTGCTCGAACGATTCCCACTCGCCCATTCACGCGACGCACACTCTGTCTCCGCCCTGCGGCGCGGCGCCCTGCTCGCCGCCGTCCTGCTCGGGATCTCGGCCTGTCAGGGCGCGGGCGAGGTGCCCGAGCCGGAGGCCACCGGCGCCGTCAGCGCGGGTGGCGGCCTCTATTCCGGCATTCCCCAGGACGGCATCGTCCTCGGGGATCCGAGCGCGCCCGTCACGATGGTCGAGTTCTCCGATCTCCGCTGCTCGCATTGCCGGGATTACGCGCTCGAGGTGCTGCCCGCGATCCTCGAGCGCCACGTGAGGACGGGGCAGGTGAAGCTCGTGTTCCGGAATCTCACGTTCCTCGGGCCGGGCTCCGTGCAGGCCGCGCGCATGGCCGCGGCCGTCGGGATGCAGGACCGGCTCTGGGACTTCGTGGACCACTTCTTCCGGATCCAGGCGCGCGAGCGCCCGGCGATAACGGACGATCTGCTGCTGCGCGTCGCCTCCGAGCTGCCGGGCGTGGACGCCGCGCAGGCGATGGCGGAGCGCGAGAGCGCGGAGGTCTTTCGGCAGCTCGACGAGGCGAGGACCGAGGCCGAGCGCCTCGAGATCCGCGGCGTGCCGGCGGTGTTCCTGAGCCGGGGCGGGCAGGAGCTGCGCCGGATCCGCCTCACCTCGATGTCGCCGGAGCCGATCTCCCGCGCGATCGAGCTGCTCTTGCGCGCGCCGCACCCACCCATGTGAACCGCGCGAGCCGCGTGAGCCATTTGGATCACGCGGAATCCTCCGTGGAAGCGAAGAGGCGCCCGCCCCCCGCGCGCCTTTTTGCTAGCCTCGCGCGGGGATGACCGCCTCGCCGCACGTGTTCCCTCCCCCGCCCCCCTCGCTGCGCGGCCGGCGCCGCGAGCTCGCGACGCTCACGGCCGCCCTGCGCGCGTCGCGCCCGACGCGCATCGCGCTCGTCGGCACGGGCGGCAGCGGCAAATCGACGCTCGCGTGCGCGCTCGGGCACAAGCTCGCGCGCGAGCTCCCCGGCGGGGTTCACTGGTTCCGGGTCGGCGCCTGGGACGCGCGCACGCTGCTCGGCATGCTGTCGCTGCGGTTCGGGGCGGGGCCGTCGCCGTCGCTGCCGGCGCTGCGGCGCCGCCTGCGGGCGCTCGGGGAGATGCTCATCGTGCTCGACAACCACGAGCACGACCGCGCCGTCGCCGAGCTGCTCGACGACCTGCGCGACGAGGCGGTGACGTGGGTGATCACGGCGCGGCGCTGCCTCGTGGCCGGCGTCTCGATCTTCCCCGTCATCGCGCCGCTCGTGACCTCGGGGCAGAGCCCCTTCCCCGCGGTCGCCTCGCTGACGCGCCTGCTCCGCTGGAACCCGGTCTCCCTGGAGCTCGCCGACGCGATCGTCGCGAGCGGCGCGGCCGACGTCGACGAGCTCCGCCGCTTTCTCGTGGCGGGCGGGGTCGATCGCGTGCAGGTCATCGACCACGAGGACGACCTCCCCGAGGTCGGCCTTCTCGTCGCGTGGGCCTTCCGCGGGCTGGCGCCGGCGGCGCGCCGGATGCTCGCGGTGCTGGCGCACTCGAACGGCGACCACGTCGACGCGGCGTCGCTCGCCGAGCTCGCGCGGGCCGGGCGCAGCGCCGGCGACGCGCTCGCCTCGCTGCGCCGCTTCCGGCTCGTGCAGGAGCCGTTCGAGGGCCGGTTCGCGCTGCACGCGACCGTGCGCCACGCCGTGCTGAAGCGCACGCAGTTCGATCAGCGCCGCTTCTTCGAGCATTACGTCGCGCTCCTCGAGCGCTCTCCGGAGCGGCTCGACCTCGAGCAGACGCACCTGTTCGCGGCGATGGACTACGCGCACGACACGGGGAGCGTCGCGGCCGCGATCCGCGTGAACGAGCTCTTCTCGCGGCTCTCGCTCTGACGCGATCGCCGGTCACCGCGGCGCTCGCTGGCCACCGACGTGCTGGCAGCAGAGCTCGACGAGGCGCTTCAGCACCCATTGCCCGGCGGGGCCCATCACGAGCCCCGGCCGGTGGACAACCGCGAGCGACAGGACGTGCTCGTCGTCCCCCCACGCGTCCGGCCGGAGGCGCACGAGGCGCCCCGCCTCGAGGTCATCGCGGATCATGTGCTCTGGCAGGTTCCCCCAGCCGAGCCCGGCGCACAGGAGCTCTCGCTTCGTCTGGAGATCCACGACGCGCCAGGTGCGCGGGGACAGGACCGCCTGCTCCGGTGAGCGCGACCCGCCGCGCTCGCTCAGCACGATCTGCACGTGCTCGCGGAGCTGCTCGGTCGCGAGGCGCGCGGCGGGCGCGGCGTGCTGCTGCGCGGCGAGCGGGTGCGACCTGCCGGCGACGGGCACCATGCGCACCGACGTGAGGTGCCGGCGCTCGAGCCCCTGGGCCGCCGCGGCCGGCCCGACGACGCCGAGCTGGCATGTCCCGTCGCGGACCCGGTCCGCGACGGCGGTCATGGCCTCGGTGTGGACGACGAGCTCCACGGTCGGGTAGACGCGCGCGAACTCGACGCAGAGCTCGACGAGCGCCGACAGCGGAAACACCGCGTCGACGCACAGCGAGACGAGCGGGTCGAGGCCGCCGGCGAGCCGCTGCGCCGCGCTGCTGAGCGCGTCCGCGTCGGCGCACACGCGCCGCGCGGCGCCGAGCAGGACGCGGCCGTGCTCCGTGAGCGCCGGGATCCTCGTCGAGCGGTCCCAGAGGACGACCCCGAGCTGGCCCTCCAGGTTGGCCATCGCGTGGCTCACGGCCGACTGGACGCGGCGGAGCTTCCTGGCCGCCGCCGAGAAGCTGCCCTCGTCGGCGACCGCGATGAACGTGCGGAGCTGATCGAGCGTGATGGAGTCGTGCACCGGGCGCCACCATGCCACGGCTCGCCGCGGCGCGCGGCCTGGCGTCCGCCCGAGCCGCGGCGCGCGACCTGGCATCCGCCGGCCGGCAGCGTGCCTTTCATGCCGGGGAGGGCGCTGAAAACAGCACGGCGACCGGGGCAGGTGAGGAGCGTTTTCCCAAGGGGTCTACCCTCCGGCCGGCCGCGCGGCCCGCGGGCGGGTAGACCCCTTCTTCTACGCTCCTCGCCTGCCCCGGCCGCCGCTGCGCGCTCGATCGAGTCCGATCGAGCGCGCTCGTCACAGCCTGGGACAGCCGCCGACGCCGATCAGAGCGGCGGGTTGGCGTTCTTCACGCACTCCACGAAGTAGTCGTGGAACCAGTAACCGGCTTCCGGCGCGCGCTGGTCCGCGTTCTCGTAGCCGCAGAACAGGTCGTAGCGCTCCGCGGACTTGTCGGCGGTGCCGTCGGAGTCACCCGGCGGCTTGACCCAGTAGAAGGCGTCGAGGCGCGGCGCGCCGCCCGGGTTCGCCTTGGGCCGCTCGCCCATGCCGGCGCCGATGTTGTTGCACCAGTAGCCCCAGTCCGACCGGATGTTGCCGCGGCCGTTGCGGCTCGTGTCGATGATGAAGTGCTTGGTGCCGAGGCCCACGGCCGACAGCGCCTCGCCGAACTGCGTCACGTAGTCGAACTCGCCGTAGCAGGGGTTGAACTGCTGATCGTAGCTCTCCCCCCCCTCGGCGTACTTGAGCTGGGTGTAGTTGGCGACGTTCGTCGCGAAGCCGCGGACGTTGGGCGGATTGCCGGCGAGGTCGAGGACCTCCTTGAAGATCGCGGCGCCCTTCTCCTGGTTGTCCGGCCACCCGAGCCAGCCCGAGTGCGCAGCGTCGATGTAGTGGTGGACGTGCGACATGTTGAGCTTCTTGAGCGCGTACGCGACGCCGTCCTTGTAGCCGGCCGCCGTCTCCTCGGAGCAGTCCTTCTGGCCCATGTTCGTCGCCAGGTTGGGGAGCGAGTCGGGCTCGATGACCGTGACGATGCGCAGGTTCGGCCGGGCGGCGAAGATCTCCGCGATCCGGTCGATGAACTCGGTCTTGTACCGCTCGGCCCCGCCGTTCTCGAGCCGGAGCTCGCCGTTCGACGCCTCGGCGAAGCAATCGCGGTTCGGCAGGTCGTACACGACGATCACCGGGATGACCGGCTCGCAGAGCTGGTTCTGGAGCTCGATCGCCTTGTCGAGGTGCCCCGCGAGGCGGTCGACCGCCGCGATCCTGTCGAGCCAGAAGGCGGTGGGGATCTCCTGGACCTTCTTCATCTTCTCGATGAGGGCCGCGTCGGTCGTCATGTCGATCGACGACTGGACCTTGGCGACGTACTCCGGGTCCACGAACATGCGCCCGCCCTCGAACGGGTTGCCCGACGCCGCGACCGAGATGTTGACGCCCCCGGGGCAGGAGGACGAGCCCGTACCGGTGCTCGTCGGGGTGCCCCCACCGACGCCCGAGCCCGTCGGGGTGCCCGCGCCGACGCCCGAGCCCGTCGGGGTGCCCCCACCGACGCCTGAGCCCGTCGGGGTGCCCGCGCCGACGCCCGAGCTCGTCGGGGTGCCCGCGCCGGTGCCCCCCGGACCGCCCGGGCCGCCCGGGCCGCTCGATCCGTCGTCCCCACCGTTCTCGGTTGCACCCGAGCACGCCGCGATAGATGCGGCGCAGAGGACCGCAAACCAGTTGCTCATCCCCAGATGCGAATTCCTTCTCAGCATACTAAGCCTTTCATCTACTTCGCCAAAGGAACCAGGCAAACTCAGCACGTCAAGATTAGCGCGCCGAATCTAGACCAACGGTTTCGCTGGGGCAAGAACAAACGACGACTGCGCGATCTCACCGTCGCTTCGTACGCTTCGCAGGCTTCGTGGGCTTCGTGCCCTTCGTGATTGTCTGCCGTGCGGTTATTTTTTCACATCGAATAAAACACGTCCGTCCACATCTCGCGTCACGAGCGCGTCACGAGCGTCTCCAACCACGGCGCCGCAGGGATGCTCCTTCTGTGGAGAACGCGCCGACGCGCATCGGGCGGACGGCTCCCTGAAAGCTCAACGCACCGCGTGATCATCTCATCACGACTGGGCAGTGCAGCCCGACGCCCGGTGACATGGCAAACCGCATGAGCGGTTTCAGGTTCATTTCCAGTCCTGTCCGTGGCGGTGAGCTCACGATAGTGCGCGCGCCGCGCATGACGCGTCGAGCTGGACGTGGGTGATGCGGGGAGCAACGCGCGACGCGCGGCGCCATGGGGTGCGTCACGCCGCGCGTTGCGGCGGCCTGTCCGGGTGGCCTCGCGGTGGATCAGCGCTCATGAGGTGACAAGGCGTGAGCGCGCCGGCCGTGTCCAGTTGCGGCAGGCACGCAGCGGGCAGGCTCGCTCGGGCGCGTCCTGGACCGGCGTCTGGCCGGGCGTCGCGGATAGGTTACGCTTCGGTCCCCTCGCTGTCCGCAGAGCCCGCATGCGCATCGTCATCGTCTCGCTGATCGTCCTCCTCGTCGTTGGCTTCATGGGCGTGTACGTGCACCGGCGCGCCTCCCGGCTGCTCGGCCTGGGCCCTCGCGCCCGGCGCGCGCTCACCTGGCTGCTCGTCGCCGGGATCGCCACCATGACCGTCGGGCGGCTCGGTCGCGGCGCCCTGCCGGACGGCGTGCTCCGCGCGATGGGGCTCGGGGGCAGCACCGTCTCGCTCGCCGTCCTGATCTCCGCGGTCCTGCTCGCCGTCGTCGACCTCGGGCGGCTCATCGCGCGGCTCGGCCGCGCCGCGCTCGCCCGCGCCACCCGACCCGCGCGCGCCGCCGACGGCGCCGGCCTCCCTGCGCAGGCCGCGGCGCGCGACGAGGGCGACGCCGCGGGCGAGCCCGTCGCGCCGCCGGCCGCCGCGCCGGCGACGCCGCCTGTCGCCGCGCCGGCGACGCCGCCTGTCGCCGCGCCGGCGACGCCGCCGGTGCCGTCGCTGGCGCTCCCGCGGCGCGCCTTTCTCGCCAACGGCGCCGCGGGCTCCGCCTTCCTCATCGGCGGCGGGAGCGCTGTGTACGGCGCGCTGCTCGGGCGGCACGACTACGTCATCGAGGAGATCGCGATTCCGATACCCGGCCTCCCGCGCAGCCTGGACGGCTTCTCCATCGTCCAGCTCTCGGACATCCACCTCGGGCTGTTCGTGGGGGAGCCCGAGATGCGCGCGGCCGAGGATCTCGTGCGCAAGGCGCGCGGCGATCTCGTGGTGATGACGGGCGATCTCATCGATTTCGATCCGCGCTACGCCGACCACCTCGGGCGGCTCGCGCGGCGGCTCGGGCCGCTGGCCCGCGAGGGGGTCGCGGCGATCCCGGGCAACCACGACCATTACGCCGGCATCGACGCGACGATCGACGCGCTCGAGCGCGGCGGCGCGCACGTGCTGCGCAACCAGGGGCGCGTCATCGGCGGCGCGGGCGGCGCCTTCGCGCTGCTCGGCGTCGACGACGTGTGGGCGCGCCGTCGGGTGCCCGGCGGCGGCCCCGACCTCGGCCGCGCGCTCGCCGGCGTGCCGCGCGACCTGCCGCGCGTGCTGCTCTGCCACAACCCCGTGTTCTTCCCGGAGGCGGCCGGCGACGTGGCCTTGCAGATCAGCGGGCACACCCACGGCGGCCAGGTGAACCTGCTCGTCCGGCCTGCCGACATGGTGCTCCCGCACGGCTACGTGGCCGGGCTCTACAGGCGCGGCGGCGCGCATCTCTACATCAACCGCGGCTTCGGCACCGCCGGCCCGCCCGCCCGCATCGGCGCGCCCCCCGAGGTGAGCCGCATCGTGCTCGTGTCGGCCTAGGCGCGGTCCGCGGACGGCTCTCCCTGTATTTCGGGATAGGGCATCTGCCCCGCTTCTTGATTCTCGTCCTCGCGGTGTTCAGGTTCCGGGGCGCGATGCGCGCGACGAGCCGACGAGCGCTGCCCACCTGCGGCCCGCGAGGGGCGCTCCTCCTCGCTGTCGCGCTCGGCGCCGGCGGCTGCGCGCCGGCGCCGCTCGCCGCCCCCGTGGGCCGCAGCGACGCGTCGCTCGACGCGCCGGAGGCGCGCCCCGAGCCGGCGCCGGAGCCGCCGCCGCCCGCGGAGGGGGGAGCGTTCGTCGACCTCGAGGTCCCTGGCTTCGGGCCCGCGGTGGTCGTGCCGCCGAGCGGCGAGGGGCCGCGGCCCGTGCTCGTCGTCGCGCACGGCGCGGGCGATCGGCCCGAGTGGCACTGCGATGTCTGGCGCGCGATGGTGCGGGGAGCCGGGTTCATCCTCTGCCCGCGCGGCAAGCCCATCGACGCGCGGATGCCGGATGGCGGGCGGATCTTCTATTACCCGGACCACCACGCGCTGAGCCGCGAGGTCGCCGCCGCCGTCTCGGCGCTGGCGCGGCGCTTCGGGGATCGGGTGGATCTGCGCGAGCCCGTCTATGCGGGGTTCTCGCAGGGGGCGATCATGGGCGCGCTGCTCTTGCCCGGGCATCCCGCGCGCTTCGCGCGGGCGGCGCTGATCGAGGGGGGCTACGGCGGCTTCGGCGAGTGGACGCTGGGCACCGCGCGGCGCTTTCGCGGCGGCGGCGGGGCGCGGGTGCTGCTCGCGTGCGGCGGGGCACGCTGCGCGGCCAGGGCGCGCGAGACGCAGGCGGTGCTCGAGCGCGGCGGCCTCACCGCGCGCGTCCTGCACGCCGCGGGGGCCGGCCACACCTACGGCGGCCTGATGGAGCGCGCGCTCCACGAGGCGTACCCGTGGATCGTCGAGGGCGATCCCCGCTGGCTCGGCGGCGACGGCGCTGTGGCGGGCGCGGCCGTGTCCTCCCGGGGCGCGGCAGGCGCCCGCCCGGAGCCGGGCGCGGCGGGCACCCGCCCGGAGCCGGGCGCGGCAGGCGCTCGCTCAGGCGGACGCGGCGGCGATGCTGCGCGCGCGCCCGGCGAGCCCCTGCACGACCGAGTGGAAGCTCCGGAGCTGCCGCACCTTGCCGGGGCCGAAGCGGCGCTCGATCCCGCGCCTCAGGGCCGGCACCCTGGCGGTGCCGCCGGTGCAGCACACGACGTCGATGTCGTCGACCGACATGCCAGCGTCCTGCACGGTCTGGTCGAGGGCGCGGAGGATGGCGTCGATCTGCCGCGCGCTCGCGGCCTCGAAATCATCCCGCGTGATGTGCTCGCGGAGGTGAATTGACGGGTAGTCGAAGCGAAACTCCGTGGCTGCCTCTCCGGACAGCGCGCACTTGCTGCGCTCGATCTCCTCGAACACGCGGAAGGCCAGCGAGTCCTCGACGAGGCAGAGGAGGTTGTCCATGCGCTGCCGGTCCTCGGGCCCGAGCGACCAGGCCTTCACGTCGCGGAGGAAGGCGAGGACGTCGCGGTGCTGGAGCACGGTCATGTCGGCCGGCGAGCAGAGCTTCTCGGCGATGGGCCGGGGCATCGTCAGCAGGTTCGAGCCGAGCGGGACGCGGTAGGTGACCTCGGCGCCGAAGTGGCGGGCGATCTTGTGCCGCATCAGGCTGCCGTCGAGCGCGTCCCCCGCGATGGACACCCCGCCGAGCGAGAGCACGTCCGACGGCGAGAACCCCTCCCGGCGCATCCGCACGATCGTGTAATCGGACGTCCCGCCCCCGTAATCGGCCACGAGGACGACGGCCCCTCGGTCGAGCTCCACCTGGAAATCGTGCGCGGCGGCGACCGGCTCGGGGCAGAAGAAGATCTCGCGGAACCCGGCGATGCGCGCTGCCCGCTCGAGCCGCTCCTCGGCGAGCCGATCGTCCGCCGGGTCGGTCGAGAACTTCGCCGGCCTGCCCAGCACGACGCGCGCGACGTCCGTGTCGAAGTGGCGGTTCGCCTGATCGCGCATCTCCTTGAGGAACCTTCCGATCAGGTCCTCGATGGTCACGACCCGGTGGCCGATCTGGGTCCCGGTGAAGCTCCGGTCAGGCAGGTATTTCTTGATCGAGCGGATGAAGCGCCCCTGCATCCCGTTCGCGACGAAGTCGGTGATGGCCGCCGCGCCGCAGGAGAACCGCTGCTGTCCGAAGAAGAGAAGGCTCCGGAGGACTGTCGGGTCGGCCGCCGCGCCGTCGAGCGGGATGGGCGGGCAGGTCGCCTCCGCGCTGGCCGCCGAGAGCAGCGAATTGGAGGTGCCGAAATCGACGGCATACATCTCGGGTTTGAATCGTGCGGACATGATCTCGCCTCCTCGTGGGTGCTTTCGCGGGCCCGGAGATCTCGCCGATTCAACCACCTATTTACAAGCTGTCGAATGTATGAGAAAATATTGACGGGCTCGCGGGATGAGCAGATTTTCCTCCCGCGCCGCCGGCGCCGCCCCCTGGCGGCGCGACGCGACGCTACGAGACGCGCGTCACCCGCCGCAGCGCCACGATGAGCGCCACGAGCGCGATCAGGGTCGGCACCCCCACGACGCCCACGTCGATCCAGCCGAGCCAGTCGGTCGGCTCGAGCCCCACCGCGGGGATCGGCAGCGCGAAGGCGTTGTAGGCGGCCGCCCCCAGCGCGAGCACGCCGCACGAGATGAACAGCCACACGAGCGCGGCCTTCAGCCCCTTGCCGAGGCGCTCCATGGCCGGCGCGCTCCGCCACCGCCCGACGAGGACCCGGAGCGTGCCGATCAGGGCGAAGAGCGACAGCGCGCCGGCGACCCCCCCGGCGATGAGGAGCTCTGTCTCGCTGAGCGTCCGCCGCTCGATGATGCGGTAGACCATCCGGAGCACCATCGCGGCGCTCGTGAAGACGGCCGCCCCCGCGGCGAGGCTCACCGCGATCGACAGCAGCACCGCCACCGGCCGGGCGCGCCGCGCCCTGCGCGTCACGTCGTCCGCGCTCTGCGCCTGGGCGTTCGGGATGACGACGGTCGCCACCTCGTCGTTCGGGGCGCCGTCGGTCACGGCCGTGCTCAGGCCGAGCGAGCGCCCGGGCCCGAGCGGGTCCTGCATGTCGAAGTCCGCGAGCTGGCGGTCGAGCTCCTGGGCGGACGGCGGGCGGTCCTCGCGCGCGCGGGCCATGGCGCGCTGGATGAGCGCCTCGAGCCCCTCCGGGATCGCCTTGTCGATGTCGCGCGGGCGCCGCGGATCCTCGGTGAGCAGGCGGATCATGACGCGGGTCGGCTCCTCGTCGGGGAACGGCCGATCGCCGGTCAGCATGCGGTACAGCACGGCGCCGACCGCGTAGATGTCCGCGCGCGAGTCGACCTCGGCGGAGCCTCGCGCCTGCTCCGGCGCCATGTACTGCGGCGTGCCGACCACCGAGCCCGTGCGGGTGAGGTCGGCGCCGTCGAGCACCTTGGCGACCCCGAAATCGAGGATCTTCACGTGGACGCTGCCCCCCTCGCGCCGGACGAGGAACAGGTTCGACGGCTTCAGATCGCGGTGGACGACGCCGGCCGCGTGGGCCGCGGCGAGGCCCCGGCAGACCTGGCGCGAGATGGTGATCGCGGTCGGGAGCGGCAGCTTGCCGACCTGGTCGAGGAGGCTGCCGAGGTCCTCGCCCTTGAGCAGCTCGGTCACCATGCACGGGCGCCCGTCCTTGAGGCGCACGACGTCCACGACGTCGATCACGTGCTCGTTGCCGACGCGCGCGATGGTCTGGGCCTCGCGCTCGAAGCGCGCCATCGCCTCCCGGTGGCTCGCGAAGTGCTCGTGGGGCACCTTGACGGCGAAGCGCTTGGGCAGGCGGATGTGCTCGGCGACGTAGACGCGGCCCATGCCGCCGGCGCCGATCACGCCGGTGATGCAGAAGCTGCCCGCGAGGAGCTCGCCGACCATCGGGTCGGTCGCCGTCACGCCCTGAAGCTCGAGCGCGGTCGCGTCGATGGGGCAGACGAGGAAGTCGAGCGGGTACCGGACCCCGCACGCGGGGCAGCGTCGGGTGGGTCTCTCCGGGGGTGCCTGCCGCGCCTGGTCCGGGTCGGCGTGCCTGGCTAGCTCGACCATCGCCGGGGAGTCTAGACGAGATGCGGGTTCGAGGGCGACGGATCGGCCGTGCCCGCCGCGCGACCGCCCGGCGGAGCATTCCGACATCCGCCGCGATTTGCCGACATCGCGCGGCGCCCGCGGGATCGCGCGCTGCCGGCCGGTCTCATGCCGTGCTCGCGGTCGTCACGCGCTGCCCGCGGTCGTCACGCGCTGCCCGCGGGCGTCACGCGCTGCCCGCGGGCGTCACGCCGGGCGGGCTCGCCCGACGACAACCGTCGGACAAGGAATTTGCAATGGAGTGGAATGGCCGGTGCATGCCTTGCGATTAGGTTTCGTTCACCTGAGGCCCTTTGTCGTGGGTGGCGGCGAGCGGTCGGGCCTCGGAGGCTGATGCAAGCAACCTCTACCTCTTCCGGATCTGTCCGTTCCCAACCATTCAAAGAAAGAAGGAGACCCAGGATGAAGGACCACGCGACGCACCACGAGCATGCGCACGAGCACGGCCAGGCATGTGGACACCAGGCGATCCGCCACGGCGATCATGTCGATTACCTGCACGACGGCCACCTGCACCACCAGCACGAAGATCACTTCGACGAGCACGTCCTCTCGGTCGACGCGGCGAATCCTGCTCAGTGCACCCCGAGCCACGCGTGCTCAGGGCATGAGGTGAAGCACAAGCACGGAGAGGGGTGCGGGCACCCCGCCGTCCCCCACGGAGATCACGTGGACTTCCTCGTCGATGGCCACCTGCACCACCCGCACAGCGGGCACTGCGACCATCACGGCGACGTGCAGGTGATGGCGTAGCATTCAGGCCAGGGCGTCGAGCGTCAGGACGACGCGTGACCCTGTTCCGGGCGGCGAGCGGTGCACGGCGCCGCGGCCCCGGTTGCCGGGCCACGCCTCGCCCTTGAGCAGCCCGACGTCGAACGGCGCCATCCGGCCGAGGCGAGCGCCGGCGCGCAGCACCCCCGACCCCTCGTCGGGGAGCCCGCTCGCGCCGTGGCCGAGCCGGTCCCGCCGGACGGCCGCGTGCTCCGCCCACTCCGTCCCGGGCCCGACATAGGTCGTCACCAGACGGACGGCCACCCTATCCACATGGAGACGCGGGCACATGGGCCTCGTGAGCCGCGCGAGCCGCACGCCGACCCGGGGGCAGCCCGCGAGATCCGAGAAGAGCGATATCAGCCAGCGCACGTCCTGAAGGAAGGCCTCGCGGCCGGGTGAAGGGGGCGCTCCAGCAGCCAGCGCCGAGAGGTCGGGCGCGCCGGGATCGACGAGCAGCGTCTCGACGAATGGCTGGGGCAGCAGCCACCCGCGCACGAAGCCTTCCACGTCGGGGTCGATGCGTCGCCGCAGCACGCACACGCTCACCTCGGGCGACGCGAGCTCGGCCAGATCGGCGAGCTCCGTCACGAGGCGCGTCGAGCTGCCCATCTTCGCGGGCGGAGACGCGAGCTCCCCGCGCTCTTCAGCGATCGTCGTCGTCATCATGTCGTGTTCCGTGTTCCGTGAGCGCCGCGGCCTGAGCCGTCATGCCGCGACGAAGCTTCATGGGCCATGCTGCCACAGGGCACGCTGCTGATGCAATCAAGTTGCATCAGTAGCCACCCCGAGGTAGTGGTGTGGCGTCTGGCCTGCGCGGCGCTCCGCGGCCGCGGAGCTCGGTCTGCGGCCACGCGTCGACGATCGCCGGCAAGGAGGGCACCTCGTGCGCGATATCATCAAGCTCGTCTCGTCTGCTGGAACGGGTTACTGCTACTACACGACGAAGAACAAGCGGACGATGACGGACAAGATGCAGATGAAGAAATACGATCCGATCGCCCGCAAACACGTGTTCTTCACGGAAGGGAAGATATCGAAGGGGGGCGGCAAGTAGGCGCGACACTGGCGCTCTGCTGAAGGCGAGGCGCGTCCGCGAGCGCGCGCTTCGCCGCAGCGACACAGCGCCGGGGGTGAGCCGGTCGCGCTGCGGCGGGCCTCACGTCGGCCTCACGTCGGCCTCACGTCGGCCTCACGTCGGCCTCACGTCGGCCTCACGTCGGCCTGAGTGGCAGCGCGGTCTCGACCTCGCGCTCTACCTCTTCTGCCTGCTCCCACGCCGGGAAAGGGTCGTCGAACCGGATCCAGCCCGAAGGCCCGGCGGCCATCTCCTCCTCGGTGAGCAAGCAGGCGTCGAGCCCGCGCGTGAGCTCGTCCCGGGCCATGTCGACGCCGATGAAGACGATCTCCTGCCGCCGGTCGCCCCAGACCGGATTCCACGCGGTGTCGAGCGCGGCGCGCTCCTCCCCGTCCTCCGGCCACTGCTCCTCGGGCAGGGCCGCGTACCAGCGCCCCGCCGCCTCGAACGACGCCGCGCCGCCCGCCTGCGACCAGGCGCCGGTGATGTCCATGCGGGTCGCGAGCCAGAAGAACCCCTTGGAGCGGAGCACTCCATCCCACGCAGCCGCGCCGTGGAGGAAGGCCCAGAGCCGCTCCGGGTGCATCGGGCGGTCTGCGCGGTAAACGAAGCTCTCGATCCCGTACGCCTCGGTCTCGGGCACGTGCTCGCCGCGCAGCTCCCGCATCCAGCCGGGCGAGCGCGCCGCTTGCTCGAAATCGAAGAGCGCGGTGCCGAGGATCTCGCGGGGATCGACCTGGCCGCGACAGGCCCTGATCACCCGGGCGCCGGGGTTCAGGTGCTGGAGCATCGCCGTGAGCCGCTCGACCTCGTCGTCGCCGACGAGATCCGTCTTGTTGAGGACGAGCACGTTCGCGAACTCGACCTGCTCGACGAGCAGATCGGCGACCGTGCGCTCGTCGTCGCCGTCCAGCGCGGCCCTGCGCGCCCGGAGCTCGTCGGCGCTCGTCCAGTCGGCGAGGAACCGCTGCGCGTCGACCACGGTCACGAGCGTGTCGAGCCGGGCGACCTCCGAGAGGCCCTTGCCCGTCGCGGGATCGTCGAAGGTGAACGTCTCGGCCACGGGGAGCGGCTCCGAGATCCCGGTCGACTCGATGAGCAGGTAGTCGAAGCGCCCCTCGCCGGCCAGGCGGGCCACCTCGACCAGCAGGTCTTCCCGGAGGGTGCAGCAGATGCACCCGTTCGACATCTCGACGAGCTTCTCCTCGACGCGGCGGAGCGCCGCGCCGCCACCCCGGACGAGCGCCGCGTCGACGTTGACCTCGCTCATGTCGTTGACGATCACGGCGACGCGCAGCGCGTCGCGGTTCGCGAGGACGTGGTTGAGCAGCGTGGTCTTGCCGGCGCCAAGGAAGCCGGACAGCACGGTCACAGGGAGCTTTCGGTTCACGACGAGGCCTCTCTCGGCAGATCTGCGCGCAGGCGCGGGCGGACGCGCTCCGCCGCGCCGCGCGCCGCCGAGCGCAGGCCCAGGACGTGAGCCTCCGCGCCCGCGGCGCGAGCGTGCGGGGCACACTAGAGCGGTCTGGATGCATTTGCAACAACGTTGCGTTTACTGAGTGCACGCCCGTCAGCGGCTCGGGCTGCGAAGGGCGCCTGCCGCTCCTGCGCGGATGCCCGGGAGCTCGGCCCGCTCGGGGTCGTGCACTTCGACGCATCCCGGACACCAGGGGCGGCGCGTTCGACGAGTAGACCCACGAACATTCCGCCCTTATGAAAATCCACAGACGCTTGGCCTGCGTGATTTGAGACTTGGCCGCCGTAGCGAACGGTTGACAGCCGACCAAGGGCCACGTCAGGGACACCGGCATGCTCAGCCCATCGCGGGTCCCGGCCGCTCCAGCCCCGCAGCGTTCCTCGCTCCCAGCGACCCGTGCCAGGAGATCCGGCGGCGAGGAGCCCGAATCCGGGAGCCGCCAGAGCCGGAACAGGTCGGGATCCGACGAGCTCAAGCCAGAGCGGACCGGCCGCTCTCAGCGCGGGTGCCCGCCTCCTGCCAGACCTTGAGCATTGGCCCTGCGCCCTCTAAGCTCAGCCCAAGCGGTGCCCTACGGGGCCGCTACTCCGGGATGACCCCCATGACGACGAAGGACCAATCCCAGCCGAAGCAGGACGCTGTACCCTCGACGGGAGAGCCGTTGCGGCTGAGCCCGGAGCTCGCTCGGGAGCTGGCCCGGGAAGGGCTGGCGCTTCGGAAGGAGATCCGGCAGCGCTTCGCCAAGATGCAGGTCGTCACCGACGAGGATTTGAAGCTCCGGACGCGGTGACGGCGGTGCGGCTATCGCTGCGGTGTGTTCCCTTTTCGTCGCGCGCGTTCTGGCACGAGGTGCGAGAGGCGAGCGGACTTCCGGAGGACGCGGACACCGATCAGGTCAAGTATCTCATCTCCTACCTCGTCAGCAAGGAGGTGAAGTCGAGGACCTTGATCGTCGAAGAACCCTACGTCGATCGCCACTATCTCGAGGAGTACACCGGGTATTACGCCAGTGCGTTACGTCCGCCACGCTCCAAGGCGACGCGCATTCACGTCCTGTCATGCGAGCTCGATGACGCTGAGCTAGCGCAGTGGATTGAGGACGCGAAGAGCGACTACGAGACCGTCCAGAGCCGGCTACAATCGGCTTACGTAGGTTTCGTGGTCATACGCCCTTTCCCCAGTGCTCCGATCGGGCGGACGATCCTACGCCCCTACAGGGGCTTGCCCTCGCGCTGCTTCGCTGCAGCGAGCACAGAGTACCGGGTCCACCTCGCCGGCTTCGAGCTCATGGTGAAGGGGATGCCGTTCCAACAGCAAGATCAGGCCGTAGGAGCATGCGCCACGACGGCGATCTGGTCCGCGCTTGCGCGCGTCATGCGTGCCGACGGGGGCCGGGCGGCGACCCCGCTCGCCGTGACTGCCGCCGCAACGAAGTATATTGTGCGCGGGCGGGCACTGCCGGCCAACGCAGGCCTGGATCTGAACCAGATCCTCGGAGCCATCCGCGAGTTCGGTTACTCGCCCTACCTCTTGACGTCGAGGGGTGACGACGATCATGCCGGCTTCACCATCGCGCTCAAGTGCTATCTCCGCTCCGGGATCCCGGTCATCCTTCGCATCCGCCATGAGGACGAGGATGAGGCGCACGCGATCACGGTAGTCGGGTTCCGAGAGAGCGACGAAGACGAGCCGGCCGAGGACATCGTGCTGAGATTGCACAATGGCGCTTACGAGCTCCGATCTACGGGCCTGAGCCGGCTTTACGTGCACGACGACCGGCTGGGGCCTTACGCGCGCGCGATCTGGCTTCCGCGTCAGGACGACGAATCGCCAACCCTCGAGCTCAAGCCGCGCTCTCCTGACCTCGAGAAGAAGTTTGCCTCGAAGGCGACCGTCTGGGGCGCGATCGTGCCACTGTACCCAAAACTCCGACTTTCGGCAGAGGATCTCATTGCCTATGCCGGAGACTTCCTGCCCTTGATGGTGCGGGTCGCCGGACAGCAGCGGCGTGATGCGCTGAAGGTGGAGCCGCGGTTCATGCTGGGTGGGCAGTACCTGCGTGACCTCCACACGCTCGATATCGCCGGCGCACGGGTTCGGCTTTTTGTCACGACCGCGCTGTTGTCTCGCTACGTGGGCATCATCCGCTTTTGCTTGGGTACCGAGTGGTTCGCTGACGTGATCTGCGACACGACCGACATCAGGAGGGACGTGCCGCTGGCCGCGCCCGTTCTTGGGATGATCCCCCGTGATGAGGGGCTCGTTGAAGCATTCAAGGATCAGATGGCCGCATTGACCGGGTCGCGGGAAGTCACGCCCGGAGCGCCCGTCATCGTCTAACGCTTCGACGCGATCCGCGTCTCACATGGCGCGCTGCGATGCCGCCATGACGTGGCAGTAGCGCGTGTTCTGTAACGGGGGTACGGAGTAGGCGGCGGCCGTCGGGGGTCGGCGCAGCAAAGTGCTGTCACCTACCTGGCAGACTCGGTGTATTTGCTCTTCCCGTCGCCCCAGTACGACTCGTAGACGTGGTCGTACACGGCCTCGACGAGCTGGTTGTACAGCGCGTCGCTGTACGTCTCCTGGGGTAGCACCTCGAGCGCACGCCTGATCGTCACCTTCACGGCCGCCCGCGCGCGCTGGCTCTTCCGCCAGTCGATCACGAGCTTCGGCGCGAGCTGCCTCGGCAGCTCTCGCGCGACCTTCTTCACGACCTCATGTTCCCCGGGGGTGAGCCTCAGCGTCGGCGGGAGGAGAAGGTCGTGCAGCGTGAGCTCCTGCTGGCTCAGCGACTCGGCGCTGGTGCGTTGCTCCTCGGGCTCGACCTTGTTCTTCATGAACGCGAGCAGATCCTTGAAGAACTGCGCGGCGTTGCGCGCGCCGTCGTTGTACTCGGCGATCAGCTCCTCGAGCTGCGCGCGCAGGTTCCCCCGCGTGGGGTTCAGGCGGACGAGCGTGTCGACCTTTCGCCGCGCCGACACGGCCGCCGCCTCCGCTGCGCTGGCCTTGTGCCTCGTCGTCGCGAAGTACCGAGCGAGCGCGTCGAAGTCGATCCCGCCGAGGTGGACGCGACCGCCGGACGGCGCCCCCGTGGTCTCGCGGATGGCGTACCCCTTCGCGTCGACCGACTCGTCGAGCAGGTGCTCGACGGCGTCCATGATCTTCGAGATGTCGACCGGCTGCTGGAGGCCCCGGATGCCGCGCGCCAGGTCCGTGAGAACGCCCCAGTCCGGGGCGAGCTCGTCCTTCCGCGCATCGACGCCGAGCGCGCGGTAGAGGCGATCCACGCGACCGGCGAGGTCGAGGTAGCGCTTCTTCACCTCGGCCGGGTTGAGCAGCCTGTCCACGCCGTCGTGCAGGCGCAGGAGGCGCTCGAAGCCCTTCCTGTCCTTCGCCCCGTCGATGTCGACGCCGCGCTCGGCGCAGAAGCGCTTCGCCGCGGCGATCGTGGTGCGGAGCTCCTCGAGCTGCACCTCCTTCGGTTGCACGGGGGTGTCGCCCGCCCCGACGTTGCCGCCCGACCCGGAGCCGTAGATCGCGAGCGCCTTCTGGAGGTTCCGGAAGACGCCGACGTAGTCGACGATGAGCCCGTTCTCCTTCCCCTCGTAGACGCGGTTCGCTCGCGCGATCGTCTGCATGAGGGTGTGGTTCTTCATCGGCTTGTCGAGGTAGACGACCCCGCAGCTCGGGACGTCGAACCCCGTGATCCACATCGCGCAGACGAAGACGATCCGCAGCGCGTCCTTGTCGTCCTTGAACCTCGTGTCGAGGTCCTCCTTGATCATCCGCTGGCGGTGCGGCGCGATGTCGAGGCTCTTCTTCTTGAACGTCTCGACCTCGTTCTGCGACTGCGAGACGACGACGGCCATGTCCGTCCCGTCCATGAACGCGACCGTGTCGATGATCTCCTGCCGGGCCTTCCTTACGTCGCGCGGCGTGACGCCGAGCGACGCCTGGAGCTCCCCCCGCCGCTTCGCCCAGGCCGCCTTCACCTTGTCGTGAATCCGCACGGCGGTGACCTTGTCGATGGCGACGACCATCGCCTTCGTCCCCCGCGGCAGGCCGAGGAAGTGCGTGACGATGTCGCCGGCGATCGTGTCGAGGCGCTCCTCGCGGGTGATCAGGTGGTATTGCCGCGCGAACTCGCGCTCGACCTTCTTCTGCTGCTCCTCGTCGAGATCGGCGTCGTCGAGCAGCTCGGTCAGGTCGTCGGCGAGGTCCTCGTTCGTGAGCTGGAGCTCGGGGATGCGGGCCTCGTAGTAGAGGGGGACTGTCGCGTTGTCCTCGATCGCCTGCCGGAAGTCGTAGACGCTGACGTAATCGCCGAAGACCTCGCGCGTCTTCTCCTCGCCCGCCATGAGCGGCGTGCCGGTGAAGCCGATGAACGCGGCGTTCGGCAGCGCGTTCCGGAGGTTCAGGGCGAAGGTGTCGTATTGCGAGCGGTGCGCCTCGTCGGCGATGACGATGATGTCGCCGCGCTCGGAGAGCTTCGGGTACTTGCCCCCCTTCACGTCGGTGCGGAACTTCTGGATGAGCGTGAAGACGTAGCGGTGATCCTCGGTGAGGAGCTGCTTCAGGTGCTCCGCGGTCTTCGCCTGCACGCCGTGCTCGCGCTCCGCCTTCTTCGACTTGCCGGGCGGCAGGACCGCGCCGACGCCGACGAAGGTCTTGTAGATCTGCGCGTCGAGCTCTTCCCGGTCGGTGAGGATGACGAACGTCCAGTTGCCTTCGACCTTGCGCAGGATCTTCTGCGAGAAGAACACCATGGAGAACGACTTGCCCGACCCCTGGGTGTGCCAGAAGACGCCGAGTCGCTTCCGCGCCTCGATCTCTTCCTTCGACAGGCGCGCTCCCCTCGGGACGATCTGGAGCTTCTCGACCTCGGCGATGGCCTTGTTCACGCCGAGGAACTGGTGGTTCTGGCCGACGATCTTGGCGAGAGACGACTTCTGCTCGGAGAAGAGCGTGAAGTTCTCCACGAGGTCGCAGAGCCGCTCCTTGTCGCAGACGCCGCGCAGGGTCACCTCGAGGCTGACGCGCGGCGGCTCGTCCTCGCGCTCGACGCGCTTCCACTCCTTGAAGTGGTCCCACTCGCCCGTGATCGTGCCGACACGGCTCTCGAAGCCGTTCGAGAGGATGACGATCGCGTTGAACCAGAAGAGCTGGGGGATGGCGCCGAGGTAGTCGCGGAAGTTCTGCCGGTAGGCGTTCTCGACGTTGCTGTGCAGGCCCTTCAGCTCGATGAAGACGAGCGGCAGGCCGTTCACGAAGCCGACGAGATCGGTGCGGCGTTTGTAGGTCTCGCCCTGGATTGTGAGCTGCTGGGCGACGAAGTAGTTGTTGTTCGTTGGCTCGTCCCAGTCGATGACGCGGATGCGCTGGGTGGCCTCTTCCTCATCGTCCGCAGCGGAGACACGGACGTCGACGCCGTCCTTCAGCAGCCGGTAGATCTCGCGGTTCGCCTGCACGAGGCTCATGGCGGACCGGTCGCGCGTGAGCTCCTCGATGGCCTGGTCGATCGCCTCGGGGGGTGCGCCCTGGTTTAGCGTCTCGAGCGCCGGGCGGAGGCGGCGGACGAGGACGACGTCGCCCCGGTTGTCGCGGCCGAGGGTGCCGTGCTCGCCGAGCACCTCCTCCATCACGTTGGCGGTCGCCCAGCCCATCGCAGCGAAGAGGTCGAGGGCCGCCTGCTCGATGTGGCTCTCCAGCGTTGCGTTCACCGAGGCGATTGTGTCACGATTTTTCTAGCTACTTGAGCCCCTTCGGCGGCTCGAGGTACTCGCCCGCCGGCCAGGAGAACGCGGGGGTGGCTCCGCTGGCACCCGGTCGGTGCCCCGGCGGCGGTACCCCGCCGGTCGGCCGGTCGGCCGCGCAGGCCTCCCCCGGGGGTCGCGTCGGCTCGGGGGTCGGTCGTCGGGGATTTGCCCCAGGGATCGCCGGGCCGGATGGAGGCACGTCCATCGCGGAGATGGGTGCCACCCATCTTTTCTTAACCGCACGTCCAGCAGGAGACGGGTGCCACCCATCTTTTCTTGGAGGCACGTCCATCGCGGAGATGGGTGCCACCCATCTTTTCTTGGAGGCACGTCCATCGGGAGATGGGTGCCACCCATCTCCTGGATGGACGAGGCAGATCCCCGGACGGGTTCACGGCGTGTCGCGCCCCCCGCGCGGAGGTGCCGGGACGGCTCCGGGCCTCCCGGCGGGGGTGCTGCAACGGGACCTCGCGGGGTCGCCGACCAGCGCGATGTAGGGGAGGGTCGTCCGGCGGCTGGTCGGGCGCCTGGCGCGGCGGGTCGTCCGGCAACCCGGGTGGGCGCGGCTACTGCTTGTCGCTGAGCCCGCGGGCGCCCCGCTCGCGGGCACGACCCTCGATCAGCCAGCAGCGTGCGAAGACGTAGAGGTAGACCGGCAGGCCGGCGCGGAGCCAGCCGACGAATGAGAGGCCCTGGGGTTTGGCGCGTCGAGCCACGCCGCGACGACGATGGCCGCGCCGGAGGTCAGGACGCCGATGGTGAACGTCAAACTTCGCGGCCCGCAACGCCTCGACGACGAGCCCGCGCCCGAGCGACCGGTCGACGAAGCAGGTGAACGGCTCATGCAGCTTCACGCGTCTCGCACCGGATCGCGTCCTCGATCTCCTCGACGTCAACGCCGTAGTCGTTCGCGAGGAGCAGCACGGATTCGCCGGCGCGGTAGCGCTCGGTGACGATGCGGGCCTCGATCCCGGTGCCGGTGATCACTGGCTGGCCGAAGCCGCGCCGCGGATCGACCACGATCGTCTTCGGCTGGCTGCCGCTCCCCGTGCTGCGGACCCAGGGGTAGAGCCGCACGGCGAGGTCCCCGTCCCAGTCGATGCGCGCGAGGCTCGCGTCCAGGACCTTCCGGAGCACGGCTTGGCCCTCGGCGGAGACGTTCAGGAGCCGGTCGGCCTCCTGGACGAACAGGTTGGCCCCGTCCGTCCGGAACCTCGCGTGGATGAGCGGCCGTGCGTACCCGAGCTTGTTCCCGACGTACCCCAGGGCCCTGCGGACGCGCACCATGGAGACGCCGTGGACCCGCCGCATCGAGGCGAGCACGAAGGCCTCGATCAGGTTCGAGAACGAGAGGGAGAGGGGGGCGCGCCCGGCCGGCTTGAAGAGGGCCTTGTACTGGCCGTCGCCCAAGGCCCAGAGGCGGAGGGTGGACGGGGATACACGGACGATCCGCGCGACGCGAGAAACCGGGTACGCCGGGAGTTGCTCCGGGGCACGGCCGTCGTAGAGGCCCACCTTCGGCGCCATGGGGACCCTAGTCTATCACACGGACGCAAGATTGCGGCTGATGCGCGGCTCGGGTGCGATCAGTGCGAGCGGACGATCACGCGTCGGGGGCTTCAAGGCGGCTCACGTCGATCTCGCCAGAGATGAGGCGGGGTAGCAGGAAGTCGCGCGTAGCGCGCAGCACCTCGTTCTGTGCGATGAGGTCATGCATCAACTCGTCGTTCGCATGGGCGAATTGTGTGAACTTTTGCTGATATTCTAGCGGAGGCACGGCGACCAACACATCCCGGAGAATGGACGTGTTCAGGTTGGGCATCGTCGCGCCCACCGCTCGGCTTGCGATGAGAGCAACGACCTCGGTCTTGCCCAGGTACTGATGCAAATAGCGCGACTGCAGTGGACCCTGGCGAAGTGAGATCCTGAGGCAGCCGGTTCCGCACAGCCAGCCGGCTTGGCGCCTGCGGATGAAAGCCCGGCGACCGATATCACCGCGTCGGCCGTATACGATGTCGCCTTCCAAGAGCTTATGTTGGGCAAGCTTCTGTACAAGATTATCCGGAATCCGAGCGATCTCCGCCGTATCGATACGGCCGTCGATCAGGTTCTTCGGCATGACGACCGGCGTGCCTTCAGGCGTGTAGTCCGACTCGTGAAGTTGGCTTCCGAACGGTCCCGTTCGGATTGTCCCTCCGGACGAATCGGCGATTTCTCCGAGTTTCATCTGCTCGGTACACCGGGCAACTTCAGCTTCGACCTGCGCAAACACCAGGTCGGTCTGCTTCTGGAGTAACCGGTTCCGCTTCGTGTTGTTCTCGATGAGTTCGTCATAAGCGGAGAGGATGTCGGTGATGCGGCGCTGCACCGAGAGCGGTGGTCGGAGCCATGTAAAACTCCCGATCCGCGACGGCGCCGTGTGGAGGATTTTCGCACCGCTTGCAGTTGCGACGAGATGTGCATTGAACTGTGGAGAGAGGAACAGGTAGTATAGATACTCAAGGTCGAGCTCGTTGGGCTTGGTGATCACGACCTTCCCGAGTCGCTGATTGTGCAAATACAGCCGACCATCATCGGGAATGCGACCAGGAATGCCAAGGATCTCGCCCCCAGCCGTCTGGCACGTCATCACGAGAAGTACGTCACCTGGCGCGAGCCGGAAGCGCTCGGGATACTCTCCAGCGTAGCGCTGAATCTTGGTGCTCTCGAACCGAAACCCTCCGTCGTATTTGAAGTTGCCGATGTTCACGACAATCGGAATTGACTCATCCTCCGACTCCATCATGCCGCTGAATGCGTAGCCATGCATGATCGAGCACCCGTCACCGAGTCGATACTGGCCACGCATCACGCCTCCAGCAGCGCCGCGACGTTCTCGGCGATCTTCGCCTCGAACTCCCGCGCCTCGCCATTCAGCCGCTCGAGTTCCTCGTTCAGCTCTTCGAGGCGCTCCTTGAAGTCGAAGTCCTCGGCAGCACGGTCGGCGACGCCGACGTAGCGCCCCGGATTCAGGCTGAACCCCTGCGCCTCGATCTCCCCGAGCGTCGCCACCTTGCACAGCCCCGGCACGTCGACGTACTTCCCCTTCCGGAAGCTCTCCTTCACGAGCTTGCTGCTCCCGTGCAGGTTCTCCGGCTTCTCGCCCCGGTAGAGCCGCACGATGTTGGCGAGGTACTCGATCTGCTCGGCCGTGAACTCCCGATGCGCCCTGTCGACCTGCCGGTAGACATGCCGCGCGTCGATGAAGAGCACCTTGTCCTTGCGCGGCCCCTTCGCCTTGCCCCTGTCGAGGAACCAGAGCGTGACGGGCAGGGTGACGGTGTAGAAGAAGTTCGAGCTCAGCGTGACCATCACGTCGACCGCGCCCGTCTGGATCAGCTTCCGCCGGAGCTCGAGCTCGCTGCCCCGCGCGTCGCTGGCGCTGTTCGCCATCACGAACCCGGCGCGGCCCGCGGCGCTGAGCGCGCTGTAGAAGAGCTGGATCCAGAGGTAGTTCGCGCTGTCGACCGAGGGCATCCCGAACGGGAACCGCTTCCTGTCGTCCTTGATCCGCTCCCTGTCAACGGCGTTCTGGTTGAATGGCGGGTTCGCCATCACATAGTCGAACTTGCCGACCTGCTCGTGGATGTCCTCGTAGTAGGTGTTCGCCATGCGGATGTCGCCGGAGAGGCCGTGTACGGCGAGGTTCATCTTCGCGAGCCGCAGCGTCTGCTCGAGCTTCTCGACCCCGTAGACGGCGATCTCGTCCGAAGGCCGCTTCTGGTGCTCGGCGATGAAGTTGGCGCTCTGCACGAACATGCCGCCGGAGCCGCAGCACGGGTCGTAGATCCTGCCGTGGTACGGCTCGATGACCTCGACGATCAGGCGCACGACCGAGTACGGCGTGAAGTACTCGCCGCCCTTCTGCAGCGTGCGCGGGGCGAAGTTGCCGAGGAAGTACTCGTAGATGCGGCCGAAGACGTCGCCCTCCACATTCTCCGGGATGGTGCCGAAGATCTTGAGCAGCTCCTTGAGCGTCTTCGCGTCGAAGCGGCCGTACGTCTTCGGCAGGACCTCCTTGAGGTCCTCGTTCTCCGCCTCGATCGCCTTCATCGCGTCGTTGAGCGCCTTGCCGATGTCGGCCCCCTCGGGGAGCTGGAGCAGGCGGCCGAAGCGGGCCTTCTCCGGGACGAAGAGGACCCCCTCGGCATGGTAGTCGTCCTTGCCGACGCCGCCCCGGCGCCGGGACGAGGCGAGCTTCTTCTCGGCCTCGGCGAAGCGGTGATCGGCGTACTTCAGGAAGATCAGCGCGAGGACCGGCGTCGCGTACTCGGACGGCTGGAGGGCAGAGTTTGTCCAGAGCTGGTCGGCGGCAGCCCAGAGGCGCTTCTCGAAGTCGGCGGGAAGGGGCATCGGACCGTCCTTGTACCCGAGGACGAGGGTCCGGTGTCTCGCCCAGAATCGGCCCGCGCTCGCACAACGGCCGCGGTTGCTCGAGCGGCAAGCCTCCCGACGAGGTGAGGTATCGAGCGGCCGGGCATGTACTTGCATGCAAGTATGTAAAATTACTGCGAATACTGGCACATGGCGCCCGATCCGCAATGTCGGCAGGTGCGCGATGGCTGCTCGCCGGAGCGCCGATCGAGCGTGCGCCAGGTCCCGAGCGGGCTTCAGGACGACGCTCCCCTCCCCCTGCGCCGCTCCTGCTCCCCGCGCCGCCCCCGCAGGGCCGGTGGGCAAGGCCCCCGTGCCGCCCGATTCGCGCCCCGGACGAGCACGGCGCGTGCTAGAGCCGGCTTGCACCCCGGCGCTCGCCTTCCGTCGCGAGCGGGCTCCGGCGCCGCAGCGGACACCGGCGCCGCACAGGGATGACAACTTGGGGCCGGCGCACTTGATGAAAACGACTTACAATTTCATTATCATCAGCAACGGATCATGACCTCCAGCGCATCGCCCCCTCTCCCGCTCGACCCGAGCTCCTCCACGCCGAAACCGACGGACGCGTCCGCGCGGCCCCGCGAGGCGCACGACGCTGCCGCCGCGGGCCCGCTCGCGGCGGTGCGCGCCGGGGAGCAGGCGATCGTCGTCGACGTCGGCCTCGACGCGGATCTCGCCGGATGGCTCGGCGCGATGGGGCTCGGCCCCGGGCAGACGCTGACGGTGATCCGGCGCGCGGCGTTCGGCGGCCCGCTGCACGTGCGCACCGGCTCGGGGGGCGAGCTCGCGATCAACGCGTCGCTCGCGCGCTCGATCCTCGTCGCGGCCCTGCCCACGGCGGGGCAGAGCACATGACCGCCGCGGCCCCCGAGGCGCGCGCGGCCCGCCCCGCGGCGGCGGTCGAGCGGCCGATCGTCGCGCTGCTCGGGCGCCCGAACTCGGGCAAGTCGTCGCTGTTCAACCGGCTGACAGGCGGCAACGCGCGCGTCGGCAACTTCCCCGGCATCACGGTCGACATCCTCACCGCCGACGTCCGCCTCCCGGACGGGACGGTCGCGACCATCGCGGATCTCCCCGGGCTCTACTCGATCGGCTCCGTCGTCGACCCGGCGACGGACGAGGGCGTCGCGCGCCGCTTCCTCGAGCGCGCCAGCGAGGGCGGGCGGGCGCGCGTCGTCGTCCAGGTGATCGACGCCACGCAGCTCGCGCTGGGCCTGCGGCTCACGCGCGAGCTCGTGCAGCAGGGGATCGCGCCGATCGTCGTCGCCACCCAGCGCGACGTGCTCGAGGGCGAAGGGCGCGGGATCGACCTCGGCGCCCTGGAGCGCGCCGTCGGCCTGACCGTGCTGCTCGTCAGCGCGAGGGACGCGGGCGCGCGCGGCGTCGTGCTCGACGCGATCGCCGCGCGGCTCGGCGCAGACGCGGCGCGGCCCGGCGCAGGCGCCGCGCGGTCCGGCGCGGGCGCCGGGGACGGCGCAGGCGCGGGCGCCGGGAACGGCGCAGGCGCGAGCGCCGGGAACGGCGCAGCCGCCGGGGACGGCGCAGCCGCCGCGGCGTGGGACCCGGACGAGGTGGCGCGCGCCGCGTACGTCGAGGCGCCGCGCCGCGACGCCGCCGCGGAGCGACGCAGGACGTTCACCGCCCGCGCGGACGCCGTGCTGCTCCACCCGGCGATCGGCCCTGTCGTGTTCCTCGGGCTCATGGCGCTGCTCTTCTCCGCCGTGTTCCTCGTGGCCACCCCGGCATCGGAGGCGCTCGACGCGGCGCTCGGCCAGCTCGGCAGCGTCGTCTCCGACGCCCTCGGCGGCGGGCTCGCCGCCTCCTTCGTCGTCGACGGCCTGATCGGCGGCGCGGGGACGGTGCTCGCCTTCATGCCGCAGATCGTGATCCTCACGGTCGCCATGGAGCTGCTCGAGGCGAGCGGATACCTCGCGCGCGGCGCCTTCCTCGTCGACAGGCTCCTCCAGCTCATGGGGCTGAGCGGCCGGGCGTTCCTCCCTCTCCTGATGGGGCACGCGTGCGCGGTGCCCGCCGTGCACGCGACGCGCATCCTCCGCGATCCGCGCGAGCGGCTGACGGCGATCCTCGTGGTGCCGCTCATGGCGTGCTCCGCGCGCATCCCGACGTACGCGCTGCTCTTGACGACCTTCTTCGCCGCCGAGGGCGCGTTCGTGCAGGCGCTGCTCTTCGTCGCGCTCTACGTCGCCGGCATCTTCTCCGGCCTCGTCGCCTCGCTCGTGCTCCGGCGCACGGCGACCCGCGGGCGCTCGCTCCCCATGGTGCTCGAGATGCCGGCGTACCGCAGCCCCGAGCCGCGCCTCGTGGCCCGCCAGGCCGCCCAGACGGCGTGGCGGTTCACGCGCGAGGTCGGGACCGTGATCCTCGCCGTCTCGGCCGTGCTGTGGGTGCTGCTGAAGGTGCCCATGCCGGGCGCCGCAGCGCAGGAGCCGCCCGCCGCCGCGGCGACGGAGCAGCCGGCCGTTGCGGCGACGGAGCCGGCGGCCGCCGCGGCGACGGAGCCGGCGGCGACGGAGCAGCCGGCCGCCGCGTCCGAGCTCGCGTCGAGCATCGCCGGCGGCGTGGGGCGCGCGCTCGAGCCGCTGACGGCGCCGCTCGGCTTCGACTGGCGCATCAACGTCGGCCTCATCGGCTCGTTCGGCGCGCGCGAGGTCATGGTCGGGACGATGGGCGTCATCTTCGGGATCGAGGACGCCGACGACGAGCCCGCGCCGCTCGCCGAGCAGATCCGCGAGGCGCGGCGCCCGGACGGGGAGCGCGCGTACACGACGCGCACCGGGCTCGCGCTGCTCGCGTTCTTCGTCCTGGCCTGCCAGTGCATGAGCACCGTGGCGGCGATCCGCCGCGAGACGAAGACGTGGCGCTGGCCGGCGTTCGTCATCGCGTACACGTACGTCGCGGCGTACGTCGCGGCGCTCGTCGTCTACCAGGGCAGCGGTCTGCTCGGGATCCCGTGAGGCGGCGCGCGCCGCGGGCGTGACGCGCGCGCGGCGGACGTGAGGCGGCGCGCGCTGCGGACGTGAGGCGGCGCGCGCGGCGGACGTGAGGCGGCGCGCGCTGCGGACGTGAGGCGGCGCGCGCGCGGCGGGGCCTGGCCGGCGAGGCGTTCCGCGGGTACACAGGCCACTCATGACCTCGAGCCTCCTTGCCTTCTGCGGCGCCGCGCTGGTGCTGGCCATGATCCCGGGGCCGAGCACCGCCGTCATCGTGCGCCAGGCCCTGCGCGGCGGGCGCCGCGCCGCGCTCGCGACCGTCGCCGCGAACGAGGTGGGCCTCCTCTTCTGGGCGCTCGTCGCGGCGCTCGGGGCCACGGCGCTCGTCAAGGCCTCCGAGGTCGCCTACGACGCGCTCCGCCTCGCGGGCGCGGCCGTCCTCATCGTGCTCGGCGTCCAGTCCATCCTGGGGCGCCGCCGGGCCGGCAACGGCGACGCGGGGCCGGGGGCCCGGGAGCCCGCTGCCGGCGGGTGGAGCGCCTTCCGCATCGGCCTCGTCACCATCCTGGCGAACCCCAAGGCGGCCGTGTTCGCCGCCTCCTTCCTGCCGCAGTTCGTGCCGACCGGCGCGCCGACGCTTCCAGCGCTGCTCCTCCTCTCGCTGGTGTGGGTCGCCGTGGACACCGCCTGGTACCTGGCGCTCGTCCTGCTCCTCGGCCGGCTCCAGACGGCCATGGCCGGCGATCGCGTGCGCCGGACGCTCGAGGCGGTCTCCGGCGTCGTCCTCGTGGCCCTCGGCGTGCGGATGGTCCTGGAGCGCCCCTGAGCCGCGTCCCCCCGCCTTCCCGCTCGAACTCAGACGGGCGGCAGCCCGCAGCCTCCCGGGAGAATTGAAATCCACGCCGGGCCGGCGAGCATGAACAGGCTGGCATCGTGGGATGTCATCGCATGACGCGACCACGTTGACGCTTCAGGCGGCGGGGCGCCCGTGCAACGATGGCTCGCACCGAGGCGGGGCGATGGCGTGGACAGGTGAGATCGAGGCGCCCAGCAGCCGCGAGGACGAGGCCGCCTGCGCGGCCTCGTCCTCCCCGTGCGCGCGCCGCGAGGCCAAGGCGACGCCCTGCGGCACGATCGCGCGCGCTGGGCCGGAGGAGCGCGAGGCGACCGAGCGCACGCAGGCCGAGCAGGCGCTCCGCGCGAGCGAGGAGCGCTTCCGGCTCACGTTCGAGAACGCGCCCATCGGCATGGCCATCGTCGCGCTCGACGGAGCGTTCATCCGCGTCAACCACGTCTTCTGCGAGATCGTGGGCTACGCGGCCGACGCGCTCTCGAGGCTCCGCTTCCAGGACATCACCCACCCCGACGACGTGGACGCCGACGTGGGGCTCGTCGAGCGGCTCCGCCGCGGCGAGATCCCGCGGTATCAGCTCGCCAAGCGGTACATCCACAAGGACGGCACGACCATCCCCGTCGTCCTGCACGTGTCCGTGGTGCGCGACGAGCGCGGCGAGCCCATTCACTACATCTCCCAGGTGGAGGACGTGACGGCCCGCAAGCGGGCGGACGAGGAACGGGAGCGCCTGCTCGCGCAGCTCGACACCGAGCGGAGGACGCTGCGAACGATCTTCGACAGCGCGCCCGTCCCGCTCCTGCTCGTCGATCGGAGCGGCGCAGAGCGCATCATCGCGAACCCGCACGCGCGCGATTGCATCGGGGGCGCGGTGGATCGGGGTCAATACGTCGGCCGCGTGCGCCGCGCGGACGGCGCCCCTGTCCCGCTCGACGAGCTGCCTTCGAGCCGGTCGATGCGCGGCGAGACGATCCCCGGCGAGGAGCTCGCGATCGTCCGGGCAGACGGCTCGTACCGGACCTTCCTCGTCGCCGCCGCGCCGCTCCGGGACGGCGCGGGGAAGATCACGGGGGCCGTCGTCGCGGGCGAGGACATAAGCCCGTTGAAGGAGCTCGAGCGGATGCGCGAGGAGTGGACGAGCGTCATCGCCCATGACCTGCGCCAGCCGATCAGCACCATCGTCTTCAAGGCCTCCCTGCTCGCGAGGCATCCGCAGTGCAGCGACGTCGCGCGGCACATCCTGGCCAGCGCGACGCAGCTCAATCGGATGATCACCGATCTGCTCGACGTCTCCCGCCTCGAGTCGCGCCGGCTGGAGCTCCTGCGCGCGGAGGTCGATCTGCCGGCGCTCATCCGCGCGACGGTGGAGCGGACCGCGGACGCGACGGCGGGGCACCGGGTCGACGTCGAGGTGCGGAGCGCCGTCCCGCCGCTCCTGGCCGATCCCGGGCGCCTGGAGCAGGTGCTCACGAACCTGCTGTCCAACGCGGCCAAGTACGGCGCGCCCGGGGCGCCGATCCGGGTCGCGCTGGAGCGGCGGGGCGGCGAGGTGCTCGTGGCGGTCGAGAACGAGGGCGAGGGCATCGCGCCGGAGGACCTGCCGCGGCTCTTCACGCGCTATTACCGGGCACGGGAGGCGAAGGCGGGAGGCGCCGCCGGGCTGGGGCTCGGGCTGTACATCGCAGGAGGGCTCGTCGCGGCCCACGGGGGGCGGATCTGGGCCGAGAGCGCGGCCGGCAAGACGACGTTCCGGTTCGCGCTGCCGCTGCCCTAGCGCGGCCGGCGCGGCTCACATCTCCTCGAGCTCCTTGCCCTTCGTCTCGGGGATGAAGGCGACGACGAACGCCAGCGAGGCCGCGGCGGCGGCGGCGTAGAGCCCGCAGGCGACGCCAAGGCCGGCCACCTTGAGCGCGGGGAAGGTCGCGCTCACGAGGAAGTTCGCCAGCCACTGCGCGGCGGCCGCTATCGAGAGGGCGAGGGCGCGGATGCGGTTCTCGAACATCTCCCCGAGCAGCACCCACGTCACCGGGCCCCAGGACGCCCCGAAGCAGAAGACATAGAGGTTGGCCGCGAGCAGCGCGACGTGCCCGGCAGCGCCCGTCAGGACGGGGTTGCCCGCGGCGTCCTCGCCCGCGGCGCCGAACACGGCCGCCATGGTGCCGAGCGTCAGCGCCATCCCGATGGAGCCCGCGATGAGCAGCGGCCTGCGCCCGACGCGGTCGACGGTCGCGATGGCGACGAAGGTGGTGGCGATGTTGGTGACGCCGGTGATGACCGTGACGGCGAGGGCGCTTCGCTCGGAGAACCCGACCGCCTGCCAGAGGACGCTCGAGTAGTAGAAGATGACGTTGATGCCCACGAGCTGCTGGAATGCCGAGAGGCCAATGCCAATCCAGACGATGCGGAGCAACCCAGCGCGCCCCCGCAGGTCGGCGAGCCTGGGCCGTCGCTCGGACGAGAGCGTCTTCTGGATGGTGAGGAGCTTCGCCTCGGCGGCCGGGCCGACGAGGCCGCGGAGCACGGCGAGCGCCTCGGTCGCGCGCCCCCTCGCGACGAGGTGGCGCGGGGACTCGGGGATCAGCAGCGCGCCGAGCCCATAGAGCAGCGCCGGCGGGATGGCGCTCCAGAACATCCATCGCCAGGCGCTGGCCCCGAGCCAGAAAGGATTCGCCGCCGAGCCAGCGGCCGTCGCGATGGCGTAATCGCCGAGCAGGGCGACGAAGATCCCGACGACGATCGCGAGCTGCTGGAGCGATCCGAGGCGGCCGCGCAGGTGAGCCGGCGCGATCTCCGCGATGTACGCCGGGGCGACGACGCTCGCCGCGCCGATGGCCACGCCGCCGAGCACCCGCCACGCGCTGAAGTCCCAGGGCGAGACCGCCGCGCCCGAGCCCGCCGCGCTGACGACGAAGAGCAGGGAGGTCACCATCATGGTCCGCGTCCGCCCGTGGCGGTCGGCCAGCCTGCCCGCGAACACGGCGCCGGCGGCCGCGCCGAGCAGCGCCGAGGACACGGACAGGCCGACCGTGGCCGCGTGCGCTGCGAACTTCCTCTCCAGCGCGCCGACGGCGCCGTTGATCACGGCGGTGTCGAAGCCGAAGAGGAAGCCGCCCAGCGCGGCGACGGACGCGATAAGGGCGATCCGCACGGTCGAGACCTGCTGCTCAGCGTGTCCGTACCCCTGCTGCGCCGTGGGATCTCGCATGAGCCCGGTGAACCACGAAGCGTGCCGCCGTGCTTCCTCAGGCCGCCCGGGCCTCGTCGGATCCAGCGACGCGGTCGTGTGGTGAGCTGACCGGCGCGGTGGACGGGAGGCGCCCTGGAGTCACCGCCGGGCTCGCCGGCGCGGTCCAATTCGAGGGACGCTTTGCCTGGAGTCTCGCCGAAGAGCGCCTCCCCGCGTGGAAGCGCGACGCCTCCCTCGGGATCTGCGGCGTGGCCTTCAGGACGGGCGAACAGCTGGGATAGACGCTCGATGGAGCTCGGGCGACGCGACATTCCTTCGAGTCGATACAAGCCGAGCAACGCACAGCGCTCCTGTGCTTGTGGGCGCCGGGAGCGCGCGAGGATTCCTGCGGCGCAATGGAGCTCCGTCCGCGCCGCAAACACAGAAATGCCCCAACGTCCAGCGGAAAAATATTTCAATGCCCGACCCGCCTCCGTACTTTCAATGATTTCGCTTCCATAGCGCCGACCTACCGCGGGCGCGCTTGTCACACAGCTTTCGAGCTGATAGCGCTCCAGATCGGGTCGCATGACGGGGCCGGTGCGGGTTGCCCGGTCGCAGACCCCTATTTGCTTGGAGGAGGTGGCGACCATGGCGAACGCGATGTTCACATCGAGCGTGTCCTACAGCCCGAGCGGGGGCGGCTCACTCACGCAGGGATTCCGTGTGGCTTTTGCGTATTCGGCCTCTTGTTCGGGGACGATCGATGTCGCGGCCGGGGCGAACACCGCTATCGATATCGCGTTCGGGGCCGTGAACGACGTCCTCGGCTTCGTCCTCCAGAACAACACCGCCGCCGATATCGAGCTCCAGGTCGACGGCAACTCTGTCTACAGCCTCGCCGCGGGGGGCGTCCTCATGCACTGGTCGCCGGACAAATCGGCGAAGTCCCTCGCCAGCGTGACGGCCACGCCCGCCAGCCCGGCGGAGGGGGGGACGATCGAATACATCGTCCTTGGCAACTGACCGTTTGCGCGAACGAGGGTGACCATGCCTGCACGTCTGCATCCGGGTGTCTACGTTGAAGAGGTTCCCAGCGGGGCGCGCGCGATCGAGGCCGCCGGGACGTCCACCGCCATCTTCGTCGGAGAGACCGAGCGCGGGCCGCTCGCGCCCACGAAGATCAAGGGGGTGGCCGACTACGAGCGCGTGTTCGGCGGCTTCAAGCGCCACGCCGGCGTGGCGCCAGCGGCCAAATCGCTGATCATGCGGTACGCGATCGACGCCTTCTTCCGCAACGGCGGGACGTCGGCGTACGTCTTGCGTGCGATCGAGAACCCGACCGCATCTCCGGCGAAGATCGGATCGCGCGCCGGCCTCGACGTCGAGGCGTCGTCCCCCGGCAAGTGGTCGGACAACCTCGCGGTCGTCCTCGGCGAATCCACCGACGGCGACCCGAATCGGTTCCGGCTCTTCGTGGTCTACACCTTCCCCGGCACGTCGGCCGGGGTCGTCGTGGAGCGCTGGGACAGGCTCTCCGCCGAGACGGCCGACGAGAACTACGCGAAGGACGTGCTCCTGCGCAGCTCCTACATCCGGTGGAAGGACATCCCGGTCGTGAAGCCCGCCGGCCCGGCCGACATCGCGGGCACGAGCCCGCCCGACAAGGAAATCGTCACGGCCGCCGCCGGCCGCCTGATGACCGGCGGCACCCACGGCGAGACGGACTTCCCGAATACCAACCTCGAGGGGCTCCTGTCCGCGCTCGACGGCATCTCGGACGCGGGCCTCCTGGTCGTGCCCGCGCAGATCGGAGAGGCGGACAACGACGTGCAGGTCCGCACGCAGGCCGCCCTGAACTACGCCGAAGGCCGCCCCCGACTGGACCTCTTCTGCGTGGCGGACATGCCTCGATTGGCGAACAGGTCGACAACGGACGCGACGAGCGAGGCGGCCAAGTACATCCGCAACCCCACGCCGCCACCCACGCCGTTCACGACGACGAACTTCGGCGCCTTGTATTTCCCGTGGCTCGAGATCAGCGACCCGGCGGGCGTCGGGCGCGACCCGACGATCTTCGTCGGACCGAGCAGCTTCGTCGCCGGCATCTACGCCCGCACCGATCAGCGCCGCGGCGTATGGAAGGCGCCCGCGGGCCTGGAGGCCACGGTGCTGAACGCCCGGCGCCTCGACTACAACCTCCTCGACGCCCACCAGGACGACCTCAACCCGCTCGGCATCAACGCGCTCCGCTCGCAGCCCGGCGGCGGGAACGTCGTTTGGGGCGCGCGCACGATGCAGCCCTCCTCCGAGTGGCGGTACGTGCCTGTCCGGCGGACGGCCATCTTCCTCCGGACGAGCATCTACAACGGCATCCAGTGGGCCGTGTTCGAGCCGAACGACGAGCCGCTCTGGGCGCAGCTCCGGCTCACCATCGGCGGCTTCATGGAGCAGCTGTTCCGCCAGGGCGCGTTCGCGGGCCGCACGACCCGCGAGGCGTTCTTCGTCAAGTGCGACGCAGAGACCACGCCGGAGGCCGATCAGATCGCCGGGATCGTCAACGTGGCCGTCGGGTTCGCGCCGCTCCGGCCGGCCGAGTTCGTCGTCGTTCGACTCAGCCAGATCGTCAATCAGAAGGCGTAGCGAGGGCAAGCAGCCATGGCACTCTTCTCTGTGAACAGCCACCGGAGCGACCCTTACAAGAACTTCAAGTTCCGCGTGCTCATCGACGGGCGCCCGGTCGCGGGGCTCTCCAAGATGAGCGCCCTCAAGAAGACGACCGAGGCCGTCGAGTGGCGCGAGGCCGGCGATCCCTCGATCGTCCGGAAGATGCCGGGACGCACGAAGTTCGAGCCCATCACCATGGAGGCCGGCCTCACCCACGACACGACGTTCGAGGAGTGGGCCAACCTCGTGAACAACCTCGACGGGCCCGCGGCGATGTCGCTCGCCAAGTACCGCAAGGACATCGCGATCGAGGTGCTCAACCTCCAGAGCACGCCCGTGCTGCGGTTCAAGGTGCGGCGCGCGTGGGTCAGCGAGTACCAGGCCATGCCCGAGATGGACGCGAACGCCAACGCGGTCGCGATCACCATGATCAAGATCGAGCACGAGGGCTTCCAGCGCGACACCACGCTGACGGAGCCCGCAGAGACCTGAGCCGGCGCGCCGGCCCCACGGAGCACAGAGATGGCCACCGAGCGGATCGATAACCCGTTCACGCAGCGGCGGGCGCAGGCCGCCTCGCCCCCGCGCGAGGCCGCGCCCGCGCGGGAGGTCGCGCCGCCGCGCGCGGCGGCCGGCGGCGCATCCGGGCGCGACCTCGAGCGGGCGCTCCCGCGCGCCGAGCTCCGTCTCCGCGCCATGAGCGGCTACGAGGAAGAGGTCGTCGAGAGCCGCCGGCGCGACGCCAACACCGCGGCGCTGTGCAACGAGATCGTCGCCCGCTGCTCCGTGGCGCCGGGGGCCGACTTCGACGCCGCGTACCAGCGGGTCCGGGCGATGTCGACGGTCGATCGCGACGCCGCGCTCGTCCGGATTCGGATCCTCTCGCTGGGGGAAGTCGTCAACCTCGACGTCGCGTGCCCAGCGTGCGGCCACCGGAACGAGGTCGATTTCAAGCTGAGCGCGCTCCCGCTGCCGGAAGGGCCCGTGCCGGCCGAGGTCGAGATCGGGCTGCCGGACACGGCCCTGCCGCCGGAGCCCGCGCCGCGCACGGCCCTCGCGCGCACCCCGAACGCAGGGGATCAGGAAGACCTCCTGTCCGCCGGGCTCTCGTCGGAGTCGGCGCGGCGGACGTTCCTCCTCTCGCGCGTGCTCCTCCGGTACGCGGGCGCGGAGGGGCCCTTCGACGCCGGCTTCGTGCGCGCGCTGCCCATCGCGGCGCGCGCCGCGATCGAGCGAGCCATCGAGTCCGCGATCCCGGATCTCGATCTCAGCATGGCAGTCCAGTGCGCCGCGTGCAGCGCCGAGTTCTCGAGCCCCTTCGACGTGACGGCTTTTTTTTTGCCGAGATGAGCGGGCGAGGGCGACGGATGCTGCACGACGTCCACCGGCTCGCGTCGCGCTATCACTGGAGCGAGGACCAGATCCTGCGCCTGCCGCTCCCGAGGCGCGCCGCCTACCTCGCCATCATCGAGGCCGAGGAGGACCGGCGCCTGTTCGAGCCCCTCGAGGAAGGGTGACGCGCCATGGCGGCCTTGTCGCGGATCGTCCAGGGACCGTTGCTCCGCGCCGGAGACGCCGCGGCCGGCGGTGAGGCGGCGCCGCGGGTCGCGTCGGGCGCCGCGCGCGCGATCGAGCCCGAGCGCCTTCGGACGGAGCCCGCGCTGGACACCGGCGCCGAGCCGGGCACGGAGCTCCTCCAGAGCGCGGCGCCGCACCCGTCGCACGACCGCGGGCCCTC
This sequence comes from Sorangium sp. So ce1335, assembly GCF_051521615.1. Classification (NCBI taxonomy): domain Bacteria; kingdom Pseudomonadati; phylum Myxococcota; order Polyangiales; family Polyangiaceae; genus Sorangium; species Sorangium sp. So ce1335. The sequence goes on from NZ_CP150363.1 coordinate 11,228,922, forward strand.
GCGCGCGCCGTCCCCCGCGGGCGCCGCGCCGCCAGCGCCCCCGCCGGCCGCGGCGGAGCCGCCCGCGGCGGAGCCGCCCGCGGCCGGCCGCGCGCCCGGGCCCGCGCGCGCCGCGCCGGAGCCCCTGCCCGCCGCCCGCCCCGGGCCCGCCGCGGCGCCGCCGCGCGAGCACGCGCCGCCCGCGCCGAGGCCGCAGGTCGCCCCCAGCCCGGCCCGCGCCGCCGCGCCCGAGCCCGTAGCGCCGCCGCGCCGGGCCGCGGAGGGCCAGCGCATGTCCGCCCTCGTTGCCCCGCTCGTCGTCAGGGAGCGGGTGGTCGAGCGCCGCACAGAGCGCGTCGTGGACCGTGTCGTCGAGCAGCGCGTGATCGTCGCCGCGCCCGGCCCGCGCGACCTCCCGCTTCCGGCGCCCAGGGTCGTCATCGCGGAGACCCCGCGCTGGGCCGCACCGCCGCTCGCGCCGCCCAGAGCGCCTGCGCCGAGCGCGCCCGCGGCGGCCGCGAGCGGCGGATTCGACAGGACATCGAGGCCGGTCCTCGCCCCACCCCCGCCCTCGCTCGTCTCTCCACCTCAGCAGGCGGGAGCCTCTCCCGGAGACAGGCCTCCCGGCCTCCGGCCGACGATGCCGCTGCCGGCCGCAGCGGCGGCGCCCGGCAAGCCGCCCGCGAAGGCAGCCTCGAGAGACGCCGCGCCGCCGCCGAAGCCCCCGCTCGAAAGACAAGCTCCGGCCCCGGCACCTGCCCCGAAGCCCGAGCCGCCTCGCTCGCGCACCGCGCCGCCGCTGCTCGCCGCGGCCGCGAGCGTGCGCGCCGCGCCGGCGCCCGTCCCGCGCCGCGATCCCGCGCCCCCGCGCCCCGCGGCGCCGAGCATCTCCATCTCGGTCGGTCGCGTCGAGATCCACGGGAGGAGCGCCCCTGCGCCGCGGCCGGCCGTCGTGCACGCCCCGCGCGCTCACCAGATCGAGCCGGGCCTCCCGCTCGGCCCCTTCGGCGGGAGGTGGTGAGTGGCCACATTTACCAATCTCTACGACGCGACCGAGGTCATCAAGCACGTCCTCGAGACGCGGATCGTCCCGGCGCCGAGCACCGTGATCGTGGGGCCGCCGCCCGACGGCGCCGTCACGACGGAAGAGCTCCGGGTGTCGCTCCTCTGGATCAACGAGCAGGCGACCCACAGGAACGACGGCTATGCAAAGAACCCCGACGGCACGGCCTCGCCGCCGCCCGCGACGCTGTCGCTCTTCGTGCTGATCACGGGCTACGGCGCGGACCTCGCCCAGAACGCGGTCGGCGCGCACCGCCTCATCGGCGACGTGCTGCGCGTGTTCCACGCGGCGCCGATCGTCGAGCTGCCGATCCCGGCGCTCCCGAGCAACAGCGGCAGAGGCAAGATGTCGCTCGCGCTCGTGCCCATCACGCCGGACATCATGGAGAAGCTGTTCTCGCCTCTCCAGATAAAACACCGGCCGTTTCTGCTCTACGAGGTCGGCCCGGTCCAGCTCGTCAGCAAGCTCGCCGCGACGCCGGTGTCGCCCGTGGTCGCGCCGGGAGGCATCATCCTGACGGGCCCCTCCACGGCCACGCCGCCCATCGTCGAGCGCCTCGTGCCTCGCACCCTGGCCGAAGGGGGATACCTGCGCGTCGACGGCGCGTTCGCGTCCCCGATCGACACCCTCTGGATCGGCGCCAGGAAGTTCGCCGCCGGGAGCTTCGATGTCCTGGACGCCGGCCGCGCGGTCGGCCTCACGCTGCCCACGGCCGGACCCAACGCGATAGCTCCGGGCGCCCACCGCGTCTCGGTGATGAGCGGCAAGCTCGGGTCCGAGCCGTCCGAGCTCCGCGTCGTGCCCGCGGGCACCTGGTCGATCAACGGGCCCAAGGTCCTCTCGGTGCCGAGAGGCACGGCGCTCACGCTGGAGGGGCAGGGGCTCGCCGCCGCGACCCTCGTGTACGTCTGGCCGGAGGGCGGCATCCACGCCCCGGACGACGTGCACAAGGTCAGCCCGACCGTCACGCCCGTGTCCGTGGAGTTCGTCGTCCCGAGCGTCGTCCCGGGCCAGTACCGGATCGCCGTCGAGCTCACGCTGGGCCCCTCCGTGCCCCTGCAGTTCACGCCGTTCGTCAACGTGGAGATCACCGCTTGACGAGCGCCGCGCCTCCCCCGCTGTCCGCGCTCGCGCTCGCCCGCGAGCTCGCGCTCCTCGGCGCGGAGGCCGCGGTCGTCGGGCGCGAGGCCTCGCCGCTCGACGCGACCGCGGGGTTCGCGCACGCGCCCGAGCGGTTCCGCGACATCGGCGCCCGCATGCGAGCGTGCCTGTCGCAGCAGGACCCCATGACGGCCCGCCTGCGCGGCCGGCTCGGGCTCTCCGAGGCGGGCACGTGGCTCGTCGTCCTCGCCGCCGCCGTCGAGGCCTACCCGGAGTGCGCCGCCGCGGCGAGCATCCTCGCGGAGGACGAGCGCGTGCTGCTCGTCACGCCCGCCGCGTTCGCCAAGCTCCTCGTGTCGGCGCAGGGCGTGCCGTTCGAGCGCGCGCTCGCCGAGGCGATCGCGGGCGGACCGGCCGAGCGCATGGGCCTCGTGGAGCGCCTCGACACGGCGGCCCAGAAGCCGCTCTCGCAGGTGCCCCTGCGCCTCGCGCCCGCCGAGGCGCGGCGCCACCTGCTCGGCGAGGTGCCGGAGGTCGAGCCCACGCAGCTCGCGGTCACCCGCGAGCCGCCTTCCCGCGTGCTCGGCCTCCCGGAGGCGCTCGTGCAGAACGCCCGCGCGATCCTCGATGAGTCCGGCGTCCTGTGCGTGCGCGCGGCCGCGTCGCGGACGTCGCGCCAGCTCGGCATCGACCTCGCGTCCGTGGCCGGCGAGCCCGCGCTGCTCGTCGCGGGCGCCGACGATCCGCCCGACGCGATCGAGGTCGCGCGCCTGCGCGGCGGCCTCCCGGTGCTCGACATCCACGTGGCCTGCCAGGCGCGCGCCTTCCCGGAGCCGTGGGTCCGGGCGATCGCCGGGCACCTCGCGGCGGCGGTGCTGCTCGTGCCGCACAACGCGCACACCGGCGCGTGGCCCACGGTCGATGTGCCGGACCTCGATCTCGACGCCCGCCGCCGTGTGTTCGAGGCCGAGCTCGGCGGCGGGCCCGTGGCGGCGGCGCTCGCGAACAGGTTCCGCGCGAGTCTCGACGAGGTGCGCGCGGCCGCCCGCGCCGCAGGCACGAAGAAGCGCCTCGCGGGCAGCGATCCCGCCGCGCTCGACGCCGACGGCGTGGCCGCGGAGCTCCTCGCGCAGGGCGCGCGCAAGATGGGCCGGCTCGTCACGCACATCCCCTCGCGGGCGGCGTTCGACGATCTCGTCGTGTCCGCGCCGCTCCGCGAGGCGCTGCTCGACATCGTGAGCTTTCACCGCGCGTCGCCCCGCGTGCGCGCGGAGATGGGCCTCGCGAGCGGCTCGCCGCTCGGCCGCGGCCTCTCGTGCCTGTTCTCGGGGAGCCCGGGCACGGGCAAGACCTTCGCCGCGCAGTGCGTCGCGAGCGCGCTCGGCCTCAACCTCTACCGGATCGATCTCAGCCAGGTCGTCTCCAAGTACATCGGCGAGACCGAGAAGGCGCTGTCGCGCGTGTTCGACGAGGCCGAGGCCGGGCACGGGATCCTCCTGTTCGACGAGGCCGACGCGCTCTTCGGCAAGCGCAGCGAGGTCAAGGACGCGCACGATCGCTACGCGAACGTGGAGGTCGCCTACCTGCTCCAGCGCATGGAGTCGTTCGAGGGCATCAGCATCCTGACGACGAACCTGCGCAGCAACATCGACACCGCGTTCCTGCGGCGCCTGCGGTTCGTCCTGGAGTTCCCCATGCCCGACGCGTCGATGCGCGCCTCGCTCTGGCGGCGCTCGCTGCCGTCCCCCGAGCGGTGGGCCGAGGGCCTCGACCTCTCGCCATTCGTCGATCGCTTCGCGCTCGCGGGCGGGAGCATCTGCAACATCGGCGTCTCGGCCGCGCACCTCGCGGCGGCCGACGCCGACGGCGTGCTGCGCGTCGAGCACCTCGTCCGCGCCACGTACCGCGAGCTGGAGAAGGTCGGCCTCGCGCGCTCGAAGGACGACTTCGGCCCGCTCGCCGTCCACCTCCCTGGCGGCAACCAGAGCGCGAGCGGCCGGACGGCCACGTGGACGAGGGGGCGCGCATGACCGGGATCGCCGTCCGCATCGACAGCATCTCGGTGCTCAGCCTGCCCGAGGAGGCCGACGAGAGGGCCGTCCAGAAGACGGTGCAGGACGCCTTGCGCAGGCTCGCCGAGCGCCTCGCCAGATCGCCCCTCGCGCGCTCGGGCGTGAAGGAGCTCGCCCTGGAGAAGCTCTCGCTGGAGGCCATCTCCGCCGACGAGCTGCTCAGCGAGCGCGGCGCCGAGCGCCTGGCAGACGAGCTGTATTCAGCGATCCTGAGGAGGTCCTTGTGAGCGATCCTGTCAATTACCTGCGCGGGGCGTTCATCGCGTACGAGCCGGGCGGCTACCCGAACGGCGAAAAGCGCGTGATCCCCTTCCGCTTCAACCCCGAGATCCTGACGCGGGCCTTCCAGGTCGAGCAGGGCAAGAGCGGCTCGGGGACCGAGGGCGCCAAGAAGGGCTCGGGCAAGGGCGAGCAGGGCGCCGACGCGGCGAGCGGCAACGTCAAGCAGACGCTCACCGTGCAGGTGCGGTTCGACTTCGACGATCGCCTCCAGAGCGCGGAGAACCTCCCCCCGGAGCTCGGGGTGTTGCCAGAGGTGAGCGCGCTCGAGGGCCTGCTCTACCCCGCGGAGAGCCCGCAGGACAAAAGCTCCGACGGGAAGGAGCCGGTCAAGGCGCGCAAGCAGCGCCCCACGGTCCTCTTCGTCTGGGGCAAGAAGCGCGTCTTGCCCGTCCGGATCACCGGGATGAATGTCAACGAGACCCGCCACAACCGCGAGCTCAACCCGATCCGCGCCGAGGTCGACGTGCAGCTCGAGGTGCTGAACGACGCCGACGCCAAGGACAACAAGGCCGTGCAGGACGCGCTCGCCTTCACCGCGTCGAAGCGCGCCGAGATGGCCAAGCAGTTCCTCGACACCACCGCGGCGCAGGGGACCAACATCCTGCCGCTCTGAGAGGGGCCCTACCGTGATCGACAAGACGAGCCGATACGCCAAGATCGAGGCGGTCACCGCCCCCGACGCGTCGGGCGAGGACGTCACCCTCCTGTCGCTCCGCGAGATCCCGGCCACGACAGGCGTCTTCTTCCACGCGCCCGGCGAGGGCGAGCGCCTCGATCACCTCGCGCAGCGGTACTTCCGCGATCCGAAGAAGTTCTGGCGGATCTGCGACGCCTCCGACGTCCTCGACCCGTTCGACGTGCTGGTCCCGGGGCGGCCCGTCCTCATCCCGCCGAACCGCTGAGGGAACATGCCGGATCCGCGCCTGCTCGTGTCCGTCGACGGGGAGCCGATCGAAGCCTCGGTGCTCGGGCTGCTCACCCGCATCGAGGTGCGCGAGAGCGACGCGGACCCCACCGTCCTCGCGCTCCGCTTCAACGCCGCGCAGTCGCCCGACGGCGAGTTCTCGCCGCTCGACGAGGGCATCTTCCTGCCCTCCGCGAAGATCTCGGTGCAGGTCGAGGCCCCGGGCGGCAACCCGGTTCGCCTCTTCGATGGCTTCGTCACGCACATCCGCCCGCACTTCGAGGCCATCGAGTCCAACACCTACGTCGAGGTGCTCGCGATGGACGCGGCGGTGCTCCTCAACGCGGAGGAGCGCGTGGAGGCCTATCCGGACGTCACCGACGCCGACGTCGCGGCGCAGATCTTCTCCCGGTACCAGATCGCCTTCGCGGGCGAGGCCACCGGCACCCGCCACGAGGAGAAGAGGCAGCTGCTCGTGCAGCGCGGCACCGACTGGGAGCTCGTCCAGCGCCTCGCCCGGCGCAACGGCTTCGTCTGCTACCTGGAGCCCGACCCGCAGAGCGGCGCGGTGACGGCCTATTTCCGGCCGCGCGCGGTCAAGGACACCCCGCAGCCCGACCTCACGATGCTGCGCGACGACCCCAACCTCAAGTGGCTCGATCTCCAGGCCACGACGAGCGGCCCTGCCCGGGTGAAGGGCGCGGCGATCGACCCCATCGGCAAGCGGATCGTCCGCGCCGACGGCGCCCCCAGGCTCGACGCGCTGGGCGAGGCGCTGCTCGGCGAAGATATCGAGAAGGGGTTGAAGCAGGCGGGCGCCACGGGCTCCGTGGGCCTGCTGCGCGACCCGTTCCCGGCGGAGGCGGCCATCGCCGACGAGGGCTCCGCGGCCACGGACCGCGCGCTCTTCGCCGTCGAGGCGCGGGGCGAGGTGGACACGCCCCTGTACCGCGGGCTGCTCCGCGCGCGCCGCCCCGTGCTCATCAAGGGGATCGGGCGGATGTTCGCGGGGGTCTATTACGTGCGCGCCGTCCGCACGACCATCGACGAGGGGGTGATCTCCCAGACCTTCGTCGCCGAGCGCAACGCGCTGGGCCTCTCAGGCAAGGAGGACTTCGGCCAGAGCGCCGAGGAGGTGCCCCCGCAATGAAGATGGAGGACCTGCTGCGCGCCTTCGAAGAGCGGTTCTTGCACCGCTTCTTCGGCAAGTACGAGGGCGTCGTGACCGACAACGCCGACCCGCTCGAGATCGGCCGCGTCCGGGCCAGGGTCCCCGCCGTCCTGGGCGAGGACGTGCCGAGCGGATGGGCGCTCCCGTGCGCGCCGTACGGCGGCGGCAAGGACCGCGGGTTCCTCTTCATGCCGGAGGTCGGCGACACCGTGTGGATCGAGTTCGCGGGCGGCGACCCGAGCCGTCCCATCTGGTCCGGCTGCTTCTGGGGCGCACCTGAGAGCACCGGACAGGCCGATGATCTCGGCACCGAGGCGGGCAGCGAGGTCCCCACCTCCGAGGGCACGAAGGCCGGTCCGAAGAGGCACATCCTGCGCACAAAGGCGGGACACCGCATCTACCTCGACGACGACGGCGAGGTCGTGGTGGTCGCGCACGGCGGCGACAAGGCCGAGATCCGCCTCACGAAGAGCGGAGAGGTCATCGTCAAGGCCGACAAGATCAAGCTCGGCGACGCCGCGCAAAAGGCGGTGATCCTCGGCGACGACTTCATGCAGCTCTTCAACAGCCACACGCACCCGACCGGGGTCGGCCCCTCGGGCCCGCCGGCGCAGCCGATGCAGTCGAGCCACCTGTCGAAGAAGACCTTCACCGAATAGGGCACCACCATGCCGCTCGTCCATGACACGCTGAAGACCTCGCTCGAACAGACATGGCTCGTCCCGGAGGGCGGCGCGTTTCCGCAGAGCGTGACCGAGTCGGCGGATCACTTCGCGACGGCGGTGTCGAGCTGGTTCGCCGCGGCGCAGGCCGCGGGCTTCCCGTGCGCCACCGCGCTCGTGCGCAAGCCCGAGCTCGCGGCGGCGGCGGCAGGCGCGCTGGCCGCGAGCTCGGCCCAGGCCGCGGGCACGCAGCTCGCCATGGGCGTGGCGGCGTACATGGCGGGCCAGAGCTTCCCGCCGGGCACCGCGTCCTTCCCGATCGCCGCGGGCGCGGCCGTGTCGCAGCTGATCGCGGTCTTCTCCGACGTGAACGGCTCGGTCTCCCAGAAGGCGCAGCAGATCGCGACGACGTGCGCGCTGCTCGCCACGTCCACCCTCGTCGTCTTCCCGGTCTCGCCCCCGCCGGCGCCGATCACCTGAAGGGGGACACCATGGCCGATCGCTTCCTCCAGCACCCCTTCCGGTTCGGCGCCCAGGGCGGCGTCGCCGTCATCGACGACGCGGACAGGCACCTTCGCGACAAGATCCTCGCGGTGCTGTTCACCGCCCCGGGCGAGCGCGTCAACCGCCCCGACTTCGGTGTCGGGCTCAACCGCGCCGTCTTCGACGAGCTGAGCGATCTCACGATCGGAGCGCTGGAGTTTCGCATCTCGCAGTCGCTCCGCCGCGACATCGGCGACGAGATCCTCGTGGACGGCGTCGACGTCGAGGCGTCCCCCGAGGATGGCGAGCTGCTCGTCAAGATCGCCTTCCGCCGGCGCACCGATCGGCTGCCCCGCAACCTGGAGGTCAAGCTGTGACGACCCCCTGGCTCAGGTGGGCAGACAGGCAGGCATCCTCGCTCTTCCAGGGGATCGACTACCTGGAGCTCGTTCTCGTGCCGGACGAGGAGGCGCCCACGTCCGCCAGGCTGATCGTCCACCTCAAGGAGAGCTGGGGCGCCCCGCAGTTCTCGGAGAAGAGCTTCGCGATCTCGGGCGGCCTCCGGATCACGAGCCTCGGGATCGCGTACGCTGGCGAGAACGGCGCCGACAGGACCGTCGAGCTCGATCTCTCGGCCGTCGGCGACGCGTCGGAGTACACGCTGACGCTCCTCTCGGGCGGCGGCCTGCCTGTGCACCCCTTCTTCGCGTCCGCGACGTTCGTCTTCACCCTGAGCTGCGAGCGCGGCGACTGCCGTCCTCTCGCGGAGGAGCCGCCCAGGGCTCTCCGGCCGAGGCCCGCCGTGGATCTGCTGACCAAGGACTACGCGGGCTTCGTGCAGATGTTCGGCGACTGGGCGCGCGTGAAGAACCCCGCGTGGGCCGACCTCTCGCCCGCGTCGCTGGAGCGCGTGCTCGTCGAGCTGCTCGCCCACCACGGCGACCTCTTGAGCTACTACCAGGATCGCGTCGCCAACGAGGCGTTCATCGACACGGCCAGCCAGCGGTACTCGCTGCGCCAGCACGCGGCGCTGCTCGGGACTGGCCTGTTCGACGGCACCGCGGCCGAGACGCTCCTCTGCTTCCGGTCGTCGAGCGACGGTTACCTGCCCGCCGCGGTCGAGGTCACGACGCCCGCGGGCGCGGGCGGCGCGGAGGTGGTGTTCTGGTTGACCGAGCGGACGCGCATCCTCGCGCACCACAGCGAGCTCGCGCTCGCTGCCTGGCCCGGCGCCGAGGACGCCATCGTGCCCGCGCTCGCGAACGAGGTCCTGCTCTGGGGCGCCGTCGAGAACCTCCTCGTCGGCCAGAGGCTCGCGCTGGTGCAAGGCGACGCCTTCGGCGCGGCGGCGCCGGACGAGCCGCTGCCGCCCGCGCAGATCGTGACCATCACCGCCTTCCGGCACGAGCGGCTGCCCGGCTGGACAGCGTCGCCCGCGGACGCCCCGCACGCCGATGACGCCGACGTCACGGTCGTGACGTTCGATCCGCCGCTCTCCACGGCGATGCGACCGGCCTGGGGCAAGCCGGACGCGCTCCGGATCCATGGCAACCTGGGGCGCGCGCGGTTCGGCCGATCGAGGCAGGACCGATACCGGCGGTCCGAGACGACCTTCGCGCGCGATCGCCAGAGCTACGTGCTGGAGCGGCGGCGGGGCTCCTCTCACCTGCTCCTGCGCGCGCTCCGCCTCTCCCAGGCGCCTGTCGTGTTCGAGGCTTCGACGACGGCCGCGGGGCTCACCGTCTCGTCGGTCCGACTCGAGCTCTCGATCGGCTCGGAGCGCTGGCAGCGGGTGGAGCACCTGCACGCGTCGCAGTCGTTCGACAGGCACTTCGTCACGAGCGCCGACGAGGACGGCTCGCTGTGGATCGAGTTCGGAGACGGCAAGCAGGGCCGCGCCGTCGAGGTGTGGAGCGAGGCCGCGCTGCGGGAGGCAAAGGAGAAGGACGAGCAGATCCCCGGCGACATCGTGGTGGGCTATCGCACGGGCGATCCCGTGGCCGGCAACGTCGGCGCCGGCGTCCTGACGCGCTTCGTGCCCGGTCAGATCGCCGTGAACGACTTCACCGGCCTCCGGGTCGTGAATGTCCTGCCGGGCACAGGGGGTCTGAGGCCCGAGACAAGGGACGCGGCGCGCCTGCGGATCCCCGCCTCGCTCCGCCACGGGCCGACCGAACGCGCCGTCTCGCTCGCCGACTACGCGGACGCCGCCATGACCGTGGAGGGCGTGGGGCGCGCCACGGCCAAGCTCCTCGGCGGGCCCTTCAACGCGGTGCTCGTGCTGGTGGACCCCGAGGGGCAAGCCGAGCTCTCCGAGGGGCTGAGGCGGGCCGTGCACGATCGCATCGACGCGCTGCGCATGACCGGGCGCGAGCATTTCGTGAGCGCGGCGGAGTACGTGCCCATCGATGTGCGCCTCGGGATATGCGTCGAGCCGGGCTCGCTGCCCCACCGCGTGCGGGCGGCGGTCCTGGCCGCGCTCCGGCCGGGGTCGAGCGCGCACCCGGGCTTCTTCCATCCGGACCGGTTGAGCTTCAGCGAGGCGCTGGAGCTCGGCGACCTGCTGGCGTTCGTGCAGCGCCTGCCGGGCGTGCGATCGGTCAAGGCGCTGCGCTTCCGCAAGCTCAAGGTCCCCTCGGACAAGGACGTCGAGCCGCGCATCACGCTCGCCCCGACCGAGGTCGTGCGCAACGACGGCGACGACGACCGCCCGGACAACGGCAAGCTGAAGGTCCTCGTCGTCGGGCTCGACGCCGGGTTGACCGAGAAGGACTTCGTTATCGAGGAGGTCGCCCCGTGAGCCGCCCGCCGCGCTTCCGAACCGCGTATTCGACGACCGGCGAGCCGCTGCCCGGCCGGCCCGTGCTCGACTACCTCCCCGACGAGTTCGCCGATCTCTTCGACGAGCAGCGCGCGCTGGCGGCCAGCGAGCTGGGCTTTCCGCCCACGTCCGCGCAGGGCGATTTCGCGGGCACGCTCATGGAGCTCGCCGCGCTGCTGGGCCACACGCTCGGCGCGTACCAGGACCGGTATGCGAGCGATGCCTTCCTCGGCACGGCGCGCTCGGTCAAGAGCCTTGTCCGGCACGGCCGGCGCCTCGGGTACGAGCCCGGCCCCGGCCTCGCGGCGACGGGCTACGCGCTGCTCACCGTGAAAGAGGGCGCGACCGGGACCGTGCTCCGGGGCCTCGCCATCGGCTCGGCGCCGGTCGGCGAGAAGAAGGCGCAGGACTACGAGACGCTCGAAGACGTCGTCGTGAACGCCGCGTGGGGCGAGCTCTACCCGCGCGATGCGCTCGCGCGCGTGAAGCTCGTCGATGCACCGAGCTTCGAGGTCGAGGGCGTCGGCCTCGGCATCGCGCAGGGGGATTTCGTCGTCGTCAAGCGAGGGGCGACCCTCACCGCGCACGAGGTGATCGAGCCGCCCGTCGAGGCCGGCGGCCGCACCCGGCTCGCGGTGAGGCAGCCCCTCACCGTGAACGACGCCGAGTATCCGGGCGCCGTCGTCTGGGCGAGGCCTGCCCACGATCTTCACCTCTTCGGCTGGGACACGTCGGCGGCGTCGTTCACCGAGGACGAGCTGAAAGGGGGCGAGCTGCCGTCGAAACCGGATACGTATCCGGCCCACGGATACACGGTCACGCCCGCGTACGACGCGAGCGACCTCTACCTGTCCGACGAGATCAAGAGGTCGATCCTCGACTCGCCCGGCGTGCGCGTCGAGGGCGCGACCCCGGCTGCGCTCTCGATCACGGCCGAGGCCTCGAAGCACGTCACGTTCTCCAAGATCCGGCACGTCGTCGTCCAGGTACCGGCGGACCCGGCAGCACCGAACGGCCCCAAGACAACGGTGCTCGACGAGCACCCCACGGTCTCCGTGTCGAGGACGGTGACCGCGATCCAGGCGACCGCGAACGGCGAGCACGTGACGCGAAGCGGCCAGTCGATCCGCGCGAGCCGTTTTCTCCTCGGCTTCGGCGTGAAGGTCCCGCTCGCCACCACGGAGCCCAACAAGGCCGTCGCCTCCCAGCCTCACGTCAACCCGGTCCGCCTCGATCGCGAGCTCTCCGGCCTGGAGCCTGGTCGGCTCGTGGCGCTCGGGGAGCGGGGCGCGGGCGACTCCGGTCGCTTCGAGATCGTGCGCCTGACATCGGTGGGCCTCTGGGAGGAAAGCGGCCAGGGCGGCAGCAAGGTCCAGCGAACGCAGATCACCTGGGAGCCCGTGGAGCCGCCCGCCGCCGGCGCGGCGTGGGCCCTCGGCGAGCTCCGGATCCTGGGCAACGTCGCGCGCATCTCGCATGGCAAGACCGCGACCGAGGTGCTCGGCGACTCCGACGGGAGCACCCCTTTCCTGCGCTTCTCGCTCAAGCAGAAGCCGCTGACGTTCCTGCCCTCCGCGGACGGCGCGGCGCCGGAGCTCGAGGTGCGCGTGGCCGGCGTGCTCTGGACCCGTGTCGTGGACTTCGAGTCGTCGTCCCCCGACGACCGGCACTACATCGTTCAGCGCGACGAGTCCGGCACGGTCAGCGTGGTGTTCGGCGACGGCCGCAAGGGGGCCATCCCGTCCTCCGGGAAGAAGCACATCGCCGCCGCGTACCGCACCGGCATCGGCCCGGCCGGCGACGCGGACGCCTTCGCGGTGAGCCGCCTCAAGAAGGCGCACCCGTTGGTCGAGCGCGCGGTGAACCCTCTGCCGCTCGCGGGAGGCGCGGGGCCGGCCGAGGCCGAGGACGTGCGCACGCAGGCGACAGGCTACATCCGGACGTTCGGTCGGGCCGTCTCGGTCGAGGACCACAGGCAGCTCGCGCTGCTCTATCCCGGGGTCGCGAAGGCCAGCGCGGCGTGGACGCTCTTGCCGGACGGCGCCGAGGGGATCCTCGTGGTGATCGCCGACGCGAGCGGCGCGGCGACCGCCGCCGATCCGGTCAAGGCGTTCCTGCAAGAGCGGCGCGACACCACCGTGCCGCTGGACGTGGTCGGCCCGGTGCGCGTGGGCCTCAAGGTCGCGCTGTACCTGGAGATCGACCCAGCGTACCCGCGAGAGAGCGTCGAGCGCGCTGTCCGCGACGCGCTCTCCGGCACAGCGGAGGACGCGTTGGGCCTGTTCGCGTTCGCGGCCCGCGACCTCGGGCAGCCCGCCTTCCTGAGCCAGGTATACGAGCGGATCGAGCGCGCGCCGGGCGTCCGCTTCGTCGAGGTCCGGCGGTTCGACACGCTCGAAGAGGTCGGCAAGGACACGCCGCCGCGCGCCGTCGACACGGTGATCGCGCGGCCGTCGGAGGTGCTCGTGCTCGCGCCCCAGGACATCGAGTTTCTCCCCCCGGAGGCCACGTGAGCGGCGAAGGCGAAAAGGAGCTGACGCTCGACCCCGGGGTCCGCGACCTGGTCACGGACCTGCTCTACGCGCACCTGCCCGCGCTGTACCGCATCGTCGACATGGCGGAGGGCGCGCGCGAGCCCCAGAAGTCGCTGGCGCCGAGCGGCGCGGAGGAGCTCTACAAGTTCCTGCGCGTCCTCGCCGCGCCCATCGCGCGGGCCCGCCAGAACATCGAGGAATTGCACGCCGACCTCTTCATCGACAAGAGCGCGGACTGGGTCCTCCCCTACCTCGCGGACATGATCGGCATGCGGCTCTTGTTCCCCGACGCCGCTTCGAACCGGCGCGACGTGCGCGGCACGGTCGGCTGGCGCCGCCGCAAGGGGACCCCGGCCATGCTGGAGGAGATGGCGAGCGACCTCTCCGGGCAGATGGCCGTGACGAGGGAGGGCTGGAAGCGCATCCTGCTCGCCCAGGATCTCGACCTCTTCCGCCCCGAGCGCGCGATCGCCGAGCTCCGCCCCGCCACGATCGCCGAGCGTGCGACAGGCCCGCTCGACACCTCGTTCCACGCGGTGGACCCGCGCCGGATCGGCCGGACGACCGGTCGATACCACCCCAGGCACGTCGCGCACTGGCTGTCTCCAACGAGGCTGTTCCCGGTGATGGAGGGAACGGCGCGCGACCGGACGCTGTACGGCGGCGGCGTGCCGGAGGTGGACTATCGGTTTGCCTTCCACCCGCTCGGCGCGGACGTCGCGTTGCGCGTGCGCCGCGCCTCGGCGGAGGACGAGCTCGCGAGCGACCGGGTGCCACCGCTGCACTTCGCGGCTCGCCCCGGCGACTACTTCGATCAGGAGGGCGCGACGGGCGCACGCTTCCTGGTGCGATTGACCGGCCTGCCGGCCGCCGTCGCGGCGCCCTCGAAGGAGCCGCGCGCGCCCAGCCGGCTGCCCGCGGCGCCCGCGCTCGCGGCGGACGCGTGCGACGTGAAGCTCCTCTCGCACACCGCAGAGCGCCTGTCGGCGCCCGTCGAGGTGGCGGTGATGGCCGTGCCGCTCGTCGGCGCGAACACCAACGTACCGGACACCGGTTCGGCCGTGCCGCGCGGGAAGCTGCGGATCGAACCGAAGGGTGGGACTCCGTCCCCCGGCGTGCCCGGTCCGGTGGCAGGTCCGTACGCCGTGATGCTGGCGCTCGTCGCCGACGGCGGAGGCGGCTATTTCCCGGGCGCGACCATCGAGATCGCCTGTCGTTCTCACGACGCCGCCCGCCCGCCCGCGGACAAGCGGCTCGCCGCGATGGGCTTCCTCTCCGGCGCGCTCGCGGTGGATCTGCCGGCCACATGGGTGGTGGGACAGCGGTGGCTGTTCGTGGCGGCCGATGGTAGCGTCTACGACGCGGATCCGCCCGGCACGAGCCTGGCCGTCACGACGGACGGGTTGCGCCTCCCGGGAGAGGCCCTGTCGGTCGGGCCGGGTCCCGCGTGGCCGCCGCTGCCGCTCACCGCCGATCCCGAGCCGTGGCGCAGCGTGCCCGCCGCCGTCGCGCGCGGCCCGGTGGTTGTTCACGGCCCCGGCGCGCTCGACGTCTCCGGTCCGGCGGCGCCCGCGGGCAATGCTGTCGCATTGCGCCTCGTGCTCGCGCTCCGGATCAAGAGCGCGATCCGGCCCTTCCTCCGGCTCGCGTGGACCGGCCCGGACCCCACGGCCGCCGCGACGTGGACGGCGCTCGAGGAATCCGGCGCGGACGCGGCCACCGAGGAGGAGCTGCGCGCCGCGTGGACCGCGTTCGCGGACCTGGCGGCGGCCGCGCCGGACGACGCGGAGCTGTGGGTGCGGCTCGAGTCCGACACGAGGGACATCCTGCTGCCCTCGTGCGAGGTGTCCTTCACGAGCGATCGGGGCGAGGCCGTGCTCATCCATCTCCCGGCGCTGACCACCGGGGCGCCGCCGATCGCGGGCTGGGATCCGGCGCCTTGGTTCGCGAGCGACGCCGTCTCGGTGCGCGCCGACGGCTCCACGTTCTGGGCCGGCACGCAGCAGGTGGCGCGCTTCTCGTGCGGCTCGATCACGCCCATCCGCGAGGCGAAGACGCTCCGCCGGCGGCGGGTGCGGCAGCGCCCGCTGTGCTGGTGGAAGAACGAGGACCCCATGAATCCCCAGCACGCTCTCGCGACGCCCGAGGGCTTTCTGGACATCGATCCCGCGCACGGCCTGTTCTCGTTCGCGAAGACGGAGCCGGCCGCACCGTTCACCGTGGCCTCCGCGCTCGGCGGCGGCGCCGGCTGGCCGCCGGCCCCCGTGACCGTCGACTACCTGGAGGGGTATTCGTACCACACAGGGGCTCGGCCCGACGCGCGCGCGCCCGTGCTCGACGCCGAGCTTCAGGCCCCGACCCGGCTCGTGCTCGGCGCCGGCGCTCTGCACCGAGGCGCGCCCCTCTCGTTCCACGCCCTCCCGCAGTACTCCTCGCTCGGCGAGGCGCTCGCCGCGATCGCCGCCGACGGCGCGGACGCCGCGGAGCACGAGGTCATCCAGATCGAGGACAGCGCGACGTACGAGGAGATCGCGCTGATCTGGCCGGCCAACGTCGCGTCCCTCACCGTGCAGGCGGCCGAGCTACAGCGGCCCGTGCTGCTGCTGGGCAACGCGTGGACGAGCACGCCGCTCCCCACCTACGACCGGCTATCGCTGCGCGGGCTCGTGATCCGGCAGACCACGTATTCCGGCGCTCCGCCGGTCGCCGCGACGCTCCCCCTCGAGCTCCCGCCGGCCGCGGTGATCGAGGTGGCGCTGTGCTCCGCGGCGACGCCGCACGACCGCTGGAGCTTCTCGGCCGCGGCCGCCTCGGACACGCGGATTGACATCCTCCGCTGCGTGGCGGCGAGGATCGCCGTGGCCGGGGCGACCACCGTGACCGTGACCGAGAGCGTGATCGACGCTGCGGGCGGCGCGGCCGTCGTCGCGATCGACAGCGAGGTCCGGTTCGAGCGCACGACGGTCGCGGCGCTGCGCGAGGACCTGGGGGCGGGCTTCGCGGTGGACGCCCGCGTGATCGAGGCGAGCGAGAGCCTCTTCACCGACCTGGCGAAGGCGCGCGACAGGTTCCACGGCTGCGTCCGGTACAGCCGCGTCGAGCCGGGGAGCCTCTTGCCGCGCAGGCATCGGGTCACCGAGGACGTTCCCCTCTTCGTCACGCGCGACAGGACCGATCCGGCGCACCTCCGCCTGTCCGAGGCGTGCCCGCGCTCCATCGCGCGCGGCGCCGAGGACGGCTCGGAGATGGGGGCATTCCACGGCGCGCGCCTCGCGCAGCGGGCCGATGTGCTGCTCACCAGGCTGCTCGAGTACACCCCCGCGGGCCTCTCGACAGGGCTCCTGCGAATGGATTGAGAGACCCTTCTGCGCCGCGCGGCGAGAGGAGGGCTGAGAGGGCGACCATGAAAGGCGATTTCACAAGAGGCCATCGACCCGACGCCAAGCGCAAGGAGAAGTACCGCCGGGTGCTCCTCCAGGAGGGGCGCCTCGTGCTCGACAGCGACGTCGCGGCAGGCGCCGACGCGGTCGACACCCTGCTCCGCGACCTCGCCTCGGACGTGGGCTGCGAGAGCGGCAGCCCCGACCTGGGGTACCTCGCGACGCCGGGGCCGCTCCTCGCGGTGTTCGAGGCGCTCGACGGCGTGACCTTCCCCGGCGGCGGGCTCTCGGCGTACCGCGACTACGGGGTCAAGTACGAAGAGCGGTTTCCCTCCGTCCGTATCGGCGCGCAGTCCGCGGCCGGCTTCGTCCACATCGTGGCGCGCCGCAAGCTCGACAAGGCACGTTATCCCAGGATCCGGCTCTGGATCCGCGCGAACGCCGACGTCGAGGTCAGGATCCACGGGATCCCGGCCGCGCAGCCGATCCAGGCGAGCGACGCCAGCGCGTTCCAGCCGTACGACGTCGACGTGCCGGGGGCTGCGCCCCAGGAGTACCATGAGATCGAGATCGGCTTCTCCGCGGCGGGCGCCTCGAACCAGGCGTGGATTGGCCTCATCGAGGGCCTCGAGCCCGCGGGCGAGGCGCCCCGCTTCTCGTACACGCGCGGCCGGTATTACCTGCGCGGTGTAGCGGTCGAGTCGGCGGAGGACGGGATCTTCTGGGATTCCACGTTCCCCGCGGCCAAGGGGTTCGCCTCCGCGGACGTGAAGCCGCCGAGCGGCAGCTACGTGGTCGCGTACCTCGAGGGCTGGGAGCGGCTCGTCACGCACATCGAGGACCGCGGGATCCTGGAGCAGGCGCTCGGCGGCGCGCTCGACACGACGGTCCGGTCGAAGGCGGTCGGCCAGGTCAAGCTGGCCCTCTTCGCGAGCGACGGCAGCGACCCGCTCGCCGGCGAGGACGACGTTCCCGCGGCGTTCGAGGCCGTCGACGCCGGCACCGGCAGGCTGAAGCTCACGACGAAGGTGACGCCCGACAACCTCGATCCGTGCGCGATCCCGGAGGCCGGCGGCTACACCGGGGCGGACAACCGCTTTTACCGGTTCGAGGTGCACAGGGGCGGCGCGCCCGGGGTCGTCGAGATCAAGTGGTCGAAGAACAACGGGTCGGACGCGTTCGCCGTCGCGTCCGTGGCGAACACGCTGGCCAGCCTGACGCTCGCGGCCGGCGCCGACGTGAAGGACGGCGATCTGATCGAGCTCATCGACGAGACCGACGACCTCGGCGACGACGTCCTTGCACGCGTCGCGCTGGCGACGAGGTCGTTCAGGCCCGCAGAGCGCTCGGTGGGCGAGCTCTTCTACGCGGAGACGACGACCACCGCCGGCCAGATCAAGCTCCGCGACGTCGCGACGAAGCTGCCGGTCAACGTGCCGAACGACTTCGCGAGCAAGGACAAGGCCCCTCGCAAGGTGCGAGTCTGGCACGGCCTGCTCCGGACGGCCCCGCAGGTGGTGGGCGATCCGCCCGTCACCGCGTTCTCTCTCGGCGACGGCATCACCGTCGAGCTGTCGGGCACGGACTTCCGCCCAGGGGATTACTGGCAGCACGAGGCGCGCAAGATCAAGGACAACGACAACGGCCCGTGGCGGGAGGAGCCGCACGGTCCCGAGCGCCTGTTCGCCCCTCTGGCCCTGTTCCGGTACGACGGCGCCGCCGTCCCTCTGGTGCTGATCCGCTGGTACGATCACCAGTATTCGGCGATCTGCGAGCTCAACGCCGACGACATCGCCTACGACGGCGGCAAGGTCGGCACGGACGCCGACACCGTGCAGGAGGCGATCGACGAGCTGTACTCCAGGGAGGACGGCGGGTGCTGCGACGTGTCGCTCTCGCCCTCGAAGAGCGAGGAGGACGACACGGCCCGCCTCCAGAAAGCGATCGACGACGTCGTCGCCGGCGGGACGATCTGCCTCGAGCGCGGCGTCTACCGGATCCACGGCAGGCTCAACATCATCGGCAAGCGCGTGACCATCGCGGGCTGCCCGCACGCGACGATCCTGGGCCATGGCGTCGACAACCCCGTCTTCCATCTCTCGGGCAGCGCGCTCCTCTCGCTCCGCGATCTGCTTGTCTTCGGGCGCCAGAGCTCGGCCCCGCTCGTGCAGATCGAGGTCACCGATCACGGCGTGTTCGACGAGGAAGGCGGCGGGGTCGTGACGTCGGGCCTCCGCATCGAACGCGCGGGGCTGGTGCACCCCGGGGACGACGGGATTGCCGTGCGCGTCGACGAGCCTGCGCTTCCATCCATCGCGCCGCAGGACGCGACCCCGCTGAGCACGTATCCTGCGTCCCACGGCGACGTCGCCGTGGAGGCTGACGATGCTGTGCTGGTCGGGGCCTACGGGATCGTGGCCGAGCACCTGCGCGCGTGCAAGATCACGGACTCCGTCCTCGTCTTCGACAAGATCGGGATCTACGCCAAGGGCGCGCGCGAGCTCCAGATGCACCGCGCCACCCTGCAAGGGTGGCTCCAAGAGTACTACCGCGCGGGGCTCATGAGCGCGACGGACGAGGACCTCGAGCGGATGGTCGTGCACCTCGTCGAGACGGGCGCCGGCAGCTACCCTCGGGACGGCAGCGCCGGCGTCGTGGTCGGCCAGCTCTACTCCGGCTCGGACTCCCGCTTCGAAGGGTGCTCGATCAGCGCTGCCACGGCGGTGTTCGTCGGCGATGGGTCGCTCACCTCCGCCAGCAATGAGTATCAGGCGACCAACGGGCCGGCGATCCGGTTCGACAGGTTCTCCACTTGCCGGTTCAGCGGCGACCGGATCCACAGCGGGGGCGCGCCCGGCCTCTGGGCTCCTTGGTACACATACCGCCTCGAGGTGGAAGGCTGCACGTTCCAGGGCTCCGTGGCGATCGTCTTCACCGCCGCCGCGGACGGCGGTCCATTGCCAGCCCTGGAATCCATGTATCCCGCGGTCCACGACGTATGTATCCACCACAACCATTGCCGGACCTACACCGCGGGTATCCAGCTCGGTCCGGCGATCCGCGACGAAGCGGAGAGCAGCCCTCCCGTGATCACCCTGGAGAGGGTCGACATCGCGTCGAACAACATCAGCGACGCCCCGCTGGGCGTCGGGTGCACGCTGGTCAACCCGCCGCCGTGGGACGAGGAGGCCGCGCGCCCTCTGCGGCTACGCGTCGCCGAGAACTGCATCGACGCCGGCGTGGGGGTGCTGGCGCTCGGCGACGATGTCATCGTGAAGGACAACACCATCCACGCGACCTATCCGCTCTGGGGCAGAGACGACATGCTGGGGCTCCCGCTGCTCAAGGCGAGTCGGATCGGCATCTACCTGGCCGACGGCGGCCGGAGCGTCGTCCAGGGGAATACGATCCACCTGGAGGCCACCACGTTGCCCGAGGAAGGTGGCAGCATCGGCATCCTCTTGTACGAGAGATGGGCCGAGGGGAACCGGAACAACATCGTCATCGACCACAACGCTGTGACCGCGTCTGCCCCGCTATGGGTACCCAAGGGCGAGACGGGAGCCGGGACCTATCGGCTCGTCGTCGGCGGGAACCGCTTCGCCGGGCTCGGGAGCAAGATCGACAATCTGTTCGGCGGCACGTTGCGCCGCAACACCTTCGTGGGCGGGCTCCGGATCGACCTCGGAGACGACAGCGTCGTGTCCGACAACGACGTGCAGTCGAATTCCCGTGGCAGCTCGGCCGGGATCGAGATCTCGAACGCGCGGGGCGGCTGGCAGATCGAGGGGAACCGGGCCCAGGGTTCCATCGTGCTCCAGCCCACGAGCTTTCCCTACGCCGCGGAGGGGGACAGATACGCCGCGTTCATCCAGTATCTTCTGTTCTGGAGCAATCCGGCGAACGGCGGTGGTACGGACGCCATCTCCGTCGAGGAGGCGCGGCGCCTCTTCAGGAGCTACCTCGAGCGCATCGGGCTGGGCTCCGTTGACATGGAGTGGGAGTACGCGGCCCAGGTCGAGGGCAACTGGACGGCTGCGGATCTGGTCGTAGGCCATCCGTTCGAGCCCGTCACCACCAAGTCCGGCGCGTATTCGCCCGCGTTGCCGGATGTCGACTCCACGATCCAGATCGTGGCCAACCGGGCTGATGGCGCGCTGATCACGAACAGGTACGGGAGGCTCGTCCTCGCGCACAACTTCGCCAGGGAATACAGCATCAGTGGATGGAGTCAGGTCGGGCCGATCACGGCCCCGAACTTCGACGCCCCGTGACGAGGAGATCATCGTGCGACCGACCCAGAAGATGAAACGAGCGGCGGCTCTGCCGGCGCGCAACGACAAGCAGCCCGAGAGGCCTGCGCCGAAGGAGCCCGGCGCGCCGGTCAAGGCGGCGCGCGAGGCGCTCGAGAAGAAGCGCGAGCTCATCCGCGAGCTCGCCGGCGGCGCCAAGCTGGACGAGACGCTCGGCCGCGGGCGGGAGCTGATCCAGGAGATCTCGGCCCGCGCGCGCGAAGGCAGGAAGGTCGTCCCCGCGCGCCTGGGTGCCGGCCCCGCAGCTCCGGCCGAGCCGGCCAGGGAGGGAGGCGAGGCCGAGGGCCCCCAGGAGGAGCGCGTCGCGAGGATCGAGGCGGCCGAGAAGAGGGCGCTCGAGGACTGGAGAGCCCTGGAGGACAAGGCGCGGGAGATGCTCGCGCTCCGCGCGCGCCGGCTCGAGGCGAGGCAGCGCGCGCTCGCCCGGTACCAGGCCGCACGCGAGCGCGGCCTCGGGGCACCAAGCGGCCGACTGCAGGGGCCGGGGGAAGGCTGACGCCGGATGGGACAGGTGGCCGCCAGGACCACGGCGCCCACGAGCGCGCCGAGCGTCGCGGCCCCTGCGCCGCGGGCGGCCGAGCCTGCTCCGGTGCACGGCCGGACCGACCCGAGCTTCTCGGGCGGCAGCCCCATCGTCCCCTCGACCCGGTCGCGCATGGAGAGCGCATTTGGCCGCTCGTTCGAGGGCGTGCGCGTCCACACCGACGGCCGCGCCGCCTCGTTCGCCCGCGATCACCAGGCCGAGGCGGTCACCGTCGGCCAGGACATCGCGTTCGGCACGTCGAGGTACAGCCCCGGCACCGAGAGCGGGGACAGGCTCATCGCGCACGAGCTCTCCCACGTCGTTCAACAAGGCAGCTCCGCGCGGGGAGCCCCCCGGGCGAAGAGCGAGGTCTCCACGCCGAACGAGCCCGCCGAGGTGCAGGCGGACGCGGCGGCCGGAAGGGTGATGTCGGGCCAGCCCGCCGGCGTCACCGAGGGGGGTTATGCGTGGTCCACGCGAAACCGGTTGATGCGCAAGGCGCTGTCCGGCGCAGGGACGCCGACGATGAGCGTGCCTGTCCCGGTCCCGGCGACGGCGGCCGAAGCAGCGAGCAATCTGCTGACGAGGAAGCGCAAGAAGCCCGATGCCGTGGACGCCGGCGCCGCGCCGGAAAAAGGGGATGAGGCGGAACGCGGCCCGAAAGCAGGGGACGAGGAGCGGCGAGAGGCGCCGGCCGACGTCAAGGGTGAAGAGCGGCCGCAGGGAGAAGGCAGGGAGGACACCACCGAGGAGGCCGACGCCGACAGAAAGAAGACGGCGGCAGCGAGGGGGGCTGGCGCGGGCCTGCCTGGCGGTGGTCTCGTGGGGCGCCTGGTCGCCCACTCGCTGCGGGCCACCGAGGGCAAGGCCGGAGAGAAGCCCGCGGCCTCGCCTGGCACGAAGGAAGCTGGTCAAAGGGCCGAGGCTCCGCGCAAGGTCGAAGAGGTCAGAGGCGAGCCGCGTGAAGGCAAGGCGGCTTCTGACAGGGCCGCGGGGGACGGCGCCAAGGCCGGCGAGCCGATGGCCAGGGGGCCCGAGCGGGCCGCGGTTGACCAGGCTGCGGGCGCGTCCGCGAAGGAAGGCGAGAAGAAGCGGGGCGAGGCGGGGGCCGAGGGCAAGGAGGAAAAGAAGCCTCTCGGCAAGACCGATGGCAAGGAGGCGAAGGGCAAGGGCAGAGAGGCCCCTGGCGGAGAGGCCAAGGCCGAAGGTGAGGAGGCCGCTCCCGGCGGCGCCAGGGGCCCCAGGGCCGGCCTCGAGGCGCAGGGCAAGGGGCCCGGCGTGGCCAGCGGCGACAAGGGCGCGCAGGAGGTTGGCGGCAAGGGTGGCGAGGCGCAGCCCGGGGCGAAGGCCGCCGTCGAGGCGAAGGCGAAGGCGGCGCGGGGCGGCGACATCGCGGGCCTGAAGCAGCCCAGCGAGAAGGGCCCGGCAGACGCCGGCGCCGGAGGCGGGGAGCGGGAGCCTGCGGCGGCAGGGGGCGGCGGTGGTGGTTCCGCGGCGGCGGGGGGCGGTGGCGGCGGCGAAGGAGGCGCCGAGTCTCCCGAGGCGCAGGCGACCGAAGAGAAGCTGGATGAGAAGCAGCCGGAGGAAGAGAAGGCTGCGGAGGCTCAGCAGGACGGAGAGGAAGAGGCCGCCGAGGGCGGTGGCGGCGAAGGCGAGGCCGAGGCGGAGCCTGCGGCGGGCGGCGGCGAAGGTGCCGGTCCGGAGCCGGCCGTCGGGGGAGGCGGTGACGCGGAAGGAGCGAGCCCGGAGGCCGCGAGCGACGCCGGCGGGGGCGCGCCATCGGCGGCCGAGAAGCAGGTCGAGGCGAAGAACGCCTCGGCCATGGCCGAGGCGGAGAGGAACGCCGAAGAAGAACGGCAGGCCGAGGCGGAAGAGGAGCGGGCGCAGGAGCAGGCTCCCGAGGCCGCGGGGGCCGAGGAGGGGCAGCTTGCGCCTGCCGAGCGCGACGCGGCGACGGCCTCCGTCAGCGAGGACGCCGGCGGCGGGGCTGGCGGCGATGCCGGGGGGGGTGGCGGTGGCGGCGGGGCCATCGCGGATAAACCCGCGCCGGAGGCGCCGGACGTCTCCGGCAGCGAGCCGAAGGCCGCGCTCGGGTCGCTCAAGGGGCAGGCGCCGATCGCGATCAAGGGCGCGCTCGGCGGCGTGTCGCAATCGGTCTCGACGACCGTTGGCGACCGGAAGCAGGAGCTCGCGGCGAACCCGCCGACGCGGGCCGCGTCCACCGGAATGCCCGGGAAGACGGGGCGGACGCAGCTCGCGGCGGGCGGTGGCGGGAAGGGCGAAAAGAAGGTCGAGAAGGTGCCTGAGGGCGCGGCGGTGGAGACACCCGCGCCCGGGCCGGTGCCGGAGGCGCCTCCCGCGGCGGTCAATGCGGTCTCCGCGCCGGCGACGAGCGGCGGCGGCGAAGGGGAGATGTCGCAGAGCGACGCGGCGAAGATGGACGCCGCGATCGAGAACATGCCCACGTCGGATCCGGGCGTGGACACGAGCGCGGGCCCGCCGCCCACGGTCGCGCTCGAGGGCAACGCGGATCCCGCGCAGGTGACGGCGCAGCGCGCGAAGCTGGACAAGGGCGTCGCGGCGGCGCACGAGCGGGGCAAGGCCGACGCAGCGGAGCCGATGGGCGAGGACGAGATCGCCCCGCAGGCGGCGGACGGGATGCTCGCGGCCAAGGTGCCGGGGGGGGCCGGCGGCGCCGGCGGCGGCGCGTCGGGCGGCGGCGCGAGCCCCGACGAGGAGACGGCGTCGATCATCGCGCAGGAGAAGAGCCAGGGCGAGATCGACGCCGCGGTGGACAAGGGTCAGGGCGACATGGCCCAGGAGGAGGAGAAGGAAAAGGCCTCCTCCGAGGCCGAGGAGCAGCGCACCCAGGAAGAGGCGGCGAAGGCCGAGGCCGAGGCCGAGGCCGAGCAGAGGGGCGAGAAGGCCGCCGCGAAGGACGCGGCGGCGAAGAAGCGCGGCGAGTGGACCGAGGCGCAGCAGGCGGCGGTCGACAAGGCGCACGGCGACGCCGACGAGAAGCAGACGCAGGCCGACGAGAAGGTCCAGACGGAGAAGACGCAGGCCGACGAGGGCGCGGGCCGCGAGATCCGCGCGGGCGAGGAGAAGGCCCGCACGGAGAAGCGCGAGGGCGAGGCCAAGGCGGAGCGCGAGAAGGCGAAGGCGAAGGAGGAGTCGAGCGGCTTCTTCGGCTGGCTCGCGTCGAAGGCGAAGGCGTTCTTCGACAAGATCAAGGCGGCGGTCAAGAGCATCGTCAAGGCGCTGCGCGAGGCGGTGAAGGCCGCCATCGAGGCGGCGAAGAAGGCCGCGGTCGCGCTGATCGAGAAGGCGCGTCAGGCCATCGTCGCGGCGATCCGGTTTGCGGGCGACGCGCTCATCGCGATCAGCGACGTGGCGCTGGCGGCGTTCCCCGAGGCGAAGGCGAAGTTCCAGCGGGCGATCCGCGAGAAGGTGCAGGCGGCCGAGGACGCGGTCAACAACATCGCCGACAGCCTGAAGAAGGGCGTCACGGCGCTGCTCGACGCGCTCGGGGACTTCCTGGACAAGGCGCTTGGTCTCCTGGAGAAGGCGCTGCTCGCGATCGTGGACGCGGTCGGGGCGGCGGTGAACGCGGCGATCAAGGCGGCGGAGGCGGTCGCCAAGGCGCTCGGCACGTTCATCGTGCTCATCAAGGACATCGCGGCCGGACCGGGGCGGTGGATCGCGAACCTGGGCGCCGCGGTGGTGGACGGGATCAAGAACCACCTCGTGAAGGCCATGAAGTCGGCCATCAGCGAGTGGTTCCAGAGCAAGGTCGAGGAGGTGCTCGGGCTGCCGATCGACCTGATGAAGGCGCTGTTCAAGGGCGGCTTCAACCTCGCGGCGATCGGGAAGATGGCGTGGGAGGCGCTGAAGAGCGCGATTCCGGCGATCCTGGTGCAGCTGCTCATCGAGAAGCTGGTGGCCATGGTGGTGCCGGCGGCCGGCGCGGTGATGGCGATCATCGAGGGCCTGCAGGCGGCCTGGGGCGCGGTGAGCCGGATCATCGCGGCGATCGACAAGTTCGTCACGTTCCTGAAGGCGGTGAAGGGCGGTGGCGCGGGCCCCGCGTTCGCGACGGCCGTCGCGGCGGCGGCGGTGGCGGTCATCGATTTCGTGGCGAACTGGCTGCTCAAGCGGCTCATCAAGCCGGCGAAGAAGGTGGCGGGGAAGCTGGCGGGGATCGCGAAGAAGATCCTGGCGAAGATCACGAAGGGGCTCAAGAAGGTCGGCAAAAAGATCAAGAAGGGCTTCAAGAAGCTAGGGAAGGGGCTGAAGAAGCTCTTCAAGGGGAAGAAGAAGGGCAAAGGCAAGGACAAGAAGAAGGACAAGAAGCGGGAGCGGATCGAGAAGGCGCAGCGCGAGCTACCGCCGAAGGTCGCCGCGCTCTTGTCGCGGAAGCCCAGCAAGCTCCGGCTGAAGGCGCAGCTTCTCGTCTGGAGGGTGACATACCGGCTTCGGAGCATCCGCCTCGGTTCGGGCGACTCTTTCGACATCGACGCGCAGATCAACCCGAACATCAAGCTGGGAAAGGGCTGGACCATCCCGCAGGAGCAGCTCCTTCAGGCGATCGATAAAGTCGCGGAGCGGCTCTTTGACGAGGCCAGTGCAGAGGGGGATGCGCGAGGGACGGGCACCTTCAAAGATCCGATCAAACTTACGGAGAAAGAGACGCTGGCCGCTCCCGCCCTTGCGGTCGACAAGAACCCCGACGCTTTTTTCCGCTCGGCGACCGTAACTGTAGACGGCAAGCAGCGCGGCGTGGGCTTCGCGCAGGAAAAGGGGAACTTCATATCTGAAGCGACGCCGCATTGGAAGAAGGCTAGCGACTACGACGAATTGAAGGGGTCCTTGAAGGGCAAGCCCGTGGGTGATGCCCTCACGCAGATGGTTCGTGACAAGAGCCTCCCCGAGGCGCTGGCGGGAGCTCGCGGTCCGCTGGGCGAGCTCCACGGCCTCTGGATGGGGAAGGAGCCGCAAAGGCAGCGCCGAGATCTCGTGTATTCGTTGATGCTGACGCAGATGATGTCGAGCGAGACGGGGGGGAAGACGTCGTTCGCACAGGCGCTCAAGATGCACCCGGCCGTCCCGAAAGGAGCGCAGCAGGGCGCCCGCGGCGTGAATGCGCTTATGAAAGGCGAGAAGTGGCAAGAGAAGCAGGGTAAAATGCTGCCGGCGACGCCCGAGCAGAACAGGAATACACGGTTAAAGCGCGAAAAGAAGACCATCATTGGCTGGTTCAAGATGATGCGCAACCAGCTGCCGGTTCGAAAGGACAAACCCACGCAGGCCGAGGTAGAGGAACTCGTGTACACGAAGCTCAAGGAGTTTTTCGCGAGGCGGCCCGGCGGCGTGTGATACGGTGTGTGTATGAATCCGAAGGCGGCTGAAAAATACGTGCTCCTGAAGCCAAGCGCGACGCACGAGGAGCTGGCCGACGCCGCGCGACTGCACGGCTGGGTGCTTCATCGGGCGGGGGACCGCGAAGCGCCTATGAGGGGGCGCGAAGAGGTATGGGCGACCTCGGACTCGCTGACGGCGATCCACTACGTCGAGGATGGATTGACGGACGAGCGCTACCTGTGGGTCAGGGGCGCAAACCTCGATCAGGTCGTCACGCAGCTCCGCCGTGCCCTCCTCGCCTACGACGAAGGTGAGCTGATCGATCTCGCGGATGAGGAGGAGGAGCACAACGAGCGCGTGAAGGCCATCATCCGGGTAGGTCTCGTCTTCAGCCGTTACAACGGCGAGGTGCTGGCGCTGTACCGCCGGTACCTGTCCGACAAGGATCCCTTGTTGAGGCAGGCCACCCTCTTCGCCATCGGGTGCCGCGCATTGCCGGAGGCGCGGGGCTTGGTCGAGCACGTCGCCGACAACGACGAGGACGCCGAGACGAGGGCTGTGGCCCGCCGAATGCTGGCTGTCTACCCACCGACTTCGAGTTCTTGACGCCGGAGCGGTCGCGGTCGACCGCGACGGCACGTCTTCTCCACGCGCCCCGAGCTACAGGACACCTTCACGCGCCTTTCCTTGGTCCCACCGCAGCGCCAGCGGGTGTCGCCGCGCCGGCGAGCACGGCGGCACCCGCTGGCGCGTCCGCCGCCGTGGACCCCGTTTCAGCCGCCGGCCGACCGCGGCATGGTGAGCGGCAACCCGCGTCTCCTCCTGCGGCCCGTCCCTCGGTGACTGCTCCGCTAGGCTCCGGTGCGCCCGGAAGCCAGCCGGCGCGCACGCTCCTGTGCCTCGCGGAGCCTCTAGCTCTTGCCGCTGATCGCGATCGCATCGGCGTGGTGGACGATACGATCGATGAGTGCCGTTGCGCACGTGGCGCTCTGGAGCACGGCGGGACAGTCGCTGAAAACGAGGCTTGTCGTGAGGGAACCGGGCGCTCTGTCCCCCACACGTTGAGGCCGATCCCGGAACTCGCCTACGTGACGTCGACCTGACGCACCGCACGGGGCGCCGGAGTGAGGCAACCTACCGTGCTGCTCAGAGCACCGAAAGCCCGACACCCTGTGGGTCGTCGGGCTTTCGAGTATCTGTCTCGTGCGGCTTCTTGAATGATTCCAGCCGTCGTCCCGGCTGTCCCAGCCAGCCCCTCGGGCTGGCCGGACTCGTCGATCATCTCGGGTGGGCCATGAAGGACTTGAACCTTCAGCCAATGGATTAAGAGTCCACTGCTCTACCAATTGAGCTAATGGCCCGAATGAATTGTCAAAACACCTGAAACTGGAACAGAAACCCCGAGTCTCGCCGGGTCGCTTGCGTTACCCGTTGAGCCCGGCACGCCCGGCCTGATTCGAACAGGCGACATTCGGATTCGAAGTCCGACGCTCTATCCAGCTGAGCTACGGGCGCTCCTGCGAGCCCCTCGGCGGGGCACGCGGAACGCTTCTAACCGCACCGGGGCCGTTGTGTCAAGGCGTTAAAGATGCACGGCGCGCAATTCTTGGGCCGGCGCCCCCGTTGAGCTCGGACGGATGCCGGCCTGAGCCCGCCCCGACGGCGCCGCGCGCCCCTCACCCCGGCGCCGCGCGCCCCCTCACCGCGGCGCCCTTCAGCGCGGCGCCGCGCGCCGCCCACCGGCCGCGGCCAGCGGCATCCCTCCGCCGCTCCGGGACCGCGCCTTGCTGCTCTCCGCCGCCCCAGGGCCATGCCTGGCCGCCCGCCGGTCGGGGCCAGCTCAGGCCGGAGCCGGCTGCAAAAGAAGTTCTCTGCGCGCGGCGCCGCAAGGTAGGGTCCGCCCCCGTCATGCCGCTGCTTCGCCCGCTCTCTCGCCGCCTCCTCGCTTCCCGAGGCCCGGTCGCCGCGCTCCTGCTCGCGCTCTCGGTCGCGGCGCCGGCCCTGGGCGCCCCGCCAGCCGCCGAGCCGGTCCCGGCCGAGCAGCAGCCGGCCAAGGCCAGGCGCCCGCACGGCAAGCCCCGCGCCGCGCGCACCTCCGCCGGCGCCGAGAGCGACGCGCGCGCCGCGCGGCGCGACGCCGCCAGGGCGAAGACCCCGGCGCGAGCCGGCAAGACGCGGGCGGCGAAGCGGGACGAGGCCTTCCGCGCGCAGCGAGGCGGCACCGGCGCCGAGGCCGACGAGCGCAAGCCCCTGGCGAAGGGCGCCCCCAACCGCGGGCGGCTGACCGGCGCCGTGCGGCTCCGATCGTCGCGGCACCTCAAGGTGCGCCGGGGCGCCAGGGCGTGGGGGCTGCCCGTGCTCGTGAAGGCCCTGCGGCGCGCCGCCTTCCAGGTCGCCAAGAAGCACGGCGACTCCGCGCTGCTCGTCGGGGATCTCTCGGCCAGGACGGGCGGCGCGCTCGACGGGCACAACTCCCACCAGACCGGGCGCGACGCCGACGTCGGCTTCTACGTCGTGAACTCGAAGGGCAAGACGCTGCGCACCGAGCGGTTCGTGGCCTTCGACGACAAGGGCGACGCCATCGGCCTCCCCGGGGCGCGGTTCGACGACAAGCGCAACTGGGCGCTCGTCGAGGCGCTGCTCCAGGACCGGCAAGCCGGGGTGAAGTACCTGTTCGTGACCGACGCGCTGAGGGCGCGGCTGCTCGCCTACGCCGCGAAGAAGCGCGTACCGGCGGAGCTCCGGGCCCGGGCCGCTGCCGCCATGATGAGCCCCCGGGACGCCGACCTGCACAACGACCACTTCCACATCCGCATCGCGTGCCCCGCGTCGATGCGGGGCGCCTGCGTCGAGGAGTCGGTGCCCCGGCCCGGGTGCGCGAGCCCCGCGGCGCCCACCGCGGCAGCCGCCCCCCGCTGAGGGCCGCCCGCCGCGGCATCCGCCCCCCGCTGACCCGCCCTCAGACCGCCGGCGCGGCCCCGGGCGGCGCCGCGCCGTCCCCGAGCTCCACCACGACCGGCGCGTGGTCCGAGGGCCGCTGGAGCTCCCGCGGGCGCGTGTCGATCGCGACGTCCGTGCAGCGCGCCGCGAGCGGCCGCGTCACGAGCGCGAGGTCGATGCGGAGGCCCTTGTTGCGCCGGAACGCGCCCATCCGGTAGTCCCACCAGCTATAGGCGACCTTGCCCGGGTGGCAGGCGCGGAACGCGTCCACGAGCCCCCACTCCATCAGGCGGCCCAGCGCGGCCCGCTCGTCCGGGTGGAAGAGCACCTGCCCCTCCCACTTCTTCGGCTCCGCGACGTCGATCGGCTCGGGCGCCACGTTGAAGTCGCCGCAGATCAGGAGCTGCTGCTCGGGGCTGTAGCGCGCCTCGAGCTCGCTCCGCAGCCGCCCGAGCCACGCCAGCTTGTAGGCGAAGGCCGGCGTGCCCACCGCCTGCCCGTTCGGCACGTAGACGTTGATGATCCGGACCCCCTCGACCGTGGCCGCCAGCATCCGCCGAGCGACGTCCTCCTCGTCACCGTCGAGGCCCTTCTTCACGTCGTCGATCGAGAGCCCGAAGCGCGCGGCGATCGCCACGCCGTTGTAGGTCTTCTGGCCGAAGACGATCGACCGATAGCCCACCTCGGAGAGCGCGGCCTCGGGGAAGCTGCCGTCCTCGACCTTTGTCTCCTGCAGGCAAACGACGTCGGGCGCGGCGCGGACCAGCCAGCTCGTGAGCTGCTCGAGCCGCGTGCGGATGGAGTTCACGTTCCAGGACGCGATGCGCATAGGTCCGCTCACCGATAGTGGAGCGAGCGCAGGGCGGAAAGCCTGGATCGCGGCCGAGCGCCCGCTGCACGGAGCACCGCCTCCAGGGCCGACCGGTAAAGACGCTGCCTACAGGGCCGACCGGATCGCCTCGAAGAGGCCCTCCGGATCGTCGACGTGCAGCCAGTGCCCGGCCGCCTTCAGCACGTGCACCGAGACCCACGGCGCGCGCGCCGGCAGCGCCTCGAAGCGGGCGCGCGAGGCCGGCGAGATCGACGCGGACCTGCCGCCGAGGACCACGTGGATGCGCCGCGCCTCGGCGCCGGCGGCGGCCGGGGCCGGCCGGTCCTCCAGGACGTGCCAGAGATCGCGCGCGAAGTAGTCGGTGAGCAGGTCATTCAGGACGTCCAGATCGAGCCGGATGCGGAAGCCGTCGCCCTCGCGGCGGACGTTCATCGCCAGCCACTCCGCGATGCCGCGGCTGAACCCGGCGGCCTGCACCGCCTCGAGGAACGCCTCGCGCGACGCGATCGGCTGCGGGATCGCGCGGAGCAGCTCGAGCACGCCGGGGCTCTCCGAGCCGCTCTCGCCGGCGGGCCTTGCGCTCGGATCCGAGTCGAGGACGAAGCCGCGCTCGATCCCCTCGGGCCGGCGCTCCAGGTAGGCGAGCGCCACCTTGCCGCCGAACGAGTGGCCCATCACGCCTCGGACGTCGAGGCCGAGGCGATCGCCGAGCCGGAGCAGGTCGTCGGCGGCGGCGGCGATCGTGTGCGGCGCGGGCGGGTCCTGCGACATGCCGTGGGCCCGCAGGTCGACAAGGATGAAGCCCCACGGCCGCGCGGCGGGCCCGGGCGCGCCGCCGGCGGTCTGCGCCTCGGCGAGGCGCCGGACGAAGGTGCGCCAGTTGGCGCCCGAGCCGAAGATGCCGTGCAGCACGAGCATCCAGCGGGCGGGCGGCGCCGAGGGCGCCGAGACGAGGGCGTGGTGGGGCACGAAGCCGTCGTGTGCGTTCATGGCTCTCCGGGCCGCGCGAGCGCGCGACCTGCGCCTAGCGCTAGCATGGACGCATGGCCAAGAAGCCCCCGATCGCGCCGGCGCGCGGCCGCACCGCGGAGGACAAGGTCACCCGGCCGGCGACGCCCGAGCGCTTCCACGGCGCGACGCTCGCCGGGGCCGACTTCGACGACGCCGATCTGCGCGGCGCCCGCTTCCACAACGCGACGCTCGCCGAGGCCGGCTTCGATGACGTCGACCTGCGCGGCGCCCGCCTCCACAACGCGACCCTCGCCGGGGCCGACCTCGACGACATCGACCTTCGCGGCGCCCGCCTCCACAACGTCGCGCTCACCGACGCCGAGATCGACGACGCCGACCTGCGCAACGCCCGCCTCCACAACGCGACCCTCGCCGGCGCCTCGCTCGACGACATCGCGCTCGCCGGCGCCCGCTTCGACAACGCCGACGCCACGTCGACCCGATGGTCCGACGTGAGCCTGCGCGGCGCCCGCTTCGAGCAGTCGGATCTCCGCGACGTCGCGATCGTCGGCTGCACGATCGATGGGCTCACCATCGACGGCGTGCGCATCGACCGCCTGCTCGAGGAGGCGAAGGGACGAGCGGCGGCGAGCCCGTCGCCCGCGAGGGCGAAGAAGGGAGCGATGCCGGGGAAGACGAGTCAGCTGAAGAGACCGACGAAACCGACGAAAAAGCAGACGAGGCGCCCTGCTCCCGGCAAGTGAGGGGGAGGCGCCTCGTGCGCGACCGTGGCGGGACTACGCCTCGATCAGCCCGGTGCGGACCGCGATGCGGGTCAGCTCGACAGCGCTCTTGCAGCCGAGCTTCGCGTAGATGCGCACGCGGTGGGTCTCCACCGTCTTCGGGCTGATCGTGAGCCGCGCGGCCGTCTCGCGCGTCGACACGCCGGCCGCGAGCAGCCGCAGGACCTGGCGCTCGCGCGGCGTCAGCGCGTCGAGGCCGCCGGAGCCCTCGCTCGCCGGCTTGCGCATCGCGCGCACGACGGCGCCCGCGATGCTCGAGGACAGCGGCGCGCCGCCGGTCGCGATCCGGCGGATGCCCTCGATGACCTCCTCGAGCTTCGACGTCTTCACGAGGTACCCCTGCGCGCCCGCGCGGAGCGCCTCGGCGACGCGGAACTCGTCGTCGTAGCCGCTCAGCACGAGGAGCTTCGCCTGCGGTAGCTGCGCTCTCAGGGCCCCGAGCAGCTCGATGCCGTCCCGGTCGGGGATGTTGAGGTCGACGAGCACGACGTCGGGCTTGCAGCTCGCCGTCTCGCGCAAGGCGTCGGCCGCTGTACCAGCCTGGCCCACGACGACCATGTCGGGCTCGTCCGAGAGCGCTCGAGCGAAGCCTTCGCGAACGACCGGGTGATCGTCGATGAGGTAGATGTGCAGCTTGCTAGCAGGGGTTTCCGCCATGATGACCACAGGGGGATTTGGATGTCCTTCGGACCACAATTCGATACCCATGAGCAGGCCAAGTCAAGCTGCTCAGGTCGTCCTGGGAGGAACCTTACAGGGGTATCAGGTGCTCAACGATCTGCAAGCAGCGGCGCGGCGGCAAGCCCAATTGATAAGGAAAACTCCGTCCTGAGCGAGTTTCGGGGCTGAGCGGAGAATCCCGGCGTGGGTGGCATCACGACCGGGCCGGCGCGACCTCGCCGCATCTCGCACCATGCGGTCGCGGCGGCCGTCTGGTATCCTCTGCGCGCCTCATGCGCCGCGAAGGCCCCCGATCGCGAGGAGTGGGATGAGCTCGCCGGGCTTTTCCCCCAGCCTGACCGGCGCCTCGCGGCTCGGGGGCGCGGAGATCTTCGTCGTCGATGACGATCCGGCGCTCGTCGACTCGCTGATCGACCTGCTCTCCGACGAGGGATACCGCGTCCAGGGCTTCACGCGGCCGCGGGAGGCGCTCGACCGCCTCGCCCGCGGCGCGCGGCCCCGGGCGGTGCTCCTCGACTACGTGATGCCCGAGATGACCGGCGAGGAGTTCCTTACCGCGCTCGCCGCCGCGGGCGTCCACGTGCCCGTCCTGCTGCTCTCCGGCGTGAGCGAGCCCAGCATCCGCGGCCCCGTGGCCGGCGTGATCGCGAAGCCCTTCGACGTCGACCGGCTCCTCACGGTGCTCGACCGGCTGATCGGCCCCGTGCGCTGAACCACGCGCTGAATCACGCGTTGATCACGCGTTGATCACGCGCTGATCACGCGCTGCTCGCGCCGTGCACCGCGAGCGCGCCGCCGCCCTCGCTGATCCCGGCCTGCACAGGCCCGGCGGCACGGTCCTCGCGTAGGCCGCCCCGGGGGGAAGCCGAGATGTCGTCGCTCCAAGACGGCGCGCCTATCCCGGACAGCGCGCCTATCCCGATGCGAGGCGGGCCGAGCGGCCACGCCGCCGCGAGCGCGCCGGCGGCGGCGACGAGGCTGCCCGCCGAGCTGCACCACCGCTTCCGCTTCATCGCGATCGACGGGGGCCTGCTCGCGGAGGCGGGCGACCGCGCCGCGGCGCTGCTCGACGAGCTCCTCGCGCTGGGGGCGCGCGTCGCCGTGCTGGCCGCCCCCGAGGCCGTGCGCGACCTCGCGCGGCGGCTCGCGCGCGCCGTGCGCGCCGACGGCCGCAGGCGGCTCTTCCTCGGCGCGCTCGGCGCCGCCGAGCTCCACGGCTTCGACCGCCGCGGCGATGCGGTCGCGCTCGTCGGCCGCGCGGCGCACGGCCCGGACGACGGCGGCTCCGCGATCGCCGCGCTGGTCGCCCGCGTGGTCGCGCCGCTCCGCATCGAGCCGCGCGACAGGCTCGCGATCTCGCGGGAGCCGGGCGCCGGCGCGCAGGCGGCGCAGGTGGCCGACGGGCGCGGGCTCCGCGACGCGCCGGGGCTCGCGGGCGCCGTCCACGCGACCGCCGGCGCGCAGCGGCTCTGCGACATCCTCGCGCTCCAGCGCGATCTCGACCGGGAGCTCGGCGCCCACGCGGCGCCGCGCGACGCCGCGTGGGTCATCGACGAGCCGGGGTTCGACGTCGCGCGCGAGCACGAGATCGAGTCGCTGCTCGCGATCGCCAACGGCTACCTCGGCTCGCGCGCGTCGCTCGCGGAGGGCTCGAGCGTGTCGCGGCCGGCGACGTTCATCGCGGGCGCGTTCGAGCCCTCGGCCGACGTGAGCCGCGTCCCGGAGCTCGTGATCGCCCCCGACTGGGGCCGGCTGAGCGTCGTCATCGAGGGCGAGCCGTTCTCCGTCGAGACGAGCCGCGTGCTCCACCACCGCCGCGAGCTCGACATGCGGCGCGGCGTGCTGCTGCGCGACTGCCTGCGGTGCGGCGAGGGAGGCCACGTCGCGCGCCTGCACACGCTCCACGCCGCGTCGCTCGCCGACCGCCACGTCCTGATGGAGGCGGTCAGCGTCGCCCCGCTGAACTTCACCGGGACGATCCGCGTCGACGCGATCCTGAGCGGCGACGTGAAGAGCGCGAGCGGCGCGGCGCACTGGGAGCGCTTCGCGGCGGACGCGACCGCGCGCAGCCTGATCCTCGTCGGGCGCACGCACGGCGGGCTCGTCACCGCGATGACGTCGCACCTCCGGGTGCTGCCGGAGCAGGCCGCCGAGGGAGCCGCCTCACCCGAGGCGGCGGGCGGCGCGCGGTGCGCGCGCACCGCGGACGCGCGCTCGATCGCCGAGCGCTGCGAGCTGAGCGTCCGCGTCGCCGAGCGGCGCCGCCTCTTCCGGACGACGACGCTCCACACGTCGCGCGACACCCCCGCGCCGCGCCAGGCGGGAGAGGCGCTCCAGGCGGAGCTCTCGCGCCGCCCCGTGGACGACCTGCTCGGCGAGCACGCGCGCGCGTGGGCGGAGCGCTGGCGCCGCGCCGACGTCGAGATCGACGGCGCCCCGAAGATCGAGCGGGCGCTCCGGTTCGCCCTGTACCACCTCATCGGCTCGGCGAACCCGGACGACGCGCGCTGCTCCGTCGGCGCGCGCGGGCTCGCCGGCGAGGCGTACCGCGGCCACGTCTTCTGGGACACCGACATCTTCCTCGTCCCCTTCTACACCCACTGCTACCCCGAGGCCGCGCGCGCGCTCCTCCTCTACCGGCACCACACGCTCCCGGGCGCGCGCCGCAAGGCGCGGGCGCTCGGCTACGAGGGCGCGCTCTACGCGTGGGAGTCGGCGGACACCGGCGACGAGACGACGCCGCCGCTCGTGATCACCCCGTTCGGCGAGGTGGCCCGGGTGCTCTCCGGCGAGCAGGAGCACCACATCAGCGCCGACGTCGCCTACGCCGCCCACGCGTACGCCCGCGCGACCGGCGACCTCGACTTCGCGCGCGGCGAGGGCGCCGAGATCCTGATCGAGACGGCGCGCTTCTGGGCGAGCCGCGCCGAGCTCGGGCCGGACGGCCGCGCCCACATCCGGCGGGTCATCGGGCCAGACGAGTACCACGAGGGCGTCGACGACAGCGCCTTCACGAACTGGATGGCGCGGCACAACCTCCGCATCGCCGCGGCGATGGTCCGGCGCGGCGACGTGCGGGACGACGTGCTCTCGCGGCTCGACCTCCGCCCCGAGGAGGTCGAGCGCTGGCGCGACGTCGCGGACCGCGTGGTCCTCGGGATCGACCCGGAGACGGGCCTCATCGAGCAGTTCGCGGGCTACTTCCGCCTCGCGCCGTTCTCGATCGCGGACTACGCCGTGCGCACCGCGCCCATCGACATGCTGCTGGGCCGCGAGCGGACGCAGGCCTGCCAGGTCGTGAAGCAGGCGGACGTCGTGCAGGTCCTCGCGCTCCTCTGGAGCGCGGTGCCCGCGCGCGCCCGGCGCGACAACTTCCTCTACTACGAGCCGCGCACCGCGCACGGGAGCTCGCTGAGCCCCGGCGCCCACGCGCTCGTCGCCGCCCGGCTCGACCTGCACGCGCTCGCCGAGCGCTACTTCGACCAGACCGCCGACATCGACCTCGGCAACACGATGGGCAACGCCGCCGGCGGCGTGCACATCGCCGCGATGGGCAGCCTCTGGCAGGCGGTCGCGTTCGGCGTGGCCGGCGTCACGCGCGTGCCGCGGGGCGATCGTCCGGACGGGGCGCCGCACCCGGCCGACGACGAGGCGATCGGGATCGAGCCGCACCTCCTGCCGGGCTGGCGGCACGTCAAGATCCCGATCTTCTGGCGGGGCCGCGCGCTCGAGATCCACGTCGAGGACGACGCGGTGGAGGTCGCGCTCGAGGGCAGCGCGCCCCTGCCGATCTGCGCGCTCGACGCGGGCGCGCCTGCCAGCGCCGTGCTGGCCGAGCCGGGCCGCCGCTACGTGGCGCGGCGGGCCGGCGGCCGGTTTCACCCATGGGAGGAGGTCACGACATGGTGAGCGCCGTGCGCAACGGGTCCCCCGGAGGACGCGGAGCGCTGTCCGTCTCCGGCATCGAGCCGCCCTACCCGGCGCGCGAGGACGACGAGCCCTCGCCGACGAGCGGCGTGCGGAACAGGAACGTGCTCGTCGCCCTCCACGGAGACCGCGTCCACCTCGGCGCCGTCGAGCTCGGGCGGCTCATCGCCGGCGCGCTGCGGGCGCCGCTGCACGGGCTCTTCGTGTGCGCCGAGCCGCTCGATCCGAGCGACGTGCCGGCCCACCTCGGGGTCGACCCGGAGGCGCTGCACGGCGTGGTGCTGCACGTCGAGGCGAGCGGCGACCTCCCCGGCGCGCTCGCCTCGGCCACGGAGCGCGGCGACGCCGCCTTCGTCGTCGTGGCCTCCGAGCCGGAGGAGCTCACGGATGACCGCCTCGGCGTCGGCCGGCTCGCCGCGCGCGCCCTCGAGGCCTCGGCGTGCGGCGTCGTCGTCATCGGCCCGGCGCACCGGCCGTCGAGCCGGCTCCGGCGCATCCTGCTGCCGCTCGACGGCGCCCCCAGCACGGCCGCCGCCGTCACCCCCGCCGGGGAGCTCGCCCGCAGGCTCGGCGCCGAGCTCGACATCGTGATGGTCGGCGGCGCCTCGCCGCGGGGCGAGGACGCGGGGGACGCGCCGCCCGTCTCGACGCCGGCGCCCTCCGAGCCGGGCGCGATGGTGGCGCCCCTCTACGTCGACCAGCCCCAGCACGAGTGGCCCGCGTTCACCGAGGAGTTCCTGGCCCGGTTCCTCGGCGCGATCGGCCACTGCCCCCACGACGTCACGACGCGGTTCTTCCTCGGCAAGGGCGCGCCGGCGGCGGAGATCCTGCGGCTCGCCGGCGAGCTGGCGAGCGATCTCGTGGTCCTCGTCTGGCACGGCCAGCTCGTGGACCAGCACGGCGCCGTCTTCCGGGACGTGCTCCGCGACGCGCCCTGCCCGGTGATGGTCCTGCGGCGGTAGACAGCGCTCGCCGGCGCGGGTCGGCGCGATCGTGCGAGAAACCATGCGACGATCCGCGCCGCCGCGCCGCGCCGGACGGGCTCCGCGCCAACGGGCGGCGAAAGGCGCTATGGTGCGCCGACATGGTCGCCCGGAAGCTGCCCGCCAGCGAGTGCCGCAAGATCGTCGACCCCGAGAGCTTCCGATTCTCGACGACGGACGAGGTCGCGCCGCTGTCCGCGGGCATCGGCTCGCAGGAGCGCGCCCTCGCCGCGCTCGCCTTCGGCCTCGATATCCGCCAGCCTCGCTTCCACGTCGTCGTCGTCGGCGCGCCCGGCACCGGCCGCACGTTCTGCGCCCGCGCCGTCGCGAAGCGCATCGCCGCGAGCCGCCCCACGCCCGACGACATCCTCCTCTTGCCGAACCCCCACCGCCCGAGCGAGCCCACGGTCCTGTCGCTCCCCCCGGGCGAGGGCCGCCCCTTCGTCGAGGCGATGGAGGAGCTCCACGAGAAGCTCGTCGACGCCCTGCGCGGCGCCACCGAGGGCGAGCGCTTCAAGCAGGCGCGCGGCAAGATCCAGCGCCGCGTCAACGCCGAGGAGCGGCGGCTCGAGGAGCAGCTCAAGGCCGCCGCGCGCGAGCTCGGCCTCGACCTCGTCCGCGGCGAGGACGAGGTGCAGATCACCTCGCTCGAGGACGCGTCGAACGCGCCGGACGGCGAGGCCCTGCTCGCCGTCGCCGGATCGATCGAGGAGTTCGAGATGCGGCTCGCCACGGTGCAGGACGAGGCCGACGCCGAGCTGCGCAGCGTGGTGAAGCAGCTCCTCAGCGACGGCGTGAAGGGGTGCTTCCAGCCCGTCCTCGCGCGCTTCGAGGGCCGCGACGACATCAGCGCCTTCCTCGCGGACGTCGAGACGGTCGTCTCGAAGGAGTTCCGCCTGCTCGTCGACGAGGCGCGCGGCGAGGAGGGCGGCGCCACGCTCCCGCGGGGCGTCGTCGTCCCGACGCTGCTCACCGAGCACACGCCCGACTCCGGCGCCCCCGTCGTCGAGGTCCCCTACCCCACGCTGAGCGCCCTCTTCGGCCGCACGCACGCGCCGCCCGACTCCGGCTTCCCGCCCGAGCCCGGCTTCGCGGTCGCTGGCGCGCTCCACGAGGCGGCCGGCGGCTTCCTCATCCTGCCCGCGGGCGCGCTCCTCAAGAACGAGGCGCTCTACGAGCAGCTCAAGGCGTGCCTGCTCGCGGGCAAGTTCATCGTGCCCGAGCACAACCCGTCGTACTTCCGCGGCACCGCCGAGGAGCTGCTCTTCCCGCCGATCCCGATCGACGTGAAGGTCGTCCTCGTCACGAACCCGCAGCTCTACCAGGACCTGCACGACGCCGACCCCGAGTTCTCGCAGCTCTTCAAGGTGCAGGCGCGCTTCGAGACGACCATCTCGCTCGAGCAGGCGTTCCTCACCTACCCCGCGTTCCTCGCCGGCTTCGCGCACGACCGGGGCCTGCCGCCGATCACGGCCGACGGCGTGACGGCGCTCCTCTTCCACGGCGGCCGGCTCGCCGAGAGCCAGACCAAGGTGAGCGCCCAGCTCGGGCTCATCGCCGAGGTCGCGACCGAGGCCGGCTACCGCGCGCAGCGCCGCGGCCGCAAGGTCGTCGACGGCCCCGAGGTCAACGAGGCGCTCGAGTCGGCGCGCCGCCGCGGCAGCCACTTCCGCGACCACGTCCACGAGATGCTCTCCGACGGCACGATCCGCATCGACGTCACCGGCCGCCGCGTCGGGCAGGTCAACGCGATCTCGGTGCTGTCCGACGGACCGCAGACGTTCGGCCGCCCCTGCCGCGTGACGGCGGTCGTCTACCCGGGCCGCGAGGGCCCGGTGAACATCGCGCGCGAGGTCGAGATGTCCGGCCCGCTCCACAGCAAGGGCGTCCTCGTCCTCACGGGCTTCCTCGCCGCCCGGTTCGCCCAGCACCGCCCGCTCTCGTTCGGCGCCTCGCTCGTCTTCGAGCAGACCTACGAGCCCATCGAGGGCGACAGCGCCTCCTCCAGCGAGCTCTACGCGCTCCTGTCCGCGCTCTCCGGCGTCCCCATCCGCCAGGAGCTCGCCGCCACCGGCAGCATCGATCAGCAGGGCAGCATGCAGCCCGTGGGCGGCATCAACGAGAAGATCGAGGCCTTCTTCGACCTGTGCGCCGCCAAGGGCCTGACGGGCGAGCAAGGCGTGCTGATCCCGAGCGCCAACCGCGACGCGCTCATGCTGCGCGGCGACATCGTCACGGCGATCGAGGCCGGCCGCTTCCACGTGTACGAGGTGAGCTCGATCGAGGAGGGCATCGAGATCATCACCGGCGTCCCCGCGGGCGTCGCCGACGCGGACGGCAGGTATCCGGAGGGGACCGTATTCCACGCGGCGGACCAGCGGCTCGAGCGCTTCCACCAGGCGATCGCCGACACGATGAGAGGGGGGACGGGCGCGGATCCCCGGAGCATGCTCCGGGGTCGCTGAGGAGGGTCGATCCCCGGAGCGCGCTCCGGGGTCGCCGAGGAGGATCATGGCCGCGAAGCGCACAGCCAAGCCGCGGGCGCCGAAGGAGCCGAAGGAGCCGAAGCCCGCCCCCCGGGCGCGGCGGAAGAAGGCCGCGCCGGCCGAGGCCACGCGCGGCCTCGACGCCGGCGAGCTCGCCGCCGGCGCGCCCCCGCGGGAGGTCGCCGCGCTCGGCGACGCGATCCGGAGCGACGGCGGCAGCGTGCTCGCGATCTACCGCGAGCCCGTCGGCGGCGCGTGGGCGATCCTCGCCGGCCTGCCGCTCGACCGGGTGGAGCCGACGCCGTTCCAGCGCGACCTCTCGGAGGCGCACGTCGCGCGCCTCGGCGACGTCATCGACAAGCTCGACTGCTTCCTCGACCCCATCATCGCCGTGCGGACCCCGCTCTCGTCCGGCCCGGGCCGCCCCGCACCCGCCGCGCCCGGCGAGGGCCGGTACTGGACGCCGAACGGCAACCACCGGCGCGCCGCGCTCACGCGCCTCGGCGCGAAGAGCGCCGTCGCGCTCGTGCTGCCGGACGAGCGGATCGCCTACCGCATCCTCGCCCTCAACACCGAGAAGGCGCACAACGTCCGCGAGAAGGCGCTCGAGGTGACGCGCATGGCGCGCTCCCTCGCCGAGCTCGATCCCCGCCCCGAGCAGGAGTTCCGCCTCGAGTTCGAGGAGCCGAGCCTGCTCACGCTCGGCCTCTGCTACGAGCGCCGCCCGCGCTTCTCGGGCGGCGCTTACCAGTCCGTCCTCCGGCACATCGACCGCTTCCTCGACGAGCCGCTCCCGGAGGCGCTCGAGACCCGGCGGGCGCGCGCCGACCTCCTGCTCGCGCTCGACGACGCCGTCGCGCAGGCCGTCGACGGCCTCCGGGCCCGCGGCTTCGAGAGCCCCTACCTGAAGGCGTTCGTCGTGGCCCGCATCAACCCGCTCCGCTTCCAGCGCTCCCCGGACGCGCCGTTCGAGCCGACGCTCAACAAGATGCTGGCGTCGGCGCAGCGCTTCGATCCGGCCTCCGTCCGCCCCGACCAGGTCGCGCGCGCCGCCGGCCCGCCCGAGGAGCCCGCGGGATGATCCCGCGCTCGCCCCGCCTCCCCGCGCCCCCGCGGCCGGCCGGGGCCCCGCGCGCCGCGCCGCCGGCCGCGCTCCCCGCCGCGGATCCCGCCGCCGCGCCGCCGACCCACCTCGGCGACCCCCGCGTCGTCTACGCCTACGCCGCGCACGTCGTCGGCCGGTCGCTCGCGTGGGAGGGGAACTACAAGGCGGCGGCCGCCTCGCTGCGCGACATCCCGCACGACTGGATACTTCCGCAGGTACGGTTGCTCCTCCTGAGCCACCTCGCCCAGTGGCAGCTCTGCGCGGGCGACATCGACGCGGCAACGCGGCTCCTCGACGAGCTGGACGAGGATCGCGCGCCGGCGTCGGTGCGCCCGCTCGTGCGGGCGGCGCGCGCCGCGGTGCTCGCGCGCGCGGGCGACCCCGAGGGGGCGCTCTCCCTGGTCGGCCGCCGCGACGGCGAGCGCGGCGAGCCGGCCGAGGTGCGCCAGCGCAACCGCATCACGCGGGCGCACGCGCTGGCCGCCCGGGGCGAGCTCGCCGCCGCGCGCGCGGAGCTCCGCCGCGTCGTCGACGACGTCGGCGTCGACGAGCTCTGCCGCTGGATCCCCGCCGGCGGGCCGGCGCGAGCCATGATGATCGAGCTCATCGACGAGGGGTGATCGACTCGCGATCTTCCGCGCTCTCCCGACTGCCGC
This sequence comes from Sorangium sp. So ce1335, assembly GCF_051521615.1. Taxonomy (NCBI): domain Bacteria; kingdom Pseudomonadati; phylum Myxococcota; order Polyangiales; family Polyangiaceae; genus Sorangium; species Sorangium sp. So ce1335. The sequence continues at coordinate 11,270,935 of NZ_CP150363.1, forward strand.
TCTCTTCCGGCCACCGCTCGATTCACGCCCCGAAGCGCTCCTGGCAGGCAGTGAGCTCCGCCCGCTTTCGCACTCGCGTCCTCGGTCCCAGGCGGGCGCACCGCCCGCGAGCGACGCTCCGCCCTCCCAGCGCTCGAATCGGCCGATCGCTGCACGAACGACGGACGACCTGCATTCTGTCAATCATCATTTGCCTGGTTTGGCCTCTGGGATCTCCCCTATTCCCGTTCCGGACGGCCCGGACTGACGGAGCGCACCAGGTGCGCACCTGCCGGGATTCCGATCCGCGGTGGGGGGCGCAACGTTGCGGGCGGCCGGCGTCTGTTAGAAAGAGGATGCTGTACGCAAAGTGCAACGGGCCAGGTAGGCTTTTCTCGTCGGCCGGGGGAGAACGCATGCCAACCTGCACGGGTGGCCAATGAGGGCGGGGGCGCCACGGAGGGTTATCGGCGAGTGCTGTACCGATTTGGCCAGGCCCATGCGCCCGCTCAGGGCGGCAGTCCTCGCTCACCGGAGCCCGCGTGGGAGGCTCCCGTGAACCGTCCATCAGACACGCCGCCTCCGCGCATCCTCGTCGTGGACGACAGCCCCACGTACCTGCACCAGGTCGCCGCGGCGATGCGCGACGAGGGCTACGTCCCGGTGCTCGCCCATTCCGGGGAAGAGGCGCTCGCGCGGCTCACGTCGGCGCGCGTCGACGGCATCGTGCTCGACATGGTGATGCCGGGCCTCTCCGGCCCGGCCACGTGTCTCCGCATCAAGGCGAACGCCGCGTGGCGCCCGATCCCGCTCCTCATGCTCACCGGCCGCGACGATCACAAGGCGATCCTCGACGCCCTCTCGGCCGGCGCGGACGACTTCGTCATCAAGTCGGGCGAGCTCACGGTGCTCAAGGCGCGCGTGCGCGCCCAGCTCCGCCGCAAGCACTACGAGGACGAGAACCGCAGGATGCGCGAGCTCCTGCTGCGCCGGGAGATGGAGGCGGCCGAGGCCCGCGCCGACCGGCGCCTCCGGCAGAGCGAGGAGCGGTTCCGCCTGCTCGTCGACGGCGTCCAGGACTACGCCATCTTCATGCTCGACCCCGCGGGCCGCATCGCGAGCTGGAACCCGGGCGCCGAGCGCATCAACGGCCACCGCGCCGACGAGATCATCGGCCGTCACTGCTCCGTCCTCTACCCGCCGGAAGACATCGAGATAGGAAGGCCCGGCGCGGAGCTCGACGCGACGGTGGAGAGCGGCCGCTCCGTCCATGAGGGTTACCGCGTCCGCAAGGACGGCACGCGCTACTGGGCGAACGAGGTCATCAGCGTCCTCTTCGACGAGGCGGGGCGCCTGCGCGGCTTCGCGAAGGTCACCCGGGACGCGACGGAGCGCCGCCGGGTCCAGGAGGCGCAGCGCATCCTCGTCTCGGCCGGGCAGATCCTCGGCGAGTCGCTCGACTTCGAGGAGACGCTGCGGCGCGTGGTCCGCGTCGCGCTCCCTGATTTCGCGTCGATCTGCGTGCTGCTCCTCCAGGACGAGTCCGGCGCGATCGAGCGGCAGGTGACCGCCCACGCGGACCCTTCCATGGCGGCGGCGACCGCGCTCCTCGGCAAGATCACGGCCGACTCCGCGGCGCGCGGCATCGGCAAGGTCCTGCGCACGGCGCAGCCCGAGCTCATCCCGAGGGTGACCGACTCGTTCGTCCGCGCGATCTCCCTCGACCAGGCGCACTACGAGGCGCTCCGCTCGCTCTCGCTGGCCTCGCACCTCACCGTCCCGCTGACCGCGCGCGGCCGGACGCTGGGCACGCTCTCGTTCGCCTCCACGCACCGCCGCTACGACGCCGTCGACCTCGACCTCGCGCAGGATCTCGCGCGGCGCGCGGCGCTGGCCGTCGACAACGCCCGCCTGTACCAGGAGGCGCAGCTCGCGGTCCGCGCGCGCGACGATTTCCTGACGATCGCATCGCACGAGCTCCGCACGCCGCTCACGCCCATGCAGCTCCAGGTCGACGGCCTCCTGCGCGCCGGCAAGCGCGGCGATCTCACCGCCGAGCGCGCGACGCCGCGGCTGGAGATGATCAAGCGCCAGGTCGAGCGGCTCGCCCGGCTCATCACGAACCTGCTCGACATCTCGCGCATCTCCGCGGGCCGCCTCCAGCTCGAGCTCGAGGACGTCGATCTCGCGGCCACGGTGAACGACGTGCTGGAGCGCTTCCGCGAGGAGCTCTCGGCCGCGGGCTGCCCCGTGAACGTGTCGACCCCCGCGTCGCTCCACGGCCGGTGGGATCGCCTCCGGCTCGACCAGATCGTCACGAACCTCCTCTCGAACGCCATCAAGTACGGCGCCGGCAGGCCCATCGACGTCGAGCTCGTCGAGCACGGGGATCGCGCGCGCCTCACCGTGCGCGATCGCGGCATCGGCATCGCGCCGGACCAGCAGGCCCGCATCTTCGAGCGCTTCGAGCGCGCCGTCTCCAGCGAGAACTACAGCGGCTTCGGCATGGGCCTGTGGATCGTGCGGCAGATCGCCGACGCCCTCGGGGCGACGATCCAGGTCGAGAGCCGCCCGGGCGAGGGGGCGACCTTCAAGGTCGACCTGCCGAAGCAGCCTGGCTGACGCCGGGCGGCGCGGCTAGAGCGCCCGCCGCACCCGGCGGCGCTGCTCGATCATGTGCTGCGTGATCTGCTGCCTGCCCTCGGCGCGCTCCACGAGCGTCCACACGTTGTCGCCGCGCTCCCGGCCCGCGCAGTCGAGCAGCGCGTCGGCCGCCTGCTCGGCGGGGATGAGCCCGTCGTGCCGCCCCGGCAGCTCCACCACGGCGACGCGCGTGCAGAGCCCGCCCATCGTCGCGAGCATCCGGCGCACGACCTCGCGGAAGACCGCCTCGTCGAACGCGTCGCGCCGGCCGGCGCCGAACAGCACGAGCTTGTCGAACGCCATGCGCGGCTTGCACGGGATCATGACGACCTCGCCGAGCTCGCACGTGATCAGGCCCTGCCGCCTGAGGTCCGAGATCCGGCCGCCGAGGCGCCAGTCGCAGAGGCCGGCCACGCCGTGGGCGGGCAGCGCGTCGCTGAAGGGCGCGCACGCGAGCACCTCCGAGTCGAGCTCGTCGAGGCTCTGCAGGTCGGGGGAGACGAACCTCAGCTCCACGGCATCAGACGCTTATCGCGCCCTTGCGGAAGTCGCTCTTCGCGATCTTCACGTTGACGCACGCCGGCCTCCCGCACCGGAATGCCTCGTCCAGCGCGGGCCCGAGCTCCTCCAGCCGCTCCACGTAGGCCCCGAAGCCCCCGAGCGCCTCCACGACGCGGTCGTACCGGGTGAAGTCGAGCGCCGTCGCGGGCGCGCGGCCCTCGCCGTAGAGCTCCACCTGCCCCCGCCGGATCTGCGTCCACGCCGCGTCGTTGCCGATCACGCTCACGACGGGGATGCCCTGACGCGCCATCGCCTCGAACTCGAGCGCGTGGAACCCGAACGACCCGTCGCCGTACACGAGGACGACGTTCGCCTCGGGCCGCGCGAGCTTCGCCGCCATCGCGTAGCCCGGCCCGACCCCGAGCGTCCCGAGCGGGCCCGGGTCCATCCAGAGCTGCGGCCACTCGAGCTTCAGCACGTTCGCCGCCGTGGCCACGAAGTCCCCGCCGTCGCCGATCACGATGTCGTCCTTGCCGAGCCGCTTGCCGATCTCGGCGCAGACGCGCAGCGGGTTCGGCGGGTCGCTGTCGCTCGCGATCTCGGCCAGCATCTTCGCGCGCGACCGCTCCTCGGCCTCGCGCACGGCCGCGAGCCACGCGTCGGCCGCCTTCTCGGGCACCTCCGCGAGCAGCTGCTCCAGCGCGACGCCGCTGTCCGCGTGGATCCCGAGGTCGACGCGGCGGTTCCTGCCGAGCTCGGCGCCGTCGAGGTCGATCTGCACGACCTTCGCGGCCGGGCTTATCGCGCGGCCGTACTCGAGGCGGAAGTCGAACGGCGTCCCGAGCACGACGCAGAGGTCGGCCTGCGACAGCGCGAAGCGGCGCGAGCGGCTCATCAGCCCGGGGTGCGCGTGGGGCAGCGCGCCGCGGGCCATGCCGTTCAGGTAGAAGGGCGCCCTCACCGCGTCGGCGAAGCGACGCAGCGCGTCGCGCCGCGGCGACCAGCGGAGCTGGCTGCCGACGAGGAACATCGGCCGCTCCGCCTCCCGGAGCATCGCCGCCGCGCGCGCGATGTCGGCCGGATCTCCCCCGGGCCTGGGCGGGGGCATGGGCGCGGTGGCCGGCGCGTCGTCGCCCGCGAAGCCCATCAGGAGGTCGAGCGGCATCTCGAGGAACACCGGGCCGGGCACGTTCGCCTGGGCGATGCGGAAGGCCGAGTCCACGTACTCCTGGATGCGGTCGGTCGAGGGGACGGCGGCGCTCCATTTCGCGATGGGGCGCATCAGCTCGACGTGGTTCATGTCCTGGAGCGAGCCCATGTCGGCGAGGACCCGCGGCCCGGCGCCGCCGATCACCACCATCGGGATCCCCGCGCGCTGCGCGTTGGCGACGGCGGTCACCACGTCGGTGACGCCCGGCCCCGCGGTGACGGCGCACACCCCGGGCCTGCCGGTCACCCGCGCGTACCCGTCGGCGGCGTGGCCGGCTGTCTGCTCGTGTCGCACGTCGACGACGCGGATGCCGTCGTCGAGGCACCCGTCGTAGATCGCCTGGATGTGCCCGCCGCACAGGGTGAAGAGGTGCGTCACCCCGTGTCTCGCGAGCGCCTTCGAGACGAGCCTGCCGCCGTGCACCTGCGCCATGGGGCCGCCATATACCACGAGCGCCCCAGCGTCCTCCCCCCGAGCGGTTGGCTGCCGCGCGGTCGGCTGCCGCGCGGTCCGCAGCGGAGCGGTCGGCTGCCGCGCGGTCGGCTGCCGCGCGGTCCGCAGCCGCGCGGTCCGCAGCCGCGCGGTCCGCAGCCGAGCCGCCGCGCTCGGGCGGAGGCAAGCCGCCTCACGCATCTGACGCGCCCGGCTCCCAGGCACCGAGGGGACCGGAGGCGGAGCGGCGGCCGAGCAGGCCAACGTACGACAGGCATCCACCTCCGCCGCGCCGCGGCGCAGGGGGCAACTTCGCTGTCGCAGGAGAGAAGACGGCGAGTTCAAGAGAAAGTTTAGTGTCCTTCCTAACCACCGCGTCTCGTGATGTCTTTTCATGTCGAGAGGCGCGGCAGCGGCTTGCCGGGTGAGCCGCCTTCCCGGACCAGAACCACGCTATCGCAGGATCAGGTCGTCTATGCCGCACCCGAGGGGGATACCCTATGTCGCCGGGGCGGACCTGTAAAAATCCAGCCATGCTACAGCACGCACCAGGGCACCGCGACGCGCCAGGCCCGGCTCGGCGGCGCCCCTGCCTGCGGAGATCGTCGCCCGATCGGCGCGAGCGGCGCCTTCGCGGCCGCCTGGCTGACCCTGTTCCCGGCGGGCCAACACATGATATAGTCGGCTCCTTATTGCGGCTGCCAGCTCGACACCGCCCTCTCTCTCGACCTCTCCCGGTGCCGCTGCCCTGCAGCCGCCGGTCTGGGAGACGGCCCCGATCCCGGCAAGAGGGGGCGCGCCCGCCGGGGACCGGTGTTGCGCCCCTCGGTGGAGCTCGAAACCTGGCGGAAACATCCAGGTGGAGGTGCGGGGGGTCGAGCGCATGAGCCGCTGTGAGGAACATGACCCGCTCACCAGCGCCGATGCGATCTGCCTGCGCAGGGTGGTTTGTGAGAAACAGCATCTTTCGCGCGCCGCCCGCGCCCCGGCGCCGACGGTCGCGATCTCCGGGCGCCCGGAGCGGGAGGGCCGCTGTCACCGGAGGGCGGCCAGGGCGCGCGGCGGCGTGACCGCGGCTCCCCCGCGGGTCGCGATGACACGCGATCTCCATGACGTGTGCGCGCCAACTCCCCTGCGGTACGGCAGCGTCGACGCGCTGGAGATGCCATCGCGCCGCTGCGGCGTTCTCGCCAGGTCCATGCGTGAACCCAGGCGTGAACCCAGGCGTGAACCCAGGCGTGAAATCGAGCCCTCGCGTGAGCCGCTCTCGTGGACGCCGGCCGCACACCCTGCGTTCCGAGCGTCCATCCCTCGCGCGCGCATCGGTACGCGCGTGCAGGACGTCGATCGCCGCGAAGATTGCCGCGAAGCGCTCGCCGCACGGGGCCGGGCTCGTCTCCGTCCATGGCACATCATTTCATCGAGGCGCGATCGACTGCGATCTCGCGCGCCCCTGGTGCGGCGGGGAGGCGCCTTTTTCCCGGAACGATTCCCGGAGGATGCGCGCGCCGCGCTCGTGGGCTGTCCGTGCGCCGGCCGCCCTCCTCTCGCAGCGTTCATTTCAATCATCCTGTGTTCACAGAACGTTATCCAATACACCAAGACAACGCGTGACTGCTTACATGAGCTGGCGACCTTGTTGTTTTCTATTTCGGGAAAGCTCTGTATCGGTTATGCGGAATAAGAGGACGCGCAATCGCGCTTCGCTGGAGTAGCATCTTTCTATGTCGGAGCCGCCTAGTAGCAGTCAGTTGATCCGGATTCCCGTCGTGCTGGCGCTCGACTGCAGCCCCAGCTTTCTGGCTCGTTGCCGCAGGGTTGCGGCGCGGGCGCGCTTCCTTGTCCGCTCCTGCGAGGCGGCGTCGGCGTGGGGGATGGCCGTTCGCCTCCGCCCGCTGGCGATCATCTTGCCGAGCCACCTGCACGACCGCGCGCCGCAGACGTTCGAGCTGCTCGCGGAGGACGCGGGCGCGCGGCTCGTCGTCGTGGAGTCCGAGCAGCTCCCTGCTGGCGAGCTCGAGGGGCACATCACCCACGCGATCGGCGAGGCGAGCCGCGCGCGCGGCGCCTAGCTCCCTCGGGGCTCCGCCCCGAACCCCGGCCGAGCTGGGCGCGCGCGATCAGCGGGCCGACGTGCGCCTCGGCGCCGAGGCGCGCCTGGACCGGGAGGATGCTCGGGGCGTCGTCGCGAAGGTCCCACTCCCTGGAGCGCGCACCCTGCCCGCTCGCTACAGCAGCGCGGCGAGCGCCGCCGCGAGCCGCTCGTAGTGCGGCCGCTCGTTGTAGATCTGGGCCGAGATCCGGAGCCACCGCCGGGGCGAGGCGGGCCAGGCGAACACCGGCACCTCGATGCCCCAGCCCTCGAGCAGCGCGTCCTGGAGCGGGTCGAGGCGCCGCCCCGATGACGGCGCGTCGGGGAGCGGCACCGTCGCGAGCGCGCCGATCATCGTATCGGGGCCCGGCGGCCGGCACCCGAGCGCCTCGCACAGGAGGTCGCGCGCGGCGAGCGCTGTCGCGCGGTTGTGCGCCCGGAGCGCGGGCCAGCCGTCGGGCAGGAGCGCGCCCATGAAGCGGATCGCGTCCGCGACGCAGAGGGCCGCGCTGGGATCGGCGGTGCCCGTCCAGTCGAACTCGAGGAGGAAGCGCGACCTGTCGGTGCGCGGCGAGTTGGCGCCGTGGCTGATGACGAGCGGGCGGATCGCGCCCTGCCTGTCCCGCCGCACGTGGAGGAACCCCGCGGCCTTCGGCGCGCACAGCCACTTGTGGCAGTTGCCGGTGTAGTAGGCCGCCCCGAGGGCGCGGAGGTCGAGCGGCACCATGCCGGGCGCGTGCGCGCCGTCGACGAGCACGTCCACGCCGCGCCCAGCGAGCTCGGCGGTCAGCGCGGCGACCGGGAGCACGAGCCCCGTCGGGCTCGTCACGTGGTCGACGAGCACGAGCCGCGTCCGGGGACCGACGGCCGCGAGCACCGCCTCGATCACCTGCTCGGGCGCCTCGACGGGGAACGGCACCGCCGCGACGACGACGCGCCCCCCGGCGCGGGCGGCGACGGCCTCGACCGCGTTGCGGCACGCGTTGTACCCGTGGTCGGTGACGCAGATCTCGTCGCCGGGCGCGAACGCGAGCGACCGCAGCACCGTGTTCACCCCGGCGGTCGCGTTGGGCACGAACACGAGGTCCTCCGGGTCGGCGCCGACGAACGAGGCGAGCTCGGCCCGGGCCGCGTCGAGGAGCGGCTCGAGCTCGCGGAGGAAGAAGCGGACCGGCTGGCGCTCCAGCAGGTCGCGGTAGCGTTGCTGCGCCTCGAGCACCGCGCGCGGGCAGGCGCCGAACGAGCCGTGGTTCAGGAAGGTGACGGCCGGGTCGAGCGGCCAGAGCTCGCGCACGGCGCCGGCGCACGCGTCGGGAAAGGCGTTCGGGCTCATGGTGGGCGGGGTGGAGGCTGGGCACCGTGGGGGGGTGGCGAGGTGCCGGAGCGACCGGTGCAATGTCGCGCGGGACCCGCCGCCGTGTCGAGGACAACAGGAGGGCACTACGGGGTCGCCTGTCTTGATCAACCATGAAAAGGTTGATCAACCTGTGGATGTTGATCAACGACGGTTCGGTTGCCAGAGATCTGAAGATCCTGGTCAACGATCCATGATGGACGCCTCACTCGTCCATCATGGATGGCGCACGCGCACGCGGCGCTCCCGATAGGCTCAGCGGTTCGCCCAGACCTGGGAGGCGCCATTCATCTTGAGCGCCTCCATGCGCCGCGCCGCGGGTGGGGCCGCCGCGGCCCCGCGCGCGGTCTTCCGCGCGCTGGCCACGACGTCGGCCGCGCCGGCGGCGCGCTCCTTCTCCGGGGCCGACCGGGCGCGCGCCGCCTGCTGCCGGAGGCGCTCCTCCGCCGCGGCGAGCTTCGCCTCGGCCGCGCTGAAATTGCCCGAGCTCACGTCCTGGGCGGCGTCGAGCTGCGCCATGCCCGTCTCGATCACCGCCGCGAGGGTCTGGGTCTTCTCGTTCGGGTGCGCGGCGACGAGGGCCGGGTCGCTCGTCACGTCGTAGCGGGCCACCACCTCCTGCACGCGCGGGATGTTGCCGTTCTCCGGGTCGCGGAAATGGAGCCGCACGCTCGCGAGCGGGTGCGAGCCGGCGGACGGCGCGGTGACGCGCGCCCGCACGAGCATCTCGCGGTGCTGCCCGCCGAACATCGTGCCGAGGAGCACGCGGATCGTGTCGCCGGAGCGGTCGGTGCGCTCGCCCGGCACGTCGAGCAGCGCCACCCCGGGCGCCGGGACGATCTCGACGAACGCCCCCGTGGCCGCCGTGGTCTGGAGCAGGGCGAGCTCGCGCTCGAGGACGGACGACATCTGACGCGCCTCGGTGAGGTGGTACAGCCTGCCGCTGGAGCCGACGGCGAGCGCGTTGAGGGTGCGCTCGTCGTAGTCGGCGCCGACCCCGAGCGACGTGATCTGCACCCCGCGGTCGGCGCCGCGCTGGGCGAGCGCGCCGAGGACGTCGGGCGAGGAGGGACCGACGTTCGCCTGGCCGTCCGAGATGAGCACCACGCGCCGCACGGCGTGCGCGGGCGGCGCCAGGGCGACGTGCCGCTCCGCGAGCCGCAGGCCGTCGAAGAGGTTGGTGCTGCCCTCCGGGCCGAGCGCGGCGATGGCGCGCGCCACCGCCGGCCGCGTGGCGGGGCCGAGCACGGTGGGCGCCACGCGCTCCTCCGCCGTGTCGGAGAACGACGCGAGCGACACCACGTCGCCGTCGGGCAGGCCGTCGACGAACGCCTGCGCCGCCGCGCGGGCGTGCTCCATCTTCGGCCCCTGCATCGATCCGGAGGCGTCCACGAGCAGCGCGACAGCGGCCGGCGCCCGCCTCGACAGCGCGCGCGCCGCCGGGGCGTCGACCCACACGCCGAGCTGCGTCTCGCTCGTCCCCGGCAGCATGAAGTCGCTCGCGCCCGCGGCGCCGATCCAGACGCCCCGGTTCGCGCCGGCGGCCGGCTCCGCCGCCGGCGCGCCGGCCACCGCCGCCGCCGGGGCCGCGGCCACCGCCGCGGCCGGAGCCGCGGCCGGAGCCGCGGCCGCCGCCGTGGCGCGCTCCCCCCGCGCCTCCGCCGCCGGTCCGGCCGCGGGGCCCGCGCCCGGCGGCGCCGCCGCGCTGGCCGCGCAGCCCAGAGCCGCCCATCCCATCAGCAATCCAGCGAGCATCGTCCGCATCGAGGAGCTCCTTCCGCCGCAGGCCATGACGCGGTCACCGGAGGACCTCGCGCCCTCCGCCGCATTCTCTCGACCCCCGCAGCGCGCGGCTTCTACGGACCGGGCTGGAAAAAGATCTCACGCGGCGCTCGCCCCGCCGCCATCGCCGACGGCGACCGCCCGGCGGCGCGCCGCCGCGTCACGTCCAGAGCCCCCTCCGAGCACACGTCCATGGGTCGTCCCTGCCGGACTCCAGGGCACAACTCGAGATCTCGCACGAACGGCGACTCCCAACGTCTCTCCGCCCATGGTCCGGGTCTTGCTCGCTCGGTGCGATGCCAGGTGATGGCCCCATGGCCCTGGACGGGTGATCCCCGGAGCGCGGCGCCCGCGCACGGCGCGCCGCAGAACCCGGCGATGCCGGAGGAGGTCGATCGCATGAATCTCGCTCGAAGCAAGTCTCCAGCATTCCTCGCCGCGTTTGCGGCGATCTTCCTGGCTGTCACGAGCCTCTTCGCCCTACCGGATTACACGCTGACGGGCACCGGAGTCCGCGCGAGGACGGTCGGTATCGTCAAGATCGAGGTCTATCGGATCAGCCATTACATGGACGAGCTCCCTCCCACGAGGTCGAAGCAGGCCGTCATCGACATGGACACAGGGAAGAAGTTCGTCTGGACGATGCTGCGCGACGTCGATCGCGCGAGCATCGTCCAGGCGCTGAGGGACGCCTATGCGATGAACGACTATACCGACATGGCGAAGATCGGGAGGTTCGTGGCGGCGTTCGAGGGCGACCTCAAGGCGGGATCGGAGGTCACCATCGAGTACGATACGCGCGAGAAGACGACCACCGTCACGGTGCCCGGCGGGACGGCGACGGTCGGCGGCCTCGACTTCATGAAGGCCACCTGGCGGATCTGGTTCGGCAAGATCGATCAGCCCGAGCTCGGCGACGCGCTGATCGCCAAGCTGCCCTGACGGCGCGGATCCTCGTCAGTCCGACGGCTTGTCGCGCACGACGAGCACCGAGCGGCTCGTGTGGTTCACGACCTTGGCCGCGGTCGTCCCGAGCACCTTGTCGATGCCCGAGTACCCGTGCGACCCGATCACGATGAGATCGGCGTTCTCCTCGTCGGCCGTCCGGCAGATGACCTCCCAGGCGACGCCGACGTGGACCACGATCTTCGCGAGGAGCTCGGGCGGCACGTCGCGCGCGAGCTGCTCCAGCTCCTCGCGGTCGCCCCGCTCCAGGATCTCGGGGACGCGGGTCGGCGACTCGTGCAGCGCCTCGGCCGGGAGGCTGTGGTGCAGCCCGATGCCGCGGACCAGCACGAGCCGGCCGCCGAGCTTCTGCGCGAGGTCGACGGCCTCCGCGAGGATGAGAGACGCCCTGGGAGAGCTGTCCAGGGCAACGAGGATGGTCCGGGGGTGCTTGAGGCTCATGGCGTCCGCCTTTCGTGCGGTGGCTTTCCCAGGACTCTTTAGCCGACGCCACGCCTGACGCGCACCACGTCGCGCCGCCGCCGCGCCACCCGCGGACGCGCCCCGCCCCGGCCGCCTGCTCGCAGCGCCCGGCGCGGTGCGTCCGGCGCGGATCAGGCGCGGATCGCGACGCCGTGGCCGCGGTCGTCCGTGAGGATCTCGAACGCAGCGCGCCGCGCCGTCGTCAGGGTCTCGACCGCGACCTCGCGGCCCAGGCTCTTCCGCCGGAGCGTGACGGTGCAGGCCGCGATCTTCGTGTTCAGGCAGTGCTTCACGCCGCCGGGCGGGTTCCTGTAGGCGAGGCCGACGAAGTCGCCCGCGGGCGCGGAGATCTGCCCCTCGACGCGCAGCGCGGCGGTCTCGGTCCGGAAGCGCCAGGTGAAGTAGTCGAACGAGGCCTCGGCGCGGATCGTCTGGATCAGCGAGCTCAGCGCGATCTCCTCGCCGCGATGGCGCAGGACGAGCGGCGTCATGCTCGGCGTCCAGAGCGGCCCGACCTTCAGGCGGGCCGTGGCGACCTCCAGGAAGCTGTCCGGGTGGCTGTCGAAGCCGGCGACCTGCCCCCAGGCGTACAGGTCCGTGTGCTTCGTCCCCCAGTTGTGGTTCTGGCTGCCCACCCAGCCCGACACGTCCACGTCGCGCCCGAAGGCGCGGAGCACGCCGCTGTAGACGGCCAGCGGCGCGCCGACCAGCGCCTTCGCCTTCGGCAGCGGCGCCTCGTAGAGCGCCGCCGGGAGCAGCAGGAGCGGCTCCCCGCCGCCCTCGTAGGCGAGGTCCCAGGCGATGGCGTCCTCCCCCTCCCCGACAGCGCCGGCGAGCTTGCCAGGGCGCAGGCGGGCGCCGTCCACGTCGACGGCGAAGGCGTCGCGGGCGAACGAGCAGCGCCCGGCGAACGGGACCTCGCGCTTGGCGACCGCGTGGCGCCCCGTCTCGCCGTCGAAGTAGACGGCCCAGAGCTCGCCCTCCGCGGCCTCGGGCCGCCCGTCCGGGCTGAAGAGCGTGTACCGGATCCAGAAGGCGAGCGGGCGCGTCGGGTGGTTCGCGCGCAGGAAGAAGCTCTCGTAGAAGCCCTCCCGCTGCCCCGGCCGGTAGCGCGCGTGGTTCGCCCGCTCGCGGATCGCCCGCGCGTCTGTCACCGCGCGCCCCGCTTCTGGCCGCCGCTGAGGAGGTCGGCGATGACCCGCTCGAGGTCGTCGAGCGAGATCGGCTTGGCGATCTTCGGGTTGTCCACCCGCTCGACGAACTCGCGCGCGCTCGGCGTGAAGGCGCCGCCCGACATGAAGGCCATCTTCGGCTGGAGCTGCGGGAACCGCTCGCCGATCTCGTCGTACAGGGCCATGCCGCTCATCTGCGGCATCAGCAGATCGCACACGATGGCGTCGATCCGGCCGCCGCGGTCGCGCAGCAGGTCGAGCGCCTCGTGGCCGCTCTTCGCCACGAGCACCTCGTGCCGCTCCTCGAACGCGCGCGCGAACGCGTTGAGGAGCATCGGCTCGTCGTCGACGAACAGGATCGTCCCGCGCGACGAGGGGCGCGGCGGCTCCGGCGGCGGCCGCAGGGCGGGCAGATCCGCCGGGTCGAGCCCGGTCAGGCGGATCGTGAAGATGGTGCCGATGCCGGCCTGGCTCGACACGGTCATCGTGCCGTGCTGCTCCTCGACGATGTTGCGCGACACCCAGAGCCCGATGCCGGGGCGGGCGCTCTCTTCCTTCGTCGTGAAGAACGGGTCGAAGATCCGCTCGACGACCTCCGGGGTCATGCCGCGCGCGTTGTCCTCCACCTCGACGTGGTGGACCCCATCGTCGAAGCGCGTCGTCACGCGCACGAGGTTCTCGTCGCGCGGCCGGTTCGGCATCGCCTGCGCCGCGTTGATGAACAGGTTCACGAAGACCTGCGAGAGCTTGCCCGGGTAGCCGACGAGCGGGGGCATCTCGCCGTACCGGCGCTCGATGCGGCAGAGCTGGCTGAGCTGCGGCCCCGTCATGCGCAGCGCGAGCTCGATCACGTCCACGAGGTCGACCCGCTCCGGCTTGCGCTCGCTGCTGCTCGAGAAGAGGTTGAGGTCGGTCACGATGTCCCGCATCCGCTCGACGCCCGCGAGCGCCTCGTGGCAGGACCGGTCGATGAGATCGATGGCGCGGAGCAGGTCCTCGTACGAGCCCGAGGCGACGGGGCGCGCCGCGGCGACGAGCTTGTGCGCGCCGCTCCGGATCTGCTCGAGGTTCGCCATCACCCACGCCATCGGGTTGTTGAGCTCGTGCGCGACGCTCGCGGCGACCTGGCCGATCGAGGCGAGCTTCTCGCTGTGGAGGATCTGCGCGCGGCGCGCGACCTCCTCCGTCACGTCGCGCATCAGCGCGAGCGAGGCGTCCTCGCCGTAGAGCCGCGTGATCCGGACCGTCATCACCTTGGTCAGGCCGGCGCGCGTCGCGCACCGGACGGTGGCCTCCCGCGGCGCCTCGGCGCGGGAGGCGCTCATCACGAGCGCGCGCAGGACGGGCACGTCGGCGGCGACCGCCAGCGCGGTGATCGGCCGGCCGATCCAGGCCTGCCGCGAGTGCCCGAAGAGCACCTCGAACCGCACGTTCAGCCGCGTCAGCATCCCCTCCTGGTCGATCGTCGCGAGCACGTCGGACGAGAGCTCGACGATCTCGCGGTAGCGCTCCTCGGAGGCGAACAGCGAGCGCTGCGCGTACGCCTCGGCGAAGCGGTGCTCGAACTGGAGCAGCAGCGCGTCGACGGCGCGGAGCACGTCGATCGAGGACGTGCCGTCGGTGACGCCCTCGTCGTGCGTCGTGTCGAGCACGCCCGCGACGGCCGTGCGGAACTCGGAGGCGGCGATCAGCGGGCCGCTGATCGAGTAGCCGGTCGCGTAGCGCTGCTCGACGAGGTGCGTGATGAACTGGTCGAGCAGCTCGGCGCTGCCGTCCTCGAGGATCCTCATGAACGCGGCGAGCCAGGAGCGGACGTTCTCCGTCACCTCACCGACGGGCCTGTCGGTGTACCGGCCGCGCTCCGGCGGGAGCGCCAGCACGTTCTCGATCCAGTCGTCGATCAGCTCGTCCTTGTGGCGCTTGCAGAGCTCGAGCAGCCGCCGCCGCGCGAGCGCCATCGACGTCTCCGCGTGGCTCGGCGCGTGGACCGGCGGCACGTGCGAGCGCCGCTCTCCGTCCCCCAGCGCGCGCGAGCCCCGCGACTCCGGCAGCTGCGACCGCCGCTCGCCGTCTCCCAGGTCGCGCGAGCCCCGCGACTCGGGCAGCTGCGAGCGCCGCTCGCCCTCCCCGCCTTCGCGTGCGTCGCGCGCGCTCCTCCCCTCCGGGAGCTGTGATCGGCGTTCGCCTTCCCCTCCCCCGTCGCGCGCGCCCCTCGCTTCAGGAAGCTCGCGCCTGGAACCCTCGTCCGCTGCCATGCGTGCTACCTGCCGCGGAGGACCTCGCACCCCATGTACGCCCGGAGCGGCTCGGGGACGACCACCGTCCCATCGGCCTGCTGGAACTGCTCGAGGATCGCGATCACCGTCCGCCCGACCGCGAGCGCCGACCCGTTCATCGTGTGGACGAGCCGCGGCTTCGCCTTCGGCTCCGGCCTGTAGCGGATCTGCGCGCGGCGCGCCTGGAACTCGCCGAAGTTCGAGCAGCTCGAGATCTCGCGGTAGACCCCCTGGCCCGGCAGCCACACCTCGAGGTCGAACGTCTTCTGCGCGGCGAAGCCGAGATCACCGGTGCAGAGCGCGGAGACGCGGTAGTGAAGGCCGAGGCGCTTCAGGACCTCCTCCGCGTGGGCGGTCAGCAGCTCGTGCTGGCGGGGCGAGTCCTCCGGCGCCGAGAACCGCACGAGCTCGACCTTGTCGAACTGGTGCTGCCGGATGAGCCCGCGCACGTCGCGCCCGTGGCTGCCCGCCTCGCTGCGGAAGCACGGCGTGTACGCCGTGTAGGCGATCGGCAGCGACGCGCCGTCGAGGATCTCGTCGGCGTGGAGGTTCGTCACCGGGACCTCCGCGGTCGGGATGAGGTAGAGGTCGTACGCCCTGTCCGGGTCGCTCTTGTGCGTCTTGAACAGGTCCTCGGCGAACTTGGGGAGCTGGCCCGTGCCGAACAGCGCCGAGTCCTTCACGAGGAACGGCGGCAGCACCTCGAGGTAGCCCTGCTCGCGCGTGTGCAGGTCGAGCATGAACGAGATGAGCGCCCGCTCCAGGCGGGCCCCGGCGCCCATCAGCACCGTGAAGCGCGCGCCCGAGAGCTTCGCCGCCCGCTCGAAGTCGAGGACGCCGAGGCCCGTGCCGATGTCCCAGTGGTTCTTCGGCGTGAACGAGAAGCTCGGCTTCTCGCCCCACGTCCTGACGACGACGTTGTCCTGCTCGCCCGCGCCGTCGGGCACCGAGGGATCGGGCAGGTTGGGGACGCCGGACAGCAGCTCGGTCATCCGCTTCTCGAGCTCGGAGACGACCTGCTCGGCCTCCTTGATCCGCGCGGACAGGGCCTTGAGCTCGTCGCGCTTCGCCGCGAACTCGGGCGACTTCTTGTCGAGGCGCGCCATCGCGTCGTTCGCCGCGTTGCGCTCCGCCTGCCACCGCTCGAGCTCCTGGATCCGCGACCGGCGCTCGCTGACCGTGGAGGCGAAGTCGTCTCCGAGGGCGGCGGCGGCGGCGGGCGAGCGACGGGCGAGCGCCGCGCGCACCTCATCGAGGTGATCTGCGACGTGGCGGGGATCGAGCATGCGCCAGGGTGTAGCCGAAGCGCGCACGCGCGTCAGCAGCCGCGACGCGCCGCTCCGCATTCCGGCGGGGCCCGCTCCCCGCCGGTCCAGGCGGCGGGGAGCGGCGGTGCGAGCGGGCGCTAGGCCGAGGCGCCCAGGCTGCGCAGCACGAACTGGAGGATGCCGCCGTGCTGGTAGTAGTCGACCTCGTTCGGCGTATCGATGCGCGCGGTGACGGTGAACGTCGTCGTCTTCCCGCCCTCGCCGGTCGCGACCACCTTCAGCTTCTTGCCCGGCGTGAGGTTGTCCGCGATGCCGCCGATCTCGAACACCTCGCGCCCGGTGAGCCCGAGCGTCGACGCGTCCTCGCCCGGCGCGAACTCGAGCGGGAGCACGCCCATGCCGACCAGGTTCGACCGGTGGATGCGCTCGAAGCTCTTCGCGATGACCGCGCGCACGCCGAGCAGCTTCGTCCCCTTGGCCGCCCAGTCGCGCGACGACCCGGTGCCGTACTCGGCGCCGGCGATCACGACCAGCGGCACGTTCTCCTCCTTGTACCGCATGGCCGCGTCGTAGATCGTCGTCTTCTCGCCGTCGGGCAGGTGCACGGTGATGCCGCCCTCCTCGCCCGGGCGCAGCAGGTTCTTCAGGCGGATGTTCGCGAACGTCCCGCGCATCATCACCTCGTGGTTGCCGCGGCGGGCGCCGTACGAGTTGAAGTCGGCGGGCGCGACGCCGTGCTCGATCAGGTACTTCGCGGCAGGGCTGTTCTTGGCGATGTTGCCGGCCGGGGAGATGTGGTCGGTCGTCACCGAGTCCCCGAGCAGCGCGAGCACGCGCGCGCCGCGGATGTCGCCGAGCGGCGCCGGGTCCTTCGACAGCCCCTCGAAGAACGGCGGCCTGCGCACGTACGTCGAGGCCTCGTCCCACACGAACGTCTGGCCGCCCGGGACCGACAGCTTCTGCCACTCCTCGTCGCCGGCGAACACGTTCTCGTACTGCGCCTGGAACTGCTCGGGACGCACCGCCGTCCGGATGGCCTCGTTGACCTCGGCCGAGCTCGGCCAGATGTCCTTGAGGTACACCGGCTCGCCGTTGCGATCCGTGCCGACCGGCTCCTTGAAGAGGTCGGCGTCGACGTCGCCGCGCAGCGCGTAGGCCACGACGAGCGGCGGCGAGGCGAGGAAGTTCATCCGCACGTGCTGGTTGATGCGGCCCTCGAAGTTGCGGTTGCCCGACAGGACGCTCGCCACGACGAGGTCGTTGTGGCGGACCGTGTCGCCGATCACGTCCGGCAGCGGCCCGGAGTTGCCGATGCACGTCGTGCACCCGTAGCCCACGAGGTGGAAGCCGAGCGCCTCGAGGTACGGCAATAGCCCCGCCTGCTTCAGGTAGTCCGAGACCACCTTGGACCCGGGGGCGAGCGAGGTCTTCACCCACGGCTTCACCGTGAGCCCGCGCTCGACGGCCTTCTTCGCGAGGAGCCCCGCGCCCAGCATGACCGCCGGGTTCGACGTGTTCGTGCAGGACGTGATGGCGGCGATCACGACCGAGCCGTGGCGCAGCGTGTAGCGCGTGTCGCCCTCGGTGATCTCCGCCGGGCGCATGACCTTCTCGAGCGCGGGGGCGCGCGCGGCGGTCGTGCCGGTCTCCTCCTCGACGAACGCCTTCACCGCGGCCGGGTCGGCGGCGGTGAACTCCTTCTCGAGCATGCCCTGGAGCGAGGTGCGGAAGGCGCGCTTCGCGTCGCGGAGGCGGACGCGGTCCTGCGGCCGCTTCGGGCCGGCGATCGACGGCTCGACGTCGCCGAGGTCGAGCGACAGCGTGTCGCTGAAGACCGGGTCCGGGGTGCTGTCCGTGCGGAACAGCCCCTGCTCCTTGTAGTAGGCCTCGACGAGCGCGACGAGCGGCGCGGGCCGGCCGGTGAAGCGCAGGTAGGCGATCGTCTCGTCGTCGACGGGGAAGAAGCCGATGGTCGCGCCGTACTCGGGCGCCATGTTGGCGATCGTGGCGCGGTCCGGGAGCGAGAGCGCGCTCAGGCCGGGGCCGTAGAACTCCACGAACTTCCCGACCACCTTCTTCTGCCGCAGCATCTGGGTGACCGTGAGGACGAGATCGGTCGCGGTGGCGCCCTCGGGCAGGCTGCCGTGGAGCTTGAAGCCGACGACCTCGGGGATGAGCATCGAGAGCGGCTGGCCGAGCATCGCCGCCTCGGCCTCGATGCCGCCGACGCCCCAGCCGACGACGCCGAGCCCGTTGATCATCGTCGTGTGCGAGTCGGTGCCGACGAGCGTGTCCGGGTAGACGAGCGCGCCCTGCCGCATGACGGCGCCCGCGAGGTACTCCAGGTTGATCTGGTGGCAGATGCCCTGATCGGGCGGAACCACGCGGAAGTTCGTGAACGCCTGCGCTCCCCAGCGGAGGAAGGCGTAGCGCTCCTGGTTCCGCTCGAACTCGAGCGCCGCGTTCACCTTCAGGGCCGTCGAGGACGCGAACCGGTCGACCTGGACCGAGTGGTCGATCACGAGGTCGACGGGCTGGAGCGGGTTGATCTTGAGCGAGTCGCCGCCGAGCTTGGCGAGCGCCTCGCGCATGGCCGCGAGGTCGACGACGGCCGGGACGCCCGTGAAGTCCTGGAGCAGCACGCGCGCGGGGTGGAAGGCGATCTCCTGCGCGGGGCGGGCCTTCGGGTCCCAGTTGAGGACGGCCTCCACGTGGTCCTTGCGCACGACGCGGCCGTCCTCGTGGCGGAGGAGGTTCTCCAGGAGGATGCGGAGCGAGAACGGGAGCTTGTCGAGCGAAGCGCCGCCTTGCGCCAGCGAGGTGAGCTTGTAGTAGGTGTATGTATCGGCTTGAACCGTCAGCGTGCTCTTCGTGCCAAAGCTGTCCACCATGCGGCCTCCTCCAACGTCCGGAGCGCCCTTGTAGGCGCGCCGAAGGCGCTAATCTAGTGTTATGTGCGCGCGCTTTACCCTCGCCGTTCCGGACTTCTCCGCCCTGGTCGCGATGCTCGAGGCGTCCCTCGGCGCGGGCGGCGGCCCCGCCCGCGCGATCGACGCCGACCCGAGGGCGGCCGCCCGCTACCGGCCCCGCTACAACATCGCCCCTTCGACCGTCCACCCCGTGCTTCGCGCGCAGGACGGCCACCGCGCGCTCGTGCCCGCGACCTGGGGCTTCCTCGGGCGCTTCGCCAGGGGTGGCGCGGGGCCGACGCTCCTCGCCAACGCGCGGGCCGACGGCGCGCGGACGAAGCCGACGTTCCGCGAGGCGTTCGCGGCGCGCCGCTGCGTCGTGCCGGCGGACGGCTTCTACGAGTGGACAGGGCCGAAGGGCGCGCGGCGGCCGACGTGGTTCCACCCGGCCGGCGGCGGGCTGCTCCGCATGGCGGGGCTCTGCCAGCCGGCGAAGGACCCCGACACGGGGGACGTCGACCTCCGCTTCACGATCCTGACCACCGAGGCGAGCGCCGACGTCGCGGCGGTCCACGACCGCATGCCGGTCCTGCTCGGCCCCGACGACGTGGACCTCTGGCTCGGCGTCGCGGGCGGCGCGGACGCGGGGCGGGCCGAGGCGCTGCTCCGGCCGGCGCCCCCCGGCACGCTCGACGCGCGCCCCGTCTCGCCGCGGGTCAACTCGGTCGCCCACGACGACCCTGCCCTCCTGGACGAGCTCGCGGCGGAGGCCGCCGCCCCGAAGGCGGCTGCCTCGAAGGCCGCCGAACCCAGGGCCGGCGGCGCAAAGGCCGCCCCGAAGGCCGGCGGCACGCTTCCGCTGTTCGATCTGGAGGGCGGCGCGGGGCCCGCCGTCCCCTCCGGACGGACCTCGCGCCGCTGACGTGCGCTCGCGCGCGGTGACGCCCGCGCGCGCCGGCGTCACCGCGGGGACGCGCTGCTCGAGCGACCGCCCTTGCGGCCCGTGCGGGTCGTCTTCGCCGGCCGGCTCGGCTTGCGCGCGGGCGCGGCCCGCCCGGTCTTCGACGGCGCCGTCTCGGCCTTCTTCCGCCCGGTCGTGGCCGCGGCGCCGCGGCGGCCCTTCTGGGCGCCCCGCGCCGGCTCGGCGCGCTGCGTCGACGCGCGCTTCGCGGGCGGACGCTTGGCCGCCGCCTTGCGCGCCGCCGGCTTCGCCGCCCGGGTGCGGCGGCCCTTGGTGGCGGCGGCGGGCATGCTCTTCGCGACGCTCTGTGTCAGGAGCGCCTCGACGTTTCCCTCGCGCACCTGGGTGAAGCGCGCCTCCAGGCGGTCGCCGAGCTGCTCCAGGCGCTCGGCGCCCATGGCGCTCTCGAGCTTGGGGAAGAGCTCCTGCTCCTCCTCCTGGACGTGGTGCTGCACGAGCTCCTTGAGCACGCCCAGCCTGGCGTGAAAGCTTTCGTCACCCGGCTCGGTGCTGAGCAATTTCTGCAACATGATGCTGACCAGGGAGTGCTCCTCGTACGAGGTCGGGATCAGGGGGGAGGCGCCGAGCACCTCCCGGGACTCGGGGTAGAGGATCTCCTCCTCGATGGCCGTGTGGCTCACGAGCTTCGCCACCAGCTCGTCGCGGAGCGCGTCGATCTCGTCGTCGCCGGCCTGCGACATGCGCTCGAAGAGCTCGTCGACTTCCTGGTGCTGCTCCTTCAAAAGGTCGGTCGCCTTCATGCGGGGACTCCTCTCACGGAAAGATGACGCGCCGTCGCGGCGCTTTGCCCTGTGCGGCTGTCGGCGGTGTGCGTTTGCGCGAAGCATGCCAGGCGCCCCGCGCGCGCCGGCGTGCGCGGGATGCGCGCGCTCCACGCGCACGGCGGCGCGCAGGGGCGCGGAGCGCGGGCGCGCCACGCGTACGCGCGGGCGCGGGCGTACGTCGCTCGACGCGCGCGCGGCGCGGCCGCGGCGAGCGCGCTGCGGGGCATGATGCCTCGCTGCGGGGCATGATGACGTTGCGGCATCGCGCGCTCGCGCGGCCTGCGCGATGTCGCGGACGCCCTCGCTCGCGCCGGGCGCCGGCGCGCCGCCCGGGCGCCGTCAGCGGGCTCTCACCTGCGAGCGTCGTCCGCCCGCGGGCGCGCGCCGCGCGGGCCTCATTGCGCGCCCCGGGCCCTCATTGCGCGCCCCGGGCCCTCATTGCGCGCCCCAGACGTTGAGCACGGCCGCCGTCTCCGCGTCGATCGTGGCGGGCTCCCGCTGCGCCGCGGGCGCGCGCACGGACAGGTCGAACGTGACGGTGCGGCGGAAGAGGGCCATGGTGGCGAGCGGCATCACGTCGCGGCGGTTGAAGGCGCAGGTCGGGTCCACGTTGAGGTCGCAGAGAAAGGGGGGAACGCCGAGTCGCCCCGAAAGCACGAGGTTGCCCCAACGCGTGGAGTAACGATCGCCGAGGGCGGCGATCTGGGGGTCGCGCTCGATGCCCTCCAGGCCCGAGGCGACGGCCGCCAGATCCTTCCCGAGCGGTTTGCGGGCGAACGAGAGGCCGAGGGCGGCGACCGCGGTGCGCGCGATGTCGATGATCTCGGTCGGGGCAGAGACGCGCTGGCCGGCGTAAAGGTCGCCGGGAAAGTGGACATAAAGGGGGAGCGTCAGGGCCGGCTCCTGGAGGTCGAGGCCCTCGGCGTAGAGCGCGGTGTCGGAGCGGCCGCTGGCGAGGTCGCCGGTCACGATGAAGAGGGTCTCGTCCCACAGGCCGGCGGTCTTGAGGGTCCCGATGAGGTTGCCCAGGGCGCGGTCCTGGCCGGCGAGCGCGATGGTGAAGAGGTCGCGGATGCGGTCCCTGTCGTCCGGGCTGAGGACGTCGCGGCGCCGGTTCCGCAGCCTGGCGAGCACCTGGGCGGCGCGGCGCGGCTCGATCGGGCCGGCGTAGTCGGCGGGCTTGAGGGCGTTCAGCTCCTTCGGGCTTACCTCCCAGGGCGGGTGGCCGCCGCGCGCGTGGACGAACGCGAGCAGGCGGTTCCCGGCGTCCTGGCGGACGGTCTCGCTGATCCAGGCGGCGGCGGCGTCGATCGGGGTCGTGGCGGTCTCGCCGCTCGTCGGGGGGTGCTCGAGGACGCGGGACCAGCCGGGCCCGAAGCCGAACGCCCGGAAGGTGGTGGGGACGCCGGTGAAGAACCCCGTCCGGACGCTGCTGTCGCTCGCGATGGCGCCGATGGTCGTCATGCGGGCGGGGAGGCGGGCCCCGGTGTCGGTGACGGTGTGCGCCGACGGCGGCAAGCCGGTGAGCAGCGACGCGGCGACGGCGGAGACGACCGTGCTCGGCGCCCGGTGGTGATCGAACGTCGTCGCGGACGCGGCGAGATCGGAGAGCGTCGCGAGGGTCGGCTGGGGGCGGCCGCTCCACGGGGGCAGATCGGGCCGCTCGACCCCGTTCAGGGCGACGATGACGACGGCGCGCGCCGGGGGCACCGAGGGCGGCGGCTCCGGCGCTCCGGCGAGGACGGGGTCGCCGAAGAGGATGCGCGCGCCGCGGGCCGCGGCGGCGGCGCGCAGCTCGAGGGAGATGAGGGAGCCCGCGAACGGCGCGAGGGGCAGCTCCACGTCGGTCCAGGTTGCCTTGTCGCCGCCCTCGACGTGGACGCGGTGGAGCACCATGGGCTCCTGCCCGTCGCGCAGGACGCGGATCTCGGCGTCCCCTTCGCCGGAGCCCAGCACGCCGACGGCGGTGCGGAGGCGGGTCGCGCTGGAGGGACGGAAGGCGCAGCGGACGGCGCCCGGGGCGCGCAGCGCGATGGACCGGTGCGGGACGCCGGACAGCGCGGCGGCGGGCGAGACGACGTCGCGGAGGGTCGGGGGGCCGTAGGTGGACGGGTCCTCGTCGGGGATGCCGACGCGGATCCAGTCGAGGTCGGCGAACGACTCCCCCTCGCGGAGCCGGCCGGAGAACCGGACCGTGAGGGTGTGCAGGCCGGGGTCGGCGGGGAGCGAGGTGGTCGGGGTCGAGGCGATGCGGATCTGGTCGCGCTGGAAGCGGAGCGTCCCGAGGGGCTGGTCGTCGAGGGAGACGGTGGCGTACCTGGACGCGAGGCCGACCGCGCGGGCGGACACGAAGATCGGGCTCGCGGACGGCAGGACGAACGTGAGCTTGATCTGCCGCTCGGAGATGCGCGCCCAGGTGGAGCCGTCGTGCTCGACGGCGCGGATGCCGGCGGGCGCGGTCCCTTGCCAGGCGAAGCGCCCGAGGAGCGCGCCCGCGCCGGTATCGAACAGGAGCCCGCGGTGCTCGAGGTCGCAGATCGGCAGCTCGTCGACGAGGTGCACGAGCTCGCGCGCCGGGGGCAGCGGCGGCGCTTCCGGGCTCGCCGACGGGTCGGCCGCGCCCGCCGGCAGCTCGCGGGGCGAGGTGCCGCACCCGTTGCAGCCGGCGAGGAGCGCGGCGGCGAGGGAGGCGAGCGCGAGCGGGGCGCGGCCGGGCGCGGCGGGGCCCGACGCGGCGGAGCGAGCCACGGCGCGGCGAGGCGCGGCGGAGCGGGGGGACAGCGTGGGGACTCGGGCGCGCACGGGGCGTGCTGTACCACGAGCGCGCGTCCTGGGCGGCCGGTGTCGTCGGGCCGCCCGTTGTGACGCTCACGCGGCCGATGGTGGACCCCTGCCGGGTCCAGGTACGGCTCACGCGGAGGCTGGGCGTCTGGTACCACGCCGCCCAGGTACATGCCTGGTCGCACCGGGCACCGGAGGTCTCGCCGAGCCGCCCGGGCCGCGGAGAGGCCGTTCGTCGCGCGGGGTCGGGCCCCGCCGAACCGACCTGGGCTCTCGTCTCCGGCAGGGCCGGAGGCGAGAGGGCTACTGGGCTCGAAAGAAGCTCAGAGATGGGCCCATCCGCACCCCGCGCGACAAGCACCGTCTCCGCGGGACCATCGCCAGTCCATTGATGCCCCCGTCGGCATCGGCCCATCCCCCACCCCGCGCGACAAGCAACCTTGGATCCCGTGCTGCACCCGAGACGCTGCGGAGGAGGACGTGTATCGTCCTCCTCGCGAGGTGCGGCCGCACACCCCGCCGCGAGGCGCGCCGCCTGAACGGGCGACGAGCGAGGAGACGATGAACGAAGCCGATTTCGCGTTCGCATGGGAAGGTGCCCTGGAGGCGGTCGGCCCCTGGGCTCACCTCCAGGTCGTCGAGCTCCACGGCACCGAGGCCATCTCGCGCCCCTACCGCTATGAGATCATCCTCTT
This sequence comes from Sorangium sp. So ce1335, assembly GCF_051521615.1. Lineage (NCBI taxonomy): Bacteria > Pseudomonadati > Myxococcota > Polyangiales > Polyangiaceae > Sorangium > Sorangium sp. So ce1335. Next base: position 11,295,203 of record NZ_CP150363.1, read on the forward strand.
CGCGCGCGAGCCGGCGCCCGACGTCGATCCCGAGGAGCTCATCCAGGCGCGGGCCACCTTGCGCATCGTCACGGGCGCCGAGCCCTCCGTCCGCCTCGTCCACGGCATCGTCGCGGAGGCCGAGGAGCTCGGCGCGGTCCAGGACGGCACGCTCTACCGCGTCGTCCTCGTCCCCCCGCTCGCACGCGCCGCGTACCGCACGCGCTGCCGCATCTTCCTCGAGAAGACCACCCGGCAGATCATCGACGCTGTCCTCCAGGGCGACCCGCAGCTCCGCCGTAACGACGGCGCCACCGCACCCGCCGCCGACGTCGAGCGCGCCTTCAGCCCGGCCCGCGAGATCTTTGCCTGGCGTGTCGCCGACACCTCGCGCATCGATCAGGTCGCGGCCCGCACCTACTGCGTCCAGTACAACGAGAGCGATCTCGCCTTCGTCGCGCGCCTGCTCGAAGAGGAGGGTATCTCGTACCACTTCGAGCACGGCGATGGCGTGTGCCTCCTGGTCCTCTCCGACTCCGACGCGGGTCGCGCCCGCCTCGAGCCGTTCACCCCCCTCGGCCCCAACATCGCCGGCCGCGCCGTCACCCGCATGAAGCTCGGCGCCCGCCTCCGCCCCCGCAAGGTCTCGCTCACCGACTACAACTGGAAGAACCCCGCCCTCGACATGGCCGTCGCTGCTCCCGCCGGCCCTGGCGTAGCCGAGCTCGTCGACCACGCCTATCCCGGCCGTTACCCTGACACCCCCGAGCAGGGCCGCCCCCTCGCTGCCGCCCGCCTGGATCGCCTCGGTGTCGAGGCCAGCTACGCTGTCGGAGAGGGCCCTTGCCGCGTCCTCGCGGCCGGATCCATCTTTGCTCTGGAGAGCCTCAAACCTCGCCATGCGGGGGAGTACCTCGTGACCCAGCTCGACGTTCGCGCCCGCCAGGAGGGCGTCCTGGCGCCCTCCGCGCGCTCTGCCCTGCCGCAGAACGCCGCGCTCGACGGGCCGTATGCTGCCACGTTCGAGTGCGCCCGTCGCGGCAAGGAGGGCGCCGTCGCCGAGTCCCGCTTCCGCCCGGCCCGCGTCACCCCCAAGCCTGGCATTCATGGCACCCAGACAGCCTTCGTCACCGCCGAGCCCGACACCCACGGCGCCGAGATCCACGTCGGCGGCCCTCCTGGGGCGGAAATCGGGTGCGTGCGGGTGAAATTTCACTGGGACACCGAGGCGGATCGTCACGCCGTGGAGCCGACGTCCTGCTGGGTCCGCGTCAGCCAGGTTTTCGCCGGCGCCGGGGAGGGCGGCGTCTGGCACCCGCGCGTGGGCGCGGAGGTGATCGTCGATTTCGACGAGGGCGACCCCGATCGGCCGATCGTCGTGGGGCGAGTCTACAACGGCAGGAACAAGCCGCCGGGCGGGGCGAAGACGGTGAGCACCTTCAAGACCATGTCGAGCCCGGCGACAGGGGACTTCAACGAGCTCACGTTCGACGACACGGCGGGCAAGGAGCAGATCAAGATGCACACGCCGTACAACTGGAACTCCCACGCGGGCAATGACAGGAGCGAGAAGGTCGACAACAACAGCGACTCCAAGGTCGGCACGAACCGCAGCGAGAGCACCGGGTCGAACCGTCGCACGACGGTCGGCGGGGACAACTCGGAGGTCGTGGCCGGGAGCGAGTCGGTCACCGTCGGCGCGAACCAGACGGTGAAGGTCGGCGGCAGCCAGACGGTGGACGCGACGGGGGCTCAGGCGCTCAACTCCGCGGCGAGCCAGAAGATCACCGCGCCGGAGCAGGAGATCGGCGCGGGCGGCAAGCAGTCGTTGAAGTCGGCGAACCTGGCGGTGAGCGCCAGCAGCGCGGCGACGATCGACACGCCGACGTTCGAGCTGAACGGGACGAGCGTCAAGATCAACGCGAGTGAGATCTTGCTCTCGGCCGGTGGCGCCGAGATCAAGATCAACGGAGGGGGGGTCGAGGTGAGCGGTCCGCTCATCAAGATCTCGGGGGGCTCGGTCACCATCACCGGCGACGTCGTGAAGGTCAACTGAGGGTCTTCGATGACCATGAAGACCCGAGCTGGCGAGCTTGTGGCCAAGATCCATTACGGGCCGTTCGAGGGGCGCTTCCGGTTCGTGCCCCTGGCACTGATCTTCGCGCTGTTGGCGTTCCCTATGCTCGGGGACGCCGTCTACGAGTCTCGAACCGAGACGCTCCAGTGCGTGCGTCCGCCAGGCGAGGTGGCGACGTGCGAGAGGCGGTGGATCTCCCCCCTGCTGCCCGCGCGCAGCGAGCGCTTCGATGCAGGCGCCGTGCGTGCGGTGAGATACCGTGACGTGCACGCCACGAAGGGCCCGGGCGTCGTCGGTGGGAAGACCGTGCTCGTGGACGTGCACGGGCACGAGACGGGCTTCGGCAGCACGACGGTCGAGCAAGCGCGGCTCAACACCGAGCGAATCCAGCGGTTCCTGCAAGGCCAGGATGGCTCCACCCTGCTGATCGAGGTGCTCCCTTCGTACTGGGAAGTAGCATGGATCGCGTTGTGGGGGGGTCTAGCGATGGGTCTCACGATAACCATCGTCGTCCACGGCTGTCGCGATCTGGGGGGATATCGCATCGAGGTTCGCGACGACCCGCGCGAGCAGCCCGGGACGAGCGCCGCCGCGCTCCCGACGGGCGCATATCGGGTCCAAGCTCAAGACAGCCCGCGCGAGCGCTTGCGGTTGCGCGTGACGCGAACGGTCCTCGGCATTCCGCTGCGCGTGCACGAGCTCGTGGTACCGCCCGACGTCACCGAGGTCGAGATCGAACAGAGACCCGCGCCGAATTGGTACACCCCGCGCGGTCAGGCTCCGCCGAGGGGCAGACGTCTCGTCCTGCGGACCGCGACGGGCGCAGCGCTGCCGGTCATCCCCGAGCTACGCCGGGGTGAGAAGGAGCACGAGCGCGCACGGATCGCCCTCGCGAAGGCCCTCGGTCTGCCCACGTTGTGACAGGCTATGGGATCTCGACGCGAAGGGGCATCTTCTCGAGCTCGTCAGGCAGGTACGGGCGAAGGGCGGGCGCCGAGCCTCTCCACAGAACCGAGACCCTCCCCTCATCCGGCTCGATGAGCAGCGTGTGAATGACCGGCTCGGTCTCGTTGAGCTTGCCTTTCCGGCCATCGGTCCAGATCTTCGGGCGTTCCGTGGGAAGGCGAAACAGGAACCGAGGGCGCCTCGGATGGAGGTTCATGAGCTCGATCTGTTCTCCTCCCGTCAGGTACGGGAGCTGGAGGCCCAACGAGGCTCCGCTGGCGCAACGAAAATCGAACTTCTCGGCTATCGGCTTCTCCTGGAGGATGTCCGCGGGCGCGTAACCGCGAGCTGCCTCGGCGACGAACCCGGCAAGCGGCTTGTGCTCCGGGACGATACCGAAGTAGGCGAGCCTCGGAAACCACCCAAGGCCGACCCACTCCATCGCCTGGGGCAGCGGCATGCTCGGCCAGTGATCGATGTGTCCGCACACCAGACGCTCCGGCGTGAGCAGATCGAGCGGGTCTTCCAGGTTGGGGAGCTCCAGCTGCTCGATCGCGGCGGGGGTCGGCTCGATCAGATAGCCTCGGCCCGCCGGGTTCCTCGGGTAGTCGTAGGGGCTCGGCTCCAGGGCGGCGAGCTCGCGCGCCAGGAAGGGTCGCAGCTCGTCAAAAGGGTTACCGTACCTTGCCATCGCCGCCCTGTCCTGTCCCCCATAGGCACGATCGTACCGCAGCGGGACCCGGGTCACCGGCTCAGGTGGGGAGAAGAGGATCTGGCCGGTGCTGCTCAGCGTGCATCGCCGGTCCCCGACGACACGGATCGTCTTGCGGAGGCCTTCGACGCCGAGCGAGACATCGAACGACCGGGGATCCTCGTAGGCGTACGCGTGTCCCTTGAGGACGACGTCGGTGGCGAGCTTGTGCGGGTACAGGTCAGTATCGGCGGCGAGCAGGCGCTTGTTCTCCGGGTCATTCAGGACCGGCAGCGTCAGAGGAGCCTGCTCTCGGGCCCGATGGACGCGCCCCTCGCTCGTCAGGGTGTACGTCACCTTGAAGCGCACGGCGAGGATGTTGCGTCCTTCGGGATCGGTGCCCGACATCTGGCACACCACGGGTGACGGCGCGGTCACGATCTCCATCTATGCGGTCCTGGTGCCGTCGTCCGGCATGGTCGGGTCACCTGGAGTGGGGTAGTCCCCCGGCTCGGATGGCGATGGATTGAGCGGCGCCTGCGCGGGGCCTGGCGGCTGAGCAGAGGCCGGCCCTTGAGACGGATGCTGCTCCACGGCCGGCGAATTGAAGTAGTTGTCCACCGCCTGCTGAACGGCGCTGTGTCCCGCATCCACTTTCCCCCCAAACCACCCTCCGACAGGCGACCGTTGAGGCGAGTACCCGACCGGGCTGCCGATGCCCACGGCGACGAGGCTCCCTGGCAGGTTGAACAGAAACTCTTCGGCCGCCGAGCCGACGTACCTTCCCAGTCGGCCGAGCCCCGGGATCCCGTACTCGATGAGCGCCTGCACGTTTCCGTAGCCGAGCGCCCTCAGCCCCGGCCCGAGCGCTCTCTCCGCAACGTTCTCGAAGAAATTGCCGATGGCGGGGCGGGAGAACAACCGGTTCAGGCCGAACTGGAGCAGGAGGTCCACGCCCATGTGGAGCGCGCCCGCGACGAGATCACCGACCGTGACGCCCACGGTGTGCGTGTTGAAGGCGGGAACGACGCCAGAAGGCAGCGGAGGCCAGGCAGGCCCGGCACAGTTGAGGTTGAGGTTGAGCACCTTCAGGCAAGCGAACGCAATGGGTCCTTGGGGGGCAACATGGCCATGCGCGCCGAAATGGGATTTCGAGCCGCTCGTCGGGATGATGACCACGAGGAGCGAATTGGGCGGTGCGGGCGGGGTGAGGTTGTAGTGAGGGATCAGGGGACCGATGTCGGTGCCTTGGCTCATCATCATCCCCCCGGAAGCGCTGACCTCGTTGTCGTTTCGCTTCCCCGTCAGGATGCCCCACGGGCCCCAGCACAGGACCGCCGCGGCGACGTGAGGGACCTTCGGGACCGGGGCCATCACGGGGGGGAAGACCGCCTGATGCATCTCCAACCACGGGATGGCGATCATCGGGTGGTAGTGCTTGAGGACGTTGAACTGCATCGGCTCGCCTATCCCTTCGCGGTCATGGTGGACGGGTGTCCGAAGAGCTCGCAACGACGGCGCTGCAGCGGATGGATGACGTACCGGAACGGGTAGCGATACGCGATGAAGACCCGATACCGATCCGCCTCGATGCCGATCTGATCGATCGCGAGCGGCCGCTCGATGACCTCGTCGCCGAAGGTGAGGCGGACGCGCGGCGCTGCGTCGGGGATCTGGAACGCGAGCGGCCCCTCGACGAGCACGCCGTCGACCCGCACGGGGTCGCCGGGACGCGCGCCGGGGAGGATCATGCTCGGAAAGGCCGCGTTGAAGAGCGTCGGACGCAGCTCCGTGATCCTTCCTTGGTCGTCGAACCCCAGCCCGTTGCGGAGGCGCTGGCCGGACGTGATCGGGCACGCGCCCAGGCCGACGGGCTCGGGTCGATCGGTCCACGCCGCGATGAGCGCGTCCGGCTCCTCGAGGTTCGGGAGCGGCCCCCCTTCGGCGTGATCTTCCTCCAGGTAATACCCCTTCCCTTGTTCGTTTTCGGGGTATTCGACGCTCAATCCATCCCACTCGTCCTTGCCGCCGAACGCGTGCGCCAGCGTGAGGGGCATCTCGAGAAACGGCATCGGGGCGCTGGGCCTGAGCTGGTCGCCGCTCCGCCGCCACACCCGGTCGCCGATCGCGAGGATGGTGCGGCTCCAGTCTCCGACGGCGATCTTCACCTCCATCTGGGAGACCTTCCGACCGCCCGGCGCCCGCGCGTGCCCGAAGAGAAAGACATCGACGCCGCCCTTGTAGAAGACCTCGTCGCTGTCCATCGGCCCATACGGAGACTCCCAGGGTGGGCCCGAGACGCTCCAGCTTTGCTCCTCGCTGGGCGTGAGCGCGCCTCCCCTCCAATCGAACGTGATCCGGGCCAGGACCGACGCCGCGATCCGGTCTTCGTCGATGACGGTCCGGAAGATGCCGGCCGGAAAGCCCGCGTGGTTGACGAGTTCCATCTCGCGTCGCGCTAGCAGTTCACCCGGACGCGCTCTCCGGACAGCTTGACGTCGTCGTTGGCGCGCACGTTGACGTCGCCGAGGGTGGCAGTGACGTTCTGGATGCGCGCCTCGCTGTGGAGATCTCCGGCTGCCTGCAAGGTCAGGTCCCCGTCCGTGCTGAGCGAGACGCCGGCGCGCCCATGGAGCTGCAGCTGCTCTGCTTCGATCGCGAGGCTGCCGGCCGCCTGCAGGACCAGCGACGCCCCCTCGAAGCGCAGCACCGGTCCGTTCTCCGTGAGAGAGACGGACAGGGTGACCGCGCCGCTCGGGCTGAGGAACCGGACGACGTCGCCGTCCGGTTGTCGCACGACGACCAGCCGCTGCCGCCCCGTGAGCTCGACGATCTCACGTGTAGGCTCGTCAGGCCTGACTGCATCCATCAGGATATCCCCCTTGAGAGCTCGACCGCCGCGCCGGCGCGGCACGCCGGCGACGACGCTCGTGCGTCTCTAGCACAGTTCCTCGCCGTGGAGCCGGCGTTCGCAACGCTCGCAGCGCCGTCGCTCAGGGCACGAGCGGGCACGACCCGTTCCTCGATGTGGCACTTCCGGCCCCTCGTGGTCCGTCGCACGTCGATGACGCCTGCTCCTAGGCGCGCTGCGCCGCTCGCAACGCGTCCGTGACCGCGTCCGCGAGCGCCGCGTCCCTGGCCAGCGCCCTCGTCCACAGCCGGACGATCGGCATCAACGCGGGACGCTGGATTTTGAGCGCATCCAGCGTCTCGTCCGTGCGCCGTCGATCGAGCGCGAGGAGGATCCTCGCGTACTCCTCCGGGGTGATCGCTCCTCGGAACTGCTCCACCTGGGCCACGTACGCCGCGTCGTACGCCGCTCGCAGCGCGTGCGATCCGCGCGACGCCTGCTCCTCGATCGCCGCTGTCCAGCGCCGCTGGTTCTCGCTCCACCCGGGCTCATGCAGTCCGTGCGCGTCCAACACCACGGCTTGGTCCTGCCTGCGCTCGGCGATCTCCGCCGCTATCGCGGCGACCTGCTCGATCGACAGCTCGAACGGTGGCGGCTCCGGCGCAGAAGCCTCCCTGTCCTCCGCCACGGCCGGCGTGCTCCCCGCGGCGGCTGCCGCGGGGAGCACGCTGGCGGCCGCCTCGCCCGGAGCAGGTCTCGCCGGCACCGGCAGCGGGCCGAACATCGGCGGCGGAGGGATGTCGATGGGCGCCTCGCGCTCGATCTCTGCCTCGGGCGCAGCGGCGCCCATCCGGGGGAGTTCCGGCTCGAGCTCGAGCGCCGCGACGGAGCCCAGCGACCCGGGAGGAGCAGGTGGCGTGCCCGGTTTTTCCGGGAATGAGGGATGGAACGGCAGGGCGCCTCGGCTGAGCGTCGGACTCAGCGGACCCGTGCCCGTGCCAATGCGGCACATCACGGCAGGATCCTCGAGCGGTGCCGTGGACCCTCGCTCGATCCCCGGCGCAGGCGCACCGGAGACGAACGGAAGCACCGGCTTCACCGCTCCGACGAGCTGACTGGCCGTGAGGACCATGGTCCCTGGCTTGTTCTTGCTCGATCGGGCGTCCTTCGCGCGGGCGTCGGCGCCCTCGTCCTCGGCGGGGACCTCCTCCGCTTCCGCCGTGATGGTGACGAGCCCTGGCTCGCCTGGATGCGAGAGCGGCACGAGCCCTCGAAAGACCAGCGACGCGACGGCCCTGTCGCCGTCGATGCTCAACGTGTCGCAGCGCAACCGCACCTGCTCCACGTCCGCGTTCTCCCGCTGCACGGTCGCGCGCGGCACGATCCTCGAGAGCCGCGTCACGAGCCGCGGGTAGACGCGCGAGAGATGCTCGAGCACGATGATCTCATCGCCCGCGAGCTCCGGGAGCTGCTGGTCCGCTGGCGCTACATTGAAGAACGCGCCGTCGAAGTCGTCGGGCAGCGGCCGCGTATGCCATGTCTGATGATTCCATGTCATCGCGTGCCGCCCGAGCAGCGCCATGCGCACGGGCGAGGTCGGCGCCAGGGGTCCGAGGTTGGCCACGGGCCACCCCTGCTGCCCGATCCAGCCGCCGCCCGCATGGATCTCGACCGACTTGTCGAGCTTGCCGACGATGAGCCTTGCGACGATCGCGGGAGCGTGGTGCCCGCTCGGGGCGCACGCGTGCCCGTGAAAGAGGATGTCCGCACGCCGCTTGAACGGGCACATGTCGCTCGCGGTGATCAGGACGGCGCGCGCTTCGTCAGCATAGGTGTCGAGCGTCGACAGCGCATCATGCTCCGCGGCCAGCCGCGATCTACCTGGCCGGAGCTCGAAGGTCGCCTTGCAGAGGAGGGTCAGCGCGGTAGCCCCCGCCCGCGGATGCCACAGGAGGGAGGCGGCCTTCAGCGGACAGCGCGCCACGATCTGCATCCAGGGGAACATACCCGGGAGGGCCTTTCCCGTCAGCTCGGGCGGGCGTCGCGGCGCGGCCTCGAGGAGCCCTCGCAGCTGCCGACATCGCTCCCGCCACCACGCCGGATGCCCGCGCAGCCGCCGACACCGCCCCCGACACCCCGTCGGAAGCTTGCGCGGCCACCGACATCGCTCCCGCCGCCGCGTCAGAAGCTTGCTTGGCCGCCGACGTCGCCTCTGGCGCCGCGTCAGAAGCTTGCTCGGCCGCCGACATCGCCTCTGGCGCCGCGTCAGAAGCTTGCTTGGCCGCCGACATCGCCCCTGGCGGCGCCTCGCTCGATTGCCGAGCTCTCCCGCCCTTCTTATCCTCCGGGCTCCTCGGCGCTCGCCGGCCCTTCGCCGGCGGCGCTCGAAGGAAGCACGAGAGAGGGGACACCATGGCCATCAACACCATCCATCACGACGACTCCCTCGACCATATCTGGAGCATCCTGGTCTACGAGGAGGCGCGGCTGCTCAAGGACAGGAACGCGAGCGACCTCGCGCCCGAGGCCGGCGCGCTCGTGGAGCGCTGGGCCCAGGTGAACGCCGGCCAGCGGAGCGCGTGGCGCGCCGAGATCGTCGCCCAGGCCGGCGTCGACGCCGAGGACGACCTGCTCGACGACACCATCGACGAGATCGATAACGATCTGCTCCGGGTCTTCCGCGACCGGGACGCGCCGCAGCGCAAGCGGTACTTCAAGAGGGCGCGCCACGAGATCGTCCGGCTCGGGCTGGAGAGCGAGCTCGAGGTGGTGCGCGCCTGGCCGGCCTCGCTGAAGACCGAGGGCGAGGCCGCCCTCCAGGCGCTCGGCGCGAGGCTCGAGGCGGACATCGCCCGGGGCGACGCCGCGGTCGATGAGCGGCAGCGCGCCGTCGCGGCCACCGCCGATCAGCGCGTGCGCGAGATCGTCCGGTTCGTCGATGAGCTCAACGCCGCGCGGCGGACGCGCTACGGCCTGCTGATCCAGCGCGCGGAGGAGCGGAGGTTGCCGAAGGACTGGCCGGGGCGGTTCTTCAAGAAGAGCTCGCAGGGGACGAAGAGGACCAAGGCCGCCCCCGCCGTCGAGAGCCCGCCGGCCTAGCGCGCCGGGTCGCCGCTCAGCGGCGCCACGGCGGCGCGATGCGGAGCCGGGTGAGGCGACCGGCCTTGACGAGCGCGAAGCGCACGCGCTCCTCGTCGCGGAGCTTCGCCCGGATCTCGTAGACGCCGGACTTCGGGGCGAGCGGCAGCTTGACGCTGCCGGTGCCCACCTTCCGCCCGTCCACATAGAGCGTGTCGCCCGATCCGGCGATCACCTCGAGCATCCCCTGCCCCTCGGGCACCTTGTGCTCGGCGGGGAGCGGCAGATCCTCGGGGAGCACGGGGCTCTCCGCCGTCTCGCCGGTCGGCGCCGCGACAGCCCCCGCCTGCGTCGCGTCGACGGCCGGCGCGGCCGCGGCGCCCGGCACGACGGCCGCCGGGGCCGCGGCGCCCGGCGGGGCGGCTGCCGCCGGGTCGGCGGCGGACGGCGGCGGCGGGGCGGACGGCGCGGCGCCCTGCAGCTCGTGGTCGCGCGACAGGCGAGCGCCCACGGCGAAGACGAACGCCGCGACCGCGAAGAGGACCCACATGGTCATCCGGTTGTCGCGGGCCGGCGGGTTCTGCGCGGTCGGCACGTAGGCGGACGGCCGGCGCACCCGGCGCGGCGTGGGCGACTCGTCGATCGCGGGCGCGGGGGCGGGCGCCGCGGTCCGCACCGCCGGGGCGGGCGCCTTGAGCGCCGCGGGCGGCGCCTCGACGACGGGCGGCGGCTGGAGCGAGCCCAGGGTGACGAGCTGCTCGGGCTTCGGGTACTCCAGGGGCGGCAGCGTCGTGGCGCCCCTCCGGCGCGGCGCCGGCGCGACCCCCGGCACGGCCGGCGTCACGCCCGCCAGGGCCGCGGCCTCGGCCGGCGTGGTCCACGTCACGCGTGCGCCGAGCACCTCGCCCTGGAGCTCGCCGAACTCGCGCGGGACGCGGGCGCTGGCGAGCGTCTTCGCCTCGGGCTTGCGCGCGCTGGCGAGCGCGACGGTCTCGTCGTCCCCGTCGACCGACACGACGGGGATGGACGCCGCCGACGCGGGCGCCGACGCCGCCGAGACCAGCGCCGCCGAGCCGGGCGACACCGAGAGGGGCGCTGCCGAGCCGGGCGCCGACGCCGCCGAGATCGGCACCGCCGAGCCGGGCGCCGACGCCGCCGAGATCGGCACCGCCGAGCCGGGCGCCGACGCCGCCGAGATCGGCACCGCCGAGCCGGGCGCCGACATCACCGAGATCGGCACCGCCGAGCCGGGCGCCGACATCACCGAGATCGGCACCGCCGAGCCGGGCGCCGCCGAGCCGGGCGCCGCGGACACCCCCGAGATGGGCGCCACCGAGCCGGGCACCACCGTGACCTGGTCGTCGCCGAGCTCGATCGACCCGCGCGACGACGCGACCGCATCGCCGGCGAGCTCCGGCAGCAGCGCCGCCGCCGGAGCGGCGCGCTCCGGGGCGCGCCGCACGCCGCGGAGCGTCTCCTCCTCGTACGTCACGGCGGGGGCGAGCAGGTCGTCCCCGTCGCGGCCGATGACACGCCGCACACCGCCGCGCGCCGCGACGTCGTTCAGCACGTCCTCGACGAGGCTGGAGGCAAACTCCCCCGAGGTGATCACCGACCGCGGCGAGGCCCCCCGCGCGAGCGCCCTGAGGAGCGACCGCGCCGGCTCGGGCGTCGCGTCCGCCGTCGCGCCCATCCCCTCGATGTCCAGGATCACCCGCTCGACCTGCATCAGCGGCGGCCCGTGGAGCAGCCGCTGGGCGGCCCGGGCCGCGGCGATCGCGGGCACGAGCTGCTCGGCGAGCGTCCCCTCGAACCCGGGCCGCGGCGGGGCCTCGAGCTCGCTCTCCGGCGCAGGCGCCACCGTGAAGCGGCCGGAGCCGACGCCGAGCAGCGCCGCGAGCACCGAGGGCCCGCGGTGGAACGTCCCGTCCTGCGCCGTCCGCGTCGCGCCCGCGGGGCGGCCGTCCTTGATCAGCACCTCGTACAGGAACGCGGCGTCGCGCACGGACACGAGCGCGTCGGGCCGGTGCGCGCACGACAGCGACAGCAGCGTCCGCGTCGTCATGCCGTCGAGGCGCCCGCGCACCTCACCGCCGGTCGCGATGCGCTCGGCCACGCGCCGCCGGCCCCGCAGGACCTCGTGCACCCGCTGGACGAAGGCCGCGGCGCTCGCCTCCTTGCGGAGGTAGCCGTCGGCCTGGGCGCCGAGCTCGCGGAGCCGCTGGAGCAGGTCCTCCTTCCAGGACAGCAGGATGACGGGCACGTCGCGCAGCGCCACGTCGCGCTTGAGGGCGCGGCAGAGCGCGAAGCCGTCGAGGCGCGGCATGAGCACGTCGCTCACGACGAGCTCCGGCGTCGTCTGGTACGCGAGGTCGAGCGCCCGGGCGCCGTCGTGCGCCTCGTGGACGGTCGCCCCCGCGGCCCGGAGCACGCCGGCGAGGAACCACGTCACCGCCGGGTCGTCGTCCGCGACGACGATGTCCATGGCGCCGAGCGCCGGCGCCGCGGCGCTCGGCTCGCCCCCGCGCGACGGCGCCCTCGCGCGGATCTCGCTGTGCTGCCGGGCGCGCTCGCCCTCGGGAGCGCCCGGCGCGCTCATCCACGGCGCGAGCGGCAGCGCGCCCTCCGGCCCGCTCGGCGAGAACCGCACGCCGCCCTGCGAGCGGATCGTCACGAGGTCGCGGATGCGCGCCACCGCGCCCCACAGCGCCGCGAGCACCTCGGCCCCGTCGCCGAGATCCACCTGCGCCCCGCGGCTCCTCGGCTCCGCGGCGTCGCAGAGGCCCCGGCGGAGCTCCTCGGCCAGGCGCGCCCCGAGCGCGTCGAGGCTCACCGCCCCGAGCGGCCCGCGCGCGGCGCGCGTGTCGCCAGAGCGCACGCAGGCCGCCGCCGCGTCCACGGCCGCGCGCCGGAGCGCGTCGGGCGACGCGGGCTTCGCGAGCGCGCGGGCGGCGCCGAGCGCCACGAAGGGGGCCGCGTCCTCCGGCCGCGCGAAGCGGCCGACGGCCACGACGGGGACCAGCTCGGTCAGCGGGTCGCCGGCGAGCGCCTCCGCGAGCCCGCGCGCTCCCGGCAGATCCGCGTCGAGCAGGACCACGTCCGGCGCGAAGGCGCGCGCGAGATCGATGGCCGTCTCCACATCGTCGGTGCGCTCCACCTCGAACGACGGCCCGACGTCGGCGTCGGCCGGATCGAGCGCCTCGGCGAGCGGGGCGGCGCCCACGACGAGCACGGTGATCGGCGCCTCGAGCGCCGCGGTCTCCGGCGCCTCGGCGCGCGCGGCGTGCTCGGCGCTGCGCAGGCCGGAGGAACGAGCGCTCGACGCCTCGTCGTCATCGAGCGTGAGCGGCTCGGGCGCGGGCGGCTCGGGCGCGAGCGCGCGCCCGTTGCTCACGGTCGCGATCCAGGTCGCGCTCTGCGGCCTGGCGCTGCCTGCGTCCGCGGCTCTCTGCTGGGGTCCGGCGCTCCGCGCGCTCGGCTGGCTCGCGGCGGCCTGCTCGCGGGGCGCCGCCGCCTGCTCGCCGATGGCCGACTGCCCCCAGGCGAGGGCGGGCAGCTCCTCGAGCACCTTTCGCAGGGCCGCTGCCGCCTCGCTGGTCAGCCGCGCGCCGTTCGCGGCGACGAGCTGCGACTCCCCTTCGGCGAGCCGCTCGGCGACCCGCGCGAAGCGCAGGAGGCGCGCTCCTGCGCCGAGGGAGTGCAGACGCCGCTTCAGGTCCTCGACCAGCCGCGGCGCATCGTCGTCTGCCTCGATACGCCGGACCATCGCGCGGAGCTCGGCCACGCGGCGACCCAGGTTCGCCACGAACTCGGCCCGCGCCCCGCCCAGCCGCTCGTGCCGAGCGTCGCCCGCTGCATTGCTACGCGGTCCCGCGTGCTCCACCGCCCTCGATCCTACGCCCATTGGCGGTCCCGTATCACAGGAGGATCGGACACCCGAACTTCTCGGCGATCGGACCCACGCCCACGGCGCCCACCCCGCCGGGTCACCTCAACCCGGGTCGGTCACCTCAACCCGGGTCGGTCACCTCAACCCGGGTCGGTCACCTCAACCCGGGTCGGTCACCTCAACCCGGGTCGGTCACCTCAACCTCGGTCGGTCACCTCAACCCGGGTCGGCCGCCTCAACCCGGGTCGGCCGCCTCAACCCGGGTCGCTCGTCCCAACCGCCGGCCCCAGCTCCGCGGCGATCTGCTCCCGGACCCACGCCCCCGCAGCCCGCGTGCCGAGCGTGCCGCCGACGTCGACCGTGCACATCCCCTGGTCGAGCGCCCGCGAGACGCAGCGCTCGATGCGGCGCTCCTCCTCGGGCCACCCGAGGTGGGCCAGCAGCAGCCCCGCCGTGAGCATCGCCGCGAACGGGTTCGCCACGTCCTTGCCGGCGAGCGGCGGCGCCGACCCGTGGACCGGCTCGAACAGCGCGACCCGCGCCGGGTCGGACGCGTGCACGTTCGCGCTCGCCGCCATGCCGAGCCCGCCCTGCAGCGCCGCCCCGAGGTCGGTCACGATGTCGCCGAACAGGTTGTTCGTCACGATCACCTGGAACTGCGACGGATCCTGGATCAGGTACAGGCAGAGCGCGTCCACGTAGACGTGGTTCGACTGGATCTCCGGGTACTGCGCGCGCACCTCCTGGAAGACGCGCAGCCACAGCTCGTGCGCGTGCCGCATCGCGTTCGACTTGTCGGCCATCGTCACCCGCGTCCGCCCGTTCGCGCGCGCGTAATCGAACGCCGCGCGGATGATCCGCTCGACGCCCTTCCTCGTGTTGATGTCCTCGTTGATCGCGACCTCGTCGGCGGTCCCCCGCTTGAACTGCCCGCCGACCCCGACGTAGATGCCCTCGGTGTTCTCGCGGAAAACGACGATGTCGATGTCCTTCGCGGTCCGCCCCTTGAGCGGCACGAGCCGGTCCGACAGCACGCGGACCGGCCTCACGTTGGCGTAAAGGTCGTACCCGAACCGCATCCCGAACAGGATGTCGCGCGCGTGCTCCAGGTTCGGCACCCGCGGATCGCCCAGCGCACCGAGGAGCACCGCCGAGCACTCGCGCTGGATCGCCACCTGGATCTGGTTCGGGAACGTCGTCCCGTCGCGCAGGTACCTGTCCGCCCCGAGGTCGAGCTCCCAGAGATCGATCGGCAGCCCCGCCCGCTCCTGGTAGAGCTCGAGCAGCAGCTTGGCCTCGGCGGTGACGGACGGACCGATGCCGTCGCCCCCGATGATCGCGATCTTCTTCCGCTTTCCGGCTGCCACGTCGTCGCGCTTCCGGGCTCAGCCGAGCGCGCGTTCGACCGGCACGTACTCCAGCCGGTGGGCCGCCGCGACGGGGCCGTACGTCACGTGCCCGCCGTAGGTGTTGATGCCGAGGGCGACCGCCTGGTCGGCCTTCGCCGCCGCGACGATGCCCTGGTTGGCGATCGCCACCGCGTAGCCGATGGTCGTGTTCGTGAGCGCCCAGGTGCTCGTGTGCGAGACCGCGCCGGGCATGTTGGTGACGCAGTAGTGGACGACCCCGTGCACCTCGTACGTCGGGTGGTCGTGCGTCGTCGGGCGGCAGGTCGCGATGCAGCCCCCCTGGTCCACGGCGACGTCGACGACGACCGTCCCCTTCTCCATGCGGCGGATCAGGTCCTCGGTCACGAGCAGCGGCGCCTTGGCGCCCGGCAGGAGCACCGCGCCGATCACGAGGTCGGCGCGCTCGCACATCGTCTCGATGTTCTCCGCGTTCGAGTAGAGCGTCTCGATCGCCCCGCCGAACACGTCCTCGAGGTAGCTCATCGTCTCGGCGCGGACGTCGAGCACCGTGACCTGCGCGCCCATCCCGACCGCGATGGTCGCCGCGTTCCGCCCGACCACGCCGCCGCCGAGGATCACCACGCGGCCGCGCCGCGTCCCGGGTACGCCGCCGAGCAGCACGCCCTTGCCGCCGCGCTCCTTCTCGAGGCACGACGCCCCCACCTGGACCGCCATCCTGCCGGCCACCTCGCTCATCGGGCGGAGCAGCGGCAGCGAGCCGTCCTCGTGCTGGATCGTCTCGTACGCCACGCCGGTCACGCCGCGCCTGGCGAGCTCCTTCGTGAGATCGGGCTCGGCGGCCAGGTGAAGGTAGGTGTAGAGGACGAGACCCTGGCGGAAGTGGCCGTACTCGGAGGGGAGCGGCTCCTTCACCTTCACGACCATGTCGGCGCTCCACGCCTCCGCGGCCGATCGCACGATGAGGGCGCCCGCGCGCCCGTAGGCCTCGTCGGAGATCCCGCTGCCCTCGCCGGCGCCGGTCTCCACGAGGACCTTGTGTCCGTGGCCGACCATGGCCCGGACGCCCGCCGGCGTCATGCCGACGCGGTATTCACGTGTCTTGATCTCCCTGGGAACTCCGATAAGCACGCGCTCTCCTCGCCCCGCCGTACTGCGCGAGGCGTGGCGACGATAGCAGAAAGCCGCCGCTGCAACGCGGGCCGCAATGGCCGCGGCCGCCGGTTTTCAAGCGGAGAAACCCGAAAATCCGTTCCAGCCGGCGCCGGGCCCCGGCGGGTCACACGCCCGCGGCGGCCTCGAGCGCGGTGCGCACGAGCAGCGTGATCTGTCCGGGAGAGGCGAGATCGAGCGGACCCATCACCGCCTCGGCGTCGAGCATCAGCAGCTCCAGCGCCTCGCAGTGCGCGGCCAGCGCGTCCTTCCCGGCATCCCCGAGCCGGACGACCGCGGCCGCGCCGTGGAGGGCGAGCGGCCACGTCGGGGCGAAGGTCTCGTCCGTTGGCAGGCCGACGAGGGCGAGCTCCACACCATCGCCGAGCCGGATCACCCCGAGCGGCCTCGGCAGAGGCGCGCGCGGCGGGGGCTCGGCCGGGACGATGGCGTCCGCGATGCGGCGGACGGCGTGCGAGAGCGTCGTCATCCGGCGCGCGCTGGCGGCGACGACGACGTGCGGCGGCGGCGCGAAGCCCGGGCGGGCCAGGCGCGTCACGAGCGACCGGAGCACCGGAAAGTGCTCCGGAGGCGCGAACGGGGTGGTGAGGTCCGCGAGCGAGATGCGGCGGACCTTCCCGGCCGCGACGAGCTCCAGCAGGACCTCCAGGATCAGGAGATCCGGCGCGCCGATCTCGTCGAGCAGCTCGTCCAGGTTGTGCGGCATCTGGAGCAGCGCCGTGATCTTCTCGGCCACGGCCGCGCGCTCTGTCGGCTCGCCGACCGAGGCCGGGGGCGGCGTCGTCGGGTAGCGCGCCACGTCGACCTTGCCCGCGGCCGGCTCCGCCGCCCGGAGCGTCGGCGGCGGCGGCATCGACCCTCTGCCCGCGCTGGCGGCGCTGGCGGACAGCAGCGCGGCGGTGATGTCGGGCACCGAGGTCGGCGCGCCGGCCTCGCCCGCCGCGGCGACGTCGCCGGTCGCCGGACGGCCGCCGAACGGTTCATGTCCATGAAGCGGGGACAGATCGAGCTCGTCGCTCGATGGCTCGGTCACAAGGAACGCCTCGCCGGCCGGCGCGAGCTCGCCCCGCCGGCGCTGGACCTCGTCCACCTGGCGGAGCGCCTCCATGAGCAGCCGCGACGTCGGCGCCATGATGCGGCGCGCGCTCGTCGGCTCGCCCGGCGAGAACGCGAACTGCCCGTCGCGCTCGCCGAGCAGCCGGTACAGCGCCTTCTCCCCCTCGAGGCGACGGTAGACGGCGTCGAGCACCTCCCCTGCCGACAGCCGGAGCTCGCCCGCGCCGGTCGGCGTCGTGATCCCGAGGACGCCGCTCCGCCGGTTCATCGCGAGGAGCTGGAGCAGGTCGACGAGCGGCACCTGCTCGAGGTCGCCACGGGTCTCCTGCAGCACCGTCGGCCTGGAGCCGCGCGGCGAGGCCTCGGTGATGCGCGAGACGATGTGATCGACGTCGCCGCGCAGCACGTCGTCGGGGCCGAGCTCGCCCTCCGCCCCGTCGACGAGGAACAGGATCGGCGTGTCGGCGAGGTCGGGGACGGCGGCGAACGCGTCCGCGAGCGCGCTGTCCTCGTCGATCGCCCTGGCGGCGAGCACGACGTCGGGCCGACGCTTGAACGCCTGCTCCACCGCCTCGAACGCGCCGTTCGCGTTGGTCACCGTGAGGCCGCGCGCCCGCAGCGCCGACGCGAGCGCGCCCAGCGCGTCCACGTCCGAATCCACCAGCAGCACCCTGCGAGACACTGGTTCCGCGCCCCCGATCAGCCGAAGACCCGCAGCCCGACCGCGCGACCGAGCCGCTCGGCGAGGAAGTCGGCGAGCAGCGGATCGGCCGCGTGAATACCCCTCACGAACCCGCCCTGGTTGCGACCGACCAGGGCATACGCGCCGTGCTCTGCCAGGACGCAGAGCGCCTCGATGTCGTCGCAGCCTGGCGACGACCGGAGGTCGAGGGCGTGCACCACCACGTCCTCGCGCGGCGTGCCGAGCAGCGTCCGCACCTGCGCTCCCAGCTGGAGCCCGTCGTGGTGCGCGACAAGGATGAACACGGGCCCCCCGCGGAGCGCGTTCCTGACGACCGACGTCGCGAGCAGCGCCGCGTCCGACACCGACAGGTCGAGCGCGCGCGGCGCCGAGACCGCGAACGGTCCGTCGGCGGCGGGCGCCTCGCGCACGAGCAGGCTGAAGATCTCGCCGATGCTCCGCCGATCCTGGGGGATGCGGTGGACGATCGACGACTTCGTGGCGTCGGCGCGCCGGCGGGCGACGCGGAGGAGCTGCGCGAGGCTCTGGCCGTCATGGGGGAAGGTGGCGACGCCGACGAGCAGCCCCTTCGGCAGGTACCCCGCGCGCTTCTCGCTCCCGGCCACGCGCGAGAGCATCCGGCGGTGGCAGGCGTGGGCCTCCAGCCCGGCCGTCTCGGGCATGAGCAGGTGGAACTCGTTCTCGTCGACGCGCGCCAGGATGTCGGTGTCGCGCACCGCGCGGAGCAGGTGCTCGGCGACCTGACCCGGGTTGAGCGCGCTCGGCGGGGGCGGCGGCGTGGTCCTCCAGAACGCGAGCTCGCCTGGGCGCTCCGGCGGGGCCGCTTCCGGCTCGATGACGATCGTGGCGATGGTGAACCTCCGACCGTACCGCCGCGCCTTGTCGATCTCGCGGCCGGCGACGTCGACGTAGTAGGCGAACGAGTAGGCGCTCGTCGCCGGGTCCTTCATCGCTGCGCCGCCTGTCGAGCGCTCGCGCTCGCCGAGCAGGGCGAGCGCCGTCGTCGCCTGGGTTGCCAGCAGCTTGACGAGGCCGTCGAGGAGCGGCGCGCGCCGCGACGCCGAGGCGCTGCTGCTGTCCGGCCGCCTGACCGAGGGGAACGCGGAGCTGCGGCCGGGCTCCTTCTGGAGCAGGAGGTGCCCGGCGGCGAGCTTGCGGAGGGCGAGCGGGACGACGACGAGCTGATCGCGCCGGGCGAAGTCGAGGATGTCCGCCTCGGTCCCGTAGGCGGGCGCGCGGTCGAGCGGCCCGGCCAGCGCGGCGCGGGCCAGCTCCGTGGACCGCTCGCCCACGGTCAGGTACACGGCCGCGGCCGCCGCGCCGGTCGCCTCGACGAACACCTCGGCGAGCTGCTGGGCCGCCGCGTTGCGGTCGCGCGCGTCGGCGAGCTCGGCCACGCGGGCGATCCACCCGGCCGCTCGCGCGCTGCGCGCCGACTCCTGCTCGAGCTGGATCCGGAGCGCTCGCTCGGCGAAGCGCAGCCGCACCGAGCCGACCGCGTTCAGCACCTCGTCGCCGCCGAGCGGCAGCAGGAAGAGCCCGGCCCCGCCGAGCGCGACGGCGTGAGCACCCGCCTCCAGCGCCGCGCGCGTCGCGAGCGCGAACACGGTCGCCTCGGGCGCGAGCGCCTTCAGGTGGTGGACCATGGCGAGGCCGGCGCCCTCGCCGAGCCCGACGTCGATGAACGCGACGTCCGGCGCTGCGGCCTCGGCCAGCGCGATCCCCTCCGCGAGGTCGCTGGCGAGCATCAGCTCGTCCGACGTGATGACCCGCGAGAACAACGTGTGGGTCGCCTCGTCCGCGATGACCGCGAGCACCTTGAGCGAGGTCTCGTGGACCGGCGCCCGGCTTGGGCTCAGGACCCCCTCGAACGAGGCGGTCACGCGATCACCACCTCGCCCGAGAACGCCCGGCGCGCCGGGCCCTGCATGAGCAGATCCATCGATCCGGCGGCGACGGTGATCCGCAGCGAGCCGCCGGGCAGCACCACCCGGAGGGGTGCCCCGTACGGCGCGCGGCCCTGCGCGCAGGCCGCGGCGGCCACGGCGCAGGCGCCCGTGCCGCACGCCAGCGTGCGGCCGACCCCGCGTTCCCAGACGGTGACGTCGATGCACGCCGCCTCGCCCTGCGCGGCAGGCCGGACGCGGCAGAACTCGACGTTGATGCCCCCGGCCGGCGCTGTCGCCACGATCGGCCCGAGCTCGTCGATCGCGTCTTCCGTGTAGGGGTCGAACGTCACCGCGTGCGGGTTGCCGACGTCCACGGTCGCGAACCGGTGCTCTGCGCCGAGCGCCGCGACGACGAGCGGCTCGCCCACGCGGGCGCTGCCCATGCCGACGAGCACGTCGAAGCGGTCGCCGGTCCGCGTGACCTCGCAGCGCTTGTCGCCGGCGTCGGTCGCGATGGTGAGCGCCTTCTGGGGGGTCCCCCGGGAGACGAGGTAGGCCGCGACGCACCGGATGCCGTTGCCGCACATCTCGGGGCGGCTCCCGTCGGCGTTCCAGACCTGCATGCGGGGCCGCTCGCGGTCGATGACCAGCACGCCGTCGGCGCCGACGCCGAACCGCCGATCGCAGAGGCGCCGCGCCGCCTCGGCGGTCATCGGGACCGCCTCGACGAGGATGAAGTCGTTGCCAAGACCTTCCCACTTCTCGAACCGGACAACGTTTTCCTTCATCGCTTCGCCCCGGCGAGCCGCTCTCGCGCCTCGGTCACCTTGAGCCCGCGGACGGCGACGACCTTGCTCCTGCCGCTCGCGCCGAGGGCGATCTGGACATCGCTCTGGCGCACGTCGAGCGCGCGCGCGAGCAGCTTGACGAGCTCCGCGTTCGCGGCGCCGTCGACGGGCGGCGCGGCCAGCGCCACGTCGAGCGCGCCCTCGCGCACCCCGACGATGGCCGAGCGCGACGATCGCGGGCGCACCTGGACCGAGATGCGGACGCCGTCGTCACGCTCGGTGATCGCGAGGCGACTCCAGTCGTGGGCGGCGCCGCTCTCCTCGGGTTTGCTCATCTCGCCGCCAGCATCGTAGCGTATCTCGAGCGCACGCGTGGATTCCGCGAGGCGCGGTGACGCCGCTCGCCGGCCGGCCACCGCGAATTTGCCGCCCGGCAGGCTGACCCGCTACTCTTTTCGCCGGGTCGTTGGCCAGCTCGCGCGGCCACGACGGGCGGGGGCGATTCGCGCCAGCGGTTTCCGATGTTCGCCGCTGATGCTCATTTCCGCGGTGGAGGCGTTTGCCATGACTGATGAGGGAGAAGGGTCCGTGAACGCATCGCCCGGCCTGGTGACGAGGTTGTGTACGCTCGCGCTGCTCGCGGCGTCGGGTGGCCTGCTCGCGTCCGCGTGCGCCGACAACGAGAGCAGCCTGTTCGTCCGACAGCGCATGGCCATGCCGACGACGGGGGAATGCACCGTGAGCTGCAGCCCGACCGAGGCGTTCTGGAGCGCGGACGCCATCGACTCGGCTTACGTGGGCAGCCACAGCGCGCTGATCCTCGTCGGCAACCAGATCGTGCAGCGCGGCGACTCCGATGTGCTCCGCACCGAGACCTCGCGCGTCCAGCTCTACGAGGCCGAGGTCCGTCTCTCCTACATGGATGGCAGCCCCGTGAACGAGGGGTACGTGGTGCCGATCCATGGGGTGGTCGACCCGGGCTCGGGGAGCAACGCCGGCTACAACTGCACCGACGTCCTCCTCATCGACGGCGCCACGATGGACAGGCTGCGCGGCGAGGCGGCAGACGCCCGGCGCGACATCGAGGTGCTGGCGTCGATCGTGGTCCGGGGCAGGACGCTCGGCGGCCAGGAGGTCGAAGCCCCCGAGTGGTCCTACCCCGTCCGGGTCTGCTTCGACTGCAGCCCGTGCGTGGACACGCTCCCGGTAGACTGCTGCTACGGCGAGCCGAACGAGCAGTGCGAGGACCTCGAGGACGTCGAGGAGTTCTGCCCTGGCATCCGGGGCCCCCGCGACTGCCGCAGCCTGGGGCAAACCTGCGAGGAGCACCTCGCGGACGTCAGGCCCAGGCGCTGAGGCGTCGGGCGCGGGCCGGAGCGAGGCGCCTTCACGGCGCCGACGCGGCTCGGCGAACAGGGGCCGCTTCCGGAGACGGTCCCTTGATGGCGTTGATCGCATAGACGAACGGCAGGCCCAGCAGCGCGACGTCGAGCTGGGCCGCGAGCACGACCGAGGTCTCCTTCGAGGCGCCGAGGCCGATCCGCGCCTGGGCGAGCAGGCCTGCGCTCGTCGAATAGCTCGAGTGGAAGTTGTAGCTGCGGATGCCCCAGAAGACGGCGGCGGCGACCCCTGGCTCCACGGCGTCGGCGTCCTCGCTCCAGCGGCCGTAGAGTCCGGTCGAGACCACCAGCGGAAACAGATCGAGAAGCGGCGCGAGCGCGGAGACGCCGGCGCCGATCTGGAGCTCGTCGAAGGCGTGGGTGAGCACCTCGGCGTAGGGCCCGACGCCGAGCTCGTCGTTCGCGGCGCGGCCGAACAGGACGTCTCCCCTCACGCCCGCGTGGAAGAGCGTGGCGTCCCAGAGGCGTCGTTCGAGGCCGGCGCCGGCGACTCCCAGGGTGACACCGACGCTCGCCTGGGGTTCGGCGCGCGCTGTGCCGTGCGCGAGGGTGATCCCCAGGAGCGCGGTGATCGAGAGGGCTCGGAAACGCGCCGTGGCCATGGTGGTGCGATGCTACAGGGCGCTGCCGGAGAGCGCGCTTCAAACTGCGGTTGACGCGCCCTGGAGCCGAGGTTTCCGGGCTCATGGATCGAGGCCGTTGACAGCGAGTCGCTCCGTTCGTGCGGTGCAGCGCGCCCTGCGCGCCGGGTGTGGTTCATGGTAGCGTCCGGGAGCCATGGCGCGCCGCACTGTGCAGCTACGGGTAGGGGGTCAGACCTACCGCGTGGTGACGTCCGCGAGCGATGAGGAGCTCCAGCGGCTCGCTGCCGTCGTCGACCAGAAGCTCGCGACTGTCGTGCCCGCCGGTCGTTCTGTGACGCCCCAGGCCATGTTGCTGGCTGCCATCGCGCTCGCCCACGATCTGGAGCAGGAGCGAACCCGCACGGCCGCGATCGCCGTGCGGGCGCGGGATGCGTTTGGACGTATCCTTCAGCGGGTGGACGCGGTGCTCGGCGCCGGCCCGGAGGCGTCCTCTTCCGGCGAAGCGAACGACAGCACGCCCTGAGCGCTGGAGTCCCCGCCGAGTCCGGGCGACCCTGCCGACCGGCCCTGCTGCCGACTGGAGATGCCATGCCATCAACCGTGGACGACCTCGTTCGTATACCCAGCCTCTCCCCCGACGGCCCGGGCGCCCTCCGCCATCTCCAGGACGAGCTCTCCGAGCTGGAGCGCGCCGGGCTGCTGCGCACGCCAGCCGTGGCCTCGGCTCCCGCCGGCATGCTGGTGCTGTGCTCCAACGATTATCTCGGCTACGCCGATCTCCCCTGGTCCCCTGGCGGCGATGCCGCGAGCGGCGCGGGCGCGTCGCGGCTTGTGAGCGGGACGCACGAGGCGCACCTGATGGCGGAGCGCGAGCTGGCCTCCTGGCTCGGAACGGAGTCGGCGCTCCTGTTCTCGTCGGGGTACGCGGCCAACGTCGGTACGCTCGCCGCGCTGGCCAGGCCTGGAGACGTCATCGTCTCGGACGCGCTGAATCACGCGTCCATCATCGACGGGTGTCGTCTGTCGAGGGCGGCGGTCGAGGTGGTACGCCACTGCGACCTGCCGTCGGTCGAGGAGGCTCTCGTTCGCGCCGCAGGCGCGCGCCGCCGGTGGGTGGTGACCGAGTCGCTCTTCAGCATGGATGGCGACACGCCGGACCTCCGCGCCCTCCGGGCGCTCTGCGATCGTCACGACGCTGCGCTGATCGTGGACGAGGCGCATGCGCTCGGGGTCTGCGGGCCACGCGGCGCTGGTCTGTGCGCCGCAACGGGGGTTCGCCCGGATGTCTTCGTGGGCACGCTCGGCAAATCCCTCGGGCTCCACGGGGCCTTCGTGGCGGGGTCCTCGACGCTGCGGACCTACCTGTGGAATCGCGCCAGGAGCTTCGTCTTCTCGACCGGCATCAGTCCCATGCTGGCGCTGGCCACCGTGGACCGCGTGCGTCGTGCCGCTGCGGACGACGCGGGACGGGCGCGCCTGGCCATGGTCACCGCCCAGCTCCGATCCGGCCTTCGCTCACTCGGGGCCCGGCTGCTTCCAGCGTCCTCGGGTCCCATCCTTCCCTGGATCCTGGAATCCCCCGCGGCCGCTGTGGAGATGTCGCAGCGGCTCGCGCGGGAGGGCATCCTTGTGCAGGCGATCCGGCCGCCGACGGTTCCGGCAGGCACATCGCGCCTCCGCATCACGTCGAGCGCTTCCCTCTCCGAGGCCGACGTCGAGCGCGCCCTCGCAGGGTTCCGTGAGGCGGTGCGGTGAGGGGCCGGACTGTTTCACGTGAAACAGGGCCGCTCCGCGTCGCCGTGGTCGGCACGGGGACCGGCGTCGGCAAGACGCACGCGTCGGTCGCCCTGGTGGCCGCGCTGGCGGCTCGCGGCGCGCAGGTCAGCGGACTGAAGCCCATCGAGTCGGGAGTCGACGGCACATCGCTGACCGACGCGGATCAGCTCGCCCGTGTCAGCTCGATCCCAGCCGAGCCTGCGCCGTATCGCTTCGCCGAACCGGTCTCCCCTCACCTGGCCGCGCGCCGGTGCGGCCTCGCCATCTCGCTGGACGTCGCGGCCGCCTGGGTGGCCAGGCAGCCAGCTCCGGTGTTGGTCGTCGAGAGCGCCGGCGCGCTTCTCTCCCCGCTCGGACCTGGCCTGACGAATGCTGACCTCGTGCGTGCGCTGGCCCCGGACGCCCTCGTGCTGGTCGGGCTCGACCGGCTCGGTGTCCTCCACGAGGTCACCTGTTGCTTGCTGGCGCTGCGCACGCTCGCTCCGGGCTTGCCGCCGGCGCTGGTGGTGTTGAATCCACCGGCGGCGCCTGACGCTTCGACCGGCACCAACGCAGCGGAGCTCGAGTCGCTCGGTATCACCTCCGGCGCCATCGCCATGCCGCGCGATGCCTCCACGGCACCGGCGTCGCTCGATGCAGCGCAGCTCGCGCTGGAACGCCTCGGACTTTGACGGTCGGTCGCGCGACGGGCGGCGCGCTGTTTCACGTGAAACTACCCGGGCCTGCGAATGGCTGGTTCAGGAGCGCGTCGACAGCGCTCGCTGGGCAGCAGAAGCCAACGGAGTCGCCCCCGGGCGGCGGCAAGCACGTCCGAGATGGCGGCTGCCCGACCTCAACCGGGCTGCCGGGATACCCGACCTCAACCACGGTCGGGAGCCACTTGCCTGTAAGCAGCCAGGGTCATCGCTGGGTACCCGACCTCAACCACGGCCAACAACCGGCGAGGAGGAGAACGCTGGCCGGGCGCGTCCTCGCGGAGATCCCTCGGCCTCCTTGAGCCTTGCCGGGGATGGGGCTCCTCGGGATCCGCGGGTCCGTTCTCCCCCGTCCTCGAGGCGCCCGCGACGTGGCGAATACGTCGCATCGACTCGGTCCGGATGGCGTGCCGGTTCATGTGACCCGGTCTCTGGCGCAGCCGGCTGACACTCGCGCCTCCGAGCCATGCCGAATGCGATGCTGTCGCGAACTGGCGTCTTGCGAGCCGACCGGGGCGCTTTCGGCTGGCGCATCGCGCCAGATGCGGCCGACCGCCCCTCTCTCGCGGATCGACGTCGACTGCGAGCTCAACGCCTCCGGGCAACGACAGCGCCACCCGTGCCACCTCTGCCTCAGCCACGGTCAGCAGCGGAGCGGTGCGGAGCTCACCGCGGCAGGCGATCGGAGCGCCGTACCTCAGGCCAGCACTTCGCGCCCCGCCTCCCGTCGCGTGCGTTCGATCTCCCAACCTGGTCGTTCATCTCCGAGCCCGGCCACAAGTGCGGAGTCCCGGCAGGAGCTGAGCTAGCCGGCGTCGGCTGCCGTCGCCGTGTGCGACCGTCCAGCGGCCGGGTACGTGGCGAGGACGCGAGCCGGAACAAGATGCCGCATCGCCTGGCGAGGCGCGGAGCTCTCCTCGCCTCGCGCGAGGCGCAGCGACCGACGGTATCCCGCGACGGGGCTCAGGACGCGTCTGTGACGACGCGGCCCCGCTCCAGCATCAGCCGGGCAGACGCTCGTTGCCGGAAAACATCCGGCTCGTGCGACACAACGACCACCGCCGCGCCTCGCGCCACCTCCGCCTCGACAACGGCCAGAAGCCGCGCCACCCCGGAGCGATCGAGCCCGGTGGTGGGCTCGTCCAGCAGCACGAGCGAGGGGTGGTGAACGAGCGCTCGCGCCAGCGCGATGCGCTGGCGCTGGCCACGCGAGCACGTGCGAAGCGGCCTCGTCGCGAAGCTCCCCAGCTCGAACCGCTCCTCCGCGTGGCGCCACGCCTCCTGGGCATCGATGCCGTGGAAGCGAGCCGCCAGCTCGACATTCTGCCGGCCAGAGAGATCCGGGTACGCCAGCGACTCGTGCGACAGCCAGCCAATGCTTCCGCGAGCCAGCCCGGCGTCCTCGCCGAACGGCTCGTAGTTGATCGTGCCCGACGTGGGACGGATGACCGTGCCGAGGATGCCGAGCAACGTCGACTTGCCGGACCCGTTCGCCCCCTCGATGAGCGTCAACCGAGCCGACTCGATGGTCGCGTTCACCCCGCGAAGCGCCGCCGTCGTTCCGTATGTCTTCACGATGCCGCGCGCCACGACGCGCTCGACCGTACCCACAGCGCTCACATCGCTCCCCTGCTCACGCGCGCGGATCAGCTCTGTTCGCCGTCTCGCGCGCAACCCTCGGCCCGGATGAGCGTGGTCATATCCTCCGGGAACGGCGTCGGATCAACAAGCGTCGCCTCCGCATCGTCCGAGAGCTCCGCGCGCACGGGCGGGTGCAGCGACGGAATCGTCGGCCGATCCTCCGCATCGTCGTCGCGGGGCTGGCCGTCCATCATCTCCGGCGCAGGATCGCTTCGCCTGCGCACAGAGCCGCCGGCGGTCGCGACCTCGAGAGCCCGCGACGACCAGACGCTGTGGCGTAGCTGAACCCCGTTGCCTGCCGGCGTTCGCGATCCCTGCCCCACAGGCTCGGCGGGCGTACGACCGCGCGCGAGAGCGACATGCCGGGGCTCGGCCGCGCCCCTGTCGCCCGCGAGCCGAGCGAACATCATCGTGCCGTCGTCGCTCCGATCCTCGACGATGCTCCGCACGGCGAGGCGATCCGGCCGGCGCTTCTGCGGTGCCGGCGCCTGGCTCCTGATCCGCCGGAGCGCCTCCTGGAACTCGCGCGCGCTCTGGAATCGCTCCTCCCGTTCCTTGGCCAGCGCGCGATCCACAAGCCTCGATAGCGCCGGCGAAATCGATGGATCGAGCTCCGTCACCGGGCGATGCCACAGGGTGAGGATCTGGATGAGCAGCGCATTGTAGTTGTGCGCGACGAACGGGCGTTGACCGGTCAGCGCTTCGTAGAGGATCACGCCGACCGCCCACAGATCGAGCCGGTGGTCAAGGTCCATATCCCCTCGAGCCTGCTCGGGCGCCATGTAGTACGGCGTGCCCATCACCATGCCAGTGCGGGTCAGGTCCATCGCCGCACCATCCACGCCGGAAGCCTGGGAGATGCCGAAATCCAGCAGCTTGGCGACCGGCAACATGCCCGCCCGCTCCGACAGGAAGATGTTCTCCGGCTTCAGATCGCGGTGAACGATCCCCCGCTCGTGCGCGGTCACCAGCGCCGAGAGGACCTGAAGCATGATGTCGATGAGCTCCCCCGGCGGCACCACGGCGCAGCGACAGATCCGCTGCGCCAGCGTCTCGCCATGCAGGCGCTCCATCACGAGGTAAGGGCTGCCGTCAGGGAGCCGCCCGATGTCGTACACCTCACAGATGTTCGGATGTCCAATGCGCCCCGCGACGCGCGCCTCGTGCTCGAGCCTCGACATGGCCTCGCGCTGCTGCGTCTCCCGCGCATGCATCACCTTGACAGCGACCAGACGCCCGATCTGGAGGTGCTCCGCCTCGTAGACGGCGCCCATGCCGCCCTCCCCGATGATCGCGGTGACCCCGTACTTGTCCCCGATCACGTGACCGAGCAGGGAGCGGCCGAGCGAGGTCGAGATGGCGCCGTCCTCCCTCGACCACCCAGCCATCCGAAGATCCGCGCCGGACGGCGACGGAGAGCGCGGCGCGCCGGCGCGCGGATCAGCGTGCAAACCGGCGCGTTGATCCGCGCGTTGATCCGCGCGCGGCCCAGCGCACGAGGTCAGGCGAGCGCGCGCAGCGGGAGCGTCCCTCGGCCAGGCTGACGCCGATCCGGGCCGAGGCGCGGCCGGTCGGGGCACTGGACCCACGGGCGCCGCGCCGGCTCGGCCCCTACGCGAAGGTGGATCTTCGCTCGACTCGAGGACGAGCCCGGTCGCGGGACACACGACCGCCGCAACGTCGTGGGGGTTACCGCAATGGATGCACCGCACCGAACTCAAGTCCGTACATTCTGCAATACTCCATCCAGGGGCCGCCCGGAATCGCACAGCGCACGAAGCCAGGGGCAGTCGCTGTGCTCGCCCAATCTACATTCCCGCATTCGGCACGGGGGATCTTGGGGATAACCCCTTCCGGAACCCTGGGGACAAAGCGGGGGAGACGCGCCGCTCGCCGGCTGTCCCCTGTCTCCCTACCCCTGAGGACGGTCCATTTACCCCAGGGCGTTCGCTTCTAACTTGTGGAAATCATTGATCATTCCGAGTTATCCCCGCCCTCCACAGCGCCTACGACGACGACGTCGTATTTACCTATCTATTTCATGGAAAGTAGAGGCGCCGCGCAAGGTCGACGGCGCCCTCATTTCGCCCCACGCCCGGGCGATAACCCTGCTAAAGGGAGCGGCTCCGGAGTCGGCCATGGACCTTGTGATCCCCAAGAAAGATCTGCTTCGCCTCGTCGCGCGCTGCCAGGGCGTGGCGGACAAGAAGAGCGCCATGCCAGCGCTCGCGAACGTGCTGCTCGCCGCCGAGGGCAACGCCGTCCGCGTCGCCGCGACCGACCTGTACCTCGGGGTCACTGGCCAGACGCACGCGGACATCAAGACCGGCGGCTCGGTCGCGGTCCCCGCCAGGGACCTGCTCGAGCGCGTGAAGGCGATGCCCGACGGCCCCGTCCAGATCACCACCACCGAGGGCGCGCACACGTCGCTCAAGGCGGTCGGATCGCCGCGGCGCTACACGCTCCCCGGGCTCCCCGGCTCGGAGTTCCCGCAGCTCCCCGCCCCGGCCCAGGACGCGCCCTCGCTGGAGCTGCCCGTCGAGCAGCTCGCGCTCCTGATCTCGCGGACGCACTTCTCGATCTCCACCGACGAGACGCGCGCCCACGTCAACAGCGCGCTGTTCGAGTGGGCCGGCGATCGCGTCCGGATGGTGACCACCGACGGCCACCGCCTGTCGAAGATGGAGGCGACCGTCTCCGGCAGCTCCGCCACCGCCACGATGCTCATCCCGCTCAAGGCGATCACGGAGCTCCGCCGGCTCGCCGAGGAGGCGCGCGCCGAGAAGGAGACGCCGATGGTCGCCATCACCCAGAGCGGGCCGAACGCGTTCTTCAACATCGCCGGGATGCAGTTCTCGGTGAAGCTCATCGACGCGCAGTTCCCCCCCTACCAGCAGGTCATCCCGTCGGTCACCGAGCGCTCGGTCCGCGCGCCGCGCGTGCAGTTCGCCGAGGCGCTCAAGGCCATCGCGCTCGCCGCGAACGACCGGACCGGCGGCGTGAAGCTGTCGATCGCGCCCGGGACGCTCCGCATCACCAGCGAGAGCCCGGACACCGGCGCCGGCTTCGACGAGCTGTCCGTCGACTACGGCGGGCCCGAGGTCACGATCGGCTTCAACGCCAAGTACTTCCTCGACGTGCTCGCCGCCATCGACGACGAGGAGGTCGTCCTCGGCATCTCCGGCGAGCTCGACCCGGCCGTGCTCCGGCCCGGCAGCGAGTCGAACCAGCAGAGCTACGTCGCCGTCGTCATGCCGATGCGGATTTGAGCGCGCCCGCCGACGAGCTCCCGGGACGGACCCCGAGCCTGCTCCTCGAGCGGCTCCACATCCGCGAGTTCCGCAACCTCGGACGCGTGGACGTCGAGCCCGCGCCGCGCCTCAACGTGATCGCCGGCAACAACGGGCAGGGCAAGACGAGCCTGCTCGAGGCGATCTACTTCGCGGCCACGTCGAGGAGCTTCCGCACGCACCGCGCGGCGGAGCTGGTGCGCCACGGCGCCGAGGTCGCGAGCGCGCGGGCGCGCTTCGTCGAGCGCCGCGACGCGCTGATGCCGCTGGCGCGCGAGCAGACGGCCGCCGTGGAGCACAAGCGGTGCGTCGTGCGGATCGACGGGAACCGGCCGCCGAGCCTCGCGAGCTTCGCGACGCGCTCGCCCGTCGTCGCCTTCCACGCGGAGGAGCTCGCGCTGTCGACAGGGCCCGCGAGCGCGCGGCGGACGCTGCTCGACAGGCTGGCGCTGTTCATGGACCCGCAGAGCGCCGACCACCGCGCCCGGTACGCGCAGGCGCTCCGCGCGCGCCACGAGCTGCTCCACCGCGGCGCTGGCGCGTCGGCGCAGGCGAGCGCCGAGCTCGACGCGTTCGAGGAGCTCTGCGCCCTCCACGGCGCGGCGCTGACCCGCGCCCGCGAGGCCGCCGTTCACGCGCTCGCGCCGGAGCTCGCGCACGCGTTCGCGCGCATCGCGGCGCCGGACCTGTCGCTGGCCGCGCGGTACGCGCCGGGCGGCTCCGGGGACGCCGAGCAGGCGCGCGAGGCGCTGCGCGAGCAGCGGCGGCGCGACGCCCACCGGCCGAGCGCCGGGTTCGGTCCGCACCGGGACGACCTGCTCCTCGAGCTCGACGGGCACCCGGCCCGCGTCGTCGCCTCCCAGGGGCAGCACAGGGCCCTCACCCTCGCGCTCAAGGCGGCCGAGACGGCTGCGATTGCTTCCGTCCGGGGCGTAGAGCCGATTCTGCTTCTCGACGATGTATCGAGCGAGCTCGACCCCGATCGCACGGCCGCGCTGTTCCTGTTTCTCGGGATGGCGCGCGGACAGGTTTTCCTGACGACGACGCGGCGCGATCTCATCGTCACGCCGGGGGTACCTTCCTCGGAACGGCGCGATTTCCACGTCGAGGCCGGCGCGCTCGGCTAGGGCGCCCGGCCCGCGCGGCGCGGCGTGGGGCGCGCACTCGGCGGCTCGACGCGCGGCGGCCCCCGCGCGCGCCGACACGGAACAGCGACCCCCGCCAGAGGCGTTGATCCACCCCGCCAGGGCGCGAGTTGGAATGCTCCGGACGCGCCCGCGCGAGCCGCCGAAAATACGGTGTTACAAGGCCTCCGGACCCGGCGAAACGCTTGCCCGAGCCGCTGATTTCGGCTACATTTCCGCAGTCTTTACGGGGCATCGACGAGCGGTCCGCACATGATCGTTCGTGCGCCCCCGACGCGATCCGGCGCCGCGGCCGCGACCCCGGGTCCACCCGACGATCTGCCATCCAGCCGGCCCCTCCCCCTGCAAGAACTCCGGCCACCCGAGCGGCCTCCGCCGCTCTGCGCCCCCCGGTGAGAGGCGGCGGGCGCGCCCACCAGGACCGAGATGACGGAACCCACCCTCAGCCAGCCGACCGATCTCACCAAGCCGTCGTACGACGCCCACAGCATCACGGCGCTCGAAGGCCTTGAAGCGGTGCGAAAGCGCCCCGGCATGTACATCGGCGATGTGCACGACGGATCGGGGCTGCATCACCTCGTCTGGGAGGCGGTGGACAACGCCGTCGACGAGCACCTCGCCGGCGCGTGCACCGAGATCAGGGTCACCGTCCACTTCGACGGCTCGGTCTCGATCGAGGACAACGGCCGCGGCATCCCGGTCGGGATGCACGCCAAGGGCGTGAGCGCCGCGGAGGTCGTCATGACCGTCCTCCACGCCGGCGGCAAGTTCGACAACTCCAGCTACAAGGTCTCTGCGGGCCTGCACGGCGTCGGTGTGAGCGCCGTGAACGCCGTCTCCGAATGGCTGAAGCTGGAGATCAAGCGGGAGGGCAAGCTCTGGTTCCAGGAGTACGGCCGGGGCGTGCCGAAGGCGCCGCTCAAGGCGATCGGCGTGACGGACAAGACGGGGACGAAGCTCACCTTCAAGCCCGATCCGGTCATCTTCAGCTCGGTCGAGTTCAGCTTCGACATCCTCGCGAGCCGCCTGCGCGAGCTCGCGTTCCTGAACGCCGGGCTCATCATCCACCTCGACGACCAGCGCCCGGACGGGAGGGCGGAAGTCTACGAGTACAAGGGCGGCATCGGGGAGTTCGTTGCGCTCCTCAACAAGACGAAGGAGCCGATTCACGACGACGTGATCAGCTTCGTGTCGCAGCACGAGATCGGCGCCTCGGGCGAGGGCGCGGGCAGCCGCGGGACCGCGGCGGCGCCGCCGGTCGGCGTGGAGGTCGCGCTGCAGTGGAACGGCTCGTACACCGAGGCGATCTTCTGTTACACGAACAACGTTCACAACAGGGACGGCGGCACGCACCTCACCGGGCTCCGCGCCGCGCTCACGAAGACGATCAACAACTACGGGAGCGCGCACAACCTCTTCAAGGAGCTGAAGCAGGGCCTCCAGGGCGAGGACGCGCGCGAGGGCCTGACGTGCGTGCTCAGCATCAAGCACCCGGACCCGTCGTTCGACTCGCAGACGAAATCCAAGCTCGTCTCCAGCGAGGTCAAGGGGATCGTCGAGGCCGCCGTCAGCGACAAGCTCGCGCAGTACTTCGAGGAGAACCCGCAGAGCGCGAAGAAGATCATCGAGAAGGCGGTCGTCGCGGCCAAGGCGCGCGAGGCGGCCCGCAAGGCGCGCGAGGTGATCCGCAAGGGCTCGCTCGACGTGACGTCGCTCTCGGGCAAGCTCGCGGACTGCCAGTCCAAGGACCCGGAGAAGAGCGAGATCTACATCGTCGAGGGCGAGAGCGCCGGCGGCAGCGCCAAGATGGGGCGCGACCGGCACTTCCAGGCGATCCTCCCGCTCAAGGGGAAGATCCTGAACGTGGAGCGGGCGCGGCTCGACCGGATGCTGAGCTCCGCCGAGGTCGGCACGCTGATCACCGCCCTTGGCTGCGGGATCAACGATGCCGGCGGGTTCGAGATCGACAAGCTCCGCTACCACAAGATCATCCTGATGACGGACGCCGACGTCGACGGCTCCCACATCCGGACGCTGCTCCTGACCTTCTTCTTCCGGCAGATGCCGGAGATCATGGAGAAGGGGTATCTGTTCATCGCGCAGCCGCCGCTCTACCGCGTGCGCAAGGGCAAGCGGGACCTGTACCTCAAGGATCAGGCCGCGCTGGACGAGTTCCTCGTGGGCAACGCCGTGGACGGGCTCGAGATCCTCGCCAGCGGCGCCCAGTCGGGCATCGCGGGGCAGCCGCTCTACCGGCTCGCGCAGCGGCTGAAGCGCTTCCGCGCGGTGCTGTCCAACATCGACAAGCGCTGTGACGCGCGGATCGTGGCGGCGGTGCTGCGGTCGAGCGGGCTCGGACGCGATGATCTGCGCGAGACGAAGAAGGTCGCCGCGGCGGCCGACGAGCTCCGGGCTTACCTGAAGCAGCGGTATCCGGACCTGTTCCCGCTCACGCTGGCTACGCCCCGGGACACCGAGCACGGGACGAGCCGCATCGAGGTCGTGCCCCGCCCCGGCGCGAGCGCGCGGAGGAGCGTCATCGACTGGGATCTGGTGAACTCGCCGGAGTACCAGGAGGCGTGGTCGATCGAGCAGGACCTCCGGTCGATCGGGGCGCCGCCGTACCGGGCGCGCACCTCGAGCGGCGAGGAGACGATCGAGAACGGAGAGGCGCTCGTCGAGTACATCGAAGAGCGGGGCAAGAAGGGTATCGCGATCAGCCGTTACAAGGGCCTCGGCGAGATGAACGCCGACGAGCTCTGGGAAACGACGATGAACCCGGACGCACGGACCCTCCTCCAAGTCCGCATCGACGATGCGGTGAAGACGGACGAGCTCTTCACGATCCTCATGGGCGATCAGGTCGAGCCGCGGCGCAACTTCATCGAGCAGAACGCGCTCAACGTGAAGAACCTCGACATCTGACCTGCGTTTGCGGCGCGCGGGCGCACCGAGCCCCGCGCGCCCGTGGCGCGCAGCGCGTCGAAGGTCGGAGCCGAGGCGCCCTGTTCGGGGGGTTGACCCGGCGTCGATGCTGCATCGATCACCCGTCGATCACGCACCAACCCGTCGAGTCCGCCTGGCACGTCTGGCAAGCTGCTTGCTTTGGCCGGCCCCTTGCTAGCGCAAGCACGCGCCTTAGCTTCGGGGTGCCATGAGAATCGACCGGATGACGACGAAGGCCCAAGAGGCCATACGAGAGGCTGTCGACTTCGGCAGCCGCCGGGGAAACCCCGAACTCTATCCCGAGCACCTCGTGCGGGCGATCGTCGGCCAGGACGGCGGCGTCGGCGCTCCCCTGGTGCAGAAAGCAGGCGCCGATCCCGCGGGGCTCTTGCGCCTGCTCGATGCCAAGATCGATACCTACCCTCGCGTGAGCGGCGGCGCCGAGCCGAACCTGTCGCGGCGCGCGCTCGCGGTCGTGCAGAAGGCCGAAGACGAGGCGAAGGCGCTCAAGGACGACTACATCTCGACGGAGCACGTGCTGCTCGCGGCGACGAAGGTCGACAAGGAGATCCAGTCGATCTTCGAGCGAGCGGGGCTCTCGTACGACAAGCTGCTGTCGTCGCTCGCGGCCGTGCGCGGCAATCAGCGCGTGACGGACAGGGACCCGGAGGGGAAGTTCCAGGCGCTCGAGAAGTACACGCGCGATCTCACGAAGCTCGCCCGACAGGGCAAGATCGACCCGGTGATCGGCCGAGACGAGGAGATCCGGCGCGTGATCCAGGTGCTCTCGCGGCGAACGAAGAACAACCCGGTGCTCATCGGTGAGCCGGGCGTCGGCAAGACGGCCATCGTCGAGGGCATCGCCCACAGGATCGTCGCGGGCGATGTGCCCGAGTCGCTCAAGGACAAGACCCTCGCCGCGCTCGACCTCGCCGCCATGGTCGCAGGCTCGAAGTTCCGCGGCGAGTTCGAGGACCGGCTCAAGGCCGTGCTCAAGGAGATCGAGGGCTCGAACGGGCGGATCATCCTGTTCATCGACGAGCTCCACACGCTCGTGGGCGCCGGCGCGGCCGAGGGCGCGATGGACGCGGCCAACATGCTGAAGCCCGCGCTGGCGCGCGGCGAGCTCCGGTGCATCGGCGCGACGACGCTCGACGAGTACCGGAAGCGGATCGAGAAGGACGCGGCGCTGGAGCGGCGGTTCCAGCAGGTGCTCGTGGCGCAGCCGAGCGTCGAGGACACCATCGCCATCCTCCGAGGCCTCAAGGAGAAGTACGAGGTCCACCACGGGATCCGCATCCAGGACGCTGCGCTCGTGGCGGCGTCGGTGCTGTCGAACCGGTACATCACCGAGCGGTTCCTGCCGGACAAGGCGATCGACCTCGTCGACGAGGCGGCGTCGAAGATCCGCATGGAGATCGACAGCCTGCCCACGCCGATCGACCAGGTCGAGCGCGACCTGCTCAAGCTGCAGATGGAGGAGCAGGCGCTCAAGCGCGAGAGCGACAAGGTGAGCAAGGCGCGCCTCGACGAGGTGCGGCGCGAGATCGCCGATCTCCAGGGGCAGCGCGACGCGATGCGGGCGCAGTGGATGCGCGAGAAGGAGCTCATCTCCGAGCTGCGCCAGCTCAAGCCGCAGATCGAGGAGCTCAAGCTGGAGGAAGAGCGCCTGAAGCGCGCCGGCGATCTCGGGCGCGCGGCGGAGATCCATTACGGCACGATCCCGGAGATCGAGAAGAAGCTCGAGTCGATCCGCTCCACCCTCTCGCAGGTGCAGTCGAAGCAGAGCTACCTGAAGGAGGAGGTCACGGACGAGGACATCGCCGCTGTCGTGTCGAAGTGGACCGGGATCCCGGTGTCCAAGATGCTCGAGAGCGAGATGCAGAAGCTCCTGCACCTGGAGGAAGGGCTGCGCCGGCGCGTCGTCGGGCAGGAGGACGCGCTCCGCGCGGTGTCGAACGCCATCCGGCGCTCGCGGGCCGGCCTCGGCGACGAGCGGCGGCCGATAGGATCGTTCCTGTTCCTCGGGCCGACGGGCGTCGGCAAGACCGAGCTGGCGCGCGCGCTCGCCGAGATCCTGTTCGATGACGAGCGGGCCATGGTGCGGCTCGACATGAGCGAGTACGGGGAGCGCCACGCGGTGGCCCGCCTGATCGGCGCGCCGCCCGGGTACGTCGGCTACGAGGAGGGCGGCCAGCTCACGGAGCCGGTGCGGCGGCGGCCGTACAGCGTCGTGCTGTTCGACGAGATCGAGAAGGCGCACCCGGACATCTGGAATACGCTGCTCCAGGTGCTCGACGATGGACGCCTGACCGACGGGCAGGGGCACACGGTCGATTTCAAGAACACGATCATCATCCTGACATCCAACCTCGGGACGCCTGCGGCCGCGGCGATCGAGGAGCGCTCCAACCTGCCGGCGGACGAGAAGGCCGAGCTCGTGAGGAGCGCCGTCATCGAGGAGGTGCGGAAGCACTTCCGCCCGGAGTTCTTGAATCGGCTCGACGATCTCATCGTGTTCCGGCGGCTCGCGCGCGAGCAGATGGAGAAGATCGTCGACATCCAGCTCGATCTGCTGCGAAAGCGGCTGGACCGGCGCGGGCTGCAGTTCACCATCTCGCCGGAGGCGAAGGGCTACCTCATCGAGCAGGGGTGGGACCCGCAGTACGGCGCGAGGCCGCTGAAGCGGGCGATTCAGCGGAGCATCGAGGACGAGCTCGCAAAGCGGATCCTCGGCGGCGAGTTCAAGCAGGGAGACACGGTGCGGATCGACCGCGGGGGCGAGGCGCTGACGTTCACGCGCTCAGCGCCGAACTGACGCGCCCGCGTCAGCGCTCGGGGAGGTTGCCGGCGATCCGGCGGAGGAGGTCCAGGACGGCGTAGGCCGCGCCGAGCTGGACCTCCTCGCGATCCCCGGAGAACACGCGGTCGCGAACGACCAGGCCGCCGGGGTGCGACACGGCCCAGTAGCAAAGGCCGACCGGCTTCGTCGCCGTGCCGCCCGTCGGGCCGGCGATGCCGGTCACGGAGATGCCGACGTCAACCTCGCAGAGGCGGCGAACCCCCTGGGCCATCTCGGCGGCGACCTCGGCGGACACGGCGCCATGGCCGCGCAGCGTGTCCTCGGCGACGCCGAGCAGCCGGGTCTTGGCGCTGTTCGCGTACGTGACCGCGGCGCCGACGAGGTAGTCGCTCGCCGGGTAGCTGGTGAGCAGGTGCGAGATCAGCCCGCCGGTGCACGACTCCGACACGGCGAGCCGCCAGCCACGGGCGCGCACGGAGCGGCCGACAATCTCCGGAAAGGCGTCGGTCCCCTCCCCGTACACGGCCGTGCCGAGCCGCTCGCGGACGTCGGCCGTCGCCCTCAAGGCCAGCTCGTGCGCCATCGACTGGGTGGCGGCGCGGGCGTGGACCTTCACGTCGACCTCCGGGTAATGCACGCGGTAGCCGAGCGTGATGCCGGGATAGGCCTCCTCCACGCCCTTGAGGAGCTCGCCCAGCGCGGATTCGGGGAGACTGTAGGTGCGGAGACGCACCTGGAAGGTGTTGTTCGGCGCGGCCGGCCGCACGCGCGGCAGCACCTGCTCGGCGAACATGCTCTTCATCTCCCGCGGCACGCCCGGGAGGAAGAAGACCGTGGACTCGCCGAGGTGGACCCCGAAGCCGGGCGCGGTGCCGGAGGAGTTCGGAAGGATCTCCGAGCCGGCGGGGACCTCGGCCTGCTTCTCGTGGCCCGCGTTCATCGTCTTGCCGCGGCTCTCCACGCGGCGGCGGATGGCGAGGAGCGTGCTCTCGTCGCGCACGATGTCGGTGCCCGCGGCGCGCGCGGCGGCCAGCGCCGTGAGGTCGTCCGTCGTGGGGCCGAGGCCGCCGGTGGCGATGACCAGCCGGTGAGCGCTCGCGAGCTGGCGGATCGTCGCGGCGATGCGATCGACGTCGTCGTCGACCGTGATCGACTCGCTGACCGTGAAGCCCGCCGCCGTGAGCTCCGCAGCGAGCCAGGTCGCGTTGGTGTTGATGATCTCGCCCCGGGTGAGCTCGGTCCCGATCGAGAGAAGCGCGACAGTCATTGGGACTGGGGACTGTAACCCAATCCGGAGCAGACGGAGCGCGTTTCCGGAGGGTTTTGCGCCGAGGTCGCGTCTGCCCCTCACCCTCTGCCCTCACCCTCTGCCCTCACCCTCTGCCCTTCCCGCTTCCCCACCTTCCCCGCCTTCCCTGCTTCCCCGCCCGAGCCCCCCGCAGCGCGCTGGAGGCTCAAGGGGCATAGGCGCACCGGAAGCCGATATCCGGCGCGCGGGTCGAGACGGGGAGAAGCCGCCGATTCCAGGCGCGGAGCGCCGCGGCCGCCTCGTCAGCCCACGATCCGCCGTGAGTTCCCGAGATCTCCGCTCCTGGCAGGTCGGGGGCCGCCCACTCGGCGACGTTGCCGGCCAGGTCGAACAGGCGCCCGGTCGCGTGGACCGCGGCGCCGTCGGGTCGCGCGCCGGCGAGCTCCGGGCCGGTCGCGTTCCATCCGCATGGGCCCGCTCGCAAGCCGAAGACGACGCGCCGGCAGACGGCGCCTGTGTCACCCCACGGGTACCGCCGGCCCGACGGGCCGGCCGCGGCGAACGCGAGCTGATCGCCCGTGGGGAGCGCTCCGCCCGCGAAGGCGCAGAAGCGGGCGGCTTCTTCCATGGTGATCCCCGTCACGGGGACGCCCGGCTCGCCGCGCAGCGGCAAGGGCGCGCACGCGCCGGCGTCCACGCAGGCCGCGTAAGGCTGCTCGGTGACCTCGAACGCGTCGAGCGAGAACGCCGGGACGAACACCTCGCGCGCCTCGACGATGCCCTGCGCCTCCCAGTCGCTCGGCCCGAGGCGCAGCGTGCCGGCGGCGATGCGCACGATCGCGCGCGGCGCGGCGCACCCGGCGGGGGTGAGCGTGAGCCCGGCGCCGCAGCGGCTCGGCGCGCCGGCGCAGCGTCCGCCCTCGAGGCGCTGGCCGGCGCCGCAACATCGCGGGCCGAGCGCGACCATCCCTGGCGCGCAGCGCGCCGGTGGCCCGCCGCGATGGCGGGCCAGCACGGCGACGCCGGCGATCGTCAGGAGGGCCGCGGCCGCGGGGAGAGCGACCTTCCAGCCAGGCATCGATCCGAGGATCGGCGCCGACCCCACCTCAGGGGGGCGGCGTGTCAGCGCTCGACGTGAGCGACGAGCCGGGTGCTTTGCGCGCGCCCGCGGCCTTCCCGCGCGCCGGCTTCGACTCGATCATGGCGACGATGCGCGCGAGCGCGTCGAGGAGCGCCGTCCGGACGCGCTCGTACGTCTTCGGGCCGACGTCGCCCCGCCTCCGCGCGCGCTCGAGCTCGACGAACTCGTCGAGCAGCGCGTCGCGCGCCTCCATCAGCTCCCGCCGCTCCTCGTCGTCGGGCCCGCGATGTCCGTCGCGCCGCCGAACCAGGTTCACCCCGGCGCCCAGGGCCACGGCCGCTCCGGCCAGGGACAGCGCGATCCACCGGCCCCAGCCCGGCGTGGGCAGCCCGGCGAGCGTGATCTCGACCGTCCGCAGACCGCCCTCGGCGCGGGAGCTCTGCTTCTCGGTGATCAGGATCTTCTTGCCGTCGCGGTTCTGGGTGCGCTGCGCCGCGGGGAAGCCGGCGACGTTCAGCGTCATCGACTTCGACGCCTCGGCCATCACCCGGAACTGGGCCATGCGCGGCG
Source organism: Sorangium sp. So ce1335 (assembly GCF_051521615.1). Lineage (NCBI taxonomy): Bacteria > Pseudomonadati > Myxococcota > Polyangiales > Polyangiaceae > Sorangium > Sorangium sp. So ce1335. The sequence continues at coordinate 11,334,869 of NZ_CP150363.1, forward strand.
GCAGCTCGATGCGGATCGTCTGGCTCTCTTCCTTGTTGAGCGGGACCTGCCAGCGGAACTGCCCTTCGTGCCGGCCAGGGCTCACGGTGCCGCGCAGCGCGACGCCGGTGCCCTTGACCTCGTCGAAGCGCATGTCGTCCATGGTCTCCGTCTTGTTGAAGGCCTTGTAGTCGGGCGGCAGGGCGAACGTCTCGTTGGGCAACCAGGCGACGCGGCCGAGGTTGTAGACCTGGAAGAGCTGCTCGACCGAGATCGAGTCCTGCCGGAGCTGGAGGTAGATGATGCCCTGCGTCCCGACGAGCAGGCCGTTCACGTCCGGCGTGGCCTCGTAGACGTGGAGCACGGCGCGCTTCCCGGCCTCGGCGCCGAGCCCGAAATGCGGCAGCGTGAACGTGGCGCCCTCGCGCGTGACCGAGATGCCGTAGCTCGTGCCGCCGCCGATCGTGAGGTTGTCGAGACGGATGGCGCCCGCGTCGTCCGTCTCCCGCTTCACGCGCTCGCGCGAGTCGCCCTTCGCCACCGAGCTGTGCAGGATGTCGATGTCGACCGGGAGGCGAGGAACAGGCTGCCCGTCCGCGTCCTGCACCGTGAGCACGAGGACGCCGGGCGGGAGGCCGGCGTCGTCCTGAACGATGTCCTCGGGCGCGTCGAAGAGGCCCGTCAGCTCCTCCGCAGCGCGCCGCGACGCGGCCGCTCCGGCGCCGGCGTTCCCTACCGGCGGGTGACCGGACGGCAGCCCCTGCCCGACCTCGGGATGGCCCGGCGGTAGCGCGCCGGCGGGCGCCGCGGACGCGGGCGCGCCCGCGTCCGCGGCGCCCGCCGGCGGGGCCGCGGCGGGGCTCGCGGTCCCGCCGGCAGCGGCTGTCCCCGAAGGGGTCGTCGCGCCCGGCGCCGCCGCCTTCGCGTCCTGCCTGGCGGCCGCGGGTTGCGCCGGAGCGGCCGTCGCCGCTGCGGTCTGCGCTGGAGCCGCCCTCGCAGCCGCCGGTTGCGCCGGGGCGGCCGTCGCCGCTGCGGTCTGCGCTGAAGCAGCCGGCTGCGCGTGCGCAGCCGGCGCGGCGATCACGCCCAGCGAGGCGATCGCCGCCAGCGCGGTGCACCTGGTCCAGCGCATCACGGCGCCCTCCTGCTCTCGTTCACGTCACCGCCGGCCGCGGCCTCGTCGGCCGCCGCCTGCTCCGGAAGGGGCGCGTCGACCGCGCGCTTCGTCCCGCACTTCTTGCAAAACACGGCATCTTCGTCGTTGAGCGTGCCGCAGACCGCGCACGCAGAGGCGCGCGCCGCCTCGCCGTCGTCCGCCGCCGCAACGTCGTCGCGCTCCGCGACGGGCGCCGGCTCGTGATCGAGCTCTTGCCTCTCCGGCCGCCTGGCCTTGGCGCGCTTCCGCTTCGCCGGCCTGGCCTCCGCGGCGGCGCCGTCGGCCTCGCCCGCGCCGTCCGTCTCGCCCGCGGCGGCGCCGTCCGCCTCGCTCGCGGCGGCGTCCGCGTCCTGCTCCGGCGCCTCGGGCGCGCCGGTGTCGTCCTGGAGACCGGCGCGCCGGAGGTGCCTCGCGACGAGCGCGGCGACCTGCTCGCGCCGCGGCTGCGCATCGGCGTCCAGGATGCGGAGCAGCCGCTTCGCCTCGGCGCGGTACTTCGCGACCAGCTCGGCGTAGTCCTCGTCGCTGATCTTGCCGACGCTGCGCTCGAACTCCAGGTCCTTGAGCGCCCGCAGCACGGCCTGCTTCTGCTCCTCCTCGGTGCGCGGCGCGCCGATCGCATACGCGTCGGCCCCGCTCAGCGGCGTCTCGCCGAGCAGCACGCGGAGGCTCGCCCAGAAGATGGCGATGACCGCGACGAGGGCGCCGCCGGCGAGCACGAGGATCGCCGCGGGCGGCCCGGCGACGAGCCCCGCGACCCCGGCGCCCACGAGCGCCGCGAGCGGCACCCCGAAGCGGGCGTAGTGGACGATCTGCCGCTCCAGCGGCGAGTCAGCGCCGCGGCTCACGGTCTCCTGGGCCGCGGCCGAGGCGGCGCTCCTGGCGGGGGTTTCAGCGCTCATTCGCGGTCGAGGCTCTTGAGCTCGTCGTCGAGCTTGTCGTCGTAATCGTCGCGCGCGGCGGGGGCCGCGCCCTTCGGGGATCCCTGCCCGGCGGCGGCGCTCGCCTGGTCGCTGCGCTGCTTCCAGCGGCGCAGCGTCACGATGACCAGACCGGCGCCGAGCGCGATGGCGGCCAGCGGGAAGAGGTAGAGCAGCCGCTGGCTCCCCTTGTTCGGCGGCACCGCGAGCGCCTCCGGGCCGTAGCGCTCGGCGTAGGCCGCCTGGATCTGCTCGATCGTGCTCCCCGCCGCGAGCGCGACGCGGAGCGCGTCCCGGCGCTCGTGCGCGGTGCCGCAGGTGCACGTCCCGAGGGTCTCGCGCGGACAGCCGCACGTGCAGATCAGGCTCCAGAAGAGCTTGCGCTCGGTGTCGTTCTGGATGCCGACGGTGCCGGTGCGCACCATCCCCTCCCCGAGCTGCTGGCCGTGGGCGAACTCCGGCGAGCGGACCATGACGACGAGGGCGATGACGCCCGCGGCGAGGAGGGTGATGCCGTGGATCAGTTTTCGGGTGCGGCTCATTCGAAGGCTGGCTGCCTCAGCTCGGCAGCGGTCGGGAGCATGGCATCGATCGCGGGCGCCTGCCCGGCATGAACGGACTCGCCGGACGGCGGGGCGCGGCCCTCGACGCCGGCTTCACCTGGATCGACAAGGGTCGGCCGGCCGAACCCCTCCTGGACGGGGTGCCCGTAGGCCAGCGACGGGCCGCCGGCGAGCAGGAAGGCGAACACGACAGACGCCGTGACCGACCCCGCCGCCCTTACATAGCCGAACGCCCCGGCCTCCTCGAGCGCGATGTCGGGCCACATCGCGATGAGCGCCCCGAGGACCAGGATCCCCGCGCCGAACCACATGAACGAGATCAGGTTGTTCACGTGCATCTGGAACGAGGCGACCTTCGTCTGCGGGTTCGCCATCCCGATGATCACGTAGAGATCGTTCTTGAGCGTGATGTGCCGGGCGACCTCGGTCGACGGCGCCTCCGGGGTCGCCTTGTAGATGTACTTCGCCGGGCTGATCCGGCCGACCGGCACGCCGTGCCGCTCGACGTCGAGATCGGCGAAGACCATGCGCTTCTCGCTGTCGACCTCCATGCGCGGGCCGGCGTAGACGAGGCGGTACTCCTCGATCTGCACCGACTCGCCCGGGTGGAGGCTGATCTCCTTGTCGACCGTCCAGGCGCGGCCAGCGAACCCGACGAACATCACCGCGATGCCGACGTGCACGATGTAGCCGCCGTAGCGGCGCCGCGACCTCGCGACCAGGTTGTAGAACGAGGCGAAGGGCGACTCGCCCCCCCGCTTCTGCCGCGCGGCGATGCCGCGGGCGAACTCCTGGACGACCACGGCGACGTTGAACGCCGCGAACGCCACCGTGAAGAACGGGTACGTCGACGCGAGCGCGGCGAGCGCGTCGCCGAGCTGGCCGGGGTAGATCGGGTCGACGGGGACGAACGGGGCGAAGCCCACCTTCTTCCCGAGCGTGAGGTGGAGCCCCGCCGTGATCACGGTGGCCAGCACCGGCCAGCGGAAGCTCTTCCGGAAGAGCTCCGGCGACGTCTTCCGCCACCCGAGCAGCGGCGCGATCCCCATCAGCAGGAAGACCACGAGCGCGACCGGCGGGAGCCACATGTTGTAGAACGTCGGCCCGAGCGTCGACTTCTGGTCGAGCAGCCACTCGCTGATGCGCGGCCACACCGTCGCGACCGCGATGAAGATCATGATGCTGAAGAGGCCCCAGTTGTTGAAGAGGAACGCGGCCTCGCGCGACAGGAGCGACTCGAAGTGCCCCTCGCTGCGCAGCAGCGGCAGGCGGTAGACGATCAGCGCGGTGCACGTCGCCAGGATCACGGCCATGAAGAAGACGAACCAGATGCCGATGCCCGACTGGGCGAAGGAGTGCACGCTGGCGATGAGGCCCGACCGCGTGAGCCAGGTGCCGAAGATCGTGAGGAAGAACGTCCCGCAGATGAGCGAGACGTTCCACACCTTCAGCATGCCGCGGCGCTCCTGGATCATCGTCGAGTGCACGTACGCGCTCGCGGTGAGCCACGGGAGGAACGCGGCGTTCTCGACCGGATCCCACGCCCAGGGGCCGCCCCAGCCGAGCTCCTCGTAGGCCCACAGCATCCCGAGCACGTTGCCGATCGAGAGGAAGAGCCAGGAGAAGAGCATCCACTTGCGCGTCGCCACGATCCACTCGCTGTCGAGGCGGCCCGTGGCGAGCGCGGCGATCGCGAACGCGAACGGGACCGCCGCGCTCGTGAAGCCGATGTAGAGGCTCGGCGGGTGGATGATCATGTAGAAGTTGCGGAGCTGGTAGTTCAGCCCGTTGCCGTCGAGCGGGGCGCCCGCCACGCTCGTCCGGAACGGGTTCACCGCGAAGATCATCAGCGCCGCGAAGAAGATGAGGACGCTCATCAGCGTCGCGATGACGTAGGGCTGGAGCTCCAGGTACCGGCGCCGCAGCCAGAAGACGCAGCCGCCGGAGAACAGCGCGGTCAGGAACATCCACCAGAGCAGCGAGCCGTCCTGGCCTCCCCAGAGCGCCGCGATGAGGTACGGCGTGCTCATGGATCGGTCGCTGTACTGGGCGACGTAGGCGATGCGGAAATCGTGGCTGACGAAGGCGTACGCGAGCACGAGCACCGCGAGGCCGACGAGCGCGATCGTGCCGTACGCGCCGAGGCGCGCCGCCTGGAGCAGCCGCGGCCGCCCGCGCGCCGACGCGAGCCCGACGGCGAAGGTATACGCCGCGGTCACCAGAATGGCGTAAAGGACGCCGGTCCCGAACTCAGGAAGGGATTGCCACATCGTCGTGGCGCCAAGCTTAGGCTTGCCAGGCGCGCAGGGCCAGCGCACCGCGCCGCGCAGGCGAGCGCCCGCCCGCGCCCGCCGAGCGCGCTCGCACCGCCGCTCTGCCGCGCTGTGCGCGCGCCGCGCTCGCGCGCGGCGGCGCCTTCCTTGCCCCGGCGTTTTTTCTGGCCCGGCTGGACCCTGCCCCGCTCCGCGGCGTTGGGCGCGGCGATGCGGTCGCCCTCGTCAGCACCCTGGCCGATCGCGATCGCTCGGCTCCGCGGCGCGGCGCGCGACCCCCCATGTGGCCGATGTGACGGAGCACGCATTGCGGGGTCGTCACCGTCTTCATCACGTGTTCGCCAGCGCCGCGCGTCATGTCGATCGCTCCGGAAAGGCTTCGTTTCAGGCTCGGCGTTGCGCGCGGCGCACTATACTCGGAGCATGGCGACCGATCCCGCCGGCATCCGCCCGACCGAGCTCATCTACGACTGGAACGAGGTGGGCCGCGTCGGGCGGGTCATCCCGAAGGAGATCGGCTTCTTCGACGAGACCCTGCGCGACGGCCTGCAGAACCCCTCCGTCGCCGACCCGAACATCGAGAGCAAGCTCAAGCTGCTCCACCTGATGGCCAAGATCGGCATCCACGTCGCCGATGTCGGCCTGCCCGGCAGCTCGCAGCGGGCGTTCGAGGACGTGCTCCGGATGTGCAAGGAGGTGGCGGACAACCACCTGCCGATCCGCATCGCCTGCGCAGGCCGCACGGTCGTCTCGGACATCACCCCGATGATCGAGATCTCCCAGCGCGCGGGGATCCCCGTCGAGATCTACGCCTTCATCGGATCCAGCCCGATCCGCCAGCTCGCGGAGGCGTGGGACGTCGACCTCATCGCGCAGCGCAGCGCCGCCGCCATCGACGCGGGCGTGAAGGCCGGGCTCCCTGTGGCCTATGTCACGGAAGACACGACGCGATCGAGGCCCGAGGTGCTGGCGACGCTCTTCAAGGTCGCCATCGATCACGGCGCGTCCCGGCTGTGCCTCTGCGACACCGTGGGGCACGCGACGCCCGACGGGGTCCGCAACCTGATCAACTTCACGCGGGCCATCGTCGCGGGCGCCGGGGCGTCGGTCGGCATCGACTGGCACGGCCACAACGACCGGGGGCTCGCGCTCGAGAACGCGATCTGGGCGCTCCAGTTCGGCGCGGACCGCGTGCACGGCACCGCCCTCGGCATCGGCGAGCGGGTCGGCAACGCGGCGATGGAGCTCATCCTGCTCAACATGAAGCTCCTCGGCCTGCTCGAGCACCAGGACCTCACCCACCTCCTCGAGTACTGCACGACCGCCGCGCAGGCGGTCGGCTGGGAGGTGCCCATCAATTACCCCCTGGTCGGACGGGACGCCTTCCGCACGGCGACCGGCGTGCACGCGGCCGCCATCATCAAGGCCGAGTCGAAGGGCGACGCGTGGATGGCCGACCGGATCTACTCCGGCGTCCCCGCCGGCATGTTCGGGCGCAAGCAGGAGATCTGCGTCGGGTACATGTCCGGCGCCTCCAACGTGAACTACTGGCTCAGGCAGCGGAAGATCGAGCCCTCGAAGGAGCTCGTCGACGCCATCCTGGCCAAGGCCAAGGCCACGGATCACATCCTCTGCGAGGAGGAGATCCAGGCCGTGATCGAGCAGCACCGCGGCCGCCAGGCCTGATCCGGCGCGGCCCCGCCCGCGGGAACGGCCCCGGGACGTTCGGCGTTTTCGCGGATCCGGGGTAGAGAATCCAGGCCGTGGCCGAGCAGGACAAGCAAACCGCACCGGAAGCCGACCGGCCCGAGCGCCGATCGCGGATCGATACCGTCCTCGCCGTGATCGCCGCGCTCGTGTGCTTCTTCGCCGCGACGACGCTGCGCGACGTGGGCCCGCGGTTCCTGCCGCAGGCGCCGATCCCGGCGCCGCCGGTGCCCGCGTCGGTGGAGGGGCGCGCGGCCGAGCTCACAGCGACCGTGCGCGACGAGCAGGGGCGCCCGCTCCAGGACGCTGCCGTGCGCGTCTTCTCCGTGCGCGAGGACCGGGCCTACTTCGCTGGAGAGCGGAAGACCGACGCGGCGGGCGAGGCGCGCTTCGCAGGGCTGCCGTCCGGCGAGGCGTGGGTGATGGCGTACGGCGTGGAGCGGGCGCGCGCCTCGACGCGCCTCGCGCTCGAGCCGGGCCCGCGCGCCGTGGACCTCGTGCTGAGGCCCGCGAAGGTGCTCGAGGTGCTCGTCGTCGACGACGCGGAGCGCCCGGTCGACGGCGCGGAGGTCGCCGTCGCGACGGGCGATCCCCTGCCCTTCGTGGCGACCACCGCGGACGGCGGCCGCGCGCGGTTCGATCGGCTCGGCGCGACGCCGTACGTCGTCCGCGCGTCGGCGCTTGGCTTCGAGGACACCGTGCGGACCGGCATCGTGCCCGGGGCGGTGCCGCTCCGGCTGCGCCTCGACCGGCTCGGCGCCCTCACCGTGCGGGTGGTCGACGCGGAGGGGCAGCCGGCCGACGGCGCGACCGTGCTGGCCGCCGGCACCGGCCTCTGGCCGGCGCGCAGCACGACGACGGACGCGACCGGCGCGGCGAGGATCTCCGGGCTCCGCGACGGGGTGTACGACCTCAAGGCGCGGCGCGGGGGCGCCGTGAGCGCGACGGCGCTCGCCGTGCCCGTGAAGCGCGGCGAGGGCAAGGAGGTGAAGCTCGTCCTCGGGCCCGGCCGCCACGTGCGGATCCTCGTGACCGACGGCGACGGCGAGGGCGCGCCGGCCGTGAAGGGCGCGAACGTGGTGCTCGTCGAGCAGGGGCTGTCGGCGTTCCCGCTGCACGGCCGCACGGGCGACGACGGGTCGGTGACGCTCGGGCCGATCGCGCCGGGGTACGCGGCCGCGTCGGCCCTGGCAGCCGGGTTCGTGCCGCGCAACGCCGTGGAGGTCGACGCGGGCGCCACAGAGGCCCGCATCCCGCTGCTCCGCGGCGGCGCGCTCGCTGGCGAGGTCGTCGACGACCGCGGCTACCCGGTGCCGGGCGCGACCATCGAGGTCGTCGGCGCCGACGCGGAGGGCATGCCCATCGACGAGACGACCGCCATGTCCGAGTTCAGGGACGCGCAGTTCGAGCGCGCCCTGCCCGGCCCGGCGCCGCTGATCCCCGCGGGCGAGCTCGGGGTCATGCCCGGCCCGATCCCGGACCTGCCGCGCGGGGACGTGTTCATCCCGGCGGCCTCGGTGCGATCGGGCGACCCGTGGGTGACGCGCGCCGACGGCACCTTCCGGGCCGAGCCGGTCACCCCGGGGCGCGTCCACGCCATCGTGCGGCACCCGGAGTACGTGGAGACGCTCAGCGAGGTCGTGACGCTGCAGCCGGGCGGCGAGGCGCACGTGCGCGTGGTGATGCGCCAGGGCGGCCTGCTCGAGGGCCGCGTCCTCGAGGAGGACCGCAAGCCGGTCGCCGGCGCGCGCGTGGAGCTGGCCGCCACGGCCGGCTCGCTCGAGCGGGTGACGTACTCCGCGGACGACGGCACGTTCGCCTTCGCCGCGGTCCCGGACGAGGTGCTCGTCTCGGTGTCGCGGCCCGAGTCGCCCGGGGACGTGGTGGCGCGCCTCGTCGTCGAGGTGCCGGAGCGCGACCGCAAGGAGATCGAGGTCGTCCTGCCGAAGGTGCGCGAGGCGGTGGCCATCCGCGTCACCGACGATCGCGGCTACCCGCTCGATCGCGCGGAGGTGCGCGTCCTCTCGCTCGACGTCGCGGTCCCGCTCCGCAAGACGCTCTTCACGGACGACGGCGGCGACGCGCTGCTGCCCGACGCCGCCGGGCTGCCGCTCAGGATCAGCCTCGTGCGCTCCGGCAGGGCGCCGCGCGTCGAGCAGGTCGACGCGGCGCCGAAGGAGCTGCGGCTCGAGATGAGCGGCGCCCTGAAGGCGACGGGCACCGTGACCGCGCGCGGCGGGCGGGACCGGATCGAGGGCGCGCGGATCACGCTGTTCTCGCCGACGGGGCCGCGCCGCGCGACGAGCGACGCGGACGGCGCCTTCACGATCGGGGACCTCGCGCCGGGCCGGTTCCGCGTCACCGTGGGCCGCGACGGGTTCGCGCCGGCGACGCTGCGGGTCACGATCGCCGGCGATCCCGATCGCCCGACGGACCTCGGGCGCATCGACCTGTTCGAGGCGGGCGAGGTCGCCGGCGAGGTCGTCGACCAGCGCGGCGACCCGGTCGCGGGGGCCCGCGTGGCGCGCGACCGGGTGCCGACGTACCTGCCGCTCGGCCCCTTGCCGCCGGGCGTCGTGATCACGGACCGGGACGGGCGGTTCCAGCTCGGCGGGCTGCCGGAGGGGACGGCGGTGATCGAGGCGTACAGCGCGGATCTCGGGCGCGCCGAGTCGCAGCCGGTGCAGGTGCGGGCCGGAAGGACGACCGATCGGGTCAGGATCGCGCTGCCGGGAGACGGCGCGCGGCAGGACCCGAAGGGCGCGGGGAGCCTGGCGGTGACGCTCGGCGAGGAGCGCCGGACCGTGACCGTCGTGTCGGTGCCGCCGGGGAGCGAGGCCGAGGAGGCGGGCGTCGAGCCGGGCGATCGGCTGCTGTCGGTGAACGGCGTCGAGGTGCGCTCCATCGAGGAGGCGCGGCGGCGGCTCACGGGGCCGCTCTCGGAGGACGTCGTCGTGCTGCTCGCGCGCGACGGCGACCGCGGCGAGGCGCGGTGGCTCACGCGGGTGCGGCGCGAGAAGGTGCGGCGGTAGGCGGCCGGCCTCGGCGCTTCGCCTCGGCCAGCGCGCCGGCCTCAGTTGGTCTTCGCCTTGGCCAGCACGATCGCGCGGCCGTCGCCGATCTCCCAGTGGAGCGCGTGATCCGTGGCGAAGCGGAACTGCGCCTCGTCGAGGCCGCCCTCGGGCCGGAGGAACGCGACCGTCACCTGGTCGCCCTCCGCCTTCGTCACCTTGAAGGTCCCGCTGCGCGGCGTCTCCGCCGGCACGGTCACCGTCACCTTGCTGCCGTTGAACTCGATCGCTGCCCCCTTCACCCAGCCGGTCGCCTTGGTGAGCTGCTCGACGGGGGCGTTCTCGATGGACTCGCCATACCAGCGCCCCTGCAGGCGATCGCGAGGGGTCTTCGAGCAGCCCGCCACAGCGGTCAGGGCCATCGTCAGGGCCAGAGCGGTCTTGATGCGGTTCTGCATGGGCCTTCCTTCGGGACCTCGACGCGTCCCGGCTGTGGAAAATCCTAAGAAGAACGGAAGGATTGGGCCAACAATGTAGGATGTTTCGGCACACTTGCCGACGCGCCGGGGCTCTGCGGCGGAGGTGGCGCCGCGGCTTCTGAGGGGGGCGAGTTCGCGCTAGGGTTCCGCCCGAGGAGCGCGCGGCGGGCGCGCTCCTTCACGGCGCCACGACCTTGAGCACGCTGTTCCACGAAAAGCGCCTCGTCCCCCTCGAACGGACGCGGCTCCTGGACTCCATCGTCGAGCGCGCGGGCGACCGGTCGGCGGGGCCGCCCGTGATCGTCTTCGATCTCGACGGCACCCTCATGGACAACCGGCCGCGGGTCGTCGCGATCCTCCACGAGCTCGCCGAGGAGTGGCGCCGGAAGCACCCGCACGCCGCCGCCCTCCTGGAGCGCGCGGCGCCCGACGGCATCGTGTACGGGTTCCAGGACAACCTGCGCCGGCTCGGCGTTCACGACGAGGCGCTCCACCTGCACGCGTTCGAGTTCTGGAAGGCGCGCTTCTTCAATGATCCGCACATCCGGCACGACGTGGAGGTGCCGGGCGCGAGCCAGTATGCGCGCGCGTGCCACGCGGCGGGGGCGACCCTCGTGTATCTCACCGGGCGCGACCTGCCGAACATGGCGCTCGGCTCGTTCGCGAGCCTGCGGGACCTCGGCTTCCCCATCGGGATCATCGGCACCGAGCTCGTCGTGAAGCCGCGGTTCGAGATGCCCGACACCGAGTTCAAGCGGAGCGTCGCCCCGCAGCTCTCCCGGCTCGGGCACGTCATCGCGGCGTTCGACAACGAGGCGGCGAACTGCAACCTGATGGTGGAGTGCCACCCCCGCTGCACCGCCGTCTTCCTGGACACGCAGTACGCGCCCGACCCGCCGCCGCTCGATCCGCGGGTGAAGGTGATCCACACCTTCGAGCGGGCGCCGTGAGCCGGGCGCGCGTCGCCGCCCTGGGGCTGCTGCTCGCCGCCTGCGCCGGGTGCGAGCCGCCGCGCCAGCCGCCGGCCGATCCGGTGGAGGCGGGCGCGAGCCCGAACGCGAGGATCCTCCCGGCGCCGCTCGCGAGCGAGACGCCGGACCTGCTCGACGCGTCGGCCGCCGAGGCGAGCGCGAAGCTCGTGTCCGACGACTACGGCCGGCTCATCATGTCCGAGGCGAGCCAGCAGTCGCCGCTCCCGCTGCCGCCGGCGGCGCCGCTGCCGGAGGACACGCTCCCGCCCCGCGAGCTCTCCGGCGTCACGCTCGAGGCCGCCTTCCGCTGGCGCGACGTGCCGCAGCCCCCGAAGGCGCCCGAGGTGGCGACCGCCGGGCTGGAGGCCGCGCAGGAGGTCACCGGGCTGACGTGGAAGATCGATCTCGCGGAGACGGGCCGCATGCGCGTGCAGTTCACGTCGCGGGCGCTCCCGTTGCCCTCCGGCTCCGAGCTGCGCGCCCGCCACGACGTCCACGGCGAGGCGCTGCTGTGGCCGGGCTTGACCCAGTACCGGGTGCTGCCCCCGGGGGCGCTCCGCACGCTGCTCGGCGAGCGGCGCATCGACGTGACGCCGCTGTCGTCGGGCTCGGCGCGCCCGGTCGGCGAGGGCAGGCGGCTCGAGGTCGACGTCCGCAAGGTCGAGGTGCACGCGAGCCTCGGCACGCTGCACCTGGAGCTCGGCAAGATGCCGGAGGCCGGCGAGGGCGGTCCCCTGCTCTGCCGGGCGCTGATGGAGATCCTCGGCGTCGACCCGAAGTCGCCCGAGTGCGTGGCCGGCGAGGTGCCGCTCCACGCGAGCTACGCGTGGCAGGGCGGCGGCGGCGTCGGGTTCGAGGTGACGTCGATCGCCCGGCGCACCGACCTCGTCTCGACCGACATGCTGATGCCGCCCCCGAGCGCCGCGTTCGCCGCGGCGGGGCTCCCGTCGGCGCAGGGCGGCGTGTTCCTGTCGCGCGACGAGCTCGCGGCGATCCGGACGGGGCCGCTCCCCCTGCCCGCGAGCGTCGACCCGGGGGCGCCCGGCGAGGGGTTCGTCGCTGTGAACCAGACGGACGCGCTGCTCTACCTGCTCGTCGACGGCATCCCCGCGGTCGCGGTGCCGCCGATGGGCGAGCGCTACGTCAGCGGCCCGCAGCGCGGGCTCTACGTGGTCCAGTGGCGCACGTTCCTCGGCGACATCATCGAGCCGCCGCAGACGGTCGAGATGCCGGCGCGCCTCGTGCGCAGCGGGGCCGACGAGGAAGCCGCGAACGGCGGCTGAGCGGCGCGGCGGCCGCTAGCCCGCGGGCGTGACCTCGGGGCTCGACAGGAGGCGGGCGATGTCGTCGGGGATCCGCGTCAGCGTGAGGCTCGATCCGAGGCACGCGAGGAGGATGTCGCCGTCGCAGATCACGTCCTCGCCCCGGAGGATGCGGTAGCTGAAGCGCGCGGTGACCCGCTGGAGCTCGCGGCAGGTCGTCTCGACGACGAGGGTGTCCCCGAACCGCGCCGGCTGCCGGTACTTGATCCGCAGCTCCGCGACCGCGAGGTGGAGGTTGCGCCGCACCATCTCGTCGTAGGAGATGCCGCGGCGCTGCAGCCAGTCGATGCGGCCCGCCTCCAGGTACACGACGTAGTTGGCGTGGTGGACGATGCCCATCAGGTCCGTCTCGCAGAAGCGGACGGCCAGCGGCATGCGCGAGGTGAGGTGCGGGGGCGCGTCGGGCGGAGGGGGCTGCATCACGAGGGCGCCGAGACTAGCCCAGGTCCGGCCCGGGCGGCGACGGAGCGGCCGCGCGAGCGGGAGGCGCGGCGCACGGGGACGGGGGTCCGCGTCGGGCTGGCCGCGAGGGCGCCGCGGTGTTAGCGGGCGGCCATGGCCAATGTCCGGACGCTCCTGTCCGCCGAGCAGATCGGCGCCCGCGTGCGCGAGCTCGGCGCGCAGATCACAAGGGACTACGCGGAGCGGCGGCTCGTGCTCGTCTCCGTGCTCAAGGGGAGCTACGTCTTCACGGCCGACCTCGCGCGGCACATCGATCTCCCGGTGCGGATCGAGTTCCTCGGCGTGCGCAGCTACGGCGAGGGCACCGACTCGACCGGCGTCGTCCAGATCACGCAGGACCTCACCCGCCCGATCGAGGGCGAGGACATCCTCGTCGTCGAGGACATCGTCGACACGGGCCTCACGATCTCGCACCTGCTCCAGCTGCTCCGCACGAGGATGCCGAGCAGCGTGAAGGTCTGCGCGCTCCTGCACAAACCGGCGCGCGCCAAGGTCCAGGTGCCCGTCGACTACCTGGGCTTCACGATCGAGGACAAGTTCGTCGTCGGCTACGGGCTCGACTGGGCCGAGCGTTACCGGAACCTGCCGTACATCGGCGTTGTGGAGGCGACGTGAGCAAGCGGCTGTTGATGCTCGAGAAGATGACCCAGGGCGGGTCGAAGGATCCGTTCCACTGGTACGCGCTCGCGCTGGAGTACGCGGGGATGGACCGTCACGAGGACGCGCTCGCGACGTTCAACGCGCTCCGGGCGATGGACCCGACCTACGTGCCGATGTACCTCATGTGCGGGACGATGCTCGTGAAGGCAGGCCGCGTCGACGAGGGGCGCGCCTGGCTGAGCGACGGCATCGGCGCCGCGCGCAGCAAGGGAGATCAGCACGCGCTGAGCGAGCTCCAGCAGGCGCTCGCGGGCGCGGGCGGCGCCGAGGACTGAGGCGCGCGGGCGGCGGCCCGGGGTGGAGCCGGGCGCGGCGCCTCAGCCGCCCTCGCCCCCACCCTCGCCGCGGATCCGGCGGAGGCGCTCGCCGATGGTCCGCTCGTAGCCGCGATCGGTCGGCTCGTAGAACCGGCTGCCGGCGAGCGGCTCGGGCAGGTAGGCCTCGCCGAGGGCGACGCCGCCCGGCTCGTCGTGCGCGTAGCGGTAGCCCTCGCCGTAGCCCTCGTCGCGCATCAGCCGGGTGACGGCGTTGCGCAGCGTGAGCGGGACCGGGAGCGCGCCGTGCTCGCGCACGGCGGCCTGCGCCGACTGCCAGGCCACCTTGCACGCGTTCGATTTCGGCGCCGTGGCGAGGTACAGCGCCGCCTGCGTGAGCGGGTAGAGCCCCTCCGGCATCCCCATGCGCCGGAACGCGGCGTCCGACGCGACGGCGACCTCGAGGGCGCGCGGGTCGGCGTTGCCGATGTCCTCGGAGGCGAAGATCATCATCCGGCGCAGCAAGAACAGCGGGTCGTCGCCGGCCTCGATCATGCGCATCAGCCAGTAGACGGCGGCGTCGGGATCGGAGCCGCGCATCGACTTGATGAAGGCGCTGATGACGTTGTAGTGCTCCTCGCCGGCCTTGTCGTAGAGCAGCGTCTTGTGCTCGCTCGCGCCGGCGATGAGCTCGCGCGTGATCGTGGCGGCGCCCGCGCGCGCGGCCTCGTCCGCGGCGATCTCCAGCGTGGTGAGCGCCCTGCGGGCGTCGCCCTGCGCGAGCGCCGCGATCGCGGAGAGCGCGTCGTCGTCGGCGGCGACCGCGCCGGCGAGCCCCGCGGGCGACTCGAGCGCGCGGCGCAAGAGCTCGACGAGCTCCGGGGCGGCGAGGCCCTGGAGCCGGAAGACCTTGCACCGGGAGAGCAGCGGCGCGTTCACCGCGAACGAGGGGTTCTCCGTCGTCGCGCCGATCAGCGTGATGGTGCCGTCCTCGACGTGCGGGAGGAACGCGTCCTGCTGGGCCTTGTTGAAGCGGTGGATCTCGTCGACGAACAGGATCGTCCGCTTGCCCTCGTACGAGCGCGCCGCGCGCGCCTGGGCGAGGATCTCGCGGAGCTCCGGCACGCCGCCCAGCACGGCGTTGAAGGGGACGAAGCGGGCGTTCGTCGTGTGCGCGACGACGCGCGCGAGCGTGGTCTTCCCGGCGCCCGGGGGGCCCCACAGGATCATGGAGGGGATCCGGTCGGCGGCGATCGCGCGCGCGAGCAGCTTGCCCTCGCCGAGCAGGTGGCCCTGGCCGATCATGTCCGCGAGCGTGCGGGGGCGCATGCGTTCGGCGAGGGGCACCGCGGCCCGGAGCTCGGGGTCGCGCTGCCGGGCGGCGTCGAAGAGGGTCGGCTCGTCGTCCGCGGGGCGCCGCCGCGCGCCGCCGCCGCCGCGCGCCGCGCTCATTCGAAGACCGTCCGCGCGCGCGCGCCGGCTGACCGCTCCGAGAGCAGGACCTCCACGGCGCGGCGCGCGCCTTCCGGATCGCGTCCGACCCAGCGCACCGTGCCCGCGCCGTCGACGACGAACGTGAGGGGGACCTGCGCGACGCCGTAGGTCCCGGTGAGCCGCTGGCCGAGGTCGGCGACGATGGGGAACGTCGCGCCGAGCTCGTGGGCGGCCGCGGCGGCGGCGGCCTCCGAGTCGTCGACGTTGACGCCGATGACGGCCACGCCGTCGGCCTTGCGGTCGCGCCACAGCCTGTCGAGCGCCGGCATCGTCCGGCTGCACGACGCGCACCAGGACGCCCAGAAGTCGATCACGGTGACCCGCGTCCTCCGCGCGCCGGGCACGCCCACCGTGACCGCCGAGGTCGACTCCGCGTGGAACTCCGGCGCGGCGCTGCCCACGAGCGGGTGGCGCACGGACGCGGGCATCGCGCCCGGCCCGCAGCCGAGCGCGAGCAGCGCGGCCGCCGCGGCCGCGCCGGGCGCGATGGCCGCGCCGAGGCGCGACGCGGCGGAGCTCGCGGCCGCGACGAGCGTCGCGACAGCGCCGCCGAGGTCGCCGATCGAGGAGGATCTGCTCGCCGCCTTCGCCTGCACCACGCCGGGAGTCTAACGTTCCCGCCGCGGCTTGTCCGAGGGGCGCGGGAGGAAAAGCGCTATCCGCGGGCCCCGAAGATGGCGGTGCCGACGCGGACGAAGGTCGCGCCCTCGGCGATGGCCGCCTCGAAATCGTGCGACATGCCCATCGAGAGCTCGGGCAGCGCCGCCTGGCCGCCGTGCGCGTCGCGAAGGGCGCGGAGCTCTGCGAAGAACGGGACGACGTCGTTCGGGTCCTCGCGGAACGGGGCGATGGCCATCAGGCCGACAGGGCGGAGGTGCGCGCACCGGGCCACCGCGCCGAGGAGCGGCGCCAGATCGGCGGGCGCGCAGCCGCCCTTCGAGGCCTCGTCGCCGACGTTCACCTCGAGCAGGACGTCGAGCGTGCGGGTGAGCGCGGCGGCGCGGCGGTCGAGCTCGATGGCGAGCTCCTCGCGATCGACCGAGTGCACGACCTGCGCGACGCGCGCGACGAGCTTCGCCTTGTTCCGCTGGATCTGGCCGATGGCGTGCCACACGATCCCGTCGAGGTCGGCGAGCGCCTCGGCCTTTTCGGCGAGCTCCTGCGCGTAGTTCTCCCCGAAATCGCGCTGCCCGGCGGCATAGGCGGCGCGGATGGCCTCGGCGGGCTTGCCCTTGGACACGGCGATGAGCCGGACCTCCTCCGGCCTGCGCCCGGCCCGCGCCGCGGCGCCGGCGATCCGGCGTCGCACCTCTTCGAGCCGCGACGCGATGTTCCCCAGGTCTTCCGACATCACGGCACGATACCGCGGGCGGCCGCCGTGGACACGCGGGTGGACCCCTGAACCGGGCACTGCAGGGCGGGCCGCGGCCGGCGACCAGGCGCACGTCGGATCCACCCGCCCGGGGGGCGTGCCAGAGTGTGCCTGAGGACCGCTTCGACAGCGGAGCGATCGCGCTGCTTCCGGCGATTTTTGCGTGGCACGTCGATTGCGATGCTACGCAGCCGCGATGCGAAGCCTGTCGTTCCTTATCCTGCTCCTCGCGGTTGGATGCACGTTCAACCCGCAACCCGAGCCGCCGTTCCAGGACGGCAGGGACAACGAGCCGACGCCCGCGGGGGCCGGTACAGGCGCTGGCAGCCCGACAGGCGCGGGCACTGCAAGCGGCGCGGGGGGCGGCGGCGGGGTCGGCGCGGTCGCAGGGAGCAGCAGCAGCGGTGCCGGCGGCCACAGCACCGGCGACCCCGCGGGAAGCGGCGGCGGGGGCGGCGCCAACGGAGACGGCGGTGCCGGCGGGCAGGGCGGTGCCGGGGGCGACGGCGGTGCCGGGGGCGACGGCGGTGCCGGGGGCGACGGCGGTGCCGGCGGGCAGGGCAGCGGCGAGGGCGGGGCTGGCGGCACGGGTGGTGCCGGTGGGCAGGGCGGCGGGGACGGCGAGCCGTGCGGCGGAGGAGGCGCCGGCGGCGTGGTCTGCGGCTGACCAGGCACGCTGGCCGAGCCTGACGCCGGCGCCGATCGCGCGGCGTGTTGCGAGAGCTACCGAAGGCTGACGATGATCGCGCCGGACGCCGCCCTCCCGGCGGACGGAGCGCGGCGCATGCGGCAGGAAGCACGCAGGGTGCTATGAGGAGAGAGCTTATGCGTAAGCTTGTCGTCCCTGTGTTCGGGGTGGTGCTTGCGGGCTGCTTCAACCCACAACCCGAGCCACCTCTCCCGGTCCCGGATATCGGCTGCGTCGATTGTGAGGGCGTCGGCGCGACAGGGGCAGGCGGGGGAGATGCCGCAGGCATCGACGGAGACGCCGGACACGCCCCCGGCGGTGAGGTAGGCCCGACCAGCACCGCCACGGCGGGATCCGGCAGCACGGGTTCATCCGGCGAGAATGCCCCGACTGGCGGCGGCGGCGTTGGCGGCGAGGGCGACGCTGGTGGTGCTGACGGTGAGGGCGGCGCCGGTGGAGCCGGTGGGGATGGCGGCGCCGGTGGGGATGGCGGCGCCGGTGGGGATGGCGGCGCCGGTGGGAATGGCGGTGGCGGCGACGGCGGCGCGGGTGGAGCCGGCGGCGCGGGTGGTGTGATCGGTCAGGGCGGCGCGTGACGCGACCGACGGGCTGACCCCTCTCACGCCACGCGCTCCGGGCAGCCCCGCGCGGCGCCGCCGCACCCCCGGCTCGCCCGGGGGCGGCTGCCCCAAGGCTGCCGGCTGTCGGCGGCGCTCCGGGCAGCCCCGCGCGGCGCCGCCGCACCCCCGGCTCGCCCGGGGGCGGCTGCCCCAAGGCTGCCGGCTGCCGGCTCGCGCGGGAGGCGGCTGCTGGAGCGCCGCGGCTGCCGGCTCGCCCCGGGGGGCGGCTCCGGCTGCCGGCGATCGCTGCGGCAGGCAGCAACGTGCTCCCGCGACGCGGCGATCGGACCGGCTCAGATCCCGGGGCGCCGAGGCCGCGCGTACTCGTCGAGCATGTTCGCGACGAGCTCGGCGAGCAGGCTGTCCGCCACGCGAAGGCGGCGCGACATCTCGCGCGCGATGTTCAGCACGAGGAGGGTGTACGACCTGAGATCGCGCCGGTAGAGCGCATCGAGGTCGTGCGCGGTGACGCGCATCAAGCGCGACGGGGCGATCGCTCGGACCGTCGCCGAGCGGGGCATCACGTCGAGGATCGACATCTCGCCGAACCAGTCGTTCGGCCCCAGGACGGCGACCCTCGCCTCGACGTCGCGCTTCGAGCGCTTGAGCACCTCCATCTCGCCCGCGAGGAGCACGAACATCTCGCGCCCGCTGTCGCCCTCGCGAAAGGCGACAGCCCCCGGCTGCAGCTCGACGAGCTCCAGCGTGTCGGCGAGGCCCTGAAGGACATGGTCGCCCAGCCCTCCGAAGAGGCCGATGTCGCGGAGCTGCGCGACCAGCTCAGGATTGCGGCTCACCGGGATGCCCCGAGGACGCTCGCAGCGGCCGTCAAGTCGGCCGATCCGACGCCACCTGCCCGCGGCCCGACGCCGCCCGTCCACACCGCGCCCAAATGCCCGCCTTCTCGCATCGCTCCACCTCGTGGCACCGCGCCGATGTACCGCTCGATAGGGTACGCCGCAACATGGGGACGTCAACGCTCGCCCGCGCGACGCGCGCGACGTCCCGCTCGATGTCATGTCGCCGCCCGGCCGTTCCGCCGCCCGATGCGCGCGACGCGCGCCCTGTCGGCTCGGGCGTTCACCCCGCGCGCCGGACCCGCGTCGCGGCCGCTCCACCGCCGGACGCGCATCGCGCGATCGACATGCAGAGGCGACGCTCAGAGGCGACGCTCAGAGGTCCTTCGTGAACACGATCCGTGGACGCCCGGGTCCGGCGTAGTCCTCGACCTCGGCCGCCGACCAGCCGACCGCCGCGTGGAAGCGCACCGAGCCCTCGTTGCCCAGCGTCGTGATCGCCTTGAGCTGCCGGCACCCCTCGCGGCGGCAGTCGTCCTCGAACGCGGAGTAGAGCATCCGGCCGACCCCGCGGCGGCGGTAGTCAGGGTGAATGCCCACGAGGTGTACGTACCCGATCGCCGCGTCCGGGCACCTGAACCCCAGGAGGAAGCCGACAAGCAAGCCGCGATCTTCGACGACGCGGGCCAGACGGCCGAGCTCGTAGAAGAAGATCGGGTGCGCGAGGGCGCTGGTCGGGCCTGCCCACCACCGATCGATCTCGCCCACGATCCGGTCGTAGTCGGGCTTCGTCAGCGGCCGTGTCTCCATGCATCACCTCACTCGAGCGGTTCGGAATCGTGCCTTGTCTGCAGCGTCGGCGCGCAGGGCACGAGCCCCTGGCGCAGACAAGCGCAGCCTAGCAGCCACGCCGGCCTCCCCGTAAGCACGCCGTGGGATGCCTCGCTAGCCGCCGCGCGTCACGCCTGCTAGCGCTAGCATGTGCGTCACGAAAGCGTCCTCGTCGCCCCGTCGATCCTGTCCGCTGACTTCGGCCGCCTCGCCGACGAGGTGCGCGCCGCCGAGGCCGCCGGCGCCGACTGGATCCACGTCGATGTGATGGATGGCCGGTTTGTGCCGAATATTACGATCGGCCCGCTGATCGTCCGCGCGGTCCGCGCCGCGACGCGTCTTCCGGTCGACGTCCACCTGATGATCGTCGAGCCCGAGCGCTATGTCGCGGAGTTCGCGGCCGCCGGTGCCGACAGGATCTCGGTCCACGTCGAGGCGTCGCCGCACCTGCACCGGACGCTGCAGCAGATCCGGGACGCGGGCGCGCGCCCCGGCGTCGTGCTGAACCCGCACACGTCGGAGGAGTCGATCCGGCACGTGCTGCCCGATCTGGATCTGGTGCTCGTGATGAGCGTCAACCCGGGGTTCGGCGGACAGCGGTTCATCCCGGGGGCGCTCTCCAAGCTGCGCAGCCTGCGCCGGGCGATCGATGAGGCGGGCCTGGACATCACGCTCGAGGTCGACGGCGGGATCGCGCCGTCGACCGCCGGGCAGGTGGTCGCCGCCGGCGCGCGGGCGCTCGTCGCCGGCTCGGCGGTGTTTGGCGCGGTGAAGCCGGGGGAGGAGCTGCCGTTCGACGCGCGCGTGGCGCGGTACGCGGAGGCGATCCGCGCGCTCCGCGCGGCCGCCGGGGAGCAGGCGTGAGCGAGCGCAGCGGGGTGCGAGAGCGCAGCGGGGTGCGAGAGCGCGGCGGGGTGCGAGAGCGCGGCGGGGTGCGAGAGCGCGGCGGGGTGCGAGAGCGCAGGGGGGTGCGGGGGCGCGGCGGGGGAGCAGTTGCCGCGGTGATCGGCGCCGTGCTCGCGGCGACGGCGGCGCTGGTCGGGTGCACGCCGGCGAGCGCGCCCGCGGCGCCGGCGAGCGCGCAGACCCCGGACGCGGCGCGCCCCGCGGCGCCTGCCACGCGTCCGCCAGCGGGAGGCGCAGGCCCGATCGGGGGGGGCGAGATCGACCCGGAGGAGGCCCGCCTGACGAAGGAAGAGGTGGCGCGGGTGCTCGCGCTGGTCGCGAAGGCGCGCGGCCTGCCGGTGCTCCGCGACGTGCGCAGCCGCGTGCTCGCCCGCGGCGAGATCCTCCAGCGGATCCGCGCGCACGTGGAGCGAGAGATCCCCGAGGGCGTGCTCGATCACCAGCGCGAGGTGCTCGCGGCGCTCGAGCTCATCCCGGCCGACTACGACTTCACCGCCGGGATGTACCGCCTGCTCGAGGGCCGCATCGCCGGCTTCTACGAGCCGGACGACCAGACGATGTACCTCGTCGACGACCTCAGCGAGAGCGAGGCCGAGGAGACGCTGGCGCACGAGCTCGTCCACGCGCTGCAAGACCAGAGCTTCTCGCTGGGGAAGCTGCTCGACTACAAGGCCGGCGACAGCGACAGGCTGGCGGCGACGCACGCGCTTGTCGAGGGCGAGGCGATGAGCGCGATGTTCGATGTGCTGGTCGGCTCGGCGTTCCAGATCGACGAGTCGATGCTCCGGAAGCTCGTGGCGATGTCGACGGCGATGTCGTCGGTCGGCGACACGCCGCTCGTGCTGCAGGAGTCGCTCGGCGCGCCGTACACGGACGGCTTCGCCTTCGTGCAGGCGCTGCGCCGCGAGGGCGGCTGGGCCTCCGTGGACGCTGTGTGGCGCGCGCTGCCGGAGACCACCGAGCAGCTGCTGCACCCGGAGAAGCTCGCCGCGCGCGAGCCCGCCGTGGAGGTGGCCGTGCCGACGGCCGCCGCGCTCGGCCCAGGGTTCCGCGTCGTGTTCGACGACGTGATGGGCGAGCAGGCGCTGCGCATCTCGTTCGCAGCCTATGCGCACCGCGACGCGGCCATCGGCGCGGCGGCAGGGTGGGGCGGGGACCGGTACGCGGTGGCGCGACGGGACGACCCGCAGGACCCGACCCGGCGCGAGTTCGCGCTGGCCTGGCGGCTGCGGTTCGATAGCGCGGCCGACGCGGCAGAGGCGGGGAAGGTGATCGAGCGTCGCTTCGGGAAAGCGTGCAAGCAGCGCGCGGGGCTCGGGCCGGTCGCGTGGACGGCGCGCGGGAGCGACATGGCGATCGTCGCGGGGCCGTACGAGCGGCGCGGGGGCGGGGAGGTCAGCGCGGTGGGGACGTGCGCGGGGGCGAAGGCGTGGCTGGCGGAGGTGATGAAGGGAGGGGCGCGGGGCGGGGCGAGCGGGGAGGGGGCGAAGGGGCGGCAGTAGGGCGAGAGGGGGAGGGGAGGCGAGCGGGGAGGGGGCGAAGGCGAGCGCGGATGTGCGACCAGGGCGGCGCGTGGGGAGGGCAGGGGTGACGGCGGAAGGGCGGCGTTGACAGGCGGCGCAGGAACGGGCACAAAAGCAAGTCGTTCTGGGTATTTGGAGGAGTGGCCGAGCGGTCGAAGGCAGCGGTTTTGAAAACCGCCGTTGGGGCAACTCAACCAGGGGTTCGAATCCCTTCTCCTCCGCTGAAACGATTGAGGATTTCGCCGAGGGGCCCGGGCGCTCCCAGGTGAGCCGCCCGGGGCCATTCCGTGATCCCGCTGATCACGATGGTGATCCGGGTGATCACGATGCGGTGATCCGAGCGATCACGATGCGGTGATCCCGGTGATCACGATGGCGTGAAATCCGCAGTACGCGGTTGACAGGCGTACGTAGCCACGTTGGCCAGCCTGGCGGATCCAATCACCAATGGTCCTTCCGCGGTGTGGACGACCATATCGAGCCTCTGGTAATCTCCGGCGCTGGGCAGGCGCTCCCGCAGGAGCGCGGCGAGCTGCCCGAGGAACATCGCGGCGGGATAATCGGGGCCGGTCGCCCCCGGCTGGCCTGCGGGCTTCGCGGCGATATCGTCGATCGCAACGCGGCGGACCACCTTGCTCCACTGCGACCAGCGGACGGGTGTCGCGCCCTGCTCAGCCAGCAGCTCGATGAGCGGCCTCGGGGAGCCGCCGCCGGCGGGAACGATCTGGATCTCCTCGCCCACTTCGGCCGGCACCCATGGGCAGTGCCACGCCGTCAAGTCGCCGCGCTGCGCGGCGACGGCCTTCGATTGTAGTTCGGCCCGCGCCGGAAGGCGCCGATCGGCCGGCGGCGTCCCGTTGGAGTACATCGGGACGCTGGTGAACGGCCACTCCTCGTAACGGCGAAGGAGGACGATCAGCAGGGTCAGGCAATAAAGACCCGTGAACGCAGTGAGCGTCGTCATGGCGCCTCGGTCGGTGGCCGCGGGGACCCACGGGGTGGCGCCGCCGATTCCGAGCAGCGAGCCCCAGTCGATGAGGAGCATGTAGCACCACATCTGTACCCAGTACGCGGGCGCCATGACGAGGAGGATGCCAACGTGGAGGCCGATCCAGCCGAGCACCACGTAAGGCGTGAGCCTGGGGAAAACCAGGGACAGGACGCCGGACATCTCGATGACGACTGTTAAACCGGCGAGCGCTTGGCACAGGTGGGGCCGGGACCGGAGCTGCTTCGACACCCAGGGGCTGCGCGCGAACGCAACCGACTCGTCCATGTAGAACCGCAGCATCTTCCCAGTGAACCAGGCTTTTCCCCCGTTGCGTAGCTTCGCGACGCCGCCGGCGAACATCACGTACACGAAGGAGATAAGCAGGAGCTCCCTGGCGAACCCCGACTCGAGCACCGAGCCCGGCGCCACGAGCCGCGGCCAGGGCATCCGCTCGCTCAGCCAGGCGTCCAGCGAGAACGCGTCGTTGGAGACGGAGAAGCACAGCGCGAACAGGGCGTAGAGTGCGGAATGGGTGGAATGGTTCGCGCCCAACGCGCCTGCGTTGGCGGCGTGAAGGAACGCGAAGCCAAGAAAAGTCAGCACCCCCGTGAGCGGCTGGAGCAGCCCCAAGGTCGCCGCGATCCAGACGCCGATGGTCAAGAGGCGAACGATGCGGAGCAGCGCCGGCCGCTGCCAGGGGGAGCCCAGGAGGCGGAGGATCCTCGATGGAGTATAGAAAAGCGGCGAGACGCCGTGGAGGATCTTCGGCGCGTGCAGCGGCGACGGATAGTCGACAAGGCAGAGGATAAGGAGGCCTCCGTAGAAAACGGCGCGGACGCTGCCGGAGATCGGGGGGTGGTCAAAGAAGAGGGCGCTGAATTGCATTGGGTACAAATCTCCTTTGCGTCGGCGCTCGAAGAGCTCTGCCCCCCGGAGGCATCAAGAGAAAAACCACATCCGGAGCGTGGCAGAGGATCTTCTTATGGGCGCCGCGCACGACGAGCGTGATCCCGAGGTAGAGAGCGGCCGCGAAGATGAACATGCGCTCGACCAAGATCGCGGGAGAAACTCGAAACGCGTGGGCGCCGTCGCGGGAACATCAGACCATTACGAGGCACTGCGGGTAAGGACGACGACCCGATCGGCGAGCGCGAGGAGGTCGGGGTTCTGGGAAACCACGATCCAGGCGGACCGGCGGTCGGCGCGCATCGCTTGCCAGATGCGCCGGGCCGTGGGGCCGTCCAGCGAGGAGTCGCAGGCGTCCACCAAGAACAGCTCGGCGCGCCGCGCCAGCATGCGTGCCAGCGCGAGCCGCTGGCGCTGCCCGCCCGAGAGCTGGCCGGCGTCGCCGGAGTCGAGTTTGGTGTCGAGCCCCTGGGTCAACTCGGCCGAGCCGGGATCGAGCTGGACGATCCGCATGATGGCCTCCAAATCCGTCGCGGTGAGGCCAGCGGAGCCGAGGACGATGTTCTGCGCGAGGGTGCCCCGCAGGAAGCGCGGGGACTGCGCCGCGTAGGCGACCTGCGGGGCCCGCATCGCCTCCGGCTTACCGGTCACGTCGACCTCGTTCCAGCGAACTCGCCCCACAACGTCCGGATCCAAACCAAGGAGGCCATGCAGGAGCCGGCTTTTGCCGGCGCCGATTTCACCGGTGATGGCGACGAGCTCCCCCGGACGCACCTGGAAGCTCACCGGCGCCGGCGCGGAGGCCCCGGGCGGGGCGCGGAAGGTGAAGCCATCCACAACGAACGCGCGCAGGGGCTCAGCGCTCCCGGGGGCCGCCGCGGTCTCGTGCAGTCCGTCAAGGTAGAGCTCGCTCAGCCGGCCGTAGGAGACCTTGCCGTTCTGGTAGGCCGCAAGGATCTTCCCGAAGAAGTACATCTGCTGGCCGAGCCACGACGAATAAGTGAGGAAGAGTACCAGCTTGCCAACGTCGAAATCGCCGTCCCGGCGCAGGCTCATGGTCACGAGTACGACCGACGTGCCCACCAGCACCAGGTTGCGAAAGAGGTTGGACAGCAGGTCGGCGAACAGCCTCTGGCGGACGAGGACCCGGCGCC
This sequence comes from Sorangium sp. So ce1335, assembly GCF_051521615.1. NCBI lineage: Bacteria > Pseudomonadati > Myxococcota > Polyangiales > Polyangiaceae > Sorangium > Sorangium sp. So ce1335. Next base: position 11,359,908 of record NZ_CP150363.1, read on the forward strand.
GCTCGTCGAAGCGTGTCTCGAGCCGCGCCAGGTGGTTTTCAACGGCGCCGGCGAGTCGCAGATCCCGGATGCCGTGCAGGGAGTCGGCGATCATCGAGCCGATCCGCCCCTGCTGCCGGCGCGTCTCGGCGCGCAGCGCCGTCACCCGCCCTTTCAGGTAGGCCGAGACCAGGAGGCCGCTCGCCAGGAGCGCGAGGGGGATGGTCATCACGAGATCGGTTGTCGCCAGCACGGTCACCGCGATGACCGTGAGCACCGAACGGTAGATGAGATCGGTCGTCCACTCGAGCAGGCTGCCGATCTCCTCCGTATCGTCGCGCAGCCGATTCAGGATCTCGCCGCTGCCTGCTTGAACGACGCTGCTGGGCCGCCGCAGCAGGCGGTCGAGCACGTCAACCTTGAGCCAAGCGCTGGTCCTGAAGATCGTCTCGAACGTGAGCTGGAGCCCGAGTAACAGCGCGATGGCTCTGAGGGCCATGAGTGCGACGACGAGGGCAAGAACCCCCCATATACCCGGGTTCATGGGCTTGCCGCCGGCCTTGTCGATCAGCGCTGCGGCCGTGGAGCCGATGACGAGAGGCAAGGCGTAAACCACAACCCACGACGTCAGGGTGGCGATGTAGTACCCCTTGATCCGGAGGCCTTGCCGGACCAAGAAGCGGACGAGCGGGATGCCGCGCGCGTCTGCGCTACCGTCGCTCATGCCGTCGTGCTCGAGCGGGCGCGGAGTTCGGCCACCCGTCCGTTCTCCATCCGTAGCACCTCATCCACCTGCCCGAGCGCCGCTTTGCGGTGCTCGACCATGATCACCGTGCGTCCCGGAGACACCGCCTCGATCAGCTTCGCCCAGCTTTGCTCCGTCTGCGCATCCATCTGCGAGGTCCCCTCGTCGATGATCAGGAGGTTGCCGGGCCGGAGCAGCGCACGCGCGCCGATGAGGAGCTGCTGCTCTCCCACGGAGAGGGTGCGCCCACCCGTGCCGATCGGGGTGTCGAGCCCCTGGGGGAGATCCCGGACCCAGCGCGCGGCGTCGAGGCGCTCGAGGACGTCCCAGATCTGCCGCTCGTCGATCTCTTCCCGGAACAGCGTCACGTTGTCCCTGACCGACGCAGAGAACACGTGGGACCGCTGGCTGAGAACCGTCACCTGCCGCGCAAACGCGTCGACTGGGATGCGGTGGGCGTCCACGCCACCGATGAGGACACGCCCCCTGGTGGGACGGACAAGCCCGCAGAGAAGATTGACGATCGTGCTCTTGCCCGCGCCCGTGCGCCCGACGATGCCGAGTCGGCGCCCGGCCGCCACGACGAACGAGACGTCGTGGAGCACAGGGGCGCTGCCGTCGTAGCCGAAGGTCACGCCGTCGAACGCCACCGACAGGGCTCTGGCAGGCAGCGGCTCCGAGGACTGGTTCGGAGGCGGTCGAGCCGCAAGGGATTGCGCCGTCATGGCGAGCACCGCCATCATCTGCTGCAGCTGGCCAGCCTGGGAGGACATCTCCTCGAGGGGTTTTTGCAGGAGATCAAAGTAGAGATAGATGGCAGTGATCGTGCCGATGCTGATCGTGCCGAGCTCGAGGCCCCGCAGCCCGAAGGCGAAACCAAGCCCGAACGCTGCTGCCACGAAGAGCTGCGTCACCGGCCAGTACGCCCGGCCGCTGATGTAGGCCCGCCGCTCGGTCCGGTAGAGCTCGTCCAGGGACCGCCGGATGCGCTCGACGGCCCACTCCGACTCGCCGAGCAGGACGAGATCGTTGCGGGCCGCGAGCACGTCGCCGACCAGCCCGAAGACCTCTGCCTGGGCATCGCGGGCCGCCTTCCACCGCCTGACCGAGATCCGGCCGAGCAGCCGAACGACGAAGAAGGTGACGGCGAGAAGGACGCCAATGCCGAGGCCCGCAGCGGGGATCTTGAAGAACAGGACGATCAGCGTGCCCAGAACGATGGCGCCGTTGCCGAGGAGGCTGAGCCCGGACTCGGTGATAGAGCGGCCAATGATGTCGGCATTGCCCTCGACGCGCTCCAGCACCTCGCCCACCGGCCGCCGCTCCACGTCCAGAACGGGATCCTCGTGGAGGATGCGCCGGAGGAGACGGGACCGGAGGCTGTCGGCGATCCGCCAGCCGGCCCACACGCCGAGGGAGTTGGCGCCGAGGCGCGCAGCGCCCCCGAGAAGGGCGATCGCGAGGTAGCTCAGGGCATAGGCGATGAGCTCACCTTGGGTCCCGCCGGATTCAGCGCGGTCGACGAAGCGCTGGACGATCGCCGGGCCGACGAGGGTGGCCAGCGTGCCCAAGACGAGAACGGCGAGGGCGCTCAGGGCGAGCACCTTGACGCGGAGCACCTCCGCCCAGAGGAGCCCGAGCCCATTCGTGCTCAGGGCGCACCTCCCGTCGGCTCGTAGACATACGGTCGGGTGCTGGTCAGAGTCGTGAAGCCGAGCCGCCGCATGATCGGCTCGGAGGTGGGCAGCGCGTCGACCAGCGCATACGTGCGGCCGCGCGCCAAGGCTTCGGCCAGCCGGTGCCGGACCAGGGCGCTGAAGTAGCCGCGCCTGCGGTGGGCGCATTTGGTCCGGCCGCCCGCCAGCTCAGCGAACTCGCTGCCCTCGGCGTAGTGCGTGCGCCCGCAGGCGACCGGCTCGCCGTTGAAGCGCAGCACGTGGACGGTCATCCCGTCCGGCGTATCCCGTAGGATGCCCGCCAGGCGCCGCGTTTCCGCGTCGACGTTCCGGCGGCCGATGTCGCGGGAGATCTCGGCGACGTACGCCAGGCCGCGCTCGTCCTCGACGCGCACGATGTCCGTTCCCGGGGGCAAGGCGCCGGCGCCCATCGACGCTCCGCCCGCGTTCGCGAGAGGGAGCACCAGCACCTGCTCCTCGTCGTCGGACTCGAACCCCGCCGCGAGCAGGCTGTCCACGAGGTTCGCCGGGCCGTCGTGACCGTACACCTTCCACTCGAGTGTGTACCGGTGCCGGTCGGCCAACGCCTTCTCTTCGGCGATCAGCGTCGCGATCTCCGCGGGCGCCGCCGGCGCCAGGAGGATCCGGCACTCCGAGCGGTCGGGGGAGAACTCCCGCGCCACGATCCCAGGCTCCGCGAGACACAGGCGGTGGTGATCGAGGCGCTTGAGGAGGTGCTTGCGCTCGCTGTCCTTCATGTGACCTTTCCTCGTGCGAGGATCTCTGCCAACGAACGCGCTTCCAACACGTCCGTAAGGGTCTCGACGAGCCGATCCGCGTACCGTCGAGCCAGCTCGGGCGAGAACACGTCGGTATTGTAGGTCATCATCAGCTCCAGCCGCCCCTTCGTCCGCATGAAGACGATGAGGAGATCCCCCTCCTTCGAGCGGCGCGGCAGATCGAGTGACTCGAACCGGAGCGCGGCGCCCGGATCCTGCCGCTTCTTCATGTCGTCGTCGAGGTCGTCGAACGCGATCATGACGTCGAAGATAGGGCTCCGCTCGAGGCCGCGGCGCCAGCCTAGGTCCTCCATCGTCCACCCGTACGGGTACGTCTGATGCTCAAAGGCTTCTAGCAGCTCCTTCTGCGCGCGGACCAGGAGCGGGCGGACCTCGTCCTCGGGCCCGAGGCGGAGCCGGAGCGGCATCGTGTTGATGTAAAGGCCGATCTGGTTCTCGAGCTCCAGCCGCTCCCGGCCGCGGGCGTACGTGCCGATTGTGACATCCGTGCCACCCGTGCACGCGAGGAGCATGAGAGACACCGCCACGTGCGCCACGACGAACTCGGTGATCCCGAGCTCGCTGGCCAAGGCCGCGAGCCGGGAGGTCCACGAGTCAGGAACATCCACGCGCAGCCTGACCCCGTTCAATGTCGCGATGCGCGGGCGCTCCAGGTCCGTAGGGAGCGAAATGAGGGACGACGCCCCCTCCAGTCGAGAGCGCCAGAAGGCGCGGTGGCGGCTCTTCTGCTGCGGCGTCAACAGCCGCCGCCGCCAGCTGGCGACGTCCTTCGCCTGGACGGGAAGGGGTGGGACGGCCGCCGGCCGACCCTGCGCCAGATCGAGGTAGCGGGTCAGCCAATCATCCACAAATACCTCGGCGGAACGTCCGTCGGAGATCAGCTGGTGCATCGACACGAGCAGCAAGAAGGTGTCGGAGCTGGTCTTCAGGAGATCCGCGCGGACCAGGGCCTCGCGGCGGATCGCGAAGGGCGTCCGGATCCGGCGCTCTACGAAGTGCCTGGCGGCCTCACTCGGCTCCTTCGCTCCGGTGAAATCCTCCAGTTTGAGCGGCAGGGGCAGCTCCCCCGGCGCGTGGACGATCTGGACAGGGGCGCCCGACTCGTAGCCAAAGGTCGTCCGCAGGCTCTCGTGCCGCTCGATGACATCCGCAAAGGCTTTCGCGAGCAGGTCCACATCGAGGCGGCCATGCACGCGGTAGAGATCGTTCCGGTTGAAGGCCGCCCGCTCTTCGTAGTCGCGGTCGACTTGGAGCAGCAGCTCCTGGGTAGGCGCCACCGGGAACGTCCCCGTGCCCGCCACCGTCGGGATAGCCTCGATCTCGGCCGGCCGTCGGCGCATGACCTCCGCCGTCAGGGCCGCGAGGTTCGGCTGGACGAAGAGCACCTCGAGCGGCAGGTCGACCATCAGCCGGCTGCGGATCCGAGAGAGCACCTGGATGGCCCTCAGCGAGTTGCCGCCGACATCGAAGAATCCGTCCTCGGGGCGGATGTCCGTTCGGCCAAGCACCTCGGCCCAGATTCCCGAGAGCGTCGCCAGGGTCTCCCCGTCGGCGCCTTCCGCCGGGGCCGCGGCGGCGTCGGCGGGGGGCGGCGCAATCTTCGCGAGGGCCTTGCGGTCGACCTTGCCGTTGGGGGTGAGCGGCAGCTTCGCCAGCTCGACGAAGGTCGCCGGAACCATATAGTGGGGCAGCCGTTGGGAGAGAAACGATCGGCAGGCTTCGACGGATGCACCGCGCTCGAGCACGACGTAGGCGCTGAGCTGATCCTTGGCGCCGGGGGTGGGCGTGATGGTGGCGGCCTTGACGCCAGGACACTCGCCGAGGCGGCGCTCGATCTCGCCGACGTCGAGGCGAAAGCCGCGTACCTTCACCTGGTGGTCCGTGCGGCCTAGGAACTCAAGGGCCCCCTCGGTGGTCCAGCGGCCGCGGTCACCGGTACGATACATGCGCTGTTCCGGCTCGAACGGGTCGGGTGTGAAGACGCGCGCCGTCTGCTCCGGATCGTGTAGGTAGCCGCGCCCGACGCAGATGCCGGAGACGTAGATGTCCCCGACGCTGCCTTCGGGCACCACCCGGCGTAAGGCGTCGAGGAGGTAGATGAAGGTGTTCGGGATGGGACGCCCCACCGGCACCGAGCCGCTCATCACGGGCTGGGTGATGACGTGATGGGTGATGTCGTCGGAGGCTTCCGTCGGTCCGTAGGCGTTCACCACCGGCACCGTCGGATAGCGCTCGAGCCACCGGTTCACGACCCGCGGCTGGACCTCCTCCCCGGTGACGAGCAGGTACTCCAGGGCGGCGAGCATCGGCTGGACTTCCATCTGCTCCCAGACGTCCAGCATGGGACTCAGGTAAGAAGGGACGACCTCCAACACGGTGACGGCCGCCCTCTGGAGCTGCTCGGCGAACCCGCGGGGGTCCATCTGGACGGCCTGCGGGTAGATCACCGTCCGCCCACCGACGAACGGCCCCGCGAACATCTGCCAGACGGAGATGTCGAAGCTGCTGGGCGCGTTGTGCGCCACGACGCTGCGATCGGACAGCTGGAGGTCCGCGATCTTCGCGTGGAGGTGATTGAGCATCCCTCTGTGCTCGATCATTGCGCCTTTCGGAACCCCGGTCGAGCCTGAGGTGTAGATGACATACGCCAGCTGGTCCGGCGCCACTGGCGTATCGATGTTGTCCGCGGACTCCTCGGCGCCGCTCTCCGGGGTGAGCGGCACGAGGTGCCGACCTTCTTGCCGGAGCTGCTCCGCCGCTGCTCGACCGAGCTGGCAAGGGTCATACAGCGCCGTCGCCACCCGCGCCGAGCCGAGGATCTGCGCGATGAAGGCGGGTGGATAAGCGGGGTCGATCGGAAGGTAAGCGGCGCCACACTTCCAGAGCGCGAGGATCGACTCCACGAGCAGCCGGCTCCGGTCCATGACGAGCGCCACGAGGTCGCCCGGCCGGACGGCGTGTCGGTCACGGAAGTGTCGGGCCAGCCGATTGGCGCGGCGGTTCAGCTCGGCGAAGGTGGATGCCCCGTCCGGGCTCGAGAGGCAGACTTCGTTCGGCCGCACGGCCGCGTGCCGCTCGAGCTCACGGTGCACCAAGCGGGTCGGGTCGAACGGCAGGGAGCGGTGCCCGAGGGCGCGGATCCTCCGGGCCTCGGCGTCTGTGAGGAGCGGCAGGGCGCCCATGGGCTGTGCCGGCGTCTGCAGGAGCACCGTCGCCAGCTCGACGAAGTTCCGCCACAGGCGCTCGATCTCGTTCTGCTCGAGGAGACTCGTGTCGAAGCGGAACACCGCGTTGAACCCGTCGGGTTGCTCCGAGAGCATGATGTTCAAGGGGAAGACGCTCGTGTCCAGGTTGACGTCGAGCGGCGTAGCGGCAATCCCGGTACCCTCCAGAAAGGCGTCCGCGCTCGCGTCCACCTCGCCGAACTGCTCGTACTCGATCAGGACGTTGAAGAGGTGCGGGGTCTGGAGCCGGTTGCGCAGCCGCAGCTCCTTGATCAGCTGCTCGTACGGATAGGCCCGGTGGCGCAACGCCTCGCCGAACGTCGCCCGCACGGCGCCGTAGAGGTCGTTCAGGGAGGCCTCCTGAGACACAGCGAGGCGCAAGGGGATCGTCCGGACCAACATGCCGACGAGCTGCTCGGCCGCCTGGTTTCCGCGCTCCACGATGGAGGTGCCGAGCACCATACGACCATCGTCGGTGTGGCGCGCCAGGTACGCTGCGAACAGGGTCAAGAGAGCCGCGAAGTGGGTGCCGCCCTGCTCGCGGCTGAACTTCTTGAGCTGGCCGCTCAACGCCTCGGGGAATTGGCGCTTGAGGTAGGCCCCCTGGAAAGCGGCCGATCCCTTCTTGGTGCGGAGCGGCAAGTCGATCAGGGAGGGCACGTCGGCATACAGGCCAAGCCAGTAGTCGGCCGAGCCTGCGGCGCCTGCCGGACCGTCGCCGTCAGCGACCACCTGCTCTCGGTACCTAACGGCGATGGGCGGCAGATCGGCCCGGTCGTTCGCGACCAAGGCGCCCAGATCCCGGACGAGGAGTCCGAGGGACCAGCCGTCCGCCACGATGTGGTGGGTGACGAGCGTGAGCACCTGCGTGTCGCGGCCGAGTTGACGTAGCTGGACCCTGACCAGGGGCCCTCGGTCCAGGTCGAACGGCAGCGCGGCGAAGCGCCGGACCGCATCGCCGAGCGCGACTTCATCCGACGGACCCTCGTGCTGGACGACCTCGACGGCGACGACGCACTCCGTGAGCGGCGTTACCCGCTGCATCAGGGCATCGCCGACCATCCGGAACGTCGCCCTGAGCGCCTCGTTGCGGGCGACGAGTGCGTTCACCGCGCGCTGGAGTCGAGCCGGATCGATGTGGCCAGTGAGCTTGAAGCTGCGCGTCAAGTTGAAGGCGACGGAGCCGCCTTCGAACTGGGCGGCGAGCCACACCTGTTCCTGCGCCGGTGTGGCCGGAAAGAACTCGGGCTCCGCTGGCGGCGACGTCGGAGGCTGGGCCTCGGTCGGCGCCGGGACGCGGAGGGCGTCGATCCTCGCGACCAGGTCGCTCAATGTCATGTCGTCATAGATGGCGAAGTCGTCGAGGTTTACGCCGAGCATCGCGTTGATGCGGGCGACGCTGCGCAACCCGGCGATCGAATCGCCGCCGAGCGCGAAAAATGTCGCGTCGGGGCTCACGTCGTCCACGCCGAGAATCTCGCTCCAGATCTGGCGCACTACGGTCAGCGTGTCCAACGCGGCATCCGCAGCGCCCGCGTCCCGGGCGTCCTTCCGGGGGACCGGCGCGTCGGTCCGCACGCCGGTCGGCGCGCTGGTCGGCGCGCTGATTTCGTTGAGCCAACACCGGATCTTTTGGAACTGGTAGCTAGGCAGCTCAGTTCGCCGCCCGTCGCCGGCGCAGGACGCGAACGTCCACGTGGCTCCGGCGCGATAGAGGTCGGCCAGGAGCCGGGGCACGGCGTGCGCGTGGTCGTCGAGCGCCACGACCTCCCCCGCTCGCAGCTCGAGGAGCAGCTTCGTCACGGCGGCGAGCGGCCCCGCCTCGACGAAGACGATGCGTTGATCCGCGAGGCCGGATAGCAGGCGTTCGACGCGCGCGCGCAGCGGCACCGGATCCGGCGCGACGTGGCAGCTCTGCCGGATCGCTTCGGGGAGGGAGACGCGCCCGCCGATGGCCGCGGTCACATAGCGTCCTGCTCCCTCGCCGATCAGATGCTCGAACTTGAAGCCCAGCTCCCGGAGCCAGCCGTGGAACGCGTATTGAAACGCGAACTCCGCGATGCGCGCTGGCGGGCACTCGGCCCCGGCGCGCTCGCACTCGGCGTACAGGCGGTCGAAGGCGGGGTGGGCTGCCCGGAGCGCCCCCGTGAGCGCGGCGGATGTATGGCACTGCCCCGAGAAGATCAAAGCGACGACGGTCTCCGCGTTGGCCGCCTGTATCCGACCTTGATGCCGTGTGGGCTCCGCCAGCGCCCTGTCGAGCTCGGCGAGGTCGGCGACCGCCACAGCAAAGCGATGCTCGAAGTGACCGCGCCCGCCGACCAACGTCTTTTGGAGGTCGATGGGGCGGAGCGCCGGGCGTGCGCGCAGCCAGTCACGCAGCGCGGCCAGGTTCGCGGCCAGTGACTCGGTGCTGCGAGCCGAGACGGGGATCCAGTAGCCCCTTTCGCTGTCATGAGGGGCGTGGGACGACGCGGACGGCGGGGGCCCCTCCTCGAGGATCGCGTGCGCGTTGGTGCCCATGAGGCCGTAGGAGCTCACCCCGGCCCGGCGCACGCCGCAGGCGGGGGCCCAGGGCGTGAGCTCCTGGGTGACGGTCACGGCTGACCGCGCGAAGTCGATGAGGGGGCTCAGGTTGGCGCAGTGGACGTTCGGGAAGAGCTCGTGATGCCGCAGCGCCAGCGTGGCCTTCACGACGCCGACCAGCCCCGCCGCGCTCCAGGTATGCCCAATGTTGCTCTTGACCGAGGAGAGGGCGCAGAACTGCTTCCGGGTGCTGACCCGGGAGAACGCCATATCGATGCCCTCTATCTCGATGGGGTCGCCAAGGCGGGTGGCGGTGCCGTGCGCCTCGATGTAGGAGACGGTCTCGGGATCGATCCCGGCCTTCTCCCAGGCCATGCGCATGACCTCAGCTTCCGCGTGGGCGTCCGGTGCGGTCAGGGTGCTGGCGCGGCCGCCGACCTGATTCACGGCCACGCTCTTGACCACGGAGTGGACTAGATCGCCGTCCCGCTGCGCTGCGTCGAAGCGCTTCAGGACGATGGCCACGACCGCCTCGCCGGAGCCAGTGCCCGCCGCCTCCGCCGAAAAGCAGCGGGTCTTGCCGTCGGGCGACCGGATCCCGATGTCAAACACTTCCGTCAACGGACTGGGGAAGATATCCAGGCTCGCGCACCCGACCAGAGCGAGGTCGGCCTCGCCGAGCAGCAGGTCGTTCATAGCGAAGTGCAGGGCGACCAGGGAGGACGAGCAGGCGGTGTCGATCATCGCAGCGGGGCCACGCAAGTCGAAGAAGCGAGCGATCCGGCCGGCCATCGCCGACACATGACTTCCCATGACTAGCGTTGGCTCCTGCGTCTGGGCGAGGAGATGATAGGCGATTCGGGTGTCGGCAAGGTAGACCGCGGTCCGGGAGCCCCGCAGCGACGCGGGATCGTAGCCCGCGTTCTCCAGCGCCTGATAGGCTACCTGGAGCAGCATCCGGTGCTGCGGCGCCATTGTCTTCGCCTCGCCCTTGGAGATGTTGAAGAACGCGTGGTCGAAGGTGTCAATGTCGTCGATGTAGGCGCACAGCTGATAAGCCTCATTCGGCAGGAGCGAGGTTCGCGCTCTCCGGTCGTCGCTCAGCTCCCGGATGCTGTCGCGGCCGGCGCGTAAATTGCTCAGGAAGGCGTCGAGAGTGTCGGCCTCTGGCAGACGCGCCGCCATTCCGATGATTGCGACATCCTTAGAGATCATGGATTTTCACGTCCTCTTGGGATTCCTTCGAGTTGGCTTCTACCAGCTTCGCCTGCTCGGCGATGGTCGGGGAGCTGAACAGCTGGGCCACGCGGAAGGCGCCCGGATATCGGGCGTTCAACAGGTGGAAAAGGCGGAGAAGCTTCAACGACGTCCCACCGAGCTCGAAGAAGTTGTCGGTCTTGCTGGGCACCGGCCGCTCGAGGACCTCGGCCCAGATGGCAGCGATGTCCGCCTCGACCGGCGTATGCGGCCGCTCGGCGGGCGGCACCGTCCGGCGGAGCGCTGCCCCGGGTTGGGGCAGTGCCGCGCGGTCCACCTTGCCGTTGGCGGTGGTCGGGAGGCGGTCGATCAGGATGTACTCCCCGGGTACCATCGCCTGGGGCAGCTGGGTGCCGAGGTAGGTGCGCAACCGATCCGAGAGCTGCTCGTCGGGGGTCCTCGCGATGACGTAGGCCACGAGCCGCGGCTCGCGGTTCGCCTCGCGGTGGGGAATCACGATGCAGGCGGCCACCGCGGGATGGCGGCCGAGAACGCTCTCCACCTCGGCGGGCTGGATCCGCACGCCGCTGATCTTGACCTCGTGATCGAGCCGACCGATGACCTCGAGCGCCCCGTCCGGCCGGAGTCGGCCCTGGTCGCCGGTCCGGTACAGCAGGTCGTCGGCGTCCTTGTCGAACGGGTTCGGGACGAAGCCGCCGGCGCCCGTCTGGCCGTCGAGGTAGCCGCGCGTGCGAAACGGAGTCCGGATGACGATCTCACCAGGCTCGCCAACGCCGCAGAATCGGTCCCCGCGCATGACAAAGCCCTGGCATTGGGGCTGCGGGAAGCCGACCGGCAGCACCGGGGGAAGGGGCCCGCGGGGCACCTCATAGGAGAACTTCGCCATGGTGGTCTCGGTGGGGCCATAGAGGTTCACAATCCGCGTCGGACCCGGGTATTGGGCCCGGAACCGGTCTACGAGGGAGGCCCGCAGCGGCTCGCCCGCGAGGAAGAGCCACCGCAGGTCGCCTAGCCCGACGTCGGCGGGCGCGTCGAGCAGCCAGGTGTGGAACACCGTCGGTGCCGCGTGGAGGACGGTGATCCGCTTGCGGGCCAGCCAGCGGATGAGGGCGTCGCCGCCCCCCTCCTCCGTGGGCTCGGGGATCACGAGGGTTCCCCCGGAGACGAGCGCAAGCAGCGTGTCGCGCAGCATCACGTCAAAAGAGACGTTGGTCGTCTGCGCGCAGCGGTCAGTGGTCGCGATCCTGAAGGTCTGCCGCTGCCAGTCCAAGAAGTGGCGAAGGGCCCCGTGCCAGCCGAGGACGCCGCGGGGCGTCCCCGTCGTACCCGAGGTGAAGAACAGGTAGGCGGCCGCGGCAACGTCCACCGCCGGGAGCCGCGCTTCCCTGACCACGCCGCCGCTCGACGAGCCGGTCCCGGCGGCGATCCGGACCTGCGGCAGGCCCGCGAGGTCAGGGTGCTCCGTGGGCTCACTCGGGTCCTCCACGACGACGGCCCGGACCGGTTTGCCGATCGTCATGAGCTGCCGGCGGCGCGCTTCGGGAAGAGCGGGGTTCAGGGGGAACGCCACCGCGCCGCTGCGGAAGACCGCCAAGAGCCCGACGACGAAGCCGATGCTCCGCGGACCCGTCAGCACGATGACATCGCCGGGGCGGCAGTCGGACGCGACCAGCCTCTGGGCCAACGCCTCGACCCGATCGGCGAGCTCGGCGTAGGTGATCTTGGTGTCGCCCTGCTCGATGGCGACCGCGCCCCCTGCGTCGGCGCGCCACCCGAGGATGGACTCCGTGACGGGCCGCCCAACGCTCCGCTCGATCCGGCTGGAGATGGCGGCGCGCGCCGCAGCGTGCTCCTCGCGGTTCAGCAGGGAGAAGGTGGAGCAGGCGCCGTGCGGCGTCTCGATCACCTGCTCGAGGAGCGCGCGCAGCTGATTGAGCATGGTCGCGGCGCGGGCCGGGGTGAAGAGGTCGCGCCGGTAGGCAAGTTCGAAGCGCAGCCCCGTGGACTCCTCCCAGACATAGACCGTCAGCGCGTACTTCGCCGTCACCTCGTAGTGACCGCTATCGACCTTCATCGAAACGCCATCGATGCGCAGCTCCGCGTCCTGGTCCTCGAGGTAGTTGAGCAGGACGTCGAAGATCGGCGTCCGGTCGAGCCGGCGGACGGGGTTGACCTCCTCGACCACCCGCTCGAAAGGCGCGAGCTGGTGGTCGTAGGCGTCGCGGATGCCGGCGCTGACCTTGCCGAGCAGCTCAGCGAAGGTGGGGTCGCCCGACAGGTCGGTCCGCACCACCAGCGTGTTGAGGAAGAGGCCGATCACCGACTCGAGTTCGATGAACTGGCGGTTCGCTATGGGGAAGCCGACGACGATGTCGCGCTGGTCGCTGAGGCGCGACAGCAGGAGGCTCAACGTGGCCATGATGACCTCGAACGGGGTGCTCGAGGTGGCCTTGGCCAGCTCCTTCAACCGCGCGGTGGCGGCGAGGGGGAGCTGGAAGGTGGGCGAGGCCGGCGTTGGGTCCGGAGTCCCGGCCGAGACGTCGGTGGGCAGCTCCAGGATCGGGCAGTCGCGCAGCCGCGCGCGCCAGAAGTCGAGGTCCTGCGCAACGCGCCGCTCGTGCTCTGCGGCCGCGAGCGACTCGGCGTAGTCGACGTATTGAAGCGGCAGGGCCGGGAGCTCGACGGCCCGGCGGCCGAGCCGCCGCATGTAGAGCAGGGAGATCTCCTTGACCAGCAGGCGCATCGACCAACCGTCGCCGGCGATGTGGTGCAGCACGACCAGCAGGTAGTGCTCATCGGGGCTGGCCTCGAACAGAACGACACGGAGCGGTGACTCCGTCTCGAGATTGAACGGCCGCCGCGCCAGCTCGTCGGATCTGGCGCGGATCCGCTCGATCTGGTCGGGGCCGGCGCCCACCTCGCGGAGCTCGAAGGGGAGCGGCAGATCCAGGCGCGGTACCTGGCAGGCGCGGCCGCCGTTGGCGACGAAGACGGTCCGGAGGATCTCCTGCCGCTCCACCAGGTCCGCGAGCGCCTCGCGGAAGACGCGTGGATCGAGAGGCCCGGTCAGCTCGACCAGGATGCGGATATGGTAGGCGGCGCTGTTGGGCTCCAGCATGTGCAGGAACCACATGCGCTCCTGGGCGGGCGATAGGCGGTGGTCCTCCCGGCGCGGGTAGGCACGGAGCGTGACGCCCGTCTCGCTGCGGCGGCCGGCCGCGGCCTCGATGACACGCGCCTGCGCGGCGACGGTCTGGTTCCGGAAGATCTCGGCGATCCCGACCTGGACCCCGAAGCGCTTCGTGATCCGCGATGCTAGCTGGATCGCCGTCAGCGAGGTCCCGCCGACCGCGAAGAAGTCATCCGTGACCCCGGCTTGCGTGTCGGGGAGGAGCGCCCGCCAGAGATCGAGGAGGTCAGCCTCCGTCCGGCTCCGGGGGGCCTCTCCACCCTTTGCGGCAGTGACCGAGCCGGACATGGCGGCGAGCGCCTTCCGGTCGACCTTTCCGTTCCGGTTCACGGGGAACGTGGAGAGATATGCGTAGTGCGACGGAATCATGTACTCCGGCAGGCGCGCCGCCAGCAGTTCCCGCAGCCGCTCCGGCGGCGGACACGAGGCGCCGGCCACATAGGCGCACAGGAAGTCGTCGCCGCCGCCGCGCCGCTGCACCAGGACGGCCGCGCCGTCCACGCACGGGCAGCCGCGCAAGGCGTGCTCTACCTCGGCGAGCTCGATGCGGAAGCCGCGGACCTTCACCTGGCTGTCCGTGCGGCCGAGGCAGAGCAGCTCGCCCGAAGGGAGCCATCGCGCCAGGTCGCCGGTCCGGTACATGCGGTCGCCAGGACGGAAGGGGTCGGCGATGTACCGCTCGGCGTTGAGGGCCGGGCGGTTCAGGTAGCCGCGCCCGAGCTGGACGCCCGCGATGAAGAGCTCGCCCGTTACCCCGATCGGGCAGGGCTGCCCGGTCGGTCCGAGGACGTAGAGGCGGTTGTTCGGGGCCGGGCGGCCGATGGTGATCGGCGCCGCGCCCGCCTCGATCCGGCAACGGCTGACGTCGATCGTCGCCTCCGTGGGCCCATAGTAGTTGTGCAGCTGGGTCTTGCCGCCCGCTGTGGCCTTCAGGAAGCGGTTCGCCAGATCGCGGTCGAGGGCTTCGCCGCTACAGACAACGTGCCGGACGCTCGTCCACCCGCCCTCCGCTGTCGAGACGTACTGGTTCAGCATCGCTGGCACGAAGTGCAGGGCAGTCACGCCGTGCTTGACGATCGTCGCTCGGATGACGGACGGATCCGACTCGCCGTCGGGGCGCAGCATCACCTGCACCGCGCCGATGATGGGCGGTAGCAGCAGCTCCCATACTGAGACGTCGAAGCTGTAGGGAGTCTTCTGAAGGATGACATCGTCCTCGGCCAGCGCGAGCTCGTCGCGCATCCAGAGGAGGCGGTTGACAAGGGCGCCGTGCTCGACCAGCACGCCGTTCGGCGTGCCGGTCGAGCCGGACGTGTAAATGCAATACGCCACATTGCTGGGGGTGGCGACGGGCGGGAGGTTCTCCGGATGTGGCGCGAGTGGCTCCCGGAGGTCGAGGACCGCGGTGCCTTCCAGCCGCTGCCGCGCCCAGTCGGCATCGACGAGGGCGACCGAGGCGCCGCTGTCGCCGAGCACAGCATGCAGGCGGTCCGCCGGGTCCTTCTTGTTGAGCGGCAAGTAAGCGCCGCCGGCTTTCAGGATACCGAGGATGGCCACGGTCAAGTTGACCGACCGGTCCATCAGCAGCGCGACGATGACATCCTTGCCCACCTTGTATTGGGTCCGGAGTGCCCAGGCGACAGCGTTGGACTCGGCATGAAGCTCCGCGTAGGTGAGCTGGCGGTGCTCGTCGACAGTAGCCACGCGGTCCGGGGTCAGGGCCGCCTGCCGCTCGAACAGCTGCGGGACCGGGACGCTCAGGTCGTAGTCGAACCGGGTATCGTTGAAGCCGTTCAGCACCAGCTCCCGCTCCGCGTCCGGCATCATGCGCAGCGAGCCGATCGGGGCGTCCGGCGTCGCGGTCGCAGCGGCGATGAAGGGCTCCGCGATCGACGTGAGCAGTACGGCGAGGCGGTCCGCGAAGCGTTCCGCGGTAGCGCGCTCGAAGAGGTCGCTCGCATACTCGAGCGCGAGAGTCATCGATCCATCCGACTCTCGTCCATAGAGAGAGAGATCGAACTTCGTCGTCGTCGTCTCGCTGACCGCCTGCTCGAACGTCACGTCGGCTACCCGCTTCGGCGGAGCGGGGGCGCGGTGGAGCGCAAGCATCGCCTGGAAGATCGGGTTTCGACCGAGATCGCGTGGCGGGCTGACCGCCTCGACGACCTTCTCGAACGGTGCTCCATCGTGCGCGAGAGCTTCGAGCGTCGACTCTTTCACGGCCGCGAGCAGACTGGCGAACGACGCCTCGGCATCGACGCGCACGACGATCGGGACCGTGTTGACGAAGCACCCGACAAGGCCTTCGAGCTCGGGACGCGCGCGGCCGGCGACCGGCGTCCCGACGACGATCTCGGATTGCCCGGCGTGACGCGAGAGGAAGACGCCGAACGCTGCGAGCAGCACCATGAACGACGTTGCACCGTGAGCGCGCGCGAGCTCTACGAGCGCGCGACTCACCGATGCTTCGACCGGGACATCCACCGTGCCGCCGCGATAGCTCTCCACCGCGGGGCGCGGGCGATCCGTCGGCAAATCGAGCGCGCGAGGCGCGTCCGCTAGCACGCGCTGCCAGTACGCGAGATCGGCCTCAAGCCGCCCGCTGCCGAGTCGCGCCTGCTGCCAGGCTGCATAGTCCGCGTACTGAACGGGGAGCGGCGCGAGCTCGAGGCGGGCGTAGAGCGCGGTGAGCTCCGCCACGAGGATGCCGTGACTCCATCCGTCGCTCACCACGTGATGCTGCACGATTGAGAGCACGTGCTCGTCCGCTGACCGAGCGAAGAGCGTCGCACGGAAGAGCGGTCCGCCCGCGAGATCGAAGGGGCGCTGCGCGTGCTCGGCGACGAGCGCGTCGACGCGCTCATCGCTCAAGCCCCGCGCGTCTTCGAACCGAAGCACGCCGGTGCGCGGCTCGTCGATGACCTGCGCCGGAACGCCTTCGTCGGTGGCGACGATGCGGGTCCGCAGCACCTCGTGGCGCGAGACGAGCGCATCGAACGCTGCCGCCAACGCGACCCGATCGAGCGGTCCGCGCAGCCTGATCACCTCCGCCATGTTGTACGCCGAGCTCGACGGATCGAGCTGATGCAAGATCCACAGGCGCTCTTGGGCAGGCGACGTCGCGAGCAGCCCTCCGCGCGGAACACGCCGGATCGGCCCCTCGTCGGCGTGCATCGCTTGCGCGCGAACGCGCGATGCGAGCGCGCGGACGGTCGGCGCTTCGAAGAGCGCGCGCAGAGGTAGCTCCACCTGGAGCCGATCCCGCACCCGCGACACGACCTGGGTGGCCAGGAGGGAGTGGCCGCCCAGGTCGAAGAAGTGGTCGAGCGCGCCGATCCGGTCGACCGCGAGCACTTCCTGCCAGATCGCAGCGAGGGCCTCCTCGGTGGGCGTGCAGGGGGCGACGTAGCGACTTTCGCTCTCCGCCGCCCGCGCCTCCGGGGCAGGGAGCGCCCGCCGGTCGACCTTCCCTGTCGGGGTCAGCGGCAGGGCGTCGAGCGGGACGAACGAGACGGGGATCATGTACTCGGGGAGCCGCGCGGACAGGAAGGCGCGCAGGTCCTCGCGGCTCGGGGCGGGAGCGTCGTCGTCCCGCCGGGTGAAGTAGGCGACGAGACGGCGGTCGCCGAGACCCTGGTCGCGGGCGATCACCACCGCCTCGCGGACTGCGGGGAAGGTGCTCAGCACCACCTCGATCTCACCGAGCTCGACGCGGTAGCCGCGCACCTTGACCTGGTGGTCGGCCCGGCCGAGGAACTCGATCGCCCCATCCTGCCGGTAGCGGACGAGGTCGCCGGTGCGGTAGAGCCGGCCGCCGTCGCAGCCGAAAGGATCGGGGACGAAGCGCTCGGCGGTGAGGTCGGGCCGGCCGGCGTAGCCGCGGGCGACGGCGACGCCGCCCACGTAGAGCTGGCCGGGCACGCCGATGGGCGCCGGACGGAGGTGCGCATCGAGCACGTAGAGGCGTGCGTTGGCGACCGGGCGCCCGATGGGCGGCAGGGCAGGCCAGGCCGAGGGCGCGCCCGCGAGCGCGTGCTCGGTGACCACGTGGGTCTCGGAAGGCCCGTACTGGTTGCGCAGCGTGAGGGACGGGAGGGCGCCGAGGAGGGCCGCGACCTGGGGCGTGATCTGGAGCTGCTCGCCCGCGGTCACGATCTCGCGGAGCGTGGGCGGCAGCGGTGGGGCTCCCTTCGCCTCGGCGAGCTGGTAGAGCGCGACCGGGGGCAGATAGACGCGCTCGACCTCCTCGTCGGCGATCGTCCGGCGCAGCGCGTGGACGTCGCGGCGCTGCTCCTCGGTGAGGAGCGAGAGGACGCCGCCCGCACACCACGTCGTGAAGAGCTCCTGGAAGAAGACGTCGAAGCTCGGCGAGGTGAGCTGGAGGGTGCGGCGGGCGCCGGGCGAGGTGGCGAGCTGCCAGGCAACGAGGTTGACCAGAGGGCGGTGGGGCATGGCCACGCCCTTGGGCCGGCCGGTTGAGCCCGAGGTGAAGACGATGTAGGCGAGGTTGTCCGGGGAGAGGCCGGCGCGGTCGACGCGGGGCGCCGCGGCCGTGTCCGTCTCGTCGCCGACGCGGAGGAGCCGGGCGCCGTGGGGGGGCAGAGCGTCGGCGTAGCGCTCCTGGACCAGCAGGATGGGAATCCGGGTGTCCTCCAGCATCACGGCGAGCCGCTCGCGGGGGTAGGAGGGATCGAGGGGCACGTAGGCGCCGCCGGCCGCGAGGATGGCGAGCACGGACGTGACCAGCGCGACGGATCGATCCATGAACACGCCCACGGGGACGTCCGGGCCGACGCCGTGCTCGCGGAGGAGGGCGGCGAGTCGGTTCACCCGGGCCTCGAGCTCGCGGTAGGTGAGCTGGCGCCGGACGCCGTCGGGGCCGGGGTAACGCAGCGCCGGGGCGCCGGGCGTGCGGTTGACCTGCGCCTCGAAGAGGTCGGCGAGCGTGGCGCCTTCCGGGTAGGCGCGGGCGGTGGCGTTCCACGCCACGAGGAGGCGGTGGAGCTCGGGCTGCGGGAGGAGCGGGAGATCGCCGATGGGGGCTCCGGGCGCCGCCACGATCGCTTCGAGGAGCACTCCGAGCTGTGCGGCCATGCGGTCGATGGTGGAGGCGTCGAAGAGGTCCGTGGCGTACTCGAAGCTCGCCGTGATCCCGGACGGGCCCTCGACCATGGAGAGGAGCAGGTCGACCTTCGCCGTCTCCAGCACGCCGGGCAAGGAGCGCCCGCGCATCTCCCCGCCGGGGGTGGACTGCAGGGTGAACATCACCTGGAAGACCGGCGTCCGGGAGAGATCGCGCTCCGGCGAAAGCTCCTGCACCAGCCGCTCGAAGGGCAGGTCCTGGTGTGCGTAGGCGGAGAGGCATGCCTCGCGCACCGAGCGGAGCAGCGCCTCGAAGGGCACGTTGTCGGAGAGGCGAGCGCGGATCACCAGGGTGTTGAGGAAGCAGCCGACCATGTCCTCGGTCTCGGGTCGGATGCGGCCGGTCATCGGCGTGCCCACCACGATGTCGTCCTGCCCCGACCAGCGGTGGAGCAGCACATCGAACGCCGCAAGCAGCGTGATGAACAGGGTGACGCCCTGGCGCCGGGAGAGGTCGGAGAGCGAGGTGCGGAGCGATGCCGGCAAGGAGACCGTGCGGCATGCGCCGCGGTAGGTCATCACCGGCGGGCGAGGGTGGTCCGCGGGCAGGTCGAGCGAGTGGGGGACGCCGGCGAGCTGCTTTTTCCAGTAGGCGAGCTGGCGATCGAGGACCTCGCCGGCCAGAGAGCGCCGCTGCCACACGGCGTAGTCCGCGTACTGGAGGGGCGGGTCGGCGAGCGGCGAGGGCTCTCCCCGCCGGAACGCCTCATAGAGCCGCCCCAGCTCGGCATCGAGGATCGCCGCGGTGCGAGCGTCGCAGACGATGTGGTGGAGGGTGAGGAGCAGCACGTGCTCCTTCGGGCCCAGTCGGACCAGAAGGGCGCGGATCGGGCTCGCGGCGAGATCGAAGGGGATACGCGCTTCGGCTGCGGCGACGTCGCGGAGAGCCTCGCCACGCTCGGCCGGAGGGCGCTCGCCGAGGTCGACGAGCGGAAGGGGCACCTCCCCGGGAGGCTGGACCTTCTGCACCGGCTCCGCGCCGGCGAGCGTGAAGGTGGTGCGCAGGACTTCATGGCGGCGGACGATCTCGGCGAGCGCGCGGGCCAGGGCGCCGGCGTCGAGCGGACCCGAGAGCTCGATCGCCGCGGGGATGTTGTAGTGGGCCTGGTCCGGCTCGAGCCGGTGGAGGAACCAGAACCGCTCCTGAGCGAAGGAGAGCGGGAGGGGGCGGTCGCGGGGCGCGGGCTCGATGGGGGGCGCTCCGCAGCGCTCCTCCTCGGCCCGCAGCGCCTTGATGCGGGCCGCCAGGGTGGCCACGGTGGGCGCCTCGAAGAGCGCACGGAGCGGCACCTCGATCTCGAATGCATCTCTAGCGCGCGCGATGATTTGGATGGCCAAGAGGGAGTGGCCGCCGAGCTCGAAGAAGTGGTCGAGCGCGCCAATCCGGTCGACCGCGAGCACCTCCTGCCAGATCTCGACCAGGCGCTCCTCGATCACGTCGCGCGGCGCGACGTACCCTGCCTCGTCACCGCGCCACTCCGGCGCCGGCAGGGCCTTGTGATCCACCTTCCCGTTGGGCGTTAACGGGAGGGCCGCGAGCGGAACGAACGCGGAGGGCACCATGTACTCCGGCAGTCGCGCGGCAAGGAAGTCACGGAGCTCGGTAGGCTCGGGTGGGGCGTCGCCCGCGACGACGTAGGCGACGAGGCGCCTGTCCCCGGGCCTGTCCTCCCGGACGACGACCACAGCCTGCACCACCGCCGGATGCGCGGAGAGCGTGTGCTCGATCTCGCCGATCTCGACGCGACACCCCCGCAGCTTGACCTGATGGTCGAGCCGGCCCAGGAACTCCAGCTCGCCGTTGTTGCGCCAGCGCGCGCGGTCGCCCGTGCGATACAAACGTGCTCCCAGCTCGGTACCGAACGGATCCGGCACGAAGCGCTCGGCCGTGAGCTCGGGCAGGTTCAGATAACCACGAGCGACGCCGACGCCGCCGACGCAGAGCTCCCCCGGGACGCCGATGGGGAGGAGCTGGCCCTCCGCGTCGAGGATCACTATCCTGGTGTTGGCGATGGGCTTGCCGATGCTGGGCTTGCCGCCGCCCGCAAAGCACTCTCCCATGCTGGCGCAGATGGATGCCTCGGTCGGGCCATAGGCGTCGATGAACTGACGCCCCGGTGCCCACTGCGACACCAACTCTTCCGAGCAGGCCTCGCCGGCGACCACGATGGTGCGGAGATCCGGGAGGCTCGCCGAAGGGAGCGCGGCGAGGACCGAGGGCGAGATGGTGAGCACCGTGATCCGGTGGTCGATGAGCGTCTTCAGCAGATCCGGGCCGGGGAGCAGCGCGTCCGTGCTGGCGAGCACAAGAGTGCCACCGTTCAGGAGCGCCATCACGATCTCCCACACGGAAGCGTCGAAGCTGAGCGAGGCCAGCTGGAGAACGCGCGAGCCGAGGCCCACCCCGAACGCCCTGGCTTGGACCTCGGCGACGTTGACGAGGCCGTTGTGCTCGACGATCACCCCCTTGGGTTTGCCGGTCGAGCCCGACGTGTAAATCACGTAAGCGATATTGCGAGCTGACGCGAGAGGCGTAGGGTTTTCGCGGCTCTCCGCGGCGATCGCGCTCCAGCCGCTGTCGAGACAGAGTACCTCGGCCCGGTGCGCCGGCAGATCGGCGACGACGCGGGCCTGCGTCAAGAGCACCTTCACGCTCGCGTCCTCGAGCATGAACGCCAGGCGATCTGCGGGATACGTGGGATCCAGCGGGACGTACGCGCCGCCGGCCTTCATCGTGCCGAGCACCGCGATGATCATCTCCGGAGAGCGGTGCATGGAGATGCCGACCAGGATCTCCGGCCCGACCCCCCGCTTGCGGAGGTGGTGAGCGAGCTGATTGGCCTGCTCGTTCAGCTCGCGATACGAGAGTTGCTTGCCCTCGAAGACGACGGCAACAGCGTCGGGCGTCTTGTCGACCTGCGCCTCGAAGATGGCGTGGGCGCACAGATTGCGTGCGGTCTCCACCGCGGTGCCGTTCCAGGCCTCGATGATTTGCG
Source organism: Sorangium sp. So ce1335 (assembly GCF_051521615.1). Lineage (NCBI taxonomy): Bacteria > Pseudomonadati > Myxococcota > Polyangiales > Polyangiaceae > Sorangium > Sorangium sp. So ce1335. The sequence goes on from NZ_CP150363.1 coordinate 11,381,404, forward strand.
ATCGCTCATCATCGTCGAGCAAGGGCAGGCCGAGGATCCGCGCGTCGGGAGCCGCCACCATCCGCTCGATAAGGACGAGGAGGTGCCGCCCCATTTGCTCGATCGTGGAGCGGTCGAACAGGTCGGTGTTATAGCAGAGGGTGCCCAGGATCCGCTGGTCCCGCTCGGTGAGCGTCAGGGTGAGGTCGTACTGGGCGGTTGTCTCCTCCCGCTCGATCGGCTCGATCGCGAGTCCCGGCAGCGCGAGCGCGGCCTCGGGCGCGTTCTGCAGAACCAGCATCGCCTGGAAGAGCGGCGTCTGGTCCATCGCGCGCTCCGGGTTCACGTGCTCCACCACCCTCTCGAACGGCACATCCTGGTGCGCGTAAGCCTCGAGCGTGGCCTCCTTCACCCGGCGCAGGAGCTCACGGACGGTCGGATCGTCCTCGAACCTGGTCCTGAGCGCGAGCGTGTTCACGAAGAAGCCGATGAGCCCCTCGATCTCGCGCCGCTGTCGATTGGCGATCGGGATCCCGACCACCACGTCCGTCTGCCCTGCGTACCTGCCGAGCAGCGCCTGGTAAGCCCCGAGGAGGGCCATGAACAGCGTGGCCCCCTCCTCGTTCGCCAGCGCCCGCAGCCGGGCCGCCAGCGCCGCATCGATCACGAGCGAAATGGACGCCCCGTTCGACGTCGCCACCCGAGGCCGCGGGCGATCCGTCGGCAGCTCGAGGCGGGCCGGGCATCCTGCGAGCTGCCCCTGCCAATAGGCGAGTTGCTGATCGAGCACGCCCGCCTCGAGCCAGCGCCGCTGCCACGCCGCATAGTCGGCATACTGCAGCGGCAAGGCCGGCAGCAGCGCTTCCCCCCCGTGCGCCTCGGCCACGTACAGCGCCCCGAGCTCCCGGATGAAGATGCCCAGCGACCACCCGTCGGACACGATGTGGTGCATCCCGACCTGCAGCACGTGCTCGATGGCTGACAGGCGGAGCAGAGCGACGCGGATCAGTGGGCCCTTCGACAGGTCGAAGGATTGCCGGGCCACCTCCTCAGACCACCTCTGGACCATATCGACCTGCGCGCTGCCGGCGAGCGTGCTGAGATCCTCGAGTGGGAGCGGCATTCGTACGGCAGCGTCGATCACCTGCCTCGGCTCGCCGTCACACGTGACGAACCGAGCCCGGAGCGCCTCGTGCCGGGCGAGCAGCGCGCCGAGGGCCCGCTCAAGCGCGGGGACATCGAGCACCCCCTTGAGCCGCACCGCACCGGCGATGTGGTACGCTGCGCTGCCGGGCTGGAGCTGGTCGAGGAACCAAAGCCGCTGCTGCCCGTAGGACACGATTTCCTGCCCCGACCGCGCCACAGGAACGAGAGGCGGGCCGCTCGCCGCCGCCCCCGCCTGCAACGCTTCCTCGATGTGCGCGGCCATCCGCTCGAGCGTCGGCGCCTCGAAGATGGCCCGCACGGGCAGCTCCACCGCGAGGCGCTGCCGCACCCGCGACACGACCTGGGTAGCGAGGAGGGAGTGGCCACCCAGGTCGAAGAAGTGGTCGAGCGCGCCGATCCGGTCGACCGCGAGCACGTCCTGCCAGATGGAGGCGAGGGCCTCCTCTGTGGGCGTGCGGGGCGCGACGTAGCGCCTTTCGATCTCCGCCGCCCACGCCGCGGGGGCGGGGAGCGCCGCGCGATCCAGCTTCCCGTTCGGGGTCACTGGGAACGCGTCAAGCGTGATGAACGCGGACGGGATCATGTACTCGGGGATCTTGTTCTTCAAGAACGCGCGCAGCGCGGAGGCCGAGGGCGGGGCGCCGTCCGTGAGGAGGTACGCAACGAGCCGCTTGTCGTCGCCGTCGCTTCGCGCGAGGACGCACGCGCCGCGGACAGCAGGCAGCTGCGCGAGCGCGCTCTCGATCTCGCCGAGCTCGATGCGCAGGCCGCGGATCTTCACCTGGTCGTCGAAGCGGCCGTGAAACTCGATGTTGCCGTCGGGCAAGAAGCGGGCACGATCGCCGGTGCGGTAGAGCCGGCCGACACCCGAGAAACAATCCGTCACGAAGTGTGACCGGGTGAGGTCGAGCCGGTTCAAATAGCCGTTGCCGACCGCAACGCCGCCGATGACGAGCTCGCCAATCGCGCCAATCGCGGCGCGTTCGCCATGCCGATCGACGACGTACATGCGCACGTTCGCGATCGGCTTTCCGATCGGAATCGACGGCCGGGCGACATCTTCGGCCGCGCACCGCCACATCGTGACGTCGACCGCGGCTTCGGTCGGGCCGTACAGGTTCACCAGCGACGCGTTCGACCTGGCGAAGAAGCGCTCCACCACCTGCTTCGATAGCGCCTCGCCGCTCGCGACCACGACGCGCAGCGCCGGCAGGTCGCCGAAGCCAGGATCCTGGAGGATCGCCCCGAGCACCGATGGCACGAAGTGCACCACGCTCACGCGCCCGCGGCGCATGACCTCGAGAAGCAGCGCTAGATCGCGGTGCGCGTCGCGCGGCGCCACGACGACCGTCGCGCCGACGACGAGCGGCAAGAAGAATTCCCAGACCGAGACGTCGAACGTGTACGGCGTCTTCTGAAGTACCCGATCGCCTGGACGGAGGTCGAGCGCCTCCCGCATCCAGAGGATGCGGTTGGTGATGCCTTCGTGGTGGTTGATGGCGCCCTTCGGCGCTCCCGTCGAGCCCGAGGTGTAGATGACATATGCGTGATCGCGCCCAGTCGTCACGCACGTCGGTCGGTCCGGCGGCTCCTGCGCGAGCGCGGCTTCGTCGCCAACATCCACGATATTGATCGCGGAGGGGGCGGGCGCGCGCCCGCGCGTCGCGGCGTGGACGATCAGCGCCGCGGCTCCGGCGTCCTCGATGATGAACGCGATGCGTTCCGCAGGATAACCAGGATCGATGGGTACGTATGCGGCGCCCGCCTTGAGGACAGCCAGCAGCGAGACGACGAGCTCCGCCGAGCGCTCAAGCAGCAAGGCCACGTACGCGCCCGGGCCCACGCCCGCGCGGCGAAGCCGGGACGCGAGCCGGTTGGCGCGTGCCTCGAGCTCGGCGTAGGAGAGCGTCGCACCATCGGTTTCGATCGCCGTGGCGTTCGGCATCGCGTCGACAGTCGCTTCGACGACCTCGTGGAGGCATCGATCGCCGCCCTCGTACCGACGTGCCGTCTCGTTCCACGAATCGAGAAGCGCAATTTCGGCGTCTGGGAGCGCGGTGAGCCGCAGCGATGGAAGCTCGGGTGTCGCGAGCCCACGGAGGACACACTCGAAGCGGGCGAGCAGGCGCTCGATCGTCTCGGGAAGAAAAGCAGCGCTCCGGTACTTGCAACCAAGCAGGAGCGCGCCGTCCCGCACGGCGACGTCGAAGAGCAGATCGATCTCCGCGGTACCGTTGTCGAGCAGCTCCAGGTCGCCGCGGAGCACGTCGCCGAAGGGTTGCCCTTCGGCTGCTTCGTACGAGTGGAGCACGAGGCCCACGTTGAAGAGCGGGTTGTCCGTCGAGAAGCCCTCGCGCTTGGCGGCGCGCACGATTTCCTGGAAGGGAAGCATGGCGCGGCGGAACGTCTTCATCGTCGCGTCGCGCGCGACCGCGACGGCGTCAGCACCGGACTTCGTCGCCTTCAGCGGGAGGCGGAGCGGGACGATGTTCGTGAAGTCGCCTACGACCGAGCGGACCGCAGCCAGCGATCGTCCCGAGATGACGGTGCCGAGAACGATGTCGTCCTGCTCCGTCCAACGTTGCATCAACAGCCCGAGCGCTGCGAGCAACATCATGAACGTCGTCGCCTGGTTCGCCTGTCCGGCCGCGGCCAGCCGCTCCGCAACGCCGGGGTCGACGCGTCGAATGATCCGCGCTCCATCCGAACGCGAGGTCTGCCCTGGCGAGGCGTCGAACGGCAGCGGCAGGTTCCCCGGAGCCGATGCGAGCGTGTCTTCGAAGAAGCGGGTCATCACCGCGCGCGTCGGCTCCAGGCGGCTCAGCTCCTCGGCGGCTGCCGCCGCATAGGCGCGTGCCGGCGGCAGCTCCGGTGCCTCCTCGCGCAAGAGGGCGGCGTAGATCTCGCCGAGTTCACGCGTGAGGATGCCGATCGACCAGCCGTCGAGAATGAAGTGGTGGGCGGTGAAGAGGAGGCGGTGTTCGGTCTCGGAGATCTGCACCAACAGCGCGCGCCAGAGCGGCGCTGCAAGGAGATCGATGCGCGCGCGGCCGTGCTCAAGCGCGATCTCAGCGAAGCGCGGCGCGCGCTCTTCTTCAGGCAGCGACGCGAGCGAGAGGCGCGAAAGCTCGAACGTATTTTGCTCCGGCGCGACCCTCTGGCACGGTGATTCATTGACCAAAGCCACGTGCGTCCGCAGCGCCTCGTGGCGACGGACGAGCAGCCCGAAGGCACGGCGAAGGACCTCGTCGTTGAGCGTGCCGCGCAGCCGAAGGGCCGTGTGCACATGGTGCGTCGGGCTTTCGGGATCCAGCTGCGTGAGCACCCAGAGCCGATTCTGGCTCGGGGTCAGCGGAAAGTCGCGAAGGCAAGGCTCTTCGTGACCGCGCTGAATTTCCGGAAAGTCCCCCGTTAGCTTGCCGAGTTCGCTCATCTGCAAGATCACTCCGCACCTAATCTATGCTTGTCGATTACTGATCGTGCAGAGTCGCCAGCGTTGCTCGCCCGTACCTCAAAAGCCGTCGACACCTGCACTCTCCCCCAAATAACTCATATTATTGCGCAGGCTTAGGGCCTGCGTGTCGGTCCAAACTTGCTTGATGCGCGAGGCATTCCTGCTTTGTTCCACTCACGCCTGCGCTGCGCCATCCAGCAGGGGGCTCGCGCACTGCGGGCCAAATGGAATATTGATCTTCACGGTTGAAGACAACGTTGTAAACCGTGTGGTCGGCTTCTTCATTTGGACACGTGAAATACTTTCCTATCGCATACGGGCGCCGACGGGATCGTGACCTAGAACACATAATTGCCGAAGTCAAGCGTCGCCCGACTCTCGTCACCGTCGCAATCTTGCGCCCGATTCCCGCCGCGACGTAGCTTCCCGCCGCGGCGTAGCTCTGGACCCGTACTGTCGCTGCTCATCGTGTCCCGCGTCGGGTCGGTGAAGATCGCGGCCATGTGATCGCCAGCGTTCTCCGTTCACCGCTGGCACCACGCCGATCTGGGCCGCGCTCGCGTCCGCGGCGTAGACATCACGCCCACCGGAAAGTCGGCGTGCTGAAGGAGCCCGTTTATCCGGGGCACGCGCAAGCGGAACCACCTCCGCGGACCTCCGTTCGCCATCCTGCACGAGGAGGCGGTCGAGCGAGCGTCCCTGTGAACGAGCTCGCTCACCATTTCCCAGGCCGGCGCCTCGCGCCCCTCGACGGTGAGCCCGTTGTCGCTGCCCTGGCAACAAGACGACAGGGCCCCGCCGACTGCCGTGGTGCGGAACGCGCGATATCAGGGGGGGACGCCGGTCACACCGAGACGCGGACACACACGTGGATGGTGGCGCCGAGGCGAGACAGAGCGGCGACGACGCGAGGGTTGGTGTCCGCGGGGATGAAGATGTCGAGGGACCGCTCCCGGGCGCGCGCGATCACCGCCGCGGCGAGCGCGGCGTTGCCGCCGGTGGCGGCGCGAGTCCTGGTCATGCCGCGGGGGGTGACCGTGGCATGCGTCGATGCGTCGGCCCGCCCTCCGTGACGAGGACGAGGACGCGACTTCGTTCGGTCAGCCCGACCGTCTCGCGCAGGCGAGGCTCGAGCGCGACGGCAGCGAGCCCCGCGAGCCCAGCGGCCCCGGCGGGGCCAGCATCGATACCGGCTGCCGCGAGGTGAGCTTGGGCCCACGGCAAGTGGTCATCGGGAATGGCGATGGTCGCCGCGAGCCCGGCGAGCAAGGTCGGCCACGCCGCAGGCGACGGAGCGCCGCAGTTCAGGCCAGCCATCGCCGACGCAAATGGCCCGGGGATGCTCGTCGGCTCCCCTCGCTCGATCGATGCAAACGCGCATGCAGCGCGCTCGGGCTCGACGCCGAGAACCTGCGTGGTCGCGACGCCGGCCGCGCGCGCCCGGTAGTGGCGGACTGTCGCCTCGGCGAGCGAACCGACTCCGATCTGGACGAGCACGAGATCGGGCGCCGATTCGCCTTGCGCGGCGAGCTGCTCGTCTATCTCGGCGAAGAGGGTCCCGTAGCCCTGGGTGATCCACCGCGGAACCTGCTCGAGGCCAGGCCAGGCAGCGTCCGAGAGGATGAGCGTCTTGTCGCTGTCGCTCATGGCCGACGCGAGGGCGTCGTCGTAGGTCCCGTCCACGCTCACGAGCTCCGCACCCTGCGCGGTGATCGCGGCGCGGCGCCACTCCGCCATCGTGGATGGGACGTGGATGCGCGCGGGCAGCCCGAGCCTCTTCGCCATGAAGGCGACCGCCTCCCCGTGGTTGCCCTCCGTCGCCGCGACAACGGTTGGCAAATCGTCTCGGGTGCGGTGCACCAATGCCTCGAGCGTCGTCGGCATCAGCGGCGCGGAGAGAGCGCGCGCCGCGCCCCAGGAGGCCCCTAGCACCTTGAACGACCCCAGCCCCATGCGACCGCTCTCGTTCTTCGCCCACACCTGCGCGATCCCGAGCTCGGCCGCCGCGCGGGGCAGAAGAACGAGGTCGGTGGTCTGGTACTCCGAAAAGGAGGCGTGGAATGCGCGGGGGTCACCGGGCTCGCGCGCAGGGTCGATGTACGGGAGAGCGTGGCGATTGACGATGACCCGGGTAGCCATGTCAGAGCTCGCGCCCGAAGCCAGCCGCCTTCGCGTGGGCGAGGAAGTGCGTACCCAGCGCGACGTCGAAGACCGCCATGCCCATCGGGTTGAACATGACCACGCCATCGGACCGACCGCGGTCGTCGCTCGACGGCAATCCGGAGCGCGCGACCTCCGCGAGCGGGATCGTCCCCTCGCGGGCGAGACCGTGGCTCTTCTGGAATGCTTCGATATCGGTGTTCTCGCGAGCGACCTCGTCCCAATCGTCGACCACGATCCCGCCCTGGAAGTAGGGGAACGTCACGGGAAGATAGTCGCGGAGGGACACGTTGAGGTGCAACGAGCCGGGACGCGGCGCGCGGTCGATGTAGCGCTCCGAGGACACGGTGCAGGTCATAAAGACGTCGGCGCCGTCGTACGCCTCCTGCCATGAGCCGACGCTGCGCGCGGGTCGGCCTCCCGCGCACGCGGAGACCTCTTCGCGCGAAGGCGCCCGGAGATCGTAGACGACCACCTCTTCGAGGCGGTCGCCGAGGAGGCTCGAGACCATGCGAACGTGATGCCGTCCGATCGGGCCAAACCCCGTCACGCCCACGCGCAACGGTCCGGCGCGCCGGGCCAGCCACTTCTTCAGGATATACCCGCTCACGCCGGCCGTCCGCAGCACGCTGAGCAGGGCGCCGTTGATGATACAGGTCGGCGCGCCGGTGTCGGCGTCGTTAAGGACGAGGACGGAGTGGGCGCGCGGGAGGCCGCGGTCGAGGTTGCCCGGGAAGCTCGCGATCCACTTCAGGCCGGCTGCATTGCTATCGCCGCCGACGAACGCTGGCATCGCGATGATGCGGTTCTTCGGGTTCCGGTAGCGCAAGTAGGGCTTCACCGGCTGGGCGAAGTCGCCGCTGGCGAGGCACGCGACCGCGGAGTCGATGACCGCGATGGTGTCATCCCACGCGTCTACATAGGGAGAGAGATCCTTGTCGTCGAGGTAGAGCATCGTTCGACTCCAGGCAGAGGTCAGGGTGGCGGGGGGACGTTCGAAGAGGCGATGAAGTTCGCGTACCACGACGGGCTGTAGATGGTGTCGAGGTAGCGCTCTCCGCGATCCGCGAAGATGGTCGCGACGACGACATCGTCTGCGGGGACGTTGGTCCTGAAATGACGCTTCACCGCGGCGAGGACCGAGCCCGACGAGCCACCGGCGAAGATGCCGTACTCGCTGTAGAGCTCGCGGCACGCCTTCACCGTGGTGGCCTCGTCGATGAGGATCACCTGGTCGATCTTCGCGGTCTCTATGAGCGCGGGCCGGATGCTCGAGCCGATGCCGGGGATGAACCGCGGGCGAGGCGTGTCGCCGAAGATCGCCGAGCCGACGCTGTCGACGGCGATGACCTGCACCTTGGGGCGCAGCTCCTTCACGCGTCGCGACACACCCGCGATCGTCCCGCCCGAGCTGACGCCGAGGAACACGTAGTCGAGGCGGGGCGCAGCGGCGCACATCTCCTCCGCCAGCGTCGTAGAATAGGCCTCGGCGTTGAGCGGATTGGCGTACTGGTTGATCCAGTAAGTGTCGGGCTCGCGCGCGAGGATCTCTTGGACCTTGGCGAGGCGTGTCTTCAAGAACCCGCCTGCATCGTCCGGCTCGGTCACCCTGATCAACTCGGCATGCGAGGCCCTGAGAATCGCTTCATTCGCAGGGGTGATGCGCGGGTCGATGACGCAGCAGAACTGGAGCCCGCGGTAGTGGGCATACGCGGCCAGGGCAATTCCGAAATTGCCCGAAGACGACTCGATGAGCCGCGAGCCGCGCTTCAGGCGGCCTGTTGACAGCAGCCTATCGATGATGAAGGCAGCTGCACGATCCTTGACGCTACCAGTCGGATTCGTGAACTCGAGGTGCGCCTGGATATGCACGCGTGGAAGGTTCGGCAAATCCAAGCAAATGACGGGAGTGCCGCCGATAGCTTCGAGCAAATGGCTTCGAGTTTTCGTCATCGAAAAATCAATCGTGGTTTGATCTGAACGACCGACGCTCGGACATCGAGTAAACGACAGAACCTCCGCCGTGTCAACCGGCGCATGGGGCGAGCCCGATGGCACGCGCGTTCCTGTGCATTCCCGAGGGCGCAGGGGAGCCGTACGGGCAACGACGTCAGAATCCTGCGCCCGTTGCCGCCGGAGCTCTTTACCGCGGATCTTGCGAAACAAGGCCGCTGAGCCGGAAGCGGTGTCGGGTCCGGAGGCGTTGGGTGCCAGTTCGTCTCACGAGCTCGCCGGCGTCGCGAGGCCGACGCACTCTCCTCGTGGACGAGCTTCACCTCACCTTCGATGAAGGGACGGACCCCGCTTACGTCGCCGCCTTGGCGCGGGCGTTCCGCGCGTGCTGACGCTGCCGCCGAGCGCTCGGGTCTATCTGTCGCTGGTGTTCTTGTGCCGCAGGATCGTGTGCGCGGCCGGCGTCAGCAGCGCGCGCAGATACGCGTTGCCTTGTTTGATGATCGAGCCCAGCCGCCGCTTGTCGCGCCCGCCGGAGGCGTCCTCCAAGGGAACCAGGCCCAGGTAGGAGGCGAGCTGGTGGGCGTGGCGAAAGCACTTGGGGCTGCGCGCGCACCTCTTCGGTGAGAACCAGCTCAGCCTTCGGTCGTCGTCATCTCCGGGACGCTTGAGCGGCGAGTTGCTCAAGATACTGCTGCGCCATTTGCGCCACGCCATTCGGCGTGACAAAGAAGCCGGCGATCGAAACCCGTACGTGATTGCCCGCAGCGGGCATGACTTTTGAGATCATGTGCGGTGTTCCACCTGCAAGAAATACGAGCCGGTTCGGCTTCGGCATGACGAAGCGCCCCATCCCAGGGCAAAAGAGAGCGTCATTTTCATGTCGATTATCAAAGGTGTGGAGACGCGAAGGCGTGGCAAGTACGTTCGCGGGCTCGGTAGTCCCTGACGGTCGGTCGGCAACGAGCAGCTCGCCGCCCCAGAGCACGTTCCACTCGGGGTGCGCGTAATAGATCATGGCGCCCGAATACGGCCCTGCGTCGTGGTGCCAGGAGACTCCAGTGCCCACTGGGTAGACGAAGGGACTAGCAGTGATGCCAGCCCAGGCATGCCCCTCTTTTCCGATGAGGTTTTCGACTGTGGCGCAGCGCGCCTTGGCTGCTTTGAGCAGAGAATCGACCGGCGTACGGGTTGGGTAGAACTTGAGTGGCGCTTTGCTCAGGTCGATGCCAGGCGGAATCAAACCATCGATAGGCACTGACGGCCACGCAAAGGTCGTCCCCTTGAGTGGTTCGCCGTCGCCAATGCGCCACACGGGCTGTCGACCGCCATCGTGCACGCTCGCATAGACTTCGTTCTGGCAAAAGGTCCAGAGCTCAGCGAATTGGTCCTGCGGCAACACATCGTCAAAAATCGCGATTTCGTTGTCGGCGTAAGTGGCCTTCATGCTTGACTAGCCTCAGCTGATTGTTTCTCGTATCACATCGCTTTCGCGCGTGCAACCGCTTTGGGTGCAGTTCCTATTTGCAATGGAGTTTCGAGCAGTTGTCGTAAGTCGCGTGTAGATGGCCAGGTGGATCCACGCTTTTTTTTAACCATCAAGTCGCCCCCCTCCGAGATTCACGCCATTCAGTGTCGCAAGGACGCCAGTGTTGAATTGACGGATCCATCGGTGAACTGTCGCGCGTTGAAGTCTGGATCCGATCCGCGATCTCCGGGGCATCCCGCCCGCCACAGGCATTCAACCTGACGCATCGCCTCAAGTTACACCGATAATTTCGCGGATGAACGTATGCGCTCGGAGGACCTCCGCGCGGGCATCGATGAGCACGGCAAGCCGTTCCTCCCTCATCCGGGGGACGGCTATGTACCAGTAGCAGCCCTGGTTGTAGAGCGACATGGTGCGAGGTTGATCACCGGAGCCGCAGGCGGAGGACCATCCCGGTCCACGCTCGGCTTCTGCCGCGGCCTGTACGACTCTCCCTCGATCGCCAGGTCGTAGGCGTTGTTCTTGAGCCCGTCGATCGCGCTCTGCGCGAGCAGGGGGTCGTCGAACGTCGCGGTCCAGTCGGACGTGTCGCGGTTGCTGGTCACGATCGTCGACGCGCGCGCGTTGCGCTCGACGAACATCGGGTAGACGTCGCGGCTCTCCTCGCGCGTCATTGGCTCGAGCGCGAGGTCGTCGATGATGAGCACGTAGACCGTGCGCTTCGTCACGCCCGACGACCGCCACCGCGGTCGCGACGGCGCGCTGCTCGCCGCCCGCCACGCCCTCGACCAGCGGGCCCGCCGCAAGACGCCCCGGCGCTGGACCGGCCAGACACGCAACTGGACGCCCATCGGCCCCGTGACCCTCGACCCTCACAGTCACGAGGCCCAAGCGCTCAAGAGGATGTGACCGAGTCAACGGACAACTATCTTGATACCCATCGACCGCTGGTGTACCGCATGATGCCGATCCCGGAGATGGGCCGGCAGGTGAACTACGGCGCGGCGATCGTCACGCTGCTGCTGGTCCCCGGTCGCGTTTGCAGGCATCTGTACCGCAGGAGGAGACCCCGATGGTCATCGAGCTGACCCCGAGCTTCGTGGTGATCGACCCGCGCTTCCGCAAAGTCGCGCTACCGCACGTGCACGTCGACAAGCTGTACACGGGCTGCCGCTGGGCGGAGGGGCCGGCGTGGTTCCCGGCGGGGCGCTATCTCGTCTGGTCGGATATCCCGAACGACCGCATGATGCGCTGGGACGAGACGGACGGCTCGGTCTCGGTGTTCCGTCAGCCCGCGATGAACGCCAACGGCCACACGGTCGACCTGCAGGGCCGCCTCGTCTCCTGCGAGCACCGCGGCCGCTGCATCTCGCGCACCGAGCACGACGGCTCGCGCACCGTGCTCGCGTCGCACTTCGACGGCAAGCGGCTGAACTCGCCGAACGACGTTGTCGTGAAGTCCGACGGCAGCATCTGGTTCTCCGACCCGAGCTACGGCATCGACAGCGACTACGAAGGCGACGCGTCGCCGAACGAGCAGGGCGCGCAGCGGGTCTACCGCATCGACCCGAGCTCCGGTGCCCTGACGGTCGTCGCGGACGACTTCGTGCAGCCCAACGGCCTCGCCTTCTCGCCGGACGAGTCGCTGCTGTACATCGCCGACACCGGCGTGACGCACGCGGCGGACGGCCCGCACCACGTGCGCAGGTTCCGCGTCAACGCGGACGGCACGCTGGCCGGCGGCGAGGTGCTCGCGACCTGCCCGGTGGGCGTGTACGACGGCTTCCGCGTCGACGTGCACGGCAACCTGTGGCTGTCGGCCGGCGACGGCGTGCACTGCCACGCGAGCGACGGCGCGCTGCTCGGCAAGGTGCTCATCCCCGAGACGGTGGCCAACGTCTGCTTCGGCGGCGCCAAGCGCAACCGCCTGTTCATCTGCGCAACGACCTCGCTGTACGCGGTCTACCTGAACACCCGCGGCGCCGGGCGCTAGCGAGCAGCGATGTCCGCGGTCCAGGAGGGCCGGATCGGACGCCGCTCCACGGCCTCGGCGTGCCCAGGGCCTGGCGATCCGCCGCTGGATGCGCCTGGCGCCGCGCCCGAAGGCCCCTTGGAACCGGTCATCATCCCTCCTGATGCTGTCGGCCGTAGACCAGCAGCATGGCGATGATCACGGCGCCGTAGATGATCTGGCGGCCGGCCTCGGGCATCTGCAGCACGCTGAGCATGCTCTGGAGCAGCACGAGCAGGATGGTGCCGAGGACGGTACCGAGGTACGTCCCGCGCCCGCCCATGATGTTGGTTCCGCCGATCACCACCGCGGCGATGGCCGGCATGAGGTAGTCGTTGCCCATGGCCTGGTAGGCCTTGTGCGAGAAACCTGCCAGCAGCAACCCGGTGATGGCGGAGCACACGCCGCTCATCACGAAGGCGCCGATCAGCACCAGGTGCGTTCTGACGCCCGAGAGGTAGACGGCCTGCTCCTGGTTGCCCACGGCATAGATGTAACGACCGAGCGCGGTCTTCTTCAGCACGAAGGTGACGACGCCGCCGACGAAGATCCAGACGAACAGCGAGTTCGGGATGGAGAGCGTCCTGCCCACGGCCAGGACCTCCATCCACGCCGGTGCCTCGCTGCGCGGCGCGAAGCCGCCGGTGTAGAGCACCATCAGCCCCTGAAGCACGGTGTTCGTGCCCAGCGTGAAGATCATCGAGGGCACGCGCAGGGTCGCGACGCCGAGCCCGTTCACCAGACCCGCGGCGGCGCCGACGGCCAGGCCGCAGGGCAACGCGGCCCAGCCGCCGACCCCCGCGGCCAGCATGGCGCTCGAGGTGAGCACCCACGGCAGCGAGAGATCGATGTGACCGAGCAGGATCACGATCATCATGCCCGTGGCGGCCACGCCCAGGAAGGCTGCGATCTGCAGCTGTTGCAGGATGTAGTACGGGTTCAGGAAGCTCAGCGTGCCCTGCGTGATCAGCGTGGCGATCGAGCCGCCCACCAGGACGACGCCGATCGACAGCAGCGCATACCGGGTCGGCCTGTCGATCTCGCCGATACGGCTCTTGAGGGAGAGGAGCTGTCGCATCGAGCTCACCTGAAGACGTGCAGCCGGTTCTTGACGCGCACGACCCAGAGCGCGCCGAGGCAGACGGCCGCGAGCAGGATGAGGCCCTCGAACAGCGGCTGGTAGAGCGGGTTGGCGAGGAGGCCGAGCGCCGAGCCCTCGTCGAGGACGCGGAAGTTGAAGGCGACGGAGCGGAGCACCAGCGCGCCGAAGAGCGATCCTATGGCGCCGCCGACGCCTCCGTACAGCGAGGTGCCCCCGATCACGACGCTGGCGATGGAGTTCAGCGTGTAGGAGCCGGCTTGTGGGATGTCGGCGTTGCCCGACGTCGTCTGCAGCGCGAGGTAGAGGCCGCCGACGCTGGCGAAGAACCCCGACAGCGTGTACGCGGCCAGCTTGACGCGCTTGATGCGGACGCCCGACATGTACGCCGCCTCCGGCGACGCGCCGACGGCGTAAGCGCCGAGGCCGTATCGGGTGCGGCGGTAGTAGGCCCAGAGCAGCGCGAGCAGCGCCATCCAGATCGCGGGCGACGGGATCTTGCCGACGAAGCCGAGCGCGCCGTCGAGGGGGGCGGCGCCCGCGGCCTGCAGCAGCTCGTCGACATCGAAGGTGGCCGCGAACGCCAGATCGCCGTCGACCTGGCCGCCGGGCGTCGGTCTCAGGAACAGCGCGATGCCGAGGAAGATCGTGCCCGAGGCCAGGGTGGCGATGATCGGTTGCAGACGACCGTAGACGACGAGGCAGCCGTTGAGCAGGCCCGCCGCCATGCCCACGGCCAGGCACAGCAGGATGCCCAGGAGATTCGTGAGCGCGCCGCCGGCAAGGACGTGCGAGGCCACGCAGTTGACGAGCGTGATCACCGCGCCCACCGACAGATCCAGGCCGCCGGTCAGCACGGGGATCGTCTGGGCCATGGCCGCCGCCACCAGCACGAACGACTCGTTGGCGTTCTGCCCCAGGAGCGACGCGCTGAAGCCCTTGGGATGGGACACCGAATAGAGCCCGTAGAACAGGATGCACAGACCGACGGCCACGAGCAGGCCCTGGTTCTGGCGCAGGAGGAGCTTCCAGTCCTTCATCGTGCCTCTGTCATCGTGCCTCTGTCATCGTGCCTCTGTCACCGTGCGTCTGATGGCGCGCGTTCGTCTTCGCGCTTCGCGCGCTCGGGCCCGCCGCGCAGACCGAGGGCCAGGTCCAGGATGTTCTTCTCGGTGATGTCGGGGCCCACGAGCTCGCCCTGCACGCGGTTCCGGTACAGGACGAGCACGCGGTCGCAGCAGCCGATCAGCTCGTCGTAGTCCGTGGTGTAGAAGAGGATGGACGTGCCGCCGTCCGCCAGCTCGCGGAGCAGCTGGTAGATCTCTTGCTTCGTGCCGACGTCGATGCCGCGGGTGGGATCGTTGAGCATCAGCAGCCGCGGCTCCGTCATCAGCCACTTGGCCAGCACGACCTTCTGCTGGTTGCCCCCGGACAGCGACGACACCGGGTGGTCGAGCGAGCCGATCTTGATCTGGATGCGGCGCACCATCTCGTCGATGCGCGCGGCCTCGCGCCGGCGGTCGAGCACCAGGCCGCTCGTGAGCTTGTCGAGCGACGCCAGCGACAGGTTCGCGGCGATGGCCATCGGCAGCATCAGGCCTTCGGTCTTCCTGTCCTCGGGCACGAGGGCGATGCCGTGCGCACGGCCCTTGGCCTGGCGCGGGCTCGTCAGCTTGACCGACCTGCCGTCGAGCTTGATCTCGCCGCGCACATCCTTGAGCACACCGAACAAGCTGAGCAACAGCTCGCGCTGCCCCTGGCCGTCGAGCCCGCCGATGCCGAGGATCTCGCCCTTGCCGAGCTTGAACGACACGCTCTCGAGCTGCTGCTCCCAGCTCAGGTCGCTCACCTCGAGCAGCGTCTCCGGGAAGCTGCGGGCCGCCGGCTTCGGCGGGAAGACATGACCCATGTCACGGCCGATCATGAGCTCCACGATCTGGTCGTCGCTGCGCTGGCCCTTCGCGAAGGTCTCGATGTGTCGACCGTTGCGGAAGACCGACAGCACGTCCCCGAGCTCCCTGATCTCGTGCATGCGGTGCGAGATGTAGAGCATGCCGACGCCCTGAGCCTTGAGCTCGGCCAGGAGGTCGTAGACCTTCTTGACGTCGCTGCTGGTCAGCGCGGAGGTGGCCTCGTCCAGGATCAAGAGCCGCGGGTCCTTGCCGAGCGCCTTCGCGATCTCGACCATCTGGCGGCGCGAGAGCGGCAGGTCGCTCACCCAGGCGTTCGGGTTCACGCCCTCGCAGCCGACGCGCGCCAGGAGCTCCTCGGCCCTGCGGACCTGCGCCTTGCGATCGAAGAGCCCCAGGCGGTTCGTCGGCATGGTGATGCCGATGTTCTCGGCCACGGTCAGCGTCGGCATCAGGGACAGCTCCTGAAAGACGCAGACGATGCCGGCGGCGTTCGCCTCGATCGGGTGGTCGAACCGGACCGGCTTGCCGTGGAGCAAGAGCTCCCCGGCGCTCGGCTTGACCACGCCGCCGATGATCTTGATCAGGGTGCTCTTGCCCGCGCCGTTCTCGCCGAGGATCGCGTGCACCTTCCCCGCCTCGCAGGCGAAGTCGACGCCGCTCAGGGCGGTGACGCCGCCGTAGCGCTTGGAGACGGCCCGGAGCTCGAGAAGCGGAGGGCTCACCGGTTCGGTCATGATGCTGGGGCACCCGCGGGGCGCTACTTCATGTCCACTCGACGTCTGCTCGACGTCTGCTCGACGTCTGCTTGACGTCTGCTTGACGTCTGCTTCACGTCTACTTCACATCGGACTCCGACTCGTTCATGATCTTCACGCCCGAGATGTTGACCCCGCAGGGCGGGAACTCGTTGGTCGTGAAGAAGTTGTCGGAGAGCTCGGAGAAGAAGCTCTCGCCGTCCTTCAGCGTTGTGTGATCGGCGGCGGGGATCGGCACGGAGATCATCTGCGGCAGCACCTTGCCTTGCAGGCCCTCGAGCGCCGCCTTCATCGCGATGGCCGCGAGCCCCGGCGACTGGCCGAGCGACAGGCCCTTCATGCCCTGTTCGTGGTGCTTCGCGATCAGCTTGCGCACGCCGTTCTCGGCCTCCGTGGCGACCGGGATCGGCTTGTGTCCGGCGTCGAGCAGCGCGCGCACGGCGCCCGTCGAGCCGCCCTGCGCGAAGAGCGCGTCGAACTGGCGGTGCACGGCCAGCGCGTCGGCCACCGCCTTCTGAGCCTTGCCGTCGTCCCAGCTGCCCACCACCTCCACGATGGTGTAGCTCTTCCCCGGCGCTTCCATGACCTGGCGGAAGCCGACGTGGCGGTCGCGATCGACGGAGTTGCCCTGCAGGCCGCGGACCTCGAGCACCTTGCCCTTCCCACCGAGCTGCTTGTCGAGGAACTCGCCCCACTGGCGCCCCATCGCCAGCTGGTCCTCGTTGACCTGCATCACCTTGTCGGTGTCGAGCACGTTGTCGAACGGGACCAGGATGACGTCCCTCTTGTCAGCGAGCCGGATCACGCGATCGAAGCCGTCGGGGCTGACGGCGAGCGTGACGATGGCGTCGAAGCCCTGGTTGATGAAGTCCTCGATCGCGCCGAGCTGGGCCGCGACGTCGGTGCCCGTCGACACCACCTTGAACTCCTTGATCAGCGGCGCGATGGCCGGGTCCTTGGCGAAGGCCTTGGCCGTCTTGACCATCTGGATGCGCCAGGCGTTACCGACGTAGCCGTTGACGAGCGCGAGGCGGAACGGCGGCTTCCGGGCCGTCCACTGCAGATACTTGGTGTCCTGCTTCCACGGCGCGAAGCACTCCGGGTTATGACCGGGCCCTGGCACGACCTTGGGCCCTTGCCCGCTCGGCGCCCGCTCGGCCGCGGCGCTGGCGGAGCCTTCTGCTGCCTGCGTGGCGTCGGGCTTGCCCTTGCAAGCAGAGAGACCCCAGAGCCCGAGCGCGCAGCTCAACACCGCCGCTGCGCGCCGCGCCGCTCCACGTGACTTCAACTGGCCAATCGACATCGTGCCGCTACCTTTCGAGCAAAGAGACGTGGTCGGATGGAGACCTCTACGGCCCATCACGCGTCGTCAGGTCCTCGTCCTCACGAGCTGCGAGGCAATGTCGGCGTTCCGCCGCATCGCTCACGGCAAAAGCACTGGGGTACAAACGATTCGTAATTGGCGAGCGACGGTGTCGCGCGTCATTCCCGGGGCACCGCGCGGATCTCGCGAGCGCCCTCGAAATTCAATGACGTGATCGGCGACGCTCGTGGGGCCTACCACGAGAGATGTTCTGGTTTCGGAGCCCAGGAAATCCAAACGCGATCCGGAAGTCAAGCTCCTCGTGGTGGCCGTCCCATCATACAGCCACGCTGCACGCGCTGGTTGAACCATGAAACCGTGCGCGATCCGCCTTCCTCCTGGAAAAATGAGGCTATATCAAAAGCCTATGTGCCAGAGGAGCTCCGCTCAGCGGCGATGGCGCGACCGAGGAGCCCGATGATGCGCTCCGCATCATAGACGCATCCGCCCCAGCTGCCGCCGCTGGCGTCCTGAAGCGCAGCCCAGAGTCGCGTATCCGCGTTCACACGGCCGTCGGGCTGAAGGGCTGGATTGGCTGAGCGGGCGGCGAGACCGCCGGCATCCACGCCCACGACGTCCACCGTGCCCTCGAGCCTCCGCGTGTCGATCCGGAGCCTCATGCGGTCGCCGTCGCGCACGCGGCCGATGGGGCCACCGGCCCACGCCTCCGGGCTGACGTGGCCTATGCACGCCCCGGTGGAGACGCCGGAGAAACGGCCGTCCGTGACAAGGGCGATGCGGTGCCCGTCCTTCACGTGCTTCAGGGCGGAGGTGATCTGGTAGGTCTCCGGCATCCCGATGCCGGGACCGATGCCGATCAGCACCATCACGTCGCCCGGCTGCACGGCGCCCGTCTTGATCGCCTCGATCGCCGCGTCCTCGCTGCCGAACACACGCGCAGGCCCCTCGTGCAGATAAACGCCGTCCGGTCCGATCACCTGGGGAGCGATCGCGGTGCTCTTCACGAGCGCTCCCTCGGGCGCGAGGTTGCCGCGCAAGAAGGTCACCGTGCTGGTGAGGCCGCGCTCGCGCGCCTTCCCGGGGGACATGATCACGTCGTCCGGGTCGATGCCGTCCAGCTGCTGTAGCTTGTCGCGCAGGCGCCGGCGCCGCTCGCTGCGTTCCCACCACTCGAGGTTCTCACCCAGGGTCCGCCCGCTGACGGTCCGCGCGCCGAGCCGCAGCAAGCCGAGCTCGCGCAGATGAAGCATGACCTCCGGGACGCCGCCCGCGAGGAAGACCTGGACCGTGGCGTGGTGCCGCGGCCCGTTCGGCAACACGTCCACGAGGCGCGGAACGAGCGCGTTGATGCGCGCCCAGTCGTCCACCGTGGGGCGCCGAAGCCCGGCCGCATGGGCGATCGCCGGCACATGGAGCACCAGGTTGGTCGACCCGCCGACGGCGGCGTGCAGCACCATGGCGTTGTGGATCGAGTCGTCGGTGACGATGTCCCGCGTTGTCACGCCACGTCGCTCGAGGGCCATGAGCGCGTGCGCGGAACGGCGGGCGAGGTCGCGCCAGATCTCGGCGCCCGACGGGCTGAGCGCGCCGTGCGGGAGGGCGAGGCCGAGCGCCTCCGCCACGACCTGGCTCGTCGCGGCCGTCCCCATGAACTGGCAGCCGCCGCCGGGGGAGCCGCAGGCGCGGCAGCCCATCTCGGCGGCGTGGTCGAGGCTCACCTCCCCGCGCGCATAGCGCGCCGCGAGGGTCTGGACCTTGGCGGTGTCCTCCGCGTCCTCCGCGAGGAGCGTGACGCCCCCCGGCACGAGCACCGTGGGGAGGTCGAGGGTGCCGGCGAGCGCCATCATCATGGCCGGCAGGCCCTTGTCGCAGGTGGCGACGCCGAGCACGCCGCGGCGTGTGGGCAGCGAGCGTATGAGTCGCCGGAAGACGATGGCGGCGTCGTTGCGGTAAGCGAGGCTGTCGAGCATGCCGACGGTGCCATTGGTCCGCCCGTCGCACGGATCGCTGACGTAGCCGGCGAACGGAATGGCCCCGCTGGCCGTGAACGTGCGGGCTGCCTCCTCCATGAGCAGCCCCACCTCCCAGTGTCCCGTGTGGTACCCGAGCGCGATCGGCGCGCCGTCGGGCGCGCGGATCCCCCCCTGCGTGCTGAGCACGAGGAACTGCTTCCCGGCCAGGCGCGCAGGATCCCACCCCATCCCGGCGTTCTGCGTCATGCCGAACAGCTCGCCGCTGGACATCGCACGGAGCTGCTCGGGCACGAGCGGGAGGCGCCCCGACGGTCCGGGCGCGGTGGTGCGCAGGGTGTAGATCGCCTCGCTGCCAGACTCGAATACCGGGTCGTGGCTCATGCGCGGGGCGGGATGGGGTCGCGGGTGGGGCGGCCGTCGACGAGACGCGATATCCCGAGCGGATTGTCGTCGCGCAGCTCCGGCGGGAGCAGCGCGGGCGGACACGACTGGTAGCAAACGGGACGCGCGAAGCGGACGATGGCCGCGGTTCCAACCGAGGTGAAGCGCACGTCGCTTGTCGCCGGGTACGGCCCGCCGTGGTGCATGGCGTGCGACACCTCCACGCCCGTCGGGTAGCCATTGAAGACGAGGCGGCCCGCGACCCGGCCGAGGACGTCGACGAGGTCCTGGGCGGCAGCGAGATCGTCGTCGGTGCCGTGAAGCGTGGCGGTGAGCTGGCCCTCGAGCGCGCCGAGGAGCTGAAGCAGCTCTCCGCGGTTCGCAGCGGTGACGAGCAGCGTGTAGGGCCCGAAGATCTCGTGCGCGAGGTGCGGCTGCCGCGCGAAGTCGGCGGCGGAGACGCGAGCGACGCGCGCGCCGGCGTCGGTCAGCCACTCCACCCCTTTCAGCTCCCGCACGGCGCGGTCGAACGACTGCTGGATACCGGCGTGCAGCATCACGCCGGGAGCGATGGCGCGGGCTCGGTCGGCGACCGACCGCGCGAACGCGTCCCATTCCGGGGAGGAGAGCCCCAGGACGAGGCCCGGCTTTGTGCAGAACTGGCCGACGCCGAGCGTACACGAGCCGGCCAGCCCTTCGGCGATCGCGTCGCGGCGGTCGCGCAGCGCGCCGGGCAGCACGACGAGCGGGTTGATGCTGCTCATCTCGGCAAAGACGGGGATCGGCCGCGGGCGGGCGGCGGCGGCGTCATAGAGGGCGCGGCCGGCGCGGGTGGACCCGGTGAAGCCCACCGCCTGGATGGCCTCGTGGCGCACGAGCGCGAGCGAGACCTCGGGCGAGGCGCCGTGCACCATGCCGAAGACGCCCGCGGGCAGGCTCGCCTTCTGCACGGCGGAGCGCAGGGCCGAGGCCACGAGGTCGGAGGTGCCGGGGTGCGCCGGGTGGGCCTTGACCACGACCGGGTTGCCCGCGGCGAGGGCGGAGGCGGTGTCGCCGCCGGCAACGGAGAACGCGAGGGGGAAGTTGCTCGCGCCGAAGACGGCGACCGGGCCGATCGGCCGCAGCATGCGGCGCACGTCGGGGCGCGGGAGCGGCTTGCGGTCCGGCAGCGCCGGATCGATCCGCGCATCGACCCAGGAGCCCTCGCGCACGACAGCGGCGAAGAGGCGCAGCTGGCCGGTGGTGCGGCCGCGCTCGCCCTCGAGGCGGGCGACGGGCAGCCCGGTCTCCCTGTGGGCGGTCTGGATCAGGGGATCGCCGAGCGCCATGATCTCGTCGGCGACGGTCTCCAGGAACCGGGCGCGCACCTCCGGCGCGAGGCCGGCGAAGGCCTGCGCGGCGGCGGCGGCGGCGCGGGCGGCGGCGTCGATCTCGTCGGCGGTGGCGTCGCGGTAGGCGCCGAGCTTTTCCCCGGTGGCGGCGTCGTGGGCGAAGAAGTCCATGGGTGCCTCGTCAACCTTGGGATACCGGGTTCGCCAGCGTGCCGACGCCGCGGATCGTGATCTCCACGACGTCGCCAGGCTCCAGCGTGAACGAGTCCGGCGGTACGATGCCGGTCCCTGTCAACAGGACGACGCCCGCGGGGAAGCTCAGCTCGCGCGTGAGGTAGGCGACGAGCTCGTCGGGCGTGCGCCGCATCCTCGCTGTCGAGGTCTCCCCCGCGAACACGGCCTCGCCCCCGCGCTGGATCGCGAGCTGGATGGAGAGCGCGCGCAGATCCAGCCCGGGCTCGTCCGCGAGCGCGATGGCGGGGCCGAGCGCGCAGCAGCCGTCGTAGATCTTCGCCTGCGGCAGGTAGAGGGGATTGTCGCCCTCGATGGACCGCGACGAGACGTCGTTGCCGGCCGTGTAGCCGACGATGCGGCCCGCCGCGGACACGACCAGCGCGAGCTCCGGCTCGGGCACGTTCCAGCTCGAGTCGCGGCGGATTCGCACCGGCGCGCCCGGGCCGGCGACGAGGCGGGGCAGCGCCTTGAAGAACAGCTCCGGGCGCTCGGCGTCGTACACGCGGTCGTAGAAGTCGCCGCCGCCGGCGCTCTCTTCCTTGCGCGCGCTGCGCGAGCGATCGTAGGTGACGCCCGCCGCCCAGACCTCCTGCCCGTCGAGCGGGGCGAGCAGCGGGACGTCGGGCGGGAGGGGGTGGGCCGCGGCGCGCGCGCGCGCGTCGCGCACCGCGCCGAGGGGATCGGGCAAGGCGAGCCACGACGCGACGGACGCGAACGCCTCCGGCGACGCCGCCGTGAGGTCGTGGCGCGCTCCCCGCTCGTCCTCGATCCCGAGGCGCGGCCCGCCACCGCCAGCAAACCGAAACAGCTTCATGTGCGCGACTCCCTGCAGGGCTTGATTGTGTCGCCGCCGCCTCCGCGGGAACACCTCGGATCACCGCGGCTGCGGTGATGAAGGCGAGCCCACAGCCGCGTAGTGCGGACCGCATGATCCACCATCTGCGCGCTATGTAAAGACGCTTTTCGTTCGCGGCTGCCGCTGCGCTCGTGCGCGCCGGCCCAGCCTGCGCCGGACATATCGCCGGAGACCGCCGCGCCTCCCCCCCCGGGAGCCGTGCGCGGTCGACCCGGCCGCGCCGCTCCGGGACATGCGGTGCTCGACCTGTCGGTCACGGTCAGCGAGAACATGCCTGCGAGCTGATTGAGTATCCAGCGACCGCTGGTGCGGGTTTCACGACGGTCGGAAGCGGAAATCAGAGGACACCCACGATGAAACTTTGCGAGCTCGATGAAGGACGTGCGCGATGCGCCGAATCGGACGGCGATGTAGAGCCAGACTACGGAATGGGTCTTCTGCATCCACTCCCGGAGCTCGGCCTCGAGGACGGAGGTGACGGTGCACGCGGTCCTGTGGGCATCGATCGCCTGGTGAACACTGGAGCCCGTCAGTAGGCTGCCGTGCCCACGAGCTCCTTGAACCGCGCAAGGGTCGTGGAACGGCCATGGAGGATGATCTCTGCGGCCCGATCCGAGGTCAGGTGAGCGTCCGCGGTCTGGCTGGCCACGCTCCAGATGTAGACGCTCCCTGTGCTCGCCGGCTCGATGACGATGGGTACCCCAGGGTTCCTTGCGGCCGTCACGAGCGATATCAGTTCCTTCGCGCGGTGCTCGTCGACTCCTGCAAGATGGATCTGATGGACTATCGCGCGAGCGAGCTTGGCGCGGACGCTCAGAGAGAGTGGATGCTGCAGGCTCAGATGGTGTAGACGACGAACCGTTGAGTCCACTTGGGTTCTTGCATCGGCGCCGACGGTACCTTCAGCGCCGGCGGGCAAGGTGGTGAACTTCGACTCCCCCACCGTGATCCGGATTGCCCCATCAGCAAGCTTGACCGAAATCACGTCCCCGAGCTGCCCCGTACTGGCGAGCAGATCGTGATGCTGATCGAGCGAGAGGATGAGCGCCGCTGGATCACGTTTGCGAAGGGCTTCGCCAGTGAGCAGCAAGCCCAGTAGGCCTTCCACCTCGATCGCGGTGACCGCTCCGGCGCATCGCATCGCGAGTCCAGGAGCAAATCCGAGCGCAGCGCGCACGACGGCTTGGGCGCCTAGATCCGCTGCCTCGTCGTCAAGGAGGCTTCGGAGCACAGCCTCCAGACGGATCAGGTCGACCCTCGCGTGCTGCGCGGAGAGACTGGCGCAGACGTGGACAGGACGGCCCCGTTCGCTGCTCGTATAGAAGTCCAACAGGCTCGCCACCTGGCGCCCCGCCTGCTGCACGGCCCTATACAGCGGCTGTCTTGACGCAAGTACCAGCCAATGCGCATTCCCTTGTAGCCGGAGCAGCGGTGCCTCGCACTTGGTCTTGTCGAAAGCGTACCGCTCCCGGAAGACGACGGCGACCTGATGGGACGCGAAGCCTACGGCCGCCGCGACGCTCTGTGATAGCTCGTCTAGGGGGTCGCCGACCGAGAATGAATATTGATGCAAGGCGGGCAGTGCCTCGGCGAAGAGGATGGTGCTGTCCCATGTTCCGGCGCCGACCTTTATTTCGGCGGGGAGCGCATCGAGCGTCGACCGGAACGCATCGATCTCGTCACCCACGACCAGGCTGAGGTGCGCTGGCCCGACAGGTTGATCGGCGCGGCGTACTCGGATCTGAGGGCTAGTCCCCTCTAGGCCGAGCTCGAAGGCACGCCTGCGCTCGTAGCTCTCCTGCACACCGCGCTCGATGGCGGTGCTCTCCCTTGCTGAGAGCGTGGTCACGAGGTCAATATCGGAACGCAGTTGCGGGAATGAATCGAGCAGGGTGTCGATGATCCTCCAGGCCCAGCGTCCGTCGCGGTCGGCCTGCACCCGCAGCCGCAGCCGATCCGCAGCCTCGGGGAAGAGCCCGATGTAGCGCTCCACGGTGCGAACCACGTCGCGTACGCCGATGTGGCCGGCGTCGCTGTCTCGGCCGGAGCCGAGCTTCGAGAACAGACCGAACCTGGAGCCCCCGAGCCAGCCTTCAAAGACCAGAGGTTCCCCCGACCAGAAGCCATAGCAGTGCACTGGCTCCGGGATTCCCCATCGATGGAACGTCTCGTCGAGGTCGTCTAACGCCTCCTCCGGCCACCCCGCGGTCCACATGGTGCCGATGACATCGGCGAGCACATCGTCGGCGATGCCCCGGAGCCTGAGCACGAGGGGGTGGTGCGGTGTCAGCGCCACATGGCGGCACGTCTCCACCTCGAACGCCGAGACCGTACAGGCACGAAGGAGACTTCGCACGTCCTCGACATCCGGCGCCTTGGCTTTCGATGCCGGCAAGGACGAAAGCTCGTCGAACTCCTCGCTCAGTCGCACCATCTCCTCGAAATTTTTCTCCTGACGTGTCTTCCGAATCTGCTCCAACAGGTACGTCTTCCGCCGCTCCTGCTCGGCGGCCGCAGCGCTCGATTGTGCCGCCCGGACAGCGTGTGCCCATGCATTCACCCACGCGCGTGCTGCGGTCGGGATGGGCGCCACGAGGAACACGGCGTTCCACCCGGCCTCCTGGCCGAGCGCCTTCACGTAGTCGCTCCACGCCTGGCACACCGACTGCATACGCTGTGCCTCGCCGGAGGCTGTGTAGTGCGCCTTGTCGAGCATGCTGTTGATCAGACGGAGCCCGGTCGGTAGCCCCTCGCCGAACGTCCGCTTCCAGGACGTGAGCGTATCGGGCCGCGTTGCGGCGATGAGCCCCCTCTCGCGTGGAGGCCAGACGAGCTCGATCGTCCCGATGCTCTCGGCGGGCCCCTTGTTGCTCCTCTGTGCCACGCGGATCAGCATCGCGCTGATCTCCGCCTGAGTATCTTCGTCCTCGTCCTCGTCGCCCTCGTCTGCCGCCAGGGTACGAAGCACCGCGCTACTGCTCAGCCAGCGGTGCAGCTTGTCGAGCGCGTCGCTGCGCCAATCGGTGGACGAGATCTCGATGCTGGTGGTATCCTCACCAGCTTTGCCGTCGAGGGTGAGAACGATTGTATCTTCGCCCTCCTTACCCAGATGCCGCCGAGCACCATCCCTGCGACCGTCGCGCAGCCGCTGCGCGAAGAGCTGCGCCAAGCCGAGAAGCAGCGTCGGCGATCGAATCGCGGCAGGGTCCTGCTTCTCCGCAAGCTTCGCCCACCTTCCCGCGAGGTTGTCGAAGACTTCCGGCTTACGCTCCGCGGAAGCGATCACCAGGGCGAATGCCGCCCGGACGTTTGGATCCGTGATTCCGGCTGGGACCGCGCCGGAAGCGATAGCTCGCATCGCACCTGCGACGTCGCTGGCTGCCCGATTATCACGGGCGACGGCATGGCCCCAAGATTCTAGCGTTTGCTCGAGGCCCGCAATGGCCTCTTCGTTCCCGGAGACAAGCGGTTTCAATGATGCCAGTGTCTCTGCTGCCGCCTTATCGATCGGGTTCTCGCCTGGCCTCCTGCGGCCTCGTGCGATGAGGAGCCCCTTCAAGCCGAGTGACGCGCTGCGGCGGGTCGTGCGATCCGCCCAGAACAGCCAGTCGACCTTGCCGAGTGCCGTCGGGTCACCGTCGTGGCAGAACCGGATGAGGGCCTCTTTGGCAGCGTTCTGATCCGTTTCGCTGAGCTGGATCTGCTGCGCGAGCTGGCCAACACGGTTTTCGATCGTGCTGTTTCCCGCGACGGTGTCGTGCAGGCTCGCGAAATCCATCGCACATTCGATGTTCTCTGCGAGAATGTTCTCCATGGTGTCGATCCAGCCCGGGGTGGGATCCTTCTTGCCGCCAGGCGGCGACCTGGCAGGATCCACCTGAAGGCCGAGCGCGTTCGCGATGGCGGGGAACCTGAACATTGAGAGCTCGGGCAGCGCCTCCCCCCAGCGGCGGACGAGCGCGCCCGGTCGAGCTGCCGGCGTGATGGTTCTCCACTCCGGGTCCGGAATCGTCGCGGCCAGCAGATAGCGCGCATAATTCTCGATGCTCGAAACCAGCGGGATCGACCGCTGGCGCCCTCCGTATCGCTCTCGGAGGCACGTGAGCATGGCCTGCCACGCCGCGCGAAGGTGATACGCTGCGCGATGCTGATCTTTTTCTTGAGGCCAGGCCTGCGCTGCCTCGTCGCAGCGTGCCTGGATCGATTCCTCTGCGGGCAGGACAAGGTCGGCGCAGCTCCCCATCACCTCGGGGACGTCGACCGCGCGAATATCCGCAAGGGATTGCGCGTTGCGCTCGTGCCCGCGTTCGCCGGGTAGCCAGAAGAGCACGTAGATCACCGGCGTCCTCGCCGTCACGCCCGCCGGCGGGGCGAGGGAAGCTGGTCGCCCATGGCGCAGCCGGACCGCGTCCGGAGACGCCGAGCTGCGGACGAGATACCAGGCTCGCTCACTGCTCCTGCTTGACAGCTCCTTTCCGACTGCGTCTGCCAGCGCCGCCGTCCCGAAGACGAGCCTCACGTTCACGCGCGGTGGGCTGTTTGGCATGACGAGCCGCTCGGTCCAGCGGCAGATGGCGTCCACGACAATTGCATCGACGTCAGCGATCATGGTGGCCTCGTTTACGCGATATGAATTACGGCTGACGCATCGGAGTAACGCCGCACGAAACGGAGGTCGTCGAGCCTGCGTTCGAGGTTCGCGCGGTTGTGTCGCATTCTCTCTTCGCCCGGGAAGAGCAGACGCAGCCTCTGGATTATGCTTTTCTGGGATGATGCGCCGAGAGCGCGGTGGATGCGGTCGCGATCGATGGTCACGATAATTCCATACCGCTCGAAGATGTCGTCGAGCAGGGCCTCTACGGACATCTTATCCTCCTCGTCCGATCTCACATGGTCCGGTGATCTCATCGCGTGCAGGCGCGCGAGCAGATTCAGGGCGCGCTCGTCCAGCTGATAGCGCTTACGGGCGCCGTCATCTGGCCCCACGATTCCCGCGGCCCTACCGTAAAGGCGCAGGTGGTCCTTCACCTTCGCAGCAACGCGGCTCGGTCCCGTGAAGGCGCGCTGGAGAGCCTGCACTACGATCTGGTGCACCTCGCCTGCGGCCGGTGGCGCGCCAGCTGCGGCTCGTGCCTCGATCGCCTCCTTCACGTACTGCTGGTACTCGCTGGTCGACCGCCGGGACGGGGCTCCTCCGCGAATATCTAGCGTGGCCCACAGCCTCGGCGTCGTCCAGTCGCCCGCCTCAAGCGCGCTCTTCAGGGCCAAGTCCGTAGCAGCGGCATTCGCGATGGCGTGCTGTGCCACAAGCCCGAGCGCGTCCTCGGCGCGGTCACGCCAGAAGCTGAAGATGTTCGACGCCGCACGTGCGCACATCGGGTCGATCTGCTGTCCCTCGACGACGACGAAGAAGCAGGGGACCACGCCCTCCGCGACCGCGAGCCTGCGGAGGAGGGCCACATGGAGGTGGAGGCAGACCAGCCCGGTCATCGTCTCGACCTGCTCGTCGACGGAGAGCCGCGCGGAGGCCTGGAGCCAGGCGCGCCAGTCCTCGGCGACGACGCTGTCGACCCACGTATGCAGGCTGGCGTCGCTCTCGATGACTTCAGCCAAATGCGCTTTCTCCGACGACTTGCCGTCGCTGCCCTTCGATCGGGGACAGAGGGGGGCGAGCACGAGGGCAAGGGGGTGATGCTGCCCCCATTCCGCCGCGCGGGCGGCGACGCCTTTGCGCACCTCCTCGAAGCCCGGCCGGCCCCAGAGCCCGTCGACGACACTCCGGCCCAGCTCGCGGTAGATGGTGCTGACCTTCCTGCTCGCGACGAAGGTAGGGGCGAAGGGGAGAAAGGAATCGGGGTGCCCTTGTCGATTCCATTTGACGGCAAGGCTCACGCCCAGTACCCGCTGCAGGGCCACCAGCGCGGGCCGGTGCTCCCGCTCATTCCAGCCATCGACCAGATCCGGTCCCACCTCACCTGGGTCCTCCCAGAGCCGCTGAAGCTGACTAACGTCACCGCGAGCACCGTGAAGCCGGGCGAGCGCATCAGCCGTGATATCCTCCTCCTTGACCGTCTGCGCTTGTTGCAGACCGAGATAGCGCTGCAAGGATTCGGTCAGATTTTCGAGCTTGGTCGGCGGTGTGCTCATCGGTCAACCGTCTCCTTCGAAGCGGAGCCGGACGGCACCGGAAGAGGTCGTGGTGCTGACGTGATAACTCTTGTTGTCTGCACGCAAGATCACACGCGGTGCGTGTCCCGACGTGCTCGCGCGCGCGAGTAGTTGACTGAAGAATCTGGCGAGGTCGCGCCGGTATGGGCCGAGCGCTCCCAGGAAGGTGAATCCCTCCCGCACACCCAGGAGGGTCTCGACAAGGCGCGCGTTGAGAGGGAGCTGCGCCCATGACTCGCTGGACTGCTCGGGGCGCGCCTCGAGGATGACCTCCGACGCGCACCCCTCGAGCCATTCCTTGATGACGGGCGGCAACTCGGGTCCCCTGCGCAGCCGTGCCTCAAATCGAACGCCGAGGTCGAGCTCGAGCGCGAGCCGCGCGGGATCGCGGAAGCCCGCGGGATCGAGCTGCCTGCGTACCAGCGAGTCCTCTGTTGTGGCCTCAGCCCGGTGCAGCCGGTTCAGCGCCCCGACGACCGCGCGCTTCAGCGGCACGCCGTCCTTGCCATTCGCGTAGTCTTCGAGGAGCGCGAGCGCTCGGCGCCAGGTGGGCCGCTCCGCTTCCGGTGTCACGATGGTGAGGTCCCGCCACCTTCGGAGGCACTGGGTGAGCCTCGCAAGCTCAACACCGAAATTTGATGCCTCGCCGGTCATGGCGACTCGCTGCACGTACGCCACAGCCTCACGCTCGAGTGGGGGGAGCGCCTGACCTCGGAGGAGCGGCTGGCCCGCCCCATGCGTGTTCGATGCAGTCAGCGCGCTCACCTCACGATCGAACGACAGATCTGCGGCCAGCCCTCCGTCAGCCGGGGCGAAAGTTCGAACGACGGGCTCGGCCTGGACCTGGACCGGCTTCGAGCGCTCGGTCCGGAAGAGAGCTTCATAGAACCGATAACCCAGCCGTGTGAGGGGCGTGAGAGTGCTGGTCGCGGAGAGTGCGCCTGTCTGGACGTCCAGACAGCGCAAGCCCGCGGTGATCGTGAGCGCCAGCACGGCTTGAAGCCGCCGAAAGGGCAGGCGCTGCCCCGAGAAATGAGCGCTCGTGAGCACGTCCGTGATCCGGTGTTGCGTCTCGGGTACACGCAGCGACGCCGCGTTGGCCAGTATGGGACAGGTCTCCCTGGCGGTACAGGAGCCGCATGAGGCCTGTTCCCAGAGCTTTTCTGGCGTCCACGCCATGAGCAGCGCCGGAACCGCTGTCCGCACGTGGAACCGGTGCCGGAAGTTCACGACCAGCACGCGCTCCGCGCGCATCCGTTCGTCGAGGCGTTCGGCCGCAGTCTGGTCGATCCAGGCTTCAAGCGAGGGCTGGACCAGGTTCTCCCATAGTGCGGCGAATCTTGGTTCCTGACGCATGATGCGCCGGAGCCTTCCCTCGTTGATCGCGACGAGGAGGCGGGTTACTCCGCCCCCCCCGAGCACGTGCTGCTCGATGAGCTCCTTCAGGCGCGCCTCCTCGATTTCGGAGGCGTCTTTCACGATGATCCAGCCGCCCGCCTGCGTCACCTCTGCGAGCTCATCAGCGTGACCGAGTTGCCGAGCGAGGAGCGCACAAAGCGCAGTTTTCCCATCGCCAGCGTCACCGGTCAGGAAGATCGCGTTGACCTCGATCTGATCCGCGGCGAGCGCCGTAGCGAGCGCATCGAGCCTCGTACGTACGTGGAGTGCCTCATCCGGTGGGAACCAGGGGTAGGTAGCGCGGAGGGCATCTAGAAAATCACGGCGATTCTCGTAAACGTAGGTCGGGTTCGCCTCGCGCTCTTGCGTGCGGAGCGAGTTCAGGTACTCGACCATCGGTTGCGTGATCAATGGGAGCGGGGTCATGGCGGCTCCGAAGCATGGAAGTCTGGTCAGCGCGGGATGAAACGGGAGGCGAACCAACATACACCTGTTTGCGTCCGTAACTCCAGACGGATGCGAGCTGGTACGCCGTTCCCTACGTTCACTCCGGGGTCGACCTCGTCGTATGTACTCACGCGCACGTTGCCGCAGATGGTGAGGGCTGGCGATCCGGAGCGAATCCACGCGCATTCAGGCGGTTGCTCGAGCCGCACATCATCGCACCTCGTAGCTGGCAGGCCAGCGCCGGTCCCACGCGAGCCCGACGCGAGGCTTTGCTCGGGGTACCGCCGGCGATCTCATCACCTCCGGCGCGTTGCTGACCGCCTTGCGTATCAGGGTTTACGAGTCTGGCGCACCGTGGCGATCCCGAAGAGATGCGCATCGACCTTTCGGGCGCTCCTCGATTCGTGGTCCATCATCGGAGGAGTGGTCCTCCCCCGCTTCCGTGGACACCCCGACGGCACCATGGCGCAGAGATGGGACGGAGAAGGACGAGGGCGTTCACGCCCGAGCTTAAGGCGGAGGCGGTACGGCTGGCGAAGGCGGGCGACCGGAGCATCGGCCAGGTGGCGAACGATCTCGACCTGACCGAGACGGCGTTGCGCGAGTAAACCAAGCGCGCGGACACCGACGCGGGCCACGGCCCGCCGGGGGCGTTGACGCTGCCGGAGCGTGAGGAACTGCGGCGGCTGGGCAGCGACGTGAAGCGGCTGGAACTAGAGCGGGGAGCAGGTCCGAGGGGCACGGGCGGAGCCGACAGGCCGAAGAACACCTCGCAGCGAGCCGAATTACACGGATGAGCCTGTATCCCCCGAACCTGCTCCCCGCTCTAGAGTGCGAGATCCGACGCGAGCGGCCGCCGTCGCCTCGATCGGAGACTACATCGACACCGTCTACAACCTCAAACGACGGCATTCGCGGCTTGCCTGCGTGATCGCTATCGCGTACGAGGTGAAGGCCTACGTGACCGCGCTGGCGGTATGGTGAGACTGTCCGCGGGAGCGGGCGAGGACCCCCCACAGCCCAGGTCACGCCTCCGCGGTCACCGCCGCCCCGACCGGCCTCCCGTGCGCGCCGGCGGGCACCACGTCGCTCCACGCCGTCCCATCCACGACGTGCTGCCGGTACAGGCGGGCCTGTTTCACCATGTTCCACCCCACCACGCCGGTGACCTTGCCGCTTCGGCCATAGACCGCGACGAACTGACGCCGCGCAGGGTCGCCGTCCACGACCGCCACCTCGGAATGACCCGGCAGCAGACCATGGACCTGGATCTTGACGTCGAACTGATCGGTCCAGAAGTACGGCACCGGCGTGTACGGCCTGTCCTTGCCGAGGATGTTCGCCGCCACGGCCGTCCCCTGCTCGACGGCGTTGCTCCGGTTCTCCAGGCGCAGCCCCGTTCCCAGCCCCTCGTGCACCCAGAACGCCACGTCGCCGACGGCATAGATGCCCTCCGCTGCCCGGCACCGCGAGTCGCACACGATCCCGTCGGCGATCTGCAGCCCGCTGCCCGCGAGCCACCCCGTTGCCGGGCGGGAGCCAATGGCCACCACGACAACGTCCGCGGGCAGCACCTCGCCGTTCGCCAGACGCACCCCGGAGACCCGTCCTTCGGCGCCGACCAGCCCCTCGACCGCCACGCCGAGGCGCAGCGCCACGCCTTGCGCTGTGTGCAAGCTGGCGAGATACCCGCCGACGAGCGCCCCGAGCTGGCTCTCGAGCGGCGCCGATTGCGGGCCGACGAGGGTCACCGCGAGGCCCATGCCGCGCGCCGTCGCGGCGATCTCCGTGCCGAGCACGCCGTCGCCGACGACGACCACCCGTGGCCCGGCGAGCAGGTCGGCGCGCAGCGCGAGCGCGTCGTCCAGGGTGCGCAGGACGTGGACGCCCGCCCATCGCTCCTGCGCCGGCAGCCGGCGCGGCTCGAGGCCGGTGGCCAGCACGACGACCTCCGCGCGCAGCCTGCGCCCCGTCGCGGTCTCCACCTCGCGCGCCCCCGCGTCGAGGCGAACCGCGGCGTCGCCCAGGATGAGCTCCGCGTCGAGCTTCGCGAGCGCCGCCTCGGGGCGAAGCTGGGTGCCGGCCGGATCCATGGCGCCGGACAGCACCTTCTTCGAGAGCGGCGGCCGGTCGTAGGGCAGGTGCCGCTCCGCGCCGAGCAGCGTCAGCCCGCCCGCGTACCCCTCGCGCCGCAGCGCCTCCGCGACGGCGAGGCCGCCCACGGAGGCGCCGACGACGAGGACGCTCGACGGCGCTCCCATCACGCGCTCTCGCCAAGCCGGATCGCGGCGCCCGGGCAAACGGCGACCGCCTCCCGGACCGCCGCGTGCTGCTCCGCCGGCGGCTCGGCGTCGAGGAGGATCACGATTCCATCATCCCGCTGATCGAAGACCTTCGGCGCGACCATCACGCATTGGCCAGCGCCGCAGCATTTTTCATAGTCGACGATCACCGTGAGCTTCGAACTGGCATCCATGGTTCTCTTCGCCTCCGATTCCGATCCCGCGTCTTGTACCGCGTTCGACTTCGCGTGTGATTCGCGTCTTGTACCGCGTCCGATTCCACGCCTGATTCCACGTCTGATTCCGTGTCCTCCTACGGTTCACCCCGTCGGGGTCACCGGAGCCGTCCAGAGCCCGACGAGCGCGTCGACGAGGCCCACCGCCGCCGCGTCCCACGTGGCCCGCGGCGTCGGGCACCCCGCCTGGAGCGCGCGCTCCCGCTCCGCGCACATGTGCACGATGAGGTGCCGGCTCATGTCGCCGCGCTCCTCCAGCACCTCCTCGGGCCAGATCGGCCGGAGCCGCTCGAGCCCCGCGATGGTCTCCTGCATGGCCGGCGTCGCGATCATCTCGTCGATCACGAGCTTGCGCAAGCCAGGGTCCGTCATGACCTGCGCGGAGAAGCGCGCATACCAGCTCGGGACCCCGAGCGAGGCGATATGGTCGACCGTCGGCCGCACGAGGCACGCGAGCCAGTCGCGCAGGTCCGACGAACCCTTGATGTTCGCCAGCA
Organism: Sorangium sp. So ce1335; assembly: GCF_051521615.1. NCBI lineage: Bacteria > Pseudomonadati > Myxococcota > Polyangiales > Polyangiaceae > Sorangium > Sorangium sp. So ce1335. The sequence continues at coordinate 11,414,511 of NZ_CP150363.1, forward strand.
TCGCCTCCCGCCGCCGCTCGATGGCCGGGACATGCCGCCGCACGATCGCGAGCACCAGATCGTCCTTGGTGCCGAAGTGATACCCGACAGCGAAGTTGTTCGCCTGGCCGGCCGCCTCGCTCACCTGGCGGTTCGACACCGCGGCCACCCCGTGCTCGGCGAAGAGCCGCTCCGCCGCGTCCAGGATCACCTCCCTCGTCTCGGTCGCCTGCGCATGCCTCGTCCTCGAGCCGGCCATGCTCACCAGCGTACCAGAAGCCTCTCGATCCCGCCGACGAGCAGGCCCTCGCGGCGCGGCAAGTCCGCGGGGGCGACCGCGAGATCGAGCGCGGGCAAGCGGCGCAGCAGCACGCTGAGCACCGTCTGCAGCTCGGTCCGCGCGAGCGCCTGACCCACGCACGAATGGCCGCCCGCGCCGAACGCGAGGTGCGGGTTCGGCGACCGGCTCAGCACCATCTCGTCGGCCCGATCAAAAGCCCTCTCGTCCCGGTTCGCCGCCGCCATGCTGCAGATGACCGTCGTGCGGCTCGGCACCTTCGTGCCCGAGAGCTCGATGTCCTCGGTGATGAAGCGCGGGAGCCCGAACCCCGCGTTGGCGTCGAAGCGCAGCGCCTCTTCCACCGCGGTGCGGACGAGCGAGGGCTCGGCCAGGAGCTGCTCCCAGCGCCTCCGATCCGAGAGCAGCATGGCGACCATCTTGGCGATCATGTTCGAGGTGGTCTCGTGCCCGGCCACCAGGACGCCCTGCGCCGTCATCAGGAGGATCTTCTCGTTGATGTGCTCTCCCTGGTCGGCGGCCCTGATCAGGTCGCTCAGCAGATCATCCCCGGGCTCTGCGCGCTTCTTCGCGATATGGCCCATCAGGTACTGGACGAACTCCGCCTGCGCCCTGTCCACCTCCTCCTGGGTGAACTGCGTCATGGTGAGCATCGCGTTGGACCAGTGAGCGAGCCTGTCGCGGTCGTCCACGGAGATGCCGAGGATCTCGGCGATCACCCAGACCGGCAAGGGGAAGGCGAGCTCGCTGACGAGATCGGCGGGCGGGCCCTTCGCGACCATCCTGTCGATGAGCCCATTCGCCATCGACTCGATGCTCTGCTGCATGGACGCGATGCGCTTGACGGTGAACCACCGGCTGATGAAGCGCCGCCACCTCTCGTGCTGCTCGCCGCCCGAGATCTCGGCCGCCGCCTCGCTCTCGAAGGCGCTGCCGCCCTCGTTGGCCGTGATCCTCGCCGCGCCCTCCTGGCTCAGGTTCCGGGTGAACCGCGGATCCGAGAGCACCTGGCGCACGTCGTCATACCGCGTGACGAGCACCGCCTCGTCCCCGCTCGGCAGCCGGACATGGGCCACCGGGCAACCCTGGCGGAGCGTCGCCCACTCCTCCGGGGGCTCGACGGCGGTGGGGGCGCGGAACGGATAATCCAGGACCTTCTCGCTGCGATCGGTGGACATCAAGACCTCCAGCCACGGTTTTAAGGCAATCGACTTACAAGTCAAGTGACTTAATTTGAGGCGCGGCGTTCCGGGGCGAGCGGGGCAGCCGGGGTGGGCGCCGTGCAGCGGATGTGGTCAGGACAAGGCGCCTCCGCGACGGCGAGGCCGCCGGCGGAGGCGCCGGCGAAGGGCGCGCGAGAGGGGATCGTCACGCGCGCCCGTGCCCTCACCAGGTGACCGGGAACTCGCGCATGCCGTAGACCGTGGCGTCGTCCTTGAACGACAGCTCCTCCAGGGGCACGGCGGGCCGCAATCCGGGGATCCGCCGGAACAGCGTGTCGATGACGATCTGCAGCTCGAGCCGGGCGAGGTTCTGGCCGAGGCACTGGTGCGGGCCGAAGCCGAACGCGAGGTGGTTGCGGGAGCCGCGCTCGAGATCGAGCTCGTCGGCGTCCTCGAACACCTCGGGATCGCGGTTGGCCGTGTTGGCCAGCGCGAGGACGCCCTCGCCGGCCCGGATGAGCACACCGCCGATCTCCACGTCCTCCGTGGCGATCCGACCGAGCGCGGACTCGGCGATCGTGAAATACCGCAGCAGCTCCTCGACGGCCCCGACGGTCTTCGAGGGATCCTGCCGGAGGGCCGCGAGCTTCTCCGGGTGCTTCAGCAGCACCAGCGTGCTCAGCGAGATCATGTTCGCGGTCGTCTCGTGCCCGGCGATGAGGAGCAGGAACGAAAGGCCGATGAGGCCCTCGAAATCGACGCCGCCGCCCTCGCGCTGCTTCTGGATCTGGCGGCCGATCAGATCGTCGGTGGGGTTCTCCACCCGGGACGCCACGAGCTGGCCCAGATACGCCATGAGCTCGCCGACCGAGCGCGCGACGACGTCGGCAGGCGTCTTGTGACTCACGAGCTGCGCAGAGCGCGTCTGGAAGAACTCGTGATCGGCGTAGGGCACGCCGAGCAGCTCGCAGATCACGAGAGAAGGGACCGGCAGGGCGAGCGCCTGCACGAGATCGACAGGGCGCGGCCCGGCCAGCATGGCGTCGATGTGCTGGTCCACGATCTGCTGGATGCGCGGCCCGAGCGCGTTGGTCCGCTGGACCGTGAACTCCCCGAGCACGGCCCGGCGCGCAGGCCCGTGCTCGGGCGGGTCCAGCTCGAGGAGCAGCGGCTTGAGGGGGCTCGAGGCCGGGCGCTCGCTGGCCAGCGTGGGGAAGTTCGGGTCGCGCCGGTTCGAGCTGAACCGGGGGTCGGACAGGATCGCCCGGATGTGCTTGTGGCTTGTAACGGCCCACACGGTCCTGCCGTTTGGCAATTTCACCTTGGCGAGGGGCGCCTCGTCGCGGAGCCGGCGGTGCTCCGCTGGCGGCGCGTAGGGGCAGGTCCGGGTCATGGGGAGCGTCGGAACGGGATCGGCTGACATGGTTCCACCTCGATTCGGGGCGTAAGCGGAAGGTGTCCTTCCCGCGAGCCGCCCCCAGGCTAGCCGATCGGCTAGTATCGGCAAGCCGATCGGCTAGCCTGGGACCTGTGCCCCGCTAGCCGATCGGCAAGCACCCCGGACGGCCGGCACGCATGCCGGACGGTCCGGCGCGCATGCCATGGCGTGAGGAGCAGGGTACTGTCTCGCGTCCCGCGAGGAGGGCGTATGACCGCCAGCACCGCCGCCCACGACACCCGATCGCGACTGCTCGACACCGCGCTGAAGCTGTTCAGCGAGCACGGGGTCGAGGGAACGTCGCTGCAGATGATCGCCGACGAGCTCGGCGTCACGAAGGCCGCCGTGTACTACCACTTCAGGACCAAGGACGAGATCACCGAGGCCGTCGCCGCGCCCGCCTTGCAGGAGCTCGAGCGGATCATCGACGAGGCGCGGACGAAGCGGAGCCGGGGCGCGCAGATCGACAACGTGCTGGCCGGGTTCGTCGATCTGATCGTCCGCCAGCGCGCGCTCATCGGCCTGTACTACAGCGACCCCGGGATCCAGCGGGTCATGAACAGGACGTTCCAGGCGCCGAGAGGCGAGGACCTCAAGAGCAGAATGAGAGCGGTCCTCGCCGGCGCCCACCCGAGCCTGACCGACGCGATCGCCGTGCACGTCGTGTTCACGGGGCTCGCGATGACCGGCGGCGATCCCGAGTATGCGGGCATCGACGACGACACGCTGCGCGAGCACCTCCTCGCCGCGGGCAGGCGCCTGCTGGGCCGCCCCCGCCAGCGCCAGGGCAAGGACCTTCCCGAATCCGTCCCTCCGCGGGCGCCCGGGGGGTGAGCGCGAGCGCTCGGGCGCGTCGACCACGCGGCGCGCGGAGCCACGGCGGCCACCGGGGCACGTCGTCGGCGCGGTGCGTGACGGGACCCGGGAACTCTGGCACCTAGAGTGCCATGGCCGCCGTCCTCGCTCCCCCGCGCTCTTCCCCGACGAACGCCCCGCTGCGCGTCGTCGCGAGGCAGACGTTCAGCCGGGTCGCCGGCGCGCCGCTCATCGGGGGGAACGCGGTCGATCTGCTGATCGACGGGCGCGCCAACTTCGACGCCTGGCTCGCCGCGATACGGGCGGCGCGCACCTCGATCCTGCTCGAGAACTACATCTTCGACGACGACGCGCTGGCGCGCGAGTTCCGCGGCGCGCTCAGCGAGCGCGCCGCGGCGGGCGTCGACGTCCGCGTGATCCGCGACTGGTTCGGGTGCATCGGGTCGTCGACGGACCACTTCTGGAGAGAGCTGCGCGCGGCGGGCGGCGAGGTCCGCACCTACAACCCGTTCAGCTTCACGAGCCCGTTCGGCTGGGTGACGCGCGACCATCGCAAGCTGCTCGTCATCGACGCCGAGGTCGGCTTCGTCTCCGGCATCTGCGTGAGCGGCAGGTGGCTCGGCGACCCGGCGCGCCGCGTGCCGCCGTGGCGCGACACGGGGGTCGCCGTGCGGGGGCCCGCGGTCCACGCGCTCGCGGTCGCCTTCGCCGACAACTGGGCGACGCTCGGCGACGGCCTGCCCCCCGACCTGCCCGTGCTCGCCGACGCCCCACCGCCGGTGGGAAACGTGGACGTGCGCGTCGTGGCGAAGCTGCCGAGCACGACCGGGCTCTACCGGCTCGATCAGCTCATCGCCGCGCTGGCCCAGCGATCGCTCTGGCTCACGGACGCGTACTTCGTCGGCATCGCGCCGTACGTGCAGGCGCTCGCGGCGGCGGCGCGCGATGGAGTCGACGTGCGCCTGCTCGTCCCGGGCACGAGCGATATCCCGGCGGTGGGCACGCTGTCGCGGGCCGGGTATCGCCCGCTGCTCGAGGCCGGGGTCCGCGTCTACGAGTGGAACGGATCCATGCTCCACGCGAAGACCGCGGTGGCGGATGGCCGCTGGGCGCGCGTTGGATCGAGCAACCTCAATATCGCGAGCTGGCTGGAGAACTGCGAGATCGACGTGGCGATCGAAGATGAGGAGTTCGCCGGGCGCATGCAGGCGCAGTTCGAGGAAGACCTCCGCGGCGCGACGGAGATCGTCCTCCACGCGCGGCGCCGCGCCGCCCCCGGCAGGGCGCGCCCCCCGCAGGGCGCCGGGACGGGGCGCTCCGCCGCGGGCGCCTTGCGCCTCGCGAACACCGTGGGCGCGGCGATCACGAACCGCCGCGTCCTCGGCGCGGCCGAGGGGGGGATCCTGCTCGGCGGGGCGCTCTTGCTGCTCGGCAGCGCGGCGGTCGCCCTGTGGGTTCCGAAGCTCCTCGCGTGGCCGCTCGCCGTGCTCGCGCTGTGGTCGGCGGTCAGCCTGATCATCCGGTACGTGGCCCTCGCCCGCAGGGCCAGGGCCGCCGCCTCATCGCCGCACTCGTCGCCGGGCTCATCGCCGCGCGCACCGTGAGGCGGTCGAGCTCGCCGGCGTCGCCGCGCTGGCTGCTGAGCTCCGGCTGGCCGCCCACTTGACGCCCAGGAGGTACGGTACGTACACGCCCTTGAACCGCAGTTCGTAGCAACCTCGAACGGCCCCCGTCGATCACCGCGAGCTCGCGCGAACGTGCGCCCCGCCGCCCGTTCGCGCGATCCGCTCGCTCGATCGGAGCGGGGCCACCGACTGGAGCGCAATCATGCTGAAGGTGGCCATCATTCTGGGGAGCACGCGGCCGGGACGAAACGGCGAGGCCGTCGCGAAGTGGGTCCACGGCGTGGCGACGAAGAAGGGAGGCGCCGAGTACGAGCTCGTCGATATCAAGGACTTCGACCTGCCGCTGCTCGACGAGCCGGCGCCGCCGTCGATGGGACAGTACACGAAGCCTCATACGAAGGCGTGGGCGGCGAAGATCGATTCCTTCGACGCCTTCGTGTTCGTCACGCCGGAGTACAACCACGGCACCTCGGGCGCGCTCAAGAACGCGATCGATTACCTGTACAAGGAATGGAACAACAAGGCGGCCGGCTTCGTGAGCTACGGCAGCGCGGGAGGCGCTCGCGCCGTCGAGCACCTGCGGCTCGTGATGGCCGAGCTCCAGGTCGCGGACGTGCGCGCGCAGGTCATGCTCTCCCTGTACGACGATTTCGAGAACTTCAGCGTGTTCAAGCCCCACCCTCGCCACGAGAAGTCGGTCGGCAACATGCTCGACCAGCTCCTCGCCTGGGGCGGCGCGATGAAGACGCTCCGCGGCAAGTGAGCAACACGCGCTGACAGGACAGCTCGATCGAGCGCGCCCGGCGCCGCGCCCGGACCTGTCGCCGCGTGGCTGGCGCGTGGTTTCGCGTGTTGCCGCACAACTTGCTGAAATTTCGGCTCTTTCTCCGGATGCCTCGCCCGGGCCAGCCATGGACGTAGCCGCACTGGAAATCCGGCCGCGCTGACGCCCCACGGCGCCTCGCCCCGCGGCGGGCGAGCGTTGCGATCCCGGGCGGAACCGCATACAGTCGATCGTAGCCTTGTGATCGGCACGGTCATCGACGGCAAGTACCGGATAGCCAAGCTCCTCGGCGAGGGAGCGATGGGCTCGGTGTATGAGGCCGAGCACACAGCCACGGGCCGGCGCTGCGCCATCAAGGTGATCAGCTCGCTCGACCTGACCCGCGATCCGAAGATCGTGCAGCGCTTCCAGCGCGAGGCGCGCGCCGCCGGGGCCATCGACACGCAGCACATCACCCAGGTGCTCGACGCCGGGGTCGATCGCGAGACGAAGCTGCCGTTCCTCGCGATGGAGTTCCTCTCCGGCGAGGACCTCCAGCACCTCCTGCTCCGCACCGGCCCGCTCGCGCCGCACGTCGCGCTGCGCATCGCCGTGCACTGCTGCCTCGGGCTGCAGAAGGCGCACGACGCGGGCGTCGTCCACCGCGACATCAAGCCGCACAACCTGTTCCTCGCGCGGCGCGACGCGGGCGAGATCATCGTCAAGCTGCTCGATTTCGGGATCGCCAAGGTCAAGATGGACCAGGCGAACGACACCGAGGGGGCCGATCTCACGAAGACCGGCAGCCTCGTGGGCTCGCCGCTCTACATGTCGCCGGAGCAGGCCGTCGGGCAGCGCGAGATCGACCACCGCACCGACATCTGGTCGCTCGGCGCCGTCCTCTATCAGGCGCTGTCCGGGCGCACGCCCTTCCACGACATCAAGGCGCTCGGGCAGCTCATCCTCTCGATCTGCTCGTCGCCCGTGCCGCCGCTCCAGGACTTCGCGCCGTGGGTCCCGGCAGAGATCGCGGCGATCGTGCACCGCTGCCTCCAGCAGGACCCGGCGCGCCGGTTCCAGAGCGCGCAGGAGCTCCTGGCCACGCTCCGGCCGATGCTGCCTTACGGGTGGGCCATCCAGGAGGACATGCTCGGCCCCCTGACCGAGGCGCACCGCCACCACGTGGCCCCGCGCCTCGGCGCGATCGGCCCCGAGCTGCGGCAGAGCAACCCGCACGCGTCGATACCCCCCGCGAACGCGAGCGGCGGGTACCCGGCCGTCAGCGGCGCGGCGCTGCCGAGCGGGGCGTACCCGGCCGCGTCGGGCGCGAACGCGAGCGGGGCGTACCCGGCCGCGTCGGGCGCGAACGCGAGCGGCGGGTACCCGGCCGCGTCGGGCGCGGCGCTGCCGAGCGGGGCGTACCCCGCCGTGCCGGCAGGCACGCAGGGCGGGCTCACGGCGTCTCGCTCCGGCGGCGGCGCGCGCCTCGGGCGGTCCGCCAAGGGCATCGCGCTCGTCGGCGGCGTCGCCGCGCTCGGCGCCGTCGTGGGGCTGGGGGTGATGGCGGCGCAGCGCTTCTCCGCGACCCCCGAGGTCGCCCCGGCGCCGATCACGGCGCCGGAGCCCGTCGCGTCGGCCAGCCAGGCCGCGCCCCCGACCCCGGTCGCGGTCGTCGAGGCGCCGCCCAGCACGCCCAGCACCACGAAGCCGCCCGACGCGCCGCCGGAGCGGCGCGTGCGCGTCGTGATCTGGCCGGAAGACGCGCTCGTCGAGCTCGAGGGCGAGCGCGCGGCCACCTCCGACGGCGTCCTCGAGATCAACGGGCGCCTCGGCAGGACGTACAAGGTCCGCGTGTTCAAGGGCTCGTCCCAGGTGACGACCGAGATCGCCATCACCGAGGGCGGGGCGTACCCCGCGAAGGTCGAGCTCCCCACCGCGCACGCGCGGCCCGCGTCGACGCCGAAGGCGAGCGCCGCGCCGGCGCCGAGCACGACGCGCCCCGCGGTGCCTCCGGGGTTCACGCACGACACCGACGAATTCAAGCAGTGAGCCTCCTTGGAGCAGGGCGGGACAGACGAACGTGATGGGCGAGCGTGAGCGGCCGTCGGCCGGGCGAAGCGGGCCGACGCAGGGATCCGAGGCAGCCGATCTTCCGGGCTCGAGGGGCGCGCCCCGCGGGCGCGCGGCCCTCCGGACGGCGCTGGCGGCGGGGCTGCTGGCGGCGCTCGCGCCGCTGCCGGCGCGGGCGCAGTCCGGCGCGCCGCCGTCGCCGGGCGGGGCGCCGCCGTCGCCGGGCGGGGCGCCGCCGTCGCCGGGCGGGGCGGCGCAGCCGCCGGGCGGGGCGGCGCAGCCGCCGGGCGGGGCGGCGCAGCCGCCGGGCGGGGCGGCGCCGTCGCCGGGCCAGGCGGCGCCGTCGCCCGGCGGGGCAGGGCCGGCCCCGGCGGCCTCCGGCGAGGCCGCGCCGGCGCAGGACCCGGCGGCGCCCCGCTCGCTGGGGGACGAGGTCCCGGTGTCCGAGGCCGTCCGCCAGGAGGCGCTTCAGCACTTCGAGAAGGGGCTCGCGCTCCTCGGTCAGGGGGCGCTCGGGCCCGCGCTCGCGGAGTTCATGCTCTCGCGCAAGCTGTTCCCGACGCGCGCCGCGACGAGGAACGCGGCGATCGCGCTGCGGGAGCTGCGGCGCCACAACGAGGCGCTCGACATGTTCGAGGCGTTCCTCCGCGACTTCAACGTGTCCGCCGCCGAGCGCGCGGCCGTCCAGCGCGACATCGCCGAGCTCAGGACGCGCGTCGGGACGATCGACATCACCGGCGCCGAGCCCGGCGCGTCCATCGTCGTGAGCGGCGAGGACCGCGGCCAGTATCCGCCCTTCAAGCCGATCCGCGTGCCCGCAGGGCCGCACGTGATCCGCGTCTTCAAGGAGGGGTTCGAGCCGTTCGAGCGGCGCGTCGACGTCGCCGGCGGCCAGACGATCCCGGTGCAGGCCAGGCTCCGCAGGCTCACCCGGGCCGGCAGGCTGCGCGTCGTCGAGCGCACCGGCAAGACGGTCGACGTGCTCGTCGACAACGTCGTCGTCGGGCGCACGCCGTGGCTCGGCACGCTGTCGGTCGGCAACCACATGGTCACGCTGCGCGGGGAGGGGAAGCTCGGCTCCCAGCCGACCGCCGCGCCGGTGCGGCCGCAGGAGCTCACGACGCTGTCGCTGCTCGCCGAGGAGCTCGACGCCTCGCTGCGCGTCAACCCCACGCCGCCGGGCGCGAGCGTGTGGATCAACTCGGTCAACGTCGGCAACGGCGTGTGGCTCGGCCGGCTGAAGAGCGGCCGGCACCAGGTCGAGGTGAAGGCCGACGGGTTCCTCACCGCGTCGCGGTCCGTGACGCTCGACAGCGGGGAGCGCGAGGTGGTCACGCTGCAGCTCGAGCAGGACGAGGACGCGCCGGTCTGGCGCAAGCCGCCGAAGATCGCGCTCGACGCGAGCGCGTCGTTCCTGCTCGCGCCGACGCTCGGGGGCGACGTCGCCGGTTGCTCCGGCGGTTGCTCGCGCTCGCTCGGGCTCGGCGCCGCCGCCTTCCTCCACGGCGCCTACGAGCTCGGCTCGGGGCTCGGGTTCGGGGTCGAGGTCGGGGGGCTCATGGCGTTCCAGGGGGTCGAGGGCCGCGACGCCGAGCTCTATCCGGTGGGCGTGTCCGAGCCGGATCGAGGCCGCGCGGACGACGATCTGCGGCTGAGCGGCGCGCTCCTCGGCGCGACGATCGGCTACCACGTGGAGCAGCGCTTCCCCCTGCAGTTCCGGCTCGGCGCGGGGGTGCTGCTCGGCCAGGTGCGCGACGAGCGGAGGGGCCAGTTCACGGCGCGGGACGGCAGCGCGATCTACGCCGAGCCGGCCGCGGCGTTCTCGTCGGCCACGTACGTCTACCTGGATCCCGAGGCGCGGATCGGCGCCCGCTTCGCCGACCACTTCGAGGTCTCGGCCGGGGTGAAGCTGCTCGTGCTCATCGCGCCCGAGCCGCCCAGGTGGGATCCGACCATCGAGATCCCGGCGTCGACCGACGGGATCGGCACCTACAGGCCCGAGCCCGTGATGGGCGACCTCGTGTTCATGGTCGCGCCCGGCGTGAGCCTTCGTTACGACTTCTGAGCGCTCCGTGCGTCAGGAATCCCGCCAGAGAAACCGAGCACGAGCTGCTGCCGCAGGACGTCGCCCCCGAGCGCCAGGGTCGGAGCGCTCAACCTGGCCTGACCTTGCGCCCGCACCTGGGCGGCGTTCTCGCTGAAGGCGCGGCCATCTCGCGCGTGTGGACGCAGCGTCGCCCGATGGCCGGGCGCGACGCGCCTGACCGGCCGGCGCTCCGGCGGCCGGGGCGCGCGTCAGGTCGAGCCGCGGCCGACCTCGCCACAGCTCATCGGACATGGCGCTCCGGATGGACTGGGCGCTCGGGCAGCGCGCGATGACGGTCGAGCTGACCGAGCTGCGCTCGGAGGTGGCGCACCGGTTCTCGATCGCGGGGCGGCAAGAAGCAGCGGGCGGCGGCGCTGCTCGGCGTCGACCGGCGGACGCTGCAGCGCTGGTTCGGCGGGGGGACGACGGCGAGGAGGGGGGGTGAGGCCTGGTTTCACCCGCCGGAAGTCAGGCCAGGGGGTGATCACGATGGGCGGTGGCCCTGAGCGCCGAGGAGGCTCCGGGTGAGCGGCCCCCGTCGACGAGGAGCTCGTGCAGCGCCTCCTTGAGGTCCTCCTCGGCGACCGCGGCGCCGCGCCCCGCGTCGGCCGCGAACAGCGCCGCCCGCCTCCAAGTGCCTCGGCCGCAACCGCATCCCAAACCTCGCCGAGCTACGCCGCCGCGTCCGGCCCCGGTCGCTGCCGCCTCGCAGAGGGGAATCATCTCGCTGAGGCGCAGGTCTCCAGAGACGGCCTTGGGAGGGATCAGGGCATTTGCAAGCAGTAGCGAGGCTCTTCGAAGCTTCGTATGGATTGACCATCTTCGCTGACGTCGAGCGTGAAGTAGCTATAGGCGGACCCCTCATCACATTCCTCTTCGTACTGCTGCGGGCCGGCCGTCGTCCCGCCGATGGGATCGAGCCATTGTTCGACGCCAGGCGTCGACGATTTCCATACCTCGGGCGTCGAGCAACCGAACTGGACCTGGTACACATGCTCTGCGTCGTACGTATACCTGAACGCCACGACATTCATGGGATAGTCGCAGAATTTGGAGACGTGCGAGCCCGCCATGCTGCCGAGCACCGGGCCGGAATCGTATCCGTTCCCCGTGTGACCGTCGCTCTGAAAGTCGGCGCAATGAAGAACGAACCCGTTGAGCCACGCGTCACCCCAGACGCGGGCGCCCACGGCGACCCCCTTGCCAGGCACGCACTCTTGGACCATCACGTCGCCGCCCGCCCCGCCGCCGCCCGTGCCGCCGCCCGCCCCGCCGCCTCCCGCTTCGCCTCCGCCGCCGCCAGCGCCGCCCGCCTCGCCGCCTCCCGCTTCGGCGCCGCCGCCACCGGCGCCACCGCTTCCGCCAGCTCCTCCAGCGGCCTCACCGTTGAAATCAAGCGATCCTACCCCCGAGATCAGCGTGCATCCCGCGGTCGCGGCGAATCCTACGATCAGCACACCCATCCTCGCAATTCGCATGCGTTGCGTAGCCATCGTTCCTCCTCCGTCAGAAGCCGCCTCGATCTCGCCGCGGCGCGCGTCGCCAGAGCGGTCCGGGCGCGGTCACGTCGTATCGTCGCCGAGGATCTCTGACGTGGATCACTCGAGCCTGCGGGCCGGAGGCTCCTCGATGAGCTCCGTCAACCGATCGATCTGGATGGGCTTGACGAGGTGCGTCTCGAAGCCTGCCCCCTTCGAGCGCTGGAAATCCGCCTCCTGCCCGTAACCGCTGATCGAGATCAGGCGAACGCGCTCACCCGCCGGCTGCTCGCGGAGGCGCCGCGCGAGCTCGTAGCCGTCCATCACCGGAAGCCCGATGTCGAGCAGCGCGACGTCGGGCGCGAACTCTTCCGCGATCCGGAGCGCGGACGGGCCGTCGGGGGCGACGCGCGTCGTGTGCCCCAGCGCGCCCAGCGACTCGGCCAGGAGCTCGACCGCATCGAGGTTATCGTCCACGAGCAGGATGCGGCGCGCGTCGGCGGGAGACGGAGTCGCCTGCATCTCGGCCGGCGGGCGCGCCGGGGCGGCCTCGGGCGAGCGCGCGGTCGCCACAGCCGGCAGTCGGACGGTGAACTCGCTCCCACGCCCGCGGCCCTCGCTGTGCGCGCTCACGCGGCCGCCGTGCAAGGCGATGAGGTTGTGGACGATGGCGAGGCCCAGGCCCAGGCCGCCCTGGGCGCGGTCGAGCGCCTGGCGCTCCTGCACGAAGTGCTCGAAGACGCTCGCCAGCATCTCGGGGGCGATGCCGATGCCGTTGTCGCGCACCGAGAGGACGACCTCGCCCCCCGTGCGCTCGGCCCGGACGGCGATCTCGCCGCCGATCTCGGTGTACTTCGCGGCGTTCGTGAGCAGGTTCGAGATCACCTGGGCGAGCCTCGTGACGTCGCCGTCCACGGCGAGGCCGCTCGAGGGGACCGCGACCGTGAGGTGGTGCCGCCGCTGCTCGATCAGCGGGCTCGCCAGCTCGACCGCCTTGGCCACGACCTCCGCGAGCTCGATACGCTGCTTCTTCAGCTCGACCTTGCCCCGCGTGATCCGGGAGACGTCGAGCAGGTCCTCGACGAGCGCCGTCAGGTGCTTGATCTGCCGCTCGATGACGAGCCGCTCGCGCTCGGCGTGCCCCCCGGCGCGGAGGCGCATCAGGTGAAGCGCCGTGACGATCGGGGCGAGCGGGTTCCGCAGCTCGTGGCCGAGCATCGCCAGGAACTCGTCCTTCGCCCGGTTCGCTCGCTCCGCGTCGCGCCGCGCGTCCTCCGCGCGGCGCAGCAGCTCCTCGCGCTCCCGCGCCGCCTCCTCGAGCTTCTTTCGCGCCCGCACGTACTCGGTGACGTCGAGCGAAATGACCAGGATCCGGACGACGGCACCGCCCGGCTCACGCATGGGGTGCATGTTGAAGCTCCAGTACGACTCTTCCGGCCCGTCGCGCCCGCGATCGAGGTCGAACCGGGATTCGTGGGTGACGAACGGCTCGCCCGTCGCGTAGACCCGGTCGAAGATCTCGCGGAGCGGCGAGCCGACGATCTCCGGGAAGGCTTGCGCCAACGTGCGTCCGATCACCTCACGATGATTGCCCACCATGGACACGAGTTGCGGATTCGCCATCTCGACGACGTGCTCCGGGCCACGGTAGACGGCGATCCCGACGGGCGCGCTTTCGAACAGCTCGTACATCCTCTCGCGCTCCCGCTCCGCCTCCCGCCGGTGCGCCGCGAGCTGCAGGTGGGTCGCGACGCGGGCGATGAGCTCGCGCGCCGAAAACGGCTTCACGAGGTAATCGTCGGCGCCGGCCGCGAGCCCCTCGACGCGGGACTCCTCGCCCGCGCGCGCCGAGAGCATGATCACCGGCACGCTCCGCGTCGCCGGATCGGCGCGCAGCGCCCGGAGCAGGCCGAAGCCGTCGAGCCCCGGCATCATCACGTCGGCGATGACGAGATCCGGCGGCGATCGCCGGGCGATCTCGAGCGCGCCGGCGCCGTCGCTGGCGGCCTCGACGGTCCACCGCTCATCGAGGATGTGCCGCACGTACATGCGCATATCGGCGTTGTCGTCGGCGACGAGGATGCGCGTGCTCGGGTCGAGCGGGACCGCGACAGGGGCAGGCTCGGCGCGATCGGCCGGGGCGAGCACCTGGGCGGGCGCCTCCGTGACGAGCTGCCACCGCAGCGCCTCCTCGACGTAGGGCGCGGCGCCGGTCGCCGTCGACGAGAGCGTCTTCTCGGCGCGGATGCGCTCCGCCGGCAGGTGCGCACACCCGCGCGGGATCGCGATCGTGAACGCCGTCCCCTCGCCCAGGCGGCTCTCCGCCCGGATGCTGCCGCCGTGCAGCCGCACCAGCTCATGCACGAGCGCGAGCCCGATCCCGGAGCCCTCGTGCGTGCGCGAGCGCGCCCCCTGGACGCGGTGGAAGCGCTCGAAGAGGCGCGGCAGCTCGCGCTCGGGGACGCCTGTGCCCGTGTCGCGCACCGCGAGCTCGACGTGGTCCCCGCGCAAGCAAAGCGACAGGAGAACCTCGCCCTCGAACGTGAATTTCAGGGCGTTGGACAGCAGGTTCAGGACGATCTTCTCCCACATGTTCCGGTCGACGAACACCGGCTCCGGCAGCTTCGGGCAGTCCACCTTGAACGCGAGCCCCGCTCGCTCGATCGCGGAGCGAAACGCGCTCGCGAGATCGGCCGTGAGGCCGGCGAGGTCCGTCGGCTCGTAGGACGCCTGCGCTCGGCCCATCTCGAGGCGCGAGAAGTCGAGCAGCGTGTTGACCAGCTTGAGCAGGCGCAGCGCGTTGCGGTGGACGAGCGAAAGGTGCTCACCGCTCAGCGCGCGCTCCGGCGACGCGAGCGCGTCTTCAATGGGGCCGAGCATCAGCGTCAGCGGCGTCCGGAACTCGTGGCTGACGTTGCTGAAGAACAGCGTCTTCGCGCTGTCGATCGCGGCGAGCTCCTCGGCGCGCCTGCGTTCCTCCTCGTAGGCCCGCGCGTTCGCGATGGCGGTTACCACCTGATCGGTGATCAGCCGAAACAGCCCGCGATACGACTCGTCGAGCAGGCGATGCGGGCTCACGCCGCCGACGACGAAGCCATACGGACGAGGTTGTCCTGGCCGCGAGAGGGGCAGAACGATCGCTCGCTCGGGCGCGCTGCCCCAGCGGCCGAGGGGCAGGGCGCCGAAGCGGGCCGCGAGATCGCCGACGAGGAGCTCGCCAGAGGCGCGCGCCGCCTCCGCGAGCGGCCAGGTCGAGGACGCGTCGGCGTGCTCGTGGAGGGAGACGCGCTCAGGCTTCGCGGCTCCCTGATACTCGTCGAGCCCGCTCGCGCCGACGAGGCGCGCGTCGCCCGTGTCACCGTCCGAGAGGTAAAGCAGCGAAAACGGCAGGTCGGCGCCGTTCGCCGCGAAGATCTCCGCGGCTGTGGAGCACGCCTCCTCGGCAGACTTCGCGTGGGCAGAGCGGGTCGCGAGATCGCGCAGCATATGGAGCTGGCGCGCATCGAGCACTTGCTCCGTGGTCTCCTTCACCGTGATGAGGACGCCGATGACCCGCTTGGTGTCGCCCGGTATCGGGCTGAAGGAGAGCGTGAAATACGTCTCTTCGACGAAGCCTCGCCTCTGCACCGGGAGCAGGAGGTGCTCGCTCCACGTCGCGGGCCCGCCGTCGAGCACGCTCAGCGCCATCGGACCTACGACGTCCCAGACCTCGGCCCAGACCTCGGCCGCCGGGGCGCCCATCGACGCAGGGTGCTTATTTCCCAGGATAGGCCGATAGGCATCGTTGTATATCTGCAGCAATTCCGGCCCGATCAACGC
Source organism: Sorangium sp. So ce1335 (assembly GCF_051521615.1). Classification (NCBI taxonomy): domain Bacteria; kingdom Pseudomonadati; phylum Myxococcota; order Polyangiales; family Polyangiaceae; genus Sorangium; species Sorangium sp. So ce1335. The sequence continues at coordinate 11,430,046 of NZ_CP150363.1, forward strand.
GATCATGGAAAACCGATTGCCGAGCACGAGGCCGACCACGGTCTTGAGGCTTATCGGCCAGTTGGCGACGGGGCCGAGCTTCGTCTTCGACCAGTCGATCGAGCGCATCAGGGCGCCCATCTCGCCGCCCCCGGCGAGGCAGTCATCGGCGCTCGCGTCCAGGGCGCTGCCATCGGGCGAGGGCGCGACGACATCTGAAGATTCCTTCCGTATGCCGGCTGGCCGCATGCAGCGCCATGGTGAATGAAATCTGCGGCTTTTGCCACAGGGACACGCGCACATGGCCGAGGCGCTATCAGCCTTGAGCCGCCCCGGCGGCCGAGGAGCGGGCGAGCGCAGCGGCCTCCGAGGATCGCGAAGCGATGCAGCAAGGCAGAACGCGGTCGCCTGAGGCGCCGGGGCGAGCGGCGAAGCCCGACTCGCCGGCAGCGAGAGACCGACGGGCAGCGCGATCCTCGGGCCGGCGGGCGCGTAGGCAAATCAAGCCGGATCGCAGCGCGAGGAAGTGTAGCGCGGCAGAGCGAAAGGGTGGGACCGCGAGCGTCGTGATGGCTCGGTCCTGGGTCGAAAGAGCGTGGTCCGGACGGCGCCGAGCCCGCTACGGGGGCGCATCGCGCGTGCCATGGGCACACGTGTGCGTCCGGGGCCTTGGTCTGGCCCGGGAGGCGCGTCGCGAGACGCTATGCGGCGTCACCGGGCGCCTTGCGGCGCAGAACGGTGCTTTTCCAGTACGGTGGTCGCCGCGTGGACGCTGGGAGAGCGTGCTGGAACATCGGTCGGCTCGCCGAGCGCGGAGAGAAAGCGGGCGATGTTCCTTGCCTCGGCCACCACGGCGACGAGCGTCATCCGCCCCTTGCAAGCTGGGCACTCGAGGACATCGGTACCGCAGCAGCGCCTCCCTCGCCGCCGCATGGTGCGCACCGGCGCGCGTCGCTGCGTGCAAGGTGAAGCCATCGAGCGCAGCGCACAGCGGCTTGTCGTACGCGAGCGCGCTCGAAGAAGACGACGAGAGCGAGGCCGCTCGCTCGGCGGCGGCCTCGTTCACCGCTCACTGCGAGCGACCTTCGACGTCGTTGTGCGTGGCGGCCCACGCCTCATCCGCGAACGCCTTCACGAGCTCCAGGTTCCCCTCGCGATGAAATTGTTCAACGACGACGGCAACTTCGGTAAGCCGCGCCTCACAATCGCGGTGGAGCACGCGATCGTGCTATGCGTAGCACATGCTCGTACACCGACTGAAATTCTCTTCTTCCGCCGTCCTCGCGTGTGTGGTGCTGCTCGTCGCAGCGTGCGGTGACGACGCCGACTCGCCGGGCACGACGACGGGCGGAACCGCGAACACGTCCAGCTCCGGGACCATGAGCGGCAGCGGGACAGCGACGGGTGGCGGCGGCTCGACCGGCAGTTCCAGCTCGAGCGCGACCAGCGGGGGCACGGAGAACGCCGGTGGAGGCACGGCCGGCGGCGGCACCGGCGGCGCCGGCGGAGCGGGCTCGGGTGGCATGGGCGGCGTATCCGACGGTGGCGGAGGTGCCGCGGGCGACGGAGGCGCAGGGGGCAGCGCTGGCGCGAGCGGCGGCCCGGAATTCCAGCCCTGCCCGGCGAGCGGCCCCTGCAAGATCATGCCCTTCGGCGATTCGATCACGCAGGGTTTCAACGTCGCCGGCGGCTACCGCGCCCCGCTGTTCCACCTCGCGCTCGAAGCGAACCGCGACATCACCTTCGTCGGCTCCGCCAGTGATTACAGCGTGCCCATGGTGGACGGAGTGACGTTCCCGAGGAACCACGAGGGTCACGGCGGCTGGACGATCGAGGGCAACAACGGCATCGCGCAGCTCGTGGGCACCAGCATTCCGAATTACCAGCCCCACATCATCACGTTGATGATCGGAACGAACGACATCAACGGTAACATCAACGTTGCGGACGCCCCGAATCGCCTGGGCAAGCTGCTCGACTCGATTTTCATGCGTGATCCGAACATCCTCGTGGTGCTCGCGCAGATCGTGCCGACGAGAACGGACGCCACGAACAACGCCGTCAAGGCCTACAACGCGGCCATGCCCGACCTGGTTTCGACGCGCGTCAGCAAGGGGCAGCACATCGTGCTGGTGGACATGTACACAGCGTTCACCAACGACCCGAACTACAAGCAGTCCCTCTTCGCCGACAATCTCCACCCGAACCAGGCGGGGTATAACCGCATGGCCGAGGTTTGGTTCCAGGCGTTGAGCCCGTACCTCCGCTGAAATCGAAGGGCGAACGCCACCAACGCTCGAGCAGATTCGCGGCGCACGCCGTTCGAGCCGAAATTGAGGAGCTCGCGGCGTGACCCCGGCTATTGGTTCGGCTACACGTCTTGGCTGCCGCTCGACCTCGCCGTTATCTATCTCGAAGCGCCCATCCGGCGGCGCCGCGCCGAGGGATTCTCCTTCGCTCGCCGCCCCGTTTCCGGGCGCTTCAATGCGCTGACGAAGGCATCTTCCTCGGCCAGCTCCTCGGGCAGGCGGTGTCCGTGGTGCTCCGGGTGACGTGGGCGATGAAGACCTCGGTGGAACCTCGGTAGAGGACCAGCGTCATTGGATGCAGCCTGAGCCGACAACGCCGGGGTCCGCCACGGCGCCGGTGACCGCGTCCACATGTATTGGGACGTAGCGTCGATCTTCGCATTCGTCACCCCAGCCGACGCCGACTACGTAGGCTAGCGTCTCGTTGGCAATACCGAACATCGGCTGGCTCCCGGACGTCGCGTCGTCCGGCGCGCCGTGCAGGCACCGCGCCGCGAGCAGCCCGACGCGCTTCGCGTCCTCACTGGACATCGTCGTCGTCACCTTGGAGAGGTCGAAGAACGGCCCGACAGAGATCTGCGCGCGCAGGCCCTCGGGCTCATTGCCACGCTCCATCTCGTACGCTTGCAATGCGCCGTCGAGGTCGCTCTTGTAGTAGACGAGCTGTGTCCCGCGGTAGGATCGGGAGACGTGGATGGTCAGGCGGTCCGGCTGCTGCCGCAGGACGGGCGGCGCGTCAGGCGTCAGCCCGAGCGCGGTGAGCACGCTGGTGATGTCGCTCTCGGCGCGCGAGCCGTCGAGGGGCGTGAAGTGACGCTTGCTCCACCAGCGCAAGAGCAGGAAGCGCCCGTTTTCGTCGTTGTAGCGCTCGACGCGCCCCTCGCCCGTGTCCCAGCGCGTGACCGGACGCCCCGTGAAGTCGGCCGCCGCGCGCGGCCCCTGGGTCACGGGGTCACCCGCGGCCTTCGCGAGGGCCCGCGCGAGCGCGTCGGGCGAGCCCGCGAGCATGCCGGCCAGGGGCGCGTTGCGCGAGAGGCGCGCGGCGGCGAGCGCCTGGCAAGTTGTGAGCGCGGACGCCGCCGGCGGAGCGCAGCCGGCGAGGAGCAGGGCAAGCAGAAGTGCGGCACCCATGGGATGAGAACGACGGGTGGCGACAGCCAACATGATGTCGAAATCTACCTGTCCCGGGTAGGAAGCGAAAGTCTGACCGGCTGAGCTCCGCGCCTTCGTGGCGCTCGCGCGCGAGGCCAGCCTGCGCCCGGCCGCCGCCGATCCCCCACCTCACCAGCAGATCCAACGAGGGCACTCGGCTGTACACTATTGTCTACACCACGCTGGTAAGGTAGTGCTCTTCACGAAGAGAGTCGTCCATTCGACGCCCCCAAGCCCGGGGCTTGGCCGCTGGGCCCGGGTTGGGTCCACGCCCACCGCGCGGGTGCGATCAGTCGCCACGCTCTCCCGAGATCCCCGCGGAAGCGACGGATCGCGACGGTTCGCCCCCGCGGAAGAGTCCCGCCAGGGATTGCTGACGCCCGGAACTAGGGCTGCTGCCCTTTGCGCTTGATGATCATGAACTGGACGCGCCGGTTCTTCTGGCGCCCCGTCTTGATGCGGTTGTCCGCGAGCGGCTGCTCGAAGCCGTACCCCTTGGCGACGAGCTTCTCCCGCGGGACCCCGGCGGCCACGAGCCACGAGAGGACGGCGTCCGCGCGCTCCTGGGACAGGCGCAGGTTGAACTCCTCGGTGCCGTTGTCGTCCGTGTGCCCTTGCACCTCGACGAGCTCGATGTCCGGGTTCTGCAGGATGACGTCGCGCACCTCGTAGAGGATCTCGTCGGAGATGGGGTCGACCGTCTCCCTGCGCGTCTTGCCGTACGGGATGAACTGCACCGGCTTCGAGGTGGTGATCTCGTCGGCGCTCACGCGGACGAACCGCGGGCAGCCGTTCTGCTTCGGATCCCGGTCGGGCAGGCCGCGCTCCCTCGGGCACGCGTCCGCGGCGCCGCGGATGCCGTCGCCGTCCGGATCGTCGGGGCAGCCGTTCTGCTTCGGATCGCGGCTGGCGGGGCCCTTGGCCGTCGGGCAGGCGTCCGAGGCGTCGGCGATGCCGTCGCCGTCCGCGTCGCCCGGGCAACCGACCTTCTTCGGGTCGTCGCTCGCGGCGCCGGCCACGGTCGGGCAGGCGTCGATGCCGTCGTGGAAGCCGTCGTCGTCCGCGTCGTCCGGGCAGCCGCTCTTCGTCGCCTCGGCCCTGCGGGGGCCGGGCGTCGTCGGGCAGGCGTCGTCGACGTCGAGCACAGCGTCGCCGTCGCGATCGGCCGGGGGGCAGCCGTCCCTCGCGGGATCGGGCGACGGCTCGCCCTTCACGTCGGGGCAAGCGTCGATGTCGTCGTTGATACCGTCGTCGTCCTTGTCGCCCGCGGCGGCGGCCGGTGCGCGCTCGGGGGGCGCCGGCTCGGGGAGCGGCGCCCAGCCGATCATGCCGAGGGCGCGGACGTTGGGCGTGCCGACAGCGTCGAAGAGCCCTGGCCCGGCCGCTGCGCCGAAGGTGAGGCCGCCGAGGACGCGCAGCTTGGCGCCGAAGAGCAGCTCGGCGTTGACGCCGGCGTCGGCTCGCGTGGGCGGTGTGCTCGAGAGCAGGAGATCGCCTCCGAGCGGCGCCGCGCCGTACAGCTCGGCGCCGAGCTGGAGCAGATCACCGGCGAGCAGGAGCCCCGCGGCGCCGCCGAACGTGAACAGCGACGGGCTGTTCGAGCCGCCGCCGAGCTCCACGCCGCCGCTCGCGCTCCAGAGGAACGCGACCGGCGCGCCGACACGGCCGCCGACGCTCGCGTGGAGGTTGCCGCGGGCCGCAGGATCACCGGTGTACTGCTCGGGCGATCCGGTGGGCACGAACAGGTAGCTGCCGATCCCGAGCTGGATGGGCCCCGCGTCCTGCCCGAGCAGGCGGACCCGGGCGCCGAGGCGGAGATCGCCGAACACGGGCGCGGTCAGCCTGGTGAACTGCGTGCCAGAGAACCCGGGGTCGTCGCCGCTCTGCGCGACGGCGAGCGGCGCATCGACGGAGAGCAGCACGCGGTCCCAGAGCGCGAGCGAGGCGTCGAGGCGAAGGAACGCCTGCGAGGCGACGACGGCCACCTCGCGCACATCGACGGCCCCCGCGGGGGGCTCGGTGCGGACCGGCCGATGGGAGTAATCGAACATCACGTGGGCGCGCGGCGTGAGCTGGCCGGGCGCGGCGGGGGAGGGGACGCCGAAGAAGACGTCGCCGGCGGGCGCCGGCTCGAGGCGATTCAGCGCGAAGCCGCCGGTGGATTGGCCCCTCGAAGCGCTGGCGAGCGTCAGCAGGACGGCCGCGGACGCTGCCGCTGCGATGGAGGACGACCTCATCAGGCGGCCACGATAGCGGGGGCGCGAGGCGGGGGGCAATATCCGGTTTCCCTCCGGCACGGCGGCGGGGCTGGGCGGTCCAGACGGCGGGTGGCGAGCCTGTCGATCTCGCTCGATCTCCTTCCGCCTTTCATCGCCATCACGGCCATTGCAAGCCACGGGCTGCCATGGCGCGCCGGTCCGTGAGCGGCGCGCGACGCGTCGAGGGCGTCCGTGGCCATGGGATGGCCGATCGCGATGCCCTACGGGCAGGCGCCGAAGGCCGTGTTGGGGGCGACGGTGCGCGTGACATCCGCGGTGACGATCGGGATGTCCTGCGTCCAGACGTGATCCTCAGGGGTGCATTCGCCGTCGGGGACGAGATCCACGTACCAGTGCATCTTGTAGGCTCTGCCGCCGAGCACTTGCCCCGTGACGGAGAACGTCCCGTCCTCCTCGAGCGTGTCCGATTCGCTGAGGGCCGCCACGGTCTCGCCCGCGGCGATGATCTCGACGTAGACGTCGGTGCCGGCGTCATAGGCGGGGACGTACCCGGTGCCACGCAGCGTGAAATTGTAGCTCTGGCCCATCGAGCCGCCGCTGCCGCCTGCTCCCGAGCCGCCGTCGCCGCCCGCTCCCGAGCCGCCGCTGCCGCCCGCTCCCGAGCCGCCGCTGCCGCCCGTTCCCGAGCCGCCGTCGCCGCCCGTTCCCGAGCCGCCGTTGCCGCCCGCTCCCGAGCCGCCGTCGCCGCCCGTTCCCGAGCCGCCGTCGCCGCCGGTTCCCGCGCTGCTCGTGCTTCCCTCGCCCGTGCTGGTGGTCGATGTCCAGCTCGCGGGCGGGTCGTCACCACCACATCCCGCGCCCGTGAGGCCGAGTGCGCCCACTGCCATCCACACCGCGATCCACCGAGTTGCCTGCATGAGGGTCCTCCTTGAAGCTACGTGATCAGCTCGACGAACCGGGCGGCTCCTTCGAGGAGAAGCCGTCGCGCTCGCCGCACATGTGCCTCGGGTGATCGCCATACCGCAATCGCTGCCGGGCGGGGTCACGCCGCCCGCCGCGGGTGCCGCCGCCCGAGCCGCCGGAGCACGGCGGCGACGACCAGCAGCAAGCCCCACGCCTCCTGAGAGGTCGACGCGCGCCCCGTGCGGCAGTCGCAGCCGCCCTGGAACCCTGACGCCGTCCCGCCGCCGGTGGTCGCCGTCGTCGTCCCGCCCTCGCCACCGGCGCCGCCCGCGCCGCCCGCGCCGCCTTCGCCGCCAGCGCCGCCCATCCCGCCGCCGGTCGGCGCCTCCTCATCACAGGCGTCGCCCACGCCGTCCTCGTCGGTGTCTTCCTGTTCGGCGTTCGCCACGTTCGGGCAGTTGTCGAGTTCGCTCGTCAGCCCGTCTCCGTCGGGATCACAGGCGTCGCCGATGCCGTCGCCGTTCTCGTCTTCCTGCCCGGCGTTCGCCACGCTCGGGCAGCTGTCGCACGCGTCGCCGTTGCGGTCGCCGTCGGCGTCTTCCTGCCCGGCATTCACGATCACCCGGCAGTTGTCCGCCGCGTCCGGGATGTCGTCACCGTCGGTGTCGTCATCGCAGGCGTCGCCGTCGCCGTCGCCGTCGAGGTCGTCTTGCGGCTCGCCCGGCGCCGACGGCGCGTTCGCGTCGAAGTCGCAGTTGTCGTCGGCGTTGATCACCCCGTCGCCGTCCGGATCGGCGTCCGGATCGCACACGTCGCCTGTGCCGTCGCCGTCGGCGTCCTCCTGCCCGGCGTTCGGCAGGAGCATGCAGTTGTCGTCGACGTCGAGCACGCCGTCGTTGTCCGAGTCGCCGTCGCAGACATCGCCCTTGCCGTCGCCGTCGGTGTCGGTCTGCGGCTCGCCCGGGCTCGGCGGGGCGTTCGCGAGGAGCGGGCAGTTGTCGTCGCCGTCGAGGACGCCGTCGTCGTCCGAGTCGGTGTCCCGGTAGTTCGGGATGTCGTCCGCGTCGTCGGTGTCGAACGCCGGCGTCGTCAGCAGCGCATCTCCGGCCTCCTCGGAGTCGAGCAGCCCGTCGTTGTCGCTGTCCGGGTCCACCGCGTCGATGGCCGCATCCCCGTCGGTGTTGTTGGCAGGATCGGCAGGGTCATCGCGGTTCGCCACCTCCTCGATGTCCCCGATGGTGTCACCGTCGGAGTCGACGCTGGTCGGATCGGTCCCGAGCGCCGCCTCCTCGGCGTCCGTGAGGCCGTCGTTGTCGTCGTCGCCGTCACAGACGTCGCCTTCGCCGTCGCGGTCCGTGTCGAGCTGGTTCGTATTGACGTCGTACTGGCAGTTGTCGTCCAGGTCCTCGACGCGATCGTTGTCGTCGTCCGCGTCGCAGAGATCGCCGAGCAGGTCCTCAGGCCCGTTCTTCGTGTTGTTCGCCTGGTCCGGGTTCGGGGTGGTACGGCAGTTGTCGGAGCCGTCCGGCACCCCGTCGGCGTCGTCGTCGTTGTCGCACGCGTCGCCGAGCGCGTCGCCGCCGGGGAGGCTCTCGTCGGTGTTCAGCTGGGCGGGGTTCGGCGCGAGCGGGCAGTTGTCGCTCCCGTCGAGCACGCCGTCGGCGTCGTCGTCGCCGTCGCACGCGTCGCCGAGCGCGTCGCCGCCGGGGAGGCTCTCGTCGGTGTTCAGCTGGGCGGGGTTCGGCGTCGTGACGCAGCTGTCGTTGACGTCGGGCACGCCGTCTGCGTCGTCGTCGTCGTCGCAGGCGTCGCCGAAGCCGTCGCCGTCCAAGAGGTGCTCGTCCGTGTTCGCCTGATCCGGGTTCGGCGTGACCGTGCAGTTGTCGGTCGCGTCAGGTACGCCGTCGGCGTCGTCGTCGTTGTCGCACGCGTCGCCCCTGTCGTCGCCGCCGGCGAAGGTCCGGTCCGTGTTCCTCTGGTTCGTATTCGGAACGAGCGGGCAGTTGTCGCTCAGGTCGGGCACGAGGTCGGCGTCGTCGTCGTCGTCGCACTCGTCCCCGTCCAGATCGCCGGTCGCCGCGTCGGTGTTGATCTGGGTCGCATTGCGGACCGCCGGGCAGTTGTCGCAGGCGTCGCCGATCCCGTCCCCGTCGCTGTCGCGCTGAAGGCCGTCGGCGCCTGGCGCGTTCTGCGTCGCCGGGCAGTTGTCGCAGACGTTGCCGACTCCATCGCCGTCGTCGTCCGCCTGGCCTGCGTTGGCGATGCTGGGGCAGTTGTCGCACGCATTGCCGAGATCGTCGCCGTCGCTGTCCACCTGGGTCGCGTTGGGCGTCTCGGGGCAGTTGTCGCAGGCGTTGCCGACGTCATCGCCGTCGCCGTCGGCCTGGTTGCCGGTGATGAGGAGCGGGCAGTTGTCGCAGGCGTCGCCCACGCCGTCGCCGTCGGTGTCGACCTGGGTCAGGGTGGCGACGTAAGGGCAGTTGTCGCACACGTTGCCGAAGGCGTCGCCGTCGGCGTTCTCCTGATCGTTCGCGCGGGTCGCGCAGTTGTCGCAGGCGTCGCCGACCCCGTCACCGTCCGTGTCCGCCTGGTCGCTGTTGGCAGCGCCAGGGCAGTTGTCGCAGGCGTCGCCGATCGTGTCGCCGTCGACGTTGGCCTGGCTCTGGTTCGCGCGGCCGGGGCAGTTGTCGCAGGCGTCGCCGATGCCGTCGCCATCCCTGTCTACCTGGCTGGTGTTGGCGCTCCCGGGGCAGTTGTCGCAGGCGTCGCCATAGAGGTCGCCGTCGGCGTTGCTCTGCGCGGTGTTGGGGATGTTCGCGCAGTTGTCGCAGGCGTCGCCGATGCCGTCGTTGTCGCTGTCCCGCTGGTTGTCGTTGCTCGCGCCGGGGCAGTTGTCGCAGGCGTCGCCGAAATCATCGCCGTCGCTATTCCCCTGGCCGGGGTTGGAGACGTTGATGCAATTGTCCGAAAAGTCGTTGCGCCCGTCGTCGTCGTTGTCCGACGTGCAGATGTTCCCTTCCCCGTCGCTGTTGCTATCGAGCTGATCCTCGTTGCGGTCGGTGGGGCAATTGTCGCAGACGTTGGGGACTCCGTCGCCGTCGCCGTCGAAGTTCGGCATCGCCCCCATGGGCGTGGCTATTGTCGGACACCCGTCGGTATCGTCCTCGATCCCGTCGTTGTCGTCGTCGGTATCCGCGTCGTCCGGGATGTCGTCGTTGTCGTCGTCGTTGTCGCAGGCATCACCGAGACCATCCCCGTCGCCGTCGTACTGGCTCGCGTTGCTGACGCCGGGGCAGTTATCGACCTCGTTCGCGACCTGGTCGTTGTCGGTGTCCCACAGCGCCGCCCACGCCGGCGTCGGCGCGAGCGCCACGAGCGCGAGCAGGCCCGCGAGCAGCGGCAAGATGCCGCGGCTCAGGGCGCCGGCGTGCGCGTGGTGGCGAGGGAAAGGCGAAGCGGGGAAGGTCATCGCGGCTCCTCCAGACAGATCGCGCCGTACACGACAGCGCCCCCCGCGAGCGTATCCGGGTTCCCCATCGGCCTGGGAAGTTTTCCTCTGCCGCGCGCTGCGCTCTACGAGAATCGGTGAGAACCGGTGCGGTCGGTGCTTCGAAGCACCTGCCGCGCCGGGCGCGCCGCCTCCTGTTCGGCCGCCAGCGGCCTTCTGTTAGGATGGCCCAATCCGACCCCCTCACGTCGCGCGCGCCGCGCCGACCACGGAACGTCCCCTTGCAAGACCCCCGCGTGCTGCGACTCGGCTCCAGGCTGCGAACGGCTGCGCTGCTCTCGGCGTGCGCCGTCCTCCCCCAGGTGCTCGGCTGCTCCGACGAGAGCGCCCCGCGCCGCGCTCCGCCGCCCGGCGCCGCGTCGCCGCAGGCGGCGCAGCCCGCCGCGCGCGCCCGCGTCGCGGCGCTCCGCGCGCGCTTCGCCGGCGCCTTCGGCCCCGGCGCCGCCGTGGCCGTCGCCCGGGCCGCGTCCGGCGCGCTGCGCGCCGCCGCGCCGGACGCCGCGGCGACCCTCGAGCTCCCCCCGCGCGCCGCGGGCCCCGTGCGCCTCGCCGACAGCGCCTCTCGCGTCGCGATCGCCTTCTCCCTCGCCGACACGACCGACGCGCCCGCCGCCGTCGATGGCGACATGGTCCTCTACGCGGGCGCGCTCCGGGCCGAGGGCGGTCGTGCCCGCGACGTCCTTCACCGCGTCCTGCCGAACGGCACCGAGGACTTCGTCGTCTTCGACGAGGAGCCGGAGCGCAAGGAGCTCCGTTACCGCGTCGACGTCACGGCCGTTTCAGGCCTCCGCCTCGTGGAGCGAACGCTCGAGTTCCTCGACGCCACAGGCTCGCCCCGGCTGCGCGTCGCGCCGCCCTACCTCGTCGACGCGACCGGCGCGCGCGTCCCGGCCTCGCTCTCCGTCGAGGGCTGCGCGTTCGACGCGAGCCCCCGCGCCCCGTGGGGCCGGCCTGTCACGCCGCCCGGCGCGCCGGCGTGCACCGTTGTCGTCGCGTGGCAGCCCGCCGGCGTGCAGTATCCGGCGCTCCTCGATCCACAATGGGTCTCGACGAGCAACCAGATGATCGCGCCGCGCACGCGGCACACCGCCACCGTCATCGACCCGACGAACCCGGCGAGCCCCGTGCTCATCGCCGGCGGCTTCAGCGCCTCCGGCGCGGCGCTGGCGACGGCCGAGCTGTACTTCCCCCTCGACCGCACCTTCGCGAGCACCGACTCCATGGACGCGGCGCGCGGCGCCCACACCGCCACGGCGCTCGCCAGGCTCCCGGCGCCGTCCCCGGCCCCGGCGTCCCCGCCGCCGGCCGTCGTCGTCGTTGGCGGCAGCAGCAACCGCGGAAGCGGCGCGCCGATCGCGGCCATCGAGGTCTACAACCCGGCCACGGGCCAGTTCGTCACGGACGCGGAGTCCTCGCTGGGCCGGTTCAACCATACGGCCACCCTCCTCGACCCGGGCGTGATCCTGCTCGCGGGCGGCCTCGCGGATCCGCTCAACCAGCCGACGAGCACCGCCTCCGTCTACACCTTCAGCTCCTTCGGACCGGGCGGCGGCGCGCCCGTCACGAGCGCGCTCGTCGCCGTCGGCAGCATGGCGACGTCGCGCCACGCGCACACGGCCGTCCGGCTGAAGTCCGGCGACGTGCTGATCGCCGGCGGCTTCGTCCTCTCGGGCCCCGCGCTCGCCTCGGCCGAGATCTTCGACGAGGGAACCCGCACGTTCCAGGCGATCTCCGCCGTGTCGCCGCCCGGGCGGTCCATGTCGGCGCAGATGGGCTCCCTTCGCGGCTTCCACACGGCGACGCTGATCGACCGCGCGGGGGCGCTGATCGGCCATGAGGCGACGTCGCTCGACTCGGGCGAGGTGGTCCTCATCGGCGGCACGACGCGGGTCACGGGGGGCGCCTACGTCGGCACCATCGACATCTACCACGACGGCGTGACGGACCCGACCCGGCGGGGCTTCGAGGTGCAGCGCACGCCGATCTCGATGCGGGACGTGCGCGCCGAGCACACAGCGACCCTCCTGCCCAGCGGCAACATCCTCGTCGTCGGCGGCTACAACGGCACGGCGACGCTCTCCACGACCGAGGCTTACGATCCGGCGGCAAGGCTCTTCAGCCGCCTGACCTTCGCGAGCGGCTCGCCTGCCCAGGACGCCCGGCGGGAGCACACGGCGGTCCTCGTCAACGCGGGCGCCGACATCGACGCGGGGCGGGCGGTGCTCGTCGCGGGGGGGCTCGGGGCGTCGAGCGCGCAGGTGCTGCCGAGCGCCCAGCTGCTCGTGAAGCCGAACGGGGATCCCTGCGCGAGCGACCAGGAATGCGCCTCGGGGCACTGCTCCGACCGCGAGCACGTCTGCTGCAACGAGGCGTGCGACGAGGAGTGCTTCTCGTGCACGGCGTCGGGCAAGGGGACGGGGAACGACGGCACCTGTGGTCCCGCGAAGCGGGACACGGAGCTCCCGATCGTGTGCGTCCAGCAGATCGAGGTGCACAACCGCTGTGACGGCCTGGGGCACGCTGTGGCGCACGAGTCCACGAGGGACTGCAAACCGGGGCGCTGCGGCGAGGACGACAGGTGCGTCTTCGAGTGCCTGGACGACTGCGATTGCGACGAGAGCGGCTGGTGCGAGGTCGGCGTGGGCGATCTGGACGCCTGCTCCCGGTCCGACGGCGCCGGCGGCGCGACGGCCGGCGCCGGCGGCGCGACGGCCGGCGCCGGGGGGGGCGGCGCGGGCGGCGACGGCGGTACGGCGGGCGCCGGCGGCGTGTCCACCGGAGGCGGCGACGCGAGCGGCGGCGCGGCCGGAACGGGCGGCGGCGCGGCCGGAACGGGCGGCGGCGCGGCCGGAACGGGCGGCGGCGCGGGCGGCGACGGCGGCTCGACCGGGACCGACGGCGGCTCGACGGGCACCGACGGCGCCACGGCCGGCTCCGGCGGCGGCGCCGCCGCGGGGACTGGCGCTTCGGTCGGGGCCGGCGGCGGCGAGGGCCCTCGGCCCGGGGCGGGCCTGTGCCTCGATCGGCTCGCCAACGGCGCCGAGTGCACCCGCGATCGCCAGTGCGTCTCGGGCAACTGCGTCGACGGCTTCTGCTGCGATTACCGGTGCGACGGCCCGTGTCAGGCCTGCGACGTGGTGAACAACATCGGCCGGTGCACGCCGGTCGGCACGGACGAGCTCCGCGAGGCCCCGCACCCCAACACCGGCGGCTCTTTCCGCCGCGAGGCTTGCCCCGGCGAGGGCGCGTGCGCCGGCTACTGCGGCGGCGCCACCGACGCCCTGTGCATGTTCCCCGTGGAGGGCGCGACAGCAAGGGCCTCCACGTGCACCTGCCCGGACGGGGATTGCGCTGTCGGGCCCGCGATGCTCACGCGCTTCTTCTGCGATGGAAGTGGCCAGGAGCAGGAGCCCGAGGTCGAGCGCTGCGGCGGCGAGAACGGCGGGTTCCGGTGCAAGGACGAGAGCTCCTGCGAGACCTCCTGCGACTCCAGCGACGACTGCATCGAGGACTTCGTCTGCCTCGACGGCGCTTGCGCCGACCTGAGGGAGGTGGGGCCGAGCTGCGACGGCGACAGGACGCTCCTTGTCGTCGGCGACGGCGATGAGGGCTGCGCCCCGTACGCCTGCCCGCCGGGCGGCAAGGCCTGCGCAAGGCCGTGCACCTCGGTGAGCGACTGCGTTGACGGCAACGTATGCAACCTCGCCGGCGAGTGCGTCCCGCCCATCGACGCGCCGCAGGCCCCGTCGTGCTCGTGCAGCGTCGTCGGCGGCTCCGGCGAGCGCGACACGGGGCCGCTCTCCCTCCTGCTCGGCGCTGCGGTGGCGGCGGTCCGGCTGTGCCGCCGCCGCGGCCCGCGGCGGTCCTCGCGGTCCGCGTGCGATCCCGCCGCCAGGCCGTGACGCGCACGCGCTGATCCTGCGGCGCCGCCACGAGGGCAGCGCCGCGCCCGCCGCGCCGACCGACGCGCGGCCCGAGGCTCTCCGCGCGGACCGGCCGCGCGGCCCGAGCCTCGCCGCGCCGTTCCGTCACCGCACCCTCGACCCCCTCTCCACTCGCCTGGCCCGGCGGCGCCCGCATGACAGCATCGCCCCCGCATGATCCACCCCGCCACCCCTGCGCTGCGCGAAGCGGCGGCGCTCGCCCGGCAGGTGTGGCGGCTCGCCTGGCCCGCGATCGCGCACATGCTGCTGCTGACCCTCGTCTTCCTCGTCGGCCGCGGCATGGTCGGGCGCTACTCCACGACGGCGCTCGCCTCGATGCAGATCTGCGGGACGCTCACCTGGACGATCGTCTCGCTCTTCAGCGCCACCTCCACCGGCACGCTCGCCGTCGTCGCGCGCAGCGTCGGCGCGGGCGACCGCGCGGGCGCCGCCGCGGCGGTGCGCGTCTCGCTCGTCTTCGCGCTCTTGCTCGGCGCGGCGGTCTCGCTGCCGCTGCTCGCCGCCTGCGGCCCGCTGCTCCGCGCGCTCTTCCCGCAGGCCGGCGCGGAGGTGGTCGAGCAGGCCGCCGCGTACCTCGGGATCGTGCTGCCGGCCCTGCCGCTCGCGTTCGTCGAGGCGGTCGCCGCGTCGGCGCTCCAGGGCGTCGGCGACACGAAGACGCCGCTCGCTGTCGCCACGATCGGCAACCTCGTCAACGTGGCGGTGAGCGCCGTGCTGATCTTCGGCCACCTCGGGCTGCCAGCGCTCGGCGTGCGCGGCGCGGCCGTCGGCGTCGCGTGCACCATGGCGACCGAGGCGCTGCTGCTCACCGCGGCGCTGCTGTCGCGCTCGAGCCCGCTGCCCCTCCGGGCGGCGCCAGCGGCCCGCGCGGCGCCGCCGCACGCCTCCGCCGCCTCCGCCGCCTCCGCGTCGCCGGGCGACCCCCGCGCCGCCGGGCGGGCCACCGCCGCCGCGCTCGCCCGCGTCCTGCGGGTCGCCGCGCCCGCCTTCGCCGAGCGCTCGGCCTACCACGCCGGCTACATGGGCTTCGTCGCCATCATCGGGCTGCTCGGCGCCACGGCGATGGCCGCGAACCAGGCGCTCATCGCCATCGAGTCCGTCTGCTTCCTGTCCGCGGAGGGGTTCGGCATCGCGGCCGGCGCGCTCATGGCGCAGCACCTCGGCGCAGCGAGGCCGCGCGACGCCGCGCGCGTCGCGCTCGTCGCGGCGCTCATGGCGATCGTCGCCCTCTCCGCGTTCGGCGTCCTGTTCGCGCTCGCCCCGCGCCCGCTCCTTCGCGCGTTCTCGAGCGACCCCGAGCTCCTCGCCCTCGGGGCGCGCGCGCTCCCCGTGGCCGCCGTGGCGCAGCCGTTCATGGCGTTCGCCACGGTCATGGGCATGGGGCTCCGGGGCGCCGGCGACACCCGGACGGTGCTCGCCGTGACGCTGATCTCGTCGCTCCTCATGCGGCTCGGGGGCACCTGGCTGCTCGCGGTGACCCTCGGCCACGGGCTCGTCGGCGTCTGGGTGGGCAGCACCGCCGACTGGATCTGCCGCAGCGCCCTCCTCGCCGCCGCCTACGCGCGCGGCCGCTGGAAGACGCTCGCCGTGTGAGCCGACCGGACGCGCGGCCCGGCGCCGCGGCGGCTCACACCGCCCCTCGCCGGTCCGGGTGCAGCACGCCGAGGAGGATCACGTCGACGACGCGGGCGAGCTGCGCCTCGTCGACGCTCGCGCGATCCGCGATCAGCTTGTGCTTGAGGTAGGCGCCGAGGAGCTCGCACGGGAGCATCGGGTCCGCGCCCGGCGCGAGCTCGCCGCGCGCGACGGCGCTCTCGACGATCGCCCGCACCCCCGCCTCCTGGACGGCGCGGAGCGAGCGGGCGATGGCCATGAGCTCCGAGTCGGGCCCCTCCGCGAGGAACACGTGGAACAGGCTCTGCCCCACCGGTGACGTCTGGATCTCGACGATCGCGCGCCCCAGCGCCAGCAGGTCCCCGCGGAGCGAGCCGGTGTTCGGCGGGACGACCTTCTCGTCCGTGACCGACAGGAGCGCGGCGCGCACCAGGTCCTCCTTCGTCGGCCAGCGCCGGTAGACGGTGGTCTTGTTCACCCCCGCGCGCGCCGCCACGTCCTCGATCCGCAGCGCGCGGTAGCCCGCGCTCGCGAGCTCCTCCAGCGCCGCGGCGAGGATGCCGCGCACGACCGGCTCGCCGCGCACGAGCGCGCGCTTCTTCGCGGACCCTCGCTTCGCCGTCCGTTTCGCCGTCGTCGCCTGCATCGGCCGTCATTGAAGTCCCGTCACGCGGCACACGCCAGCGCAATTGCGCGACGCGGGCGCTATCGCACCTCTTTGTGGCGATGACCGCAACTACCTGTTGCGGTCACCTCCGGGCGTGTTATATCCGATTGCAACTATCGGTTGCGATGGCCGAGGTGCCCGCGCGCCCCACAGGCGGGGCCGAACGCCGGGCGTTCTGGGAGCCGCGGTGACCCGCGGCGGCCCGCGATGAACGAGCCGTGGAGGGGCGGCGGACGCGCCGACGGCGCGCCTGCCGCGCGTCCACCGCGCGCCGCGCGCGACGCCGCGCTTCGCCCGGACCAGGCCGCCCCGTGACCGACACCGCCCCGAGGGACCCTTGAGCACCACAACGACGTCCAGCCGCGCCGGAAGCCTCCTCCTCCTCGCGCTCGCCGCCTCCGCGGCGGGGTGCGCCACAAAGGCAAGCGCCTCCGACGCCCCCGGCGCGGCCCAGGCGGCCGCGACGCCGGTGCGCGTCGAGACCGCGGTGGTGCGCGAGGCGCCCATGCCGCGCAGCCTCGCGCTCACCGGCACGCTGCGCGGGGACCGGGAGACCGACCTCGCCGCCAACGCGGTCGGCCGCGTGCTCGAGACCTTCGTCGAGCGCGGCGCGGAGGTGAAGAAGGGCGACCTGCTCGCGCGCCTCGACGTCCGCGCCGCGGCGCTCACCGCCGCGGAGGCGCGGGCGAACGCCGCGCTCACCCGCGCGCAGGAAGAGACGGCGAGGCGCGAGTGCGAGCGCCACAGGGCGCTGTTCGAGGGCGGCGCCATCTCGCGGGCCGAGCACGACAGGATCGCCGACCAGTGCCGGAGCGCCCCGCTCTCGGTCGAGGCCGCCGCCGCCCGCGCCCGCGCCGCCTCGCAGAGCGTCGGCGACGGCCAGATCCGCGCCCCGTTCGACGGGACCATCACCGAGCGCTTCGTCGACGTCGGCGAGTACGTCCGCCACGACTCCAGGGTGGTCGCGCTCGTCTCGAAGGGCGCGCCGCGCCTCCAGTTCACCGTGCCGGAGGCGAGCCTCGCGGCCGTCAGGCCCGGCGGCGCGCTGACCTTCACCGTGCCGGCGTACCCGGGGCGCTCGTTCACGGGCGCCGTGCGCTGGATCGGCGGCGCCGTCCGCGAGGCCACGCGCGACCTCGTCGCCGAGGCCGAGGTCGAGGACCCCGACGGCGCGCTGCGGCCCGGCATGTTCGCGTCCGTCGCGCTCGCGACCGGCGAGGCCCCCAGCCTCGTCGTGCCGAGGTCCGCCGTCGTCCCGAGGGAGGGGCGCGCGCACCTGTTCGCCGTCGTCGATCGCCGGCTCGAGGAGCGCGTGGTGCAGACCGGCGCGGAGAAGGGCGACGCCGTCGCCGTCCTCCGCGGCGTCCGCGCCGGCGAAGCGGTCGTGATCAACCCGTCCGAGGCGCTCCAGAACGGCCTCGCCGTGGAGTGAGGTCGTCATGCAGTGGCTCGCCCGCGTCTGCGTCAAGAGGCCGGTCTTCGCGTCGGTCCTCATGCTGATCATCGTCGTCGTCGGCGCCGCCGGGTACACCCGGCTCGGCCTCGACCAGTTCCCCGACATCGACGTCCCTTACGTCGTCGTCACGACGCGCCTCGACGGCGCGGCGCCCGAGGAGGTCGAGGCCGAGATCTCCGACCGGATCGAGGGCGCCGTGAACACCATCAGCGGCATCGAGGAGCTCCGCTCGACGTCGACCCAGGGCGTCAGCCAGGTCGTCGTCGGCTTCACGCTGGAGAAGGACGCCGACGTGGCGGCCCAGGAGGTGCGCGACAAGATCAACGCCGTCCTGCCCAGCCTGCCCAAGGGCATCGACCCGCCGATCGTGAGCAGGATCGACCTCGGCGCCGCCCCGGTCCTGCTCGTGTCCGTGGAGTCCGACCGGCCGATCCGCGAGCTCAGCGAGATCGCCGACAAGCAGGTGCGCCGGCAGATCGAGGGCATCTCCGGCGTCGGTCAGGTCAACCTGATCGGCGCGCAGGGCCGGCAGCTCAACGTCTGGCTCGACCCGATCGCCCTGCGGGCGCAGGGGATCACCGCGGCCGAGGTCCAGCGCGCCATCGCGGCGCAGAACCTGATGACGCCGGGCGGCAGCGTCGAGACCGGCCCCGAGGACCTCACGCTCCGCGTGATGGGGCGGGTCGACTCGCCCGAGGCCCTCGGCCGCGTCGTGCTCCGGGAGCGGGACGGGCACGCCGTGCGCCTCTCGGACGTCGCCCGCGTCGAGGACGGCCGCGCCGACGAGAAGACGTGGGCCCAGCTCGACGAGCGGCGCGCCGTGCTTTTGTCGGTGGTCAAGCAGTCGGGCCAGAACACCGTCGCCGTCGTCGACGCCGTGCGCTCGCGCCTCGCCGAGGTGCAGCGCTCGCTGCCCGAGGGGACGAAGATCGAGGTCGTGCGCAACGGCTCGCGGGTCATCCGCACGGGCATCGCCGCCGTGAAGGAGCACCTCGTCCTCGGCGGCCTGCTCGCCGCGGCGGTGGTGCTGCTCTTCCTCGGCAACGCCCGCAGCACGCTCATCGCCGCGCTCGCGATCCCGATCTCGGTCGTCGGGACGTTCGCGGTGATGTGGCTCGCCGGCTTCACGCTCAACTTCCTCACGCTCCTCGCGCTCGCGCTCGCGGTGGGCATCGTGATCGACGACGCCATCGTCGTCCTCGAGAACATCGTCCGTTACATCGACGAGAAGGGCATGAAGCCGTTCCCGGCCGCCGTGCTGGCGACGCGGGAGATCGGCATGGCGGTGCTCGCGACGACGCTCTCGCTCATGGCGGTCTTCATCCCGGTCGCGTTCATGCCCGGCATGGTGGGGCGCTTCCTCAAGAGCTTCGGCCTCACGATGGCGTTCGCCATCGGCGTCTCGCTGATCGTCAGCTTCTCGCTCACGCCCTCGCTCGCGGCGCGCT
Source organism: Sorangium sp. So ce1335 (assembly GCF_051521615.1). Classification (NCBI taxonomy): domain Bacteria; kingdom Pseudomonadati; phylum Myxococcota; order Polyangiales; family Polyangiaceae; genus Sorangium; species Sorangium sp. So ce1335. The sequence goes on from NZ_CP150363.1 coordinate 11,449,245, forward strand.
GGCTCTCGGGGCACCGGCCCCGCGGCGAGCGCGAGCGCCCCCCGGCGCTCGAGCGCGCCGTCGACGTCTTTTACCGGCCGATCGAGCGCGCCTACATGGCCGCGCTCGCGTGGGTGATGCGGCGCCGCTGGGTCGTCGTCGTCGCCTCCGCGGTCGCGCTCGGCTCGTGCGCCCCCATCGCCGGGACGCTTCCCGCCGGCTTCCTCCCGGAGGACGACCAGGCGCAGTTCGAGATCAGCATGCGGGCGCCGGAGGGGACGAGCCTCACCTCGACGCGCCTCATCGCCGAGCGGATCGCCGGCGACGTGCGCCGGATCCCGGGCGTCACCAGCACGCTGCTGACCGTGGGCGAGGGGGAGCAGCAGGCCTCGAACGTCGCCAAGATCTACGTGATGCTCGTCGACCCGGAGCAGCGCGCGCTCGGGCAGCTCCAGCTCATGCAGAAGGTGCGCGAGGAGATCCTCGCGAAGCTGCCGCCCGAGCTGCGCGTCACGGCCGGCGAGGTGCAGGCGATCTCGTCGGGCGGCCAGTCGACCGGGAGGATCCAGGTGGCGCTCCAGGGGCCGGATCTCGACCGCCTGGCGCAGTACGCGGCGCGCATCACCGAGGAGCTGCGGAAGGTGCCCGGCGCCGTGGACGTCGACAACAGCCTCGTCGTCGGCAAGCCCGAGCTCCGCGCCGCCATCGATCGCGACCGCGCCGCGGATCTCGGCGTCCAGGTGGCCGACGTGGCCGGCGCGCTCCAGCTCTTCGTCGGCGGGCTCAAGGTCTCGACGTACTCGGAGGGGGGCGAGCAGTACGACATCCGCATGCGCGCCGACGCGAGGTACCGCGCCGACGCGGAGAGCCTGTCGTTCCTCACGGTGCCTTCGTCGAGGCACGGCGCCGTCCCGCTCCACAGCGTGGTCACGCTGGAGCCCGACAGCGGGCCGTCGTCGATCGGCCGCCTCGACCGGCGCCGGCAGATCACGATCAGCGCGAACGCCGCCCCCGGCGTGGGCGACACGGCGGTGCAGGCGGCGCTCGACAGGATCATCGCCGAGCAGCGGATGCCGGCGGGCTACTCGGCCCAGGCGGTGGGGAGCTCCAAGAGCACGGCGGACACGGCGACGAGCTTCGCCGTGGTCATCGGCCTCGCGTTCGTGTTCATGTACCTGATCCTGGCGGCGCAGTTCGAGTCGTGGCTGCACCCGGTCACCATCCTCCTCTCGCTGCCGCTCACGGTCCCGTTCGCGCTGCTATCGCTCAAGCTCTTCGGCCAGTCGCTGAACCTGTTCTCGGGGCTCGGCCTGCTCGTCCTCTTCGGCGTGGTGAAGAAGAACGCGATCCTGCAGATCGACCACACGAACCACCTGCGGGCGGAGGGGATGCCGCGGCTCCAGGCGATCCTGCAGGCGAACAAGGACCGGCTGCGGCCGATCCTCATGACGACGATCGCCTTCGTGGCCGGCATGATCCCGCTCGTCGTTTCGCACGGCGTCGGCTCGGGCCAGAACCGCACGACGGGGGCGATCGTGCTCGGCGGGCAGTCGCTCTCCCTCGTGCTCACGCTGCTCGCGGTGCCTGTGGCCTACTCGCTCTTCGACGACGCGGCCGAGTGGCTCCGCCGCCGGAGGCGCAGGGCAGGGGAGGACCGGGGCGAGGCCGAGCTCGACGCGCTGCTCGGCCGTCCGGAGGCCAGCGCGCCCGCGGGCGGGGAGTGAGCCGCGCGCCGGCGCCGCCCGCCGGGCACGCGGCGAGCGGGCGCGGGGCGAGGCGCGCCCTCCGGGGGTGATCGCGGCAGGGCCGCGCCGCGCGGCCGGCCTTACCGCGGGGGTCGCGAGGCCTCCCGCCGGGCGAGCCGCGCGTCGAGCGAGAGGGGGCCCGCGCCGACGAGCAGCAGGAACAGCGCCCCGAGCAGCATCGCCCAGTCCGTGCGCGACTCGTGCGCCATCGCCCAGAGCCCGCGCTTCACCAGGATGGGGACCTTCGTCGACGCGATCGCGACGAGCATGATGGTGATCAGCGGCACGGCCGCGAGGCGCGTCGCGAGGCCGAGGAGCACGAGCGATCCGCAGACGATCTCGAAGGCGCCGACGAAGGGTCCGAGGATCTCCGGCGAGGGGAGGCCGATCTTGGCGAAGCGGCCGGCGCCGAGCTCGGCCGGGAAGAGGAACTTCTGGATCCCCTCGGACAGAAAGACGCTGCCCACCGCGAGGCGGATCAACGCAGCCGCCGCAGGAGCTCGCGTCTCCGTGATCCAGCGGGTCATGCTTCGGCGGGGCGCGGCGCTCATGGCCGCAGGATACCAGAGGCGCCGAGGCCTTCATCGCCCCCGTCACGCCTCCGCGAGCCAGGCGCCCGTCCCGCCTGGCGTCGCCGGTTCCGGCCGGCCACGCCGTGTGACCGTGGAGGTCACAACCCCGCCGCCGCGGCCGCTACTCCTCCGGGTACCACGTCCCTGGTAAACGCTGATCCGCTGCTCGGAGCGCTGGACCGGGCTGCGCAGGCGCACCGCCGAGGGGCCCGACCGAGCTCAGGCACGCTCGCAGGCGTCACTCCGGACGCCAGTCGAAGGGGAAGTGCTTGCTGGAACCGCCCTTGTAGGGGTGGGAGAAGTCGAATCCGACGGCGAGGTCGTCCTCCACCACGCCCCAGGTGGCCACCTGGCCGGGGCCGACCTCGGCGCCGGGAGCATTGATGAGCTGCACCCGTCGGCCAGGATCCGCGGTCGGTCCGGTGAGCGCGCGCGCCCCCACCTTGACCCGCCCCGGGATCTCGGCCCTCCAGTGCGCCAGATCGGCGGCGGCCTCGAACGTGATGGGCGCGTGCTCGACGCTGCGCACCTCGCTGATCAGGGCGCCGAACTTCCCGGGCCAGCCGCCCTCCTTGCCGATGAAGATGCGTTCCAGCGCCCGCCGCTGGTCGGAGTCGGCCTCGGCGTCGATGTAGAACATCAGCTTCATCGTGGCGTTCGGGTCGCCGACCCACATGTTCCCCTTGAACTCGCCGATGCTGACGACCGCGAGCCCCGAGAGGTCGACACCTGCGTGGTGGCCCTCGTGGATCTGCCAGACGAGCGTGAAGAGGCAATCCCCGTGCGTGGGGGGCTGCGCGAACGTGCATGGGCAGGGCAACGAGCAGCTACAGATGTCAAACCACTCTCCCCTGAGGTGCCAGTCCACGCGAGACCCCACCTCGACCGGAGGGGCGTCGGGCTGCGCCCCGGCCCGACCCTCGACGGCGTCGAGGAGCGCCTGAACCCGCTGGCCGCCGCTCTGGATGTTCATTTCCGTGCCATGATCGCAATTGCATGCACCGCTGCACATGGTCATCACCCCTTCGTCAGTCCGGTTGTGTGGGCATACCCATGGAGGTTGCGCGCTCAGGGCGAGCATCCCCCGGGGACAGTCGACATCGTTGTTCTTTCATCGAGTCGCGCTGCCCCGTCTCGTACGTGGAGACGTCGCCGGTCGCCGGACATTACAGGGCGCCGAGAGGCCCGACGCCGCGCGGCTTCGACAGCTCTCTGGGGTCCCGGAGGGCGAAGCCATCGACACGGCCGTCTTCGTCATCTTCGCCTTCAGCTCCTTCGAGCCGAAGACCAGGCGCGACCGGCGTGGGCTGGTACGTGAACGTCCCGCCGGGCGCGATCGGCGCCTGCACGGCCATCACGCCGTCCATCTCGTTGGGCACCCGGATGCCGTGCCGGGAACTCCGCTCCCCTCCCGCGGTGCCTGGGCGTGCTCCTCGGCGCGGTTGCGCCTCACTCGCTCCGCGTCCGTCCGCTCGCCGCGGCCCGCTCGTCCGCGAGGACCCGCTGCAGCAGCGCCGTGCTCTCCTCGGCCATCCGCTCCGGGGAGCACGGCATTCCCTTGTGGACCCAGCTCGTCATCAGCCGCACCAGCGCCGCCGCCGCCGCCTCGGAGCGGAGCACGAACAGGCCCCCCTCCTCCGGCGCCATCCGCGGAGCGTACAGGCGGCAGATGCTGCCCTGCAGGATGTCCTCCAGGGAGCGCGTCACCACCCGCTCGCTCTTCTCCGCGGACAGGAGCTTGCGCGCCAGCTCGTGCATCTCGGCGAGGTGGCGGTAAAACGGCAGGAAGTCGAGCGGACGCCCCGCATCCCGCAGGGACAGCGCCCGCAGGTGCTCGTGTCCGAACAGCAGCAGCTGCTCCTTGTTCTCGTAGTGCGCGTAGAACGTGGACCGCCCGACGTTGGCTCGATCGATGATGTCCTGGATGGACACCTCGTCATAGCCCTTCTCCAGGATCAGCGAGGCCAGGGCGTCCGAGAGCAGCTTCCGGGTCTTCTGCACGCGCCGGTCCGCGATCTTGCCGGCGGCCCGCGTCCTGTCGCCGCCCCTGTCCCTGCCCTCGTTTCCGGACTTTTTCGAGCTCTTGTTCATTAACGTTCAATCCGCGGTCCGTGTCGCTAGGTGGAAGAGGCGCCCGAGCTCAGCATCCATCGCATGCGAGGAACGCTGATCTGGATGACGAGCCGCCTGCTGTACCCGCTGCTGCTGGCGGTGACCTTGTACATCATCTACGCCGCCGTGACGCAGGGCTGGGACCTGAGTCGCACCCTGTGGGGCTACCTCTTCGGCCTGATCGTCTTGCTCATCACCGTCGAGCGCCTGCTGCCGCTGTCGCCGGACTGGGGCATGACCCGCCAGAGCTTCTGGCGCGACCTCAAGTACCTGCTGGCCTCGGGCGCCACCATCGCCGTGGTGCGGACCGGCTTCGGCACCCTGGCCCTGTGGCTCAGCGAGCGGCATCAAGGCCCGCTCGCCGGTGCCCCCGTGCTCCTCAGCGTGGTGATCTTCCTCGTGGTCTTCGAGCTGCTGCAGTACTGGTTCCATCGCCTCAGCCACGAGGGCAACGGAGCCCTGGGGCGCTTCTTGTGGAAGATGCACCTGGCGCATCACCTCCCGGATCGCGTGTACGTGGTGATGCACGGCGTGTTTCACCCCCTCAACGCGCTCATCTCGGCGGTGCTGATCCAGTCGACCCTGCTGCTCCTGGGGCTGTCGCCGGAGGCCGTCTTCGCGGCGATCTTGCTCATCGATCTGCAGACGATGATCTCGCACTTCAACGTCGACATCCGCGCCGGATTCCTGAATTACGTGTTCATCGGCACCGAGCTGCACCGCTATCATCACAGCGCCGACGTCGACGAGGCCCGGAACTTCGGGACCGTCCTTCCGCTGTGGGATCTGGTCTTCGGGACGTTCCTGTACCGGCCGCACGCGGCCCCGCGCCGCCTGGGCGTCGACAGCGCCGCGGGCTATCCGTCGTCGCAGCAGTTCTGGCGGGTGCTGGCCCTGCCGTTCCAACGTTGACCTGTTCGCGCCATCCGGCGCCGCCTCTCCTGGGAGGGGCGACTCGCGGCGGGCATCTCGTGCGTGGAGACGTGATGTCCACTCCGGCCGGCGGTTCGATCAGAGCTCGACCCGGCGCAGCCGGAGGGCGTTGCCGATGACCGACACCGAGCTCAGGCTCATCGCCGCGCTGGCGATCATGGGGCTGAGCAGCAGCCCGAGGACGGGATAGAGGACGCCCGCCGCGATCGGCACGCCGAGCGCGTTGTAGACGAACGCGAAGAAGAGGTTTTGCCGGATGTTGCGCATCGTCGCCCGGCTGAGCCGCCGGGCGCGCAGGAGGCCGCGGAGATCGCCGCGCACGAGCGTGATCCCGGCGCTCGAGGACCTGGCCGAGCAGCACGAGCGAGACGATGACGCTGGCCGCCTCGAAATAGACAGGGACCGCGTCGCCGCGGCGCAGCGCGTGGGGGAGGAGCCCCGGCGCCAGCGTCGCCACGACGCTGTACGCCTACGCGGCGCCCGTGCCGATGGCGATCAGGGTGAACATGTTGAGGTGCCGGCTCCTGATCGAGGCCCAGCCGCGCTCGAAGAACGGGGCGCCGCACCAGAGCACCACGGGCGTCGTGAGGGCGAGCTCGATCCAGAGGAGCCAGCGGCCGAGGAGGTGCTGCACCGGCTGGCCCGGGATCATCTCGGACATCCCCAGCACGAGGACGACGAGGCTCAGCGGGGCGCTCACCCAGAAGCGCCGGGACATGTCCGCGAGCTCCGACAGTCGGGGGAGCGGCGGGCCGAAGGCTCCTTCACGCCTGTACGGTCGAGCTCGTGTGATCCCGCGATCGCGGCCGTTGTCCAGAGAGGGCGAGACGCCTCCTCGCTGACGCCGGCGGCCGAGCTCAGTGGCTGACGAGGATCTCGCCCATCATCCCGCGCTCGGCGTGCTCGAGGATGTGGCAGTGGTACATCCAGTGACCGGGCTCGTCGAAGCGGGCCACGATGGTGGTCGTCGACCGCTGGGGGGAGTAGACCTCACCGACCTTGCAACGGAGGCGGTACGTGTACTCCATGTCCTCGGTCGCCTCGGGGTCCTTTTATCGCACGCCGCGTCGCGCCCCTCGTCGCGCCGGGCCCAGCCGGTGAATGCCAGCTCAGTTCTTTGATCCGTCCGCGCCCCGGCGCTCCTCGCGGAAGTCGTCGGCGGACAGGCCGCAGCGGCGGAGGAGGCGGTAGAAGCTCTCCCGCTCGACGCCCGCGTGCGCGGCGGCCTTCAGCACGTCGCCGCGGAAGCGGCGCATCACGGCCTCCAGGTAGCGCCGGTTCATCTCCTCGCGCGACGCGTCGACCGCATCGCGGTAGGAGAGCTGGGCGAGGTCCACGTCGCTCGAGCTCGTCAGCCGCAGCGGGCTCGCCCCCTGGACCTCGGACGGCAGCGACTCGAGGCGGATCTCGCCCGTCGTCTCGATGACGAGCGCCCGCTCGACGGCGCTCCTGAGCTCGCGCACGTTGCCAGGCCACCGGTACGTCTGGAGCGCGCTCATCGCCGCCGCCGAGAAGGCCGCCGCGGACGAGCGCGCCTGCGGCGCTCGCTCGGCGAGGAACCGCTGCGCCAGCAGCGGGATGTCCTCCGGCCGCTCGCGCAGCGGGGGCAGCTCGACCACGCACACGTTGAGCCGGAACCACAGATCTTCGCGGAAGGCGCCCGTCTTGACCATGGCCCGGAGGTCGCGGTGCGTCGCGCTGACGAGCCGCACGTCGACCTTGCGCTCGCGCGACTCGCCGATGCGCCGCACCGCCCGCTCCTCGAGCACGCGCGTGAGCTTCGCCTGCACCGTGGGCCTGAGCTCGCCGATCTCGTCGAGGAACAGCGTGCTCCCGTGCGCCTCCTCGAAGAGCCCTGCGCGATCGACGGCCGCGCCCGTGAACGAGCCGCGCGCGTGCCCGAAGAGCTCGCTCTCGAGGAGCGAGCGGGGGATGGCCGCGCAGTTCACCGCGATGGGGCGGTGCGACGCGCGGGACGAGTGCTCGTGGATGGCGCGCGCGACGAGCTCCTTCCCCGTGCCCGTCTCGCCGAGGATGAGCACCGTCGCGTCCGTCGGCGCCACGCGCTCGATGAGCTGGTAGAGCGCCCGCATCGCGGGCGAGCGCCCCGTCATGCCAGCGAAGCCCTGCGCCTCCGGCGCGTCGTGCCCGCCCTTCAGCACCGCGGCCTGCGCCATGGCCCGCTCGACCAGCGCGCGCAGCTCGTCCGGATCGAACGGCTTCGTCACGTAGTCGTAGGCGCCCTCGCGCATGGCCTGGACGGCGGTCGGGACCGACGCATAGGCGGTCATCAGGATGAACGGCACGCCGGGCCAGCGCGCGCGGACGGCGCGGAGCACCTCGAGCCCGTCTCCGTCGTTCATGCGCAGGTCGCAGACGACGGTTGTGACCGGCTCGGTCTCAAGCACCTGGAGCGCCGTCCGCACGCCCCGCGCCGTCAGGACCCTCGCGCTCTTGCCGAGCACCTTGGAGAGCAGCGCCAGCATGTTCGCCTTGTCGTCGACGACGAGCACTGTCGGCTTCATGCGCGCTCCTGGCTCTCCCTTCCCTCGTCGATGAGGACGCCCGGCAGGTCGATCACGAACCGCGACCCGCCCCCCGGCCTGGGCTCCGCCCGGATGGCCCCGCCGTGCGCGGTCACCAGACCATAGCAGACCGCGAGGCCGAGTCCGGTGCCGTCGCGGCGGGTCGTGAAGAACGGCTCGAACAGGCGCTCGCGCGCCTCCTCGAGAATGCCGGGGCCGCGGTCGAGGACCTCGATCCGGTAGCCGTCGTCCTGTCGCCTCCCGCGCACGATGATCTCGTCGCCCTCCGACATCCCGGCGGTCGCCTCGCGGGCGTTGGCCACGAGGTTGACGATGACCTGCCGGATCCGGAGCGGGTCCACGTTGATGAAGGCGGGCTCGGCGTCCACGAGCAGGAGCTGGTCGTGCCGCCCCGGCCCGCCGTCGCAGTGCGAGGCCGCGTCCCTGAGGAGCTCCTCCGCCTGCGCGGGGCGCGGCGAGAGGACGGGCGAGCGCGCGTACATGAGCAGCTCCTCCGCGATGCGCTGGCAGGCCGCCGCCTCCTCGTCGAGGATCGAGAGCTCCTCGCGGAGCTCGGGCCGCTCCGCCTCCTTCGCCATCGTCTTCACGTAGCCGCGGATCACGGCGATGGGGTTGTTGATCTCGTGCGCCACGCCCGCCGCGACGCGGCCGATCGCGGCGAGCCGCTCCGAGGCGACAAGGTCGGCCTCGGCGCGCGACAGGGCGTCGAGCATGCGGTTGAACCCGTCGGCGACCGCCGCGAGCTCCACGGCCGCGACCGGCTCGACCCGGGCGCTCCGATCGCCCGCCGTGACGCGCTCGGCGACGCGCTCGAGCGAGGCGAGCGGGGTGGAGAAGGAGCGCCAGAGCTCGCGCCCGGCGATCAGGGCGAGCGCCGCGGCGAGGGCGCACACGGCCGTCGCGAGGATCAGCGCGAACCGGATGAACCGCTCGGCCCGGCGCTCCGCGGCGAGGGCCCGCTCGTCGAAGTGGCGCGCCAGGCTGTCGGCGTGCTCGGTCATCCGGTCGACGAGCGCGTTGGCGCGGTCGTGCGCGTGGTGGACCTCGTGCGAGTCCTGCCGACCGATGGCGGGGAGGATCGCCGTGGAGAAGAGGTGGCTGAGCTCGCGGCTCGCCTCGCCGATGTCGTCGAGCTTCGTGGCCGCCTCGGCGTCGAGGCCGGGCCGCAGCTCGGCGAGCTTCGCGCCGAGCTCGCTCACCCAGGCGTCGTGGTGCTCGACGTGCGAGCGGTCGCGCAGGATGATCGTGTGCGCCTCGTGGATGTACTGCTCGCGCGCGGTGACGCTGAGCAGCGCGGCCTGGCGGGAGGCCACCTGGAGGCCGTGCGCCTCCAGGATCGCCCGGCGGGACGCGAGCCCCGTGAGCACCGTGGCGATGCCGCTCGCGACGACCAGGGCGACGAGGAGGCTGATGACCAGGAGCAGCCGGCGGCGGAGCCGATAGAGGCGCTGCGGAGCGGGAGGCGGGGCCATGGCCGGGGGCATCCTCGCAAGCCGCGTACCGGGGCCGCAAAGGGGCCGGCGAGCCGCCGAACAGGCGCGGGCGTCGCGATCCCCGACCCCCGGGAGGGGCGGGTTGTGACCGAGGCGGTCACACGATCGTGACCCTCAAGGTCACCGCGAGGGTCAGCCGCCGCGCAGGAGCCCGGGATCGCGCGGGCGGCAGCCGCGCGGCAGCCTGGCGCGCTCATTGCTCATGGCCCTGGTCTCCAGGGCAAGAACCCCGGCTTCAGGAAAGCACGATGCGTCAAATCCTTCTCTCTCTGCTCGTCTCGATCCCGCTCGTGGCCTGCTCCAACAAGAAGGCCCAGAGCCACGACCACGCCGTGGCCACGCCGACGCAGGCCCCGGTGGCGGCGCCGACGCCCGCCCCTGCGGCCCACGACAACCCCGCGAGCACGGCCGGGGGCACGGCGTCCCTCGCCGACGCGCCGGCCGCGCACCCGGCCGGCGACCACGCCCACGGCTCGCCCCACGGCGGCGTCGTCCAGTCGCTCGCGGACGGCCATGTCGAGGTGAAGCTCGAGAAGACCGGCGACATCACGGTCTGGATGCTGGACGCGGCCGAGAAGCCCCGCTCCGCGAAGGGCGTCAAGGCGAGCCTGCGCCCCGTCGTCGCGGGGTCGAAGGAGGTCCAGCTCGCCCACGACGAGAAGGCCGATGTCCTGCGGGGCAAGATCGATCCGGTCAAGCAGGACCACCTGGACGGGGTGCTCAGCATCACGCCGGCCGGCGGGACCGCGACGTCGATCCGGTTCGCGTTCCACCTCGAGGGCCATGCGGCGGGGCACGACGCCCACAAGGGCCACGACGGCCACGGGCACGACGGTCACGGGCACGACGGCCACACGGGGCACGAGGGGCACTGAGATGACGACCCGGCGGCCGCACCGGAGCGGGCGCGCGATGGTCGCCGCGCTCGCCGCCGCGCTGACGCTCGCGCCCGCGCCGTCCCGCGCGCTCGGAGGAGGACCATGACGCACAGGAGACTCCTCGCCTGGGCCGCGGCGCTCGCGATCCACGCGTCGGTCCCGCGCGCCGCCGCGCACGGCGGCGAGGACCACGCGGCGCCCGCCGCGCCGAGCGCCGCGAGCACCGCGACGGAGCACGTCGTGTCCGGGGAGACCGCGATGTTCTCGGTGGTGATCAAGTACCCCGCGAGGAAGGCGGAGGGGCCGCTGCCCGCGCGCGTCTACGTCGCCCGGGCCGACTCCAGCGCGCCGGTCGCGGACGCGCGCGTGCGGCTCGAGCTGAAGGGGGGGCTGACCTTCGCCGCGGACGCGGCGAAGACGGCGGCCGCCGGGGTCTACGAGGTCGCGCTCCCCGCGGCCGCGGAGGGCGCCACGGCCAACGGGGTCGTCTCGGTCGAGGCCGGGGGCGACTTCGACCTCGTGCTCGTCGGGGACCTCCGCTTCGGCGCCGTCGAGGCCGCGCCGGCGCCGCCCGGGATGACGCCGGAGCGGGAGGTGCCCCTCGGCGGCCTGGCGGCGGCCGCGGGAGCGCTCGCCGTGCTCAGCGGCGGGATCGGGTATGCGCTCGGGCGGCGCTCGCGGCGGAAGCCGCCCGCGCCCCCCGGGCCCCCCGAGGACCGCTCCGCGCTGCCGCAGGGGGCCTCGTGAGCCGCGCTCGCCCGCTCACCGCCGGCGTCACCACCGCCGCGCTCGCGATCGCCTCGGCCCTCGCGGTCGCGGGCCTCGCGGAGCGCGCCGGCGCGCACGGCGGCGAGGACCACGGCGCGCCCGCGAGGGCCGCGGCCAGCGCCGCGGCGGACCCGAACGTGGCCCGGGTGCCGATCGAGACGCAGTTCCTGCTCGGGCTGCGCACCGAGCGCGCGCGGCGCGGCGCGCTCGCCGCGCGCCTCGGGCAGATCGGCACGGTGGTCGCGCGCCCCGCGGGCGAGCTCGCCGTCGTGGCGCCGACGTCCGGCCGCCTCTTCCCGCCCGAGGGCGGGTTCCTCCGGCTCGGCGACGAGGTGAAGAAGGGCCAGCTCCTCGGGACGCTCCGGCCGAGCCTGGGCGGCGCGGAGAGCGCGCAGCTCGGGCTGTCGCGCAGCGACGCCGCGTCCCGGGTCGCCGCGGCCGAGGCGCGGCTGGCGCTGGCGGAGCGCGAGCTCGCGCGGCGGCGCGAGCTCGAGGGCATCGTCGCCGAGAAGGACGTCGAGGCCGCCGGGGCCGAGGTGGAGATCGCCCGGGCCGAGGTCGCGCGCGCCCGCGCGGACGTCGGGGTGCTCGCGGGCGGGGCGGGCGCGCAGCGGCTCAGCGCGACGATCGACGGGACGGTGGTCTCCGGCCGCGTGAGCCCGGGCGCCCAGGTCGCGGAGGGGACCGAGCTCTGGCGCATCGTCGACCTCGCGACGCTCTGGGTCGAGGTGCGCGTCCCCGAGGCGGACGCGGCGCGCCTCGTGGGCGACCGCGCCGAGGTGACGCTCGTCACGGACCCCGCGGCGCGCTTCGAGGCGAGGCGCCTCGCCGTCGCGTCGCTCGTCGATCCGGCGACCCGCACCGTCCAGGCGCTGTTCGAGCTCGACAACAGCGACCGGCGCGCGCGGGTCGGCGCGCTCGTCCACGTCGGCCTGGCGGGGAGCGCGCCCGTCGAGAGCGTCGTCGTCCCGGCGTCGGCGCTGCTCGACCGCGGCGGCGCGCCGACGGTCGTCGTGAAGACCGGCCCCGAGACGTTCGAGCTGCGCGGGGTGGCGGTCGGGCCGAAGTCCGCCGGCGCGATCGGGATCACCGCGGGCGTGGCGGCGGGAGAGCGCGTGGTCGTCGACGGCGCCATGGCCGTCCTCCTCGCCGCCGGGGGCTAGCTAGGGGCGATGTTCGATCACCTGATCCGCTTTTCGCTGAGGAACCGCCTGTTCGTCGTCGCGGCGGCGGCGCTCGTGCTCGCCTACGGGACGTACTCGCTGCTGAAGCTGCCGATCGACGTCTTTCCCGATCTGAACCGGCCGACGGTCACCGTCATGACCGAGGCGCCCGGGCTGGCGCCCGAGGAGGTGGAGACGCTGGTCACGGTGCCCCTCGAGCGGGCGATGAACGGCGCCCCCGGCGTCGAGCGCGTGCGCTCCACCTCGGGCGTCGGCCTCAGCGTCGTGTACGTCGAGTTCGACTGGTCGACCGACATCTACCGCGACCGGCAGCTCGTCGCCGAGCGCCTCGCCACGGTGACCGAGCAGCTCCCGGACGGCATCACGCCGCAGATGGGGCCGGTCGCCTCGATCATGGGGGAGATCCTGCTGATCGGGGTGCAGGGCGAGGGCGCCTCGCCCATGACCCTGCGGACCCAGGCCGACTGGGTGATCCGGCCGCGGCTGCTCACGATCCCGGGGGTCGCGCAGGTGATCCCCATCGGCGGCGAGGTCCGGCAGATCCAGGTGACGGCCGATCCGGCGAGGCTCGCGGCGGCGGCGGTGTCGCTCGACGACATCGCGCGCGCCCTCCGGGGAGCGAACGCCAACGCGACCGGCGGGTACGTCGACCGGCGGGGGATGGAGTTCCTCGTGCGGACGCTCGGCCGCGCCCGGACCGAGGCGGACATCGCCGCCACCGTCGTCGCCCTGCGGAACGGCACGCCGGTGACCCTGGCGCAGGTCGCCACGGTGGAGGAGGCCGCGCGCGTCAAGCGCGGCGACGGGTCGATCGACGGCAGGCCCGCCGTGATCCTCTCGGTGCAGAAGCAGCCGGGCGCCGACACCGTCGCGCTCACCGCGAGCATCGACAGGGCCGTGGCCGAGCTGCAGCGGTCGATGCCCGCGGGCGTCACCATCAACCCGGACCTCTTCCGGCAGGCGACCTTCATCCAGAGCGCGGTCCACAACGTGGTCGAGGCGCTGCGCGACGGCGCGATCCTCGTCGCGATCGTCCTGTTCCTGTTCCTGCTCAATCTCCGGACGACCGCGATCACGCTGACCGCCATCCCGCTCTCGTTCATCGTGAGCGCGCTCGTGTTCCGGGCCTTCGGCCTGTCGGTCAACACGATGACGCTGGGCGGGCTCGCCGTGGCGATCGGCGAGCTCGTCGACGACGCCATCGTCGACGTGGAGAACGTGTTCCGGCGCCTGCGCGAGAACCGGGCGCTCGCGTCCCCGCGGCCGGCGATCGACGTCATCCGCGACGCGTCGAGCGAGGTCCGCGGCTCGATCGTCTTCGCGACCCTCCTCGTGGTCCTGGTCTTCGTCCCGCTCTTCGCCATGAGCGGCATCGAGGGGCGGCTCTTCGCCCCGCTCGGCATCGCCTACATCGTGTCGATCCTCGCGTCGCTGGTTGTATCCCTGACGGTCACACCCGCGCTCTGTTCGTATCTGTTGCCGTCCATGAAGCGGATGAGCCACGAGGACGGCTGGCTGGTGCGCAAGCTCAAGGCCGCGGACCGCCGCGTGCTCGCCGTGTCGCTGCGGCGCCCCGGGGCCGTCATGGCGGCGGCGGGCGCGCTGGTCCTCGCCGCCGCGGCGGCGGTGCCGTTCCTCGGGGGCGAGTTCCTCCCGCCGTTCAACGAGGGGACGCTCACCGTGAACGTCATCGCCAGGCCGGGCACGTCGCTCGCGGAGTCGAGCCGCCTCGGCACCCTCGCCGAGGCGCTGCTCCACGAGGTCCCGGAGGTGGTCTCGACCGGGCGGCGGACCGGCCGGGCCGAGCTCGACGAGCACGCCGAGGGGGTCCACTACTCGGAGATCGACGTCGACCTCCGGGCGTCCGGGCGGGACCGCGAGGTGATCCTCGGCGACATCCGCGAGCGGCTCGGCAAGATCCCCGGCGTGGCGGTCAACGTGGGGCAGCCGATCTCGCACCGGCTCGACCACCTGCTCTCGGGCGTGCGCGCGCAGGTCGCGGTGAAGATCTTCGGCGAGGATCTCGGCGAGCTGCGGCGCCTCGGGAAGGCGGCGCACGGCGCCATGCAGTCCATCGAGGGGGTGAAGGACCTCCAGATCGAGCAGCAGGCGCTCATCCCGCAGATCGCGATCAGGGTGAACCGGGAGCGCGCGGCGCAGCTCGGCGTCAACGCGGGAGAGCTCTCCGAGCTCCTGGAGCTCGCGCTCGCGGGCCGCACGGTCACGCAGATCCTGGAGGGGCAGCGGACCATCGACGTGGTGCTGCGGTACCCGCCGGAGCTCCGCGAGGACATCGACGCCCTGCGGCGCACGCTCGTCGATACGCCGAGCGGCGCGAAGGTCCCGCTCTCCGACCTCGCCGACGTGACGGAGAGCGTGGGCCCGAACCAGATCAGCCGGGACGACACGCAGCGGCGCATCGTGGTCTCGGCCAACGTGGCCGGGCGCGATCTGGAGCAGGTCGTGAGCAACATCCAGCGCGCGGTGGACGCCATCCCGAAGCCGCCGGGCTACTACGCGACGTACGGCGGGCAGTTCGAGAGCCAGCGCTCGGCGTCGCGGCTCATCGGGCTCCTCTCGATCGCGAGCCTCGCCGGGATGCTCGTGGTCCTCTACGCGCAGTTCCGCTCATGGACGGTGGCCCTCCAGATCCTGCTGAACATCCCGCTCGCGCTCGTCGGCTCGGTGCTCGCGGTGGTCCTGACGGGCGGGGTGCTCTCGGTCGCGACCCTCGTCGGGTTCATCACGCTCTGCGGCATCGCCGCGCGCAACGGCATCATGATGATCTCGCACTACATCCACCTCATGAAGGAAGAGGGGGAGTCGTTCGGCGAGGCGATGATCGTCCGCGGCTCGCTGGAGCGCCTCGTCCCGGTGCTGATGACGGCGCTCACGGCCGCCCTGGCGCTCGTGCCGATCGCGCTGTCGAAGGGGCAGCCGGGCAAGGAGATCCTGCAGCCCGTGGCGGTCGTGATCCTCGGCGGCCTGCTCTCGTCGACGCTGCTCGACATCGTCGTCACGCCGGCCGTCTTCTTCAGGTTCGGCCGCGCGTCGGCCGAGCGCCTGGCGCGCGCCCAGGACAGCGCGGGCGGCGCCCGGGCCCCTGTCACCACGCGCGCCTTGCGTCGTGCAGGTGCGCCGGGAGCGGGCCGAGCCGCGTCGTGTCGACGATGAGCGAGACGACGAGCGAGAAGAAGCGGCGGCGCGTCTCGAAGCTCGGGCTCAGGTCGGGGAGGAGGGCGCCGATCTGCCTCGCGCCCGCGTCGTGGACGACGCGCTTGGCCATATCGAGGGCCTCGATGTGGGCGGCCTGGAGATCGCCGCCGGAGAGCCTCTTGATGAGGTCGGCGTATTCGCTCACGAGCGGCGCGATGTCCGCCCGCGCGACGGCGAGGGCGTCATCCGGGCGGGAGCCTCCGGAGAAGATGAAGTGGAGGTGTCCTTCGTCATGGCCGGCGATCAGCGTGCACGGCTCGCGCGAGGGCCAGGGCGGGTCGCCAGAGACCATATCGGTCGTGATCGTGCGCCACTCCTGCCTTCGGAGCGGCGACGCGCTCGACCAGAGGCGCGCTTCAATTCGGATGGCGTGGACGGGCATACGGGGTGAGCTCATCCTAGCGCTCACGCCCCGCCGTGGTGAGGGCCCATGGCTGGCCATCGCACGAGAATCCGGAGGAGCAGAGCCGACGAAGTTCCAGGATAACCATGCTGTCCGCCCTCTCGTGATCAAGCGCTCTCCGCCGGGGCCTCCTGAGCGCGCCGGACAGCTCCGCAGATCGTGACTGTAGCGGTCACAGGCGTCGTGCTCAGGTGGCCTGGCCAGATACCGATCCGCTCGACGTGAGGGCCATGGGAGCGCGTCGCCCGCCTGAAGCGCGCCGGCGTCCCGGGGCGGAACGAGCGAGCCGCGCGCCTCAGCGCCCGGCGTCGCGCTGCTTCCTGGCGATCGCGTACAGCGCGTTGGTCTCGGCGGCGAGGGCGCTCCGCGCGCGGAGCGCGGCGAGGGTGTCGCGCCGGACGGCCTCCTGCGCGCCGGGATCGAGCTTGTCGATCGTGCCGCGGTAGCCCGACCCGAGGGCGATGACCCACCAGTCGTCCGGCGAGGTGAGGGGCTGGCTGGAGCGCTCGGCATCGACGGCGCACGTCGCGACGCCGGCTTCGGCGAGCATGGAGCGGAGGGCGTCCGGGGTGTTGATGCGCTCCCACGGCCGGAAGGTCTTGTAGAGGTCAGGACGGTGGGCCTGGATCGCGCCCCAGAACGCGGTGTTGCCGGGCTCGAGCACGCGCTCGCCCCAGGTCGTGATGGCGAGCGCGCCGCCGGGCTTGAGCCATCGCCAGAGCCGGCGCACGGCGGCGGGCATGTCCGGCATGAAGAAGATGCCGAAGACGCAGACGACGGCGTCGAAGCCCTCGGGCGGCAGGTCGAGGCCCTCGACGTCGGCGCAGCGGAGGTCGATGTTCGATAGCCCGAGGGCGCGGGCCTTGGCGCGCCCGCGGTCGAGCAACGCGTCGGCGAGGTCCACGGCGAGCACGGACCCCGTGGGGCCGACGGATCGAGCGGCGGGGATGGCGGACGAGCCGGTGCCGGAGCAGACGTCGAGGACGCGGTGGCCGCGCTCGAGGCCAATGCGCTCGACGGTGCGCTCGCCGATGCGGGCCCAGAAGGCGAGCGGCGGGTCGTCGAAGTGATCCGCGGCGGCGGAGTACGTGAGGGCGGTGCGCGCTTTGTCGGGATCGAGCTGGTTCATGGCGTCTCCTGAGGTCTGGAGGGGGGGAGGCGCGCCGGAGCGCACGACCTGATCTGCGTCGGGCCACGAGCCCCGGGCGCCGCGCGCGCTCAGGCGGCGCGGGGGCGCACGTCGTAGCCGGCGCCGCGCACGGCCTCGACGAGCGCGTCCACGGGCGCGTTCGCGGGATCGTGCCGCACGACGACGGTGCCCTCGCGCAGGCGCACGTCGACCTTCGCGATGCCGTCGAGCGCGCGGAGCGCGCTGTCGATGTGGCGAATGCAGGACGGGCAGCTCATCCCGTCGACCTGGAGGATGGTCTCTTTCATTGCGTCTTCCTTCCGGCGACCGATGGGCCGCTCACCCGTGAAGACGCAGCCGCCTCGCCTCATTACACCCTTGGACCCCTCACCGTTGCCCCGGCCGCCGCCGCGTCCGTCCCCCGACCGCCGCGGCGTCCGTCCGACGCCCCGAGCGACCCCGCTGCCCCGGACCGGCCCGCCTCGCCGCCGGCCGATCGACGCGCTCCAGCGCGCTCACCGTAATCCGCGGGGGGCCTGTGCGTCTGCTACGTCGACAGCGAGGTGATCATGTCGACACGGACCGTTCCCCTTCCCGCACCCCAGGACGCCCAGGAGGTCGCCGCCCGTCGCATCGACCTGCCCGTCGAGGGCATGACCTGCGCCGCCTGCGTCCGGCGCATCGAGCGGGCCCTGCTCGCGACAGGCGGCGTCCGCGACGCGAAGGTCAACCTTGTGACCCGCTCGGCCACGGTCACCTTCGACCCGGCCGCCGCGTCCGCCGACGCGCTCGTCGCGGCCATCGAGGACGCGGGCTACAGCGTCCCGGAGCGCCGCGCCGCGCCGGGCACCGCCGCGCCGGGCACCGCCGCGCCGGGCACCGCCGCGCCGGGCACCGCCGTGCCGGGCGGCCTCGCCGCTCCGGCCGACCGGGCGGCCGCCGCCGACGAGAGCCTCGACGGCGAGCGGCGCGCCCTCCGGCGCGATCTCGCGATCTCGCTCGCCCTCTCGATCCCGCTGCTCGTGCTCGGCATGTCGCACGGCCGCATCCCGGGCGCGGACGGCGCCATCGGCCGCCTCGTCCAGCTCGCGCTCGCGACCGGCGTCGTCTTCGGCCCCGGCCGCCGCTTCTTCCGGCTCGCCTGGGCCGCGCTCCGGCACCGCGCGGCCGACATGAACACCCTGATCGCCCTCGGGACGGGCGCCGCGTGGGTCTACTCCACGGTCGCGGTCGTCGCGCCGCAGCTCTTCCCGCACGCCGAGCACGGCGCGCGGCCGCACGTCTACTTCGAGGCCGCCGGCGCCATCATCAGCTTCGTCCTGCTCGGCAAGCTCCTCGAGACGCGCGCCCGCAAGCGGCTCACCGACGCCGTGCGCGGGCTCGTCGCCCTCCAGCCGAGGACGGCGCGGCGCCTGCGCGGCGACCTCGAGGAGGAGATCCCGGCCGCCGCCCTCGCGCCCGGCGATCTCGTCCGCGTCCGCCCGGGAGAGCGGATGCCGAGCGACGGCGAGGTCGTCTCCGGCGCCTCGGCGGTCGACGAGTCGATGCTCACCGGCGAGGGCCTCCCGGTCGACAAGGGCGCCGGAGCCGCCGTGTTCGGCGGCACGCTCAACCAGAGCGGCCAGCTCACCGTGCGCATCACGAAGACCGGCGCCGACACGGCGCTCGCCCGCATCGTCGAGGCCGTCGAGCAGGCCCAGGGCACGAGGGCGCCGATCGCGCGCCTCGCCGACACGGTGAGCGGCGTCTTCGTCCCGGTGGTGCTCGGCATCGCGGCGCTCGCGTTCGTCGCCTGGGTCGCTGTGGATCCGAGCGCCGCGGGCCTCGCCGCCGCGGTCGAGCGGTTCGTCGCCGTGCTCGTGATCGCCTGCCCCTGCGCCCTGGGCCTCGCGACGCCCGCCGCCGTGGCCGTGGGCACCGGCCGGGGCGCCGAGCTCGGCGTGCTCGTGAAGGGCGGCGCGGCGCTCGAGGCCGCGAGCCGCGTCGATACCGTCCTCGTCGACAAGACGGGCACGCTCACGGCCGGGCGCCCGCAGCTCGCCGCGGTGGAGGCCGCGGCGGGCCTGTCCGAGGACGAGCTGCTGCGCCTCGTCGGGTCGGCGGAGCTCGGCAGCGAGCACCCGGTCGCGAGGGCGCTCGTGGAGGGCGCGCGCGCCCGCGATCTCCCGCTGTCCGCGCCCGAGGGCTTCCGCGCCGACGCCGGCCGCGGCGTTGTCGCCCGCGTGGGCGGGCGCGAGGTGCGCATCGGCACGGCCCGCTACCTCGCCGAGCTCGGGATCGACGCCGCGCCGCTCGAGGAGCTCGCCCAGGGCCTCGCCGGGCACGGGAACACCCCGTCGTTCGTCGCCGTCGACGGCCGGCTCGCCGGGCTCGTCGCTGTCGCCGACCTGCCGACCGCGGAGGCCCGGGAGGCCGTTGACGCGCTGCACCGGCTCGGCGTGCGCGTGGCGATGGTGACGGGCGACCGCGACGCCACGGCGCGCGCCGTGGCGCGGCAGCTCGGGATCGACGAGGTGTTCGCCGAGGTGCGGCCCGAGGACAAGGCGCGCATCGTGCGCGAGGAGCGGGAGCGCGGGCGCATCGTCGCGATGGTCGGCGATGGCATCAACGACGCGCCCGCGCTCGCCGGCGCCCACGTGGGCATCGCCGTCGCGAGCGGCACCGACATCGCGGTCGCCGCGGCCGACGTGGCGCTGCTCCGCGGCGGCATCGCCGCCCTGCCTGCGGCGCTCGCGCTGTCGCGCGCGACGCTGCGGACCATCCGCCAGAACCTCTTCTGGGCGTTCATCTACAACGTGGTCGGTATCCCGATCGCCGCCGGCGCGCTCTACCCGCTGACCGGCTGGCTCCTGTCACCGGTCCTCGCGAGCGCGGCCATGAGCCTGTCGAGCGTCTCGGTGCTGCTCAGCTCCCTGCGGCTGCGCCGGTTCCAGCCGGCGGGCTGACCCGCTTGTTGCTCTAGCGGTCCACGATGAGCGCGCCGGTCTGGATGTAGCGCTCGTACACGACGCGCAGCTCCGCGGCGCTGAGCTCCCGGTTGTCGCCGTCGATGACGTAGACCCCGCGTACCGGGTCGCGGTGGGCGTTCGCCTGGAACTCCTCCCAGCTCAACTCGGTATCGTCGCTCGGCGCGGACCCGTCATCCTCGGAGGACGTGGAGGGATCCATGCCGCCGCAGCCGGCGAGCACGAGCGCACAGAGAAGGACAGACAGGGAGCACCCGATCCGGCTCCTGGACAGACGCCACGACGACGACTCTCGATTCATTGGAACACCTCTCGCGGTCAGGTAACACGCTGCTCGCACCCAGCGAATCTCGCGGGCGGTGACTCGACATCCAACACCGCCAGCATCGAGCATGATGGCACAGAAATCGAGGGGCATGGAAGCCCCATACGGGATCTCCAGTCCACATCGCTCACATCGCTCACATCGCTCACAAGCCGCCGGCGGGCGGGTGCTGTCGCAGCGCGCTGCAGGCGCCGCGCGAGGAGCACCCGGTCCTACATCGCCGGCGAGGCGCCCTGGCCCGCGTGCGGCGTCACCGCGTGCGCCGCGTCCTCGATGTGGCAGCGGCGCCCGGCGCGAGCTCCTGGATCATCAGGTCGATGAAGCGCCTGACGCGGGGCTCCAGGAGACGCTGGGTCGGGTAGATCGCAACGATCTTCACGTCCTCCGCCTCGAGGTCGGGTAGCACCTGCTGGAGGCGGCCGGCAGCCAGGTCGTCGGCCACCAGGAAGTCCGGGAGGAACGCGATGCCGAGCCCTGCGACGGCGGCGTTCCTGAGGGCTTCTCCGCTGTCCAGCCGCAAGCGGCTCCGGCCCTGCGCCTTGACCCAGGATCCATCGTCGCCGAGAAAGCGCCAGCTCTGCCTTCGATTGCGGCTGCTGAAGAACAAGCAGTCGTGTGCTGCGAGCTGATCGACGTCCAGCGGCTCGCCGCGCCGGGCGACGTAGGACGGAGCGGCGCAGAGCATGGCCCTGTACCTGGCGACCACCCGGGAGACCAGCCGCGTGTCCGCGGGCGCGTCTCCGATCCGCACGGCCAGATCGAAGCCCTCCTCGACGATGTCCGCCCGGCGATCGGTGAAGCTCACCTCCACCTGGATGTCGGGCCAGGCCTCGAGATACCGCTTCAGCAGCGGGAGAACCACGAGCCGCCCGAAGGCATCGGGGACGGTGAGCCGCAGAACGCCCCTCGGCGTGCCGTGGCGCCCCGCCACGCTCGCCTCGGCCTCATCGACCGCCGCGAGGATCTGCAAGCCCCGGTCGTAGAACACCCGCCCTTCGTCGGTGAGGCTCAGCGCCCTCGTCGTGCGGTTCAGGAGGCGCACGCCCAGCCTGTCTTCCAGGCGGCTCACGGCCTTGCCCGCCGCCGATCGGGTCAGGCCCATCGCCTGCCCCCCGGCGATGAAGCTCCCTTCGTCGACGACGGCCATGAAGACGAGGATCTCGTTCAGGTTCGCGCGCAGCATCGTGCAGATCCGCCCGCCCCGGCGCCGGGCTGAACAGGTCGTGCAGAACGTATCAAGAAAACCGTTCGCGTCTGTGGTGAAATCCGTTCGCCAATCGGCTGGCTACGGTTCTCGACGCCCCGTCGAGGTCGCGGCGGGGGACCTCAGACAGGAAGGAAACGAGCATGACCAGCAAGGCCACCACCTACAACCACGGTGTTCCGTGGGAAGACAGCTTCGGCGTCACGCAAGGCCACTGCGTGAACGGCACGATCTACATCTCGGGCCAGTTCTCCCACGACATGCAGGGCGCGTTCGTCGGTGAGGGCGACTTCGAGGCACAGGCCCGGCAGACGCTCGAGAACCTCGATCGCGTGCTGGCGGGGTTCAACGTCACGAGAGCCAACCTCGCCGAGCTGGTGATTTACCTCACGAACCCGAGGGAGCATTTCGAGCGGTGCGTCGCCCTGTACAAGGAGTATGTGGGGCAACATCGTCCGGCAGGCACGCTCATCGGCGTGTCGGGTCTGGCGTTCCCTCACCAGCTGATCGAGATCCGCGCCGTTGCGCACGCCGGCTGACCTCGACGGCGGTCGCGGCCCACCGCACGCGGTGGGCCGCCCGAGCCGGAGAGCGTCCCGCGAGGGGACCGCTATTTCGTGTAGCGCTTGTCGAGCTTCCGGAGCTGGCTCGTGAAGCCGGTCTTCTGCATCTCCGTGAAGTGCGGGTCGTGCATCGCGTGGAGCGTCACCGCCATGTGCGCGCCGTGCGAGAGCGGGGTGAAGAGGACGTCGATGCGGCTCTCGTAGGCCTCGACACCCGGGAGGAAGTCGATGACGCTCGTGATGGTGAGGGCCTTCTGCGGCGAGAAGGCGCTGAAGCGGGCGCGCACCTCGTGGGACGTCGGCTGGCCGCCGCGCTTCATGGCCTCGATCATCTCCGGAGCGTCGGCGATCATCGAGTAATGGAGGAGCCCGTTCTCCTTCGGCTCGAGCGCGTGCACCTCGACCCGGAAGCCCTCCGGACCCCACCAGGACTCGAAACCGTCCTTTGTCGCCCAGAGCTCCCAGAGCTCGGAGACCGCGGCCGGGTAGGTCCGCTCGACGAGGAAGCTGGCTTTTTCACTTGTAGCGTTCATTCACTCCGTCCTTTCCTGGGCCCGCCATTGCGCGCCGTTCGTCTCGCTTCGAGCGCATCGCCGAACCGATCCAGGCGCTTCTCCCAGAGCGTTCGATAGCGCCCCACCCAGTCGTCGAGCTGTCGGAAAGGCTCCGGGCGCAGCGAGTAGAGCCGCCTCGTGCCTTCCGCCCGCACCTCCACGAACCCGGCCTCCCCGAGGATACGCAGGTGGCGCGAGACGCCGGACTGCTGAATGGAGACGAGCTCGACGAGCTCACCGACCGTGCGCTCGCCGTCGAGCAGCGCCTCCACGAGGAGACGACGCGTCGGGTCGGCCAGCGCTCCGAACAATTCCGAACCGGGCATGCTCGAAACATACGCGTCGGTGTATATATACGCAAGTGAATATTCATCGCGCGGCGGGAGGGAGCGTCGTCCCGGCGAGCGGAGCGGCTCCGGCGGCGGGTCGACGGGCGTGTCTCAGCGCGACAGGCGCGTCGCCAGGTACTGGCGCATGGACATCGGCGCCCGGCCGAGCAAGCGCTCCAGCGTCGGATCCACGGCGGCGAACGCGCGCTGGCGGCTCGCCGCGAAGAGGCCGACGAGCAGGTCCGCCCGGTGTTCGGGGACGCCGTGAGACACCATGTCGTCCCGGAACGCTCGATCGCTGACGGTCACCCGCGCGATCGAGCGCCCGACGAGCTCCGAGGCGGTCGCGGCGACGTCCGCGAGGTCGAGGGCCGCGGGGGCGGTGAGCGGCGGTGTCGGCCCATCGAGGCGCGCCTCGTCGGTCAGCGCGATCGCCGCCGCGTCGGCCAGATCGCCGTGGTCGGTCCACGAGACAGGGCCGTCCTCTGGCGCGACGAGCTTGCCCGTCGCGAGCGCCCGCTCGAGGAACATGAACGCGGAGGCGGCATAGAACCCGTTGCGGAGCGAGGTGAACGCGACCCCCGACCTCTGCAGCGAGGCCTCGGTGGCTGCGTGGTCGCGCATGGGCGCGAAGGGGGACGCGGGGCTCGAGCCCATGTGGCTCGTGTAGAGGACGCGGCGGGCGCCCGCCGCGCGAGCCGCTTCGAGCGCGGCTTCATGCTGGCGAACCGCGGCCTCGCCCGCGCTGTCGACGGAGACGATCAGCACGCGCGACGCGCCCTCGAACGCGTGGCGCAGGCTCGCGGCGTCCTCGAAGGTCCCCCGACGCACGCGGACGCCGCGCTCGGCGAGCGCGCTGGCCTGCTCCGGGTCGCGAACGCTGACGCCGATCCGGGCGGCGGGCACGCGCTGGAGGAGCCGCTCCGTGATGGCTCGGCCGAGCTGACCGTTGGCTCCCGTGACGATGATCATGAACACCTCCTGCTGCAACCGAGCCTAGCTCCTGCCGCCGGAGCGCATTAGTGTGCCCGGAGGGAAGGGACTGTTGCCGTGGACGCACAGATCGATCTGGACCTGAACGACGCCGCGCTCCTCGTGCGCGTCGTCCGGACGCGCAGCTTCTCGGCCGCCGCCCGCGAGCGCGGGGTGCCGGTCTCCACGGTGAGCCGGCGCATCGCGCGCCTCGAGGCCGCGCTCGGCGTCCGGCTCCTCGAGCGGACGACGCGGCGGCTGCAGCTGACCGACGCCGGGCGCGCGTACTTCGGCCACGCCGAGCGGGCGATCGACGACCTCGCGCAAGGCACGCATCTCGTCCGCGAGCTCCAGAGCGAGCCGCGCGGGCGCGTCCGGGTCGTGGCGCCGATCGCCCTCGGCGCCACGGTGGCGCGCGTCGTCTGCGCCTACCTCGCGAAGCACCCCCGCGTGTCGGTCGACCTCGAGATCGACTCGCGGCCGGTCGATCTCCTGGCCGGGAGGTTCGATATCGCGATCGTCCCGGGCCGCGTGGACGACACGACCGACTTCGTGGCGCGAGAGCTCTGGCGGGCGACGCGGAAGCTGCTGTACGCGAGCCCGCGCTACCTCGAGGCGCGGGGCGTCCCCCGCCGGGTCGAGGACCTCGCGCGCCACGATTGCATCGCGGTGCACGCGACGGAGGGCATGGCCACGTGGACGCTCGGCCAAGGGCGCCGGAGGCGGCGCATCGTGTTCGAGCCCCGCTTCTACGTGAGCGAGTCCTCCGCCGCCCACCGCGCGACGCTCGCGGGCATCGGCATCGCGCTGCTCCCGGAGGTGTTCTGCGCCGAGGACGTGGCCGCGAAGCGCCTCGTCCGCGTCCTCGATGGCCACGAAGCCGAGGCCGGAGGCGTCAGCCTCCTGTATCGCGCGCATCGCGCGCTGACGGCCGCCGTCCGGACCTGCGTCGACCACCTGCTCGGGGAGCTGCCGGCGACCGACCCGGTGCGGGCCGGCCGCGGCCGCCGCCCGTGAGCAGCCTTTGATCAGAGGCCCAGGCGGCGCTGCTCGCGCGCGCGGCCCCGCGGCCCAACCCCGGTCGACGCCCGCGGCGAACAGCGCGTCCCCCCGCGAGCGCAGCAGGAAATCCACGGTGCTTCGACCGCTTCTCGCGAAGGGCCTCCTGGCGAGCCGGCATCCACCGAGCAGCAGGCAGATCGCCCGAGGGGCAGCGTCACGCGACGCCGCCGACGCGACCGTCCTGCGCAGGAGCGATCATGCCTCTTCATCTATCCAGATCCCCCCTCGCCGCGGCGGTCATGTGCCTCGCTGCCTCCGCCTCTCTGGCCGCGTGCGGCGACGCGAGCGCGCCCGGCGAGCTCCCCGCCGACGACGCCGAGGAGCTCGCCGCGGAGGGCGCGCAGGCGCTGTCCGCCCCGCTGGACATCGATACGCAGCGCTCGCTGATCCTCACGAAGGCCACGGACCCGCTGGTCATGAGCCGGTTGCCGCTCCAGCGCGTCCTCGATCAGCTCATCCTGAGGGCGGGGACCGGGGCGCAACAGACAGCCCTCGATCTCTACAGGCGCTGGTGGGACTTCTACAACCTCTCCTCCACGGCCCAGTTCCCCGACGCCGTTCATTGCGACGACCAGACCGGCAGCGACGGCTTCCGCACGCTCAACGGCTTCAGGATCGCGTGCCCCCGGAGGGAAGGGCGCCTTGCCACGAGCGACCCGTTCGACCCGGATTCGCCGGATTTCATGGAGCCGCTCGCCGTCGTGAACCGCCTCGATCTCGCGCCGCAGGACGGCGCGCACTGCGGCGAGTACCGGATCGTCTATGGCAAGAAGTCGGCCGGCCAGGCCGACCGCAACCTGATCATCTTCGAGGCCCAGCTCCAGAATCCCCACCCCGAGTGCGGCGTCGCCGCGTGCCTGCCTGTCGCCGAGCTCTGGGCGCGCCTCCCGACCCTGGACGCGGCCCAGCGCGCAGAGGAGCTCGAGAGGTTCTTCACCGTCGGCCTCGTCGAGGCCGGCTTCGGTCCGGTGCTCCACCCGGACAACTTCGCCGACGCGGTCCACGGCCCCGCGGGCCGGCGCGGCACGGGCCAGATCCGCACCAACCAGTTCATGGGCAACCCCGGCGCTCCCGACCAGGTCCAGGCCGGCCAGGACTGGCAGCTCCACGACTTCAAGCTCGCGAAGACCGTCGGACCGAGCGGGGAGCCGCGGCTCTACATCAAGCCGGTCCCGGTGAAGGAGAACCCCTTCGCCGAGCTGTTCGGCACGAACTTCGATCCCGACGATCCCCGCGGAGCGTCGTTCATGGACGACTTCATCGAGTCGGTGGACAAGCTGACGACCCTCAGCCCCGACATCAACGACATCCAGCTCAAGGGGTCGACGCAGGACCTCTACAACGCGGGCGAGAGCATCGTCAGGAGCGACAACGACTACGCGCTCCAGCTGGATCCGCCGTTCAACTTCCCGCCGAACATCGAGCTGCGCGACCGCATCCAGGCCGAGCTCGTGCGCCTCGGGCGGGACACCCTCTTCTCGCCCGTGGACGTGGCCGCGCGCGCCACGACCCAGTCGTGCGCCGGGTGCCATCAGCTGAGCGACGGCGCGTCGCTCGGCAACGGCGTGACGTGGCCCAGGAAAGAGCCCGAGAAGCCCGTGGACGAGCAGGAGTTCCGGTTCGTCCACGTCAGGGAGGACGGGGAGCTCTCGCAGGCGCTCACCCATTCGTTCCTCCCGCACCGCGACGGCATCCTCAAGGCTTTCCTCGCGGCGCACGCGGACGGGAACACGTGCTCACCAGCGACGGCGGCGGCCGCGTCCGCGGCCCACGGCGACGAGCCGGTTCCCACGCTCGGCGGCGTGACGACGCATTGACGCCGCGCCTCGCGGCCAATGGACCCTTCGAGGGAGACTCGAAGGCGAGACTTCGCTCGTCGACGCGGGCGTGCTAGCGTCGCCGCGGTGCAGCCCGCTCCCGACGACGAGCAACTCAACCCCGACGACGAGCGCTCCACGCCCGACGCGAGCCGCGATGCCCGGACAGATCGGTATCGCGCGTGGGCCCGGTGGTCGTGGGTCGTGCCCTGCCTCGTGTTCGGGGCTGTGGCGTCCATGTGGCGCCCCTTCGTGAGCAACCAGAACACGTATTTCGCGCACGCCGCGCTGCGCTCCGGGGACTACCCGCAGCTCGCGGCGGACTGGTTCGCGCATACCCGTGAGCCGACGCTGTTCTTCTCGTGGCTCATGACCCCGCTGCTGGCGCTCGGCCTGTTCACCCTGCCGGTGTTGAACGCGGTCTTCGGCAGCTTGTGCATGGCGGCGATCGTGCTTGCGGCCGAGTCGCTTCTGCCCGCCGACGCGCCGCGCGCCCCGCGCTGGGTGATCGCTTGCGCGCTCGGGTCCGCGGGGCTCGCGCTCCCCGACATGGTCTTCGAGGGCACCGCTGGCCAGTCCCTCTTCCGCGGCTACCTGCAGCCGTCGAACGCCGGTGTGCTCCTCCTGTGCGGACTGGCATTGTCGCTCCGCGGCCGCCGGTGCGCGGGCGCGGCGGTCGCCTCGCTTTCGGCCATCCTGCACCCGACGTACGTGCCTTCCGTGCTGCTCCTCGTGGGCGCGGAGCTCTTGCTGGATCGCGAGACGCCCGCGCGGCGCAAGGCGCTCGCGGCCGCGCTCGCCGGGGTGTTGCTCATGCCTCCGCTGCTCTGGGCAGCGACGCAGTTCGCCCCCTCGGACGCCGAGACATTCCAGAAGGCGCAGAGGATCCTCGCCGACTCCCGCATCCCCCACCACTCGGATCCGCGGCGCTTCCTCGCGCTCGCAGACGGCGCCCGCGCGCTCGTCGTCGTGCTCGCGATCGTGGCCGCGACCCGCTCGGGCAAGGAGCGCCTCGGCGTGTTCGCGGGCTTCGTCGTGCTCGGAACGCTCGCGGCGATCGGCTTTCCAAAGCTGTATTCGCTCAGGCTCGCTTTCCCGTGGCGGATCTCCACCTGGTTGATCCCGCTCTCCACCGCTGTGCTGTGCGCGGCGCTCTTCGGGCGCCTCACGCGCCGTCTGCCCCGCGTCATCCCCGGCGCCGTGGGCGTCGTGGGGGTGGTCGCCGTGGGAGCAGCCGTGAGCGAAGGGCTCGATCGCATGAGCGACCACGAGGACCGGGGTATCGCCCTCGCCCGCGAAGCGCAGCGCCGCGGCTCGGCGACGGACGTGGTCGTCGCGCCGTCGACCTTCAAATGGTCGCACCTGCGCCTCAACGCGCCGGTGGCGACCTTTGCGGACTGGAAGTCACACCCTTACGCCGATCGGGAAGTGGTCGAGTGGAACCGCCGCATCAAGCTCCTCGAGGCGTTCTACGCCAGCCGAGGCCAGGCGCAGTGCCGTGCGCTGGAGCCGATCGTGGCGAGCTCGCCGGCGCCGGGCTGGGTCATCATGCCGCCGCGGTCCTCCATCTCCTGCGACGGCGTGGAGCTCGCCCTCAAGGACCGCCACGGCAGCCTGTACCGCATCGATCGTCCAGCCCAGAACCAGTCCGTGGGTCAGAGCTCCCGTGAGGGATTGCGGACGCGCTACCGGACGAGCTTCGAGAGCAGCCGGATGTACGACACCTGGTACCCGTTGCTGTTCTCGGTCACCGCCCACGAGTTGAGCGGCCAGCTCGTGTTGAAATCCTTGTAGGACTTCTGCGCCGGCTGATCCTTCGGGGGCGAGACCGGCTCGGCGTCGCAGCGCGCGTTGTTCTCGGGGCTGCCGCAGCCGTCAGGGCAGCAGCCGTCCTTGTCGTAGCTCGGGTTCGGCCCGCCGACGAGGAAACCGGGAGCCGGGCCGTGGGTCGAGACCCCGACGCGATCCCAGCGCTCGCTGCCGTCCTGAAACCACGTGTGATAGAACTCGTTCACCGACCGCTCGGCGCCGTACGCGCCCATGTTCGACAGGTACACGAGCCCGAGCGGGTTCACCCCGTGGATGTAATGCACGTAGCGCGCGGCGGCCCGCACGGCGTCCGCGCTCACGGCGGCGTCGAGCTCGTGGGTCACCAGGTCGTGGAACATGTTGCCCTGGTGCGCCTTGATGGCGTTGCTCCCCCACGTGTAGTCCTTGAGGTGCGCGAGATAGGGATCGACGCCGGCGCGGAACGCCGCGAGGTTGTCGTCGCCATCCATGGCCGCGCGGTAGGTGCTCCGGATCGCGTCGGCCACCGCCTCCGTCGCGCCAGGCACGCTGCTGTAATGGAGGAGCGCCGCCTGCTGCTGCACCTCGAACGGGTACGCGAAGGACCACTCCATCAGGTGGATCTTCTCGTAGTTCGCGTCGACGACGTCGCGGTACACCGCGTCTCCCGTCGCGTCGAACAGATAGCTGGCGGCCTCGACCTTCAGGCTCAGGCGGCCGTAATCGTCCGTCTCCTGCTGCCCGGCGCCCAGCCCGGACGTGCCGGCCTCGGCGTCGTTGTTCCTGAAGATCACGGCGGGGTTCGCGTCCGCCCATGCCCAGGCGCTCTCGGCGCGCGGGAGCAGCGCGTCCGCGTAGCTCGCGAGCGCGCCGCCGGCGGCGCCCTTCAGCACCTTCGCGCCGTACGCGAACGCCGCCGCCGTGGCGAGCGTGGCGCTCGTGCTCGCGCTGCCATAAAGGCTCGGCCCCGTCGCGGCCGACGGCGGGCTCGCGTGCGAGAGCCCCACGATGCTGAGCACCGAGCCGTCGGCGCTCTGCATGCGGACGAGCCAGTCCATTCCCCACTTCGCCTCGTCGAGGATGTCGGGGACGCCGTTGCCCGACTCGGGAATGTCGTAATCGTCGGTCCAGACCGACGGGTTCTCGGCGTAGGCGCGGAGCAGCGTCACGACGTAATTCGCTGTCCAGCTCGTGTACTTGTTGTAATCGCCCGCGTCGTACCACCCGCCGGAGACGTCTCGCTCGGTCGACGCGTCGTCGGGCGCGCTGTACAGGCGGGCGTTCCTGTCCTGCAGCGGGCCCACGTGGCTCGCCTCGTCCGCCCACGCCTCGCCGGCGAGGGCCGCGTCCTTCTGCTGCCCGGCGCGCTGGTAGAAGAAGGTGCGCACCGCCTGCTTCAACACCTCGCGATAGACCGCATCGCCGATCTCGAACTCGGCGGAGCGGACGCTGTTCTCGACGTCGAGCACGTGGTAGCGGCCAGGCGCGGTGATCGACGAGAAGTCGAACCACCACGCCCTGTCTCCGGAAGACGCGTCGGTGGCGCCGTCGCGCCAGGGCACCGGCGCCGCCGTGAGGACGTGCTCTCCCGTCGCGGCGTTCACGAGCGCGATCGTCGCGCCGGGCGTGAACGACACGTCGGCGTCGAAGCCGGTCTCGGGATCTCGCAGGACAGCGATCTTCTCCGCGTCCGGCAGGTACCCGAACTGGTCCACCACGATGAGCTCGCTGAGCGCCGCCGACGGGTCCACGGGAGACCCGCCTGAGCCGCCGGATCCGCTCGTGGCCGGGCCGCCGCCGCCGGACCCGCTCGTGGCCGGGCCGGCGGCGCCGGAGCCGGACGCGGCGCCCGCGCCGCCCGAGCCGGCGCCGCTCTCGTCGTCGCCGGAGCACGCGGCGAGCACCGCACACGAGAGGAGCGTGGGGACCAGAAACCGATGTAAGTGGGATTGCACGATAAGCCTCCTTGGGGCTCGCAGGGTACCACGTGAATGCCACTCTGGGGACGGCTTCGCGCGCGGCCTCGGCGCGGACGAGGCCCGGAGGCCCGATGTGTCAACCAACGGTTGTCACTGTCGTCCTCCGGTTGTCACTGTGTGCGGTGCGAAGCTGGTCTGCTCGCGGGTCGAGGCACTATCCTGCGTTCCGTGTTCGGCATCGTGCTCGATCGCGCCTCGCGGCGCTCGCTGGCGCTCCAGCTCGCGGACGGGCTGCGCAAGGCGGTCATCGCCGGCGAGCTCGCGCCCGGCGCGAGGCTCCCACCGTCGCGCCTGCTCGCGGCGGAGCTGGGCATCTCCCGGCGGCTCGTGACGGACGCCTACGAGCAGCTCACCGGCGAGGGCTACTTCGAGACCCGCGCGGGCCACGGGACCTACGCCGCCGCGCTGCCCGTGCGGGCGCCGCACGCGAGCGTCGCGGGGGCGGCCGCCCCCCGGCGGCACCGGACCCCCATCCGCTTCGACTTCACCCCCGGGATCCCCGATCTCGCCAGCTTCCCGCGGCAGGCGTGGCGCCGCGCCGCCGACGACGCGATCTCGCTCGCGCTCGCCGCCGATCTCTCCTACGGCCCGCCGCTCGGCGATGTCCGGCTGCGCCAGGCCATCTCCGACTACCTGTACCGGTTCCGCGGGCTGGCCGCGGATCCGGCGCAGATCTGCGTCACCTCCGGCACCTCGCACTCCCTGTCGCTCCTCTCGCGGCTCCTCCCCGCCACGACCCTCTTCTGCGAGGAGCCCGGGCTCACCTTCGCGCGCGACGTCTTCGCCTCGGCCGGGTTCCGCTGCCGCCCGGTGCACGTCGACGACGCCGGCGCGCTCCCGTCCGGTCTCGGCGACGTGCCCCGCGGCGCGCTCTTCTACCTGACGCCCTCGCACCAGTTCCCGACCGGCGCGCTCCTGCCGCTCAGGCGGCGGGTCGAGTTCCTGGAGCTCGCCGCCCCGGCCGAAGGGCTGGTGCTCGAGGACGACTACGACTCCGAGTTCCGCTTCCGCGGCAGCCCGGTCCCGCCGCTCGCCTCGCTCGACGCCGAGCGCGTCGTCTACCTGGGGACCTTCTCGAAGTGCCTCGCGCCCTTCGTGCGCGTCGGGTACCTCATCGCCCCTTCCCACCTCGTCGGGGCGATCGCGGACCTCGTGCGGCGCACGAACCTCCGCGGCTCCATCCCGCACCAGCGCGCGCTCGCCCGCTTCATCGAGGAGGGCCACCTCGAGCGCCACATCTTCGCCATGAAGCGGCGCTACCGCGCCCGGCTGGAGGCGATCCTCGCCTTCCTCGCGGCCCGGTACGGCGATGAGGTCCGCACCGGCGGCGGCGACACCGGGTTTCACCTGCACGTGCGCTTCGGCGGGCGGCGCTTCGGCCCGCGCTTCGCCGACGCCTGCAGCGCGGAGGGGCTGCGGATCTCGACAGAGGACGAGTTCAGGGCCGAGCCGTCGACGGCGAGCGACGCGCTCGTGATCGGCTATGGCAACGTGGCGGACGAGAAGCTCGACGAGGGGCTCGAGCGGCTCGGAGCCCTCGTCGAGCGGCACGCAGATCGTGAGATCCGCTCGCCCTGAGCGCGTGACCGCCGCGAAGGCGACCGCGCGCTCGGGACAGGCGGAGTCGACCGGCGGCGCTACAGGTTCCGGTCCTCGTACGCCACCAGCTCCGCCACCTGGCGGGCCTGCTCGGCGGTGAGCGGGCCCTTCTCCATGGCGCGCGCGTTCTCCACGGCCTGGGCCGCGGTCTTGAAGCCGGGGATGGGGATCGCGCTCGGGCTCTTCGCCCAGATCCACGCCAGCGCCCCCTGCACGAGGGTCCGGCCGTTGCTGGTCAGGATCTCGCGGGCGGCCTCCAGGCGGCGGGCGTAGTTGGGGTTCACCTTGCCGTCCTTGAACCAGCTGATCCACGCGAAGTTGCTCGTCCGCACGTCGCCGCGGGGCAACGTCTCGCCCTTCGTGTACCGGCCCGAGAGCATGCCCATGGCCAGCGGGCTCCGGCACAGCAGCGCCAGCCCCTTGCCCTCGCCGTAGGCGATCAGCCGGTCGTTCCCCTCGAACACGTTGAGGAGGATCTGCGCCGCGCCGCAATGCGGGCCGCGGGCGAACGCCTCGACCGAGGCCTTCACGTCGGTGCTCCAGCCGTACGTGCGGATCTTCCCCTCGTTCACGAGCTGCTCGAGCACCTCCACCACCTCGCCGGCCTTCTCCGGCGGGTGCTCCCAGATGTGGAGCTGGTAGAGGTCGATGCGATCGGTCCCCAGCCGCCGCAGGCTCCCCTCCACGGCGCGCCGGATGTACGCCGGGCTGGCGTCGGTCTTTCCCAGGTTGGCGTGCTTCTCCTCGTCGAAGACGTGACCGAACTTCGTGGCCAGGGTGACCCGGTCGCGGATCCCCTCGATGGCCTTCGCGACGAGGACCTCGCTGTGCCCCGACCCGTACACGTCGGCGGTGTCGAGCAGCGTGACGCCGGCGTCGATGCCGGCGCGGAGCGCCCGGATCGACTCCGCGTCGTCGGTGCCGTGCCACTCCCAGCTCGCGCCCGGGTCCTTCCACTTCCCCGCGATGGCCCAGCACCCAAGGCCCAGCGCGCTCGTCTCGATGCCTGCTCTCTCCCATCGTCGCTTCATGGCGTCCTCCTCGTGGACCGATGTCCGGACCCAGGTATGAGCCCGCACGCGCGCGGGAACGAGGACCACCGCTGCGGCTCCGGCGTGGACCACCGGGAGGGCGACGGGCGGGGGCGGCCGCCGCGGGCCGCACCTCCACCGGGGAACGCGATTTGTGAACGTTAACATTTTCGATGGCGGCGGCGAGAGCCGCGGGTGCAGAGCGCCGGCGCGCTGTGGCGCCGCAAACCGACGAAGGCGAGAGGGGCCGCGCGCAGGCGAATTTGGGTTGACGCCACAATGTGAACGTTCACAATATGTTCCGGAACCCTCGGGCAGGAGGAGGCCGGGCGGAGGGACGAGGCCGGGCGGAGGAGGAGGTCACCTCGGACAGCGCGGGGCGACGCCGGGGGCAGCTCGGCCGCAGCCGAGGCCAGGCCAGCACCCGTGACGGATTCATCTTCTGCTTCTGCCAGCCGCGCGCCGAGCGCTCTCGCTGACACCTCTCACCAGGACACGACCATGCACTTCTCTTTCCATTTCACGCACACCCGCTCTCGCACCCGACGACCAGGCGGCGCGGCGTCTGCCGCCGTTCTCCTCGCGCTCCTCGCGAGCTGCAGCGGGGAGTCGCCGGTGGGCGAGGACGACACGGCGGGTACGACGACCGGTCCTGGGACGAGCGGTTCGACGAGCAGCGGCTCGGGCGGGAGCGATGGGCAAGCGGCGAGCGCCGGCTCGACGGGCCCCGGCGGAGGATCGGCGGCGTCCGGAGGCGGCGCCCCTGGCACCGGCGGCGGCGGCGGCGACGGCGGCTCGGGTGGCAGCGCCCCTGCCGTCTGCCCGGAGACCTACTCCAATCCTCTCATCTGGGAAGACCTCCCCGACGTGGAGGTCATTCGCGTCGACGACGCCTACTACTACACGGCGTCCACGTTCCACCATTCGCCCGGAGCGCCCCTGCTCCGCTCCTACGATCTGGTCCACTGGGAATACGTCTCGCACTCCGTGCCCGTTCTCGACTTCGACGCGTCGTACGACCTGAGAGGGGGAAACTCCTATGTGAACGGCATCTGGGCGTCCACGCTCCAGTACCGGAAGAGCAACGAGACCTTCTACTGGATGGGCTGCATGCACGACGCGGGCGGCGGCTGGGTCTTCACGGCCAAGTCCCCTGAAGGTCCGTGGGAGAAGCACAGGGGCGGTTGCTATTACGACATGGGGCTGTTGATCGACGACGACGACACCATGTACGTGGCCTACGGGAACAACACGATCAGCGTGGCCCAGCTCAGCGCCGACGGCTTCAGCCAGGTCAAGAACCAGGTCGTGTTCCAGACGCCGGCCACCGTCTCCGGACCGCTGGAGGGCTCTCGCTTCTTCAAGCGCGATGGGGACTACTACATCTTCGTCACGCAATACGCGAACGGTGAGTACGTGCTGCGCTCGACGAACGGGCCGTTCGGTCCCTACGAGCTGCGGCCCTTCGCGGTCAAGCTGCCCTACGCCGGCGCTCCGGGCTCCGGTGGGAGCCCGCACCAAGGCGGCATCGTCGAGACGCAGAACGGCGACTGGTACTACATCGCCTTCAACGACTCGTTCCCGGCCGGCCGCCTGCCGGTCATGGCCCCGATGACGTGGACCGACGGCTGGCCCTCGGTCACGCTGGTGGACGGCAAGTGGGGAGGCACGTACCCCTTCCCGAACCTGCCTTGCGGGTCGAACCGCGTGAAGCCGCCCGCGAGCAGGGAGACCTTCGCGGAGGAGACCCTGAGCCATGAGTGGGAGTGGAACC
The DNA here is from genome assembly GCF_051521615.1 of Sorangium sp. So ce1335. Taxonomy (NCBI): domain Bacteria; kingdom Pseudomonadati; phylum Myxococcota; order Polyangiales; family Polyangiaceae; genus Sorangium; species Sorangium sp. So ce1335. The sequence goes on from NZ_CP150363.1 coordinate 11,484,166, forward strand.
ACAACCCCGACAACAGCAAGTGGTCCTCCGGGGCCGGGCTGACCCTGCAGACGGCGACGGTGACCAACGATCTCTACGCCGCTCGGAACACGCTGACCCGTCGCATCGAGGGGCCCGTCTCGATCGGGACCATCGAGCTCGACCACAGCAAGATGCAGAACGGCGACGTGGCCGGGCTCGCCGCCCTGCGCGACGTGTCGGCGTGGATCGGGGTCAAGAAGGTCAACGGGGCGACGCGCGTCGTGATGACCAACGGGGTCAACATGAACACCTCCTGGACCACGACGAGCACGGGGACCGAGGTGGCTGGCGCCGACGTGTCCGGCAACAAGATCTGGCTGCGCGTGGAAGCCAACGTCCGCACGGACAACGGCGGCGCCCAGGCGCGCTTCTCCTACAGCACGGACGGCACCCAGTTCACTTCCCTGGGCAACACGCTCAACATGACAAAGGACTGGCAGTACTTCCTCGGGTATCGCTTCGGCATCTTCAACTACGCCACGCAGTCCCTGGGCGGCTCCGTGAACGTCGCCTCCTTCGAGGTCACCAGGCCGTGACAGGCGGAGGGAGTCTCACTTGAAGAGCGCACGTTGATGTTCTGGAGCAACAGACGGGTTGAACCGGCCTGAAGCGAGCAGAGCTTCGAACCGCCATGACGCCAAGACATCGTCTTCTTCTTGGCGTCCTTGGCGTCTTGGCGGTTCATTTCTCGCTCGCTCGACGTGAGCGTTGCTCCAGGCGGGGGCCCGTACGCCGACCGTGCGACGCCCTTGTCAGCACCGACCGGTGAGGCACCATCGCCTCATGCACAGCGCCAGCGCTCTTTCGCTTCTCCTTGGCCTCCTCCTCGCCGGCTGCGGGGAAGCCGTCTTGCCCCTGTCCCCGGGCATCAGGCCGGGCGACGGCCCGGACGGGACGCCGCCCGCCGCCGACTACGCCGCGTACCCCTGGCCGGGGCCCGGCGATCTCCTCGTGGTCAAGGCCGACCGGGAGGCGGATTGGTGCGTGAAGCTCCATGTCCTCGGGCCGCCCGCGACCGAGCCGCGCTTCGACGTGTCGGTCCCGGAGGGATGGGTCCTCGCCGACGTGGAGATCACCAACCGCGCGGCCGACTGCGATAGCCCCGAGGCGCCCCGCCTTGGCATACGCACGCGCGCGACCGGCGCCACCGGGATCCTCTGGTGGTCGACCGATGACTCCGGCCTGGCCGCGTGCGACGTCGGTGTGAACGTCACGATCACCTCGTTCGGAGAGCCCGCGACCGACGACCTCCGCGCGAGCGGGCTGCACACCAGCGCCGACTGCCGATAGGCGCTGCGTACGAGCACGCACGACGCGTGGCGCCCGGTCCGATGTCGAGGAGCCGGCCGCCGGCAGCGCTGCCGGGAGATCGGCGACCCGCTCGCGGGGAGCCGACGCGCCTCACGTCTCCAGATCGCGCTTCAGCCGATCGAGGAGATCGACGGCGGCGGACGCGTAGCGGCTGATCCACCGGTCGTGGATCCGCCGGATGGGGATCGCGTTCAGGTAGTTCCAGCGGTGGCGCCCCTCGCGCTTGACGATCACCAGATCGGCCTTCTCCAGCACGCCGAGGTGCTGCATCACCGTGCAGCGATCCCATTCGGCGAAATGGTCGCAGAGCTCGCCCGTCGTCTTCGGCCCGTCCTTGAGCAGGTCGAGGATCTCCCGCCGCCGACCGTCGGCCATCGCCTTGAAGACGAGGTCATCCGGATCGGCGCTTGACATGTTATAAGAATATAACATGATGGACCCGCGGTCAATGGTCGCGGGCAGGTGGGTCGGTACGCCCGACGCGCCCGGGCGCCGGTGCGCCCCGGCGCGGGCGTGTCGGCGCGCCCGTGCGCCCGCGCGCCCGTGCGCGGTCAAGGCGTTGCCGCGAGGAGGAGGCGTCATGGAGCTCAGATTCCAGGTGCAGACGAAGGTGCAGAAGCCCGTCCACGAGGTCTTCGATGCGGTCTACAACCCGAAGAAGCTCAGCGGGTACTTCACGACGGGCGGCGCGAGCGCGCCGCTCGACGAGGGGACGACGGTCATGTGGAGCTTCGCCGATTTCGACGAGGGCAAGCCGTTCCCCGTCTTCGTCAAGCAGGTCGTCCCCGGCAAGCTCATCGCCTTCGAGTGGGCGGCCAGCGAGCCCGTCGACCTGAGCGAGAAGACGGTGAAGGAGCTGCCGTACAACACGCGGGTCGAGGTGCACTTCGAGGCCCTCGGCCCGAGCGCGACGCTCGTCCGGATCTCCGAGTCGGGCTGGAAGGAGACCGAGCAGGGACTACAGGCCTCCTACGGCAACTGTGGGGGCTGGATGCACATGGCGTGCTGCCTGAAGGCGTACCTCGAGCACGGCATCAACCTGCGCGAGGGCTCGTTCTGAGCCACGCGCCCGGGGGCCGATGCCGCGCCGCCGCGCAGGCCGTCGGGCACCTCCGTTCTCCGCGCTTCCGCGAGCGCCCCTTCGCGAGCGTCGCGCCGGGCACGCGACCCCCGCGCGAGCTCAGCGCGCGCCGGTGATGTCGAGGCCGCCCGGGAGGACGACGAAGAAGACGCTCTCCTCCTCGGCGTATCCGTCGTGGCCCTCGCCCGGCGCTGTCCAGAGGTAGTCGCCTGGCGAGAGCACCCGCTCGCCGATCCGGAGCTTCCCCGAGACGAGGTACGTCTCCTCGCCGCCGGGGTGGTCGTGGTGCCGCGCGCGCGCGCCCTTCTCCATGCGAACGAGCACCGTCAACCCGCGGCCGCCGTCGTGGCGGCGCAGGAAGCTGAACTGGATGCCGGGCGCGACGGTCTCGAAGGGCTGATCTTGCTGGGGGCGGAAGGTCGTCGTGTTCATGAAGCCACTATGAACGGCGGCTCTTCATGTGAGAAACTCATGTTTCGCATGGATTCATGAGGGCAGCTCATGTCCCAGATGCTCGAGATCCGCCACCTCCGCCTCGTCCGCGCGATCGCCGAAGAGGGCGGGCCGACGCGCGCCGCGGCGCGCCTCCACCTCACGCAGTCGGCCGTGAGCCACCAGCTCGCCGAGCTCGAGGGGCGCCTCGGCGTCGCGCTCTTCACGCGCGTCCGGCGCCAGCTCAAGCTCACCCCGGCCGGCGCGCGGCTGCTCGACGCCGCGCGCACCATGCTCGCCGACCTTTCGCGGATCGAGCGGGACCTCGTGCACGCCGGCGCGCGCCGGCACGAGGTCTTCCGCATCGTCGTCGAGTGCTTCACCACGTACCACTGGCTCCCGCCGGTCCTCTCGGCCCTCGCGAAGGACCACCCGCACGTCGACGCGCGCATCGTGCTCGAGGCGCGGCGCGAGCCGGTCGCCGCGCTCCTGCGCGGCGAGATCGAGCTCGCCGTCGTGAGCTCGCCGGTGCGCGACGGCGCGCTCGTCGTCGAGCCGCTCTTCGACGACGAGTGGACGGTCATCGTCGCGCCGTCGCACCCGCTCGCCGCGCGCCCGTACGTCACCGCGGTCGAGCTCGGCCGCGAGAAGCTCTTCACCCACGACGCCCCGCGGAGCGACGTCGAGCGCCTCCGCGAGCTCATCGCCAGCGAGCGCGCGCCGATGCCGCTCGCCGCGCGCGTGCCGCTCACCGACGCGCTCGTGGAGCTGGTCAAGGACGGCCTCGGCGTCGGGCTCGTCTCCCGCTGGGCCGTGGCGCCGAGCGTCGCGCGCGGCGAGGTCGTCGCGCGCCGCTTCACCCGCGAGGGCCTCGCCGAGCGGTGGGCGGCCGTCTACCGGGCCGACGCGGCCGCGCGGTTTCCGCTCGCGCGCTTCGTCGAGCTGCTCCGCGCGCAGCCGTCCCTCGTCGCCCCTTCACGCGCGCGCCGGCGGCGCACCCGCGTCGAGGAGGGCCCGTCGAGGAAGCCCCGGTAGAACGACAATCACGTCGAGCGAGCGAGAAATAAACCGCCAGGACGCCCAGGGACGCCAAGAAGAAGACAATGCCTCGGCGTCATGGCGGTTCGAAGTTCTGCTCGTTTCAGGCGGGTTCAACCCGTCTGTTGCTCCACGGGAAGTCCTCGCGGGCCCAGCGGTGCTACGTCGACCCTCCCGGAGCCGCGTCGTCGCCTGCGCGGTCCGCGCCGCCTCGCCCGCGCGGGCGGACGAGCTCCCGCAGCTTCCGCGTCTGGTAGCCGCGCGCGAGCGTCACGAGCTCGTCGACCCAGGGGCCGAGCCGCGGGTCGAGCTGCCGTATCCGCTCCGCCTCCTCCACGACCCTGCGGAGCAGCCCCTTGTCCGCGAGCTCCGACAGGAGGGTCAGCTCCTCGTCCGGAGGCGGCACGAGGCGACCGCTGCCCGCGGGCGCCTCCGCGGGCGCCCGCTGATCCGGCAGCTGATCGCGGCGGAGCCACTCGACGCCGAGCGAGCCCGACAGCATATCGAGGAGCGCGCTCGCCTTGATCGGCTTGGCCAGGAAGCCATCGCAGCCGGCGCGGGCGCTCTCCTGCTGCTCGGCCTCGGAGGTGCGCGCCGACGAGGCGACGATGACGACCCGCCCGAGCTCGGGCATCCGCCGGAGGCGGCGCGTGGCCTCGTGGCCATCCATGCCCGGCATGGACAGGTCCATCAGGACGAGCGCCGGCGCGCACTGGGCGGCCACGCCGAGCGCCGCTTCGCCGCCGTCCGCCTCGCGGACGTCGAACCCGAGTGGGCCCAGCAGCTCGCGCACGACGGCGCGGTTGTCGCGGTTGTCGTCCACGACGAGGATCGTGCGGCGCTCCCCCCGGTAGCCAACGATCGTGTCCCACCCCGCGGCGCCGCCCGGGCTCGCCGCCGGGCGCGCCTCGGCGAGCGGGAGCGTCACGGTGAAGGTGCTGCCCACGCCGGGCGCGCTCTCCACCTCGATGGCCCCGCCCATCTGCTGCACGAGCTTCTTCGTGATGGCGAGGCCGAGCCCCGTGCCCTCGCCCCTCGCGCGGTGGTCTCCCACCTGCTCGAACGGCTCGAAGATCCGCGACAGGTGCTCCGGGGCGATCCCGGAGCCCGTGTCCTCGACGCGGAAGCGCACCATCCGCCCCGCAGGGACGCGCTCCTCCAGCGCCTCGACGCGGAGCGAGACGCCGCCCCGCGCGGTGAACTTGATGGCGTTGCCGAGGAGGTTCAGGAGCACCTGCGTCAGCCGCCTCTCGTCGGCGTGGACGGCCTCCAGCGCGGGCCCGCGCAGCTCGTGGGTGAGGGAGATCCCCTTCTCCTCGGCGCGCACCCGGCACAGGCCGATCACCGTCCTCACCAGGCCGGGGAGCTGGACCTCCCTCAGGACGGAGTCCACCTTGCCCGCCTCGATCTTGGCCAGATCGAGCACGTCATTGATGAGCGAGAGCAGGTGGTCGCTCGATTTCTGGATGAGGTGCAGCACCTCGCGCCACCTCGGCGGGATATCCGGCGATCGCTCCAGGATCTGCGCATACCCCATGATCCCGTTGAGCGGCGTGCGCAGCTCGTGGCTCATGCTGGAGAGGAAATCGCTCTTGGCCTGGTTGGCGCGCTCGGCCGCCTCCTTGGCGACGTGGAGCTCGGCGGTGCGCTCCTTGATCCTGGCCTCCAGGTCCCGGTACAGAAGGGCGTTCTCCACGGCGATGGCCGCCTGCGAGGCGAGCACCGACAGGAGCTCCACCCGCTTCTCGTGGAACGCCCCGGGCACCTCGCGGTGCTCGAGGTAGAGCACGCCGAGCAGGCGCCCCCGGTGCGACAGGGGGATCGCCAGGAGCGACAGGACGTCGTGGGACCCGAGGTACGGGTCGGCCGCGAACCGCGCGTCGGCCCTGGCGTCGTCCAGAACGACCGGCTCGCTCGTGCGCTCCACGTAGTGCGCGACCGTCCTCGCCACCTCGCCGCTCTGCGACATCGGCTCGGACAGGCCCGTCTCGATGCGGCCGCCCTCCACCGAGAGCCGCGCCACCACCGAGAGCTCGCCCCCCTCGACGAGCATCAGGACGCCGCGCTGCGCCCCCGCGCTCTCCAGCACGAGCTCCATCAACCGGCCGACGACCCGCTCCGGATCGAGCTCGCTCGACAGCGCCCGCGCCGCGCGCACCGCGGTGTTCACGTCGAGCTGGGCGCTGCCGGTCGCGTTCGTCGTGGTGAGCGTCGTGACGCTCGCCGCGAGGCGGCGCTCTGTCATCGCGGGCGTCGCGGGCTGGGCCTGTGCGCCGAGGAGGGCGGGCCACCTCGCCTCCAGGTGGGCCACGACGGCGTGCGCGTCCCAGCGGGCATAGGCGTCCCTGGCCTCGCGCAGGTACAGCGCCGCGATGCGGGTCCTGCCCGCCTCGAGGTGGAATTCGCCCGAGAGCTGCGCCGCGAGCGCCTCGATGTGCAGGAAGCGCTGCGCGCGGGCCAGCGCGATGGCCTCGTCGTACCGGGCCATCGCCTCGTCCGTCTTGCCCTCGACGCGGGCGACCTCGGCCTCGAGGAGGCGCAGCTTGTGCAGGAAGCTCTCCGCGCACCCCTCGGCGAAGTAACGGAGGCGCGCGAGGCCGTGCTCGATGTGCTCGCGCAGCCTGGCCTGCTCCTCCGCGTCCGCGGCCTGCCGCCAGCACTTCGCGGCGGCGAGCGCGAGCCAGAGCGGCACGTCGGTCACCGGGGGAAAGCCGAAGATCGACAGGCGGTGTCGCTCGGCTTCCCGGGCCCGCGCGAGCGCCATCGGGTACGCGCCCGCGACGAGGAACAGGTGCGCCTCCAGGATGCGGGCCAGCTCGGCGGCCATCTCGTCCCCGTCGGCCAGCAGGGAGCGCGACCCCCGCGCGAACGGCTCGTCGGACAGGACCATCGCCGAGGGGCCCGCGGTCATCAGCAGGCCGCACCACGAGGCGATCGTCTCGAAGAAATGGTGCCCGAGCGCGGTCCCGGCGCGCTGCATCAGCCCCCAGCGGGCCGCCCGGTGCGCCTCGATCTGCCCGAGCGGCTGGCCGCGCCACACCCGGTGATAGAACAGGTCGCCCTCCAGCCCCCAGCTCGTCCCCTGGAACGAGCCGATCTTCAGGCCCGTCGCGCAGGTGCGCTCGAAGATGGGCCCCATCTCGTCGGCCGGGCGCGCGTAGGCCGTGTACTGCCCAAGAAAGGACAGACACTCTGCCAGGAACGGCGATCCCACGCGCTCGGCCGCGCGCACGCCGGGGCCGACCCAGGATCCGGATCGACGGTACATCCCCGTGGTCAGCGACCAGACGTTCGCGAAGCAGGCGATGATGAAGGGGGAGACCGGCGTGAGCGTGCCGTGCCGCCGCACCCGCTGGACGGCGCGGGTGATCACCAGCGTGGCCAGCACCGGCTGACCGCCGATCGCCGCGCACACCATCAGGTGCATCATCAGCGCGTCGACGAGCACGTGCTCCGGGGATGGATCGGGGGGCATACGATCGAACGCGCCCGGGTCGCCCTCGAACCACCGATCCAGCGCGGCGGACTCCTCGAGGAGCGCGGCCCGGCGCGCCTCGTCCGCGGCCGGAAACACGATGTCGTGCTCCGCGAGCACCGCGAGCCCGAGCTCCACCCCGCGCGCGAACTGGCCTGCCGCCTGGCGGCTGCGGACGCGGATCTCCTGCGCCGAGAGCCTCGCGAGCGCGGGCAGGGGCGCCGCGAGCAGCCGCGCGCACCGCGCCTCGACGTCGTCGAACTCCCGCAGCAAGAAGGCCGCCTCGAGCCGCTCCAGCGCGATCTGCGCGGGCAGCTCCGGGTCCTCGCGCCGCGCGCCGCCGTCCAGCAGGGCCTCGGCGGCGTCCGCGAGGCTCGCCATGAGCCGGTGCGAGCTCGCCGCCTTCGCGGCGCGCGCGGCCTCCAGGTTCAGCCGCGCGAGCGCCTCGCGCTCCTCCGCGGCGTCGATGCGCGCCGAGCCGAGGTTCAGGTGCCGCACCAGCTCGAGGAGCTGCTGCGGCGTGCCCCCCTCGGCCCGGCGCTGGGCAAAGAGGCGCCGGCCGATCTCCAGGTGCGCCAGGGCGCGCTCCTCCGGCGCGATCCGCTCGTAGCTCGCCTGTTGCACGCGGTCGTGCAAGAAGCGGTACTCGGCGTCCAGCGCTTCTTCCTCGATTCCGCTCCCGGCCTGTCCCAGCGCCTGCGCCGCCCGGTAGGCGCCGTCGGTCGGCACCACCAGCTCCTCCTGCATCGCGGGCCACAGCGCCCCGGTCACCCGGGCGCGATCCCATCCGCTGAGCCGCCCGAGGTCGCGGAGGTGGAACGTGTGCCCCGCGCACGCCGCGAGCCCGAGGAGCTGCTGGGTCGCCTCGGGCATCTCGTGCACCTTGTCCGTCAGCAGCGCCACGACGTTGTCGGTGACCTGCGCCTGCTCCAGCTCCTCCTGGTCCCAGCGCCACGCGCCGCTCTCCGCGTCCCTGACCACCTTGCCCTGCCGGTGCCAGGAGAGCAGGAGCTGCTCCATGAAGAACGGGTTCCCGCGCGTCTTCTGCCACAGCGCCCGCGAGAGCGGCGCGACCTGCGCCGGATCACGGCTCAGCGCGCGCGCCGCCCACGCCTGCGCGTGCTCCTCCGACAGGGGGCCGACCGCCAACCTCGTCACCGTCGCCCCGCCCTCGCCCACGGACTCCACGAGCTTCCACAGCGGGTGCTCGGGGGGCGCCTCGTTGTCGCGGTAGGCCGCGATCACCAGCAGATCCCGCCGCTCCGCGTCCGTGAGCAGCGTCTTCAGGATCTCCAGCGTGGCGCTGTCGGCCCACTGCATGTCGTCGAGGAACATCACGAGCGGCGCGTTCGGCGTCGCGACCGCCCGCACGAAGTCGAGCCAGGTCAGCCGCTGGCGGGCGAGCACCTGCTCGCCTTGCACCGGCGGCACCGGCGCGAGCTGGCCCATGACCCGCTCGAGCTCCGGCACCACGTCGGCGATGAGCCGCGCGTTGTCGCCCACCTCGGCCTCGATCTGCTCCTGCCACGCCCGGAGCACCGGCTCCGGGCTCGCCAGCCACTGCTGCATGAGCGCCCCGAACGCCTGCGCCATGGCCGCGTAGGGCGTCGATCGCGCGAGCTGGTCGTGCTTGCCCGAGATCAGCAGCCCGCGCCCTGCCTTGGCGATGTCCCGGTAGACGGTGCGCACGAGCGCCGTCTTGCCGACGCCGGACGGGCCGCCGAGGAGCACGAGCTCCGCCGCGCCCTCGGCGGCGCGCGCGAACGAGGCGCCGAGCAGCTCGCGCTCGCGGTCTCGCCCGACGAGCACGTCCGGCAGCCGCAGCTTGCGCGAGAAGTCCTTGCTCCCGAGCGGGAAGCGCTCGACCGTGCCGCGCTCGCGCCACGCGACGAGCGCTCGCTCCAGGTCCTCCGCTGCCCCCCGCGCCGTCTGGTAGCGCCGGTCCGCGTCCTTCGCGAGGAGCCGTGCGGTGATCGCCGAGACGCCGGGGGGCACGTCGGGGGCGACCTCGTCGAGGGGAGGCGGCTCCTTGGCCAGGTGCGCGTGCACGAGGGCGAGCGGGTCGCGCTCGGTGAACGGCAGCCGCCCCGACAGCGCCTCGAAGAGCGTCACGCCCAGCGAGTACAGGTCGGTGCGCGCGTCGACCGCGCGCGCCGTGCGGCCCGTCTGCTCCGGCGACACGTAGGCGAGCGTCCCCTCGATCCCCTCGGGGATGCTCGCCGCCGTCGCCTCCAGCGGCAGCGACGAGGCGATGCCGAAGTCGAGCAGCTTGACCTGCGCGTACGCCGCGTCGACCAGAACGTTTTGCGGTTTGACGTCCCTGTGCGTCACGCCCGCCGCGTGCACCGCCTCGAGCGCCCGCGCGAGCAGCGCTCCGAGCCTCAGCCCCGCCTCCACCGGCAGGCGCCCCCGCTCGGCCAGCAGGCGATCCAGCGACTCGAAGCCCGGGTCCTCGAGCACCAGCCCGACCGTGCCGCCCTGCTGCACGAGCTCGCGCGCCCGCGCTATCCCGGGCAGCGCCCCGAGCTGCGTCAGGATGCGGTGCTCGTGCACCATGCGCCCCGTCGCGCGCGGGCCCGGCGCGTCCGCCGCCGGGAGCTTGATCACCACCCTGTCGCCCGAGGGGCGGTGGACAGCGCGGCACACCCGGGTCTCGCGCCCCTCGTGCATCACCTCGCGCACCGCGTAGTCTCTCAGCTCCATCCTGTGTCATCCCCCCTTCGGTCCCGGCGCAGACGCCGGGCGAGCGGCCGCTTCAGCCGCCCCTCAACGCTCGCTCCTGTGCTGCCCGCGGCCGCGCGTCCGCAGCGCGTGCTCCACGCCCGACTGCAGGGTGGCCTTGGTCACGAGGCCATCGAGGTGCAGGTCGAGCCCCACGAGCGTCTGCGCCACGTCGGCGCGGACGCCGGTGACGATCGCGCGGGTGCCGAGCAGAGAGAGCCCCCTCGCCGCGCGCAGGAGCATGGACGCCACGGTCGCGTCGACCGCCTTCACGCCGGTGATGTCGATGATGAGACGGTCGGCCCCGCGCTCGGCCGCCTGGTACAGCGCCGTCTCGACCGCTTGCGTCGCGCGCTCGACGTCCATCGTGCCGACGAGGGGCATCACGAGGATGCCGTCGAGGATCGGGATGATCGGGGCGGCGAGCTCGAGCAGCCTCTCCCGCTGGACCGCGATGATCTGGTCCTGCAGCGCCCCCCTGGCCGCCTCGGCGCGCTCGCGCTCGGTCAGCTCCTGCGAGAGCTGCGCGTTCGCCTCGCGCAGCCGCTGCACGGCCTCCGCGAGCGCCTCCTCGGCCCTCTCGCGCTCGCGGATCTCCTCCGACAGCCGCCTGTTCTGCTCCTCGAGGGCCCGCGTCGCGCGCCGGAGCGATATCTGGGTGTGAACCCGCGCGAGGAGCTCGGTCTCCTCGAACGGCTTTGTCACGTAGTCCACCGCGCCCACGTGGAAGCCCCGCGCCCTGAACTTCGCTTCGGCGAGCGCCGTCATGAACATGACAGGGATGCTCTGCGTCGCGGGATTGGCCTTGATCTGCCGGCACGCCTCGAACCCGCTGAGGACGGGCATCAGCGCGTCGAGCAAGATGAGGTCCGGCTGCGCCTTGTTGGCCAGCTCGACGGCCTCTTCACCGTCGCACGCGACGGCGACCTCCAGTCCATCGGAGATGAGCGCGCTCGAGAGCACCTCCAGGTTGTCCGAGCTGTCATCTGCGATGAGGACGAGCCCCGGACGCGGAGTTTCTTGCTCTTGCATGGATGATGGCTGTCCCGGCACCCCTCGGCGACCTTCCTCGGCGCGGCCGGATCCCCGACCGACGGCGAGCGCGCAGACGCGCACAAGGTGAGAGGACGGGGCTGCCGGAGAAGACGTTCCTCCTGGCTCCTGGCTCCTGGTATCACGGAATGGTCAGGAGCTGACAGCCCATTTGTGGCTGACGAGGGCGACGGTAGGCCACGCCACGCGGGCAATCCCTGTCCTTGCGTCTTCGCGCGCCGGGGGGCCTCGAGGCCTCGTCTCCGAGCCTGTCGGGAACATGGTGTGAGCACCCGACAGCGCTCTTCCGGACCCTGCGAGCCGTCGACACGCCCCCTCCGAGACCCGCACGGACGAGGACGGTCGCGGCGCCTCCCGTTCACCCGAGCTCGCTTCGCCGCGTCGCGGGTGGCTACGCGTGTTGCGTACGAGCACGCCCGCTGCTTCGCGCCGGGGCGTTCTTCTGCTTGACGGCGCCGCCGACGAACGCCGCCAGGTGCTCGCCGGTCAGCGTCGACCTCGCCGCGACGAGGTCGGCCGGGGTGCCTTCGAACACGATCCGCCCGCCGTCGTGGCCCGCGCCCGGCCCGAGATCGATGATCCAGTCGGCGCGCGCCATCACCGCCTGGTTGTGCTCGATCACGATGACCGACTTGCCGGCGTCGACGAGCCGGTCCAGGAGCCCGAGCAGCTGCTCGAGGTCGGCCAGGTGCAGCCCGGTCGTCGGCTCGTCGAGCACGAAGACGCCGCCGTCGGCGCCCATGTGCGTCGCGAGCTTGAGCCGCTGCCGCTCGCCGCCCGACAGCGTGGTGAGCGGCTGGCCGAGCCGCAGGTAGCCGAGCCCCACGTCGGCCATGCGCTCGAGGATCGCGTGCGCGGCCGGCGTGCGCGCCTTGCCGGCGCCGAAGAAGGCGGCCGCCTCGGCGACGGGCATGTCGAGCACCTCGGCGATGTTGCGCCCGCCCAGGCGGTACTCCAGCACCGACGCCTGGAACCGCCGACCCTCGCAGTCCTCGCAGACCGTCGTGACGCCGGCCATCATCGCCAGGTCGGTGTAGATCACCCCGGCGCCGTTGCAGGACGGACAGGCGCCCTCGGAGTTGGCGCTGAACAGGGCGGGCTTCACCCCGTTGGCCTTCGCGAACGCGCTCCGGATCGGATCGAGCAGGCCTGTGTACGTCGCCGGGTTGCTCCGCCGCGAGCCTCGGATCGGCGTCTGGTCGACCGAGACCACCCCGTCGCGGCTCGACACCGAGCCGTGGATCAGCGAGCTCTTGCCCGACCCCGCCACCCCGGTGACCACGACGAGCACGCCGAGCGGGATGTCGACGTCGACGTTCTTCAGGTTGTGCGCGCGGGCGCCGCGCACCTTCATCACGCCCGACGGCTTGCGCACCGACGTCTTCAGCGAGGCCCTGTCGCTCAGGTGACGCCCGGTGAGCGTGCCGCTCGCCCGCAGCCCGTCGACGGTGCCCTGGAAGACGACCTCGCCGCCGGCGGTGCCGGCCCCGGGGCCGAGGTCGACGACGTTGTCGGCGATCGCGATCACCTCCGGCTTGTGCTCGACGACGAGGACGGTGTTGCCCTTGTCGCGGAGCCGCAGCAGCAGGTCGTTCATCCGCTGGATGTCGTGGGGGTGCATCCCGACCGTCGGCTCGTCGAAGACGTAGGTCACGTCGGTGAGCGACGACCCGAGGTGGCGGATCATCTTCGTGCGCTGCGCCTCGCCGCCCGACAGCGTGCCGGTCGGCCGGTCGAGGCTGAGGTAGCCGAGGCCGATCTCCACGAACGAGTCGAGCGTGTGCCGCAGCGCGGTGAGCAGCGGCGCGACCGACGGCTGGTTCAGATCGCGCACCCACGCGGCCAGCTCGCTGATCTGCATCGCGCAGGCGTCGGCGATGTTGATCCCCTTGATCTTGGAGGACCGGGCGGCCTCGCTGAGCCGGGTGCCGCCGCAGTCGGGGCAGGCGGTGAAGGTGGCCACGCGCTCCACGAACGCCCGGATGTGCGGCTGCAGCGAGTCGAGGTCCTTGGACAGCATCGACTTCTGCAGCTTCGGGATCAGCCCCTCGTAGGTCAGGTTGATGCCGTCGACCTTGATCTTCGTCGGCTCCTTGTGGAGCAGGTCGTGGAGCTCCTTCTTCGTGAACTTGCGGATCGGCTTGTCCGCGTCGAAGAAGCCGCAGCCGTTGAAGATGCGGCCGTACCAGCCATCCATGCTGTAGCCGGGGATCGTGATCGCGCCCTCGTTGATCGACTTGCTCTCGTCGTAGAGCTGCGTGAGGTCGATGTCGCTGACCGACCCCAGGCCCTCGCACCGCGGGCACATGCCGCCGGCGCGGGTGAAGACGACGTTCTCGGCCTTCTTCCCACCCTTCTCTCCCTTCTCGACCGTGATCGAGCCGGCCGCGCGGACCGACGGGACGTTGAAGGCGAAGGCGCCGGGCCCGCCGATGTGCGGTTTGCCGAGGCGGCTCCACAGCACGCGGAGCATCGCGTTCGCGTCGGTCACCGTGCCGACCGTCGAGCGCGGATTACCGACGAGCCGCTCCTGGTCGATGATGATCGCGGTGGTCAGCCCTTGCAGGACGTCCACCTCGGGCCGGGCCAGCGTCGGCATGAACCCCTGCACGAACGCGCTGTAGGTCTCGTTGATCAGCCGCTGCGACTCCGCGGCGATGGTGCCGAACACGAGCGACGACTTGCCCGAGCCCGAGACGCCGGTGAACACGGTCAGCCGCCGCTTGGGGATCTCGACGCTGACGTCCTTCAGGTTGTTCTCCCGGGCGCCCTGGACGCGGATCAGGTCGTGGCTGTCTGCGGGGTGCTGGTTGGATGAGGTCATGGGCGCCATCATGTCATCGCGTGTCGACGGTTTGTGAGGAGATCCCGCTGCGTCGCCTTGTGGCATACGGCAGCACGAACAGGTACAGCCCGGTGATCAGGAGCAGGACGAGCGGGATCAGCGCCAGGAGGCCCACCCAGACGGCGGGCTCCTCCTGCCCGAAGGAGGCGAGGTTGGCGATGACGGCCGCCGTGAAGACGAGGGACAGCCAGCGGTGGGTCTGCCGGATCCACCTGTCCCAGCTCGGCTTCGGCCCGCTCACGGCGTCCTCGCGAGCAGGTCGACGAGCTTCTCGCCCATCATCTTCCAGCCGTAGCGCGCGCCGCCGAACTCCTGCTTCTGGTCCGCCTTGAAGCCCGACTGCACGAGGGAAAGGCGCGTGCCCGTCGCCGTGGGCGTGAGCGTGAACGTCACGACGGTGTCCAGGAAGGGGACGCTCCACGTGTAGGTGAGCTTCCGGTGCTCCTCGATCTCGACGAGCCGGCAATTCACGGTGCCGTCCCAGCCGGGGTACGGGTCGGTCTTGAACGTGAACGCCGCCCCCGGCTCGAGCTTGAGGCCGATCACGGGCAGGAGCCACTCCGAGAGAAGCGCGGGGTCGGTGAGCGCGCGCCACACCTTCTTCGGCGAATGCGGCAGATCGAACTCGAACGAGAGGGACTCGGTCTGCGATTGTGCGGTCTTGTCCATGAGTGTCATTCGTCCATGTCCTCCAGCAGTCGTTCAAGACGATCGATGTGGTCTGTCCAGAAGGCGCGGTAGTGCGCGATCCAGTCGATGAGCGGCTTCATCCCGCGCGGCTCCACCCGGTAGTAGACACAGCGCCCCTCGCGCCGGGCGCTCACCAGGCCGGCGTCCTTCAACGTGGCCAGGTGCTGCGAGACCGCCGGCTGCGAGATGTCGAAGCGCGCCGTGAGGTCCTTCACGGCCGCTTCGCCGCGCGTCAGCGACTCGAAGATCGCCCGGCGGCTGGGGTCGGCCAGCGCCTGGAAGATCTTGTCCTCGGCTGCGGCCTCGCGCTGCACCCCTGACGTATAAGCGAACGCTTATGGATTGTCAAGCGCGCGGGCGGGGCCGCTCGGGATCGGGCGCGCGCGCGGAGCCGCCGCGGCGCGGCGCGGCGGTCCGGCCGCCCCGGGCCGGGGCTCTGGCGGGCGGCGCCGGGGCGCCGCGCTGCCTAGCGCGACAAACGGGTCGAACCCGCCTGAGACGAGCAGAACGTCGAACCGCCAAGACGCCGAGGACGCCAAGACTTTGTCTTCTTGGCGTCCTCGGCGTCTTGGCGGTTCATTTCTCGCTCGATCAACGTGATCGTTGTTCTAGCGCGGCGGGGCGCCGAGCAGCGTGGCGGCGAAGTCCAGGAACACCCGCACCCTGGGGATGACGTGCCGCGGGCTTTGATAAAGCGCGTGGATCGGCCGCTCGTCGGCGGCGAACGCGTCGAGCACGGTGACGAGCGCGCCCGACGCGAGCTCGCGGGCGATCATGAAGTCGAAGACCCAGGCGAGCCCGGCGCCGGCCACGGCGAGCGCCTTGAGCGCGTCGCCGTCGTTGACGCGGAGCGGGCCGGCGGGCTCGAAATGGGCTGTCTCGCCGCCGGCGCGGAAGCGCCACGGCACGACGCGGCCCTCGCGGACGAAGCCGAGGCAGCGGTGCTGGTGGAGCTCCTCGGGCGACTCGGGCGCGCCGCTCCGGCGCACGTACTCCGGCGAGGCGCACACGAGCATCCGCGTGACGCCGAGCCTCCTCGCCACGACCTCGGCGTCCCGGAGGTGCCCGATGCGCAGGCCGACGTCGACGCCCTCCGCGGCCGGGTCGACCACCGCGTCGCGCAGGCGGAGGTCGAGCTCGATGCCCGGGTATTGCGAGAGGAAGCCCGGCAGCGCGGGCACGAGCGCGAGCCGCCCGAGGACCGCGGGCGCCTCCACGCAGAGGCGCCCCTCGGGGACCGCGCGGGCGTGCGCGATCGACCGCTTGGCCGCCTCCAGCTCCTCGAGGATGCGCTGGCACCGCTCGAGGAAGGCGCGGCCCTCGTCGCTCAGCCGGAGCGCCCGCGTGCGCGCTGGCGGTCGTGCCGATCGCCTGGATAGGCGTCTACGAGGGCTTTTACAATCACGTGCTGAAGGACGCGCTGTACTTCCTCGCGCCCGGGTCCCGGGCGTTCGTGCGCCTGTTCCCGCCGCCGCTCTACGAGGTGCCGGACAACGCGCTCTTCGAGATCACGGGTGTCCTCCAGGTCGTCCCCGCGTGGGTCGCGGCGGCGGCGCTCGCGCGGCGCCTGCTCGCCGGCCGGCGGCGGGTGGCGCACGCGGGCCGCGCCGCCGCCGTTTCGCTTCACAGGATGGGATCGAGCCGGTAGACCCGGCTCGACACCAGGTCGACGAGGTGGATTCGCCTCAGAGGATGGGATCGAGCCGGTAGACCCGGCTCGACACCAGGTCGACGAAGTAGATCTTGCCGTCCGGCCCGAAGGTGAAGCCGGCGAGCGAGCCGGCGGGAAGCCCTGTATCCAGGGTGCGGACGGGCCGCCCATCGAGGTCGAAGGCATGGAACCGGCTTGTCGCGTGATCGGTGACGTAGACGAGGCCCTCGTGGACCTCGATGCCGCTCGGCGCCTCGAGCGTCCCCGGGGGGACGAGCTCGAACAGCGTGGGCTCGTCGACGTGGACGCGCGCAACGACCGGCTCGCTCCCGTCGAAGCTGCTGCCGATCAGCCCGCTTCCGGTATCCAGCTTGAGCAGCCGCTTGTTGCCTGTATCGGCGATGTAGAGGTGGCGGTCCTCGGCGCTGTAGAAGATGTGGCTCGGCGCCTCCTCGATGCCGAGCACCTGGCCCGGCACGTAGCGGTAGATCTCGCCGTCGGCGTGATCGTCGTTCCCGGGGCCGTGATCCGTGGCGAAGTCGTACCTGTCGATGGAACGATCGTGCCCGTTGAAGACCCAGTAGACGTTGCCCTGCTCGTGGGCGAGGCCCTTGCAGAAGGGGCTCGAGTGGAGCATGTCGAGGTGCGACCCGAGGCCATCGGGCGTCTCCTCCGCGAAGATCGCGAGGTCCGAGGAGAAGAGCGTCGGCCCCATGAAGTAGTTGCCGCCGTTGTCGCTGTCGCCGCAGACGCCGAACGTGCCCGCGTTGCCGAAGGCGATCGCCGGCGGCCGGTCCATGAAGTGCGAGGCGGCGGGGTCGCGGAGGCGGACCGCCTGGCTGTCCTGCGCGCCGGGCTTCGTGATGATGGTCACGCTGTCGTCTCGGCGGTTGACGACCCACAGCTCGTCCGGCCGCTCCGGGTTGAAGTCGAGGTCCGTCGGCTCCCGCTTTCTGTCCGGTTCGAAGACGGGCACGAGCGCGACCGACGCCGGACTGCCGTCCTTCACGCCGATGGGGTGTCCGGGCGGGAGCGCGACGCACGCGCCGAGCGCCTCGTCGCACAGCGGCGTCTCGGGCGCAGCGGCGCAGTCCGGCGATGCCTGGCAGGCCAGCGCCGGAGGGGCCTCCGGCTCTGCCGCCGAGCAGGCCCACACGAGTCCCACGCTGGACAGGACGAGCACGCTCTGAAGCTTCACGTTGGCCTCCTGGGATGGGGACATTGTGACCCGGCCGGTGCCGCTGGCCAGGCCTTCATGAGGTGCGGAGTCGCTCCGGTGATGGCTCAATCATGCAGCCTTGACGAAGGCCCGCGGCGCCTCGGGGGCGCGACGCGCACCACCGTGCCGCGCCCGTGCCGCTCCGCTGCGCCGCTGCGCCGTTGCGCCGCTGCGCCGCTGCGCCGCGTCCGTGCCGCGCCGCGCGCGGGATCGCCGCCGCGGCTGAGCTCGCGAGGCGCGCGGGCGCCGGCGCGGAGGGGCCCGCCGCCATCGTCGCCTCGTGTGCGATGGCCTGCTACATGGTCCTGCCGGGCCGACCCGTCGAGCGCCTGGGCTCGCTGCCGGTTCGTCGTGCTCGTTCTGGTGGTTGCTGCACGTCCGTGAACCTGTCACGCCATCGCCTGCGGAGGCCCACCCATGCTGAAGACCTATCGAGGAAGCTGTCATTGTGGCGCGGTTCGGTTCGAGGCCGACATCGATCTGAGCCGGGGCACGAACAAGTGCAACTGCTCCATCTGTACGAAGACGAGGAACTGGAACGTGATCATCCACCCGGACGCGTTTCGTCTCCTCGCGGGGGAGCAGGATCTGAGCGACTATCAGTTCAACCGGAAGGTCGGTCATCACCTGTTCTGCAAGCACTGCGGCGTGCGCTCGTTCGGCCGCGGCCATGTCCCGGAGATCGGGGGCGATTACGTGGCTGTTCAGCTTGGAGCGCTCGACGACGTCGATCCTCGTGAGCTCGTCGAGGCTCCGGTGCGATACGCCGACGGTCGCGCCAACGACTGGGGGAGACCGCCGGCGGAGACCCGGCATCTCTAGCCAGCTAGAGCAACAAGCGGGTTGCACCCGCCTGAAACGAGCAGAATTTTCAACCGCCAAGACGCCAAGAGCGCCAAGAAAAAGAAGATGTCTTGGCGTCCTTGGCGCCTTGGCGGTTCATTTCTCTCTCGATCAACGTGATCGGTCTTCCAGGAGCGGGACTCGCCGTTCTGGCGGCTGCGGGAGCCTACGCGACGGGCAGCCGGACGCTGGCCGGCATGGCTCAGCTCGATCCGTCGAGCACCTCGGCGAGCGACGCGGCGATGACGGCCCGCTCGAGCCATCGTTCCAGCGTCTCCGGATCCTTCTCGGCCAGGATGCGCTCTCTGGCGACGTCCGGCACGGCGATGCCGCGGACCCGGAGCGCGGTCAGCACGGCCCGCGCTGCCTCCGCGGCGCGCCCTTCCCTGCGTCCCTCGTTGAGGCCCTCCCTGCGGCCTTCGTCGAGGCCCTCCCTGCGGCCCTCCGTTCGCGCCTCGGCCCGAAGGTTCTTCTCGTACTCCTCGACCCACGCCCGGATCTCTGCGCTCACCTCGTCCTCCTCATCGGTCGTCGGCTCGCTGGCTCCGAGCCGGAAGTGTACCAGCAGCGGCCTGGCGACGCCCTTCTCCCAGGCGTCGTCGGGCAGCGCGGCCAGATCGACCAGCGCGTCGCGCAGGACGCGGCCCGAGCCGAGCAGCCGCAAGAGCAGCGTCGCGCGCGTCCGGGGCAGCTCCGCGAGCACGATGACGCGCATCACGAGGCCCGGCACGGCGTGGTAGACGCCCGGTTGCACCGGCTCGCACCGGTAGGCGTCGAGCACCGTCTCGGGACGCCCCCGGCCAATAACAACAAGCGCAGGGAAGTCCACCACAGGCTGCGTCGGTGCATCGGCGTCCTCGTCCGGCACGACGGCTCCGGCGGCAGCGCGGGCGCGGCGTTCGAGCTCGTGGTGCCACGTGAGCTGCTTGCGCAGGCACCGGCGCACCTGGCGGAGGCTCGGCGTTCCGTGGAACGGCTCGAAGAGGCTCGGCTCCGCGGCGAGCTCGCCGAGCAGGCCCATCCTGGCGCGCTCGGCGTCCCGCGCTGGATCAGGCACGCTGAAGACGTCGATCTTCTGGGTCGCCGCCAGGACCTCGACCTCTGTCTGCGCCGCCGAGACGAGGCTCAGCCCGTCGCGCAGCAAGCTCTTCGCGAACTGGTCAGAGCGGTTGTGCATCGGAGGCGAATCTGAGCGACGCTGGCGACATGGTCCACCGCAGAGGATGCATGATGGCGAGCTGGATCCGTCGCTAAATGCATCATCGGCGACAGGTCATGGCCGTAACGCCGCTCGAACAACAAGCGCTTACCGGCAGGTGGAGCAGGCCGCGTGGAAATCGTTGCCGGTCGCGTGATGTTTCGACGATCCGGGTCGATGAGCGCCAGGCCAAGCCGGGGCCGCGCCGCAGGTCGACGAGCGCGGCCTCCGCGGCGGTGGCAGGTCGCCGCGCGTGGCGGTGGAGACTGCCGGCAGCGTCGCTCATGGCGCGGGTCCGGCGGCGGGCCCCGGGCGGCACCGTACGGCGTGATCCAGGTCCTCCTTGTTGACGCCGGATCCGCGGGAGCTCATTCGGGTCTTCAGCACGCGTGGAAGCACGCGTGAGGAGAGGAGATGATGACCATGAACAACAGGGCCCGGACCATCGTTCTCGCCGCGCTCTTCCCCATCGTGGGCTGCGCCAGCGAGCCCGAGAGCACGACGCCCCCGGTCGAGGGCCCCGCGGCCGGGCCGACGTTCCACAAGGACGTGGCGCCCATCCTGCAGAAGCGGTGCCAGGGGTGCCACTCGCCCGGCGAGATCGCGCCCTTCAGCCTGACCGACTACGCCGACGTGAAGCAGGTCTCGAGCCGGATCGTGGCGGTGACGCAGGACCGGACGATGCCGCCCTGGGGCGCCGTGGAGACGGACGAGTGCGCGCCGCGCTTCGGCTGGAAGGACGACAGCAGGCTCTCCGACGCGGAGCTCGCGACGCTCGAGGCATGGCACGACGCCGGGGCCCCCGAGGGCGACCCCGCGGAAGCGCCTCCCGCGCTCGATCCGTCGGGGATCCATGGCCTCGAGGGCGTCAGCGCCACCATCGAGCCCGCGAAGCCGTACGTGACGGGCGGCGACGAGGACCAGTTCCGCTGCTTCGTCATGGATCCCAACCTCACGCAGGACACGTTCGTGAACGGCATGAACGTGGTGCCGGGCAACTCGAAGGTCGTCCACCACGTCGTTGTCTTCACCGACCCGCACGCGGAGAGCGACGCCCTCGCTGACGCCGACGGCGGCTACGAGTGCTTTGGCAGCTCGGGCGTCCAGGACACCCAGGTCCTCGGCGTGTGGGTGCCGGGCGGGCGACCGACCGAGTTCCCCCCCAACGCCGGCTTCCTCGTCCCCGCGGGATCGCGGCTCGTGATGCAGGTCCATTACCACCCGGCGGGCGCGGAGGCCGAGCCGGACGCGACGAGGATCCAGCTCCGGTTCCTCCCGGAGCCGCCGGAGTACAGGGTCGTCTTCGTGGCGTTCGGCAACTTTCCGCAGCAATGGCCGAACGGCGAGGGGCTCCAGCCGGGGCCCAACGACAGGGAAGGGGTCGAGTTCTTCGTCCCGGCAGGGGCCAAGGACCACACCGAGGTCATGAAGATCACGCTCCCCGAGACGTTCATGGGCGAGTCGCTGGTCGGCGGCATCCGGCTCTACAGCGCGATGACGCACATGCACTATGTCGGGACCGACATGAAGGTCGACGTCCAGCGCCCGAGCCCGGAGGGCGACGATCCGGCCGAGGAGTGCGTGGTCCAGACGCCAGCGTGGGACTTCAACTGGCAGCAGACGTACACGATCGACGCGCCGATCGAGGAGCTCCCCGTGCTGAAGACCGGCGATGTCATGACGTTGCGTTGCCGCTACGACAACACCATGGACAACCCCTTCGTGAAGAGGGCGCTCCTCGAGGAGAACCTCACCGCGCCGAGGGACATCGTCCTCGGCGAGAGCTCGCTCGACGAGATGTGCATCGGGCTCTTCAACGGGTTCGTCAAGAACTGAGGGGCGGGCCTCGGGGCGGCTGACGCCGCGAGGCGCCGCCAGGAGGCGCTCCGCCAGGAGGCCCGAGGCCGTCCCGGCGCCCCTCGCCCGGAGCGGACGGCATGCCGTGGACCTATCCGGGGAAGCTGGCGCGTCCACGCGGGAGATGGGTGGCACCCGTCTTCCGATGGACGTGCCGTCCAGGAAAAGATGAGTGACACCCGTCTCCGCGATGGAGAGGCCGCCCTCCAGCCCCGCGAGCCCTGGCCGAGGCCTCCGCGGCGTCGATCGGCGCGCTGGTTCCAAGCCGCTCAGGGCGCGCCGTCGTCGGAGGGGCGGGCCCGGGGGAGGGCGCCTGCAAGGCGCGCGGCCAGGTCCCCCTTCGGCTCCACCCGCACCGTCTCCAGGCCGAGCCAGCCGGCCATCCGCTTGAGCTCCGCCGCCAGCCG
The DNA here is from genome assembly GCF_051521615.1 of Sorangium sp. So ce1335. Lineage (NCBI taxonomy): Bacteria > Pseudomonadati > Myxococcota > Polyangiales > Polyangiaceae > Sorangium > Sorangium sp. So ce1335. Next base: position 11,506,008 of record NZ_CP150363.1, read on the forward strand.
CGCCGGCGTCTCGTCGTCCGCCAACGGCTCGGCGTGGCTCGCCTGGACGAGCAGCACGCCGGCCTTGCGGTCGGCCTTCAGGTCGACGCGCGCGGTGATCGCCTCGCCCTGCAGGAAGGGCAGGACGTAGTAGCCGTGGGTGCGCTTCGCCGCGGGGGTGTAGATCTCGAGCCGCACCCGCACGCCGAACATCCGCTCCGTCCGCTCGCGGAACCAGATCACGTTGTCGAACGGCGAGAGAAGGGCGTCGCCCTCGACCCGGCGCGGCCGGCGCGCGGCGGAATCGAGGAAGGCGGCCTCGCGCCAGCCCGTCACGCTCACCGGCAGCAGCTCGCCGGCGTCCACGAGCTCGCTCACCCTGGCCCTCGTCTCGGCCATGCCCATGCGGAAGTAGTCGCGCAGGTCGCGCTCGGTGGCGATCCCCATGGCCCGGGCGGCGATGCGGACCAGCTCGCGCTGGGCGTCCTCGCGCGCCGGCGTCGGCGCCTGGAGGACGGCGCTGGGCAGCACCTTGTCCGGCAGGCCGTAGACCCGCTCGAAGGCGCCGCGCCGGGTGGCGGTGGTCAGCTGGCCGGTCCAGAACAGGCACTCGGCGGCGCGCTTCGCGTCGCTCCAGCCCCACCAGCCGCCCCGGCCCTTCTCGCCGACCTCCAGCTCGGAGGCGGCGAGGGGCCCCCGGTCGCGGATCTGCTGGAGGGCGCTGTCGACCGCCTTCCGGTGCTCGCGCAGGAAGCGGGCGACGCCCTTCCACACGCCGACCCCGTCGCGGGCGTCGGCCATCCGCCAGCGCAGCAGCGGCTGCATGCCGAGCGGCAGCAGCGAGGCCTCGTGGGCCCAGTACTCGAACAGCGGCCGCTTGCGGGCCCAGGCCAGCTCCTCGAGCATCGCGCGCGGATAGGCGCCCAGCCGCGAGAAGGCTGGCAGGTAGTGGGCGCGCGAGACGACGTTCACGGAGTCGATCTGCACGACCCCCAGCCGCTCGATGAGCCGCGTGAGCTGGCGTCTCGTCGTGTCGCGCCCCGGCCGCGGTCCACCGAAGCCTTGCGCCGCCAGGGCGATGCGCCGCGCCGCCGCGGCGGTGAGGGTGTCCTTCATTCCGGGCCGCACTCTAGCGCGTCATCAGCAGCGGCCACAGCAGGCCGAGCACGCGCGAGGCCGCGCGCCGTGGATGCCGACGGATGCCGACGGATGCGGATCACGTCCCGCGGGTGAGCGCTATCATGTCGGGCGCGCGGAGGTGAAGGTATGGCGAACGTCATCACGTACGAGGCCGGTCCCGGCCTCACGCGCATCCAGATGAGCAACGGGCTGACCTCGGTGTTCATCTCCGTGCTCGCCCTTGCCGCGTCGGCGCTGGCCGAGACCGAGGGGGAACGCGAGCTCGCCGCGTGGTTCGCCTCGCACGATCAGGGGATGTTCGGGCTCGGGGTCGTGGGGTTCGACGTCAGCGAGATGCCCTGGTCCCCGAGCACCTTCGCCCGCGAACGCGAGTTCATCCTCCGGGTGATCGAGGCGGCGAAGGCCAGGACGGGCTGGGAGCGGCTGGGGTACGGGCCGCGCGAGGAGTCGCTCCAGCCCTGCCTGGATCGGTTCCGGGCGATGATCGAGGCGTTCGTCGTCGAGCATGCGTGCGGTGTGGATGCGACGGTCTGGTCCTACGGCGACCGCCCGAAGCAGCTGGTGCTCTGTCCCGTCCATCGGGTGTACGAGCACGAGTTTGGGTGTGTCCTGTGCCATGACAGGTAGCTGGACGCGCCTCCGGCAGGAGATGGGTGGCACCCGTCTCCGCGTTGGAGAGACCCCCCGACCCTGCGAGCCCTGAGCAGGCCTTCTCGCCAGCGCTCTGGTGCCAGCTACCGCTGGATGCAGCTTGTCCCGCTCCCGGCGGACGGCACGGCGGCAGAACCGCGGATGCGAGCCCGTTGCGGGAGCGTGCGCGCCGGGCAGCCGGTCGCTGGCCGGCGTGGCTCAGCTCAGGCCGTCGAGCACCTCGGCGAGCGACGCGGCGACGATGGCCCGCTCGAGCCACCGTTCCAGCGTCTCCGGATCCTTCTCGGCCAGGATGCGCTCGCGCGCGGCGTCCGGCACGGCGATGCCGCGGACCCGGAGCGCGGTCAGCACGGCCCGCGCCGCCTCCTCGTTGCGGCCTTCCTTGCGGCCCTCGTTGTGGCCTTCCTTGCGGCCCTCCGTTCGCGCCTCGGCCCGAAGCCTGTTCTCGTACTCCTCGACCCACGCCCGGATCTCTGCGCTCACCTCGTCCTCCTCGTCGCTCGGCTCGCTGGCTCCGAGCCGGAAGTGTACCAGCAGCGGCCTGGCGACGCTCTTCTCCCAGGCGTCGTCGGGCAGCGCGGCCAGATCGGCCAGCGCGTCGCGCAGGACGCGGCCCGAGCCGAGCAGCCGCAAGAGCAGCGTCGCGCGCGTCCGGGGCAGCTCCGCGAGCACGATGACGCGCAGCACCAGGCCCGGGACGGCGTGGTAGACGCCCGGTTGCACCGGCTCGCACCGGTAGGCGTCGAGCACCGTCTCGGGACGCCCCGGGCCGATGACGACGAGGGCAGGGAAGTCCACCGCCGGCTGCGGCGGCGCATCTGCGTCCTCTTCCTGCGCGACGGCGCCGGCGGCAGCGCGGGCGCGGCGTTCGAGCTCGTGGTGCCATGTGAGCTGCTTGCGCAGGCAGCGGCGGACCTGACGGAGGCTCGGCGTGCCGTGGAACGGCTCGAACAGGCTCGGCTCCGCGGCGAGCTCGCCGAGCAGGCCCATCCTGGCACGCTCGGCCTGGCGGGCTGGATCAGGCACGCTGAAGACATCGATCTTCTGGGTCGCCGCCAGGACCTCGACCTCTGTTTGCGCGGCCGAGACGAGGCTCAGCCCGTCGCGCAGCAAGCTCTTCGCGAACTGGTCAGAGCGGTTGTGCATCGGAGGACGACCCTAATCCATCATCGCATGATGCGCCACCTCAGAACGACGAAAGAGGCGAATGGATGAATCGTTGCACAGCGTCGCGCTTTCTTCGTCGAGCCTCACCGTGTCGCCGCAATGGACGACAGGGGCTTACCGGCATGGGTAGCCAATCGTGTCGAAATCGTTGTCGATCGCGTGATGTTTTCGTCGGTTTGCGGGTGGCGAGCGCGATGCAGACCGATGCCAGCACCAAGACGGTGGGGTATGGGCACCCTGACGCCGGTGAGGGCATCAACTGTCGTGATGCGATGGCTTCGATGTCGGCAAGGTGATATGTGCAACGGCGGCGGTGGCCGACCTTGGTTGGTGTCGCGCAGGCCCGGCGGCGGCGCCGGGCCGCGCGATCCGCTCGGCCCGCTCCGCTCTCGTCGCCATCGCTTCCTCCTTCGTCGCGATGGGGACGGGTAGCCGGCGCGGCACGGACGATCACGATGGCGTTGGCTGGGCGGTTACTGCGCGCCGCCCGCCGCATCTTCGATGCCCGTCCGCGAGCTCCACGCCGCGCTCAATAGCCACCGCGCCTTCTTTCCTGCCGATCACCCGCAGGCGCTCGGCGACGAGCGGCCCGGCGACGACATCTCCTTTTGAGGCGACCCCGCCCGCGCTCGGCTCATGACGCCGAGCGTCCCTCGATCCTCGCGCTCAAAGGCCCTCCAACTTCGTGCTCGTGCCCATTCCGGCGTCGCGGCCCGGCGATGCCCAAGGCCGCGACGGCCATGACGCCGCGCCTCCCTCAATTTTCGTGCTCGGGACCCCATCAAACTTCGCGAGCACGCTTACCCGAAGGGCGCCTTCTTCTCACCTTCGAGCCGGGTACATGGCTTGCAACCACAAACAGCAGCCAGGGTAGAGAAACGCATCTCTTTCACCAGGGAGAGTCCAATGGACGAGAAACAGCAGAAAAAAGAAACAACGAAGAAAGACAACAACACCACGAAAGAGAGTCTTGCCAAGATTCTCGAGGGGGCGGGTCTTGCCATCTCGGCAATTTCCAACGCCAACGTCGATCAGGTGAAGACCGTTGCGGGGAATCTGGATTCCGACCATCCCGTTCTCAGCAAGATCCTCGGGGCGTGCGACACGCAATTCTCCGAATCTGCTTATCACGAGCATAACCATCACGATACCCACACCTATCATGAAGGACCGTGAGGGCGCCGCTCCTCATGGATTATGACCGATATCGTTCATAACCGTTCGGAGAAAGAGACGCGCCCACGGGAAGCAAGTTCATACTTTTTTCTTCGGACGCGTCCTCTCCGAGCTCCTCTGGTCGAGGAAGCCGAGGGCCTGGCCATGGACATTGGAAGTGACATCATTGTAAAAGTGGCCGCATACTGCAATCTGTACTGTACGTATTGCCATTGGTTCCGCAACGATGCCGTCGAAAAGCTTCCGAAGCTGATGCCGCAGTCGGTGGAAGACGACATGGCTTACCGGCTGGAAAGGCTTTTCGAAGCGGGCCTTCATTCCAGCTACAGCCTCGTCCTTCATGGCGGAGAGCCGCTGCTGTACGGAAAGGGGCGAACCGTGGCCCTGGTTCGTCGGCTGCGAGCCATCGCGGAGAGAACGAAGACCTCGCTCTTCATGGGGATGACCACGAACGGGGTTTTGATCGACGACGACTGGTGCGCCATTCTCAAAGACAACAACATGGGTCTGGCCGTCAGCATCGATGGCCCGCGGGAAGTCCACGACAAATCGCGGGTGGATCGAAGGGGACGGGGCAGCCACGCCCAGGTCGTCGCCGCCATCGAAAGACTGCAAAAAAACGACGTCAAATTCGCCATTCTCTCCGTCGCCGATCTCGAGACGTCGAGCACGGAGATCATGAGGTACTTCGCCGACGAGCTGGGCGTGAAGACGTTCGATGTCCTGATCCCGAACTTCAATCACGACGACGTGGAGAAAGGTGTCGTCAAGTCCATAGGCGCGTACTACCGGAACATGTTCGACCTCTGGTATCAGGACTACTCAAGGCGCGGGGTGAGCGTCCGGCTGTTCGAGTCCATGATCAAGGCGTTGCTGAACCAGAAGCACACTTCCCTTGACTCCACGGGGCCCAGGCCGACCCGAACCATCGTCATTCAACCCAATGGCGCCATCGAGCCGCACGACGTGTTCGGGATCGCCGGCCAAGAGCAGGTCCACACCAAACTCAACGTGTCCAGCAACGACATCGTCGAGCTGTGGAATGAACCGGCGTGGAGGATTCCGTATGAGGCCGGGCTCAATCTCCCCGCGAAGTGCAAGGCGTGCAGGTTTACCCAGGCGTGCTCGGGCGGGTACATCATGCACCGGTACAGCAGTAAGAACGGTTACAATAACCCATCCGTCTACTGCGAGGACCTTCTGGGCATCTTTTCCCATATCTGGAAAACCATATCTCAAGACATCTATGGAGTAACAGCCGTATGAACTGTTACTTGATAGATGAGCGCGATTTCAAGGTCTACCTGCGTTCCAGCATCGAGGACTTCGAGTACGACGTGGGCGACTACGTCCTCGTCCACCGCTCCGCGCCCGGCGAGAAGATCGATCGTTTTCTGGAATCCCATGATCGGGCGGTGATGGCGCTCCTGGAAGAGCTGCTGGTCAATCAGAAGATCATCCCGATGGATGCCGCGGCCCTGAAGATGGCCGCGGACCTCTTGCACCACTTCAAGGGCGAACCACCACCTTCTAAGTGCCCGGTTTTTCGCCAGTGGATATCGCAGGTCGCCAACAGTCTGATGCGCTGTTCGATCAATACCGCGACCCTCAACCTCCAGCGGCTCGTTTATTCGATGCCCCTCGTCTTCTCGAAGGTGATGGCGGAGCATCACCTTCCTTACGAAGGGTACGCGTTCCTTCCGCCTTTCGCCGGTGTTGTCGGCGGCAAGGCCAGAAGCCTCGCCAAGGTTGGACAAGTCACGTGGATCAAGGTAGGTGATCCAGGGACGGAGATCACCAGGAATGGCGAGCCCGAACTACTCTCGGAAGTGATCTTGACTCGCAATATGACGATTTGCGGTGGTGAGATCGATGTATTACCTTATACGCAAACCACCATGCACACGGATTCCCTCCGGCTCGGGGTCACTCCCGATCTCACGGAGCAGGAGCTCACGGAAGCCTTGGTCCACCTGCAGGATCTCATCGATGGCTTGGATGGGGTCGACCCAGGTTATCGCGAGGCCATCCTCGCCAACTTCAGGCGCTTTCTCGTCTGCGTCCCGGGAAACAACGTCTACAATAGCGGCACCGACCGGCACACATTTCAGATCTCCTCGCTCTGTGTTCCCTATCATTCGCCCGCGCACGTTTACAAGTGTGCCAACATGCTCGTTCACGAGTGCAGCCACCAGCTGCTCAATCAGCTCTTCGCTTTGAGCGACCTTTATTCGAACGACGACAGGGTCGTCGAGTATCACCATCCTTGGATGCCGGGGAAGAAGCGGCCGATGAGCGGCGTCTTCCTGGGTTTTCACGCCTTCGTGAACGTCGTCAGTTATTACGTGCAGCTGCTGGAGAGAGAGCCCCGCTATCATGCCCGGATAGAGAGCGAGCTGAGCTTGCGAATGCAGGAGGTGAAAGACGTCGCTGCCTACATCCATGAGCACGCGGATTTGAACGAGAAGGGCCGTCACTTCATAGGCGCCCTGGAGGCGACGCTGGCGGAGTCCGCGAGCCGAATCGCCTGTTGGGGGATGCCGTGAGGTCATCCGCAATCGTCGAGAAGAGCCAGTTCGATGCCTTGCTTCGAAGCCGCATCGAAGTCGAGGACGTGAGGCCGTTCGCCTTGCTGGAGAGCTTCAGCCGGCAGGCCGAGCAGCTGAGCTTTCTCAGAGCCTACGACACGTGCCTGATGGAGATCCTGGAGGGGCTCGTGAACCATCGATTGCTGGACGTGGAGGAGCCGCTTCGTGGCTGTCTGCTACGGATCTTCGAGATGTTCCGACACCAGCCTTCTCCCACGGAGTGCCCCGTGTTTCGGCACTGGGTCTCCAAGACGATCGAGTGTCTGACGGCACCCGCCGAGAACGCGATCCTCGGCCTGAAAGCTCAGCTCTACGCGATGCCGGTCTTGTTCTGCGAGATTCTCAGAAGAGAGCAAATCGAGTTCTCTGGCGACATGGCATTTCCGAGGTTCTACGGAGTCATCGCCACGCCTCTGAGGAGCCGGGCTCCTCGTCCGGAGGTCAAACGGCTGGTGATCGGCAAGCACGACGTTTCGGTTCACCCCAAGGGAGCCGCGGGGGGACCTCATAACATCCGCGACGAACTCGTGGACGCCATTTTCGTCGAGGGATTCACCAACGCCCTGGAGGTCACCCACTACGACTGTTGCGATCTCGATACATCCCGACTCATCCGCGGAATGGGGATCGATAGGCACCCCGAGCCGTCGCAAGTGCTCTCGAGCTTCGAAGGCGTCTTGGCGATGCTCAGCGACGAAGAGCGCGCTGCGTTCGGCAAGGTAGTTCGGCGCGTGGTCTTTTGCGTGCCCACGGAAGCTAGGTACAACAGCCTCTCGGTCAAGGATTGGTATCAGATGATTTGCCTCTGCTTTCCGCTGATCGAGGAGAGCAAGTTCCGAATCACCGAGGGGCTGATCCACGAGACGAGCCATAAGGTTCTCGAGCAGCTGCTCGTCGTCAAGGACCTATTCACCAACGCGGAATCGGAGAAGGAGTACTACCACCCGTGGATGCCCGGGGTAAAACGACCCATGCGAGGCGTGATGCTGGGGATTCACGCGTTCGTGAACGTTCTGCAGTTTTATCGGCGCCTGATCGAGCGCGACGGATCGATGACGGCCCAGATCATGCCCCTGTACAAGAAGCGATACGGCCAGGTCGATGCCACCCTGAAAATGGTGCTTGAGAAGGCCAGTCTGACCACCGAGGGCGAGGTTTTTTTAGATGCCTTGTCCGCGACCGTTTCAGAGTACAGGTGCATTCAATGATCGACGCCTCGATCTTCAGAGACAACGGCTTCTCTTCATTCCGACATATGGAGATGGAGCACGCGAGAATCGTGAGCTTTCTGGAGCCGCTGCTCTCGCAAGGAGCGACGGTCCTCGATCTGGGGTGTGGCAACGGTGAGCTGTTGAGAAAAATCACGGAGTGTGAGGCGACTGTCACCCCCTTCGGCGTGGATCTAGGCCCTGAAAAGATCGATCGCGCGAAAGAGACTTTCCCCGGTCGCCGGGGAAATTTCGTCGCCGCCGATCTCTTTTGTTACCCCGCCCTCGAGGCCAGGGCCTTCGATGTCGTGTTGCTCATGCCGGGCAGGTTGCTCGACGTCTCCACTCAGGTCGCGGCCGGCTTTCGAGATTGGCTCGAAGGACATTGCACGGACCTGATTCTCTATGCCTACGACGACTGGATGGCGCGCTATCGGACCCTCGACGCCCTGGCTCGGGAATGCGGCTTTCCTGGGCTGTCGAGGTGTGATGGCAATGTTGGCTCATTGAGTTTTCGTCCCTCAACAACAAGGATGGGTCACCATGAAAGTAGATGTTCGCAGTGTGGTGCATGATCCATTCGCGGCGTGCGCCAGTGCTCTCGCGAGTGCTTCGACGCCGTTGTGGAAGGTCACCTGTTATAGTGTCTACCACTTCGGTCACTATTGTGAAGGAAAGCGGGTTGCTGAAGTGCACGCGCTCGCCGAGGCTCGCTTCAGTGACGGGCGCATCTCGAGCGGAGGAAGCGTCATGTTGAGGCACCAGGGGCAGCATTTCTTCGTGAGGCACGCGGCGGTTTTTCGGGCCTATCACAGCAGTGTAAAGGATCTCGAGCCCAAGGAGCTTCGGGTCCGTTACGTGGTTTACCTGAAGGACAATACGGTGGCGGTGACGCCGAGTTATCCGTTGGAGGCGGGGCCGATGTACTCACTGCATGGCAAGACGGACCAGGAGAAGGAGGCGATCCGGCGGGAGATGGAGTCTCGCTTCGAGGCGGTGCGTGACGCCGATGCCACGCGGAATCTCTTTTTCGTGAACGACCACTCGAAGAACTTCTTCCGGTGAGTGTCAAGAGGATTGGCCGTCGATCCCGTCACAGCCTCACGAGGTGGCCGCTCCGCAGACCGCGTCTTTCCCCTGGCCAGCTGCGGCTGCACGCTACGCGGCGTCCGATGAGGGCCGCGTCCTCGCCTGTTACCGAGCGGGCTGTTTGATGTCCGGACGATCCGTCAGGTGAGGACGATGCTCGAGCTGGTGGCGTCCGCCCACGAAGGTCTCGGTGCCCGACGGATCACGTTTCTTGAGGGGGAGCGCATGAGCCTCGCGAGGTTCTGTTCCCGGCGTTTGGCCTGCCCATGGAGCTGCCGGAGTAGGGCGCGAGGTTTTTCTGAGCGACCGATGATCTCTCCGCGGGCGGGGGGGATGGAGCAAAAGGAGGCCAACCCCATGTCCCACAAGCTCTTCGTCAGCCTGCCCGTCAAGAACCTCGAGCGGACCATGGCGTTCTTCAATGCCCTCGGCTTCACGATCAACCCGAAAGTCACGGGCGACAATGCCGCCTGCATGCTCATCGGCGAGCACGCCGACGCGATGCTGCTCGTCGAGCCGTTCTTCAAGACGTTCACCAACAAGGAGATCTGCGACACCGCGACGCACGTGGAGGGGGCCTTCGGGCTCTCGTGCGAGAGCCGCGCCGAGGTGGACGCGCTGGTGGCGAAGGCGCTCGCCGGCGGTAGCAAGGAGGCGGGGCCGCCGGAGGACCACGGGTTCATGTACAGCCGGAGCTTCGAGGACCTCGACGGGCACCACTGGGAGGTGCTGTGGATGGATCCAAAGGCCGCGCAGTAAGCCGCGCTGATCTCAGCGGAGGAGAAGGGATTCGAACACTTGGCGCGGGCGGCGGGTGGCGCTGGCGGTTTCCGCCATGGCGGCGGCAGACGGCCGCCGCCTGGCCAGCCCACCGACGACGCGTGATCGCCGCGGTTGGCCACCCGTCACCAGGCGTCGGTGGCCTCGTCGCGCTCGCGTCGCACCGGCGGCGCCCACCGGCGGCCCGTTGCTCGGACGAACCATCGCCCAGACGGGTGAGCGGGCGGCGATCACGCTGCCTTGCGCGGCGGAAGGCCGTCGTCCGCGCCTCGTTCCATGACGCCGTGCGCGGGGTCGCCGCTCGGAGGGTTGTGGCAGAGCACGAACGTGGTGGCGGCCATCTCGAGGGCGGCGCGCAGCACGTCGGTCTGGTGGACGACGGTGCCGAGGATCCCGCCGCGGGAGAGCATGCGGACGGCGCGCACGCCGCGGTGGGCGTCGAGGGCGGCCATCCAGAGCTCCTCGTGGACAAGATGGGCGAGCGTGGGCTCGAAGAAGCGGGCGACGTCGCGCGGCGAGCGCAGGCGCCTCGGGCGGCGGGTGCGCGCGGCGTGGAGGCGGCGGCCGAGCTCGAGGGCGGCGAGCAGCCGCTCGGCGTCGCGGAGCGAGAGCTCGGTCCGCTGGGCGAGCGCGAGCGGGGTCAGGCGCCCGAGGTGCAACAGGCCGTGCAGGCCGAGCACGCGCGAGGCGGCGCCGGCTATGCCGAGCACCAGGTCGACGAGCGTGGCCTCCGGGGCGGTGGGCACGTTGACGAGCGCGGCGGCGGAGGGGCCGTCGGCCGCGCAACAGGCCGCGTGGCCCGATGCGCTGGCAGGCCTGGTGGCGTTGCGCAGGCCGGCGGCAGACCGGGCCGGTGTCAGCGGCGGAACACGGAAGCGACGGACGGACCGAGTCCTTGGCCCCTCCCACCAAAAGAAGCCCGAAGCCGTCCCGGCGCCCCCGGTCCGGGGCGGACGGCACGCCGTGAACCCGTCCCGGTGAGGTGGGTCGTCCACGCGGGAGATGGGTGGCGCCCATCTCCCGGTGGAGGTGCGTTGTCATAGCTCGGCCTCATGGATCGCGCTTGGGTCGGCCAAGCGGATCCTGTGATCGCGAGCGCCGCCAGCGCCGCGATCACGACCCGGGCGATCGACGCTCGGGGTCGGCCAAGCGGATCCTGCCACCCGCTCGACATGCTCATGTCTTGCTCTCCTTCGATGCCTCCGCCGCCCGGCGTCGCCGGCCCGGGGGAGGGTTGCGGTACGAGTCGCCCTCGAGGACGAGGACGTGGGCGTCGTGGAGCAGCCGGTCCATGGCGGCGCTGGCGAGCAGCGGATCGCCGAACAGGCCGCCGAACTCCTCCACGGCGCGATTGGACGTCAGGATCATCGCCCCGCGCTGGTAACGCAGCCGGATGACCTCGTAGACATCGGCCGCCTCTTCCACGGTCAGCGAGCGGAGGCCGAGGTCGTCGACGACGAGCAGGTCGACGCCGACGAGCCTCGCCAGCCGACGATCGTAGCTGCCGTCGGCGCGGCCGGCGCGCAGCTGCTTGAGCATGTCGCCGGCGCCCACGTACAGCACCTGGTAGCCAGCGCGACAGGCGCGGTGACCGAGCGCCTGAGCGATGTGCGACTTGCCGACCCCCGCCTGGCCGACCAGCAGCACGTTCTGCCGGCGCTCGACGAAGGAGCAGGTCGCCAGGTCGATCACCTTCGCCTTCGGCACCCTCGGGTTGAACTGGAAGTCGAAGTCCTCCAGCGTCTTGAGGCTGTCGAAGCCCGCTCGGCGGACGCGCTGATCGAACTGCCGCCCGTCACGGCGATCCACCTCGTCGGACAGCAGCCGCACGAGGAACTCCTCGTGCGAGAGCTGCTCGTCGACGGCCTGCCGCACGCGCACCTCCAGCGACTGCAGCACGCCTGACAGGCGCAGCTTCTTGAGCACCGGCACCAGCTCGTCAGTGAGGCCCATGGTCCCCTCCTGTCGACGACAGCCGCGACGCCGCCAGCAGCCGGAGGTCGCGCGCGAACCGCGGAGGCGCATCCGACCACGCCGCCGGCGCAGCGCTCTGTGGGCTCGGCTCGAAGTCGAGCCCGCGCCGGAGGATGTCGCGAACGCCCTGGTAGCTGAGGTTGCCGTAATGGCTCGCGCGGCGACACGCGGCCTGCGCGCGCTCCTGGGGGAACTTCTCCAGGTGCGTGACGATCGCCTGCACCTTGCGCAGCTGCGAGAGCACGTCGTCGGCGTCGAACACCTCGCGGACGAACCTGCCCACGTCCTTGCCCATCTGGTCGGCGCGCTGCTCCCAGTAGGCGCGGCTCCGGTGCCGCAGCGCCGCGCGCTCCTCGGGCAGGTGCCGCTCGAGCGTGCTGCGCAGGCCGGCGCCGCGCCGATCGTGCCGTGCCACGGCCTCGTCGTCGGCATACACCACCACGCTCGACGGCGTCGCGCGCAGCCACACCTCGCGCTCCACCAGCCGCCAGGGCACCGAGTACAGCCTTCCTCCGAGCTCGACGTGGCAGTCGCGATGCACCCGCGCCCGCTTCCAGGTCACGAGCTCGTACGGGCGCAGCGGCAGCGGCTGAAGCCGGCTCTTCTCCTCGGCCTCGAACACCTCAAGCGGCTTCCGCTTCGTGGTGCCGTGCTGCCGAGTGCCCGCGATCTCGACGATCCATCGACCGAGCGCCGCGCGCACCTCGTCCACGTCCTGCCCCTCGCGACCCGCCAGAGCGTTGCGCTTGACGTACTTCACGCTCGCCTCGACCTTGCCCTTCTTCTGCGGCGCTCGCGGCGGCGTCGGGTCCACGGTGAAGCCGTAGTGCCTCGCGAGCTCGCGGTAGCTGCGGCTCAGCGCCGAGTCCTCGTCCACGCCGAAGGCGGCCCGCACCACGGCCGCCTTGAGGTTGTCCGGTACCATCGTCGACGGCACCCCACCGAAGGCGCGGAACGCTTCCTCGTGCAGCCGCAGCCACGTCTCGGTCTTCTGGTCGAACACGATCTGTGCGAACAGATGCCGGCTGTAGCCAAGCACCATCACGAACACCCACGCCCTGCGCAGGCTCTTGGTCTCAGGATCCCACAGCCGCCCCGCGTACCCGAAGTCGACCTGCGCGACGTGCCCGGGATCGGTCTCCACGACGATGGCGACGTCCTGCGGCCTGATCCCTTGCTCCCTCTGGAGCGTCGCGACCATGCGCTTGACCGCGGAGCGGCTGCCGCTGAAGTCGCGCTCTTCGAGCCGCAGCCGGTCGTAGATCGCTGCCGGCTTGAGCCCTTCCTCGACGCGCGCCGCGATGTACGCTCGCCATCGCTCCACGCTCGACTGCTGCTGCGGCGCCACCTTCGGTGGCACGTGCTGTCTTACCGCTTCCTTCAGCACCTCGAGCGCGGGGATCTGCTCCGCGCTGCCATCGAGCAGGCCAGCCTGCGACAGCGCCGTGCGATACCGCCTCTCGGTGTTGGGTCCCATCCCCAGCAGCCGCGCGACTTCCCGGCAGTCCTCGCCCCTGCGGTGCAGGCGCACGAGCTCCTGCAGCCTGTGCATCTCCGTCCTCCTCGCGCTCATCCCGGCCTCCTCGAAGCCGGGAGCCATGCCCGGCCCTATCAGGCTCGGGTGTACATGCCTCACCGCTGTCTGACGCCCGAGATCCGGCGCTTCCGCCGTCTCGGCCGTGATCCACTTGGCCGACCCGGCCGCGATCCACTTGGCCGACCCGGCCGCGATCCGCTTCGCCGACCCGGCTGCGATCCGCTTCGCCGATCCCGCTCCTACGGTCGCCGTCTCCGACGGCGCGTACGACGCATTCCGGAAGCTCGACCCAATTTCTCTCTCTCCGAACGCCCTCCCTGCCGTCAGGCGCCTACCTGTCGTGATCCACTTGGCCGACCCGGCTGCGATCCACTTGGCCGACCCGAGGCCGATCCGTTTCGCCATCCCGGTCGCGATCCAATAGGCCGGTCCCTGACAGGTGCGTCCAAGAAAAGATGGGTGGCACCCATCTCCGCGATGGACGTGCGTCCAAGAAAAGATGGGAGGCGCCCATCTCCCGGTGGAGGTGCGTCCAAGAAAAGATGGGCGGCACCCATCTCCGCGGTGGAGAAGCCACCCTCCCGGCCAGCGAGCCCCGGCCCAGCTCGTCTCGCCAGCTCGGCAGCGCGCGCCGAGGTGGCTGTCGAGCGGCATCGAGAGCTCCTGGTGCACGAGCGGTGCGAGCCTCACGCGAGGCGAGTCGCTCGCCAGGGCACCGGTAGGCCGCCCGCGAGTCGTGAGGCGCGTTGTCGACCTTGCCGAAGCTCGCGCCGAAGCCCTTGATACCTCTCGCTGCTACGAGGAGCAGCGGTCCGGGCTCGGCGCCGCCTTGAATGACCGCCATGGGTCACAGGCATCTCCGCGCCCTGACTCCAACCCCGCGAGCCTCGACCAGCCCTTCTTCCACCGACGACCAACGTTCGATCCGAGCCGGACTTCCGGTCGAGGGCCGAGCAGCCGAGCGCCGGGGCGGGGCAGACACCGTGGGGCGCGCTGCGGCGCAAGGGCTCGCGCTCGGCCAAGGGACGGGAGCCCTGCATTGCGCGAAAGCCGTCACGGTTCTATGGACGAGCCCGCGCCAGCCGCTGAGTGCGCCAGGGCCTTACACCTGATCGGCTCGCGCGAGCCAGCGGCACGCGAGACGCTCGCCCTTCGCGCCGGGGCGATGGAACGGAGCCTCTTCCCATGGCTGGACGCCCGGGTAATCTCGGACGCTCGGGAGGTGGGCCACGAACAAGAGCAGCGCATCGAGCCCGCGCGCGCGGGCGACGACCTCGAAGACCACGGCATCCAGGAAGAGCAGCGCCGAGACGCCAAAGAAGGCTGCCGCGCCCCGGAAGGCCGCCGGGACCAACGAGAAGGCTCCCGCGAAGCAGAAGGCTGCGCCGCGCAAGAAGGAGCCGCCGCCCTCGCCGGTGCCGAGGCTCCTCGGCGTCCTCGAGTCGCAGAAGCAGCTCGGCGGCGCGTCGTATCCGCCGACGCTCGAGCGGCTCGCGGAGCTGACCGGGGAAACGCTCGCGGTGACGAGCAAGGCACTGAATCTCAAGGAGGCGAAGGCGTGCGTGCTGCTCTCCCGCGCCGCGGGAGGCAAGAAGAAGCCAGCGCCAGGCACCGTGCTCGTGCTGCTCAAGGACGACCTGGAGGCCGTCGCGCAGTCCGATCGGCTCCTGGAGGTGCAGCTCCAGTCGGCGCGTAAGCCCGACGCTCCGGCGGTCGATCTGGCGCAGCTCCCCAGGGCCCTCGTGCCCGCCCTGGGCCGCGTGTTCAAGGCGGCGCTCGAGCAGCGCATCGCCGAGCGCCGACTTCCCCGGACCATCGGCGTCGTGAGCGGCAAGAAGCCGCTGTTCTTCTTCCTCGCCGATGCGGTCCTCCCGGCCGCCCTCACGCCGGCGCTCCCCGCTGCAACCGCCACCGCGCCCACGACCGACGCCGCTCCCCGCCCCACGGCGCCCAACGGCGCCCGCCCCGCGGCCCTCGACGCCCCCGCCGCGCCAGCCCCCGCCGCCCCGTCCAACGGCGCCCCCGTTGCCAGCGCCCCCGCCGCCGCTGGCGCGAGCACCCCCGCCGCCGTGAGCACCCCCGCCGCCCCGGCCGCCGCCAGCGCGCCCGCCCCCTTCGCCGCCCGCTTCGACGCCGCCTTCTCCGCCCTCGACCGCGCCTCCGGCGGCCTCAACTACGTCACCCTCCGCGACCTCCGCGCGGCCCTCCCCGACGTCCCGCGCGCCGTCTTCGACGCCGAGCTCGCCGCCCTCCGGCGCCAGCGCCGCTACTCGCTCGACCCCTCCGACGGCCGCCATCACCAGATGGCCGACGCCGAGCGCGAGGCCGGCATCCTCGAGGCCGGCAACCTGCTCGTCTACGTGGCGCGGAGGCACGACGCATGATCAGCGAGCGCACGAGCACCGAAGAGCCCACCTTCGAGCGCTTCCTCCAGGCGGTCCGCGGCACCAACCCGTTCCGCAGCCACCGCATCACCGACGTCGGCGGCGGCGAGGCCACGGTCGAGTCGATCCACAAGAGCGCCTTCACCAAGCTCACGCGCGTCGTGCAGGACGCCGCGAAGGAGCCGATCAGCATCGGCGCGCTGCTCATCGGCGCGCCCGGCGTCGGCAAGAGCCACCTGCTCGCGCGGCTGTTCCAGTGGGCCGGGGAAGACAAGGCCACCGTCGTCTACCTGCACAACATCCTCGCCTCGCCCGAGCGGATGCTCCGGTACGTGCTCCACGCGACCGTCAGCGACCTCGCGGGGCACCGCGGGAGCGAAACCACGCAGTCGCGCCTCTACACCATCCTCAACCGAGCCCTCATCAGGTCGGGCGCGTTCAAGAACCGCAAGACCATGATGGGGCCCAGAGAGATCGAGGCGCGCAAGGAGGCGCTGGCCCGGCTCGGCGCCAGGATCGACCCGCACAACGCCGTCATCCCCGTGCTCAACGCGTTCCTCACCGGGACGTCGCACGGGAGCCTCGGCGACGCCGCCGCCGAGAAGCGCGCCCACGCGGCCGTGCTCTGGCTCTCCGGCGAGACGCTCGGGCCCGACGAGGCGCGCCTCCTCGACAACGCGCGCCTGCTCGACCAGGCCGCCGGAACCGCAGACGACGGCCTCGCCCTGCCGGACGACGCCGCGGTGGAGCGCGTCCTCCACGTCCTCGCGCACCTGTGCGCCCTCGCCGAGCTCCCGCTCGTGCTCTGCCTCGACCAGGTCGACAACCTCGATCAGGACGCCGTGCGCGCCCTCATGTCGTACGCGCACGCGCTGCTCGACCGGGCCAAACACCTCGTCGTCATCGTCTCCGGCGTGAAGCAATCCATGCTCTCCCTGCGCACCGGCGAGGTGATCCCGGCCGCCGCGTGGGACCGGATCGCCGAGCGGATCCTCGAGCTTCACATGATCTCGCCGGAGGAGGCCCGCGCCATCCTCGAGGGGCGCCTCGACGCGGCGCTCTCCGGCTTCGAGGAGAAGGAGATCGAGGAGGTCATCGCCGCGCGCAAGCGCGATCGGCTGTTCCCGCTCGGCAGCGCGTGGCTCGAGCAGCGCCTCGACGGCGTGGAGGAGCTCCGGCCGCGCGACGCGATCCTCTGGGCGCGCGACCGCTGGGAGGCGCAGCAGGATCGGCTCGCCGCCGTCGGCGGCAAGCGCTGGCTCAAGGAATGGCCCGGCGCCGGCCCGGACGGCGGCCGAGCGCCGGCCCCCGCGCAGAAGCTCGAGGACGTCATCGACGCCGAGGTGAAGAAGAAGCTCGAGGAAGGCAAGATGCGCCGCCGGCTGCAGCAGGCGTCGCTGCCGCCCGACGAGGACAACCTCGCGAGCCTGACGCACCACCTGCTCGCGAAGTGCGCCGGCCAGAACGGCGCGACGCTCCTCGGCATCGAGCACCTCACCGCGAAGAAGCGGGGCAAGGCGCCGGCGTATCACCTCCTGGCCAGAGAAAAGCGCGCGGACGGCGTGGTCGTGACGACGGGCGTGTCGTTCGTCTGCGCGCCGAGCGGGCACGGCGCGCGGATGCCGCTCCAGCGCATGGCGGACGACACGAAGACGACCGACAAGCGCATCCTCGTCACCGACGAGGAGCGCCGGCCGCTCAGGCTCGGCGGCGCCGGAAAGGCCGCCTATGACGCGCTCTGCAAGCTGGGGCGCCAGCGCTTCCTCCACCTCCACCTCGACTTCGCCGGGCACGCGGAGCTCGACGCGCTCGTGGGGCTCCTCGGCGCCGCGAGGAGCCAGGACCTCGAGATCGAGCACCCGCGCGGGCAGTACCGCAAGGTGACCGAGGCCGAGGTGCTGGCGTCCTTCCAGCGCCAGAGCCTGCTGCTCGCGCACCCGCTCCTGCGCGAGCTGCTCACCGAGGAGATCGTGAAGGGCGGCACGGACTCGGTGGCGCCCCCGGCGTGGAATGCGCAAGAGACGCGGGAGCACATCATGGCCGAGCTGTCGTGGCGCCTCGGCCTGATGGCCAGGGAGCTCGCGCAGATCTTCGCGACCCGCAAGAAGCTCCAGGACAGGCGATTCCCCGAGGCCTGGGCGCACATCAAGAAGACCGCGCAGGCGCTCCACGATGAGGGCCACGTCCACGCGACGGCGACCGACGACGACCTGTTCGTCCAGCTCCGGGGCAAGCGGTGAGGCTCGTCCACGTCAACGTGACCCAGCTCCGCGTCGCGGCGACGTGCCCGAGGCTTCACTGGTTCGACACGCGCGCCACGGCCGCGCGGCACGACGGGCGGAAGGTCGTGAGCCGCATCTGGCGAAAGGGCGGGGAGACGCCCGGCTGCGGCGCGCTGTTCCACACCGCGGTGGAGCGCTTCAACGCCGCCGCGCGCAGCTCGGACGAGGTGCTCGCCGCGCTCGAGGGCGCCCGCGACGCCGAGGGGCTCCAGCAGGCGCTGATGCGCTGGTTCAACGGCGCGTGCCTCGATCTCGACGCGCTCGCGGCGCGCCCGGTGCCGCTGCGGCTGGGCTTCATCGCCGCGGTCCAGGTCTACATGGAAGAGCTCGCGCGCCTCGCGGTGCACGCGAGGGCGGCCGGGCTGCCGGCGGCGGAGCTCAGGAGCCAGCTCTTCGGGGACGCGCGCAAGCGGGTCGACGTGACGTTCCACGTGGGGGAGGACGTCCACGTCCACGTGACCGGGACGATCGACTACGTGTACTTCGATCCGCGGCTCGGGAAGCACCGCATCGTGGACTACAAGCTCACGCCGGCGAGCTCGCCCAACAGCGATCTGTTCCAGGTCTTCACGTACGCGCTGATGCACCACCACCAGCACGGCACGAGGCCGGACGTGGCGGTGTTCTACCTGCACCCGACGCGCAGCGTGCGGGAGGCGCGCTGGGAAGAGGTCGAGGCCCAGCGCGGCAAGGTCCACGAGCTCATCGCCAGCATGGTGGCCTGGTCCGACAACGCGCTGGGCGCCGGGGGGCTGCCGCCGCCGGGCGACCGCACGTACTGCGGCGGCTGCAAGCACGAGCGCTCCGGGGCCTGCGTCGCGGAGCTCGGGCACAAGGACAAGGGCGCGTGGGATCGGCGCTGGAAGGCGCTCGAGACGACCCGCGGCGACGGGCTGGAGGAGCGCGCGCCGGCCGCGGCGGGCGCGCGGGCGGCGGACGCGACGGCCGCTGGCGAGCCGGTGGCGGACGAGCCGCTGGTGGAGGATGACCCGGAGATCGAGGAGGCGCTGGCGGTCGTGAAGCCGGCCGGCGAGCGCCCCAGGCCGGCGCCGGCGCCGGATCGAGGGGCCAAGGCGCCGGCGGACGCCGGGCGCTCGAAGCCGGTCGTGGCGCCGCCGAGCGGTGCGCCCTCGAAGCCGGCGGACAGGCCGTCGAGCCGTGGGGCCAAGGCGCCGCCGGGCGCGGGGCGCTCGAAGCCGGAAGAGGCGCCGCCGGGCGATGAGCGCGCGACACCCGCGCCGCGTGACACGGGCGCAAGGCCGCCTGCATCCCCGACCGCGATCGCCGCCGGCATGCTCCTCGGCTTCGACGACGGCGGCGTGCCCGTCTGCATGGATCCCGCCGTGCTGCGGACGCACGTCTCCGTCGTCGGCGCGGCGGGGAGCGGCAAGACCTGGATGGCCAAGGTCATCGCCGAGGAGGCGCTGCGCGCCGGCGTCCCCGTCCTCGCGATCGACCCCCAGGGCGACCTCGTCCAGATGATGGAGGCGCGCCCGCGCGCCGACGTGCCGCCGGCGCTGCTCCGCGCCTGGGAGGAGCTCCAGGAGCGCGTGGAGCCGCGCATCCTCACGCCCGGGTCGTCGCACGGGCTCCGGCTCTGCCTCGACCCGCTCCGGCTCCCGAGCGCGAGCGAGCTCTCGCACATCGCGAACCCCGCGCTGCGCGCCGAGGAGGAAGAGGGCTTGCTCGTGGCCGTGGCGGCCAACCTGGTCAGCCTGTGCGCGTGCGGCGGCGAGGAGGAGTCGCAGCGCACGTTCCTTTATCAGGTGCTGCGGCACCTGCCGCGCGCGGCGCCGGTCCGGCTCAGGGACATCGTGGCGGCGGTCAGCGCCCCGGAGGACCTCGGGATCGACGAGGCGGACACCCTGATCCGCAAATCCGAGCGCGAGCGGCTCGCGCGCCGGCTCAACACGTTCGTGCAGGGCCCCTCCGCGCGGCTGTTCACGGGGGGGACGCGCCTCGACTTCACCGAGCTGCTCCGGCCTTCGAGGCCCGGGCGCGTCCCGCTCAACATCGTTTACCTGAACGCGCTCAGCAACGACGACGAGAAGCACTTCTTCCTCGCGGCCCTCGCGACGGAGCTCTACCGCTGGATGATCACGACCGTCGACGCGAGCTCCGGCGGGGTGAACCTGCTCTTCTACATCGACGAGGCGCGCGACTGGATCCCGGCCGGCGGCGGCAAGCCGCCCGCGAAGCAGCCGCTCATCCGGCTGTTCACCCAGGGCAGGAAGTACGGCGTGGGCTGCCTGCTCTGCACGCAGAGCCCCCGCTCTGTGGACTACAACGTCTTCGGCAACACGAGCACGAAGCTCATCGGGCGCCTCGAGGCGGCCCAGGACGTGGACCGCGTGATCGACTGGTTCACGAACGAGGGCGGCGCCCCCTCGTGGGTGACCGCGCGGAAGGGCGCAGAGAAGGGGAGCTTCGTTGCGCGCTGGCCCGACATGCCCGCGGCGCTCTCGGGGCGGGCGTTCAAGGGGCGGACGCTGTTCACGCGGCACGCCGGCGCGTGGTCGCCCGACCGGGTGGAGCGGGCGGTCACCGAGGCGGGGCTCCGCGGGGCCGGCGCGGGCGGCGCGGGCGACGCAGGGGGCGGGGGCGGGTGAGGCGCCGTGCGGAAGCGCCGGGGCGCGGGGCGGGGCGAGGGCGCGGGACGAAGCGAGGGCAGGGCGAAGCTGACGTGTTCTCACAAGCGAGGATCTCCCGATGATCGAGGTGCTGGCGCCACGGCCGTTCGACGGATTGGCAGGACCGAAGCTGTTCCTGGCCGGAACCATCGATAACGGCCAGGCCGAGCCCTGGCAGGCGAGCGTCGCGCAGGAGCTCGCCGATCTCGACGTGGTGATCCTCAATCCGCGGCGCGAGCGCTGGGAGCCGGGCTGGGCGCAGCGCCTCGACAACCCGAGCTTCGTGGAGCAGGTCGAGTGGGAGCTCCGCGGGCTCGAGGAGGCCGACGTCATCCTGATGTACTTCGCGCCGGGCTCGCGGTCGCCGATCAGCCTGCTGGAGCTCGGCCTGTTCGGGCGGTCCGGGAAGATGCATGTCGTCTGTCCAGAGGGGTTCTGGCGGAAAGGCAACGTGGATGTCGTGTGTGAGCGCTACGCGATCCCGCGCCACGCCACCTTGCCCGCAGGGCTGAGCGCCGTGCGCGGCGCGCTCCTGCGGTGGAGGGATACGGCCTGACCTGCCGAGCGCGGCGTCGCGCTCCCCGTTGCCCTCGCCGCCCCTTCGGCCCGCCCGGTCGCCCGATCACGGCGCAGATCCATCTCGGACGAGCTCCGCTGTCCTCCTACAGCGGTACCATGACGGCATGCACAGGACGGATTCGCCGCAAGTCCTTGCCGGCCGGTTCGAGCTCGAGCGGATCGCCGGCAGCGGCGGCATGGGCGACGTCTACCGCGCGCGCGATCGGCAGGACGGAGCGCTTGTCGCGCTCAAGCTCCTGAGGAGCTCGGAGGCGCAGCTCGTCGCGCGGTTCGACCGGGAGGCGCGGCTGCTCGCCGAGCTGCGGCACCCGGCGATCGCGCGCCACGTGGCGCACGGCGTGGCGGAGCAGGGACAGCGCTACCTCGCCATGGAGTGGCTCGAGGGCGAGGACCTCGCCGAGAGGCTCGCCCGCGGGCCGCTCGGCCTCGAGGACGGGCTCGCCCTCGTCCACCGCGTGGCCGAGGCGCTGTCGCTCGTGCACGCGCGCGGCGTGATCCACCGCGATCTCAAGCCGGCAAACCTGTTCTTGCCGGGCGGCCGGCTCGATCAGGTCAAGCTCCTCGACTTCGGGATCGCGCGCGACGTGACCGCGACCGGCGGGCTGACCGAGCCGGGCGTGGCCCTCGGCACCCCGTCCTACATGGCGCCGGAACAGGTCCGCGGGGAGCTCGACATCGACGCGCGCGCGGATGTGTACGCGCTCGGCTGCATCCTCTTCGAGTGCCTCACTGGCCAGCCCGCCTTCTGGGCCGAGCACCCGCTTGCCGTGCTCGTCAAGGTGCTGTTCGAGGACGCGCCGCGGCCGGGCGCGCTGCGGCCCGGGCTGCCCGAGAACATCGACCTGCTCACGGCGCGGCTCATGGCGAAGGACCGCGAAGGCCGGCCGGACGACGCCGCCGCAGCCGCCCGCCTGCTCGCGGCACGCTCGCCGGAGGACGCGGCCGCGGCGCTGCCCGCGCCCGCGCTGACGCGCCGCGAGCGAGGACTCGTCAGCGTGGTCCTGGCCCGGGCGGAGCCGGCGTTCCTGGCCGCCGCGGGCCCTGCGCCGCGCACCGGGGCAACCACCCGCGACGCGCGCGGGAAGGCCGCCGTGTCGACAGGGCTGGCGCTGCTCCTGCCGGACCTGCGCGGCGCGGCGGCCGAGCACGGCGGCCGCCTCGAGCCGCTGCAGGACGACGCCGTCGCCGTGATGCTCGCGGGCGCCGATACCCCCACCGACCTGGCTGCGCGCGCCGTGCGCTGCGGCCTCGCGCTGCGGAGGATCTTGCCCGGCGCCCGCATGGCCGTCGCGACCGGCTGGGATGCGCTGGACGGCGGCCAGCCCGTCGGTCCCGTCATCGACCGCGCCTCCGCGCTGCTCGAAGGCGACGCCGCCGAGCCCCCCGGCGATGGCGGCAGCGCGCCGGAGACGCAGGCCCCGGTGCTCGTGGATGCGATCACCGTCAGCCTCCTCGGGCCCCGGTTCGAGATGACGTCTGGGGCTCGCGCCCCCGCGGTCGTGGGCGAGCGCGAGCCCTTCGACGAGGCGCGCACGCTGCTCGGCAAGCCCACCCCGTTCGTCGGGCGCGACAGGGAGCTGCGCGCCCTGGAGGACCTGTTCGACGCGTGCGTCGGCGAGCCCTGCGCGCGGGCGGGGCTCGTGATCGCGGCGGCGGGGATGGGCAAGTCACGGCTGCGCCTGGAGCTCGTTCGGCGGCTCAGGGCGCGCGCCGAGGCGCCCGAGATCTGGATCGCGCAAGCGGACCCGGCGCGCGCGGGGGCGCCCCTCGAGCTGCTCGGGCAGGTGGTGCGCCGCGCGGCGCGCCTCGTCGACGGCGAGCCCGTCGAGCGCCGCCGGGAGCAGCTCGCCGCCCGCGTGGCGCGGCACGTCGACGCGGCCCACCGGGAGCGGGTGGCCGAGTTCCTCGGGGAGATGGTGGGCACGCCGTTCCCGGACGAGGCGCGGGTGCAGCTGCGCGCGGCGCGGCGCGATCCGCGGCTCATGGGCGACCAGATCCGCCGCGCATGGGTGGACTTCGTCGACGCCGAGTGCCGGGCGCGGCCGGTGCTCGTCGTGCTGGAGAACCTGCACTGGGGGGACCTCCCGACCGTGCAGTGCATCGACGCGGCGCTGCGCTTGCTCGCGGAGCGGCCGCTGATGGTGCTCGCGCTGGCGCGACCTGAGGTGCGGGCGACCTTCCCCGCGCTCTGGGCCGAACGGGGCACGATGGAGCTCGGGCTCGGCGAGCTGCCCCGCCGCGCCTGCGAGCGGCTGGTGCGGGCGGCGCTGGGCGAGCGCCCCGACGAAGGTCATGTCGAGGAGATCGTCCGGCGCGCCGCGGGCAATCCGTTCTTCGTGGAGGAGCTCGTGCGCGCGACGGTCGAGGGCCGCGACACGCGCGAGGCGCCGGAGACGGTCCTGGCCATGGTGCAGGCGCGGTTCAAGCACCTCGACGCCGAGGAGCGGCGGCTGCTGCGCGCCGGCAGCGTGCTCGGAGAGGTGTTCTGGCAGGGCGCGGCGGCGCGGCTCTTGGGTCTCGGACAGGAGGGAGGCGCGGCGCTCGACGCGCGGCTCGCGGCGCTGGAGCGGCACGAGTGGATCGTGCGGCGGCTCGAGCCGCGGTTCGCCCGCGAGGTGGAGTTCGCCTTCCGGCACGGGCTCGTGCGCGAGGCGGCCTACAGCATGCTGACCGAGGTCGATCGACGGCTCGGTCACCGGCTCGCTGGCGCTTGGCTGGAGGAGGCCGGCGAGCGCGACGCGCTGGTGCTGGCGGAGCACTTCGAGCACGGAGAGGCCCTCGGGGCGGCCGCCCGCTTCTACGAGCGCGCGGCAGAGCAGGCGCTGGAGGCGAGCGACCTCGACGGCGCGCTCGCGCGGGTGGAACGAGCGCTCGCCTGCGCGCCGGGCGACGAGGCTGCCGGACGACTCCACGCGCTCGCGGCGACCGTGCACAACTGGCGGGGCGCGCCCGGCGACGCCGAGCGCGCAGCGAAGAGCGCCATGGCCCTGGCGCCCGCCGGCAGCAGAGCTGCCCACACCGCGCTGGCGATGCTCGCCTGGGCGAGCGGGGCGCTCGGGAACGCGGAGCAGCTCGAGGTGGTGGCGTCAGCGCTGCGGCTCGACCGGAAAGATGAGGCGCCCGACAGGGGTATTCTTCTCGCCTGGTACAGCACCACGACGTGGCTGCGGGAGCTCGGGCGCCGCGCCGCGGCCGAAGCCCTTGAGCAGGTGATGAATGGGGCGCAGCCAGAGCACCTGGAACCTGGCCTGGCTGGGCACATTTACATGACGAGGTGCGTTGCCGCGTGCTACCCGCCTCGCCGACTCGAGCTCGCCCTTCGCCTCGCCGAGGCTGCATTCCAGGCGTATGAGCGCGATGGCGCTCTACGGGATGCATGTCTGACGCGCGTGAATGTCGGCGTGCTGCAACTTCGGCTCGGCGCTCACGAAGCAGCAGAGTCGACGCTCCACGAGGCGAGGCGCGTCGCGGTCAGGCTCGACCTGACCTATGTGGCCAATACAGCCAGCATCAACCTGATGCGCACCAGCCTGGCGCGAGGGCAGAGCGCCGAGGCCAGCACGGCAGCGGCCATGGTCGTCGAGACGCGAGCATTCTCCGACCGCTACCAGATGGGGGAGGTCCAGCTCCTGCTCGCACAAGCTCTGCTCGAGCTCGGAGAGCTCCCCCGGGCGCACGCGCAGGCAACCACCGCGCTCGGCGAGGTGCAGGCGTACCCCGCGCGGCAGCCGATCGCGCAGGCGACGCTCGCGCGCATCCTGCTCCGAAAAGGGCGCGCCGTCGAGGCGCTCGCAGCGGCGCGCGCGGCGTTCGAGAGCGTGGAGCGCCTCGGAGGTCTCGACGAGGATGACGCGCTCGTGCGCCTCACCTGGGCCGAGGCGCTCCACGCCTGCGGCGAGGGCGACGCCGCCCGGGCAGCGCTGGCCGCCGCGCGGGAGATCCTGCGCGCCGAGGCGGACACCATCGAGTCCCCCGCGCTGCGCCGGAGCTTCCTCGAAGCCGTGCCGGAGCATGCCCGCATCCTCGCGCTCGCGGAGGCGTGGGGCGCGGCGGACACGTGACCCCTCGGCTGGGGGCGTTGCTCCATGACGGAGGCGCCGCGGAGCGGACCCGGAGCTGAATCCGCGGGCCGCACGCGCGGGACGTCTGCCGCCGCGAAAGCCACCCCGACGGAGCTGCCCGTCAGGGAGGTCGACGACGTCGGCGCACCAGAGGCCGCCTCATTCACGCCGGCAGGTGGCGGGCCCTTGCCGCAGAAGCGGCCGCTGAGCGGGCGAAAAACGCCCCCACGCCGTTGACTTTGCAACCATCGCGTGAGATGAAAGCGAAAATCAATTGCGATTTCGGGCGTCCGGGGCACCGCTGCCAGCCGGAACGGTCGAGCCTTCGTCCATGCCAGGCGATCCACAGCAAGGCCGCGAGCGACTCTAGCCACGAGCAGTCCATGGATTCAGGCGGTTGGCAGCCGAGCAGCAACATGTTCATCGCCGTGCTGCTGGTGCTGCTGGTGCCGGGTGAGGCGCTGGGCCAGGCGGAACCGGGTGCGCCTCCTCAGCCTGTTCCAGAAGCGCCGCCGTCACCCGACGAAGCGCGGCCGCCCGAGCTCCTGGAGCAGGCCGAAGCGACGTATCCCGAGCAGGCCAGGGCGGCACGAATCCAGGCCTCCGTCGTGCTGCGGCTCCTCGTCGACGCAGCCGGCAACGTCACGGAGGCAGAGGTGACCGAGCCGGCTGGACACGGCTTCGACGAGGCCGCACGCGAAGCCGCCCTTCGTTTCCGCTTCCGGCCTGCCGAGCGCCAGGGCCAGCCCGTCGCTGCCCGCATCCTGTTTCGATACGACTTCGAGCTGCCGCCCGAGGAGCCGCCGCCACCCGCACCCGGCGCGGTCCGCGGTACGATCACGGCCGGCGGCGCGGCGGTCGGCGCGGCGGAGATCACGCTCACCGGTCCCGAGGGGCTGGTCGCCCCGCCCGAGGCGCTCGTCCATCGGACCACCAGCGGCGCCGGCGGTGCGTTCCGCCTGGAGGGACTGGCGCCGGGGACGTACGCGGCTCAGGTCGCCCAGAACGGCCGCGAGGCCACGGCGCGCATCGAGGTTCTCCCGGCCAGCGAGGTCTCGGTCCAGCTCGAGCTTCCTCCACCCGTCCCAGAGGCGCAGCCGATCGAGGTGCTCGTCACCGGCGGCCGCACGGAAGCAGAGCAGCTCCAGCAATCTGCAGAGGCCGTGAACGTCATCGACACGCGGAAGGCGAAAGAGCAGACCGCCGACCTCGGTGAGGTGCTCGCGCGCACGCAGGGCGTCGCGGTGCGGCGCAACGGCGGGCTCGGATCGACCACGCGCTTCTCGCTGAACGGCCTCTACGACGACCAGATCCGCTTCTTCCTGGACGGCGTGCCGCTCGACCTCGCGGGCTATCCCTTCGGCATCGAGAACGTGCCGGTCAACCTGGTCGACCGGGTCGACGTGTATCGCGGCGTGGTCCCGATCCGGCTGGGCGCCGATGCGCTCGGAGGCGCGGTGAACCTGGTCACTGACCAGCGCTACGAGACGCGCGCGGCCGCGAGCTATCAGGTCGGCTCCTTCGGCACGGTCCGGGTGACCGCCGACGGCCGCTATCACCACGAGCCGACGGGCCTCGTCCTCGGCGCTGCGGGCTTCTTCGACATCACGAGCAACAACTACCGGGTCGACGTCGAGGTGAACGACGACGCCGGGCGCCTCCATCCCGCCACGGTCCCGCGCTTTCACGACGGCTACCGTGCCTACGGCGGGACCTTCGACGCCGGCGTCGTGGGCCGCCCGTGGGCGCGTCGCTTGCTGCTGAGCGGCTTCTACTCCACGTACGACAAGGAGCTGCAGCACGACACGGTGATGACGGTACCCTACGGCGAAGTCACGTACGGCGAGACCGTCTACGGCGCGACTGCCCGCTACGAGGTCGAGCTGCAACCCCAGATCGATCTCGAGCTGGTCGGCAGCTACGCGCACCGCATCGTCGACTTTGACGACCAGAGCAAGTGGGTCTACGACTGGTACGGCCAGCGCACCCACGAACGACCCAGGCGGGGCGAGATCGAGGCGGGCCGCCCGCACGATCAGACGGTCTGGAAAGACAGCGCCTTCGGTCGCGGGCTGGTGAAGTGGGCGCTCGCGCCCGAGCACACCCTGCGCGCGTCGCTCGCGCCGTCGTTCGCGACGCGGACCGGCGACGAGCGCATCCAGGCCGATCCCAGCGAGCGCGATGCGCTCACGGCCCAGCGTGACCTGTTCACGCTCGTGAGCGGCGTCGAGTACGAGCTCAACCTGTTCAAGGAGCGCCTCTCGAGCGTCGCCTTCGTCAAGGACTACTATTACAGCGCGAAGAGCGAAGAGCGACCGGCCGGCAGCGACGTCTATCGCAAGCGCGATACCGAGCGCCACGCGCTGGGCGCCGGCGGCGCGCTGCGCTTTCGCTTCACGCCCTGGCTCTACGCCAAGGCCTCCTACGAGTACGCGACGCGCCTGCCGCGTCCCGACGAGGTGTTCGGGAACGGCTTGCTCATCCGCGACAACCTCGAGCTCGAACCCGAGGTCAGCCACAACGCAAACCTCGGCCCCCGCGTCGAGCTCCGGCGCACGAGGTTCGGCGACTTCACGCTCGATATCAACGCGTTCCTGCGGGACAGCGATCGGCTGATCGTGCTGCTCGGCAACGAGCGCTCCTTCACCCACTACAACGTCTACAAGGCCCGCGGCATGGGCCTCGAGAGCGCGAGCAGCTGGGCCTCGCCCGGGCGCTACGTGAGGCTCGACGGCATGCTCACCTGGCAAGACGTGCGCAACGACTCGGACGAAGGCCCCTTCGCCGCCTGCAGGGGCGACCGCATCCCGAACCGTCCTTACCTGTTCGGGAGCTGGGGCGCGCGCCTTCGCTTCGCGGGCGTGCCGAGCTCACGGGACGTCATCGAGCCCTTCTATGGTGGCCGCTACGTGCACGAGTTCTTCCGTGGGTGGGAGTGCCATGGCAGCCCGCGGTACAAGCTGACCGTGGACTCCCAGGTGACGCAGAACGCCGGCGTCTCGTGGACCACGAGCCGCGACTTCGCGCGCGTGACCTCGACCTTCGAGGTCGACAACCTCGCCGACGCCAAGGTGTTCGACAACATCGGCGTGCAGCGGCCCGGGCGAGCCTTCTATGTGAAGGTGACGGGAGAGATACGATGACAACGGAGCGGGCTCGCACCCCGACCGCGCTCCGGATCGTCTCTCGAACCGGCGCCAGCCTGCTCGGGAGCTACGGCTTCGTCTGGGGGCTCGTGACCCTCGGGACGGTGCTGGGCGTTGCGGCAGGGATGCCCTTCGAAGAAGCGCAGACCCTCGTGGTTCTCGTCGCCTTCCCGGTCTTTCTGGCCTGCTTCTGCTGGGCGTTCACCGCTCGGAGCGTACTGCTCGTTTGGCTCGTCTTCGCGGCCGGTGCAGCCGCGATGTCCGTGCTCGGCTGGCTCACATCGCGCGCGATGATCTAGGCGAGGTGCTCCTGATGTTCAGCTCGTTCCGACAGGCGATGACTTGGGTCCACACGTGGTTCGGGCTCGTGCTCGGGTTCGTGCTGATGGTCGTGTTCTTCTTCGGCTCGCTGTCGGTGTTCGACCGCGAGATCGACCGCTGGGCGATCCCGGAGACGCGCTTCGAGCCGCAGGTGATGCCGTCGTTCGACCGCGTGCTGCGCCCCATCTTCGAGCAGATCGAGCCAGAGAAAGACGAGCTCGACGCGGCTCGCGCCCGGGTCGGCGGTCCGCTCGAGCCCGAGCTGCCGCCCTTCTACTGGAGCGCTTACACGACGCACCGCGATCCGGTGCTCTCGATGTACGCCGAGTTCGCCGTGAAGAACAACCCGGAGGACCCGGACGATCACGTCCACGGCCATGTCACGATCGACCCGCGCAGCGGCAGGCGCCTGTCCGACGACCGGCTCAAGATCGGGAGCGACTTCTTCTACCCCATGCACATCAGCCTTCACCTCCACTGGCTGGACATCGGGTACTGGATCGTCGGGCTCGCTGCGCTGATCATGCTGGCGGCGCTCGTCAGCGGCGTCGTGATGCACAGGAAGCTCTTTCGAGAGTTCTTCACCTTCCGGCCCGAGAAGAACAGGCAGCGGAGCACGCTCGACCTGCACAACCTGACGGGCGTGGTGGCGTTGCCGTTCCACTTCATGTTCCCGCTCACCGGGCTCATCATCTTCGCGGGCATCTACTTTCCGGTCTCGCAGACGACGCTGAAGCCGCTCGCCGAGAAGCATGAAGCGATCACGGCGGCCGCCAAGCGGCTGCCTCACGACCCCGCGGGCGTGGAGGCTCCGCTTTCGTCGGTGGACGCGATGGTGGCGGAGGCCAAGCAGCGCTGGGCTCTGCGCGACATGCCCGGCGAGGTCGGTCTCCTGGAGCTGCACCATGTCGGTGATCGAAACGGCTACGTCAGCATCCATCGCGCCGGAAGCGACCGTGTCGCCCTCGTGGGTCAAGCCGTCCACTTCGAGGCGGCGACGGGCCGGGTGATCCGGGAGGAGCCGCCGCCGAGCGCCGTGTCCGGCGCCGCCGAGTTCCTGACGGGGCTCCACCTGCAGCACTTCGAGCACTGGCTGCTGCGCTGGCTCTACGTGTTCGGCGGGCTCTCTGGCTGCGTCTGCATCGCCACGGGTCTCTTGTTCTTCGTCGGTAAGCGCAAGCACAAGCACGCCGCTCAAGGCATCCACGGCGCGCGCGTCGTGGACGCCCTGGCCATCACGTCGATCACCGGCATGGTCGTCGCCACGCTCGCGATCCTGGTCGCGAACCGCGTCTTGCCGGTCGAGCTCGAGGACCGTGGCGCCTGGGAGGAACGCATGTTCTGGCTGACGTGGCTCTTCACGTTCGTTCACGCCGCGCTGCGCTCGGCGCCGGTCCAGCGCGCGCAGCTCGCTCCTGCCTGGCGGGAGCAATGTTACGCCATCGCCGGTCTCGCGCCGACCGCCGTGGTGCTCAACTGGATCACGACCGGCGACCACCTTGGACGCACCATCGCGCGAGGCTACTGGCCGGTCGCAGGGCTCGACCTGGCGCTGCTCGGCGCTGCGGCCGTGGCCCTGCTCGCAGCGCGCCGGCTGCGGCGCCGCGAGGCGAGCGAGGTCGAGGAGACGCCGACCGAGCCCCGGACGCGAGCGGTGGAGGTGGCGCATGTCTGATCTCGCGCTCCTGACGGCCGCTTTCGTGTGCGCCGTGTGCGGCATGGCGTGGCTCGCGCTCGCCATGAAGCCGCACTGGGCGCAGGTGCGGAGCGCGACGTCGCACACCGCTGCGGTCGCGCGCCGGCTGCGGGGCGCCGGGGCCGTCGCGCTGCTGCTGTCGCTCGCGGCCAGCCTCGGCGCGGATCACCCGTCGATGGCCCTGCTCGTCTGGGTGATGATGTTGAGCGTATCTGCGGTCATCGTCGCCATGACGCTCGCGTACTGGCCGAAGTGCTTGCTCTGGTTGAGCTGGTTGCCGGATGGATCCGGCAAGCCAACCGGGCTGATCGACGGTGGGTCCGTGTGGCAGAGCGGGCGCATGACGCGAGCTCGCTCCAGTTTTCCATCGGGCTCGACGCACGGCTGATGCGGCGGCCGATGGCGCGCTGAACGCTGCTCTCCGTGCGTTCGTGCGCGCCGGCGGCGCTGGACCCGGCCACCCTGAGGTGAAGTGAGGAACGAATGATCGACAACGAGAACGGAACGGCGCGTTTGCCGACGTCAGATGCCGTGCCCCGCTGGCTTCTCTACGCCGTATCCTTCTGGGGCGGCTTTCAGATCATGGTGCTGGAGATGTGCGGCTTCCGCGTGCTGCAGACGCACCTCGGCTCATCCGTGATCGTCACGGGCACCCTGCTGACCGTGTTCATGATCGTGCTCTCCGCCGGCTACTACGCGGGCGGCTTGCTCAGCCGCAAGCTCGGGACCGCCCGCGGTCTGTTCCGGATCCTGGCGGTCGGTGCGCTCTACACCGCGATCGTCACCTCCCTGCTGCTCGAGCCGATCAGCGCGCTCGGGCTCGCGCTCCGCGCATGGTTCGGGGCGCATCCGTTCCTGCAGGGCGGCGTGCCCGCGGCCGTGCTTTCGGTGCTGCTCTACGGACCCCCCGTGTTCTTGACCAGCATGATCTCGCCGTACTGGACCCACCTCCAGACGGTCGCCAGCGGCCAGGACGGGGCCGACGCCGGCCAGCAGTCGGGCTTCTTCATGGCGCTCTCCACGGTCGGCAGCATCGTCGGCACGATGGCGAGCTCCTACCTCCTGATCCCGTTCTTCGGCGTCGTCACGGCGGCCAGCGCGACCAACGCGATGCTGCTGCTGCTCGTGCTGGCCGGATGGCGCCTCACGTGCGCCCCCGCCCCCCGGCAGCTGGCCGTTCAAGCCTAGAGCAACAAACGGGTTGATCCCGCCTGAAACGAGCAGGACTTCGAACCGCCAAGACGCCAGGGACGCCAGGACATCATCTTCTTCTTGGCGTCCTTGGCGTCCTTGGCGTCTTGGCGGTTCATTTCTCGCTCGCTCGACGTGTTCGTCGTTCCAGGGGATACCCCCTGGGCCGCGTCCGCGCTGGTCAATAGGCCACCGCTCCGCCGCCGCCCCGTGGGACGTCGGCGACCGCTCGCAGCTCGCCGCTCGCTGGATCGCGCTCGATGCAATTCGCGTGACCGATGCTCGGCTCCACCGTCATGCGGTGCCCCTTGCTTCGCAGCGCCGCGAGCGTGCTCTCGGGCACACCCGCCTCGTGGAAGCTCTCGTCCGGCAGCCACTGGTTGTGGATGCGCGGCGCGGCCACGGCGTCTTTCAAGCTCCTGCCGTGATCGATGATCTGCATCAGGAGCTGCGCGACGGTGGTCGTGATGGTGGGGCCACCGGGTGATCCGAGCACCGCGCGGAGCTGCCCGTCGCGCACGACGATGGTGGGCGACATGCTGCTCGCCATGCGCTTGCCGGGCTCGATGGCGTTCGGCGTCCCCTGCACCAGGCCCGCCATGTTGGCCGCGCCGGGCTTGGCCGCGAAATCATCCATCTCGTTGTTCAGCGTCACCCCCGTGCCAGGGATCTGCACCAGCGCTCCGAAGTCGCCGTTGAGCGTGAAGGTGTTGGCCACGGCCATGCCCGTGGCATCGACGATCGAGAAATGCGTCGTGTGCCGCGGCTCGGCGACGGCCGCGCCGCCCCGGATCTCGAGCGAGGGCGTCGCGCGCTCGGGATCGATGTCCGCGACGCGGCGGGCCGTGCGCTCTGGATCGAGCAGCTCCGCCCGCGGGATGCTGACGAAATCGGGATCGCCGACCCAGCGATTGCGCTCGGCGAACGTGCGCCGCAACACCTCGATGTACAGGTGGATGCGCTTCGGGGAGTCGTAGTCGAGCTGCCCCATGTTCAGCCGATCGGCGGCCGTCAAGATCTGCGCGAGCACGACGCCGCCGCTCGACGGCGGCGGCATGCTGATGATCTCGTGCCCGTGGTACGTGAACCTCACGGGCTCGCGCTCGACGGCGCGGTAGTCCGCCAGATCCTTCGCCGTCCAGATGCCGCCCATCGCCCGCACCCCCTCGGCCATGCGCTGGGCGAGCGGGCCCGTGTAGAACGCCCGAGCGCCGCCCTCGGCGATCGCGGCGAGCGTGTCGGCGAGCTCCGGCTGCCGCCACACCTCCCCGACGGCATGGCTCGTCCCGGGCGCCTTCTCGAACGTGGCGAGGGTCGACGTCAGCGCTGCGCGGAGGGCGCGCGCCTCGGCGCCGTCGCTCGGGAGCTCCTTCAGGTGGTTTGCGTACTCGTGCATCAAGCCGGTGCCGTGACCGAGGTCGCGGACCTGAAACGCATCCAACCGGACACCGTGGCGCGCCAGCGCGATCGCGGGCGCCACGAGCTCCGACCACGGCAGCGATCCCCAGCGCTCGTGCGCCAGCGCGAGCCCCGCCACGACGCCCGGAATGCCCGCCGAGCGCGGCCCCACCTGCCCCGCATCGGTGACCTCGCCCTTCGCGTCGAGGAACATGTCGCGATGCGACGCGCCCGGCGCGACCTCGCGGTAGTCGATGGCGCTGCTGCGTCCGTCGGGCAAGCGCACCAGCATGAAGCCCCCGCCTCCGACGTTGGCCGCCGACGGGTACGTCACGCCGAGCGCGAACGCGACGGCGATGGCCGCGTCCACGGCGTTGCCGCCGCGCCTGAGCACCGACTCGCCGACGGCGCTCGCGCGGGCCTCGGCGCTGCTCACGGCGCCGCGCATGCCGGCGGCGAACGCCCGCGCCGGGCGCTCGGCCGGCAGCGCGGCGCTCGCCTGCGCGTCGGGCGCCGGCGGCGCCGCGGGCGGCACGCCGCTCGAGCACCCGATCCAGAAACACGCGACGTATGCGACGCGCCAGAGCATCGAGCGGCCCTTGCGAGGGACGCTCGCGCTCGCTGGGCGTCCGCTGGGCCGCCCTTCTCCCACGTTCATGCTCCAAGCCCTTTCGGGTAGCCAAGGTTTCAGCCAGCCATCTCGACCATCGATGCGCCGTTGCTGATGGAGCGCTGGCCCAGCCGCGCTGGACATTTCACGGCGCCGGCAGACGCTCGTGGACGGCCTCCAGCACCTCCAGCAGCGGCTCGTGCTGATTGGCGTGGCCGAGCGCGCGCATGCGCGCGTAGAGCGCGGCGAGCTCCGCCCACGGCGAGCGCGGCGCCACATCGGCGAGGTCAGGCTCGCGCGCGGACTGCAAATAGCGCGCGGCCGCGTCCAGCGTGCCGGGTCCGAGCGGGTCCGACACCTCGCTGAGCAGCGCCGTCAGCGGGCCCATGTGCAGGAAGCCCTTGTCGCCCGTCTCCCGCCACTCGGCGAGGTGCCGCGCCAGCAAGCGCTCGAGCACGGGGCGCGGCGCGCGCGAGAGCGCCGACGGCGGGAGCGCGGCCTGCGCGCCGGCCTCCTCGACGGCGGAGTAGATGGCGCGCTCGTTGCCCTTGAGCTCGATCAGGAAGTCCGGCGTCCAGGCGTCGGTGAACGGCCGATACCGCCCGTTCCCGGGGTCGACGGCGAAGGTGCTGTACAGGGCCAGCCCAGCGGCCGCCTTGAGCGGCGCTGGACTGCTGCCGTGACGCCATTCTCGCTCGAGCTCGGTCCTGAACCGCTCGATCGTCATGTCCTCGGCGAACGTGTAGATGGCGTTGAAGAACGTGTTCTCGAACAGCTGCTCGAAGCCGGCGGCGCGCAAGGTGGCCTGCAGGTGGCGGATCGCGCGGAACGGCTCACCGGCGCTGCCGGTCTCGAACGGTACGTCGTTCATGTTCGTGTTGATGAACACGCTGCCGCGCGGGCTGAGCCGGCGGCGGACGAGCTCGAAGAACTGCTGGGTGATGCAGTGGCTCGGGATGAACTCGCCGGCGAACAGATCGACGATGATCAGGTCGAAGGTCTCGACCGATTCCATGAGAAAGACGCGCGCGTCCGCCGTCACGAGCCGCGCCACGCCCGGGTTCACGCCGAACACCCGCGTGGCCACCTCGTGCACCTTCGGATCGAGGTCGACGCCCGTCAGCGCTGCCCCGGGGAACGCGAGCTCGAGGCCGCGCAGCGCGCCGCCGGCCGCGGACCCCAGCACGAGCACCTTCTCCGGCGGCTTCACGAGCCCGGAGATGAAGTACATGTCACCCTCGAGATCCCAGAGCGGCTGCTCCGGGAACAGCATCGAGTGCATGTACACGCGCGACGGATGATACGTGAGCATACGGCGGCCCGCGGCGTCCTCGGTCTGGTACACCTCGAGCTCGCCGTAGTGCGACTCGGCGCGGTACACGAGGCTCGGATCGGCCGGCGGTGAGCGGAAGCCAGAGACGAACATCGCCACCGCCGTGGCGCCCAGCACCCCGGCGGCGCGCATCCGGCGCGCCCCGGACGAGCGCGCATCGCTGGCGATCCAGGCCGCGGAGGCGAGCCCGAAGGACACGACGCTCGTCACGAGGACGGTCCAGCGCACGCCCACCAGCGGCACCGCCACGTACGAGCTGAGCATGGTGCCGGCGATGCTGCCGATGGTGGAGAGCGACATGAAGAAGCCCGCCTCGACGCCGGCGTCGCGGGCGCCGGCGCCGCGCGAGGCGGCGGCGGGCGAGCGCGCCGCGCGCAGCCGGATCAAGAACGGCGAGATCATGCTGGTGACGAGCACGGGAGGGCCGTACAGCACCAATGTGAGCAGCGCGGCCGGCACGATCGGCTGCAGGAACGGCTGGGCCTCCAACGCGTTGCGCACATCGAGCCCCAGGTTCCCCAGCGACTCGAGCCATGGGCCGTGGCCGACCGCGGCGTACAGCGCCGCGGTGAGCAACAGCCCGAACAGGCCGCGCGGCTCCTGCCCCCAGCGCGCGCTGAGCCTGCCGCCGAGGTAATACCCGGCCGAGAGCAGCACCATGTACAGGGTGAGCAGGGTGCCGGTGATGAACACGGACGACCCCAGGTAGGTCGTGAGCATCCGCAGCCCGCAGATCTCCAGCGCCATGATCTGCAGGCCACCGCAGAACGAGATGCCGAGCAGCAGCCGGGGCGGCACCGCGCTCACGGTGGAGGGCTCGATATCGGCGCGGGGGGACGGTTCGAGAGCGGCCATGTCTTACTCCAGCCACGGGTTGCGAAGCGGGCGGACGCTCGCGATCTCGCCGCGCGACAGCTGCTCGATCTGCCGCTTGAGCGTGTCGGCGATGACGTCGCCAGCGGGGGTGTAGTCGAGCGCGCGCTGGTAGGCGGCTCTCGCTTTCTCTGGCGAGCCACGCTCGAGCAGCAGGTTGCCGAGCTCGAACGAAGCGCGCGTGTCTTGCGGATAGATGGCCGCGATCTCCTCCAGCAGCGCGGCCACCGTGTCGAGATCCGGCGGGTTCGCCGCCTGCGCCTCCGAGATGCGCACCCAGCGGCGGTCGGCCCTCAGCCACGGGATCTGGAACTCGCCCTGGAAGACCATCAGGTTGCCGAAGCGCGCGACGGGCTCCCTGTCGCGAAACACCGCCTTGTCGTAGCTCGGCCGTGGCGACATCTCGCGCGTGACCATGAACACCGTTCCGCTCAAGCGATCCGAGTCGCTCGGATCCTCCAGCGAGTCGAAGACCAGGCCGCGCGCCTCGGCCTCCTCCCCGGCGACGCCGTAGTAGTCGTACGCGCGCTGCCCTGTTCCGCGGACGTGCTCGTCGTAGTAGGCGGCGAGCTCCCGCGCGCGCTGGCTGTTGTCGAGGCCGTCATCCGCGAAATAGCGCCAGGCCTCGCTGCTCCCACCGACGAGCTCGTTGTAGTACTCCCAGGGCCGCATGCGCGGCCACGCCGAGACGAGCGCTCCGAGCAACGCGACCGCGGCCCCCGCCCGCCACCACTTCGGGCCCCCGCTCGCCGCGTGGACCACCGCGAGCGCCGCCAGCACGCTGGCCACGATGACGACCGGCAGGGCGTGGCGGATGCCGGCGTACCCCGAGTTGCCGCGCATCAAGAAGCACAGGTAGAAGGCGCCCCAGCCGAGCCACACGAGGCCCGCGCCGCGCCACGCCGGGGTGCCGCCGCGGCGCGCGAGGAGCACGACGCCCGCGATCGCCAGCGCGAGCACGCCGAGCGGGATCTTCACCAGCAGGACGGCGGGGAACGTGTACCAGGGCGTGGTGCCCTGAAACAGCTTGCCGAGGACGAACAGCGAGTCGTGCCGACCGTCGATGCCGGCCCGCAGGATATCTGCCAGTCCCCAGATATAGGCGCGCGGCAAGAGGTGCCCCTCCGCGGCGAGCCCGAGCAGGGCTCGGTGGGTCGGCGATGAGAGGTCGGCGATCTTGCTCGCCAGCGGGCGGTTGAAGGTGACGACCGAGGCATCGACGCCCGGCGACTCGAGGAAGCGAAAGCCGTAGAAGGCCCACAGGATCACGTAGGCGCCGGCGAACACGGCTGCGACGCGCCCCGCTCGGCCGAGCCGCGCCCCGCCGCCGCGCGGCTCCGCGAGCCAGATGGCCGGTATGGCGAGCAGCGCGAGCCCGAGCGCGGGCACGAGACCCGAGTGCTTGCTGGCCAGCGTGAGCCCGAGACACAGCGACAGGAGCGCGAGATCGCCGGCGCGCCACGTGCGGAGCGCCACCATGGCCTGCAAGAACACGATGCTGGACAGGAGCGCGAGCGGCAGGTCCGTGAGCACGACGGGCATATGGGCGACGATGCTCGGGTCGAGCACCAGGAACGCGAGGGCCGCCAGGCTCACGGCTGCGCCGAACACGCGCCTCACCGAGAGCGCCATGCCGAGCAGCATGAGCGCGCTCAGCGCCAGCACGGCGATCCGCACGCGTCGCTGGACGACGTCGGGATCGTTGAGCCGGTAGACCGCCTCGTTGATGAACGCGCGCTCCGCCTCCTTGTCCTCCATCGGACGAAACGCGGGCATGGCAAAGCGCGCTTCGGGCAGCGCCATGCCGACCCAGAGCTTGAGCAGCGGCGGGTGCTCCGGGTTGAGGCGAAAATCCCCCGTGCGCGCATAGGAAGCGCCTGCAGCCGCGTGCCACGCCTCGTCGATCTGGAAGCTGTCGCGCGAGGTGGTGATCCAGGATCGAGCCAGCCCCGCCACGAGCAGCAACGCCAGCAAGAGCCCATACGGCAGCGGTCGACCAAGGGCGCCCATCCAGCCGCCACCGGGAGCGGGCGCTGGGGTGATGGCTCTGGAAACCATTCGAATCTTCGCTCGCTACGCCCCGGGGTTCTCGTCGCCGGGCAGCGTCGGGCGGAGCTTCTACCCCGTTTCCAGGAACGCCGTCCAGCTAGTTGTAAGTGATTTTTATTTTCATTAGAACGCCGAGGCCAGCACACATCTGACCACGCTTGGCTACAGATCGATCTGTGGAAAACCTGTGTCTAAGCGTGCCGAAGGGCCGCCGTCGGGTGGTGTCGGGCTCGGCGTTCCAGCGTTTCCCGGGAAAGGCGTCCGGCTACTTGAAATCGATTCTGGTTTTCATTATCATGTGCGGACCTCGGTGCGGAACCACGCCCTCGCTCACCCCCCGGACGTCTCGATCGTCGTGCCGTGCTTCAACGAAGCCCATCGGCTGGACGTGGCGGCCTTCGGGGCGTACCTCCGCGCGCACCCAGGCGTAGAGTTCATCTTCGTCAACGACGGCAGCACCGACGGCACGCTCGGCGTGCTCGCTTCCATCGAGAGCGCGTATCCCTCCCAGGTCGAGGTCGTCGACCTGCACCCGAACCAGGGCAAGGCGCAAGCCGTGCGCGCAGGAATGCAGCGCGCGCTCTCGCGGGAAGCCCTCTATGTCGGCTACTTCGACGCCGACCTCGCGACGCCGCTCGACGCCATCGGAGAGCTCATGGAGGTGCTGGACACCGCTCCGAAGATCGACATCGCGGTGGGGGCGCGCGTCGCGCTCCTGGGCCGCCAGATCACCCGTAGAGCGACGCGTCACTACGCAGGGCGTGTGTTCGCCACGGCCGCGAGCCTCGTGCTCGGGGTGCCCGTCTATGACACACAGTGCGGCGCGAAGCTGTTTCGCGCCAACGCGATGACGAACGAGCTGTTCAGACGGCCGTTCAGGTCTCGGTGGATCTTCGACGTCGAGATCTTCGCTCGACACCTCGCCGCGTCGCGACGAAAGGACGGCATCTACGAGCTCCCGCTGCGGCGCTGGACCGACGTCGGCGAGTCGCGCGTCAAGCTCACCGACTTCGTCCGCGCGATCGGTGAGATGGCGATGATCGCGCAAGAGTACCGCCTTCGCCGGGGGAGCGGCATCCTCCAGCTCGTGAGCGCCCCGTTCTTGCGTTACATCGGCGCGGGCGGTGTCGGAACGCTCTTCCACTACGCCGTGCTCACGCTCAGCGTCGAGCTCTTCGGCGCGAGCCCGACGCTCTCAACCGTCCTTGGCGCGCTCGTCGGCGCGTTCGTCAACTACCAGCTGAACTATCACCTGACCTTCGTGAGCGTCGCGCCCCATCGCTCCACGCTGCGAGCCTACCTCCTGGTCGCTTGCCTCACGACGGCGTTGAGCGGGTTCGGCATGA
The DNA here is from genome assembly GCF_051521615.1 of Sorangium sp. So ce1335. Taxonomy (NCBI): domain Bacteria; kingdom Pseudomonadati; phylum Myxococcota; order Polyangiales; family Polyangiaceae; genus Sorangium; species Sorangium sp. So ce1335. The sequence continues at coordinate 11,545,196 of NZ_CP150363.1, forward strand.
GCTACCTGGTGTCGGGGCACGGGGTGCATTACCTCCTGGCACAGATCGCCTGCACCGCGGTGGTGCTCGTCGTGGGCTACGTGTTGAACAAGTCCTGGACGTTCGCGGCGCAGGGGAAGCGGTCTTCCCGCGCGCCGGAGGCTTCCAACGCCCGTGAGCTCGAGACCGAGTCGAGCGTCTCCCAGCAGCCGAGGTGATCCGGAGAATGCGCACAGCACCTGTCTTGAGCCTGGGGGCACCGAAGCGGAGCGTGACACCGTGCTGCCTTCCGAGGTCCTCGTCGTGAGCGCCGCGGCTGAGACGCTCGACACGGCGCCGCTGCCAGACTTCGGTGAGCACGTCGCGCTGCGCGCCGAGCCCTGCTCGGCGCCCGAGCTGTTTCGGGCGCTGTTCGTGGACCCGGAGGAGCACGCGCACTACCTGAAGCCGGCGTTCGAGCTCGCGACGGCGGCGCTGGCGCTGGACGTGGCGGTGCCGGACGCCGCGGGCCCGGGCGAGCTCGTGGACGCGCTGACGGCGATGGGCGCGGTGGAGGTGCCCGAGCTCGAGGCGCGCCCGGCGACGAGCTGGGCGGCGCGGGTGGTGCGCGAGCTCGCGCCCCTGGGCCTGTCGGACGGCGCGTGGCTGCGCGGCTTCGTGCAGGCGAACGCGATCGAGGACGAGGTGGGCATGCGCATGCTGCGGCAGATGATGCTGCGCCTGGGCGACCCCGGCACCAGCGAGGGCCACGCGGCCCGCTTCGCCGCCTTGCTCAGGAGCCTCGGCACGCCCCCCGAGAGCATCACGCGCTGGGAATGGGACGAGTCCGCCCCCTGCGCCGACATCTCCTACGAGCACGCGCTGCTCGGCCTCTGCCTCGGCTTCTTCCCCTCGTCGTTCTCGCTCGAGACGCTCGGCTTCAACCTGTGGATGGCCGCCGTCGGCCCTTGCCCGCTGCTCGACGCCCTCGCGACCGGCCTGCGCCAGCGCGGCGCCGACCTGCGCTACCTCGAGCAGACGGAGCGCGCCACCCTCGCCGACCTCGCGCGCCAGGCCATCGCGCACGCGCTCGCCGAGTCCGACACGCCGCTTCGCCGCCGCCGCGTCGCCCGCGGCCTCGCCGCCGCGCGCGCCTCCTACCTCCGCTGGCAGGACGCGATGCTCGGCCGCAACATCCCCTTTTCGCCTCGGGACTTCGTCCTCGATGGCATCCGGCGCAAGGCGCGCTTCGCGATCGAGCACCACCGCGACATCCGGCTCGCCAGGTGCAGCGTCGCCGAGCTGCTCGCCCAGGGCGGCGACGCGCACGAGCTCTTGCTCGACAGGCTCGCCGCCTCGAAGCTCGTCAAGCCCGGCGACCCGGACAACAGCCGCTTCATCAGCCACTCGATCACCATCGATGGCCCGATGTTCGACGCCTTCACCCCCGCCGAGAAGCTCGACCTGCGCGAGTGGATCGAGCGCCTCGGTGAGCCGGCCCCCTCTCCCCGACAAGCGCCGGTCCCCCTCGCCGGGCGCTATACCCCGCCGCAGGACCCGGACGATCTCGAGCGCTTCGCCTTCGGGCGTTACGGGGAGCTCTCCAACAACGACCTCTACCACCGCTTCGCCAACGCCGACCTCCACCCCGCGATCCTCCTCTTCGGCAGGGCGTATGTCGCGCAGATCTTCGAGCGCCTGGGCGAGGCGCTCGACGGCGACCCGCGCCTCAACTCCATGACCAACCCTCCGTACTCGGAGCGCGCCGCGGCGGAGATGGTGGCCGCGCAGTACCAGAAGAACGTGCGCTCGCGCGCGAGCGCCCCCGAACCGAACCCCACGGGCGAGCCCGAGGAGCCGCGCATCACGCAGGTGTTCGACGGCTCCTGGCTGCAGGGCTTCGCGGACGTGCGGCGCTCGGAGCTCGAGGAGTACGGCTGGCTGTTCCGCATCTATGCCTCCGAGCACGGGGACGGCGACCTGGCCTGGAACCATTGCCAGATCTTCCGGCGCGCGTTCTCCGAAGCGGGGCCGGACATGATGCTGCCGAAGACGGACCGCCGCTTCTACGACCTGTTCGAGATAGGCCACGCCTCGCTGGCGACGTTCGCCATCTCGATGAACACCCAGCGCTTCCTGCCCGAGATCCTGGGCCTGAACCTGGCGATCGAGGCCACCGGCGTCGGCGGCATGTACCTCGACCAGTGGAAGAACGCGAGGAAGAACGGCGAGCACTGGAAGGCTCTCGCCCATCGGCTGCACAACAGCATCGACAACCACGCCGACGGCCACACGAAGTGGTCGCTGGCCGCTGTGCAAGCGTACATGCGCCGCGTCCAGGAGGTCGCCCCCCTGGAGGTCGAGCGGCAGTGGCGCCGCATCTGGAGGCCCTGGCGTTGCCAGGACATCCTCATGCACGGCAGCGAGGCGGAGCGCGCCGCGCTCGCGGAGCTGCTCGACGTGACCAGCCTGGCGCCCACCTGAAGGCGCGAGCTCACCGGGAACGAGCCTCATGAACCGTCTCCAGCGCATCCAACGTGTGGCGTCGAACAGGCCCGGAGGCCGTAGGTCCTCGTCATGAAAGGAATCGAGCGAGTCGGCGCCATCGGCGTCCGCGAGTTCCACGCGCGCTTCGTCGCGCCCGAAATTCCGGTGATCCTGACCCGGATGATCGACGACTGGCCCGCGTCGCGGCGCTGGACGCCGGCCTACTTTCAAGAGCGCTTCGGCGACGTGACGCTCGATGTGGAGCTCCTGCAGAACGGCCGGCCCGGCGAGAACTCGAGCTACCTCGAGTCGATGGTCACCCGGTCGATGACGATCGCCGAGTACATCGATCTTGCTGGCCGCCGGGACGATGGCAGCATCTATGCCGCGCAGCAGCCGCTCCGTACGCTCCTGCCGGACGCCGTGCGCGACATCCGGCCGATACCGTACCTGTCCCGCGTGCTGTGCCGCGCCGCCGGCACGTCCGAGCTGCTCTGGATCGGCTCGCGCGGCTGCGCCTCCGGTCTGCATTTCGACAAGGCCCACAACTTCAACATCCAGCTGTACGGCAGGAAGAGGTGGGTCATCTTCCCGCGCGAGCAACAGCCGCTCCTCTACGTGCCGTCCACGCTGCCGAAGGACCATTTCAGCCCGATCGATTTCGATCGGCCCGACCACGAGCGCTTTCCGCGCTACCGCGACGCGACGCCGATCGAGTTCGACATCGGGCCCGGAGAGACGCTGTTCTTGCCTGTCGGATGGGTGCACCACGTGAGGACCCTCGAGTTCTCCATCGGGCTCAACCTGTGGTGGCTGACGTGGCGCCAGGCCGCGCGCTGGGCTCCCGGCTTCCTGCGCGGAAAGCTCGCTGCGGCGTGGGCGTCGGCCACGACCCCCACCCTGCAGGAAGCGAGGAACGAATGAGCGAGCGTGACGCACCGACACCGGAGTTCGGGGAAGGCGTCGCGCGGCGCGACGCTGCGTGCACGCCGCGTGAGCTCTTCTGCGCGCTGTTCGCCGACCTCGAGCGCTCCGTGCATTTCCTTGCGCCGGCGTTCGAGCTCGCGCGATCGCTGCTCTCACCGGAGCACGCGCCGCTCGACGCCGAGCTCACCCTGGCGACGTCGGCTCCCGATGCCGTGCCGGCGGGCGCGTTCACCGAACGGCTGGAGCGCTCGGGCCGTGTTCCGGCCGCGCCGCTCGATGGCCGCCCCGCGACGAGCTGGCCGGCGCGGGTGGTGCGCGAGCTCGCGCCCCTGGGCCTGTCGGACGGCGCGTGGCTGCGCGGCTTCGTGCAGGTGAACATGGTCGAGAGCGAGGTGGGCATGCGCATGCTGCGGCAGATGATGCTGCGCCTGGGCGACCCCGGCACCAGCGAGGGCCACGCGGCCCGCTTCGCCGCCTTGCTCAGGAGCCTCGGCACGCCCCCCGAGAGCATCACGCGCTGGGAGTGGGACGAGTCCGCCCCCTGCGCCGACATCTCCTACGAGCGCGCGCTGCTCGGGCTCTGCCTCGGCCTCTTCCCCTCGTCGTTCTCGCTCGAGACGCTCGGCTTCAACCTGTGGATGGCCGCCGTCGGCCCTTGCCCTCTGCTCGACGCCCTCGCCCCGAGCCTGCGCCAGCGCGGAGCCAACCTGCGCTACCTCGAGCAGACGGAGCGCTCCACCCTCGCCGACCTCGCGCGAGAGGCCATCGTCCACGCGCTCGCCGAGTCCGACACGCCGCTTCGCCGCCGCCGCATCGCCCGCGGCCTCGCCGCCGCGCGCGCCTCCTACCTCCGCTGGCAGGACGCGATGCTCGGCCGCAACGTCCCCTTGTCGCCTCGGGACTTCGTCCTCGAGGGCATCCGGCGCAAGGCGCGCTTCGCGATCGAGCACCACCGCGACGTCCGGCTCGCCAGGTGCAGCGTCGCCGAGCTGCTCGCCCAGGGGGGCGACGCGCACGAGCTCTTCCTCGACAAGCTCGCCGCCTCCAGGCTCGTCAAGCCCGGCGACCCGGACAACAGCCCCTTCATCAACCACTCGATCACCATCGATGGCCCGATGTTCGACGCCTTCACCGCCGCCGAGAAGCTCGACCTGCGCGAGTGGATCGAGCGCCTCGGTGAGCCGACGCCGTCCGCCCGACAAGCGCCGGTCCCGCTCGCCGGGCGCTATACCCCGCCGCAGGACCCGGGCGACCTCGAGCGCTTCGCCCTCGAGCGTTACGGGGAGCTCTCCAACAACGACCTCTACTACTGCTTCGCCAACGCCGACCTCCACCCCGCGATCATCGTGTTCGGCCGGATCTTCGTCGCCGGAGCGCTGGAGCGTCTGTGTCAGGCGCTCGACAACGACCCGCGGCTCGGTTCGATGAACCCGCCCCGGTACTCGGAGCGCGCCGCGGCCGAGATGGTGGCCGAGCAGCACGAGAAGAACGTGCGCTCACGCAGCAAGGTCGCGCCCGAGGCCGAGCGGCAACCGGGCAGCGGCGGCCCGACGAACCCCATCGCCGCCATCTTCGATGGTTGCTGGCTGCAGGGCTTCGCGGACGTGCGGCGCTCGGAGCACGAGGAGTACGGCTGGCTGTTTCGCATCTACGCCTCCGAACACGGGGACGGAGAGCTCGAATGGAATCACGACCTGATCTTCCGCCGGGCGCTCACCGAGCTCGGTCCCGACGTGATGTTGCCAAAGACGGATCGCCGGCTCTATGACCTGTTCGCGATCGGCGTTGGCTCGGTGGCGACGCTCGCGGTGTCGCTGAACACCCAGCGCTTCCTGCCGGAGATCCTGGGGCTGAACCTCGGGATCGAGGCCACCGGCGTCGGCGGCGAGTACCTGGACAACTGGAAGGTGGCCCGCGCCGAGGGCCCCGGCTCGCACTACAAGGCGCTCGCGGCGCGGCTCCACAACAGCATCGACAACTATGCCGATGGTCACACGAAATGGTCGCTCGCAGCCGTGCAGGCGTTCATGCGTCGGGTGAAGGAGGCAGCGCCCTCCCAGCTCGACGCGCAGTGGCGCCGCATCTGGCGGCTCTGGCGCTGCCAGGACATTTTCACCCACGGCACCGAGATCGAGAAGCAGGCGCTCGCCGAGCACTTCGGCGTGACGAGCCTTGCGCCGACGGGCTGAAGACCTCCGGAGAGAGCTCGACCTCAACCGGAGTTACACACACGTTGAAATCATTCGGCTCGATGTTCGCCGAAATGCGAGGAATTTCTGTCGTTGCAAATGAAAATGAAAGTCATTATAGTCGCCGTTGTGAGCCGTAGGGCCACGGGCCACCGGGTGAGCTGAACGGAAGGCCAGTCCCTGGCGCGCTGGTGTCGCGGGCGCGACGGCGGCGAGGACGACGCGTCTTCGATGCCGCCGATACACGGGGTGCGGCTGCGTTCGCGCGACACCCCGAGCAGGGGATTGACAACATGCTGTGCTCGCACGCGCGGTCGACGTTCCGCGGCGCGCGCCAGGTGCTGATGGTGATGACGGACAAGGTGTGGCGCAAAGAGCTCCTCTCGCGATCGGCGAGCGGGGCGGCGAGCTGAGAGGGTCATCGATGACGGAGCCAGTGAACAACAGGCCGAAGATCGAGCGCCAGCAGCGGCGCGGCTTCACGGGAGACGTGGCGGCGCTGGCCGGGTTCGTGGGGACGAACGGCGCCCCGCAGCTGCCGGCCCTGTGCGAGCCGCGGTTGCCGGGCGTCAACCTCGCCAGCTGGGGCGCGGCGCGCCGCGAGGAGATCGAGGCGACCTTGCTGCGGCACGGCGCCATCCTGTTTCGCGGCTTCGACGTCAAGGGGGTCTCCGATTTCGACGCCTGCGTGCAGGCCATGTCGGGGGGCGCCGTGCGCTACAATTTCCGCGCGTCGCCGCGCACGCAGGTGGACGACCGCTTCCACGTCTACACGTCGACGGACTACCCAGCGAACGAGCGCATCTTCCCGCACAACGAACACTCGTATTCGCCGGTGTTCCCGCTGCAGCTGTACTTCTACTGCGAGGTGCCGGCGGCGACCGGCGGCGAGACGCCGCTGGGGGACACGCGCGCCCTCTTGCGCCGTCTCCGACCCGACGTCCGCGAGCGCTTCGTCTCGCGCGGCATCATGTATGTCCGCAACTACGGCGACGGCATGGGCTTGCCCTGGCAGACGGTGTTCCAGACCGACGACCGGGCCGAGGTGGAGCGTTACTGCCGCGAGGTGGGCATCACCCCGGAGTGGAAGCCCGGCGATCGGCTGCGCACGCGCGTGGTGGGGCCCGCGGTCGTCAAGCACCCGCAGACCCGGGAGGACGTCTGGTTCAATCACGCGACGTTCTTTCACGCGCTGACGCTGCCCGAGAGCGCGCGCGACCGGCTGCTCGCGGAGTTCTCCGAGCAGGACCTGCCGCAGAACACGTTTTACGGCGACGGCAGCCCGATCGAGCCGGACGTCATCCGCTATCTGCAGGACCTCTACCGCGACGTGATGACGGAGTTCCCCTGGCAGGCCGGGGACGTGGTGCTGCTCGACAACATGCTTGTGTTGCACGCGCGCAATTCCTTCACGGGGCCGCGCCGCGTGCTGACGGCGATGGCGCGCCCGCAGAAGAGCGCTGAGCTGGAGCGCCCTGCCCGCTGAGGCGCGGACCTTTACTTCGGCACTTTCTCCAGGACAATGTCATGAACGAGCTAGAGCAGCATACGGAGGGTTTTCGCCTCTCGCGCCAGCAGGCCGACGCCGTGGACGCCGAGCGGCGGCTGGGCCGCCCGCTCATGGTGCGCGGCACCCGTCGCTTCGATGGCGCGGTCGAGCTGCCACGGCTCGCCGCCGCGCTGGAGCGCGTGTGCGCTCGGCACGAGGTCTTGCGCACGGCCTTCCGCGACGTCGCGGGGCTCGGCCATCCGCTGCAGGTCATCGACGCGGCCCCGGCGTACCGGCTCACCGAGGGTGCCCTCGACGAGGACGCCGAGCGCGCGCCTGCGCCCGCTCCGTCCGGCTCGGGCGCAGGCGCCGTGCTGTCGGTCTCCGTGCGCCGCGCCGAGCGGGGGAGCGACGTGTGCGTTGTCGCGCCGGGCTCGCGCCTCGACGAGAGCTCGATGGAGGCGCTGCTGGAGGAGCTCGAGGCCGCCTTGAAGGGCCAGGAGGCGGACGGCGATCCGCTCCAGTACGTCGACTACTCCGAGTGGCAGCACGAGCTCTTGCAGAGCGACTGGGGCCGCCAGGCGCAGAGCTTCTGGGCGAGCCGGCAGCGGGCCGACGCGCTCGCCGCCGCGCTGCCGTTCGAGAGGAGCGCGGCGGCAGGGTCTTCTGTCGGCGCGGTCGAGCTCGATTTCGAGCGTCTGCGCCCTGCGCTCTCGCAGCTCGGCCGCGCGCTGGACGTGACGCAGCGGGACGCGTTGTTCTGCCTCTGGGCCGCGTTCGCCGCGCGCGCGTTCGGCCGGAACGACGTGGCGATCGCGGTCGTGGCCGACAAGCAGGAGGCGGAGCTGGACGGCGCGCTCGGGCGCTTCGCCCGCCGCATCCCCGTGTCCTGCGCGCTCGACCCGGCGGCGAGCCTTCGTCAGGGCTTCACGGCGGCGCACGTGGGCCTCGCAGAGTGCCTCGCCTGGCGCGAGGCGTTCGTCGAGTCCTCGCTCTGGGGGCACGCCGCGGGGCTGCCGTCCTACGCGCTCGGCTTCAGCTACCGCGAGCTCGGGGGCGCGGCGGGGGGGCGGCGGCGCACGCGCGTGGAGCTCGACCCGGCCGAGCTGGAGCGGCTGCGGCTCGAGCTCGTGGCCGACGCGGAAGGGACCGTCGTGCGCCTGCTGTACCGGGAGGGCGCCCTCGATCGCGCCACGGTGGAGATCTGGGCCGAGCAGCTCGCGACCTTCGCGGGCGGGGTCGGGGCGGATCTCGATCGGCCCTTGCGGAGCGCGCCCTTGCTCGGCGAGGCCGAGCGGCGCCGGCTCCTCGAGCAGCTCGCTGGACGGCCCGCGCGCCCGACGAGCGAGCCGTGCTTCCTGCACCAGCTGTTCGAGGCGGCCGCGCGCAAGTACCCCGAGCGACCGGCGATCGTCCACCGCGACGTCGAGCTCACCTACGGCGAGCTCGAGCGGCGCGCGCAGCAGGTGGCGCATCACCTGCTCGCGCAGGGGGTCGGCCCGGAAGAGGTCGTGGCCGTGTACGCCGGGCGCTCGTGCGAGCTCATCGTGGCGCTGATCGGCATCCTGCAGGCCGGCGCGGCGTATTTGCCGCTCGATCCGAGCTATCCCGCCGAGCGCTTGCGCAGGATGGTCGAGGACGCGCGCGTGCGGCGCGTGCTCGTGCTCGCCCCCGAGGGCGCGGCGCCGGAGCTCGGCGACGTCGCGTCGATCTCCCTCGCGGAGGGCTCACCGGTGTGGCGGGCGCCGAGCGGCGCGCTGCGCGCCGAGGGCTCGCCGAGCCGGCTCGCGTACATGATCTACACCTCGGGGTCGACGGGCAGACCCAAGGGCGTGATGGTCAGCCACGAGAACGCCGTGGCGTCGACCCGCGCTCGCTTCGGGTTCTACGACTGGGACCTCGAGTGCTTCCTCCTGCTCTCGTCGGTGTCGTTCGACAGCTCCGTCGCCGGCATCTTCTGGACCCTCGCGTCCGGGGGGCGCCTGTGCCTGCCCGAGGACGGCGAGCACAAGGACGCGACCTTGATCGCCGAGCTCATCCGGCGGCGCGGCGTGACGCACCTGCTCACGCTGCCGTCGTTCTACGAGCAGCTGCTCGGTGAGCTCGGATCGAGCCGCGTGCGCGGCGTGATCGTCGCGGGCGAGGCGTGCCCGGCCGCGCTCGCGCGGCGCCATTTCGACGCGCTGCCGGAGGTGCGCCTTGTCAACGAGTACGGTCCGACCGAGGGCACCGTGTGGAGCACGGCGTGGCGGCTGCGCGCCGGCGACGCCGGCCCGGTGCCGATCGGGGGGCCGATCGAGACGACGCGCGCCTACGTGCTGGATCCAGCGCTGGAGCTCGCGCCGATCGGCGCGACGGGAGAGCTCTTCATCGCCGGCCAGGGCGTTGCGCGCGGCTACTTCGGGCGCCCGTCGCTGACGGCGGAGCGCTTCCTGCCCGACCCCCACGGTCAGCCGGGCGAGCGCATGTACCGCACCGGCGACAGCGTGCGCTTCCGGCCCGACGGCGCCCTCGAGTTCTTCGGGCGCGTCGATCAGCAGGTCAAGCTGCGCGGCTACCGCATCGAGCTCGGCGAGATCGAGTCCCGCATCCTGGAGCACGCCGAGGTCGCGGAGGCGGCGGTGGCCGTGCGCGAGATCTTGCCGGGGCAGGGGAGGCTCGTGGCGTACGTGGTGCCCGCGGCGCGTCCCGTGGCGAGCGACGCGGACGCCTGGCGCGGCCTCGAGGAGCGGCTGCGCGAGCACCTGTCGAGCCGCTTGCCGGAGTTCATGCAGCCGGCGCACTGGGTGGCGCTCGCGGCCTTTCCGCAGACCCCGAACGGCAAGATCGACCGCGCCGCGCTGCCGGAGCCCGCGCGCGAGGCGACGAGCGAGCACGTGGCGCCCCGGGACGACCTCGAGCAGCGGCTGGCCGACGTCTGGCAGCAGATCCTCAGGGTCGAGCGCGTCGGCGTGCACGACAACTTCTTCAAGCTCGGCGGCGACTCCATCGTCCTGCTGCAGGTCGTGGCGCTCGCGCGCCAGCGAGGCTTCCAGCTCACCGCGCGCGACATCTTCGGGCACCCCACCGTCGCGACGCTCGCCGCGTTCGTCGCCGCGGAGCGCCTCGTGGGCCCCGCCGGCGGGTCGCTCGACGCCGAGCTGCCGCTCTCGCCCGCGCAGCGCTGGTTCTTCGGGGAGCACGGCGCGGCGCCGGACGCCCAGAGCCAGTGGCGCATCTTCGAGCCGCGCGAGCGGCTCGACCCCGAGCGGCTCGAGCGCTGCCTGCGCCAGCTCGTCGAGCAACACGACGCCCTGCGCCTGTCCTTCGCCAGGGCCGAGGACGGCAGCGTGCGCCAGGCGCACGTGCCGGTCGACGTGCTGCACGAGCGCTGGGCCCGAGCCCCGCTGCTCGAGCGCTGCGCGCTCGACGACCTGGGCGCGTTGCCGGCCCGCATCGACGCCGCCCGCGCTCGCCTGCGCCTCGAGGAGGGGCGCCTGCTCGGCGCGCTGCTGGTCGAGCTCGACGGCGCCCAGCGGCTGGTGCTCGTCGTGCACCGCCTCGTCGTCGATCCCGTCTCCTGGCAGGCGCTCGCCGACGACCTCGGGGCGCTGTACCGAGACGGCGAGGGAGACCGGAGCGGCTCGATCGGCCGATCGAGCCCGCTCGCGAGCTGGACCGAGGCGCTGACGCGAAAGGCCGCCAGCCCGGAGCTCGCGGCGGAGCTCGACCACTGGCGGGCCCAGCTCTTCGACGCGCGCTCGGAGACCTTCCCCCGCGACCACGGCGGCACCGACTACTCGGCGGAGCTCGCGGGCGTGAGCGTGGAGCTCGACGCCGCGCTGCTCGCGGCCTTGCTCGATCGTGTCTGCCAGCCGCGCCGGGTCAGCCTGGAGCACGTGCTGCTCGCCGCCTTTGCGCGCGTGCTCTGCCGCCACGGTCGCAAGAGCTCGATCGTGGTCACGCTCGAGCGTCAACGCGCGTCGCGCCCCTTCGAGGGCGTCGAGCTCGGGCGCAGCGTGGGCTGGCTGTCGAGCCATTTCCCGGTGCGCCTGCGGCCCGAGATGCACGGCGTCGCCGCCGGGCTGTCCAGCGTCACGAGGGTGAAGCAACAGCTCGCCAGCGTGCCCGGCAGCGGGCTCGGCTACGGCGTCTCGAAGTACCTGGCCGCGCGCGACGTGGCGGACGGGATCGCGGACGCCGCATGGCCGCGCGCGGCCTTCTCGTTCCGCCAGCACGACACCGCCCCGGAAGGGCTGCTCCGGCCGAGCGCTCTCGCGGCGGGGCCGGTGAGCGCCGGCGCCCCGGGCGCGTGGCTGAGCCTCGAGGCTGCGCTCGTCGACGACCGTCTGAGCCTGTCGTGGGTCTACCAGCGCGCGCTGTACCGCGAGGAGACCGTCGCCGCGCTCGGGCGGGACCTGCGCGCCGAGCTCGAAGAGCTCGCGGCCCAGGCGGCCGTCGCGCCGCTCCGCGCGGTCGAGCCCGGCGATTTCCCGCTCGCTCGCCTCGACCGTGCCGCGCTGGACGAGCTCGCCCTCGACTGGACAGAGGTCGACGACGTCTTGCCCTTGAGCCCGATGCAGCAAGGCATGCTGCTGCACACCCTGCTCGAGCCCGGGTCCGGCATCTACCTGATGCAGGACCACTACCTCATCGACAGCGAGGTGGACGCGAGCAAGCTGGCCGACGCCTGGGCCGAGGTGGCGCGCCGCCACGCCTCGCTGCGCGCGCAGTTCGTGTGGCGGCAAGAACGCAGGATGCTGCAGGTGATCCGGCGCGACCTGCCGGTGCCCCTCGAGCAGCTCGACCACCGCGGGCTGGACGAGGCGGAGCAGCGCCGGCGGCTGGCGGCGCTCCTCCGCGCCGAGCGCGAGCGCGGCTTCGACATGGGCCGCGCGCCGCTCTGGGCGCTGCGCCTCGTGCGGCTCGGCGAGGCGCGCTACGAGCTCGTGATCAGCCACCATCACATCATCATGGACGGCTGGAGCTGGGGCCTCGTCTGGCTCGACGTGTGCGCCGTCTACCAGGATCTGCTCGACGGCAAACCGGCGCGGCGGCCCGCGGCGCCGTCCTACGGTGAGTTCATCGCCTGGCTCGAGGGGAAAGACCCGGAAGCCGCGGCCCGCTACTGGCGCGCCGCGCTCGCGGGCTTCGAGGAAGCGACGCCGCTGCCCTTCGACCGCGCGCCGGCGCCGGAGGCGGGCGTCTCGCGCATCGACGCGGTGCGCTCGACGTGGTCCGAGGCGGAGACGCGCGCGCTCACCGAGCTGGCGACGCGCCACGGCCTCACGACCAACACCTTCTTGCAAGCGGCGTGGGCGATGACGCTGAGCCGTTACAGCGGCCGGCGCGACGTGCTGTTCGGCGTCACCGTCGCGGGCCGCCCGCCGGAGCTGCCGGAGCTGCAGCGCGCTGTGGGGCTGTTCATCAATACGATCCCCTTGCGCCTGCGCTTGCCCGACGAGCGCGTGCGCGTCTCGGAGCTCCTGCAGGCGCTGCTCGAGCAGAACGTCGAGATGCGCCAGCACGAGCACCTGCCGCTCGTGCGTGTGCAGGCGCTGAGCGCGGTCCCGAAGAGCGATCCGCTCTTTCATAGCCTGCTCGTGTACGAGAACGTGCCGCTCGACAGCTCCGTGCTGCCGCACGCCCAGAACCTGCGGGTGCGCGCCGGTACGTCGCGCGTGCACACGAACTATCCGCTGACGGTGATGATCCTGCCCGGGCGCGAGCTGGGCCTCGATCTGTCGTTCGACGAGCGGCTCTTCGAGCGCGCGACGGTGGCGCGCCTGCTCGCCGAGCTCGAGCGCTGGCTGCGCGCGCTGATCGCGGGCTTCGAGCGGCCGCTGTCGGAGCTCGCGCGCGCGTCCGAGGCCGAGCGTCGCGCCCTGCTCGAGCACGGGCGGGGGCCCGCGCGCCGCGTGCGCGACGAGCGCGGGTATGCCGCGCTGGTCATCGAACGCGCCCGCCGCACGCCCGACCGTGTCGTGGCCCGCTGCGAGGGGCAAAGCATGACGTACGCCGATCTCGAGGCGCGCTCGGCGCAGGTCGCCGCTGGCCTGCGCGCGCGGGGTGTGCCGCTCGAGGGGCGCGTCGGCGTGCTGGTCGAGCGCGGGCTGGACCTGCTGGCGTTCGCGATCGGCGCGCTGCGCGCGGGCGGGGTGTACGTCCCGCTCGATCCGTCGCACCCGCCGGAGCGCCTGGTGCGCACGCTGGTGCGCGCGAAGATCCGCGTCGTGCTCTGCTCGCCCGCGACCGAACGGCTGCTGCGGGCGGCGCTCGGGGACGCCGGCGTCGCCGCCGAGGTGGCGACGTGGGTGCCCCCTGCGGCGGTCGAGGGCGAGGTGGCGGCGCTCGCCGACGCCCCCTACGCCGGGCCGAGGAGCGTTGCGTACGTGATCCACACGTCGGGTTCGACGGGCGAGCCGAAGGGCGCGATGGTCGAGTACGCGGGGATGTTGAACAACGTGCTGGGCAAGATCACGGACCTCGGGCTGACGGGAGAGGACGTGATCGCCCAGACGGCGTCGGCGGCGTTCGACATCTCGGTGTGGCAGCTGTTGACGGGGCCGGCGTGCGGCGCGCGGCTGGAGATCGTGCCCGACGCGATAGCGCACGATCCTGTGGCGCTCTTGCGGCACGTGCAGGCGACCGGGATCACGGTGCTGGAGAGCGTGCCGAGCCTGATCGAGGCGATGCTGTCGGAGCCGGCGCTGCCGCTGCCGAGCTTGCGCTGGATGATCACGACCGGGGAGGCGATGTCGCCCGAGCTCGCGCGTCGCTGGCGGGAGCGCTATCCGGAGATCGGGCTCTTGAACGCCTACGGTCCGGCGGAGTGCGCTGACGACGTGGCGCTGTGCCGGATCGAGGCGCCGAGCGAAGAGCGCCTGCACCTGTCGATCGGGCGCGCGACGGACAACAACCGGCTCTACGTGCTCGACGCCAACCTGGATCTCGTGCCCTTCGGCGCGACGGGGGAGCTGTGCATCGCGGGGATAGGTCCGGGGCGCGGCTACATGGATGCGCCCGGGCACACGGCGCGCGCGTTCGTGCCGAATCCTTACGCCGAAGAGCCCGGCGAGCGGCTGTATCGCACCGGAGACCTGGTGCGGTTCGAGCCGGACGGGAGCCTCGCGTTCGTCGGCCGCGCCGACCACCAGGTCAAGATCCGCGGCTACCGCGTGGAGCTCGGCGAGATCGAGGCGCGGCTGCGCGAGCATCCGGCGGTCAGGGAGGGGGTGGTCGTCGCCAGGCACGGCGCGCAGGGCAAGCTGCTCGTCGCGTACGTGGTGGCCGCCGCCGGGCGCGAGGCGCGCGCCGCAGCGCTGAAGGAGCACCTCTCGCGGCTCTTGCCGCGCTACATGGTGCCGTCGCACATCGTGGTGCTGGAGCAGCTGCCGTTGAACGCGAACGGCAAGCTCGACCGCAAGGCGCTGCCGGACCCCGAGCTGGACGTGGAGGGGGCGCGGCAAGATTACGTGGCGCCGATCACGCGGTTCGAGCAGACGATCGCGGAGATCTGGCGCGAGGTGCTCACGCTGGAGCGCGTCGGGCGGCACGATGACTTCTTCGAGCTCGGCGGCCACTCGCTGCTCGGCGTGCAGGTGATCGCGCGGCTGCGGCGTCGCACCGGGCGCGACGTGCCCCTGCGGGCGCTCTTCGAGGCCAGCGAGCTCGCCCGGTTCGCGGAGCGCGCGCAGGAGGGGTGGCCTGCCGAGCCGCACGTCGGCGAGCGGCGAAAGGCATAGACGATCCATGACGAACACGACGAGTGAAATGAGGCACGCCGCGGGCTTCGCTGGCCTTCCGGGCGACGTGTTGCTCACCGGCGCCAGCGGCTTCCTCGGCATTCACTTGCTGCATGATCTGCTGGTCGGCGGCGCGACCGTCAGCTGCCTGTTGCGAGGGGAGAGCGAGCAGGGGGCGCGGCGATCGCTCGAGGACCGATGGCGCTGGTTCTTTCCAGACATCGAGATCGAGCCCCACCGCGAGCGGCTCCGCGTCATCGTCGCCGACGTCACGGCGCGGCACTTCGGCCTGAACGAGCGCGCTTATGACGCGCTCGCCGAGACGCATGGCGCGATGTTCAACGTGGCGGGGAACGTGAACGGCCACGAGCTCCACGAGCTGCTGCCGATCAACGTCGGCCTTGTCGAGTCGCTGATAGAGCTCAGCCGATACGGCTGCCCCAAGCACCTGCACCACGTCTCGACCGTCGGCGTCGTCGGTTACTTCAGGGGGCGACCCCCCATCGAGGCGTTCGCCGAGCAGCACCTCCAGGAAGGGCAGGTGTTCCTCGACGCCTACAGCGAATCCAAGTACCGCGCGGAGGTGCTCTTGCGCCAGGCGATGGCGCAAGGCATCGCGGCCACGGCATATCGCGTGGGCTTCATCGGTCCTCACGGCCAGACGGGAAAATTCCAGCAGAACCCGGAACAGAACTACACGAGCCGCTACGTTCGCGCCTGCGTGCGCCTCGGCTTCGCCCCCTACTTGCCGAAGGTCCAGATCCCGATCACGCCCGTCGACGCCGTCGCGCGCGCCATCCTCGCCCTCGGATCGAGCGGCGAGAGCGCTGGGCAAACATACTACGTCGAGACGCTGAACCCCGTCAGGCACTACGAGGTCATGCGCGTGCTGCAGGCCGCGGGTTACCCGCTCCGGCTGATGGAGGTCGCTGACCTGATCGGGTGCGCCGCGCGGCTCTCCAGCGACAAGGAGTCTCTCGGGCTGGTGCTGCCCCAGGCCGCAGACCCCGAGACGCTCCAGGTGCCGATCGACGCGAAGGCCAGCCTGGCGGCGCTGGCGCGCTGCGGGTTCGACCACGCGTCGTCAGGGGAGTGGCTCGGGCGCTTCGTCGCGCACGCGATCGAGGTGGGCTTCCTCCCGCCGCCGCGCTTCTGGGGCGAAGCGCCGCTGCCGTGCGGGCTCATCACCTGAGGCGGGCTCTTGCTACGGTTCTTGCTTCAACTGGTCAAGTCCTCCCGAGCGCTGATGGCGAGCGCGCTGGTGGGCAGCGTGCTGAGCGGCCTGGGCGTGAGCGCGGTGATCGCGCTGATCAACCGGGCGCTGGAGAGCGAGCGACCCCCGCTCGCGCACGGCCTGGCCTTCGCGGGGATCAGCCTCGCGATGCTGGCTTGTCGCTGGTGGGCGCACGGCGAGCTGGTCAAGCTGAGCGAGAGGACCCTGGCGCGCCTTCGCGTGCTCGCCAGCCGCCAGCTGGCCGAGACGCGCTATCGCGAGCTCGAGGAGCGCGGATCGGCGCGGCTGCTCGCGCTGCTGACCGAGGACGTCGGCACCGTCGCCGACTTCTTCGTGACCCTGCCCGCGCTCGTGGTCCACGGGGCCGTCTTGCTCGGGTGTCTCGGCTACCTGCTCGTCCTGTCCTGGCAGGCGTTCGCGATCGGCGTCGGCGTGATGCTGGGCGGGGCGCTGTTGGTTCGCCGCCCGAAGCGCCGGGCCAACACGCTGCTCGGTGAGGCGCGCGCCGCGGAGGACCGGGTCTACCAGGCGTTTCGTGCGCTGTTCAGCGGCGCCAAGGAGCTCACCCTGAACGCCCGCCGGCGCGAGGCGTTCCTGGTGGACGTGGTGGGCCGCAGCACCGAGGCGGCGCGGCAGCTCTGGACGCGGGGGCTGTCGCTGCACGTCGCGGCCGTCACCTGGCAGATCTCCCTGTTCTTCGCCGTGATCGGCAGCGTGCTCTTCGGGCTCGGCAGCGTGGCCCCGCTGCCCGAGCCCACGCGCTCCGGCTACGCCCTGATGGTGCTCTACATGCTGATGCCCCTGCTCGCGCTGGCGCAGGCGAGCCCCGCCTTCGAGCGCACGCGCGTCGCGCTCGACCGCCTGCGCTCGTTCGGGGTCGACACCGCCGCGGTCGCGCCGGGCGCGGCGCCGCCGGCGCCCGAGCCGTTCCACAGCCTGCGCCTGGCCGGCGTGCAGCACAGCTACCGCCGGGAGGGGGAGGACGGCGTCTTCGTCCTCGGGCCCGTCGATCTGGAGCTGAGGCCCGGAGAGCTCGTGTTCCTCGTCGGCGCCAACGGCAGCGGGAAGACCACCCTCGCCAAGCTCATCGTCGGCCTGTACGAGCCGGAGGCAGGCGCGATCGTGCACAACGGGAGGCAGGTCGACGCGAGCACCCGGAGCGCCTACCGCGAGAGCTTCTCGGCCGTATTCTCCGACTTTCACCTGTTCGAGGCCCTGCTCGGCATCGACGCCGTCGACATCGACGACCGCGCGAACGCGCTGCTCGGCGCGCTGGGGCTCGCGCACAAGGTGACGGTGCGCGACGGGGCGCTCTCCACCACGCGCCTGTCGAGCGGGCAACGCCGGCGTCTGGCGCTGCTGATCGCCTACCTCGAGGACCGGCCGGTGCTCGTGTTCGACGAGTGGGCCGCCGACCAGGATCCCGCGTACAAACGCGTCTTCTACGCCGAGGTGCTGCCCGCCCTGCGGGCCCGCGGCAAGGCCGTGCTGGTGGTAAGCCACGATGACCGCTTCTTTCACCTGGCCGATCGCTGCCTGAGGCTCTCGGCCGGACGGCTCGACGAGATCCCCGTACCGCCTCCCCCCCAGGGCGCGCCCGAGGCCGTGCGCGAGGGCGTGTTCGCCCTCGGCCCGCCGCGGCGAGACGGGCAGCCCGCGCTCCGGACGCCATGAGGTTCCTGCTCTCTCTCGCACACGCCTCCCGCGCGACGCTCGCCGCCGCGCTGGCCGCCAGCATCCTGAGCGGACTGCTCGGCGCGGCCCTGACCGCGCTGATCAACCGGGCGCTCGACGCGAGCCCTGGCGAGCTCCTGTCGCTCGGGCTCACGTTCGCGGCCGCCTGCGCCGGCATGCTGGTCTTTCGCATCTGGTCCGAAGCGAAGTTCGTCGAGCTGAGCCAGGGCACGCTCGCGCGGCTCCGCCAGCAGGTCTGCCGCCGCATGGCCTCGGCGCCCTTTCGCGAGCTCGAGACCCAGGGTGGCGCGCGCTGGCTGGCGGTGCTGGTGGGGGACGTGCAGCGCGTGGCGGATTTCTTCGTCACGGTGCCGAAGCTCCTCGTGCACGGCGCCATCGTCCTCGGCTGCCTGGGATACCTCGCCATCCTGTCCTGGCAGCTGTTCCTGTTCGCGATCGGCATGGTGCTCGCCGGCGCCTGCCTCCACCTGGTGCTCGTGGGGCGCGGGCACCGGCACCTGTCGCGCGCCCGCGACGAAGAGGACGCGCTGTACGAGCACTTCCGGGCGCTGATCGACGGCGCCAAGGAGCTCAACCTGAGCCGCGCGCGGCGCGAGGCGTTCCTCCGCGACGTGCTGGAGCGCTCCGTGGACGCCGTGCGAAAGCAGCGCACGCGCGGCTTTCTGGTCTTCGTCGGCGCGGGCAGCATCGGCAGCTTCCTGTTCTTCGTGGTGATCGGCGTCGTGCTGTTCGTGATCTCGCCGCGGATGGACGTCGACGGCTCGGTGCGCTCGGCCTACGCGCTGATGTTCCTGTACATGATGCACCCCATGGAGGTGCTCGTGGAGGCGGTGCCCGAGCTCTCGCAGGCCCGCATCGCCCTCGAGCGCCTCGAAGAGCTCCCGCCCGAGCCGCGAGCCGCCGCGGCGGACGCGGAGCGGAAGGGGCGCGGGCAGGCAGGCGAGCTCGCTGCGGAGCGCGCGTTCGAGCGGCTCACCCTGCGCCAGGTCAGCCATCGCTACCGTCGCGACGGCGAGGACGATCCCTTCCTGCTCGGCCCCATCGATCTCGAGCTCAGGCGCGGCGAGGTCGTGTTCCTTGTCGGCGGCAACGGCGGAGGCAAGACGACCCTCGCCAAGCTGCTGGTGGGGCTTTACGAGCCGGAAGGTGGGCACATCCTCGTCAACGGCGAGGTCGTCTCCAGCGAGCTGCGCGAGCGCCACCGCCAGCGCTTTGCCGCCGTCTTCTCCGAGTTCCACCTCTTCGAGGACCTGCTCGGCATCTCTTCCGAGGACCTCGACAGACGCGCCCGCGCCCTGCTCGCTCGCCTCGAGCTCGCCCACAAGGTCAGCGTCGAGCGAGGCGTCTTCTCCACCACGGAGCTCTCGCGGGGCCAGCAGAAGCGCCTGGCGTTGCTCGTCGCCTACCTCGAAGACCGCCCCGTCTACGTCTTCGACGAGTGGGCGGCCGACCAGGACCCCATCTTCAAGGACGTCTTCTATACCGAGCTCTTGCCCGACCTCAAAGCGCGCGGCAAAGCCGTCCTCGTCATCACCCACGATGACCACTACTTCCACCTGGCAGACCGCCAGCTGAAGCTCGACTCCGGGCGCATCGAGGAGCGCGGCGTAAAGCCAGCTGCAGCCGCGACTTGAGGTAGGTTAGGGTTCTCCCCAGGCATGATCCTCCCCACCTGCATGTCGCGTGGAGTCCGGCTCTCCAGGGCTCTCGCGCCCGCGCTGGCGGTGCTCGCGACGTGGCTGTGCGCCCCGCGCCCTGCCTGCGCCCGCCCGCTCCCGCGCCTGTTCCTGAGCTGCAGCGAGGATTGCTTCGATCCCTACCTGCGCCAGCAACTGAGCTACTTCGACTTCGTGCGCGACGTCTACCTCGCCGACATCGCGCTCGTGATCGTGGGGCAACCGGCAGGCAACGGCGGCGAGCAGTGGACCGCGACGCTCGCGCGGCGCACTCCGGAGCGAGCGTTCGAGTCCCGTCCCCCCGCCTCCGTGCTCTCGCCCCCGGGCGCCCCGGCGCACGCCGCGCGCGATCGCTTGTTACGGCTCGTCCTCCGCCTGCTCTTCACCGAGCTGGTGAGCACGCCGCACGGCGAGGCGTTCGAGATCGGCTTGCCGCAGCGCCAGCAGCTCGAGCTGAGCTCGCTGGACGATCCGTGGGACTACTGGGTATTCGCGCCTGCCGCGTGGGGATCCGCCGAGGCGGGCAGCGGCTACTACCGGGCCCAGGCTGGCGGCGGCGCCGCCGTGCGACGCATCACGGAGCACTCGAAGGTGCGCCTGATGGGAGGCTACACGCGCAGCCTCAGCAGCTACCGCCTCGAGGACGGCAACCGCATCTCCGGCGACGTGTACGAATGGGACGGCCGCGCGCTGTACGCCCACTCCATCGGAGGACACCTCGCCCTGGGCGCCAACTTCACCGCGGTGGGCAACGAGTTCGAGAACTACCGCTGGCACTTACATGGAGGGCCGGTCGTCGAGGTCAATGTCTTCCCGTATGACCAGAGCGCGACGCGGCAGCTGCGCTTCATCTACCAGATCGGGGCCTGGGCGAACGGCTACATCGAGGCCAATGAGGCCGGGCTGCGACACGAGCAGCGGCCCTACCACGCCCTGTCGATGATCATCGACATGAACCGCACCTGGGGCAGCGTCGAGTGGATCGGCCAGGTCAACGAGTTCCTCGACGACCCCGAGCTGTATCGCATGAGCACGGGGCTCACGCTGAGCGTGCGCTTGTTCGAGGGCCTGACCGCATCGATCGAGGGCCAGTTCGCGTGGGTGCGCGACCTGATCAACCTGCGGGGGCGGACGATCACCGACGATGAGCTGCTGCTGGAGACGGCGCAGCAACCCACGGACTTCACGAGCACCGCGAGCCTGTCCATCACGTACACGTTCGGCAGCGCGCACAACACGGTGGTCAACCCGCGCTTCGGGCGGATCGACCTGGAGGATGAGTGAGCCAAGGCTCCAGGGCCGCCACGCGGCCCGGGAGGCCACGCGCACGACGGGACGCCGCGGTCGGGACCTGAGAGGGGCTCCTTCCGATGGCGGCGCCGGTCGCCATCGGAAGGAGAGATTCGTGCGCTTGCCTCGGCGCAGCGCCCCGCCTCACCTGGTCCGGCGGCGGATAGGAAGCGTGGCGTGGATCTTCTCGGCGGCTTCCCTGGCGGCGTTCTTGCTCTGGAGAGCGCGCTCCGCGCGGGCGTGCTGCTCGCTCTGGCGGGACAGGTCGAGCAAGCGGGCGACAGGCGTGGTGGGTTGTTCCGCGAGGTTCTCGAGCACGGCGCGCAGGGAGTGTTCGAGCACCTGGAGCGTCTCGAGATCGAAGAGGTCCGTCGCGTAGTTCATGTCGACGTGGACGTCGTTCCCGTCGACGATGAAGCCGAGGACGAGGTCGAGCTCGGCGCCCTGGGCGCTGAGCTCGACGGGCTCGACGCTCAGGTCGCTGAGGCTGCCGCGGCCGGCGAGGCGTCGCGCGCGCTCCTGGTAGATGACCTTGATGCCGAAGAACGGCGACTGGCCAAGGCGGCGCGTGGGGGCGAGGACCTTGACGACCTCGTCGAAGGGGACGTCCTGGTGCTCGAGGGCCTCGACCACGCTGGCGTGGAGCTTCGCCAGCCACTCCTGCGCGGCGGCGCCTCTGTCGACCCTGAGCTCGAGGACGAGCTGGTTGACGAAGAAGCCG
The DNA here is from genome assembly GCF_051521615.1 of Sorangium sp. So ce1335. NCBI lineage: Bacteria > Pseudomonadati > Myxococcota > Polyangiales > Polyangiaceae > Sorangium > Sorangium sp. So ce1335. The sequence goes on from NZ_CP150363.1 coordinate 11,566,586, forward strand.
ACGACACCTTCGATCTCGAGCTGGACGCGGCCGGCGGAGTCGGTGCCGATGCGAAAGCGCTCGAGGCCCGAGCGCTGGCTGGCGACGACGGCGAAAGCGCCGAGCAGCAGGGGGAACAGCGTGACCTGGCTCTGCGCGCCGAGGGCGCGCAGGCGGGCCACGAGCTCGGGGCTCAGGTCGAAGCGGTGGTTGTGGCCGCGGAAGCTGGGCTGGGCGGGCCGCGCGCGATCGGTCGGCAGCTCGAGGATCGGGCACTCCCCGCGCAGCCCTTGCCTCCAGTACTCGAGCTGACGCGCCTCTTCGCCACCGTCGAGCCAGGCCTTCTGCCACACGGCGTAGTCGGCGTACTGGATCGGCAGGGGCGAGAGCGAGGGCTGCGCGCCGCGCGCGAGGCTCGCGTAGAGATGCGTGAACTCGTCCATCACCACGTCGAGGGACCAGCCGTCGCTGATGGCGTGATGCATGGTCACGAGCAACACGTGCTCGTCGGCGCCGAGCCGCCACAGGTGGGCGCGCACGAGCGGCCCTCTCTCCAGGTCGAAGGGGCGGCGGCTCGCGGCGTCCAGGTCGCGTCGCAGCGCGGCCTCGCGCTCCACGGCAGACCCCTCCAGGCGCGCGTGCGCGAGCGGGAGTGAGCGCGGTGGGTCGATCACCTGCCGCGGCTCGCCGTCGGCGCTGAGCACGAAGCGGGTGCGCAGCGACTCGTGGCGGACCACGAGCGCGTCGAGCGCTCCGGACAGCGCGGCGGCGTCGAGCGGGCCTCTCAGGCGCACGGCGCAGGGCATGTTGTACGCGGAGCCGTTCGGCTCGAGCTGCCACAGGAACCACAGGCGGCGCTGCGCCGCCGAGAGGGGCAGGGGACCGCTGCGCGGCTGCGGCACGAGCGGCGGGCGCCGGACGCCGCCGTGCTCTCTGGCCCGCTGCGCGGCGCGATCGATCGCCGCCGCGAGATCGCCGAGCTGGCGACGCTCGAACAGCACGCGCAGCGGCAGCTCGACGCCGAACTCGTGGGCGACGCGGCTCGCGACGCGCGTCGCCAGGAGCGAGTGGCCACCGAGCTCGAAGAAATCGTCGCGCGCGCCGAGCTGGTCGACGCCGAGCACCTCTTGCCAGATATGGGCGAGCCTCTGCTCGGTCTCGTTGCGGGGGCGCACGTAGGCCCGGGTCGACTCGCGCTCGCTCGCCGCGAGCAACGCCTTGCGGTCGAGCTTGCCGTTCGCGGTGATCGGCACGGCGTCGACGAGCACGAGGCGCGACGGGACCATGTAGCTCGGCAGCCGCTGCTCGAGCTGCTCGCGCAGCGAGGTCGTCAGGTGCTGCCGCGTGCGCGCCAGCTCCGGATCGTTGGTGAGCCCGCGCCAGCCGCCGTCGGGCGCAGAGAGCTCGATCGGCGCCGCGCTCGGCTCGAAGCGGGCGGGGTGCTCGCGCTCCTCTAGCTCGACATCGAAGCGCCCGTCCGCGTCTCCCGGGGTCCAGCGCACGCGCACGTCGTAGCCGTGCGCGTCGCCCAGCGCCCAGAAGCTCTCGGGGTCGAGGCCGCGCGGCTCGATCGCCTCGAACCGCGCGCGCAGGTCGGCCACCGTCGCGCCGTCGCCGAGCTCGGTGAGCCAGCGCAACAGCGCCCGATCGCGGGACAGGCGGCGGTTCTCCACGCGCGAGACCGAGAGCGATCGCGGGCGTTCGCTCCGGAGCAGGCCGTCGAGCTCGGCGAGCGGGCGATCGGCGCGCCACTCGCGCGGCGGGATCTGCGGCGCCCCACGGCGGGCGCGCGTCAAGATCGCGTCGTAGCGGTAGCGGCTGAGCTCATTGTCGTGCGGGGTGCGCTGCAACTCGAGGCTGACGTGCACGCCGGCCGAGCGGCCCAGCGCGCGGAACAGGTCGGGGGCGACCAGGAGCTCCGTCTCCTGGGCGAGCGCGCGCTCGATGCGACGCCCGAGCTCGCCGAGCGGCAGCTCGTCGGGCGCGCGCGCGAGCTGTACGGAGGCGTGGAACGCCCGCGCCAGGTCGAGCGAGCGCACGTCGCCGACGAACACGCGGCCGCCGGGCTGCACCACGGAGAGCGCGCCCTCGAGGGCCCGCGCCAGGTACTCGGCGTTCGGGAAGTACTGCACCACGGAGTTGAGCACCACGAGATCGAAGAGGCGGGTATCGAGGCCGGACCAGTCGCTCGCGTCCCGGTGCAACAGCTCGATGTGCGCGAGGCCCTGTTGCCCGGAGGCCCAGGCACGGAGGTTCTCTATCGCCCGCCTCGAGACGTCCGTGCCGACGTACACGTCGGCGCGCGGCGCCACGTGCTGCGCGACGAGGCCCACCCCGCAGCCGATCTCGAGCACGCGCCGCGGCGCCGACTCGAGCATCCGCGCGACGGCCGCCGCAAGCCAGCGCTGCATGTGGGCCTCGGGGATCGGCGCGCCGGTGTAACTGTCGTTCCAGCCGACGAAGCTCGGCGCGCGGCTCTCGGGGGCCTCCGCGTAGGCGCTGTCGAAGACGGAGCCCCACTCGGCGGTGCGGGCGCGGTCGCCGTCGCTCGCTCGAGACGGCTCGAACCGCTCGAGCTCCGGCACCACGAAGGCGACGAGCTCGCGCTGACCGGACGGGTCGTCGCGCACAAGCGCCACCGCCTGGCGCACGAGCTCGAGCTCACCGAGCCGCTGCTCGATCTCGCCGAGCTCGATGCGGTGGCCGCGGACCTTGACCTGATGATCGACGCGGCCCTGGTACTCGATGGCGCCGTCCGCGCGGAAGCGGCAGAGGTCGCCGGTGCGGTACAGCCGCGCGCCGGGCTCGCTCGAGAGCGGGTCCGGCACGAAGCGCTCGGCGGTCAAGCCCGGGCGGCGGTGGTAACCGCGGGCGAGCCCCACCCCGCCGATGTAGAGCTCACCGGTGACCCCCGCCGGCAACGGCTGGAGCGCGGCGTCGAGCACGTGCAACGTGATGTTGGCGATGGGGCGCCCGATCGGTACGCCGTCGTCGACGCCGCCGCGGCACGGCCAGTGGCTGACGTCGATCGCCGCCTCCGTCGGACCGTAGAGGTTGAAGAGCTCCGCCGGGTGCTGCTCGAGCACCTGCCGCGCGAGCGGGAGCGGCAGCGCCTCGCCGCTGCACAGGATGCGGCGGATGGATGTGCGCCCCCTGAGCTTTCCGGCGGCCACGAAGGCCTGCAGCATGGAGGGCACGAAGTGCAGCGTCGTCACCTGGGCGGCGTCGATCACGCGCGCGAGCTCCGCCGGGTCGCGCTGCGCGCCGGGCGGCGCCATCACGATCGTGGCGCCGGTGATCAGCGGCCAGAAGAACTCCCAGACGGAGACGTCGAAGCTGAACGGCGTCTTCTGCAGCACGCGATCGGCAGGCGTCAGGCGGTAGGCGTCCTGCATCCAGCGCAGGCGGTTGTGGAGCCCGCGGTGCGTGTTGCCGCAGCCCTTGGGCTGCCCGGTGGAGCCCGAGGTGTAGATGCAGTAGGCGAGGTGATCGGGGTGCGTGAGGTTCGGCAGGTCGTGCGCGTCCTCGGGCGACACCCCGGATGCACCCGGCGCGTCGAGGCACCAGCGCTCCGCCGGGAGCCCCGCGAGCCGCTGCTCGAGGCGGCCCTGGGTGAGCAACAGCTCGACCCCGCCGTCGGTCACCATGAAATGCAGGCGCTCGTTCGGGTAGTCCGGATCGAGGGGCACGTAGGCGCCGCCCGCCTTCAGCACCGCGAGCAACGCGACGACGAGCTCGACGGAGCGCTCCATGCACACGCCGACCAGGCGATCGGGGCCGACGCCGGCCCGCCGCAAGCGGCGGGCGAGCGCGTTGGCGCGCGCCTCTAGCTCGCCGTAGCTGAGCCGTTCGTCTCCGAAGATCACCGCGCTCGCGTCCGGGGCCCGAGCGCTCGTGGCCTCGACGAGCTCATGGATGCAAAGCTCTTCCGGGAACGCGCTCTGCGTCTGGTTCCAGAGAGCCTGTTCGCCGAGCTCGGCGGCGGACGCGAGCGTCAAGTCGCCTATCGGGCGTTCGCCGGCCGCCGGCAGCGACAGCAGCAGGTGCTCGAAGCGCCGGCTGAGCGCCTCCACTCGAGCCAGGTCGAAATGGGGACGCCAGTAGCCGAGCGCGTACTCGAGGCGGCCTTCCAATGTGACCTGGAGCGTCAGCGCGTAGTTCGTCAGGCCCACGCCCTCGACGTCGGAAAGCGTCACCTCGCCCCGAGCTGCCTCGCGCAGCGCGCGGTCGACCGGGTAGTTCTGGAACGCCAGCAGCGTATCGAAGAAGGCCTGGCCGTTGCCTGCGCCCCAGCGCTGGATCTCGTGCAGCGGCGTGTGATCGTGCTCGCGCGACTCGGAGTTGTTCTCCTGGAGCTGGCGCAAGAACGCGCCCAGCGTCTGGCTCGGCGCGGGCCCCGCGATCACGGGCAGGGTGTGGATGAACGGACCGAGCAACGTCTCCACGCCGGGCAGCGCCGCCGGCCGGCCCGAGACCGCCGCGCCGAAGGCGACCGTGCGCTGGCGGGTATAGCGCTGGAGCAGCAACACCCACGCCGCCTGGACGACGGTGTTCAGCGTCACGCGCTGCTCCTTGGCGAACTTCACGAGCCGCGCCGTCTGCTCGCGATCGAGCCCGCCGCCGAGCACGCCATGGCCATTCTCGCGTTGCGGCTCGCCAAGCCCATCGGGGCAGAGCAGCGTCGGCTGTCCCAGCCCCTCGAGCTGCTTCTTCCAGAACGCCTCGCTGGCGCGCCAGTCCTTGCGAGCGAGCCAGGCGATGTAGTCCTTGTAGCGCGCCTGCACCGGGGGCAGCGCCTGGCCGGTGTAGAGCCGCAGCACCTCGTCGATCTGCCGCGACGAGCTCCAGCCGTCGATCAGCACGTGATGGTGCGTCCAGATCAGGTGGTAACGGCGCTCGCCCAGCCTGAGCAGGAGCACCTTCTGCAGCGGCGGGCGGCGCAGATCGAACGGCGCCGCGAGCTCCTCTCGGGCGAACGCGCGGAGCGCGTCCGGGCCGAGCTCGCGCCCGCGCACGTCGATCTCGCGACACGCGATCTCGACCCTGGCGAACACCACCTGCAGGGCGCGCTCGGGCAAGAAGCCGGTGCGCAGGATGTCGTGGCGATCGTAGACCGCTTGCCAGGCGGCGCGGAAGCGAGCGACGTCGAGCCCGTCGATGGTCACCCGAACCTGGTTCACGTACACGCCGGAATCGGGGCTGTAGAGGGAGTGGAACAGCATGCCCTGCTGCACGGGCGACAGCGGGTACGCGTCGGCGATCTGCTCGCGGCGCGCGCCGAGGCTCTCGAGCTCGGCGTCGCTGAGCGTGACGGGCGGCAGCGCCGGCGCCGCCGCATCGGCGGCCCCCGGAGCGGCCTGGCCCTCGGCCGCCTCCGCCTGCAGCGCCAGGGCCTCCAGCGTCTGGTGCTGGAAGATGTCGCTCGGGCGCAGCGTGATGCCGGCCCGCCGGGCGCGGCTGACCACCTGGATTGCGATGATCGAGTCGCCGCCGATCTCGAAGAAGTTGTCGCGCACGCCCACGCGCGTCACCCCGAGCAGGTCACGCCAGATCTCGGCCAGCTCGGCCTCGCGTCGCGTGCGCGGCGCGGCGTAAGGCGCGCTCGACTCGGGCGCGTCCATGGCCGCGAGCGCCTCGCGGTCGACCTTGCCGTTCGGCGTCAGCGGGAGCTGACTGAGCACGGTGAACTGCGCGGGAAGCATGTAGTCGGGCACGCGCCGCTCGAGGTGCTGCCGGAGCCGAGGGCCCAGACCCTGCTTCAGCTTCGCCAGCAGCGGATCGTTGGCGTAGCTCGCCCAGGGCCGAGCGGGCGCCTCAGCGCGCGCCGGACCGCCATGCGCCACGGCAGCTCCTGCGCGCGGGTCCTCGAACAGCACGTCGAACGCGCCCTCCGCGCCGTCCGGCGACCAGCGCACCTGGACGCGATAGCCGTGCGCCTCGCCGAGCGCCCAGTAGTCCTCCGGCTCCTCGCCGTCGCGCGCCGCGGTGGCCAGCGTCGAGCGCAGCTCGGTCACGCTCGAGCGCGGATCGCCACTCTCGAGCGCGCGCCACAGGGCGCGATCGAGCGATAGCCGGCGATTCGGGAGCCCCCTTAGCAGCACGCGCTCGGGGCGGCTCGCGAGCCGGGCCTCGAGCTCGGCGATGGTGTTCACGCCCGACGCGGGCGCGCCGTCCCAGCCCGTGCTCGCGGACCCGAAGCGCAGCACCACGTCGTAGCGATAGCGGCAGAGCTCGTTGTCGTCGTGGCCGCGCTTGAGCAGCACCTCGGCGCGCCCGCCGTTCGCGCGCGCCCAGGCATCGAACAGGCCGGGATCGAGCACGAGCTCCTTGTCGTGCGCCATGGCTCGCTCGACGCGCCGCCTGAGCTCGCCGAGGTGGCAGCCGTCTGCCGCCTTGGCCAGCTCGACGCTGGCGTGGAAGAACCCGAGGAGCGGCCTGGAGCGCACGTCACCGACGAACAGCGCCCCTCCCGGATCGAGCACGGCGCGCGCGCCGTCGAGCACGCCGATCAAGTAGTCGACGTCCACGAAGTACTGGACGACGGAGTTGAGCACGACCGCGTCGAAGCGACGGGCGCCGAGGCCACCGAAATCGAGGGCCTCGCGCTGGAGCAGCTCCACGTGATCGAAGCCCGAGCGCGTGCCGAGCCAGCTGCGCAAGTCGCGGAGCGCCTTGGCGGAGAAATCGCTGCCCACGTATTCCCGGCTCTCGGGCGCCAGGTGCTCGAGCAAGAGCCCGATGCCGCAGCCGATCTCCAGCACGCGCTCGGCGCCGAGCGCGCGCAGGCGCGACAGGGTGTGCTCGAGCCAGTGTTGCATCTCGCCCTGCGCGATCGGGGCGCCGGTGTAGCTGCTGTTCCAGCCCGTGAACGTGGGGCCCGTGGTCGTTGTGTCGACGGCGTAGGCGCCGTCGAAGACGGCTTGCCACTCCTCGGTGGCCTCGCTCGTCAGGCGGCTCTCCTCGGCGGCCCCGAGCGCCCGCAGCGCCGCGTCGTCCGGGACGACGTACGCCAGGAGGCGCGTGTCCGACTCGCTGCCGCGCTGAGCGAGCACGATCGCGCTGTCCACGGCCTCGTGCTCGAGGAGGCGCGCCTCGATCTCGCCGAGCTCGATGCGGTGGCCGCGCACCTTGACCTGATGGTCCCTGCGCCCGACGAACTCCAGGCCGCCGTCGGCCCGGCGCCGCACCCGATCGCCGGTGCGGTACATGCGCGCGCCGGGCTCCGCCGACAGCGGGTCGGGCAAGAAGCGCTCGGCGGTCAGGCCCGGCTGCCCGGCGTAGCCGCGCGCCAGCGTCGCGCCGCCGATGTAGAGCTCGCCGGTGACGCCGGGCGGCACCCAGCCGAGCGCGCCGTCCAGCAACGAGGCGCGGGCGTGACGGATCGGCGTTCCGATCGGCACGACGCGCGCGGGCAGCTCACCGTGGCTCCGCCAGAACACGGCGTCGATGGCCGTCTCCGTCGGCCCATACAGGTTGCACAGACCCGCCGGGCGCACGCGCGTGACCTGACGCAGCAGATCGAGCGGCACGGCCTCGCCGCCGCAGAACAGGTGATCGAGCCGCCCCAGGCTGTCCGGCGCGTTCGACTCGGCCAGCAAGAGCTGGAGCAGCTGGGGCACCACCTGCAGCACCGTCACGCTGTCGCGCTCGATCTGCGCGAGCAGCGCGGCGGGGTCGTGCAGCACGCCCGGGTCGCCGAGCACCAGCTCGCCGCCGGTCATGAGCGGCAGCCAGAACTCCCACACCGAGGCGTCGAAGCTGACGGGCGTCTTCTGCAGCACGCGAGCGCTGGAGTCGAACCCGAACTCCTCGATCATCCAGTCCATGTGCGCGAGCAGCGCAGCGTGGGTGAGCAGCGCGCCCTTCGGCTTGCCGGTGGAGCCCGACGTGTAGATGCAGTACGCCAGGTTCTGCGGGTGCAGGGGAGCGGCGTCGAAGCCCGCCATGGCGGACGCGCACGACGCTCCGAGCGGGCTCGGGAGCTCTCGGCAGGCGACGCCGAACCCGGCCAGCCGCGATCGGAGCGCGCCCTGGGTCAACACGAGGCCGACCGCGCCGTCCTCGATCATGTGGCGCAAGCGAGCGTCCGGGTAGCTCGGGTCGAGCGGCAAGTACGCCCCGCCTGCCTCGAGGATGCCGAGCAAGCCAACGACCATCTCGAACGAGCGCTCGGCGCACAGGCCGACGACGACGTCGGGGCCGACGCCGGCCGCGCGCAGCTCGCGCGCCAGGCGCCGCGCCGCGCCGACGAGCTCCGCGTAGCTCAGCGTCGCGTCCCCGGAGCGCACGGCCACGGCGTCGGGCCGCTCCAGCGCGCGCGCGGCGACGCGCTCTTGCACCGTCCCGCCGGCGGCGTGCGGCGCGAAGCCCTGGTTCAGCGCAGCGTGCCAGCGCGCTGGCTCGTCCGGCGCGTACATCGCCAGCCGATCGACGCGCTCGCGCGGGTCCGCCACGATCGCCGAGAGCAGGCAGACCCAGTGGCTCGCGAAGCGCGCGATGGTCTCCGGCTCGAACAGGTCCCTGGCGTACGTGAAGCTCGCGCGCAGGCCGCGCGCGCTCTCGGTGGCGTTCAACGTGAGGTCGAACTGGGTGCTCGACAGCTCGCGCTCGAACGGGCGTACGCGCAAGCCTCCGACCTCGCCGAGCTCGTCGCGCCGGCTCCACTGATAGTTGAACGAGACCTGGAAGAGCGGGTGATGATTCAGGCTGCGCTGCGGCGCCAGCGCCTCGACCAGGCGCTCGAACGGAAGATCCTGGTGCTCTTGCGCCTCCAGCGTGGCGCGCCGCAGCTGCTCGACGAAGCTCTCGAACGAGGGATTCCCGCTCAGATCGCCGCGGATGACCAGCGCGTTGACGAAGAAGCCGACAAGGCCCTCGATCTCGGCGCGGTTTCTGTTCGCCACCGTGATGCCGACCCGCACATCGCTTGCCCCGCTGAGGCGATGCAAGAGCACCTCGTAGCTCGCCAGCAGCACGGTCGCCAGCGTCGCCTGGCAGCGCTGCGCCAGCGCTTGCAGCTGACGCACAAGGTCCGGGTCGAGCGCCACCTCGTGCTCTCCGCCTCGGTAGCTGGACGCGAGCGGACGCGCGCGATCGCTCGGCAGATCGAGCAACGGCTGCGTCTCGCCGAGCGTGCGCTTCCAGTACGCGAGCTGACGCTCGCCCTCGCCCGCCTCCAGGAAGCTCCGCTGCCAGAGGGCGTAGTCCGCGTATTGCACCGGCAGCGCGGGCAGGTCCGGCGGCGCGCCGCCGCTGATCTGCGCATAAAGACGGGCGAAGTCCTCGATGATGACGTTCATCGACCAGCCGTCGGAGATGACGTGGTGCATCGCCACGGCGAGCACGTGCCGCTCGGCCTCGAGCCGGATCAGCCGCACGCGAAGCAGCGGGCCGCGCGCCAGATCGAACGGTTGCTCGACGGTCTTGCGCACCAGATCGGCGGCGCGCTCCTGCCGCTCGCGGCCGCGCAGGTGCGAGAGCTCCTCGACCGACAGCGAGAGCGGCTGATGGGCGTGGATGAACTGCATCGGCTGCCCGTCGTCGCCGGGCACGAACAGCGTGCGCAGCGCCTCGTGGCGCTGGATCAGGGCGTCGAACGTGCGCGCGAGCGCGCGCTCGTCGAGCGGGCCCTCGAGCACGAGCGCGCTCGACATGTTGTATGCGGGGCTGAGCGGATCGAGCTGCCACAGGAACCAGAGTCGGCTCTGGGCGTAGGAAGCAGGCAGGCGCTGGGTCCCCTCCGCGCGCGCGGGGATCGGCAACAGCTCGAAGGCGATGCCGCGAGCCCTGAGCTGTCCGAGGAGGCGCTGGCGCTCCTCCACGCTCGCGCGCGAGAGGCGCCGCGACAGGGCCAACATCATATCTGCTTGGGTGGTCACTGCGTTTCCTCCTGCGCGAGCAGCTCTGCGACGAAGAGCAAGTCGTCGGCGGCGAGCGCTCGCGAGCTTCCTTGCACGACACGCTCGAATTGCTCGAGCGATTGGGTCTCGAAGAGGTGGCGCAGCGGCACGTCCGCCGAGAGCTCCGCGCGGATGCGGGAGATCACGCGCGTCGCGAGCAGGGAATGGCCGCCGAGCGCGAAGAAGTTGTCGCTCAGCCCGACGCGCTCGACGTCCAGCACCTCGCGCCAGATCTCGGCCAGCTTCGAGCCGAGCTCGGTCCGCGGCGCGACGTACTCGGCGCCGCCGGCGCGCCCGGGGCGGGGCAACGCGCGCCGGTCGATCTTGCCGTTCTGCGTCAGCGGCAGCGCGTCGAGCACCATCAGCTCCGCGGGCACCATGTGCGCTGGCAGCGTGGCGCGCAGCGCCCGGCTCAAGCGCGCGGCGAGCGCCTGCGGATCATGAGGTGTGCCGCCTGCAGCGCTCGCCACCACGTAGCCCACGAGCTCGGGTCCGCTCGCGCCGGGCTGCGCCACGACGACGGCCTGGCGCACCGCTTCCTCCTCCAGCAAGCGCGCCTCGATCTCGCCGAGCTCGATGCGGTGACCACGGATCTTCACCTGATGGTCGAGGCGGCCCAGGTGCTCGAGCGCGCCGTCGGCGTGGCGCCGCACGAGATCGCCAGTCCGGTACATGCGCGCGCCGGGCTCGGACGACAGCGGGTCGGGCACGAAGCGCTCGGCGGTGAGCGACGGGCGGCCGTGGTAGCCGCGGGCCAGGCCCTGACCACCGATGTAGAGCTCGCCGGCCGCATCGCCTGGCACCGTATCGAGCGTCGCCCCGAGCACATGAAGCGAGGTGTTCGCGAGCGGGCGGCCGATGAGCGGCTCGGGCGACGCGGGATCGATGCGCTGCAGGCTCGACCAGACCGTGGTCTCCGTCGGGCCGTAGACGTTCCACAGCTCCGGGCTCCAGGCGCTCAGGCGTCGTGCCAGGTCGCCCGGCAACGCCTCACCGCCGGACAGCGCGCGCCGGCCGCTGAGCCGATCGAGCGCGCCGCTCTCGTCGAGCATGCGCCAGGTGGACGGCGTGGCCTGGATCATCGTGACGCCGTGTCGATCGATGGCGCTCGCCAGCGCCGCCGGGTCGCGCGCGGTCTCCCGCGGGGCGAGCACCACGGCGCCGCCGGCGCACCACGGCAGGTAGATCTCGAGCGCCGAGATGTCGAACGAGAGCGAGGTGAGGCCGAGCACGCGGTCCGCGGCCGTCACCCCGGGCTGCTCGCGCATGCTGGCCAGGAAGTTGACGAGGCTTCTGTGAGAGACCTCGACGCCCTTGGGCTGACCCGTCGAGCCCGACGTGTAGATGCAGTACGCCAGGTGCTCGGGCCGCAAGGCCACGCGGGGCGCCGTCGCCGGGTGCTGCTCGGCGCGCGCAAGGTGCTCGTCCATGCAGAGCACGGGCAGCGGCGTCGGCGGCCGCCCCTCGAGCAGGCGGCGCTCGCTCACCAGGAGCGCGAGCCCGCTGTCCTGCATCATGAACGCCAGCCGCTCCAGCGGGTACTCGGGATCGAGCGGCACGTAGGCGCCGCCCGCTTTCAGGATACCGAGCAGGGCCACTGGCAGATCGAGCGAGCGATCGAGGCACAGGCCGACCAGCACGTCGGGGCCCACCCCGAGCTCGCGCAGGTGGTGGGCCAGGCGGTTGGCGCGCGCGTCGAGGGCCGCGTACGAGAGCGTCGCGTCGCCGCACACAACGGCCACGGCGTCCGGCGTGCGCTGGCGCTGCTGCTCGAACCAGGCGTGAACGGTGCTGGGCACGGCGTGCTCGCGCGCCGTCGCGTTCCAGCGCGACAGCCGCGAGCGCTCGGCGGCCGTGCTCCACGGCAGCGCGCCGAGCCGCTGCTCCGGCGCGCGCGCCAGCTCGAGCACGATGCGCTCGAGCGCGGCGCCGAGCTCCGACGCCCGCTGCGCGTCGAACAGCGCGCGCGCGTAATCGAGCTTGAAGCGGAGCGTGCTCCCCGCGTTGACCATCACGCTGAGCGCGTAGCTGGTCAGATCGACGGACGCGACGCGGTCGAAGACGACATCGCCCTTCCTGCCGGCGCCGAGCGCCTCGTCGAGCGGGTAGTTCTCGAACACCACGATCGTGTCGAACAGCGACTGGCCACCTTGGCCCGCCCAGCGCTGGATCTCGTGCAGCGGCGTGTGCTCGTGCTCGCGCGCCTCGACGCCGTCGGCCGCGAGCGCGCGCAGGAAGTCGGCCACGCGCGCCGCCGGATCGAGCCGGCCGATCACCGGGACGGTGTTGATGAACAGGCCGACGCGGGACTCGGCTCCTCGCAGGCCAGCCGGGCGCCCGGCGACCGTGGCCCCGAACACCGGCCTGTCTTGCCCGGTGGTTCGCTGCAGCAGCAAGAGCCATGCGCCCTGCACCAGCGTGTTCAGCGTGATGCGCTCGCGCCGCGTGAACCGCACGAGCATGGCAGTGTCCTCTGCCGACATGTGCACCACGTGCTCGCCGCGCCCACGCGCCTCGCCCCCGCGCGGCGAGCTGCCAGCGAGCGACGTGGGCTCGGCGAACGCCGCGAGCCGACCCCTCCAGAAACGCTCGTCCGCCCCCAGATCGCGCCGCGCCAGCCACTCGACGTACTCGCGGTAGCTCCCGGGCTTCGCGGCGAGCGACTCGCCCGTGTAGATCCGGACCACCTCCTCCAGCACGCGCGCGGTGCTCCAGCCGTCCATCAGCACGTGGTGATGGGTCCAGATGAAGCGAAAGCTCTGCTCACCGAGCCGCGCCAGCAGCAGGCGCATCAGGGGCGGTCGCTCGAGATCGAAGCCGGCGGCGCGCTCCTCGCGCGCAAGCCGCTCGAGCGCCGCGTCGCTCGCGTCGCCGTCGCGCAGATCGAGCTCGCGCAGCTCGGCGCGGACGCTCCGCGAGACCACCTGGAAGAAGCCGCCGTCGCGGCGCGCGTGGAAGCTGGTGCGCAGGATCTCGTGGCGCGCGATCACCTGCTGCCAGGCCTGCGCGAAGCGCTCGGGATCGATGCCGTGGACGTGAGCCGCGAGCTGGCACACGTACAGGTCCTCTCCAGGGCTGTATGCCGCGTGGAACAAGAGCCCCTGTTGCATCGGCGTGAGCGGGTAGACGTCTGCGACGTCCCGGGGCCTGAGCGGCAGCGCCTCGAGCTCCGCGGCGTCGAGCGCGGCGAGCGGGAAATCGGACGGGGTCAGGCAGCCCGCGTCGGGGCTCATCGCGTGTCGGATCAACAGATCCAGCTCGCGCTGGTAGGACGCGGTCAGGCGCGCGACCGTCTCCGCGTCATACATCTCGCTGCTGTAGCTCACGCCGATCTCGAGCTCGTCCCCTGAGACCTGGCCGTGCACGTTCAACCAGTTGCCGAGCGGCGCCGAGCCGCTCTGGATGGGGCCGGGGCTCTCGGGCGCGAGCTCGAAGGCGGCGCCACGGCCGAAGCTCGGATCGAGCTGGCCGAGGTAGTTGAAGGTGACGCGCGCGCGCGGCATGCGCGCGAGCCGCTCGCGGAGCTCATCGGCGCCGAGCTCCGCGTACACGCCGAACCCCAGCCCACCGCGCGGCACGCTGCGCAGCGTGTGCTTGGTGGACAGGATCGCTTCCTTCAGGCTCGCGTCGTCGTCGCCCAGCGCGGGCGCCAGGCGCACCGGGAACATGCTCGTGAACCAGCCGACGGTCCGGCTCGCGTCGACCCCGTCGAAGCAGTCCTGTCGTCCGTGGCTCTCGAGCTCGATCCACGCCGAGCGCTCGCCGGTGAAGCGGCGCAGCGCGCGCCCGAGGGCCGCGAGCAAGAGGTCGTTGACCTGCGTCCGGTAGGCTTCGGGCGCGGCGCGCAGCAGCTGCCCGGTGCGCGCCGCGTCGAGGCGAAAGCTCGCGGTCCGGCGGTGTCTCACGAGCGCCTCGCCGGCCGCGCGATCGCGCGGCAGCTCCGCCGGCGCGGGCTGCTCCGCGAGCGCGAGCCAGTACGCGAGCTCGGCCGGCTCCGGCTCTCGAGCGAGCGCCTCGAGCGTCTCGCCCCAGCGCTTGAAGCTGCTGGTCTTGACGCCCAGAGACGGCGCCTCGCCGGACGCGAGCCTCGCGAGCGCGACCCCCAGGTCCTCGAGCAACACACGCCAGGAGACGCCGTCGACGACGAGGTGGTGGGCCGCCAGGAGCAGCCGCGCCTCGCCGGCAAGGTCGATGAGCGCCGCGCGCAGCAGCGGCCCGCGGTCGAGCTCGAAGCGCCGCTGGACGTCCGCGCACACGCGCTCGAGCTCCTCCGCATCCCGCGCCGTGAGCTCCCAGACCAGGTCCTCGCCGCGCACCTCGCCCGGCTCGGCATGGACCTGGCGCCAGCCGGCCGCATCTTCGCTGTAGCGCAGGCGGAGCGCGTCGTGGTGCCGGCAGATCTCCGCCAGGGCGCGCTGCAGCAGGCCGGCGTCGAGCGGCCCCTTCGGGCGCAGCAGCAGCGCCTGGTTGTAGTGGTGGCGCTCCGGCATCGGCTCGCTGAAGAAGCGGCGCTGCACCGGCGTCAGCGGCGCGGGGCCCGCGACGGGCGGCTCGGGCTCGCGCGCCGCCTCGGCCGGCGGCAGCGCCGCAGCCAGGGCGCGCACCGTCTGATGCTGGAACAGGTGCCTGGGTGAGAGCGGCAAGCCGTGCTCGCGAGCGCGGTGCACCACGGACAGCGAGAGGATCGAGTCGCCGCCGAGCTCGAAGAAGTTGTCCTCCACCCCCACGCGCTCGACGCCGAGCACATCGCGCCAGATGGCGACCAGCCGCTGCTCGAGCTCCGTCTCCGGCGCGACGTGACGACCGGCGTCGGGCGCGTCGGGCGCTGGCAGGCGCTTGCGATCGAGCTTTCCGTTCGACAGGCGCGGCAGCCGTTCGAGCACGACGATGGCGGCGGGGACCATGTAGTCCGGCAGCCGCTCGCCGAGCTGGGACCGCAGCGCCCGGCCCACGTCGCTGGACGCCGGGGCTGCATCGCCGCCGACGCCCACGTGGGCCACGAGGCGCGCGCCGCTCGGGCCAGGCACGAGCGACACCACGGCCTCGCGCACCGCGGGCAGGTCGAGCAGCCGCGCCTCGATCTCGCCGAGCTCGATGCGGTGGCCGCGCACCTTGACCTGCGCGTCGCTGCGGCCCACGAACTCCAGCGCGCCGCCCGCGGTTCGCCGCACGAGATCGCCGGTGCGATACAATCGCTCGCCGGCCGCCCAGGGGTGCGGCACGAACCGCTGCGCGGTGTCCGCGGGTCGCCCCAGGTAACCGCGCGCCAGGGCGGCGCCGCCGATGAAGAGCTCACCCGTGACGAGCGGCGGCACGGGGCAGAGCTGCGGGTCCAGCACGAACAGCTCCACGTTCGCCATGGGGCTGCCGATCGGCACGCCGCTGCCCTCGGCCTCCGGCAGGCAACGCCAGTACGCTACGTCGATGGCCGCCTCGGTCGGGCCGTACATGTTGTACAGCCGCGCCGGGTGCGCGGCGGCGCACGCGCGCGCGAGCTCGCGCGGCAAGACCTCACCCCCCACGGTCACCGCGCGCAAGGACGGACAGGCGGCGAGCTCGCCGGCCTGCACGAACGCCGCCAGCAAGGCCGGTACGAAATCGACGGCCGTGACCGCGTGGCGGCGGATCAGCTGCCCCAGCGCGGCGGGATCGCGCTCGGCCGCCGGCGCCGCGAGGACCAGCGCTGCCCCGGCCGCGAGCGGCAGCAAGAGCTCCCCCACGGACACGTCGAAGCTGAGCGACGTCCTCGCCAGCACCCGGTCGTCCGCGTCGAGCGCGAGCTCCGCTTGCAGCCAGCGCGTGCGGTTGACGAGCCCCCGATGGGTGCACCCGACCCCCTTGGGCACGCCCGTCGAGCCCGACGTGTAGATGCAATAGGCGAGCTGCTCGGGGTGTGCGGCGACGGCCACGCGCGAGCTCGGCGCAGCGCGCAGCGCGTCGGCCTCGGCGTCGAACGCCAACGTCACGACGCCGGCCGTGTCCAGCGCCGCGCTGCGGCTCGCGCCGTGCGCGAGGATCAGCCGCGCGCCGCTGTCCGCGATCATGTGCCGCAGCCGCTCCGCGGGGTAGCAGGGATCGAGCGGCAGGTACGCTGCGCCGGCCTTCAGCACGCCGAGCAACCCCACGATCGACTCGAGCGCGCGCTCGCC
The DNA here is from genome assembly GCF_051521615.1 of Sorangium sp. So ce1335. Lineage (NCBI taxonomy): Bacteria > Pseudomonadati > Myxococcota > Polyangiales > Polyangiaceae > Sorangium > Sorangium sp. So ce1335. The sequence goes on from NZ_CP150363.1 coordinate 11,582,613, forward strand.
CGAGACGCCGACGATGTCGCCGGGGCCGACGCCGCGCGCGCGCAAGACGTGGGCGAGCTGGTTCGCGCGCGCCTCGAGCTCTGCGTACGTCCAGGCGCCGCGCTCCGAGATCACGGCGACCGCGTCGGGCGTGCGCGAGGCCTGGACCTCGAACAGCTCGTGCGCGCCAGCGACGTCGAGGCGCGCCTCCGCGCCACGCGCCCAACGCATGCTCTGGGCGAGCTCGTCAGCGCTCATCAATGGCACTGCGCCGATGCTCGCGTCCACGCCGGAGACGATCGCCTCGAGCATCCGCGTCCAGTGTCGGGCGAGGCGCGCGACCGTCTCCGGTTCGAAGCGATCCGAGCTGTAGCTGAACGCACAATGGATGTCGCCATCGACCTGGGAGGCGTCGAGCGCCAGGTCGAACTGGGCGGCGCGCGCGTCGTTCTCGACGAACTCGATCGAGAGCCCGGCCGCGCTGCGCTGGCGCTGAAATTCCCAGCTCTGCACGTTGCACATCACCTGGAACAGCGGCGTGTGCGAGGCGCTGCGCTCGGGGGCCAGCGCGTCGACGATCTGATGAAACGGCACGTCCTGATGGGACTGAGCGTCGATGGACGCGACTTTCACGCGCTCGACCAGCCCGGAGAGCGACAGGCGCGCGTCGACCTCGCAGGCCAGCACCTGCGTGTTCAGGAACGCGCCGATCAGGCCTTCGAACTCCGGCCGTGCGCGGTTGGCTACCGGGTAACCGATGCGCAGCCGGCGCTCGCCCGTGTAGCGGTGCAAGAGCGCGAGCATCGCGGCGTTGAGCAGCATCGGCACCGTGACGCCGCGCTGGACCGCGCAGCGCTCGACCGCCTCGCCGAGCGCCCGCCCCAGCCGGATGCGGTGGTAGTCCCCCCGGTAGCTCGGGCTCGCGGGACGCGGTCGATCCGCCGGCAGGTCCAGCACCGGATGCTCGTCGCCCAGCGTGCGTCGCCAGTGGTCGATTTGCCGCTCCGCCTCGCCGGACGCGAGCCAGCGACGCTGCCACACGGCGTACTCGGCGTATTGCAGCGGCAGCGGCGGCAGCGGGTCGGGCTGCCCCGCGCAGAACGCTTCATACAGCGCGACGTACTCGCGCGCGAACACGTCCATGGCCCAGCCCTCGGCGATGATGTGGTGCAACGTCACCACCAGCGCATGATCGCTCTGCGAGAGCTGGAACAGCGTGACGCGGAACAGAGGCCCTCGTTCCAGATCGAAGGGGCGCGCCGCGTCGAGCTGCGCCCTCCGCCGGAGCTCGGCCTCACGCTCGGACGCCGGCAGCGCGCTCAGATCCTCGTGCGCGATGGACACCATCCCTTGCTCGGCGATGCGCTGCACCGGCACGCCGTCGCGGCGCGGAAACGTCGTGCGCAGCGCCTCGTGGCGCGCCTGGAGGGCCGCGAGGCCCGCGGCGAGGGCGCCGACGTTCAGCGGACCACGCAGGCGCACCGCGCCGCCGACGTTGTACGCGGCGCTCTCCGGATCGAGGCTCCAGAGGAACCACATGCGCTCTTGCGCGTGCGACAGCGGCAGCGGCCGCGTGCGGTCGACAGGCTCGGGCGCGGGCTGGCGCGCGCGCCGCCCGGCCGCGAGCGCCGCCTCGACCCTGGCCACGAACGCGCCGAGATCGCGCGCCTCGAACAGATCGCGCAGCGGAAGCTCGACGTCCAGCTCGCGCCGCACGCGCGAGACGACGCGCGTCGCCAGGAGCGAGTGCCCGCCGAGCGCGAAGAAATCATCGCGCAGGCCGACGCGAGGTACGTTCAACACCTGCTGCCAGATCGCCGCCACGCGCAGCGCGACCTCCCCCTCCGGCGCCACGTGACCGCTCGCGCCCCAGACCGGCTCGGGCAAGGCCTTGCGGTCCAGCTTGCCGCTCGTCAGCCGGGGCAAGGCCTCTAGCCGCACGATCTGCGAAGGGATCAAGTGCCCTGGCAGGCGCGCCTCGAGCATGGCCTGCAAGCTCGACGTCTCCAGCGACGGCGCCGCGGCGACATACCCCACGAGCAGCGCGCCGCCCGATGGCCCCGGCCACGTGCGCGCAGCCGCCGCGCTGACGCCCGGGATCGCGGCGAGCGCCCCTTCGAGCTCGCCGAGCTCGACGCGAACGCCGCGGATCTTCACCTGCTCGTCCTGACGCCCGAGAAACTCGATCGCGCCGTCGGGGCGAAAGCGAGCCTGGTCGCCCGTGCGATACAGGCGCGATCCCGGCGGTCCGAAGGGATCCGGCACGAAGCGCTCCGCCGTCAGCGCGGCGCGGCCGAGGTAGCCGCGGGCCAGGCCGCTGCCGGCGATGCAGAGCTCACCTGGCAGGCCCCGGGGCAGCGCGCTCAGGCTGGGATCCAGGATGCGAAGCACGCTGTTCGGAATGGCCGTTCCGATAGGGACGAGGCCCTCGTCATCGGGTCGGCACGTCCAGCGACTGGCGTTGATCAGCGCCTCGGTCGGCCCGTAGCGGTTGTCGAGTCGGACCCCTGGCAGCCGCTCGAGCAGCGCGCGCGACAGCTCGGGCCCCAGCGCCTCGCCGCCCGAGAAGACGCGCTTCAGGCTGACGCAGCCGGCCGCCGTCTCCTCGGCGAGGAACTCGCGGAGCAGCGATGGCACGAAATGAAGGGTGCTGACCTCGTGGCGCTGCACCAGGCGCGCAAGCTCGCGCGGATCTTTGTGATCGCCCGGCGCGGCGATGACCACGCGCGCCCCCGCGAGCAGCGGCAAGAACACTTCCCAGACCGACACATCGAACGTGAGGGGCGTCTTGTGGAGCAGGGTCTCGCCCGGCGACACGCCATACTCGTGCTGCATCCAGGCCAGGCGCTCGGCCAGCGCGCCCCGCGTGTTCGCCACGGCCTTGGGCTGCCCGGTGCTGCCGGAGGTGTAGAGCACATAAGCGAGGTTGTCGGGGTGGCTCGGCGGCAGGAGGGGCGCCGCGGCGCGCGCGTTCTCCGGCGAGCCGCGCCCGGGCGCCGCCTCGTCCTCGTCGAGCCGCACGACGACGAGTCCGTCACGCCCCGGCAAGCGCCCGACGAGCGCGCCGTCCGTCACGACCAGGCGCACGGCTGCGTCCTCCAGATGGAACGCGAGCCGCGGCGCGGGGTGCTCGGGATCGAGGGGCAAGTACGCCGCGCCCGTCTTCAGGATCGCGAGCAGCGCCACCGGCAGCTCCAGGCAGCGCTCGAGGAACACGCCGACGATGCTCTCGGGCCCCGCGCCGACCGACGCGAGGCGCCGGGCGAGCGCGTCCGCGCGGCGATCGAGCTCTCCGTAGGCGAGGCGCTGCTCGCCGAACACCACGGCTTCAGCGCCCGGTCGGGCCTCCGCCTGGCGCCGTATCCAGTCCTCCACGCAGCCGGGCCGCGGCGTGAAGCGCGCAGCGACCCCGAGCCCGTCGAGCTCGCGCCGCTCCTCGGCCGACAACCACGCGAGCTGCCCGAGCGGCGTCGTTGGCGCGTCGAGCAGCGCCTCGAGCAGCTGGACGAAATGGCGACCGAAACGCTCCATGCGCCCGCGGTCGAACAGATCCGCCGCGTAGGTCAGCGCCGCCGAGATGCGCCCCAGCTCGTCCTCCTCGGTGTTCAGCGACAGCTCGAAGCGGGTCGCAGGCGAGTCGGCCTGGACGACACGGGCCGAGAGTCCTGGCAAGATCGAGAGCGCGCCGAGCTGCCGGCGCTGATGATTGAACATCACGTCGAACAGCGGCGTCTGGCCGGCGCCCCGCGCGCCGTCCAGGACCTCGACCAGCCTGTCGAACGGCAGCTCCTGGTGCGCCTGCGCGGCCAGCACCGTGCGCCGGCACCGGGCGAGCAGCCCCGCGAAGCAGTCGGCGTCCCGGACCTGTCCGCGCAAGACCAGCGTGTTCACGCAAAGGCCGATCACGGCCTCGGCCTCCCGGCACACCCGGTTCGCCGCCGGCGCGCCGACGCGCACGTCCGTGCGCCGCGCGTAGCGGCTGAGCAGCACCTGGAACGCCGCGAGCAACACCATGAAGACGGTGGCGTCGCGCTCGCGCGCCGCGGCCCGCACCCGCTCGCAGAGCGCCGCTCCGAGCTCGAGCTCCACGCGTCCCCCGCGCTGGCTGGGCCGGAGCGACCGCGGTCGATCGCTCGGCAGCGCGAGCGGCCCGGGGTCGTCCGCGAGCTCGCGCGTCCAGTAGTCGAGCTGTCGCGCCTCCTCCCCGGCCGCGAGGCGCTCGGCTTGCCAGTGCGCGTAGTCCGCGTACTGGACGGGCAGCGCCGCGAGCTCGGGAGCGCGCGCCGCGAGCTCGGGCGCGCGCGCCGCGCGCTCGGCGGCGTACAGCGCGCACAGCTCCGCGACGAGCACGTCCATCGAGGCGCCGTCCGCGATGGCGTGGTGCAGGCACACGCACAGCACGTGCAGCTCCGGCTCGAGCCGCACCACGCGCACCCGCCACAGCGGGCCGCGCTCCAGATCGAACGGCGCGCGCGCCTCGGCCTCGAGCCTGGCGCGCGCGGCCTGGGCGCGCTGCTCGGCGGGCAGCCCCTCGAGATCATCGACCAGGAGCTCTTCTACGCCGCGCGCCGGATCGATCTGCTGCCAGGCCCCCGCCGCGTCCTCCGGGAAGCGCGTGCGCAAGCTCTCGTGCCGCGCCTCGAGCGCCTCGAACGCGCGCCGGAGCGCCCCGAGATCCAGCGCCCCGCGCAGCTCCAGCGCTCCGCAGATGTTGTACGCCGCGCCCTCCGGGTCGAGCTGCCACGCGAAGCGCATCCGCTGCTGCGCGGCGGAGAGCGGCAAGCGTCCGGCGCGCGACACGGCCGCGATCGGCGCGAGCTTCGCGCCCGAAGGCGCCGTGGAGAGAGCCAGCGCGCGCGCGGCGCCGGCGAGGGTCGGCGACGCGAAGAACGCGCTCAGATCCAGCGCGCGCCCGAGCCGCTCCTGCACGCGCGCCGCCACTCGAGCCACGTCGATCGAGCTCCCGCCGAGCGCGAAGAAGCTCGCCGACGCGTCGATCGACGTCCTGCCCAGCACCTCGCACCAGATCTGCGCGAGCGCCCGCTCGAGCTCGTCGAGCTCGGTACCGACGCCTGGCCCAGCGGCGGCCACCTGACGCCCGCCGGCGTCGTACGTGGCGTAGCCGTGCAGCCGCTCCGCCTGCCAGAGCGCGCGGACGGCATCACGATCGAGCGCGCCCGCGGAAGTGCGCGGGAGCCCCCGCGCCGCGAGCAACACCACCCGCCGCGCGCTCTCTCCGAGCCGCGCCGCCACCTCGATCACGGCTCCTGCGAGCGCGTCCGGCTGCAGCACGGCGCGGAGCGCGTCACCGACCTCGACGGCGACGACCACCTGTCCGGGAGCGAGCCTGAACGCCGCGACGTTGCCTTCTCCGAGCACGTCGAGGTCGCTTTCAATGTGTGCTTCGAGCGCCCGAAGCTCCGGCTCCAGGCTGACCAGATTGTCCAGATTGCTCATCGTCGTCCTGTTGGCGGTCTTCAGCGCCGAAGAAAGGATGGGCCCGGCCAGGCGTCGCCACCGACGGGCCCATGGAACGCGCGCGCGCCTCTCCGAGCCGGGAGATCAGCGCGTCGAGCGGGACGCCTCGCGCTCGATCGCTTCCATGTGCCTGCGCAGGCTGAGCGGACGCATGTCGGTCCACACCTCATCGATGTAAGCGAGGCATTCTTTCTTGCTGCCGCTCTTGCCGACCGCCCTCCACCCGTTCGGGATCTCCTTGTATTCGGGCCAGATCGAGTACTGCTCCTCGTGGTTCACGACGACGTTGAAGACGGTGGCATCATCATCGAAGCTCATGCTGTTCCTCCTGTTGCTGATCGAGTCTTCATCTCTCCCCCTGACGACGTCATGTGGCCCACGCGCGCCCGACCTCGGCGAGCGGGACGCAGCCATGGTATTCACCGGGGACGCTCTGGTATTGCAGCGCGCGCGTGGCGCCGGGCAGTGACTGGCAAAAGCCCTCGATGCACAGCGCGCGGAAGGCTTGAAAGAAGCACCACGGCTCACCTGTATCGAACGACGGCGCGCAGCCCTCGAGCCCGCGCGCGACGAGCGCCTCGCGCTCCTCGGCGCGGCACTCGTGAAACGCGCGCCCGTAGGCCGCCCGCGCCTCGGCGCCGGTCGCGTCGAGGGCTTGCAAGAAAGCCCGCCGCTCGGCCTCGTCGTACACCTCGAGGACGATGTCCTCGATATAGGCGGGTACGCCGGCGCTCAGGGCGCCAGGGCTGTCGGTCTCCGGGATGATATGCTCGGCCAGATCCTCGACGAGCAACGCCTGCTCCAGGCTGAAGAGCTTCGCCTGGAAGCGCGGGACGCGCGCCGGGGCCGGCGGCGGCGACGGCGCGGACGCCGCTGGCGGCGGCTGGGACAGCACCGAGCGCCCGGCGAGCGCGGCAGCGACGGAGCCGCCCAGCACGGCGGACGCCGCCAGGATCCAGCGACGGCGGCTGACCACCGGGCGCTCGCCGTCCCGCGTCGCCGCTGCCGCATCGAGCGCTGCACCCGCGGCGCTGCCCGCCGCGGCCTCCGGCGCGCCGCCCTCGTTCTTGACGCGCGTCACAGGTGCCCCTTGTCGAGCTCGGAGACCGCGAACGCCGCCGCGCGCGCCGTCAACGCCATGTACGTGAGCGACGGGTTCTGACACGCCGACGAGGTCATGCATGCACCGTCGGTCACGAAGACGTTCTTTGCGCCGTGCACCTGGTTGTGCGCGTTGAGCACCGAGGTCCTCGGATCGCGTCCCATGCGCGCGGTGCCCATCTCGTGGATGGAGCAGCCCGGTGTGCTGCCGTCATCGAACGGCGTGACCCGCTGGAAGCCCGCGGCCTCGAGCATCTCCGCCGCCGCCGTCTGCATGTCCTTGCGCATCTCCTGTTCGTTCGGTCCGAATTCGCAGCGGATCGACAGCTGCGGTAGCCCGAAGGAATCGCGCCGCTGCGGATCGAGCCTCACCCGGTTCTTGTGGTTCGGCAGGCACTCGCCGAAGCCGGTGATCCCGATATTCCACTTGCCTGGCTCCGCGAGCGCGCGCTTGAGCGCCGGCCCGACGGTCATCTCGGCGACCGTCCGCCGCCAGTCCCCGCGCGTGGCGGCGCCTTGATACCCGAAGCCGCGCAGGTACGCGCGCCTCCCGCTCCTGTCGAGGTTGCGGAAGCGCGGGATGTAGATCCCGTTCGGGCGCCGGCCTGTGTAGTAGCGGTCGGCGAAGCCGTCATGCTCGCCCCAGGCGCCGGCCATGAAGTGGTGATCCATCAGGTTGCAGCCGAGCTCCCCGCTGTCGTTGCCGAGGCCGTTCGGGAAGCGGCGCGACGTCGAGTTGAGCAGGATGAACGTGGTGCCGAGCGTCGACGCGTTCAGGAAGATCACGCGCGCGAAGAACTCCTCCACCCGCAGGCTGAGCGCGTCGATGACCCGCACGCCGACGGCCCTGCCCTGGACGTCGTCGTAGATCACCTCGCTGACGATCGCGTGCGGGCGGAGCGTCATGCGCCCTGTCGCCGCCGCGGCAGGCAGCGTGGAGGACGGGCTGCTGAAATAGGCCCCGAACGGGCAGCCGCGCTCGCACAGATCGCGGTACATGCACGGGCCACGGCCATTCAAGGCGCGCGTCAAGTTGGCGGTGCGCCCGATGATCACCCGCCGCTCGGGGAAGCGCGCGTTGATCGCGCTCGCCATGTGCCCCTCGACGCAGTTCATCTCCATGGGCGGCAAGAAGCTGCCGTCGGGCAACTGCGGCAGACCATCCTGCGCGCCGCTGACCCCGATGAAGCGCTCGACATGGTCGTACCACGGCGCCAGATCGCGATACCGGATCGGCCAATCCACACCGACGCCCTCGGCGGCGTTCGCCTCGAAATCGAGATCGCTGAAGCGGTAGCTCTGGCGTCCCCAGGTGAGCGAGCGGCCCCCGACGTGGTAGCCGCGGATCCAGTCGAACGGCTTCTCTTCGACGTACGGGTGCTGCTCGTCGTCCACGAACCAGTGCTTGTTCGACTGTCGCACGACGCCGCTCCGGTTCTGGACCGGCATGCGGCGGCGGTCCGCCGTGGTCAGGCGATCGCCGTGCGGCAGCTCCCACGGCGCCTTCATCGCCGTCACGTAGTCCGTCGGGTGCGCCACGTCGCGCCCTCGCTCGAGCACCAGCGTCTCGAGGCCCCGCTCGCACAGCTCCTTGGCGGCCCAGCCGCCGCTGACGCCGGTGCCGACGACGATGGCGTCGTAGGTATTGGGTTTCGGCTTCTGATCCAACTCAGTTCTCCCGCGCGTCCCGCGCGTGCTCGCTCGTGGGGCGCCTGCGCGCGACGGTGCCGGGATGTACCGACACGCCACGGCGGACGTCGGCGGAGCCAGCTCGAGCGCTCGAATCAGGCCTGGGCAGCGCCTCGCGCCGGGCTCTCGATGTCGGCGAGCGCTCCCGCGAAGATCTCCGCGACCCGATCGATCTCCGTTTCGGTGATGATCAACGGCGGCAGCAGGCGCACCGTGCTGCTGTGCCGCCCGCCGAGCTCGAGGATCAGGCCGCGCCGCAGGCACGCCCGCTGCAGCGCCGACGCCAGCTCGCCGCCAGCGAGCGGCCGCCCGAACGCGTCGCGCTCGCCGGGCTTCACGATCTCGACGCCGAGCATCAGGCCGCGCCCGCGCACATCACCGATGCAGGCATGCTGCCTCGAGAGCGCGCTCAGGTGCGCCGCCAGCCGCTTCCCCATGGCAGCGGCGTGCTCGTCGAGGCGCTCGCGCCGGATGAAGCGCAGCGTCGCCAGCCCGGCCACGATGCCCAGTTGATTGCCCCGGAACGTGCCGGCGTGTGCGCCAGGCTTCCAGGTGTCGAGCGACTCATCGTACACAACGACCGACAGCGGCAAGCCGCCGCCGATGGCCTTGGACAGCACCACCACGTCCGGCGTGATGCCGGCGTGCTCGAACGCGAACATTCTGCCCGTGCGCCCGAAGCCTGTCTGCACTTCGTCCAGGATCAGCGGCACGTCGTATTGCGAGCACAGCTCCCGCAAGCGAGACAGCCAGCGCGGCGAGCAGGGGATCACCCCGCCTTCCCCCTGCACCGCCTCGACGAGCACGCCGGCGGGCGTGATCACGCCGCTCTCGGGGTCGCCGAGCAGGCTCTGGATGTACGCGATTCCCGCCGCCTCGCCCGCCTCGCCGCCGAGACCGAAGGGGCAGCGATAGTCATACGGGTACGGCAAGAACTGCACGCCTCCGAGGCTGCCCGCGAGCGCTCGCTTCGGGCCCAGGTTCCCCATCATGCTGAGCGCGCCCTGCGACATGCCGTGGTAGCCGCCCTGGAACGCGAACATCGTGGGCCGCCGCGTCGCGCTCTTCACCAGCTTCACCGCCGCCTCGATCGCGTCGGTGCCCGCAGGGCCGCAGAACTGGACGCGCGCGCGCGCCGACAGCCCGCCCGGCAAGAGGGAGAACAGCTCCTCGACGAAGGCGTCCTTGGCCGGCGTCGTCAAATCGAGCGTCTGCATCGGGATCTCGGAGCGCAGCGCCTGCTCCAGCGCCTCCACGACCACCGGGTGATTGTGGCCGAGCGGCAGCGTGCCCGCCGCTGCGAGACAATCGATGAACACCCGACCTTCCACGTCCTCGACGTAGATGCCTTTGGCGCGCTTCAGGGCCAGCGGGATGCGGCGAGGATAGGTGCGCGCATTCGACTCTCGCCGCGCCTGCCGCGACAGGATGGCGCTCTCGGAGAACGAGTATTGCCCTGCCAGCGCGGCGTGACGTTGGGCCAAGGACTCATGGACGTGAGGGGCTTCCGAGTAACAGTGGACTTCCCTGACCATGCGTGAAACCTCTACTACGCCGGAGGAGAGCGCACAAGGAGCAAATGAAAATGATTTTCATGATACGCTGCCGCACACTGTAACTGAAAATTTCTTCTGTACATAGAACGTCATGTCGCCTGGCTCGCAACGAGGGCGATTTTTGTTGCAAATGAAAATCAAAACTAATAATGGTGGGCTCCGGCGTTGACACCCGGGCCCCCACAGCGAGGAGTGCCGTGACGCTTGATCCTGCGTTATCCCCCACCATCGTGGAGCTGCTTATCGAGCGCGCAGCGCTCCACCCGGAGCGGCCGGCGCTCACGTTTCTGACGGACGGCGACACGCCCACTCACGTCTATGGCTATGGCGAGCTCCACGCGCGCGCGCGCGCCTGCGCGGCCCTGCTCTCGGAGCGCGCGGCGCCCGGAGATCGCGCGCTGTTGATCTACCCGACGGGCCCCGACTACGTGGTCGCGTTCCTGGGTTGCTTGTATGCCGGCTTGATCGCCGTGCCAGCGTATCCGCCCGCGTCGCCCGATCCGCGGCACTCGGGGCGTCTGGTCTCCATCCTGAAGGACGCGACGCCGCGCCTCGTGCTCACGAACAGCGCGCTCGCTGTCCCGCTGGGCGCCGCCAGGGCGGTGGTGCCGGAGCTCGGCGCCGCACAGCTCGTCGCAACAGACGCCGCCAACCCGACGGACGGCGAGGCGTGGCGCTGGACACGTCCGAGCCCCGACGCCCTGGCCATGTTGCAGTACACCTCGGGCTCGACGACGTCGCCCAAGGGCGTGATGCTGAGCCACGCCAGCTTGATGGCGGGCGAGCGCGCCATCAGCGCTGCGTTCTCGATGAGCGCCGACGACGTGGTCGTGACCTGGCTGCCGCTGTTTCACGACATGGGGCTGATCGGCACGCTGCTTCAGCCGCTCTACCATGGCATCCCGAGCGTGCTGCTCGGGCCGCAGCACTTCATGGAACGCCCGGAGCGCTGGCTCGCCGCCGTGTCGAAGCACGGCGGCACGGTCAGCGGCGGTCCTGATTTCGCCTACCGCCTGTGCGCGCAGCGCGTGGGCGACCCGGCGGCGCTCTCGCTCGACCTGTCGAGCTGGCGTCTCGCGTTCTGCGGCGCCGAGCCCGTCCACGAGCAGACCCTGAGCGATTTCGCGCAGAAGTTTTCGGCGGTCGGCTTCGACGCGAAGGCCCTGTACCCGTGCTACGGGCTGGCAGAGTCGACGCTGCTGGTGACCGGCGGGCGGCGTGGGAGCGGCGTGCGGAGCGTGCGGGTGGACGCCGCGGCGCTGTCGGAGGACCGCGTGGAACCGTCTGACGCTGGTCGCGCGCTCGTGTGCTGTGGCGGCGCGCAACCCGAGCACGACGTGATCATCGCGCACCCGGAGACCGGCGCGGCGCTCGCGGAGGGCGCGGTCGGGGAGATCTGGGTGGCGGGGCCGAGCGTGGCGCGTGGCTACTGGAACAACCCGGAAGCGACGAACGCGAGCTTCGTTACCAGGGGCTCGCGCACCTGGCTGCGCACCGGGGACCTGGGCTTTCTCCAGCAGGGCGAGCTGGTCGTCACCGGACGCCTGAAGGACCTGATCATCGTCCGTGGGTACAACCTGTATCCGCAGGACATCGAGCGCAGCGTCGAGGAGCGCGCCGAGGTGTTGCGCCGCGGCCGCACCGTGGCGTTCGGCCTGGAGATCGACGGAGAAGAGCAGATCGCCGTTGCGGCCGAGGTGAGCCCGCGCATGCAGAAGCTCGTCGACTTGAACGCGCTGTGCCAGCGCATCAGCGAGACCGTGGCGATGCTCCACGGCGAGCCCGCCCGGCTCGTGCTGTTGCTCGCGCCCGGGACCGTGCCGCTCACCTCCAGCGGCAAGCTGATGCGATCGGCCTGCCGCAAGGCCTGGGAGAACAAGCAGATCGAGCCCCTCGCCACGTACGAGCTGCCGGCGCGGCCCGCCGTGGAGACGAGGGGATCGATGGACGCCCCATGAAGAAGAAAGCGTGGCTGTACGCGCTCGGCGCGCTGGTCGCCGGGCTCGGGGTGTTCCACTTCGTCCTGCCGCCCGTGGTGGACGACCTCGCGAACGCGACGAACGCGCCGCCTCCCGCGGCCCCGGACCAGCGCGCTCTGGCGCTGCACCAGGGCCTGTGGGTCGCGGATCTGCACGCCGACTCGCTGATGTGGAATCGCTCCCTCAACGAGCGCAACGAGCGCGGGCACGTGGACGTGCCGCGGCTCATCGAGGGCGGTGTGGCGCTGCAGGCGTTCACGATCGTCAGCCAGGTGCCCTGGGACATGAATCTGGAGAGCAACTCGGGCACGAGCGACCTGACGGCGCTCCTGTTCGTGGCCGAGCGCTGGCCCCTCCGCACCTGGACGTCGCTGCTGGAGCGCGCGCTGTACCAGGCCGAGCGCCTGCACGCAGCGGCGCTCGACTCGGGGGGCAAGCTGCGTGTCATCCGCACCCGCGGGGAGCTGACGCGCTACATCGAGGCTCGCGCCCGCGACCCCAGGCAAACGGCCGGCTTCCTCGGCCTCGAGGGGGCGCAGGTGCTCGAAGGCAAGCTGGAGAACGTCCAGCGCCTGTTCGACGCCGGATTTCGCATGATGGCGCCGTCCCATTTCTTCGACACGGAGGTCGGGGGCTCGGCGCACGGCGAGCAAAAGCACGGCCTCCTGCCGTTTGGGCGACAGGTCATCGCCGAGATGGAGCGGCTGGGCATGCTGGTCGATCTGGCGCACGCCTCCCCGCAGACCATCGACGACGTGCTCGCGGTGGCCACGAAGCCGGTCGTCTTTTCCCACACCGGAGTGCTCGGCACGTGCGACAGCCCGCGCAACATCAGCGACGCGGCGCTCGACCGCACCGCGGCCGCCGGCGGCGTCGTCGGCATCGGCTTCTTCGAGAGCGCGACGTGCGGTGCCGATCTCGCCTCCATCGTGCGGGCCATCCGCTACACCGTCGATCGCATTGGCGTCGACCACGTCGCGCTGGGCTCCGATTTCGACGGCTTCGTCGAGACCCCCATCGACGCCTCGCAGATGGCGTCGCTGACCGAGGCGTTGCTCGGCGCCGGCTTTTCCGAGGATCAGATCCGGGCGATCATGGGCCTGAACGTCCAGCGCGTGCTGTCCCAGGTCCTGCCCCCGTGACGTGCGTCGCCGGCGCCCGCGCAGGTGCCGAGACCTGCACGGCGCGATGAGCTCGCGAAGAACCTTCCCGCCGTACGGCTCTACAAGCTGCTCCTCCTGCGAGGCACCGATACGACGGTGCCCCGCGGGGAGCCATCGGGCCTTCAGCGCACGCGCGCCAGCGCGAGCAAGAAGCCGCCGCTCAGGCGGAACTTCTGGCGGATGCCGTCGGGATGGAGCTCGACGACCTCGGCGTTGCCACCGACGTCGTAGCCCGTCTTGCTGAGCTGGAAGTAGCTCACCCCGTCGACGATACGGGTCTCTCCGTCGATGCTGAAGAATCCATCCAGGTCAGGGTAGGGCGCAGCCGTGCCGGAGGCCTGATCGACGAGCATCGCGCGGTTCGTCTCTGCCGCCCAGAAATCGTCGGCGAGCTCGGGAATGGGCACGCTCGGATCCCAGGCGCGCGTCACGTACTGGCCCTCGGTCACGCCGATCCAGGGCGTGTTGACATAACTGCCGGTGACCGCCTCGTAGTCGAGCAGGTAGTCGGGGTCGAACTCGGTCGTACCGGCCTTGACCCGCAAGGCGCACGTGCGGCTGTCCTGGATGCCGCCGTAGGCGTGGAAGTAGCCGTAATAGCCCCCCCCGTGGACGTAGTAGTCGCCGTTCTCGTCGAGGAAAGACGGCCCCCCTGGCAAGCAGCGCGCATCCTCGACGAACGTCGGCGGCGCCTCGCTGTGCGCCGGCGCAATGGCGAGCGTCAACGCAGGATGGGGCACGGATGCCTCGAAATTGCCGGAGAACACGTTCCAGATGACGTTGTCACCGACGACGTGCCCATCGTACGCCCAGGTCTCCATGCCCTCGGGGCGCTCCGGGAAGTCGAGATCGACGATGGCGGTCCTCACCATGGCCTCCGGATCCCACACGACGATCACCCCGAGCTGCGGCGCAAACGTGTACGCCCTCGTGGCGGAGATGAACACCGTGGAGGTGGCGTTGGCGCCGGAGATCCCGAGGTCCGCCCAGGTGAAGCGCGGCCCGTCCACGAGCTCGAGCTTCTCGTTCACGGAGAAGCGTTGCATCACGCCGTCCTGCTCGACGAAGACGCGGCCGCCGTACACGGTGACGGTGGCATTGCCGAACTCGCGGAAATCGCCGAAGCCCACGTCGCCTTGCGGCACTTCCGGGAAGATGCCGATGTAGGTCAGGAACTCGTCACCGGGGTTGTACACCTGGCCCGCGACGAGGACCGCAGGGTTGGTTGCCGAGTCGGGCACATCTCCGCCGTTGGCGCCCGACGGGTCGTCCGAGGAGCAGGCGCTCGATAGGGCGGCGAAGCCTGAAAAGGCGAGGAGAGCGGTGGTCCGGAAAAGAAATGTGTTCCGCATAAGGCAGATCCTGACGTGGCTGTTTGGCGTCCAAATTTTGAGAATGACTATCACTTTCATTTTCATGAGAACGCGTCAAGATCTCGCCAGGATTTTCACAGCGGAAGAAGTGGATGGCTGAGCAAGAGATCAGTGTTTGTTATGTGGAACACACATAGGAGACGGGTCAGGAGGACGAGTCAGGAGAAAGGCGTCCCGAACACCGTTTTCAGGAAACGAAGATGAAATTGATTTGGGTTTTCAGGTCGGGTACCGGAGGCTTCCGGACATGGACGCCCGCCCGCTTCACCCGCCTCTTCACGCGCCGAAGCGCGCTCCACGCCGAGGGGTGATGCCGTGACGCGACGTCCTCTCGCGCGCCGGGGCCTGCTTGCGGGGGCGCTGGCTTTTCTGCTGCCCGGCGTGCCTGCGCCAGCGCACGCTCAGGACGGCAGCGCGCCGGGCGGCGTCGAGCGCGGCGGTCCCGGGGAGCGCGATCGTGACGCGAGCGCGCGCGGCCCTTCCGCGGCCGCGAGGGCGCCTGATGCCGGCGCCCCGGGCGGCGAGCGCGCTCCGCCCGGGGTGGGGGGCGCGCGCGTCGAGCCGCCGCAGCTCGTCGAGGGCGTGGAGGCCGAGTATCCGCCGGAGGCTCGCGCGGCACGACAGGAGGGCAGGGTCGTGCTGAAGCTCCTGATCGACGCGTCGGGGCGCGTGACCGAGGCGGAGATCGCGGCCCGCGCGGGCCACGGCTTCGACGAGGCGGCGCGCGCGGCGGCGCTCCGGTTCCGCTTCACGCCGGCGCGCCGGGGCGGCACGCCGGTCGCCTCGCGCATCCTCTACGGTTACGATTTCCGGCTGCCCGAGGAGCCGCCGTCGCCCGCCTCGACGGCGCGCGATCGCGAGCAGGCCGGGATCTCCGCCGCGCGTGCGTCATCGCCCGCGATCGCCCCCGTCGCCGTCGCAGCGCCCGCGCAGGTGGCAGCGCCCGCGCGCGCGGCCGAGACCGCGCCGCAGCCCGCCCAGGCGCCCGTCCCCGCGCCCATCGCGGTGACCGTGCGCGGCGCCGAGGCCGAGCGCCTCCGGCAGTCCGCGCAGGCGATCACCGTCATCGAGACCGTGGAGGCGCAGCGCAGGACCGCCGACATGGGCGAGGTGCTCGCCCGCACCCAGGGCGTCGGCGTGCGCAGGAGCGCGGGGCTCGGGTCGTGGGCGCGGTTCTCGCTGAACGGCCTCACGGACGAGCAGATCCGCTTCTTCATCGACGGCGTGCCGCTCGATCTCGCGGGGTACCCGTTCGGCGTCACGAACGTGCCGGTGAACCTCGTCGAGCGCGTCGAGATCTACCGCGGCGTCGTCCCGGTGGACTTCGGCGCCGACGCGCTGGGCGGGGCCGTCAACCTGGTCACGGACAGGGACGTCCGCGGCACCCACGGCGCGGCGTCCTACGAGGTCGGCTCCTACGACTCGCACCGGCTCACGCTCTCCGCGCGGCACCTGCACGAGCCGAGCGGCTTCTTCGCCCGCGTGGGCGGCTTCTTCGACTCCGCGAAGAACGACTACCCCGTGGACGTCGTGACGGCGGATCCCACGACCGGGCGCGAGGGACACGCCCGCGCCTACCGCTTCCATGACGCCTACCGGGCGGCGGGCGGGAGCGCCGAGCTCGGCTTCGTGAACCGATCCTGGGCGCGGCGGCTGCTGCTGCGCGCCTTCGTCACCGACTACGACAAGGAGCATCAGCACAAGTTCGGCGTCATGAAGGAGCCCTATGGCGAGGTCACGAACGGCGAGACCGTGCCGGGCGCGACGCTCCAGTACGAGCAGGGGCTCGGCCGAGGCGTCGCCCTCGAAGCGCTGCTCGGGTACACGTACGGGCGCGCCACCTTCCTCGATGTCAGCGACTGCATCTACGACTGGTTCGGCCGCTGCTTCCGCAAGCGCCGCACGCCAGGTGAGGACGAGTCGCCCCCCCGGGATCGGGTGTTCCGGGAGCACAGCGGGCTCGGCCGCCTGAGCCTCCGCTACAGGCCCCACCCGGAGCACGCGCTGCAGCTCTCCGCGTCCCCGACGTTCATCCGGCGCACGGCGGAGGAGCGAAGCCCGGAGAACTCTCGGGCCAACGAGCAGCTCAGGGGCGCGCACAGCCTGTTCACCTGGGTGTACGGCGTCGAGCACCAGCTCAACCTGCTCGACGATCGCCTGGAGAACCGCTTCTTCGTGAAGGACTACGTGCAGATGCTCCGCATGAAGGGGCGCCTGCCCGGGCTCCACGGGCGCTTCGACCAGCGGGAGCGCGACACCCACCGCCTCGGCGTCGGCGACGGCCTCCGCTATCGCTTCTCCGAGTGGCTCTACGCCAAGGCGTCGTACGAGTGGGCGACGCGGCTCCCGCGGCCCGTCGAGGTGTTCGGCGACGGGGCGATGATCGTCGCCAACCTCGATCTGAAGCCCGAGACGAGCCACAACGGAAACCTCGGCTTCACGATCGACGCGCGCGACACCGCGTCGGGCGCGTGGCGGCTCGACGCGAACGGCTTTGTCCGCGCGGTCGAGCGGCTCATCGTGCTGAACAACCGCACGGAATCGATCCAGTACATCCACGTCTCGGGGGCGCGGTCGCTGGGCATCGAGGCCGCCGCCGGCTGGACGTCGCCGGGAGAGCACGTCGCCCTCGACGGCAACATCACCTACGACGATTTTCGCAAGACGTCCGACGAAGGGCTGTTCTCCCGCTCCGAGGGCGAGCGGATGCCGAACCGGCCGTGGCTCTTCGCCAACGGCTCGGCGCGCGCGCAGCTGAAGGAGGTCGTCGCGCCGCGCGACACGCTGTCGCTCACCTGGGACACGCGCTACGTGCACGGGTTCTACCTCGGCTTCGAGAACTGGGGGCGTGTCGAGTCCAAGGCCAAGGTGCCCTCGCAGCTCCTGCACTCGATCGCGCTCACCTACGTCGCGCGCGACGAGCCGCGCACGGTGAGCTTCACCATCGAGGCGCACAACCTCACCGACGAGCGGGCCTCCGATTTCTACGGTGTCCGGCGGCCCGGGCGGACGTTGTTCTCGAAGGCGACGCTCGAGATGTGATGACGACGATGTGAGCCCTTTCGCTCGCACGACAGAATGGAGACATCGATGGGTGTGGTTCAGCGGAAGCAGCGATCATCGAACCGAGCGAGCGCGACGGCCTTCGCGCTCGCGCTCCTGACCGGCGCGCTCGGCGGCGGCTGCGCGGACGACGACCCGTCGAACCCCGCGGACCCGAGCGGAAGCGGCGGAAGCGGCGGTGGCGGCAGCGACGGCGGCGACGCGTTCGTCGTCGCCACGCGCGTCTGGGACGACACCGCGACAAACTCTTACTTTCACGTGCTGCCGTCGATCGAGCGAGGCACGGCGGTCGACCCATCCCAGGCGCTCGAGATCCCCGGATCGGCACGGCTGTTCGCGTTCGAGGGGCTTGGCTGGTTCGGCCTCGGCGAGGCGCAGGCGCCGACGATCGCGCGTTACACGCTCGAAGGCGGCGCGCTCGTCAAGGGAGACGCGATCAGCCTCCAGCCCTTCGGCGTGAAGAGCCTCTGGCCCACGAATTACGTCATCTCGCCGACGAAGGTCTATCATCCGGATCGCGCGGGCGAGCAGATCGTCGTGTGGAACCCCACGACGATGGAGGTAGAAGGGACGATTCCGCTGCCGGACACGCACCGCGAGGGCTATCTGGCGCTGTACGGATACGGGGCTGTCCTGCGCGGCAAGACGCTGCTCGTCTCGGTGGGGTGGGTCGACTGGAACACGACGGACACCATCCTCCCGGAGACAGGGCTCGTCGCGATCGACACCGAGACGGACACCGTCGCGCGGTTCGAGGTCGACGACCGGTGCGGCGGGATCACGCAGCCCGTCGAGACGGCCTCGGGCGACGCCTACTTCGTGAGCTCGGCGCTCGCGGGGGCGACCTATCACATGAAGCGCCTGGACACCGAGCCCTGCGCGCTGCGCATCCTGAAGGACGCGGACGCGTTCGATCCGGACTACGCCCTGCTCCTCGGCGAGCTGACGGACGGGGCCATCGCGGGCGATCCCATCCCTGCGGGCGGGGACAGCCTCTTTCTCCGGGTGTTCGACGAGGGCCTCGCCACGATCGCCGAGGAGACAAAGATGTCTGAAGTCACGGGCCAGCCGGCGTGGCACTGGTGGCGGTGGGACACCGCGACGAACGAGGCCGCGGCGATCCCGGAGCTTCCGCCCTCGCCCGCGAACGTCTCCTTCTTCGAGGTCGACGGCCGGGTCTTCACGATCGACGAGGAGAGCGGCTCCACGGAGAGCACGCTGATCGAGCTCACGGCCGAGGGCGGCCCGAAGCTCGGCCTGACGACGCCGGGCTACCTGCACGGCCTGGCGAAGGTGCGATAGCCCGCGCGGCGCGCAGCGCTCCGCGAGGGGACAGGGTGACCCGCGATGTCCAGGAAGCTCTCCCGCCATGCCTTCACGACGTTCTGGGACGTGCACGCCTGGACCGGCGTGATCGGCGGGCTCTTGCTCCACGTGATGTTCCTGTCGGGGGGGATCACGCTCTTCCGGAGGCAGCTCGCGGTGTGGGAGGAGCCCATCACCCAGCAGCGCTCCTCGATCGAGCTGACGGGGCTGGAGGCCACGCTCGATCGGGGGCTCGCCGCCGCGGGGACGACGCCTGAGCAGCTCTGGCTCGATCTGCCGGAGGGCGGGCTGGGCGCCGCGCGGATCCAGTACCATGTGCAGGGCGAGGCGGTCTCGTCGTGGATCCACGGGGAGGTCGTGCCCGAGCGCGAGCGGCTGTCCGACTTCCTCTACGATCTGCACTATCTCTGGCACAGGGCGACCGGCGACTGGCTGTTCTATCTCGGCGGCCTCCTGTGCGTCGCGCTGCTGCTCGCGCTGGCGACAGGCGTGCTCATCCACCTGAAGGACATCGTCCGGCAGTTTCATCAGTTCCGGCCGGACAAGAAGCGCCGTGTCCTGTGGTCGGACATGCACAAGGTGCTCGGCGTGATGGGCTTGCCGTTCCAGGTCCTGTACGCGTACACCGGCGCGTTCTTCGTGTTCCTGGGGCTGCTCGTCCAGGTGTTCACGGGTCCCGTGTTCGGTGGAGACGCCGCGCGGGCGGACCTCTCGGCCTGGGGGGCGTCGTTCGCGGACGAGCCGGCGCGCGGGGCGCCCGCGCGCGGCCTGACGCTGGACGAGCTCATGGCGCGCGCGCGCGCGGCGGAGCCCCGGCTCCTGCCCGAGAGGCTCCGCGTCCGGCACCACGGCCTCGACAGCGGGACCGTCGACATCCGCGGATCGATCGAGGGCGTCCCGTTCGCCCGCGGCGTCGTGCGCCTGCGGGCGACCGACGGCGCGGTCCTCTCGCTCGACGCGCCGGGCGCCGAGGGCGCGCGCAGCGGCGCGTTCCGGTGGATCTACGGCCTCCACTACGCAGATTTCGGCGGCATCACGCTCCGGATCCTGTTCTTCGTGCTCGCCGCGGCGACGTGCGCCACGATCCTCACCGGCAACCTGATCTGGCTCGCTCGACGGGAGGCGCGGCGAGAGAGCCTCGGCAACCGCCTCCTCGCGCGGCTCACCGTGGGCTTCGGCGCGGGGACCGTCGTCGCGATCGCGGCGCTCTTCCTGGCGAGCCGGGCGCTGCCGCTCGACTGGGGCGCCCGCGCGGCGGCCGAGGAGCTCACGTTCGTCGTGGCGCTCGGGCTCTGCGTCGCGTGGGCGCTCGCCGCGCGCGACGGCGGGCGGCTCTGGTGGCAGCAGCTCGGGCTCGCGGGGCTCTTGCTGCTGCCGGTCCCCGCGCTCGCGGCGCGCTGGTCCGGCGCGGGGCTCCTCGGCGCGGGGCAGAAGCTCGGCGCCGTGGTGGCCGTCGACGTCGCGCTCCTCGTGGCCGCCGCGGCGCTCTGCGCCTCGGCCTGGGCGCTCCGCCGGGCAGCCCTGCGACACGCGGCGCCGTCGCACGCGACGCAGGACGAGGCGCCGGCGCCGCTCTCGGGCGCGGCGCCGGCGCCGCTGGCGCACGGCGGGGCGGGGCTCATGGCGAGGAAGCAGACGGCGTCCCATGGTTGAGGCCGCATCGGTCCTTGCCGCGTACTTCGCCTTCGCGTTGCTGCACGCGGCGCGGCCCGAGCGCATCCCGTTCGGCGTCGCGTCGCGGCTGCGCGGCAGGCGCGCGTGGCGCGTCGCGGCCCGGGTCCTGGCGGTCGCCTCCTTCTCGCTGTCGGTCGCGCTGTGGAGCCTCGCCGAGGCCGGCCCGGCGGCGTTCCTCGTCGCGCTCGCGGCGCTCCTCGTCGCGGCCACCCTCCTCGTCCTGCTCGCGCCGATCTGGCCGCGCGCCGTCTTTGGCCTCGCCCTCCTGTGCCCGCCGGCGATCGCCGCGCTCTCGCTCCTCGGGGCGCGCCATGGCTAGCTCCACGCACCAGGAATCCGGAGAGAGATTTCAACGCAAAGGCGCAAAGGCGCAAAGGCGCAAGAAGAGAACAAATCCGTGTATTTTTGCGCCTTTGCGTTCTTGGCGTCTTTGCGTTGAAATCTCTCTCTGCTCGCGAGGCAGAGCCCTGGCAGGGTCTCTGACCCGAGGTGCTGGCCACCGGCTCGCGCGCCTCGAGGCCCCGCTGCGCGTCGTCGCGGCGCTGGTCGGGACGCTGCCGGTCGCCGTCCTGTCGGGCGTGTGCCTGGCGCGGTTCGCCCCGCTCTCCGAGGGCGCGCGGGGCACCCTCGGCTTCTCGCTCGTGGTTCCGCTGTGGATCGCGGCGATGTGCGTCGCGTTCCTGGCCCGCAGCGCGGCCCGCGCGTGGGGGGTCTGCGCGGCGCTCAGCGCCGTGCTGTTCGTCTTGGCCTACGCGGTCCCGCAGTGACCGCCGTCCGGTGCGGCGCGGTGGTGGGGGAATTCCCCAGCCCTGCCGGGAGGATGGAACCGCCAAGACGCCATAAGACGCCAAGATCTTTGTGTTTTCTTGGCGTCCTTGGCGCTTAGGCGGTTCAAGAAGACCCCACCTTCGGACGAAGTACCCCCATGACCTGCGCCGCCGCGGTCGACCCGAAGGGCGCACGGTCGAGCCTGTCTGGCTGCTCCCCGGCGCCCGCCGCTCCGCCGTCGGACAATTCCGTCGCCGCCGGCGCATCCCCGCACGATTCTTTTGTGCACGGCGGCAGGCTCTTTGGTATGTTGCCGCTCCCTCGACGGCCGCGGCGCGTGTCGTCGGGTCGACGCTCTTTCTATCGTCAAGCTTCGAGGTCCGCGCTGGCCCAGCCCTGGGCATGGGTCGGGCGGACCCTCCTGGAGACCAGGAGAGGTGGCCGAGTGGCTGAAGGCACACGCTTGCTAAGCGTGCGATCGGGAAACTGATCCGCGGGTTCGAATCCCGCCCTCTCCGCAAAGACCGCGCTCAGCGCGACGCCGCACCGCGCGGCGGCCTGAACGCGGCGCACAGACGAACGCACACGAGCACGCAGGTGGCGCGTGGTCGTGCCGCGCGCGCGGCGCCGACCCCGCGCGCCACGCCGCGAGCGCGAAGCTCGCCAGCGGCGGTGCCTCACGCGCGCTCGGGCGATGCGCGACGCGCCGTTTCCGCTGCGGCGGCGCGACGCGTGGCTCCTGTGCCTGCGGCGCGACGCGCGGCTCCTGTGCCTGCGGCGCGACGCGTGGCTCCTGTGCCTGCGGCGCGCCGTGCCGCTCCCGTGCCTGCGGCGCGTTCCGCCGACGCGGCGGCGCTCAGGCCGCCCTGGTCCTCAGCACGCGCGACTGCAAGAACTGGTAGATCGTCTTGATCGCGTCGAACGAGCCGACCGCGCTCTCCTTGATCACCTCGTTCACGGTGCGCGAGCCGTTGACCGCCCCGAGCACGAGCTCCTCGATGCGCGTCAGCTTGCCCGAGCCCACGCCGTCGAGCGCGACCTGGTCGACGACGACCACCTGGTCGAAGTTGATCGTCCCCTCCATGAGCCGCCACTCGTCCACGCGCCGGAATCCCTCGAGCACCAGCGCGGACACGGCGAGGCCGAGGCGCGCCTGCTCGACCTCGGGCCGGAACGGCTCGCGCGTGAACGAGAAGCGCCCGTAAGGCCAGCGCAGCACCTCGTAGATCAGCTCGCTCGACTGGCGCTCCAGCACCGCGATGAGGTCGTCGTTCGTGGCGACGCCCGCGTCCACGAGCACCTGGCCGAGCAGCGTGCCCGGCATCTTCTCGCGGAGCAGCGCCTCGAGCCGCTCGCGCGTCACCACCCCGCGCTCGATGAAGTAGCGCCCGAGCTTGAACTCGTCCGACGAGTTGCGCGCCTGCACGAGATCGATGAGCCCCTGGCGGATCGAGATCGCGACCGACGCCCGGTTCGTCGTCACCCGGAGCACGCCCGTCTGCCGCTGCATCTGGAGGAGCTGGAGGATCTCGGCGAGCGGGATCGCGGAGACGTCGCCGCTCATCACCTCCTTCGCCTCCGGGGGCGTGTCGAGGTCGCGGAGCTGGAGGGTCAGCTTCGAGACCACCTCGCTCGTCATCACGCGGGCGACCGCCTGCATCACGGCCGCCTCGCTCGCGCGCGCCTCGGGCGGGAGGCTCATGATCGCCGGCGCCATCACCGTCGCGAGCTGCTGCGCGACGTCGGCCCCGGCGCGCTGGAGCATGTTCCGGGAGAGGAGGCTCGGCCGCACGCTCTCGGCGATCGTGTCCTCGTCCGGCATCTTCGCGCCCTCGGGCACGGGCCGCGCGCGCCCCTCCGCCGCCTTCGAGAGCGCGCCCTCGATCACGGCGACCAGCGCGCGCGCGTCGAACGGCTTCGTGATCGCGTCGACCGCGCCGGTCTGCTGGACGAACTGGCCCCGGATCTTGTCACCCTTGGCGCTCATCAGGACCACGGGGACGGTGCGGTGCGCCGGGTTCGACCGGAGCTCCCGGCAGAAGGCGTAGCCGTTCATCCTCGGCATCACGAAGTCGAGGAGCACGACGTCGTACTTCGGCCCCTTCTTGATCAGCTCGATCCCCGCGAGCCCGTCCCGCGCCACGACCGGCTCGAAGCCGTGGCGGGCCAGGATGGCGCTGACGACCTTCAGGATGGTCGGGCTGTCGTCGACAACGAGGACGCGCGCCGGGGAGGCCATGGCGATGATTGCAGGTCCTACCCTATCAGAAGTGCGCGGCCTGCAAACATAAAGGCCAAGGGGCCCGAGCTCGCGCGCGCTCGGGCCCCTCGCGCGCGCATCAGGCGCCGGCGCTGCCGGTGCCCGTCGCGCTGGTCGCGCCGGTTGCGCCCGGTCGGGCGTCTGCGGCGACCGATTTCACGTGCAGCTCGGCGAGCTGCGCGGCGTCGACGACCACGGGCGCGCCGGTCATCTGGTCGGTGCCCTGGTTCGTCTTCGGGAAGGGGATGACGTCCCTCAGCGTCGGCGCGCCGCTGAGCAGCATCGCGAGCCGGTCCATGCCGAGCGCGATGCCGCCGTGCGGCGGGGCGCCGCTCCGGAGCGCGTCGAGGAGGAACCCGAACTTGTCGCGCGCGTCGCCCTCGTCGATGCCCAGCGTCTTGAAGACGCGCGCCTGCACCTCGGGGTCGTGCAGCCGGATCGATCCGCCGCCGATCTCGAACCCGTTGAGCACGAGGTCGTACCGGTAACACTCGACGCGCCCCGGATCGCTCTCGAGGAGCGGCACGTGCTCGTCGATCGGCCGCGTGAACGCGTGGTGCGCGGCGGCCCAGCGCCCCGTGTCCTCGTCGTACTCGAACAGGGGTGGGTTCGTCACCCAGAGGAACCGCCACTGGTCGCCATGCCCGTACTCCGGGATGAGCCCCATCTTCTTGGCGATGTCGACGCGGAGCTTCGCCATCACGGTGTGCACGACCGCTTCCTTGCCGAACTGGAAGCAGAGGATGTCGCCCGGCTTGGCCCCGAGCGCCTCGTTCAGCTTCTGCCGGAGCTCGGGCGTGATCGACTTCGTGAGGGGCGACTGCGTCCAGGAGCCGTCCTCGGCGAGCTTGGCCCGCGCGAGCCCCCGGAAGCCCTTCACGTCCCGGAGCCCGCGCTCGAGGTCCTCGGTCTGCTGGCGCGACAGGTTGGCGCTCGCCGGGATGACGAGCCCCTTCACGATCTCCGCCGGCAGATCGCGGCGCAGCTTGCCCGACCGGTACTTCTCGGCGAGCTCCACCCAGAACGGCACGCCGCCGCCGTTGTGCTCGATGATGAGGTCCGTCAGGTCGGTGTGCTCGATGCCGAAGCGGAGATCGGGCTTGTCGTTGCCGAAGCGGGCCATCGACTCGGCGTACGGCATGCGCGGGAAGCGGCCCGTCGGGTAGAGCTCCGTGAGGTCCTTGCCGAGGGCGGCCTTGAAGACCGCGAAGACGAGCCCCTCGATCAGCCCGAAGACGTCGTCCTGGTTCACGAACGACAGCTCGACGTCGATCTGGGTGAACTCCGGCTGCCGGTCGATGCGCAGGTCCTCGTCCCGGAAGCACTTCACGATCTGGAAGTAGCGGTCGAAGCCCGCGACCATGAAGAGCTGCTTGTAGAGCTGCGGGCTCTCGGCGAGCGCGTAGAACTTGCCGGCGGAGATCCGCGACGGGACGAGGAAGTTGCGCGCGCCGCCGGGCGTGTACTTCACGAGGAACGGCGTCTCGAGCTCGAGGCAGCCCTGGTCCGACAGGTAGTTCCGGGTCGTCCGGTTGATCTCGTGGCGCATGCGCAGCGCCCGCTGGAGCGGGCTCCGGCGGAGGTCGAGGTACCGGTGCTGGAGGCGGATCTCCTCCCGCGTCTCGATGTCGTCCGCGATCTCGAACGGCGGCGTCTCCGCCCGGTTGAAGACCGTCGCCTCGGCGACCCAGACCTCGATGGCGCCCGTGTCGATCTTGTCGTTCACGTTGGCCTCGCGGCTGACGACGACGCCGCGGACGCCGATGACCCACTCGGACCGGATCTTCTCCGCGGCGGCGTGCGCCTCGACGAGCTCCTTCTCCTCGGCCTTCACGCCGAGCTTCGTGATCGCCGCGAGGTAGCTGCGATCGAAGACGATCTGCGTCACGCCGGTGCGGTCGCGGAGGTCGATGAAGATGCAGCCGCCGTGATCGCGGCGCCGCGCGACCCAGCCGAACAGCACGACTTCCTTGCCAATGTCCGCCTCGCGCAGATCGCCGCAGCGGTGCGTCCTCTTGAGCTCATCGATGAAACGGGACACGAGCAGACCTCCGAAATTTCCGTGGGGCGGCGACTCTAACCCAGGTCGCCGTTGCCCGCCTCTCCGTATGCTCCGTCCCGGCGCCGCTGCGCCGGTCATCGCGCTCGCGCCCGGCGCCTCCGCGCCCGTCGTCGCGCTCGCGCCCGGCGCCTCCGCGCCGGTCGGGCGCCGGAACTTGGCCCATCCACGGCCGATCTGGCATGGCCGCGGGGTGAGCTCCGGAGAGAAACGCTGCTGGCTGGATCGGTCGCTCGCCTTCCTGTCGGCCGCGCTGCCCTTCGGGCTCTCGCTCGCCCGCGCGGCCTCTTCCGGGCAATGGCGCGAGGATCTCACCGCCGTCCGGGACCTCGGCCTCGTCGCGGTCGGGGTGGGCGGCGGCCTCTCGACGGCGCTCTCGCAGGCGCTCAGCCTGCTCCCGCTCGGCCCGCGCACCTTCCGCACCGCGCTCGGATCGGCGCTCGCGCTCGCGCTCGCGTCGCGCCTGCTCTACGAGATGGTCCGCCGGCTCCTGCTGGAGGCCGCGCGCCCGGCGCCCCTGCCCGGGCTCGCGCTCTTGCGGCGCCTCCGCGGCGACGCAGCGGCAGCGCCGGGCGCGCCGCAGGGCGCCGCGCCGGCCGCGGTGGGCGCCGCGCCGGGCGCGCCGCAGGGCGCCGTGAGCCCGCGCCTCGCCTCGGTGCTCGCGGCGATCGCCGTCCTCACGGCGGCGCTGTCGCCGACCTGGCAGCGGGAGGCGACGGTCGGCGGCGGCGCCATGCTCGCGACCTGCTGCGCGCTCGTCACGATCGCGCTCGCGTCGATGTGCGCCGAGCAGGCGCGGCACGCGGGCCGCGCGTGGATCGCGCTCGGCGCGCTGCTCGGGGCCACGTTCGCCGAGAGCCCGCCGGCCGGCCTCGCCGCGCTGGCCGCGTCGTACGCGGTGTTCCTCGCGCGCCGGGGCCTCGGCGCGCGCGCCGGCGACGCCCCGGCCGCCGGCCCGCCCCGGCGCATGCTGGCCGCGGCCGCCGGCGCCGGCGCGCTCATGGCCGCGCTCCTGCTCGCGCCGCTCGCGCTGCGGCCGCTCGCGCCGCGCGCGTGGGCCGACATCGGCCGCGCGCTCACGGCCGGGAGCCTCGCCGCCCTCGACGTCGCGAGCGCGCGCACCACCGCGCTCACCGCGTGGAGCCGCGAGATCGGCCTCGTCTCGCTGCTCATCGCCGCCGCCGGGCTCGCGCTCGCGCTCCTGCGCCCGCGCGCGCGGTGGCTCGTCGCGCCGTTCCTCGCGCTGCTCGCGCTCGATACCCTCCTGCCGGCGCGGGCGGCCGGCGTGCTCTCCGCCGATCCGCTCACCCCGCTGCGCTCGCTCGCGGTCGCGGCGATCGCCGTCGGCTCGGCGCTCGGCGCGCACGCGGCGGTGCGGGCGCTGCTCGACACGCGCGTGCCGTTCTCGCGGAGCGGCGCGGCGCTGCTCGTCGTCTTTCAGCTCACGCTGGTCGCGCTGACGAGCGAGGAGGCCGGCTTCGCCGCCGACCGGAGCGAGCAGACCGCCGCCGAGGTCTGGACGGACGAGGCCTACGGCAGCCTCGACCCGCAATCCGCGATCCTCGTGCGCTCCCCGGCGATCGCGTGGCGGGTCTGGGCGGCGCGGATCACGCGCGGGGAGCGGCCCGACGTCCTCGTGATCCCGATCCCGCTGCTCGATCGCGGCCAGGTCGCGGCGAGCCTGCTCGATGAGGAGCGCAAGCTCCTGCCGCTCCTGCGCGATTTCGCGCTGTCGGGCGAGCCCAGCGAGTTCGCGCTCTCCACGCTGGCCGACGTCCGGCCGCTCTACGTGGAGCTCGATCCGCGCTGGTCCAAGCGGCTGCTGGGCCACCTGAACGTCGCCGGGATCTGGCTCGAGTACGCGCCGCAGCCGCTCGGCGCCTCGGATCGAAAGCTGGCGACCGCCCAGTCGATCGTGCCGATCCGGCGCGTCTTGGAGTCGCTCTCGGCCGCCGCGGTCCCGGACACGTCGACGGCGGCCGTCCTCGCGTCGACGATGCGGGGCCAGTCCAACATCGTCAGCCTCCTCGGCGAGCGCGTCGTGGCGCAGTCGTACCTGGACCGGCTGGGCGAGCTCGCCGCCAACGATCCGTTCGTCTACGGGAGCCGCCGCGCCGTCACCGGCATTCGCCAGGCGTTCATCGCGCGGCGCCCCGTGCGCCGGCGCTGAGCCGCGCGGCGCCCCGTGCGCCGGCGCTGAGCCGCGCGGCGCCCCGTGCGCCGGCGAGGTGGCGCGCCGTCGCCGGGCACGCCGCGGCGCGCGCTCAGGGCGAGGCCTGGAGCCCGATCTCGCCCGCCGCGAGCGCCCGGAGGTCGGCCGAGCGCAGCGCCTTGACCCGCCGCTCGAAGTCGCGGCTGTCGTCCTCGGTGAGCCTCGCCCCGCCGAAGCGCGCGCGCAGGTAGACCTGCGTGAGCATCAGGATCTCGCGCCCCAGCGGGTGCGACGCGTGCTCCAGCGCCTCGGCGTGGCGCAGCGGCGGCATGCTCGGTGGGCGCGGCACGCCCTGCGCGAGCATGGCGGACTCCAGGCTCTCGTACAGCGCGGTCGCCAGGATCGCGCTCGGCGTGCGCCCGCCGTCCGCGCGGCTCTCGTCGCGCCCGCGGCGCGTGCGGCGGAAGCGCCAGTAGAGCAGCCCGCCTCCCAGCACGAGCGCGACGGCGGCGACCGCGAGCACGCGCGGGCGCGTCAGCGCGGCGTCGCCGCTCGCCCCGGACCGCCGGTAGCGCGACGTGAGCGTCTGGAGGAGGCTCACCTGCTGGTTCAGATCGTAGCCGACGATGTGCCTGTCCCAGCGCTGGCTCGTCGCCTCGATGAAGTCGCGCAGGTAGGCCCAGACGCCGACGAGCTCGCTCTTCGGCGCCGCGTCCGCCGGCGGCGTCGGGTCGAACGTCACCCACCCCTCGCCGTCGAGGTACACCTCGACCCACGAGTGGGCGTCGCCCTGGCGCACCGCATAGAACCGGCCGAAGCGGTTGTAGGTGCCGCCGACGAAGCCGGTCACGTTGCGCGTCGGCACGTCCACCGCGCGCAGCAGGATCGCCATCGCCGTCGAGTAGAACTCGCAGTGCCCGCGCTTCGACTCGAACAGGAAGTGGTCGAGCGGGTGCGGGTCCGCCCCCGAGGGCGACGCGAGGTCGTACCGGTACTCCGCGCGCAGGCGATCCTGGACGGCCCGCGCCTTGTCGGCCGGGCGCTCGGCGCCGATCGTCCACGCCCGCGCGAGATCGACGACGCGCGACGGCAGATCCTTCGGCAGCTCCAGGTAGCGCCGCCTGTCGGTCGCCGAGAGGCGCTGGAACGTCGGCGACCGCTTCCGCGACAGGAAGACGTCGTAGACGAGCCCGCGGTCATCCAGCGGCTGGTACCTGAACTCCCCCTCCGGCCCGCGGTGGGCCAGCGTGTTCGCGTCGATCCCGAGCTGCCCGCGGTTCTTGAACCGGAGCCCCGTCGCGTTCGGCGGGAGGAAGATCACCGGCGGATCGATCGGCTCCAGATCGATGCGCATCACCGGATCGACCGCCGGGTCCGGGTACCGCTCGATCGGCACGAGCCCCCCGTCGCTCTCCGTCGGGCGTTTGAAGCTCTCGCTCTGTGTCCAGGTGCGGCCGTCGTACGCGTCGAGCGCCGTGCCGCGCAGGTGCATGGTCAGGCGCGGCGGCGGCGGCTCGGGCAGCTCGGGGATCTCGACCCGCATCGCCAGCTTCGGGTCGCTGCGCAGCACGCCGACGGCGCCCAGGTCGACCTTGCCCGAGAAGCCGATCATCCGCCCCGTGTGGCCGCGGTTGAGCAGGAGCAGCGACAGGCCGACGCGCGGGAAGACGACGAACAGCGCCGCGGTGAAGACGAAGATCGGGATCGAGAGAAGGCAGGTGACGGCGAGGAACGAGCGCCCGACGACGCGCCTCGAGCGCAGGATGCGCGGCACGTCGACGGGCAGCCCCGTGCGGTCGCGCGCCCCCTGCCGGTAGTTGCCCTCGACCTCGCGCCGCAGGTGGCTGAGCACGAGCGCGCCCGGCGCGACGACGAGCACGCCGAGAAAGCACAGCCCGTAGCCGAGGCCGCCGCCGAGGACCGTCCCGGCGATGAGGTGCAAGAGCGCGAGCACGATGACCTGCTGGTCGTGCACCGCCCCCTTGCGCGTCGCGAGCCGGATGATCTGCAGCGCCGCGGCGAACTCGACGAGCACGTCGAGGACGCTCGCGTCGGTGAAGACGATGCGCACCACCTGGACGGCGATGACGGCCAGGAGGACGCCCGTGTCGAGGTAGCGGAGCGCCGGGTGCCGCTGCCAGGACTCGCGCGCGCCGACCGCGAGGGCGAGCCCGAGGCCGACGAGGATGGCCCAGCTCACGTAGCGGCTGAACTGCCCGCTGGCGACGAGCGCGATGACGCCGAGCGCCGCGAGGGCGTCGGTCATGATCCGATGCACCACCCCGAATCTCATGATGCGGTCCTCGGCGCGCTGGCGCGGCGCTCGCCGCTCGTGGGGCCCGGGCTCGACGCCTGGCGCAGGGACGCCCGGGCGGCGCGCTCGGCCTTCATCTCCGCCACGCGGCCCTCGTCCACCGCCTCGAGCAGCGCGAGGAACCTGAGGATCGCGTCGGAGCCGATATTGCGGTCGCCGCGCACCCGCTCGCCCAGCGTCGTCGCGACGACCACCGCGTCGCCGCGCTTGATGTGGGCGACGGCGCGCGAGGCCGCCTCGCGGATCCGGCGCTCGAAGAGCTGCGCGAACCCGTCGCCCTCGCCGGCGGGGCGCACCGTGTCGACGACGATCTGCACGTCGGGCCGCGTCTCGCGGGTCCGCTCGCGCAGCACCATCTGATCGCGCATCGTGCTCTTCTTCCAGTAGATGTCGCGCGGATCGTCCCCCTCGCGCATCGGCCTCAGCCCGAAGGTCTCGTCGCCGCCCCCGCGCCCGCTGAGGCTCGCGCCGCCCTCGCGCCGCCCCGCGTCCTCGGCCGGGAGCCGGACCGGGTCGACCGCGGGGTAGATGATGAGATCGCCCTCGGCCTCGACCTCGCGCGACTTCTCGAACAGCCCGAACGGGAACCGGGTCGCGATGCGGAAGCCCGTGTGCCGGTCGCGCCCGCGCTTGGCCGGCGTCCGCCGGTAGGCGGCGACCTGCGCGCTCGACGGGCTGATCTTCAAGAAGAAGCAGCGCTTGTCGGCCGGCTGGCCGGCGCGCAGGTCCTCGACCTCGATCGCGTACGACGGCACGCGCTTCTTGTGGTTGTAGACCTCGATCTCGACGAGGTGCGCCCGGCCCACCTGCGCGCGGGCCGGGAGCCGCCGGGTCACCGTGAGGTGCCGCAGCGACAGGTCGCTCATGACGCCGGAGACGACGATCAGCGACAGCAGCATCCCGAGCAGCAGGTAGAGGAGGTTGTTGCCGGTGTTGATCGCCGCGAAGCCGACGCCCAGCGTGATGCCGAGGTAGTACTTCCCCTCCCGGGTGAACTTGAGCTTCCGGGGAGGCCTCAGGGCGAGGAGGAACCTCGTCCACGACGGCGCCTTGTCCCCGCGCGAGGGCAAGAGCGGCCGCTGCTCGACCGGCGGCCTGTCGCGCCGCGGTCTCGTCGGCCGGACGGCGCTGCGCGTGGCGGCGCCTTCGCGCTCGGCCCCGCGGGAGCTGCCGCTGAGAGATCCCCGCTCCCGGTCGTCTGCGCCCATCGCCTGCCGTTCAGAGCGGGACCGGCACCCGCGCCACGAGGTCGCGCACGGCCGCCTCGCATTCGTCGCGGGTCGGCATGTACCCCTCCGCGTGGGCCGAGAGCCGGACGCGGTGCGCCAGCACGGCGACGGCGAGGTCGTGGATGTCGTCCGCGATACAGTACGAGCGCCCGTGGAGGACCGCCCGCCCCCGGGCCGCGCGCGCCAGGTTCATGCCGGCGCGCGGCGACGCGCCGAGCGAGAGGGTCGGGCTCGATCGCGTCGCCGCGAGCACCGCCTGGAGGTAGGTCGCGAGCGACGAGTCGAGCTCCACCCGGTCGACCTCGCGCTGGAGCGCGACGAGCTGGGCTGGATCGATGATCTGCGGCACGTTCCGCGCGCGATCCGGCTCGCCGCCCTGGAGGAACAGGCGCATTTCCACCTGGGGCGGCGGGTATCCGATCCGGATCCGCACCATGAACCGGTCGAGCTGCGACTCCGGCAGCGGAAATGTGCCGGCGAAGTCCTGCGGGTTCTGGGTCGCGAGCACGAAGAACGGCTCCGGCAGCGGCGTCGCGGTCCCCTCGATGGACACCTGCCCCTCGTTCATGGCCTCGAGCAGCGCCGACTGCGTCCGGGGGCTCGCCCGGTTGATCTCGTCGGCGAGCAGGACGTTCGCGAAGATCGGCCCCTGGCGGAAGACGAACTGCCCGATC
This sequence comes from Sorangium sp. So ce1335, assembly GCF_051521615.1. Classification (NCBI taxonomy): domain Bacteria; kingdom Pseudomonadati; phylum Myxococcota; order Polyangiales; family Polyangiaceae; genus Sorangium; species Sorangium sp. So ce1335. The sequence continues at coordinate 11,614,450 of NZ_CP150363.1, forward strand.
CGCTGGTCGAACACGCTCACCCCGAGGACGTCGCTCGGCAGGAGATCGCTGGTGAACTGAACGCGGCGGAGCTCGCCCCCGACGGCCTTCGCCAGCGCCCGGGCCAGCGTCGTCTTGCCGACGCCCGGCACGTCCTCGATGAGGACATGGCCCCGGGCGAGCAGCGCGATGAGCGCCAGCTCGACCGCCTCTGGCTTGCCTTCGAGGGCCTGCTCCACGGCAGCGCGAAGCTTCAAAAGAAGGGGCGAAGCTTCACGCGCGACCGAGAGCGCTGATGTCATCACGGGCGATGGTAGCACGAGGTTACGGCCAGCCTGCGGGGATGCGCATTTTGCGTTCCACGGTCCGGGCCGGCCAGTGCGAACGCAGATTCGCGACCTCGGCCCCGGACCCGCGCCGCAGGGGCCGGGGCGACGTGCGCTACGTCACGATCTCCTCTCCCCGACCGAGGTTGGGCCGCGCTGCGACCGAGGTTGGGCCGCCCCGACCGAGGTTGGGCCGCCCCGACCGAGGTTGAGCCGCGCTGCGACCGAGGTTGGGCCGCCCCGACCGAGGTTGAGCCGCCCCGACCGAGGTTGGGCCGCCCCGACCGAGGTTGGGCCGTCGCGCCGTCTCTCGCCGCCTGCTTTCGGGCGCCCGCCGGCCCGGCTCTTTTGCCTGCCGCGGAATGGCCGGGGGCGGTGCTCCCGGGTATGCTCCGCCCGCCGTGTCCGCCTCGGGTCCCCTTTTTCGCCACAGCGCCGCAGGCTTTCCTTCTTCTTCCGAGGAGGCGCCCGGCGCCGATGCTCGCCCGGATACAGCCGCGCTGGACGTGCCCGCGCCTGCCGAGCAGGCCGGCCCGGTCGTCGCCATGAGCTCCGCACCCGCCAGCAAACCTACATCGTCGCCTCCACGGAGCGGCGTCCCGAGCTCCCGCCCGCCGGGCTCCCGCGCGCCGGAGAGCGGTCCCCCCTCGGGCAGCCTCATCGCGCAGCCGCCCATCCTGCCCGACTCCCCGAAGGGCACGATGCTCTGGCGCGTGCGCGGGATGATCCGCGCGATGCGCCCCCACCAGTGGGTGAAGAACCTCTTCGTCCTCGCCCCGGTGGTGTTCGCCAAGCACCTGACCCACCCCTCGATCATCATGAGCGCGGTCGGGGCGTTCGCGATCTTCTGCCTCCTCGCCGGCGCCGTCTACATCCTGAACGACATCGTCGACGCCGAGGCCGACCGGATCCACCCGGTCAAGCGCTACCGCCCGATCGCGTCGGGTCGCGTGCCGATCCCGGTCGCCAAGGCGATGGCGGTCGGCCTGGCGGTCATCGCGCTCGGCGCCAGCCTGCTCGGCCCGCCGCTCTTCGCGCTCGTCGCCGCAAGCTATTACGTCCTCAACGTCGCCTACTCCTTCCGGCTCAAGAAGATCGCGTACCTCGACGTCGGCTGTATCGCTGTCTTCTTCGTGCTGCGCGTGCTCGCCGGCGGCTTCGCCACGAAGACGCCGCTCTCCGGCTTCATGATCGCCTGCACCGCCCTGCTCGCGCTCTTCCTCGGCTTCGGCAAGCGGCGCCACGAGCTCGCGGGGGTCAACGCCTCGAAGCAGCGCGCGGCGCTGGACGCCTACACGCCCGGCGCCCTCACGGCGGCGCTCGCCGTCACGGGTATCGCCACGATCGCCACGTACCTGGCGTACACGCTCGATCACGACACGCAGCGCTTCTTCCAGAACCCCCACCTCTGGCTCACGACGATCCACCCGCTCTTCGGGGTGATCCGGTTCCTCCAGCTCGTGGCGGGCAGCGCCAAGGCGGAGAGCCCCACCCAGGAGATCCTCCGGGATACCCCCTTCGTGCTGAACCTCGTCCTGTGGTCCGCCGAGGTGCTGGTCATCGTGTACCGCCTGAGGCCGTCCTGATGCTCGCCGCCGGCCCGGAGCTCGCCCGGCCGGGGGCAGCGCCTGCCGGCGAGAAGACCACCTCGAAGAGCGACGCGCTGACGGATCTGGCGCTGACGATGCCGATCTTCGTCCTCTACCACCTCGGCGTCGCCTTCCTCCCCATCCGCAACGCGGCGGATCCGGTGACCGCCGAGCTCCGCGCGCTCGCCAAGCACAGCCTGCCGATGTACGCGGGCCTCACGGTCGCCGTGGGCGCCGTGTTCGTCCTCGTCCTCTCCATCCTCGGCCGGGGCCACGCCCTCCAGACGCGGCGCTTCGCGCTGCTCGCCGCCGAGGGCGCGCTCTACGCCATCCTGATGCGCTTCGCCGGCGCCTACGTCGTCGGCTCCCTCCGGCTCGGCCCGCCCGTCCTGTCCGACGACATCTTCACCGGGGTCGTGATGTCGCTCGGCGCCGGCTTCTACGAGGAGATCGCCTTCCGCGCCGGCCTCTACGGGCTGGGCGCGCTCGCGATCAAGCTCTTCTTCGGCCGGGGGCTCCAGGGGGTCGTGCTGCTCGTCGGCTGGGCGCTCGTCGCCGCCGCCGTCTTCTCCGGCTGGCACTACGTCGGGGCGCTGGGCGACCCCTGGAACCTCCCCTCCTTCGTGTTTCGCATGGTGTGCGGGCTCGTGCTCACGGGCATCTACGTCTTCCGCGGCTTCGCGCCGGCCGTCTGGACGCACGCGCTCTACGACGTCTGGGTCCTCGTGCTCCGCTGATCTCCCCGGACGCCGCCGCGCGCCCGCGCGGGTGAGGCAGCTTCCCGTGGCGCCGGGCCGGCTCTGCCGGTGCCCCGTCGCTCCCGGCCCCGCGCGGGCAGGCAGGGGGCGGCGCGGTCGGGCGCCGGAGGGCCGTCCGGATCGGGCGGGCGAGCGCGCATCGCGATCGGCGGCCGTTTGGCGCTATGCTTCGCGCCTCGACGCATGCCGCTACCTCCCTTCCCGAAGCTCGCGCTCCAGCTGGTCCAGACGCTCCCCTCGCTCGACGCTCCCGGTTTCCTCAACGTGCGGCGCCAGGTGTTCCGCGTCGAGTTCCCGGACGGCACGCTGAGCGACCCGTTCACCTACGACAGCGTCGATCGCGAGCGCCTCGACGCCGTGGTGATCGCGCCGCACTACCGCGGCCCGGACGGCCGCCGTCATGTCTACCTGCGAACGGCGCTCCGGCCGCCGGCCGCGACGCGCGCGCCCGCCGTGTGCCCCTTCCCGGAAGCGCCGACGCTCGGCGCCCTGTGGGAGCTGCCCGCCGGGCTCGTCGAGGTCGACGAGCGGAGCCCCGAGGGCCTGAAGCGCTCGGCCGCGCGCGAGCTCCTCGAGGAGATCGGCTTCGACATGGATCCCTCGGCGCTCGTGCCGCTCGGCCCGTCGACGTTCCCGGCGCCGGGCATGGTCGGCGAGCGGCACTTCTACTTCCACGTCGAGGTCGACCCCGCGCGCCAGGGGGCGCCGACCGAGGACGGATCCCCGCTCGAGCGGCTCGCCGCGATCGCGGCCATCCCGCTCGACGAGGCGATCGAGCTCACCCGGCGCGGCGTGATCGAGGACGGGAAGACGGAGGTGGCGCTCCGGCGCCTCGCGGAGCTCTGATGGCGGAACAACCCCTCGCGCCCGCGCAGCGGCGCCCCCGCGTCGCGCTCGTCGTGAAGCGCTCTGCCTGGAGGATCTACCGCGAGGAGCGCAAGGACCCGCGGATCACGCGGCTCATCGAGTCCGGTGACGCCTCCATCGCGCGCCTCAAGGCGTCGCACGAGGCGCACGAGCAGACCGTGCGCGAGGTCACGGCGGCGCTCGACGACCTCGGCGCCGAGGTCGACGTCATCACCGGCACGTCGCAGTGCTTCGACACGGCCGAGCTCGACCTCGTGATCACGGTCGGCGGCGACGGCACGCTCCTCAGCGCGTCCCACAACGTCGGCGACGTGCCCATCCTCGGCATCAACAGCGCGCCTGGCCACTCGGTCGGCTTCTTCTGCGGCGCGACGAGCGGCGACGCGGCCGACGCGATCGCGAAGGCGCTGCGCGGCTCGCTGCGCGCCACCGTGCTCACCCGCATGCAGGTCACGGTGAACGACAAGGTCGCCACCGCGCGCGTCCTGAACGACGCGCTCTTCTGTCATGTCTCCCCCGCGGCGACGTCGCGTTACATCATCCGCCTCGGCCGCGCCGAGGAGGAGCAGAAGTCGAGCGGCTTCTGGATCGGCCCGGCGGCCGGCTCCACGGCCGCGCAGCGCTCCGCCGGCGGCCGCGTCCTGCCGCTCACATCGAAGCGCCTCCAGCTCGTCGTGCGCGAGCCCTACACCCCGCACGGCGAGGAATACCGCTTCCGCCACGCGCTGATCCAGCCCGGCTCCTCGCTCGTCGTGCGGAGCAAGACGCACGACGCGAAGCTCTTCTTCGACGGGCCGATCCACGCGGTGAGCGTCGGCTTCGGCGACGTCATGGAGTTCACGCAGGCGCCCCAGTCGCTGACGATCCTGGGCCTCTCCGCGAAGCGGAAGTGGGGCGCGGGCTCGGCGGCCAGCCGCCGCTAGACGCCCTCCGCAGGGCGCGCGAACGGCGACGCTCGCGCGGTCGGCGAGCGGCGCGAGCGGCGCGGGCGGCGCCGCGCGGGCGCGGGGCGCGCTCCCGTGCGTCGATCCGTGCGGATCGGCGCGGCGCGATCGCGCGCGGGGGCGCGGCGGCGGAGGGGCGTCGGCCGAGGGCGCTCGACCCGAGCGCGGCCCCGCGCGGTCGGGATCGCCTTCAACGGAAGGGGATCGGGTGATTTCCTACCCCGAGCTCCCGGCGTCGGGCCGCCCTCGAGGCGGGCGCGTGAGCCTGAAGAGCGGTCGATTTTGGCCGTTTTTCAGGGGTTTTGGCGCCTCACGACGGGGGCTACCGGCCGTCCTTCCGGCGGAGCGACGCGCCCCCCGGGGCGCGAAACCCCTTCTTTTGTCGCTCGGATCGACGATTCGACACTGGATCTGTGGCGGCCGTTGTGTTTCCTTTGGCGCGCAAGAGGGCACAAACCTCAGGAGGAACGAAGATGGCGACGAAGAAAGAGACCCCGAAGAAGAGCACGTCGCTCAGCAAGAGCGCGCTGATCAACGCGGTCGTCGAGGCCAACGAGAACGAGGTGTCGCGCAAGCAGGTGAAGGCGATCCTCGAGGCCCTGACCGACATCGCGTACAAGGAGCTCAAGAAGAACGGCATCTTCACGATGCCCGGCTTCGCGAAGTTCCGCGTGGTCAAGAAGCCGGCGACCAAGGCCCGCGAGGGGATCAACCCGTTCACCAAGCAGCCGATGACGTTCGCGGCCAAGCCGGCCAGCAAGTCGGTCCGCGCCCGCCCGATCAAGGCGATCAAGGACGCGCTCTCCTGAGCTCGCCGGGCCCGCCGGAGGGCCCTGGACGCGGCGAAGGCCCGCGGCGGCCCCCTCTCCGGGGCGGATTCACCCCTGGAGAGCGAGCATGGCTGGCCCCGCGCGGCCCCTGCGGTAGCATGGTGCGGCTGCTTCGCCGCACATGACGCTCGCCGTCCGACTCCTCCGCGCGCTCTTTGCGTTCTCGGTCATCCTGACGAGCTACCTCATCCAGCTAGGGCTCGTCCGGGTGTTCGCGAGGCGCCTCGGGAGCGGCGCCGCCGCGCGTGAGCTGCCCGGCTGGCTCGTCGAGCGCCGCGCCCGCGTCGATCAGAACAACGCCCGGCGCCTCTTGCGCGTGATGCTCAAGCTGCGCGGCGTCTTCATCAAGCTCGGCCAGGTGCTGTCGATCATGGGCGGCTTCCTGCCGCGGGCCTACGGCAAGGAGCTCGAGCAGCTCCAGGACCAGGTGCCGCCCCACCCCTTCAGCGACCTCGAGGCCGCGCTTCGCGCGAGCTTCGGCCGCTCCGCGGGCGAGCTGTTCGCCTCGATCGAGCGCGCGCCGCTCGCGGCCGCGTCGCTCGGGCAGGTCCACGTCGCGCGCCTCCGCGACGGCCGCAAGGTCGCCGTGAAGTTCCTCTACCCGGGCATCCGCGGGATCATCGCGGTCGACCTGCGCGTCCTGCGCCTCGCGATCCTCGTCTACAAGCGGTTCGTCCCCGTCGGGCACATCGAGCGGGTGCACGAGTCGCTCGTCGACCTGCTGCGCCGCGAGACCGACTACCTGCACGAGGCCGCGTGCATGGAGCGGATGGCGCAGAACTTCGAGGGCGACGCGGGCGTCGCGTTCCCCGAGGTCGTCCACGAGCTCACGACGCGCGACGTGCTCACGATGACCTTCATGGAGGGCATCAAGATCACGCGCCTCGACGCGCTGAGGAGCGCGGGCGTCGAGCCGTCGGACGTGGCGCTCCGGCTCGTGCAGGTGTTCTACAAGATGCTCTTCGCGGATCGCTTCTTCCACGCCGATCCGCACCCGGGGAACTTCCTCGTCGCCCCGCGGAGCGCGGAGGAGGGCGGCGGCTTCCGCCTCGTCGTGCTCGATTTCGGCGCGATCTGCGAGGCCCGGGACGAGCTCATCGACGGGTTGCTCGACATCCTGAAGGGCATCTTCGCGCAGGACGACGCGGCGGTCGTGCGCGGCTTCCGGCGGATGGGCTTCGTCGCGCCCGGGGGCAACGACGCGCTCCTCGAGCGCACGGTGAAGACGTATTTCGCGAAGCTCCTCAAGCTCCGCGATCGCACGCCGGCGGCGCTGATGCGCGCCCGCCCCGAGCAGCTCGAGAAGCTGGCAGACCCCGAGCTGGAGCGCGGCGAGCTCCAGGAGCTGATGCGCTCGTTCGAGTACCCGGAGGACTGGTTCTACGTCGAGCGCGCGTGCGTGCTCTTGTTCTGGCTGGCCGCCCAGATCGATCCGAACCTCGACACCATGGCGGCCGGCTTTCCGTACCTGATGCCGCTGATGGCGGAGCGCGAGGCCAGGGCCGAGTCCGGCGGCTCGATCCAGGCGCCTCGCCGCTCGCCCGTGCGCTAGCCACGTTGTCGCGAGCGTCCTTGTTTCCGGAATGTTTCGTGAGCGGCTCAGTCCGGGGGCGCCGGTTCGTCGCGCGGCGCGGCGCTACCGCGAGGGGAGGGGAGCGAAGCGCGGACCGGGGCGGCTCAGCCCGAGTCGGGCGAGCGAGGGCGCATAGCTCGTGTCCCGATCTGCCATGATCTCGGCGAGCTTGGCCTTGACCGCGGCGATTCCAGCCCCTTGAAGGCGTCGGTAATTGTCCTCTGCCGGATCGGCCACGGGCTCGACGCCCGCCCCGGCAAGGACAGTCCCCGAATGGTTCAGCCCCTCTGGAATCGTTTGAATGAACGGGTCCGGCGCGTGCCGGAGGAGGCCGACCAGCCGGTGCGAGTTCGACTCGTCCCCGGCCATCTCGGGGTGAAACGCGGCCAGGACCGGCGCGGGGCTGCGGACCCGCCGGAGCTGCTCGCCGAGGCGCGACGCGAACCGCTCGAACTGGGGCGACGGAGCGTGGATGCACGGGAAAACCAGGTGCACCACGGCGGACTCCGCCTCCGCCACGGCCGCCAGCGCCGTCTCGAGGACGGGCTCGCGGTCGAGCAGGACGTAAAAGCGTCCGAATCCGGTTGCGGCGTCGCGCATGAACGGGCAGAGGCGATAGCAGGCGACGACCTCGTCTGCGTAACGCCCGTGGACCCGGCGCACCTCGGCCGCCAGCCGAAGCGCCTCCGGGTGGTGGGACAGCTCCCCCCGCACGACCGGCTCGCTCAAACGCATCACCTCAATTTCTTGGGGAAGCAATCTTCCCTCAGCTCGTGATAGCTTACGCCGCGCTGCGGCGGAAGGAGGAGGCGTGCAGGAGACCGCGAAGTTAACGCTGAACAAGAACGGTGTGGAGCAGACGATCGAGCTTCCGGTGATCACGGGCACCGAAGGGGAGAAGGCGATCGACGTCGCATCCCTACGATCGAAGACCGGGTACGTCTGCATCGACCCGGCGTTCGTCAACACGGCCTCGACCACGAGCTCCATCACGTTCCTCGATGGGGAGAAGGGCATCCTCCGCTACCGCGGCATCCCGATCGAGCAGCTCGGCGAGAAGTCCACCTTCGTGGAGACCTCGTACCTCTTGATCTACGGCAAGCTGCCGAACAAGAGCGAGCTGTCCCGGTTCTCCACGCTGCTCACCCGCCACTCGCTGATCCACGAGGACATGAAGCGCTTCTTCGACGGCTACCCGTCGACGGCGCACCCGATGGCGATCCTGTCGGCGATGGTGCTCTCGCTGTCGAGCTACTACCCCGAGGCGATCGACGTGAAGAACACCGATCTCCTCGACATCACCATCGCGCGGCTGCTCTCGAAGGTGCGCACGATCGCCGCGTTCTCGTACAAGAAGTCGATCGGCCAGCCGTTCGTCTACCCGCACAACTCGCTCTCGTACTGCGCGAACTTCCTGAACATGATGTTCTCGGTCCCGGCGGAGCCGTACGAGATCGACGAGGACATCGTGAAGGTCCTCAACCTGCTGCTCATCCTGCACGCCGACCACGAGCAGAACTGCTCGACGTCGACGGTGCGCCTCGTCGGCAGCGCGAAGACGAACCTCTTCGCCTCGATCGCCGCGGGCATCTGCGCGCTGTGGGGCCCGCTGCACGGCGGCGCCAACCAGGAGGTCGTGACGATGCTCGAGGCGATCCGCGCGGACGGCGGCGACGTCTCGAAGTTCGTCAAGCTCGCGAAGGACAAGACCTCCGGCTTCCGCCTGATGGGCTTCGGCCACCGCGTCTACAAGAACTACGACCCGCGCGCGGTCCTCATCAAGGCGGCCGCCGACAAGATCCTGGCGAAGCTCGGCATCAAGGATCCGCTGCTCGACATCGCGCAGCGGCTCGAGGAGACGGCGCTGAAGGATCCGTACTTCGTCGAGCGGAAGCTCTACCCGAACGTCGACTTCTACAGCGGGATCATCTACCGCGCGCTCGGCTTCCCCACGAACATGTTCACCGTCATGTTCGCGCTCGGTCGCCTCCCCGGCTGGATCGCCCACTGGAAGGAGATGAACGACGACCCGACCGGCAAGATCGGCCGCCCGCGCCAGATCTACACCGGCGAGAACAAGACCGACTACACGCCGCTCGACGAGCGCGGCTGACAGCGGCGGGGCCCGCGCGGCCCCGCCGGCACGCCACCCCTCACCGCCTTGCGCCGCGCGACGGCGCGCCCGACCGACGGGGCCCCGCGGCCCCGCCGGCGGCGGCCCCGCCGGCGCGCCACCCCATCACCGCCTTGCGCCGCGCGACGGCGCGCCCGACCGACAGCACGCCCGACCGACAGGGCCCGCGCGGCCCGCCCGTGCGTCAGCGGCGCGTCAGCAGTTCACGAGCAGCAGGACGACGACCACTGCCATGATGACGCCCGTGGCGAGCGAGGCGCCGCCGACGAGCAGCACCAGCTTGCCGGTCGAGAGCTGCGCGCGCGGCGCGCCGACCGCGGAGGGCGCCGCGAGGCTGTCGTCGAGCGTGCGCTCCGGCCGGCCCGTCATCGCGCCGGAGAGCGGCGGAGGCTCCGTCACCGTCGGCTGCGGCCGCGCGCTCGGCGACACGGCGGCCGGAGCCGGCGCGGGCTGCAGCGGCAGCGGCGGCTGCGACAGCGGCTGGCCGGCGCGGATCCTCCCGTCGAGGACGGCCTGGGCGTACGGGGGCAGGCCGCCCGCGAGCACCGCGCGGACGTCCGCCCGCATCGTCTCGGCGTTCGGGTAGCGGTGGAACTTGATGAACGCGAGCGACCGATCGACGACGGCCGCGACGGCGTGAGGGACCCCTGGCGCGACCGAGGCGAGCGCCGGCGCCGGCTCTGTCGCGGCGGCGATCACCTCCATGGCCTCCGTGACGTCGCCGTGCACCTGCCGCCCGGACAGCAGCCGGAACATCGTCGCGCCGAGCCCGAACAGATCGGTGCGCCCGTCGATGTCGTGGATGAGGCCCGTCGCCTGCTCCGGCGCCATGTACGTCGCCGTGCCCATGATCATGCCCGTCTTCGTCGCGGTCTTCTCGGGCAGGCCCGTGAGGCCGTCGACGACGCGCGCGATGCCGAAGTCGAGCATGCGCACGCGCCCGTCGACGCCGAGGTGGATGTTCTCGGGCTTGAGGTCGCGGTGCACGACGCCGCGCGCGTGCGCGATGGCCAGCGTCTCGAGCACCTGATCGGCGAGCGCGAGCACCTCGCCCGGCGGCATCGTCCCGGTGCGCGCCATCCGGTCGAACAGCGTCTCGCCCTGGAGCACCTCCATGGTCAGGTACGCGAGCCCCTCGGGCGTCTCGCCGGAGCCGAGCACGCGCACGACGCCGGGCACGGCGTCCGCCCCGCCGAGCGTGTTGCCGATGAACCCCTCGCGCAGGAAGCGCTTGCGCACCTCGGCGATCGCGTTGAGCTCCGGGTGGAGCACCTTCAGCGCGACCTGCGATCCGTCCGCGGCCCGCCCGAGCAGCACGCTCCCCATGCCGCCGGTGCCGAGCACGCGCTCGATCCGCCACAGTCCAGCGAACGTCTTGCCGACCCAGTGCTCCGCGTCGTCGTCGTACACGCCAGGCGCCCTTGTGCGAGCCGCCGCCATCCGGAGAGAGAAGCTCAGCGGCGAAGCAACTCGTAGGCCGCACCGCGGCAGGCGCGCAAGCTAATTGATGGAGGTCGCCCCGAAACGGGGGTCGTCGTCGAGCCGCTCGGCCGCCGCCTTGAGCCCGGAAGCGACGCCGCGGAACGCGTCCGCTGGCATGCGAAACGTCACGCCCGGGCCGAGGAGCGTCACGTGAACAGTACCGCACGCGCACCGGGTGACGCGCGTCGCGTCATTGGACGCAAGCTCCGTGTGTGGACCGCATTTCTTGGTCGCCGCCATCGTTGAACCTCTCCCACATCCTAGCAGTTTCTGCCCCCGTTCGGCCAAGACGCCCCGGCCGCGTCGGAACGCTGCCGTCTTCCTGACACGATGGTCCTGAATTTGCAAAACCGTGTATATCTCCATCATCGCTGCTTGATTGCCTGGAGGGACTCATGGTTGCTCGGTGGCTGACGTTGGGCGCGCTGCCCGTTGTGCTGGGCGTTTTCGGTTGCATTGACGAGCCCGAGGACCCGCTCCCCGGCACGTCCGTCGACAAGTCGCTGCTGGCCATGCCCCCGGAGGGCCAGGGCTTCCAGATCGAGACCGAGGAGATCGTGGTGCCGCCGGGGGTGGAGCAGCAGGACTGCTACTTCTTCAGGGTCCGCGACCTCGCCGCGACGAACGGGATGAACCCGGATGAGCCCGTGAACCTCCACCGCGTGCAGATCGCCCAGCGTGACGGTTCGCACCACATGAACATCTTCCGCGTGCGGACCATCAAGGGGCTGGGGCCCGAAGGCGGGCTCATCCAGAAGAACCAGAACGGCGTTGGCGAGTGCTTCAAGAGCCCCAACTGGGCCGACTGGCCGCTCATCGCGAACTCGCAGCAGGACGGCCAGCTCGACTGGACGTTCCCCGAGGGCGTCGCGAACGTCCTCCAGCCCGACGAGTGGCTCATGCTGCAGACGCATTACGTGAACGCGACGTCGCAGAAGACGCCCAGCGAGGTAGGCCGCGTCCGGGTGAACTTCTGGTCGCTGGCGAAGGAGCAGGTGACGGCCGAGATGGGCACCGTGTTCGCGACGAAGCAGTCCATCCGTGTCTGCCAGTCGAACCCGCGGCCCACCTTCGAGGGGTCGTGTCAGATCAACAGCCCCTCTCCCGTGAGGATCATCGGCGCCAACGGCCATTTCCACAGCCGCGGCACGCGGTTCGACATGTACGCGTGGGACGGCACCTCGATCGGCACGCCCGCCGAATCGGATCGATTCTATACCTCGACGGCGTGGGACGACCCGCCCATGCTCATCTCGCCGGAGCTCGACCTGGAGCTCCCGGAGAACGGCGGCGTCTGGTACGGCTGCACCTACGAGTGGCAGCGGCCGGATCCCGCGGTCGGCTGCAGCGGCCTCGACGAGTACGACGCGACGAAGAACCTGACGCCCGAGGAGCAGCTCGACTGCTGCTACACGTTCGGCCCGATCGTCGAGAAGAACGAGCACTGCAACATCTTCGTCTACTACTATCCGAAGCAGGACGACGTGTTCTGCAACTGAGCCTCCCGCGCTGGCGCGCGCTGCGCGTCTCGCCCGGCGCGCGCCTCGACAGGAGCTCCCCAGGCTGCTCTTCTGGGCCATGCGCACCTGCTTGCACCGGGATGCTCGGATCGGGGCGATGACCTCGATGGCGTCCATCGCTCCTGTCGCCCGGGCTGCTCCAATCGCTTCGATCGCTTCGATGGCTCGGATTGCCGCGGCGGCGCTCGGCGCGATCGCCCTGGCCGGCTGCCCCGACGACCCTGCGGCGCCGCCCGACGAGGGGCCGGCCGCGTGGCGCGTGCTGCTCGACGAGGGCGACCTCGATCGCGCGGTGCTGTCGATCTGGGGGACGGGGCCCGACGATGTGTTCGCCGTGGGGGGGCCGCTCGGCAATACGGGCCTGTCGTCGCTCGTGCTGCACCACGACGGCGCGACGTGGCGCGAGCTCCCCGCGGGCGGCGAGGAGACCTTCTGGTGGGTGGCGGGCTCGGGGCCGACCGATGTGTGGATGGTCGGCGAGCGCGGCCGCGCCGTGCGCTGGGACGGAAGCGCCTTCACCGAGCACGAGACCGGGACCGAGACCACCCTGTGGGGCGTCATCGCGTTCGCACCCGACGACGCCTGGGCGGTCGGCGGCACGCCCGGCATCGGCGAGGGCCTGGAGAAGGACATCGTCCTTCACTGGGACGGCACGGCGTGGTCCAGAGAGGCGCTGCCGCAGGAGACCGGCCGCGCCCTCTACAAGGTGTGGGGCGAGTCCTCCGAGGACCTCCATGCGGTCGGTGAGTTCGGCGTGATCTGGCACCGCAAGGGCTCGACCTGGGAGCTAGAGTCCGATCCGCCGCTCGCGCAGGGAACCCTCTTCACGGTCGCGGGCTGCAGCCGTGAAGAGGTGTACGCGGTCGGCGGGAGGGACGTGCTCCGCTCGGACGGCGCGACGTGGCGCCGGCTCGACGTGGAGCTCACCAACGACGTCAACGGCGTCGCCTGCGGGCGGCCGGGCGAGGTGGCGATCGTCGGCTATGGCGGCCTGAAGCAACGCCTCGTCGACGGGGCCTGGATCGATGAGTTCACCGAAGAGCCGTACGCGGACCTGCACGCCGTCTGGGCCGACGGGGAGGGCGCTTTCTGGGCGGTCGGCGGGGACTTCCTGAGCCAGCCGACCCCGGGCAGAGCGCGGAAGGGCGTGGTGGCGCGCCACGGAAAAGGGCAGGTCGCCGACACGGTGAGCCGCTGATCACCGCGCGGCAGATCGTCTTACGTGTATTACCTGGCCGGACATGCGCGCAGTGTGGCATGTCGCATCATCGCGCCGTGAACACAGCTACACGCCGCGACGGAGCGGGCACGGCCGCAGAGACTTTTTTTTCGCGAAATGCTTCAAAGGGTGGCGCTGGTCGTCCGATTGCAACGGCCGCAGTGACCACACGCGGACCCCGCGCACCAAAACCCAGGAGAATTCGAATGCGACGGACCATTGCTCAGCTTTTTGTGAGTGCGTTTACTTTTGCCGTTCCCGTTCTCGTTGCTTCTTCCGCATCAGCCCAGTCCAATCCCTGCGGCACCCTCCAGGCCGCGGCGGCCGGACGGTGCGAGATCCGCACCTCGGGGGGCTGCCAAGGGTACTGTGAGCCGGTCCAGTTCACGGCGGAGTGCGACGCGCGGTGCAATGGCACCGCGTCGGCGTCGTGTACGGGGAGCTGCGAAGCGGATTGCCGGGCGGACTGCGAGGTCGACCCGGGGAGCCTCAGCTGCGAAGGGAGCTGCTCGGCGAGCTGCAAGGGGAACTGCAGCGCCGAGTGCTCGGCCCAGGCGAACGGCGGCGGGGCGCAGGCGGATTGCGAGGCGGCGTGCTCGGCGAACTGCGACGCCGAGTGCGACGTGAGCTGCGAGGGGACGCCGCCGAGCGCCTCGTGCGACGCGAAGTGCGAGGCGAGCTGCGAGGGGCAGTGCAACGTCGAGGCGAACATCGAGTGCAACGCCGACTGCACGGCCGATCTCCGGGGCGGGTGCGAAGTGCAGTGCTCGACGCCGGACGGCGCGCTGTTCTGCGACGGGCAGTACGTCGACATCGCCGGGACCATGGAGGAGTGCAAGAACTGGCTGCTCACGCAGGGCATCGACGTCGAGTTCAAGGCGGAGGCCGAGGCCGAGGCCAGCGTCTCGTGCGCGGCCGCGCCCGGGTCGACCTCGACCGCGCCGTTCGCGGGCACCGGGATCGCGGCGCTCGTCGCCGGCGTGGGCGTGGCCGCAGCGCGCCGCCGCAAGCGGTCCTGAGCCGCGGGCGGCGCGCCTGACGGCGCGCGCCGGCGCTCCCTGGACCGATCCCCAGGCCGGGTCGCCCTGCGCGGCCCGGCCTGGTTTTGTGCGGAGCCTTGCGCGGCCGGCCCGGTTTTGTACGGAGCCCTGCGCGGCCCGGCTTCGCTTCAACGATGGCGCCGCAGCGACGCGGCCTGGCTCTGGCCGCCGCCGTAGTAGATTCGCGACCACCCTGATGACCCTGCATCGTCGTTCGAGCCCGCGCTGGGCGCTCGCCCTCGCGCTGCTCGCCGGCTGCGAGGCGCGCACGCCGCCCGCCCCGCCCGCGGCAGCCCCCGCGCCCGCCGCGGCGCCGGCGCTCGCCAGCGCCGCGGCGGCGCCGAAGGCCGCGGGCGCGCCGAAAGCGCCGCCCGCGGCGGCCCCCGCGCCGCCGGAGCCGCTGCCGCCGGAGCCGCCGATCGCGCTCGCCTCGGGCGGCGCGCGGGCGGTGCGCGGGGAGGCCGGGCTCGTGACCTCGGTCGAGGAGAACGCGACGCGCGCGGGCGCGGACGTGCTCCGGCGCGGCGGCAACGCGATCGACGCCGCGGTCGCTGTGGCGTTCGCGCTGGCGGTGACCCACCCGGGCGCGGGCAACATCGGCGGCGGCGGCTTCATGATGATCCGCCTCGCGAGCGGCGAGACGCAGGCCGTCGACTTCCGCGAGGCCGCGCCAGCGTCGGTGACCACCGCGTCGATCATGGCCATGGTGCGCGCGGGCGGGTACGGGTACGCGTCCGCCGGCGTCCCGGGCTCGGTCGCCGGCCTCGCCCTGGCGCACGAGCGGTTCGGCACCCGGCCGTTCGCCGAGCTCCTGGCCCCGGCGATCGAGCTCGCGCGCAAGGGGCACCGCCTCGGCGCGCGGCAGGCGCTCACGCTGCGCTGGTCGTGGCCCCGGCTGAGCGCCGACAGGGCCGCGAGCGCGATCTGGGGGCGCGGCAAGGCGCCGCTCGCGCAGGGCGCGCTCGTGCGCCAGCTCGATCTCGCCCGCACCCTGGAGACGATCGCCGCGGAGGGGCCGCGCGCGTTCTACGAGGGCGCGATCGCCGCGAAGATCGCCGCCGCGATGCGCGAGCGCGGCGGGCACATCACCGAGAGCGACCTGCGCGCCTACAAGGCGAAGTGGCGCGCGCCGCTCCGGTTCTCCTACCGCGGCTTCACGGTCGACACGATGCCTCCGCCCTCGATGGGCGGCGTCGCGCTGGCGGAGATCCTGCTCACGCTGGAGCGGATCAAGGCGCACGAGGCGCCTGTCGACTCGGGGCTGTCGCTGCACCTGTTCGTCGAGGCGGCGAAGCGGGCGTACGCCGACCGGCGCCAGGTGAGCGCGGATCCCGATTTCGTCGGTCCGGAGACGTCGCAGCTCCTGGCGACGCTCCTCGACGGCGGTTACCTGATGCGCCGCGCGCCGGCCATCGATCCGGAGCGCGCCACGCCGGCGGCCGACATCGCGCCGGTCGCGGGCGCCATCGCGCCGGAGTCCCCGGAGACGACGCACTTCTCGGTGATCGACGCGCAGGGCAACGCGGTCGCGTGCACGACGACGCAGTCGGCGAGCTTCGGCGCGAAGATCGTGATCCCCGGCACGGGCGTGCTGCTCGGCAACGCGCTGGGCGCGTTCTCGGAGACGGGCATCAACGCTGTCGCGCCCGGCAAGCGCATGGCGAGCTCGATGACGCCGACCCTCGTGAGCCGGGACGACAAGATAGCGCTCGTCCTCGGCTCGCCGGGCGGCGACACGATCCCGAACACCGTCGCGCAGGTGCTCCGCAACCTCGTCGATCACGGCATGACGATCGACGAGGCGGTGCGCCGCGCGCGCGTCCACCACCAGTGGCTGCCGGACCGGGTGCGCGTCGAGCGGCTGACGCCCCCGCCGCAGGCCGCCCTCGACGACCTCGCGCGGCGCGGGCACGCCCTCGTGCTGGATCCGATGCCGATCGGGGACGCGAACAACATCCTCGTCGACGCCGCCGGCGTTGCGTGGGGCTACGCCGACACGCGCGAGGGGGGCACGGCCGAGGGCGTCAGCGCGCCCGGAAAGCCCGCCGCGGCGGCGCAGGCCGCCGCGGCGGAGGCTTCGAGCGCGCGGTAGGCTGCGCGGGCGGCGCCCCACGCGCGGGCGGCGCCCCGCGCGGCGGCGTCACCGCAGCCTGGGGTCGTACTCGGCCGCGTCCGCGTCGTCGTCCTCCTTGGGGCGCACGACGACGACCGGGCAGGGCGCGTTCCGCGCGATCCGGTCGGCGGTCGAGCCGCCGAAGAGCCGCTGGAAAGACGACTGCGGGTGCGTGGCCACGACGATGAGATCGGCGCTGAGCTCGCGGGCGAGCGAGACGATGGCCCGGTCGGGCCGGCCGGTGCGGAAGTGCATCGCCATGAGCCGCGGCTGGCCGTCCGCGAAGCGGTGCTGGAGCACCCGGAGCGAGGGCGGCGAGGAAGCGCCGGGCGTCGTCACGTCGCGCACCGCGGGGGCGACCTGCCGCGGGCCGACGACCACCGCGTGGATCTCCGTCTCGCCCCGGAGCGCCGCCAGCTCGAACGCGAAGCGCCACGCCCGCCCGCCCGGCTCCGACAGGTCCATCGCGACAACGACGATGTACGGCTTCACCCGGCGCCCGCCGCGCACGCTCGAGCGGGCCGTCTCGCTCGCCGGGGCGCGTTCGCTCACGGGAGCGGGCTCGCCCGCCGGGGCGCGCCTGCTCACGGGAGCGGGCTCGCCCGCCGGGGCGCGCCTGTTCACGGGAGCGGGCTCGCCCGCCGGGGCGCGCCTGTTCACGGGAGCGGGCTCGCCTGAGGGGACCCGCTCCGTCGCCGGGATCGGCTCGCTGCCAGGGACATCGCGCGCCGGGACGGCCTCGCCGCCGCCGCGTCCCGGAGGCGCGCCGCGCCCGGGCTCGCCCGGGGGACCGTGCGGCGCCTTGCCGCCGCCGGTCGGCTCGCTCGTCTCGTCGGGCATCGCCCCGCCCGCCGCGTGCGGCGGCCGGGCGAGCGCGCCGCCCTCCTCGGCGCGCGCGGGCGCCGTTGCTTCGGTCGACATCGCGCGCAACGTTCGCAACACGCCGCGCGCCCGCAAGGCGCGTCGCGCACGGCGCGCGCAGGCGAACCGCGCGCAGGCGAACCGCGCGCAGGCGGACAGCGCGAGCCGTCCGGGGCCGCCCCGGGCCACTCCATCCTTGACGCACCCTCCAGACCTTCGCAGCGTCCCGCCCATGATTCCCCGCTACACCCCGCCCGAATTCGAAGAGCTCTGGTCGCCCGCCACCCGATTCAAGACCTGGCTAGAGGTGGAGCTCGCCGCCTGCGAGGCGATGGAGGCCGAAGGGCTCGTGCCCGCCGGCATCGCGGAGGGCATCCGGGCGAAGCAGCTCTCGCTCGATCCCGCGCGGATCGACGCGATCGAGCGCACGGTCAAGCACGACGTCATCGCCTTCCTCACCCACGTCGAGGAGCTGGCGGGCGAGGGGGCGCGGTGGCTGCACCGCGGGATGACCTCGAGCGACGTGCTCGACACGAGCCTCGCCATGCTGCTCGTCCGCGCGGCCGACCTGCTCTCGACGCGGCTCGACAAGCTCTGCGACGCGCTCGCGCGGCGCGCGGACGAGCACCGCCGCACCCCGATGATCGGCAGGAGCCACGGCATCGCGGCCGAGCCGATCACGTTCGGCCTGGCGCTCGCCGGCCACCTCGCCGAGATGAAGCGCGGCCGGGCGCGCCTCGCGGCCGCGCGCCAGGCGATCGCGGTCGGCAAGATCGCCGGCGCCGTCGGGACGTACGCGCACCTGTCGCCGCGCATCGAGGAGCGCGCGCTCACCGCCCTCGGGCTGCGCCCCGAGACGGTCTCGACGCAGGTCGTCGCGCGCGACCGCCACGCCGAGTTCTTCGCCGCGCTCTCGCTCATCGCCGCGGGCATCGAGCGGCTCGCGACGAACGTGCGGCACTGGCAGCGCACCGAGGTCGGGGAGGCGGAGGAGCGCTTCTCCGTCGGCCAGAAGGGCTCGAGCGCGATGCCCCACAAGCGCAACCCGATCCTCAGCGAGAACCTGTGCGGCCTCGCGCGCATCGTGCGTGCCGCCGTCATCCCCGCGCTCGAGAACGTGCCGCTGTGGCACGAGCGCGACATCTCGCACTCGTCGGTCGAGCGGATGATCGCGCCCGACGCGACCTCGACGCTCGGCTTCATGCTCGACCGCGCCGCCGGGCTCGTCGACGGGCTCGTCGTCTACCCCGAGCGGCTGCGGCAGAACCTCGACCGCACGGGCGAGCTCTTCTTCAGCGAGGCGGTGCTGCTGTCGCTCGTCCAGAAGGGCAGGCCGCGCCAGGCGGCCTACGAGCTCGTGCAGCGCTGCGCGATGCGCGCCATCGCGGGCGAGGGCCGCTTCCGCGACAACCTCGCCGCCGACGCGGACGTCGCCGCGCTGCTCAGCCCGGACGAGATCGCGCGGTGCTTCGATCTGGATCACGCGCTGTCGCACGTCGACGCGATCATCGATCGCGCGCTGCGCGATTAGAGCAACAGACGGGTTGAACCCGCCTGAAGCGCGCAGAACTTCGAACCGCCAAGGCGCCAAGGCGCCAAGGACGCCAAGATACATTCTCCTTCTTGGCGTCCTCGGCGCCTTGGCGGTTCACTTCTCGCTCGATCAACGTGATCGTTGTTGTCGCGGACGCATCGCGCGCTCCGCGACTGGCGGACGCCGTTGATCTGCATCGGGCGCTCTGAGAGGCTCCGGCCCGTCATGGCCGCCGCCCGTCGCTCCAATCTGCGCCGCCTCCGCCGCTCGCTCCCGCGCCTCCTGCCGGCGCTCTCGCCGCTCGTGGCGCTCGCTGCCTGCAGCGGGAGCGCCCCGGCGCCGCCGCAGCCCGCGGGCGCGGCCCCGACGCCCGCGGCGCCCACGGCCGTCGCGTCGAGCGCCGCGCCCGCCGAGGCGCCGCGGGAGCCGTTCGCCGCGCTGCGCGACCGGATCGTTCGCGAGTGGGTCGCGGACGAGCCGGCGTTCGCGCGCTCGCGCGGGCTGCACGAGCACGACGGCAAGGTCGGCGATCACTCCGCCGCGGCGATCGAGCGGCGGCTCGCGCGCCTCGAGCGCGATCGCGCGGCCCTCGCGGCCGTCGACCCGGCGGCGCTCTCGCCGGACGAGGCGCTCGACCGCGCGATCCTCCTCCAGCAGATCGACCTCCGGCTGTGGAGCGGCAGGGACGTCGAGGACTGGCGCCGGCGGCCGCAGTTCTACGGCGAGCTGTTCGGCGTGAACGACTACCTCGACCGCGCCTACGCGCCGCTGCCCGAACGCGCGAGGCGCCTCCTCGAGCACGAGAAGGCGGCGCTGGCGCAGGTGCCGCGCGTCCTCGAGAACCTCGTGAGCCCGATGCCGAGGCCGGTGATCGAGGTGGCCGTGAAGATCTTCCGCGGCTACGCCGAGTACCTGCGCGGCGACGTGGTCAAGCTGCTCCAGGGTGTCGGCGACGCCGCGTTCCAGGCGGACTTCCAGCGGACGAACGCCGCGCTCGCCGCCGCGGCGGACAGGCTCGCCGAGCACCTGGCGACCGTCGAGCTGCCGAAGGGCGACGCGAGCCACGTGCTCGGGGAGGCGCGGTACAAGAAGCTCCTGCTCGCGCAGGAGGGGCTCTCGACGCCGCTCGCCGAGCTCAAGAAGATGGGCGAGGACGACCTCGCGGCGAACAAGGCGGCCTACGAGGCGCTCGCGAAGAAGGTGAAGGCCTCCCGGCCGAAGGCGGAGCTGCTGCTCGCCGAGGCGACGCGGGTGATGGAGGCGTCGCGCAGGTTCATCGTCGACAGGGGCATCGTGAGCCTCCCGTCCGACGAGCGGGCCGTCGTGAAGGAGACGCCGCCGTACATGCGCTGGAACTCCGCCTTCCTCGACGCGCCGGGGCCGTTCGAGCGGGAGGGGCTCGAGGCGTTCTACTACATCACGAAGCCCGACCCCTCCTGGCCAAGGAAGGAGCAGGAGGAGTACGTGATGCCGCGCGGGACGCTGCTCTCGACGACCG
The DNA here is from genome assembly GCF_051521615.1 of Sorangium sp. So ce1335. Taxonomy (NCBI): domain Bacteria; kingdom Pseudomonadati; phylum Myxococcota; order Polyangiales; family Polyangiaceae; genus Sorangium; species Sorangium sp. So ce1335. The sequence goes on from NZ_CP150363.1 coordinate 11,634,717, forward strand.
TGCACGAGGTCTACCCGGGGCACTTCGTCCAGGGCCTCTGGGAGAACCGCGCGCCGACGGCCGTGCAGAAGATGTTCGGGAGCTACTCGTTCGTCGAGGGCTGGGCCCACTACGCCGAGCAGATGATGATCGAGGAGGGCTTCGGCAAGGAGGACCCCCAGAGCCGGCTCGGCCAGCTCGCCGACGCGCTGCTGCGCAACTGCCGCGTCGTCGTCTCGCTCGGGGTGCACACGGAGGGCATGGGCCTCGACGCGGCGGAGCGCCGCTTCGTCGACGACTGCTTCCAGGACCGCGCGACGGCGCGGGAACAGGCGGCGCGCGCGACGTTCGACCCCGGCTACTTCGCCTACACGCTCGGCAAGCTCCAGATCCTGAAGCTCCGCGAGGAGGCGAAGGCGGCGATGGGCCCCGCGTTCTCGCTCCGCCGCTTCCACGACGCGCTCCTCTCGCACGGCTCGCCGCCGGTGCCGCTCCTCCGCGAGCGCGTGCTCGCGGAGCTCAGGGAACCAGAAAAGAAAGAGCCCTGACGAAGGCCTTTCGGCCGCGCTCCTCGCTCACTGCCTTTCGGCCACGCTCGGCGGTGACGGCTTTTCCGCCGCGCTCCTCGATGACGGCCGTTCGGCCGCGCTCCTCGCTCCCGCTCACCCCTCCGGGGCCCAGCGCGTCGGGCGCGCCTTCAGCGTGCGCGCGTCGAGCGCGTCGCACCACGCCTCGAAGCGGCCGCGCGGCACGCCGCCGAAGCGCAGGTCGTCGAGGCGCTCCGCGAGCGGCACGTCGGTGCGGAGCGTCGCCAGCGTCCTGTAGAGGAGCGCCTCCTGCCGCTGCTCGACAAGCGCGCGCGCGATCCGGTCGGCGCCGCGCACCGGCACCGTCCACGCCCCCGGGTCGTCCGGGATCCGCTCCAGGTGCCCGTAGGCGCCGAGCAGCGCGGCCGCCGTCCGGTCGCCGATGCCCGCCAGCCCCGGGATGCCGTCGGCGTCGTCGCCGGTCAGCGCCAGGTAGTCCGGGATGCTCGCCGGGGCCACGCCCCGCGCCGCGCGCAGCGCCGCCTCGTCGATCACGCGCTCCTTGCGGCGGTCGACCTGCACGACGCGATCGCCCGCGAGGCACTGCCCGAAGTCCTTGTCCGGGCTCAGGATGCGCACCTGCTCCACCTCGCCCTGGAACCGCGCCGCCGCCGTCGCGAGCGCGTCGTCCGCCTCGAAGGCGTCCATCGACCAGACGACGACCCCGAGCGCGCGCACCGCCTCCTCGACCGGGTCGAACTGGCCGCGCAGCGCCGGATCCATCCCCTCGTCGCTCTTGTAGCCGGCGAACAGGTCGTTCCTGAACGAGCGGATCGGGTTGTCGAAGGCGACAGCGAGGTGCGTGACCTCCTCGTCCGGGTGGTGCAGCAGCGCGAGCAGCGAGGCGACGACCCCCACCGTCGCCTTCGCGTCCCAGCCGCCCGGCGCGCGGTGCTCCGGCCGCTTCGAGAAGTGCGCGCGGAACAGCTCGTAGGTGCCGTCGATGAGGTGCAGCCGCATGTGGCTCCTCCCGCGCGCCGCGCGCCCGCTACGCCGTCATGTCGGCCATGAAGATCGGCGGGGCGTGCAGGGCCATGATCTCGGGCGCGGGCGGGGCCGACTGCTTCGCCATCCGGAGCGCCTCGTCCATCGTGCGCGCCGTCTCCCAGCCGAGGAGCTGCGGGATGTACTCGTTGTCGGCGCCGACGACGATCATCCGGCCGATGTGCTGACGGCCCGCCTCGCCCCAGTACCACATGAAGAACGGGTGCGTCGGGTGGTACGCGTGGCCGAAGCGGTACATCTCGATGTAGGCAGGGTTCTGCGCGAACTTCTTCTCGTACCGCTTGTGCAGCTCCATCGCGTCGCGCGTCTCGGGCAGGAGCCGGTGCACGAACTCGATGTACGGGGCGTGGTGCTCGTTGTCGAACAGGTCGGTGCAGGGGTGGAGGATGATCATCGTCCCCCCCTTCTTGAGCATCGGCGCGCCCCGGTAGAGGTTGAACAGGTAGCCGTTCGCCATCACCTGCACGAGCAGCGGGTTCAGGAACGAGTTCACGTTGTACGGGCTGATGAACGGGATGCCCGTGATCAGGATGTCCGCCTGGCCCGTGACCGGGACGAGGTACTGGTCGAAGCTGCGCTTCAGCGTGTGCTCGTGGACGGCCTCGGTCTCGCCGGCGAACACCCCCGTCACGCCGTACGGCGAGGGGACGCGCTGGAAGATCGCCTGGCGCGCGGGCTGCGGCAGCTTGGACAGCGTGAAGCGCAGGGCGCGCAGCGCGCTCTTCTCGCCCCCGCTCAGGTCGTCCTCGTTCTTCGCGAGGAACTCGAGCGGCCGATCGAACATGCGGTTGTTGATCGTCGTCTCGATCGTGAAGACGTTGAGCTTCTTGTTGACCAGCCGCCCCATGCGCTCGACGCTCGTGTGGAGCGCCGAGCTCTTCGGGTCCATGTACGAGTAGCAGTCGCGCATCACCCGCGGGGTGTGGTGCGCGCGCAGGCTCCGGTAGCCGCACAGGCCGACGGTGACCGACTTGTGCCCGCCGTCCATCGGGACGAGGTTCAGGTTCACGTAGATCACGAGGTCGCTGTCGACCGCGCGCTTGTTCAGCTCGACCTCCTCGCCCACGTCGGTCGTGCCGATGTGCTTCATGTTGGCGAGGTTCTCGGCGTCGTGGTTGTAGAGCCTCTTCGGCCAGTAGGCGTTGAAGATCCTGTCGCCGACGATGTGGCGGACCTCCCAGTCCTTCATCCGCCGGTGCACGCTCGTCGCGATGATGATCTCGACGTCGTCGACGCCGTAGTCGGACAGGAGGTCGAGCACGATGGTGAGCACGCGCTCGCGGATGTCGGGGCGCCGCATCGGCGGCAGCGGCAGCGAGATGTCGTCGACGGCGATCGTCACCTTCATCCCGGGGCGGAGCTTCGCGTAGAGCGGCTCCGAGTTGTACGGGTGGTTGATCGCGTAGCGGATCGCGGCGTCGACGTCCTTCAGCGGCTCGAGCGGCGGCTTCGGGTAGAGCACGCGCGTGCCGGTGGGCAGGTCGACCTCGACGAGCTGGTCGCCTGAGAAGAGCACCCGGGGGGCGCTGCGGCTGTCTAGCGTGACGACGCAAGGATGGCTCATGGGACTTTCAGAGCAGGTGGTGCGGCGTGTTGGGCTGTGGCGTGGCTCCCCGCCGCCGCGCGGCGGGGGCCCGGGTCATGCGGCGAGATCGAGGATCGGCCAGTGGTAGGCCTGCGCGAGCAGCTTGAGCTTGCGGTCCGGGTTCACCGCCGCCGGGTAGCCGACGACCGAGAGCATCGGGACGTCCGAGTAGCTGTCCGAGTAAGCGAAGCACTCGTCGAGGTTGTGCCCGTACGCGTGGGCGTGCTCCCGGATGAGCCGCGCCTTCTCGGGCCCGGCCACCACGGGGCGCAGCAGCTTGCCGGTCGCGAACCCGTCCTTCACCTCGAGCCGGTTGGCGATGATGCCCGTCGCGCCGAGGTGATCGGCGAGCAGCTGCATCAGGAAATCCAGCGCGCCGGAGATCAGGATGACGTCGTGCCCCTTGTCGAGGCTGCACTTCACGAGGTCCCGCGCCTTGGCGTAGATCGCCGGCTTCAGCACCTTCGCGAACGCCTCCTCCGCGAGCGCCACCAGGCGATCCTCGGAGACGCCGTCGAAGGAGCTGAAGAGCAGCTCGTTGAAGAGGCGCCGATCCTGCAGCTCCGCCATCGCCATCCACGGCGCCTTGACGAGGGCGCGGCCGAGCTTCGCGAGGCTGTGCATCGGCGTTGGCTGGTTCAGCATGTAGAACACCGTCGGGTGCACGAGGTTCGTCGTGACCAGGGTGCCGTCTACGTCGAAGTAGCTCGCCGGCATGTGGGGCAAATCTCCCTGCATGCCGTTTGAGTCAAGATCGAGCTGGCGCGAACCGGGGTTCGCAGGCGAAATGTCACGCCGCGAAGAGGCGCTCGTAGCGGTCGTCGAGGTCGATGCCGCCGTCGCCGTCGCCCCGGTCGACCGGGTTGATGCCGCAGTACTCGACGCTCGCCAGGTGGCGCCAGCGCCCGGCGCGCTCCGGCTCGTCGGGCAGCACGGGCGTCGTGCACGGGAAGCAGCCGATGGTGCGGAAGCCCATCGCGTGAAGGGGGTTCTCGATCGCGTCCGGGTGTGCCGCGAAGTAGGCGTCGAGCTCCTCGCCGCTCAGCGAGGCGAAGGGGTGGACGCGGATCGCGTTGTTCGCGGGGTCGAGGCCGAACGGCGCGACCTTCGCGCGGGCGCCGCCCTCGCCGCGCCGCAGCGCCGCGACGAAGGCGTCGTAGCGGCCGCGGATCCCGCTCAGCGGCGCCGACTTGCGCAGATCGCAGCACCGCTCCTGGCCCTCCTTCGAGAGGTAGAGCAGCCCCTCGTCGCGCGTCTGCTGCATGAAGCTGCGCTCGGGCGAGAGCGTGACGACGCGCAGGTTCGGGTGGGTCCGCTCGAGCTCGTCGCGCGTGGCGAGCGTCTCGGCGTGGAGCACGCCGGTGTCGACGAACACGACGTCGAACGAGAGCCCGGCGCGGTCGGCCATGTGGCAGAGCGCCGTCCCGGCGCGCTGCATGCTGCTCAGGATGGCGGCGCGGGGGCCGAAGGACTCGCGGACGAAGCGGAGGAGCTCGATGGGCGGCGCGCCCTGGAAGCGTCGGTTCAGCGGTTCGAGGTGTCGCTCGGTGATGCGCATACGCGATGCATAGCAGAGGCCGCTTCCTTGATCCGGGTTGCCTTCGCCGGAGCTTGCGCCTAACTCCGCCTTCGCGGAATGAGCAGCGCCAACAAAGCCTCGCAAGCCGGCGGACTCGGCCAGGAGCTCCCGGAGCTCGAGCGCCGGCGCTTCCTCTTCGTGACCGGCAAGGGCGGCGTCGGCAAGACGACGATCTCCGGCGCGCTCGCCCTCGCGTTCGCCGCCCGCGGCAAGCGCGTCCTCGTGGCCATGTGCAACACGAAGGAGCGCCTGTCGGCCATCCTCGGCACGAAGCCGATCGGCCAGGAGGTCACCCACGTGGCCGACCGGGTGTGGGCGGTGAACATCTCTCCGGACAAGGCGCTCCGGGAGTACGGCGAGATGGTCCTCAAGGTGCGCGCCGCGGCCGATCTCGTCTTCGACAACAAGTACACGCGCACCTTCTTCCGCGCGGTGCCCGGGCTCTACGAGTGGGCGATGCTCGGCAAGGCGTGGTTCCACACGACCGAGCTGCTCGAGGACGGCTCGAACCGCTTCGACGTCGTGCTGCTCGACGCCCCCGCCACGGGGCACGGCGTGGACATGCTGCGCGTGCCCAAGGTGATCCTCGACGTGGCGCCGCCGGGCATCCTGCGCCGGGACGCCGAGGCGGCGTGGGCGATGTTCAGGGACCCGGCGCGCAGCGGGGTCGTCGTCGTGACCCTGCCCGAGGAGATGCCGGCGACCGAGACCGTCGAGCTCGTCGCGGAGGTCCGGGGCGAGCTCGGGCTGCCCGTCCACCGGCTGATCATCAACGGCATGCTGCCGCCGCTGTTCTCGCCCGAGGAGCGCCGTGCGCTGCTCGCCGACCCGCGGCGCCTCGACATCGGGGCGCCGACGCGCGCCGCGCACACCGTCGAGAGCGCCGTCGTGGCGGGCGCGCGGCGGTCGATGCGCGAGTCGGTGCAGCACGAGAGCCTGGCCCGCCTGCGCCGCGAGCTCGACCTGCCGACCGTGATCCTGCCGTTCCTCTTCGACGAGGCCTCGACGGTCGCCGGCACGCGGATGCTGGCCGAGCGCCTCTGAGCGAGCCGGCGGCGATGGTGCGAGCGAGCCCGCTGCTCTGCGACGGACGCGCGCTGCTCGACGCCGATCGCCTCGTGCGCGCGGGCGTGGCCGAGCGGCGCGCGAGCTTCGAGCTCTCCTTCACGGCGGCGCCGCCCCACACGGGGTTCCTCGTCGTCGCCGGCGTCGAGGCGGCGCTCGACGCGCTCGCGCTCGGCGACGGGCGCCTCCACGCGGCGGAGGTCTACGCGGCGCGCGCGGCGTGCGGCCTGAGCGACGCGCTCGTCGAGCGGCTCGCCGGCGCGGCGATCTCGGTCGACATCGACGCGATGCCCGACGGCACGATCGCCTTCCCCGGCGCGCCGGTCGCGACGGTGGAGGGGCCGTTCGTCGAGGCGCTGCTCGTCGGCGCGCTGCTCGTGCCGGCGCTCCGCCGGGGCACGGCGGCGGCGACGCGCGTCGCGCGGCTGCTCATCGCGTCGGACGGCGGCGCCGTCGTCGACGGGTCGTCGGCGCGCGTGCCGTTCGCCGACGAGGCGCTGGCGCTCGCGCGCGCGATGCACGTGGGCGGCGCGTCGGCGACGACGAGCGCGCTCGCGGCCGCGGCGCTCGGCATCCCGTTCCGCGGCGAGGCGGGGATCGACCTCGGCGAGCTCGCGCCGCCGCCGTCGCCGCTCGAGGGGAGCTGGCCCTGGTACGCCGACCGGGTGATCGACCTCGGCGGCCACGACGAGGAGGCCCTGCTCCTGGAGGCGCGGCGCGTGGGCACGACGGCCGGCGGCTGGGTCGCCTCGGGGCTGGCGGAGCCCGCCGAGGGGCTGCCCGCGGCGCGCTACGAGCTCGTGGCGCTCGAGGAGTCGGGCGCGTGGGCGCTGCGGCAGGGCGCGAGCGGCCGCGGCGACGTGATCGCGGGGCGCAAGATGGTGGCGCGCTACCACGACGAGGCGGGGCGCGCGGTGACCGACGTGATCCACCTGGCGCACGAGCGGATGCTGACGCCGCGCGCGCTCGGGGCCGCGCGGCTCGCGCCGCTCGCGCGCGCCGTGATGCGCGGCGGCCGCGCCCTGGAGGCGCCGGAGCCGCCGGGCGTCGGGCGCGAGCGCTCGGTGGCCGCGCGCGCGCTGCTCCCGCACGCGGTCGCGCACCTTCGCGCGCCGGCGCGCTACCCGGTTCAGCTGTCGCCGGCGCTGATCGCGCTGCGCGAGCCGGAGCCGCCGAGCTCGTGGAGGTGAGGGAGGAGCGGGGGGCGGAGGGCTCCCGTCATGCTCGCGAGGGGGCTCGTCACCGAGCGCGGAGCCTTCCCGTGCGCGCGGGAAGCTCCCGGAGCGCGGTCCTGAAGCTTCGCGCGCGGTCCTGAAGCTTCGCGCGCGGGTCGGAAGGTCGAATTTCCCGGGAATTTCGACCCCCGGCGCGCGCCGGACGGCGCCGGGGGCGGGGCGGACGCCGCCAAGTACGCGAAATCTCGTGCTCCGGAGCGCGCGGGAAGCTTTCGGCGCGTGCGCGAAGCTTCAAGACGGCGCGCGAAGGTCTCGGGCGTGCGCGGGAAGCTTCCGGAGCGCCCCGCAGGCCCTGAAGCGTGTGCTGGATTACTCAAAATCGACGACGGCGGCCTCTTCGACCGGCCTGGGCGGCGTGGCCGTGGGCCTGGCCGGGGTGGCCGGCGCTGTCGCGGGCTTGCGCTGGGGCGCCTTGCGGTTCGCGAGGCCGAGGCGGATGAGGTAGCTGCGCTTCTTGACGACGGCGCGGGCCGTCGTCGCCCACTCGTCGAACCAGGCGCGCAGCTTGACGAGCGCCTCGCGCCGCCGCGCGGCCTCGGGGAGATCGGTCGTCTCGGGCAGAGGCGATGTCGGGCCGAGCGCCACGTCGACAAGGCCCTTGAGGCGCTTGCGCTCTGTCTTGTCGAGCCCGCGGGTGGCGAGGAATGCGACGGCCTTCTTGTCGCTCTGCTTCGTCGCGGCGCGGTCCGGATCGGTGCCATTCTCGAGCGCGTCGAGCCGCGCGAGGAAGGTGGCCACGCCGCGGACCGCGGCGGTGCCCGTGGAGGGCGAGAGGTCCTTGAACACGTAATCGTGCACGTCGGGGAATCGCCGGCGGAGCGCGGCGCCATGACGTGCGTAGTTGGGCTCGTCCCACTGGTCGAGCTCCCCTGTCGCGGCGCGCTGCGCCCTGGCGTCGTCGGTGTCGGCCGGCGCGCCGGCGGTCTTGCGCGGGGCGGCGAGGACGTCGAGGAGGAGCGTGCGGCCCTCCAGGAGATCGTCGTCGGTCATGCCCGCTCCGGCCATCAACGTGCGAATCGTGGCGACGGCGCCTATCCCCATCAGGAGCTTTGTCGCGCGCTCCGGCGTGCCCTCGAGGACTGAATTCGAATAGTCCATGGCTGATTTCCTCCCTGCCGCCCGGCGAGGCCGGACGGCGGCAATGAGGAGGGAAGGTACAATGGGAATCTGCGAGGCTGGAACCCGCTTTTTCGCTCGATCCCCGTTAGTTTTTTGCTGCCTTGACCCGTGCGAGCCCGTGCTCGGGGCTGCCGTCGGACTACGCGTCTCGTCTTTCGTCTCCCGTCGTTCCGTCTCGGTGTCCGCGTGCGCGTTCCCGTGCTCGTTCCCCGTTCTCCAATGCATCTCCGGCTGCCTCTTCACCAAGGACGGAGCGCTGGGAAACTCTCCGTGTGTTCCTCGGCCGAGCAATGTCCTACCGCTCCTGTGTGGGCGCTTGCACCCGGAGAATGGGCGGACGAGCGTGCGCGGGCGAGAAAAGTCGAGGGGTGGAGGGAATGAGCGTGAGCACGAGAAGGAGAACGATGCGACAGACGGCGAGCGTTGTGGCAGCCGTGGCGCTCGGCGCGACAGCGACAGGCTGCTCGTGGCCGCGGGAGGAGTACGCGCCCGGCAGGTTTTGCGCGCAAGCGAACACGAGCGTTGTCGAGCACTGCGTGGACGCGAGCGAGGGCCCGGGCAGCGCGTGGAGCAAGGCCGAGGAGGACGGCGCGCTGCCGATCTCGATGTGGGCGCGGCCGCCGTTTCGCACGTCCGACGCGTTCGTCGCGAGCGAGGCGGATCTCAGCGCCTGGTTCGACAACCTCGATCGGGCCGTCGCCTACGTGCGCGATGAGAAGAAGCACGCCGAGTCGCTCCGGGCGACCCTTCACGGCGAGCTCCTCGGGCTGCTCCTGACGTACAGGCGTCATCAGGAGGAGCTCCTCCACGAGGAGCCGGTCCGCGCGGCCGACAACTTCACGCGGGCGATGACCGACAGGGCGAGCGCCGAGAAGGAGCCGCGCGCCGCTGCGCTCACGGCCGACAAGCAGGCGATGGCGGGCGTGCAGGCGGTCTTCGGCGAGGCCCGGCGCAACGCCGCGCCGCTCGTATCCAGGTACGCGGCCGTCGCGGTGCGGTTCGCGGACTACCGCGGCACCGAGGCGGCGGAGACGGCGGCGTACGCGGCGCTCTCGGCGGAGGCGTCGCGGTCGGGGATCGACGGCCTCGACGGCGCGGAGCAGGCGGTGCTCGCAGCGGCGCGCGACGCGAGCCGGGCGCCGACCGAGCTCGCCGCGGAGATCGTGACGCTGTCGGCGGAGCTCCAGGCGCTCGCTGCGTCGTTCGAGGAGGCGATCGCGCCGCACAAAGAGGTCCTCACGACCCACGGCGCGGCGGCGCCGGACATGACCTCGGGGGCGCTGCGCTCGCTCGGCGCGATGCTGGGCTACGCGCGGCGGCGCGTCGCCCGCAGCGACGCGACCGCGACGGCGCTGCTCGGCGGCATCGCGCTGCGCCGGCAGGCGATTCGCGTACTGCAGGGCGACGAGGGGGCGCGCGAGGCGATCGCGCGGTCGCGGATCGAGAGGGCGTCGGAGAGGTTCCGAGAGGCAGCGCGCGCGCGGGCGGAGGCGCTGTCGGCGGCGCCGCCGGTGAGCGAGAAGCTCGGTCTGCCGTTGCTTGCCGAGCGATGCGGCGCGCTCTTGTCGCTGGCACAGATGCGGCCGCTCTGCGAGGCGACGGGGGCGTCGTGGCGCGAGGCCGGGTGCGCGGAGCTTCGAGGGAAGTTCGACGCCACGGAGGCCGAGCTCAGGACGGGCCTGCCGAAGAAGATCGCGGCGGGCCTCGCGGCGCTGCGGGAGAAGGGGATGGCCGCGGCGGCGCTCGACGCGGCGCAGGCGCGGCTCGACGCTGGCGACGTGAAGGGCGCCGCGATCGCGTATGACGCCGCCGTGCGCGGCGCGGAGGGGACATGAGCCGGTCGAACGACGTTGCGCGGCGTGGCTGGAGCGCGGCGGGGTTTCAGAAGCTCGTCGCCATCATGACGGTGCTGGCGATGCTGGCGCCGTCGCTGGCATGGGGCCGCACCCGCACGCCGTACACGGTGCTCTGGAACGAGCGCCAGGACGCGACCTCGTGCGCGAGCCCCGAGCTGGAGATGGAGGGCGACGCCTTCTTCGACGTGAACCGGACGCCGCTGCCCACGTACTCGGTTCCGGGCGCGCTGCAGATCGAAGCCGATGGCTCCCAGAGCAACACCTTCGAAGCGGAGTTCGATTCGGTGCTGCTCCGCACGGGCAGGAACGACTTCCACTTCGGGGTCCACACCGTGAACGGCAACGACTGGTGCACCCACGCGCACGACGTGGTGCACCTCGTCTCGGAGCCGCTCGGCCTCAAGAAACCGCTCTTCAACATCCGCCGTGACGGGGCTGGGTTCGAGGGGAGCACCGACGTCGACCTCAACCTCGCGGAGATCAAACCGGAGCTCGCGCGCGACATCGCGGAGCTGGAGGTCAGGGTCGCCCGGCTGATGACGGAGCTCCTCCGCGACGCCGCCAGGGTCGCGGACCTCCGGGAGAAGATGGACCTCCTGCGGCAGCTCGACACGGAGCTGCACGACCTGGTGAGCCGGCCGCTGGACGAGATCTCGCGGACCGACCTCGACGCGATCCTCGACCGGTACGAGGACGTTGTCGACGCGGAGACGCGGGCGGCGATGCAGCAGCTCGTCGACGACCTGAAGAAGAGCGTCAGCGACCTGGAGAGCGAGCTCGCGCGGCTGCTCGACGAGTTCGGCGCGCAGGCGGACGAGGTGGCAGACCTGGCGACGCAGGACGCGCGCGCCGAGGGGTGGGACCCGGACGACCCGCGGAACTACGCGCTCGGGGAGAGCGAGGTGCCGTGGGTGGAGGTGCCGGACATCGCGGAGGTGGACGGTGCGTTCGAGGAGGGGCGGGACCCGTACGCGGCGTACGCGGACACGGTGATCGCTGCGCTGGAGGCGGCCGTGAGCGGGGGTGCGGTGGTCGCGCGGGCGGACTTCGTGGCGAACGTGCGGGCGTGGCGAGAGAACAGCGCGGCGCTGGAGATCGCGCTGCGCGACCGGACGGGGGTGTCGCTGGCGGAGACGAACGCGTTCCTGAAGGCGCAGAACCGGATCACTGGCGTCGTACGGCGGTACATGGATGCGTCGGACTGGTTCGTGGACACGCCGGTGCCGGCGGACCTGCGCTTGTACGTGGACACGGTGCTCAAGCCGCGGTTCGATGCGCTCGCCGACCAGATGAAGGACAGCCTCAACCAGTGGACCGGCGACGGGCTCGATCTGGAGCAGACGCAGCTCTACCAGACGATCAGCGCCTTCGCGGGGGCGATGTCGACGGTGGGCGAAGGCGTCGAGGCGTACGCGGGGGTGATGCAGACGCTGGTGCACGCCACGACGCGTATCGGGGTGGGGTTCGTGCCGGTGGTCGGGCCGGCGCTCGACCTGTGCGAGGCCGTGACGGGCAAGGAGTGGTGCCTGCCGGCGGGGCGAGAGCTCAGCGACGAGGAGCGGATCTTCTCGGGGCTGGGGGTGCTGGCGGCCGCCACCGGGCCGTTCTGGCGCGGGGCGAAGGGCACCGCCGTCACGCCGGATGCGATCCGGGTCGCCGGGGAGATCGCGGAGGTCGATGAGGTCATCATCCAGGGGCTCAAGCTCCGCAGGGTTGCATGGTACAAGGGGCTGCTGAAGGGCGCGGTGACGGAGAAGACGCTCGAACCGTTCGAGAAGACGGCGGCGAAGTTCCTCTCCCGTGACGGACGGGCGCTCCTCGGGGTGGGCGACGACGGCGTGCGCGTCGTGCTCTGGCGTGATTTGCCAGACAAGGTGCGCGCCAACCTCAAGGCGCCCGACTTCCTGACGGTCTCCGCGCGGAACAAGCTCATCCTGAGCGAGGCGAAATCGGGCCGCAACGTCGATGGGGGCAGGGTGATCGAGCAGTTGTCGAGCGGGATGGAAGGGCTACGGGCGAAGGGCCTTGTGGGACATGTCGAGGACGATGCCCAGCTCCTCATGGAGCGGGGCGGGAAGTTCGGTGGCGACACGTACGTCGAGCAGGGCACCTATCTCTTCGACAAGAACAAGGGCAAGAGGGCGACCCTGAACGGCTTCAATAAGTTCATCAAGGTGATCTGGCTATGAGGGAATTGGGACCTGCATTCTTCGCGTGGTGCGACGAGCCAGAGCGGCTCGACGCGCTCGCGGCGACACTCTCGGCCCTGATCGCCCCGGGCGCTGTCATCGGTGTGCTGGGGGACGAGAGCTTCGAAACGCGCTCCGTGGACGAGGCGCTCGCGATCGCCCGCGCCCGCTTCGGAGGACAGACGAGTGCCCACCTATCGTTCTGCATGATGCTGAGCGGCTCCAGGCGCGCTGTCATCGACATCCGGTGCCACTCCGATGAAACGGAACGTCAAGTGCCGCACGGCCCCCTCACCTTGGATCCGTCGGGAAAGCAGGATTTTCTTTCCTCTGACTTCGACCTCGCCTGGGGCAGAGGCCCGCGCTCGATCCAGGTCGAGGCGGTGGTCGCCTCGCAGCTCATCCTGGACGACCTCGAGGATCTCCTCGTCCGCTTCTGTGCGCCGGACGCGAGCGGGCGCATCCCGACGGGCGCGTGCACGCATGGATGGCACTGGCACGCGCCGGTCGACACGTGCGCGACGTACAACGCGAAGGCGGAGGAGATCGGCCGCGATCTCGCCCTGTCGTGGGTGCACCTCCATGACAAGGACAGCGTGCCGCGCATCGCGGGCATGTCGCTGCAAGCGCTCCGCGCGCGGGTGGACGCCGCACCACGCGGCGCGCGCGTGGCGATGAAAGGCAAGAGCAAGCACGCTCGTTCCCTCTCCCGCGAGACCGTCCTCAAGGCGCTGGCAGCACCGCCCGCCGCGCTGCTCGACGCGCTGGAAGCCTCGGCGGCGCCCGACGACGCCTGGCGCGCGGCCGCGCCGCGCGCGACCGCGATCGTGGACCTGACACGCCAGATCGCGGAGACCGGCGAGGGGCCACCCACCTGGCCGGTCTGCACGTCCACGCACGGTCACATCCATTTCGTGAAAAAGCACCACCCCTTCCACGTGCGCCGCCTCCCGAGCGGCGGTGTGGTGCTGGCAACCCACCCGTACTGCTCCCTCTGGCCGCTCTGGGCCAACGCGCTCTCCGCGCTCGGCCTTATGTCCTGACCAGGAGCTTCATCATGGTGATCCAGGTATGAGATCAGGACCGCATTTCTTCGCGTGGTGTGACGAGGCAGCGAGGGTCGACGCGCTCCGTGCGGCGTTTTCGGCGCTCGTCCATGACCCATCCCACCGTATCTACGTGGACATGCACCCCGACGCGAGTTTCAGCGCGACCTCCGTCGACGAGACGGCCGCCAAGATCCGTGCCCATCTCGGACACGCCGATGCGGAAGCCTACCTCGCCACCTCGTTGAGCTCCGGAGAGTCCTACGATCTCATTCTTCGCTGCTACTCCGACAAGAGCGAACGCATCACGCCGAGGGGCCCCATCCACCTGCGCCCCAGATACTACGAGGACCTTGGCTGCATGCGCATGAACCTCGCCGTGGGCAGCGGCCCGCGCTCGGCGGAGGCCGAGGCCGTGATCGCGTGGCACGTCGTTCTGCAGGACCTCGTGGACCTGCTGCTCCGCGTCTGCGCGCCCGACGCGAGCGGGCTCGTCTCGACCGGCGGCTGCACGAGCGCGTGGACCTGGCTCGCGCCGGTCTCCATGTGCGCGACGTACCACGCGGACGCGCGCGACGTCGCGCGCGATCTCGCGCTGTCGTGGGTCAGCCTCCACGACAAGGAAAAGGTCTCGCGGATCGCGGGCATGTCGCTGGAAGCGCTCCATGCGCGCGTCGACGCTGCACCCGGCGGGGCCCGCGTATTGCCGAGAGACAACAGCGGGCGATCTCTCGCGCTCTCCCGCGAGACCGTCCTCAAGGCGCTGGCCCTGCCGGGCTCCGCGCTGCTCGAGGCGCTCATGGCCGCCGCGGACGTGCCCGACGAGGCGTGGCGCGCCGCCGAGCCGCGTGCGAAGGAGATCCACCACCTGACGGTGCAGAGCCGCGCGAGCGGCGAGCTGGTCACGGTGCCAGGCAAAGGCCCACCCTTGTGGCGGGTGGAGATGACCGGCGAGCACGCCTACTTCCTGGCCGACCACGCCCCGTTTCACGTCCGGCGCCTCCCGAGCGGTGGCGTGCTGCTGGCGACCCACCCGTACCGTACGCTCTGGCCGCTCTGGTCCGATGCGCTCTTCGCGCTCGGTATTATGTCGTGAGCGGCGTCATGGTCCCCTGGGCTGAATTCCGCTCAGAATCGGTCATTTCTCCCTTTCATTTCCGGGCTATCGCGCCGTGCACGCTTTACCATCTCCGAACCTCATACCCCGGCCGTACGCACCAGGCGGCGCACCCCTCCCTGAGCGCGCGGAGCGCGCGATGAGGGAGGGGCGGACCGCGCGCAGGCGCGAAGCGCCGAGCACGGGCCGGGGGTGGGCATCCCCTCTCTCCCTCTCTGCCGTCCTCGGAGGGGAGCCGACACCGAGGTGGCAATGCGCGCCGCGCGGGGGGCGACGGCTGTGGATCAGGAAGCCCGCCATCCGCCGTCGCGGCTCACATGTCGCAGCTCACATGTCGAGCAGGAGCTGCGTCAGGATGTAGTTCGTGACGAGCACGGTGACGCAGCTCTCGACGACGGCGCGCGTCGTCGCGACGCCGACGCCGCGCGCGCCGCCCGAGGCGAAGAAGCCGTGGCGGCACGAGATGGCCGAGACGATGAAGCCGAAGACGCACGCCTTGATGAGCCCCATCGAGATGTCGCTCGGGAGCGCGAAGTCGCGGATGCTCTGGAAGAACGCGCCCGCGTCGCCGCCCAGCCAGAGCACGGCGACGAGGTACGAGCCGCACATGCCGACGCTCGTGTAGAGGATGCAGAGCAGCGGCAGCATCACCGTCGCGGCGAAGAGCCGCGGCGACAGCAGGTACTGCACAGGGCTCACGCCCATCGTCGCGATCGCGTCGATCTGCTCGGTGACGCGCATGTTGCCGAGCTCCGCGGCCATGGCGCTGCCGGCGCGCGCGGTCACCATGATCGCGGAGAACACAGGCGCGAGCTCGCGGGCGAGCGAGACGGCGACCAGCCCGCCGACGCGGCCCTCGGCGCTGAACGCGCGCAGCGCGTGGGACGTCTGCAGCGTCACGACCATGCCGCTGAACACGCCCGTCAGGCCGACGATGAAGACCGACTGGGCGCCCATGAAGTCCATCGCCGCGAGGAACTGCGCGGGGCGGAACGGCGGGCGCACGAGCCAGACGATCGTCTGGAAGGTGAGCGTGACGATGTTGCCGATGTTGTCGAAGAACCCGAGGACCGGCCCCAGCAACTTGTCGAGCAGCTCGCTGCGGCTGGGCTCAGCGCCTCCGGTCACGGTGCCGCTCTTGTATCACGCAACGCCGCCGCGCACGGGCCCCGGCGCGCGAGGATCCTCAAGGCCCGCCAGATCGCCCTCGAGCGCCGCGAGCACCGCGCGGCTGCGCTCGCCCGTCGCCCCGAGCTCCGCCGCGCGGCCGGGCGCGGCCGGGTCCGCGGGCGCGGCGAGGTGGACGAGGAGCGCGTCGCCGCCGAGCGCCTCCACGAACGGCTCGCCCCACTCCACAAGGACGAGCGCCCCCTCGCCGCGGCGCTCGCGCAGGCCGAGCTGGGCGAGCTCTGCGGCCGCGTCGCCGGGCGCGCCCCCAGCAGAGGCCGCGCCGCCGAGGCGGTAGGCGTCGGCGTGCGCGATGGGGACGCGGCCCTCGTGCTCGTGGACCAGCGTGAAGGTGGGGCTCGTGACCGGGAGCGCCGGCGGCACGCCGAGCGCCCGGCAGAGGGCGCGGGCGAAGAACGTCTTGCCGGCGCCCAGATCCCCGGCCAGCACCACGAGGTCGCCGCCCGCGAGGCGGCCGGCGAGCGCGCGGGCGAGGCGGATGGTGCTGCGGCGGGTCGGCAGATCGATGCGCATGCGTCAGAACCGGGCGCCGGCGCCGAGCGTCGCGCCGAGCAGGATCAGGGAGCCCTCGCCCGTGGGCACCCACCGGAGGTTGCCGAGCTGGGCCTCGAGCTGCACCGAGGGGCCCAGCGCGAGCGCGACGTCGAGCGAGGCGCCGAGCGCCGGGTGCACCTCGAGGTCGCCGCGGTACGTCGCGCCGCCGGGCCCCGCGACGCCGGCGCCCGACCTGAAGAACGCGCCGAGGTGGATCGCCGGGCCGACGTGCAGCGGGAACGCGCGCCAGGCGCCCTCGTGCGGGGTCATGCTCGGCGTCAGCATCAGGCGCGCGCCGCCCTCGATCCAGCCGGCGAACGGGCCGACGAGGTTGCCGCCGCCGCCCGCGAACACCTCGAAGCCGCGATCGCCGGGCGCGTAGGCCACGCGCGCCGCGCCGACCATCGACGCCGCGCTGCCGCTCGCGCCCGGCAGCCGCGCCGCCGCGACGGCGGCCCCGAGCGACGCGGACACGGAGAACCGGCGCCCGCCCGGGTACGCGGGCCAGACGCGCTCCGGACCGAGGGGGTAGGCCATGAGCACCTCCTTGGCCGGCGGCGCCGGCGGCGCGGCGGGCACCGGCGGCAGCACGACCGTCTCGTCCTCGAGCGGCGGCGGCGGCGCGCCCGCCGCGGGCGCGCGCGCGGGGCGCTCCCAGGGGAGCTCGCCGATGCCGACGCCCTCGGGGCGGAGGAGCAGGGCGAGCATCTCCTGCGTCTGCCGGGCCGACTGGTCCCTGTCGACCTCCCGGGCGACCGACTCGACCCGGCCGGTCGAGGCGAGGTACGCCGTGAGCTCGACCCGGGCCGTGGTGACCGCGGGCTCCACGGTGCCGGTGAGGACCCAGTCGGCGCCCGTCTGCGCGCTGACGGCGCGGAGCTCGTCCGCCGTGTCGGCGACGCCGTCGGCGACGCCCTTGAGCGCGGCCGCGACGGCGCCGTCGGGGATCGCGGTGTGGCCCAGGGCGGCGAGCCCGCGCTCGACGTCGGCCTCCGCGGCGCTCCGGGCGGCCGCGTCGGTGCCGCCGCGCGCGGGGAGCACCGCCACGCGGTCGGCGAGCGCGGCCGGGGCGAGCGCCGTCAGCGCGGCGGCGGCGGCACAGGAGAGGGCTCGGCGGATCATGGGGCGCCATGGTACGCGCCCCGCGAGGCCGGAGCAGCCCCGGGGCGAGGCGGCGGCGTGCTCTTCGCGCGCGATCATCGCGCCTTCCCGATCTCGCGGTAGCCGACCTCCCTCGGGAGCACGCGCTTTCCGCCGAAGCCGGTCGTCGACGTCGTCCACAGCGCGACCGACGCGCGGCTCACGGCGCTCGCCGCGGCGAGGCGCCGCGCCTTCACCTCGGCCGGGTCCTCGGTGCCCGTCTTCGGCAGCTTCTGCACGCCGGCCCAGGCGAGGACGCCGGCGTCGCGCCCGAGCGCCGCCCAGAAGCCCGGCGGCCCCGGGTGGTTGGCGAGCCACGCCGAGAGCGCGGCCGAGGCGCCCGGTGCATCCGGCGTGGCGCCCGGAGCGTCGGCGGCCGGGGGGCGCGGCGCGCCGGCGGGAGCCGCGGCGAACGGGAAGAGCCCCGCCGTCGCGACGAGCGAGCCCGGCGGCGGCGAGATGGCCGCCTCGAAGCCGAGCGCGATCGTCGCCGCGCGAGGGGCCGCGCGGAGCGCCTGCTCGGCGCAGGGCGCATCGCCGGCCAGGATGAGCCCCCGGATGCCCAGGGTCCGGAGCGCGCGCGGGTCGAAGCTCCCGTCGCAGGGGAGCGCGAGCGCGAAGCCGCCCTCGGCCGCGCCCGGCGGCCCCGCGGCCGCGCCCGGCGCCGACCCGGCTGCGCCCGGCGCCGACCCGGCCGCGCCCGCCTGCGCGCCGCCGGCCGGCGCGCCCGCGCCCTGCTGGCCCGCGCCGCCGCCCACGAGCGCCACCGGCCTCGCGCCCCGCTCGGCGAGCGCGGCCGCGAGCACCTCGATGCTCCTCGCGGGCTCGTCGCCCACGACGAAGACGAACGCGCCGTCGAGCGCCGCCGGCTCCGGCGGGTGGACGAGCAGCACAGGGATCGCGTTCGTCCGCGCGAACCTCGCCGCCTCGGTCGCTTGCTCCCGGCTCGATCCGGCGATGAGCACCGCGGCGCCCTCGGCGGTCAGGCTGCTCAGCGCCTCGTCGACGCTGCCCTCCGCGCCGACGTCGCGGCTCACGAGCCGCGCGTCCGACCCCGGCCGCAGCAGCCCGAGCCCGTGCGCGACGCCCGCGGCGATCTCGACGCCGCGGCGCCGCGACTCGGGCGTGCGCGTCGAGATCAGCAGGCCCACCGTGGGCGGCTCGACGCGCGCTGTCCCCGCGCCGGACGCGATCTCGAAGACCGCGTCGCCCTGGCGGCCGAGCAGCGGGCCCGCCCGGTCGAGCAGCTCCTTCGCGAGCGCGACGTCGCGGCGCTCGCGGGCGACGATCGCCAGGCGCTCGGCGACGAGCGAGCGCAGGTCGACCTCCGGATCCACGACCTCGCCGCCCGCCTGCCCGGCGCGCAGCGCGGCCACGAGGTGGTCGATCGGGACCTTGCGCAGCAGCGCCCCGATCTGCGCCCGGACGGCGGCGCGCTCGTCGTCGCCCGCCTCGCGCAGCCAGACGCCCATCAGCTCGAGCGCCTGCGTCCACGCGCCCGCCTCCATCGCGGCGGCGGTGACCTCCTCGTTGAGGAGCGAGCGCACGTACGCGTCGATCACCTTGCTCACGAGCGGGCGCAGCACCCCGAACGCCGGCTTCGGCTTGCCGGCGCGCCGGAGCGCCGCGCCGCGGAGCACGCGCGCGATGTCCTCCGTCGCGCCCGTCGCGCCCCGCCCCCGCGCCTCGATCTCCGCCGAGAGCGCCGCGGCGCGGCGGACGTCCCCCCGCTCCAGCGCGATCCACGCGAGGTGGGCGTCCGCGACGCGGACGAGGTCGTCTCCCGGGTAGCGCTCCCGGAAGGCGACGAGCTCCGGCTCGAGCGCGATGCGCTCGGCGCGCGCGCCGTTCGCGAAGCGCGTGAGGATGCGGTGCAGCTCGGCCTGCGCCGCGGGCGACCGGCTGAGGGTCGGGCTCACCGCCGCGCCGCCCTCCGGCGCGCCGCAGCCCGCGCCGGCCGCCGCAGCGCCGAGCGCGAGGAGCGCCGCGGCCGCGAGCGCGGGCACCCGGGCGAGGCGCGCCCGCCGCCGGACGGCGGGCCCGGCGGGCGCGTGGTGGGCCAGCGCGCTGGCGGTCGGCGCTCTGCCGTCCGCCAGCGCGGCGCCTGTCGCCTCGCCGCCGGGCGGCGCGCTGAAGGCCGCGGAAATTCGGCCGAAAGTGTTGACTGGGTTCACCTTGACGTCACCCGGGCCATCCCATACACCCGCCGCGCCCGCCTTCCATCGAGGTCAGCGTGTCCGAGGCATCCCCCGCGAGATCGCTCTCCGCCGAGAGCCGCCGGTCCTTTCTCCTGCGCAAGCTGCATTCTCTCACCGGCGCCCTCCCTGTGGGCGGTTTCCTGCTGTTTCATTTCTGGACCAACGCGAAGGCGCTCCAGGGGCAGGAGCGGTTTGACGAGGCGGTCGCCGAGATCTCGCACATGCCGTACCTGCCCGTTCTCGAGATCGGGCTCGTCGTGCTGCCGCTCGCGTTCCACGCCGTCTACGGCGTGAAGCTGGCGCTCGAGGGCAGGCCGAACGTCGGCCGGTACACGTACTCGCGCAACTGGATGTACACGATGCAGCGGGTCACGGGGCTGCTCGCCTTCGCGTTCATCGGGCTCCACCTCTGGCAGTACTGGGCGCAGAAGTGGCTGGGCCGGATGGCGCCCGAGGAGTTCTACCCGCGGCTGTGCGCCAGCATGGCGTCGACCGTGGGCGGCGTGCCGGTGATGGCGCTCATCTACATCTTCGGCATCGCGGCGAGCGTGTTCCACTTCGCCAACGGCCTCTGGGGCTTCTGCTTCTCGTGGGGCGTCACCGTCTCGCGCCGGGCGCAGCGGACGGCCGCGGTGGTCTTCGGGCTCGTCGGCCTCGCGGTGTTCGTGCTCGGCGCCAACACGGTCGTGTACTTCGCGACCGGCGCGCCGCTCCCCGGCACCCCGAGCCAGGCCGCGGAGGGGGCCCGCACCTGCGCGGACATCGCGTCCCCGACCGTCGCGCGCGGCCTTGTCGCGCCGGCCTCGCACTGATCATCGTAGCGGCCGCGCCCGGGTGGGAGCGGCGCGGGAGCACTGGAATCGAACATGGCCGCGAAGAGCACGACGAGGAGCGAGGGGGGGAAGGTTCGGCGCGTTGTCGTCGTCGGCGGCGGCCTCGCCGGCCTGATGACGGTGATCAAGCTGTGCGAGGCGAAGGTCCCGGTCGACCTCATCTCCCTCGTGCCGGTGAAGCGGTCGCACTCGGTGTGCGCGCAGGGCGGCATCAACGCCTCGGTGAACACGAAGGGCGAGGGCGACAGCCCCCAGGTGCACCTGGAGGAGACGGCCTACGGCGGCGATTTCCTCGCGAACCAGCCGCCGGTCAAGGGGATGGCCGAGGCCGCGCCGGGCATCGTGAACATGCTCGACCGCATGGGCGTGCCGTTCAACAGGACGCCCGAGGGCCTGCTCGACTTCCGCCGCTTCGGCGGCACGCTGTACCACCGCACGGCGTTCGCCGGCGCGACGACGGGGCAGCAGCTGCTCTACGCGCTCGACGAGCAGGTGCGCCGCTTCGAGCTCGCCGACGTCGTCGACGAGCACGGCGTGTCGATCCCGGGCGAGAAGATGGTCCGGAAGCACGAGTTCTGGGACTTCCTCGGCGCGATCCTCGACGACGCCGGCACGTGCGTCGGCTGCGTCGCGCAGGACCTGAAATCGATGCAGATCCGCGCCTTTACCGGCGACGCGGTCGTGCTCGCGACGGGCGGCTGCGGCATCGTCTTCGGCCGCTCCACGCTGAGCGTCATCTGCACGGGGACGGCGGCGTCGGCGGTCTACCAGCAGGGCGCCGTGTACGCGAACGGCGAGTTCATCCAGGTGCACCCGACCGCGATCCCGGGCGCCGACAAGCTGCGGCTCATCTCGGAGAGCGCGCGCGGCGAGGGCGGCCGCGTCTGGGTGCCGAAGGACAAGAAGGACGCGCGGGCGCCGCGGGACATCCCCGAGAAGGAGCGCGACTACCTGCTCGAGCGGATGTACCCGGGCTACGGCAACCTCGTCCCCCGGGACATCGCGGCGCGCGCGATCTTCAAGACGTGCTTCCACGAGGGGCGCGGCATCTTCAACGCCACGACCGGCAGGAACGAGAACGAGGTCTACCTCGACCTCACGCACAAGGACGAGAAGTTCCTCCGGGCGAAGCTCGCGGGCATCCTCGAGATCTACGAGAAGTTCGCCGGCACCGACCCGTACAGGAACCCGATGAAGGTCTTCCCGGCGGTCCATTACTCGATGGGCGGCCTGTGGGTCGACTACGAGGCGGACGCGCGCGGGTCGCTCAAGGCCGGATCGCCGCGCAACCACGCGACGAGCATCCCCGGCCTCTACGCGGTCGGCGAGGTGGATTATCAGTACCACGGGGCCAACCGGCTCGGCGCCAACTCGCTGCTCTCGTGCATCTACGGCGGCATGGTGTGCGGTCCTGCGGTCGCGAGCTATCAGAAGAGCATCCGGCGGAGCGCGCTGGATCTGCCGCGCTCGATCTTCGACAAGGCCGAGAAGCGCGCGGAGGCCGATTACCAGCGCATCCTGACGCAGAACCAGGACGCGAAGCAGCCGGAGAACGCCTACCGGCTGCACCAGGAGCTCGGCGAGACGATGCTGCGCGACTGCACGATCGAGCGCGACAACGCGACGCTCGACCGGGTGCTCGAGAAGATCGGCGAGCTCGAGGAGCGGGCCGGCCTGATCCGGTGCACGGACACGGCCCCGCGGGTGAACCAGGGGGCGCAGTTCGTGCGCCATTTCGAGAACATGCTGGTGCTCGCGCGGGTGATCGCCGAGGGCGCGAGGCGCCGCGACGAGTCGCGCGGGGCGCACTACAAGCCGGAGTTCCCGGTGCGGAACGACGCCGAGTGGCAGCGCACAACGCTGGCGCGGCACGAGGAGAAGGGCGCCGTGCGGTTCGTGCGCGAGTTCGATTACGTGTGCGCCGGCCAGTCGGTCCACGTGACGGACGCCGTGGACACGTCGCTGGTGGCCCCGCGGGAGCGCAAGTACGAGCAGGCGGGCGCGGCGAGCGCCCAGGCGACGGGGAAGCTGTCGCAGAAGAGCGTGTAGGATGGCCAAGGCGAGCGGAGACAAGGCGAACGGGGCGGCGGCGCCGGCGGCGGCTGCGCCGGCGCAGGCGCGGGGCGAGGGCCGGCTCGTGCACCTGCGCGTGCGGCGGCAGGACACCGCGGATCAGCCGGAGTCGCGGCGGTGGGAAGAGTTCAAGGTCCCCTACCTGCCGCAGATGAACGTGATCAGCGCGCTCCAGCAGATCCAGAAGGATCCGCGGACCGTGGACGGCAAGGAGGTGGCTCCGGTCGTCTGGGAGGCGGTCTGTCTGGAGGAGGTGTGCGGCTCGTGCACGATGGTGATCAACGGCCGTGTCCGTCAGGCCTGCTCGGCGCTGATCGACCAGCTCGCGCCGAAGGGCGAGGTGATCACGCTGGAGCCGATGTCCAAGTTCCCGCTCGTGCGCGACCTGCTCGTCGACCGGAGCCGGATGTTCGAGGACATGAAGCGCGTGCGCGCCTGGATCGACATCGACGGCACGCACGAGCTCGGCCCGGGTCCGCGCGAGTCGCAGGAGCGCCAGGAGGAGCGTTATCCGCTCTCCCGCTGCATGACGTGCGGCTGCTGCGTCGAGGCGTGCCCGCAGTACAGCGACGGGACGAAGTTCGTCGGCGCCTTCGCGCTCAACCTGGTGCGGCTCTACAACATGCACCCTTCCGGGGCGATGCACGAGAACGAGCGCCTCGAGTCGGTGATGGGCGAGGGCGGCATCACCGATTGCGGCAAGTCGCAGAACTGCGTCGAGGTCTGTCCGAAGGAGATCCCGCTGGTCGACTCGATCGCGCAGGTCGCCCGCGACACGACGAAGCGCATGCTGTTCGGCTGGCTGCTGAAGTAGGCGCGGGCTGCTGCGCATGCCCAGCCGGCGCCGGGACGCCCGGGGCGGCCCGACAGCGCGCGTGCGGATCCATCGGCGCTGAGGGGCCCCGGCCGGGCGTTCGGGATATACTGGGGCCCGGATGGATCCCGCGCACCTCCGAGCTTTCGCCGAGCGGAGTCGAGCAGAGGTCGAGCAGCGCAAGCTCGACCACTGGAGTCGCACGTACCGGGAGCGGGGCTTTCAGGCGACGCTCCAGGCCGGCCACGCGCTGTACGATCACGCGCGACGCGTGCGCCCGGATTTCCCGACAGAGCGGGAGCGCGCCGACGATCTGGCGCATCACATCGAGCTGAAGCGTCTTCTGGACCGGGCGGCTGGTGCGTTCGCCGTTCGTTGAGCTCCTGGGAGCGCTGGCCGACGTCTTCTCTCGGCTCGGCGCCGGGTGGTACCTGTTCGGGGCGCAAGCCGCGCTGCTCCACGGGGCAGCGCGCCTCACGGCCGACGTCGACGTCACCGTGGACCTCCAGGGGAAGGACCCCGAGGTGCTGGCGAAGGCGCTCACGGCGGCTGGTTTCCAGATGCGCGTTGAGGACATCGCCTTCACGCATCGGACACGGGTGCTCCCCTCGCTTCACCTCGCCACGGGCATCGCCGCGGATGTCGTGCTCGCTGGACCGGGGCTCGAAGAGCTGTTCCTGCAACGCGCCCAATTGCACGACCTCGATGGCGTCCAGGTCCCCGTCGCCTGCGCCGAGGATGTGATCGTGATGAAGATCCTCGCCGGGCGACCAAAGGACATCGAGGACGTGGTCGCGATCATCGCGGCTCGTACGGATCTGAAGCTCGATCTCGTCCGGAGCACGCTGCGCATGCTGGAGGAAGCGCTCGATCGCAACGATCTGCTTCCGGAGCTCTCCGGCGCCTTGGCGCGCGTCCAGGCTCCCGGGGAGGGGGCACAGCGAGCATCGACGGATCGGGGCGGTACGAAGAAAAGACGGAGGCCAAGATCGCGCTAGGCTCCACAGGCGTCCTTTGTGCCGCCGGTGAGGCGGCGAGGCACACCGGCGTGTGGGCGGCGGCTTCTGCGGAAGCGCTTGCCGAGCTGCGTTCGACAACGGGTCACCACCGCCGCTCCCCGCACTACGGAAACGGCGTCCCGAAGCCGAGCCCGAAGCCGCTCCCCAGCCCCATCCGGACAGGCTCCGTCGTCGTCTGACGCTCCAGCTTGCGGATGCGCATCCCGAGCACGTGCGTGATCAGCGTGCACGTCTGGTGCGCGCGCGGCGTCGCGCCGCACCCCATCCAGACGCCGAACGGCTGCCGCTCGCCGTCGTCGGCGTAGCGGATCACCGCGCCGGTCTGGGCGACCGTCAGCCAGGCGTTCGCCTCGCCCGGCAGCGAGGCGTGCAGCACGCCGATCTTGCCCAGCGCGTCGTCGTTCGGGCCGGTGACCCGGCCGTCCTGCTCCAGCAAGGCCACCGGCTCGGCCTCCAGGCCGAACACCCGCCCGCCGCGATCCACGTTGAGCTGGTGGTCGCCGTTCACGAAGATCTTGCCGTCCGGCATGACGTCGATCGCCAGGTCGGCGTACACCCAGCGGGCGCGGGGGACGTCGAGGAGCGCGCCGCCGCGAGCCCAGTTGGCCGGGGGCGTCGCGGCGCACGCCAGAAGGAGCGAGAGCGGCACGACGAGAGCGAGGCGTCGCATGCGCCGAGCATACCGCAGGCGCCGCGGGCGGGTCGGCCGACGCGACGCCCGGCGACGTCGGCCGACGCGACGCCCGGCGACGCCGGCCGACGCGACGCCCGGCGACGCCGGCCGACGCGACGCAGGCCGAACCGGCGCTACACCTTCTCGGTCCCGGTCGTGCCGAGCAGGCCCGTCGGCTTCACGAGGAGCACCCCGATCAGCACCGCGAACACGAGGACATCCTGCAGGCCGGAGTACGGCGTGAGCTTCGTCATCTCGCCGATGATCCCGATCAGCATGCCCCCGAGCATCGCGCCCGTGATGTTGCCGATGCCCCCGATGACCGCCGCCACGAAGGCGCGGTTGCCGATCACGACGCCCATCGTGGGGTACACCTGCGACTGGTCGAGGCAGTAGAGCACCGCGCCGACGGCCGCGAGCATCGAGCCCGTGAGGAAGGTGAGCGCGATGATGCGGCCCGTGCGGACGCCCATCAGCCGGGCGGCCTCGAGGTTCATGCTGAGCGCGCGCATCGCCTTGCCCGTCCAGGTGCGCCGCACGAGCAGCTCCAGCCCGATCATCACGAGGATCGACGCGGCGAAGATCACCTTGCGCGTGTGCTCGATCGGCAGGAGCTGCGGATAGCCGCGGTAGCGGGCGGTGAAGAGGAGCTGCGCCAGGTTCTGGAGGAGCACGCTCATCCCGAGCGCCGTCACGAGCGGCGTGATGCGGGTGTTCGCGAGGCCCCGGCCCCGGGAGCGCAGCGGCGCGTAAGCCACCTTCTCGACGAGCACCCCGAGGACGCCCGCGAAGGCCATGGCGCACAGGGTGCCGCCCACGCCCGCGACGAGCGGCGCGTCCTGCGCGCCGAGCGCCGTGATCCCGAAGAGCCCGGCGAACGCGCCCATCATGAACACCTCGCTGTGCGCGAAGTTGATGAGCTTGAGGATGCCGTAAACCATCGTGTAGCCGAGGGCGACGAGGGCGATCATCGACCCCTGGGCGAGCCCCGTGATCAGGGCGCTCACGACCTTCTCCATGGATACCCCTTCACCGCGCGCGGCGTGGACACGACCGCGCGCGCGGCACGACCGCTACGGCTTCGCGGCCTTCTCGTTGACCGTCGCGTAGTAGGTGAACTGCTTGTCCTTGATCCGGACGATCACCACCGGCTTGTCGGCGTTGCGGTTCTCGTCGATGGAGATGACCCCCGTCGCGCCCTGGAAGCCCTTGGTGTCCTGGATCGCCTGCCGGATGGCGTCCGGCGTCATCTCCTTGGCCCGGCCCATCGCGTCGGCGAGCAGCCTGGCCGCGTCGTAGCCCTGGGCGGCGATGCTCGAGGGCGTGCGCTTGTACCGCTCCTGGTACTTCTTCACGAACGCCTGCGAGTTGGGCCAGGGGACGTCCGGCGCGTAGTGGTTCGTGAAGTACGCGCCCTCCAGCTCCTCGGCGGCGTCGCGCAGCAGCTCGTTCGCGTCCCACCCGTCGCTGCCGACGAACATGCTGCCCGGCACGCCGGCGGCCTTGGCCTGCCGCGCGATCGGGCCCATCTGGGTGTAGTAGATCGGCGCGTAGATCATCTCGGGGTTCGCCGACTTGAGCTCGTTGATGTACGTCGTGAAGTTCGTCTCCTTCTTGAGGAAGCTCTTCTCCATGACGATCTCGCCGCCGAGGCGCTTCACCTCGTCGCGGAACTCCTTGGCGAGGCCCGACGAGTAGAGGTCGTCGGAGGCGAAGAAGAGCCCGACCTTCTTCTTGCCCAGCGTGTTCACGATGAACTGCGCGCCCATCTGGCCCTGCACGTCGTCCGTGAAGCAGGCGCGGAAGACGAACGGGCCGACCTTCGTCACGTCCGGGTTCGTGGACGAGGGCGAGATCATCGGCACCTTCTTCTTGTTGGCGACGATGCCGCCGGCGCGCGACCGGGACGAGGCGACCTCGCCGAGGAGGGCGAGCACGTGGTCGCGGTCGATGAGCTGGAGGACCTTGTTCGTCGCCTCCTCGGGCTTCGACTTGTTGTCCTCGTAGAGGACGTTGATCGGCTTGCCCTTGACGCCGCCGGCCTTGTTGATCTCGTCGATGGCGAGGTCGATACCCTCCTTGGAGTCGACGCCGAACGCCGTCTCCTCGCCCGAGAGGCTGAAGTAGGCGCCGACCTTCCACTCGGGGTCGTCCTTCGCGTGCTTGGCCGGGTCGCCGCCCGAGCCCTCGCTCTTCTTGCCGCACCCGAGCGCCAGCGCGCTCAGCGCGAGCGCCCCGGCGATCATCCTCACCAAACCTCGTCGTCCGAGCATGTCGTCGTCCTCCCTGCCGCCGGGCCGCTTCGCGTGGGGGCCGCCCGCCGGTGGCCATGGCCGCGCGCGCCCAAGCAGGTGCCGTGAGCGCGTGTACTCGTCGCGTCTACCATTGTCCACGCGGCACGTCAGCTTTGTCGGGCCGCGGCGCGCTCCGCGAGGGGGCGCCGTAAGTGCTGGATTCTCCAAGGATTCCGCCCGCCGAACCCGCCGCGGGCGCGCGGCGCACGGCGTGGAGGGGGCGCTGGCCCGCGGCGTGGAGGGGGCGCTAGCCCGCGCGCCGCGCGTGGACGAAGTGCTCGACGTTCCCCTTCGGCCCGCGCACGGCGCTGTCGACCTCGCCGACGACAGCGAAGCCCGCGGCCTCGATGGCCTGGCGGGCCTCGGCGATCGCCGCGAGGCGGGTGCCCTCGTCCCGGATGACGCCGCGGCCGCGGGCGGCGGCCTCGCGGCCCGCCTCGAACTGCGGCTTGATGAGCGCGACGAGGTCGCCCGAGGGGCGGAGCAGGCGGGCGATCGGGTCGATCAGCCGAGCGATGCTGATGAACGACGCGTCGACGACGACGAGGTCGATGGGGCTGTCGAAGTCCTCCGGCTGGAGCTCGCGGGCGTTGACCCTGTCGCGCACGACGACGCGCGGATCGGCGCGGAGCTTGCTGGCGAGCTGGCCGTAGCCGACGTCGACCGCGAAGACCCGCGCCGCGCCGCGCTGGAGCAGGCAGTCGGTGAAGCCGCCCGTGGAGGCGCCCACGTCGACGCACGTCTTGCCGGCCACGTCGAGGCCGTGCGCCTCGAACGCCGCGAGCGCGTGCTCGAGCTTGTCGCCGCCCCGCGAGACGAACCGGGGGCCCGAGGCGACGTGGAGCTCGGCGTCCTCCGGGAGCAGCGTGCCGGGCTTGTCGATGCGGCGGGGCCCCGAGGTGACCTTGCCGGCCATGATCAGCGCCTGCGCCTCGGTCCGCGAGCCGACGAGCTTGCGGGCGACGAGCAGGGCGTCGGCGCGCACGCGGCTCACGGCGCCCTCGAGGGCGCCGGGCGCACGAGGCCCGGCCCGCCGCCGGGGGAGAGGGGAACATGGGGGACAGAGGGGACAGAGGGGACAGGGGGAACGGCCGCCGTGTCGGAGAGCGCCAGCGCGTCGCCGTGGAGCGCCCGGGCGACGGCGGCGAGCCCGTCGCCGATGCGCGGCCCCGGGCGCAGCACGACGTCGGTGCGGAGCGGGCGCACGCGCCCCTCGCGCACGGCGCGCAGCGACCGCCAGCCGGGCGCGCCCCTGAGCAGGGCCAGCCTCGCGGCGCCCTGCTGCGCGCCGGCCTCGCCGCCGGAATCGGCCTCGCCGCCGGTGCCGGCCTCGCCGCCCATGCCGGCCTCGCCGGCCGTGCCGTCGAGCAGCACGTCGGGGTCGAGCGCGAGCAGGTGCTCGACGTTGATCGACGGGTAGGGGCCGCCGCGGGCGATCGCGTTCTCGCCGCCGGCGAGCCGGATGAGCTCATCGGCGAAGCTGCCGGGGCCCGCGGCGAAGATGGGCGACGTGTCGAACAGCAGCGCCACGCGGACGCGCGGCATCCCCTTCACGGCCTGCTCGACGGCGAGGCGGCGCGCGCGGATGCGGCCGATCGCCTGCTCGGCGCCGGGGGTCGCGTCGAGCCGCCGCCCGAGCTCCGCGAGCATGTCCTCGATCTGCGCGAGCGACTCGGTCTCGGGGAAGAAGGTCGCGATCCCGTGCCCGCGGAGCGTCTCGTCGAGCGCCGGCCCGGCGGGCCCGCGGGCGCCGACGACGAGGGTCGGCGAGAGCGCGATGACCGCCTCGATGCTCGGGTCGGCGTAGCCGCCGACGCTGGGCAGGCGGAGCACCTCGGGCGGGTGATCGCAGTAGCGGGAGCGGCCGACGAGCGCCGCGCCGGCGCCGATCGCGCAGACCGCCTCCGTCGTGCTCGGCGACAGCGAGACGACGCGCGCCCCGCCGGCAGCGGCCGGGGCACGGCGCCCGCACGCCGCGAGCGCGACGGCCGCGAGCGCCGCGAGCGCGGCCCGCCGCGGGAGCGCGGGGCCGACGGCGCCCGGCGCGGTGGATGCGCGGCGATCGTCAGCCAAGCCGGTCCCGGCCGCGCCGCAGCCGCCGCAGGGTCGTGACGGCGCCCAGCCCCGCCGCGCCGAGCAGCCAGGGAACGGGCTTCGTCGGATCCGGCCGCGGGTTGTTGATGCTGCACGAGCCGCCCGACGCCTCGTCCTCCGCGTCTTCCCCGTCCTTGACCTCGTCCTCGGACGGGGGCGGCTCGGGGAGCTTCGCGCAGAAGCCGAGCTCGGCGTGGCACTCGTACCCGCCCGGACAGGTCGCGATCGCGTCGCAGGGCCGCGTGCAGTAGCCGTCGAGGCAGGCGTTCGTCTCGCAGTGCGCCGGCTGCTCACAGGCGCCGCCGATCTCGGCCGAGAAGACGGGATCGGTGGGGAAGCCGGTCGCCCAGCGGGGCGCCGCGTACCCGCCCATGCCGGCCGCGCGCACGGTGGTCTCCTTGATCCATTCTGCCCAGCCGTACACATAGCCGTAGATCGGGTACTCGCAGCCCTCGGCGCCGCGCGAGGTCACGCCGATCACGCGGTGCATCAGGTCGAGGCTGGGCCCGCCCGAGTCGCCCTCGCAGATGCCCGTGTCGCCGACCCACTCCGTCCGCTTCACCACGGACGACGGGCAGCCGTCGGCCACGCAATCGATGAAGAGCTTGTCGCGGCGGCGCCGCAGGCCCGCGCCGGTGCTCCTGTCGTTCGTCGCGCCGAAGCCGACCGCGTAGTACTCCTCGCCCGCCTTCAGGGGCTCGTCGACGCGCGGCACGAGCGGCGCGGCCTCGCTCTCCGGGATCAGCTCGTCGAGGATCAGGATCGCCTGGTCGTTGCCGCAGAAGCTGTCGACGTCGTCGCCAGGGAGCAGGACGATCTCGCTGCCGCGGTAGTACCGCGACGATTCGCCGATCTCCGCGTCCGTCGTCACGAAGATCCGCCGCGCCAGGTGCGTGTCCGTGAATTTCGTGGAACGGCAGGTGATCTGTCCGTCCGTCTCATGGGCCATGTCCGACACGCAATGGCGGGCCGTCAGCACCACGTTCGGCGCGATCAAGCTGCCGGTGCAGATGG
Organism: Sorangium sp. So ce1335; assembly: GCF_051521615.1. Classification (NCBI taxonomy): domain Bacteria; kingdom Pseudomonadati; phylum Myxococcota; order Polyangiales; family Polyangiaceae; genus Sorangium; species Sorangium sp. So ce1335. Next base: position 11,664,953 of record NZ_CP150363.1, read on the forward strand.
CGCCGATCTCGGCGTTGTAGATGCCCAAGACGGCCCTGTCGTCGTCATCCAGGTAACCGTCCTGGATGGCATCTCGCGTTTCGCCGGTCTCATCGGGGGGCTCCAGGGCCGTGGTGCACGCGGTTGCGGTGAGTCCCAGGGCAAGAATCAAGGTGACTCTGGGCGAGCAAAACGACATCGAGAGCCTCCAAGTACTGCAATGTAGGTGCGACGAGCTCCGTGGCGTCGCATCGAGCAAACGATTCTAGAGGGGAATGTGCGGTCATGCACGCGCGCAGCGCGCGAGGAACGACTCGGCTCGTTGCATGCACCACATGAAATGGCTGCCCGAGAGCGCTTGCAGGGTACTCTCGTAACGGACGTTACCCAGTTCCGCCATGGCGGCGCCAGGGCCATGACGGCCGGCGCCGCCAAGAAAAGCCGCAGAAATGTGAGCGGCCCGGGGATTGCGGGGCGGCGCGGCCGTGATCGATCCCGTCCTGCTCCTCGGGCTCGCGCTCGCCGCGGGCGCGCCGCTCGCTCTCTCTCCGCTGCCCACCGCGCTCGCGGCGGCGCTCGCCGCGGCGGCGCTCCGCCGCAGGGCCGGTCGCGCGGCGCTCGCCGTCGCCGCGGTGGCGCTCGTCGCCGGCGGGCTCCGTGCCCGCGCGCTGCTCGACGGCGCGGGCGCCGTCCACGAGGGCGCCGCCGCGCTGCTTCAGCCGCCGGCGCGCTGCGAGGTGACGTGCGCCGTCGTCGCCTCGCCGGTCGTGGTCGGCGCCGCGCAGCGGGCGGCCGGGGCAACGCAGCGGGCGGCCGGGGCCGCGCAGCGGGCGGCCGGGGACACGCAGCGGGCGGCCGGGGACACGCAGCGGGCGGCCGGGGACACGCAGCGGGCGGGCCACGGGGCCCATGTGCACGACGGCGAGGCGGAGGCGCCGGACGGCGAGGCGGCGGACGGCGAGGCGCCGGACGCGCGCATCGACGTGGAGATCACCGGTGGCACGTGCGGCGGGCGAGTGCTGGCGCAGCCGCTGCGGGCGCGCCTCTACGGCGCGCCGCGCGACCTCGCGCGGGGCGACCGGCTCGAGGTCGTCGTGGACCTCGCGCCCATCCACCTGTTCCGGAACGAGGGCCTGCGCGACGCGACCGCCGCGATCGCGCGGAGCGGGATCGTCGCGAGCGGCACGATCGTGGACGCGCGGCGGACCTCCGAGGGGCGATCGATCGGCGCCGCCGTCGATCGCGCGCGGGCCTTCGTGCGCGGCCGCATCGAGGCCACGTTCCACCCCGAGGCCTCCGCGCTCGGGCGCGCGCTCGTGCTCGGCGAGACCGATCTCGCGCCCGAGGACCAGGACGCCTTCCGCGAGAGCGGCCTCGCGCACCTGCTCGCCGTCTCGGGGACGCACCTCATCCTCGCGGTGGCGGGCCTGGCGGCGGCGCTCCGCGCGATCCTCGTCCGCGTCGACCCGATCGCGGCGCGCTGGGACGCCGCCCGCATCACCGCGGCCCTGTGCGTGCCGGCCGCGTGGCTCTACGCCGACTTCGCCGGCGGCGGCGGATCGGCCCTGCGCGCCGCCGCGATGCTCACCTGCGCGATGGGCGCCCGGCTCCTCGGCCTCCGCCCTGTCGGCGTCCGCAACTTCGCCCTGTCGCTCGCGGGCGCCGCGGCCATCGATCCGCTCGTCGCGTGCGATCTCTCGTTCGGCCTCTCCGCGGCAGCGACCGCCGGGCTGCTGTGGCTGCAGCGGCCGCTCGCCGCGCTGCTCGTCCCCCGCGACCGGGCGCGCGGCGACGCCGACGGCGGCGCGACCGGCCGCGACCGCGCGGACGGCGTGCCCACGGTCGCGTCGCCGCGCGCGCTCGCGCGCAGGCTCCTCGCGCCGCTCGCGACGACGCTCGCCGCCATGTTCGGCTGCGCGCCGCTGCTGCTCCTGACCGGCGAGACGTTCCCGCTGCTCGGCGTGGCCGCGAACGTCGTCGCCGCGCCGATCGGCGAGCTGGCCGCGCTCCCGTTCTGCCTCGCGCACGCCGTGCTCTCGTGGTGCCCGTCGGTCGAGCGCGGGTGCGCGCTCGTCGGCTCGGGCGCGCTGCTCGCCGTGCGCGCGGTCGCCCGCGCCTCGGCCGACACCGGCGTCGTGCTGCGCCTGCCCGAGCCGTCGCCCGCCCAGCTCGCCGCGCTGGCCGCCGCGATCGCGCTCGCGTGGGCGGCGGATCGCCGCGCCCGCCGGCTCGCCGCGCTGGCCGTCGGCGCCGCCGCGTGGCTGCTGCTCGAGGGCGTCGCGGTGCGCGCCGGGGCGCCGCGCGGCGTGCTGCGCGTCAGCGTCCTCGACGTGGGGCAGGGCGACGCCATCCTGATCGACCTGCCCGGGGGCGGCGCCATGCTCGTCGACGCCGGCGGCTTCGTCGGCAGCCCGGTCGATCCGGGCGCGCGCGTGATCCGGCCGTTGCTGCGCTCGCGCCGCCGCGCGCGCCTCGACGCGGTCGTCCTCTCGCACCCGCACCCGGATCACTTCGGCGGCCTGCCCGCCGTCGTCGAGGGCGTCGAGGTCGGCGAGCTCTGGGACACGGGCCAGGGCGAGGCCGAGGGCGCCGGCCCCGTCTACAGGCGGCTGCTGTCCGATCTGCGCCGGCGCGGCGTGCCCATCGTGCGGCCCGCCGCGCTGTGCGCCGGGCCGCGGGTGCTCTCGGGGGCGAGGATCGAGGTGCTCGCGCCCTGCCCCGAGCTCCACCCCGACCGGGGCGCCAACGACAACTCGTTCGTCCTGCGCATCACCCACGGGGCTCGGTCCGCGCTGCTCGTCGGCGACGCCGAGCACGAGGCCGAGGACGCGCTCGTCGCGCGGTACGGCGCCGCGCTCCGGGCCGACCTGCTCAAGGTCGGCCACCACGGCAGCCGGACCTCGACCGGCGCGGCGCTGCTCGCCGCCGTCGACCCCTCGGTCGCCGCCGTTTCCTGCGGCGTCCGCAACCGCTTCGGGCACCCGAGCCCCGAGGTGCTCGCGCGCCTCTCGGCCCGCGGCGTCGCGATCGCGCGCATGGACCGCGGCGGCGCGCTGATCTGGGAGACCGACGGCGAGCGCGTCCTCTGGTCCCGCCCCGGCCAGCCGCCGAGCCCGGCCCCCGAGTCCTTGCGCCTGGACGTCCCCTGAGGGACGCTGGGGCCGATGTCCCGTAGCGCGATGACGACCACGATCCGCCGCCGGCTGGCGAGCGAGGTCGGTCGTATCGACAAGCAGGCGCCCTTCCGCGTCGCGCTGTCTTACCCGTCCCCGTACCGGGCTGGCATGAGCTCGCTCGGCTTCCTCCAGATCTACAAGCTGATCCAGGCCGAGCCCGGGATGGCGTGCGAGCGCGCCTTCCTGCCCGACGACGAGGGCGCCTCCGGCGCCGAGGTCGCCCCGGTCACGTACGAGGGGCTCCGCCCCCTCTCCGACTTCCCTGTCATCGCGCTCTCCGTGGCGTACGAGCTGGAGCTCGCCGGCGTCGTCCGCCTGCTCGAGCTGGCGGGGATCCCGGCGCTCCGGGAGGAGCGCGACGGGCGGCACCCGTTCGTCCTCGCGGGCGGCCCGCTCACGTTCTCGAACCCGCTGCCGCTCGCGGTGTTCGCCGACGCGATCCTCATGGGTGAGGCCGACACGCTGGCGGTCGAGGTGCTCCGGCTGCTGCGGGACGCCCCCTCGCGCGAGGCGGCGCTCGACGAGCTGGCGCGCGTGCCGCACGTCTTCGTCCCTGCGCGCCACGGCGCCGAGATGCCCCCGGTCGCCCAGTGCGACAACGCGCTCCTGCCCGCCTGGTCGCCGATCCGCGCCGAGGAGACGGAGCTCTCGAACATGTTCCTCATCGAGGCGGAGCGGGGCTGCTCGCGCGGGTGCACCTACTGCGTGATGCGCCGCTCGACGAACGGCGGCATGCGCATCGTCCCGAAGGAGCGCCTGCTCGAGCTCATCCCCGAGGACGCGCGGCGCGTCGGCCTCGTCGGCGCCGCGGTGAGCGACCACCCGAAGATCGTGGAGGTGGTCCGCACGCTCGCCGAGCGGGGGTGCGAGGTCGGGCTGAGCAGCCTGAGGCCGGACCGGCTGACCGACGAGTTCGTCGGCGCGCTGAGGCTCGCTGGCTACAAGACGCTCACGACGGCGATGGACGGCACGAGCGAGCGCGTCCGCGAGACGCTGGAGCGGCGCGCGAGGCCAAGGCACCTCCAGCGGGCGGCCGAGCTCGCGCGGCAGCACGGGATGAACCGGCTCAAGCTGTACCTCATGGTCGGCGTCCCCGGCGAGACCGACGAGGACGTCGACGAGTGCGTCTCGTTCGTCACGGAGCTCTCCCGGATCGTGCCTGTCGCGCTCGGGATCGCCCCGTTTTGCCCGAAGCGCAACACGCCGCTGCACGGCGCGCGCTTCGCGGGCATCGACGTCGTGAACAAGCGGCTCGACCGGCTCCGCCGCGGGCTGCGCGGCCGCGCGGACGTGCGGGCGACGAGCGCGCGCTGGGCGTGGGTCGAGGCGGTGCTCGCCGCCGGCGGCGAGGCCGAGGGGCGCGCCGTGCTGCAGGCGGTGCACGCGGGCGGCTCGTTCCGCGATTACGAGCGTGCGTTCGCGCAGATCAAGCGGCCGGAGCCGACGCGCCAGAAGAGCCTGCCGCTCCTCGCGGCCGGGTGAGCGGGGCGGCCGCCCGCCCCGGAGGGCGCGAGGAACCTCATGAAGAAGCTGACCCTCTTCACGCGCGAGCGCTGCCACCTCTGCGAGGACGCCCACGCCGCGCTCGAGCGCGTGCGCGCGCGCCTGCCGTTCGAGCTCGCCGTCGTCGACCTGGACCGCGAGGCCGCCCCGGAGAAGCGGGCGCTATACGACTGGGAGGTCCCCGTCGTCGAGCTGGAGGGGCGGAAGATCATGAAGTACCGCGTCGACGAGCAGCGGCTCGAGCGGCTGCTCACGAGCCCGGAATGACCCGGGGCGGCGTCAGGACGGTTCCGCCCGCTTTCGTCCCGCGCTGCGCTAGGCTATGCCCAACCCCGTGAAGTGGACGACGATCGCGCAGATCCTCTTCATCCTCGTCGCTGCCGTCGCCGTCTACGGCTTCGTGCACGCGGCGCAGAATGATCAGCGCACGACGGCCTGCAAGGCCATGTGCGCGCTGCGCCCGGCCTACGCCGGCCGCAACCGGCTCGCGCCGGACTTCGAGCTGCCCGACATGGACGGCAAGCCGGTCCGGCTCTCATCGTTCCGGGGCAAGACGGTCTTCTTGAACTTCTGGACCAAGACCTGCGCTCCGTGCCTGCAGGAGATGCCGGCGCTCGCGGAGCTCGGCCGGATCGCCCAGTCCCGGAACGACTTCGTTGTCCTCACGATCTCGACCGACGAGGGGCCGGACGACGTGCGGGACGCGCTCAAGGTGGCGCTGAACGGGGATCCGCCGTTCCCGGTCCTGTTCGATCCAGAGTCCAAGGTCGTGCTGGACAAGTACGGCACGCAGCTCTACCCGGAGACGTGGATCATCGACCCGAACGGGATCATCCGGGCCCGCTTCGATGGGGCGCGGGACTGGTCGAGCAGCCTGGCCATCGACGTGGGCGAGATGGTCTCGCGCTGGGGCGGGTGCCCGGTCGACATCTTCAAGGGCCAGCCGCGCGGCGGCTTCGCCTCGGTCTGCACGGACGACTCCTGAGCGGGCGCCGGCGCGGCGGCGCGCGGGACGTCGGCCGCGGGGCGCGCCCCTCGCGCTGCTGCTTGGCGCGTTCGTGAAAGATCGTTATGTGAGTCACCCATCATGACCGCCCGCAGGCCGACGTCGCCGACAGCGCAGCCGCCGCAGCCGCCCGGAGCGGGCGAAGGGGGCGACGGCCGCTCCTCGGACGAGCGGGTCGCGGCCGCGCGGCAGGCGCTGCTCGAGGGCGTCGGCGCCGAGATCGCCGCCTCGTTCCCCGGCATCACCCGCCTCGGGGGGCAGGTCGTCGCCGCGCTGTACCTGGCGGACGTGCCGCGCTCGATGGATGAGCTGAGCCAGGAGCTCGGCCGCTCCAAGAGCAACATCTTCGCGAACCTGCGCGGGCTCGAGGCGGCTGGGATCATCGAGCGCCGGCGCGAGTCGGGCGCGCGGCACGACTCGTTCGCGCTGCGCGGCAAGTACCCGGACGTGATCGTCGGCGCCTACCTCGGCCGCCTGCGCCGCGTCGTGCAGGACAAGCGCGCGCTCGCGCGGCGCGCGCTCGCGCTGCTCGGCGACGCACAGGGCCCGGAGGCCGACGCGATGCGCGCGCGGCTCGACGACCTGTCGCGCAAGTACGACCTGTTCGCGGAGCTCATGGAGCAGCTCCTGCCGTCGATCGACGGCCCCGTCGATCTCGAGCGGCTGATCTCGCAGGTGCCCGAGGCGGTCGTCCGCTCCCTGAACGCCGCCGCCCGCGTCGCGTGGGCCGCGGGCGACGCGATCAGCCGGCTGAGCGGCCGCGCCGGCCGGAAGCGCTGAGCGCCGCTCGGCCTCGCGCGCGGCGCAGGCCCGCCGCGTCAGCCTCGCGGCGGCCGTCCCACACCTCCATGTCATCGCGTTGATCCGGCGATGAGGGCACGGTTTCGTCTCCGGTTTGTCTGACGAGCGCGCCGTGCCCCGCGTTACGGTTGGAGGTCCTTTTCATCTTCAGGAGGTTCTGCATGAGGCGATCAGCGTTTGTTGGGCTCGGGTTCATGGCACTTCTGGCGGCGGCGCCGCTGCTGCCGGCGTGCACCACGGCGCCGGGCGGCGCGGAGCAGGTGGAAGACGCGGAGTCCACGGGCCGCGCGAGCCTGTCGCTCGTGGCGGAGACCAACGGGCGTGTGTACCGGCTGAGCAATGCGCTCTTCGCGATCGAGGGGCCGATCTTCACCTACCTCAGCAGCTCGGATCGCCCGGACGAGACGGTGCTCAGCGCGGCGTTGCCCACCGGCGATTACTGGGGCTTCCTGGAGTCGGGCTGGGTCCTTGAGCGCTACGAGGGGGGGACGTTCGTGCCCGTGCAGGCGACCCTCATCTCCGCCAATCCCGCGACGTTCACGATCTACGATGGAGCCACGACGGAGGTTGTCTATCGGTTCCTGACCGACGGCACGACCGTCACCATCGGGAACGGCCAGCTCGACATCTCCATCGAGGTGACCGAGGTCGGCGGCGGCGGCGCGTGTACGCCGCTCGGCGCCGGCTGCACTGAGCCCGAGTGGTGCATCCCTGGAGAGCTGGTCGGCGGCGAGCCGGCCTGCATCGCGGGAGGTGACATCCCCGTCGGCGGCGCCTGCACCTTCGAGGCTTCCACCGACTGCGTGCCGGGGTCGCTGTGCGGCGACCTGGAAGGGACCGGAGAGGACTTCGGCACCTGCATCGCGCTCTGTCCGCCGGAGCTCCTCGGCGCCCCGTGCGCGAGCGGCGGCATCTGCAGCGACATCGGCTACCCCGAGTTCGGGATCTGCTACTGAGGATCGGGGCCCGCGGCCGCGGTCGCGGCGAGCGCCGCCGCGGCGCGGCAGCGGCGGCCCGCGTCACCCGCGCGGCGGGCAGTCTCGCATCTCGATGAGGATGCCGGTCGACGTCTCGATCCGGTGCATCAGGTTCACCTCCCGGGTCACCGGGGACGGCGTGATCGGGTTGGGCGCGGCGCCCACGATCATCGGCCGGTCGGGGTCGCCGTCGACGAAGACGATCAGCACCTCGATGCCGGGCTTGAGCGGGAAATGGACCCCGTAGTTCGGCCCGGCGTGCGGCTGGATCATCCGCACGAGGCGCGAGGGGAACGCGCGCGACGCGGGATCCCCCGCGTCGAAGTGGAAGCGCACCCGGTAGCGCCCCTGCTCGTCGATGGGCGAGGCCTCCCCGATCTCACCGTCCGGCAGCGGATCGACCAGCGCCGACACCACCCCGTGGATCTTCGGCAGCGGCGTCGCCCGCGGGGGGCGGTAGGCCTGCTCGGCGCGCACCAGCCGCGCGCGATTGACGTACTCCTGCTCGCCGCCGCCACTGCCCTCGATGGCCACCGGCTGCACCGCGCGGTGCTCGACCTCGACGGCGAGGAGCCGCGCGCCGTCGAGCCGCGGGTGGCCCTCGAGCGCGAAGACGGCCCCCGGGATCAGCCGGAGATCGTCGCTCTGGCACTCGAAATAGCGGCTCGACGAGGCCCGCTCCTCCGCGCGGATCTGCGCCAGCCGCTGGCCCTCCTCCGGCGTCTTGTGGTGGGCGCCGTACTCGACCACCCCGCCCCCGAGGCCGGCCGGCGACTCGTGCGCCGCCGTCATGTCGAGCCGCGGTGTCCGGTAGTTGTACTCCTGCATGACGTACGTCGCGGGGAAGGCCCTGACCTGCTCCTTGAGCTCGAACACGTCGCGCCGCTCGCCCCGCGGCCGGAACACCACCTCGTCGCCCCCCGGCAGCGGCTGGAAGCCCGTCTGCTCGTCGGTGAACACCATCACGTCGCGGCCGGACTCGTGCTCGAAGAAGAACGAGATCCCGAGGTGCTCGGCGAGCCGCGAGATGAAGGCCAGATCCGTCTCCTTGTACTGGACGATCATCTCCCGATCCGGGTGATCGCGGTAGAGGCGCATCACCACGTCGTCGGGCCCGAGCCCCACCATCGCGAGCTTGTGCTGGATGAGCTTCGGCACGCTGATGTCGAGGAAGACCTGCTGGAGCTCCACCAGCGTCGCGCGGAACGCCCGCGGCGCGAGCCGGAGCCGGTAGGAGCGGAAGGCGCTCTCCGTCTCGTGCCGGTCCTCCACCTCGGCGATCATGCCGTGCACGGCCCGCTCCTCCGCGCCCTCGACCTCGAACACGAGCGACGCCGTCGCCCCGAGCACCTGCTCGATCGAGAGCTCGGCGCCGTCGCTGCACACGACGTCGATGTCGTACGAGAAGAGCTGGCCGATGGCCTCCTTGCCGTGCACCCCGCGCACCCGGAGGAGGTCGCAGGAGAAATCGTCGGAGTCGAGCCGCAGGATCGGCGCCTGCCGCGCCCGGTCCCGGAGCGCGGCCTTCGCCTCCTTCAGCGCGACGGCCGGCGCCCCGCCCGCCTCGTGGAGCGCCGATCCCGCTGCGCCGAGCTCGCGGAACGGCAGGTGATCGGGCGCCCGCGGGCCGGCGTGGGACGGCGGGAGCTCCCGCGGCCCACCGGCGCTCGCGCCCGGGCGCGGCGGCGGCGCTCCCCGAGGTCCTCCGAGGATCGGCCGCGGCGGCGAGGGCGGTAGCTCGCGAGGCCCGCCGGCGCTCGCCCGCGCCGGAGCCGCGGGGAGCTCTTCGTCGTCCGGAGACGGCGCCGGCGGGGCATCGTCCACCGGCTCGGCCGCCTCCACCGGGCCCTCCGCGCACGCGGCGCGCGCGATCGGCTCACTGCACGGGGGCCCTGCGTCAGGGGCCTCGCGGATGCGCGCGGCGGCGGACGCCGCGGCCACCGTCACGGCGCCGGGCGCGCGGTGCGCCGTCGCGGCCGTGGGCTCACCGCACGGCCGGGCGGCGGCGGGTGCGGACGGCTCGCTGCAACTCAGGGGTTCCGTCGGTTCTCCGTTCATCGTCGCGCCTCCTCCGCGGCTCGCCTGATACCGTAGCCGATGCGGAGGCACGCATGGGCACGCGCGAGGGCGACGGCATCAACGGCAAATACCTCCTCATCGAGGTCCCGAACTTCAACGACGCGGCGTCCGAGGCCGAGGCGATGAGCTCGTACCTGCGCCTCGGCGCGGTCAAGGACCCGAGCCTGGCGGCAAACCCGAGCGCGCCGAGGGCGACCGGCGAGGACCTCGCCGCCCGGGTCACCTCGTTCATCGACGATACCCGGAAGCGCGACGGATGCCCCGATTTCGTCCCCGAGGCCGAGCGGCAGGCCGAGACCGCCAAGCTGCACACCAAGGGTGGCTGGCGCGACCACTCCGACGGCAACCGCATCACCACCACGCGCGGCGACAAGGTCGAGGTCATCAAGGGCAATTACCGCATGCTCGTCCTCGGCCGGCAGGAAGACACCGCCGGCTGGGACGTCTCCGGCGGCCATATCCAGGACGCCACCGATCTCTGGACCGCCGCCACGACCATCGAGTGGGTCCAGAACTACAACGGCACGTGGAAGGTCACCGAGAAGACCGAGAAGGGCGACGTCGACACCACCTACCATGGCGATACGCTCGATCGCTTCTACGGGAACAAGCAGACCAGCATCACCGGCTCCGAGGCCCCCACGGCCGAGCGCCCGAACCCCGTCTGCCTGAGCTCCACCTGGGCCCAGCGGATCGAGTCGTACACCGGCTCCGCGGCCTGCCCAGTGCCGCAGATCCTCGACGAGACCTGGGCCGACCAGATCGCGAGCAAGACGACGGCGACCGCGATCAGCGACGAGACCACCGCGCAGACCCTCTCCAGCACCACGAGCGCCACGTCGATCAGCGACGAGACCACCGCGAGCACCGTGTCCAGCACGACGACCGCCTCGCTCGTCGCGGACACCACCATCGGCGAGGTCCAGTCGGTGACCATCGGCGATACCAGCGACGTCACCATCGGCAACGCGACGTCGATCACCGTCGGCGCCACCGAGGACGTCACGATCGGCGGCCTGGTCGAGCTGACGATCGCGGCGATGCTCGAGGTCTCGCTCACGGCGGGGGTCTCGATCAACATGGGCCCCAAGGCCGAGCTCAACCTGACCAACCGGCAGGAGCTCTCTCAGTTCCGCACCAACGTGAAGAACATCTGCTCGAGCGTCTCGTCGGCCGAGTCGGTGAGCACCGGGGCGTACAACCTCATGTCCGGGGTCATCAACCTGTTCTGATGCAGACCCGGAACCTCACGCCCTTCCCCTTCGGCGCCAAGGTCTGCTCGCGGCGGCCGCCGCAGCCCGAGGCGGTCCTCATCGTCCGCGGCCGGTTCTCGCTCCGCCTGGGCGAGCCGCTCGCGCCGCTGGAAGGGCAGCTCGCGCAAGGGGCGCTGACCGCCGAGACCTTCGAGGGAGGCGACGGCGCGCGCGACGGCGAGTGCTCCTACCCCGGCGATTTCGCCGACTGGAAGCCGGCCGCGGATCTCCTGCTCCGCGGCGCCTGCCGCCCGCCTCCCGGCGAGCCGCCGCGCGAGCACGCCGTGGGGCTCGCGGTCGGGAGCTGGTCGAAATCGCTCCTCGTTCCGGCGCCGCGGGAGGGCCGCCAGGTGCCCGCGCCCTTCGGGCCGATCCACCCGGACTCGCCCGACCGCCGCCGGATGCTCGGCAAGGAGTACGGGCCCTCGTACCGGGAGGCCCGCGCCCCCTGGTACGCCGAGGACTTCGACTGGGCCTATTTCCAGGCAGCCCCGCCGGATCAGCGCCTCGCCGGCCACCTGCGCGGCGACGAGGAGGTCACGCTGCTGAACCTCCACCCCGCCGCGCAGACGGCCTCGTTCCGCCTGCCGGGGCTCCGGATCCGCGCGGTCGTCGAGGACACCCAGGGCCGCGTGCAGGACGCCCGCATGAGCCTCGACACCCTCTTCGTCGAGCCGGACGCGGGCCTCGTGACCCTGACCTGGCGCGGCCACGCCGAGGTGGCCGAGGACGATCTCACCGACGTGCGCGCCGTCGTCATCGCCGCCGAGCCGCTCGACGCCGCGCCGCTGCCGCTCGACCGATACCGCGAGGAGCTCGCGCGGCTCGCCCGCGATCCGCGCGGCCTCGAGGACCTCCCGCCGGAGGTGCGCGAGGCCTACGACCTCGTCCGCGACGGCGCGCCTCGTCCGCCGCCGCCGGCCGCGGACGAGGCGGACCCTGTATCGAAGCTCCTCGCCGAGCGGCTCGGCGGCCTGCACGCGCCGGAGCAGGAGCGCGTGCGGCAGCTCGTCGCGAAGCTCCGGGCCCTGCGCACCCCCGAGGGCGTCGACCTCGAGCGCACCCTCGCGCAGGCGCTCGCGCGGCTCCCGGCGCAGCGGCAGGCCGCCTACCTCCCGGCCACGCCCGCGGGCACGCCGCGCGTCCCCATGGGCGGCGCGCTCGCCGCGCTCGTCGCGCGCGTCGAGGAGCTCCGGCAGGACGCGGCCGCGCGCGGGACGAAGCTCGAGGGCGTCGAGCGCCTCGACGCGCTGCTCGCCGACACGCGGCTCCGCGAGATCATCCCGGGCTATCACCCCCCCGGCGAGGCCGCGGCGTTGCCTCCCGCGCCCGGCCCCGGCGTCGATCTCTCGGGGCAGGATCTCTCTGGCCAGGACCTCTCTGGCCGCGACCTCTCCGGGGCGAAGCTCTCGGGCGCGCTCCTGTCGGGGGCGAACCTCTCGGGCGCGCGCCTCTCGGGCGCGGATCTCTCGCGGGCCGTGCTGTTCGAGGCGAACCTCTCGGGCGCCGATCTCTCCGGCGCCGACCTCTCCCAGGCCAACCTCGGCGGCGCGCGCGCCCCGGCCGCCGATCTGCGCGGCGCCGTCCTCGACCAGACCATCTTCACGCGCGCCGATCTCTCCGGCGCCCGCCTGGCCGGGGCGCGCGGGCGCGGCGCATTGCTCGACGAGGCCGACCTCCGCGACATCGACGGCGAGGGGCTCCGCCTCGAGGGCGCGGTCCTCCAGGCGGCGAAGCTCGATCGCGCGTCCCTGCGCCGCGCCGAGCTCGTCGCGTGCATGTGCGCCGGCTCCTCCGCGAAGGCCGCGGATCTCACCGGCGCCTCCCTGCCGCGCACGAGCTTCTCCGACGCGGATCTGGAGGGCGCGACGCTGATGGATGCGCGGGGCGAGGGCGCGGCGCTGCTCCGGGCGAAGCTCGACGGCGCCGACCTCCGGTATGCCTCCCTCCCCCGGGCGCACCTCTCCTGGGCCTCGGCACGGGGCGCGCGCCTCGCCTGCGCGGTCCTGCGCGGGAGCCGCTTCTACCGCGCCTCCCTGGAGCGCGCCGATCTCGCGCAGGCCGACCTCTTCGGCGCCGACCTCTGCAAGGCGCGCCTCGACGGCGCCTCCTTCGCCGGGGCCAGCCTCTACAGCGCCCGCCTCGAGGGCGCGAGCGCCGCCGGCTGCGACTTCAAGGGGGCGAACCTGCGGCGCTCCAGCCTGGAGGGCGCGTGACGACGGTCAGGGAGCTCTTCGAGCGCATCCGCGCCGGCGCGCCGCTCCACGGCGCCCGCCTCGACGGCCTCGACCTCGTGGCACGGGATCTCGCGGGCCTCGACCTCTCCGGCGTCAAGTTCCTCCGCACCCGCCTGCGCGGCGCGCAGCTCTCGGGCAGCGTCCTCTCGGGCGCGCACTTCGTCGAGTGCGACCTGCGGGAGGCGGATCTCGCGGGCTGCGCGCTGGACGGCGCGCTCGTGCTCGGCTCGAACCTCGAGGGCGCGCGGCTCGCCGGCGCGCGGCTCGTCAGGGCGAAGCTGTCTTACCAGCGCCTCGCCCGCGCCGATCTCTCCGGCGCGACGATCGTCGAGGTCGAGGCGGTGGGCTCGGACTGGTCCGGCGCGCGGCTCGCCGGCGCGACCCTCGAGGGCTCGCGCCTCGACCTCGCGAACCTCGAGGGCGCGGATCTCACGGAGGCCCGCATCGCGCGCGCCTCCTTCACGCGCGCGAACCTCCGCGGCGCGCGGCTCGTCCGCGCCCGCGTCGAGGCCGGCGCCTTCGTGGGGGCCGACCTCGGCGGCGCGGACCTCGACGGCGCGGAGCTCGATCGCGCGCTCTTCGTCAAGGCCGACCTCCGCGGCGCCCGCTTCCCGCGGCGCATGCACGGCGTGGTCCTCGACGAGGCAAAGCTCGGCCGGCCCGAGCTCGCGGGCAAGGACCTCGCCGGGACCGACCTCACGGGCGCGGATCTCTCCGGCCTCGACCTCACGGGCGCGGACCTCTCGCTCTGCTCGCTGCGCGGCGCGGATCTCCGGGGCGCGAGCCTCCGCGGCGCCCGCCTCGAGCGCTCGATCCTCTCGGACTGCGATCTCACCGGCGCGGACCTCCGGGGCGCGAGACTCCTCGGCTGCGATCTCTCGCGCTCGATCCTCCGCGGCGTGGATCTCTCGGGCCGCGACCTGGAGTCGGTGATCCTCGTCGAGGCCGATCTCGAGGGGGCCGATCTCACGGCCGCGCGCCTGGTCCGCTGCATCCTCGACCGCGCGCGGCTCTCGGGCGCGAACCTCACGCGCGCGGTGCTCGAGCAGGCGCTCCTCCGCGGGGCCGCGCTCGATGGCGCCGTGCTCGGCAAGACGATCTTCGATCGCGTCGATTTCACCGGCGTCGATCTTCGCGCCGTCTCCTTCGCCGGCCTCACCGTGCACCGCTGCGCCTTCCTGGAGGCGAACCTCGAGCGGATGAGCCTCCGCGACTGCGATTTCATGGGCAGCGATTTCTCGAAGGCGAACCTGCGCGGCGCCGATTTCGAGGGCTCTATCCTGACGCAGGCCAGGCTCCGCGAGGCCGCGCTGGACGGCGCGAGCCTGCCGAATGTCGTCGCGAAGGCCGCCTATTTCGGCGGCGCCTCGCTGCGCGGGGCGAAGCTCTCGCGGGCCATGCTCCGGTACGCCACGTTCACCCGGGCGGACCTCGAGCGCGCGAACCTCGCCGGCGCGGACCTCCGGGACGCCATGCTCGACCACGCCGAGGCCCGCGGCGCGCTCTTCCTCTCGGCGCGCCTCGAGCGCGCCAACCTGTCGCACGCGCGGGTCGAGGAGGCCGACTTCAGCGAGGCCGACCTCGGCGGCGCCAACCTGCACGCCCTGCACGACAAGGGCGCGCGCTTCTCCGGCGCGAAGCTCCTCGGCGCGCGCCGGACGGACGTCGACCGGCTGGAGGCGGAGGCGTACACGCCCCCGCGGCCGCCGCGGTAGGAGCGGACGCGTGCTGCCTGCGAGCAACTACGGCGCCGGGATGTGCCTGAAGGCGCACGGGCGGGCGGTGATCGCGGGGAAGAGGACCCACGGCAAGGGGGTGGGGCAGGCGATCTGTGCGGCCGAAGGAGACGCGCGGACGGCGGCGGCAGTGCGGGTGATGCTGCCGGTCGGGACGGCGGTGGAGGGTGTCGGCCTTCGCGCGACGAGGGCATCGAGAGGCGCAGAGGCATAGATGTGCAGGCGGAAGAAGAATTCCTATTCCAGCGCCCGCCGCGGCAAGGCCAAGACAACACGGCAGCTCGGCGCCAACTCGCAGGACAGTAACAGCGCTCCTGCCCCGAAGCGCCCCAAGAGCACACCGGAGGAAAGCGCCGTCGCGCAAGAGCCGCACGCGAACAGGGGGGACGATGGATCGCAGCGGTCCCGGATCGACCGGAGTCGCGTCCGGCAATATAACGCCAGCGACGAGGGCCAGCACGAGGAGGGGAGCGAAGAGCGGAGGGAATCCCTGGATGCTATCTTCAATGCTGCCATAGGCAAAGAGTTCGACGACCACGGATCGCTCGAGAGCGTGGAGCTCAATGGTCAGTCGGCACAGATGTTTATGGTCGGGGAGGGAGCGGTCCTCTTCCATGGCGCCAGCAAGGTGTTCAACGCCTTCAAGCCGGGTGGGCAGATCTATCTGTCGAACTACGATACGGCCCAGAGATATGGAAATGGCAGCATCATGATTGTCAAGATCACCGAGAGGCTGAAGCTGATCGATCTGAGCAATGAGGATACGGTGCGCGGCCTCCTGCGGAGCAATGACGATGATGAGCTCAGAGCCCATCTGCAGAAGGTGACTGGCTTGTCGATCGACGCGGAAGGCATGATCTCTGGAACGTTCAAGAAGGGGACCGTCGCCAAGAGTGACAACTTTCTTTGCGCCTGGGCTCGCGACGGCGCGAATTGCCATGGCTTCGTCCGGTTCCCGGTCAATGGTAAGGGATTCCCCGAGGTCGCGATCAACGACACGTCGAAGTGCGCGATCCTCGGCTATTGGAAGAATGCGAAGCTGTTCCCATCGAGGGCCTGAGCTGGCGGACAGATATCGTACCTGTCGAAGAACGCGCGCGACCTCGAGGGCTACCCCTGCGGCCGCCCCGATGACAGCGGGAGGAAGGAGCGAACGGATGCTGCCTGCAAGCAACAACGGCGCCGGGATGAACATCGGATTTCCGGACGTGTGCCTGACGCCGGTGGGGCCGGTGGTGGTGCCGATTCCGTACCCGAACTTCGCGCTCAACGCGATGGCGGTGAATTTCTCGGTGAAGGTGAAGGTATCGATGATGAACGCGCTGAACCTCGGCACGACCATCCCGATGACCTTCGGGATGGAGCCCGGGGTGGCGCACCCGCTCTACATGGATGTCGGGGCCTACGTGGCGGGCAATTCCAAGGTGATCATCGAGGGGTTGCCGGCGATCAATCTCACCTGCCCCACGACCGGAAACGCCGGGAACAACGCGGTGGGCGCGGTGCTGGTGCCGAGCGCGGTGAACGTATTTTACACGTGCGCGGCGGCACCGGAAGAGGTGCTCCCGGACGCGGGGAACGTGGCGCACGCGGCGCTGGGCGATGGGATCGGGGTGATCCGGATCCGCGTGTTCTCGCTGGACGTGCCGGCGCTGGTGCACCGGGCGATGCGGGCGCTCGAGGCGGAAGGGATGCGAGAGCTGATCATCGATTTACGGGACAACCCCGGAGGAGAGCTGCGGGCGTTCGTGGAGCTCGCGGGGGATTTCCTGCCGGCGGGGAGCGTGGTGGCGACGGTGACGGACGGCGACGGGGACGAGATGGTCTATCGCTCGCGGCAGGAGAAGCCGTATTCGGTCCCGGTGACGATCCTGGTGAACCGCGGGACGGCCTCGGCAGCGGAGCTGTTCGCGGGGTGCCTCAAGGCGCACGGGCGGGCGGTGATCGCGGGGGAGAGGACCTATGGCAAGGGGGTGGGGCAGGCGCTGTGCGCGGGCGAGGGGGGCGCGCGGATGGCGGCGGCGGTGCGGGTGGCGCTGCCGGATGGGGCAGAGGTGCAGGGGGTGGGCGTGGGACCGGAGCGCGACGTGGGGACCTCGGGAGGGGGTCATGGGGCGTAGGAAGACGTCGAGGCCGCTCGGCAGGACGACGGCCAATTGCGGAACGGCTTCCACCAAGACGCTCTCGACCCCCAGGCGCAAGGGCCCTGCGGTGGAGGAAGCGAACCCGAGCCGGACGCCGGCAGCCCAGGACTTCATTCAGGCGAAGCTGATCAACGTCTGCGAATGGGTCGAGACGGAGAAGACAGGGATTGTGTCCTGTTCGTCCTGGGACGAGGTCATGAGGGTCCTGCAGGGGGGCATCTACCTGGACAACAATAGCAGTAAGGACCAGGAAGTGAGCATCGAGATCTTCCGGTGTTCGGCGTGAGAAAGGCCGGTCCCGCGCTCACATAACACGGCACATGGCGCACTGCCGATCGTGATGAACGCCCGCCTCCGCGTCGTGCGTGGCGGTCGCCCCGCTCGCGGGGGGCGGATCGGGCTCCGGCGACTTCGTGACCGAGATCTTCTCGAACACGACGATGCCGTCGATCCAGGGCTCTTGGTCGGGCGGTCTCGTGCGCGCGCCGTGCTTCGTCACGGTGTCGATCTCCTTCCCCTTGCGCGCCCATTTCCGCATCTTCTCCTTCCATCGCTCCGGGAGGTCGCGCGCCTCGCAGGCGATGTTCGCCCATGGATCGATGATGATCGCCTCGCCCCAGTCGTCGAAGTTGCCCGGGTATCTCCCGTTCTCGTCGGCCTCCGGCGGGTTCAGGACGACGAAGACGTGATCTCCGCTCGCGAAGTTGCCGTTATCCGCGGTGGGCAGTCGCTTGCCGAGGCGCACCATGTCCACGTTCGCGCCGTGGGCTTCCTCCGGGCGGGAGAGGAGCCATATCGCCAACGCGGAGAGCTCCAGGCAATTGCCGACCTTCGCCTGCGCGACCCGAGCTCCAAAGGCGCGCACCTGGTCCATGCTCATGTGAAGCGGCGACGTGCCCTGCCTGGCAGTCGAGTACGCCAGCTGCCGTGCGTTGACCCACGCCGGATAAGAGTGCTCTTTCTGACGTACCTTGTCCCTCGTGTCGTTTCGCTTGTTGATGGATTTGTAGGGCCACCACGTCAGCCCCGCGCTGGGCGGAGCGGTCACCTCGGCGATCGTCCTGCGCGCCTCTTCGACGACACGCTCCGCCAGATCGAGCAGAGCGTCGCGCTGCTTGGGGCCGACGTCGAGCATCTCGAACTCTGGCGTGTGGTCGCTGCGATCCAACGACGCTCGGTACGCCTCGACCGTCTTATCCCGGGCCAGATCCAGCACGGAGCCTGGCGTGTTGCGGCTCGGCGGCTCGGGCTCGCTCTCTTCGTCCTTCGTCTCGCCGGTTTCCTTCGCGTCGGGGGCGTCGGTCCGGGTCTCGGCTTTCGTCTGGATCGATCGTGAATTGCGGATGGTCGCCGCGCCGCCCTCCGTCTCGGTCGCGGCATCCGTCCCGAGCTTGTGCCCGTTGTGGCTCAGCCGCCGGGCTTTTTTCATGCGCCTCCTCCCTGTTACCCGAGGTGGATCTCCTTCCCATTGATCGTCATCGTCTCCTCGGTCAGCACCGTCGCGCGGTGGGCCCTGGTCGTCGCCGAGCCGTCCACCACGGTGTGGCTCTCGCGCGCGTGCAGGCTGAACAGGTCGGTCACGCGCTGGACGAGCGACGCCGCCTTCTGCACCAGCGACCCCGCAAACACCCTGACCTTGTCGCCGTGCAGGTCCACCTCCGGCCCCCGGAGCTCCACCCCCCGGTCCCCGGACAGCCGCAGCGCCCCGCCCGCGGCCCGGACGTCGACGTCGCCCTGGAGCTCCAGCGTCGTCTTGCCCGTCCCGTGGAGGACGCCGATCCCATAGAAGCGCCCGCCACGGCCGATCACCAGGAGCACGTCGCCCACGGCCGGCGCATACGGGATCGCCAGCGCCATCGTCGCCTCTGCGCTCTCCCCCTCCGGCAGCTCGATCACCACCGCCTGTCCGCGGGCCTCCAGGACGTGCGCTGGCCCCAGGTACTCCTCGGCCCGCACGGACGCGGCGCGCTCTCGAACCACGGTTCCCTCCGACATGATGGTCCCTCCGTCGTCGTTCCGGCTCAGCTTTTGAGGAAGCGTTTGTAGAGGCTCCCGACGAGATCGGGCCGCTCTTGTTTCCGCGCGGGCAGCGCCGGGGCCGGCGTGGGCGGCAGGAGCGCGGGCGCAGGCGCGGCGACGGGCGCAGGCGCGGCGACGGGCGCGGGCGCGGTGACGGGCGCGGGCGCAGGCGCGGCGACGGGCGCAGGCGCGGCGACGGGCGCAGGCGCGGCGACGGGCGCAGGCGCAGGCGCGGCGGCGGGCGCAGGCGCGGCGGCCGGCGTGTGCCGGTCGATCGCGCCCTCCAGCGGCGCGGAGGCCGTCTCGCCCAGATCGATCGTGCCCTCCAGCGGTGACGCGGCCACCAGGGTCGCCGTCGCGCGCGCCGCCGCCCAGGGAGCGTCCGGGGGCTCGCCGCTCCTCCAATCGCCGCTCGCCCCCGCGGGGGCGAGCGGAAACGGCGCGCCCGCCGCGCCGCCCCGGCCCGGAGCCCCCTGCTCTGCGGTGGACGAGGACGCGGCCCGCGCCGCGATCCCCGGCGGCGGCTCCGCGTCGGCGAGCGGCAGCGTGCCCACGAGCGGGTGCTCCCGCGCGGCCGCGGCGCTCACCGGCGCGTCCACGATGTCCTCGTCATCGAGCTTCACCGTGGTGCTCCAGTCCCTCGACATCGCGTGCTCCGCCGCCGTCGCCGCTGCGGCGATGTGCGCGCTGGCGAGCACCTCGGTGACGTCCGGCCACGGCACGGGCTGCCCCCCCACCTCCACGCCCACCGCGACGCGCAGCGCGGGGAGCGCCTCCTCCTGGGCCACCTGGAAGCTCCCGCGGAAGACCACCGCGCAGCGCTCGGCGTCGGGGTGCACGATCAGCATGTCGCCCGTCAGCAGCACCCACCGCTGCACGCCGTTCGGCAGGTAGATCGTCGCGAGCGCCCGCAGCGCAGGCAGTCGCGTGGCCAGCACCGGGTGCTGCGGGCTCAGGCCCTCCAGCACGATCTGCTCGCCGCCGAGCACCCGGTCGAAGCGCTGATCCGCGGGCGCGGACTGGAAGTACGACCAGTCGAAGTCGTCCGGGATCGTCGCGATCCCGTCCAGCTCGGTGGGCGCGACGCCGCGGAGCCTGCGCACCCGGCTCGGCACGAACGGCGGGATCGGCCCGAGGCCGATCGGCGCGCGCCGCCCGTCCGGCGGCAGCAGGTTGGGCAGCGCGGTCCTGCCGTGCGGGTCCTCGAGGGCCCCGACGCCGAAGGGGTTCTCCGGATCGCCGAGCTTGCCCCAGGCGCGCTGGTACTCGATCGGCATCTTCACGAATGGCTGGGGCTCCGGGGCCGGCGACGCCGCGGTGGCCGTCCGATCGCCCACGACCTCGATCCGTTTGTCGACCAGCGCCGCCGCCCCGCGCAGGATCGCGAGCCGCACCGGCATCCGCCGGACCGGCGCCCCGCCCGGCGCCCACGCGTGGCCGATGAGCACCACCTCCGCGCGCTCCAGCCACGGCGCGAGCTCGCTCGCAGCGAGGATCGGCTTCATCGGGTGCCCCCGCGTGTAGACCTCGCTCTGGATCAGCTCCAGCGGCTCGATCTGCCGCGCCTCGCCGCCGGCGAGCATCGCGAAGGTGGCCTTGGCGATGACGGTCACATGGAGCTGCCCACGGCTGCGCCACAGCTTCACGCCCGCGGCGACCGGTCCAGCGCGGAGGACGTCGAGGGGCCAGCGAGGGGTGGTCATGGGCGAGGGGTCCTCCGGGAGGAGATCGCACCGGCGCGCACGCGCGCCCGGGTCGACCGGCGTGCGCCGATGTTAGCAGGCACGCCGTGGCGCCGGTGCCCGGTGCTCGGCCGAGGTGCGCGTCCGGGGCCCGCGCGAGCGCCGCCACAACGCGGCGCGCGGGCCGCGCCTCCTGGCCGGGCGCCCGCGGGCCAGCGCTAGTTCGTGTTGAGCTCGACGCGCAGGAGCTTGCGGCCGATGAACAGGTAGTCGCCGTGGGCGAGCTCGCGCTCGCTCTTGATGCGCACGTAGGTGCCGTTGCGGCTGTTGAGGTCCGTGAGCGTGAACTTGCCGTTGTGCTCCTCGAGCCGGCAGTGCGAGCCCGACATGTACAGGTCGACGGGGAAGTTCAGGTCGCCGCCCTCGCGCCCGATCTGCAGCGAGGTGCCGCGCGCGCAGACCGTCATGCCGACCGCGCCGCCCTGGAGCACCTGCGTCAGGCGGAACGGGCTCGGGTGCTTCGGCGAGGAGTAGAAGTAGGTCCCGTCCGGATCCTGGCCGTCGGAGGCGCGCGGCGTCGGATCGAGCCGGAAGAGCTGCTCGCCCGCGAGGAAGGTGTCGCCCGGCGTGATGTCGATCGTGCCGCGCACGCGGATGTAGACGCCGTTCAGCGAGCCCTCGTCGCGCACCACCAGCTTGCCGTCGCGGTAGAAGAAGTTCGCGTGCTTCGGCGAGACGAACGGATCGTCCGGGAAGACGAGCTGCCCGTTGCGGCCGACGATGTGCTGCTCGGCCTTCAGGTGGAAGGAGAGGCCGTCCATCCCCTCGCCGCGGATGAGGATCAGCTTCGCCTTCGCCGGGTTCTGCATGTCCCCGAAGAACAGCGTCTGCGCGCTCAGGATCTCGGGCGGGACCGCCGTCCCGCACCTCCCGCAGAACTTGTGGCCCGAGGGGACACCGCTCGAGCAGGAACGGCAGACGTAGTTACGGGCTTGCTCCATCAGCTCCTCCTGGGAGAGTTCCGCAAATTCGCTCTTGGACGACGTGGTCTTGGGGCCTCGCCCCTGGCCGCGCGAGCTCGTCGGGTCGAGCCGAGCCTCCGCCCTTCCGCCTGCGCTGCCAGCCGCGGGCGTCGGGGAGCGCCGGGACGGGATGGCCGGCGAGCTCGCCCGGCGCGCCGTGAACAGGGCCAGGTCGTTCGCGCACTCAGGGCAACGCGCGGTGCCCATCGGGCTCCACAGATCGCACTGGCCACAGACGATGCCAATCTCGTGCTGCTCGGTGTGCAAACGTCGCCTCGGTGCATTGGAGGACCGCGGGATCGCGGTTCCCCGACCCGCGCCAGTGGAAGGCCGCCGGGGCGGACCTCCGACCGATGGGCTAGCCCGGACGGAGGAGCCGGCCCGCGAGGCGCGCTGGATCCCCGGACCCGGGTGGAGAGACCCACGGTTCTAGACGTCGACGAGCGGAGGGGTCAAGCGATCAGCGCACGAAGGTGAAGCGGCGCTGGGCGTCGCCCCAGCCCCCGCCGCCCCAGAGGCGGAACACGATCCGCTGGTTGCACGCGGCGCGCGGCTGAAGGCCGAAGTCGCGCGAGTCGTCGTGGTAGCTCCGGTTGTCGCTCAGCAGGAAGACCGTGTCGGGCCGCACCTCCACGCGGTGGCGGCGCTCGAGCGGGGGCTTGCGCCCCGTCGCCCGGAGGTGGAGGCCGGGGCCCATCATCACCATGTCGCACGCGAGCTCGACCGGGTTGCCCGTGGCCGGGTCGGTGAGGGTCAGCCTCGGCTCGGCGCACGCGACCTCGGCGTCGTAGCGGTGCCCGTTCACGAGGAGGGCGCTGTGGTCGACCTCGACCGTGTCGCCCGGCACGCCCGCGATCCGGCCCACGATGTGGCTGCCGGGGGCCTCGGGATCCGGGCACCGGACGAGCTCGCCGAAGCCGGGCGTGCCGCGCGTCAGCACGACGACCGTGTCGCCCGGGGCGAGGCTCGGCGCGATGGAGGCGCCGAGCAGCGGGTCGTCCGGCACCGTCCAGACGTCGAGGACCAGCGCGCGGAGCACGGCGCCGATCACCACCAGGGTTCCCAGGATCCACAGCAGCCCGTTGAGCAGCTTCCGCATGCGACAGCGCAGCCTAGCGCAGCGGCGGCCGAGGGCGGCAGGGGAGGGCGGCGCGCGGACGCCGCGGCGCCGTCACCGGAGGCAGCTCCGGTACGGCGGCAGCTCGCTCGGGCTCGCGCCGGCCGCGATCTCGCGGGCCGCGGAGAAGAGCTCCGGCCAGACGTCGAGGCGGCTGAAGTACGAGGTGCCCGTCGTGTGCTCGTCGCCGTCCATCACGCTCGACGAGATCACGCCGACGACGTCGCCCCCCTGGTCGCTGCGCGCCGGCCCCCCGGAGTCGCCCGGGCAGATCGAGGCGGTCGCGACGAAGTGCCCCTTGCTCACCGCGTCGATGGCGCCGCCGAGCCGCGGCACGAGGTGGATCGGATCGCGCGAGAGCGCGCAGCGGCCGAAGCCGTACGGCGTCACCTGCTCCTTCGGCTCCGGCTCGGCCTCGATCCGCGGCATGAGGGTCGGGATCCCGATCAGCCGGCGCGACAGGACGAGGATCGCGATGTCGCCCTCGCCCGAGGTGTACCCGCAGTCCGGCGACACCACCGCGCGCACCGTGACGTCGCCCCAGGGCAGGTGGTCGCCGCCGAGCTCGATCGAGATCGCCTCGGGCTCCTGGTCGCGGCGCAGCGTCCTGCCGTTCTCGTCGCGCGCCGCGACGCAGTGGTGCGCGGTGAGCACGAGGTCCTCGGTGATGAGCGTCCCCGTGCACGTCACGTCGGTGACGATCCGGACGATGGCGTCCTCGTTCGTCGCCAGCTCGAACGGCGGCCGGAGCTGGACCAGGCGCTCCTCCTGGCCCGGCTTGGCCGCGGGGATCGCGAGGCCGGCGTTCGTGATCGGCGGCGCGCAGCCCGCGGCGGCGGCGAGGGCGAGCGCGGCGAGGGCCGCGGCGCCGCATCGGTAAAACCCTCTCAATGCGGTCGCCAGGACGCTCCGCGTGCGAGCTTGCGGCTGTTCCACCTGAGGGAGACCCTCCCAAGCGCAACCGGTTGTTCCATCGGACAGCGCCCCCGGTGCGGACGCGCCGAGCAAGACCCAAGGCTACGACAGAAGGCGGTAACCGTCATTCGACAACGACAGGGTTTCCAAGCTTGGGAGGTGACCTCGACGTTCGTCACGCCCGCCGAGGCGCCCAGGCGCTGTCGCCTGATCGTCACGAGCGCGTTGTCCTTCCCCGGATTCCCCCGGATTCCCCCAGTTCCCCAGCGCGCGCCCGGCGGACTGCAATGCTTTCAGCCAGATCAGAACCATTGGGTCCGGGCAGAACTCTTCACGTGCCCGTGTGCCCAGCACGATTCCGCCGCATCCATCGTGTTCGCGTCGTGCGCGGCGCGCTCAGCGCATCGCGACGAGGCGCACCTCGCTCTCGCTGCGCTCGTAGGCGGTGCGCGCGGCCGCCGGATCGCCCTGCGGGTCCTCGACGCCGGCGGCGACGAGCTGCTCGAGGAAGGCGCGCTGGCGCGCGGACTTCGCCTCGAGCCAGGCGGGGCAGGCGCCGGTCCTGCAGGCCGCCGACGCCTGCTCGGCCGCGGCGAGCGCGTCGCGGACGCGCCCGCGGCGGAGCAGCGCCCGCGCGGCGAGGTGCGACGCTTCCGGGAGCGCGCGCACCTCGCGCGGCGCGGCGTCGAGGGCGGAGGAGGCGAGGCCGGGCTGATCGCGCTCCAGGTACGCCGCGGCGAGCGCCGTGACCGTCTCCGGCGTGCGGCGCTCGGCGTAGCGGGCCTCGAGCGCCGCGAGCTCGCCGGGCGCGGCCGCGGCGTGCTGCGGCAAGAGCCGCGAGGCCTTCACGCTCGGACCGAGCCCGACGGTCCAGGCGACCCCAGCGAGAACCAAGCCGTTGGCGACGAACAGTCCGAAGCGCATCCCCGACCTCCCGGAAGCAGCGGTCAAAGCCGAACGAGCCGACGGGAGGGAGCGACAGCGGCGCGGCGCGGAGGTTCCCGCGATCGTCGCGGGGCGCGCAGACGGGTGGGCGGCGCGCCTACATGCAGCGCGGCCGGGGGGCGGGGCTACTCGCTCGGGAGCACGACGAGGTCGTCGCGGTGGACGACGACGTCGTCGCCGGCGTCGTCGCGCTTCTTCCGGGCGATGCGCGCGGCGTCGCCGGCGGACATGCGCGCGAGGCCGCGCGCGATCTCGGCGCCGTCGGGGTCGAAGACGGCCACGGCGTCGCCGGGGAGGAAGGTGCCGCGCACGCCGAGGACGCCGACGGCGAGGACGCTGCGGTTCTTCGACACGACGGCCTCGGCGGCGCCGCGGTCGACGAGGATCGCGCCGCGAGGGCGCAGCGTGTACGCGATCCAGTGCTTGCGCGCGCTGAGCCGCTGCGGGACGGCGGCGAAGAGGGTGCCGACGTCCTCGCCCGAGACGATGCGCGTGATGATGCCCGGCTCGCGCGCGGCGCCGATGACGACGTGCGAGCCCGCGAGCGTGGCGCGGCGCGCTGCCTCCACCTTGCTGGCCATGCCGCCGGTGCCGACGCCGGACGTCGAGCCGCCGGCGAGGTGCCGCGCCTCGCGGGCGACGCTGCGCACGAACGGCACGCGGCGCCCGTCGCGGTCGAGCAGGCCCTCGACGTCGGAGAGCAGGATCAGGAGGTCGGCCTCGCAGAGCGGGGTCACCATCGCCGCGAGCTGGTCGTTGTCGCCGAACTTGATCTCCTCGACCGCGACGGCGTCGTTCTCGTTGATGATCGGGATGGCGCCCGCCTCGAGCAGCGCGGCGAGGGCGTTCCTCGCGTTGTTCGTGCGGGTGCGGTCGGCGAGGTCGGCGTGCGTGAGGAGCACCTGCGCGACGAGCAGGCCGACCTTGCCGAAGGCCTCCTCGTAGCGCTGCATCAGCACGCTCTGGCCGGCCGCGGCCGCGGCCTGGAGCCACGCCATGTCCTTCGGGCGCGCCTTGAGCCCGAGCTTCGCCACGCCGAGCGCGATGGCGCCGCTCGACACGATGACGAGGCTCCGGCCGGAGCGGCCGCGGAGCGCGGCGACCTCGGCGGCGAGCCGGTCCCACGCGTCGCCGGAGAGGCTCTTCGAGCCGATCTTGACGATGATGCGGCGGCAGCGCTTGAGCGCGGCGCGCGCGCCCTGCGCGTCGCCCTCCGCCGCGGCGGGGCCGTCGGCGGCGCCGTTCGTGGCGGTGCGATCCTCGGGGTCAATCATGGGGGAGGCCGGCGGCGGCGATCTCGTCGAACGCCGCGTCGAGGCGGCGCTCGATGTACTCGGGGGCGGCGGCGCCGGCGAGCAGGAAGGCGTCGATCCAGCGCGTGAACTCGTCGCGCAGATCCTCGGCGCCGCTCGGCAGGACGGTGACGTCCGGGCGGAGCGAGGGGGAGAGCGAGCGCCGCACGGCGCGGTCGACGGCGTCGCGGATCCAGCGCGCCTCGTCGGCGTGGATGCGCACGGCGCTCGTCCTTCGGACGCGCGTGATGTAGCGGTTGAGCAGGTGGCCGAGGGCGTAGACCTCGAGGCCGCGCGCGGCGGAGGCGAGCGCCTGGGCCGGGTTGAGCCGCCGGAGGAACTCCTTGGTGACGAGCTGCGCGGCCTTGCGGATCGGGGTCTGGTCGGCGGCGGGCTGGGCGAGCAGGGTGCGCGCGTCGGTGGTGAGGCTCAGGCCGTGGCGCGCGACGGTGTCCTGCGCGATGGCGCCGCGGATGCGCACCAGCATGCGGTCGGGGAGCACCGGCACCGGGATCCACGAGGCGCCCACCGCGAACGCGGTGAGCATGGCGAGCCGGCCTCCGGGGGGCGGGCCGCCCGGGGTGACCTGAGCGGCGGAGGGCTTGTTCGCGGCGGGTTCGGATGACATCGCGCGCACGGTACTACGCCGCCCGGCGGGTGGCGAACAGTGGCGAGCGCGGCGCGCGGCGCGGGGGCGCGAGGCGGCGCGGGGATGTCGGGCGGACCTCAGAAGAGGGGGATGAGCTCGACGATCGCGGCGCGGCAGCGCGTCGCGGCCAGGACGATGTCGCGGGTGGTCGCGCCCTCGGGCAGGGCGGCGGTGAAGCGCGCCGGGCCCCCGCGCAGGGGGATGCCCCGGGCAGCGAGCTCCTCGCGGAGGAGCTCGGCGTTGCTGCGGACGGTGAGCGCGTAGACGCGGCCCCCGGCGGCGACCTCCGCGAGCGTGCCCGAGAAGGCGAGCTCGCCGCCCGCGAGCACGAGCACGTCGGTGGCGCCGCGGGCCAGGACGCCCCGCGGGCCCTCGGCGTCGAGGCGCGCCGTCGTGAGCAGCGCGCCGCGGCCGTCGGTGGCGCCCGCGAGCGCGGCGAGGACGAAGCCGGCGGCGCCGTCGTCGAGGCCGGCGAGCGGATCCTCGGCGATCAGCACGGCGGGCGCGGTCGCGATCGCCTGGGCCAGGACGAGCGCGCGGCGCTCGGGCAGCGCGAGCGTCTGGAGGGCGCGCTTGCCGGCGGCCGCGAGGCCCACGCGGGCCAGGGCGGCGGGCGCCATCTCGGCGGCCGCGCGCGGCGAGGCCCCGGCGAGCCGCGCGCCCCAGGCGACGTAGTCGTGCGCGGTCCAGGCGAGCGGCAGCGGCGGATCGAGCGGCGCCGCCCCGGTCGCCGCGCGGTGGGCGGAGCGCGCGACGTCGCGGCCCGCGACGGCGAGGCGCCCGGCGACGACGCGCGCCTCGCCGGGCGCCGCGTCCGCGGCGTCGTCCGCCGCGGCGCCCGGCGGGTGCCTGCGGACGGCCGAGAACGGCACGCCAGTGAGCGCCGCGAAGAGCGCGCCGGTGTCGCCGGCGCAGAGCACGCGGTCGCCGCGCGCCTCCGCGGTGAGCGCGTCGATCGCGACGACGTCGTCCACGGCGATGCGCGCGGCGCGGGCGTCGAGCAGCGGCGCCGCGGCCTCGGTCGGCGGCATGGGCTCAGCGCTCCTCGTCCTCGCGGGCGGTGAGGGGGACGCCGAACGAGATCTCGCCGGCGAACTCGCCGCGCGCGAGCGGCCGATCCGCGCCGAACACGAGGAACGGCGTGAGCGCGCGCGCGGCGTCGAGCATCACGGGCGGGATGGTCGCCTTCGCGAGCTCGCCCTGCGCCTGGGCCGAGAAGCCGACGAGGCTGAGGGCGTAGCCGAGCAGCGACGTGTCCTCCTCGGGGAGCGACAGGACGGGCGCGTCGTCCGAGAGCCGCCCCAGCCGGCGCGCCTCCGCGAGCGCCTCGCGCAGGCCGCCGACACGGTCGACGAGCCGGCGCTCCACGGCCTGGGCGCCGGTCCACACGCGGCCGCGCGCGAGGGCGTCGACCTCCTCGGGCCGCATGCGCCGGCCCTCGGCGACGCGGGCGACGAAGCGGTCGTAGAGCTGCTTCACCTTGACGCCGAGCTGCTCGCGCTCGTCGTCCGTGTACGGCCTGTAGATGGACTCGGCGTCGGCGCGGTTCGACGAGCGGAACGTCTCGATGCTGACGCCGAGCTTCTGGAGCAGGCCGGTGACGTCGACCTTGCCGTAGAAGATGCCGATCGATCCGGTGACGGTGGAGCGGTTCGCGAAGATAGGACCGCCGGCGACCGACGCGTAGTAGCCGCCGCTCGCCGCCGACGAGCCCATCGAGACGATGAGCGGCTTCACGCGCGCGGTGAGGATCGCCTCGCGCAGGATGACGTCCGACGCGAGCGTCGAGCCGCCGCCGGTCTCGACGCGGAGCACGACGGCGCGGACGGTGCTGTCCTCGCGCGCGCGGCGCAGCGCGCCCGCGATCGTGTACGAGCCGGCGAGCTTGACGCCGAGCAGCGGGATCGACCGGCTCTCGCCGTCGATCATGTCGCCGTCGAGGTACACGAGCGCGATCTTGGGCGCGTGGCCCCAGCGCTCCGGCGCCTCGTCGCCCGGGGCGTCGTCGACGACGCGCGACGAGCGCCCCATCACCTCCTCGATGACGCGGCCGATCTCGTCGTCGTAGGCGAGCAGGTCGACGAGGCCGCTCTGCCGCGCCTCCTGCGCGAGGAACGGGCCGCGCGCGAGCCGGCGCCTCAGCTCCTCGACGGGGATGCGGCGCCCGGCGCTCACCTCGGCGAGGAAGGCGCCGTTGAACTGGTCGAGCAGCGCCTGGTGGTCGTCCTTGCCGACCTGGGTGCCGTTCTCGCGCGCGAACTGCTCGGCGGCGAGCTTGTGGGCGCCGATGCGGACGATGTCCGCCTGGACGCCGAGCTTCTTCAGGAGCCCGCCGAAGTAGAAGTAGCTCGACGAGATGCCGGAGAAGCGCAGCCCGCCCGCCGGGTTCATGGCGATGGCGTCGGCGTGCGAGCACACGTGGAGCGAGCGCCCGCCGGCGTCCTCGAGGTGGCAGAGGACCTTCTTGCCGTGGCGCCTCAGGTTGCGGATCGCGTCGCCGACCTCCTCGGCGTGGGCGAGCGAGCTGGCCGGCTCGGCGCGGAGCACGAGCGCGACCCCGGAGACCTCCGGGTCCTCGGCGAGGCGCCAGAGCTGCTGGAGGAAGCGCGTGTGCCTGCGGACGCCCGGGGTCGAGTCGAGGCGGATGCGGACGACGCGGGCCGGCAGGCGGACGCCCGGCTCGGAGAAGCTGCGGAGCGCGGCGCCGACGTAGTAGCCGGTGCCGTTCCTCGTGACGGCGCTACCGAAGACGCCGCCGGCGGAGACCTGCAGCTCGTCGACGTTGATGTCGAGGCCGGCCATGGCGGCGATCTTCGGGCCGCCGTCCTCCGCGAGGTCGCGCAGGGTCACGTCGCCGCGGAGCGTGCCAACGTAGGGCACGCGCAGGCCGAGCGTGGCCCGCGGCACCCAGGCGCCGCTCTCGTCGGGGTCGCTGTCCTCGACGTAGGCGGTCTCGAGGCCGATCTCGAGGGCGCGCCGGCCGTCGACGGGGCGCACGGCGATGCCGAGGTCGTAGCTGCGCTCGATGGCGTTGCGCAGGCGGCTCTCGGGGCGGTTCCAGTCGCGCGCGACGGCCGAGAGGGAGAGCCAGGTGAACGGCCGGAGGGTGATGCCGCTCGTGAGCGAGAAGTAGCCGTCGAGCGCCGGCGCGTCGGAGCTGCCCCAGCCGAGCGTCGTCCCGAAGGCGAAGCTCGGTCCGGTGTCGAGCGCGAGGCCCCAGCGGATCCAGCGCGACGGGCTGTCGAGCGGCGCGGCCGCGGCGTCGGGCGGGTCGAGGAAGTCGAAGCGCAGGCCGGTGGACACGAACCAGAGCGGCACGCCGAGCGCGATCGAGTGGCCGCGGGCGGGCAGCGGCGAGGTCGAGCCCGTGGAGACCCAGGTCCACCGGAGCTCGGTGCCTGGCAGGAAGGAGAGGTTCGCGGGGTTGACGGCGATCGCCGAGGTGTCGTCGCTGCTGGCGACGGCCTTGCCCGGGTCGGGGATCGGCTGCGAGGGCCCGTCGGCCGGCGCGGCGCGCGCGGCGGTCGCGCCGGCGAGCGCGGCGAGGCCGAGGAGGGCCGCGGCGGCGCGGGCGAAGGGGGCGCGGTGGGCGGGGCGGGTCGCGGAGCGGAGTAGGTCGTTCATGCGTTGACGAGCTCCCGGAGCGTATCTGCTTCGGCGTCGTACGTCCGCTGGACCTCGGCGAGGGCGAGGCGCTCGACGAGGGGGCCGAGCAGGCGCAGCCGGATCTCGATGTCGCCCTCGACGCGGCGGCGGGTGCGGCCCTCGGGCAGGCGCTCGAGCCGGTACGTGCCCGCGGAGCGGAAGTAGCTGCGCCACTGCTCCTTGGGGCTGACCTGCCACGTGGCCGTGTGCTCGGCGAGCCGGTAGGTCGAGCGCT
Source organism: Sorangium sp. So ce1335 (assembly GCF_051521615.1). NCBI lineage: Bacteria > Pseudomonadati > Myxococcota > Polyangiales > Polyangiaceae > Sorangium > Sorangium sp. So ce1335. Next base: position 11,695,365 of record NZ_CP150363.1, read on the forward strand.
CCTCCCAGGACATCGCGTCCTTCGCGACGGGGTAGCTCGCGAAGATCGGCAGCGGCGCGCTCGCCTGGAAGCGCAGGACGCGGAGCAGCTCGCCGCGGTGGAGCGCGTGCTCGACGGTGACGACGCTCTCGAGGGAGGCGACCTTGGTGGCCAGCCGCGGCCCGAGCTCGCGCGAGAGCACGGCGAGCTCGACCGCGTCGAGGGGCGCGTCGAGCTCGTGACAGATGGTGAAGTGCACGGGGCCTTCTAGCACGCGGCGAAGCGACGTCGCGAGCGGGGCACCGCGGCCGGCGGGCGCGTGAAGGAGCAGGGGGTTGTTGCTGAAGCGACCGAGGCCGGCGCGGGAGCGATGGGGCGAGGTCTCGGCGACCGCGCGATAGCCGCTATCGGAGAGCACGTGTCAACCGCGTTCAGCGCGACCATGCGCCTGAATGCTGCTGCGCCATCCTCATGCAACGACGACGAGGATAATGTCCTCTTGAACCCGAGCTCGCATCGACGCACCTTGGAGGTGCTCGGCTGCGCCTTTCGGAGCATAGCCATCCGGGCAGGTCGCCGCGTCGAGCCCTCTTTTCAAGACGTTCCTTTGCCGCGTCGGATTGCTTGCGCACCGGATCGGTGTCGCAGGCTTGAAATCCGCGCTGATCGCACAGTATGCGCGCGCCCGCGGGCGCGCCCCCGGACCTTCAGGAGAATGCAATGCAGGATGCTCGTCCCGCCTCTCCGCTGCTCACCGTGAGCGATTTCGAGCGCGCGGCGCGCGCTCGGCTCTCGAGGATGGCCTACGACTACTATCGGTCGGGTGCCGACGAAGGATGGACGCTCCGGGCCAACCGGCGCGCCTTCCGCCGCCTGGAGATCCACTACCGCGTGCTCGTGGACGTGGCCGCGCGGGACATGAGCACGACCCTGCTCGGCACGAAGGTGCCTTTCCCCATCCTCGTGGCGCCGACGGCCTATCACCGGATGGCTCACCCGGACGGCGAGATCGCCTCGTCGCGGGCGGCCGCGGAGCTCGGCGCCATCTTCACCCTCTCCATGCTCGCGACCACGAGCCTCGAGGACGTCGCGGCGGCGTCCGACGGTCCGAGGTGGTTTCAGCTCTACGTGCACAAGGATCGCGGCATCACGCGTGCGCTCGTCCAGCGGGCCGAGGCTGCGGGGTACCGGGCGCTGATGCTGACCGTCGACACACCCGTGCTGGGCCGCCGGCTCGCGGACGTCCGGAACAACTTCGTGCTGCCGGAGGGGCTCGCCATGGCGAACCTCGTTGGCGCGATCCCGGCCGATGGGGTCGAGCGCAAGGGCTCGCCGCTCACGGCCTACATCGCCTCGCGACACGACGCCTCGCTGACGTGGAGAGATATCGAATGGTTTCGCTCGCTTACCCGGCTGCCGGTCCTGCTCAAGGGGATCGTGCGGCCCGACGATGCGGTCCGCGCGCTCGATTGCGGGGCGGCGGGGGTGATCGTCTCCAACCACGGCGCGCGGCAGCTCGACGGCGCGCCCGCGACGATCGACGTCCTCCCGTCCGTCGCCGATGCGATCGCGGGGCGAGGTGTCGTGCTCCTGGACGGCGGAGTGCGGTGGGGCACGGACGTGCTCAAGGCGCTCGCGCTGGGCGCGAGCGCCGTGCTGGTCGGGCGGCCAGTGCTCTGGGGGCTCGCGGCGCTGGGCGGCGAGGGCGTCGCGCGCGTGCTGTCGACGCTGCGCGACGAGCTCTCGATCGCCATGGCGCTCGCGGGTTGTCCGAACCTGGGCAGTCTTGATCGCGATCTGGTCAGAGTCGCGCACCCGTGAGGCCGCGCGCCGCGGCCGCTCGCGTCGCCATGGGCATGGACACGCTCAAATGGCTCTCGGACGACAACGGGGGTGGGCGAGCTGCCGTGGACAAGCTATACTGTGCTCATGGATATTCAATCGATGCTGGAGGCCGGATTCGACCGCTCGCTCACCGGCCTCGACCTCGTAGAGGTCGGGAAAGGGCGGGTTCGGGCCAGCTTGACCGTCAGCGAATCAGTTCAAAATTTCTTCGGTAAGCTCCACGGCGGCGCGATCGCGACCCTCATCGACGACATCGGGACGATCGCGGTCGTCACTGCCGATCACTTTCGCAGGGCGGGGGTGACGACCGACCTCAATGTGTCCTACCTGGCGGCCGGCGAGCCTGGCGACACGGTGCTGATCGACGCAGAGGTCCTCCGGTGCGGATTGACCCTGGCTGTCGTTGACGTCGAGGTCAGGCGCAGGCCCCAGGGGGACAAGCCGCAAGGGGAGCTGATCGCGTGCGGCCGGATGACGAAGTTCCTCGGCGAGAGCTCACGTCCTCGCGGGTGAGCGGAGCCCCGTCCACTTCGGAGAGAGCTCTGCGTCGATGCCGAAGAGCTTGAGCACACGCTGCGCGATGAAATCGCCGAGATCATCGAGAGTCTCGGGGCGCTGATAGAAGGCGGGGCTCGCGGGGAGGACGACCGCGCCCGCCTCCGTCACCGCGACCATGTTCTTCAGGTGAATCAGGTTGTAGGGCGCCTCTCTCGGCACGAGGACGAGCCGCTTTCGCTCCTTGAGCATGACGTCCGCCGCGCGCTCGATCAAGTTCCCGGACGACCCGTGCGCGACCCCGGAGAGCGTCTTCATCGTGCACGGCACGATCGCCATTCCATCGATGCTGCCCGAGCCGCTGGCGATGGGCGCCGTCTGATCGTGCTGGGCATAGGTCACGACCTCGCCGCGTCGCACCTCGTCGCCGTACTTGCGGTACAGATAGTCGATGAACTGGCCGTCGTGATCCCGGAAGTCCGTCTCCTCCTTCAGCGTGAGCAGGCCGTACTTCGACATGATCAGGTCGACGCGGTGCCCGTCCCTCAGGAGCGCGCGGACTGTCCGGAGGAAGTAAATGCCGCCGGACGCGCCCGTCAGGGCGACGATGATGTGCTTTCGGTTCATGTTGAAACCACGTGATTTAGAAGTCGATCGTTCGAGACCCGCACGCCCAGACCGGCGGCCAGAACGGGGGCTTCCACCGCGTCGCGAGCGTTGTCGAGGATATCCTCGCTCAGGAGGTGTTCGTTCTGCGCCTTGCCGTCGAGGCAGTCGAACCCGGGCACGCAGCGGCCGAAGACCTCCGCGGCGCGCGTGAGAAGGCCCGTCTCACCGACGAGCGTCCCGAGATGGTAGCGGAGCCCGCTCGCCCGGGCCCGCTCGACGAGCCGCAGCGATCCGAGGACTCCGCCGCACTTGCCGAGGCGGATATTGAAGATATCGGCGGCGCGCGCGCGGATCAGCTGATCGGCGTCCTCCAGCGTACATACCGCCTCGTCGGCCATGACCGGAAGGCCCAGCTCCTCACGAATCCGCCGGGCGCCCTCGAGATCCCGCGGGGGCAGGGGCTGCTCGACGGAGGCGATCTGGATCTCCCGCATCGCGCGGAGGCTGCGGATGGCCTCCTCGGCCGAGGCCCATGCGCCATTGGCGTCGATGCGGAGCGGCGTCTTCAGCAGGCTCGACACGATCGTCAGGCGCTCGCGGTCGTCCGGAAGGCCGACCTTCACCTTGATATGACGCCTGCCCGACAGGCGCACGACTGCGCAGTACCTGGGCAGCGCCGTCGTCTCGACCTCGAAGCCGATCACGACGCCGGCGGGAAGCGGAGGACGGACGGCGCCGCCGAGGACGTCGCCGAGCGCGAAGCCGAGCGACTTCCCCGCGAGATCCAGGAGGGCGAGCTCGAACCCGGAGAACGTCGCGAGGTGTCGCCCGGCGGCGTCCAGCTCTCGACGGAGATGGTGGACGACCTCATCTCGCCGCGTGAACCGCTGGCCCACGAAGCGAGCGCCCATGGCCGGACCGAGCTCTCTCAGGACGCCCTCGATCGTCTCGCCGGTGACGTAGTCGCGGGGAAGGACCTCCCCGAAGCCCACCTCGCCGTCCGAGGATCGAAGCGCCACGATGACGGCGTCGGTCGCCGTCCGCTCGTGGCGCGCGTGCTTGAACGCGGTCTTCAGCGGGATCTGGATGCGATGAAGCTCGAAGCTCTCAACCAGCACGGCTGTCGTTCCTCCGGGGCTGCGTGGCCGCCTTCGTTGCCGTCCGTGTCCACGAGACGAGGATGCGCGCGAGCTCGTCCGGCGCGTCGAACTGGATGCCGTGCGCGCTCCGAACGTGCTCGATCGAGACCTTCGTGCTCGTGAGGCGGCCAAGGGCGACCTCGGTCTGCGCGTTGTCTGTCGCTCGATCCTCGTCGGCCAGGACCACGAGCATCGGGAGGCCGACGTGCCTCAGCCGGGCCGCGGCGCCCATCGCCATCTTCGTCATGACGCCGTGGAACCGGGGCGAGAAATGCTGGGTGCGATCCTCGTCCGTCGCGATGAAGCTCGCCAGCCAAGGCCCGCTCGTGAACATGTCCTCGCGGATCGGGCTCTCCAGGCAAGGCCTCTCAGGAGGGTTCGATTTGCGGACCTCCTCCTGATCGCTCATCCGACGCTTGAGCGCCTCTGTGGGGTACAGGCCGGGGGCCAGCAGCACGAGGCTTGCGAAGGAGCTCTCGTGCTCTGCCACGACGTTGATCGCGAGCACCGCGCCCCAGCACCAGCCGACCAGGTGGACCGGGGCGCCGGCGACGCGCTCTGCGTCGAGGATGCTCTTCACGTCGTCCACGAGCGCCTTCGCCGAGGGAGCGTCGCCGCGCGCCTCCTTGTTCAACCCGGTGCCACGTCGGTCCGCGCCGACGAGCTTCAGCCCCGCACCGACCAGGGGCCCGGCCAGTGGCTGGAACCAGCCGGAATGGCTCATCACGCCGTTCAGCAGGACGAGCGTCGCCCGGGGAGCTCCCTCGGGCGACCACGTCCGGTAGCGGAGTCGATAGCCGTCCCCGCACACGACCGATCGCTGCACCGGCGCGAAAGCCATCGACCGCGACCCGCTCATCCCCATGGCAGGATGCGTACGTCCCCCGGATGGTCGGACCACTCCTCGTTGACCCACTTCTTCTCCAGGGAGAGCTGGCCGTTCCTTCGGGTGATGAAGATATTGGTCAGCCATGCTGCGTCGTTGCGCTCGGGGTAGTCCGACCGGTAGTGCGAGCCGCGGCTCTCGGTGCGCATCGACGCAGCCCGGATGATCGCCTCCGCCACGTCGAGCAGGTTCCGATGCTCGAGCGCGGTCACCCGGTCCATCGGCTCGACGATGCGGATCCGCTTCGCCAGCCGCTCGCGGTCGTCGAGGACGAACTGGAGCGCGTGGTTGAGGCTGGCCGCGTCCTTGTCGACGAGGAGCTCGGCCCACATCCTCCGCTGGAGCGGCTCGAGCAGGTCGCCGGGGCGGGCTGGCCCGCTCGCCTCGGCGAGGCGCGCGAGCGGCTCGTAGAGGAGCCGGTCGAGCATCGCCGAGTCGGCCCTGCAATCCGGGCGCTCCCTGGACACCTCCGCCGCCTTTCTGCCAGCCCTGAAGCCGAAGACCTGCGAGCCGCCGAGCATCGTGCCGCCGAGGCGATCTGCCCCCTGGTAGCCCATCGCCTCGCCGGCCGCGAACAGCCCCCGCACGCTCGACTGGCCGTGTACGTCGACGCGAATGCCGCCGTTGCTCGTATGGTGATGGTTCTGGATCTGGAGCAGATCCCGTTTGAGGTCGATGTCGAAGCCCGCCATGTAGTGCACGAACATCTCGGGCAAGAAACCTCGGCGCGCGGACGAGAGATCCAGATAAACCCCATCGTTCGCCGTCGCGCGGCCGGCCAGTGCTTCCCCGTGGATCGCGCGATCAAGGTGGATGGCCTTGTCGCGGCAGCTCACCGGCCAGTGCATGGCCTTGCACCTGGAGACCTCCTCGAGCGTCACCCCCTCCGGCAGGTAGTTCTGGACAAACGACTTCCCGTCGCGGTTGAAGAGGCGATACGGCTCGGGCATCTCGTACAGCATCACCATCGCCTGGCAAGGCCAGGTCGTCGCGATGCCCTGCTGCATGAACTCCATGTTGAAGAGCTCGGCGCCAGCGCGCAGCGCCATCGCGTAACCGTCACCGGTGTTGCCAGGCGGATTGAAGCTGTACTTGAAGAGCTGCCCGACGCCCCCGGTGGCGAGGACGACGGCCCCTGCCCGGATCTGGAAGGGCTCGCCCGCGTCGTCCACGCCGACGGCCCCGAAGCAGCGGCCTCGCTCGACGAGCAGGTCGGTCAGGTTGGCGTGCTCGATCACCTGGGTGTTCGTCTTCTCGATCACCGCCTTCTGGAGCGCGACGATGTTGTTGGTGCCGCCGGACTTCGCGACCGCCGGGATGACCGCGAGCATCTTGCTCTGCAGCTCCAGGCCCATCGTGCGCAGTCGTTTGATCGCGTCAGCCACCTCCTCGACGAAGATGCGGCACAGCTTGGCGTCCGCCATGCCGAGCCCGACCTGGACCATGTCGCGATGCACGAGGTCAGGCGGATTGAAGAGCCCGCCCTTCGGCCCGACGGTGCGGATCGTCCAGAAATCCGCGAGCGGGTTCGACGTCGCGCCGGCGCCGCGGGCGCCGGGGAGGCCGAAGCGCCCCTTCACGGCGATGGTGGTCCGCGCGCCTGCCTCGTGCGCGCTGATGGCGGCGGCGGTCGCCGCGCCGCCCCCGCCGACGATCAAAACGTCCGTCTCGTAGTTCTTCACGGATCAATCCTCTCTCTGCGAGCGCGCAGGCCGGAGGTGATGAATGGGCATGCCGTTCACGTCCTGGAGGTAGAGCTCGGCCGGCGCCCCGTACTGAACATATCCCTGGGAGCGTCCGATGTAGTGAGCCGTCAGCGAGTTCCGTGTCCGGCTCGGATCGTCGGGCTTCAAGCTGCCATGGAGCACGCGCGAGCCCCAGAACACGACGTCGCCTTTCCGCATCAGCGGGGCATAGAACGAGAGCTCGGCCAGGCCTCTGCCCAGCATCCGCGAGTGCTCGACGCGGAGCGCCGCGTTGGTCTCCGAGGCGTTGTCCTGGAACTTGCCGGTGGTCTTGAGCGAGAGCGCCTCGTACTCTTCGTAGAACCTCTTGAGGTGCGCGAACCGCGGCGCGTCGGTGCCGAGGAGATGGCTGTCTGGCATGATGTAGAAGCGACCTGCCCCGGGATGGATATCCTCGAGCGCGTACCAGGCGGCCACCATCTCGCCGGGGATGGATGCGTCCATGAAATGGTGATCCGGGTGGGTGATCGTCCCGCGGGAGTTCGACTCGAAGTACATCGACTCGACGCACTTCGCCGGCTCGCCGAGCAGGCTCTTCAGGACGCGCTGGACGCGCTCATGGGTGAGCACATCGAGGCTGCTGCGCCGGAAATTCCTGAGCTCTTCGGCCGTGAGATCCTGCACGCTGAGGATCGTGTTGGTCATGAACCCCTCCGGGGAGAACTTGTTCTCCTCCATGCGGACGGAGAGCTGCCGGAGGATCGGGCCGCGGTAAGGCTTGACCTCCGCCCGGAAGAAGTCGACGACCTCGTCCGTGAGCTCCGGCGGGAGGAGCCCGCGCGCGACCGCGTATCCATGGGTCCGGTAATGCGCGCGGAACGCTTCCTCGTCACGCCAGTCCGGCCCGTCGCTGGACGGGGTCGTCTCGACGTGGACGGTGAGGCCTTCCTTTGTCTTCGCGATGAGTCCTGGTTGCATTGTTGCCCTCCATGAGGCGTGGAGCAGGCGCTCGTCGGGATCTCCCTATCAAGCGCGGCGTTTCAAGAGTTCATTCACGTCGATCGAGTCGAGCACGCTCGCGGGCACGCTGTTCCGGGTCGTGCGGCGCGCCGGCTTCAGCCGGCGGGTCGCGTCGATGCCCATCTTCGATGTCCTCGCGAGGTGCGACGCGCACGAGGGGTCCAGCGGAGACCCTTGCTCGTCGGGATAGATGTACACGTCGCGCGTCGCCTGCGTGTTCAGCCCGGCCGCGCGGAGGACCTCGCGGAGATCGCCGATGTTCACGTCCGCGTCGACGACGAACAGGTGCTTGGCCTGGATGTCCGTCGTGAGCAGCGCGTCCATGAGCCGCTTCGGCTCGTCCTCCGACGTCTTGTTGAGCGCGACGACCGACGTGAAGGGGGCGATCAGCGAGAAGGCCGTCACGCCCGGGGCGACGGCGCGCGCGTTCCTGAGCGCGCGGTTCTCGATCGCGGGGACTTCCAGGATCAGGTGCTCGACATGACCGCTCACCACGTCCTGAAAGATGGCGTCATTCCGCATCGTCATCGCCGTCACGTGAAAGACGGGCGTCCTCGTGACCCCGGTGCTGAAGCCGGGCCACTCGCCGAACGGCCCCTCGTCGATGAGCTCGTCGGGCGAGACGAACCCCTCGAGCACGATCTCGGCGCGCGCCGGCACGTGCAGCCCGCGCTGCGTGACGCACTCGACCACGGGGAGCGGCTCCTTCAGGAGCCCGCCGATGACGTCGTACTCCTCGAGAGGTCCGGAGTAGAGCGCGCCGAGCGACCACGCCGGGTGCGCGCCGATGAAGAACGCGATCGGCATCGGCGCGCCCGCCTTGCGGTACTTCTGGAAGATGCGGTCGAGGTGCTTGCCAGGCTCCATCAGGATGCCCGTGGTGTCACGGCCGGCGATCATCAGGCGATGGAAGCTCAGGTTGACGTGCTCGGTCTCGGGGTCGCGCGCGACCCCGATGGCCGCCGTGATGTAGGGCCTGTCGGTGTCGTGCTCGTGGTAGACGAGCGCGGGCAGCCGGTGGAGATCGACCGCCGCGCCCACCGCGATGTCCTCGTGAACGGGCGCGTCGCTCGTCACCCTCGGCTTGATCGGCGCGTCGATCCCCTCCGCGTACCGGGCAGAGACATCCTTCAGCGGGCACCCCAGCGCGAGCGCGAGCCGGCCCGTCGACCCGCACACGTTGGTCGCCACGGGGAAGGTGGTGCCCTTGACCTTCTTGAAAACGAGGATCGGCGATCGCTGCCGCTCTTCGAGTTTCATCAGGGTGGCGGTCGTCTCGAAGCGCGGATCGACCTCCCGCTCGATCTCGAGCAGGTCTGTCGGCCGCTCCCTCTTGACGCGCTCGAGGAAGCTCCTCAGGTCGCTCATTCCATCATCGTCCCGCCGCACACATTGAGCGACTGTCCCGTGATCCCGGCCGCGAGGTCGGACATGAGGTACACCGCCAGGCTGCCGACCTCTCGCGCCTCGATCAGCCTCTTCATCGGGCTGGCGGCGACGATATCGGCCAGGTAGCTCTCGGATGTCTTCCCGAACATCCTCGCGCGCCTGCCCATGGCCTCGTCGACCAGCTCGGTCCTGACGTGCCACGGGCAGATCGCGTTCGAGGTGATGCCGAGCTGCGCCGTCTCGCGCGCCACGGAGCGGGTGAAGCCGAGCACCGCCGCCTTGGACGACGCGTAGGCGCTGTTGTAAGCGGAGCCGTACTTCGCCGACACGGAGGAGATGTTGATGATGCGCCCCCACTTCGCGCGGATCATGTGCCGGACCGCCGCCTTGGTCAGCCGGTAGACCGCGAGCACGTTGAGCTCGTACACGGCCCGGAAGTCTTCCTCCTTCGACATCACCAGGTTGGCGATGCTGTTCGCGCCCGCGTTGTTCACGAGCACGTCGACCTTCCCGAACCGGGCGACGGTCGCCTTGATCAGCTCGTCTGTCGCGCCTGGCTCACGGAGATCCACGGGGACGACCCTCACCGCGCCGCTCATCGACTCGATCGTCGAGGCGACCTCGTCGAGCTGGTCCCGCGATCGCGCCGCCAGAACGACGCTGGCGCCGGCCTCGGCCGACATCAGCGCGATCTCTCGTCCAATCCCACGGCCGGCTCCGGTGACGAGGACGACCTTGTCCTTCAGATCGATCTTCACGCGCGTCCTCCCTCAGAGGTTGGTTGCTTGTTGAACGACATGGCTCGCGCTCGGGACCTGGGCGAGCGGAGCATCGCCGAGGGAGGAGAGCACCCTGGCCCGAAGCGCGTCACGGATGGTCTTCCCAGAGACGGTCTTCGGTAGATCCTGAACGACGTAGATCTCCTTCGGCGTGCGCACGTACGAGAGCGACTTCAGGCAGTGCGTCTTGAGCGCCTGGACGCTGGGCGCGTGGCCGGGCGCCGGAACGACGCAAGCGACGATGCGCTCCCCGAGCACCGGGTCCGGCACGCCGAACACCGCTGCTTCGCCGACGCTCGGGTGTGCCTGCAGCACCTCCTCGATCTCCCGCGGGAAGATGCGCTCGCCGGCCGACTTGATCATCTCGGAGCTCCTGCCCGAGAGGAACAGGTATCCGTCGGCGTCGAGGTAACCGAGGTCGCCCGTCCTGAGCCGCCCCTGCGCGTCGATCCGTCCCGACGTGCGCTCGTCCCCCGAGACGTAGCCCTTCATGATGCCGGGCCCGCTCGCGACGACCTCGCCGACGACCCCGGCAGGAAGAGGCTGCCCGTCTGCGCCGACGATCTCTATCGCGACCCCTGGGAGCGCGCGCCCGCAGGAGGTCGGGCGCGCGAAGACCTCGTGCGAAGGACCGTGGTAGGTGAGCCTCGGCGACGACTCGGTCAGACCGTAGTTGACGTGAAGCGCGGCGTTCGGAACCGCGTCCTGCAGCTCGCGGAGGCGATGAGGCGGGAGCGCCCCGCCGGTGATCATGAGGTTCCGGAGGCGAGGCAGCGGGGTCGTCTTCAGCTTGCTGTTGGCCAGCAGCGTCGAGAAGTGGAAAGGCACCCCCGAGAAGCCGGTAGGAGCGTACTTTTCCAGCTCGAGCACCACCTCCTGGGGGAACCGGAAGCCGGCCGAGAAGAAGATGGTCGCCCCCAGCATCGTATGGGTAAGGAGCTGTATCCGCCCGTGGATGTAGTTGAGCGGCGCGACGAGGAGCAGGCTGTCCTCGCTCGTGAGCCCGATTCGCTCGTTGAAGGCGGTCACGTTGAACAGCAGGTTCGCGTGGCTGAGCATCACGCCCTTCGGGCGCCCCGTCGTTCCCGACGTGTAGATGATCATCGCCACGCTCGACGGGTCAGGGCGCGGCAGCCGATCCGCCTCGAGCTCCGTCTCGAGGATCTCCTCGAGCGCGTGAAACGACGTGCCGGCCGCGAGGAGCGGAGCGATGGCGTCCGACGCCTCGGTCGTGCTGAGCAGGACCTTCGGGCACCCGCTCCACCCCTCCGTGACCATCCTCCTCAGGAGCTGCGGCTGGGCCACCAGCGCGTCCGGCCGCAGCTCCTCCAGCACCCCCTCGATCACCGCCTGTCCTGCGGTCGTCGAGACGTCGGCGGTCGCCGCGCCGCTCTGAAGCACGCCCCAGTAGAACACGAGCGCGGCGAGGCTGTTGTCGTAGAGGACGGCGACGCGCGAGCCGGGACCGATGCCGAGGCGCTTCAGGCGGGCGGCCACCTTCAGGCTCCGCTCCCGGATCGTGGCGAACGTGGCCTGCTCTCGGTTGAACACCGCCGCGAGCTTGTCAGGTGACCGCCTCGCGGCCGCGGTCAGCAGATCATGGATGAGCATCACGCCGCCTTTCCCGTGTTCCTCCGGACCCAGTCGCTGAGCCGGCGAACGCTCCCGAAGTTTTCCGGGTTGATGTCGTCGAGCTCCACCGTGAAGCCGAACGTGCCCTCGATCCACACCACGAGCTCCATGATGGCCGTGGAGTCGATGATGCCGGCGAGGTCCGTATCAGGATGGATGTCGCCCTTGAAGCTTGAGGCGAGGTCGTCCTTGATGTGGGTCAGAAGCTGCTGCTCAACGAGTTCCATTGGATGTCCTCCGTCGCACGGTATCCCCCCTTGGACGTGGAGCCATCGGCTCCACGAGACTTTCGTACCAGCGTCACATCACTGTGCCTGGTCTGCCACCCCTTCCCCCGGGGTCCCCCGAAACGTTTGGTTCGTTTCGTGGGAACCATCCATTAAACGATCAAAAACATAAATCAAGTGCTCTTCATGACGTGTTGTCGGTATCGGGGGAAATGCCACGCGGCAAAATGTTGCTTTGCCAGCCGTGGCGTCGCGACGCGCGGTCCAACCATTGAGCCATCGTGCGGCGTGGCCCGCACGACCCGATCGTGGCGTGTCACGAGGAGACCGTGACATGACCGCTCCATGGCGACGGCGTCTCCCGCGTCGCCGCCGTGCTCCCGTCGATCCCCGAGCGGAACGAGCCAGCCATCGACGAGAGGCTCAACGGTCGACGCGACCGGCTCGCGCTTCCACACGACGGCGCGCCGCGGACGCGCTGACCGTCGCCTACCCGCATGGGGTCGACGTCAGCGGGCGATAGAGCAGGGCGGCGCGGCGGCGTTACCCGCGAGAAATGTGCTCACCTGGCGAGCGCGCGCCGCGCGAGCGGCCCACGCCGCGGCGTGCGTCAGCCGTGGCCTACGCCCCGGTGACTCGTTCGCTCACCTGGAAATCGGCAGAAAAATTGGCGTTGCGCGTGAGGTGGATGGGCTTGATCTGCGCGTCGTTCGCGCCAGCCGCGATCCTGCTCCGGCGACGCGCGTCGTAGGAGCCCTTCTTGGCGACCCACAGTTCGGGCGGCCCGAGCCGCTCGGACCTTCGCTTGGCGCTGTACTCGATGTTCCGCTCCGCGAGCTCCACGTCGAACGCGCGCAGGAGCGCGCGGAGCTCCTGGACCGTGGGGGAACCCGAGGGCTCGAGGAGCAGGGTATAATGAGGGAAGCCGTCGAGCGCTGGATGGAGCGTGAACCCTTCGACCGCTAGCCCGAACCGGGGGACGACGGCGTTCATCGCCTGGACGACCTGCTCCTCGGTCAGCTTCTCTCCGGTGATCGAGCACGTCGATCCGCTCCGGTGGAGAAACTCCACGACAGGCGTGCGTTCCTTCATCCCCGTGACCCGGAGCACGTCCCCGATGTTGTACCGGTACAGCCCCGCGGTCGTGCTCAGGAGCACGACGTAGCTCTTGCCGACCTCGAGCTCGCTCGCGAGCAGGACGCGCGGGCTCGACGACCCGACGTCCTCCTCCGGGATGAACTCGTAGAAATGAAATGGAGTGGCGAGCACGCCGCCGCTCGTCCGGTCCTCCGTCGGGATCGCGATGACGCCCTCCGAGGCCATGAGGATGTAGTCGCGCTGAGGGATCGACGCCAGGTGCGGCTCGAGCAGGCGCAGATAAGGCTGCTGCATCGGGCTTCGCCAGGAGACGACGAGCTTGAGCGTCGGCCACACCTCGTGGGCGGCGAGGACGGGATCCGTGCTCCTCATGAGCTTGCGTAGCTGGCTGGCGCGCGCCGGGTTCCCCGCATACCTGGCGGCGATGTGGTCCCGGACCTCTGCGCTCACCGCGAGGTCGCTCCTGAGCCCGCCCCGCTCGACGTCCCTGATGAGATCCTCGACGTACGCGTTCAGCTTCCGGAAGAGGAGGAGGAGGGTGCTCGGGTTGAGCGCCATCAGCAGGGAGACCTCCTCCTCGAGGAGGATGCGGGCCACCGTGTAATACCGGCTGTCGGAGTCCGCTATCTGGCTGACGGACCTCGGCAAGGGGGACCGCCCGCGCTTCTGCGTCGCGGCGCCGACGGCGTTCCAGTAGGCGCCCTCCGAGGTGAGCGGGAGGCCCGAGGCGACCTTGCCGCCGCCGGCGCTGTCGGAGAAATTTCCGACGACTTTCCCGCTGTCGGCGTCCGGGTGGCTCTGGAAGAGCAGTCCCCAGTAGACGCCGAACGCGCGCGCCTTGTCGGCGATGAGGCTCGACGTGACCGGAACGAGCTTCGCGGCGCCCGTGGAGCCGCTGGTCGCAAAGAACCGGCGCACGGGCTCGGTGGTCAGGACGCCGGGCTCGCCATCCGCCATCCGCGCGATCTGACGCTCGATGTCGCTGTACGTGACGATAGGTACGTTCCGTTGATAGTCGCTGACCGTTCGGATCTCCTCGAACCGATGTTCCCTCCCGTACTCGCAGCGGGCGTTCGGCCTGACGATCCGATTCAGCAGGCAATCTTCCTGCAGATCGTCTGGGCGGACGAGCCCATCCAGCAGAACGTCGATATCGCGCTCAACAGCCAAGTTACGACCTCCGAGTGATGAGAATCCCGGAGGAGCCGAGGCCAGCCGCCCCTCCCCTCGGGTACGCAAGCCAGAACCGAATGACGATCGTTTGACAGACGGACGAAATCGCCGAGCCGCGCGCCTCGGCCGCTTCTCGCCGCGACAGGCAGCGCCAGGGCGCGCCGGTGCTCAGGCGTCGAAGGCACGGCGCCTCGTCGCGGGCAACCATTTACATGTGGCCGGAATTACCTCAAGTTAAAATTGTGTGCACGGCAGCAATTCGTCGCGCCTGGCCGTAGCTTCTGAATACTTGCACGTCGAATTCGTGCGATGACGGCGCCGGTCGTTGAAATGCTCGCACGCAAGGCACGTGCAATGTCATCGTCGGGTCATGAACGAGGCGGTCGCCAGGGGGGCGTTGGTCGCCCACGCCAGCCAACGCCGCCGACCGGGCACCCAGCACGGGTGGCCCGACCTGGCTGGCGCGCGTGGAGGTCGCGCTCGTGGACTCTGCGGGTCAGGACTTCGATAAGAGCAGCTCGGGCGCATGGCCGTCGGTGACCACGGCCAGGCCGTCACCTCGTGAGGTTCGCTGCCGTGACGTCGTGAGAGCGGCTCGGGGCCAAGCGGGAGCGCGAGCGTCGCGGCTGCAATTTTTCGTTGTGGCTGCGCGCGGCGCGGGCCACTCAATCATCGCTCCGCGCGCCACCTCGAGAGTTGCAGTATGGCCGCGACCGAGTGGGCACATGGCGCGCCTGGAACGGCTTGCATCGGCGGCAGATTTCGGTAGAGTCGGATCTTCCGCGGGGCAGCCACTTGGGAGAACTGGTATGATGTCGGGCAGTCAGATCATACTCTTCTTGATCACTTCACTTGTTGTCATCGTGACGCCAGGTCAGGACATGATCCTCGTCATGTCGCGCTCGCTTGCCCAGGGCTCGTCGGCGGGCGTGGTGACCGCGGCCGGCGTCAGCGTCGGCCTGCTGGGCCACACGATGCTCGCTGCGCTCGGGCTCGGCTCGATCCTCATGGCCTCGGGGCCCCTGTTCCTCGTGCTCAAGCTCATCGGCGCTGCGTACCTCGTCTATCTCGGTATCGCCCTCCTGCGCACGCGCACTGCCACGCTCGGGTTGACGCAGAAGAGCACGGCGAGCCTGCGCAAGCTGTTCGCCGAAGGCGCGATGTCCAACCTGTCCAACCCCAAGATCACGGTCTTTTATCTCGCCTTCCTGCCCCAGTTCGTCCCGAGCGACGCCCAGCACCCGACCCTGCTGATCATCATGCTCGGCTCGGCGTTCGCGCTCCTCACCTTCCTCGTGAAGGGTCCGGTCGGGTATTCCGCCGGCGTCCTGTCGGCCTGGCTGCGCGCGCGCCCCAGAGCGCTGGCGGGGGTGTACAAGACGAGCGGCGCGGTGCTGGTGGGCCTGGGCGTCAAGCTCGCCTTCGAGCGGCGCGCGTAAGCCCGGCCCCGCGGGCCGCCGCCAGCCTCCCGCCCGGGGGCGGTTCCCCTCGCCCGACGCCTTCCGACTTCCCCTCCGAGCGCCCGACCCGCCCGGCGATCTCCCGAGATCATCTCGCCGGGAGATCCTCGAAAGTCCCCGCACCCATCTCCTCTCGCCGGGAGCCCCGGATGAGGATCCTCGGCCGTCCGGCGCGGTCACGACGGGGCCGCCTTGCGCCGGCGCTCGCCTCGCGCCTCCGTCGCTCAAGGCTCGCGCCGGCCGGCCGGCGTCGGGATCGGGCCGAGACGAGCAAGGCGCACGCGAACCGCTATGATGGCGCCATCGCGCCTGCGCGGGTGATCCATGGGCAACCGGCCAATCGACGGCGGGGGGAGATCCGTATGGGAACCGGAGAGGACCGCAAATACTACACGTGCGGCGTGACGCTCGATGGCGAACGCCTGTATTGCCTCTGGTACACGAACGGGTCGGACGGCGTCATGGCCGAAGGGGGCAGGCTGCTGTGCTGGCGCAGCGAAGGCGCGGCACGGCGTCATGCTCTACAAAGAGGCCTTGCCCTCGACGGCGGTCCGGTCGCTTTGTTCGATCTGGACTTCCTGCCAGGGCAAGCGGATGAACCGTCCTCGTTTCCTCTCAACCGCGCCCTGGATGCGTGGAATCTGCTCGATGATATCGGGAGAACGGTGGGGCACGCGGAGTTCGCCCGCAGCGCCGAGGAGGTCTGGGAGCTGCATGCGCGCCTGTCTTCGACCGTGTTGTGTCATTTGCTGGACACCATCCCAGAGCAGCTCTCCACGGAAGACATCGCCGATATCGTGAGTCTCCTGCGTCTGGGAAAAGCGATGGTGAAGGAGCGCTGCGCGGTGATCGGCTGAAGCTCGGGGGCCGTGGGAGAGCGACATCGCGCCCGCCGCGAAGCTCCGCGCCGCGGCGGCGCCCCCCGGGTGACCTCCGCTCCCCGCGCGGCCCGCGCCCGGGTCGCCGGCCCGGTCGCCGCCGCCGCCCGGACCGCGCCGACGCGCGCTTGGCCGGCCAGGAGGAGCCGCGCTACGACCGCCGCCGGAGACGTCCCATGCGAACCCCGCGCGCGCCGCGCGCCGCCGCCCGCGCCCACACCCGCGCGCTGCTCCTCGCGACGGGCGCCGCGCTCGCGGCGCTGTCGGGCGCCTGCGGCGGCGGACAGACGCAGGGCGAGGCGTTCGATCCGAGCTGGAAGGACGACGGCGGCGCGGGCATCGCGGCCTTCCAGCAGCGGTTCGCGGGCAGGCCCATCCCGGTCGGCGCGGACGTGGCGGTCGGCGTCGTGGAGGGCCCGGGACCGCACCGGCTCGTCGGCGTGCCGCTCGACGGCGGCCCGGCGTGGACCTTCGCGCACCCGCTCGAGGCGCGTCCGGCCGTCGCGGGGAGCGTCGTCGTGGGGCTCGGCGAGGGCGAGCTGTTCGCCCTCGACGCGCGCACCGGCACGCTGCTCTGGCAGCGGAACGCCGGCGGGAGGCTCCGCGGCGCTGGCGACGACGGCGAGACCACCGTCGTGTCGCTCGTTTCGACGACGGGCACAACGAGCGTCGTGCTCGCCATCGGCCACGACGGGATGGTGCAGCGCCAGATCGAGGACTCCGCAGACATCGGCGTGCCCGCGGTCGTGGGGCGCCACGCGTTCCTTCCGTGGCAGGGGCAGTACGTCACGGTCTTCGACCTGCAGACCGGCGGCGAGGTCGCGCGGGCGGCGCTGCGCCACGAGGTGAGCCGCGCGTTCCTGCTCGGCGGCGCGGTGTTCTTCGGCGGCGGCCGCGCGGCGACGCGGCTCGACGGGGCGATCGGCCTCGGCTCGGCCGGGCGCGCCTCGACGGCGAGGCTGCCGGCGCGCGAGCTGCCCGGTGCGCCGGTGTGGATGACCCAGGGGACCGAGGTGCTCGCGCCGACCGCCTCGGCCGAGGACAGGGCGCGGCTCTACGCGCGACCGCGCGCCTCCGGCCGGCCCGGCTTCGACGCGAACCGCTTCGTGGCGACGTACTACCGGGCCGCGGTCGGCATCAACGCGCGCACGGGCGCGCCCGCGTGGGCCCACGCGGGCGAGGCCGACTTCCTCGGCGGCGCGGCCTACACAGGCGGGTTCGCGCTGTGCGATGCGCGCGGCGGGATCACGTTCCTCGACGCGCAGGGCGGCGCCGTGACGGGGCGCGCGTCGCTCGGCCGGCCGGTCCAGACGTGCGTGGTGCAGGCCGACGGGCTCACCGCCGCGAAGGTCGCCGGCGGGGCGGCTGCGCGCGACGGCGGGGCGGCTGCGCGCGGCGGCGGGGCCGGCGCGCGTGAACAGGAAGGCGGGAAGGACGCGGCGCGCGCCCCGTGACCGGCGACGCGCTGCCGCCCGTCAGCGGGGCTTGTCGCCCCGGTCCTCCGGGTCGACCGCGATGCGGAACCCAGGGTCCTCCGGGGTGGGGCCGGCCGGCCGCGTCGCCGGCGCCTCGGGCTCCGCGCCGGCCTCGGGGCGCTCGTCGCGCGGCGGCGCCGGCGGTGTCGGCGGCGCCTCCGGCGAGCCCTTGCTCAGCTCGGCGCCGATGCGGCCGACGACGTTCGTCGCCGCCCGTACGAGCTCGCGCCCGGCGTCGTCGATCGCCTTGCCGACGCTCGTACGATCGAGGTCCTTGCGCAGGTCCCCGGCCGTCTTGCGCGCCGCGCGCCAGAGCAGGCTCAGCCCCTGCTTCAGATCCTCCCTGGGGTCATCGCGTTCGGGGTCCGAGCTCATCGCTCCTCCTTGGCCTCCCTCGAGCAGGCTTATGTTCCCGCCGCGCTGGCGCCGCAAGCGGCGCGCGGGCGCTCAGGCCGCGGTCTTCGGCTTGCTTGCCGGATCAGCCTCCGACGGACGCCTCGGCTTGCTCCGGGGCTCGGCCTCGCCGGGCGCGCCGGGCACCTTCGGCGGTGCCGAGGCCGCGACGCGCCTCCCGGCCGCCGGCGCGCTGTCCGGCCCGGCGAGCGCCGGGGCCCCGCCGCCCACGGGCGCCCTGCGCTGCGGCGCCGCCCCCGCGGCCCTCGCGGCCGCGGCCCTCGCCTGGGCGCCCGCCTCCGCCGCGGCCCTCGCCGGCGCCGGCGGCTCCGAGGCGGCCTTCGCCGGCCTCGCCGGCGGCTCCGAGCCCGCCTTCGCCGGCCTCGCCGGCGGCTCCGAGCCCGCCTTCGCCGGCGCGCTCGCCTCCGCCGCGGGCGGGTGCCCGCTGCCGGAGCGCATCGACGGGGACCACGCCGTGGAGCGGTTCCGGCCCGACCGCTTCGAGACGTACAGCGACTCGTCCGCGGCCTTGAAGAGCTCCTCCCACGTGGTGCCCGCCTCGGGGTACGTCGCGACGCCGATCGAGCACGTCACCTGGCACTGCACCGGGCCGTTGCTCCCGGCCGCGTGGAACGTCGTCCGGCCGAGCTCCTCGCGCACGCGCTCGGCGAGCAGCATCGCGCCGCGCGCGTCCGTCTCCTCGCAGATCACGACGAACTCCTCGCCGCCGAAGCGCGCCACGGCGTCGGTCGTCCGCTTCGCCCGCCGCAGCACGTCGCCGAGCCCCTTGATGATCACGTCGCCCACGTCGTGGCCGTACGTGTCGTTCACCTTCTTGAAGTGGTCGATGTCCGTCACGAGCACCGACAGCCGCCGCGAGAACCGGCGCGCCGCCGTGATCTTCTGGTCGGCCACCTCGAGCATCGCGCGCTTGTTCAGGAGCCCCGTCAGCCCGTCCATCGTCGCGAGCTCCTCGAGGCGCCGCATCATGCGGGCGTTCGAGAGCGACACGGCCATGTGGCTGGCGAGCACCTCGAGCGTGCTGCGCACCGAGTCGTTGAACGCCGCGCGCCGCTTCGAGCCGAGCACCAGCGTGCCGAGCGGCCGGTCGTGGACGCAGAGCGGGAGCACGATGATCGACGGCATCGACGGCGGCGCGACCCGGCGGGTGAAGACGACCTGCCGCTTGTCGTCGTACTCGCCGCGGTACGGGAGCGGGTGCCGGTTCTGCAGCACCATCGAGACGAGCCCGGAGTTGTGGCGGAAGCGCTGGCCCGTCAGCTCGGCGCCGCCGTCGCCGCTCACGGCGCGGATCTCGTGGACCTTCTGCGCCTCGTCGTAGAGCGTCACGGCCGCGAAATCGACCGACGTGATCTCGCGGGCGCTCGTGACGCCCGCCTCGATGACGCCCGCCTCGGTCGTCGCGGCGCCGAGCGCCTCGGCGGCGCGGTAGAGCTTGCCCTGCTCGACCTTGGCGCGCTCGAGCTGGACGAAGACGCGCTCGTTCTGGATGGCGCGCACCGCGTAGCGGCACGCCTCGTCGATGAGCTCGAGCTCCCGCGGCGAGAACGGCCGGTCCTCGACGCGATCGACGACGAGCACGCCGCGGGCCTGGCCGTGCTCGAACACCGGCAGCGCGCAGACGGCGCGCACCGGGGAGGGGCCGACGTAGTACGGGAGCTTGTAGCCGGGCTTGAGGCCGCCGATGACGACCGGCGCGCGCTGCGTGAGCGCCGCGCCGAAGACGCCGTCGCCCGAGAGGAACGGGCCCTCGGAGAGGTTCGGGGCGTCGCTCGCGAGCTCGCTGATGCGCAGGTGCGTGCCGGCGTCGCTCTGCCAGAGCAGCATCGCGGTGTAGAGGTCGAGCGACTCGCGCAGCAGCCGGAGCGCGAAGAGCACCGACTGGTGGATCTCCTCGACGCCGGAGCGGGCGAGCCGCTCGTCGTCGCCCTTCTGGGCCACGCCGCGCGCCTGGGCGGGGGCGGAGAGCAGGCGGTAGCTGCGGGCGTCGTCGCGGAGCCGATCGATCTCGGCCTGGAGGCGGGTGTTGGAGGCCTTCCGGACGCGGCTGATCTCGGCGCGGAGGACCGTCGCGTTCAGCACCGAGAAGATGCTCATGAAGCCGATGTGCGGCGCGGCGGCGCCCCACGCGATCGGCGCGCCGCGCGCGGCCATGGCCGAGCGGACGCCGAGCTCGAGGGCGGCGGCCGTCAGCGCGACGAGGAGGGACGCGCCGGGGCGGGCGAAGGCGCTCACGAGGGCGATGACGACATAGAGGCCGGCGTGGGCGTCGCCGTCGAGCGAGCCGTCGAGGCGGAGGACCGCGGCGAACGTCGCGACGACGAGGAGGGCGCCGACCTCGAGGTCGAGCAGCGCGCTCGCCTCGATGGCGGCGGCGCGCCGCCGCGCGCGCTGGACGAGCGCCGCGACGAGCACGACGAGCGCCGTCGCGGCCGCGACGGGCGGGAGGCGCTCGGCCGCGTCGAGGACCACGAGCCCCCCGAGGACGAGCGCGCAGGCGAGCGGCGCCGCGTTGCGCGCGATACGGCGGGCGGTGAGCACGGCGAGCACCAGGTTGGCCATGGGCTCGGATGCCGCTACCAGAGGTCGCGGCGGCGGGCCCAGTTCTGTGCCGGCGAAGGGGAGAGGCCGGCCGGTGGGGGGAAAGGAGCGAGGGCGGGGGTGAGGTGTGACCTGGAGTCGTGGGTGGCGGAGGGGTCGAGGCGCGTGGCTCGGATACGCGGAGGCGGGGCAACGGTCCCTGTCGACACCTGCGCGGCTCGATGATCGCCAGGGGGCACCGTGAACGATCTTGCGGGCGCGACTGAGCTACCCCACGGGACCGTGGGCGGTCGGTACGAGAGGAGCGCGAGATCGAGCGGGGCTGGTTGGCCTTTGGGAGGCACGGCGCAGGAATGTGGCGATTGTGTGGCGATTGACTGATTGCTGGCCGAACACCGGGATAGCAGCGATAGAGTAACGGATCGTGTCTCAGCGTCAGTGCAGCACCGAGATCAGGGGCGGTGACAGCTTCGAGGCTGTCGCTCAGGCGTCCGCTCTTACGACGAGGATGACCGAGGGAGCGCGAGGCGAGCCGGGCAGCTCGGCGGAACGCCCCTTCCGGGGGTCATGGAATCAGGTCGAGACGCTGAGTGACATCGACGCGCCGCCGGCGCGGTGCGCCTCCGGGGGGCCCCTTGGCCTGCGTTTCACGCTGCTCTACCACCCGGACATGCGCCGGGTCGGCGCGCGGGCAACCGTGCTGGCCGTCCCCGGGTACGCGGTGCCCCTATCCCGCCTCGAGCCCGGTCTCGCGCAGCCGCGCAGCCACGAGCGCGCGCCGCTCTGCGATCCTCACGTGAGCCGGAAACCTCACCTTGTGACGTGGGGAGAAGACGGGTCGCTGACCATCACGCCCGCGGGGCGAGGCCAGCTGTCTGTGGAAGGAGAGCCCGTCGACGACGCGCATCGGTTTCCAGCGGAGGCCCTGCGCGCCGGCCTGATTTTGCAGCTCTCCAGGCAGATCGTGATCCTCGTTCATGTGGTGACCACCGCGCCCCCTGCGCCGAGGCACGGGCTTGTCGGCGACAGCGGCGCTCTCGAGAGGTCCTCAGGTCGGTCGCGCGCGTCGCCGATCTACAGGTACCAGTCCTGCTCCGGGGAGAGACCGGCGTAGGCAAGGAGCGCGTCGCGGAGGCCATCCACCAGGCGAGCCCGCGCGCCGGTCGTCCCTGGCTCGCCGTCAACATGGCCGCGCTCGCCCCGACCACCGCCGCCTCGGAGCTGTTCGGGCACGCGAAGGGGGCGTTCACGGGCGCTCACCACCGCCACGTGGGCCTCTTCGAGCGCGCGCACGGCGGGACGCTCTTCCTCGACGAGATCGGCGATATGCCGATGGATGTCCAGGCGCTGCTGCTCCGGGCGCTCGAGACCGGCACGATCCGGCCGCTCGGCGAGGGCGAGCAGCGCGCGGTGGATGTCCGGAGCATCGCGGCGACGGACGCCGAGCTGGAGCAGGCCGTCGAGCAAGGCAGGTTTCGCGCGCCGCTGCTGCATCGGCTACAGGGCTACACGCTCACGATTCCTCCGCTCCGCCAGAGCCGCGAGGATATCCCCCGCCTGCTGCTCCACTTTCTGCGCGAGGAGCTCGCGCGCGTCGGGGAGCTGTCCCGGCTCGAGCCGCCCGTGGACGGCGCCCTGCCATGGTTTCCTCGATCCCTCATGGTGCGGCTGATCCAGCACGGCTGGCCCGGCAACGTGCGCGAGCTCCGGAACGTGGCGCGGCAGCTCGTGATCTCCAGCCGCGGCGCCGACGCCATCGTCATCGATGAGAGCCTGGAGCGGATGTTGGAGCAGGCGCGTCAGACGGCGCGGCCCCCGTCGGATGCACCGCGCGTGGCCGAGAGGCGAGATGCGGACGCCTCCGCGGCCAATCCAGCGGACCACCCCATGGACCTGAAGGTCGACGAGGACGCCTTGCTCAGGGCGCTTCGGCAGAGCCACTGGTCGATCGGACCCGCGGCGGCGACGCTCGGCGTCTCGCGCACCGCCCTCTACCGTCTCATCGAGCGAAGCCCTCGCGTCCGCAAGGCGGCGGACATCCCGAAGGACGAGCTGATGCGCTGCCACGACGCGTGCCGCGGAGATCTCGACGCCATGTCGGCGCGTCTCGAGGTGTCGAAGCGGGGGCTGACGCTGCGCCTGCGGGAGCTCGGTCGCTCCGGGCGGCTGCGCGGAGCGCCGCCGGACTGACCGCGGCGGGCCGGCCGGTCCGCGGACCGGCCGGCTCATGGACGCAGCAGAACAGCTCCGCGCCGTTCGATTTTGCCTATGCGCCCCGAAATATCGAGTACACGTCACGTCAGGGAGAGGCTCCGCGCAGGAAGGTCCGCTTCGTGTACGAGTCGAACCCAGACGATGAATTTCGATACATCTGCGGAGTGCGCCTGAGCCAGCCTTGGCGGCTGCAGAGGCTGGAGATGTACGCGCCGGGCTGGCAATCGCCCGACACGACCCTGGCGTGGGAGTACCGGCTGTCGTATGAGGAGAGCCCGACGACGGGGCGCTCGCAGCTCCACCGGGTCGAGCGGTGCGGAGCCGAGGGGTCGTGCCTGCGCGCCAAGGTGATGGAGTACGATGATCGGCCCCTCGCGTTCGAGGCGAAGCCCGTCGCCGCGCACGACGCGCCGAAGCCGCACTCGCTGGACAGCGAGCCGAAGCCGCTCGTGATCGACGTGGATGGGGACGGGCGAGATGACCTCATCTACGGTATATTCGGCACCGCCAGAAACCGAGGCACCCCCCAGCTACGACGATCCCACGGAAAACTCGCTTTGGCTGCGCCTGGGGACCGCTGACGGCCTGGGGGCGCCCATTCGACTGCTAGCCGGCGCTGGCGTTGACGATACGCTCATGTTGTTCGTGGGCGATTCCATCAAGGTGGATGTGAATGCCAGCGGGAAGCCGGCGTTCACAGCGAAGGGGTGGGGAGAGAATCCGAGCTATCCGCTTCTCCAATACAATCCGTCTACCCAGCGGCTGGACTCCGCAGGGCTGGCGTTCCCAGGAGTCTTTGTGACCGGAGGCTATTACCTGCCGCTGCGTGCAGTCGCGGCAGACGTCGACGGCGATGGTCGCGCAGAGATCGTCCATCGACCTCACACCGGCGATCACGCCGAAGAGTGGCATATCCACTGGAACCGAGGGGGATTGTCTCCCCACTCTCAGGTCATCGAAGGCGCCGCCGCGCCATGCGCCACGTCGGCGCGGGTCCTGGACAAGACCGGCGACGGGCTCGGGGACGTTCTGTTCGGCTGCGCATCAATGCAGCTCCTGACGACGACCGACGCTGGAGCCCTCGTCGTCGAGAGCGCCGAAGACCTCTACGACAACACGGACGACCTGTTCATCGACATGAACGCGGACGGGTTGGACGATCTGGTTTATCCGCTGTTCGACGACGGGTCGACGGGCGTGAGTTGGAATACCGGTAGGGGGTTCGGGCCCGTCGAAACGGTTCCGAATGGACCGCTCCCTGATGCATATCAGAACACCGACGAGGGCGTGCGGATGGCCGACTTCAACGGGGATGGTCGCGCTGATTTCGTCGTCTTTCGCGATTACCCCACGAGAGAGATCGAGGTGTCCTTGTCAACGGCCAGGGGCGGCTACCAGCCGACCATCACGTTGCCGTTCGACTCGGGTGTCCTCTTCACCAACGGAGAGATGCCCTGGGGCGCGTCGCGCGTCGGCGACTTCAACGGGGATGGGCAGACGGACCTGGTCCACGTCAACTCCACGACGTATGACTGGGAGGTGCTGCTGAACCGCGGTGTTGACACCGATCGCGTGGTCGCCGTGAGGGACGAGTCCGCGGAGGTCGGCGGGCGTATGAACGAGAACGGGGCGCCGATCGTCAGTCTGCCCCTCGGGATCAGCGACGTGCGGACCGGGTTCACGGGGCACGAGCATGACGATGAGCTCGGCTGGATCAATATGCAGGGGCGTGTCTACGATCCGAGCCTTCGTCGGTTCCTCACGTCCGATCCCGTCATCCCGTCGCCGCTGACGGTGCAAGGGTACAACCCCTACGCCTACGTCTTGAATGATCCACTCAACCTGAGGGATCCGACGGGCTTCGAGCCGTGCGACGGGAATCATTGCACGCCCGCTACGCCCGTGACGATGGCGCCCACGCCGGGCGTCACCATCGATCGCGACGGCACTGGGACGAAGGAGGTGAATGTCTTCGAGGACGGTGCGGAGCTCCTCCCCGAGGACGATGGATCCATCGAGGGCTCCGGCGGCGCCGGTGGAGCGGATCCTGGCGGAGGACGTGGCGGCGGCGAGGGCGGCCCCTCGTCGGAGGCGGACGTCGGGGAGACCGGGATCAACATCGTGGGCCCGACATCGGACATGGACGTGCGCCAGCTCACGCACGTTTGCCTCGACGCTTGTGGCTTCGCGCCGCCTCCGATCGGCCCGACATGCGACGTCGTGAATGCCTGCGTCTATTGGGGGGAAGGTGACGCGGGGAATGCGTCATTGAGCCTCATGGCTGCTACGCCTGGAGTCGGCGATGCCGGCAAGCTTTATTCAAGCGTGAAGGGCGCGGGACAGGTCGGCAAGGCTGGCAGGATGGCTCGTGAAGCGGCTGCACCTCGGCCCGCGAGGGGGGCACCGCGATCGGGCCCAAGTGGAAGCCCCGCGACATCAACGCCTGCGAGAACGGTTGCGAGGGAGTCGCATCACAGATTCAGAAGCTCATTGGTGGCCAGGTCGTGAGGATCACGCCCAAGGACACTCCGGCGCTTGGAGGATTTCGAGGGAAGAACTGGTACTGGTCGAATCACGAAGTTGTGGTCAAGGACGGCCGGATATTCGATCTGACGACGGGGCACCAAGGTTTACCGATTCCCGAGTGCAAGAAACTCTGGGAGTATCCCAACGACATCGACTTCGGGTTCTGAGAATGAATGCATTTCGTGTGCTATTCGAGAAGATTCGGTCGCGGACAGGGATGTGCCTTCGGGAAGAGACGTACGCCGCGGCGTCGGCCTTCGTGCTCGGCTATGACCTGGCTGCTCACGGAGGGGTGCTGAATGGATTTCGGGAGTGGTTGATCGTGCGGTTAGACACCGGGAATAACCTGGCGTGGACCGCGCTGGTGCTGCGTGCCGCGTTTCCGGGCAATCCGGATCCGCAAGCGGCACATCGATCAAGCGTGGCCACGCAGCGGCACGCGATTGATGTTCTATTTCAGCTCATTGCCGAATTTGACGACTACCGAGCAAAGCCGGACGGACTCCGCAAGATCTATTTCGAGTATGAGCGATGGCTCCGAAAGCAGGAATGGTATGTCACAGGATCCCCTGGCTGGCTGGAATAAGCTCGCGCCAGTCCTTCCATGAATGGACACCTCCGTGGACCACGGGGTCAGCCGCTCTCGCGAGGTGATGCCCCCCGCGCCCCTCGCGGTCACGTTGACGAGGGTGGGCGAGGCGCGCCAAAGGGAGCGACGGGAGCAGCGGCGCGGCCTCCGTGGAGCTGCATCGCCGCGTAGCGGGCGGCGAGGCCGCCCGCTACGCGGCGATGCACGGCATGAACACGCGGCGTAGGGCGCCGACCTCGAGGCCGAGCAGCGCGTTCGCCTCGATGGCGGCGGCGCGCCGCCGGGTGGTGCGGTACTTACCGCAGACACGCCGCAGAGGATCGAACCGCCAAGACGCCAAGGACGCAAAATCATTGAGATTTCTTGGCGTCCTTGGCGGTTCCCAAAGTCCCGCACGTTCAGCCAAAGTACCGCACTACCCGCCGCCGCGCGCGCTGGACGAGCGCCGCGACGAGCACGACGAGCGCCGCCGCGGCCGCGACGGGCGGCGCTCGGCCGCGTCGAGGACCACGAGCCCCCCGAGGACGAGCGCGCAGGCGAGCGGCGCCGCGTTGCGCGCGATACGGCGGGCGGTGAGCACGGCGAGCACCAGGTTGGCCGTGGGCTCGGATGCCGCTACCAGAGGTCGCGGCGGCGGGCCCAGTGCTCTGCCGCGGGCGATCGGCCGATGGGCGAGCGCGGGATCGCCGGGGCCCGGGCGCCGGGGAGGCGCCGCGCGCGGGGGAGGTGGTTGTGCGTGGGCGGGGGTAGATGGGAGGCCTCCGGCGAGGGGCTTCGCCCGAGGATCAGCCGGCAACAAGGCCGCGCGTGCGGCCGTACAGGCGCACCAGCCCGAGCAAGCCGTCGATCGTCGGCGTGGGCACGCCGGTCAGCTTGCCGAGCTCATGCACCACGGTCACCAGGGCATCGATTTCCAGCGACTTGCCTGCTTCCGCGTCCTGCAGCATCGATGTCTTGAACGCGCCGAGCCTGCGCGTGACCTCCATCCGGTCCTCTCCGCTCTGTGCAATCGGGCAGCCGATCCGCTCGCCGATCGCTGCCGCTTCCTGCATCGCCTTGAGACAGAGGCCGCGCACCAGCGGATCATCGAGGATCCGGTCGCACGTCGCGCCGGTGAGCACCGACACCGGATTCATGGTCATGTTGCCCCACAGCTTGTACCAGATGTCGGTCCGGATATCGGGGCTGGCACTGGCGTCGAAGCCGGCGCGCTGCAGCAACTCGACCAGCGCGCGCACCCGGTCCGAGTGTCCGCCGGCCGGCTCGCCCAGGATCAGGCGGTTGCCGAGGCCGACGCGCACCAGCCCCGGTTCCGGGCTGGAGCCCGACAGGTGAACCACGCAGCCGACCACCTGGCGGAGCGGGATGGCGCGCGACACGACGTCGCCCGGGTCGAGCGACTCGAGCCGGGTGCCGGCATACGGCACGTCCTCGGGCGCGAAGAACCACCACGGCACGCCGTTCATCGCGGGGAGGACGAGCGTGTCCGGGCAAAGCAGCGGCGCGATGCGCGCAGCGACCTCGGTCAGCGCGGTGGCCTTGACGGCGATGATCACGACGTCCTGCGCGCCGAGCGCGGCCGGATCCTGCGCAGCGCGGATGGGCACGCGGGTGATCTCTTCCTGGACCTGCAGCAGCAAGCCGCGTTGTTGCAAGGCGGCGAGGTTCTCTCCGCGCGCGACGGCGCTGACGTCGCAGCCGGCCCTGGCCAGCCGGGCGCCGATCAATCCGCCGATGGATCCGAAACCGTAAATGGCAATCTTCATGATCTCCCGTCGTCACGACGACCCCGCCGCCCTGGGCCCAGGACGATGCGTGTCGTCGTCGGCTGCCCGCCCAGGTGCTCCACCGCCTTCGAGCCCGCCTCGACCCCGCGGCGCAGGCACTCCGCCTCGTCCGCGCCCTCGAGCTCCGCGGCGATGAACCCGGCCGCGAACGCGTCGCCTGCCCCGGTCGTGTCCACCACATCCACCTGCGGCGCCGGCTGGTCGACGCGCACGCCCTGCCGCCCGCCCACCGCCGCGCCCCGTGCGCCGCGCTTGATGACCACCCGCTCGAAACAGGCCCCCAGCGCGATCATCTGCTCGTTGAGGTCACCTGTGCCCGAGAGCGCCTCCGCCTCGTCGGCATTGGCGAGCAGCGTCGACATCCCCCTCGTCCACTCGAGGAAGGTCCCGACGCCGACCTCCCGCAGGAAGCTCACCGACGCGGCGTCGATGGCGATCGGAATGCGGCGGCTCCGCGCCTCTCCGGCGAGCTGCAGCACCGCCCGTCGAGGGCCTTCGGCGAACAGCGAATAACCCGAGACGAGCACCAGACGCGTCTCGTCAAGGAGCCACACCGGCATGTCCGAAGGCTCGAGCGCGAGGTTCGCCCCCCGATCGGTGAGGAAGCTCCGCTCGCCGTCGGCGTCGACGAGGATGACGAGCACGCCCGACGGCTCCTGCGGGTCGGCCACGAGGATCGGGTCGACGTGGAAGCCCTTGAAATAGGCCTCGAGATGCGGCTTGTCTCCGGCCCCCACCCGCGCGACGAAGGACACCTTCGCGCCCATCGAGCCAAGCCACACCGCCTGGTTTGCCCCCGAGCCCCCCGGCCGGCTCTCGATCCTGGCGCGCCGGTCCGAGCCCCGCACCAGCGGCCCCTCGGGACGGACGATCACGTCCGTCATCACGTCGCCCACCACGACCACGCGATCGGCCACGCTCATGCGCTGGCGTTCGGCTTCGCCTCGGCCTCGGACCCGAGCGCGCTCATCGCCACCGCGATCTCCGCCGCCACCGACGCGTTGTTCTCGACGAGAGCGATGTTGGCGATGAGGCTCTTGCCCTCGGTGAGCTCGACGATTCGCTTCAAGAGGAACGGCGTCAGGTCCTTGCGGCTCACCCCCTCTGCCTCGGCGCCCTTGATCGCCTCCTCGATGCGCGCCTCGATCTCCCTGGCGTCCATGGCATGGCTCTCGGGGATCGGGTTGGCCACGACGACACCGCCCATGCCGAGCTCGAACTGCAGCGCGATGACCCTGGCCGCCTCCTCGGCGCTCTCCACCCTGTGGTCCACCTTCTGCCCGCTCTGCCGCGCCCAGAAGGCAGGGAAATCGTCGGTCCTGTAGCCGAGGACGGGCACGCCGTTGGTCTCCAGCGTCTCCAGCGTCTTGGGGATGTCGAGGATCGACTTGGCCCCCGCGCAGACCACCGCCACCTGCGTCTGACGCAGCTCCTCGAGGTCGGCGGAGATGTCGAAGGTCGCCTCCGCGCCGCGGTGAACGCCGCCGATGCCGCCCGTGGCGAACACCTGGATACCGGCCCACGCCGCCGCCATCATCGTGGTCGCCACGGTCGTTCCGGCCATCTTGCCCGACACGAGGAGCGCCGCCACGTCGCGCCGCGAGGCCTTGGCCGCCTTGCCGCCCAGCCCGGCCAGCCGCTCGAGATCTTGCGCCTTCGCGCCCACCATCAGCTTGCCGTCCATGATGGCGATGGTCGCCGGCACGGCCCCGCTCCGGCGGATCACACCCTCCACGCGCCGCGCCATCTCGAGGTTCTGCGGATAAGGCATCCCGTGCGTGACGATCGTCGACTCCAGCGCCACCACCGGCCGGCCGTCAGCGAGCGCATTCATGACCTCGGGCGAGATGGATAGATGGTCTTTGACCGACACGCTTACATCCTTTCATTCTTTGGCTGCGAGGGCCCCGCGCTTATAGAAGTGTCGCGCGCGAGCGTCAAGCGCTCGCAAAAGCTGGTCTTCGCGCTTCGAATCGTCGCTTCGAAGACGAACGCTGGCAGGCAAAGCTGAAGGGACATTGCGCCCACGCGAGCGTCAGCGCGGTGAGCCGCAAGACGCCTGCTCCACGCACCGAGGTAGCGGCCGCTCGCAGGTCGCGCGGGCGTGCGCGGGAGGCGTGCGCGGGAGAGGAGCGACTCCAGGAAATTCGTCCTTGGGCATGTTCCGTGATGTCGGGGAGCGGACAACAGAAACAACATCGCGACGGATCGGGCCGACTCTGGCTTGACGTGCTCCGGGCCAGGCCGTAGAGTCAGCGCACCAATGGCCATGGGGAGTCGGCTGTTCGCCCGTAAACCGCTGTCCGTCCTGAAAAAGGAGCTGGAGGGGGAGCACCGCCTCCGGCGCGCCCTCGGGCCGCTCCAGCTCACGAGCCTCGGGATCGGGGCGATCATCGGGACAGGCATCTTCGTACTCACCGGTCAGGCAGCGCACGACAAGGCCGGTCCCTCGCTGATGCTCTCCTTCGTTGTCGCGGGGCTCGCCTGCGTGTTCGCGGCCCTCTGTTACGCGGAGTTCGCGGCGATGGTGCCGGTCGCGGGCTCGGCCTACACGTACGCGTACGCCACGCTCGGCGAGCTGCCGGCGTGGATCATCGGGTGGGATCTCGTCCTCGAGTACGCCGTCGGCTCCGCCGCCGTGGCGCACGGGTGGTCCCATTACTTCCAGGACTTCATCGGGATCTTCGGGGTCGAGCTGCCACGACAGCTCAGGAGCGCGCCGTTCGACTACGAT
This sequence comes from Sorangium sp. So ce1335, assembly GCF_051521615.1. Classification (NCBI taxonomy): domain Bacteria; kingdom Pseudomonadati; phylum Myxococcota; order Polyangiales; family Polyangiaceae; genus Sorangium; species Sorangium sp. So ce1335. The sequence continues at coordinate 11,725,939 of NZ_CP150363.1, forward strand.
CCGGTGCTCGGCGAGCTCGTGTCCACGGGGGCCATCGTCGATCTCCCAGCGATCCTCGTGACGGTGGCGGTCACGGTGATCCTGCTCAAGGGGATCCGCGAGAGCGCGACGTTCAATGCCGCGATGGTCGTGCTCAAGCTCGCTGTCGTGCTCTTCGTCATCGTCGTCGGCGCGTTCTACGTCGACCCGGACAACTGGCGGCCGTTCGCGCCGTACGGGCTCGGAGGGCTCAGCTTCTTCGGTCACACGATCCTCGGCGAGGTCGGCAAAGGGGGAGAGCCGCTCGGGATGCTCGCCGGCGCCGCGACCATCTTCTTCGCCTACATCGGGTTCGATTCGGTCTCGAACCACGCCGAGGAGGCGAAGAACCCGCAGCGCGATCTCCCCATCGGTATCGTTGTCTCGCTCATCATCTGCACAACCCTCTACGTCGCCGTCGCGGCGGTCCTGACGGGCATGGTGCCCTACACCGAGCTGAGCATCGACGCGCCGGTCTCCGACGCCTTCGCGCGCGTCGGCCTCCCGTGGGCGCAGTTCATCATCTCCCTCGGGGCGATCGCCGGGATCACCTCCGTGCTGCTCGTGCTCATGCTCAGCCAGCCGCGCGTGCTGCTCGCCATCGCCCGCGACGGGCTGCTGCCGAGGAGCTTCTTCGGAGCGGTGCACCCGGTGTTCCAGACGCCGTGGAAATCCACCTTCCTCACCGGGTTCGTCGTCGCCGCCCTCTCGGGGTTCCTCCCGCTGCGGATCCTGGCGGAGCTCGTCAACATCGGGACGCTGCTCGCCTTCCTGTTCGTCTGCGCGGCGGTCCTCGTCATGCGCCGGACGGCGCCGGACGCGCCGCGCCCGTTCCGGGTGCCGTTCTATCCGCTCACCCCGATCCTCGGGATCGCGATCTGCCTCGTCCTGATGTTCTCGCTGCCCAACGAGAACTGGCTGCGCCTCGCGATCTGGCTCCTGCTCGGGTTCGCGCTCTACTTCGGCTACAGCCGCAAGCACAGCAGGTTGGCGGCGAGCCAGTGACGCAGCGCCGCTCGTCGCGGCGCCGCCACGATCGCTCCGCTCAAGGCGGCCCGCTCGATCCGCCCTCCGCCTGCGCCCCGGCCCCGGCGGCGGCCGCGGCGACGGCGCGCGGCACCTCGACCGAGAACGTCGCGCCGCGCCCGGGCGCGCTCTCCACCCGCACGGAGCCGCCGTGCTGCTCCACGATGAGCCGCACGATCCACAGGCCCAGGCCGAACCCGCCGTAGTGCATGACCGACGCCGCACGCTGGAAGCGCTCGAAGATGCGCGCCTGGTCGCCGGGCGCGATGCCGATGCCGCGGTCCTCTACGGCGAACCGGACCCGCTCCGCGTCGGCCTCGACGTGCACGTCGATGGGCGCGCCGGCGCCGTACTTCACGGCGTTCGACAGGAGGTTCGTCACCACCTGCTCCATCCGCGAGCGGTCCCAGCGCACCCGGACCTCCGGGCTCCCGAGCAGCCGGATCGACGAGCCCCGCTCCGGCACCTCCTGGAACCGCTCGATGCCCTCGCGGAGCAGCGCGATCAGGTCGAAATCCTCGACGTGCAGCGACAGCCCGTGCGCGCTGATCCGCGAGACGTCGAGCAGCTCGTTCACGAGGTCGCTCAGCCGGGAGACGCTCCGGTGGATGGTCGAGAGCTTCGCCTCGAGCCGCGGCACGATCTGGCCCGCCTCTCCGCGCCGGATCGCCCGGCGCAGGCTCTCCACCTGGAGGACGAGCGCGGTGAGCGGCGTCTTGAGCTCGTGCGACGCGATGGAGAGGAACTCGTCGCGCACCTGGACCGCCTCCTGGAGGTTCTGGAGGAGCCGCTCGCGATCCTGCTCCAGCCGGAGCCGCTCGGTCTCGTCGCGCGTGTTCATCACGGCGCCGGCGGGCGCGCCGTCCGCGCGGCGCAGCGGCGAGGCGCTCGCGGAGAGCACCCGCACGCATCCGTCCGGCCGCCGGACCTGCCAGCGGGCGATCTCCACCTTCTCCCCGCCCAGGGCGCGGTGGAGCGGGGTCTGCGCCGCGGGCATCGGGGCGCCGTCCGGCGTGAAGAAGCCCGTCGCGCTCGCCCACTCGTCGATCGTCCGCTCGGCGGCCGGCCCGAGCTGCCGCTCGGCCTCCGGGTTCATCAGGCGGACGACGCCGTGCTCGTCCACCATGACGATCCCGTCGCCGCTCTGCCCGACGATGCGCCGGAGCACCGCGTGCTCGGCGGCGCGCCGGGCCTCGCTCCGCTGGAGCGCGTCCTCGGCGCGCTTGCGCTCGATCCCCTGCGCGACCGTGTCGACGATCGCCCCCAGCGCGTCGAGCACGTGCTCGTGCAGGGGCCGGCGCGCGAACATCGCCACGACGCCGATGAGCCGGTCCTCGATGAGCAGGGGATACCCCGCGAAGGACACCATTCCCTCGCGCTGCGCCCATTCCTTCTCGCTCACCTGCGGGTCGTTCGGCACGTCGTTCGTCAGGTGCGGCCGGCGCTCGTGGGCGATGCGGCCGATCTTGTAGGCGCCCACGGGGATGCGGCTGTGGGGGCCGTCGAGGTGCGTGTACATCCCCGCGCTGGCGCGGAGCTCGAGCACCTGCTCGCGCTCGTCGAGCAGCCAGATGCGCGCGAACGCCGCGTCGATGTGCCCCCGGATCGCCTCGGCGCAGCGCTGCACGAGCTCGAGCATCGTCCCGGAGCGGGCCAGCGCCGCGCTCACGTCTGCCCGGAGCGCGCTCATGAGCGCCTGCACGGCGAGGAGCTGCTCGCTCTGCTTCCGCTCCGTGACGTCGACGAACGTGACGATGGCGCCGACGACCTCGCCCTGCCTGAGGATGGGGCGCGACCAGTACTCGACGGGCAGGCCCGTCCTGTCCGCGCGGAAGAGCAGCTCGCCGTCGAGGTGCGCGGGCTCCCCGCTCCGGAGCGTGTTGCAGATCCGACACTCGGACTCGGGCAGCGGCGCGCCGCTCGGCCGCGAGTGGTGGACGAGCGGGTGCATGGCGCGCCCGACGAGCTCCGCCTCGTCGCGGTAGCCGAGCAGCCGCACGCAGGCCCGGTTGGCGAACGTGCACAGCCCGGCGCGATCCAGCCCGTACATGCCCTGCTCGGTCGACTCGAGGAGCGCCTGCATGCGCTCCTCGCCCTCGCGGAGCGCCTCCTCGGCGACCCGCGCCCGCGTCACGTCCGTCGAGATGCCGCGGACGGCGGGCGCCCTGCTGCCGGTCGGGTCCCTGCGGCGGGCGAGCTCGCTGCTCAGCCAGATCGTGCGGCCGCCCTCGGCGAGGAAGCGGTGCTCGATGCGCTCGGTCGCCCCCTCGGCGAGGACCTTGCGCACGAGCGCGAGCAGCTTCGGCCGGTCCTCGGGGTGCTGCTGCCTCCAGAAGAGCCCTTCGTCGGCCGCCCAGCGCTCGGCGGCGTGCCCGAACAGCTCCCTCGCCGGCGCGCGCACCGCCGACAGGTCGAGCGCGTCGCCCCGCACCTCCCAGAGCAGCGCGCCCACCGCGCCGAGGAGCGCCCGCGCGCCGTCGTCGTCGGCCGGCGCGCCCCGCTCGTCCTCGGAAGGGGCCGGGCTCTGCCGGTATGCGTCCGATGGCTCCCGATGCGTGTCGATCACTCGCCCCCGGAGGTCACCCGCCGGACAACCCACCTTCCAGGCTAGCATGTTTGCCGCAGCACGCCTCCGGCGCCCGGGGCCGCGCGAGGCGCGTTGTGCGCGCTGTCAGCTTCTCGTTTTCGTTCTCGTTCTCGTTCTTGGTTGCGGCACACCTCGACCGGCGTACTCGGTTACGGCACACCTCGACCGGCGTGCTCGGTTGCGGCACACCTCGACCGGCGTACTCGGTTACGGCACACCTCGACCGGCGTGCTCGGTCACGGCACACCTCGACCGGCGTGCGGGGTGCGATCGGACGCGACCTCGGCGAGGATGGCGCGGAGGGTCAGGACAGATCGTGCGGCTCGGGATCCGGCTTCAGCTCCTGCTCGCGCTCGGCGCGCTGCTCGTGCTGGCGTTCGTGCCGCTCTTCTTCGCCGTCGCGAGCCTCACGCAGGCCACGATGGGCGGCGTGCGCGCGTCGAGCGCCCGCGCGATCGGCCGGGCCATCGCCGGGCACGTCGCCGCGGCGCGGGCGACCCGGGCCGCGCCGGAGCTGTCGCTGCTGCTCGAGGCGCAGCTCGGGCCGGACGGGGCGTCGGCGATCGGCGTCTACGACGCGGCGGGCGCGCTCGTGGACCGCGCCGGGGAGCCGGAGATCGCGGCCGCGCTGCCCGCATCGGTGGACGCGGGCGCGGAGGTGCTGCGGGCGGTGCGCACGGCGCGCGGGGGCGCGATCCTGGTGGTCGTGCCGGAGCACGCGCGCGCGGAGGGCGCGGCGCCGGCGGGCGGCGGAGGCGCGGCGCCGGCGAGCGGCGGAGGCGCGGCGGGCCCGGTCGCGGTGCTGGTGCCGACGGACCCGTCGACCGTGCCCGCCGCGCCGCTCGTGCGGATCGTCGCGCTCTACACGGGGGTGATGGCGCTCGGGCTGCTCGTGTTCGCGTACATCGCGATGACGCGCCTAGCGGTGCGGCCGATCGACGCGCTGTCGCGGGCCGCGCGCCGCGTGGCCGGCGGCGCGCGCGACCTCGAGGTGCCGCAGGCCGGCGCCCGGGAGCTCGCCGAGCTCGGGGCGAGCCTCGCGCACATGACGAGCCGGCTCCGCGCCGACGAGGAGTCGCTGCGGGCGAAGATCGCGGAGGTCGAGCGCTACGCGGCGGACCTGAAGAGCGCGCAGGAGCGGCTCGTCCGCTCGGAGCGGCTCGCCTCGGTGGGGCGGCTCGCGGCGGGGCTTGCGCACGAGATCGGCAACCCGATCGCGGCGATCCTCGGCCTCCAGGAGCTGCTGCTCGCGGGGGGCCTGACGCCGGCCGAGGAGCGCGACTTCGTCGAGCGGATGAAGCGGGAGACGGAGCGCATCCACAGGACCTTGCGCGACCTGCTCGACTTCGCGCGGCCGGCGGCGCCCGACGCGGGCGGCGCGGGTGACACGGGCGACGCGCCCTCCGGCTCGGTGGCGGACGCGCTCGATGACGTGCTCTCGCTGGTGGCGCCGCAGAAGGCGTTCCGCGGGGTCGAGCTCCTTCGCGACGTCGCGCCCGGCGTGCCGCGCGTGCCGCTGTCGCACGGGCGGCTCGTGCAGGTGCTCTTGAACCTGCTCCTCAACGCGGCCGACGCGGTGCCGCGCGCCGGCGGGCGCGTGTGGGTGCGCGCGTCGCGGGGCGCGGACGGGGGCGCGCGGATCGAGGTCGAGGACAACGGGCCGGGGATCGCCGAGGCGGTGCGCGAGACGCTGTTCGAGCCGTTCATCACGACGAAGGAGGTCGGCGAGGGGACGGGGCTCGGGCTCGCCGTGTGCCGTGGGCTCGTGGAGGCCGCGGGCGGCGCGATCGGGGTCGAGCGCGGCGAAGGGGGCGGGGCGCGGTTCGTCGTGTCGCTGCCGGCGGCGTCGGCCAGCGGATAGGACCGATCGATCACCGCGGGCTCCCGTCGGGCAGCGCTGGTCCTGTCGACGACCTCCTTCGAGCGGCCGGCGGCTCGGCCACGTGGGACGAGCCGCCCTCGAGCCGCGCGTCGCCCGCGCCGCGCCTGGGCGCTACTCCTCGACGGCGCCCGGCAGCCACCACGAGGCGACCGCGAGCTCGCCGTCGAACGGCGGCAGCACGGCGCACGCGTCGTCCTGCGCGGTCGCCGTGAGCGCCGGCCTTCCGCCGACGGTCTCGAACACCTCGACGAGCCGGCGCATCGGATCGACGATCCAGCTCCAGCCGACACCAGACCGGGCGTACAGCGGCAGCTTCACCGCCACGTCGTCACGCGCCGTGCGCGGGGACAGGACCTCGCAACACCAGTCCGGCAGCACGGTCAGCGGATTCTCGTCCGGCAGCTCGGGGACACGCTCGACGCGGAAGCCGCACAGGTCGGGTACGACGAGCCGGCCGCCCGGGAAACGGATCTCGGTCTCGGGCTCGATCCACCAGCCGGTGCCGCCCACGTTCGCGTCGAACGGCACGAGGCCGTGCAGGCAGAGCCTGGCCGCGCGGCGATGGCGCTTGCCGGGCCGCGACATCGTGCGGAGGACGCCGGGCTCCAGGATCTCGCCGGTCAGGTGCTCGGGGAGGGCACGGATGCGCTCGTAGAGCTCCTCGAAGGTCAGCGAGGCCTCGGCGGGTTGACCCATGGGCCACGAGGGTATCCGATCGTGGGCGGGGCGCGAGCGGTCGATGGCGTGCCCCGAGAGACCACCGACGACGCTGCGCGTTCGCTCTTCTCGAGACGGTTCGCCATCACCGCCAGCACATCGAGCTCCTCGACGAGCTCCCGTCTCGTGGCGAGACGTCGCTGTTCGGTCGCAACGCTCGGGGCGGCTCCGGAGGCCGCGAGGGTTGACGGCCTCTCCGGCTTACCCGACACTCGCGGCCTCGAGGGGGCGCCGTGGATCCGACAAAGCTCCGAGCCGTCGTCAGCTCGTTCCCGCGGCTCGCGCAGACGGAGGACGCCCAGCTCCGCGCCTTCCTGCGCGACCGGTTCGGGCAGCAGGGCGAGATCTCCATCGAGCGGGCGCAGAAGGTCCGCGACGTGCTGCGCGCGCTCTGCGAGGCGATGTCGGGCGACGGCGTCGAGCGCTGGGATCAGGTGGACCGCGCGCACGCCATCTTCTACGCCCCGCCGCCGGAGCAGCGCGACGACCCGGCGCCGCCGGAGAAGAACGATGAGCTGCCGCCGGAGAAGAACGAGCAGGCCAGCGCGCCTCCCCCGGCGATTCCCACCTACCAGCTCGTCGCCGAGGCGCGATCTCGGTCGCCGCTGGGCGCTGCGCCGCCGCTAGACGCCGCGCCGCCGCTGGGCGCTGCGCCGCCGCCGCTGGGCGCTGCGCCGCCGCTAGACGCCGCGCCGCCGCTGGGCGCTGCGCCGCCGCCGCTGGGCGCTGCGCCGCCGCCGCTGGGCGCTGCGCCGCCGACGGCGCCCGGCGCGGCGGCGGCGTCCGGTGAGATCAACGAGACGCTCCCCGCGACCGACGGCCCGCTCCCGCCGGCGCTGCCGTTCAAGGAGGGGGCCGCGGTGCTGCCGCCGCCCAAGGGCGCGCCCCGCGGCAGGGCGGAGGGGGAGCGAAAGACGCTCGCCGTCGCCGCACAGCCGTCCGCCCCCGCGCTGCCCTTCGTCAAGGCGGCCGCCCAGACGGGGTGGGATCCCGAGCGGAGCCTCCACGACGCCCGATCGTCGCCCTCGGCCGCGGCGCCGCAGGCGCCCGGCGCCCAGAGCGCGCCCGGCGCCCAGAGCAGGCCCGTGGCGCCCGGCGCGACGCCGGCATCGACCCCCGGCGCGGCAGAGCGCCCCGTCGACCTCCCCCTCGAGCACTACGCGGCGCTCTGCGTGGAGCTCGAAGCGCGCCCCGGCGAGCGCGCGGCGGTGCTCGCAAAGTACAGGATCCACACTGAATCCGCCCGAGACGGCGTCGAGCGGGTGTGGGCACACCGCTTCCAGCACGATCCCGCGGCCGCGCAGCGTTTCCGGCAGGTCCTCGCGCACTACCGCGGCTTGCTCGCGCGCGGCGGCCGCTGACCGGGAGCGCGCGCGATCGGGCCGGAATCGGGCCGGCGGGAACGGCGGGCGCGGCCTTCGTCCGCGCTTCGAAACGAGCGTTCGCTGGGATATCGTGCGGCGCGAATGAGCGATCGGCCGGATCACGTCTTTTCGTTGCGCGTCGGCGATCTGCCCGATGCCCCGCTCACCGTCCACGCATTCCGCGGCCAGGAGCTGCTCAATGGGCTGTACGAGCTCACCATCGACGTGACGACGGAGGCCGAGGACGTCGCGCTCGAGGAGCGCGCCCCCGGCAGCCCCGCCCGCCTCGAGATCCGCCACGGCGACAGGCGGCGGGCGTTCCACGGCATCATCGCCGCGGCGCGCGCGGACGGGTATCGACGGACGCAGACGACGCGGGCCGCGCAGTACCAGGTGAAGCTCGCGCCGCGCGCCTGGTTGCTCGGGCTGCGGCGCAACTCGCGCGTCTTCCAGAACGTGCGCGTCGACGAGGTGGTGCGCGCGATCCTGCGACAATACATGATCCCCTCGCGCTGGCGGCTCGAGGGCCGATATCCGGCGCGCGAGTACTGCACGCAGTACGAGGAGACGGATCTCGATTTCATCCTGCGGCTGACCGCCGAGCACGGCATCGGCTTCCATTTCGAGCAGCGCGCCGGCGATCCGGACGCGCCGCTCGGCTTCGGCGCCCAGGCGATCTTCGAATACGCCCGGAGCCTCGCGCTGGGCGGCGAGGCCGAGGGCGCCGCGCTGGGCGCGCTGGGCGCGGCGGTGGACGCAGGGCGAGGCGCCGCGCTGGGCGCGCTGGGCGGCGCCGCTGCCGGGTGGCTCGAGGGCGCCGCGCTCCCGTGGCCGTGCGAGGTCATGGTCTTCACCGACAGCGCGGCCTGGTACCCGCCGCTCACGCTGGGCGACGCGCCGGCGCCGGAGATGCCGGTCTCCCACTTCCGGGACGGGCTCCCGAGGCCGCCGGAGGGGCTCCCGAGGCCGCCGGAGGGGCTCCCGCAGCCCGAGGGGCGGGCGGGCGCGGTGCTCCACGTGCGGCCCGACGCCGGCGCGCTGCAGTGGCCGGGCGAGGACACCGTGCTCGCGTTCGCGCGCGGCCGCGAGGTCACGACGCGCTCCGCCGCATTCCGCTCGTACGATCCGCGGCGGCCGCACGTGGTGCTCGGCGCGGCGAGGGACGCCCGGGAGAGCGCGCTGCTCGCCGGCGCCGCAGGGGCGCTCGGCGACGTCGCGCGGGGCGGCGCCGCAGGGGCGCTCGGCGGCGTCGCGCAGGTCGGCGCCGAGGCGCTGCAGCAACCCGACGCCGCGGGGGCGCTCGGCGGCCTCGCGGAGCACGGGATCGAGGCGGCGCGCCGGGGCGGGCTGGAGATCGCCGACGGGCTCGGCGGCGTGGAGCGGCCGGGCGAGATCTACGAGCACCACAGCAGCTTCCTGTTCCCCGACTGGCACCACGAGCGCGGCGAGCCCGACCGCATCCTGCGCAGCGCCCGCCGGGGCCGGGACGTCGCCTCCGGCGAGAGCGCCTGCCACTGGCTCGCCCCCGGGCACCGCTTCGAGCTCGAGGACCACGAGATCGCGCGGCTCAACCGCGGCTGGGTGCCGATCGCCGTCGTCCACGAGGGGTGGGCCCCGACGTCGCCCGGGCACACGGGGCGCACGTACACGAACCGCTTCGAGTGCGTCCCGTCGGACGTGCCGTACCCGCCCGAGCGTCCGCCGCGCCGCTCGGTGCAGGTCTGCCTCACGGCGACCGTGGTGGGCGGCGGCGCGACCGGGATCCACACGGACCCGGGCGCCCACATCCGCGTGCGCTTCCACTGGGACCGCGAGCGCCGCGCCGCCGGCCACGACTCGTGCTGGGTGCGGGTGATGCAGCCGTGGGCCGGCGTCGGCTGGGGCACGCAGTTCATCCCGCGCGTGGGGATGGAGGTCGTCGTGACCTTCGAGGGCGGCGACCCCGACAAGCCGCTGGTGCTCGGCTGCGTCTACAACGGCACGAGCCCGCCGCCGTTCCCGCTGCCGCAGAACGCGACGCGCAGCGGCATCCGCACGCAGAGCACGCCAGGGGCCGGCGGCGCGAACGAGCTCTGGTTCGAGGACGCGGCCGGGCAGGAGCGCGTGTACGTGCACGCCCAGAAGGACCTCGAGATCGCGGTCCGCAACGACCGCATCGCGCACGTCGATCGCGACGAGCTCATGACGGTGGCGCGGGATCAGCGGCTGCGCGTCGACGGCGAGGCGCACGCGCGCGTCCGCCGGAGCCGCGAGACGCGGGTCGACGAGGACGATCGCCTCCACGTGGAGGGCAACCGGTCGTCGCGGACGCAGGGGAACGCGAGCGAGCACGTCGCGCAGGACCGCAGCGTCCACGTGGGCGGCCGCTCGCGCGCCGAGCTCGCGGGGCAGCACGATCTCCTCGCGAAGAGCGACGTGATCGAGCGCATCGCGGGGAACTTCGTGCGCGTCGTCGGCAAGGCCGAGGCGAAGCGGTCGCACGTCACCCACGTCGAGGGGAAGCTCCACTCGTCCGGCGACACCGTCGAGATCGAGGCCGAGCAGGGCATCGTCCTGCGCTGCGGCAAGAGCGAGATCCGGATGACCGCGGGCAAGATCCAGGTGTCTTCGCCCGAGATCGTCCTGCAGGGCGACCGCGCGCGCATCCGCCTGATGGAAGGCGAGCTGCGCGCGCAGGCCGACAGCAAGATCCAGGCGGTGTCCGACCAGATCCTGCTGAAGTCGTCGGGGGCCGGGATCGGGCTGTCGTCCGAGGCGGCGGTCGAGGGGAGCCGCATCCTCTTGAACTCGCCGCAGAGCGCGAGCGACACGGTGGAGGAGAGCCGGGTGGAGCCGACGGTCATCGAGCTCCGCGACGAGGACGGCCAGCCGATCCCGAACCAGCCGTTCCGCGTCGCGCTCGAGGACGGCTCGGAGGTGGCCGGCGTGCTCGACGAGGACGGCCGCGCCGTGCTGGAGCTCGAGGGCGGCGGCGAGGTCTATTTCCCGGGGCTCGTCGACGTGAGGCAGGAGTAGCGCGATGAGCAAGCCTGCGGCCAAGCAAGGGGATCGCGTCTCCGCGACCGACACGCACATCGTCATGGTGCCCTCGGCCTCGGGGGCGGTGCCCACGCCGACGCCGCTCTCGTTCGAGGGGCTCATCGACGCGGGGCTGAGCGCGACGGTGCTCATCGACGAGCAGGCGGCCGCCGTGCAGGGGAGCCAGGCGCACAACGTGCCGCCGCACGTGGCGCCGAGCGGGACGTTCCAGCGGCCGCCGTCGAACGAGGCGACGGTTCAGACCGGGAGCGCCACGGTGCTCATCGACGACAAGCCGGCGGCGCGCGACGGGGACACGGCGCTGACGTGCAACGACCCGGCGGACGCGCCGGTGGGGCGCGTGGTGGTGGCGAGCAGCACGGTGGTGATCGGGGATTGAGCGTCGGTCGCGGCAGGTAGCTCGTCCGGCGACGCGTGCTGTTCGAGCACGCACGATCAGACCAGGGACACCGACCGCTTTACAGCCCAAAGGCCCGCGGATCTCCCGTCAGCGCTATGCTCCGGGGATCGAGGTATGTCGTGAATGCCTCGATGACCGACTCCGAGACGCGCATGTCCCTCAGTCGCTGCCGGACATTCGTGGAGTCGATGAGCCCCACGTACACTGGGACGAAGGCCGCGCTGCCGCGCACGAGCCGCTCGAAACCCTCGTAGCGCCTTCTGAGCGCCCCATTGTGCCTGAGGACGCGGGCGACCAACGACTGCTCCTTGCATTCCTCGAGCAGGGCGAGAACGGCGCGGCGACTCTCGGGCAAGTCCTGGAGCATGTCAAAGATCACCTGCGCGATCGTCGTGCCCGCGATGACGACCGCGCCCGCGAGGGCCACCGCCGGTCCGCCGAAGAGCACCATGGCGCCTCCGACGCTGAGGGCGGCGGCGAACAGGCCGTCCGCGACGCGGTCCTCCACGAAGATCAGGTATATCGCGTTCGCGGCGTTCGCGACGATCATGATCGCCGCGCTCACGTGGCCGAGCGCGCCCGCGATTCGTTGCCATCCGCCGCTCTCGCCGAAGCGCACGAACATCCCGATGACGCTCGACACCGTGTTCGCTCCGCCTGAGGCGAGCTGCGCGTAGTACACGTACGAGCTCACGGACGACCACGACATCGGCTCGTCGGGCATGCTGAGCCCTGTGCTGACCAGGCCGATGAGGCTCACGACCGCGAGCGCAGAGCACCACCCGCGGCCTGACTGGAAGCGGCCGTTGATCCGGTCCGCGATGTCCTCGACGTCATCGAGGCTGCGCGCGGCCATGATGTCCGCTCGCAACTGGCTCTCCTCGAGCTGCGCGTACGCTGCGAGCTGGCGGATGCGGCGGGTGACGTGGGGTGGCTCGCGGAAGGGGAGGCTCATCCCGGGCCGGACGACGTGGATATGACGTAGATCGCGGAGGCCAGTGATCTGCAATATCGCGCCTGCCACGGATGGCGGGCCCGGCAGGTTGCCGACGATCGTGGTGCCCATCGCTCCGATCGCGGCGGCGGCGCTGAGGAAGCGCGCTGCCGTATCCGACGGAAGTCCGACGTCCGACGCCGCAAGGGACATCAGCGTCTCGAGCGCGTTGTCTCCGCGCACGGGATTGATCCGCGACCGTGCAGCCGGTCCGTCGGACATGTGGCGCTCGAGCGCGCGCTCGATCACCTCCCCGACCCTCTCCTCGAACTCCGGGACCTGCGAGAGCTGGGCGTAGGCGTCGGCCACGATCCCGCAGATGCGCTCGCGCACTGTCTCGGTCTCGTTCACGACGACGTCGTGCTCGATGTACGCCCTCTCCGAGAGCTCGTTGAAGCGGTGGGACTGCACTTTCGACCAGAGAGCCGCAGCGATCCTGGCGCGGCGGCTGGTGAGGCCAGGGAAGACGGCGCGCACCGTCGGATGGTCGTCCAAGGCATCGCTGAGCCCTCGGACGAGCTCGCCGAGCGGATCGAGCAAAGGATCCACGTTCGGCGCGCCGGGCTGTTCTCCCATCACGCGGATGAGGATCTCGGCGACGTGCAGGTGCTTCAGCTGCTGGAGGTACCTCATGACCCCCGCGCTGAAGTCCTGATTGCATCGCTGAAGCGATCGTATCAGCTCATCCATCGGGATGAGGTGGTCGAGGTAGAGCTCATCCACCCAATCGTCGACGGACACACAGGTCGAGCAGCTCGTCGGGTTGCCGAACGGCCTCGCTTCGTACTGGATGAGCGGAGCTGCGTGGATGGGTCGGCCGATCGCGCGGAGCGGCCACGGGATCATCAGGAAGGAGTCGACCCTCAAGCGCACGTCGCCGAGCTGCTCCGGCGGCACGTCGGCCGAAATGGACCCGTGGCGCACGTTGTCTTCGAGGTAGCGGTTCCGGAAGTGGCAGTTGAGAACGTGCTCCCACAGGAACTCAGGCGTCAATTCGGAACTTCGTGGTCCCGTGGACCGGTAGTCCGTCCGGGGATCCCGATCGCGCGGGGCGGTCGCGATCGCAGCGGCGCGCACGGCCGTATCGTTCCTGGTGCGCGCCACCTCTGCGAGCGTCGTACCCGCCCGGACCGAATACCGCTCCCACTCGTGATCCATCACAGACGGCGGAAGCGGCAGGTAGATGACCATGCCCGCGCGCGGGACCGGGTGCTCCGTGTCCGAAGAAAGCTCCAGCGTGCCTGGGTTCTCCGACACCAGCTCCCCGTAGGAGATTCCATACCGCGCGCCGATCTCCTCGAAGGTCGCGTCGAACCGCGTCGTCTGGTAGGGCCAGCGACGCACGGCGAGGGGGGCTCGGTGCGTCATGACCCGTGGCCTGCGTGCGACATCACCTCAACTCCCGTGCACGTCGACGAGCCTCTCGCGCGTCGACCGATCTGCGTACCCCGTCACCTCCAGGCCGTGATCCCGCTGAAATGCCCTGATGGCACGGGCGTCGCGCTCGTGCGATAGCGGCGGCTCCCCGCGGCCGATCCAGCGCCCGAAATAGCCGAGGTGGCGCAGGCGCTGGCGCACCCCGCTGTCCTCGTTGACGGGATCGAGATGGCCGATGCGGACAGGGTGGACGACGCCGCGGTTGACGAGCTCCAGCGTCACCTCCTGGGTCGTGATGGGCGCGCGGAAGCGCACCTGTCCGCGGTCGTCGGTCTGTCCTGCCTGTGCGCCGCCGGGCAGGCCCTCGATCACATAGGGCTCGTGGGCGAGCGCGACGCCGCCGCTGCCGAGCGCGATGGCGATCTCCACCATCGGCACGCGCGCGCGATAACGGTTGACCGCGCGCGCTTCGACCGGCGTTCCGGGGCGTGCCGTCGCAGGGATGCAGAGATGATCACCCGGCGCGAGCATGGAAGGGTCCGGACGCCGCTCGCGGATCTCGACGTTTCGTTCGTCATTCCAGACTTCCTCGGCGTCGAAGCCATGCTTGTGCGCGAGCTGATCGAGATATTCGCCCTGCCGAACGACATGGATCGTCATGGTCGAATCACCTCAGAACCGCCCCACCACGCTCGCGCCGAGCGGCCCGATCGACACGCCGACCTGCGCGGCGGCGGGCTCGCTGCGCGACGGGGCCGTGAAGAACAGGACCGCGCCGCCGGCGAGGGCGAGCCCCGCGCCGACGAACGCGATCGTCGAGACGCGCGCTGCGTCGAGGCTCTCTCCCCGCAGACGGAGCCCCTCGGGATCGCAGACGTCCTGCGCGTCGCAGTGGCCGTCGTTCGACGCGTCGCGCTTGGCCATCGCATGGATGCCGAAGCCCGCGCCCACCGCGGCGGCCGCGAGTCCCGCGCCGCCCACGACGAGGCCGAGCACCCGCTGCGCCGGCCAGCGCGCCGCATCGGCCGCGGAGGGCGGCGCGGGGCGCGGCGCCGCCGCGGGAGGCGGCGTCGCCGCGGCGGCCGCCGGCGCTCCGGGCGCCTCCTCGAGCGGCGGCACGTCGAGGGCGACCGTCGTGCCCGGCGCGCTCGCGTCGACCTCGCGGCGCCACGGCTTCTTGCCGGTCGCCGTCACCACGATCGTGTGCCGCCCCGGATCCACCGGCACCGCGGCGCCCCATTGCGGCGGGCCGACGAGCGATCCGTCGCGCTCGACGCGCAGATCCGGCACCGACCGGAGCGCGTCGGGGATCCGGATCGAAAGGCGCACGAGCGACGGCGCGATGAGCTCGGCGCGCTCGCGCGCGTAGCTGGCGCGCGCGCTTTGGCCCGCCGCCTCGGCCAGATCCCCGACCTGCACGTACAGGGTCCACGCGCTCGCCGTGCGGCCCAGCCCCTCGAGGCACTCGGCGAGGTAGTACTGTGTCCCGATCGAGGGATCGAGCCGCTGGCTCTCCTCGAGCTTGGGGCACGCCTCGGCATGTTGGCCCGCCGCCGCGAGCGCGCGCGCCTCATCGAAGAGCGCCTGCGCGGCAGCCTGATCCTGGGCCGATACCGGCTGCGCTGCGGCCGGCGCCGCCGCGAGCGCGGTCGCCACCGCGAGCGTGCCCGCCGCGGCGAGCGCCGCGACCTGCGAGCGCGTGCGCCACCGGGGTCCCGTCCGCTGCGTCACTTGCGCCTCCCTCCGAACGGATTCTCCGCCGGATCGGGCGGCGTACGCTGCGTGGACGTGGCGCCTGGGGCGACCACCCGGCGGCCGCCGGAAGCGGTGGGCGCGGGGGCTCGCGGCGGAGCGGGCGCGAGCGCGCGCGGTGCGGCGGTCGCGGGCGCCTGCTGGGCGCCGACCGGGGCCGCAGGCTCCTGCTGCGCAGCGCCCGCGGGCTCCTGCTGCGCGGCGGTCGACGGTGCGCTGGGCGCCGCGCTCGCGGGCGCGCTCGGCGTGAGCGTCGGGCGCGGGTCCGCCGTGGGCGCGGGCTCCGACGCGGCCGCGGCCGGCTCCGGGACTGCCGCGGTGACGCTCGACTCGCCGGTGGGCCCGGGCCCGGACGGCGCCCGGCGCGCCCACAACGCGAACACGGCCCCGGCGGCGAGCGCGACCGCGGCGAGCGCAACCACGGCGCGCCCCGGCCCGCGCGCCGGGTGCCCCCCGGCCGTCGTCGGGCTCGGCGTTGCGTCCTGGGGCGGCGCGCTCGCCCGCCGACCCGGCCCGCCCTGCTGCGGCGGCGTTCCGTTCGCGGTCGTCACGTGCGGCGTCGCCGCCGCGGCCGGCGCGAGCGCGGGCGTCGCGCCCTCCGGTGGCCCGCCCAGCGCCGGCGCCGCGCCCTCCGGTGGCCTGCCCGGCGCTCCCATCGCGCCCTCCGGCACCGCCGGCTGGGCGGACGCGAACGGCGCGAGCGCCGCCGCGAGCTGCGCCGCCGTCGCGAAGCGCCGCGCCGGCTCGCGCTGCAGGCAGCGGAGGATCACCTGCGCCAGCCCCGGCGGCAGATCGGGCCGCGCCTGCTCGGGGGGCGTCGGCTCGCCGAAGAGCACCTTCATGCCGAGCTCGGACGGCGTCGACGCGCGGAACGGCACCGTGCCCGTGACGAGCTTGTACAGGATGACGCCGAGCGCCCAGATGTCCGCGCGCGCGTCCACGCTCCGCGCCGACGTCATCTGCTCCGGCGCCATGTAGCTCGGCGTCCCGAGGGCGACCTCGGTGCGCGTCAGCTCCTCGCCGAGCAGCTTGGAGATGCCGAAGTCGAGGATCTTCGTGCACGTGGAGCCGTCCGGCTGGCGCGCCGCGAACAGGTTGCTCGGCTTGAGATCGCGGTGGACGATGCCGAGCGCGTGCGCCTCGCCGAGCGCCTCGCACGTCTCGATGACGTGGCGGACCGCGCGCGGGGGATCCATCGGCCCCTCGCGCTCGACGATCGACGCGAGATCGCGGCCGTCGAGCCATTCCATCACGAGGTACGGCGCGCCCGAGGGGAGCCGGTCGGCGTCGGTCACGCGCACGACGTGACGGCTCTTGATCTTCGCGGCCGCGCGCGCCTCGCGCAGGAACCGCTCGATGATGACCGCATCGCCGGCGAGCTCGTCGCGGAGCACCTTGATCGCGACGGGCTCGTCGAGGTGCAGGTGCCACGCGCCGACGACGAGGCCCATTCCCCCCTGCCCGAGCACCCGCTCGACGCGGTACTTGCCCGCGAGCACGCTGCCGGGCGCCACCTCGAGGCCTGCCATGCCGCTCCCCGTCGCTCCTCCGGACATTCGCTCTCTGGAGGCTACAGGGGGGTGGAGGGGGATAACAGCGGTTTCTGTCAGGCACACGGAGACACCGCGCATGGTAAATAGGCGCGATGCGTCGATCTCGAGGACATCGAGCGGCCTCTTTCGCCCTGTGTGTATCCGGTCTCGGCACGATGGGTTGTGCCGAGATCCTCGGCGTGAATGAGGGCAAGCCTCGCCCCGCCGGGGTCGGCGGCCAGGGCGGAGGAGGCGGCGATCCCGGAGAGGGCGGCGCCGGCGTCGGAGGAAGCGGCGCCGGGGCGAGCGGCACCGGGGGAGGCGGCGCCGGCACCGGGGGAGGCGGCGCCGGCACCGGGGGAGGCGGCGGCGGCACCGGGGGAGGCGGCGGCGCCGCGCCCGCGCCGCCCACCGCGCCGCGCGTGCTGTTCACCGATCTCGAGTCGGGGCCGGCGGGGGCCTACGTCACCCTGTACGGCGTGCGGCTCGTCGAGGAAGGCGGCGCCGCGCCCGAGGTGACCTTCGACGGCGCGCCCCTCGCGCCCGTCCTCGCGCGCGACGGCGCATCGAACGACGACGTCGCGCGCGCGCTCGACGTCATCGTCGTGCGCATCGGCCCCGAGGCGCCCCCGGGCGCCGCGGACATCGTCGTGCGGCGCGGCGGCGTGGCGAGCGATCCGGTCCCGTTCACGGTGCGGTCCGGGTCGATCCGGTACGTCGACGCCAGCGGCGGGGACGACGAGAGCCCGGACTGCGCGGAGGCGGCGCCCTGCGCCTCGCTCGGCAAGCTCGCCAGCGTGCTCGCGCCGGGCGATGTGGCCTATGTCCGGGAGGGCGACTACCCGGGCGATTCCACGTGCGGCGTCGATGACGCCGGTCAGGCGATCGCGTGCGCCCTGCCCCTCACGGATCTCGCGCGCCCCGGCACGGCGGATCGCCCCATCGCCGTCGTCGGTCATCCAGGCGAGCGCCCGCGCCTCGGCCTGCTCGACGTGCCGGCGGACGCGGATTTCCGCCACGTGGCGTTCGGCGTCGCCGACGCCGGCCACGTCGTCCTCGCCAACCTGGTGCTCACCGACGCCGGCGTCGGCGGTCTCGTCCGCGATACCGAGAGCCTCCGCGTGGTCGGCTGCGGCTTCGACCGCCTCGGGGCCGACGGGATCTACCTGCGCGATGACGTCGCGGCCCTCACGGTCCTCGGATCGACGTTCACCGGCATCGAGACGTCGGGCGTGCACACGTGCCACGCGACAAGGGCCGTCGCCGAGGTGGGGTTCTGCGAGTTCCAGGGCATGAGCGCGCCTGTCTGGGTCGACCCCACGAGGGCGCTCGACGTGCGCCTCCACGGCAGCCGCGTCCGGGCGACCCCGCTGCTCGACCTCGCGGGCAACGCGTGCCCTCCGTCGAACACGAGCCCGATCGGCCGGGTCGCGGTGTTCAACAACGTGCTCGACGGCGCCCCCTACGCGCTCATCCTCCCGAAGGAGAGCACCCACGGCGCCGAGGTCCTCTTCTTCAACAACACCCTCCACCAGCCCCAGTGCGCCTTCCGCCGCGAGGATCCGGCCACCTCGCCCGTGCCCGGCGGCGAGGCCATCCACGTCCGCAACAACATCATCGCCCCGAACCGCGGGCCGTACTTCTGCTTCCACGACGAGGGTGTCGTCACGCCGGCCGACGATGTCGGCCTCGTGGGCAGCCACAACGTCTTCTGGGGCGGCGCGGGCGCGGTCCCCGAGGCGCTCGGCACGACGGCGGATCCCCTGCTCGTCGGCGCAGGCGACCTCTCGCTCTCGCCGGACAGCCCCGCCGCGAACGCGGGCACCGACGCGCTCGGCGGCAGCGCCTCCACGCTGCCTCCATTCGATCTCACCGATCTCACCGATTACGGCGGCCTGCCGCGCGTGCTCGGCGACGGCATCGACATCGGCGCGCACGAGCGCGTGCCCGAGTAGCCGCGCCGTCGCGCTCCCGCGCCGTCGCGCTCCCGCGCCGTCGCGCTCTCCCGCGCCGCCGCGCTTTCCCGTGCCGCCGCGCTTTCCCGCGCCGCCGCGCTCTCCCGCGCGACGTCAGCCCACGTCAGTTCACCTCGCGCCCCGACGACGGCCACGGCCGCTCGCCGCCGAGCTGGTCGAGCTCCTTGCGCAGCTCGTCGGACGGCGCGAGCACCTGCATCCGCTCGAGCACGCCGCGCAGCCGCGACGCGTCCGATCGGCTCGAGTAGATCGATCGCAGGTTGTTCAGCATGCGCACGAGGATCTGCCGCTTCTGCGCCGGCACGAGCAGCCGCGGGTCCGGATCGCGCGTGGCGCCCGTGGCGCGGGTGTGCAGCGCGCGGAGGTCGTCCCGGCCGAGCAGGCGGCCCTCGAACGGGTCGATGAGCAGCACGCCGCCGCGCACCGGCGTCCTCACGA
This sequence comes from Sorangium sp. So ce1335, assembly GCF_051521615.1. Taxonomy (NCBI): domain Bacteria; kingdom Pseudomonadati; phylum Myxococcota; order Polyangiales; family Polyangiaceae; genus Sorangium; species Sorangium sp. So ce1335. Next base: position 11,745,041 of record NZ_CP150363.1, read on the forward strand.
GGAAATGCCCCGGAAACGAGACGCCCTGCGCCTCGAGGCCCGCCCGCCCGCACACCTCGATCAGCACCACCGCCAGCGTGATCGGGATGCCCGTCCGGCGATCGAGCACCTCGTGCAGGTAGCTGTTCTTCGGGTCGTAGTAGTCCCCCGTGTTCCCGTGGAACCCGAGATCGCCGTAGAACCAGCGCAGCAGCGCCTCGATGGGCCCGCTGCCCGGCGTCGCCTCGGGCGCGCGCGACGGCCGCTCGATCGCGCGGCGCGCCTCGCCGCCGAGCCGGTCGAGCACGCCCAGGTAGTGCGGGATGTCGAGGCCCGGGTACGCGGCGTCGTCGATGAGGAGCGCCGCCTCGGCGAGGTCGAGCTCGTCCTCCGGCCTCGCCGCGATATGCGCAAAGAGCGTCAGACTCACCGGCGCAGCCATCGGACACGGAGCGTAGCGCCACCTGTGAGAATTGGTCTAGGCCAGGGCGTCGTCCCCGGCGCCTTCGTCGCGCCACGCGTCGACGCGGACCCCGGCCAGGTTGCGCCGGCTCATCGCCTCGAGGATGCGCGGCAGCGCCGCCACCCCCGCGGGCGCGTGGTCGTCGCGCTCGGCCGCATCGTGGAGCAGCACGATGGCCCCGTCGCGGAGCCCCGGGATGATCCGCGCCGCCACCCGCTCCGGGCTCGCCCCGCCCAGCCCGTCGAACCCCCGCGCCGACCAGCCGATTACGTCGAGGTCGAGCGCGTCGACGGCGCGGGCGATGCGCGGGCTCGTGTGGCCGACAGGCGGTCTGAACAAAGAGGGGCGCTCGCCGGTGGCGCGCTCGATGACGTCGAGGCCCTGCCGGAGGTCGCGCTCGACGTACCGCGCCGAGCGGAGCGAAAAGAGCCGGTCGTGCGCGTGGCTGTGCAGCCCGATCGCGTGACCCCGCGCCGCGATCTCGCGCACGAGCTCGGGGTGCGCCTCGGCCTTGCGCCCGATGACGAAGAACGTCGCCTTGACGCCCGCCGCGTCGAGGAGATCGAGGACGCGCGGCGTGTGCTCCGGGCTCGGCCCGTCGTCGAACGTCAGCGCGACGCCGCGCGCGCCGGGCGGGCCGCGCTTCACGACGTCCACGAACATGCCGAGCCCGAGGAAGAAGACCCCGCACAGCACGAGCGCGAGGTAGCCGGCGACCGCCGCGCACGCGACGGCGAACGGCACCGGCGCGACGAGCAGCGAGCGCGCGACGAGCGCGAGCGCGCCGGCCGATGCTGCGTAGAGGAGCGCCCGCGCGACCGGCACGGGCTACTTCTTGGCGCGCTTCTTCTCGGGCTCGACGTCGAGGTCGTCCTCGAGATCGTCGACCGCGGGCGAGGCGGCGATGCGCTTGTTGCCCCCGGCCGCGGCCTTCGCCTCCGGCTTCGCGCCCGGCGTGGCCTCGTCCGAGGGGTCGTTGTCCGCCTCGTAGAAGCCGCCGAGCAGGGCGGCGATGGCGGCGAGCGACGTGATCGCGAGGCCGCCGAAGGTCCCGGTGCTCCCCGCCGCCTCGCCGAGCGACAGGTTCGCGCCGCCGAGCTCGCCGAGCGGCACCGGCACCGGCATCGTCAGCCACCGGCGCGCGGCGTACATCAGGCCGGCGCCGAGCAGCGCCCCGACGAAGGCCTTCATCCCCGCCTCGATCTTCGCGTCCTTCGCCCAGATGGGCTTGCCCGCGACGAGCCCGACGAGCACCCCGGCGAGCGCCGCGGCCAGGTAGGCGACGACCGCGATGGGCGCCGCGAAGCCGAGCTTTGCGAGCCCGAACCCCAGCAAGCCCCCCACGATGAGCCCCTTCACAATCCCGAGGATCAGGCGACCCAGCATCAGCTCCATCCTTGGCACGGCGCCGGGCGCTGTTCAACAGGGGGCGGCGCCGCAACCTCAACCGCGCGGCGCGCGCCGTGGTAGAGGGCGCCCTCTCCGCCCGGGGGGGCGCCCGCCGTCGGGGGCGCGGCCGCCCGGCCCGGGCCCCGACCCGTCGTGCTCTTCAACACCCTTCGCTACGCCGAGTTCTTCGCCGCCGTCTTCGTCGGATCGTGGGCGCTCGCGCGGTTCGCCGGCATCCGCGCGCGCCTCGTGTTCCTGCTCATCGTGAGCTACGGGTTCTACGCGGCCTGGGACTGGCGCTACCTGCCGCTCATCTTCGCCTCGTCGACCGTGGACTTCCTGCTCGCGCGCGCGATCGCCCGCGAGCCGCGGCCCAGGGTGCGGCGCGCGATGCTCATCGCCACCGTGGCGCTCAACCTCGGGTTCCTGGGGTTCTTCAAGTACTGGAACTTTGCGATCGAGAACGCCGCGGCGCTCCACGCCCTGCTCACGGGCGAGCCGACGAGCGTGGACGCCGCGTTCCGGGTGCTGCTGCCGCCGGTGGGCATCTCGTTCTTCACGTTCGAGTCGATGAGCTACGTCATCGACGTCTACCGGGGCGAGCTGCCGCCCCACCGGAGCTACCTCCGGTACCTGCTCTTCGTCGCCTTCTTCCCGCACCTCGTCGCCGGCCCCATCGTCCGCCCGCGCGACCTGCTCCCGCAGTTCGAGCGCGCGCCGAGCCTCACGCGCGAGCAGGGCGGCGAGGGGCTGTTCCTCGTCGCGGTCGGCCTCGTGAAGAAGGTCATCCTGTCCGACCAGCTCGCGGTCAACCTCGTCGATCGCGTCTTCGAGCGGCCCGAGAACTACTCCGCCCTGGAGGTGCTCGCGGGCGTCTACGGCTACGCCGCGCAGATCTACTGCGATTTCTCGGGCTACACCGACATCGCGATCGGCTCGGCGCTGCTGCTCGGCGTGCGGTTCCCGAAGAACTTCGACGCGCCGTACAAGGCGCACAACCTCGCGGATTTCTGGCGCCGCTGGCACATCTCGCTGTCGACGTGGCTGCGCGACTACCTGTACATCCCGCTCGGGGGCAACCGCGGCTCGGACCTCGCGACGTACCGCAACCTGATGATCACGATGGTGCTCGGCGGCCTCTGGCACGGGGCGTCGTGGACCTTCGTGTTCTGGGGCTTCCTCCACGGCCTCGGGCTCGCCGTGACGCGCGCCTTCCAGCGCGCGCGGCAGCGGCGCGCGGCCGCGGCGGGGGCGGCGCCGTCCACCTCGGCCGCGGGCGGGCTCGCCGTCCGCGCGCTCTGCGTGCTGCTGACGTTCCACTACGTCTGCTTCGCGTGGATCTTCTTCCGCGCGCCGAGCTTCTCGCAGGCCGTGCTCATCCTGCGGCAGATCGGCACGCTGACCACGTTCCACCCGAACCTCCCGCCCGTGCTCCTCGCGCTGCTCGGGGTCGCGCTCTTGTCGCACTACGTGCCCGAGCGCCTCTACGAGCGCGCCCGCGCGTCGTTCATGGCGGCGCCGGCGCCGATGCAGGGCGCGCTGCTGTTCCTCGTCGCGATCGGGCTCCACGAGGCGGCGAGCGCGACCGCCGTGCCGTTCGTGTACTTCCAGTTCTGAGCTGGAGCCGGCGGGCCGACGAGCGCAGGCGGGCGCCGCGGGGACCGGGGTCGGGGGGCCGCGCTCGTCTTCACGGGGCGTCACGGGCCCCCGAGGTTCCATTGTCGGTGCATTTCTCGCGCTGCCGGGCGGAGGCGTGCACTAGGCTCATGCCGTGCGTCCGTCCATCCTCGCCGCCCTCGTCCCCCTGGCCGCCCTCGTCGCCGGCGCGCTCTCGCCGGCATGCACCGTGGCCAACGTGCCGTCGAACGCGATGCCGATGGTCCGGGCGCGCGCGACGTCCGACCTCGACTGCCCCGACAAGGACGTCCGCATCGAGGAGCAGCTCGGCGGCCAGTACAAGGCCGTGGGCTGCGGCCGCAAGGCGTACTACCGGGCCGCCTGCGAGGCGCTCCGCTGCGTTGTCCACGGCGAGGGCGAGGCGATGGTCCCCTGGAGAGACCGCCCGGATCCGGCCGAGGTCGACCGGCAGCGAGACCGGCTGCCCTAGGCCGCACGCACCAGGAGTCCGGGCCAGATCCGGAGCGAGATTTCAACGCAAAGGCGCAAAGACGCAAAAAGGCATGAAATTATTGTAGTTTTGCGCCTTGGCGCCTTTGCGTCTTTGCGTTGGGATCTCTCCGCTCGCGAGGCAGGGCCCTGGCAGGATTTCTGACCGGGGTACCAGGCCGGCGCCGCGTGGGCCGCGGCGCATCCGGCCTTTTTCGGGGCGCGCGCGGCCGGGCATGAGGTAGCCTGCGCCGGCCCGGGGCTCCGCCGCGGGGGTTCGGCCATGGCCTTCATCACCACCGAGAGCTGTACGTGACGGACACGGAGCAGGCCGACACCGACGCCCGGCCCGAGCCGGATCCGAGCTCGCCGCCGGACGCGCAGGCCGACGTCGAGCCGCGGCGCCAGCCGAAGAAGCGCGGGAAGCGGCGCGGCGAGAAGGGGGCGTCGCGCCCCGGCGACGCAGCGCCGGCGCGCTCTCGCCACCCCGAGATCGAGCGCCTCGAGCAGGCGTTCGAGCGCGGCGACTACGCGCTCGTCCGGGAAGGCGCGAGGCGGCTTCTGACGGAGGAGATCAAGCGCAGCAAGCCGAGCAGCGAGCCTCCGGAGGAAGACCACCCCTACCGCGCTCGCGACGAGGTGAAGTCCACGCAGGACCTGGACGAGCAGCACGAGCGCGAGCGCGACGAGATCCGCCGCGCGGCGCGGGCGCTGCTGCGCCGGGTCGACCCCGACCCGCTCGCCGTCGCCCTGCTCGTCGCGGCCGCGGCGCTGCTCGCATTCCTGTCGCTCTGGTACTGGTCTCACAGCCACACGGCCCCGTGAGGACCGAGGAGGCGGCGCGGTGAGCACCGACATCGAGCGCGCCTCAGATCGCCCCGCCGCGCGCAGCTCCCTCGCGCGCAGCTCCCTCGCGCGCAGCTCCCTCGCGCGTTCGCTCTCTGCCCTCGCGCTCGCGCTGCTCGGCTGCGGCGGCTCCGGCGCCCCGGACGCGGCGCCGCCGACGGCGTGGAACGCGGCGGCCGACGGGCAGAAGGGCGCCTCCTCGGGCACGCAGGCCGAGCGGTACTTCCCGCTCGTCGACGGGCACGTCTACCACTACGTCACCCTCGGCGACGGCGGCGGGCAGGGCCTCCTCGTCGCGCGCGTGCACCGCGCCGACGCGCGCCGCGGCGAGCTCAGGTTCCCCTCGGGCGTGAAGCGCTTCGAGTTCACCGGCGAGGGCGTCGTCCGCAGCGACACGGGCGTGTTCGTGCTGAAGGAGCCGATCGCGCCGGGCACCACGTGGACCGGCGAGCACGGCGGCCGCGCGCGCATCGCCGCCGTCGACGCCGCCGTCGAGGTGCCGGCCGGCCGGTTCACCGGGTGCGTGCAGACCGTGGAAGAGCGCCTCGGCGACAGGCCCGCGCGCTACGTGTCGACGTTCTGCCCGGACGTCGGCGTCGTGGCCCTCGAGGCCGCGAGCGGCGCGAGCTACGAGAAGGCCGAGCTCAAGAGCTACGCGCCGCCCTTCGACATGGGCCCCGACGGCGTGCGGCGCACGCCGGTCGAGCCGCCAGGCGCGGCGAGCCCGCCGTGAGCGCGCACCCCGCGCCGCCGCCGGGCGCGGCGAGCCCGCCGTGAGCGCGCACCCCGCGCCGCGCGGTCCTGGAAGGCGCGCCCGTCGGATGAAACCGCTTCCCGGACCGGGCGCGCTTTCCTTGCCGACGGTGCCGGCGCGCTTCCGTTTCCGGGGGGGCGGGAAGTAGACTCCCCGCGCCGCTCGCGGGAGCCGGCGCGGCGCTCGCAGCGGGCAAGCGGCGCGGGCCACCCCGGGCGGCGGTCCCGCGATCGTCAACCACATGAACTACTGGGATTATATCCACGTCGAGGAGCTGCTCGCGCTCCAGGGCGGATTCGACGACGACGAGCAGAAGGTCAGCAACGACGAGGCCCTGTTCATCGTCGTCCACCAGATCTACGAGCTCTGGTTCAAGCTCATCCTCCGCGAGCTCACCTCGGCGCGCGAGCTCTTCCGCCAGAACCCCGTGCCCGATCAGAAGCTCGCCTCGGCCGCGCGCTCGTTCCGGCGGGTCGTCACCATCTTCGAGCAGGCCATCCAGCACTTCCGGGTGATGGAGACGCTCACCACGCGCGATTACCTGGACTTCCGGGATCGCCTGATCCCCGCGAGCGGCTTCCAGTCCGCGCAGCTCCGCGAGATCGAGGTCCTCCTCGGCCTCGACGACGCGGTCCGGATCCCGCTCGGCCGCGAGGGCAGCTACAAGGAGGCGCTCAAGACAGCGGACGGCTCGCCGTCGTCCGCGACGCGCCGGCTCGAGGCGCGGCTCGCGAGCGGGCCGAGCCTCAAGCACTACCTCTACGAGTGGCTCTCGCGCACGCCCATCGACGGCGCGAACGAGCCGGGCGCGGTCCTGCGCTTCCTGCGCAACTACATGCGATCGATGCGCGACGAGAACGAGCGCCGGGTGCAGATCGCCATCGACAAGGCGCTCACCCCGGCGGACGTCGAGCGGCTGCGCGCGCGCTACGAGGCGGAGAACGCCGCCGCCGAGGCGTTCCTGCTCGCCGAGGACGACCCGGACGCCGACGCGCCGACCCGCGAGAAGCGCCGGGCCATCCGCGCGGCCATCGTCTTCATCGAGAGCTACCGCGAGCTGCCCAGGCTCGCGTGGCCGCGCGAGGTGCTCGACCGCATCCTGGAGATGGAGCAGGCCATGCTCATCTGGCGGCAGCGCCACGCGCGGATGGTCGAGCGGGTGATCGGCCGCCGCACCGGCACCGGCGGCTCCGCGGGCGTCGACTACCTCGACCAGACCGCGCTGCGCTACCGCGTCTTCGGCGATCTCTGGACAGTGCGCTCCCTGCTCCTGCGCCAGCCGAGCGTCCCCGAGCTCGAGCACGCATCGGACTACGGATTCCGGGTCGAGGACTCTCCGTGAAATCACTTCGCGATCATTTCTTGCGGATCGACGCCCGTTCGCTCGGGCTTTTTCGTATCACCTTCGCCCTCGTCCTCATCGCCGACCTCCTCGGGCGGTGGCGGTGGATACGGGACTTCTACTCGAACGAGGGCGTCCTCCCGAACCACAACCACCTCTTCAACCTCCGCGGCAAGCAGGAGGTCTTCAGCCTCTTCCACGCCTTCTCGACGGTGGGAGAGGCGCACTTCGCCTTCTCGCTCGCGCTCGTCGTCTACGCCCTGTTCCTCATCGGCTTCCGGACGCGGGTGTTCCACCTCCTGTCGCTTCTGGTGCTCGTCAGCCTGACGTCGCGGAACATCCTGCTCGAGAACGCCGGCAACTACGCGGCGATCGCGATCCTCGCGTTCACCGCGTTCCTGCCGTGCGGGAGCCGCCTCTCGATCGACAGCCTGCGCGCCTCGCTCTCGCTCCGCGACGAGAAGCGCGACACGGAGCTGAACGACAGGTCGAGGGTCCCGGACGCCGAGATCGCGGCCGAGCGCCTCCCCGGCTGGTCGCCGACCTCGCTCGCCGCGCTGGCCGTGCTCCTGCAGCTCGCCCTCATCTACCTGTGCACGGCGCTCCAGCAGCGCGGCCCGGCGTGGCGCGACGGGACGGCGTTCTACTACGCGCTCCACGTCGATCGCTGGGCGAGCGACGCGGGCGCCTGGCTCCGCGAGGCCGTGCCGCTCGGCACCCTGCGCGGCCTCACGCTCGGGACCTGGGCGATGCAGCTCGCCATCCCGGCGCTGCTTTTCTTCCCCGGATTCCCCGCGCTCTTCCGCTGGACGCGCGGGCTCGCCGCCGCGCTGATGGTGGCGCACGGCCTCATCATCGGATTCTTCTTTGATTTCGGGCTCTTCGGCTGGGCGCTCGCCGCGGCGGCGCCGCTCGTCGTGCCGGGCGAGCTCTGGGACGTGTACGAGCGCTCCTGGAACGAGCGGCGGGCGCGGACGCTCGTGTACGACGCCGACTGCGGGCTCTGTCTCACGCTGTGCCGGCTGATCAAGCGGCTCGACCTGCGCGGGCACGTGGCCTTCCAGGGCAACGGCGCGCTCGACGAGCTGCTCGTGCGCAACCAGACCGGCGCGACCGAGCGCGTGCAGATGCCGAAGGAGGTCACGGCGGAGCTCGTCGAGCAGACGGTGCTGGCGATCGACCGCAAGGGGCGCGTCTACCGGAAGGGCGCCGCGGTGACCGAGGGGCTCCTGGCGCTGCCGTTCGGGTGGCTGGCGTTGCCGCTCAAGCTGCCCGGCATCTCGCACGTGCTCGACGTGCTCTACGAGGTGGTCGCGACCCGCCGGCACCACATCAGCATGCTGCTCGGCAAGCAGGCGTGCGGGATCCCGCTGTTCGACGAGAGCCACGCGGACGGCGACGACGAGGGGGCCGCGCCGGACCGGCCTGCGCCCGCTGTGCGCACGGCGCGGCTCGCGCTGGGGTCGCTGCGGGAGGCGGCGGTGCTCGTCGTGCTCGCCGCGATGCTCGCGCAGACGGCGAAGGAGAACCCGCTGCCCGGGGCGGGCGCCATCCCGCAGGGGCCGGTGCTCGCGGGCGTGGCGTCGTGGCCGCGCATGCTGGCGCGGTGGGACGTGATGGCGCCCGAGCCGCCGCGGAGCAACGGGCTGTTCGTGATCGACGGCCAGACGCGCGCGTCGCAGCCGATCGACCCGCTCACCGGCGAGGAGCCGCGGCTAGAGCCCGCGGGGCAGCCGGGGACGCGGCTCGGCCAGCTCTGGTCCGATTACCTCGACCGCATCCGCAAGCCGGAGTGGGTCGATTTCCAGCGGGCGTTCCGCGATTACCTCGCGAAGGGTGGCCCGCTCTCGGCCGACGGGGGGCGCGAGATGTCGCTCTCGGGCTTCGACGCCTACTGGGTCTCCGCGCCGATCCCCGCGCCCGGCGAGGCCGCGTCCGGCGAGGTCGAGCGGGACAAGCTGTTCTCGCACTCGCGCGGCGGCGCGGGGCGGCTCGGCGACCGCATCCCGCCCCTGTCGCCCGGCCTCTTGCGCCCGAACAAGCCGAACTGAGGCGCTCGCATGGGCCGCTTACGGCGCGTCGGGCGATGGATCCGCGAGCATTACTGCACGATCGACGTCCGCACGCTCGGGCTGTTCCGGCTCGTGCTCGGCGCCCTGCTGGTGGCCGACTGCCTGCGCCACTGGGCCGAGGCGGGCTGGATCTACAGCAACGACGGGGTGCTCACGAACCACTATCACCTCTTCCACCCGAGCAGCGGGTTCAACTTCAGCCTCTATCACGCGTTCTCGTCGATCGGAGAGGTCCACGTCGCGTTCGCGCTCTCCCTCTTCTGCTTCTTCTGCTTCTTCATCGGCTGGCACACGCGGCTGTTCTCGATCCTGTCCTTTCTCCTCGTGACGAGCAGGGACAACCGGATGGTCATGATCGAGAACGGCGGTTATGTCGTCGTGAACCTCATCACCTGCTGGGCCATGTTCATGCCGACCGGCAGGCGCTTCTCCGTCGACGCGCTCCTCCGCTCCTACCGCGAGCGGCAGGAGCGCACGGCCGCCGATCTCGCGGACAGGAGCCGCCCCGCGTGGGCCGAGCAGCCGTACGTCTCGGGGATCGTGCTCCTCGCGATCCTGAACCTGGCGACCATCTACTATTTCAACGTCGTCAACAAATCAGGCCAGATCTGGCGCCGCGGCGAGACGGTGCATTACGTGCTGCACCTCGACCGCATGGTGACGGGGCTCGCCGTCGTCGCGCGGGAGTACCTCCCGCTCTGGACGAAGAAGGGGCTCACCTGGGGCGTCCTCGTCCTCGAGGCGCTGCTCGTTCCGTGGATCCTCTCGCCCTACGGGCGCCGCTTCACGCGCGCGCTCGCCATGGGCGGGATGTGGGCGCTCCACGGCTCGTTCGGGGTGATGATGCGCCTCGGCCCCTTCTCGTGGTTCATGATCGGCTGGTCGTTCCTGCTCCCGACGGCGCAGCACTGGGACGCGCTCGAGCGCTGGTACCGCCGCCGCGCGGCGCCCCGGGTCGTCGTTTATGACGGCAGCTCGCCGCTCGCCTTCGCCCTGATGCGCCTCTTCGTCCGGCTCGACGGCCTCGAGCTGCTGCGGTTCGAGGAGGCGCGCGCGGCGGCGGCCGGGGAGGGCGGCGAGGCCGGGGAGCCGCGGCCGGAGCTGTTCGTGGTGCGCGATCCGTCGGGCGGCCGGGTGTTCCAGGGCGCCGAGGCGCTCCGCGAGATCCTGCAGGCGCTCCCGGGGGGCCGCTTCGCGCGGCCGGTCGTCTGGGCGCTGGCCCTCGGTGCGCCGGGCGCGCTGCTCGGGATCGCGTCGCGGCGGCGCGACGCGATCGCCCGGTTCTTCGGGCTGACGCGGCGGCCGCGCGCGCGGGCGGCGGAGAGCCCGTCGCCGCTCTCGGAGAAGCTCGCCCGCGGCAGGGTCGTCGCGCGGGAGGCGCTCGTCGCGTACCTGGGGCTCTGCGCGGTCAGCCAGGCGATCAACGAGAACAAGAGCGTGCCGGCCTTCCTCAAGCACGCTCAGCCGAAGCTCGTGCAGGCGACGATCGTCTATCCGCGCCTGCTCCAGGGGTGGGGGATGTTCGCGCCCAACCCGATCACCGAGGACGGGTCGCTCACCGTCGACGCCCTCACCATCGACGGGCGCCACGTGGACCCGTTCACGGGGCAGGCGCCGGATCTCGAGCTCTCCGACGCGCGGGGGCTCGGGCTCGGGCAGATCCGGCAGGACTATTTCAACCGGATCCGGCTCGACAGGAACAAGGCGTTCCGCAAGCCCGGGCTCCAGGACTACCTGCTCAGGTACCCGGAGCGCACCGGGCGGCCGGAGGACGAGATCATCGCCTTCGACGTCTACTGGGTGCGGGATCAATGCCCGAGGCCGGGCGAGGGAGCGCCGTACAAGAACGAGGCGATCCCGATCCTGTCGTACCGGAAGCCGGGGTATCGGCCGCGGCCCGGGATGCCGGCGCTGCCCCCGGTGAAGAAGGAAGAGAGCGCGGGGAACTAGAACAACGATCGCGTTGAGCGAGCGAGAGATGAACCGCCAAGACGCCAAGGACGCCAAGAAGAAGACAATGTCTTGGCGCCCTTGGCGTCTTGGCGGTTCGAAGTTCTGCTCGTTTCAGGCGGGTTCAACCCGTTTGTCGCTCTGACGGAGACGGGGCCGCCGCGGCGTCGCGCTGCGGCGGGCCGGGGGCGGGGTGCGGGGGGCGTGAGCGGACGCGGGGTCGGCTGCGCCCGGAGCCGCGCCGGTGGCGGCGCGGGGCTCCGGGCGGCTCACGTCACGGCGAGAGCGTGACGGACTTCGGGTCGAGCGCCATCTCGTAGTAGCCGTGCGGGTTCCAGGGGAGCGCGACGCCGTTCTGCTTGAGCGTGCCGCCGGTGACCGTCACGCGGACGTACTTGCCCGTCGGGAAGTGCTCGGGGAGCCGCCAGGTGATGGTCGTCTCGTCCCCGTTCTTCATGTTGGTGCCGGAGCTGACCGCCTTCTGGCCGAGCCAGTAGGCGCCGACGTTGAGGATGCTGTCGATCCACACGTCGCCGAGTCCCTTGACGTGGTTCACGTGGTCGACGAAGGCCTGGAGCGGGATGGGCTGATAGGCCTGGTCGCTGCCGCCGTTGAAGCCGTGGATGCAGAAGGTGCGCCACCGCTTGGCGCTCCGCGCGCTCGTGACCTGCTCGTTCATCACCGACGCGGAGGCGTTCTGCGGGGGAATGTAGCTGGGAAGCGTGAACGGATCGGTCGAGTCGTTCGGCGCGATCAGGGCGTTGGCCACGCCGCGGTTGATCATGAAGCGCGTCTTGGCGAGGTTCGTGTACGTCGGCGAGCCGTTCGGCGCCGCCATCGTGTACACCTTGATGTTGAACTTGCTCTCGATGAACCGCGTCGCGGCGTCGGTGTCGGAGCCGTCGTCTTCGCTCGAGTGTCTCTGCGTGTGGTTGCCGAGCTCGTGCCCGGCGTCCAGCGCGCGTTGCCACACCGGATCGTTCGACTCGTTCTTGCCGGTCTGGAGGTAGAAGGTGAACGGCACGCCGAGCCCGTTCAGCGTCTCGAAGTTCTGGATCTGGCTCGAGTTGGAGTCGTCGAACGAGTACGACACCGCGCCCGCGAAGCCGGCCCAGTCGATGACCTTGAACCCGCCGGGCGCGCCGGACGGCTTCGCCACGTTGTCGGAGCCGGGGGGCGTCGGGAGGCCAGACTCGACCATCGGTCCCTCACCGCCCGTTCCGTCACCGCCCGTTCCGCCGCCGCCCGTTCCGCCGCCACCCGCGCCGTCGCCGCCCGTGCCGGTCGCGGTGCTCGTGCTCGCGTCGCCGGTGCCGCTCGTCGACCCCGAGGTGCCGCCGCCGCCAGTACCGCTGCCGCTGGAGGAGGCGCTCCCCGTCGTGCTGCTGGCGTCCGTCGTCGGCTGACCACCGCCGCCGCCGGAGCCACCACCGTCACCGTCGTCGCCGCAGCCGCTGACGTGTAGCGCGCCTAACAGCAGCAGCGCGCTGAACGCGAGTGACGATGACGCAGGAAATTTACTGAGCTGGCGCAATCGGGAGAGCTTCGACATGGCGACAAAGATTCCCGCAATGCGCTCAGTTGATCAAGATGTATGTGGATCGGCGCAGCGAATGAGTCGCTCGCCGAAGGGGCGACGGCCGCGTCGACCGGGCGTCGCGTTACGTTTTGTAACAACACGGGATTGCTGGAGCACACCGAGGGGCGCGTCGGCCTCGTGTAAAGCGCCTCGCCGGTCGCCCGAGCTCGTCCGTCACGCCACCTCGCCTCGACACGGCTCGACGATGACAGCGCGTGGGAGAGAAGGCGACGGACGAGGCGAAGTCCTCGATCTCGTTCACGAACAATCGCGCGGACCGCGGGCGGAACAGATTCGCGCGGGTCGTCGATCAACGATTTCGTGAAGGACCCGCTGGCCGGCAGCATTCATGGAGCGAGCAAGCGGGGGACCGTCGTGAAGAGCCCGCCCGCTGGTGCTCATGGCAAGCGCGCGGATCGAGCGATTCACGCCGCGCGGGCGCGCCCTCCATGCGTGCGCGGGGATGAACATGACAGGAATGATCCACCAAAGAGCACACAGGTCGCTGGTTCGAGGGGGTCTGCTGCTGGCGTGCTGGGCGCTGGGCTGGGTGCCTGGCTGCGCCAGCGAGGTGCAGTCGGAGGCCGATGAGGCGACTGCGGACACGTCCGCGGCGGCGACCATCGCCGCGAACGTGACCGAGGTCATCGTCTACGACAATCCGGACCTCATCGACGACCTGCCGCGCGAAGTGCCGGTCGTCGTGAGCTTCAAGGACAACAAGCCGAACGTCATATTCCAGATCGGCTGCGGATCGAACTACGGACCGATCCTGGAGGGGTTCGGGTATCCGCGGACGCTCGATCTGAACCAGGCCGATTTCTACGACTCGTTCGATACGATGCAGATGCACCTCGAGCGCGACGCGGGCGGGCCAGTCCCCATCCATACGCTGCGCTGCGACGCCGATCCCAACGTCACGCGCCAGCAGATCTTCCAGGTCTACCGGCGCGTCGACGCCGATCTGGGGAAGGGCGAGGCCGAGTATTACCTCCGGCTCCGAGACGACCCCGGGACGATCTACAGCGTCGGCTGCAGCAACCTGCTCTCGGCGCTGTCGTGGACGAAGGCGGACGGCAGCAACCTCGAACAGGTGAGCATCCCCGTCAACCGCGCCGTCCTCGATGTCTGGAACGCGCAGGGAATCGCCACGCGGGACATCAACTGCCACTCGAGCACCGGGAAGGCGCTCCCGCGGGCCCGCCGCGACCTCCCGCAGCAGGCGAGCGAGAGGAGCTACACCGCCGAGGCGGAGCTCTACCTGGTTCGCTATCCCTTCACCGGGATCAGGACGCGCGTGACGCCCTACCTGATCGCCGGCGGGAAGGGCTACGCGATCGACTGCGGCTCGAACGCCGACATGATGAAGCAGGCCTTCGGCTTCGACCCCGCCGCGACGCTGGAGGAGCTCTCGACGAGCGATCCGCGCTTCACGTCCTCGGACCCCGACCGGCAGCCGCACCTCGCGTGCGACAGGAACGTGAAGGTCTTCCAGACCGCCGACCAGTCGCCCTCGGCGCGCTATTTCCAGCTCGACGGCGGCAAATCGCTGGTCCGCTTCACGTGCCCGAGGGCCGCGAGCTTCTTCGCCGAAGGGGCGCCGGCGGCGCAGTCGGTCCCGAGGGCGGCCGTGCCGTATCTCTTCGTCGACCCGAACGCGCCGGCCAGCCCGACGCGGATGCTGGAGATCGGGTGCTGGGGCCCCGGGCGCGCCAGGATGGCGCAGCTGTTCTTCTGGGTGTTCGGGCGAGAGCCGAGCGACGCAGAGCTTCAGACAACGACGTCGCTCTACGAGGAGGTGTACCGCGGCGACCCGGGAGAGGCCGAGGCCAAGACGATGGCGTCGCTCGCCTTCACCGTCGTCGCCGGCCTCAGCGACCCGCTCAACGACATCCTCAATCGCGCCGTCGGCAACGGGAAGAAGAGCAACCCGCGCCGCACGAACCTGGACGGCGGGCGTGTCTTCGGCGAGGAGCGGACGTACTTCACGAACGAGATCAACGCCAACGGCGATCAGGCGGCCCGGTACGGGCTCTACAGGTGGGTGAACGAGCGCGTGGCGAACGCGACGCCCGCGTCCCGGGACGCGCTCAACGCGAGCTACGACTGGGCCTACGGGTGCTGGCAGACGCCCGTGACCGTCGGCGCGTGCCCCGCGCCCGAAGGGATCGCGTGGTGGACCGGCGAGTTTTACAGCCCCGCGAACAAGGACAAGAACTACACACAACGCTCGCTGGAGGCGGAGCACGCGGCCTATCTCAAGAGGTGCTCTGACAAGGCGAACGGCTGCTTCTACGAGATCGAAAACGTGACCGATCGCGCCTGCCACAGGGCCGGCAAGCCGTGCGTGGGGAGCGCCGCCTGGAGGGACTACATCGGGGAGTTGCTCCGTGGCAGCCATATCCCCGGGAACTACCTCTCCATCATCTGCGTCATAGAGCAATACGGCAGTTCCTCGCCGAACATCGGGGCCTGCCGCAAAGAGCGCTGAGCGACCGCGCCGACGGGAGCGACACCATGAAGATCAGGCATCAAAGCATCGTCGCCATCGTCGCCGGCGCCGCCTGCGTCGTCGGCGCCGCCGGCGCCGCGCGCGCCGACGTGGCCCCGCCTGCGGCGTGCGCGGCGGCGGCCTGGGACGGGCCCGTGTTCACGCAGAACAAGCGCCTGTGTTACGAGACGCTCGCGGCGCGCGGGGGCTACCAGGAGATCGTCGACCTCATCGAGGTGGAGAGCCTCGGGCTCACGCCGCAGGAGCGGTACTTCCTGGGGACGGCCTACTTCGGGCTCTCGAACCGGACCGGCGCCGACAGCCTCCGGTGCCACGCCGCGGTCCGCGCGAGCGGGCTGCTCGAGGCGTTCCTCACCGAGCAGCAGGTGCTCTACAGCGAGCAGCACTCGTTCGGCACGTCCGACGACATGAAGTACACGTACCACGCGACAAAGATGCTGGCGGCCCTCGAGTCGGTGAAGGGGTGCGAGGAGTCGTCGCACACGCCGGCCAGCCTGGAGCGCTACGGCCGGCGGTACGCGGTGGAGCGCCTGCGGGGGCTCTTCTACAAGACGACGGGGCCGGACGCGCTCCGCGACCACTTCAACGAGAAGCTGACGCAGCTCGGCGACCAGATGAAGGGGTTCGTCGCGACGGCGTCGAGCGTCGAGACGCGCTACGGGCTCAACCTGGCCGAGATCGACGTGGGGCGGCAATACCTCTTCGGGATCCGCGACCGCATCAACGGCCTCTTCGGCGCCGACGCGGTCAAGGTGGCACAGCAGCCCGTCGGGGGTGACGAGTCGTTCCCCAGCTTCGTGTACGACGCGACGTGGAAGTCGCAGATCCTCGGCACGATCGGCGCCAGGACGACCCGCTTCACGGATCTCCTGCTCCCGGAGAAGCGCGGGGAGATCGCGATCATCGAGGCGGAGATCATCGCCGCGATCGGGGGCATGTCGATGGAGGATTACGTGAGCCGCAAGGAGCGAACGGTCATCGAGCTCAGGGATGTCTCGACATCGCTGATCCTGGGCACGAACTTCTGGACGGCGATGGAGGCGCCCGAGCGGGCCGGCAGGGCCGCGCTGGACGACGCCCTCGCGAAGCCGAACCGGAACGAGCTCGCGCGCACAGCCGCGCACGTCGAGACGCTCTGGCAGGAAGGGATGGCGAAGTACTGCAATGCGTCGAGGCCGGCCTGGTACTGCAGGAGGACGCCGTGAGAAAACGCACCTGGCGTGTCGCCCTGGCCATCGTGCCCCTCGCGTCGCTCGCGTCGCTCGCGTCGCACGCGGCCTCGCTCCCGACCCCGAGCGGCCCCGCGATCGACGTGCCGTCGTTCGTCGATGTCGATGAGGCGTTTCGCCGGGCGACCGGCGGGCGGCCGCTCGACACGGCGCTCCTCTCCTTCGCCTCGACCGAGCTGCGCCCGCCGACGTCGGGCGGCGGCGGCTCGGGCGGCGAGATCATCGAGGAAGACTTCGTGCCGATCGAGGACGTCACCGGGGCCGTGACGACCGTGCGCCTCCTGCCCGTCGCCGGCCTCGAGCCGGCCACGGCGCGCGAGCTCCACCGCCGCGTCGCGCTCCTCGAGCTGCTCATCGGGGCGCTCGGGAGCTACCGCGAGCCGGAAGGCGCGCCGGCGGGCCGGAGCGACGAGGTCATGCAGATGGCGAACACCGCGCACCTCGAGCTCTTCGTGGCCCATAGCCTCGCGTACCTCGAAGGGCAGACGCGCGAGGAGAAGTGCCTGTCGTACCAGCGGGCGAACGAGCACGCGCGGTATGTCGGGTTCGGCGCCGACTTCTTCCTGCCCGTGTCGGTCCGCGCCGGCTGGGAGACCCTCCTCGAGGAGGCCCGGACGTTCCACGCCGGGCCCTTCGCCGGCCAGATCCCGGCGAACCTCTGCGCGATGCGCAAGGCGGTGCGCAAAGCCGAGGTGGAGTCGATGCTCCGCGCCGGCGTCGACGAGCGGATACGCGCGCGCGTCGAGGCGGAGATCGACGCGACGACGCAGAGCCTCGCCGAGAAAGAGCGGCAGTACGCGGCGGCCCTCCGGGACTCGGCCGTCGAGCTCCCGACGCGCGAGATCTTCCTGCTCAAGAAGACCGTCGAGGACACGGCCTCGCTCTACGAGTTCGTGGAGCGGGACACGCTCGGCCTCGAGCGCGCACCGGCCACGACCCCGCCGGGGCAGCCGCTCATGTCGCGCCTCCGCGCGAAGCGCAGCGAGATCGACCGCATCCGGAGCAACGCCAGCGCCGCCGGGGTCGACGCCGACGTGGCGGCGGCGCGCGCCACGCTGGAGCGCCACGCGGCGCTCCTCGGCGCCGTGGTGGAGGCCCTCCGCGCGATCGCGGGGACGCCCGGGCTCGACTGGGCGACCCAGGAGAAGCTCGGCGTGTGCGCGACGATCCCGGGCGCGCTCACGCCGGAGAACTTCGCGGAGTACGCCGCGCGCGTCGACGCCTGCCTGACCGAGGCGGCGCGGGCGTACGGCGCGCTCAAGGACGAGGCGGGCGCGAGCGACCCGGCCCGGACGGCCTTCGTCGAGAGCGTCTCGGGGCTCTCGAAGGCTTACATCGGGTACATCAACAGCCTTTAGCCCCACGGCAGAGCTTGCCGGAGCGATCCATGAAACGACTGCTGTCTTCATTCGCGCTTGGTCTCTCGCTGTTGCCTTCGCTCGCGCGCGCCGAGGAGGTCGAGTGCGTTCCTGCGAACGAGACCGCGCTCCGCGCGGAGGTGGGGCGCCTCGTCTCGGAGCTCAAGATCGCGCAATACCGCGCGGACATGGCGCTCCTCGAGGACAGCTTCGGCGAGCTCGAGGAGCTCGTCGGCGCGAGGGGGAGGTGCCCCGAGTCCATGACGGCGCGCGTCTGCGACGCCGAGTGCTTTTACCAGCGCGCGAACGTCTATCGCTTCCGCGCCACGGGGCTGCCGCTCCTCAACGCGAAGGGGGCCACGACCCCCGACGATCCGCTGACGAGCCCCGCGGAGCTCCTCGCGCAGGCCACGGCGGGGCTCGAGATCGTGGAGCAAGGGATCGCGCGCCTCCCGCGGCAGGCGAGCTCGGGGACGGGCGAGGAGCAGAAGAACATCGCCTTCAACCAGTATCTCAAGGCGATGGCGCAGCTCGTGGGGCTCAAGGCGAAGCTGCTCGTGGCGGCGGGCGACGTCTGGTACCGCGAGGCGTCCGTCGCGCGCCTCGACCACATGAGCTACCTGGTCGGCGAGGCGCTCGGCGACGCGGCCGCGGCGGACGGGGACAAAGGGAGCGAGTACTACAAGGCGGCCACGTATTACGATCAAGCGTTCTGGCTCGTCCTCGAGGCCAGGAGCTCGCTCCCCGATCGGGACCTCTTCACCGCCGAGCTCGCGACGCTCGCCACGATCGAGAAGGACGTGACGCTCCGCCTCGACTCGGTGCGCAAAGGCTACCTGTACGTCAACATCGACCCCGAGGATTTCCCGCTCGTCAGCATCGAGCGGATCGGCCAGCAGCTGCGGATGCAGGAGGCCGCGATCGAGCAGCAGGACCTGAACATCCAGAACCTGCTCGAGACGTGGGCGCGGAAATACACGGATCTTCAGAACCAGAAGTTCGACATCGCCAACATGAAGCACTCCCGGGCCATCGAGCTCGAGGTGTACAAGATGGCGCAGCTCCAGGACATGGCCGAGCAGCTCAAGAACGACGTGCAGCAGAAGCTGAGCGCGCTCCAGAGCGACATCTCGACGTTCGAGCTCCAGCAGAGGATCCGCGTGCTCGAGCTGGCCTTGAAGCGCGAGACGAAGGAGCTCGAGAACCAGATTGTGCTCCTCCGGGGCCAGCGCGAGCAGGATCTCCTCGCGCTCGACCAGGACGCGGTGCGCGAGCAGATCGCCGAGATCCAGTTCAACATCGACATGACGCTCGCCGCGTTCAACTTCGAGATGCAGCGCGACGGCCTCGAGCTGCAGATCGACGAGCTCTTGAACCGCGTCGCCTCCGACGACAAGGAGCTCCAGATCGTCGACAACCGCAAGGCGCAGATCGAGCGGCAGATCGCGCTCGAGCAGAAGCGCATCGAGGGCTCCGAGATCATCACGAGCCGGCTCCGGACCTCGCAGGAGACGGTGTTCGAGTCGATGCGCGTCCCCGTCGTGCACCAGATCTGCTCGATCGACGCCGAGCTCGCGTTCTACACCGGGGCGGCGCAGGGGTTCGCAGATCCGATCTCCGGGGCCTCGTGCACGAGCCCGCCGCCCGTCGAGACGCCGAAGCCGGAGCTCATCGACGAGATCTGCCTGGCGCGGAAGGAGCTCTCCACGAAGACCAAGGAGGAGATCGAGAAGATCAGGGCCTGCATCGACGGCTCTGGCACGAGCTGCTCCACGAAGGACGAGAACCTGAAGCGGGTCGCGGAGGAGCTCTACAACCAGAACCTCAAGATCTTCGATCACCAGCGCGCCATGTGGCAGAAGACGATCGATCAGATCAAAGAGCGCATGGCGGCCCTCGACCGCGCGATGGCCGAGCAGAACGGCCTCGACGCGCTGAAGGGGACAGCGCTCGCCCTCTCGGCCACGGCGGGCGTCCTCGCGGCCATCCCGGACGGCGACACGGGCATCATGGGCATCTTCCCCGTCAAGACGTTCCGCATCGCCGAGGCGCTGGCGGCGGCGGCGAAGGTCGCGGCCGACACGGCCGCGAACGTCTACGAGTGGCAGTTCGGAGAGCTGCAGTTCGAGGAGATGATCGCGCAGGAGAGGCACGAGCTCAACGTCCGGGCCGAGGAGCTCAGGCGGGAGATCAACGCTCTCGACATCCACAAGCTCATCGAGGAGTGGACGAAGAAGCGGGCGCTCGCCGAGATCTCCGTCCAGCTCGCGGAGCTCGACAAGGAGGTCGTCGAGATCACCGGCGACGAGAAGATCCACGCCATCCAGTGCAGGCTGGACCGGGGCGAGATCGCGGCGACGGTCGCCAAGCTGCAGGCCGACCGCGCGGCGCTCGTGGCCGATCTCCAGACCAAGTCGGACGAGTCGGCGCTCGTCGACTTCGACATCGACGAGCAGGAGAACGTGCGCGAGCAGGCCCAGATCGAGATCCAGCGGCTCACCCTCGCGCTCGGGGAGCTCGACATCGAGGCGAGCAGGATCCTGCAGGACAAGCAGAACCTCCTCGCGATGAAGTCGTCGATCGAGGCGCAGATAAGCCGGATCAGCCACTACCAGGGGAAGGTGCACGATCTGGAGGGGCACTACGACGCGACGCGCGAGGTGCTGAACGACATCCGGGAGAAGATCCGGCAGAACACCATCAACATCTCCGAGGGGCAGATGGCGTTCCTCGCGTCGGTCATCGAGGACGAGAGGGCGGCGACCTTCGCGCAGATAGAGGACCTCCGGCGGCAGATCCGGATGGTGGAGGAGGCGAAGGATCTCGAGCACGAGATCCTCGCCATCGAGCGGGAGATGCGCGACGCGGTGCTGGAGAGCCGCACGCGCATCATGGGGCTCGTCGAGATGGCGCCGGTGAACCAGGCCGCCGAGGTCCTCTTCTGGGACTTCGAGAACATGCAGGCGGAGCTCACGCGCGGAGCGAGCGAGTTCCTCGAGGCCAAGCGGCGCGTCGTCGAGAACGTCAACTTCACCTACAACCTGTACCGGAACCGCTACAACGTGCTGAGCGACTTCGCCGGTGACGTCGGGCACCTGTCTCCGGACAGGACGTTCATCGGGACGGCGGCGGAGCTGGACTCGTTCCTCAGCGACTGCGGGGCGCTTGGCACGAGCGAGGTCTGCCGGCCCTCTTCGCTCGCCTGGAGCTCCGAGACGATGGCCGGCAGCGTGGCCGAGTTCACGCTGGAGAAGACGAGCGGGCTCGTGTCCGAGCTCCTCGAGAACGGGCGCGCGCGCTTCGAGATCTCGCCCTTCGCGCGCTCGCAGGAGGATAGCCGGAACCTCGGCAACTTCGTCCTCTGGGACGAGATGACGATGAACGAGCGCGAGCCGATGCGCCTCGTGCACGTGCTGGCCGGGGTCTCGAGCTCGTCGTGCCGCTCGCAGCAGGTGCAGATGACCCACCTCGGGTTCGGGACCGTCTTCTCGCGCCTGTCGAAGGACAGCCCCGAGATCGTGCCGAGCCTCCTGGTGAAGCGGCCGGTCACGGCGCTCATCCCGGTGTACGGCGGCTCGGACATGGATCTCATGAACGACGAGTACCTCCGCTTCCGTCGCGGCCCGTACACCGCGGAGGGGCTCGAGCGGCGCCTGACCGACGGCCTGATCCAGAACGCGTATCCGTTCGTGGGGCACCCGCTCGTGGGGACGTACGAGATCACCGCCGACGAGAACCTGGTTCGCTGCCTGAACGAGGGGGCTCCGTCGTTGAAGCTCGGGTTCATCTTCGTGCGCAAGCCGGTGCGCTGACGTTCGTGCGCGGGCCGGCGAGCTGAAGCGTTACATCTGACGAGAGAAGGAGTCTGTCCGATGGTTCGACAGGATTGGGCGTCCTGCATCCCGCTGGTCGTCGCGGCGGTGTTCGCGACGATCCCGGGAATGAGGATCGCAGCGGCCCAGGTGGACGACGAGTGCTCGCGCAACCTCGCGTCGTGCGACCTGCAGGAGCGGAAGACGCACCTCAGGGCGCAGATCTGGTCCGGCCGCTGCGATCCGTCGCAATGGGACGCGCTCCCGCGGCAGGGTTATCCCTTCGAGACGGTCGATGGAGAGCTGAAGGTCAAGGTGGGGCCGCGCGCGCCGGTGCACTTCCTGAACGGGGTGTGCGAGGCGCACCGCCCGGACGGCGACGTCGACCACGGCCTCCACGAGCTCGAGAAGGCCGTGACCGTGGGGCTGCTCCCGTCGCAGAGGAACGCGGCGGCGCTGCTCGAGGGGCTCCTCCACTGCAAGAAGCTCGCGCAGCTCGACGATCGGTATCAGGGCGAGCTCACCACGAGGCTCGCCCCCCGCGAGGCGTTCTGCATGCACCGGGGCATGGCCAAGGCGAGCTTCACGCGCGTGCGGTGGGAGGGGCTCGAGATGAGCTACGACACCTCGGACTTCAGCCTGACGGGGCACGCCGAGAGCATGGCGCAGTGCTATGCGGACTACCTGCACGGGGGGTACGACGCGACGTGCGGTGTCGTGTCGTCGCCCTCGCCGGCGGCCATCGACGCGGCGGCGGAGGCCGTCTCCAGCGACATCCTCGCGGATTATTTCGGCACCGCGACGGAGGACGCCCCGCCCGGCGACAGGGCGGTCCCGCCGCTCAAGGCGATGCTGGCGCGCAAGATCGAGATGGCCGACAGCTCGCTCCGGGACTCGGCGGCGCTGCTCGGCGGCCTCGTCCAGAAGAAGGACCTCCTCGTCAGCTCCTACCAGGGATTGGCATCCATGTTCTGCCTCCCGGGGAGCGAGACCACGGGGCTCTGCTCGGGGCCGCTCCCCACGGCGGTGACGCGCCTCCACGAGGGGTACGAGCGCGCGGTGCTGCGGAGCCAGACGATCCTCGACTTCGTCGATCGCTGGGTCAGCGGCCTCTACGAGTACCAGGGCAAGGACGTCCGCGTCGAGCTGCAGAGGAGCCATGAGGGGCTCCGGGACATGCTCGCGCGCGCCGAGCTGCCGGCGGTCCCGAACGAGATGACCCTCCTCCAGAAGCTGGATCTCATGAAGCGCGACATGGCGCTCCTCGCCGACCGGACCACGGTGGAGAACGACATCCTGAAGCGGCAGTGCAGCATCTACTTCTGCGAGATCCGCAATCGAAACCGGACGTTCTTCACGAACGCCTGCAACCAGATCGACGCGACCGCCGGCCGCCCGGTGAAGGACGTGAACAAGCTCTGCGCGGCGGACGTCGCGGGGACGGTCGTCTCCGGCACGCAGACGGCCGCCGCGCTGTGCAGCGGCGTGGGGCTCCCGGCGGCGTACGTCTCCAACACGGCGATGACCGCGAGGGCGGTCGACACCTGCATGAGCGAGTTCCACCCGTGATCCCACGTAGCGAGGCCAAGTTGAACACGCGAAGATGGTTGTGGGCGCTCGTCCCCGTCCTTGCGAGCGCGTGCGGAGGAGATGCGGGCGAGCTGGTGACCACGAGCGAGCACGCCCTCGCCGCCGCGAAGCCGACGCTGTTCCGCTACCGCGCGACCGGCGCCGCGGGCTCGGAGATGCGGTACGCCGCCGAGCTGCCGCAGGAGGACGGGACGACGATCGTGCTCCGCCTGGAGGGGTGCCTCGAGGAGCGCGCCGTGCGCGAGCTCTTCGGGGTGAGGCGGAGCGCGATCGCCGAGAGGACCGACGTCGTCATCGACGCGACGACGCCGATGATCGCGTGTCCGGACCGGATCGCCGCGGACGCGAACGTCTACGCGGAGCCGAGGACGCACGGGCTGTCGCGCCTCGAGTACCGGCTGGACGGCGAGCCCCCCGAGGGCGGGCCCGGGCGCTACTTCGTCATTCCCAACCGCTGCGGAGGGCTGATGAAGCACCTCGGGATCGCCGAGCGCGCGCGGCGCGCGCCGGCCCCTCCCCTGGGGAGCCCGGGCTGGACGCCCGAGCCGGGCGCCGCGCCGATCCACCTCTCGTGCGCGAACGAGCGCGCGACCGAGCCCTACGACGGCTGGGAGGTCCACGCGGCGTGGTTGCCGAGCGTGGAGTTCCGGTGGATGGCGCTCGTCAAGAAGGGGGATACATCGTTCTTCGTCGAGTCGCTCGACGGGCGGCCCTACAACGACCTCACCGACGCCGAGCGCGAGACGGGGCTCGCCGGCCTGAGGAAGCTCCTCGCCGTGCCGAGCTCCTGGGAGTCGACGGTCGTCGTCCCGGAGGACGAAGAGATCCAGCCCGACATGCCGTTCTTCGACGTGTGCCTGGAGCGGTGCGGCGCCGCCGGCTGGGTCCCGGCGCACAAGGTCCTGATAGACGGCTATCTCGAGTGCGAGAGCGGCGCGCTCGATCCGGGCACCGGCGGGTGCCTGGACGGGGAGCGAAGGGGCTATACGGACCGCCTCGAGCTCGACGGGACGACGAGCCGGCGCGCGCCGCTCGGCGGCGTCGTCCTGGATCTGCCCCTCTGCGCCGCGGGCGAGACCTGGGAGCGCCATTTCGGCCTCGCGGGCCGCGACAGCGGCG
This sequence comes from Sorangium sp. So ce1335, assembly GCF_051521615.1. Classification (NCBI taxonomy): domain Bacteria; kingdom Pseudomonadati; phylum Myxococcota; order Polyangiales; family Polyangiaceae; genus Sorangium; species Sorangium sp. So ce1335. The sequence goes on from NZ_CP150363.1 coordinate 11,769,141, forward strand.
GGACGTGGATGACGCGGCTCATCGCGGCCTACAACGCAGGCAAGAGCGAGGGCGCGGCGCCCCGCGCGGTCTCGCTTCCGTGCCTCGTGCCGGAGCGCACGTGCTCGGTCACGCTCCGCGAGGGCGCGGATCTGTCGACAACGACCGTCGCCACCCTGACGCGGAACTGCGCTGTCGACGCCGAGGCCCTGGAGGTCCGCGTGGGAAAGCGCGCCACGGTGAGCCGTCCGCCGTTCACCCTGGACACGGCGGCGCTCCCCGCGCGGATGCGCAAGGTGCGCATGGTCGGCGAGCCGGAGGGATCGAGCATCACCGTGGCGCAACCGACCTGCGGATTCGGCACGAGCACGGCGTGCACCGAAGCGCAGCCGGCCATCCTGGTGCAGGGCGATATGACGGTCGATCTCGAGCACCTCCGGCTCGTGTCGCGCGCCCCCACGGGGAGCACGGCGGGCCCGCCGGCGCCGCTCGCGCGCGTGGGCGTGCAGGCGTCGGGCAGCGCTTCGCGAGGGCTCGTCCTGCGGGTCCGCGACGTGGTGATCGGCGGCGACACCGCGCCGGTGTTCTACAAGGGCATCGTGTTCTCGGGAGGCACGCTCGCGCTCCACAGCTCGAGCGTGCGGGCCTTCACCGACGGGGTGTCGGCCGACCGGGCGCGCGTGTCCATCGTCTCGTGGCCGGTCGCCGGGGGCCATAGCATCGAGTCGCTCGCCCAGCCTGGGCTCACGGCGGATGACCTCGTGGATCTCCGGGGGCAGTGGCTCGGGGGCTCGGTCGCGAACTTCCGCGCGCTGACGCTCAGCGCCGATGTGCAGGCGTTCGTCGTCGGGATGCGCGTGTCGGGCCCCATGGCGGTGGCGTGGAGCGACGACCGCGCGACGTGGTCCGAGGATGGGCTCCTCGCCGTCGACAGCACGTTCACGAGCACCCCCGGCTACTTCGATCGTGAGTCGGTCATGCTCTCCGTGGCGGGCAGGGGCCAGCTCAACTTCGTGAACTCCAGGGTCGTCAACTTCGGACACGTGCTCCGCTGCCCCTCGCGGCTGTCGGGAGGTACGGCGAAGATCATCTTCGACAGGCCGGAGTTCGACGAGATCACCTATGGCCTGAGGCAGGGAGCCTGCACCGTCGAGTCAGCGACGCTGTGGGATCCCACGGGCGAATAAGGCGAGAAGGACCATGACCAAGAGAAAGAGAATCGTCGCCGCGGCCGCGGCGGTGGGGATCGTGTCGCTCGCGCTGTCGCTCGTGGTCGTCGTGCTGCGCCGCGCCGAGGTCGACCGGGGCGTCGATCTCGAGCTCGCGCAGTCGGTGAGCGCTGACTTCGGGGCGCGCGTCGAGGAGCTCTTGAAGCCTTACCTGGAGGGGCAGCCGGGCGTGCGCGTGCGCGTGACCTACAGGCCCCGCGCGGCCGAGGAGGGCCTCTCGGGGGCCCGGGGCGCGCACCTCGTCCTGCGCCCTTTCGAGCCCGCGGAGGCGGACAAGGTCGCGCCGCTCTTCGCCGCGGACTACGCGGTGCTCGCCTACGACCGCGGCCGCGTCGCCGAGCCGCCGGGGAGCTTTCCGGATCTCGTGACGCAGGCGCTCGCGATGAAGGCGAAGGGGGAGGTGGCGTATGGCCTGGCGCTCCCCGAGGAGACCCATCCCCTCCTCCCGTTCTTCTCGGACGTCTTCTGGCCTGCCGCGCCGCCGCGAGACGCGGCGGCGACAGCGAAGGAGGTCTTCTCGCTCCTCGGCGATCTGCGCTTCACGTACGGCCTCTCGCCTCACGCGTGCACGTCGGAGTGCGCGGCGCGCCTGCTCGCGGAGGGGCAGGTCCCGTTCGCGGTCGTCGGCGAGTGGCGGATCCCCGAGCTCCGGCGCGCGCTCGGCGAGCGCCTCGGCGTGGCGGCGCTGCCGTCGCTCTCGCGCGGGGGGCCGCCGCTCAGGAGCGTGCGGCGCACGTACGGCGTGGAGCGCGCGCCGGCGCTGAAGGATCGCGAGGCGGGCGCCGCGGACGGGGTGATGGCCTACCTCCGCGGCGACGGGCAGAAGCGCGTCTTCGCGGCGCTCGGGAAGCTGCCTTTGTCGGAGCCGCCGGGCGCGCAGGGCGGCGACGCGCAGGCGCCGGCGCGCGCGCAGGTGGAGCAGGAGGGCGCGCTGCGCGCGCCGGCGGTCTCGGTGGGCTGGGCGAGCGTGCGCGCCACGGAGGCCGCCCTCGCGCCGCTCTGGGTGGAGTTTGCCGACGGGCGCATCGGCGCGGAAGGAGCCGCGCGCGCGCTGGTCGAGAAGGTTCTGGGGATTCCCTCACCGAAGGAGTGAACGAGCAATGCAGCGAAGAAGATTATGGTCCGGCGGATTGGCCTTCGTGCTGATCGCGTGCGGAGGCAACAACCCAGAGGACGACGTGACGAGCGCCGGAGAGGCGCTCTCGAGCCAGCCGTCATCGGCGGCAGCGTCGCCCAGCGATCTGTCAGAGCTGGGGGCGCGGCCGGCGCTCGGCGTCACGGTCGCGCCGGATCGCGGTGAGCTCTCGGCGAGCCTTCCGTTTCCCACCCTGCCGTCGCGCGCATCCTCCGATGTGAGGGTGGCGCTGTCGTATGGGGCAGCGGCCGCCGACCTCTCGGAAGGGTTCGGCGTGGGGTTCAGGTTGAGCGTGCCGTCGATCGAGATGACGACCGACCTGGGCGTGCCCTACCGCGCTCGCCTGAGCAGCTCGCAGGACGTGACGGCGCGCCTGTCCCTGGGCTCCGAGCGTCTGGTCTGGGTGAAGACGGAGACGGTGAGCGGCAAGACGAGGATCGAGTACCGGCTCGACGCCTCGGAGACGACCGTTCGACTTTACCGGTATCCGCAGGGCGGGACCGTGGCGATGCGCGGCGCGTCGGGCGCGCTGGAGAGCGTGGCGTTCACCGGGTTCGAGGTCGTGTATCCGGACGGCCGGCGGGAGATCTACAGCGAGGAGCCGACCGTCGCGGAGGGGGTGGTCACCTCGGGGTTCTTCCCGACGCGGTGGCCGCTCGTGCACGCCATCTCGCCGACGGGCGACGCGGTGTCGTACGAGTACACGAAGGCGGGCGAGCGCTCGTATCTCAGGAGCGTGCGGTTTGCCGGCGGGCGCTCGGTGTACACGCTGGAGTCGGTGCCGCGGACCGACGGCCGGGTGAGCCACGTGATGGGCTATCCGCAGGGGCCGGGGCGGCTGTACACGAAGCTCGTGGCGAGCTTCGACGGCGAGCCGATGCACACGTGGTGCTTCGTGCACGCGGCGCACGGCGAGCGCGGCGCGGAGATCGTGACGCACCCGGATTGTCAGGCGCTCGCGAGCGAGGACTTCGCGTCGGACCGGCAGCGCGTGGCGGCCGCGCTCAGCGCCGAGAGCAAGCTTCTGGGCGTGTACCGGTTCGGGCGGAGCCAGGCGCCCTTCGATCGGTCGACGCCGGCCGAGCCGCTGATCCGGCTCCGGTACACGGCGTGGGGCGCCGACGACCTCTCCGGCCACGAGCTGGTCTATGACATGGACGTGCCGGACGTCTCCGGCTTCGGTCCGAGCGGCGGCTCGGAGCTCATCGACATCAACTCCGACGGCCTCGCGGACATCGTGCGCTATTCGGCGCGCGAGGGGACGAGCGTTCCGTCGTACAACAGCGGGGATCTCGCCGAGGCGAGCCTGTTCACGCCGAGCAGCGCGCCGCTGACGGTGGAGCGGACGATCGGCGGGGTGTCGCGCCGCGAGGTTCCCCGGTTCGACGAGGCGGCGCAGTCGACGAGCGTGTTTCTCTCGGGCGACTTCGACGGTGACGGTCGGACGGACCTCGTGCAGGCGACTGCATCGGGGACGCGAACGGAGCTCGCGCACCATGCGGGCCGCGCGGACCGACAGCGACCGTTCGCCGCGGCGCCGAGCTCCACGGTGGTCGACGTCGAGCTCTCGCGGTTCGCGCGCGGCCGCACGCAGGCGGTGGACCTGAACGCCGACGGCAAGGCGGACCTGCTCACGACGGTGGCCGGGTCGACGGACAGCACGTGGACGGCGTTCATCAACGTGACGGAGCCTGGCGCGAGCGCGCTGTCGTTCAAGCCGCTGGTAGGGCTGACGTTCCCGTTCCGGCAGGGCGCCGGGACGGAGCTCGACAACCCGGCGTATCGCTTCCTGGACGCGAACGGCGATGGGCTGACCGACTTCGCGGTGATCCGGTCGAGCGGAGCCGGCGAGAAGGGCATCTGCGTGTACGAGAACCGGGGCCAGGTGGCGGCGTACCCGGCAGGCTCGTCGTCGGTGGCGAGGCTCCAGGCGGGAGCGCTCCTGTTCGGGGACCCGAGCGCGAAGGACCCGGTGTGCGCGCAGGGCCGGTTCGTGTCGGTGCCTGGGCTCTCGGCGAGCCAGAACATCAACGCGATGTGGCTGATCGACGTCAACGGCGACGGGGACATGGACCTTGTCAACGTGACGGCGGTGGCCAACGAGCTCGGCGTCTGGCTCGGACGAGGGGAGAAGGGCTTCGCCGCGGAGCGGCGGATTCCGCTCGACGAAGGGGTGTCGGTCGATCCGGACAACAAGTGGAACACCCGTGTCCTGGACATCGACGCCGACGGCCTGGAGGAGATCCTCGTCTACGAGCCGAGCGCGGGCGGAGGCCGGATCAAGGTCATCGACTTCAACCGAGACGGGGTGAAGAACCTCATCGGCCCTGACCTCCTGTCGGAGGTGGAGGAGGGCCCAGGCCTGAAGCACGCGGTGCAGTACGCGACGAGCACGGACGAGCTGATCCGCGACGCGCGCCGCTTCGGCCGGGACGACGCGCGGGTGCGGGCGCTGCCGTATCCGGTGACGGTGGTGAAGCGGCACCTGACGGCGGTGGGCGCCGAGGCGCCGCAGGTGCGCGAGCTCCAGTACCACGCGCCGTACTTCAACGAGCGGGAGCGCGACTTCGCCGGCTTCGGGCAGAGCGAGGAGCTCGATTACGGAGACGACAGCTCGGCCAGCGTCGTTCGCCGGCGCGTCTATCACGTGGCGTCGGCGGCCGCGCCGGTGAGGCGCTTCTTCGCCGGCAAGCTGCGCACCGAGGAGTCGTTCCACCCGCGGCTCTCGGGCGCGCAGGCCGCGCGGATCGCGGCGAGCGCGAGCCTCGGGCCGAGCGGCATCGACGAGGTGTCGCAGACGGCGGAGACCTGGAGCGAGGAGCCCTACGAGGTGGCGTCGCTGCTCGCGGTGCACGAGGAGAAGTGGGCCCTCGTGCCGGCGGCGCCCGGGCCGAAGACGCCGGCGTTCCTGCAACAGGCGAGCATCCGGGACGCGCATTGCGGCGAGGCGGGCTGCCCGCCCGCGTGCGTCGCGGGGCCGTGCGCGGAGGCGGCGACCGTGACGCAGACCTTCACGTACGACACGACCTACAACCGGCTCGTCCGCCAGGAGGAGTCGGCGACCGCGGTCGCCGGGCCGAGCGGGACGCAGGTGCCGGCGCGGCGCCACGTGAACACCTTCGCGTACGACGCGGGCTGGGAGGCGCGCGGCGTGCTCACGGCGGTGCGGGAGCGGTCGCTGCTCTCGGGGGCGTCGGGGCGGGTGCTCGACAGGACATCGTACGACTACGGCCCCGACCTTCCACTGCCGATCCGCGCGACCCGGCCTCTCCTCATCGACGCAGAGGCGCTCGCCGCGCTGCCCGCGGCGGTGCGGGCTCCGCTGGAGGCGCCGCGCACGGAGGCGAAGGCGTTCCGCTACGACGTGTTCGGCAACGTGGTGGAGGCCTCGGACGCGCTGGGGCCGCTGATCGCGAACATCTATGACCCGACCGGCGTTTTCGTGGTCGAGACGCGAAACGCGCTCGGTCACGCGACGCAGTACTGCTACGGTACGACGGGCTGCGCGCTGACGGCGCTCGCCCCGGCGGCCGAGGGCGTCGTCCCGGCGCGGAGCCCCTGGCCGACGCACCTCCGGACGCCGCAGGGCGACGTGGTGCTCAACGAGGTTGACGCCCGCCATCGCCTCGTGCGCGTGGCGCACGCCAGCGGTGCAGAGAGCCGCTATGCTTACCGCGACGCTGGCGCGCAATCGCCCGCGCTGGTTCACATCGTCGTGAAGGGGGCGGAGGCGGGGCGCGCCCCCGTCGAGCGCCTGGCCGCCTTCCGCGCCGACGGCCTCGCCGTCGGCGAGGCGGTGGCGCACGAGGCGGGGGGCACACGCATCGTCTCGTTCACCCGCCACGCCCGCCGCGGCGAGCTGATCTTCGACGCGCTCCCGTACTCCAGCGAAACGTCCGTCGATGAGGCGTTCGACGCGGGTCGCTTCCCCTCGCCGCCCGAGGGCGCGGCGCGCGGGGAGACCTCTGTCTACGACGGGCTCGGGCGCCGAGCGATCCGCACGGACGCGACGGGCCTTGTGACGCGCGTCACCGTCGAACCCTGGGGCCGCCTCATCGAGCGGGACCTCGGCGCAGGGCAGGGGGCGGGCCGCGAGACGCGGCGCGAGGTCGCGCGCGACAACGAGATCTACGCGATCGTCGACGAGCTCGGGCAGGTGCATCGTTACGAGCGGGACGAGAGCGGGCGTCTGCGCGCCATCGTGCTCGCGGGCGCCGAGGCGCCGCGCCGCGTGGCCCACGACTCGACGGGCACCGTCGTGATGACGTCGCTCCCCGGTGGCCTCACGCGGCTGTGGATCCGTGACGCGCGCGGGCGCGTGACCGACCAGCGCACCTGGGACCGGGCGTTCCAGGTCTCGGAGAGCGTCGAGACGACCTATGACGCGCTCGACCGCCCGATCTCCGTCTTCACGTCGTCGTCGTCGCGCCCGGGCGGCTGGGACGAGATCGAGCTCACCTACGACGGCCGCGACGGGGATCCGGCGCAGCCCGAGCTCATCGGGCGCCTCGGTGAGGCGACGATCCTGGACCGCGTGGGCGGGCACCGCGTGCACGAGGCGTTCGCCTACGATCGCGACGGTCGGGTCACGGGCCGGCGGGTGACCTTCGAGGCCGAGGACGCGCGCCGCCAGTATGAAGAGCGGTTCACGTACGATCTCGACGGGACGCTCGCCTCCTACCGCGATCCGTTTGGCAGCGTGTTCGCCTTCGCGCGCAATCCATCGGGGGCCCCCTCGTCGATCGCGTGGTCCGCTGGCGGGCGCGCGGCTGTCCCGCTCCTCGCGGACATCACGTACAGCACGCGCGGCGATCTCGCGAGCTACCGTATCCCGCAAACGGGGCTTCACCGGCAGCTCACCTATGACGCGAGCACGGGGGAGCTCGTGCAGCTCAAGGCGTGCGCGGGCGATGCGTCGTGCGCGGGCGGAGCCTTCCAGGACGTCGCCTACGACCGTCGCGCGGACGGGCGCATCATCGCCGCGCGAGAGGCATCAGATGTCGCGTCGTACGAGTACGGCGCCCGAGGCGAGCTGACCAGGGCTGTCGTGGCAGGCGTGACCCACACCTACGAGTACACGCCGTCCGGCCAGGTCGCCGCGCTGAACGAGGGGGCTGAGGCGCGCCCGTTCGGCGTCGAGGCGGCAGGCGGCGGGCTGCCGCTTCCGGAGGGGAGCTCTGGCGAGCTGGATGCGTTCGGGCGCCTCGTCGCGTTCGGGTCGTTCCGCCACGCCGAGTACGACCCCTGGGGGCGCCTCCGGCGCGTCGAGGTCGACGGCGGGGCCATCGTCTACGGCTATGAGGTCGCCGGCGATCGGGTCTCGAAGCGCTCGCTCCGCCGCGAGGGAGAGCGCGAGGTGCCGGGGGCGCTCGTCGTCTATCCCACGAGGACGACGAGCGACGACGGCGTGGAGCGCCAGAGCCTCGTGCGCCTCGGCGATCGGCGCGTCGCGCTCGTCGTCAACGAGGCGCGCGTGCTCGCGCTCGTCGACGATCAGCTCGGGGCCGTGCGGCGCGCGGTCGACGAGCGTGGCGAGGTGGTCCTCTCGGTCGATCCGACGCCGTTCGGGACGCTCGCAGGGGGGGCCGGGGACGCGTCCTCGGGCCTCGCCAGCACGGAGATCGTCCTCGGCTTCACCGGCCAGCTGCGCGACCCTGACACGGGGCTCGTGCACATGGGCGCGCGCGAGTACGTCTCGACGCTGGCGAGCTTCGCGACGCCGGATCCGTATGCGCTCGCGCGACCGGAGTTCTGCGTGGACCGGCTGATGGAGTGCCACCCGTACACGTACGTGGGGCACGATCCGGTCAACTTCACCGACGAAGCGGGCCTCATGGGCAATAACAGCAGCAGCAACAAGAAGGGCTCGTCATCGTCGGGTCACCACGGCTCGAGCTCGTCGAAGCACAATTCGGGCGGCGGCTCGAAGAAGGGCTCGGGAGGGCATGGTTCAGGCAAGCGGCGCTCGCAAGATTCATCGTCCGGGTGGAGCTCGCACGAACGAGAGAGGCTCGACGCGGAGCTGGCGCCTCTGGCGCAGGATGGCAACTATGCCGAGGCCGTGAGGCAGGTAAATCAATGGCTCGATACGCTTACCAATGCCGGGCTCAGCGACCGGCCGGCTACGCTACTCAGGCGTGAAATTCGTGACAACAGGGACTTCAGGAATCGTCTGTCGAACACGTTCACGCTGGGTGAGCACGTTCAGGCGCAGCACGCAGAGGTCGAGATATTTCAGCGGGAGGTGAATCAATTTGATTCGCTGTCTCGGGCCATCGCGAATATCGATCCCAGGATCAGGGGTCTGATGTCCTACGCGTTCGCGCAGCGCCTCCCCGAGCCGGATGTCGACTCGACAAATCCGTTCGAGTGAGCGCGTCGCCGGCCCGGTCGTATCGCCAGGGGGGCCGAGGGGCTCCCCCGGCCCCGGGGCCGGCACGCCCCATCGCGCGGTTCGTACGACGGTACCCGCGCTGGTGCCGGTGACATCGGCGCCGACCGCGGGTCCTGGTCGCAAGCGATGACGACAGCGTGAGCACGACGGCGGATCGGGTCACCCGGACGCGCCTGCCCGTGCGGGCGAGCCCCGTGACTCGAATCCGCCTCGTGCTTCCCTGCCCCTCGTGCCGAGCGCGCGCGGGGGCGCACCTCGATGGAGGACGCACGATGAAAAGAAGAATCTCGTGGTCGTTGGGCCTCGCCTTCGCGCTGGCCGCGTGCGGGGGCGACGTCCCCGCGGACGACGTGACGAGCTCGGAGGAGGAGCTCTCGCGTCCGCCGCCGTCGGCGGGCGCGTCGCCCAGCGATGTCTCGGCGCTTGCGCCGCAGCCGGGGCTCGGCGTCGCGGTCGCGCCGGATCGCGGTGAGCTCTCGGCGAGCCTCCCATTCCCGGCGCTGCCGACGCGCGCATCCTCCGATGCGGGGGTGGCGCTGTCGTATGCGCAAGCGCCCGTCGATCTTTCGCAAGGGTTCGGCGTGGGGTTCAGCCTGGACGTGCCGTCGATCGAGATGACGACCGACTGGGGCGTGCCCTACCGTGCTCGACTGAGCAGCTCGCAGGACGTGACGGCGCGCCTGTCGCTCGGCGCCGAGCGTCTGGTCTGGGTGAAGACGGAGACGGTGAGCGGCAAGACGAGGATCGAGTACCGGCTCGACGCCTCGGAGACGACCGTTCGACTTTACCGGGTTCCGCAGGGCGGGACCGTGGCGATGCGCGGCGCGTCGGGCGCGCTGGAGAGCGTGGCGTTCGCCGGGTTCGAGGTGGTGTATCCGGACGGCCGGCGGGAGATCTACAGCGAGGAGCCGACCGTCGCGGAGGGGGTGGCGGTGGCGTCGGGGTTCTTCCCGACGCGGTGGCCGCTCGTACACGCCATCTCGCCGACGGGCGACGCGGTGTCGTACGAGTACACGAAGGCGGCAGACCGCTCGTACCTGAGGAGCGTGCGGTTTGCCGGCGGGCGCTCGGTGTACACGCTGGAGTCGGTGCCGCGGGCCGACGGCCGGGTGAGCCACGTGATGGGCTATCCGCAGGGGCCGGGGCAGCTGTATACGAAGCTCGTGGCGAGCTTCGACGGCGAGCCGATGTACACGTGGTGCTTCGTGCACGCGGTGCGCGGCGAGACCGGCGCGGCGATCGTGACGCACCCGGATTGTCAGTCCCTGGCGAGCGAAGACTTCGAGCCGGACCGGCGGCGCATGGCGGCCGCGCTCAGCGCCGAGAGCAAGCTTCTGGGCGTGTATCGGTTCGGGCGCAGCCAGGCGCCCTTCGACCGGTTGACGCCGGCCGAGCCGCTGATCCGGCTCCGGCACACGGCGTGGGAGGCCGACGACGTCTCCGGCCACGAGCTGGTCTATGACATGGACGTGCCGGACGTCTCCGGCTTCGGTCCGAGCGGCGGCTCGGAGCTCATCGACATCAACTCCGACGGCCTCGCGGACATCGTGCGCTATTCGGCGCGCGAGGGGACGAGCGTGCCGTCGTACAACAGCGGGGATCTCGCCGAGGCGAGCCTGTTCACGCCGAGCAGCGCGCCGCTGACGGTGGAGCGGACGATCGGCGGGGTGTCGCGCCGCGAGGTTCCCCGGTTCGACGAGGCGGCGCAGTCGACGAGCGTGTTTCTCTCGGGCGACTTCGACGGTGACGGTCGAACGGACCTCGTGCAGGCGACTGCATCGGGGACGCGAACGGAGCTCGCGCACCATGCGGGCCGCGCGGACCGACAGCGACCGTTCGCCGCGGCGCCGAGCTCCACGGTGGTCGACGTCGAGCTCTCGCGGTTCGCGCGCGGCCGCACGCAGGCGGTGGACCTGAACGCCGACGGCAAGGCGGACCTGCTCACGACGGTGGCCGGGTCGACGGACAGCACGTGGACGGCGTTCATCAACGTGACGGAGCCTGGCGCGAGCGCGCTGTCGTTCAAGCCGCTGGTGGGGCTGACGTTCCCGTTCCGGCAGGGCGCCGGGACGGAGCTCGACAACCCGGCGTATCGCTTCCTGGACGCGAACGGCGATGGGCTGACCGACTTCGCGGTGATCCGGTCGAGCGGAGCCGGCGAGAAGGGCATCTGCGTGTACGAGAACCGGGGCCAGGTGGCGGCGTACCCGGCAGGCTCGTCGTCGGTGGCGAGGCTCCAGGCGGGAGCGCTCCTGTTCGGGGACCCGAGCGCGAAGGACCCGGTGTGCGCGCAGGGCCGGTTCGTTTCGGTGCCCGGGCTCGCGGCGAGCCAGAACATCAACGCGATGTGGCTGATCGACGTCAACGGCGACGGGGACATGGACCTTGTCAACGTGACGGCGGCCGCCAACGAGCTCGGCGCGTGGCTGGGGCAGGGGGAGAGAGGCTTCGCCGCGGAGCGGCGGATTCCGCTCGACGAAGGGGTGTCGGTCGATCCGGACAACAAGTGGAACACCCGTGTCCTGGACATCGACGCCGACGGCCTGGAGGAGATCCTCGTCTACGAGCCGAGCGCGGGCGGAGGCCGGATCAAGGTCATCGACTTCAACCGAGACGGGGTGAAGAACCTCATCGGCCCTGACCTCCTGTCGGAGGTGGAGGAGGGCCCCGGTCTGAAGCACGCGGTGCAGTACGCGACGAGCACGGACGAGATGATCCGCGACGCGCGCCGCTTCGGCCGGGACGACGCGCGGGTGCGGGCGCTGCCGTATCCGGTGACGGTGGTGAAGCGGCACCTGACGGCTGTGGGCGTCGAGGCGCCGCAGGTGCGCGAGCTCCAGTACCACGCGCCGTACTTCAACGAGCGGGAGCGCGACTTCGCCGGCTTCGGGCAATGCGAGGAGCTCGACGTGGGTGACGCCAGCTCTGCCAGCGTCGTTCGCCGGCGCGTCTACCAGGTGTCGTCCGTGGCCGCGCCGGTGAGGCGCTTCTTCGCCGGCAAGCTGCGCACGGAGGAGGTCTTCGAACCGCGGCTGACGAGCGCGCAGGCGGCGCGGATCGCGGCGGGCGCGTGGCCGAGCGGCATCGAGGGGGCGTCGCAGACGGCGGAGACCTGGAGCGAGGAGCCGTATGCGATCGAGGCGCTGCTCTGGTTCCACGAGGAGACGTGGGCTCTCGTTCCACCGGCGCCCGGGCCGAAGACGCCGGCATTTCTGCGGCAGACGAGCGCGCGGGACGCGCAGTGCAGCGGAAAGGGCTGCCCGCCCGCGTGCGCCACGGGGTCGTGCGCGGAGGCGGCGACCGTGACGCAGACCTTCACGTACGACACGACCTACAACCGGCTCGTCCGCCACGAGGAGTCGGCGCCCGCGGTCGCCGGGCCGAGCGGGACGGAGCTGCCGGCGCGGCGCTACGTGAGCACCTTCACCTACGACGCGGGCTGGGAGGCGCGCGGCGTGCTCACGGCGGTGCGGGAGCGGTCGCTGCTCTCGGGGGCGTCGGGGCGGGTGCTGGACAGGACATCGTACGACCATGGCCCCGACCTTCCACTGCCGATCCGCGCGACCCGGCCCCTCCTCATCGACGCAGAGGCGCTCGCCGCATTGCCCGCGGCGGTGCGGGCTCCGCTGGAGGCGCCGCGCACCCAGGTCGTGACGTATCGCCATGACGTCTTCGGCAATGTGGTGGAGACCTCGGACGCGCTCGGGCCCCTGGACACGAACGTTTACGACGCGACCGGCGTCTTGCTGGTCGAGACGCGGAACGCCCTCGGCCATGCCACCCAGTACTGCTACGGCGCGGCGGGCTGCGCGCTGACCGCGCTCGCCCCGCCCGCCGAGGGCGTCGTCCCGGCGCGGAGCATCTTGCCCACGCATGTCCGGACGCCGCAGGGCGACGTGGAGCTCACCGAGCGCGACGCCCTCCACCGCCCTGTCCGCGCGGCGCGCTCCAGCGGCGCGGAGGTCCGGGTCGCGTACCGGGACGCGCGCGCCGACGGCCCCGCGCTCCTCCGCCTCACGGAGCGGCGCGCGGCGGCAGACGCAGACGGCGCGCTCGTCGAGCGCCTCGTCGCCTTCCGCGCCGACGGCCTGCTCGTCGGCGAGGCGGTGGCGCACGAGGCCGGGGGCGCGCGCATCGTCTCGTTCGCCCGCCACGGTCGCCGCGGCGACCGCGTCTTCGAGGCGCTCCCGTATTCCAGCGAGGTGGGCATCGGCGCGGCCTTCGGCGAGGGGCGCTTCCCCTCGCCACCCGACGGCATGGCGCGCGGGACGAGCACCGTGGTCGACGGGCTCGGGCGCGCCGTCGCCAGCACCGACGCGGCCCGCCTCGTGACGCGCATCGCCCACGAGCCCTGGGGCCAGCGCGTCGAGAGGGACCTCGGCGCAGGGCGGGGAGCGGGCGTCGAGGCGCGCCTCACGATCGCGCGCGACGAGGACGAGGTCCACGCCGTCGTCGACGAGCTCGGGCACGTGCATCGCTACGAGCGGGACGAGCGCGGGGCCCTGCGCTCGATCGCGCTCGCGGGGGCCGCCGCGCCGCGCCGCGTGGCGTACGACTCGGCCGGCGACGTCGCGATGACGTCGCTGCCGGGCGGCGTCACGCGGCTGTGGATCCGCGACGCGCGCGGCCGCGTGACCGAGCAGCGCACCTGGGATCGCGCGTTCACCGCCCGGGAGAGCATTGAGGCGACCTACGACGCGCTCGATCGCACGAGCACCCTGTTCGCGTCGTCCTCCTCGCGCCCGGAGGGCTGGGACGAGATCACGCTTGCCTACGACGCGCGCGACGGCGAGCCGGAAGAGCCCGCGCTCCTGGGGCGCCTCGTCGGCGCGACGGTGATCGATCGCGTGGGCGGGCACCGCCTGGTCACGGCGTTCGAGTACGGTCATGACGGTCGCGTCACGGGCCGGCGCACGACCTTCGAGGCCGACGACGCGCGCCGCGACTACGACGAGCGGCTCTCGTACGGCCTCGACGGCACGCTCGCCTCGTACCGCGATCCGTTCGGCAACACGCTCGAGTTCGCGCGAACGCCGGGCGGCGCCCCCTCGTCGATCGCGTGGTCGGCCGGCGGGCGCGCGGCCGTCACGCTCCTCGCGGACATCGCTCACGACGCCCGCGGCGAGCTCGCGGGCTACCGCGTCCCGCCCGCGCGCCTGCACCGTCACATCGGCCACGACCTGAGCTCGGGGCAGCTCACCCATCTCCGCGCGTGTGCCGGCGACGGTCCGGCCCCGTGCGACCGCGGGGCCCTGCAGGACGTCACCTTCGAGCGCCGCGCGGACGGGCGCATCGTCACGGCGCGGGACGCCGCGCCCCCCGCGGGCCACGCCGGCGGCCAGGCCCCCCGCGTCAGCTCGATCATGTACAGCGCGCGCGGCGAGCTCCTCGGGGCGGTCGCGTCGGGCGTGGCCCACGCCTACGCGTACACGCCGTCCGGCCACGTCGACGCGTTCGGCGAGGGGACGGAGGCGCACCCCTTCGTCGGTGAGGCGGGGCGCGACGCGCTGCCGCTGCCAGACGGGGGCCAGGGCGAGCTGGACGAGCTCGGGCGGCTCGTCTCCTTCGGGCCGCTCCGTCGCGCCGCGTACGACCCCTGGGGGCGCCTCCGGCGCGTCGAGGTCGACGGCGGGGCGGTCGTTTACGGGTACGACGCGTTCGGCGAGCGGATCTCCAGGCGCGCGCTCCGTCGCGAAGGGGACCGCGAGGTCCCGGCGTCGCTCGTCGTGTATCCAACGCGGACCACGCGCGACGACGGGGTGGAGCGCCAGAGCCTCGTGCGCCTCCAGGACCGGCGCGTCGCGCTCCTCGTCAACGAGGCGCGCGTCTTCGGGCTCGTCGACGACCAGCTCGGGGCGGTGCGGCAGGTGGTCGACGAGCGCGGCGAGGTCGTCCTCTCGGCCGATCCGACGCCGTTCGGCGCGCTCGCTCAGGGCATCGAGGACAGGTCGTCCGGGCTCGACAGCACCGAGATGGTGTTCGGGTTCACGGGACAGCTCCGCGATCCTGACACGGGGCTCGTGCACATGGGGGCGCGCGAGTACGTCCCGTCGCTCGCGAGCTTCGCGACGCCGGACCCGTACGCGCTCGTGGATCCCGAGCTCTGCGTGACGCGCCTGCTCGAGTGCAACGCGTACGCCTACGCGGCGCACGATCCGATGAGCCTCATCGACGAGTCGGGCCTCGCGACCCGGTCGCCGACGGGCTCCTCGGCGCTGGCGCGGCCCCGGACCTTGAGCAAGCCCATGCAGGCGCCCCGCGGGCGCAGCAAAGTGGGCTCGTTCCTGAGGAGGTGGCTCCAGAACTACATCGACCACGCGGTCTTCGAGCTCAAGCACAGCGCCGATCCAACCCACTGGCCGATGAACAGGCCGGAGGCTGCGATGGATCGCGCGACCGAGGCTCCCGCCTCGTCGACGCGAGCGCGGCTCCAGACGCAAGCACGGCCTGGGCCGGGCCTGAGGCAGGCCAGGGAGAGGTTCGCCCGCGCGACATCCGGCCCGTTGCGCTGGATCGATCGGACGTGGCGCGTCGCGAGGCGGTTCGCGTCGCTCGGGCGGCGCCATCCAGGGGCCACCGACGCGTCGCTCGGCGTCGGCGTCGACCTGCGCTCGAACGGCGGCCGGAGCTGGGACGCCATTCTCAGGGCCGCCCGCGGCACGAACGGCGGTTAGCTTGGTTCATCGCAAACGGGGGCTTCCGTGCGGTCCTCGCCGCAGGAGCTCACCGAGTTCGACCTCGACCACGGAGCACGGCTGAAGCGCGAAGGAGATGCACGCCGATCCAGGGCGGTTGCCTCCGCGCGCCGGGCTCCACTACGCTATCGATGCTTTGATCGGGCAGACCGTCGACGGGAAATACCGGGTCGTCCGCTTGCTCGGGCGAGGGGGCATGGGCGCGGTCCACGAGGCCGAGCACGTCAAGACCGGTGAGCGCGTCGCGCTGAAGTGCATGGACGGAGCCCTGCTGCACCAGGACAAGGGCGGCATGGCGCGCTTCCGTCGCGAGGCGAAGGCGATGGGCGCGATCGACACCGAGCACATGGTCCGGGTGCTCGACGCAGGGACGGATCCGGGGACCGACGCGCCTTACATCGTCATGGAGCTCCTGGAAGGGGAGGACCTCCAGCACCTGCTCGACAGGGTGGGGAGCCTCGAGCCCGACATCGCCCTTCGCATCGCGGCGCAGGTCTGCCTCGGGCTCCAGAAGGCTCACGAAGCGCGCATCGTCCATCGCGACATCAAGCCGGCCAATCTGTTCCTCGCGCGGCGCGGGCAGGGCGAGATCGTCGTCAAGATCCCCGATTTTGGCATCGCCAAGATCAAGCGAGAGCCAGACCAGGGCGGCTCGACAACGGGCCTCGGCCGCTCCGGCGGGGTCCTCGGCTCGCCGCTTTACATGGCGCCGGAGCAGGCGCGAGACCTCCGCGACATCGACTACCGCGCCGACCTCTGGTCGCTCGGGTTGGTGCTCTACCGCGCTTTGGCGGGGAGGCTCCCGCACGAGCACATCACCGGCTTCGGCGATCTGATCATCGCGATCTGCTCGCAGACGCCGCTCTCGGTCCAGGCGCTCGCGCCCTGGGTCGGGCCGGAGGCGGCGGCCGTTGTGCACGGCGCGCTCAGGCTCCATCCCTCCGAGCGATTCCCCACCGCGGCGGCGATGCTCGACGCGATCCGCCCGCTCCTGCCCGACGGCTTTGCCCTTCGACAGGAGCACCTGGTCCCCGTCGGCGAGGCGACCTGCGCCACGAGGGCGGCGAAGCTTCAACGGACCGACGCCGCGGACGACACGCACCGGCGGCCCGCGCAGATCGCCTCGCACGGCGGGGGAGGGGACGAGACGATGGAGATGGACGCACCGCCGTCGAACGCCAGCACGACCTCGCTTGTCGAGCCATGGCGCCTGATCGTCAGACGCCCTGACTACGTCATTGCGAGCTGGCAACAGATCTTCTGTACGATCTGGCGCCGGGAGACGACCGAGGAGTCCGTGCGCCGCGTGAGCGACGCGTGCGCGGCGTTCGCAAGGCAACATCCGCGCGGCATAGGGCTGCTGACCATCGTGGAGGGCGAGGCCTCGTTGCCGCCGGCGCCCGCGCGCAAGGCGCTCGCGGGCTTCCTCGCGGAGGCGAGCGCGTTCATCCGGTGCTCTGCCGTCGTCCTCGAAGGGGCAGGGTTCCGCGCGGCGGCGGTGCGCAGCGTCGTGACAGGGCTCTCGCTCGTCGCCCGCCAGCGATTCCCGCACAGGGTGTGCGGCATCGAGGAGGCCGGGCGGATGTTCGCCGAGATGCTGCCCGCGGCCACGGGGATCGCCGTGAACGACGCCGCGCTCCGCGCGTCGCTCGACGAGCTGCGCGCGGCCGTCGGGCGCCGGTGAACCGCCCGGGGGCCCGAGACGCCTCGCCTTCAGGCGTCGAGGACCGACGAGGGCGCTCGAGTGGTCCACGCGACCTCGCGCTCGACCGGCTCGGCGCCCCACGTGCCGCGGGCGCAGCACGCGCTGCCTGTGTGCGTCTGCCCGCGGAGCGCATCCGGGTCCGCGTCGAACTCGCCGTAGGCCGCGGTCACCCACACGACGGCGCGCCCCTGCGCGCGCGCGGCGCGCGCCAGCCAGGCCACGCTCTGCGCGAGCTGGTGCGGATCGCAGTGCCGCTTCGAGAACGCGCCCCCCTCCGCGAGGAAGTCGTTCTGCATGCCGATGATCAGCGGCGCCGTGCGCGCCGGACCCACGGGCTGTGGCAGGCCTTCCATGGGCCTCAGTCTCGCACGGCGCATCTTCCATCGCCCACGCCCAGCGCCGCCGGCGGCGAGCCGCGACCGGCCGCCGCGCGCCGCGCGGCAGGAACCTCCGGCCCGCCCGGGTGTCGATCGCCCCAACCCACCGCCGGCGGCCCTGCGTCCAGGCCCGCGCCGGCGTTCCACGACCGGAGGCCCCCGTGCGAACTGCCCTCCTCCGCGGCCGCGCTGCGCTCGCCGCCCTCGTCGCCCTCGTCTCCGCGCTGTCGAGCTGCGCCGACAGCCCTCTTCCGCCCGCCGCCCCCGGGCCGCCCTCGATCGTGGCCGCCTCCGCCGCGCCGGCCGCGCCGTACGCGCCGCCCCTGGGCGCGCCCCGCCGCGAGGCCGCGCCGATCCGGCTCACCGCCGCGGACGGCACGGGGCTGCGCCTCGTCGCGCTCACCGGCCGCGCGGTGATCGAGGCGCCGCTCGCCTTCACCGAGCTCCACCTCACCTTCGAGAACCCCGAGGATCGCGTGCTCGAGGGCACCTTCAGCGTCACCCTCCCGCCCGGCGCGAGCCTCGGCCGCCTCGCCATGCGGATCGGCAAGCGCTGGCAGGAGGGCGAGGTGGTCGAGCGCGAGCGCGCGCGCGCCGTGTACGAGGACTTCCTCCACCGCAAGCAGGACCCCGCGCTCCTCGAGCAGGCGGCGGGCAACCAGGTGAGCGCGCGGGTCTTCCCCATCCCGCCGCGCGGCGTGAAGGAGATCGTCGTCGCGTACTCCCAGGAGCTCGGCCACGGCGCGCCCTTCACCGTCCCGCTGCGCGGCCTGCCCGTCGTGAGCCGCCTCGACCTCGAGGCCACCGTCGCGGGCGCCGCGGCGCCCGTCCACGCGCTCCACCGGAGGGACGCGGCGCCGGACGCCGATTTCGTCGTGGCGCCCGCGCATCTCGGCGCGCGGGGCGGCCTGCGCAGCGGCGAGCTCGTCCTCGCCCGCGTGGCCGCGCCGGTCGACGCGCGCCCCGATCCGCTCGCCTCCGCGCTGATCCTCGTCGACACGAGCGCCTCGCGCGCGCTCGGCCTCGAGGAGCAGCTCGACCTGCTCGCGGCGGTCGCGAAGGCGGTCGCGCGCGCGGGCGGGCCGGGCGCGCCGCTCACCGTCGCCTGCTACGACCAGGCCGTCGAGCCCGTCTTCGACGGCCCGGCCTCGGCGTTCGGCGAGGCGGAGATCCGGCGCATCCGCGCGCGGCAGGCGCTCGGCGCCTCGGATCTCGGGCGCGCGCTCCGCTGGGCCGGCGAGCGCGCGCGCGCCCGCGGGCAGCGGCGCGTCGTGCTCCTCTCGGACGGCATCGCCACCGCGGGCGAGGTCGCGCCGGGCGCGCTGCGGGCCGCCGCGGCGGCGCTGCGGGACGCGGGGGTCGAGCGGCTCGACGCGGTAGCGCTCGGCGGCATCCGCGACGAGGCCGCGCTCCGGCAGCTCGTCACGGCGGGCCTCCTCCGCGACGGCGCCGTGATCGACGGCGCGCGCGGCGCCGCCGAGGTCGAGCGGCGCCTCGCCTCGGCCACGCGCTCGGGGATCGCGGTGAGCGTCGAGGGGGCGCGCTGGGTATGGCCCCGCGCGCTCCACGGCGTGCAGCCCGGCGACGAGGCGCTCGTCTACGCCGAGGTGCCGGCCGAGCTGCCGGTCCGGATCACGGTCGACGGCCGCACCGCCGCGCCCGATCTGCGCGGCGTGGAGCGCCCGCTGCTCGAGCGCGCCTGGGCGCGGGCGAAGATCGACGGCCTGCTCGCCCAGGAGGCCCCGGGCGCCGACAAGGGCGCCCTTCGCCGGCAGATCGTCGACCTGTCGATCGCGCACCGGGTGCTGAGCCCGTACACAGCGCTGCTCGTGCTGGAGACCGAGGGCGACTACGCCCGCTACGACATCGCCCGGCGCGGCCTCTCCGACATCCTGACCGTGGAGGGCGGCCGCGTCGCCGTGCAGAGGCGCTCGTGGCCGCCGGCCGAGAAGCCGTGGGACGCCAGGCCGCCCGCCTTCCGGGGCGACGGCGGCTCCGCCGGTCCGGGCCACGGAGCGTCGGCCGGCGGGGGCGCCGGGGCTGCCGCCGAACCGGGCGCCGTGCTGCGGCCGCCGCCCGCGCCGCCGGAGCTGCCTGCCGGCGGGGGCACGGCCCCGAGCATCCGCGCGGGCGGGCTGGGGCTGAGCGGCGTCGGCGAGGGCGGCGGCGGCCGCGGCGAGGGCATCGGCCTCGGCTCGATCGGGACCCTCGGCCACGGCAGCGCCGACGCGCCGGCCGCGAGCGCCGCGCCGGGCGCGGGCGCCGGCCAGGGCTTCGGCAGCGGGAGCGGCCGCCTCGGTGGCCATCACCGGGCCGCGGCGCCGTCGGTCCGCGCGGGCGCAACCCAGGTGAGCGGCCGGCTGCCGCCGGAGGTGATCCAGCGCATCGTCCGCCAGGGCTACGGCCGCTTCCGCCTCTGCTACGAGCAGGGCCTCCACCGCGACGCCGCCTTGCAGGGCCGCGTCGCCGTCCGCTTCACCATCGACGCGAGCGGCGCGGTGGCGAGCGCGCGCGACGGCGGCTCGGATCTGCCCGACGGGGCCGTTGTCTCCTGCGTGATCCGCGCCTTCCACGGCCTGAGCTTCCCCGCGCCCGAGGGCGGCAGCGTCGACGTGCTGTACCCGCTGCAGTTCGCGCCGCCGGACGCCGCGGCGACGTCGGCTGCGCGCGCCGCCGCCGCGCCGCCGTCTCCGCCGCCGCCGCTCGATCCGTATACCGGCCGCTTCAAGCGGGTGCAGGACCTCCTCGCGCGCGGCGACGCGCAGGCCGCCGCGCGCGAGGCCTCTCGCTGGCGCGCCGACGCCCCCGGCGACGTGCTCGCGCTCGTCGCCCTCGGCGAGGCGCTCGAGGCCGCGGGCGACGCGCCGGGCGCCGCCCGCGCGTACGGCGCGATCATCGACCTGTTCCCTGCGCGCGCCGACCTCCGCCGCTTCGCCGGCGGGCACCTCGAGCGCCTCGCGGCCGGCGCGGGCCTCGAGCTGGCGGTCGACACGTACGAGAAGGCGCGCGAGCAGCGCCCCGACCACCCCACGAGCCACCGCCTGCTCGCGTTCGCGCGCCTCAAGCGCGGCGAGCACGCCGCCGCCTTCGACGCGCTCGCGGCGGGCCTCGCGCGCCGCTACCCGGAGGGGCGCTTCGACGGCGTGCAGGCCGTCCTGCGCGAGGACCTCGGCCTCGTCGCCGCGGCGTGGATCAAGGCGGACCCGGCGCGCCGCGCCGACATCCTGGCCCGGCTCGCGAGGGCCGGCGCCGCGCTCGAGCGCGCGCCCTCGCTCCGCTTCGTGCTGAGCTGGGAGACCGACGCGAACGACGTCGACTTCCACATCCGGGACGACCGCGGCGGCCACGCCTATTACGAGAAGCCGACGCTGCCCGGCGGCGGGCGCCTGTACGCCGACGTCACCAGCGGTTACGGGCCCGAGTGCTTCACGATCCGCGCGCCCCGGGCGCAGCGGGCCGGCCGGTATACCCTGCAAGCGCACTACTACGCGCGCGGGCCGATGGGCTACGGCATGGGCAAGCTGCAGATCGTCGATCACGACGGCAAGGGCGGCCTCACGTTCGAGGAGCGGCCGTTCGTCGTGATGACCGACCGGGCGTTCGTGGATCTCGGCGCCGTCGCGCGCTGACGCGGCGGCGCGCTGGAAGCATCACCGCTCCCCGCCATCACCGCCTGGAGCAACAAACGGGTTGAACCCGCCTGAAACGAGCAGAACTTCGAACCGCCAAGACGCCAAGGACGCCAAGAAGAAGACAATGTTTTGGCGTCCTTGGCGTCCTTGGCGTCTTGGCGGTTCATTTCTCGCTCGCTCAACGTGATCGTTGCTCTACTTCGTTGCCCGCGAGCTGGAGCCTCAGCCCGCCTCCGCGGGCCGATCGGGCCCCGCGCTCTCCCGGACCTCACGGAGCTCGTAGTGCTGCGAGCGGGCATCCCACCGCGCGAGGACGGCGCGCGCCTTCGCCGGCACGTAAGCGGTCTCGTGATCCTCGCCGGCGAACGCCTTCACCGCCTCGATCGCGTCGAACCACATGATCGTGACGAACTCGACCTCGTCGCCGAGCGGTCGCCGGAGCAGCTCGATGCGGCGGAAACCCCGCACCTGCTTCGCCAGGATCCCCGGGAAGATCTCCGTCTTGAGCAGGGCCTCGTAGGTGTCTGCGTCCTCGGGTCTCGTCCAGCCGTGCCAGATCCGTCCGATCATGGGACCTCCTGCGGCAGCGCGAGGAGGGCGCCGGATCAACGCTCCGCGCTGCGGAGCCCACGAATGCAGGGACGCGCGCCGGTGTCAAGCGCGCCGCCGGATCCGTCGCGCGGCGCCGCGGGCGAGAGGGGGCGTGCGCGCGTGAGCGCGAGTCGGAGGCGAGAAAGCCCGATGTCGCACCGCGAGGCTGGCACAGACGGACGCCGCGCCAGGGCAGTGTGCCAGGTCTGATCCTCGTGTCATGAGGGGCGCCGATCGCGTCGGCGCCCCGCGGGGCGAACCGGATGCGCCCGTCGACGACCTCACCGGACCTGCGCGGCGGACCGGGCTTCAGGACATCGAGGTCGAGGCGTGAACTTTTTTGCTGAGGACGGTACAGCTTTTGCAGTGGGCGTGCCCCGGAAAGGTCACCCTCATGTTCAACCCGCCGCCGTCTCCTCGTTCCGTTCGTCTCCGGTCGTCGCGCACGCGAGCGAGCTCCCTGCTCGCCCTCCTGGCCGTCCCGTCTGCCGTCTGCCTTGTGGGCTGCGCCGACGAGCCGGACAAATACTACAACTATTACTATACCATCGAGACGGGCGGAGATGGCGGGGCCGGGGGCGCCGGCGGTGACGGCGGAGCGGGCGGGGACGGCGGAGCCGGGGGCGTGCCCGGCGAGGAGTACCCGGGAGCGCCCGTCGCGGACACCGAGGTGGCCGATCTCGCGCTCGACGTCTTCGGCGCCGTCGGCAACCGCTACTGGTTCGCCGTCTCGGAAGAGCAGCTCGATGCGATGAACGAGGCGACCGGCGGCGTCGGCATCCCCATACGGGACCCCTTCGGAGACATCTACTCTCCGACCGGGGAAGACGCGACGTTCGTGGATCACCTGTGGGTGACGACGGCCGGCGCCGAGGGCAAGACGGCCGACTACGGCAAGGTCCAGGTGGGGGTCGTCGGGCAGTCGACCATGCGGCCCTGGACGAAGCGCACGATCCCCAACCTCAACATCGACGCGGACGAGTTCGTCGAGGACCAGCGGCTCGGCGGCTTCGAGCACGTGCGCTTCAACAACGGCCAGGTCGGGAGCATCTTCCGCGAGCGCCTCACGCTCGAGCTCTATAACCGCCTCGGCTATCCGGCCCCCCTGACCAGCTACGCCTGGGTGTCGAGCAACGTGTGGGGCGCGGACGTGTCCATTCCCTACATCGTCGTCGAGCGTTACAAGAAGGCGTTCTGCCAGCGCGTCGAGGACAAGCTCGGCGGCGGCTGCTCGAACATGTGGGAGTTCGTGGGGGACTTCGCGGGCAACTTCCCGGGGGGACCCGGGTTCCCGATCCCGATCGACATCTTGCCCGGCGCGAGCGTCTTCGACGACCCGGGGAGCTGCCAGCTCAAGACGTGCGACAACACCCGCGCGAAGGAGCTCGAGGTGGCGGTCGCCGAGGCGCCGTCCGGCGAGGGCTTCAAGGCCGCGCTCGAGGGCTGGATCGACTGGCCGTCGTTCCATCGGTTCCAGTGCCTTTCGTGGGTGCTCGCCACCGGCGACGACGCGCTCCACAACAGCAACAACGTCGTGCTGGTCGAGCGGAAAGACGGCCTGTTCCAGTACTTGCCGTACTCGGTCGACATCAGCCTGGGGCAGAGCTGGTATCCGCTGGTCCCGCTGGCCGGCTCGAACTCGCTGGCGCGCGGGTGCCAGAGCGACCCGGCCTGCTGGGCCGACACCATCGCGGCGTGCGAGGACGTGATCGAGGACTTCGCCGCGGCGGACCCGAACGCGGTGCTGAAGGGCATCTACGATCAGCTCTCGGAGGAGGGCATGCTCCGCCCGGGCGACGAGGAGCGGTACGCGCTCCTGGACGCCTGGATCACCGAGCACCTCCAGATCCTGCCGGTGGAGCTGGAGAGGAACCGTGATAAGCCGCAGCCCTGCGTTCCTCCCCAGATCGATTGCGGTGGTTACTGCGGCTATCCCGAGGAGTGCGGCTGGGTCGGCGTGGGCGCGGGCGGTGGGGACCCCGGCACGGGCGGTGCGGACCCCGGCGCGGGCGGTGCGGACCCCGGCACGGGCGGTAAAGACCCGGGTACCGGCGGCGCGGGCGGTGAAGCCCCGGGCGCGGGCGGCGCGGGCGGTGAAGCCCCGGGCGCGGGCGGCGCGGGCGGTGAAGCCCCGGGCGCGGGCGGCGCGGGCGGTGAAGCCCCGGGCGCCGGCGGCGCGGGCGGTGGCGCCCTGGAGTGACACCGAACAGGACACCTTGAACGTGCGCTCGGCGGCGCCGTGAGCGCTGCCGGCGCCGGGCCTCAGGCCGCGAGGGCCGCGGGGTGGCGCCGCCGCCACAAGGCGAGGCGCAGGCGCATCACGGCCGCGAACAGGCGCATCGATAGGCTGCCGGGCGGGGGCAGCGGCCGCACCCGGGTGTTCTGGAACGACGCCACCCGCCAGCGCCCGTCGTCGCCCCGCACGACCACCAGCGTCTGCCGCGAGCGCCGGTCCGCGGGCGCCGTCCTCTGCCAGGGCCACAGCACCGCGCCGGTGCTCACCACCACGGCCGTATCGGGGCCGAGGAAGCGCACGCTCTCGATCTCGCCGACGAGGCGCGTGCCGGCGAGCACGCCGGCGAAGAGCTCCTCGTGCGTCCTGCGGTTCTCCTCGCGGCCGCGCAGCCACGAGCCGTCGAACGTCACGTAGTCGGAGTCGGGCGTGTAGAACGCGTCCACGGCGCTCGCCCCCTCGCGCGCCCACGCCTCGCTCAGGGCCTCGAACATGCGCCGAATGGCCGCCTCGTCGGTCGATCGATCCACGGTAACCCTCCTGGCAAGTAATTCTCTTAGTAAGTAAGATAGTCAGCTTGGGTTGTCAAGGCGCCGGCCGCGCGGCTAGAGTGCGTGCCGGGCGGGTCGAGGCGAGAGGCGATGGCCGCGAGACGGGCGAGCGCGAAGGAAGTGAGGGAGCTGGTCGACAGCCTCGGCGACCGGCTGGGCCGCGAGCTGAGCACCCAGTCGGTGCTGTTTCACCAGGCGATCGCCGAGCGGCTCGGGCTGAAGGGCACCGACCACAAGTACCTCGACGTCATCGGGCGGGCGGCGGAGGCGGGGCCGGTCACGCCGGGCGATCTCGTGCAGCTCACCGGGCTCACCTCGGGCGGGGTGACGGGGGTGCTCGACCGGCTCGAGGCGGCGGGGTTCGTGCGCCGCGTGAAGCACCCGACCGACCGGCGGCAGCTCGTCGTCGAGCCGGTCGTCGAGCGCTACGCCGAGATCGGCGCGATCTTCGCGCCGTTCCGGGAGCGCTGGGCGGTGCTCTGCGCGCGCTACTCGCTCGACGAGCTGCGGCTCATCTGCGGCTTCTTCGAGGAGGCCACCGCGCTCATGGCCGAGGAGATCGCCCGCATGCAGGGCGGCGTGGCCGGGTCCCGCCGGCGGTAGTGGTCGGCGAGCACCGAGAACGCCTGCTTCGGCTCCCAGGTGCCGTCCCCGAGCACCCGCACGACGCCGGTGCTGGCCAGGTCGAGGTCCCTGCGCGGGTCGCCCGGGTCGTGCGGCAGGGCGTAGTGGGCGAAGACGTGCACGAACGCGGCGTCGACGCCCTCGGCCTCGAAGATCTCGAGCACCTCGCGCAGGGCCGTCGCCTGCTCGGCCTCGTCGCGCGCGTACGCGCCGTTCAGCCCGAGCGGCGCGGCGGTCGCCTCGTCCCACACGACGACGTCGCCGCCGCGCGGGCCGGCGTCGGCCGCGCCCCTGTAGGTCGCGCAGCCGAACTCGGTGATCGCGACGGGCTTGCCCTGCGCCCTGCCCTGGGCGACGAACGCGCGGATGAGCTCGGGGAAGCGGTCGGCGATCTGCGCGTACCGGTAGCCGGCGTCCGTGCTGATGATGTCGAACGGCGCCCAGTCGACGCCCTCGAACGGGAGCGAGGCGTAGCTGATCTTGCCGCCGAACCGCGCGCGGACCACCGCGGCGGCCCGGGCGAGGAGCTCGTTCAGGCGGGCCGGCAGCGCCGCGAGCGCCTCGCGGACCTCGGGCCCGCGCCCGGCGAGCGCCTTGCTGCGGTCGACGAACGTCTCGCCGGGCACGAAGCCCCTGTTCATCAGCCCGAGCTCCGAGCCGGTGACGATCACGACCTCGGCCCCCTCGCGGCGGAGCCGCTCGCCGTGGTCGGCGCACGCGGCGAGCAGCTCGAGCAGCTCGTCGCCGGTCAGGTCGGTGGTGAACGGGCAGATCCACGTCTCCAGCCCCGCCGCGGCGGCGTGGGTCGCGGCGATCGTCAGCCGGTCCAGGGCGCCGCCCGTGACGCGGACCGCTGTGCAGCGCAGCTCGTCGCGGAGGACCCGCATGTCCCGCCGCACGCGCTCGGGGTCGAACGGCTCGTGGGTGCTGCTCCCCTTGTTGAGAAAGCCCGTATCGTAGCAAATGCCGTAGGCTCGCATCGTCGGCGCGTCTCCAGTTAAGGTACTGACGGTACCTTAAGTCGCCCCGGCGTGTGCGCAACGTTGTCTGGATCACATCCTGGAGGCGGTGGGAGCGTGGTGGCCGAGCGGCGGCGTGGCGTGGTCCTTGAGCAGGCGATCCTGCGCGCCGCGGCCGAGGAGCTCGCCGAGGTCGGCTTCCCCGGGCTGACCATGGACGGGGTCGCGAGGCGCGCGGGGACGAACAAGAACGCGATCTACCGCCGGTGGCCGAGCCGGGCGGCGCTCGCCGTCGCCGCCTACAGGGAGTTCGCCGCGAGCAACGTGGAGCTGCCCGACACGGGCTCGCTGCGCGCCGACGCGCTCGAGCTGCTGCGGGGGGCGAACCGGCAGTGGTCCTCGCCGCTCGGCGACGTGCTCCGCGGCCTCCTGGCGGGGATCGGCGACGACCCCGAGCTGCTGCGGCAGGTCCAGGAGGCGTCGAACGACGGCGGCAGCGCCGTGTGGCTGACCATCCTCGGCCGCGCCGTCGCGCGCGGCGAGGCGAGGCCCGAGGCGCTGCACCCGCGCGTCGCCACGGTGGCCGTCGTCCTGCTGCGCAACGAGTTCATCACCCGCGGCGCGCCGAGCGTGCCCGACAGCGTGCTCGTCGAGATCGTCGACGAGGTCTACCTCCCGCTGATCCGCGGCCGCGGCGCCCCGCCGGGCTAGGACACTGTCAAGGGGCTATTCTTGCCACCAGACATTACGAAGCCTGCGCTCGTAGACGTCTGGCTCGCTCTGGTCGAACACCTCGACGCCTTCATCTTTCAGTATCTCGGCGCTGATGAGCGAGGCGACGACATCACCCGTGACCTCTCTGTACCCGGACAGATCCTCAGGGGAGCCGGACTTGAATGGCCACTCCCCATGAGTATCCGAGACGAAAGCGATGTCATCCCCGGCGTTCTCCAGGAGATACCAGGTGGTGATGGCGGCGGAGACAGGGCAACCCGCGAGCTCCCGCTTCTTGCTCGCCGGGATATGAAGAAAAAGGATCTTCTCCTTCTTCGTTTGGTTGACGAGCATGTATCCGGCTCCCATTGGCTTGCCTCCCGGCGTCGCGGCCAGCTGTGACCTGCTGCCTGACCCCGTGGTCCGGCATCGTGATCATACCTCCTCCGTCACCTTCGCGTGTGGCCCTGCACCGCCGCCGCCCTCGACTCGGCGCTGTCGATCGAGCGGATCACCCGAGCGGGGTTGCCGACGGCCAGCACGTTGGCCGGCAGGTCGCGCGTCACGACAGCGCCGGCGCCCACGACGGTGTTGTCCCCGATCGTCACCCCTGGCAGCACGATGACCCCGGCGCCGAGCCACACGTTATCGCCGATCTTGAATCGAGGTTTACTGGCAAGGATGTGCGGCGCCTTGCTCCCTGGACAGCCCTGTGGAACCCTCGAAGGCCCCGATGCGTCACGCTTCGAACAGCTCGCGACAGGCCGTCCGAAAGCCCAAGGAGAGACCGCGCGGGTCGAGCCATTCGGCTCCAAGAGCCCGCGCGGCGTCCGTCGACGTCCATGCACGGGCAGCCACGCGCGGCGCCCCGCTGCACCCCGTGGGGTCCATCAACGCGTTCCGACTCTCCCCCTTCGTGCGGTACGCCTCGCGCACCGGCTGGTCCGAGGACGCGCTCGCCGACCTGTGCGCGCGCCACGGCGTCCGTCGCGCCGCGGTCGACAGCATCACGGCCCGCGTCCCGCGGGACGCCGCCTTCGCGCTGCTCGAGGAGATCTGCGCCGCCAGCGACGACGACAACCTCGGCCTCCACCTCGCGCTGGAGGCGACCTCGAGCATCGGCATCCTCGGCGTCCTCGGCATGAGCCTCACGAACGTCCGCGAGGCGCTCGAGATCTGCACCGACTATCTTCGCCGCTTCGACCCGAAGCAGTCGACGACCACGTTTTACGTGGACGAGAGCGGCCTGCTCCACCTCCGCGTCGGCCCCGAGCCGCCGGAGCCGGCGTGGCTGCGCCATTTCGCCGAGACCATCCTCGCTGCCGGCCTCCTGACGCTGCGCCGCTTCACGGGCGCGCAGATCAAGGCCCGCTGGGTGAGCTTCCGCCACGCGGCGCCCGTCGACGTCACCGAGCACGCAGCGCTCTTCGGGACGACCGACCTGCGCTTCCGAGCGCCGACGACCGAGGTCGTCCTCCCGGCGTACACGCTCGATCTCCCGCACTGCAACGCGAATCCTGCCCTGGCGGCGTACATGCGCGGCCAGGCGGATGCGCTGATCGAGGCGACGGGAGGCGTCGATCTCGCCGCCGCGGTCCGGCGATGCCTGCGCGACGCGCTCGAGCAGGGCGAGAGGCCGTCGATCGGCCACGTGGCGCGCAGCTTCAAGACGACGAGCCGCACGCTGCAGCGGCGCCTCGCCGAGGCTGGCGTCCAGTTCACCACCCTCCTCGATCAGGTCCGCTGCGAGTGGGCCATCGCGCTCCTCCAGCGCCCCGACGGCTGCCTCAAGGACGTCGCCGAGCGCGTCGGCTTCTCGGACGTGCGCTCTCTCCGCCGCGCGTTGAAGCGGCGGACCGGCCGGACGCCCTCGGAGCTCCTGCGGCACGATCGCGACGACACCGGCTCGTGAGCGCCGCGCCCGGCGCCGCCCGCGCGCCTGGGGCGTGCAGGCTGCGCTCCGTGCCAGGCGCTGGTTCCTGGAGCACCTCTCAAGACCTCCCGTCGAAAGGCGAGCGAGAGCGGGCGGCTCCCGGACCGACTGGCGCATCCGGTCCTCATTTTGACGTCTGGCGTCCTGGCACGGTGTCCCCGGAGAGCCAACCTTCAGCGCATGAGACCTGGCCATTCGAGCCTGGTCGCCACGGCGGTCGTGCTCACCGCGCTGCTCAGCGGCGGTGACGCGTCCGCCCGGCCTCCAGCGATTCAACTGTTCTGCGAGAGCTATCCTGACGCCCGGCTGTGCGCGGCCAGCCGCGTCGATTGCTCCTTGTGCCATACCCGCACGGAAGCGCCTGTCGCCTGGAACGCTTATGGCGACGATGTGCGGTCGGCCTTCTCGAGCCCATCGACGTCGGACGAGACGTTCGCGGACGCGTTGCCCGAGGCGCTCGCCGCCGTGGAGGATCGCGACTCGGACAGGGACGGCGCGTCCAACAGCGACGAGATCGCGGCGGGCACGTCCCCGGGAGACGCGGCCAGCGCTCCGGCGAGCGAGGCGACCTGCGGACCCGCGGAGGCCTCCACGACCTATGACGTGTGCCGCTATGACGGTCGCTATGCGCTGCGCAAGGTCACGCTCGAGGCGTGCGGTCGATCGCCGACGCCCGCGGAGCTCGCGGCCATGGCCGACACCCCGCTCGAGCTGCAGCCGGATGCCGTCGCGGACGCGCTGACCACCTGCATGCAAAGCGAGTTCTGGCGAGGGCGCGACGGCGTGGTGTGGAACATCGCTCACGCCAAGATCCGGCCCGCCATCTTCGTCGATGAGCCAGAAGAGAACACCGACGGCCACTACACAAGCGAAGAGGACTTCGACTACTTCCCCGATTATGCCCTCTTCGTCTATACGCAGATCGATGGCCACGATAGCCGTGATCTGCTGAACGCCCGTTACTATGTCCAGCGTCTGATCGTCGACGGGCGCTCCGTGTACAAGCCGGTCGACGACCTCCCGAGCAGGCAGAACATGCCGACCGAGCGCCGCGCCGGCATGCTGACCACACGTTGGTTTCTGCTGTTCAACAACATGTTCACGGCGCTGCCGCGCACCGCCGCCGCCCAGGCCTACCGAGCCTACCTCGGCCTCGACATCGCGCTGGGCGAAGGCCTCCACCCCGTTCCCGGCGAGCCCGCCGACTACGACTACTCGGGCGTCGCCGCCCCGACCTGCGCCGGCTGCCACTCGACCCTCGATCCGCTCAGCTATCCGTTCAGCCGCTACGACGGCGTGACCGTCACCAACCTGGGCGAAAAAGGCCGTTACCTGCCGACCCGACTCGAGGACTCCTATGAAGCCTCGCTCCCGGGCGTCAGCGCGATGCCAGAGGCAGGGATGCTGCTCGGGGGACCCGTGAGCTCGCTGACCGAGTGGGCCGAAGTCGCGACAAACAGCCAGGAGTTCGCGAGTTCCCGCGTCTCTGACTACTGGCAGGTGTTCTTCCACGCCGAGCCGTCCGGCGCGGAGCTCGCCACCTTCGACGCGCTGGTCCAGGCATTCCGGACCGAGCACGCCTTCGCCATCGAACCCATGTTGCGCGACCTCGTTCGCACGGAGGCCTTCGGTGTACCGTGATCTCTCGACGCTCTTCTTCGCCGCGGCGCGGTCGCTCGCGCTCGTCCTCGCCGTCTCTGCCGCGTCGTGCGCCGGCGACGACCCCGAGCGCGAGCCGGCGCCCGCGACGCAGCACGCTTCACGGAACCCCCGCGTGCACTGGAAGGGCGGGACGCGCCTGCGCAACGACCTGGCGCAGCTCCTCCAGCTCGACGCGGGAGAGGTGTGCAACGAGTTCGGCGCGATGTCGTGCTCGGAGAGCGTCCACACGGTGGCGCTCGGCGGCCTCGACCCGTATCGGAACCAGATCTTCAAACCGTCCCCCACGACCGGGCTGAGCACGACGCTCATCGTCGAGCGCATTGCCCTTCAAGCCTGCCGTCGACGCGCTGAGCGGGACGTGGCCGGAGGCGAGGCAAATCCCCTGATCTGGCGCGACGTGGCGACCTCCGAGGGCCGCGCGGCGAGCCTCGATGCGCTCTACGCCGCCGCGCTCGGGCGGCCGCCGGGGGCGCGCGAGCGCGACGGCTTCGAGTCGCTCTATGCGAAGGCCCTGGCGGAGGGCCCCGACGCCGCCGAGGCGGAGACGGGCTGGGCGACGCTGTCCTGCCTCGCCGTCGTGACGAGCACCGAGTTTCTTTTCTACTGAGGAGCGCCATGAAATCAGTCCAATCCAAGATCGGGCGGCGACAGCTTCTCCAGTGGGGTGTCGCGGCGGGCGGGGCGCTCGGCGTCTCCAGCCTCGTCTCATCCCGCGGCCGCGCGGCGGGCATACCGCCGCGCTACCTGCTCGTCATAGGCGCTCATGGCGGCGCCTCCATCGTCGACAGCATGCTCGCCGTGCGCCACAGCGAGTCGGCGCGCTGGGAGACGATCAACGCGTTCCCCGACGACGAGGTGAAGGGCTTCGACGGCTCGCCGCTGCGCGCGGTCGACCTCGAGCGACCGACGGCGGGTCCGTTCCCCTTTCCGCTGCGGGCGAAGCAGTCGCCGTTCGTACAGGCCCACCGCGAGCAGATGCTCGTGGCGACGCTGACGGGATCGAGCGTCAATCATTTCGTCGGTCAGCGCCGCTCGATCACGGGCAACGAGGCGTGGCGTGGGCGCACCCTGCAGGAGTGTGTGGCGAAGGAGTACGGCGACGACTTCCCCATTCCAAACATCAACATGACGTCTGGAGGCTTCGCGGATCGGGGCCACGATGAGACGCTGCCGTCGCACTGCTTCTCGGAGCTGATCGCCCAGCCCTCGACCTGGTCCCTCGGGCTCGACGCGCGCAAGGGCATCAAGGCGGCGCCGTCGGCATCGCTGCTCGACGCGGCCCGGCGGCTGCGCGACGAGCAGATCGAGCCGCAGAGCCCGTTCCTCCAGGCGTTTGGCCAGGCCGAGCCGCTCCGGCTGTGGGCCGCGCAGCGCGCGAAGGCGCGGACGAACCTCGAAGCTCGCGGTCTCCTCGAGAAGCTGTGCCTCTTGCAGGATTCGAGAGACTACCCGCTCTCGGACTACAACGTCGAGTCATCCCCTGAAGCGGCGATGCTGCGAGAGGCTTTCCCGCAGCTCGACGCCGATCCTCTGGAGGCGCAAGCGGCCCTGGCCTATCTGTTGTTCAAGAACCAGGTCTGCGTGACGGCGACCATCTGGCCGACCACCCGCGTCCTCATCGACGAGAGCTCCAGCAGTCTCGTCAATGCGCCGGTCGCCTTCGACTACTCTCACAATTACCATCGTTCGATGCAGGCCGTGATGTGGACCCGGATCCTGAAGGTGACCGACGCGCTCATCGGGCTGCTCGAGCAGACGCCGGCCGACGACAGCGGCGCATCGCTGTGGGACCGCACGCTGATCTATGTCGCCACCGAGTTCGGGCGCACGAGGGCCCGGGTCGGGGGGCAGGACGAATTCGGCAGCTCGCACGATCTGAACAACGGCGTTCTGCTGGTGTCGCCGATGCTCAAGGGGAATCGCGTCCTCGGCGGCGTCGATCCGGATACGGGCCTGACCTATGGGTTCGATCCGACGACGGGCGCGCCGGACAGGGGGCGGCAGACCAGCGAGGCGGAGATCTTCAGCGGGATCCTCGACGTGATGCGCGTCGACACCTCTGGCAGCGGGCTGCCTGCGGTGACCGCGCTGCGAGGTTGATCTCGCGTCATGCAGCAGCGCCCGTCCCAGGGACCGACGACCGGATGGTCGCAGACCCCTCCGGGAACGTGATCGCCCTCATCGAGGCCTGACTCGACCCCGCGACGCTGGAGGCCCGGTGTGAAGGCGTTCGACAAATCCTCCATCATGGCGCCCACGTGCGGCTATGGTGCCGGGATGTCGTCTCAGCGTGCGCTGCTGCCGCGTTCGACCCCGGCCGCCTCGGGCGTGTCGTCCCGTTCGATCGCCGCGATGCTGGACCGCCTCGAGGACCGCTCCGTCGAGTGCCACTCCGTGATGGTCGTCCACCGCGGGCACGTCGTCGCCGAAGGGTGGTGGGCGCCGTACTCGGCCGAGCGCCCGCACCTTCTCTACTCGCTGACCAAGTCGTTCACGTCGATCGCCGTGGGGCTCGCGATCGCCGACGGGCTGCTCGCGCTGGGCGACCGGGTGGTGGACGTCCTGCCCGACCACGTCCCCTCCGATGTCTCGGAGCAGGGGCGCCGCATCACCGTTCACCACCTGCTCTCCATGACGGCCGGACACGACACGGACAGCCTCACCAAGGCCTGGAGGCTGGAACCTCACGACCTCGTGAAGGGCTTCTTGCGCGTGCCGTTCGACGCGCCCGAGGGAACGCGGCACACCTACGACAACGCCACCACCTTCATCCTGGCCCGGATGGTGGAGCGGGTCACCGGCGTCGGGCTCCCCGAGCTGCTCGACGAGCGCCTCTTCAAGCCGATGGGAATCGAGGACGCCGAGTGGGACCGCGTCGCGAGCGGCGCCGCCTTCGGGTTCCACGGTCTGCACCTGCGGACCGAAGCCGTCGCCGCCTTCGGCGAGCTGCTGCTGCGCGACGGTCTCTGGAAGGGGCAGCAGCTCGTCCCCCGCGCGTGGGTGGAGCTCGCGACCAGCCGGCAGATCGACGGCCGGCACCAGGCGGAGGGAGACGACGGCCCCGACTTCCTCTGCGGCTACGGCTACCAGTTCTGGATGTCGCGCCACGGCTATCACGGCAAGGGCGCCTTCGGTCAGCACTGCGTGGTCGTCCCTTCGCATGACCTGGTGGTCGCCGTGACCGGCGCCCAGCAGGCCGTCCAGCACGCGCAGGACGTGCTCGACGCCATAGGGGAGTGCCTGCTCCCCGGCGTCGGCCATCCGGACGGCGCGCACGACGACGAGCTCCTCGCCGACCGGCTGGGAGGCCTGTCCCTCGCGCAGGTACGGGGTTCGGCCGGCCCGCAGCGCCCCGTCACGGCGCGGCTCGACGCCTCCGCCGAGAGCTCGGCCCTGCCCGACGGAACCACGGTGGTCGTCGAGCCGGCCGACGGCGGGTGGCTCCTGCGACTCGGGTCGCTCCTCGACCTCGAGGTGGGCCACGGTGCCTGGCGGGAGAGCTCGCCGCTCGGCCGGCCCGTCGTCGCGTCCGGCGCCTGGCAGGGCAGGGCGTTCGTCGCCGAGCTCCACGTCATCACCAGCCCGCACCGGGTCCGGGTGGCGGTCGACGCCGACGCCGGGACCGCGACGGCCACCTGGGTCACGCTGCCCCTGACCACCTCCGACCTGAGGCTGCACCTGCGCTCGCCGCTGATGACACGGCCCGACGTCGCCTAGAGCAGCAAACGGGTTGAACCCGCCTGAAACGAGCAGAACTTCGAACCGCCAAGACGCCAAAGACGCCAAGACATTGTCTTCTTCTTGGCGTCCTTGGCGTCTTGGCGGTTCATTTCTCGCTCGCTCAACGTGATCGTTGTTCTAGTACTACAGCCGCGGCTAGGGAGCCCGGGCGCGAGCGCTCGGCCGGTTGCGGCGGCGCCGGTAGCAACAGGCGCGAGCCTGGGCGCGTTTTCGGCGTCGCCACCTCGACCATGCCCAGCGGAACTCGGGCGAATGGGCGGGCAGCGGAAGTACCAGCTCCATCAGGCGGCGGACTTCGGGAATGCTCCAGGGCGCCAGCGTCGGCGGACCGTCGCTTTCTTCGGGCGCGGCAGGCTTTTTTTCCCCGACGTGTCAAGCGCCGTCTTCTGCATGGGCTTGACGTTTTTCCCCGGTCCCGGGCGCGTCGCTTTGGGCACGAGTTCGGGGTTCATCGCCGGGGCGTACGGGAAGGCGCCCTCCGCGGGAAGCTTCGCGCGCACGAAAGCCAACCACGCCAGGGCCATCATCCCGAGCGTGATGTACCGATGCCAGCTCGGCCACGAGCGGACCTCGTAGTGGTCGAGGCCGACGTCATCCTTCGCCTCCTCGAAGCACTGCTCGATCGTGTAGCGCGTGGAGGCCACGTGCGCGAGCGTTGTCAGCGGCGTGTCGGCTCCGGCGTTGGACAGGTAGTAGGCCACGTCCGACGGCTTCGAAACAGAACGGCGGGCCAGTAGCCAGACGTCGTCGGCCGGCAAGCGCCGACGGCTGTCGACGACGCGCGCGCAGGCCCAGTCGTACTCGATGGGTCCCTTCTCGCCTTGATGGATGGCGAGGCGATGCCATTGCTTCGGAGACCACTGGGCCACCACCTTGGCCACGGTGGAGGCGTGCGGCGCCCCCGGTGCAAGACGAGTGCGCGTGCGGAGCGGACCACGAGGGTGTTCGCGTTCGGTAGGGGGCTCTGCGACCTCGGGTCGCTCGGGCCACACCGGCGTGCTCGAGACGACCGCGAGAACATACCGATGGCCCTGCGCGGCGATGCCGTCGCGAAGCACAGGGTCGTCGCCGTAGACTTCATCGCCAGCGACCCACGCCATCGGTACACCTCGCTGCCAGGCGCCATGCAGCATCTGCATCGCCAGCTGCGGCTTGGTCCGGAACGCGACATCCTCCGGAACGTGAGCGTCCTGCCTCCGCTCCGGATCGCTGCACCACGATTCTGGCAAGTAAAGACGACGATCAAGGAGCACATGTCCACGTGGGCCGTTGTAGCTGAGGAACACACCGATCTGGCAGTTCTCGATCTTGCCTGCCGTCCCACTGTATTGCCGCGCCACGCCGACGGACTTGGTGCCTTTCTTGAGGAAGCCCGTTTCGTCCAGCACGCCGATGCCCTGCGGATCGCCGAACTGCTCGATCGTGAAGTCCATCAGGAGATCGCGCGCCGCATCCGCGCTCCAGTCCGCACTGTACAGCAGCCGCTGCACGCGATCGGGCGTCGGATCCCCGATGGCCTCGGCCAGCTGCCAACCGTTCCGCCGCGCCGCCGGCCCCATCAGCGAGCGCACGTACTTGATCGCCTGCTCGCGCGGCTCGCTGCGCGCAAACAGCCCCGCGAATCGCGCGTGAAATGCCTCAAAATCTGCTGCCAGCGCGTCCCACGCGGCCGCTGCTGGCAGCCCGCTTGCCCCCGGAACCATGGGCGGATCCTGGGTCCAACCAGATCGATGTCGAGGTGCGGCTGTAGTACTAGCCGCGCGCCACGGCGGGGTGTGCCTCGGCGCGAGCGAGGTGTAGGATGCCCCCTTGAACCAGCCCACACAATCCGGCCCCGATCTGCTCGACGTCCTCGAGGCGCGCTTCGGCTTCCGCGAGCTCCGCCCGGGCCAGCGCGCCGTCATGGATGCCTTGCTCTCGGGCCACAGCGCGCTCGCGGTCTTCCCCACAGGCGGCGGCAAATCGCTCTGCTATCAGCTCCCCGCGCTCCTGCTCGACGGGGTCACGATCGTCATCTCTCCGCTGATCGCGCTGATGAAGGATCAGATCGACTTCCTCGGCGCGCGCGGCATCGCCGCGGTCCGGCTCGACTCGTCGCTGTCGGCCGACGACGCGGCGGAGGCGCACAGGGATCTGCGCTCGGGCAAGACGAAGCTGCTCTATGTCGCCCCCGAGCGGTTCGTGAGCGAGCGGTTCATGGCGCTCCTGAAAGATCTCAAGATCGCCCTCTTCGCGGTGGACGAGGCCCACTGCATCTCCGAGTGGGGGCACAACTTCCGCCCCGACTACCTGAGGCTCGCGGACACCGCCCGGGCGCTCGGCGTGCCGCGCGTGCTCGCGTTGACGGCCACCGCGACGCCCGGGGTCGTGCGCGACGTGTGCGCCACGTTCGGCATCCGCGAGGAGCACACGGTCATCACCGGCTTCTACCGACCGAACCTCGAGCTCCGCGCGACGGCGGTGAGCGCGACCGCGCGCGACCGGGTCCTCGTCGAGCGCCTGCGCTCCCGGCCGCCCGGCTCCACCATCGTCTATGTCACGCTCCAGAAGACCGCCGAGCACGTGGCCGACAAGCTCGCTTCTGCGGGGCTGCCGGCGCGCGCGTACCACGCCGGGATGGAGGCGGCGGCGCGCGCGCGCGTGCAGGACGACTGGATGCAGAGCGACCGCGGCGTCGTTGTCGCCACCATCGCGTTCGGGATGGGGATCGACAAGCCCGACGTGCGTTATGTCGACCATTACAATCTCCCGAAGAGCCTCGAGAGTTACAGTCAGGAGATCGGCCGCGCCGGCAGGGATCAGGCGCATTCGGTGGTCGAGGTCTTCGTGTGCGGCGACGATCTGCCGGTCCTCGAGAACTTCGCCTACGGCGACACGCCGACCGAGGACGCGCTCCGCGGGGTGGTCGGCGCCGTGCTCGCCGCGCCCCAGGTGGAGCTCGGCCTGCACGCGCTGGGGGCGCGCCACGACGTCCGGCCGCTCGTGCTCCGCACCGCGCTGACCTACCTCGAGCTGATGGGCGCGGTCCGGCAGCTCACGCCGTACTACGCCGGCTACGAGGTGCGGCTCCACCGCAGGCTCGAGGAGGTCATCGCGTCGGTGAAGGGCGAGCCGGCGCGGTTCCTCGAGGCGCTCTTCGGCCATGCGAGGAAGGGGCGAGTCCTGTACGCGATCGACCCGGCGGCCGCCGCCGCCGCGCTGGAGCAGCCGCGCGAGCGGGTGGTGCGCGCGCTCGAGTACCTCGAGCGGCAGGGGCTCGCGGAGCTCAAGGCGTCGGACATCCGGCACCGCTTCGTGCGCGTCGCCTCGACGGGCGACGCGGGCGCCCTCGTCGGCGAGCTCCTCGCGCGCTTCGCGAAGCGCGAGGACGCCGAGATCGGGCGCGTGCGGCAGGTGATCGAGCTGCTCACCTCGGCGCGCTGTCACGCCGCCGCGCTCGCCGCGTACTTCGGCGAGCGCCTCGACGCCGCGTGCGGGCGCTGCACCTTCTGCCGCACCGGCGTCGCCGTGACGGTGCCGGAGCCGGCGCACGCGCCGCCGATGCCGGTGGGGCTCGACGTCGCCGCGTTCACGGCGCTGCGCGCGGCGCACCCGGGCGCCCTGGGCCATCCTCGCCAGGCGGCGCGCTTCCTCTGCGGCCTCTCGAGCCCGGCGACCACCCACGCCAAGCTCGCGCGCCATCCGCTCTTCGGCGTCCTCATCACGCGCCGGTTCGCCGAGGTGCTCGACTGGTGCGCAGGGCTCCCCCGCCTCGCCGGCGCCGCAGCGGCGACCTGAAAAAGGCCGGCGCCGCCCCGGCCTGATCGGCGGAGCCGGCGGGAAGTGAGGAGGCCAGGGCTCCTCAGGTCCCGCGGGGGCGAACCGTCGCGATCGGCCGGATTCCCCGGGGCAAAGCGCTGGCGACGCGCGCCGGCCATGGCAGCATGGGTCGCGCGTCACCGGCATCAGGGCTCCCGTGGGCACCAATCCCGTCTCGTCCGATCACGGGCCTTCGTCCCGTTTCGCCATCATCGAGGTCCTCTACGAGGGGTCGGACACCGTCCTTTACCGGGGTGTACGCGAGGACGACGGCCGTCCCGTGGTGCTCAAGGTCCTCCGGCGCGACCACGCGAGCTCTCGCGCCCGCGAGCGGCTGCGCCACGAATACGAGGTCGCTCGGGCGCTCGACACCACCGCCATCGTCACGCCCTATGGGCTCGACATGCTCGGCGATCAGCCGGCGCTGATCCTGGAGGATTTCGGCGGCGTGTCGCTCGATCGGCTCCAGAGGGGGCCGATGCCGCTCGAGCGCTTCTTCCCCCTCGCCCTCCGCGTGGTCGAGGCGCTCGCCGGGCTGCATCGGCACGGCGTCGTCCACAAGGACATCAAGCCTCAGAACGTGCTCCTCAACCCCGCCACCGGCGAGGTGAAGATCACCGACCTGGGGATCGCGTCCCGGATACCCCGCGAGCTCCAGCACCTCGAGCACATCGGGCTCATCGAGGGGACCCTGGCCTACATGGCCCCGGAGCAGACGGGCCGGATGAACCGCTGGGTCGACGAGCGGACCGATCTCTACGCCCTGGGCGTCGTCTTGTACGAGATGCTGACGGGCACCTTGCCGTTCCAGG
This sequence comes from Sorangium sp. So ce1335, assembly GCF_051521615.1. NCBI lineage: Bacteria > Pseudomonadati > Myxococcota > Polyangiales > Polyangiaceae > Sorangium > Sorangium sp. So ce1335. The sequence goes on from NZ_CP150363.1 coordinate 11,807,905, forward strand.
CCGGCGATCCGGTCGCGTGGATCTATTGCCATATCGCGCAGAAGCCGGCCCCGCCGCGCGCGCTCGTCCCCTCGATTCCCCCGCTCCTGTCGGAGCTCGTGCTCAAGCTGCTCAGCAAGGCCGCCGAGGAGCGTTACCAGAGCGCGGCCGGCCTGCGGCACGACCTCGACGAGTGCTTCGCGAGGTGGCGGGCGAGCGGCGCCATTCCGCCCTTCGCGCTCGGTCAGCGCGACCTCTCGGACCGGTTCCAGGTGCCGCAGCGGCTGTACGGGCGCGAGCGCGAGGTGGAGGCGCTGCTCGCCGTGTTCGAGCGGGTGGTGGCGCAGGGCCGGCCAGAGCTCGTGCTCGTGTCGGGCTACTCGGGCATCGGCAAGTCGTCGCTCGTCGCGGAGCTGCAGCGGCCGGTGGTGAGGGAGCGGGGCTTCTTCCTCTCCGGCAAGTTCGATCAGGCCACGAGGGACGTCCCCTACCGCGCCTTCCATCAGGCGTTCCGGGCGCTCTTTCAGGAGATCCTCCGCGCGAGCGAGGAGCAGGTCGAGCGCTGGAGACAGCGTTTCCGGGAGGCCCTCGGCCAGAACGGCAGGCTGCTCGCCGACGTGCTCCCCGAGCTCACGCTGCTCCTCGGCCCCCAGCCGCCCGTGCCCGAGCTGCCGCCGGCCGAGGCCCAGAGCCGGCTGCACGCGACGCTCCGGCGCTTCGTCTCGGCGTGCGCCCAGAAGGAGCACCCCGTGGCGCTCTTCCTCGACGACCTGCAGTGGGCCGACGCGGGAAGCCTCCAGCTGCTCGAGCAGCTCGCCACCTACGCCGGGTCCGAGCGCCTCCTGCTGATCGGCGCCTACCGCGACAACGAGGTCGGCCCCGCACACCCGCTGCGGCTCGCGCTGGCCGAGACGCGGAAGCGCGGCGCCGCTGTCTCCGAGCTCGTCCTCGAGCCGCTCTCGGCCACCCACGTCGGGGCGCTCGTCGCCGAGGCGGTCCACGCGCCGCACGCGCCCGCAGAGCAGGCCGAGCCGCTCTCGCGGCTGGTGTATGAGAAGACCGGCGGCAACCCGTTCTTCGTGCTCCAGTTCCTGATCGCGCTGCATCAGGAGGGGCTCATCACCTTCGACGCGGAGGAGGGCGGGTGGCGGTGGGACATCGCCGCGATCCGGGACAAGGAGTTCACCGACAACGTCGTCGAGCTGATGGCGGGCAAGCTGAAGCGGCTCTCGGATCCGACGCGGGACGCCCTCACGCTCGCCGCGTGCCTCGGCAGCAGCCTGGAGCTCGACACGCTCGCGGTGGTCGCGGGCCGTCCGGCGGCCGAGCTCCGCGACGCGCTCGAGGAGGCCGTGCGGGAGGGGCTGCTCCTCCGCCGGGACGGCGCCTATCGATTCCTCCATGATCGGGTGCAGCAAGCCGCTCACTCGCTCATCCCGGCGGGACAGCTCGCCGAGACACACCTCCGGATCGGGCGGCTGCTCCTCTCGGCGCAGCGCGCCGAGGAGCGCGACGACGCGCTCTTCGACGTCGTCGGCCACCTCAACCGCGGCGCCACGCTCCTGCGTTCCCAGGCGGAGCAGGAGGAGGTCGCCGCGCTGAACCTCCGCGCCGGCAGGAAGGCCAAGGCGGCCGCGGCCTTCCACTCCGCCGCCGCGCTCTTCGCGGCTGGCCTCTCCCTGCTCGCGCCGGCCTCCTGGGAGACACGTCACGAGCTCACCTACGGCCTGACCTTCGAGCGCGCGCACATCGCGTACATCACCGGCAGCTTCGATGAAGCCGAGCGGCGCCTGGAAGAGCTCATGGATCGCGCGAGGACCCGGCACGAGACGGCCGCCGTCGTCGAGCTCGTCGCCGCGCTGAACGTCACCCGCGGGCACTACGCGCGCGCGGTGGAGATCGGGCTCTCGTGCCTCCGCGCGTGCGACGTCGATCTGCCGGTCCACCCCACCGACGCGCAGATCGAGGAGGAGACCGAGAGCGTCTGGCAGGCCCTGGGCGATCGGGCCATCGAGGGCTTGATCCACCTGCCCCCCATGACGCACCCGGAGATCAAGATCACGATGGGCGTGCTGCAGAGCGTGTCCCTCCCTTCGTTCTTCGTGGACGTGAACCTGTACCACCTCGCCGTCATGCGCATGGTCAAGCTCAGCCTGCGCCACGGCAACGCCGAGCACTCCGCCGTCGCGTACGCCGCCTTCGCGATGGTGATGAGCTCGAGGTTCGGGCGATATCGTGAGGCTTACCTGTTCGGCAGGCTCGGCCACGACCTGGCGGACAGGAGCGGTCTCCTCACCACGAAATCGGTGGTGGTCATCCTCTTCGGACACTATGTCGTGTTCTGGACACGCCACTACCGAGAGACGTATCCCTATACGCGCGACGGCTTCTGCGCCGCGGTCGAGTCCGGTGATGTGAACAACGCGTGCCTCAACGGCATCTGGGCCGCGCTGTTCCCGCTGCTCGCTGGCGAGCCGCTGGAGGACGTGCTCCACGAGGTCGAAGAGCGCCTCGGCTTCGTCCGCAGGGTCGGCTACACGTTCGCGCACAACGCCCTCCTGGGCGGCCACGCCATCATCCAGGCGCTGCGCGGGAGGCCGGTCCGCCTCTCGATGCCGGACGGGTCCGAGCTGGATCCGCCGGCCTTCGAGGCGCGGCTGGAGGAGGGGGGGGAGCTGGAGACCGCGCGCGACTTCTATCACAGCTTGAAGGCGCAGGCGCTCTTCGTGCTCGGCTCTCACCGAGAGGCGCTCGCGGCGGCGACCCGCGCGATCGCCGAGCACCCCCCCAGGGTCGGGCCGCACGCGCTCATCGCCGAGAGCTTCTATTATCGCGCGCTCGCGCTCGCGGCCCTCTGTGACGGCGCGGACGAGGCGCAGCCATCCCCGCCGTGGGTGCTCCCCGAGGAGCTCGTCGCGTGCGAGCGGCAGCTCGGCGAGTGGGCCAGGAGCGGCCCCGACAACTACCTTCACAAGCACGCGTTGGTCCGCGCCGAGATCGCCCGGCTCCTGGGGCGCGAGCCGGAGGCCAGCCGGCTCTACGAGCAGGCCATCGCGGCGGCGCGCGAGGGTGGCTTCGTCCAGCACGAGGCCATCGCCTGCGAGCTCGCCGCGCAGTTCTGTCGTGCGCGCGGCCTCGCGACGCCCGCCGACAGCTACCTGCGAGACGCCCGCGCCGGCTACTTCCGCTGGGGCGCCCACGCCAAGGTGGAGCAGCTCGATCGGCGCTACCCCCACCTCGCCCCGCGCAAGCCGATCGCCCCCACCGTCACCTTCGCCGTACGGGCCGAGCAGTTCGACGTCCTTTCGGTGGTGAAGGCCGCGCAGAGCATCTCCGGCGAGCTCAAGCTCTCGCGGCTGCTCGAGATGCTGCTTCGCATCGTGGTCGAGCACGCGGGCGCCGAGGAGGGCTGTGTCCTCCTGGTCCGGGATGAGCAGCTCTGGATCGCGGCGATCGAGGACCCAGGGGGCGCGGTGCGGCTGCTCGACGCGGGCGAGGCGCCTCCGGCTGCGCTGCCGCAGTCCGTCCTCAACTATGTTCGCCGGAGCCACGAGCGCGTGCTGCTCGACGACGCCGCGGCCCGGCACCCCTTCATGGAGGACGAGTACTTCCGGCGAAAGCGCCCGAGATCGGCGCTGTGCCTCCCGATCGTGCGCCAGGCCCGGCTCATCGGCCTGCTCTATCTGGAGAACAACCTCGCCACCGGGGCGTTCACCCCCGGGCGGCTCAGCGTCGTCGAGCTGCTCGCCTCGCAGTCGGCGATCTCGCTGGAGAACGCGATGCTCTATGCCGAGGTGGAGCAGGAGAACGCCGAGCGCCGGCGGGCGGAGCAGGCGCTCAAGGCCAATCAGGAGATGCTCCAGGCCATCCTCGACAACTCGGCGGCGAGCATCTACGTCAAGGATCACGAGGGTCGGTTCCTGCTCGCCAACCGGCAGGTAGGCGCCCTCCTGGGCGTGCCGAGCGAGCAGCTCCTCGGGAAGACCGATGCCGACCTCTTCCCTGCTCCCATCGCCGAGATGGTCCGCGAGCACGAGCGGAAGGTGCTCGAGACGGGAGCGCCGATCGAGTCGGAGGAGACGGTGCCGCTGGAGGACGGGCTGCACACGTTCCTGTCGATCAAGTTCCCTCTCGGCGAGGGGGGCATGCCCGGCGTGGTCTGCGGCATCTCCACCGACATCACCGAGCGCAAGCGGGCCGAGCAGGCCGAGCGGTTCCTGGCCGAGGCGAGCCGCAAGCTGATGACGCTGGGGTACAGCGCCACCTTCGAGAGCGTGGCGCAGCTCCCGGTGCCCGATCTCTCGGATCGGTGCGTCGTCGAGGTGCTCTCGGGGGACGGGACACCGGGCCCGACGGCCGTCGCCGGGGTGCCCGGCGAGCAGCTGGGAGCGCTGAAGGACGCGATGCGCGCCCTGGCAGGAGCGCCGCCGGCCGGATCCGAGGCGGAGGATGGCCGCGCCGCGCCGCTGGTACAGCAGGTGCGCTCGCTCGACCCGCGGGTCAGGCCACCCTGGGAGCGGCTCGGCGTCCACGCGTTCCTGCGGGTTCCGCTGCTCGCGCGCGACCGGTACTTCGGCGTCATGACCCTGCTGGCGACCGCGCCCGAGCGCCGTTATGGCCCCGCCGATCTGCGGCTGGCCGAGGAGCTGGGGCGCCGCGCGGGGCTCGTGCTCGACAGCGTCCGCCTGTACGCCGAGGCCCAGGAGGCGATCCAGCGGCGGGACGAGTTCCTCGTCGTCGCGTCTCACGAGCTCAAGACCCCGCTGACCTCGCTGCAGATGCAGGCGCAGAGCTTCGAGCGACTGCTGCGCCGCCGCGCGCTCGCGGACGTCCCCCCGGCGCGGATCGAGGCGATGCTCCAGGTCCTCGACCGCCAGACGTCGCGGCTCGGGCGACTGGTGGACGAATTGCTCGACGTCACGAGGCTGCACGCCGGGCGGCTTCCGCTCGCGCGGGCGCCGGTCGACCTGGCAGCGTTGGCGGGCGAGATCGTCGAGCGGATGCGCCCGCAGCTCGCGGCGTCGCGCTGCCGGACGCAGCTGGATCTGGGGGCGCCCGTGGTCGGGCAGTGGGATGCGGATCGCCTGGAGCAGGTCGTCATCAACCTCCTGTCGAACGCGATGAAGTACGGCGCAGGCAGGTCCATCCTTGTCGGCGTGCGGCGGCAGGCCGATCGCGCGCTGCTCGTGGTCCGGGATGAGGGGATCGGGATCGCGGAGGCCGATCAGGGCAGGATCTTCGAGCGCTTCGAGCGCGCGGTGTCGGTGCGGAACTTCGGCGGCCTCGGCCTCGGGCTGTACATCGCGCGCTCCATCGTGGCGTCGCACGGCGGATCCATCCGGGTGGAGAGCAAGCCGGGCGCGGGCGCGACGTTCCTGGTGGAGCTCCCGCTGAGCCCACCGGACAGCGCCCCGCCGGCCGGATCCGTCGACTAGGGCACGCGGTTCGCCGGGAGCAGGCGGCCCCGCTCGGTCCTCCGACGGGAGGTCCGCGCGCATCGCGGCAGCTCTGCTACAAGCAGCCTCCATGGCCAGCACCGACGCGCAGCCCCCGAACAGCGACTACCTGGACCGGCTGATGCGAAGGAATTCCTTCGAAGCGCTGTGGCCCTTGTTCGCCAAAGCGACCAGGCCGGCCAAGGAAATGACCGAGAGCTACTCTGCCCTCTGTCATCTTCGGCCCCTCTTGACCAGGGGCCGCCCATGTCGCGTCATTCACGTCGGGGACGGGGCCCACGCGCGGACCGGGGCGCTCTTTTCGCTGAAGAGCGAGGCGGACAACATCAGCGTCGATCCGCTGCTCAACGTGGCCCTGGTGGAGGCGTGGCGCGATCGCTTCGGGGTCCGGCGTCTGGCGTGGCACAAGGCCAGCATCGACGACGTCGCGGATCAGCTCAACGCCCTGCCCCCGATGCCGGTGTTCGTGACATTCGTCCACGCCCACGTGCACATGGACAGGGTGCTCGATCGGCTGCGCTGGGACGCGGCCTTCACCCTCGCGTGTTGCTTACCCGGCCACCAGCTCACGCAGACGCGCGTACCGCTCGAGGAGGGCATCGATCCGAGCGTGCTGTCCACGGGACGTCGGTACCAGGTGGTGGTGAATCCAGACGCCCCGGTATCATAGCCTCGTCAGACCAGTTCACCTTCGGCCAAGGTGGACCACGACCGGTGTATGAGAAGATTTTACTTCTTCACCCAGGTCTGGGTCCTGCCGAGGAGGGAGATGCCCAGAAAGCCGCGCACCTTCAGCTTCTTCCCGCCCTCGATCGCCTCGAGCTTGCAGCTATAGGTCTTGCCGTTGTTCGGGTCCAGGATCGTACCGTCATCGTACTCGTCGTCATCGCGGACCATGTTCTTGATGATGACGAGCCCCACGACGGGCTTGTTCTTGTCGGCGCCTTCACAGGCGGTGCAGAGCTTCGGCTTCCCCTTCTCGTCGAGCGGCTGCTTCAGGCTCACGATCTTGCCGAAGATCTTCCCGCCCTTCTCGTAAATCTCTACCACCGACTGCTCGACCCCCTGCTCATCGATCGTCCGCCACTGGCCGGTCACGGGGAGAGGAGCCGCGAGCGCGAGCGACGTGGCGAGGGAGCAACCCAGGGCGGCAAAAAGAGCCAAGAACCTCTTCATGTCGTCACAACTCCTTTCATCGGTCTGCGGAGCCACGGCGTTCGGCCCTGGCGTGGTGCTTGATTTGCGTGTCGGTGTGCGCCGCTGTGTGCAACTTGCCTTGGAGAAGGGATGGGGCGCCGCGCCGGTTGTTCATCGGCCGGAGGGAGCGGCGGCGGGAGGCAGGGCTCTGGTCAGAGGGGGAGCCGAACGGGGGACATGGCTCCTCTCGCAGCAGCCCTGCGGCGCGGTGGACGTCATGTTTCCCTCGAGGGTACCGAGCGGGCTCGTGGAGCGCAACGGCGCCGTGCAGCGGGGCGCCGGGACATTGGGTGGCCAGCTAACGGTTGATCCTATGGGGCTGGCTCCCGCCGTGGCCACGCTGCCCATGGCCTGCGTCTCGGCCGCACGCGTCCGTCCTGCGTCGGTTCGATCCCGCCGACCGAGGCGGTCATGTAAGGTGCTCTAGGTCAACCAGCGCGTGCAGCGTGGTCGTACGGTGGGACCGGTGATGCCACGAACCCGAAGCCATTCCGACCTGGCAAGAATTCCCCGCCAACGACCGGCAGTCAGGGGGAACAGGTGAGCTCCGGATTCCCGTCGATGACGGCCTGCCCGGCGGTCCGGAGCTTCTCGAGCCCTTCGAGCGAGCTCAAATTCGGGTTCCCCCACGGCTCCAGGAGCCTGACGGTCTCGAGCTCGTCGATACCCTTCAAGCTGACGAGCCCGTCACTGTTGACGTTCTTCGTCGTGCAGCCCATGACGTCCTGGATGCAGGGGGGGCAACCATGTTTCGAACTGCTCTGGGTGCGCTCGCGCTGTTCCTCGTCTCCGTTACCGCATTCGCCACGCATGCCAGCATTGTCCTGCATTATTTTACGCAGTTTCACTTCACCGGGCAGGCGTTTGGCAAGAAGGTGAAATCCGTGAAGGTGCACGCAGGGGCGCTGCAGCGCGCTTGCGACGACTCGATCTACTGGTTGCATGTCCAGGACCTGGACATGACGGAGCGCGATGGAAAGTTCAACGCGCGCGCCGTCCTGGTGGGTTTCTCCGACATTGGCTGTGACGCGAATCTGGGTGCCATTGTACAGTATTTCGTCACCTTCGAGGACGGCAGCACGATGATCACCCAGCCTGCCATGATCCCCAGCCGCTCGCTCGGAGCCGCATCCGGCGAGCAATCCCTCGAGAAGATGAAGGAAGCCCTCTTGCGGGCGCCGGATGCTGATGAGACTTCGGCGCAGATCGTCGAGACCACAATCGTCAACTGATTGGTGCCTCCCGTTCACGATGATTCAAGACACCCGACGCTGAACGTCACGCGCAGCGAGCGCGCCGCGCGATCTCGGATCTGGGCGTCGGGCTGATCTCGCCGAATCAGGCCGCTCCTATTCAGGGAAGCGCTGCGTCTCGACGGCGATCCCGTCCTCTCCCGTGATCGTCTCGCCAGACCAGTCCCAGCTCGTGCCGCCTGGGCCCGGCAGCCCCAGCTCGAAGGTGACCCCATCCAGCGTGAGCTGGTCCTCGCCGAGGTAGGCGATGCCGATCGAATCGCCGCCGCGCCCGGGGCCGCCGTAGCCGCCGTCGCCTCCGCGGCCGCCGCTGCCACCCTGGCAGGACCACGTGCCGTCCCCCACGGCGCCGCCTGGCGCGCCTCGGCCGCCGTCGCCGCCTGCCTCCGGCTCCCCGCCGTCGCCGCCTTGGCCCCCGTTGTCGCTGATGATGGTGCTATCGCGCACCGTCACGTTGGCGTGGAGCGCCACGATCGCGATGCTCGGTTGGCCGTTCCCGCCACCTCGGCCGCCCCGCCCTCCACAACCGCCCGCGCCTCCGGAGCCGCCGGCGGCGCCGCCCTTGGCGGCCACGCCGCACACCGCGAGCCCACCGCGACGCCCGCCGCCCCCGCCGCCGCCCTGGCCCGGCATCCCCCGGGCGCCGTCGCCGGCCCCGTCGCCGTGCCATCCGGTCTCGTCGATCCGCCCGCGGCCCTTGCCCGCTGCGCCGGCGGCGCCCCACATGCCGCTTTTCCCGGGCGCGCCGCTGCTGCAATCGCCGTCTGCCCGGTTGCCAAGCCCGCCTGTCCCACCGTGGTTGGGGTTCGGCTGCGGTACTGGCTCGCCGTCCTCCCCACCTCCAGCGTCGTCGGCGAGCCCGTCACCACCCTTGCCACCGACGCTCGGGAGCCCTCCCTCACAGGAGTTCACCGCCCGCGCCCCGCCCGGGACCATCGCCGCGGAGCACGCGTCTCCCCCATACTGCCCGTCCGGCCCCGACGCTGCCCGGCCAGGCCATTTCTCCCCATCGCCGCCCCCCGATCCGTAGTCGGCTTCGATGATGCTCCCGACGATCTCCACCGCGGTGCCCGCCTGAACGATCATCCCGACATACGTTGAACTGCGGATGCGCACGCGATGGATGATCGAGACCCCGTCCGCTGCCCCCGTGTCGCCGGCGCGGGCTGGCTCGACGATCAGCGCGATCTGCCCGACCGAGGGGGGATCGACCGTGGCCATGCCCTGCACCGGGCGTGGAGTCTCGTCCAGGCGTTCCCATCCGACGACATTGAAGCCTCCGTAAATGTCGACCCCGGAGGGCAGCGTGATGGACTCCTCGAATCCATCGCTGGGGACGAACACGCGACCGCGCCCGGTGCGTGCAAGCTCGATGCCGCGCCGGATGGAACGAACCGGTCTGTCCTTCGTGCCGGGGTTCGCGTCGTCACCGCCGAAAAACGGATGGTTGACGAACACGCCGCAGCCGTTGACCACGTGGCCGTTCGCAAGCTGCTCCAGGCAGACGGACTCGGGGATCGGATCGCCTGCGCACGTCGATGGATCGTCACACGGCGGCGCACCGTTTGGGTCGTCGATCCCCGGTGCGGTTCCGCAGCCAGCCGAGGCGAGCAGCAGAGCAAAGACGAGGAGGATCGTGGTATTCAGGTTCATGGGCATCCCTCGAGGGCAGCGTGTCGCGAGGCGCGATTCAATGGAGCGGCTCGCTTGCCGCAGGGAAGGCATGCAGAGCACCTCGTGGGCCGGTTTGCCCTCTGCCCACCTTGTCCTCCGGTCGGGCGTTCCCCGCCGGGCCGCCTGCACCGGCCTCGCCGGGAACAATCGTGGTCCCGGGCCTGATGGCGAAGTTGGGCACCACGTAGGCGATGCCGACGGACGCGCCTCCGAGCCCGCCGCCGGCATCGCCTCCGCGGCCGCCGGCGCCTCCAGAGCCGCCACGACAAGCTTCCCACATGCCGTTTGGACCGAAGCCCAGCCCACCGTACCTGCCCCGTTGACCAATGCCACCCGGTTGACCCGTCCCGCCAACCCCGCCGTTGCCGCCCTTGTCCGTGAACACGTCCGTGTTCGCGACGGTCAGGTCAGTGCCCTCCAGCGCGACGATACCGATGCTCGCACCGCCATAGCCGCCGCCCCCGCCTCCCTTGCCGCCGCAACCCCCGCTCCCCCCCGAGCCGCCGGCCGCACCACGTTCTGGGCCGCTTGTCGGACACGCAAACATCGGCCCGCGCGACTTGCTGCCGCCCCCGCCGCCGCCCCCCTGGCCGGGGCCGCCTCGCTTCCCGTCCTCACCACGAACACCGATCCATCCATCGTCGCTGAGGAAGCCTGCGCCAAAGGCGCCATCAGCACGACCACCGTCGGTGCCGTCTGCGCCATCACCTCCGTCCTCGCATCGCGTGAGGTCCGCGCCGAGCCCCGCGTGGCCATTGCGCACGGAACGCTCCGCGGGCGCCGGCTGTCCCGGTGCGCCATCGCCGCCGGCGTCAAGCCCGCCGTCGCCTCCATATCCACCAATGGACTTGGTGCCGTCTTCGCACACGGTCACGACGGGCAGCGCGCCCGTCACGGCGTCCGAGGTACAGGCGGACGCGCCGTCATTCCCCTCCATGCCGTCCGTTGCCCTGATGGTGAGCTCGTCCTCTCCGGGCTCCCCGTCCTTGCCGTTGCCCGCGACGATCACGCTGTCCTGCACGATCGCCGTGACCCCCGTGCTCAAAATCACAGCGATCGACGACTTGCCATCGGGAGCCGAGGCGTCCGCCGCGACAATTCGCACGCCGGCGATCACCGATGTCGCGTTGTCCCCCACGAGCGCCGTACCCTCCGCCCCGAGGACCCGCAGCGGGATTCCCCCTGGCGGAGCGATGATCGTCGCGTGATCCGGCCCGCCGAATGATCCCTGATATGACCAGTCCCCGTCGTCACACCGACGCCCGCCCCAGAGGTCGACCCCCGAGGGCAGCGTGATCTCCTCCTCGAACGAGCCGCCGCACGCAAACACGCGCCCGGTCGGCTTCTCGCCGCCGCCTCGCCCGTGTGCCGCGAGCCCGATCGCGTGTTGCAGGGTCTTCACCGGCGCGTCCATCGTACCTGGATGGTCGTCGTCGCCCTGCTCGCTGACGAACACCCCGCACATGTCGAGCGCCGGCGCCGTAGCGGGGGGTCCCTCGCACGGGTCGGGCGGAGGCTCTGGATCGGAAGGACAATCCAGCCTTTCCCCGCAATCGTCGGAGTAGGAGCTGCATGCTGTCAGGATGCTGGCGCCCCACACGCCGACTGCGACAGCAGCGACCGACGTCACCGCGCATCGGCGCGACAGCGACCCCATCCCCTTGGCCTCCTGCACGCTCACCAGAGCGCCTCGATTTGCGCGCCGACTTCGTTCCTCGTGGCCACGGGCGAGACATGGATCCGATCCCGAGCCGGCGAGGATCCCAGGAAGGAGAGGTCCGTGAAGAAGGACGCGGCGGTCACCGCGCCGACCACACCGCCCGCGATGACCATGGCCACTCCGGCGCGGCCGGACATGTTGCGCGCGTCTTGCAAGCGCGCCAGATCGGCACACGGCGAGTCCGGAGGCGCGCGCCAGCACATCGACGAGCTCGAAGACGGCTCGCGCAGGAGCCGGTTACGCCGGGCCGTCAGGTCGTCATCGAGCTTGCCCGCTCGAATCACGAAAATGGTGCCGATCGACACGCCGGCCGTCGCGGCGGCGATCCCTGTGACGCGCAGCGTCCCCGGCCAGGAAGCCCACGGGTCGGGCTCTTTCGCGCGCGCCGTGGGCACAGCGCGCGCGGTCTTCGGCACCGCCGGGGCCTCCCTGGCGCTGCTCACCGCCGGGCCCGGGAGCTTCATCGAGATCTCCTGCTTACCACCCGGATCGCCGTTGAACGCGTGAAAGCCATCCTCGCGACCCGGCGCCCGGGCCCGCACCATGTGTCGTCCGGGCTCGAGGAACAGCTTGTAGGTCCGCGCGGTCCGACCGATCTTCTGGCCGTCGATGAGGATCTCGGCGTCCGGCGGGTCGACGGAGAGCACGAGCTCCACGACGTAAAACGCGGCCTTCCGCTGGCCGTTCAGGAATCGTCCTTGTAGCTGGCGCGGCAGCGCCCGATCCCGCTCAAGGCTCCAGGTCAGGTGCTCCGCCGCGTCGCGGTACTTGCGCAGCTCGAGCTCGCAGAGGCCGAGCTCGCCGGCGATCTCGGCGGGATCGAACGCCGCGCGGTCGACTTCCGCGCGGTCGGGCTTCATGCCGGGCGGCACATCTGCGGCATCGAGGGCCGCCTTGTAGGCTTCGCAGGCCTCCGTCCAGTTTCCGCGGTCGCGCGCTTTTCGAGCTCGGCGAACAAGGTCCTTCACCGTCAGCCCGTCGCTTCTCCCCGAGGCCGGAGACGGCTGCTGAGCATCGGCCGAGCTGGACAAGCCCGTTGAAGCGCCAAGCGTGAGCAATATGAACAACAGGTGCGCACCGCAACGCATGCAACGACGGTACGTACGCCGAGCGCGCGACGTCAACCGGGAGAGAATGCAGGGCAGTAGCGCTTTGGCGATAATTTACAGGTAGATAACGCAATGGGGTCGTCCGTCCCGTATGTCGGCGAACCTCCTGGCCCACCCAGGTGAGACGTGGTGCAATGTGTTACATTGTCCGACCAAGGTGAGCGCGGCCGTGCATTTTGCTGACCCCGAGGAGGTCGCTCCGACGTGCTACCAGCGTGGGCAACCCGTCGAGCATCGCCAGCAGCTTCGAGCTCTTCCGGCGCCTCGCGAGGCGTCTCGGCGCTGCTGGAGATGCACAAGCAGGAGTTCCCGCAGGGGTGGCTCGCCTTGGAGCGCGAAGCGCTGCTCGAGCAGATTCGCTGACGCATCGACGTCGATCGACAGCTGGCAGGCGGCGGCGCTGGCGATGCTTTCGGGCAGCACGACCGGGCTGGTTCCGAGGGACCTGGAGCGGCTGCTGAAGAGCGCCCTCCCGATGACGCCCGTCCTCGCGAGACGGATCGAGGCCTTCACGGGGGCGCCTGGTATGCTCGCGGCGTGCGTCCCGCTCGCTACCCCCGCTCCGCCGCCGCGATCCTCCTTTCCGTGCCGCAGCGCGACCGCGCTCTGCTGCTCCGGCTCGGCCTCGATCTGGACAACCCCGCCCACGCGGAGCTCTTCGTCGAGGGCGTACGCGCCGCGGACGACGCGCTCGCGGACCAGGTGCGGTGGGAGCGGGAGCGGCTGCGCTGAGGGCCGCCCGTGTCGTTGGCTCCGCGAGCGCATCGACTGCCGGCTCGGCCCGGGCCCTCGCCCCAGGCGCCCTTCCGCGGGCGCTTCACCTACGCGTCCGACAGCAGACCGGCGGGGACGAAATGGGGATTCAGATGACCTCGAACATCGAACGACCGACCTCGCGGGTGCCGGCATCGCCGACCAGCTTGGCCGAGCTCCTCCCCGAGGACCTGCGCGAACCAACGCCGCGACGGTTTGCGACATGCCGCCATGCACGTCCCGAGATCGAAAATTGGCTTGGAATGGTGCTCCTGGAGGTCATCCTCGTGGTCGGTGGCTTTTGGGGCGCCGCGCACGGCTACAAGCTAGCTTACGGTGGTGTGATCGCAGCGGTGCCGTTGTTTTTCTTGGTCGTATACGCGACGTTCAACCTGGTTCACGCGTTGCGGCTCGCGATGGGCGGCGTGCCATCGCCCGCGAGGATCAGCGACGGCAGGGTCCACACGCGCCACGGGACGTTCCAGGTCTGGCGCGTGTCAACGGGGGTCGACACGGTGGCCATTCAAGCGACGGGGCCCGCGGTGCCTGGCATGGTCGCGCTCGTCCTCGGAAAGAGGATCGGGGTGTATCACCCGGGCCCGCCAAGCCGCGGCATCCACACACGCCGCATCGCGTGACGCAGCTCGCCTGGATCGTTGGAGTCGCTACTGCACACCCTGTGAGCTGTCCCGAGGGCTGCGCCGCTGCCTGGGTGTAGGGAAAGTTGGTCAGGGCGCCTCCAGGACGCGAGGTGAGTGAGCCAGCTGCTGACGATGGCATGAAGGACCGGCACGCTCGGGGCATCCACTGGGCAGGTGTCTCGAGCAACGACGTATCGGCTGAAAACACGACGGTCGCGAACAGCACGCCGCTCGGTGCTCGCAAGCCGTGGCGCTGCTCGTGACGGGAGGCCGAGCCCAGCTCAGGAGCTGCCGCTCCACGAGCCGCCAGGACACCCTCTACGTATGGAAGGGCAAGCAGCACGTCAAGGGCTGCTACGTGGAAGGGAGCGTCGAGGGATGCGTCATTGGATCGTCGCCCTGATGTCGTCTCCAAGGAGGCAGCAGATTGCATAAGAAATCATCAGTCGTCTGAAGCGAGCGTGGAGATTCGTCCTTGACGGCCTCGGATTGTGTGCTTTCTCATGCCCTCGAAACGGCGCTCCTTCGTTTGCGTCGCCTCCCCATCCGTTTCGCTTCATCCCTGACGAGGTCAACTGGCAATGCGGCAACACCGTACACGCGCGCATCTCTGGCTCCCGCTCTTCCTCCTCCCCGCCTGCGTATCCTTCGATTCGCCCGACTCCGACGAGGCGACCGCGTCGCTGCAAGCGGCCCTCACTGGCGCGGATCTGACCCCGGCGTCCACGGCCAACGTCAGCGACATGCGGGGGATTCCCCCCGGGGTCGAGGGCATCGACAAGGTGCACGACGGCGACGTCAACACCAAGCTCTTCATGTCCCACCGCACGGAGTGGATCCAGTACCGGATGCAGGCTCCGTCGATCATCGTTTCGTACGACATCACCTCGGCCAACGACTTCCCGGAGCGCGATCCGCGCAGCTGGACCTTCGAGGGCTCCAACGACGGCCTGAGCTGGGACGTGCTCGACACGAGGACGAACGAGTCCTTCACCGCGAGGCACCAGACCCGGTCCTTCACCTTCTCGAACTCGAACGCATACCTCTACCATCGCTTGAACGTCAGCCAGAACCTCGGCGGCGGCAACGCGCTGCAGCTCGCCGAGCTGCGCGTCGGCGGCTCGCTGGCCGCAGGCACCGTGCCCGGCACTCCGGTGCTCGACGCGCCGAGCGTGGACGCCGACGCCGTCACGCTGACCTGGACGCCCGCCGCGAACGCCTCCGGCTACTACGTCCAGCGCGTGAACGACGACGGCAGCGGCACCACGGAGATCTTCACGAGCTCCACCAGCTACACCGACACGAACCTGGCTCCCGGCACGAGTTATCTCTATCAAGTGCAGGCGGTGAACGGCGCGCTGCGCGGGTTCCCGTCCGAGGTCTCCGCGCGCGCCACGACGGCGGAGGTCGTCGTGCAACAGGACATCACCGCGCTCTCCTCGTCCGTGCCCGTCGAGCAGCACCCTGGAAACGGAGTCGTCGGCGAGGATGTCACGAAGGTCACGGACAACAATCCGTTCTCGAAGTACTACGAGCCGAGCTCCAGCACCTGGATCCGGCTCGAGACGCCGAGCTCCGTGGTCACCAGCTACAGCCTGACGTCCGCCAACGATGCTCCGGACCGCGATCCGAAGGACTGGACGCTCGAAGGTTCGAACGACGGCACGATCTGGACCCCGCTCGACACGCGAGCCAACCAGTCGTTCACGAACCGCCACAGCGCGCGCACGTACTCCTGCAACCCCGGGCGGCTGCAGTTCAGCCAGTACCGCCTGCACATCCAGGCCAATCACGGCGCTGGTGACACGCAGCTCGCAGAGTGGCGGCTCTTCGGCACGAGCAGCGCCTCGCTCGCCGCGCCCGCCGCGCCGGGCAGCGTGAGCGCGCAGGCCCTGTCGGGCAATCAGATCCGCGTCACCTGGACGGACAACGCCGGGCAGCTCAACCCCGAAGCGTCGTACCGCGTGGAGCGAGCCACGAACTCGAGCTTCACCTCCGGTCTCGTGGTCGGGACCACCGGCGCCGGCAGCACCGAATTCCGCGCCACGGGCCTTTCGCCGAGCCAGACGTACTATTTCCGCGTGAGCGCGCAGAACGCGGCGGGCAGCTCGATCCAGGTCGGACCCGTGAGCGCGACCACCACCGCGAACACGCCGCCCGCGTCCTTCGTGGAGAACGGCTGGTACGACGGCCACAACCGCACGGTCACCCTGGCCTACTCGGACGCGAACCTCGCCGCGTACTTCGACCAGTACGTCCCGAACCCGTCCGGCGCCACCTGGGTGGCCCCGATCGTCAGCGAAGCCTGGGGCTACGCGAAGGACACCTACGGCAGCATGGTCGACCCGATCCTTCACATGATCGGAAACCAGGACAACGCTCCGGGTGAGGTTCCCGGCACCCTGGCCTACAACGTCGGTGGAGTCGTGTACGCCTCGGACAGCGCCGCCTCCTATCGAAACATCATCTTCACCGTGAGCAGCGATTGGTCGGTGCCGGACTACGGCTGGGTCGTGCAGTCGCTGATCCACGAGATGGGGCACATCGTCGAGAGCAACAACAACGGCATCGCGGGCTCGCCCGGCTTCAATGCCTGGGGTGACAGCAAGTGGGCCGAGATCTTCGGCTACGACGTGTTCCTGCACCTGACCACGATCTCCCCGAACCTCGCGCCAGTGATCTACGAGGACAACCTGTCCCACACCGACGGATTCGGCGTTTACTGGTTCCGCGACTGGTACTACCCGCTCTATGCTGGCGAGTTCGGCAACACGGGCGCGGACCACAAAGGCAGCCGGTTCCTGTCCAGGTTCTTCCAGCTCCTCGCCGAGCACCTGCCCACGATCAACAGCACGTACGGCAATCGCCCGCTCAACCTCGGCGAGTTCATCCACTTCTGCGCGGGCGCCGCGGGGGTGGATCTCGAGGACGAGGCCCGGCTCGCCTTCCGCTGGACTCCGCAGCTCGAGCTCGAGCTCGCCAAGGCGCAGACGGAGTTCCCCGGCGTCTCGGCGCTCTACCTCGGCAATCGCGCGCCCGCCTTCACGCTCGATCCGATCACGCGGAGCGCCACGCTCAACGTGGCGCTGTCCGGGCAGACGCTCGCGGGGACGGCCACCGATCCGGACCTCGGCGATACGCTGACGTACTCCAAGCAGAGCGGCGCGAGCTGGCTCACGGTGGCGAGCGACGGCACGCTGAGCGGCACGCCCCCGTCCGTCGGGGCGAGCACGGCCGTCGTGCGGGTCACGGATCAGGATGGCCTCTTCGACACGGTCGAGCTCGTCTTCGACGTGACGGACGGGACCTGCACTCCGGAGAGCGACGCCCAGTTCTGCGCGCGCCTCGGCGCCGGCTGCGGCAGCTTGAGCGACGTCGACAACTGCGGCGCGTCGCGGAGCGTGAGCTCGTGCGGAAGCTGCACGGCTCCCGAGACCTGCGGCGGCGGCGGCACGGCGAACGAGTGCGGCGATCCCGGCGGGAGCACGCCTTGCGGCGGCCTCTGCTCGAGCCCCGTCGTGTTCTCGACGCAGAGCTACCACTCGGGCAACCTCGGCACCGCGGCCACCTGCCACGAGACCACCGTGAACCTGCAAGGGCTCAACTGCGGCAACTTCGCCGCGGGGCGGACGTTCCACATCAACGGCGTGCTCGTGACCTGCAACGGCGCCAACGTCACCTTGCCGGCCGAGCGAAACGGCGGCTATTGCATGCAGGCCAGCGCCGGAAACCAGCCGTGGGCGTACTTCTCGACGTTCTGATGTTCCCGGGTCGAGGGAGCGCGCCCGAGCGGTGGGCGTGTCATCGTTCGTAGGCCTCTCATCTCCTGCGACCCGCTGGAGCCCGCACCTTGAGCGCCCCGTCGAGGTGGACGTCCCCGTCCACCTCGACGGGGCAGATGATCGCGGCGACCCGCGGTGATCCGGTGAAGTTCACCGGTGTAATCCGCGCCCGATGCTGGTTCCCCTACCGCGGGTTCACGACCGGTCACGACACGCGCCTCGCGAGGATCACGGCATCGACGCCCGTCCCCGCGACCGCGCGCGGCCGGCTCCTCGGCCACCGTGAGCTCCTACCCAGCGAGCGGATCCGGCGGCTCGGTGCTGGCGACGAGCAGCTGCTCTGGAGTCGGCGCTTCGTGCGCTGTACAGATCACCTGTGTGTCGGGACGATCTTCCGGATCGTCCCGTCGTCGTTGTAGTAGGCGCGATCGATGCACGTGGATCGCCGATAGCTACCGCCGGTGGGCAGCGCGGCGTTGTGGTACGTGAGGTAGCTGGCCCCTTTGAACTCGAAGAGCGACTGGTGAATGGTGCTGCTGTTCGGCACCGGGTCCAGGATGACGCCTCGATGTTGCCACGGCCCCTCCGGCGACGTGCTGGTCGCGTAGGAGATGCTCTCCGGGAACCCCGACGCGTAGGTCAAGTAGTAGAGGCTGCCGTGCTTCGACAGAAAAGGCGCCTCGGTATAGCCAGGGATGTTCTTGAGCACGTGAATCTGGACGCCGCTGATGCTGCGGTCCTGCATCTTCCCGCTGCCGTCGGTCGTGTAGACCTCACCCTTCAGGTGGATCATGTCGTCCTCGAGCTCGACCCAGTACAGGATCCCATTCCCCCAGTACATGTAGGCCCGCCCGTCGTTGTCGACGAAGACCGTCGGATCGAGGTTCCGCCACGAATGGTCCGCCGTGCCGTCGGTGTCGGCCAGGAAGAGGAGCGGGATCCCCCGTGCGTCCTTGAACGGCCCTTCCGGCTTGTCCGCGACCGCGACACCGATCGAGATCCCATAACTGGACTGGCCGCCCTCCACCGGCGCGTAGAAGTAGAACTTCGGGTTGCCGTCCTCGTCGTCGCGTTCGACCACTTGAGCCGCATTGGCGTTGCCCGTCGAGCCGCCGCCGCGAGCCCAGGGGAACACATCGTAGCGCATCACCGCGCCTTTGTTCTCCCAGCGGATCATGTCGGACGATGTCCAGAGCCGCCAGTCGAACATGCGGTAGCCCTCTGCCCCCTCGGCCTGCTCGTCATGGCCGGTATAGAGGTAAACCTTGTTGTTCCAGACCATGGCCGCGCCGTCCGCGGTGAAGATGTAGTCTCCGGGACCGCTGGTCGGATCTGGCGCATCGTACTTGATGACGGGGTTGTCGAACTCTGTCGGGGGCGGCGTGCTGCCTGCGCCGCCGCCGCCTTCCGCGCCGCCGCTGCCGCCCGCGCCGCCGCTGTCGCCTGCGCCGCCGCTGCCCGTCGCGCCATTGCTGGCGCCCTCACCGCCGCTGCCGCCTGCGCCGCTGCTGCTCGAGCTCTCGCTGGAGCTCGATGACGACGCTCCTGGACCGGAGGCCGCCGCGTCCGGCTTCTCCTCCCCACCGTCACCGTCGCAAGCCCCGAGCCATGCCGAAAGTACAAGACCAGCCATCAGCTTCGAACGAGCGTAGTCCATATCGAGCACCTACTCATCAGCCTGTCCAACACGACAACGACAGCGACGGCGAGCACCATCACGCCGAGCTGCACCGTGTGAAGGCCGGTTCCCGGCAACAAATGTGAACGTTCACGTTTTCGACGTCAATAGAAACCGGCGTGGGAACGCCCTCGATCCCGAGCAGGGCGCAGCGGCGTCCGGCCGCGGGGCCTGCGTGAGCTCTCGCACGGGCTTGTCGGCTCTCGTCGGTTCTGGTGGACGTGGGGCGGCAGAACCTGCTCGACCTCGACCACGAAGGGGCCGCGTTGGCGCCGCAGCCTGGGGGGGCGAGCCGCCGGATCGCGTCAAAACGAGCGCGGCCGATCGCGCTTGACATCCAAAATGTGAACGTTCACATTGGTCCACGACTTAACCGATTTATTCAAGGGGGCGCGTCGCCTGTCGCGCGTTCGTGTGCCCGTGTGTCCGCGCGAGCGTGGCGGGGGCTGTCGGCCCCGAGTTCCGGCGGGGTGGCCGCCTGTCATGACCCACACGCCAGAGAAGAGGTCAGGGATGCATTCGAAGAGGATGGGACTACGTTGGTTCGGCTTTCCTTCGTTCGCCGCCCTGCTCGCGGCGTGTTCCGGCGGGGACCTCAGCTCACCGGAAGGCAATGACGGCGGTGGCTCCGGTGACACCACCTCCGTGGTGACGGGCAGCGGCGGCGCAGCCCCAACGCCGGCGGCAGGAGCCACGAGCAGCGGCGCCACGAGCAGCGGCGCCACGAGCAGCAGCGCCACGAGCGGATCCGGTGGAGGCGCCACGACCGGGAGCACCGGCGCGGGCGGAATCGATCCGGACACGATCACCGCCCCGGAAGGCAAGATCCCGAACATGCCCATGCCGGCGAACAAGATCAATTTGCCGCGCAACAACTGGCGAGACGGCCTGGTGTCGCCGACGCTCGAGGCGGGCCATCACCAGAACCAGCCGATCGTCATCAACGGCTACGTTCAAGGTGCCGGCAACGCCGAGATCGTCTTCTACGACATCGCCGATCCGGCCAATCCGAGGCTGCTCTCGCGCATGGTGAGCCCCGGCTTCGATCCCCGGGGAGGGCCCAAGGGCGTCGGCGAGGCGGAGTCGCACCAGACGTCGCTCGGTCGCTACGGCGACACGTTCTACCAGGTCACCACCTCGGGCACCGGCGTCGATATCTGGGACGTCACGGACGCCCGCGCGCCTCGTCACGTGAAGCTCGTCAAGCTCGATGGCATCAACTATGGCGACTTCACCGACTCGGTATGGGGCATGTACTGGCAGGGCAGCGTCATCTACGTCGGCGGCACCAACACGGGCCTGCACATCCTGGACGCCACGGATCCCGAAGACGTGAAGTTCGTAAGGAAGATCCCGATCTCGCAGTTCGGCGGCGTGAGCGCCGGCCCGCTGTGGGCCGTCGGCAATACGCTCGTCATCACGACGCCCAAGGACAACGGCGGGATCGCGACGATGGACATCAGCGATCCGATGAACCCGGTCGCGCTCGACTTCATCACCCCGAGCAAGAGCTACATCTGTGGCCTGTACGGCAAGCACATCTACGTGCAGTCGCCGCTGCGCGTGTGGGACGTGCTGACCGATCCCACCGACATCGGCGCGGCCAACGCGCCCCTCGCCACGTTGCCTGACTCGGCGTTCAGGGCCAAGGGCTACCCCGCCGGGTCCGAGTACATGAGCTTCTCCGACGGCCATCTGTTCCTGGGTCACCTGCGGCCGGACGCCGGCGTCTCCAAGATCGACGTTCGCGACGTCAACCAGATGTCGATCGAGAGCCGCATCTGGGGCCGGCTCGAGTTCGAGAACGGCGACGACCAGTTCTCGATCCCGGTCGGCAGCCTGCTGGTCCTGGCCGACGACGAGCTGCCCTACCGCGGCATGGTCATCGCCGCGCACTCCACGGATCCGGACACCACGCCCCCGGCGGTCGACACCGTGTTGCCAAAGAACGGGGCGACGGGTCTGTCCAGGAAATCGCGCATCGGCCTCAGCCTCACCGACAACGTCGAGATCGCCACGGTTCACCACGGCAGCTTCATCGTGAGGCCGATGGGCGGGCAGCAGCTGAAGGGCAAGTTCGGCCTGTACATGGGCATCGTCAACTTCGACCCCGACGAGGACCTGATGCCGAACACCACCTACGAGGTCATCCTGCCGAAGGACGGCATCAAGGATCTCGTCGGCAACGGCATCGCGGCCGAGTTCAAGTCCACGTTCACGACCGGTCCCTGAGTCATGCGCTCGCTCCCGAAGCTCCTCGGCCTGCTCGGAGGTATCTGCTCGGTGGCGGCCTGGCCGGTGGTGGCGCACGCCATCACGGCCAGCGTCGCCGAGCGCGCGCCCTCGCTCGCCGGCGAGGCCGTCACGTTCGACCTGACGATCGGCGACGCGGTCGGCCCCGTGCAGGTGCGCTGGGACATGGGGGACGAGACACGCACCGAGTTCACGATCGGCGACGTGCAGCAGGTTCACACCTACGCCGCGCCCGGCCACTACCCGGTGCTGGCGACGGTCAAAGACGATGTCGGGTTCACCAGCGTCGCGTTCGTGCACACAGCGCACCGGCCGCTCGTGACGGGCAGCGCGGCGGGCTCGACCGACCTCGTCTACGACCAGCCGAACGCGAAGGTCTACACGGCGAACTACGACAACGACAGCGTGAGCGTGCTCGACGCGGGCGCGCTGACCAGGCTCGCGGAGGTGCCGGTGGCGCGCGGCCCGGTCGGGCTCGCGCTCACGGCGCAAGGCAAGCTGTGGGTGCTGCACCGCGACGCACATTCACTCTCCATCGTCGACACCGCGTCGTTGGCGGTGGAGCGCGAGGTCATGCTGCCGTACGCGTCGCAGCCGATGGGCCTCGCGATAAGCCCGACCGGGGACGCCGCGTACGTGACGTTGATGGCGGTCGGCAAGCTGCTGAAGCTGGACGTGGCGAGCGGCGCCGTCCTCAGCGAGCTCGTGCTCGGCGGTACGCCGCGGGGCGTCTCGGTGTCGCACGACGGCTCGCAGATCTACGTCACGCGCTTCATCTCCGAGGACAGTCACGGCGAGGTGGCGCGCATCGACGCGGCGACCTTCCAGGTGAGCGCGCGCTTCGAGCTCGCGGCGGACACCACGACGGAGGACACGGATCAACAAGGGCGCGGCCTGCCGAACTACCTGTTCTCGGTGGGGCTCTCGCCCGACGGGCTGTTCGCGTGGGTGCCGGGCAAGAAGGACAACATCTTTCGCGGTCCATTCCGGGATCAGCTCGCGCTCACCGACGACAACACGGTGCGGCCGCTCGTGGCGCTGTTGAACGTCGCGGAGGGCGTCGAAGACGTCGCACGGCGCATCGACCTGGACGATCGCAACCTGCCCAACCAGGTCGTGTTCACGCCGCTCGGCGACTATGCGTTCGTCAGCGTCGCCGGCTCGGCCCTGGTGGAGGTCCGCGACACCTACACGGGCGAATTCGTGACCGCGCTCAAGGAGACGGGCTTCGCTCCGCGCGGCCTGGCGCTGACCGAGACCGACAGGCTGTTCGTGCACGCGTCGCTCAGCCGTACGGTGGCGGTCTACGACGTCGCCGACATCGTCAGCTCGCACGACCTCATCACCAAGAAGCTGGCCGACATTCCGACCGTCGCCGTGGAGAAGCTCGATGCGCAGGTCCTGCGCGGCAAGCAGCTGTTCGTCAACTCGGCCGACATCCGCATGAGCGACCAGGGCTACATCAGCTGCGCGTCGTGTCACTTCGACGGCGCGGAGGACGGGCGAGTCTGGGATTTCGGCAGCGTGGGGGAGGGGCTTCGCAACACCGTCTCGCTGCTCGGACGGCGCGGCACGGGCCACGGCAACGTCAACTGGAGCGGCAGCTTCGACGAGATCCAGGACTCCGACGACAACATCCGCGACCTGTTCGGCGGCAAGGGCTTCCTCAGCGCCGAGCAGCTCGCCGTGGGAACCGTCGCCACGCCGCGCGGCGACAAGAAGGCTGGCCTGAGCCCCGAGCTCGACGCGCTGGCGGCGTTCCTCGGTTCGCTCGACACGCACCGCCCGAGCCCCTTTCGCAACGCCGATGGCTCGCTCACCCAGGACGGCGTCGCGGGTCGCGCCATCTTCAAGCGCCTGGGTTGCGGCTTCTGCCACACGGGTGCCGACGGGACCGACAGCGCGGGTGGCAAGCTGCACGACGTCGGCACCGTGAAGGCGTCGTCTGGTATGCGCGCTGGTGAGCCGCTGTTCGGCATCGACACGCCGACCTTGAACGGCGTCTGGGAGACGGCGCCCTACCTGCACGACGGCTCCGCGCCGACGCTGCGCGATGTCCTCGTCACGGCCAACCCCGAAGATCGTCACGCCTTCACCAGCGCGCTCAGCGAAGCCGAGCTCGGGCAGCTCATCGCCTACGTGCAGCAGCTGGACGGCACCGTCGACCTGGAGCCGAGCGAGGGTGACGGCGCGGGTGATGAGGAGACGAGCGAGGAGAACCTTTTTGGCTGCAGCGCGGCGGGCGGGCGCGGCGACCGCCACGCGCCGCTCCTGGCGTTCGCGCTCGTGGCGGGGTTGATGACGTTCGGCACCCGCCGAGGGAGGCCCGCGTGAGGCGCCCGCAGAGCCTGTGCCTGGTTTTGCTGCTGCTGGCGGCGTGCGTCGGCGAGATCGGCGGGGGCGCTGCCGCGGACGAGGCGACGACCGACTGGGACACGCTGCCGTCCGTGAGTGCTCCCGACCCGGAGCTGTCGGCCCTACCCAGGCGCGAGGCGCAGCACCGCGCGCTGTGCGCGACGCCGCGCGGCGACAGCTTCTGGCAGGCGGTGTGCGCCACGCCCCGGCCGAACATCGCCGACTTCGCCAGCTTGCTCAGCGTCGCGAAGCTCGACGAAGATCGCGCCTTCGCGCTCACCGGCAACTCCACCTCGCTCGTGAAGGGCGCCGTCTCTGCAGTCAATCCGCGCCTCATCGTCTTTCCGCGCGTGACCGAGTTGCGCGAGCGGCCGGCTGAAATGACCGCGCTCGGCTTCGTTCGCGGCGAGCCCTTCGTCGAGATCGTGAGCCGCGACCTCTCGACCGGTGATTACAATTTCTACCTGTTCACGTTCGAGCGGCAGTGTGATTACGACGGCAGCTGCGACCTGGCGAGCCTGCTCACCGAAGAGATAGAGCACGGCTGGACCGCGTTCAGCATTTACAGCGAGGAAGACGTCGAGAACACGTCGTTCGACTGTCGCTCGTGCCACCAGCCCGACGGCTATGGCACGAAGAAGATCTTGCGCATGCAGGAGCTGGAGTTCCCCTGGATGCACTGGTTCCCGCAGCGCTTCGTGCAGCGGACGGAGTCCGACCGGGTGCTCACGGCGCAGTTCCTGGAAGCCCACGCAGAGGACGCGCAGTACGGCGGCATCCCCATCGCGACCATCCAGAATGCCATCGACGAGGGCAGCGGCGCGCAGCTCGAGGCACTGCTCGTCGCCGAAGGTCAGGCGGCGCAGCCGAACGCGTTCGACCCGCGCATCGAGGCCGAGGCCAAGGCCGGCGCGTCGAGCTCGATCTGGGAGGAGCAGTTCGCCTTGTCGCAGGCGGGGGATTCGATCTCGGTGCCTTACCCGCTCGTGGACGTGACGGATCCCGCGCTCCGCGCGGAGCGGGTCCGGTCCTACCTCGACGTGGTGACGGGCGCGGCCCCGCGACAATCCCTGCTCGATTTGCGCGACCTCTTCTCCGCGGACGCCAAGGTGAAGCTCGGCCTGGTGCCGCCGCCGGGGGCGAGCGGGCGCGCCGTGCTCACGCAGCTCTGCTCGCGCTGTCACGACGGCCGCGGGAACCCGGCGCTGAGCCGCGCCAGGTTCAACGTGAAGAACCTGGACGGCATGTCGCGAGAGACGAAGGACAGGGCCATCCTTCGCTTGCAGGAGCCAGCGACCTCGCCGCTGCGCATGCCGCCGTGGCGCGCCGCCGACGAGCTGCCCCCCGCGGAGCTCGCCGCGGCCATCGAGGAGCTGGCCAGGTAGCGCCCTCCGCGCGACCGCCGCAGCGGCGCCTCTTCGAGGTCCTCCGTTTCGAGGCGGAGCGGCTCGAGGCGGCTCCGCGCCGCGCCGGGGCGCGGAGCCGCCGCCAGCGTCACGGCACGCGGTAGCCGTGGCGCAGGACGGGGAAGAAGCCGAGGTAGAGGTCCGAGCTCCCCGACACCGCCCCGATGGCAGGCCACTGGAGGTCGATCCGCATGCCGCCGAGCTCGGCGACCTGGCCGCGCAGGAGGTGGCGATAGAAGTGCACGAAATTCACCTCGCCGTTGGAGCCGTCGTAATAGCCGTGCTGATGGCCGCCGTGCAGGCCGTCGATGCCGTTGTAGAGGTGCAGCGCGTTTTCGTTGTAATGCTCGTAGTTGTGCATCACCTCGTGAAGGAGCTCGGCGTTCAGGAGGTCCGGCTTCCCTGCGGTGTAGCTGGTCGAGAACCCGACGTTGGTGCCGTCGAACGCCCACACGATGTTGCACACGTCATCGACCGACGAGCCGTCGGCCCGGTGCTGCGAGAAGAAATACACGATCATGTCGTACTGGCTGGCCAGGTGCGCGGTCCCGGCCTCCGCCAGGAAGCGCGTGGTGTCCCACCCGTCGTGGTTCTGCTCGTAGATCGGCACGTCCTCGATGGTGGGCAGGACCTCGAGCTCCCAGGTCGCGAGCCCGTAGGACAGCGGCCGGAACCACAGATCGTTGGTCGCCTCGGCCTGCGCCACGAGGTCATCGACGTCCTCATCGAAGAGCACGCCCGTGTTCGACGCGTCCGGCCCGCCCAGCGAGGAGACGTAGTTGATGCTGTTCCGGATGGGCAGGATCGCGATGCGCGTCACCTCCTGGATCCCGAGCGGCGCGCTCGCCGTGGCGTTGACGTTCACGGGCGAGGAGCCGACGGTCACGTCCTGCTCGTAGAACGAGCCGGTGTAGTCGGCCGGCGGCAGCTCGCTGCCAACCCCGACGCCGATCGTGTAATCGCCCGGCGGGAGCGAGAGGGTGGTGGGCGTTGTCCGACCGGTGAAGACGTCGTTCACGTACACCTTGCCGGGCGTCGCGCCTTGAGCCGTCACGGTGACGGGCTGGAGCGCGGGCCGGTTCGGGGTGCTCACGGAGAACGTCCGATCCCACACGATCCCCTGCCACACGTCCGACCCGTTGCACAGCGTCGCCGGGCACGACTCGCTCACGACGAGCGCGTCGTCCACCCAGAGCTCGACGCCGGCGCTCGCCGGGCCTCCGGTGTTGAGCAGCTGAACGCGTAGATCGTTGGCGCCGCTCCCGAACCAGTCGCTCACGTCGATGCGCTGGTCAATGTCCGACTCGCCGAAGTGGAACATCCTCCGCTGGATGCCGCCGACCGAGACGGCGATCCGGTCGTCGGCGCCCGACACGCGCAGCTCCACCTTCGAGGGACCGCCAGACGTGCCGCCCACGAAGCGCAGGTTGTCGATCAGGTAGTCGACGGTCGTGTGCGGGACGTTCAGGGCGATCTTGAACGTCAGATCGCTGTAGGTCTGTTGCAGGGCGGTGACGACGCTCGCCGGCACGCTGAACGAGAGCGGCGCGTACGTGCCCGCGGCGAGCCCGGCGAGGCTCACCTGGCCCAGGTAGACGCTGTGGACGCCGCGGGACGGGATATCGACATAGAGCTGCGCGGCGCCGAAGGCGGGCGAGACCGGCGGCTTCAGGTCGAAGGCGAGGGTCGATGTCACGCCCGACACGGTCGAGAGCGGCGCGGACCGGAGCTCCGCGAAGCTGAAGCTCCGCAGCGCGAGCGCGGAGGCGCCCTGCGAGCTGCTGGCGCTCGCGCTCTTCGTGGCGCCGGTCACCGTCCAGTCGGCGGGGCTCTCGAACCCGAGCACCGACGCCGGCGTCGCGAGGGCCTGCCCCACCTGATCGATAAGCTGCTCGTCCGCGTCGGGCGCCTGCGCGCAGGCGCCGAGCGCGAGGGCGCACGAGGTCGTTATCATGAAGCTCACACGTCGCATGAAATGATCTCCTTCGTGGGATTGACGGACCGCGGCTCGCCTCCGCCATCTCTGGAGACGGCGAGCCGGACAGCCCCTCGCTGCGTCGCGGCGCAAGCCGCGTGGCAGCGATCGTTCCTCCGACGCGCCACGTGGACCGGAGCGGCCGCGGGCGGCCGCGTGGGGGCCGCCCGCGGCCTGCGATGGCCCGTGGCGCGTCGTTCGATGGTGCTACGCGTCGCGTCCGGGTCGGTTTCGCGACCTTCTCACGCGGCTGCTCCTGCCCGGCCCGGCGCCCGCCGCGCCCACCGCCGCCGCCGCCGTCTCCGCCGCCGCGGAGCGTGTCGTCCCCTTGCCCGTGCGGCGTCGTGCGCCCCGCGGCCGTCCCGAGCTCCGTGGCGCGGGCGCTCGTCACCGGGGTGGTCGAGCTGGCGGGTCGCCGCGGCCGGCGGATCGGCGTTGACATCCACAAAGTGAACGTTCACACTGAGACCTCATCCTTACGCTTTCCCCTGAGTGGCCGTCATGAGCACCGGGACCTCCGTCATCGGGATCGGGATCGATCTCTTCACCGGCTCCCATGGTTCGGTCGTCGCGGACACATGCGATGGCGCGTTCGCGGTCGCCGCGCACAGGCCTCCACGACAGGGCCACTGTGCATTTCTCGCGTGGCCGCTCAGCGTCGAGCAGATCGCGTCGCTTCACGCCGGGAGGGGCCTTGTGCAGCCCTGCCGATGCGCGGCGCCTGGTCCATCTCGCTCCAGCGCTTCGAGCGCGCTCGCCCGCCGAGCGCGGCCGGCGCGGCCCGCTGGTCGTAGGCGATCTTCGGCGAGATTCGCGCGCCTGGCGCGCCGGGCGGTCGCGCCCGTCGAGGCCTCGGCCCCGCTGTCGGCGTCGAGCCATCCTCGTCACTCTGCATCTGATAATATCGCACCTTCTTGATGGCCAGGCCCGGTTGCGATGCGCAATCGGCTTGACGTAACTGCCAGTCACGAACAATAGATAGGCCAAGAAAGGCGATCGCCATGAACAACATCATCCGGCTCAGCATGTGCTCCGCCCTTGGGCTTCTACTGACCAACTGCGTCATGGATGGCGCAGAAGTGGGCACGACCGAGACCGATCTGGACACGGATCAAAGCGCTCTCACGGTAACCACGAATCAAACCGGGACGGACGGCCGGTGGTACACTTTCTGGAAAGATGGCGGTTCCGTCAGCATGAATTTGAACGGCGGCGGGAACTACGCCGTCAACTGGGCGAACGGCAACTATAATTTTGTTGGCGGCAAGGGCTGGAGCACTGGGTCGTCGAACAGGAACATTGGCTACAATGCCGGCGTCTGGTCGACGGGCAGCAGCAATGCATACCTGACCCTCTACGGGTGGACGACAAACCCGCTCGTGGAATACTACGTCGTTGACAGCTGGGGCAGCTGGAGACCGCCGGGAGGAGCGTCGGCGGGCACAGTCACCACGGACGGGGGCACCTACGACCTGTACAGGATGCAGCGAGTCAACGCGCCCTCCATCATTGGCACTGCGACGTTCTATCAGTACTGGAGCGTCCGAAGGACGAAGAGGCCCACCGGGACCAACAGCACCATCACGTTCTCCAATCACGTGAATGCCTGGGCGTCAAAGGGGTGGAACCTTGGCGCGCACAATTACCAGGTGATGGCAACAGAGGTGTTCAACCCCTCGAGCAGCGGCAGCTCCAACCTGACGGTGTGGTAGATCAGCGTACGGGGCCATCGACGACGGCGCCATCGCCGTCCGGCTACCCGAGCACGCGAAGAAGGAGCACCGAGGACGAACAGGATCCGGAGATCGATGCACGTGGCCAATGTCGTGGAGGCTCGGCCAGCGCGAGCGACGGCGCGTCAGCGCGACAGGTCGAGCTCGAAGAGCGGGAGCATCCGGCCAGGGATGCTGGCAGAGGCCTTCTCGCCCACGCGCCGCGCGCCGCAGGCCTCGTAGAACCGCCCGGCGTTCGGATCGCCCTGGATCACGAGGACGCGGTACCCGCGTCGCCGCGCTTCGTCGCGCGCGTGCGCCAGGAGCGCGCGGCCATGACCGCGCCCGATCTCCTCCGGCTCGACGAAGAGGTGGCCGAGCTCCACCCGGGTCGGGCTCAGGGCCTCGAGCGTGTAGAACCCGAGCGCCTCGTTTCCGCGCACCAGGACGAAGGTCGGGTGCCGCGCCACGTACGCCGGCGAGATCGAGAGCTCCGCGCGGCACGCCTCCATGAAATCGCGCGTGTAGCCCCAGTGCGCCTTGGAACGGAGGGCGAGCGCGCCGAGGAGCTCAGCCTCCTCGGCGCGAGCGGCCCGGATCACGGGGACCTCAGGCAGGCGAGCCGGCCGGGCGCGCCGGGGACGGCGGCGCGCCGGTCTCCGCCGGGCGGTGTCTGCTGGCGCAAGGGCATGGCCCCGGCATTCTAGTGCCGCGCCTCGGTCTTGACGATCCGTTTTGCCCGGCTCGTGCGTCTCGGCGGGCGTGAGCGACGAACGAAAGCAGCCGAGGGCCAGGTTCAGGGGGCTCCAGCTCAGCATTCGCCCCGCGCCGCACCCGCTCAGCCGTCCGGCGTCTGGGCCTTGAGCAGGTACAGCCGCGTGAGCGTCCCGCGGACGAGCGCGCTGCCCTCGAGCTCCTGGGCCGCGCGGATCTCCGCGTTGACGTCGTTCAGCGTCGTCAGCAGCCGATCGGAGCGCCCCGTCGCGAGCGACACGACCGCCGGCAGGATGTTGTCCGCCGGGAGGTCGTCGGACTGGCTCATGTGAGCATAGATGTTGCGCACGCTGTTCATGAAGCCCGCGTCCCCGCCGGCGCCGGTGAGCAGCGACTCGCCGCCGTAGAGGAGCGAGCGCAGCGCGTCGTTCTGCTCGAGCGAGAGCGGGAACCCGAGGGCAACGTACGATTCCCAGAGCGCCTTCGAGCCGCTGAGCTGGCTGCCGGCGACCTGGATCGGATCGCCGAGCTGCCCGAGCCTCGCCGCCACCTGGCCGTAGAACGCGCGCTGCAGGTCCTCCAGCTTGCCCTGCACCGCGGTGCGCGCCTGGTTGAGGAGCGTCGAGGTGGCCAGGAGGCGGCGCGTGGACAGCGTCCGCTGGTTCCACGCCTCCTCGGTCAGCGAGCTCTCGGGCGGCCAGAAGGTGTCGGGATCGAACGACGTCTCGGAGCTCCGGACGAGCCGTTGCCGCCGCGTGTTCGTCGTGAACCAGACGTCGTGGACCGCCGTCGCGCCGTAGCTCACCCGGACCGCGAAATCGAGCCGGAAGGTCCAGAACCACCCCCAGGGGGCCTCCGTCGCCCTCTCCCAGGCCCACGTCGCGTGGATGCACGGCTTCAGGTCGGAGAGCCCGCCCAGGTTGTCCGCGATCATGAGCGGCGCGAGCGGCGCGTAGTCGGCGGCGAAGGGGCCGAGATCGAGATCGAACGACGTCCGGCCGCCGTTGAAGGCCTTGTTCCGGCACGACGGGAGCGGCTTGTTCCCCGTGATGTCGTGTGTGGTCGGGACCTGGTCGGCGCCGCTCCACAGGTCGATGCCGTGGAGCTTGCGGGCCGGGGCGCTCTCGAACGTCGTCTCGAGCTGCGCGATGGCGTCGCGCAGCGCGGTCACCTTGCCGCGGTAGTGCTCCGACAGCTGTCGCATCAGCGCCGGTGAGGCGATCCGGTCGAGGCCCGCCGCCACGTCCTCCCCCGCGTCGATGACGCGCTCCAGCCGGTCCGGGGCGATCTCGCCCGCGTGCACGGGCCACTCCTCGCCGAGCTGCGCGTAGCTCTCCGCCGCCGTCATCCAGGTGAGCGGGTTCGCCAGCCGCTCCGACGAGAGCCGCGAGAGGCCGAACCGGACGGCCGACAGCTCGCTCAGGTAATTGATGTTCGTCGCGAGCGGGTAGTTCCCGAGCTCTGTCGCGATCTGCGCGTCGTCGAAGCTCCGGTTCGCCGGGCCCGCCTGGATGGCGTCCTTCGAGGTGAAATAGCTCCAGGTGTAGAAGCGATTCTCGCCGTCGAGGTAGGTCGGGCTGTACGCCATATCGAGCCCCGTGCGCTGCTTGTAATCGAGGAAGCCGGCGATCCCCTCGACCAGCGGCTGCCGCTCCGCCGCGTCGAGGAACGCATACAGGTTGCGATCCAGCCGGTTGAGGTCGGCCTGCACCGTGTACAGGGCGAGCTGCACCTCCTCGAGATCCACCTCGAGCTCGCCGAGCTCGAAGTTGATGTGCTCGAACTGCTCCATCACCGCGTCGTAGATGTCGTTGAGCCTCCGATCGAGGCGGTCGAAGCGCGCGTGCATCTCGGTGCGGACATCGCCGATGAGCTCGCGGATGTCGCGCAGGTTCTCGAGGATCTTCTGGTTGATCGACGGCCTGTCGTCCCGGTTGAACAGCGAGGCGATCTGGAGGACAGCGCCGATCAGGTCGCCGGTGAACACGGCGGCGCCGATGACCTTGAACCCGGTCTCGCCCAGCTTCAGCAGGCCGGCGAGCTTCGACGCCGTCTCGATCGCGCCCTTCGATTGCTTGGAGAAGGTGTCGAGGAGGATCGAGGTCGTCTTGCTCAGGATCTCGATGTCCTTTGCGAAGTCGGGGTCGTTGGAGATCGACGCCAGCTTCGCGGCCATCCGCAGGGCGCCGGTGGCGCCGGATTTGACGTCGTCGAGCTTGTCGGCGAGCTCCTTCTGCTTCTTCGTCGCGTCCTCGATGGCCTTCTTCAGCTTGGCCTCCGCGTCGCTCGCGGCGAGCGCGGACGGGCCGGCGCCGGCCTGGCCCACCGGCGGCCTCGCGCTCAGGTACTGCCGCTCGGCGGCGTCGAGGGCGAAGAGGTTGTCCGCGTAGGCCCTCGTCTGCGCGAGCGCCGCGCCGCCCGCCGCCTCGATCAGCGTCTCGACGGCGCCCTGGCTGGCGAACAGGCTCCCGTCCGCCTGGGCGTTGGCGAGCACGAAGCTCCGCAGCGGCTCGACGGGGTGGACGCGGAGGATGTGGCTCGCCGGGTCGCTCGTGCTCACGGCGAGGCGCTCCTGGAGGACGCTGCCGTCGACGGCGGTGGCCAGGGCGCCGCTGTCCCGCGCCGCGGCGTGGAGGCGCTCCCAGGACGCCTCGCGGAACCGCTGGGCCGCGCCGTGCTGGTCGTGGAGCGAGTCGAGGGGAGAGACCTTGCGGATCTCGTCGAGATCGCTGCGCAGGGCGGACAGGTAGCTCCGCGCGGCGTCGCGCAGCGCGTCCGCGGGCGCGCCGCTGCCGAGCGCGGGCACCAGGCGCGCGAGCGTCCGGGTGATGAAGCGCATCTCCTGGCCGCTCAGGTCGTGCAGCGCGTTCGGCTGGCTCGCCTCGATGCGTGTCCACATCTCGGCGATGGCGCCCTGGTACTCCGCCGCCGTCATTCCCGGGTGGCGCGCCGCGAGCCGGCTCGTGGCGTCGGCGAGGAGGTCGAGCCCTGGATCGTTGACCTTCGCGGCCGCGGCCGCGTACGCGACCCGATCGAGCTCCGCCGCGGGGAGGACCGCGGCGGTCGTCACGAGGGCCGACCGCGCGCGGCCCGTGCCGCCGCGGGCATCGGCGCCGGCCGCCCGCGAGGCGGCGGCGTCGCCTGCCTCGGCGGTGTCGAGATCGTCGGCGTCGTGCGGCGGGGCGCACGACACGCCGGCCGCGACGAGGAGCGCCGCGAGGGCCGTGAAGCGGCGCGCCGGCGGGCGGCGGGAGGGGAACAGGGGGACGGGGATAGGGGAGATACTGTCGATTCGAGGGCTCATGTCGATTCACCTCTTCCGGCGCTCGGGCCGGAGAGAAACGGGGGTGGTCTCGACCCGCGACAGCGGGCCTCTGCATGCCGATCGATGGATCTCGGCGTGAGAGCGCAGCCTCCGTGCGTCCTCGACGCCGGTCTCCGTCGCGGCGCGTCCGGCGCGCGCTGCCCGAACGTGGGAATTGGCGAGGCGCGCGGGGCGTCGGGAGCACCGTGCGCAGCGAGCTCCGGTGGCTGCGCGTCGCGCATTGCACGGCCCGTTCCAGCGCGCTCCGGGGGCGTTCCGGGGCGTTGTCCCTCCGGCGCTTGCACCGTCCAGGCGCGCGAAATGCCGCATACCGCGGCGCCGGCGGCCTCTCTTCGCGGCGAGGGGGGCGAGAGGCGGCTGCGCAGCGCCGCGCATCTTGAGCAAGCGCTTGCTCAAACAGCGCAGCGGCATCGCCGCGCGCGGCGATCCGTCCCGGCGCGCCTCGTGCGCTGGCCATGTCGCTACGGGCCACGGGAGGCGCCGCTCGCTGGAGCAGCGCCGGGGCGAGCAGAGGCCGGGAGCAGGCGCGCGTCGGCCGTCCCTGCGCGTCGCGCCCGGGCTCGGCGCTACCGTCTTCGTGCGGTGGTGTGATACGTCGCTCGCACCGGCGAGATATCGAAGGGACGCGACCTCATGAGAATGACGACCTTGTCACGGCCGGCGCTCGGAATTCCGGCGCTGCTTGTTTCGATGTGCGTTGCCGCCTCGTGCGGCGACGGGCTCACGGGCAGGGAGGCGGCGGCGCCTCGGCCGCAGGCCGCGTCCTCGTCCCCTTCGATCGAGGAAGCGGCGCCGGCCGGCGCCTCTGCGGCGAGCGCGCCGTCCTACGGCAGCGCGCCGGTCCTTGCAGGGCAGGACGGCTTTCTCACGGTCGCGGCCGAGATGTACCCCTCATGGGAGCGGAAGTTCAATCCGCTGCTGGCGCCAGCCCTCGCTCGCTGGCCCACGACGGCGGGCATCTATGAGCCGCTGATCGTCTACAACAGGATGCGGGACGACTACGCGCCGTGGCTGTCGACAGGCTACACGTGGAGCGACGGGAACCGACGGCTCACGTTCACGCTCCGCCGCGGGGTGAGCTGGTCCGACGGCCGGCCCTTCACCGCGAGGGACGTGGCGTTCACCTTCGACCTGCTCAGGCAGCACCGCGTGCTCGACCTGCACGACGTCTGGATGTTCGTCGCCTCGGTCCATGCGCTGGACGATGTCACGGTAGAATTCGTGCTCCAGCGTCCTTTCGTCCCCGGGCTCGCCGGCATCGGGCACCAGCCGATCGTGCCCGAGCACATCTGGAAGCACGTCGACGACCCGTTGACGTTCGACAACGAGCACCCGGTGGCGACAGGGCCCTTCACCGAGGTGAAGGTCTTCACCGACAAAGTCTACGAGCTCGGCCGGAATCCGAGGTACTGGCAACCCGGCAAGCCGGCGGTCGCAGGGCTCCGGTTCCCGGCGTACCCGGACATCGGCGCGGCGAACTCGGCGCTCCTGCGGGGAGAGGTGGACTGGGCTGGCAATTTCGTCCCGGATATCAAGAGGACGTTCGTGGACAAGGACCCGGCGCATCCCCGTTACTGGTTCCCGCTCGTCCAGGGAGCGGTGATGCTCTATCCGAACGTCACGCGGAAGCCCCTGGACGACGTGCGTGTGCGCAAGGCGCTGAGCATGGCGCTCGACCGCGACCAGATGGCCGAGCTGGCGATGAGCGGCCACAGCCGCGCGGTGGACGCGACCGGGCTGAGCGACGCCCACGCTCGATGGCGCAATCCACAGGCCGTCGCGGCCGGCGACTGGGTGAAGCTCGATCTGGCCAGGGCGAGCGCGCTGCTCGACAAGGCGGGTTATGTAGCGGGGAAGGACGGGCGCCGCGCGAAGGGCGGCGCGCCGTTGCGCCTCGACCTCCACGTGGTCGACGGCTGGGGCGACTGGATCTACGCCGGCAAGCTGGTGGTACAGCAGATGGGGCGGCTGGGCGTGGACGTGACGCTCCAGGTCATGGCGTTCCAGGACTACTTCGACGCGCTCCAGCGGGGCAATTTCGATCTATCGATGAGCTGGTCGGATACGAGCCCCGACCTCTACCATCTGTACCGTCATCTCATGGGCTCCGAGGGGGTCGAGCCCGTCGGCGAGCTGGCGCAGGTGAACTGGCACCGTTATGGCAGCAAAGCGGCCGACAGGCTCCTCCGCGCGCTCGCATCGACGTCGGATCCGGCCCAGCGGAAGCGCATCGCGAACGATCTCCAGATGCTCTTCGTGCAGACCGCGCCGGCGATCCCGCTCTTCCTCAGCCCGTCGTACGGCGAGTCGAACACCCGCCGCTTCATCGGCTTTCCAGGCCCGGAGAACCCCTACGCCGACCTGTCGCCCAGCAGCCCGCCGGATTACCTGCTCGTGCTCACCGAGCTCAGGCCGAGGCCGGCCCCGTAGGCGTGCGCGTTCGTCCGGCGTGCAGCCCGTACGCGCCTGTGCGGCGTCCTTGACAGGGCGGGGTGGCCGTCGATTACGCTATCCCTTCACGATGCGATGCGTGGGCGCGGAACGACGTGGTGGGTCCGAGCTCGACGCAGCGCTCCCCTCGCGTGCTGCTGCCGGCGCGGAGGCCCTTGCGCGGGCTCTCGTTGTCCCGCCACGACCAACAGACCTGGACAGGCCGAGCGGTCCTGAAGAGAGATGGAGACGCCGACGATGAAGCCTACACCGAGAACATACGCCGGCCGGCTGTGCACTGGAGCATGCCTCGCGCTGCTGGCGGTGACCGTGGGGTGTGGAGGGGCCGTGATCGGAGAGGACGAACCCGGCTCGACCGTTGGAGAGGGAGAGGACGAACCCGGCTCGACCGTTGGAGAGGGAGAGGACGAACCCGGCTCGACCATCGGGGAGGGAGAGGACGAACCCGGGACGACATCGCCCTCCGATACTGCCGCGTGGCCAAGGACTGTCACGCTGGCGGTGCAGGGCATCGGCGAGATCGGCGAACACGTGCGCCTTTCGGATGGGGCCGTGTCCGATGCTGGAGACCTCGGTGTCCAGAGCTCGAGGGTGATCGCGCTTCGGTCTCCTGCGGACGGCTCAATCTGCGAGGTGGGGACGTCCTTTGCCAGCCTGGCGGACATCCCGAGCGACGTGGCTGCTTGCTCCGAGTGGGCTCCTGTCGCCTACCTGAGCGCGACATCGATCCATGTGAGCGACGAGTCGTACCGCATCGGGCTCGGGTTGCTTGTGTGGGATGCCGAGCATGCTGCGCTCTACCGGCTCCGGGTGCTCGGGGATTCGTATGATGTTGCCGCTGGCTCGACGGCCACCTTCGAGTACGAGCCGGTGCGCTGAAGCTCGGCCGATAACGGGGCAACGTCGGGACGCGCCGACGTTCGCGCGGTGAAAGGTGCGATGATCGAGATCGAGTACGCCCACGGCACAGAGCAGATCGAGCAGGTCCGGGCGCTCTTCCTGGAGTACCAGGCTTCGCTCGATGTGGACCTCTGCTTCCAGGGGTTCGCCGACGAGCTCGCCGGATTGCCGGGCTCGTATGCGCCGCCGTCCGGCAGGCTCCTGCTCGCCACGGTCGACGAGATCCCGCGCGGGTGTGCCGCCCTCCGGGCGATCACCTCGGAGACCTGCGAGATGAAGCGGCTCTACGTGCAACCAGGGCAGCGCGGCGCCGGGCTCGGGCGCATGCTCGCCGAGCGGGTGCTCGACGAGGCGCGGAAGATCGGTTATCGGCGCATTTACCTCGACACGCTCCCCTCCATGACCCAGGCAGCTGCGATGTACCGCGCGCTCGGGTTCGAAGAGGTCCCGCCCTACCGGCATAACCCAGTTCCCGGCACACGGTTCATGGCGTGCACGCTCTGAGGGAGCTCCGAGGAAACGAGTCGCTGCGTGCGCCCCGCGATCACGATCGTGGTGAGGACCGAACGACATGAGCTCGCTCTATGACCGCATCGGCGGAAGCTACGGCGCGACGCGCGGACAGGATCCGCGGATCGCGGCGTTGATCAACGAGGCGCTCGGCGACGCGAGGTCGGTGGTCAACGTGGGCGCGGGCACCGGGGCGTACGAGCCGACCGATCGAGAGGTGCTCGCGGTCGAGCCCTCGGAGACGATGATCGCCCAGCGGCCGCCGCGCTCCGCGCCGGTGATCCGGGCCAGCGCCGAGAGCCTGCCGCTCGGTGACGGCGCCTTCGACGCAGCCTTGGCCGTGAACACCGTCCAGCACTGGACCGACCTGCGGGCTGGGCTACGGGAGCTTCGTCGCGTCGCGCGCAAGCGGATCGTGATCTTTCTACGGGACGCGAAGAGCGGTTCTCCCTTCTGGCTGACCGAGGACTATCTCCCCTCGCTCGATCCATCGCGAAGGATCTCTGCGATCGTCGAGGCTATCCAGGACGAGCTCCGGCCGGTGAGGGCGCTCCCGGTCCGGCTGCCTCGCGACTGCGTCGACGGTCTGTTCACCGCATACTGGGGGCGCCCCGAGATGTACCTCGACAGCGAGGTCCGCCGAAACATCTCGAACTTCGCGCTCGCGAGGGAGCATGACCTCGCGGAGGGCCTTGCGTCCCTTCGGGCCGACCTCGAGTCGGGCGCCTGGGAACGCAAGTACGGGCATCTCCGGTCCCTGCCCGAGCTCGACCTCGGGCACCGACTGCTGGTTGCCGAGCTCGCATGAGGCATCAGTCGGGGCAGATTTCGCGGGCCTTTCCTTGCCCGCGCTCATGGCAGGGAGATGAACATGGCAAGTGAAAGCGGAAGAAATCCGACGTTGCATTTCTGGGATGTGCCGGCGGCGATCCTCGGACTCGCAGTGGCTGGCGCGCTCTCTCGGATACCACTCCTGGAAGGCTTTGGTCTCCTCTGGATCGGAGCCCCGGCCGCGTTCGTCGCATTGCGGCGTGTGGCGCTACCTCAGCTCACGCCGGCGGCCACCGTGCCCAGGCCAACGCTCTCCTTCTGGCAGAGGCTCGGTGCCTACTGCTGCCTGATCGTCGGCGGCGTCATCACGTTGCTCTCCGGCATCGTGTTTTACATCAACGCCACGCACGCGACACGCGCCGAGTTTTCCTGGAAGCTGCTTCTCCCCCTTGCGATCGGCGGGGCGATCGCGGCGGTGGGCGTCCGGA
Organism: Sorangium sp. So ce1335; assembly: GCF_051521615.1. Classification (NCBI taxonomy): domain Bacteria; kingdom Pseudomonadati; phylum Myxococcota; order Polyangiales; family Polyangiaceae; genus Sorangium; species Sorangium sp. So ce1335. Next base: position 11,846,007 of record NZ_CP150363.1, read on the forward strand.
AGCTGACGTAGCCGACGCGGACCGGTGCCGACGACGAGCCACGCATCTCGCCGCGCGTGAGCGCCGTCGCGCACGTCGTCTACCGGAGCCTGGATTCATGATCTCCGCGGGCTCGACCCGCCGGCACGCTGGCGCGCGCCGCGTCGCACTCCTCGCAGCCCTCGCCGCGCGGGCAGAGGAACGAAAGCGGGTCCTTCGCGAGGTGCTCGACCGCCACGGCGACGAGATCGCGCGAAGCGCACAGGCGCGCGTGGGCGTTGCCCACCCTGCCTTCTCGCTGCAGCCCCCGCGCGCGCAGCCAGCCGTCGGCGAGCGCGAAGCGCCGGCAGCAGTGGTCCGTCTCCTGGACCATCTCGGTCCGCGCCACGCCGTCGACCTCGATCACGCACGGGTGCGCGACCGCGTAGGGGACCTGCGCGATGGCCTCGGCCACGTGGAGCGTCGTGTTCTCGGCGTGCGTGACGCCGAGCAGCAGCACCTGGCCTCCGAGCGCGTGGACGCGGCCCGGGGGGCTGTCCGGCCCGTGCGGGGGTGACAGCGGCTGCGGCGCGCAGATGCGCTCGGCTTGGGGGCCGGCGGCGGCGAACGAGCCGCCGGGGTGGCCGCTGCGGAGCACGCCGGGCTGACGCCAGAACGTCTCGGCGGTGATCCCCATGCCCGAGGTCGGCGTGGACCGGGGATCGAACACGCTCTGTCCGTCGGTCATCGTCGGCATCACGAGGGTGCCGTCGTCCCCGACCGCTGCGCGCAGGGCGTGGAGCAGCCCGAGCGGCCCGCCCTCGACCGGACGCACCGCCCTGAAGGACGTGTGGACCAGCAGGACGCCGCCCGGCCTCACGCCGAGCGCGCGCAGCTCGGCGACCACCTGGCTCACGCTCGGCTCGCGCATGCGAGAGGCCTACCATCACGGGCCGCTCCGGCGCCAGCGACGCCCCCTCTGCGCGCCCGTGGCCTCTTCAATCGTCCTCGGGTCCTTGCTCGGGCACACCCCCCGGGACGCGCGCGGGCAACGGGAGCGTGACGCCCTCGGCCAGGTTGCCCTTTCCGGGGACGTAATTGATCTCGAGCCGGATGCCGTCCGGATCCTCGAAGACGATCGAGTAGTATCCGGCCGCCCACGCGCCCTCCTGCGGCGCCTGCACGAGCTTGCCGCCGAGCGCGGCCAGCGTGCTCTCGAAGAAGGCGTGGAATGCGTCGATGTCCTCGCGGCTGCGGGCGCGGAAGCACAGGTGGTGCAGGCCGGGCCTGTACTGGTGGAAGCGGGCGCCGGCGTACTCCGGGTTCACGGGGCGAATCAACACGCCGGTCTTGCCGCCGATGTAATACAGCATGGCCCGCTCGCCCTCGCCGCCCGGATCGTCGTACTGGCACTGCATCTCGAAGTGCTCGCACAGCGCGCGGTAGAAGGCGCGGCTGCGCGGGAAGTCCGTGACCGAGAGCTGGATGTGGGCAATTCCGGCGAGGTTCATGGCGATCACGATAGCCCAGGTCCGACCGATGGAGGGGCCGGGCTCACCGCGCGCCGGGCGATCCCGCGCCGCGCGCTCGCTCCTCGCTCAGCGTGCGCCCGATGCAGTGCTTGAGGCCCGCCTGGAGGTCGGAGAGCGTCGTGATCTCGGCGAGGTCGAGCCCGAGCGAGACGACCGTCTGGGCGACGCTCGGCCGGATCCCGGTGATGATCCCCTCGGCGCCGAGGAGCCTTATCGCGCGCACGAGATCGACGAGGTAGCTCGCCGTCTTCGTGTCGACAGCGTCGACCCCGGTCAGGTCGAGGAGCGCGAAGCGGGCGCCGGTGCGCACGACCGCCTGGAGCAGGCTGTCCATCACGTCCGCGGTCCTCGCGCTGTCGACGACGCCGATCATCGGGAGCGCCAGCACGCCGCGCCAGACCTGGAGGATGGGCGTCGAGAGCTGCCGGATCACCTGCTGCTGCCGCTCGATGAGCGACAGCCGCTCCCGGAGCTCCTGCTCGACGCGCCGCGATTCGGTCAGGTTGAGGGTGATGCCGACCACCGCGTCCACCTCGCCGCGCTCGTCCTCGATCGGGACGAACCAGCTCTCGATCGGCTTTCCGTTGACGTCCGAGACGTTGTGGAGCTGCTCCCCCTGGAGGGCGCGGCGCAGCCCCACGGTCTCGTGCTCCTTGTAGACGTCGAAGATGCTCCGCCCGACGAGCTGGCTCGGCTTCACGCCCGACGCCGCGAGGCCCTTGCCGTCCACGTAGGTGAACACGCCGCGGCGGTCGGAGGCCCATACGATGACGTCGAGGTTCGTGACGACGGCGCGGAGGATCTCCTGCTGCTCCGCCTGGCGCCGGAGCACCTCGATCTCGGCCGTCACGTCGCGGCCGATGCACAGCACGCCGGCCGCCTCGCCGCGCGCATCCAGCACGCGGTGGTGAGCCCACGCGCACACCACCTCGCCCCCGTCGCCGCGGGCGTGGCGCAGGCGCCGCTCCCCGCTGTCCTCGTCGAGCAGCCGCCGCCATAGCCCCTCGTCCTCGGGGGTGGGGAGCAGCTCGGCGACGGGGCGGCCGATCGCGTCCTGCCTCGGGATGCCGAGCTGCCGCGCGGCGCTTTCGTTCCATTCCGTGACCGCGAGATCCAGGCCGTACTGGACCACCGCGAGCGGCGATCGGGCGAGAGTGTGCATGGATTCTGCCATCTTCAGGAGCTCCGGGCGCCGGCCCCCGCAGGCGGGCCGCGGGGGCGAAGGCGGTCCCTTCGCTGCATGGATAAGTCGCTGTTTATGGCGTTACTTTTCCAGGAGGGGGGCGCATCGCGCAAGGGGTCTTCTGCCGCCTTGGGCGCCGGCTCGACGAAGGACCACGCCCCGATCCCGCGCTTTCGGCTCGCGCGGTCGATGGCGTCGCGATCGCCGCCGCTGAGCTCGAACGCTGTGAGGGGCGACCTGGCGGCTCGATCCGCGTGCGCCGGGCGGCGCCCGGGTCGCGTCGCGCCGCCGGCGTCGCGCTACCGGCAGGCCCCGGTCTCGATGGAGTGCGGGCGCACCGAGGTGTTCTGGATGCTGTTCGGGTCGGTCACCGCGACCTCGCGGCCCCAGCCGGTGAGGCCCGCGAAGGTGCCATCGGTCGTCATGTCGAACGGCCCGTCGTCCTCGCAGTCGCCGTTCTTTGCGGCTCCCCACGACCAGGCGAGCCAACCCACCTCGAGCTCGAGGCTCTTTTCGAGCAGGGCCTTGTAATCGAACGGGTGCTTGCTGCACTCGTACACGGCGTGCTGCGCGAACTCGCCGACGATCAAGGGCAGCTCCAGCGACACGGACTCCTGCAGCTCTCTCGTGATCGTGCCCGCGCTCCCGTCCGTCCACCACATGTGCACGCTGAGCAGGATGTTGGAATCATGGGCCACGAGCGCGGGGCCGACGGCCTGGAGCTGGTCGATGTTCTGCCCCCACTTGGACGCGTCGATCACGAGCGGCACCGTGATGCCGGCCTCGCGCATCCGGGTGATCGCCTGCTTGTAGCCCGCCTCCCACGCCGCGTTGTCCACCACGTCCCCGACCTCGTTGCCGATGTTGACGAGGAGGTTCTGCTCGTGCTTCCGGATCACGGCGACGACATCCGGGCTCGTCCAGTAGTCGACGAGGCTGGGCAGGAGCTCCCATTTGCCCGTGGCGTCGTGGAGCTCGACGATGGGGATCAGCTTGTTCGCGAGCGCGTTCGTGATCGCCTTGTCGAGGCCCGCCGCGGGCTCCGTGGTCAGCCACACGATGCGCACCGCGTTGGCGCCTGTCTTCGCGATCTCCTCGAACTCCGGCAAGCCGTCGGCCCCCGGCAGCCACACGACCATCTCGTTGATGCCGCGGAGCAGCACCTTCTCGCCGCAGCGGTCGTGGAGGAAGCGGCCGCGCACCGTGAACCCCGTCGACTCCGTCACATCGCCGCCCCCGCCGCCGGTGCCCGTCGTGGCGCCCATGCCCGTCGTGGCGCCGCTGCTCGTCGTGGCGCCGCTGCCCGTCGTGGCGCCGCTGCCCGTCGTGGCGCCGCTGCCCGAGGTGTCGCCGCCTGCGCCGGACGTGGCGCCGGTGGCGCCTGCGCCCGACGTGCCCCCGCCCGCTCCGGTCGCGTCCTGCCCCGAGCCCTGCGGGTCGCCCGTGTCGTCCCCGCAACCCACCGCGAGGCCGAGCGCCATGAGGGCTGCTCCGGCCCAGCCAGCTACCGATCGATGAAGTACGCGCATCGTGATCTCCCTTGCCTCTCTGCTGACTGCACCTGGCGACGTATGGCCTCCATCGTGCGCGACCTCACGGCGACTCTTCTGCAGGTCGACAAGAGGTCTCGCATGCCGCGCGGCACCGCGAACGGCGCCCGGATCACCCCTGTGGCCAGGTCCGGGAGGGACGCCGGGCGAGGGGAGAACCTGTTCCGTCTGCGGGTCTACAAGTGACCAGGAAACCGCGCGCCCGGTTGCGCGACCCGCGCGCAAGCTACCCCGCTACGAGAGGGGCCGAGGTGCGAAGAAAGCGCAGACAGGAGAGCACTTAATCGGTTCAGTGTCCAGGGCTTTGATGGGGGGCGCGGGCGCTCGACGCGTCACCCCGGGAGCAGGACGCGGAAGCAGCTCCCCACGCCGTCGTTGTCGCGCACCTCGATCGTTCCGCCGTGCGCCTCGACGGCCAGCTTGCAGAACGTCAACCCCAGGCCTCGGCCGGCGGAGCTGCCGGCGCCCCGCCCATCGAGCCGGGCGTACCTGTCGAAGATGCGGTCGCGCAGATGGACAGGGATGCCGGCGCCTTCGTCGCGCACGACCAGCTCCACCCAGCGCGCGTCGAGCCGCCGCGCCTCGACGCGCACGGCGCCGCGCGCCGGGCCGTGGCGGAGGGCGTTGTCGACGAGGTTCTGCAGCACCCGGCGCAGGAGGTCGCCGTCGGCCCGGACGCGGCAGCCCCGGGGCGCGCCGCGGCGGAGCTCGATGCGCTGTTCACGCGAGGCGGCGTGCGGCTCCAGGATGTCGACCACCTCCTCGAGCAGCGCCGTGAGATCGAGCTCATCCAGCCGAGGGACGAGCGCCCCCGGCTGGCTGCTCGAGGCGTCGAGCAGGTTCATCGCCGTGCGCTGGATGAGCTCGGCCGAGCAGAGCACCGTCCTCCAGCGGCGCCGTTCCCGCTCCGGGAGATCCGGATCGCGCAGCCGGCTCCTGGCGATCAGCATGATGCCGGCGGCAGGGCTCCGGAGGTCGTGCGCGACGAGCTCGTTCAGCGCGCCGTTCTGCCGCTGGCTGTCCGCGAGAGCCCGATGTTGCTCCGCGAGCTCGCGGGTCGTCGCCTCGATCTCGCTCGTCCGCGCCTGGGCATTCTCCGCGCCTTCGCGGAGCGCGACGTTCTCCATCGCCAGCGCGGCGCCGTCGGCGAGCGCCTCCAGCAGCGCCAGCTCGTGCGCCGTCGTCGTGTGCGCAGCGCCCCAGTAGCTCCCGATCGCCCCGAGGGGAGCGCGGGCGTGGACGGGTACCATCGCCATGCTCCGCACGAACGTCGGCCGGTAGACGTCGATGGGGATCCGGGGATCGAGCGCGATGTCGTCGACGACCGCCGGCGCTCGATTCTGCATCACCCACCCGCTGACGCAGCTCGACATCGGGAACCGCCTGCCTTGCCAGAGCGCGGAGATCGCGTCTTCCTGGGCATAATGGCAGAGCTCACCGTCACAGAGGACGAAGGACGCGCCGTCGGCGCCGGTGAGCTCCCGGGCGGCCCGGGTCGCGATTCGCGCGATGCTCTGGAGGTCGTGCGCGCGCCACAGCTCCTGGACGGCGCGCAGGACGCGCTGCGCGCTGTGGTTCTCCCGGAAGCTCAGCTCCTGACCGCCCGAGCGGGCCGGGTCATCAGGGCTCTTCGAGTCCATCTGGGACCTCGTTTAACGCCCGGTCCCGCCCCCGACAAGGCCTGGCTTGGTCACCTTCGTCGCCCGGTCGATCCTCTCCTGTCCGCGCGCTCGTTGGAGCACCACGGTTTGACGTTCCTGTTCATCCGGAAGAAATCCTCCGGATCGCGGGCGCGCTCGAGGGCGACCAGGCGCTTCATCCTGGCCTCGCCGAAGCTCTCGCTCACCCGGCTTCGGGCTCGTCGCCGTCGATGAAGCTCGGGTGGGTCGCGCCGAGGGGACGGGGGCGTCAGCAGGGATCGGCGGCGCTGCGCGCCCGGCGTCGTGGCCGGGCCGCCGCGACGTCGCTCATGTGGACCGGTGACCGCAGCAGCACGCGCCGCTGCCTTCAGGATAGAACATGGCGCTGCAACGTGGACACGGCTCGGGGTCGCCCACAGGTCTGTAGGGCTCCCATCCCATGCGCAGGTGGTGAACGGCCATGGCTTCTTCGTGGGTGGCCGCTTCGATCTTCCACAACAACGTCTCCGCCCCCGGCGTGGGGGTGCCATCCGCGGCGCGCGGCGGCTGCTCGCCGTGGACGAGCGTCACCTCGCTCCGATCCAGGTTCGACCATACAGTCCAGGTGCTCATCGCCTGACGACTCGGGCTGATCCGCGGGTGGGTGCGCTGCGCACCCCATCGCGGCGCCATCGCTCCTCGTGATGAGGTAGCGTATCCGACGCCTCGCCCGCGGCGTCAAGGACACCGAGGCTGGAGCGCGCGGGCGCCGCGCCGGAGGGCGGCATGGGCGCGCCTCCGACGCCGTGACCGACGCGTCGACGGGGCGGTCCCGCGCGCTGTGGCCCGCGCCAGCGCGGCGGACGGCGCTGCGGAGCACACGACCGCGCGACGCCATGGCGGCGAGATGCACACGATGCATGATGGATATGCAGCATTCGATTTGGAAAATGTATTTACAATATTCCAGATGTCCGTCGGATCTACTCCACGCTGGGCACCGCGCCCGCGGGCGAGCTGGCTTGCTGCGATGGGCTCCTCACGCCGTACGCCCGCCCCCCGCGCTCGGGGTCCAGCATCTCCGAGGAAGGCATCATGATCGACACAAGCATCTCGTCGACGCCCGTCACGTCTCGTCGCGCCCGGCGCGCCGCCCGCCACGGCGACGCGCTGGCCCTCTTGCTCCTCGGCGCCCTCGGCCCGGTGGTCGGATGCGCCGACGACGAGCTCGCGCTCGAGGCCCCTGTCGAGACGTCCGCTCAGGAGCTCGCGAGCATTCCCAACATCCCCGACGAGGCTCTCCAGAAGACGCTCGCCCCCCTCCGGGCCCTCGAGGTCCCCGGCAGGGTCTACATGAAATCTGTCGAGGAGACGTTCTCCGCATCGGGGACCTTCTCGCAGATCGTCCACGTCTATCAACCCGACGCGAACGGTGAGCGGATCCGGTTCGAGCTCGCCGCGAGGACAGCGACGGGGCAGGTGGACACGAGCCACAGGTTCGAGTCCGTCAGGGTCACCTCGCGCCCGGGAGAGCCGGACCAGGTCGTGCAAGACCTGGCGAACCAGAGCGGCCAGCACACCTACGAGCTCTCCAGCTCGCGCCAGGGCTGGTATCGCTTCGAGTTCAGGTACGTCGCCCCGAACGCGGGCCGCACGCTGAGCTTCAAGGCCACCGACGTCACCGCGAGCTCCTTGAAGATCGTGTGGGTCGACCCGCCGAGCGCCGCCGTGCAGGTCAAGGCGAGGGTCGCCGTGGATGGCTCGGCGTCCCCGGTGTTCCTCAAGGGAGGCGCCTACCGGAACACCGATCCCGGCCAGTTCGCCCACGCCGACAACGTGAAGCTGAACGGCAACCTGCTCTACCGCCGCGGGTTCGATCAGGGCCGTTACAACTTCCCGCTCGGGCAGCTGAACGCAGCGGAGCACACGCTCGAGTTCTCGCTCAGCGCCAGCAGCTACAACCCCGCCAAGTTCTGGTTCGGCGTCAGCGAGAAGAGCTTCGCGCCGACGGCCGCCAAGACGAGCTGGGACCGGGTCCAGCTCCTCTACCAGGGCGCGATGCGCACGGGCGACTACGACGCCTGGAGCGAGGGCGTCGCCTTCGCGCAGGGCGCCACCGTCGTCAACGGGGTCCGTCCTCCGCCCGTCCGCCGCGGCACGACCTTCTCGGTGGCCGTCGAGGACTCGAGCCTCAACGGGACCCAGAACGCCACGCTGCGGATCATCTCGGACGCCACGGGCGCCGAGGTCTCCTGGGCGAAGTCGCTGCCGTCCGAGCTCGACTACAGGGGAGGGATCTTCGCGAACGGCGGGTTCTCCAGCCGGAACCGCGAGCACTGGCGGATCACCGTGCCGGGCGACGCGCCCATCGGGCGCTACCTCGTGCGCGCCTCCACCCCCTGGGGCGCCCGGATCGGCCAGGATGTCGTGTTCTACGTGATCCACAACCCCTATCCGCTCGTCGCCGGCGGCGCCATCTCGAAGGCGGAGCTCGAGACGTACGCCTACGACGAGGACGAGGACGGCGTCGATCTGCACGGCGAGTACGGCAGCGACAAGGACAACATCCGCGACAACTTCACGGTGCTGTACGAGTGGTCGCCGCCGTACTACGTGCACACGAAGCTCACCGCGGCGTTCCGCCGGACGACGGACGAGTCGGAGTTCTCGTTCCTGGATCACGCGGTCGCGGCGGCGCAGGGGACCACGAGCGAGCTCGAGACGATGCGCCGGCTGTATCGCCTCGTCACGCAGCGCTACCGGTACAGCCAGGCGACGAACCTGGGCGACGTGTCGTCCATCTTCCTGAGCGATGGGCTCGATCCCGCGGAGTCGCTCCAGTACGGGAAGCCCGGCACGCAGCTCACCTCGGAGGACGGTATCGGCGGCGTCCAGTGCTACGACTACGCGCCGGTCCTGGCGGCCATCGCCCGCAGCGCGGGTGTCCTCTCCCGGGTCGTCTCCAGCGACGGAAACCTCGGCGGCTGGGGGAACCATTTCTTCACCGAGGCGTACATCCCGACCGTGCCCCACCACGGCGGCAAGACGCAGAACAGCAGCTCGAGCCCGAACAGCGATACCGATCCCTGGTACGTCTTCGATGCCACGAATCCGGACGCCTCCGGCAGCACCCCGTATGAATTCCTCTGGACCCGCTACTCGGAGGCGATCGCGACGAGGGCGCAGTACGGCAGGGCGACGTTCGTGCTCACGGGGTACAAGCCCCGCGGCACGACGACGAACCTCGTCACCTGGGATCCGCTCGGCCCCACGGACGACGTCGGCGCGGATGACGTCCTGTCCCTGGACGCCGAGTACGGGTCCGGACCGGACTTCTGGCTGACGGAGAGCGGCGTCACGGGCCTGCTCGGGCGCGGCGAGAAGGACGTCTATCGCATCAGCAAGGCGACGACCGGGGCGAGGGCGGTCTCGGTCAGGACGGTGCCGGGCGGCGGGAACACCCTGCAGCCCGTGCTCTGCGTGGGGCCCTACGTCGATCCCAACAGCCCCCCTGTCGAGAACGAGCCCGGGATGGACCCGAGGTGGCCCGCCTCCGTGCCGGTGCGCTGCGCGGATCGGGCGACGACGTATCCCCTTCCCGAGGGAGAGTCGTACGTCGTCGTCTTCCACGATCATGGCCAGCCGGATGACGCCTCCCCCAATCCGGACGACAGGCTGAAGCTCGGAGACTCGGTTCAGTACGTCCTTGACCTTCAGTACTGAGCCTGTGCGGGACCTTCGCTGAAGGATCCACGCTCGCCGCCGTGCCCACCTCGCGGCCCAGGGGCCGCCATCCACGGACATCGAGCGAGCTCCGGACACGGACACCGGCCATGGTGCTCCGCATCGCATCGGTGTCACGAAGTCCGCATTCTCACACCCGGTCCTCAGGAGACCTCCACATCTCCCTTGACGGCGCGATCCTCGGCGCCGTAGCGTGAGCGGTAAATCGCTTTCGTAGGATGCGATCGAGCGAGCTACGGGCGAGGAGGGGCTCATGAGCACGATGGCGCGATGTCGGGTGGCGGTCTTCGGAGTGACGCTGATGACCGCGGCGTGCGCATCGAGCGAGGGCGCCGACGGAGGCGAGCTGGGCACGCCCCTCATACGAGCGCCGACGCTGCAGAGCGAGTTCACTCCGGTGGAGCTCGAGGCCACGATCGACAACCTCGTCGCGGAGATGAACAAGAGCCCGATCGAGCCGATGAACATGGCGATCTTGCTGAAGAACATCACAGGCTTCTTCGCGCCGGTCGCGACGGGGGCGAACCGGGCCATGGGGGAGCTCGGGGTCACGGGGAACGTGATAGGGCCCACTGTGCAGTCGACCGATGCCGACGAATCGCAGGCCCTCCAGGCCGAGCAGATCAGAGAGATGGCAGCGGGCGGCGCCGAAGGGCTCGGCGTCGCGCCCATCAGCACCGCCCAGCAAGAGGCCATCGAGGAGGCCGTCGCGAACGGGGTCCACGTGGTGACCATCGACACCGACGTGGCGGTCGAGAAGCGCGCGCTCTACATCGGGACCCTCAACGGGGCTGCCGGAGCCACGGCAGGCACGACCCTGCTCCCCCACCTGCCCCCGCCGCCAGGCACGGTGATGATCCACGGCCAGACCGTCGAGGGGTGGGCCGACGCGATCGAACGGACGCGGGGGGCACAGGCTGTGCTCGAGGAGGCCGGTTACACGGTCGTGGCGACTCAGGCCATCTTCGGCCCCGATGACCAGGTCGACCTCGACTGGATGCTGCCCCTGTTCGAGGAGGCGGATCCGCCTGTCGTTGGCCTGCTCGGCCTGTTCAACATCTCGTACAGGTGCGCGATGCTCGCGGAGCTCGTGGGCCAGCCGGAGCTCCCCGTCGTCGCGTTCGACTTCGATCCGAAGACCGTCGAGTTCATGCGCGAGGGGCGCATCAAGGCCACCCACACCCAGCGGCAGTACTACGAGGGCTACCTCGCTCCCTACATCCTCTACGGCATCAAGAACATCGGCCTCGACGCGACAAAACAGATCCTCGCTCCCCTGATGCTGGACGACGCGAGCCGGGTGAACATCGGCGTCGACGTGGTCCCTGGAGACAAGGTGGACGAGTATTACGCCTTCCTCGACGCGATCGGCGCGAACCAGTAGCGGCGGGGAGTCCCGAGGGAATCAACAGAAGGGAAGAGCAACCGCAAGGGCCCAAGGGGACGACAAGAAACGATCTTGGCCCTGGTCCCTTGCGGTTTCTCTCTTTCCCGCGCTCCTTGCCCCTGGAGCTTGCCTCCGGCAGAGCGGCCGGGCTTCGCAAGTCATTGGTATCTGCCGTCACACGGTGGGCACAGTGCCCCCGTCGATCACGTGCTCGCTCCCGTGGATGGACGCCGCCCTGTCGGAGGCGAGGAACGCGACGAGCTCCGCAACCTCTTCGGGCCATACGGGACGCCCGATGGGGATGCCGCCGAGCGCGTCCATGATGCCCTGCCGGGCCGTGTCGTCATCCGTACCGGCGTGCTCGGCGAGGCGCTTCACCATGGCGTCGGCTGCCGTCGTGCGGATCCATCCCGGGGCAATGGAGTTCACGCGGACTCCCTTCGGCCCCAGCTCCTTGGAGAGCGCCTTGCTGTACGTGGACAGCGCGGCCTTCGCGGACGCGTAGGCGATCGTCGCGTCGTGGAGCGGGAGCCGGCGCTGGATGGACGAGACGTGGAGGACGACCCCCGAGCCTCGCGCGATCATGTGCGGGAGGAGCGCGCGATCGAGGCGCACGGCGGCCATGAGGTTGAGCGATAGCTCCTCGTGCCAGATGTCGTCGATGAGCGACGCAAAGCCGCCGCCCGGCGCAGAGGAGCCGCCGAGGTTGTGGACGAGGATGTCGATCCCGCCAAGCTCGCCAAGGACCGCGCGGACGACGGCGTCCACTCCCGCTGCCGTGGTGAGGTCGGCCTGGACGAAGACGCTCGACGACTGGCCTGCCGGGGGCGCAGAGCGCGCCGTCGTCACGGTCACGGCGCCCCCGGCGCCGAGGCGGCGCACGATGGCCTCGCCCGCCCCCTTGGTGCCCCCCGTGACGAGCGCGCGCTTGCCGGCGAACTCCTCGGGATCGATCGAGAATCTTCGGGGCGTGTTCATCTGTCGCATGGGCGATGTTCCTCCTGGGGGACGATGGCCCGAGGCCCGTCTCGTCGGCCCCTCGCGCGCAACGTTGGGCTAGGCTCATCGGGTGACAAGAACGCACGAAAAAGTGGGGTACGCACCCGAAGGTGAGTACGAGGAGCCGGCCACCCCCGAGATCGCCGCCGAGCGCGTCGAACAGGCCCTCCAGCTCGTCAAAGGGCGCTGGAAGCTCGTGATCCTCTTTCACCTCTTCGGAGGGAGGGTGCAGCGCTTCTCGGAGCTCGAGCGCGCGATCCCCGGCGTCTCGCAGAAGATGCTGGTGCAGCAGCTCCGGCAGCTGGAGCGCGACGGGATGATCTGGCGCGTCACGCACCCCGAGGTGCCGCCCCGGGTCGAGTACGGGCTCACCGCGTGGGGACAGGCGCTCTGCCCGGCGCTGGACGCGCTGCTGCGATGGGCAGCGAAGCGCGGCGCGCCCGCTCCTGTCGATCCGCGCTCGTGATGGCTGCCCCGATGGAGCGCGACGCCCCGCGCGCCCGATGCGCCGGGCGCGGCGATCACCCGAGCTTCACGCGGCGGCCCGCTCGATGAGGTCCGCGGCCACGGCCGCGCCATCCACCGCCACGGCGCCGGCGATCGCGGCCGCGCGCGCGGCGACCGATGGATCGAGGGCGCCGCGCAGCGCGGCCAGGAGGGACTCCGCGCTCAGCGCGCCGCGCGCCACGGACGTCCCGAGCGCGAGCGCCCGGACGCGCGAGGCCCAGTAGGGCTGATCGGAGAACATCGGGACGATCACCTGCGGGACGCCCACGCGCGCCGCGGTCGCTGTCGTTCCGGCCCCGCCGTGGTGCACGACCGCGGCGACCCTCGGGAACAGCGCCTGGTGGTTGACGTCGCCGATCGCGGTGCAGTCCGAGGCGTCGTCGACACGAGCGAGCTCGGCCCACCCCTGCGACAGGACCACGCGGCGCCCCGTCGCCCGCACGGCCTCGATGACGGTGCGGCCGGTCTGCTGGTCCGCAGGCATGCTGCCGAAGCCGACGTAGACGGGCGGCTCGCCGGCGGCGAGGAACGCCTCCAGCGCGGGCCCGAGCGGCGTCGGGTCGGGGAGGAGCCAGGCTCCCGTCGGCGTGACCTCTCGGCCGGGCGTCGCCGGCAGCGGCCCGAGGACCGGATCCGCCGCGAGCCACGGGGCCTCGCCCAGGACGTGGCCGAGGACATCGCTCAGCGGAGCGAGGCCCAGCCGCTCCCGGTTGTCGTTGAGCCGCTCGAGGAGGCGCTCGTTCCAGCTCCGCGACTCGCCCTGCCAGCCTCGGAGGTTCGATTCCGGGTCGCCCCCGGGCTCCCCGCCGGGCGCATGATCCGACGACGGAAGGGCCACCGGCGCGTACACGGCGACAGCGCACGGGATGCCCAGCCGCTCCGCGATGGACCGCGCGGCGTACTGGTGCGCTCCGCCGGCCACGATCGCGTCGCACCCCTCGGCGGCCGACGCTGTCGCGTCGAACTGGTCTCTCACGAGGTGCGCGACGAGCGCGCGGATCTGCTCCGGCGTCGGCGGCGAGGCCTGCGCGGCGGCGGCCCCGCTCGGCGGGCGCATGGCGATGCCGATCGGGGTCGCCTCGAACCCCAGGGCGCCCACCCAGTCGATGAAGTTCGGCGGAATGCACAGCCTCACGTCGTGCCCGCGACGCCGCATCTCGGCGGCCAGGCCCACAACGGGTTGCACGTCCCCGCGAGTCCCCACGCCCGTCAGCAATACTCGCATCGTCTCTCTCCCTTCCACCACGCGCGTCGCGTGATGACGGAGGCGACGTTGGCACCGAGGGCGCGTTTTTTCATCGTATCATCGCCCGAGATCCGGTATACATGCTGGCACGGGACGCGAGGCGAGGGCGCCTGAAATACGGATCATCCGTTCAGCCCCGAGACGTCCGTCAGCCGAGCTTTCGCCCGATCGCGACATTCGCGATCGCAGGGACGCGAACGGCTCCGCCGGGTGCGACACAGGCCTCGACGGCGGCTCGCAACGGGCCGCTCAGCCGGGCGCGTGCATCGGTGTCCAGCGCGGCGTGGAGCGGCATCAAGCGAAGGATCAGATCGAGGCTCTCCATGACCTTGTCCACCGAAGGCCCGTCCCAGGCGCCTTCGACAGCGCGCACGACGACCTCGCCGCACCCGGCCCGGACCATCTCCGCGTTCAGCCTCTCCGGCGAGCAGAGGACCGACATGCCCGGCGGCGGCGGGGGGATGGTCGCTTCCGGGAAGGTGTGGCGATAGGCCTGCAGGAAGAGCGGCGACGGGCCTGCGCCCTCGGGGTTCACCCAGGTCGTCAGGACCACCCGGCCTCCGGGCCGCGTCGCGCGGACCAGCTCCGCCATGCCGCGCCGCCAGTCGGGAAACAGCATGACCCCGAAGGCGGAGAAGCTCGCGTCGAAGGTCGCGTCCTCCACCTCCAGCGCCTGCCCGTCCATCACGCGCGCCTCGCTCCCCGCGAAGGGCCGCAGTCGGTCTCGCAGGCGCGCCACCATCCCGGGCGAGAAGTCGGTCGCGAGCACACGCGCGCCCGCCTCGGCCGCGGCCAGCGCCAGGGCGCCCGTCCCGGCCGCGACATCGAGCACGCGCTCGCCCGGCTCGATCCCGCCCGCCAGCGACAGCGCTGCGCGCACGAACTGGGCCGTCAAGGGCTCGGCCCACCGCTCGTAGTCGGCCGTTATGGCGTTCCAGCGCGCTTCGTCGTGGATGGCGGGGGAGGCAGCTCGATCAGGCATGGGAAAGACCCTTTTCCATCGGAGCGGGCCGCAGGATGCGCCTCGTCCGGAGCATCGCCGTCAGGCGCGCGGCGCGCCGGCGCCCGACGGGCGCCCGTCCGATAGGAGGAGAGCGTGCTACGGGCCGAGCAGCCCGTCCTGTGCGGCCTTTTCGGTGGCCCTGGCGTGCCTTTCGATGCACCGGGGGCTGCGCCCCCTCGTCGTCGGCGCGGACGCGATGTCCGCGCCCGGCGCGCGGCCGCGCGCGCTCGGCGTGGCCGCTGTCAGCGCTCGTGCCGCCGCTCCTCGGCGTGGTGCCGCCGGCGCTCCTCACGGCGCTGCTTCGTCGGCCTGTCCGGCGCCGGCCTCGCCGCCGCCCCCGCCCTGACCTTGGCGTCCGCCTTCACCGTCGCCCCCGCCCTGACCCTGACAGCAGGCCGAGCCGGGGTCGCCGGCCGGGCCGCGGGGGCGCGGTGGACGTGGCCGCGGCGCGCGTGGTCGTGCTGGACATGGCCGCGGCGCGCGTGGTCGTGCTGGACATGGCCGCGGCGCACGGGCTCGTGGTGGACGTGGCCGCGGCGCACGGGCTCGTGGTGACGGTGGTGGTGATGGGCTCGGCGTGCGTCGAAGTCGACGCGGTAGCGGACCAGCGCGCGCGGCTCGTGGCGGTAGTAGACCCAGCCGCGGTGCGACGGGTAGTACCAGCGGCCGTCCACGTAGTAGACGTAGCTCCCGCGGTAGTACACGCGCGGGTAGGTCTCGATGTAGGCCGGCGCCGCGGCGACGTGAACGACCGGCTCCTCGTACACCGTGACCTCCTCGTACGTGACGGTCGCCGGCGCGGCGGCCCTTGTGTGGACTTCGGCCGCGCACCCGGTCGCGCCGAGGAGCGCGAGCGCGACGAGCGCAGCCAGCATGGCGAGCCTGCCGCGCTGCGGGGCATGCGCGGTGGCCCTGGGGGACGGGGTATCGAGGACTGGCACGTTCATCTCCATGGGGTTCACAGGAGCAACAGCGGTGCCACCCGGCGGCCCGGGTGCCGGCGCCTGCGCCCGGCAG
The DNA here is from genome assembly GCF_051521615.1 of Sorangium sp. So ce1335. Lineage (NCBI taxonomy): Bacteria > Pseudomonadati > Myxococcota > Polyangiales > Polyangiaceae > Sorangium > Sorangium sp. So ce1335. Next base: position 11,861,752 of record NZ_CP150363.1, read on the forward strand.
CGCGCCTGCTCCTGGTATAGCGCTTGCTGACGCCTCGCGCATCGGCGCGGCAGCGCCGGACCTGGCCCGAGAAAGACGGCCCGCACGAAGCGCTCGAAGGCCCCACCGTCGACGATCTCGCCGAGGGGCCCATGACGTCGACGTCCGGATCGAGGTCCTCGACGCCCAGGCGACGCGCGACCTCGCGGCCCGCGCGCCGCCTCCCGGGTGCGTCAGGCGATGGCCGCGATGCCCATCGCCCTTCGCACGATCATGGCGTCAGAAGACGTAGACGCTCTTGGGGACGAACGGCAGCGGGCTCAGGCCGCTCTCCCCGAAGACGGGGTACGGGTAGCCGATGCAGTCCTCGTTCGTGAAGATCGCGGCGGCGGCGCCGTTCGTGTTGTAGGCAGAGTGCGCGCGTCCCTCCCAGCCGTGCTCCGGCAGGTTGACGCACGTGCCCACCTGCGGGTTCAGCGCCCGGACGTTGAAGATCTCCCCGCCGTAGCCCTCCTCCTCGAAGAGGCAGAGCACGCCGTCGAACGGGCACGGAACGGAGTCCTCCTGCGCCGAGGCCACCTCGGGAAGCAGCAGGCCTGCCGCCGCGAGGAGGCCGGCGCCCACCAGGGCACGCAAGCCCAGCGAGCGAGACGAGGTGAAACGACGGAGGTTCTGGAGTTTCTCGAGTGAGTGCATGTGGTTTCCTCCTCCTGCCCACCCATGGGCAGGTACTGCGGAGGCACCAAGCACCGGAGGCGAACCATGCATTCCCGGCCTTCGGCCGTTGTTGTCAGGATGTGACACGAAAGCACGCGGGCTCGCATGTCCCTGGAAATCTCCCATCCTCCCGGATGGCCTCCGCCGAACGACGACCTCCCGGAGCTGCGCGCTCGCACGCGAGGCGCGTGCTCGCCGTACAATCACCCGGCATTACTTGATGATGGCCGGATCCTCGATCGTGAAACACTCGACCGACGACGCCGCGTATTTCACGGCGTTGTACCAGAACTGGGGGATCTGGAAGACCTGCGCCGCTGATTTCTCGAAGCAGGGGCTGTTCGGGTCCGTGTACATCTGGGGGCTGAGGCACTCCGCCGTCCCGCGCCATTGGCCCGAGTAGGTCACCCACTCGTCGCCGTACGCGACGATATGGCCTTTGCCGAGCTCCTCGTGCACCGCGAAGTTGTTCGTGCCGTCGGTGGAATCGACGGTCGCGGTCGTCGACTTGATCGAGCGACCGATGTAGGCGCCCACGCTCTGGATGTCCTTGCCGATCGGCGTGTCCTGGTTCCAGGTGCCCACGCTCCCGGGCAGGGGGCCGCCGAGCGGCACCGGGCCGCCCCAGCAGTTGCAGTTCGGGCAGCCGCTCCGCGCCGGATCCAGCACGCCGTCGGCGTTGAACTGGATGTCCGTGAACGAGAGGAGCTGGTTCGTCGCCGTGACGTCGTGGATGGTGCACCCCTGTCCATTGCACTGATAGCCGCTCAGCGCGATGAGACCACCGCCGTTGTTCACCCAGTCCTTGAGCGCGTTCACCTCGTCCGCCGTGAACTGCCAGGGCTCCCCGTCGTCGTTCTGCGCGCCCTTCGTCACCATCCACTGAAGGATGATCACGTCGTACCTGGCGAGGAACTCCGGCGTGAGCGTGGGCTTCTCCCTGTTGTAGTTGTCGACCTGGGCCGTGCTCTGCGTGTTGAGCCAGTCCTGGAGCGCCGTCGTGCTGTCGCTGCTGCACGGACCCCAGACGCCCTCGTGGCCGATCGACGCGATGTTGATGCAGGTGCAGTTGCCCTCTTCATCGCAGGTCGTCTGGTGACCGGCGTCGACGGGCGGCTGGCCGCCCGGACCCGAGGTCGACAGCCCGAAATCGTCGGGAAGCCCGCTGCTGCTGCTGCTGACGTCGCCGACGCCGCCCGCGCTCTGGCCGCCATCGCCGTTTCCCGTTGTGTTGCCCTTGCCGTCTCCGCCGCCCGCCGAACATGCGATGACGGGCAGCCAGAGGGCCGAGAGCGCGGCGCAAAGACGAGTCGCGAAATGGGGGCTTTTCATGACCCGGAGAGTATCACTCCGCGCGGCGCGACGGGCGCAGATGCGCGCACCTGGACCCACGCGCGTGCAGTGCAAGTGAAAAAAACGACGCTGGGGCGACGAGCCGGGCGCGGGGGGATTGGAGGCGGCAGGCGGGCGAACAGGCGCAGGGGGAGCGGTGACGACGCAGAGGCCGACGGCCGTCGATCGCGCGACGGTTCACTGCTCCCGCGCTGTGGGCGCTTGCTCTCTGCGCAGGAGGTACAGAACGGTGGCGCCCCCCTCCCGAGTGTCCAGCGTGCTGGTCGCCGTCCTGCTCATCTCGGGCGCGAAGCCGGCCGGGGTCGAAGGTCTCGACCGTATCTTCGCCGCAACCCGACCCGTGTCGGGGCGACCCGGGTCGGGGTAGCCGCCGCATTCGCCGCGTCCAGCGACACGGGCTGCGCCCGCAGGACGCACTGAGAATGCTCGAGCGCCCGGGCCCACCGCGACGCGAAAGCCCGGCGATGATCCAGCCGCGGAGAGGAGCCGCTCGGACCGGATGGGGTTGACACCTGCCCCCGCCCGGCGACACTGGACCCGTCCCACCAGAACAACCCGAGCCACCTCACACGACCGGACCGCCCAGGAGGCATCCACGTGGGTACCTGGAGCGTGGTGGGTGATCCGTTCCAGAGAATTACCTGGCGATGAGTGCTGTCCATAGCTGCTCCGAGGCTCTCTCCGCGCTGGCCAAGCGCTCGCCGATCCGCCACGCCTGGGACCGCCGCACGCTCGCGAAGCTCGCGCGGACCGGCTGCCCGCGCCGCCGGGCCGACGTGGCGGATCTGCTCCTCGCGCCGAGCCAGGGTCGCGGCCTGCCGCTCCTCGGCGAGGAAGACCTCGGCGCCCTCGCCGAACTCGAGTGCGGCGTTCGCCGCCACCGCTCTGGCGTTGGCCTCGACTCAATGAACGTGAGCGCCCCGAATAGAAATATCATATGTTGTGGCTCGCCGTTGACGCGACGATATCGGGCTGATCGGCGTTTCTCGTGCCCGCTTCTTTGTTTCAGAACGAGGACAGGCCAATGACCGACAAAGACAAGATGAACATCGAGGCTCTCGTGCGGTTTCTGCAGGAGAATATGTTTCCATTGGTCGAGGGTCGATGGTACAACAACGTGGTCGTCCCTCTGGATGGATATCATTTCAAGTCGTGCAGGTTTGATAGTTGCACGCTTACCTACCAGACGGGCAACTTCGCGCTGACGCAGTGCTTCCTGTCTCCAGGTACTCGAGTGGTTCATCCGGTGACCGCCATGCGTGCTATCAAGTTGTACAATCACTGCGCTGGAGTGGTTCACCCGGCGGCCCCTATGTCAGCGCACGTCGTACCGTTCGCACCTACGTACCATCCGAATGGAACCCTCTCGGTGCTTTGACAATGAAGCCGAGGAGACCGAATCGAGATTCGCGCGAAGCGACGAATCATGCGCCCGTCCTCGCCAGAGCCACGATGGGCGCGCGTCTCAGCGGTAGGGCGCGCGGCAGTCAGGTGGTGTTGCTCGCCTTTGTCTTCGCCGGATTCATCGTCGTCATTGCTGGCGTGTGCCTCGCTGCGCTTGCGCCCCATTCTGCCCTTCTGGCCTGGTTTGTCGTGGCCCTCGGCGGCGCGGTCCTTTTGGGTGGCCTGTTCCTCTGGATGCGATCTCAGCCGCTGGCCGATAAGCCTCCGGAGCTGCCGGCTGCGATAGGCTCTCTCACAGTTCGACACGGTAAGAACCTAGTCACTGTCGTGGGTGACAGCGGTATCATGCGCTCGTCCTCCGAATTTCAGAGGATCGCGTTGGATATCATCTCGAACCGAATGGCGAGAAGACCCTTGCCGAAGGCGAGCGGCAAGGTGAATGGGGAAGCAGCTGACGCGCAGTCGATTGTGCAATTCTCCCCCAGTGAGGCCGATGCTGACTACGCCGAGGTCGCCGAGATCGTCGAGCATACTCGTGTGACGGAGGATCAGGCGCTCGCTGCGATCGCCGCGTATGTAAAAGGAACTGCGGAATCCAGCGCAGAGGGGGTGCCGCAAACCGTTCTCGCCGTCGCCGCTGGCGAGGTGACGCGCATGCAGGTAGGGAGCGATGAAGAGGCGGATGGCGATGATGCATAGAATTTGCGCGCCCGCTACCCTGGGGGCCTGACCAGGTATTGCAGCGCTACGCGCCGCCGCCGCAGCGCGGCCCAGGCGACATGCCGGGTGGGAGCGCCGCGTCGAGCGCCGCCATCTCCTCGGCGCCGAGCGAGACCGCCGCCGCGGCCGTCTTGGCGAGCCCTTCTCCCGCGAGGCGGGCGGCGTCGCCCCGGCTCGGCCTCGATGCGGGCCGGGGCGCGCCGGCGTGGGCTCACCGAGCGAGCGTCTTCTTGTCGAGCTGACCGAAGTCCCAGACCACGGAGGAGCCCGGACCGTAGTCGACCGTCACCGGCGCCTGCGCGGCGAGGCGGTCGAAGGCGGCGCGCGGGAGCACGAACTGAACGGTGTGCAGATCGCCGTCCGGGTGGTGAGCCCGGGTGCTCCGCTCGCCGCCGACGGTGAGCACGAGGTTCGTGGCGCGGAGATCGAAGAACTCGCCGGTGGTGAGCGTGATCTCGACAGCGTCGGGGCCGACGCTCTTCACGCTCTCGATGGCATTGCCGGCCGTGATCCGCCGCGGCGCGGGGAGGGCGGCGCCGGCCGCGCGCGGGATGGACCTCGGCGCCGCCGCGCTCGACGGGGCGGGGGCGAGCCGGGCCTGAGCTGCCGGGGCCTCGGTCGTGGCGCGGGTGGCGCGGATGTTCGCCAGGTACAGGCTGTTTCCGTCGAGCGGGGTGGGGAAGGTCAGACGAACCCCGCGCACCGACTCGAGCGTGGCGCCGGTGAACAAGGACAGCGGGATGCGCGCGGTCGGCAGCGTGGTGCCGGCGCGCGGCGGGGGACCGAGCTCCAGGTAATCGTCGATGGCGACGGCGCTCGACCTGCTATCGTCGGCGTTCACGAGCTCCACCTGGAACGAGACCTCGGTCGGGTCCTCGCCCCAGCTGCGGTCGGCGCGAAGATCGAGGTAGTCGTAGCCCGTGAGATCGAAGCCGGTGCCGACGGGAGACCAGTTCGACTGGAAGAACGTCGAGCTGCCCGCGACCACGTCGTGGATCCAGGCGCCCCGGTGCGGAGGGTCGTCTCCGTTCAGGGTCGTGTGGTCGACCGCGATGGTGCCGCCCGTGGTGTTGGGCAGGCCGTAGGAGCTCGTGCCGGTCGGATTGATGAAATCCTCGAGCAGCAGGCTGGTGGTGGAGTCGCCGCCCGGATGATAGCCGCGGCGGACGCGGTACGGCACGTTCGGGAAGGGGAAGGCGGGGTCGAACAGGGCGCTCGCTGCCTCGTCGCGGTCCACGCCCACGTTGGCGGTGAAGAACTGAACGGCGGCGAAGCGACCCGTCTCGCGCTGCGCCGGAGAGCCGTACTCCAGCGGATCGAAGAGCGCCTCGTGATCGATGCAGCCCGTGATCCCGCCGCTGTTTGCGTCCGCGATCTGCCACTCGCTGTTGTAGTAATTGTGGTTGGCGCCCCACACATGATAGAAGGACTTGGAGAAGGGCGCCGGCTCGGGGACGCTCATCATGCGATCGAACGGGCGCAGCCCGGGCAGATCGCTCAGGTCCCAGTCGCAGGCGGGCAGGATAACGTTCCAGGCCGTCTGGTCGGCGTTCAGGCGCTGGCCGTTCTGGCCCTGATCCGTCGGGCCGATCTCGAAGATCCCGCGGATGCTCACCGGGCTCTCGATCAGCGCGGGCCACGGGCTGCCGCTCCGGCGGTACTCGTTGTAGGCGAACCGCACGGCCTCGCCGCCGCGGGAGTGGCCCATCAAGCCCACCTGATCGAAGTCGATGCGATCGAGCAGATCGACGCCGAGCTCCGGGGGCGTCGGCTCGGTCCCGCTGTCCCAGCGGCTCAGCCGCTCGAGGTGACGGAGCAAGAGGCGCCCGCGCGGCCCGATGACGTACTCGTCGTCGGGCGTGCTCGGGGCGGCATGGATGCCCCTGTTCGCGTTGATGGACACGACGAAGTAGCCGCGCGTGGCGAGGTCCGCGGCCATGTAGTCGTAGCCGCGGTGGTTGGGGACGACGACGTAGTTCTCCGGGCACGTCCCCGTCGAGGCATACTGGTTGTTGTTGTCCCTGCGCGGGTTCTCGCCCGTGCCGCACGTCGGGTGGTTCCCGTGCAAGAACACGAGCAGCGGATACTGCCGGCCGGCCTCGAGGCTCGCCGGGCGGTAGAAGGACGCCCAGAGCTCGGTCGCGTAATCAGGGCTGACCATCGCGTCGACCGCAGCCGGGAACTTGTACTCCGCGATCGCCACGCCGCCGCCCATCGGCGGCAGGTCGCTGCTCACCGACAGCAGGACGGGCTGGATCCCCGGGCTCGGGATGCTGGCGCAGAAGCCGAACTGGGCGTTGCCCGACGGCGGGATCGCCCCGTTGCTGCCCTCGGGCGTGACCGTGATCTGACCGGTGAGCCCGCTGAATGTGCCGTTCCAGGACGAGAAGATGGTGCCTGGGCCGACGTTGAGCTCGACGCTCCACGTCCCCGTCGTGGCGCTCGGGTGCTGGTTGCTCACGGTGATGCTCGTGCAGTACCCCTGACCCCACTGCGAGTCGATCGCGAGATCGGCGCTGATCCCGTTCGCGCCCTGGAGCGCGGCCTGCGATGTGCTGATCGGCTCCGTCGAGCCGGAGCCGCACGCCGGCAGCAGCGCCAGCGCCGCAGCGGCCACCCTCATGTCCCATCTGCTCTGTAAGTCGTGCATGAATAGACCCCAAGTTGGTGAGAAGCGTCCGAACGTCGCGCCTCGCTCGGCAGGACGACGAGACGATCCCTGCGTCACGCAGAGCTGTCGGCACTCGAGCCAATCTGGCTTCCGGAGGCGCGGCGGGCAGCCGCTCTCGGTATGCCGAACGCTATTGGAGAACAAAGGGGCCTTGTCAAGTTCGAGAGCTCGGAATTTCACCTTCCTGATGCGCGATTTCGCTGGTTGAATTTCGAAAACTATCGTGTGAAGTAAAGTTAAAAAGCATGAAGTTCATTCATGACGTTCGCAAGCGAGCTCCCTTTGCCTTGCGGCGCGGATCGAGGCAGCCCCCTTGTGCGTGCTGGCGTCCACGCTCGTGGTCGACCACCCCATCCAACGAGGGTCTCCGGGCACCGGGCGGCGCTGGCGGGCTCATCCGGACAGCGCTGGTCCGGGGCGGTGACGTGAACGGGTTGCGCTGCTGACGGAGGCCGCCGGGCGCGGCGCTCCGCAGCCTGGCCGGCATCACGGCCGGCGGCGCCGCCGTCGTGCTAACCTGGTCACGATGCGCGACGCTGACGGGCGAACGGTCTTGATCTCGGGCGCGAGCATCGCCGGCCCCGCCCTCGCCTTCTGGCTTGCGCGCCACGGGCTACGAACCGTCGTCGTGGAGCGCGCCGGCGCGCTCCGGCTCGGCGGGCAGAACATCGACGTCCGAGGCGCGGCGCGGGAGGTCGCGCGCCGCATGGATATCGAAGGCGACATCCGGGCCGCCACGACGGGGGAGCAGGGGCTCCGCTTCGTCGACGAGCACGGCGTGACCATGGCCGAGTTCCCCGCAGAGAGCGCGGACACCGGCGCGTTCACCAAGGAGCTCGAGATCCTCCGCGGCGACCTCGCGAAGATCCTCCACGACCGCACCCGGGGCACGACGGAGTACATCTTCGGTGACCAGATCACGGGCGTCCGGGACCACGGCGACCGGGTGACGGTCTCCTTCGAGAAGGGGGCCGAGCGCGATTTCGACCTCGTGGTCGCCGCCGATGGCATCCGCTCACGAACCCGTGCGCTCCTGTTTGGCGATGAGCCCAGGATTCGATCGCTGGGCCTCTATGGCAGCTACTTCACCATTCCCCGCGGAGCGTCCGACAGCGGCTGGGCTCGCTGGTACAACGCGCCCGGAAGGCGAGCGATGCTCCTGCGCCCGGACAACGTGGGTACCACCCGGGCGTCTCTGTGGTTCCTGTCGCCCCCGCGCGGCCATGAGAGGCTGAGCGCCGCCGAGCAAAAGGCGCTCATCGCGAGCGTCTTCGCCGACGCTGGCTGGGAGGCGCCACGGGTGCTCGCCGGGCTGGCGGACGCCGAGGACGTCTATTTCGACGCGGTCAGTCAGGTCGTGGCGCCGCGCTGGTCGCGCGGTCGCGTCGCGCTCGTGGGGGACGCTGCGTACTGTCCGTCGCCGGTCAGCGGAATGGGCGCGAGCCTCTCGCTCGTCGGCGCTTACGTGCTCGCGGGAGAGCTGTCGCGGCACGCCGACCATCGAGACGCCTTCGCGGCCTATGAAAAGCTCATGCGCCCCCATGTCGACGCTGCCCAGAAGCTCCCACCAGGCGTCCCGTGGATCGCGTACCCGAGGTCGAGGCGTGGCATCTCGCTCCTCCACGGGGTCGCTCGGCTCGCGTCAAGCCCCCTGGCGCGGCGCCTCCAGGGCTGGATCGGCTCCTCGCCGGCCGACAGGATCGAGCTCCCCGATTACCCGAACGGAGGATAGAGCCGCATCGTACGGGAGCCTCGTCGACGGCGCGATCCGGGCTATGCTGGCGCGCCGCCAGCACGAGCGCTCATGACAAGCCCCACGACCGCCTCAGCACCGATGGGCCCCGGCGCGCCCGCCCTGCGCCCTTACCAGCGCGCCGCCGTCGAGGCCGTCCTCGCGGCGCGCAGGCGCGGCGTCCGGCGCATGGTCGTGTGCCTGCCCACCGGCGCTGGCAAGACGGTCATCTTCTCCCATCTCGCCCGCCTCGCCAGGCGCCAGGTCCTCGTCCTCGCCCACCGCGAAGAGCTCCTCTTCCAGGCCAAGGACAAGATCGAGCGCGCCCTCGGCGGGCAGGCCAAGGTCGCCGTCGAGCAGGGCGAGCTCCGCGCCCCGGCGGACGCGCGCGTCGTCGTCTGTTCGATACGGTCCCTCCACGAGAAGCGGCTGGAGCAGGTCACCGGCGGCCGCGATATCGGCCTCGTGATCTACGACGAGTGCCACCACGCCCCCGCCGAGGACAACCGCCGCGTCCTCCGCCAGCTCGGCGCCTTCGACCCCGCGTGGACAGGCACCCTCCTCGGGTTCACCGCCACGACGGCCCGCGGCGACGGCAAGGGCCTCGACGACGTCTTCGAGGCGATCGTCTACAGCCGCACCCTCCCCGAGATGATCGCGGACGGCTACCTCGCCCCCCTCACCGGCTACCGCGTGGCCACGGCCACCGACCTCTCGCGCCTCGAGGGCGGAGGCCTCGACTTCGCCACGGAAGAGCTGGAGGAGGCCGTCGACCTGGAGGAGCGCAACGCGCTCGTCGCCCGCTCCATTCAAGAGCTCGCCCGCGACCGGCGCACCATCGCCTTCTGCGTCACGGTCGCGCACGCGAGGAACCTCTCGAAGGCGCTCAACCACCTCGGCGTCCGGGCCGCAACCGTCCACGGCGAGATGCCTTCCGACCTCCGCGGCCGGATCCTCGCCGATTTCCGGGAAGAGCGCGTCCAGGTCCTCACCAACGTCGCTGTCCTCACCGAGGGCTTCGACGACCCTGGCGTCTCGTGCGTCGCGATGGCCCGCCCCACCCGCTCGGAGGGGCTCTATGCCCAGTGCGTCGGGCGCGGCACGCGCCTCCATCCAGGCAAGAAGGACTGCCTCGTCCTCGATTTCGTCGATCTCTCCTCGCTCCAGCTCTGCACGCTCCCCTCGCTCTTCGGCATGCCCCGCGACCTCGACCTCGAGGGCAGGGACGCCGCGGAGGCGAGCCGCTTCTACCGGCAGGTGACGTTCGACTATCCCGGGTTCGAGGTCGAGGCGGGGCGCATCACGCTGCGCGAGATCCAGGAGCGGGCCGCGCGCTTCGATCCTTTGAGCCAGCGCGTCGACCCCGAGGTGCTGGCCATCTCGCGCAACGCGTGGGCCTCTCTCGGCCGCTTCGGCCTCGCGCTGCATTTCGAGAGGAAGCCCGGCGCGATCAGTGAGGTCGTCGTCCTCGCCCGCGGGGGTCGCGGGAAGCGGTGGCACGTGATGCTGGATGGCAAGCTCGTCGAGCGCTTCTCCACCGTCGAGGAGGCGGTGGCCGCCGTCGATTACGAGGTCGCGCGCCGCGGCCCCGCGGCCGGGGACTCGGCGCGCCACGACGCGCCGTGGCGCAGGGCGAAGCCCCCCGTGCCCCTGCCGGCCGAGCCGCCGACCGGCTATCCCCCGCCGCGCACCATGGAACAGGCCATGATCCTCGCGGTGTGGGCGAGGGTCACCGCGCCGCGCGAGGCGAGGTGAGCCGAGCGCCCCGGCGGCTTGCGGCGCGCAGTCCGCCGGGATACCGCGCTCGTGGCGCCTGCCCCCTCGTGAGGGGAAATCAGCTCATCGCCGCCCTCCTTGCCGCGGTGCTCCGCGCTGGCGTCGGCGACGTACGCGCGGTCCTCAGACCCTTGTCGATGCATTTCGCGCGCTTGCGTGCCTTGTCTGCCGCACGCTGCATCGCGAGTGCCTGTCGCTCGGCCGACTGCACCTTCCATCTCTCACACCATGGCGCCCGGCGAGGCGGGCTGGCCAGGGGATCGCGGGGTCTGACGGAGGCGTCTCCATCGCGGAGATGGGTGCCACCCATCTTTTCCTGGAGGAACGTCCACCGGGAGATGGGTGCCACCCATCTTTTTTTGGAGGCACGTCCATTGCGGAGACGGGTGCCACCCATCTTTTCCTGGAGGCACGTCCACCGGGAGACGGGTGCCACCCATCTCCCGCTTGGACGAGCCACTTCACCCGGATGGGTCCCCGGCGTCCCGCTCGCCTCGAACGGGGGCGCCGGGACGGCTTCCGACGAGCTCAATCTTCCCGCCCGAGCGCGGCGGAGGCCGTCGTCCTTGCAGCACAGCCCGTCCGACGGAACGAGGTCGATGGGGCGCTCTCCGCGGTGGAGGGGCCGCTCGACGCCGGGGTGAGTCCCAGCTCCTCGCCGGCGCTCCGGCCGTGCCGCGGCAGCGCCAGACGCCCCGCGTGGGCGCCCTCACGCCGGCGGCGTCGAGACGCGGACGAGGGGACCCACGACATCCATGGTGGACAGCGCCAGCTCGGCCAGCACCTCGGGCGAGGCGAAGACGCCGTCCTCGACCTCATCCGGCACCCACGCCGCGACCTCCAGGAGCTTGCCGGCCATGGGCGCGGCCTCGCCGGCGTCCAGCAGCTCCCCGGCGTGGAGGCACAGGCGCACGTGGATCCTCGGATCGCGCCCGGCGCGGGCCCTCAGCCGCTGATCGATCGAGAGGGCGGCGTCCACGAGGCGGCGGCGCGACGCGACGTCGCTCGCGGGCTCGTCTGGGCGCCGCGCCGTGAACAGCACGCTGGTGCCCGTCTCCGCCGCGCTCATAAGCCCCGCGTTCGTGAGCTCGGCGGCGATGAACGGGAGCACGACCTCGAGATCCGCGAGCAGCGCGTCGTCGGGCTCCTCGAGATGGCTCGCGTCGACGTGGACCTCGGCGTACGCCGCGAGCGCCCGGCGGACGAGCCCACCGGACGGCGAAGCGCGCGCCCCGTGGCTCGCCTCCACCGCGGCGCGGAAGTCGCTCAGGAAAGCCGCGATGGTCGGGTGGCGCCCCTCGCGATCCTTGTCCAGCGCGCGCAGGACCACCGCGTCGAAGGCGGGCTTGATGCGCGCCTGGGCGCTGGGGCGGGGGGGATGGACGTACAGGTGCATCTGGCGCAGCATCTCGTAGGAGCCCTCGGCGAAGGGCGGCGCGCCGACGAGCATGCGGTAGGTCAGGATGCCGAGCGCGTAGACGTCCGCCCGCAGATCGATGGGGCCCCCGACGAGCTGCTCCGGGCTGATGTACGCGGGCGTGCCGAGGATGTGCCGCGACGAGGTGAGCGCTGGGCCCGGCGCGCCGAGCAGCTTGGCGACGCCGAAGTCGAGCAGCACGACCCGCCGCCGCCCGTGCTCCTCGGAGACGAACACGTTCGACGCCTTGATGTCCCGGTGGACGACGCCACAGCGATGCACGGCCTCGAGCGCGCTGCAGAGCGGCTCCAGGAGCGCGAGCGCATCGGCGGGGGACACGCTGCCCCGGGCCCGCAGGTGCTCGTCGAGGCTGCTGCCCTCGAGCAGCTCCATGGCGTAGAAGGGGTGGCCGCCGTCGAGCCGGCCGTGCTCGAGGATCCGGACGACGTTCGGGTGATCGAGCCGCCGGATCACCTCGATCTCGCGCTCGAAGCGGAGGACCGCGTCGAGGTGCGAGGCGAGATCGGCGTGCAGGACCTTGAGGGCCACAGGCGTGCCGCGCTCGGCGTGCGTGGCGCGGTAGACGAAGCTGAAACCACCCTGGGCGAGGAGGCGGTCGACGACGTAGTCGCCGGCGCGAGCCCCGCGCGGCAAGGGGCGGTGCGGCGGCGAGGGCGGCTCCTCTCGCTCGCGGCGCGCCTCGGGTGGGTCAAGGGTGGTATCGTCGTCGCCGCTCGGCCAGTGCGGGACGGCGGTCAGCTCCGTGAAGATCGGCTCCGCGGAGGGAGGCGTATCTCCAGGAGGAAGCGTGTCGTGGTCCGCGGCGGTTGTCATGCGCTGGCGAACGACGATACCATGGTGTCTTGCACGGCCCGCCCGGGCCTGGGCGAACGGAACTCTGTTTGTACCGCTGCCCCCATGCCACCGGAGGATCGCGGAGACGACTCCGTGCCCCTGGCACGGAGGATCCCCGCTCGGTCCGGCGCCCGCGCGCTCGACGAGCGCCTGGGCTGCGAGGCGCTCGTCGCCTCGTTCAGCGAGGCGGAGCGGCGGGCCCGCGAGGCAAGCGATCGACCTCTGCGCCACGGTGGGGGATCTGCCGCACCAGCGCCCGGCGCAGGACGAGCTCGCGGATCACCCGGCGTGGCGGGTCCGCTTCGAAGGGCTCACGCGTGAGCTCGATCGGGCGCTGGCTGGAGCATGCACCACACCTGATGGGTAGAGCAGGCAGTCGCGCCGGCGGTCGATCCGCCAAGGGCCGTGCGACCCGCGAGGCGGACGCAGCGGTGCGGCGACCTGGAGGGCCACGCGGCGCATCGAGGCGAGAAGAGGTGGCTGGCGCGGCGCTTGCGCGAACGCATGCGGGAAGGCACGCACCGGACAGAGTGCGTGTCAGGCATAGGACGCACGACGCGACTCGAGGACCACCATGTCGATTGAACTAGCAATCATCGCTTTTGCAACTACCTTGGGCGCGCTTGCGGTCGGGTGTGGACCCGTGTCGCGCGAGCGAGACCAACCCAGCGAGGGTGAGGGTTCTGACATCGTGATGAGCGATGATGTCCGAGACCAGCCGGGCGGGGGTGAGGAGAACCAGATCATCGTGATGAACGGGAATGATCCCGTGTTCTTCTGGCAACCTTCGACCCAGCAGGCCCTGAGGGCCCTGTCCGAGGCGCCGCTCCGCGGCGCGGACGGCGAGCTGAGCGATACGCCGCTGCTCGCGCACGCCGAGGGGCGCCGGTTCCTCTCCTACGTGGTAACTTGCGCGCTCCCGGAGGGCGACGTGCTGAAGGACGCAGCCGGGACGGTCTCATTCCATGGCGCGGTCGGCCTCGCGTCGGAGTGGAGCTCCGGCGCCCTCCGCGACGTCGCGTCGCAGCGGTGGGTGACGGCGTGCCTGCTGCAGACCCTCAACAAGCTCGGCATGGAGGTGGAGGTGCTGATGACGGGCCGTCACCGGTCGCTCGGCGAGCGCCCGGACGCGAGCGCATCGGATTACACCACCCCGGACGCCACGATGTTCGGTAACCTCTTCCATGCGGACGGCGCGGTCGCGTTCTCCTGCACCGACACTGAGGTAAGCACCACGTGCGACATCGACCTGAGCCAGCACATGGCGCAGCGGCTCTGTGATCAATCTCCAACGTGCGGGGTCACCCCGCTAGGCCCTTGTGATCGCTCCTGCACGGACGTCGACGGTCATCCGTCGTGCCGCTCCCCAGAGGGCGATCGCTACGCGGAGGCGATCTCGACGTACGTGCACAGCACCCTCTCGCTCGGCCTCCCGATGGAATGCAGCCCGTGACGTGCTGGGCCGCGTGGCGGGCCGCCGAGCCCTCTCCCGATGTGTTAGCGTGAGGTCGATGGCCTCGAATCAACCTTCCTGCCATGACGCCGGCGCGACGACGATCGTGGAAGCGCGCCCCGGTGAGGTGGCTTTCAGCCGGTTTCGTGTCCAGGTGCAGCTCGGCCCGGATCAGGGGGCTTCCCATGTGGCCGACGCGCCGGAGCTCGTGATCGGCACCGCCCGCGGCAACCAGCTCGTCCTGACCGATCAGGCGGTATCGCGGCATCACTGCGTGATCAGCGTCACCCCGCAAGGCTTTCTGCTGCGCGATCTCGGGAGCACCAACGGCACGAGGGTGGCCGGGGTCCGCGTCGAGTCCGCTTACCTCGATCCAGGGATGGTGATCGGCGTGGGCCAGTCCACGCTCCGCTTCGACGTTCTCCCGGACGAGATCCGCGAGCCGCTCGGCGACGAGGCGCTGTCGGGGCGGGCCCTGGGGCAGAGCAGCGCGATGCGCCGTATCTTCGCCATGCTGCCGCGGGTCGCGGCCTCCGACTCGACGGTGCTCCTGGAGGGCGAGACGGGCACGGGCAAGGGGCTGCTCGCCGAGCTCATCCATCAGCAGAGCCGGCGCGCATCAGGGCCGTTCGTCGTGATCGACTGCGGCGCGATCCCTCCCACGCTGATCGAGGCCGAGCTGTTCGGGCACGCGAAGGGGGCGTTCACGGGCGCGCAGCAGGCGCGGGCGGGCGCCTTCGAGGCCGCGCGCGGGGGGACGGTGCTGCTCGACGAGATCGGCGAGCTCCGGCCCGTTCTGCAGCCCAAGCTGCTCCGCGCGCTCGAAGAGCGGATGATCCGGCGCGTCGGCAGCCTCGAGCCCGTCCGCCTGGACGTGCGGGTGATCGCCGCGACAAACCGGGATCTGCGGCAGGAGGTGAACCGGGGGAACTTCCGCTCGGATCTCTTCTATCGGCTGAACGTGGTCCGGATCCGGGTGCCGTCGCTGCGCGAGCGCCCGGAGGACATCCCGCTCCTCGTCGCGCACTTCTACCGGCAGTTCGCCGACGGGGCCAATCCGCCGCTGGACCTCGTGGAGACGCTCTCGCGCTACGAGTGGCCGGGTAACGTCCGGGAGCTGCGCGGCGCGATCGAGCGTGCCGTGCTCCTCGGGGATCCGGCGCTCCACCGCGAGGGCGCGGCGGACGGCGCGCAGGGGGACGCGCCCGCGGACGTGCTGCGGGCCGACGATCTGTCGCTGTCGTTCCGGGAGGCGAAGGAACGGGTGATCTCGCTGTGGGAGCGCGCCTACGTGCAGGCGCTGATCCGCGAGAACAACGGCAACCTCTCGCGCGCGGCGCGCGCGGCGCGGATGGACCGCAACTACCTGCGCGAGCTGCTCCGCAGGCATCGCGTCGCGGCGGACGACGCCTGAGCGCCGGGCGCTCGGCGCGCCGAGGGGCGCCGGGCGCTCGCCGCCCGAGGCCCCTCGACCGCGCACGGGGCTCACATCGGCGTGCGGAACATCGCCTCCGCGGTGCAGAGGGTCTGGGTCACGGCGCTCGCCGTCTCCATGCCCATCGCGCCGGCGAGATCCGGCGCGTGCGCCGCGATCTCCGCCTCGAAGCGCGCATAAGCTTTGATGACCGCATCCATCGAGGCGTCCAGGCTGGCCGACCCCGCGCCGTCGGCGCGCGCGTGCGCGTCCACATACGCCGAGAGCGCCGCCTTCAGATCCGCGTCGAGCTGCGCGTTCAGGGCGGCCATGGCGTCGAAGACGGCTCGCAGCCGCTCCTCGACGTCGGCCGTGGCGCCGCCGATGCGCCCAAGCACACCCCCCGCGTCGGCCTGCCCCTCGCCGGTGAGGGTCGCGATGAACTTCGCGCGCGCCGCCGCGATCGCGCCCACGTCGGCCGCGGCGTCCATGCCGGCGACGAGCTCCGCGCTGGCCTCGGCGACGGCGTCGAGGGCCGCCTGCGCCGCGCCGCTCTGCTCGACGATCTCCGTCACGGCGGCCGCGGTCGCGCGCGCCTCCAGCCCCGCCGCGGCGTGGATCGAGGCGAAGACGACGACCTCGACGTCCGCGGTCGACGCGAGGGAAACGGCCAGCGCGGCGCGGAAGGTCACGCTGGCCGCGGCCTGCGCCCGGGCGCGCACGTCGGCGGAGGCGCCCTGGGCCTCGAGCGCGGCGTCGGCGTCGGCGAGGAACTGCGCGGCCGCCTCGCCGGCGGAGACCTTGCTATCGAGCGCCGCGTTCAGGGCCCTGGCGGCCTCGAGCTCCGCTTTGATCAGCGCGTCCACGTCGAGGTCCACGCCCGCGTTCGCAAGCGCGCGCAGCTCGGCGTGGTGCGCGGCCGTCGCGGCCTTGGCGATCGCCTCGATCACGGCCTGGGCCTCGACGCCGGCGGACGCCGCGGCGGCGACCGCCTTGGAGAGCTCCGCGTCGATGAGCGCGCGCAGGTCCGTCGCGAGCGAAGCGTCCGCGACGGCGCTCCCGGCGACATGGCGGAGCGCTTGCGCCTCGACCGAGCTCTCGGTGCTGATGGGCGCCGCGATGACGGCGTCGCCGTCGGCGCTCCCCGACGCCTCGAGGATCGCGGAGCCGATCACCTCGCCCGAGGCGTCGAGCGCCTCGACGACGAGCAGCTTGGCGTCGGCCTCGACCTCGACCGTGAACGCTCCCCTGGCGTCGATCGTCGCCTCGGCCAGCGATTCCAGCGTCCCGCTCTCGAGGAGCTGGGAGATGCGCACCTTCGCGGTCTTCTCGATGGTGCCTCGGCCGGCGAGGCCGACATCGGGAGACCCCGTGCCCTCGTCGGTCACGTGTCCGCTGACGATGGCGAGGGACCCGGTATCGACGGGGTCATCGCCCGCGGGCGGCCCCTCGGATCCGGAGGAGCACCCGAGAGCCATCGACACACCGGCCATCATCGCCAAGATGCTGCACTTCGAAAGGATCGTTCTCATGCTCATTCCTGTCCTCGCGGAGATCGCTTCTCCCCGCGTGGTGATGTTGTCGGGGTTACCGAGCGACGAGCCTGCGACCCGTTTCGCAGAGGCCTCGCCGGCCGGCGCCGACAACGACGTGAACTCACAGACTCACACGCGTTCGCGATGCGGCGGTGTCGTGGATCGGCCGTCGCGCGGAGCATGGCTTTGCCGCCACGCGCCGCTCCGACGGCTCAGGGCGATGAGGTCATGATGGCCCTTCCCCCCTGCGCGCATCCGTCGACGAAGCGTAATAGCAGGTCTCGTGCCCACGGGCGCGACGCCTGGGGGCGCGCGCGGCTACGTGTCTCCTGCGGCGATTCAGCGGCTTCGAAGGTGGAGGCGAGTTCACGCCGCGATCCAGCCAACAAGGCGACTGCTGGCGACTGCCAGCGGTGCTGCTGATTATCGCATGCAGAGCGCTTCGGGCCCGCGCTGCTTCGTGCAGGAACGCTCCTCCCGCTGGCCCACAAGGCTCCCTCAAGTGGGGTCTAGCACCACGGTGGGAGGTCGCGCCACAGCAGCGAACCAAAAAGTCGCCAAGGACGCCAAGAGTGGAGCGAAGGATACCGCGGCGTGAGCTCGCCGGGACGCGAGACATCGCCCGTCACGTACACCGGTGGCTGTGTGTCTCCGCCACCTCCACGGTGCTCTTGATGTCGTCACGGGGATCGATTCTTCAGGCTATCTCGTCGGTCCGTGATCGATCCGACGGCCGTTGGCTCACGGCCGACGTGAGCGGTTACGCGCGCGGAGACGGGCGCGCCGCCGGCCAGCGTCGGACGAGGAGCGCGCCGGCCGCCGCCGTTGAAGCGAGCGCCGTCACCCCGAGCCAGCCCCACCGGGCGAAGAGCACGCTGCCGAGCGCGGCACCGGACGCCATGCCGACGAACATGCCGACGAAGAGCACGGCGTTGAGGCGGCTGCGCGCGCCGGGCTCGATGCCATAAACGATGGTCTGATGCGCCACCAGCGCGGCCTGGATGCCGAGGTCGAAGGTGACGGCGCTGGCGCCGAGCAGCCACAGCCGCCCATGGACCGACAGCCAGGGCGACAGCGCCATGGCGCCGAAGGCCACGACCGAGAGGGCGGCGCCCATGCGCGTCACCCGTTCGGGTCCGTGACGGTCGGCGATGCGGCCGGCCAGCGGCGCCGCCACCGCGCCGGCCGCCCCGGCCAGGCCGAAGGCGCCTGCCGCCGAGCTGCCGAGGTGGAACGGCGCGCCGTGCAGCAGCACGGCGAGCGTGGACCAGAACGCGCTGAACCCGACCGAGAGCAGCCCCTGGGCCAGCGTCGCGCGGCGCAAGGCGCCGTGGCGCCTCCACAGCCTGGTCAGCGAGCCGAGCAGCGCGGCATAGCTGAGCTGCGTTGTCGGCTCGAAGCGCGGCAGGCTGCGCCACATCGCCGCGCCGAGCAGGGCGACGCTGGCCGCGGCGGCGACGAACACCGCGCGCCAGCCGAAGCGCTCCGCCACGAAGCCGCTGACCACGCGGGACAGCAGGATGCCCAGCAGCAGGCCCGTCATCACGGTGCCGACCACCTTGCCGCGATGCGCCCCGGGGGCCAGCGTCGCGGCGGCGGGCACGATGTCCTGCGCCAGCGTCGCGGCCAGGCCGGTGATCAGGCTGGCGACGAGCAGCGCGCCGATCCCGCGCGCGGCGCCGCCGAGCAGCAGCGCGGCCGCCAGCACGGCAGCCTTGGCCAGGATGATGCGCCGCCGGTCGTGGCGGTCACCCAGCGGCGCGAGCAGCAGGATGCCCAGCGCATAGCCGAGCTGGGTCAGCGTGGGCACGAGGCCGAGCGCGCGGTCAGCGGCGCCGAGGTCGGCCCCCAGCACGCCGAGCATGGGCTGGCTGATGTAGAGCGAGGCCACGGCCACGCCCGCTCCGGTGGCCAGAAGAAGCACCAGGGCGGCGGGCAGGGGCGGCGCGGACGCGGCGGGCGGCGGCTGGGCGGCAGAGGATGTATGCGTCAGGTGAATGGCGTGCATGGTGCAGCCAGTATGGGAAGCGTCGTTTCGGCGCTGTAGTAGCGCGGCATGTACGACGGATATACGCTGTGCGTATGACCACGCCGGCACCGCCCTCCGCCTCGTCGCTGGACCGCATCGCGTTGCTGCAGACCTTCGTGAGGATCGTCGAGGCCGGCAGCCTGTCGGCCGCGGCCACCCTGCTGGGGACGACGCAGCCCACCGTGAGCCGCCGATTGCAGGCGCTGGAGCGCTCGCTGGGCCTGCCGCTGCTGCAGCGCTCCACGCACACGATGAAGCTGACCGAGGACGGCGAACGCTGCTTCGAGCGGGCCAGGGCGCTGCTGGCCGGCCTGGAGGCGTTCGCGTCGGACCTCCGAGGCGACCGCGACCAGCCCGACGGGACGCTGCGCGTGGTCGTGCCGCACGCCTTCGGCCAGCACCAGCTGGTCGAGCCGCTCTCCGACTACCTGCGTCGCTACCCGCGTGTCTCGGTCGAGTGGCTGCTGCGCGACGGGCAGCCGAACTTCATCGCCGACGGCATCGACTGCGCGATCCTTGTCGGCGCGGTGGCCGATTCGGCCGTGGTGGCGATCCGCCTGGCCGAGGTGCCGCGCATCGTGGCCGCCGCGCCCTCGGTGCTGGGCCGGTCCGCGCCGCCGGCGCGTCCTTCGGACCTGGCCGACATGCCCTGGCTGGCGCTCCGCACCTACTACCGGGATACGATCGCGCTGACCCATGCGTCGGGCGGTGAACGGATCGAGCTCGCGATTCGCCCGCGCATGAGCACCGACAGCCTGTATGCCCTGCGCAGCGCCGCGCTGATGGGCCTCGGCGTCTGCGTGGCCTCGTCCTGGCTTGTCGCCGACGACCTGGCGCAGGGGCGGCTGCTGCACCTCGCGCCGTCGTGGCAGGCGGATCCGCTGCCGGTCCACCTGGTCTATCCCCACGCTCGCTTCTATCCGGCCCGGCTGCGCCGCTTCATCGAGGCGATGCGGGCGTCGGTGCCGGCGGCGGTCGGCGGCGCGGCGGCGCGGCGCGGCTGATCGGGCCGGCGCGTGGGCCAGATCCGATCGCGGTATCAAAGCCTGGCGCTGATCCAGCCGCGGAGAGGCCCCGGTCGGACCAGACGGGGTTGACAAGCCGGGCGCTGGTGCTTCTGTGCGCATCCGTCACCTCACGGTGGCCCGGATGCCTGGCACGGGTTTCCTGTGATCGGCGGAGATGTCGACGAGCGAGTCCTCAACGCACTTCATCAGCAAGGGCACATCACGCGTCGTGAATTGAAAGGGTTGCGCGCGCAGCGAAAGCTCCCCGAGGATTGGCCGTGAGTGACTGGTACGCAAGGCAGTTTGGTGACCGCGAACGCTTCGCGATTTCGGTCTCGCTTGGCCGGGACCCACATCCCATCGGCGATGCTGCCGTGGACAGCAGTTGGGGAGGCATTTCGCTATGGATCCGCGGGCGCTGTCTGACCCGTAGCGTCTCTACCGAAGGCGGTGTGTGCGACGAGGTTCGATGGAATCTCGTCAGCATCATCCGATGGTTCCTCGATGTCGGTGTCAGGCTCGTCAACGAGGAGCCGTTCCCTGAGGCCGCTACATCGGACAGCGTGCGTGACGCGTGCGATTGGATCAATACGACCGAAACGCCGCTTGTGACTCTGTCGGCTGCTGAAGAAGACGAGTGGTTCTTGCGTCGCTCTGATTGGCGCCAGCACCACTCATTGCGTCGCGCCGCGGTCGACGTGGCGCTGCCCAACGTCTTCGTCCGTCGGCTGGGCGATTTTGTGGAGGTTTCCTGGGACAACGAGACGTGGGCCGCGCCGAAGTCGGGCCTGTCATTCGTCGAACAGCGCGGCACAGAAATCGTGCCGTCCTCGACCGTGGCGCTCCAGCTCAGTTCCGCCTTGGTAGATGTGACACGAGCCCTCGCAGATCGGCATCCTGATGTACCTGAGTTCGTCCAGCTCGCTTCGGCGGCGACCGAGCTCAGGGCCGACGATGAGGACTGGCGATGGCTGGTCCACGCACCAACCGCTCGCGTCATCTGCGCGGAGCTCCGCGAGCTGTATGAGCGCCTGATCCATCATACGAGAACTCAACGCGATGGTCTGTATGTGCCGCACGCGCCTGAAACGCTTGTCCTTCGACATGCGCGTCTCGTGTCCACTCGCGAGGTCACGTCGTTGCTCGAAGCGTCCAAGATGTATTCACCTCGCCCCATGAGTGAGCACCTTTGTCGTCTGATCCAGCCTGCTCACCCTTCGGCCAGCAGGCCCTGGGTCGAGGGGTACGAGAAGGCGCTCGACCTCAGGGAGGCGCTGGGCTGGGGCAATGAGCCGGCACCTGACCTGCGTGTGTGGATGTCGTCGAACCATGTCTCTGTCAAGGAGAAGGAGCTCTCGACGACCGTCGACCTCGTCACGAGGAAGACCGCGGACCGTGCCTCTGCCGTGGTCAACCCGCAGACCAGCTCAAATATTCGTCGAGAGATAGGGTATGCCACCGTGCTCGGACACATCTTGTTCGACGATGCTCCGGTGGCGGTCGATGGCGCATGGGAGCACTGGCCCACCGCCGCCCGCGCGAGAGCGTTCGCCGCGATGCTGCTCATGCCGGACGACGGCGTGCGAGACGTTCTTGCCGGACGCCAGGCGATCGATGCGTCCGACGTCCGGCGTGTGATGCAACGGTTCAACACAGGTCCGTATGCGACCACGTACCACTTGAAAAATCGCGGGTTCATCCCGGATGATGAACGCCGGATGGACATCCTTCGAGAGCTTGTAGCTTAGCGGCTGACCCTCTGTGCGCGGTGACGGACCGCGAGGGCGTCGCCTGCCCGTCACCGCCCTCGCGGTCCGTGAGTCATCTCCTGTTCATCGCGCAGCCATGCTGGCCGCCGCTCAGCGCTGGTAGACGCGCACGTAGTCGACGAGCATCTGCTGCGGGAAGGACGTGGACCCGTCCGGCGATCCCGGCCAGTTGCCGCCGACCGCCACGTTGAGCAACATGAAGAAGGGGTGATTGTACACCCACGCTGCGCCGGCGGGCACGTCGGCGGGCGTCCGCGTCTGATAGAGGTTGCCGTCCAGGTAGAAGCGGATCGCGCTCGGCTCCCACTCCACCGCGTACGTGTGGAAGGCGTCGGCCAGCGCCGCCCCGCCCGGGAGGTTCGTCCGGCCCGTGAGCGGATTGCCGCCGGAGTAGCCCGGACCGTGCAGGCTGCCGTGGAGCGTCGACGGCTCGCGGCCGATGTTCTCCATGATGTCGATCTCGCCGCAGCCAGGCCAGCCCACCGAGCCGATGTCGTTCCCGAGCATCCAGAACGCCGGCCACAGCCCCTGCCCGCGCGGGACCTTGATCCGCGCCTCCACCCGGCCATACGTGAACTCGAACTTGCCCCGGCTCACGAGGCGCGCCGAGGTGTACTGGCAGGCGCCGTACCAGCAGCCGTATTGATTCGCGCCCTGCGGCGTCGCGGTGATCACCAGCGACCCGTTCTCCTGGCGCACGTTCTCGAGCCGGTTCGTGTAGTACTGCAGCTCGTTGTTGCCCCAGCCCTGGCCGCCGATCTCGGCCGACCACTTCGAGCCGTCGAACGCCGACCCGCTCGGCCCGTCGAACTCGTCCTGGAAGACGAGGCGCCAGCCGTCGGCCTTCTCGAACCTCCAGCGCTGGTTGCCCGTGGCGAACCAGGTCCATTGCTGGATCGGCGCGCCCCTGTCGGTCCTGACGTCCTTGACGTCGAGGACCTTGCCGCTGTGCCGCGCCCGGATGCCGTGATCGCCGCCGCCGGCGTCGAAGATCTCGAACTGCTGGTTTGCGCCGCCCCCGTACCCCCACTGCTGGATCAGGGCGCCGTCGGCCGTGCTCACGTCGGTGACGTCGATGGCCCTGTTGCTGTTCACGTTCTCGATCTTGACGAAGCCGTCGCCCACGGAGCTGACGCGGAACTTCTGGGCGTTCGTCCCGTTGCAGTCCCACTGCTGCACGGCCACGCCGTCGGCGGTGCCGGAGGACCGCACGTCCAGGCACTTGCCGCTGTGTACGGCCTTGATGACGTAGACACCATCGGAGACGGCGGTGACGCCTTGCTCGAGCGCGTCCATCGCCTCGTCGTCCGAAAGGGCCCCCTCGCCGACGCCACCGCAACCGGGGAGAAGGAGAAACAGGGCGGCAGCGCAGGTGTTCTTGGCATTCATCGTCGATTCTCCTCGAAAGGTAAGTGTGGGAGCGGAGCGAGGCCGGGCCCCATTGCCCGACGAGGCTCGCCCGCGGTTGGCTCGCCTGGCCCGCGTGGTCCACTCGGTCCATCGCTGGAGCACGCCCCGTGCCGCCGCCGGACGGCGCGAGAGGAGGCGGGATCCTCCGCGAGCCCGCCTGCCTCGCAGCGCCGCCGCGGGGGAAGGGCGATCCGACAGATCGCCCGCGCGTCGAGCGACGACGACAGGGGCGATCACGGAGATCACCCCCGGGCGATCGCGGGCGTCGCACCCTGGTACATCGCTGTTAGTTAAAGATGTTTACTAATGCAGCGGTGTCCGGCGCCGCGCGCGGTTGCGGTGGAGGTTCAAAAGGCGCAGCGATGGCAGATAAATTGGATGAACGGGTGCGTCGTTGGAGCACAAAAGTGTTTGCGAACGACCCGTGACGTGTGCCGAACTGGACAGCTTCTGTTACGTTATCTCCTGCCGGCGCTGTCGAGTCGCAGCGCCGTGAACCCGTGCAGGTGCCGACCCGTGTGGCCGGCGCTCGCACCTGCTCGTGCCTTTCGTCGGGCGCGGCGTGGAGGAGACGGTGAACCCCGAGCAACACACGCATCGCTGGCCTCTCGAGATCACCGGCTCGACGCTCAGGTTCGCGGCTCCGCTCTTGCTCGCGCTCGTCGCGGCTTGCAACGGCCAGATCGGCGGCCCCGGCGAGGGCCAGGCCGCGGGGCCCGGCGCGGGTCCCGAGACCGGCGGCGTGGACGCGCCAGAGAGCGCCGAGCCCCCGGAGGACGTGCTGGCCTCGGACTTCTGCCAGACGCCGCAGCCCGGCCCGGCGTCGCTCCGCCGCCTCAGCAACCATGAGTACACCAACACGCTGAAGGATCTCTTCTCCGGCGTCGCGGGCGTGGCCTCCACCGTCGACACCGTGGTCGCCACGTTCCCGAACGAGCCGGAGTCGCTCGGCTTCCGCAACAACGCGAGCTTCCTGACCGTCGGTCCGCTCGTGGCGCAGAAGTACCTCGACGCCGCGGAGGAGATCGCCGCCGTCGCGGCCCGCGCTCCGGGCCTCGTCTCCTGCGATCCGGCGGCGCTCGGCGAGATCGAGTGCGCGCGCGACTTCATCCGCACCTTCGGCGCGAGGGCGTATAGGCGGCCGCTCACCGCGGCCGAGGTCCAGAGCTACGAGGAGCGCTTCACCCGAGGCGCGGAGGGGCACACCTTCCAGGACGGCATCGAGTGGGTCGTCTTCAGCATGCTCCAGTCGCCGAACGTGCTCTATCGCGTCGAGCTCGGCGAGGAGAGCACGGGGGACGTCACCGAGCCCACGCCGTACGAGATGGCCTCGCGGCTCTCGTACCTGATCTGGCAGTCGCAGCCGGACGAGGAGCTCACGCGCGCGGCGGCCGCCGACGAGCTCGGCACGCCGGAGCAGATCGAGGCCCAGGTGCGGCGCATGCTGGCCGATCCGAAGGCCGATCGCCTGTTCGAGTACTTCGACCAGTGGCTCGACATCGACCTCCTGGGCGGCATGACCCGCGATCCGGCGGTGTATCCGGACGTGGTGTCCGGCCTGCCCACCCTGCTGCAACAGGAGACGCGCACGTTCGTGAAGAGCCTCTTCGCGGACCCGAGCGGCTCGTTCGGCGAGCTCCTCGGCGCCGAGCACAGCTTCGTGAACGGCGCGCTCGCGCGGCACTACGGGGTGAGCGGGGTGAGCGGCGACGCGTTCGTCAGGGTCGACATGCCCGGCCGCGCCGGCGTGCTGACCCAGGGCATGATGCTCACGCGCGACAAGCCGACGCGCACCTCGATCGTCCGGCGCGGCCTCAAGGTGCGCACCGATCTCCTGTGCGGGATCGTCCCCGCGCCCCCCAACGACGTGCAGCTCGATCTCGAGGGCTTCGGAGAGGGGCTGTCGCAGCGCGAGCGGCTCGAGCGCCACCGCACCGAGCCGAGCTGCGCGGGGTGCCACGAGATGATGGATCCGCTCGGCGTCGTGTTCGAGTCGTTCGACGCCGTGGGCCGCTTCCGCACCGCGGACGAGGACGGCAAGCCGGTCGACACCACGAGCACCATCGCCTATACGCGCGACATGAACGGCCCGGTGGCGAACGCCGCCGAGCTGGGCCAGCGCCTCGCGCAGAGCGAGGAGGCGCGCGCCTGCTACGTGCTGCAGAACTTCCGCTTCTTCTACGGCCGCGACAAGACCGACGCCGATCGCTGCTCGATGGCGGCCCTCTCGACCGCGTTCAAGGACAGCGGCTACAGCCTGTCCGAGCTCGTCGTCGCGCTCACGCAGACAGACGCCTTCCGCTACCGCCCCGTGACCAACCCGGAGAGACAATGAAACCGCTGAGCCGACGTACGTTCCTGCGTGGCGCATCCGGTGTTGCGCTGGCGCTCCCGTTCCTCGACGCCATGCGGCCGAGCCGCGCGCGCGCCGACACGGCGCAGTCCTCCCCACGCCGCATCATGTTCGTCTTCCAGGCGAACGGCGACGAGACGGCGAGGCGATTCAGTGCCGACGGCGAGACGAGCTTCGAGCTCGGCGAGTTCCTCTCCCCGCTCGATCCCTACCGCGAGGACCTCATCTTCCTCAACAACCTGCACAAGCGCTTCTACGATCTGCCCGAGGACGCGCGGGCCGACAACCACCAGCAGGGCGGCAGCTCGCTCGCGCCGTGGAAGTCCGGCACCGGGTCGTTCCCGATCGGCGGCACCGAGAGCACCATCGGCTACGTCGAGGGGCCGAGCGCCGACCACGCGATCGGCGGTCTCGTGCTGGAGGCCGAGGAGCGGGTCGCGCACCGGCACCTCGTGTTCCGCGTCGGGAGCAAGTGGAACGACATCTGGAACACGCACGCGCACGCGGGGCCCCTGGGCCAGCAGAACCCGATCCCGCCGGAGACCGACCCGTACGCGGCCTACGCGCGCCTCTTCGCCTTCACGCCCGACGACGAGGCCGCGCAGAAGGAGGTGCTGAGGCGCCTGGCGAAGAAGCAGTCGGCCCTCGATCTGGTGCGCCAGGAGGGCAACAGCCTCCTCACCAGGCTCGGCGCCGAGGACCGCGCCAAGATCCAGCAGCACCTCGAGTCGATCCGCGACGTCGAGCGCGCGCTCCAGACCGGCAACGGCGCGGCCGCGTGCGTGCAGACCCCGCTCGGCGAGAAGCTGAACCCCTACGACGACGCGAACCACGCGATCATCGGAGAGCTGTTCTTCAAGATCAGCGCGCTGGCGTTCGCCTGCGACCTGACGCGCGTCGTGAACTTCAACTGGAGCGGCAACACGAGCAACCGCGTCTACTCGAACCTGGGCCTCAGCGAGGGGCACCACGACATCTCGCACAACAGCGACGCCTCCGCGTTCGCCGATATCCGCAAGATCCACAAGCACCTCTGGCAGCAGAACACGAAGCTCTACGACATCCTGAAGAGCACGAGCGACGGCGACGGCACGCTCTGGGATCATACGCTCGTCGTGCACTGGAACGAGCTCGGGCAGGGCGACACGCACAGCATCCACGACACGCTGGTCGTCCTCGCGGGGAAGGCGCACGACTACTTCCGGCGCGGTCGGCTGGTCGACTTCAGGGGAAAGCGCTCCTTCGCCGACATGCTCGTGAGCTGCTTCCACTACATGGGCTTCGAGGACATCACGCGCTTCGGCGAGGACGTCCTGAACATGGAGGGCGCCCTGCCGCTCACCTGAGCCAGGGGGATGGGCCGACGCTCGACGTTCAGATCCTTCCCTGGTGAGGTGGACCGAGCGCGGAGCGGCTCAGGCCCGTGCGGAGCGCGTCCTTCACCGTCGCCCGGGTGAGGAGCCCGGCGGCATCCGCGCCATGCTGGACGAGCGCCTGCGCGACGGCGGCGCGGATGCCGGAGATCACCACCCGCGTGCCGAGCAGGCGCGCGGCCTGCGCGATGCGCACGAGCCGCTCGGCGGAGTTCGCGTCGACCTGCTCGACGCCGGTGAGATCGAGGATCACGTGCTGGCAGGGGTTGTCCGCGATCCGCGCCAGCAGCCGGCTCATGATCTCGGAGGAGCGCGCGTCGTCCACGGCGCCCATCAGGGGCAGGACGATCACGCCGTCCCAGACCTCGATGATCGGCGTGGACAGCGTGTAGATGACCTCCTGCTGCCGCTCGATGAGCAGGCGTTGCATCGTGGCCTCCTGCGCCCTCCGCTCCTGCTCGATCTGGTGATACGCCATGATCTCGTCATGAGCCGTCCGCAGCTCCTGCGTGCGCGCCTCGACCTTCCGTTCCAGCTCGGCGTAGAGCTTGGCGTTCTCGATCGAGACGGCCACCTGGGCGGAGAGGAGCCGGAGGACCTCGGCGTGGTCCTTCGTGAAGGCGAAGCTCGTCAGGTCGTTCTCGAGGTAGATGACGCCGGTCACGTGGCCCTGGGCGACGATGGGGACGACGAGCGTGGACCGCGGCGCGCTCGCGGCGAGGTAGGGATCGTGGCCGAAGGCGCCATACGCCGCGCGATCCTCGAGCAGCACGCTCTCACGCGTGCGCGCCACGAAGTTGACGACGCTGACCGCCAGGTCGGCGCGCGACGCGACAGGCACCGCCCCGAGCTTCCGCACCTCGTCTTCCTCGACGCGGTGCTCCGCCTCGACGCAGAGCTGGCCCTCGCGATCGAGGACGAGGAGACCTCGGCGCGCGCCGGCGTTCTCGATCAGGATGCGCATCAGCGCGTCGATCAGCCGGTCGAGCACGATCTCACCCGAGATCGCCTGGGAGGCCTTCAGGACCGAGGCGAAGTCGAACTCGACCCCCGCCGAGACGCCGGCCCCCGGGGCGGGCGCGCGGCTCGGGCGCCCGCGCGGGACCAGGTCCGGAAACGCCTGTTCGAGGCGCCGCGTGCACTGGGTCGCTCCCCAGCTCCCGTAGAGCCGGTGCGCCTCCGCCAGGTAGGCGCGCGCGACCGTCGTCTTGCCGAGGGAGAGCCAGTGACGGGCGCAGAGCTCGTTGGCGAGCGCCTCGTCGTGCAGGTAACGGCCGCGCCGCGCGAGGCCGATCGCCGCGTCGTAGAGATCCCACGCGTCGCGCGGATCGCCGCGCAGCCGCGTGAGCTCGGCCTCGAGCAGGAGCCGCCTGTGCTCGTGGTTCTCCGGGCACAAGGGGGCGCAGCGGGAGAGCCTCTCGGCGAACGCGCCCGCCCTCGCCAGGAAGAGCGCCCGATCGTCGGGAGAGGCCGCGGTGGCCGCCTGGGTGAGCGCGACGCCGCCGTAGCCGTAGAGGGGGGGATTGCCGAACCAGTTCTGGTGGGCCGTGAACTCGAGGTCTATCCGGAGGGCGCGCCGCGCAGCGTCCTCGAACGCGCCCTGGAACACGCAGAGCAAGAGCTCGTAAAAGGCCGCATAGTCGAGGGCCGTCTTGTTGTCGATGCGGCGAGCCGCCTCGAGCACCGCGTTGATGTCGACGAAGTCGCCGACGAGCTCGGCGGGGCGCTCGGTCTCGACCGACAGGTTGTGGGCGAGCTGCTCCGCCGCGCCGAGGATCCACGTGACGATATTGAACTTGTCGAGCTTGCGGATCGCGCTGTAGCTGCCGGCCTCCTTCACGAGCTCGCCGAGCGGCACCCCCTGCAGGACGCTCATCGTGACCCCGTTGCTCGCGCAGGCGAAGGACCAGAAGTGGTGGCCCGTCTCCACGGCGGCGTGGAAGCCCGCGCGGAGCGACTCCTTGCACGCCGAGTACCCCTCTTTCCAGTGCTGGACGAGGCACGCCCACCCGTTGTGCAAGAGCGGCGCGGTCCGGCGATCGGGGTAGAGCGCCGCGAGTCGATAGGCCACGCGACCGAGCTGGTAGCCGGGCTCGATGTCCCACCGCGTGCAGAGCACGCTGCCGAAGTGCATGCACGCAATGGCGGCGTTCAACGACAGCCCGTGGCGGATCGTGTACTCCAGCTTCTTCGCGGCGACGATCTCGTAGAGGTTCGATCCGAGGAAGTTGCTCGGCACGTCGAACTCCTCGAGCACGTCGTGCAGGATCCGGATCTCCGGGTCCTGGAGCGGCGGCAGATCCAGCAGGAAGTCGAGCGGCCTGTCCCCGACGAGCTGCATGGTCGCACGGATGTGCGCGTCGCTCGTCGCGTCGTCGGGAAAGGGGGGCAGGTCGATCCCGAACGCGCGCACCGCGACGAGGCCCTCGGAGATCGCGGCGGGCAGATCGGCCTTGAGCACGTGCACCTTCATCTTGAGGCGCAGGACCTCTGTGCGATCCAGCCGGCTGTCGGCGTGGTCGAGGCACTCGGAGAGGGTCGCGAGGGCGCGGTCGTGCTGGCCGTTGATCGCCTCCATCAGGCCCTTCCTTGTCGCGAAGAGGAAGCGCATGCGGTACTGCGACGTCCACGCGTCCGCCGGCAGCCGGGTAAGGCCTTGCTCGAGGTAGTGCAGCGCGGCCCCGAAGGCGGCGGACTCCTCGGCGCGGGCAGCGGCGTCGAGGTTCATGCGCGCGAGCGCGAGGCGCTCCTCGGCGCCGGCGATGAGGTCGCCGGCGCCGTTCAGGTGACCCACGGCGTCGAACAGGCCGCGCGCGTCCGCGGGATCCAGCTTGCTCGCGAGCAGCCGCCCGATGCGGAGATGCAGGCCGGGCCGCTCCGAGGCCGGGAGCATCGAGGTCGCGCCCTCCTGGACCTTGTCGTGGGCGAAGCGGAGCTTCTCGCCGGTGGCCAGGATGAGCCCCTCGGACAGCGCGGGATCCAGGCGGCTGTACACGTCCAGCGGCGAGCCTTCGCTCACGGCGCAGAGCACGTCGAGGTCGAACCGGTTGCCGATGGTGGCGGCGAGGGTGAGGGTCTCCTGCGTCGGCGGCGGGAGACGCCGGATGGTCCGGACCATGAGGTCCACGACGTTGTCCGTGTAGTGAAGCGCCTCGATCTGGGCGAGATCCCAGCGCCAGCCGGCGCCGGCCTCGAACGCGAGCACGCCGTGGTCGTGGAGCGAGCGCAGGAACGCCTTCACGAAGAACGGGTTTCCGCCGGTCTTTCGGAGGGTGGCGTCCGCGAGGGGACCGCAATCATCGCGCTTCAGGCAGTCACGGAGCATCTCGAGCAGGTGTCCCCGCTCGAGCGGCGCCAGGACGATCTCCTCGATGGCGAGCCCTCCGCTCGCGAGCTCCTCGCGCAGGAGAAGGAGCGGGTGGCCGGGCCCTACCTCGTTGTTCCGGTACGCGCCGCAGAAGAAGAACCCCTCCAGCGTGTCGTCGGCGAGGAGCGCGCGCAGGAGGGCCAGGCTCGCGGGGTCGATCCACTGCAGGTCGTCGAGGAACAGGACGAGCGGGTGCGCCCGCCGGGCGAAGACCGAGACGAGCCGGGAGAAGCACAGGCTGAGCCGGGCCTGCGCCTCGATCGGGCCGAGCGCCTCGACCGGCGGCACCTCGCCGAGCACGTGCGCGAGCGCGGGGATGACGTCGCAGACGACCCGAGCGTTGCTCCCGAGCGCCTCGAGGAGCGCATTTCGCCAGCTCGCGATCCGCGCGTCGCTCTCGCTGAGGAGCTGGCGCACGAGGCCGTCGAACGCCTGGATGATCGCGCCGTAGGGCAGCTCGCGATTGTACTGATCGTGCTTGCCGCTCGTGTAATAGCCCTTCTCGCGCGCGAGCGGCTTCAAGATCTCCTGCACCAGCGTTGACTTGCCGATCCCCGAGTACCCCGACACGAGCAGGATCTCGCGCGCGCCCGAGAGCCGGCGCTCGAAGGCGGCGACGAGCGCCTCGCCGTCGCGCTCGCGGCCGTAGAGCTTCTGGTGAATCTGGAAGAGGTCGTTCCGGTCGCGTTGACCCGCGACGAACCGCTCGATTCGACCGGTCGCACGCAGCGATGTGCGGCACTGCTCCAGATCGACGAGGAGCCCCTCTGCGCTCTGGTATCGCTCCTCCGCGTCCTTCGCGAGCAGCTTCAGCGCGACGTCGCTCACCGCCTCGGGGACGGCCCGGTCGAGCCGGGTAGGGGAGACCGGCGGGAGCGCGAGGTGGGCGTGGATGATCTCCATCGGGTCCGACGCCTCGAACGGGCGCCTGCCGAGCAGGGCCTGATAGAGCACGACCGCGAGCGAGTAGAGGTCGGTCCGGTGGTCGACGCCGCGGTTCATGCGCCCGGTCCGCTCGGGAGAGACATAAGGCAGCACGTCCGCGATCACGACCGGGTCGTAGATCCCCTTGTGCGCGCGCGTGAGCTCGGCGTCGGCGCCGAAGCCGCCGAGCTTGATGGCGCCGTCCTTTCCGAGCCACACATTGTGGGGCCGCACGTCTCCATGGATGAGGCCGCCTGCGTGGATGACCTGGAGCGCCTCGGCGAGGGCGCAAGCGAGGTCGAGCGCCTCGCCCAGGGGCAGCTTGCCGCGCTCGCGGAGCGCCGACGCGAGATCCGGACCCTCGACGTGCTCCAGGACGACGACGACGCCCTCGCTGCGCTCCTCGACGCCGTGCACGGCGAGCAGGCGTGGGGAGGAGAGCCGGGCGATGCGATCCATCTGGTGCCTGAAGCGCGCAACATCGGCGCCGCGACCCCCCGCGGCGCGCAGCACCTTCAGCGTGACGGGCAGGTTGTCGGCGTCACGACGCGCGCGGTACGCCGAGGAGCCAGGCGTCATGGTCGTGGGCTCGATGACGGTGTAACCCGGAACAGTCAACATGAGGACTCCGTAGCTCCACTTACGTGGTCTTACGTGCAGGTGCCTCGATCACAGACGCCAGGCGCTCACCGGCGAGCGGTACGAGCGAGCAGCTGTCCTCGGCGCAGAGGCGAGCGGCCGCGCGGCCGGAGCGCGCCCGGCGCGGGAGACCACAAGCCCTCTGGAGAGCGAGGAAGAGCGATATTGTGGGCATCGATCTCGGGACCACCTACCTCGAGGCCGTGCTGCTGGACAGCGTCCCCTCGAGCGTCGCGCCATGGGGGCGATGGGGCTTACCCCTGCAGGCGAGCGTCACGGATCACGGCATGGTGCTGGTCGGAGCCTTGGCTCACGTGCCCCCGCCAGTGAGACAGGAAGAACAAAACGACCCGGGGATGTCAAGGGCAACTCGCCGCGCGTGCCGCAGGCGACGGAAGGCTCGCGGCGCGCGGTGCGCCCTCCTGAGATGATGGCCGTTCCAGCATGGGATGATGGCGAACCCATCATCCCATGGTGACGATGCCACCATCGACCTTGGACGAGTCAGGAGGGCTCAATGGAGCCGAACTGGCGTGCCGGAATCGCCGGATGGCGGGCGGCGCTCGCGACACCCCGGAGGGGTTCTCCGCGGTTGCCCGGGGCTCGGTGCCTGGATAGCATCGATCCCCTCGAATCATGCCTCGCGTCCCCCGCGCCCTCTTCTCGTTCGGGGGCCATGCCGCTGCGCCTCCCGACCGCCTCGGCCGCGCCGTCGCGCGGACGTTTGCCTGGAGGATCCCTTGACGCCGAGAGAAGGGATCCTCGCCGCCCTGCGCGCGCGAGGTCTCGACGCTGGCAAGAGGATCGCGCAGGATCCGGAAGGCCGCGCTGTGCTCCTCGAGATCGCGCGTGACGCCGGCTCCGCCGAGCGCATCGCAGCGGCCGAGGCGTCGCTCGCGGCGGCGCCGCGCCTGCCCTGGCTCTGGTGCAGGAGCCACGCCGACGACGCCGGGCTGGCGATCGCCTCCGCCGTGTACGGGCTCGTGTGCGACGGCGACGTGCCGCCGGAGATCCTTCCGGCCCTTGGTGATCCGTGCCATGTGGTCCGCTACGTGGCTGTCCTGCCGTTGCGACACAGGATTCGAGTGCACGACGCGCTCGTGTTCCTGCGCGCGGAGGCGCGGTACGGCAGGTACAAGTCGACAGAGATCGGACTGGAAGCGCTCACGACGGCGGAGGACCTCCGCGCGTTCCTCGGGGCGATGGCGCCGGACGACCTCCCGGTCGCCGTCTCGTTCTTGCGCTGCGCAAGCTGGAGCGACCCATTGCGGCAGGAGGCCGGCCGCCTTCTCCGCGAGCTCCTGCACCACCCGGACGGGCACGTGCGGGCCGCGGCTGCGATCATGTGCTGGCGCCCGGACATGGAGGAGCCGGCGGTGCGGGCCGCCATCCTGGACGCCAGCCGTGTGCCCGAACTCTGGATCCGAGCGATGGTCGTCGCTCGGCTCGCGGAAGACCCTGCGGCGTACCCGGTCATCCGCGCCGCGCTGCGAGATCCCGATCCCGTGCTCCGCGACGCGGCGTCAGAGGGCATCTATTTCAGCGAAGTGCCGGAGGCCCTCGAGCTCCTCAGGGACGTCGGCGACGACCCACGGGACTCGGGATGAGCAAGCGGGGAGACCGCGCCACCCCTCCGGTCCCCTGCGTCGCCCCCGCGTAGAGGTACGAGCGCGCCCTCGAGGGCACGCGCCCGACTCGCTCAGTTCACCTCGACGTGAGACCAGGCGAAGTTGCCGACCATGCGCAGATAGTACCCGCCGTCGCAGGCAGGGGGGTAGCTCGACGACGATACCCACGTGTTGGTGACGTTGACTCCATTGAGCTCGACGGTCGCCATGTTCCAGGATTGCAGGTTGGCGCTCGCTGCGTCGAAGAACACGCACGTGTTCACGGGACCGTTGCTCACGTGAGGGATCGTCACGTGCGTCGCCGCCTCGCAGCCCGAGGGCACGCAGGTCGAGCAGGGGCCGCAGTCCACGGCGCAGGACTGGCAGCTCTCCAGCGCGGAGCACACGCTGTCGCCGCAGCTCCCGGGGTCGGCCGCCAGCGGCGCCGCCGTGGCGAGATCCGGGAGCGGGCCGATCTTGCGGCTCGGCTCGCCTTGCTGCGGCTTGCCGGTGTTCACGAGCAGATCGCGCACCTCGTGCGACGTGAGCGGCCCTGACGCCTGCTGCGCGACGCTCTGCACCACGGCCACCGCGCCGGCGACGACCGCCGAGGCGCTCGATGTGCCCGAGAAGCTCGCCGTGTAGCGGTCCCGCTCGCCCAGCGTTCCACTGTAGAGCTCACCGCCACCTCCCGTCGTGGCCACGTCCTGCCCCCAGGCATGGACGTCCACGCGGTCGCCGGAGTTGCTGTAACACGTCGGGCTGCGCGCGCTCGACAGGCTCGCGCCCACCACCAGGGCGCCGGAGTCCCGGACGGCCCGGTCAAAGGCGCCTCCGTACGTCGGGTGATCCAGATCGACCGAGCCGTTGCCGGCCGCCTCGACAACGGTGATCCCGTTGGCCGTGGCCGTCTGGATCGCGTCGAACTCCGCCGCAAAGAACTCCATCGGGACGTAGTTGCACTGGCCTGTGTTGCAGCTGCACGCGACCGTGGTCGGGCCGGGGGCGTGCACCTCGATGAGCACGACGTCTCCGGCGTCGAGCTGCGCGGCAGCGAGCGCGATCGCGGGCGCGACGCCGATATCCACCCAGCTGGAGTAGCCGACGTCCGAGAGCGGCGCGACGCCGGTCACGCCGAAGCCGTTCTCCTGGCCGACGAGGACGCCCGCCACGGCGGTGCCGTGATCCGCGTTGCCGGGGCTCGCCGCGGGCGCGTAGAAGAACGGCGCCGGGAGATCCTCGTGATCGGCGACCCAGCGCTGCTCGACGTCGATGATCCGGACGTTCTCTCCGCGACCGCCCGGGAGCGCGCGCGCCTCGGCCACGCCCATGCCGTTCGCATCGCTGTTCACATAGCCTTGCAGGGACGTGAAATCCGGCGTGTTCGCGTCGAGGGTCACGAGCTCGGCGCTCGCCTCCGGGGCCGCTGTCGCGAGCTCGGGCTTCGGCTGCACGTAGGCGATCTCCACGCTGGGGTGGGCGTTCAGCGCCTCCACCAGCTCGACGAGCGCGCTCCGCGAGCCCCCCGACCAGGGGGCCTCGAAGTAGAGCGACAGATCCGCGAGCCGGCGCGCGCCCCGCCGCTCGCCGTTGCTCTTGAGCGACGAGAGCCGCGCCTCGGGGAGCGGAAACAAGGACCTGAGGTCGAGCGACCGGGCCGAGAGCAGCGCGGCGATGCTGCGCACATCGCGCGGCACCTGCTCGGCATCGAGGCCGTTTGCAGCGCTCGAGAGATCGCCGACTCCCTCGCTGCTCAGCTGCGCGCCGCGCAGCCGGACGCCCGTTCCCTCGTGGAACTTGATGACGACGCGGACGTCGGAGACGTCGCCCGGGATCCACGAGGACGCCTGCGACTTGTCCAGGACCCTCCGCAGGCCTCGGTCGGGCGAGCTGGCCTGGCTGCCCACGGCGAGGGGCTCCGAGGTCCGGGCCACGGGCTCGGCGTCGCCGCAGCCGAGGGCGGTGGCCGAGATCCCGAGCAGCAAGGCCTGCAAGGATCGACGCAAAGGCACAAGGCGGGACGTGATGCTGGTGAGACTGGTCTGGTTGACTGGCATGGATATATCAGAAGCAAGGGTGGACGGTGTCCTGCTCAAGAACGAGCAGAGGACCACCGCTGCTGTCCTCGGCAGCGTTGCGCTTCGGGCTCGAGGGACCTTCGAGCACGGAAGTCGCAGGATCGGGCGCGCGCGTTCGCACCCCTGGCATCAAGGAGACCCGCGCAAGGCGCCGCTGGGTGCCGCCGAGGGGCTCGCAGCGTTCCGGGCAGACTTGTCATCGCGACCGAGCGCTGTCAAGCGAGCCCGGTCCCCGCTTAAGGATTCTTGACATTCGGCAGAACCCAGCATCGGATGCCCGATTTCGGTCATTCATGCGTGGCGCGTGGCAGACGCGCCGCTGCTGCCGTCTGCGCGCGTGGGGCAAGACCTCATGAAGGCATGACCCTCCGGAGGCGACGCACGGTGTCTCAGGAGCCCTGAACCTGGCGGGCTTGCTCGCGTCGTCGTGCGCGGCGCGCAGCGCGCTCGTTTCCCGGCGAGCGCCCGTGTACGCTGCCGCGCCCCGTGGGCCGCGCGGCCCGCGGGCCACGGAGGACCGCCATGATCACCCTTTACCAGGGCCCGCCCGCGTGGGGCATCCCGAACATCAGCCCGTTCTGCGTCAAGCTCGAGACATGGCTGCGCATGGCCGGCCTCCCGTACGAGGTGGGCGCCCTGGATGCGCGCGGGGCGCCCAAGGGCAAGATCCCGTACGTCGAGATCGACGGCCGCAGGATGGGCGACTCGCAGCTCATCATCGAGCACCTGCAGCGCGTCCACGGCGACGGGCTCGACGGCCACCTCACCCCCGAGGCGCGCGCGCGCGGCCACGTGATCCGGCGCATGCTCGACGAGGCGTTCTACTGGGTGCTGGTCTACACGCGCTGGGCCGAGGACGACGCGTGGGCCGTCTACCGCCCCGTCTTCGTGTCGCTCTTGCCCCCGGTCGTCGGCGGTCCGATCGCCGAGCTGATTCGCCGGGGGATGAAGCGCAAGCTCCGCGCGCAGGGCACCGGGCGCCACAGCCGCGAGGAGGTCCACGAGATGGGCAAGGCGGACCTCACCGCGCTCGCCACCCTGCTCGGCGACCAGCCCTTCATGCTCGGGGCCGAGCCGAGCTCCGTGGACGCCGCCGTGTACGCGTTCCTCGTCAGCATACTGCGCTTCCCCGCCGACTCGCCGGTGAAGCGCCACGCCGAGGCCCAGGCGAACCTCGTCGCGTACTGCGAGCGCATGCGGCAGCGCTACTACGCCGACTGGAAGCCCCCCGCCTGACACGAGGGACGAGGGGGTGGCGTCGCCGGCGGAGGGCCGCCGGCGCGCTCGATCTCGTGCTCACGCGCGCGACTGGACGAGGGGCGGCGCCGCCGGCGGAGGCTGCCGGCGCGTTCGGCCGGCGAGCGATCGCGGGCAAACATGGTACGCCGAACATCCACCTGGTGTCCGTCCCTCCGTCCTTGAGGAGATACGGGCCGCCCGCGTCGCCGTTGCGAGTTTCTCGCCGCGCGCGATGAGCTATCGGAGCGCGCGTTGCGCCCCGAGCTGGCAATTGCGCATCGCCGGGTGGAGCGGGCGCTGCGGCCGGGCGCGCCAGTCACCAGGGCGCGGGCAGCTCGGCCACGATCCGGGGCGTGCCCATGCCCACCATCGACCGTGGACCCGCCAGGAGGGATCCATCAAACAGCCTGAGCGTGCACACCTGGCCGCGAGCCGCGGTGCCCGATCAGCGATCGCTCACGAGCAAACCCACCAATCAGGGAACGAGGACGAGAACTGTGTGCAGGGCGCGAGCCCTCGGAGGCTGCGGAAGTTGTTGATGTTGTTGATGCGGTTCACGGTCAGCCGCATCCCCCGCGATTTTCCGCCGACCTCGGCGCACGCGCCCCCGATTGCATATTCGGAATTGGAATGGATGCCGAACATCCACCTGGAGTGTACTGCGCCGTCTCTGAAGAAATACGGGCCGCCCGAGTCACCACGGCAGGTTCGGACGGCGTCCGCGTCCGTGACGAAGTGCGATGCGTCGACGTAGTCCAGCGCGTTGTGCATGAAGCGCATGGTTCCATCATCTGTGCCCTCGAAGTTGGAGGGGCCTCGCCCGTAGAATGCATAGGGCTCCGATTCGCTCAGGTGCCCCGTATAGATTCCGTCGGCGGGGTCGCCATCCTCCACGTTGCTGAACGAGCCGCCGGAAACACTGGTGAAGACGACGGCCATGTCGGCGCCCACCTCCCCTCCCTGTTGCAAGCGACGCACGTAGACGTTGCGAAACGTCGTGCACTTGCCAGTCGAGGGAGAGCCCGTCAGGCATTTCCAGGTGGTTCCGGTGACCGCGTAGGAGAGCTTGGCGCTCACGGTCCCCGACAGAGCCGAGCCGAGGACATCGTCAAAGCAGTGAGCCGCGGTCAGGATCATGTGGTCGCCGACCAGCGTTCCCGTGCAGCTCCACTGTAGGGGCCCCGTCGTCGAGACGACCTCCACGGCGCCGATCCCTCCGCCTGGCGTACCGGAGCGGATCTCCTCCGTGCCAGTCCCGAGCGGCTCGTCGGAAACGTCATCGCTCGGATCTGCGGCGCCGCACGCCGCGGTCGCCAGAGCGAGCATCGCGCTGGCAGCGCCCGTGCGAATCCATGCGAGTCCAAGTCCTCCCAGCCCGCGGCAGCCTTTCGTGTTCTCGTTGTTCGTCATGGTCATCTCGATTCTAATGTATGGTTTGCGTTTCACTCCGATGCTCGTGTCGGGCAGAGCGACTCACCGAGCTCGTTGCTGAAGCCCGCTGTCTGATTCCCACGCTCGATCGCGATCACGCCGATGCCCTCGGCATGCTTGACCGGACGGGGGCTACGACTGCGGCATCGGGACCATCATGGGTACGATGAACAAGGAGCCGTTGTGTCCTGCTGGATCACGAGCGCCATGGAGCGGATCTGATAAAGCGCTACGCTCGAGGGGCAATGCAACGCGCACGCCAGCTCGGGAGCGCCACGAATCGAGGAGCGTTGTTGAAATTTTGTCGTGTGCGACGAAATAACGAGGTGCACATGGCACACCCGACGGTGGCAGTGCCAGCGCCAGTGCCAGTGCCAGCGCCTCACGTGTGTCTCGGCGAACTGGAGGGAGCCGATCGGATAGACCCGTGCGGCGCCAGCGGCCTGGGTGACGCGGGAGCAGCTCATGCTGTTTCGGACTCGCGCTGAGCGTTCTCAGGAGGGAGGCGGATCGCCCGAGGCCAGGAAGTCGGGGCTCCCGCAAGCGACGCCAGGCCATGCACCTTGCGCGGTGGGCCAGATCTCCGGGGGGCTGCGCGCCCCATCGCCGGGCGAGGACACG
Organism: Sorangium sp. So ce1335; assembly: GCF_051521615.1. Classification (NCBI taxonomy): domain Bacteria; kingdom Pseudomonadati; phylum Myxococcota; order Polyangiales; family Polyangiaceae; genus Sorangium; species Sorangium sp. So ce1335. Next base: position 11,900,625 of record NZ_CP150363.1, read on the forward strand.
TCCGGATCATGGTACAACCGGACAAGGTCGCGCAGCCGAGGGACGGGGGCGCAGGGAGAGCCGGATGAACGTCGGGGGTAGCCGGAGCAGTGACGTCGAGCCGTCGGACCACCGGGAAGGTGAGGACGGCGGCTCGGTTCGGCGAGATGGCGCGGCCGGACAACAGGCCACGGGAGGAGCCGCCAGCGGCTCGGCGCGCGATGCGAGCCGCCTCGCGAAGCCATCTCACCGCGGAGCGGGCGACCCGGGAACGCCGCGCGCGTACACCGTCGGCGTCATCACGCCCTATCTCGACGGCTCGTTCTGGAACCCGGTCCTGAAGGGGATTCACGACACCGCGCGGCAGCACGGTTGTCGGACGGTCGTGATCCGCGGCACCCCCGCCGCGCTCCAGGCCCCCTCGCTCGCCAGCGAGCTGGTGGATGGGTGGATCCTGGTGCTGGCGGTGGACGGCATCGAGCGGTTCGTTCGCGAGCGGGTCCCGCGCGTCGTCGTCGGCACCCATGTCCACGAGGGCAAGTGCCCGTCCGTGATCCCCGACAACCACGCCGGGATCCGGAGCGCCGTGCGCCACCTGGTCGAGCACGGGCACCGGCGCATCGCGTTCGTCGGCTGCTTCGTCGAGTCCGATCTGCGCGTGCGCTTCGAGGCCTACAGAGAGGCGCTCGCCGAGGCGGGGATACCGTTCGATCCAGAGCTTGTCATCCGGACCAGCGACACCTGGTATATCGGAGGCGAGGACGCCGCCCCGCGGCTCCTCGCGCTGCGGCACGCGTGCACGGCGGCGATCTTCGGGACGGACAAGAACGCGCTCGGGATGATGCCCTTGCTGACGGCGGCGGGCCTCCGTATCCCCGAGGATCTGGCGATCGTCGGCTTCGACGATGTGCCGGACGCGCAAGCAGCCGACCCGCCGCTGACCACCGTGCGCCAGCGGTTCGAGATGATGGGGAGCGCCGCGTGCGAGCTCGTCCTCTCGATGCTCGCCGGCGAGACCGCCCCGCCCGAGCTCGTGCTCACGCAGAACACCTTGATCCAGCGGACCTCGTGCGGGTGCGACGTGATCCAGAGCCTCCTCGATCAGGACGCGGCGTCCGGAGGCGACGCCGGCGGCGACCTGGACCGGCGGCTCGTCGAGCTGCTCCTCGCGCCGCAGCCCCTCGCGCCCGAGGCGTCGCCAGCCGCCGTATGGCCAGGGGTCGCTCGGGTGCTAGAGGGGTACGCCGCGGCGATCGAGGGCACCGCGCCCCCTCCGGCGAAGGAGCTGGAGCGGGCGTATCAGCAGGCCATCGACATCGCGCCCGACATGGGCACCTTGATGGCGATGGTCCGCCTGCTCCGCCGGTCGCACGAGCGGCTCGGCGGCGATGCGGCGTCCGCGCGGCGGGTCGAGGCGTTCCTTGACAGCGCGCGCCTCGCGATCGCCCGGGCGCGGCTCAACGTCGAGACAGGCGCCCTGGCGCAGCTCGGAATGCTCGTGAGATCCAACTACGAGGTGGGCCTCGCGCTGCTCAGCGGCTCGCAGCAGGAGTCGCTCTCGCTGTCATGGCTCGCAAGGACAGCCGCGGACTGGGGCTGCTTCGCGCTCCGGGAGGACGCGACGACGCTCGTCGTCGCCGGCGCCTACAGCCGCGATGGCGGCGCGACGCCCCCGATCGGCAGCCGCCATCGGCTGGAGGCGTTTCCGCCTGCGGAGCTGCTGCCGCCCTCGGCCGCGAGCGGTGAGCACATGATGCTCCTCCTGCCGATCCGCACCGCCCGGCGGGAGTGGGGGTTCCTGGCGCTCCTCGGGCCGACCCTCCGCGAGCTGACCGGCGACGAGGGCACGGTCGGGGTCTGGGCGTCGCTCCTCGCCGCGGCCCTCGAGCGCAACGACCTCGTCCAGTCGCTCTCGGCGAAGAACGAGGAGCTGCAGGAGGCCTACGCCGTCGAGCGCGCGCTCTCCGACACGGTGCGCGAGCTCGGCTGTCCGCTCATTCCGCTCCTCCCCGGCGTGCTGCTCGTGCCGCTGATCGGCGCGTTCGACAGGGGCCGCGCCCTCCAGGTGCTGACGGCCGTGACCGAGGGGGTGGGCCGGCACGCGGCGCGCTTCGTGCTGCTCGACATCACCGGCGTGCCGGCGGTGGACGCCCAGGTCGCCCACGCGCTGGGCCAGATCAGCCGCGCGGTCTCCCTCCTCGGCGCGCGCGTCCTCCTCGTCGGCGTGCGGCCCGAGATCGCCAGGAGCCTCGCGGACGTGGACCTCGGCGATCTGTCCACGTACTCGTCGCTGGCGGGCGTCCTTCACGCGCTGACGACAGGGCGCCTCCGCCCTGCGGGCGGGAAGCGCGGTTGAGCGCGCATCGCCGGATGCAGGCAGCGCCATCGGGCGCCGGCGTCAGGAACAGCAGAGCGCTCGCCGGCGAGCGGAGCGCCGTGCCGGCATTCCACTCCCCGCATCCCGATGCCCCCGACGACGGCCCCGCCTCAACCCTCGGCCACGCGCACCACGAGCTTGCCGAAATTGCGCCCCTCGAGCAGGCCGATGAACGCCGCCGGCGCGCTCTCCAGTCCGTCGACGACGTCCTCGCGCAGCTTCACCCGGCCGTCGGCGACCCACGCGCCCATGTCGCGGCGGAAGGCGTCGAAGCGGTCGCCGTAGTGGTCGAGGATGACCAGCCCCTGCATGCGGATGCGCTTCTGCAGCACGGTCGTCATCACCTGCGGCAGGCGGTTCGGGCCTGACGGCGGCGTCTCGTCGTTGTAATGCGCGATCAGCCCGACCACCGGCACGCGCGCGCCGACGTTGAGGAGCGGCAGCACCGCGTCGAAGACCGCGCCGCCAACGTTCTCGAAATAGACGTCGATGCCGTCCGGACAGGCGGCAGCGAGCCGCTCGGCCAGCTCCGGATCGCGCCTGTCGAGGCAGACGTCGAAGCCGAGCTCCTCGACCGCGTGGCGGCGCTTGTCGGCGCCGCCGGCGATGCCGACGACGCGCGCGCCCTTGAGCCTGGCGATCTGCCCGACCACCGCGCCGACAGCGCCGGTCGCCGCGGCCACGACGACGGTCTCGCCCGGCGCGGGCTGGCCGATATCGAGCAGGCCGACGTGGGCGGTGAACCCGGGCATGCCGAGCACGCCCAGCGCCAGCGACGGCCGCGCCATCTCGCCGAGCTGGACAAGATCCCGACCGTCCGACAGCGCATAGTCCTGCCAGCCGGCGTTGCCGAGCACCAGGTCGCCGGCGCGGAAGTGCGGGTGCCTGGACGCGACGACGCGATTGACCGTGCCGCCCACCATGGGCTCGCCAAGCCCCACCGACGGCGCGTAGACCGGCCGGCGCTCATCCATCACCTGGCGCATGTACGGATCGAGCGAGAGGTACAGCGTGCGCAGCAGCACCTGTCCTTCGTCCGGCGTCGGTACGGCGGCCTCGTCGAGGCGGAAGTCCTGCGGCGTCGGCAGGCCGCGCGGACGCGCGGCGAGGAGGACACGGCGATTGACGGATTTGCTTTGCGGCATCGGTTTGCTCCTGTGGTGTGGGGTTTGGAACGTTCCGCGAACTCGCCCCGGCTGGCTCCGGCGCACCCTGGCCGAGCGAGCGGGTCCGACGGCGTCACGGCGTGGACCGTCGAGTAGACCGGTCGTCTAGAAGGCGACCGCAAGAAAGACGGGAGCGCATGCAGCTCATCCCGCCTCAGGCTGCTTGCGCCAGGCCCAGCAGCAGCCGCGTGCCGGTCATGGCCGTGTCCAGCGGCGCGCGGTCGCGGGTGATCTTGGCCAGCAGGCTGGCGCCGAGCCAGCTCTGGTAGAGCGCGACAGCGACCGCCTGCGGGTCGAGCACGGCGGGCAGCGAGCCGTCGGCCCTGCCCGCCTCGATGCAGCGCGCCAGGCGCTCGATCACGCGGCGCGCGCCGCGCTCCAGCGCCGCGCGCATGGTCTCGGACAGGTCGCTGACCTCCGCGCCGAGCTTCACGACGAGACAGCGGCTCTGCGCCTCGTCGCCTGTCTGCGAGTCGAGCCAGTCGCGAAAATAGCCGAACAGCCGCTGCGCGGCCGTGCCCGGCTGCGCCAGGAGCGCGTCCATGCGCCCCAGGTAGCCGGCGAAATAGGCCTCGAGCACCGCCTCGCCGAAGGCCTCCTTGGAGCCGAAGTAGTGATAGAACGAGCCCTTCGGCACCTGCGCGGCCGCCAGCACCTCGGCCAGGCCCACCGCGGTGAAGCCCTTCCGAAGCAGCAGCGGATGGGCCACCTCGAGGATGTGCTGGCGGACGTCGATGACGGCGGCGCTCGCGCTCATGACCTGTACGGTAGCACCTAGTAGACCGGTCGTCTAGTGGGCCGCTGCCGCCGATCGAGCGCGTCGCCGTGGTCCTGCCGCAAGGGGCAGGGAGCGAAGCGCGCGGCGCGCGCAGCAAACGAGCAGAATCTTTCCAATGTGTTGGCGCGGAGTCCAAGCCGCCGGAGGCGCCGCTGCACACTGGTCTCCGGACGGGCCCCGCCGGCGAGGCGAGGGTGGTGAACCACCGACAACGAAAGGGAGCGGCAGATGATCCTCGTGACCGGAGCGACAGGGAACGTCGGCGGTGCGGTGCTCGAGCAGCTCGTCGAGGCGGGCCACCCGGTCCGCGCGCTCGTGCGCGACCCGGCGAGGCTGGGAGAGCGCGGCGGCGAGGTCGCCGTCGTGAAGGGCGATCTCTCGAAGCCAGAGACGCTCGACGGGGCGTTTTCCGGCGCGGACAGGGGGTTCCTCGTCTGCGCGGGCGGCGACCTGCCGGCGCTCGCCGGCAATGCGGCCAGCGCGGCGAAGAGGGCGGGCGTGAAGCACATCGTGATGCTCTCGTCGTCCAGCGTCGTCAGCGCGCCCGACATCCAGATCGGCCGCTGGCACCGCGAGGCCGAGGCGAGGGTCAAGGCGTCGGGCGTCGCCTGGACGATGCTCCGGCCGGGAGGGTTCGCCTCGAACACGCTCCAGTGGGCCGGTTCCATCAAGGCGCAGGGCGCGGTGTTCCAGCCCCTCGGCGACGCGAGGACAAGGCCCATCGACGAGCGCGACATCGCGGCTGTCGCGGTGAAGGCGCTGACCTCGCCTGGGCACGAAGGCAAGGAGTACCTGCTCGCCGGGCCGGAGGCGCTGAGCGTGGCGGAGCAGGTGGCGAAGATCAGCGCCGCGATCGGGAGACCGCTCAGGTACGTCGACGTGAGCGAGGACGCCGCCCGCGAGCAGATGGCGAAGGCGGGGCTGCCCGAGGTGTTCATCGGCGCCGTGCTCGAGGCGTTCGCGCTCGTCAGGGCGGGGGAGGAAGAGGAGCCCTCGCCCGCGGTCGAGCAGCTCCTCGGGCGAAGGGCGCACACGTTCGACGCGTGGCTGGAGCGCCACGTGGAAGCGTTTCGATAGAGCGCGGCGGCAGGCCGCGAGGGAGGAGAGAGACCATGGCATCGAGAGCGAAGAGAATCCTCGTCATCGGCAAGAGGGCCGATATCCTCGAGCGGGGCGTCGCCGCGCTGAAGCAGCAGGGGCACGCGGCCGTCGGCACGGTGGGCGCGTCGCCGGACACGGAGTTTCACGCCGGCGACTTCGACCTCATCACCCTCGGCGGCGGCGTGGACCCCGCCACCCGGGCGCGCCTGCACGCGCGCTTCAAGGAGCAGAACAAGGACGTGATGGTGCTCGACGTGTACGCGCCGATCGCCTTCCAGCAGATCACCTGGGCGCTCAGGAGAAACTCCGTCGAGGGAGAGCTCGGGAGCGCCTTCTCGGTGACGGAGGGCGAGGACGCGTTCGTCGCGCGCGCGACGATCGAGCGCGCCTGCGCGCTGCGCCTCGACATCTACAGCTACCCGGGCAGCGTCCTGGAGCCGGAGATCGCGCGCGTCGTCGACACCTCCGTCACCCCGGGAACACACGAGTTCAAGGTCGCGAAGGAGCTCGCGCGGAACGGGTTCATGGCGGTGCTCACCCTGAACGGCGAGGAGCATCACCTGCACCGGCTGGACCCTGCGGGTTAGCGTTCCCTTCTGCCGCGGGGCTTCCGAGCCGGCTCCACGCCATCGGCGCCCTTCCCCGCCCGCGCCCCCCGGCCGGCAGGCGCCACGCTGGCCAGCGCTCGGCACGCGAGGTCGGGCAGGGTCGCCTTCATCCACGCCGGGTCCACGGCGCCGGGCGCGGAGAAGTAGGCGCGACAGGCCTGATGCGCCGGGCCGAGCAGCACGACGTCGAGCGTCACCTCGGACGAGAGCGCCCCGGCGAAGACGCCGAGCTCCGAGAGGCGCGCCACCATCTCCGCCTTGAGCCGCGCCTTGGCCTCCCGGAGCGCGGCGCGGTGGTGGCCGTCGAGCTCCAGCGCGAGCGCCTGGTACATGAAGCGCGCCTCGGCCTCGTGATCGAACACCCAGGTCAGGTGCGCCTCCACCAGCGCCCGCACCGCCGAGCGCGCCGTCCTGGCGGCGAGCACGCGCGCGGTCATGTACCCCGAAAGCCGCGCGAAGGTCCGCTCGAGCAGCGCCGCCACGAGCGCCGGGAAGTCCTCGAAGAGGTGGTACACGCTCGAAGGGCTCGCGCCCGCCTCCTTGCGGACGTCCTCGATGCCCGTGCGCAACAGGCCCCGCTGCTCGAAGCAGCGGAGCGCCGCGTCCAGCAGCGCCTCCCGGCGCGCCACGCCGCTCTGTCGCGCCACGGCCATGGCCCCTCCTACCGCAGCCCCGCGCCGCTGACCAGCCGGCCGGATTGGAGGATTCTTCCAGTTTGTTGTGGAAGGTTCTTCCAGTTGGGCTACCTTCCCCTCGAAAGCGAGGTGTCGCATGAAGCTGGGACTCGAGAAGAGGGCCGCGCTGGTGACCGGGGGGTCGCAGGGGATAGGCAAGGAGGTCGCGCTGCAGCTCGCGGCAGAGGGCGCCCGCGTGGCGCTCACCTACCGGCGCGAGCGGGAGAAGGCCGCGGAGGTCGCCCGGGAGATCGAGCGGCGAGGCGGCGAGGCGCTCGCGCTGGAGCTCGACCTCGGGTCGCTCGAGTCGGTCAAGGCGGCCGTCGCGGCCGCCCTGGCGCGCTTCGGGCAACTCGACATCCTCGTCAACAACGCGGTCCGCTGGAGCGAGCGCCTGCCCTGGGAAGCGCCGCGCTTCGAGGACATCCCGCTCGCCGAGTGGCAGGGCGTCCTCCACGACAACATCGACGGCACCTTCGCCGCCATCCAGGCCGCGGTGCCCGCCATGCGCGCCCGCGGCTGGGGCCGGATCGTCAACGTCTCCTCGGGCGTGGCCCTCGACGGGGTGGTGGGCGCCGGTCCGTACGGCGCCGCCAAGGCGGCGCTCCACGGGCTCACCGCGGTGCTCGCGCGCGAGCTCGGGCCGCACGGGATCCTGGCCAACGTCGTCGTTCCGGGCTTCACCGTGACCGAGAGGATGAGCGCGCGGGCGTCACCGGAGCTCCTGGCGCAGCGCGGGAAGGCGTACCCCGTGGGGCGGCTCTTGCGGCCCGAGGAGGTGGCGACAACCATCGTCTTCCTGTGCTCGGCCGCGAACACCGCCGTTACCGGGGAGATCCTCCGCGCGAGCGGCGGCCGGCCGATGTGACGAGGACACAGGGAGCCTCCGTGTCGTCCTCGTCGCCTGCTCCAGGCGTGGGGCGCTCGACCCTCACAGCGAGTCGCTCGAGCAGACCGGCGCGCGCGGCGACGCGGGCGGCCCGGCGCCGGGGAGCTCGACAGTGAACGTGGCGCCGGCGCCGGGCGCGCTCTGGACCCGGATCGAACCGCCGTGCGCCTGCGCTATCTGGCGGCTTATGTAGAGGCCGAGCCCCAGCCCGCCGTAGTGCCTGTCGGACACGCCGCGCTCGAACCGGTCGAAGATCCGCTCCTGGCGCGCCGGGTCGATGCCGATGCCGTGATCCCTCACCGACAGCCGCGCCGTCCCGGCCTCCTCGCCGAGGACGATCTCGATGGGCTTGCCCGCGCCGAACTTCATCGCGTTGGCGAGGAGGTTCGTGACGATCTGGTCGATGCGCGACCGATCCCAGCGCCCCACGACGCGGCCGCTCGTCCGCAGCGAGGCCGTGCACCCGGCGCGCGCCAGATCCAGCTCGAACCGGGCGATCACGTCGCGGACGACCGCGACGAGGTCGACCTCGGCGATGTCGAGCGAGACCCGATCCGTGTCGATCCGCGAGACCTCGAGGAGCTCGTTGTTCAGGCGGGCCAGGCGCGTGGCCTGCCGCAGCGCGCGGTCGATTTGCCTGCCCATCGCCACGGTATCGGAGGGGCGGCCGGAGCGGAGGTTCCGATCCATGGCCTCGAGCGAGAGCGTGAGCGACGTCATCGGCGTGTTGAGCTCGTGCGTCGCCACGGTGAGGAACTCGTCCCGCATGCGGATCGCCTCCTGGGCAGCGCGGTACAGCCGCGCATTGTCGATCGCGAGCGCGGCCCGGTGCGCCACCTGCTGGACGAGCTCCAGGTCGGCCTCCGTGTAGCGGCGCCCCGGCGCGGACGAGGCGACGCTCAGCGCCCCTATCGGCCGCCCCCGCGCGACGAGCGGCACGGCGATGACGCTGCGTGTCTCGAGATCGCGGAGGAGCCTCGCGTGCGCCTCGTCCTCGGAGTATTTCCGGAGGTCTTCCTCGGAGCGCTCGGGCATCAGGAGCGGCTCACCACATCGCAGCGGCCTGGCCGCCGGGTGGGACGGGCTCCGGTCAGGAGGATACCTGCGCTGGAGCTCCTCGAGCAAAGGCTCCTTCGCGGGATCCCTGTGCGCCCAGATGCCTCGCCGGAACTGCTGGTCTTCGACGATGTCGATGATGCACCAGTCGCAGAGCGATCGCACGGAGAGCCGCGCGACGCGGGGCAGCGTCTCGCTGTAATCGAGCGATCCGGAGAGGATCTCCCCGGCCTCGGCCAGGAAGGCCGCGCGCCGCTCCGCCGCCTCGGCCGCGGTCCGCGCGGCCTGCTCGTCGGCGAGGAGCCGCGCGTTCTCCAGGGAGATGGCCGCCTGCGCGGCGAGGAGCGACAGGGCGGTGAGCCGCTCGGGCGGGAACGCGCCGGCGACGAGGTTGTTCTCGAGATAGAGCAGGCCCGCCACCTCCGCCTGCCTGAGGATGGGCATGCAGAGGAGCGATCTTGGCTTGTGCCGCGCGAAGTACGCGTCGCCGGAGAACTTGCCCGCGTCGGCCGCGGCGTGGACCAGGGTGACGCACTCCTTCGTCCGGTGGACGTAGCGGACGAGCGACATGGGGACGCGCCGCGAGGAGCCCTCCGTCGAGCGGGGGAGGAGGGTCGTCACCTCGCCGCTCTCCTCGAGGATGGCCTCGGCTCCGATGGAGAGGCGATCGTCCTGTTGAAGCACGAGGCAAGCCCTCTGCGCGCCGCCCTGCTCGAGGACCACCGTGAGCAGCGTCCGCAGCAGCTTGTCGAGGACGATCTCGCTGGAGATGGTCTGCGACGCCTTGATCACCGAGAGCTGATCGAGCTGGTCTGTCCGCGCCTCGAACGAGGCGGTCATGGCGAGCGGCCTCGTGTCCCAGAGGCGCGGGCGCCGTTGATCGATGTGCTGGACCTTGCCGTCCGCCCCCCAGCGGACGTAGCCGGCGCGGGCCTCGCGGAGGTAGGTGTCGGCGATCAGCGCGAACCCTCGCTCCCGGTAGAACCCCGACGCGAGCTCGTAGGCAAGCGCCTCGTTGTGCACGAAGCCGCTCTCGCGCGCGGCGCGAATGGCCTGCTCGTAAAGCTGCGCCGCGCTGTCCCGTTCGCCGCGGAGGCGCGCGATCTCGGCGCCGACGAGCGCCGACCGGTCGCCGAAGTTGTCGGGGCAGCTCTCCGCCCACGTGTCGATCTGCCGCTGGTGGGCGGCGAGCGCCTCGAGGTGCAGGCGCCGCTCGCCGGCGTCCGCCGCGCGGCAGCGCGCCGCCCGGACGAGCGCCGCGTAGAAATGGTACTCGGCCACCTCGAAGAACGAGCCCGACGTCCAGAGGAGCGGCCGCGCCCTCTCCGCGGCCTCGAGCGCGGCGTCGACGTCGCCCGCGTGGAAGCGCGCCTGCAGCTTGCGTATCCAGTACCAGCAGGCGGCGATCGCGAGGCGCGGATCGCCCTCCAGGTGCCGCTCGAACCGGCGCTCGTCGAAGTCCGCGCCGTCGAACGAGCCGAAATCGGGCAAGAGGCCCCGGAGCGTCCGGATGAGCCCGAGCTGCGCGGTGATGATGTCGACCTCGAGGCCGAACCGCGCCCGCCGCACGAAGTCGAGCGCGCCCTCGGCCTCCCGCTGCACGTCGCCCAGGGGCTCTCCCGCGGCGAGGAGGACCGTGATCAGGCAGTTCTTGCTGTACGACGCATACGTGAGGTCGCCGGTCTGCTGCCCGGCCTCGAAGCCGCGCCGCAGGAGCTCGATGCCGGTGCAGAGGTGCCTCACCCACGGGTTCACGCGGTGCCCGAAGCCGAGATAGACACGGGCTCTGAACCGGAGCGTCCTGCGGCGCTCCAGGAGATCGAGGCCGAGCCTGGCGAACCGGTACGCCATGCGGTAATCGCCGAAGCGCGGCCCGAGGACCATGCCGAACCAGGTGTAGGCGAGGCACGACGCGTCGCTGTTGCCGTGCTCGAGGCTGAGGTTCGTCATGCGCGTCACGACGAGGCAATTCAGGTTCGCGTCGGTGAACAGGGCCGGCGACTGGACATGGGTGAGGACCTCGAGGGTCGCGCGGCACTCCGCGTTGGTCATCGGGGGCGCGTCGATGAGCTCCTCGACCGCGCGGGCCCCGAGCAGCTCCCAGACCCGCTCGTATTCCTTCCGTACCTCCTCGTCCGCGGGGTGCGGCGACCACGCGATGCCGACGCGGCCGAGGTACTCGAGGCCGACGTCGACGCCGCGGTCGCTGCGGTCCATCGTCGTGTAGAGGCCGAGTCGCACGCACGTGACGGCGGCCAGATCGACGAGGCTCCCGGCGCGGCGCGAGAGCGCCGAGAGCCGCTCCTCGGCCGCAGAGAGGGCGCCGGTGAGGTACTCGCACTCGGCCCGGTGGAGCTCGATCTGGAAGGTGAGCTCGTACCGCCGCTCCCAGCAGTCCTCCGGGAGCAGGGCCCTGCCGGCGGCGAGGTACCTCAGCGCCGAGGCGCAGGCCGTCGACCCCTTGGCGCGCTTGCCCGCGACGAGGTTGAGCTCGGCCACCCGCTCCCGCTCCTCCCGCGACGTGATCAGCGGCGCGCCGCGGTCGAGCTGATTGACGATCTCGAAGACCTTCTCCTCGATCTCCTCCGGCGCCGTGCGCGCCGCGAGCAGCCGGCCGATACCGAGGTGCACCGCCGCCCGCTCGCCCTCGGGGATGAGCGAATACGCGGCCTCCTGGACCCGGTCGTGGAGGAACCTGTACGAGGCGTCCTTGCGCTGGACCAGCCCCGCGCGGACGGCCTCCCGGAGGTCCGCGTGCGCCTCCTCCACCGAGCTGCCGCGGACCATCGACAGGAGGGCGACGTCGGCGGTGATCCCGAGACAGGCGAGGTGCTTCAGCGCCTCCTGGGTGCCCGGAGGGAGCCGCACGAGCTTGCCGACCATCAGGTCGATCACGTTGTCCGTGAAGCCCTTCTCGCGGATCTTCGCCACGTCCCACCGGAAGACCTCGGCGCGCTCGTCGAACTCGATGAGCCGCTCCTCGTGGAGCGCGGTGAGGAACTGGATGGCGAAGAAGGGGTTGCCGGCCGTCTTCTCGTGGACGAGCGCGGAGAGCTGCGCGGCGTCCTCGCGGCGGCAGTGGAATGCGTCGCTGACGAGCGCGACGAGGTGCTCCCGGGAGAGCGGGCCGAGCACGATGTCCGAGACGCGCGCGCCGTCCCTCCGCACCCGGTCGAGCGCCGTCATGAGCGGGTGCGAGGGGGGTACCTCGTTGTCGCGGTACGCGCCGACGATGAGGAGGTGGCGCGTCTCCGGGTGGGTCAACAGATCATCCAGGAGCCCGAGGCTCGCCGGGTCGGTCCACTGGAGATCGTCGAGGAAGAGCGCGAGGGGGTGCTCCTTCCGGGCGAACACCCCGACGAAGCTCCGGAACGCGACGCGGAACCGGTGCTGGGCCTCGGTCAGCGGGAGCTCCGGGACGGGCGGCTGCCGGCCGATGACGAGCTCGATCTGCGGGATGACGTCGACGATGAGCTGCGCGTTGATCCCGAGCGCGTCGAGCAGCCGCTGTCTCCAGGCCGCGATCCGGTCCTCCGTCTCGGCGAGGATGTCGCGCACGGCCTCCCGGAAGGCCTGGACCAGCGTGAAATAGGGGATCTCGCGCTTGAATTGATCGAACTTCCCCGACAGGAACAGGGCTCGTTTCCGGACGACCGCCTTGCAGAGCTCGTGAACGAGCGCCGACTTTCCGCTGCCCGCATAGCCGGAGACGAGCACGAGCTCGGGGACCCCGGTGTCCGCCATGCGCTCGAAGGTGCGCAGCAGCGCGGCCACCTCGCGCTCGCGGCCGTAGAGCCGCTGCGGTGGGAGCTGGGCGCGCCCGGAGACGTCGCGCTCGCCCAGGGAGAACGGCTCGATCCTGCCGTGGTCTCGCTGCTGCGAGAGGCACCGCCCGAGGTCGCGCTGGAGGCCGCGGGCGGTCTGGTAACGATCCTCAGGCATCTTGGCGAGGAGCTTCAGGACGATCGCCGAGAGGATCTCGGGGAGCTCCGGGACGACCGCGGACGGCGGCGGAGGGGCGAGGGCGACGTGGCAGTGCACCCACTCGAGCGGATCCCGCGCCTCGAAGGGCAGGCGCCCCGTGAGCATCTGGTAGAACGTGACGCCGAGCGCATAGAGGTCAGCGCGGCTGTCGATCGACCGGTTCATTCGCCCTGTCTGCTCCGGAGACAGGTACGGCAAGGAGCCCTCGATGAGCCGGGGAGGCCCCGCCGGCGGCTGCTCGCGCGAGAGGCGGCAGGCAAGGCCGAAGTCGATGAGCTTCACCTCGCCTGTCGTCGCGTTGACGAGGATGTTGTGGGGCTTGAGATCCCTGTGAAGGACGTCCTCCTGGTGGAGCTCCGCGACGCACGCCGCGATGCGGACCGCGAGCTCCAGGAACCGCCCGGCGCTCATCGGCCCGTCGATGATGCGATCGAGCGACTCGCCGCCGAAGTCCTCCATGACGAGCGCCGGCATTCCCTCGAACGTCTCGATGGCGAGCGGCCTCACGAAGGCGTCGTGGCGCAGCGCCTTGCCCATCGCGTGCTCGTGCTGCAGGCGCTCGATGTCCTGCGAGCGGCCGCTCCGCGGGTCGATGACCTTCAAGATCACCGGGCGGCCATCGGCGCTCCGGACGGCGCGGAGCAGGCGGGTTCTTCCGCCCTCGTGGAGCGTGCCGGTGATCGTGTATGTGGGGGGGGCGGGCATCTCCATGAGAGAGATCACGGGGACGATACGCCGCGAAGCGCTGGAGCCCGGCGGTCTGGTGGGACATCGAGGCCGAGGGCGGCGCCGGCGCGGCCGAGCCCGTGTGCCGCCCGGAGGCGACGCCGCCACACGACCGGGGCGAGCGCACGGCTCCGGCCGGACGTCACGCCCCCCGCCCCATGCTCCTGCGATCGCAGCATGCCAGATCCCTCCGGTACCGATACCATATCGACCCCGCGGCGCTCGCCTCCGGGCGCGGCGCACGAGCGGCCACGAGCGCCGCGGTGCGTCTGCCGGTGGCCCGAAAGGAGCTCACGGCTCGGGTCGAGCCGGGCCGCGCGTTTCATCCTCCGGGGTCGGCGGTCCCGCCGGTGTGGAGCTCAAACCTCCCCTGAGCCGCTCGCCACCTCGGACGCACCGCGGCTGCCCGGGCGGGCTCGCCTCTCCCGCTGTGCCTTGCGGTACGCGCCCGGGGGGGTGCCCGCCCACTGGCGGAAGGCGTGGCTGAAGGCTGCCTCCGACGAGTACCCCGTCCGTCGCGCCACGTCAGCGAGGGTCGAGCCCGCCTGGAGCAGCTCTGTCGAGCGCTCCATGCGCAGCCGCGTCAGGTAGCCGAGGGGCGGCTCGCCGACGAGCTGCTTGAACCGCTCCGCGAACACGGAGCGCGAGAGGCCGCACCTGGAGGCGAGGGTCTCCACCGTCCAGGGATGCTCCAGCTCCCGGTGCATCAGCCCGAGGGCCTTGCCGATGTGCGGCTCCCGCAGCGCCCGGAGGAAGCCCTCGGAGTCATCGGGGAGCCGCTCGATATAGGCCCGGAGCGCCTGCACGAACACCACGTCGGCGATGCGCGTGAGGACGAGGCGGGAGCCGGGCCGAGGCGACGCGGCCTCGGCCGCGATGAACTGGAGGTTCTGCTCGAGCCACGGCACCGCGCGCCCCTCGTCGGATGTGATGCGGATGATCGGGGGCAACGCGGCGAGGAGCGGGTTGCTCGACCGGTCCTCGATCGTGAAACAGCCCGAGATCAGGGTCGTGGTCGGGCCACCGCCGCCGGACCGGAGAATGCCGTCGTCGCCGGCGCCTTCCGAGACCAGCGCCTCGATGCTCCGAACGGGGCTCTGCGCCTGGTCGCGCATCGCGTGCGCCTGGCCGAGCGGCAAGAGAGCGAGATCACCTGCCGACAGCGCCGTGGTGGGCGCCGAGGTCCCCTCCACCGCGAGCCAGCAGCGCCCGCGGGCGACGTAGTGGAAGCACGCCCGCCCGCCGCGCAGGCGAACGCCCCAGGGCGCCGCCAGCTCGGCTCGGCAGAACAGGTTGCTCGCGAGGCGGATGGCCTGAAGTACGTCACTGAGCGCGTCCACGACACCTCCCGGCAGACGATCCATCAAGAACGACGGACGACCTCACATGGTGCGTCCGCGCCCGCAGGCGCACCCTCAAGGTGCACCACGACGGAGGGACGCACAAGCCGCCCCGCTCGCCGTCCGGAAGGCGAGGACTCGTGAAGAGCGCTCAGGACTGGACGGGGCAGGCGGCCATGAGGCGCGCGCGACGAGACGCCTCGCGATCGTCCATGGAGCGACGGACGTACGATGTCGCGCACGATGCCCAGGTTCGTCACCACCACACACCACGAGGAAAGAGCACCATGCGACCCATCACTGCCCTCTGCTTCTCTCTCGGCCTCTCCCTGTCCACGCTCGCCTGCGTCGACGACGCCTCCGATGTCCCCGGCTCCGGATCGAGCGCCGGCGCCGACGACCCTCCTGGCTGGAGCGAGCTCGCGCCGATCGCGGGCGGCCCGCGCCAGGAGCACGGCGTCGTGGCGCTCGACGGAAAGGTCTACGTCATCGCCGGCGCCGGCGGCGACGGGCTCAACACGGGGCGCGTCGAGGTCTACGATCCGCGCGACGACACGTGGTCCGAGGCCGCGTCGCTGCCGGTCGCGCTGAATCACCCGAACGTCGCCGCGCTCCACGGCAAGATCTACCTGCTCGGGGGCATGACCGGTGATTTCCCCTGGACGGCAGTCGGCGACGTGTTCGAGTACGATCCGGGGTTGGACGCGTGGGCCGAGCTCGCGCCCATGCCTTCCGGCACCGAGCGCGGGAGCGCGGCCGTCGGCGCCCACGGCACGAAGATCTACCTCGCAGGCGGGCTGCGCTCGCTCACGCCGGATTTCCAGGACACGGTGCCCGCGTTCTCGTCGTACGACGTCGAGACGGGCGAATGGGAGACGCTGCCGGACCTGCCCGAGCCGCGCGATCACGTCGGCGGCGCGGTCGTGCGGTCGACGTTCTACGTGCTCGGCGGGCGCGCGAACGGCCAGGTGAACGTCAAGGATACGGTGTTCGCGTACGATCTCTCGGCGGGCACCTGGTCGACGCGCGCGCCGATGCCGACGGCGCGCGGCGGCGTCGCGGCGGCGGTGATGGACACGAAGGTCTACGTCATCGGCGGTGAGGGCAACCAGGCGCCGGACACGCTGGGCATCTTCGACGACACCGAGGTCTACGATGCCGCCACCGACGCGTGGGAGGTGCTCGCGCCGATGCGGACGCCGCGCCACGGCACCGGCGCGGTCGCGGTCGGCTCGACGATCTACGTGCCCGGCGGCGGGACGCAGCAAGGCTTCGGGCTGAGCTCCGTCACGGAATCGTTCACGCCCTGATCGGGCGGCCCGTCACCCGCGGGCGGGACGCGGCCGCACGGCGGGCGTAGCGCGTCGCGCCCGGCCGTGGGCAGCGCTCGCCGCATGGAAGAACGGATGTGGCCCGGTTGCCCTGGGGCGCGTCCAGGCGGCGAGATTTGTCCCGCCCGCGCGATCACCGCGCGAGCCCGTGGGCATAGTAGGGCGGCTGCTCCCGGACGCGTGCCTCAGGCGCCGCCGCGGAGCTTCACCCTGGGATACCCGGGACCGAGGATTTCTTCAATGAACAGGGCACGAGGTTCGAGCACCGGCGTGTTGCTCGCGTTGTTCTTCGCGGCTTGCGATCCTTCGACCAGCGCGACAGAACCCGAGGGCGCGGGCGGCTCGGGGCCAGGCGCGAGCGGCGCGGGGCCAGGCGCGAGCGGCTCGGGGTCAGGCGCGGGGAGCTCGACGGGCTCGGTCGGAGCTGGCGCGAGCGGCTCGACGGGTTCGGACGGCGCCGGCGGCCAGCCGGCCGGAGAGGGCGGCGCCGGCGGCTCGCCCACCGGCGCCGACCCCGACCCCCCCGTGGTCGAGCCGACGCTCGTCACGTCCGGTCAGAACAATTACTGGGTGACAGGGGAGCCGACCGAGGTGACGAGCGGCAATGCCGACGTGACCGTCGACGAGGCGACGACGCACCAGCGATGGGACGGCTTCGGCGGCACCTTCAACGAGGCCGGATGGAACGTGCTCTCGATGCTCAGCGACGCTGACAGGGCGCGCGCCATCGAGCTCCTCTTCGACAGGCACGAGGGGGCGGCGTTCGTCTACGGGCGCGTCCCCATCGGGGCGAGCGACTATGCGATGGATCGCTACACGCTCAACGAGACGCCGAACGATCACGCGATGGAGAGCTTCTCCATCGCTCGGGACAGGGAGAGGCTGATCCCGTACATCAAGGCGGCGCTCGCCGTGAGGCCCGATCTCCACCTCTGGGCGAGCCCCTGGACGCCGCCCACCTGGATGAAGAGCAACGGCGCCATGGATGGCGGCCGGATGAAGGACGACGCGAACGTCCTCGAGGCCTATGCCCTGTACTTCGCGAAGTTCGTCGAGGCGTACGCCGAGGAGGGCATCACCATCGAGGCGGTTCACCCCCAGAACGAGCCGAACTACGAGACGAGGTACCCGAGCTGCATCTGGACGGGGCCGCTCATGGCGAAGTTCATCGGCGCGCACCTCGGGCCGACGTTCGCCGAGCGGGGGCTCACGACGCAGATCTATCTCGGCACGATGTCCAACGCGGAGAGCGGCAAAGACGGGGCGATCCTCAGCGCCGTGACCGGCGATGCCACCGCGATGGGGTACGTCAAGGGCTTCGGGCTGCAGTGGAACATGCTGGGCAGCGTATCCGGCCTGAGATCGCGCAACCTGCCGATCCTCCAGACGGAGCACAAGTGCGGCAACTACCCCTGGAACCCTGCGGGCTCGCCGACCTTCAACGCGAACAAAGCGCCGAACGACCACGCCTACGCCGAGGAGAGCTGGGGGCTGCTCCGCGACTGGATCAAGGCGGGGGTGACGTCGTACAGCGCCTGGAACATGGTGCTGGACACGGCGGGGAAGAACCTGGACTCGCAGCGGCCGTGGCCCCAGAACGCGCTCCTCACCGTGGACACGGGGGCAAAGACGCTGAACGTGACCCCGGCCTACCACGTCTTCCGCCATGTCTCCGCCTACGTCGATCCCGGCGCGACGCGCGTCGGCACGACCGGCGGCGACGCGCTGGCGTTCAAGAACCCCGACGGGACCTTCGTCACGATCCTTTACAATTCTGGCAACTCGGAGAAGACGACCACCCTCGGCGTGGCCGGCAAGAAGCTCCAGTTCAGCATTCCTGCCCACGGCTGGGCGACCGTCAACTGGAAGTGACGCCTCGCCCCCCAGGCGGCCTGCTGGCCGGCTCGGATTGACGCGCGCGCGCCGGACTGCCATCGTCCCGCGAGGGAAAGTCGTCATGATGGCTCGCTTGCTTTCGCTCTCGCTCGCGGCGCTCGCCCTCGCGTGCGCCTCCCCGGAGCCCGCGGCCGCGCCCGCGGCGCCTACCGCACCTGCGCCGCCTCCGGGGAGCGCTCCTCTCACGTCGGGCGGTACCCCGGGCTTCGACCACGACGTATCTGGCGTCGTCGGGGCGCCCCCGCCTGCGTGGGACGTGGGGCCCTGGTACAACTCACCGCCGCTCACGCCGGCGGATCTGCGCGGCAAGGTCGTCCTCGTCCGCTGGTTCATGTCGCCGAGCTGCCCGTTTTGCAGCGCCACCGCTCCGGCGCTCAAGGCGCTGGACGAGCGCTATCGGGAACGAGGGCTCGTCGTCGTCGGGATGTATCACCACAAGGATCCCGAGCCCCTCGATCCCGAGGCGGTCAAAGGCTATCTGAAGCACTTCGGGTACAGCTTCCCGGTCGCGATCGACCCGGACTGGCGCACGCTCAAGCGCTGGTGGATCGATGGCCATCCGAAGCGGCAATACACGAGCGTCAGCTTCCTCCTCGATCGCGCGGGCCTCGTGCGGCACCTGCACCTCGGGGGCACGCTCGAGCCCGGTACCCCCGAGTTCGCCGTCGTCGAGGAGCGCGTCCGCGCGCTGCTCGACGAGCCCGCGGGCTGACACCACCTCCTGGCCGAGGCAGCGGCGCGCCGGCAACGCCGCCGCGATCGCCTCCGCCTTGTCGTATCGTGGGGACCGTGCGGCCTCGCCCACCCACCTCCCGTCCTCGCGAGTACCTTGCCATCCTCGCTGGCGCCCTGGCCGCGGGCGCCTGCGGGGCGCTCTTCGATCAGGTCACCGCGACGATCTCCCCGGAGTATTTCCTCGACGGAAAGGGCCTCGCCGCGTCGAGCTTGCCGTTCCGGCTCGCGGTCGCGTGGACGGGGTTCCGCGGCGGCCTGCCGCTCGGCGCCCTCGTCACCGGCGTGGGGCTCGTCCGCGCGGCGCGCAGCGACCGGTTCTCGTGGCGCGCCTGGCTGGCGAGGATCATGACGGCTGTCGCTGCGGCGCTCGCGCTCTGCCCCGCCGTCATGGCGGCGCTCGACCCGCTCGGTGTGCGCGAGGCGAGCCTCGGCGCGTGGCCCCCCGGCGCGGCCATGCGGTACCTCGTCTGCTGGGGGCTCCACGCCGGCGCGTACCTCGGCGTCCTCGTCGGCGTCTTCCTGGATGGCCAGCAGGCCGAGGCCCACCGTCCCCGGGCCGGGGGGCCTCCTGTCGCCCGGTGACCGCCGGACGCCGCGGCCGCATCTCCTGCGCTCGGCACAACCCCGGCCCCCGGCCCGCCCTCCGCTCCTCGGCCGGATTCCCCGCTACTGGGCGGGCGTGTAGCAAACCTCGAGCTTCGGCCGCTGGGCGACGTTCACCTGCTCGCTCGACCGGATGTCGGTCCGGGCGTTCACGTCGTGGAGCGCGAAGCCGTGGTTTGGCTGGGCGCCATCGACCCAGGTCTGGACGAGGCCCGCCACGTCGGCGGTCGCGACCGCGGCCTGGGCCAGCGTGGGGATCGAGGCCTCGACGGCCGCGTCGTACCCGGAGAAGTTGCCGGCGTGGACCGTCGACTCTTCCCAGGGGCCGAGCACGCGGTGCACCTCGATGACGCTGGCGCTCGCCTTCCACGAGTGGGACAGCGAGAGGGTCGCGGACTGGACGTCGGAGCCCGCCGGGATGAACGACAGGTCGAACGCCAGCACGCCAATCTGCGCGCCCTCCGGGAACGTGTTCAGGACGACGTACGGGTAATCGCCGTAGTTCCACGAGACCCCGGGCTGGATCTGCGCGTCCTGCACGTCCCCGTAGGTGCCGCGCTGCACGACGACGCACTGGGGCTCGGGCTCGCACGCGTCGCCGATGCCATCCTCGTCCGCGTCGGCCTGAGAGGGGTTGGCCAGCGCCGGGCAGTTGTCGCACGCGTCGAACACCCCGTCCTGATCCGTGTCGGCGGCGACCACGGTGACGTGATCGAGGAATGTCCCCTGGCCATTCGAGATGCCCAGATCGTTGAACTGGAGGCGCGTCGTCGTGCCCGAGGCCACGACCGTATAGGTGTGCTCGACCCACGCGGAGCTGCTCGTCGAGAGCGTGGCCACCGACTGGCCGCCCCAGGAGACGCCGAGCACGTTCTGGCTCGCGCCGGTGCCGGGGCGCGCCGCGAAGGAGAACCGGAGCACGTAGGTCGCCCCCGGGATCGTCGCGAGATCCTGGTAGATGCCGCTCGAGCTCTGGGCGTCCAGCTCGACGTGCTGCTGACCGTGCGCGGGGCTCGTGCCGAACGCGTGGTCCAGGATCTCGATCTGGCCGTGGGCAGCCCGCCAGCCGGTGATCGATGTCTCCCGCCGCCAGAAGTTGCGGAACACGTCCGGCGATTCGAAGCTGCCGTTGGTGACGATGTTGCCGGAGGGCAGCACCTCGCAGGCGACGAGCTGCGATGCGGCCTCGCCGAGGGCCTCGCCTTCGTCGGCATACGGCCCGGCTGCCGCCATGCAGCCGGAGATCATCCAGGCGAGCGCGAACACAGAGATCGACCGAGCGGTGGTCCTCATGGGAGAGCTCCTCGTTGGGGCGCCGGCATGGCCGCGCCGTGCAATGCGGCGAGCTGCCGCACGCTGTGGATTAAAAAATACCTTGGCAATGCGTGGACGATGATCGAGAACAGGCTGCTTTGCCCGACGGCGGCTCGCGAATGGCTTTGCTGGTCGAGCGGCGCGCGCCGCATGACGTCACGCCGGGACGGCCGTCACGAGGCGCTCGCGCCCCGGATCGTGGCCGATCCCGAGCCTCCTGGCCCCGGGAGGATCTCGCCCCCTGAGGCGGTGAGGGTCGTCGTCGGCCGGGCGATCGATGGACGGAGTCGGTCGATCGCGGTCACGAGCGATTCTCGAAGCTGCCAGCCGTAGCGCTGTGTCGTTGTATCATGAAATGGGCGCACGGATCATCGTCTTTCGCGTCGTTCAGCGCCGCGTCGACAAGGGTCGCCCCGTGAGCTCACGGAGAAAAGGAGCCATAGAGGGGATCGATGGCGCCGAGGGAAGAGGGGAGCTGAAAAATCTCCTCTCTCCTCTCTCCTCGTCCAGATTCCACCGCGCGCCGCGGCTCAGGCCCGGTGCAGCCCATCGCCATGTTCTGGCGCGACAAGGCTGCCGGACCGCGGCGAGGCGTGGCGACGGCGTCGCAGCCCGGACCGCAGCAGCAGCGCCGAGCCGAGCGCAAGACAGTAGACCGCGGCGCTGCCGTGGACCGAGAGGGCCAGGGCGAGGGATGCGCCGTGGCTCCACGTGGTCAGCGCGTCGATAACGGGCGCCACGGTGCAGGCGAGGACGAAGACGCCCGCCGCGCGCCGCTGCCGCGTCGCGACAAGGCCGAAGAGGGCCAGCGCAATGCCGAGATCCCGCCCGGACTTGACGCGCAGCCAGGGGACGGCGTCGGCGCTGGAGATGGGCAGGCCGAAGCCCTGCGCGGCGCCCAGCGGGTCCATCGCGGCGCTGACGCTGAGGAAGAGCATGAAGGACCCCAGCAGCAGCGTCAGCAGGGCCGTGGGCGAGGTGAGCTTCCAGGGCAAGTCGTCTCGGTGCGATTCCATGGTGCCTCCGTGCGCGATCGACCGCGCTTCACGACGAGGATCATGGCGACGGCCGCCGCCGAGGGCCATTCGCGGGCGGCTCAATGCTTTGCCCGAAACGCTCACCGTCCGGGGTAGCCGGATGGATCGCTGCTATCCTGTGGGCGTGGACGTCTACGGCGCTTCCGATCTCCTCGGGCAGATCCTCGAACGCACCGGGCTGCGCGGGCAGCTCTACTGCCGCACGGTGGCGCGCGCTCCCTGGGGCCTCCGCTTCCCGGCGACAACGGTGGCGAGCCTGCACCTCGTCACCTCGGGCGCCTGTCACCTGGTGCACGGGCGCGAGGTGCTCGCCCTGGGGCCCGGAGACGTCGTGCTGCTGCCTCGCGGGGATGGGCACGCGATGGCGGACTCGCCGCGCAGCCCGAAGGTGCCGCTCGAGCAATGGCTCGCGGAGCGCGGTGACGGGCCCGCGCCCGAGCTGGGCGGCAGGGGCGCCGAGACGCGGGTGCTCTGTGGCTGCTTCGCGTTCGACGAGCCCGGCGCTCACCCGGTGCTGCGCCTGCTGCCAGCACGGGTGCACCTCCGCGGGGACTCCCAGGCCGCGCGCGCCCTGTCGCCCACGGTGTCCCTGCTCGAGCGGGAGTACGAGCGCGGCGAACGGGGGGCCTCCGTGGTCGTCTCGCGGCTGCTCGACGTCCTGCTGGTGCAGGTGCTCCGCGCCTGGGCGGACGCGCAACCTCCCGGTGGGGCGGGGTGGCTGGGCGCGCTCGGGGACAGGACGCTCGCCAGCGCGCTCGCGTGGATGCACGCCGAGCCCGAGCGGGACTGGAGCGTGAGCGAGCTGGCGCGCCGCTCCGGGACGTCGCGGGCGACGCTCGCGCGTCGGTTCGCGGCCGAGGTGGGCATGGCGCCGCACGCGTACCTCACACGCCTGCGGATGCAGGAGGCGGCCGCGCGGCTCCGCGAGAGCGACGACGGGCTCGCGTCGATCGCGGCGCGCGTGGGGTACGACTCCGAGTTTGCCTTCAACCGGGCGTTCCGCCGGGCCATGGGCGTGCCTCCCGGGCAGTACCGGCGACAGGCCCGCTCCTGAGGGCGGCTCCGGCGCGACGCCGTCGGCCACCTCCGGCTGGCTCCCGACGACCTGCGCTCGATGGCGACGGGCGTCCGGAAGGCGGCTCGGGTGTCCACCCGGCCCGTCCACCGCGGCTCAGGCCCGGTGCAGCCTGAGGCCCTGCTTTCCTGCCCCGAGCCCTTCCTTCAGCCGCATCGACGGGATCTCGTAGTCGCCGTGGTTCTGCCGCCGGTAGGGGATCGGCTCTTCGACGAACAGCCGCTCGAGGCGCCGGTCGAGGTCGGTCGTGATGGCCCGGAAGCGCTCCTCGTTCATCCGCTCGGCCCTGTAGACGACGAACGGCTCCAGCACGGAGAAGCCGGGATAGAAGAGGATGCCGTGCTGGATCGGGAACAAGAGATCATCCATCGGCCCGTTGATGCCGCGCTCCGCGTAGTGCTCGACCCAGCCGCCGGCGGTGAGCACGAGCATGGCGCGCTTGCCGGCGAAGACGCCCTCGCCGTAGCGGTCGCCCCAGCGCCGGTCCGAGTGCTCGCCGACGCCGTAGGCGAAGCCGTGCGCGAAGACGCGCTCGACCCATCCCTTCAGGATCGCCGGCATGGAGAACCACCAGAGCGGGAACTGGAGGATGACGGCATGAGCCCAGAGGAGGCGCCGCTGCTCCTCGGCCACGTCCGGTGTCTGCGCGCCGCTCGCGAACGCGCGGTGCGAGGCGTCGGTGAGCTGGAGGCGCGCGCCTTCGGGCTCGGCCGGGAAGTCGGCGCCGTCGAGCGTCGCCTTCCACCCCTGCGCGTACAGGTCGGAGACGAGCACGTCGTGCCCGGCGGCGGTGAGCGTCGCGACCATCCGGTCGCGGAGCGCGCCGTTCAACGAGCGCGGCTCGGGGTGCGCAAAGACGATGAGGATGTTCATGGCATGTCCTTTCCAGGAGACGAGTCCGTCTCCTCGTTCTGTGGACCGCCGGACGTGCCCGCGGAGGACCGGGGATGACCGGGGCGCGTGCGGTGTGGATGCGTCGAAAGCTACGTCTCTCCCTGGCATCGTTGAAGTCGCAGTTCTTCTGTGCTGCTATCACCTGGGTGGATACCAGCCGCCTCGACCTGAACCTCCTCGTCGCGCTCGACGTGCTGCTCGCGGAGCGCAACGTGACGAGGGCGGCCAGGCGCCTGAACCTCAGCCAGCCGGCGCTGTCGGCCCAGCTCCAGCGGCTTCGCGAGCTCCTCGGCGACCCGCTGCTGCTCCCCGCGCAGCGCGGCATGACGCCGACGCGGCGCGCGCTGGAGCTGCAAGCGCCGCTGCACGAGGCGCTGGAGGGCGTGCGCGCCGCGATTGCCACGGGCGCCGCGTTCGACCCCGCGACCGCCGAGCTGACGGTCGCTGTCGCCGCGTCCGACTATGTGCAGTACGCGCTGCTGATGCCGCTCGCCTTTCAGCTCCGGCGCGAGGCGCCGGGCGTGCGGCTCGCGTGGCGGGCCCTCGACAGCGCCCAGCTCGCGGCCCAGGCGGAGCGCGGCGAGGTGGACCTCGCCTTCATGACGCCGGACATCGCGCCCGAGCACCTGCACAGCAGGAAGCTGCTCGAGGAGCGCTACGTCGTCATCGTCCGGCGCAAGCACCCGCGGGTCTCGCGCTCCCTCAGCCTCGACCAGCTCTGCGCGCTCGACCACGTGGTGGTGAGCCCGCGCGGCGGCGGCTTCACGGGCGCGACCGACGCGGCGCTCGCCGCGCTCGGGCGCGAGCGGCGCGTTGTCCTGTCCGTCCCCTCGTTCCTGATGGTGCCGGAGATCGTGGCGCGCTCGGACCTGGCCGCGCTCGTCCCCGAGCGCGTGGCGCGCGGTCGCGAGGGCCGGCTCCAGCTCCTTGCGCCGCCCGTCCCCGTGCCGGGCTTCGCCATCGCGATGGTGTGGCACCACAGGACAGCCAGGCACCCGGCGCTCACCTGGCTCCGCGACCGGGTGCGCTCGATGGCGAAGGACGTCTGAGGCGAAGGCGGAAGGCTCGCCCTACCGCAGGCGCTCTTGCTCGCGCGCGAGCGCCCGGAAGCCCTCGTCCACGAGCTCGAGCAGATCGTCCGTCGCGCCGCGGGCGATCCACGCCTCGATCGCGCACTGCATGATGGCGACAGAGCAGCTGGCCAGCACCCGCGGCGCCAGCTCGCGCTGCGGATCCAGGCCCATCCGCGCGGCCAGCGGCTCGCAGATGGCCTCGGCGCAGTGGCCGAGCCGCTCGCCCTGCCGCGCGCGGACCGCCGGTGTCTTCGCGACGAACTGCTGGACCGCGACGAACCGCGGCAGGTCCCCCTCGAAGAGGCGGCCGAGCGTATCCCGGACCGCGTTGCGCAGCGCCACGAGCGGCGGCTCGCCGGGCGGGCGCGCGCGGACCGCCTCGCGCGCCACCTCGATGAGCTGGTCCATCCAGGCGATGAGGAGGTCTTCCTTCGACTCGAAGTAGCGGAAGAACGTCCTCCGCGAGATCTCGACCGCCCCGAGCACCTCGTCGAGCGTCGTCTGGTCGTAGCCGTTCTTCAGGAAGAGATCGATCGCGGTCTCGATGATCTGCGCGCGCGTCCGCTCCTTCTTGCGCTCTCGCAGCCCCGGAGCCTGACCTTCCGTCATGCGGCGAGGCTACCACGCGCGGGATCCGGGTGCCCCTCCTTGACAAATGCTACTCAGTAGCACATTCTTCCTCCTGTCGCGGCGCCACGCCGGTTCCGAGCGATCTCGGGCGAGGGACGGCGCCGTCACGGTACGAATCCATCCCTCGGCGTCGTCCTCGGCGCGGCCGTCGCGTGCGGTCCTCGCGTCACTGGGCCTCTGCGCACACGGGCCCTTGCGCACACGGGCCTTTGCGCACAGGGGGTCTCGCGCGCGGGCGCATCGCCGGAAGGCCGCTTCTCGGCCGCTCGGCGACGGACGCTGACGTCTCGGCACGCGCGCCGATCGGCTCGTGCGATCGGCGCGCCCACTGTCGTTCTCCCCCCGCAGGACGCGTGTGGAGGCGGCCCTCACAGGAGTCACGATGAACACAACGGAACACGACAAGGTCGCACTCATCACGGGCTCGAGCCACGGTATCGGCCTCGAGCTCACGCGTCGTCTGCTGTCGGAGGGCTTTCAGGTCGTCGCGCTGAACCGCTCGACGTTCCCCGAGGACGATCCGCTGATCCGGGGGAGCCTCGAGCGCCGGAGGCTCCGTGTCCACAGGGCGGACCTGTCCGATTTCGAGAGCCTTTGGCGCGCGCTCGACGCGATCAAGGCGAGCGAGCAGAAGATCGACGTGCTGTTCAACAACGCCGGCGGCAGCGTCCCGGAGCTGACCTTCTCGAAGCAAGGCCGCGAGCTGCACTTCGAGCTCCAGGCGGTTGTGCCGTACGTCATCGCGATGGAGCTCCGCGAGCTGCTGCGGAAGGGGACCTTGAAGACGGTCGTGAACACCTCCTCCAACGCGTTCGACATGACCAGGCGCTTCGACCCCGACGCCCTGGAGCGCCCGGCGTCGTTCAAGCAGCTCTTCGGCCCGTACGCGACGTCCAAGCTCGCGCTCTCCCTCTGGACGCGCGAGGTGGCGCCGCTGCTCGAGCGGGACGGGATCAAGATCCGGAGCGTGGATCCCGGGCCCAACAACACGCTGAGGAAGGGGAAGCGGTCGGGGCTGCCGTTCTACGTGGAGCCGCTGATGCGTTTCTTCTTCCCACCCCCGAGCCAGGGCGCCTCGCGGCTATACGAGGCGGCGTTCGGCGCGAGCCGGGATCTCTCGGGCGTCTACCTGCGAAAAGACCGCGCGAGGGATCTCCCGTTCCGGGAGCACGGCCCCAGGGTGCTGGAGAAGGTGCGAGCCATCCACGAGGCGGAGTTCGCCGCCCGCTGACGCCCTCGCCGGCGGGTGTCTGTCGATCAGAACTCGCGGCAATCGCCCGGCGCCTCGAGCGCGCCGAAGCTGTAGGGCCGCGCCTGCTTCACGAGCAGCCGGCGCTCCGGGCCGATCAGCTTCCACTCGATCTGCATCGCGTACAGCCGGTTCTCGCCCTTCGGGTCGACGAGCGGCCGGTAGTGCCGGTGGACGGCCTCGAGCACGCAGCCGATCCGCTGGACCTCCGGGAACGACAGCACGTCGCGCCCGCGCGACAGGCTCGATCGGCCGTGGTAGTCCGCCTTGATCGTGCGCGGCGCCGGCGTGTACACGATCTCGTCGCTCGTCACGCCGGGCGCCGGGTTGGTGACCGACGCCTCCCCGATCTGCGCGTTGATGTAATACTGGCTGTCGCGGACCGCGTCGAGCGCGTTGCGGCTGATGGCCACGCCCTGCGCGCGCTCCGACTGCCACGCCTGGTGCACGAGCACGGCCATGGCCGCGCGCGCCTGGTCGACGTGGCCGAACTCCCGCTCGTCGTAAGCGCGCGTGTTCCAGAGGCTCGACCACACCGTGCGCAGCGCGTCCTCGATGGAGCTCGACGTGGCGTCGAGGTCGCCGCTCGTCGACGTGTGGAGCCCGGCGCCGTTGAAGGTGGCCAGATCCTCCGTGTTGCTGCTGCTGCGCAGGCGCACGCGCTCGCCGCCGAAGCGCCCCCCGATGGCGCCGGTGACCGCGCCGAGGATCTCGGGATCCACAGGGTGTTTCATCATGAGATCGCGCACCTGCGCGAGCCCCTCGGCGTGCGCGCGCGGGTCGGCGCGGAACTCGGGGTCTCGCTCGAGCTCGGCCAGGAGCTCCGCCGCGCCGCTCCCCTGGAAGTGATCCATGTAGTGCGAGAACGGGATGGCGAACGCCGCGGGCGGCACGAACAGCGGCACCGCGTCGGGCGGGCAATACGGCCCCACGCCGGTCACGCGGTACAGCTCGGCCATGCCCGCCGCCTTCGAGCCGATGCTGTCGCTCTGCGCGTAGCTCGCGGCGTCGAGCGGGACGATCCCGCGCACGGAGAGGTCGAGCGCCGGCGCCAGCCGCTCGCCGGTCGGCTTGCGCGCCTCCCAGTACGCGTCGGCTTCCGCCGCGGTGGCCTCGCGGAGTTCGAAATCCGAGGCGCGCACCTCGAGCCGCACGAGCTTGCCGAACAGGCCCTTCAGGCGCTCGTGATCCCGCGCCCCGCGCAGGGCCATGTTCGGCGTCCCCCGGCCGCGCGCGAGCACGTTCACGTGCGCCAGCGGCGTCTGGAAGGCCTCGGTGATGAGGCCGCCGACGAACGCCGTCTCGTTCGGCACGTCGTCGGTCACCACGATCACGTTCGGTCCGAGCTCGGCCGTCTCCAGCTCGCGCGCCGGGACGAACGTCAGGGTGCCGAAGCCCTCTGCCGGGTTGAGCGGCTGGTAGGTGAGCCCCCTGAAGGGTGCGTTCGGCCCGACGATGGGCACGGTCCCCTCGACGTTGCGCAGCTCGACGACCTGGCGCGCCGCGGTGGGGCGGATCGCCCACGCCTGCGGGTCGGGCACCACCTTCATCGCGGCGAAGAACGCGCGCCGCATCTGGTCGCCGATGGCCAGGTCGCCGGGGGAGAACTCGACCGTCTTCGTCCCGTTGGCGTGCTCCACCAGCGTGCCCAGGAGGTAGCGGCGGCCCTCGACGCGGAAGTACTCGGCCTGGCTGAACAGCTGCCATCCGACGTTGAACTCCGCGTCCTGCTCGGGGTCGCAGCGATCGAGGTGCGGCAGCCCCTCTATCTTCTCGCGGATGAAGGTGTAGTGGAGCGCCCACGCGCGCGTGCTCAGGAGGTGCACTGTGTCGTTCGCGGCCATGTCGACGACGAACTTGACGCCGGCCTCGCCGACCTCGGTGCCCCCTCTGGCCAGCTCCACGAAGTCGCCGTCCGTCTCCAGCCGGCGCGCGCGTCCGCTCGGGAGCGCGCGCCCCGGGAGCTCGACGCAGCCGTCGTTGGTTGCGCCGGGGCTCGGCGCCTCGCAGAAGCGCGGCGCCCCGGAGGCGTCGGGCACGCGCGCGAGCGACGCGCCCTCCGGCCACGCCATGAAGTCGACCCGATCGCTCGGCGCCGGCCGGTCCGCCTGCCACAGCGTCACGACGCCCTCGAATTCGGGCGAGGCCTCGAGCGCTGTCGTGTCGCTCTCGCTCACCGGGACGCTCACGCGCTCTCCGGGCCCGAGCGTGGCGGACGGCTCCGGCCACGCGAGCAGCGTGCCCGCCTCGGCGTCGGGCATCGCCTGCCCGGGCGAGAGCGCCGAGAGGCGCAGCGCGAAGGCGTCGAGCGCAACGGGCTCGTCGCTCGCGTTCAGCACCTCGACGAACCCCGCCGGACGCAGCCCGAGCTCGGAGATGACGAGCGGCCCGGCGATGGGCGGGAAGGGCTCGGGCCACGCGAACGGCGCGAACTGGATGCTGTCGTCGATGGTCGGCGGCTCCGGCGGATCGCAGGTCTCGCCGTTCAGCCGCTCGGGCGTCGCGTAGCGGCAGATCGACGGCGCCCCCGTGCCGTCGGGCAGGCGCGCGTAGCTCTCGGAGCGCGGCAGCTCCGGCACATCGACCCTGTCGACGAGCTCGCACGACGACGACCAGAGAAGGACCCGTGCGCCCGAGCTCGAGAGCTTGAACGGCAGGTGCAGCGGGCCTTGCTCGGGTGTGTCGTCTGCCCAGAGGAGCGCGGTCCGACCCGGCCCGAGCGTCAGATCGGGAAGCCGCGTCGCCTCGCCGACCTTCTCGCCAACGTAGTATTGCCCGAGGTGGATCGGGCGCTGGCCCATGTTGATCAGCTCGACGAAATCGTCGGTCTCGCCGACCTCGTCGACCCAGGCGCCGTCGTTGCCGGTCATCACCTCGTTGATGCGGAGATCGCCGCCCGGCGCGGGCACGCCGGCCGCCGGGACCGCGAAGGCGCACTCGGGCTGCGGCGGCGGAGGCTGCGGCGGCGGGTCGAGCGGCGCGTCCGAGCAGCCGGCGCCGAGGGCGAGCGACAACAGGCCCGCTCCCACGCGCGCCTGGAGCGAGCGCTGCGATCGGAGCGCGCGGGATGGAATTGCCTTCATGCCGGCTCGGTCAGCATGCCGCATGCCACGCGAGCGGGCGCCTTGTCTGGCGCATAAATGGCAGCAAATTCAACGAATTATCTCGGCGGTGTGCCGCGCGTGCGCCGGGCTGTGCCAGCGCCCGCGCTGTCGCCGTCAGGGGCCGTCGCTCAGGGGTGCGCCCTGGTCCCGGCCACCCGCTCCAGCCACTCTGTCACGGCGGCCTCGAACAGGGCCGGCTGCTCGGTCTGCAGGTTGTGGCCGGCCCGGTCGAGCAGCACGAACGACGCCCGCGGGTACGCCTCGAGGATGCCCCAGAGATCGCGGTAACCGACGACGCTGTCCTGGCGCCCCGCCAGCATCAGGGTCGGGCCGGGGAACGGCGGCTCCAGCGCGTCGACAGCGAAGCTGAAGGTGACCTTCGGGCCGAGGTTCCGCTCCAGGAAGGCCGTGTCCGCCGCGCGGAGGCCGGGGAGGATCTCGTCCCGGAACCGCTCCCAGACGGCGGGCACCTGGCGCACGTGGATCGACGCGAACGCGCGCCGGTCGTCGTCGGACAGGGTCGCGAGGAACGCCTCGTCGCGCTCCAGCACCCGCAGCGGGGGCGCGTTGGCCTCCCGCGTCTCCTCCACGGCCACCGGGCACACGAGCAGCAGGCCAGCGACGCTCTGCGGCCGCTCGTGGACCACGCCGCGGGCCAGGTAGCCGCCGTACGACTCGCCGGCGACAAGGAACCGCTCGCCGGGGAGCACCTGATCGACGAGCCCGAGCACCACCTCCAGCATGCCGTCCGACCCGTCGATCCACGGTCGCCCCGGGGTCCGCCCCATCCCCGGCAGGTCGAAGTAGACGCGCCGCCAGCGCCCCGGCGCCGACCGGAACACCGGCTCCATGCACCCCTTCATCAGCCGGTGATCGGGCCCCCAGCCGTGGAGCATCAGGATGGGCGTCCCGGAGCCGATCACCTCGACCTCGATCTCGAGGTCTTTCACCTTGCATCGCATGGGCGCACTCTAGAACACCGATCACGCTGAGCGAGCGAGGAATCAACCGCCAAGGCGCCGAGGACGCCAAGAAGAAGATGATGTCCTGGCGTCCTTTGGCGCCTTGGCGGTTCGAAATTCTGCTCGTTTCAGGCGGGGTCAACCTTCGTTGTTCGTCCAGGCCCCCTTCATCCACGGTCCGGTGGGGCCGTTCTCTTCCTTTGCCTCGTCCGGGATCGCCCCGTAGATCCAGTCGACGGCCCTGTCCGCGTAGGGGATGCCGCCCAGGGACGACCTGATGGATCCCTTGAGATCGCTCGATCGGTACGTGATGCGCGGACCCCAGCGGCGGCAGTACTGCGTCCAGTCGGGAGCGGCGACCGGGTTGGCCAGGAAGTCCGCGCGCAGGAGCTCGTACCTGGCGTTGCAGTCGAGGAACCTCCCGCCCTTCCTCGTGCTGTTGACGAGCCCGAGCTCGTACACGGTGTAGCCGAACTCTCGATAGCTGGCGCTGCTCGACAGGTTGTCTCCCTCGCCCCGGTAGGAGGCGTGGCCGTGCCTCGACGAGAAGGCCACGGGCCGGCCGTTCTCCATCGGGATCTCGCCGAGGGGCACCCACTCGCCGCCGCTGTGCTGGGCCAGGTACATGGCGCGCAGCTCGCCGGTGACGGGATCGACGCGGCAGGTGACGTGCTCCCAGTCGCCGCCGTGCTGGCCCATGGGATCGAGGGCGATCGTGCCGCTGAACTCGGTGACGCTGACCCTGGCGCTGCCGGCGCCGTTGTAGGGGTAGAAGATCCAGAACTGAAGGTCGAGCCAGGAGCTCTGGTACCTGGCGTTGACGTAGGCGACCGCGCTGCCGAGATCGCCGCTGCGGGCGCTGCGGCTGCACTCGAGCCAGTAGACGCCGTCGTCGCCGCCGCCGGCGGGGAGCGGCCTGTCGCCGGCATCGCGGACCGAGCCGTCGTTCTGGTGCAGCGTCGCGCGCTTCAGGAACCACTCGACGGAGCTCGGTCCGTACTCGTCGTCGGGGTGGAAGTAGATGCGCGGCCCGACCTTCTGGATGATCGCGTCGAGCTCGTCCAGCGTCGGGGCGCGATCCGCGAGGCGATCGACGATGATGGAGCTGGCCCTGTCGTTGAAGCCGCCGAGGTTCGCGGCGTCCCCGGTGAGCTCGAGCGTGTCGCCCTTGAAGGGGCCGTCCTTGTACAGCGTGACGCGGTGGCCCGCGGGGACGATGACCGACGAGACGAGATCGTTGCCCGCGGGAACGGAGGGGTGGGCGCCGACAGGGATCTCGGCGCTCCAGCCCGCGAAGTCGGAGTCGCTGTAGACGATGACGGTCGGGGTCGTGAGGCGCTCGACGAGGATCGACGATGTCTTGTCGTTGACGCCCTTGAGGTTGGGTGTGTCGCGGACAAGGGTACACCGGCGGCCCTCGAAGTTGCCGTGCTCGCAGAGCGTGACCTTGAGCCCGGCCGGGATCTTGATGGAGCTGAGGGCGTCGTTGCTGATCCCGAAGCCGGTCGCGTACCGGCCGATGCTCAGCGTGCTCTGGCGGCCTCGATAGTCGGAGTCGGAGAACAGGGTGACCTGCGGATCGCTCATGAACGCTCCTCCTGCGGATTGGCTCGCGCGACGCGGCGAGTGGAACCGCGATCAAAGTAGCCTGGCGATCCGGTGAGGGAATGACCGACGTCGGACAGGGTATGGTACGTTCGTGGCCACCGGAGGTCCGGGGCCGGCGGGGGCGCGCGTCGCCGCGACCTGCCGCGCGGCCGCCCGCGCGCGTTTATCTGCGGATCTCGGCCTCGAGGACGAGCCGCCCGTCGTCGTGGCGGGCGCACACCTGGTAAGCGGGGTCGGCCCCGGGGCCCTGCGCGCTCGCGATCGCGCCGAGCAGGTTCGGCCAGGTGCCGGCGGCGGCGATCACGTAGGCAGACCAGCCGGCCTCCCTGAACGCGGTGACGGCCTTCTTCGGGTCGTCGAAGCCCTTCCCCGGGTCGCCGAACGCCGCGCGCAGCGCGGGCAAGAGCTCCCTTGTCGTCGCGTCGCCGACGGCGCACCGCTCCGCGGCGAACGCCCTCTCGACGCCGGCGCGCGAGGCGTCCGTCAGGGCCCACGACCCGACGAGGCGGCTCCGCTTGCCCTCCACGACGACCCCGAGGGTGCCGTCGCCGGCGAGCCTGCGCGCCGGCGCCGCGAGCCAGAGGTTCTGCCGGACCTCGGCGAGGCCCTGGGCAGCGAGCGCCGGCATCACCTCCGGGGCGACGTGGCGAGAGAGCGCTCTTGTGATCTTGCCGTAGCCGTCCGTCGCGCCGAGCTCGCCCATCCGGTCGGGATCGATGCACACCGACACAGCGGCGCTCGCGTCGAACCTGGAGCACCGGCCCTCGGGGCCCCCGAGCGCTCCGCTGAACGCGACGAGCTCCTTCAGGGCGGCCGGATCGTCGCCGGACACGAAGAGCGGCAGCACGATGTCGAGCCGGAGGTCCGCGCCGTGCGCGTGGACCGCGACGGCGGCGAGCCCGCCCTGCGCCACGCCGAGCGGCGCGCGGGCGCCGAAGCCGGCGCAGCGCGCGGCGCCGGGGCACACGTCCAGCGGGGCGCCGCCCGTGAGCGCGCCGATCACGGGCCCGAAGGCGCGCCGCGGGTCCGCCCCGCGCGCGAGCGGGACGAGGAGCCGCAGCCGCGCCGCGTCCTGCGCGTGCCCGCGAGCGACCTTCTCGAGCGCGTCGCCCGAGGCCCCGTTGACGATGGCCTCGACGACAGCGCGCGCGCTCTTCTCGGGCGCGGGCACCATGGCGCCGAGGAGCGGCCTGCGCGGATCGACGCCGAGCTTCGCGAGCGACACGTCCGGCGGACCCTGGTTGCCGAGCGCGCGGTTGATATCGGCGAGGACCTCGGCGAGCTCGGGCACAGACCGGACGACCCCGTCGAGATCGCCGGGGCGCAGCGAGACGTAGAGCGCGGCGCCCGGCGGGAGGTGCGCGAGCTGCCCGGCCGACGCGGGCGGCGCGTCGGGGGCGGCGGCCCCGGGCGCAGCCGGATCGCCCGCCGCCGCGCGCGCCGGCGCTGCCGCGGAGGCGGTCGCCTGCGCCGGCGCCGCGGCGGCGCCCGGCGCGCTCGCGCCCGTCGAGCCGGGGCGCGCGGCGCACGCCGCGGCCCCGGCGCCGAGCGCGATGCCGGCGCCGAGGAGGAGGGTGGGGAGGAGCTCTCGGAGGGGCATGCGCGGCGTCCATGCCCGCGCCGCGGCGGCGCCACAAGCCACGGGGAGCGCCGCGGAGCCGCTTCGGGGCGCGCCCCGGCGGCGCTACGCCGCGGGGTGCGCCAGCTTCGAGTACTTCGTGCAGAAGAACATGTAGACGCCGTACGCGCACAGGCCGGCGGCGACGAGCACGAGCAGCGCCGTCCCGAAGGGCGATGTGGCGACCGTCGAGAGCGCCTCGCGGACGCCCTTGGACTGGCCCGGATCGTGGGCGAGCGCGGCCTGGACCAGCGCCGCGCCGATGATGCTGAAGACGACGCCGCGGGAGACGAGCCCGACGCGGGCCATGCGGAACACCCAGGTGCGCTCGGGAGGGCTCATGTCCTGCGTGCTGAGGTCCCGCGCGAAGCGGGATCTCATCGCCTTGCGGAACTGATGGACGGCGACGGCGATCACCGCGAGGCCCGCGGCGCCGACGAGCACGCCCCCGAACGGCTGCTCCAGCACCTTGCCGACCCACGTGCGCGATCCGTCGCCCGCGCCGCTGCCCTGGCCGAGCGCCATCTGGAAGGCCGTGAGCGCGAGGCCCGCCGAGATGACGCCGCTCACGGCCCAGCCCACGCGCTCGGCCGTGCCCTTGGCGTCGCGCCCGACGTGGCCCGGGTCCTTGATGGCGAGGACCTCTCGCCACAGCGCATACCCGAGCAGCCCGATCCCCACGAAGATCAGCAGCGCCTGCCCGAACGGCTGGTCGCCGAGCACCCCGACCGCCTCGCGCCCGCCGGCCGTATCTCCGCCGCCGCTGAAGGCAGCCTGGAGCGACAGGGCGCCGATCAGCACGTACACGAGGCCTTTGGCCGCAAAACCAAACCTGGCCAGGGTGCGCACCCAGCCGTTGTTTTCAGGCTGGGTGAACATTTCTCTCTGTGCCGGAATTGCCATGGTTTCAGTCTCCTGAGCGGCGCGTGCTGCAGCGGGCGTGCCACCGAGCGAGCGCGGCGCACGGGCGCGCGGTGCGGCGCGGGCGGTGCGGCGCGCGGGGGCGCGACGCTGCGCGCGCGCTGCGGCGTGGGGCGCGCCGCCACGCCTCGGCGCCAGGCTGCCTCACCGCCGGGCGTCGCGGAGGGCGGGGCGTGTTCATCGCGATCCAGAGGGGCGTGTCGAGAGGACAGGGACGGACTGCCGGCTGCGGGCTCCGTCGTGAGGGCGCGCCGCGCTGCCGCGGTCCGGGGCGCTCCTGTCGCTGTGCGGTGCAGGGCGGCTATGCTGCCCGCAATGCACGACCCGGATCGCAGGCACGGTGTCCTCGAGCTCCGCGAGGAGCCAGATGGAATCCTTCATGTGACGGTGGACGGAGAGCTCTCGGAGGAGATCGCGCGCTCCATCGCCGCAGCGTCCCGGCGCATCGCGGAGAGCGGCCGCGAGGTCCTGGTGCTCACCGACGTGAGCCGCATCAAGGCCATTCCGCACGACGTGCGCAAGCTGATGGCGAGCGGAACGCTCGCGGCGCGCCACGACGCTGTCGCGATCGTCGGAGCGAGCTTTACCCTGCGCGTCGTCGCGATGCTCAGCGCGAGGAGCCTGAGTCTGCTCACGTCACGATCCTATCCTTTCGAGTTCTTCGCCACGGAAGCGGAGGCGCACGCGTGGCTCCTCGCTCAGCGAGAGGTGATCCGGGCCAGGCAGCCGCCGGTCGCGTGACGCGGCTCCCGGGGCGCGCGCGCCCTCCCCGGCGCCGGTCTGCTGCGGCGGGGCGGGCTCGACGGGGCGCACGAGAGCGGGAAGGGGGACAGGGGAATCGGATCAACGCACCGGCGGTATGTCGGGCCAGCCGCGCGGAGGCGACGTGACCATCGCCGGCCGCTGGGGCTCGGTCCCGGGCGGCGTCACAGGGAACCCCTCTGCGGGGCGAGGCGTGACCATCGCCGGCCGCTGGGGCTCGGTCCCCGGCGGCGTCACAGGGAGCCCCTCTGCGGGGCGAGGCGTGACCATCGCAGGGGGCACCGGCTCGGTCCCCGGCGGCGTCACAGGGAACCCCTCTGCGGGGCGAGGCGTGACCATCGCAGGGGGCACGGGCTCGGTCCCCGGCGGCGTCACAGGGAGCCCCTCCGCGGGGCGAGGCGTGACCATCGCAGGGGGCACCGGCTCGGTCCCCGGCGGCGTCACAGGGAACCCCTCCGCGGGGCGAGGCGTGACCATCGCAGGGGGCACGGGCTCGGTCCCACGCGGCGTCACCACCGGCGGTCCCCCATCCACCGCCCCCGGCGTCACCGTGGCCGGAGGAGTCACCACCATGGCTGGCTTGGGAGGCCAGGGATCGCGGGGACCGGTGGGATCGAACGTGCGGAAGAGCCACGATCCGTCGTTCACCTCCACCGCATCGATGTCGCGGCGGGGCGCCTGCACCTCGGTGTTCAGCAGCTTCGCGAGGTCCGCGGCGACGCCGTCGTCCGCTGCTCCGGTCGAGCACGAGATGAGCCGGATCTTCTGCCCCTTGTAGTCCGGCAGCCGCTTGATCACCGCCGCCAACCTCTCTGCGCCCAGGATGATTACCTCGCCGCCCTTCGCACGCTCGAAGTCCACGCGGACCAAGGGCGACGCGACAAAGTGGGGCGTGCCGTGGACGATGACGTCGTAATAACCCGGCTCGGGAACCCTCTCGGCCATGGCCCGCGAGAGGGCCACATCCCACGCAGGGTTGCCGAGCACGCACTGGAGCCCCAGCGCATCGACGTGGACGACGGGGCTTCCATTGAACGCGGCGGGGTTCGCGCCGCCAGGCAGGCCGAGGGGATCCGGGCTGAGCCAGCGCGCCGTGGTGGGATCGAAGTAACGATACAAGGTATGAGAGAAGCCCGTCTCCTCGTCGTGGTAATGGCCGAGGAGCCGGAAAGGCGTCTCCGGCGGGCGCGCCCGCCCGGAAGGCGTGACGCGGGCGACCTCCGCGCCCCAGGCCGAGCACACGCCCGCCCAGGCGATCTCGCCCCGCTCGTCGACGAGCTCCCGCGGCGCGCCCAGGTGATCGTTGATGTACGCGAACACCTCGCCCTGCTCCTGATGCAGCAGGGGCGCGAGCGAGCCCGGCACGTGCACGAACACCCTCGTTCCTCGCTCCGAGTCGATCTCGGCGGCCAGCGCGAGCCCGTCCCAGAGATAGCGCACGACGCGCGGCGCGGCGGGCGGATCCGCGGGCGGCGGGAGGATCTCCTTGCGCACCCGTCGCCCGTGAGCATCGTAGGTGTAAAGTACCCTCGTCCCGCCCGGGAGCCGGACCTCGCGGAGCCGATCACGGCAGTCCCAGAGCAGCTCGGTCACCGCCCCTCCCCGGCGCTGCCGCACCCGCCGCCGGCCCTCGTCGTGCTCGTACTCCACATCGCCGGCGCGGATCAGGACATTCCCCGGCCTCATCGCCCAGGGGATCCCCTGCTCGGGCTCTGCGCGCATCCCCACCACCGAGCCGGCGGCGTCGTAATCGATGATCTCCCGCCGCTCGCCCCGCCTCGCCTCCACCAGCCGGCCGGAGACGTCATGCTCGTACCGTGTCGTCCCGCGCAGGGAGTCGTCGACCGTCTGGAGATAACCGCGCACGTCATAGCGGAAGGCGCGATCGAGGAGCGTGGCCCGCGGCGCCCCGGGCGCCCTCGCGGGCGCGAGCACCCGCTGCCGCGCGATCCGGTCCATCACGTCGGTCGACGTCAGGATGTCGACCCCGCTCGTGTGGAGATGCCGGCGCACCTCGTTGCCGAGCACATCGCGCACGATGCTGACGATCCGGCCTTCGTGCTCCACCGCGATCAGCGCCCCCGCGCCGTCGTAGCGGTACCGCGTCGTCTCTCCGGTGGGCAGCACGCGCACGGCGCGCCGGTTCCGCTCGTCGTAACCATAGTGGATCGTGAGCCCGTCCTGGGTCTCGGCGACCAGCCTGCCCAGCGCGTCGAACTCGGACTCGACGACCGTCTTTCCCGTCGCCTCGTCGACGGTGCCCACGAGCTTGCTGCCGGAGGTCTCGAACGTCAGCGCGCCGTGCGGCGAGCGCTCGATCCGGAGCGCGCCGTGCGCGTCGGTCTCGAACGCGCGGTACGTGCCATCCATGTGCTCGATCCGCGCGAGGTGATCGGACCTCGACCAGCGGTAGCGCAGGATGCGCCCGTCGAACGTCCTCTGCTCGATGACGCGCCCGGCGCGATCGTAGCGGTACTCCCAGACCTCGCGGCGGGGATTGCGGATCGCGCGGACCCGCTCCAGCGTGTCGTACTCGGCTTCCCAGACCTGCCCGTCGGGGCCGACCGTCCTGCGCAGGGAGTGCGTCCCGCCGTGCTCGCTGGTGAAGACCGCGCCGGCAGGATCGGTCTCGCGGACCAGCCGGCCCAGCGGGTCGTATTCCCGGCGCACCGTCGAGCCGTCGGGCCGCTGGATGGCGGTCACGCGCCCCCCGGCGTCGTAGGAGATGCGCGTCGTCCGCCCGAGCGCGTCGGTGATCGACGTGAGGCTCCCGAGCGCGTCGTACGTGTACCGCGTCCGATCGCCCGTGGCGCCCGATTCGACAACGAGGTTGTCCTGCTCGTCATACTCGAAGGAGACGTGCAGTCCGTCGGGATCGCGGAGCGCCGAGATCCGCCCGCGGCCGTCGTGATCGAGCGAGAGGGTGAGCCCCGAAGGATACGTGACCTCGATGAGCGCTCCGCGGTCGTCGTAGGCAAACTCGGTGACGCGGCCGTCGGGCAGGATGCGCTTCACCATGCGGTCGTCGCGGAACTCGCGCCGGGTGATCCGGCCCCCGGCGTCGGTGTGGGCGACCAGGTTGCCGCGCGCGTCGTGCTCATACCGATGGCGCTCGCCCGCGGCGTTCTCCTCGGCCACGACCAGGAGATCGTCGTCGTACTCGGTCCTCTGGACCACGGCGCCATCGCTGGTCCGCTGCAAGGTCACCGCCCCCCGCGCGTCCCACTGGAACACTCGAGGCGCGGGGTTGCCGGTCACCGTCGTCTCGCCCTTGCTCGTGTCATAGGCGAGATCGGCGGCGTGGATGCCGCCGTCGCCGTGACCGCGGACGCACCGGCCCGACGCGTCGTACTCGTAATGAAAGCCGAGCCCGGTGGGGAGCGTCTTTGCGACGAGCCGGTGGTGGCCGTCGTAGTCGTAGCGGGTCGTGTGCCCCAGCGCGTCCGTGTAGCGCTCGAGGTCGCCGTGCTCCGAGTAGGCGTAGCTCACGGTCCGCCGCGGCGCCCCGGCGGCCCAGACATCGAGCCGGACGATCCTGCCCTCGCCGTCGTGCGCGAGGCGGAGCTCCCGGCCCGAGGTGCCCACGATCTTCACGAGCCGACCGCCCTCGTAGACAAGCTCGACCACGTTGCCAGAGGGATCGCGCAGGGCCTGGAGCATCGCCCTTCCGGAATCCCCGTCGGACCGGAAGACCCGCGTCAGCCGCGCGTCGATCTCGAAGACCTCGATCGTCCTGGCCTTTCTCGTGACGGTGAGCCGCTTCCCGCGGTGGAACGATGAGCCCTTCTCGGGCACGGGGGGCAAGCGGACGCTCCGCCCGCCCGCGTCGCGCAGGAGCAGGTGGTCGTCGGCCAGCTCGATCCACTGGTGAAAGCTGTGCGTCCACCCGCCTCGGCCGAGCGGGGTCCTCTCCCGGTTCCTGCCGGAAGCGTAGAGCCTCCGCCACACGACCCGGATCCGCCCCTCCAGGACGGCATCCACGTCGTCATCGCATACCTCGCCCGAGGCGACCGAGACCGGGTCGATGACATAGCGGTTCTTGGCGCTGAACGTCTCGGGATCCGCCCCCGAGGCGCTCACGTCGACGCCATGGAACAAGGTGCCGAGGCACTGGGCGACCTTCCCGTCGGCTGTCGCCGTGTTCATGTACCCCTTGTCGAGCGTGCGACATACGTTCAACTCGCCGGCGAAGAAAGCGCTCGACGCCGTGAACATGGTCGCCCGGCCGCAGGTGGCGAACGTGACCACGTCGCCGCCCGTCGACTTGCTCGGCATGTTGCCGGGCTCATCGATCTTCATGTGGCTGCGGAGCGTGAGCAACGGCTTGTCGCTGATCGTGGTGCAGGACTCCGTCCCCTCGGCCGTCGCCGAGCGCGCCATGTAAACGTACGGCGTGGGGACGGGGGCGCCCGCGGGCGTGAGCGCAGGGCCATGGCTCACCGCCGGCGTGGGCCCCGGCATCACGTGGCCGCTGCCCGTCGTCGCGATCTCCTTGTCGCTGCTTGTCGTCGCCATGGCTCGCCTCCGGCTTTCAGCGGATCATCCCGAGGACGCGAGCGAGCCGCTCGGGATCGACCCGGTAACGGACGTTGCCCTCGAAGAAGCACACGTACCGGATCAGGCGGATCGTGAGCAGGCTCACCGTGATCGTGGGTTCCTTCTCGAGGTCGGGGTTACGGAGGACGAGATCCCCGTTGAACCCGCGCCGCCCAATCGAGAAGAACGGATCCTCCTGCTCACCGAGATACAATTTCAGCGTTGCCTCCAGCCGGGTCGCGGGGTCGTCCAGCGTGACCAGCCTGGGCGTGAGCGCGCGCCGTCTGGCTTCTGCCCTGTACTCGTCCGTTCGCTTTGCGGCTTCGGCCTCCTCGAAGCTCTTGCCCTCGAGATAGGTCCTTTGCCACGCCCGGAACTCGTCATCCGCGCGCTCGTCCGCCTCCTGGCACTGTCGAAGCGCCTCGTCGACCCGATCGGCCAGCGCATGCCGGTCGACGCCGAGCTCGCGCAGCTTCCTCGCGTCCTCCCAGATGACCTGCCCGAGCCGATCTTCCGCGCTCAGGAACCCGCTGGCGGAGTACCGCTCCGGCCGCAGCTTGCCGACGAGCAGCTCGACAGGGACCTGGAAGTACGCCGCGAGCGCGGCCTCGATGTGCTCCGGTGTCATCCCCTCCAGATCGCGCGGGAGGATATCCGGCTCTCCGTCGACATCGCGCGACGTCCTCCGGCGTTGAATGCGCGCGGTCATCCAGTTGCGCACCTCGGGCGTGATATCCAGGTCGGGCGGGAGCTCCCCGGTCGTCGTGGCGATCTCGGTGCAAAGCCGCCTTCCGAGCGTGACCGGGAGCCAGGGGAATCGGTCCGGGTGGTACCGCCAGTGGTACACGGAGCTGAGCTTGAAGATCGCGTCCGGCCGGATCACCTCGAACGTCCGCGGGATGTGCTCGTCCTGGAGATCGAGCACCG
This sequence comes from Sorangium sp. So ce1335, assembly GCF_051521615.1. NCBI lineage: Bacteria > Pseudomonadati > Myxococcota > Polyangiales > Polyangiaceae > Sorangium > Sorangium sp. So ce1335. The sequence goes on from NZ_CP150363.1 coordinate 11,941,578, forward strand.
CGGCCGTCTCCGCAGGGAAGCGCGCTCCGCTCCCCGCCGCCCGCTCCAGATCCTCGGCGAGCGACCGGATGTGCCGCTCCAGGCGGCCGGGATAACCCCGGATCCAGCCGGCGAGCGCCTCGTCGTACCGGGCGATCTGCTCCTTGTCCTCGGCCGTGCTCGCGCGCGGGGCCGCGTAGCCCAGCCACACGAGGACCGACCAGGCCCACTTCTCGTCTGCGACCTGCTGCGGCGCGCTCTCCTCGCTCATGTCCACCCTCCTGCCGGACACCCCCGTGACGCCTGCGAGCAGGCGGCCGTGAGCGCCGCGATCTGGTCCTCCGGTTCCGGCGTCCACAGCGCCAGCTCGATCGACCGCCCGAGCCCGGCGCGCGCGGCGATCTCATCCGCCCGCCGCTGCGCCTCGTCCCGGTCGAGGAGGCCGCTCGAGAGCTCCGCCGCGACCGCCTCCAGCCGCCACGGCTCGCCGAGCCGATAGCGAAGCGTCGGGTCCAGGCGCGCCGCCCCGATGGCGCTCTTCCAGGCGAGGGCCCGCTTCCGATCCGGCGCGGGGACCGCGGGGCCGAAGAGCGTCGCGAGCGCGCTGGCCGCGGCGTCCGCGAGATCCTCGTCCGCGAGGAAGTGCGTCAAGAACGCCCACGCCCCCGCGTGGCCGAATCGACCGATGGCGGAGAGCGCCTCCGGCGTGACCGGAGCGCGCGAGAGGATGCCCTCCATCCTCCGGAGATCCTCGGCGCGGCCCGCGAGGACGAAGAGCTCGAGCGCACGGGCGCCGAGGATCGCGACGAGGTCGTCGCGAGCGCAGACCTCTTCGTGAGGATCGCGGTACCCCGCGACCGCGAGCGCCCGCGCCGCGCCCCACGCCACGGCAGGGCTCGGGTCGCGCAGCCGCGCGCGCAAGAGCGGCACCAGCGAGGGCGGGACGACCTCGCGCGCCTCGCGCGGCTCACATCGATCGATGGCCCGGATCGCCGCCAGGGCGACGGGGGCCTCACCGTGCTGCAGCCAGCGCGCCAGATCCTCCCGGGAGAGCCCGCCGCGGCGGGAGCAGACGTCGACGCCGACAGCGCGGGCGACCGGGTGGCGCGAGGCGAGCAGCGAGGATCCGAGCTGCGCCAGATCCGGGTGAGGCGCCACCGCGAGCGCCTCGGCGATCGCGAGGGCATCCCAGAGCGCGTCGCCCGGGAGCCGCTCGATCCCATGCGCCAGCGCCCGGAGCGGCGCCGGGCCCTCGATCGAGCCCAGCACGAAGGCCGGCACCCAGCTCTTCCACGGATCAGACCCCTCCAGCGCGCGCGTCCACCAGCGCTCCACCTCGGTGACGCAGCCTGCGCCGGTCGCGAGGATCGCCTCGGTCTGGATCAGGATCCGCGCCTCGATCGAGGGACGGTGGAGCGCGGGCCGCTGGCAGCGATGGCGGGCCAGCATCGCGATCATCTCGGCACACGAGTCGACGATCGCGGCGTGGAAGCGCGCCATCGGCAAGGGCTCGCCTCCCGTGTCGGCGAGCCGCACCGGCAGCTCGCCCGTCGCGTCGAACCTCGCTCGCGGATCGTCCTCGGGCGCGCCCAGCGCGATGTGCTCCTCGGGCACCGCGAGCCCAGGGCCGACCTCCGCGACCGCGGCCGCCCCGGCTGCGGGCGGCGGATCGCCGCCGAGCTCTCCCGGCAGGAGCGCGCCTCCTCCGCGGACGGCGGGAGGGGGCGAGAGCTCGACCCCGGGCAGCGCGTGCGCGAGCGGCCGGCCCCGCGCCGCCTTGAGCACCGGTGTCATGCGCAGCCTCCCGTCGCCATGGCGACCCCGCGCGTGCCGTCGGGGGAGATCGCCCAGGCGAGCAGCGGCGCGCCGGCCGCGGCGGGCGACTCGGTCGCTCCGTGCCGGAGCGTCGCCAGCCCATAGGCCAGATTGAACGCGCCGGCCGCCGCGCCGACCACGCCGACGTCCATCTCGGGACAGCTCACGTCGTGCTCGGGCTCGAAGCGCTCGCTGCTCCGCGCGAGGGCAAGGAGCCATTCCGTCTGGCGGAGCGAGCCCACCTGGAGCTGGCCAAAGACCGCGCCCACCCGGCCGATGCGCGGCAGGCCGCGGAGCGCCTGCGTCATCGCGACACCATCGACGATCGCGTCGTCCGCGTCCGTCGAGCTCCCCTGGACGGTCGCGGCGCCGTGCACGGTCCCGAGGAGCGGCAGCCGGGCGGAGCGCGCGGCGTCCGGGGCCGTGACGACCAGGGCCGCGGCGCCCTCCGAGGGCCGCGGGACCTCCGCGTCCCACGGGCTCGGCGGGTGGGAAACCCAGTGACGCAAGCGCTCGATCGAGATCAGCGAGTCCGCGGCCACGATCACGACCGCGCGCGCCCGACCTCCGGCGAGGAGCTCCTCGGCAGCGCGCAGGCCGGCGAAGCAACCGGCCTCGCCGGGGAACCGCAACGGATCGGGGCCGCCCAGCCGCGCGGCGAGCGCCGCCTCGACCTCGCGGACATCGTCCCTGGACAGCCCGGGCCGCGGGATCGCCGCGACAAGGACGAGCGCGATCCGATCGAGCCCCGGCGCGCCGTGGAGAGGTCGGGTCGCCTCGTGCATCGCGGCGAGCGCCAGCCGCGCGACGCGCGCGGCGGCTCGCTCGCGGGCGCCGATCCACGGACAGAAGCCGACGCTGAGCCGCTGGCCGCCGGCGAGCAGGAACGGAGATGCCTGAGGCGGCGGCACGCGCGCGCGCAGGTAGAAGACGTGCTCCGAGGACGTGATCCCCGCCGGCGAGACCAGCCCCAGACCGACGACGGCGAGCTTCATCGGTGCGACAGGCTCCCCGACTGCGTGACGAGCCCGTCGATCTCGATCGTCGATGCCTTGATCAGGAGCCCAGCCGGAGACGCCGCGAGGGTGGCGCCAGGTACGCTGAGGGTGACGTGCGCGCCCGACATCGACAGCGCGCCGCCGACCCGGATCGATATCTTCGGCGCCTTGATGGCGTAGGAGGCGCCCTCGGCGACGAGCGCGCCCGAGACCTCCAGGCTCGCGGCGGCGGCGGCGCCGCGCCCGATCCCCCCGGAGGCCACGATGCGCGCGCCGCCGCCGATCGACTCGACGGAGGCGCCCGCGGCGGTCTGCGTCACGGCGGCCGCCTTGATCGTCCGGCTCCCGCCCGTCGCGTGGGCGCTCGCGCCGAGCGTCTTCCACCCGATCGAGCCCGCGCTCGCGATCAGCGACGAGCCCCCGATCCCGACGAACGCAGTGCCGCTCACCACCACGTTGCGGTGCCCAGGGCCGGGCCCGGCGGGGGCGCTCGCGTCGCTGCTCCCGCCGCCAGCGCCCCCGCCGCCCTGAGCGGCGCCCGGATCCGGCGCGTCCGGATCCCACGGAGGAGGCGCCTTGGCCCCAGCAACGCTGGCCATGATCGCGTCGCCCCCAGGGAGGAGCCCGAGGAGCGCGCCGGCAGCGGCCATCTTCCCGGCCTGCGCCGCGCCCTCCCATCCGCCCCCGTCACGCTGCATGGCGCCCTCCGCCGCGGCCTTCGCGATCCCCAGCGCCGAGGCCGCGATCATCCCCGCCGTCCCCTTCGAGCCGACCCCGTGCAGCGCGGCCGCCGCGGCCAGCTGGAGCGCGCCCTTCACCGGATCGCCCACCTGCTCCATCAGGGCGCCTCCGACCAGCACCGACTCGCTCCCCACCGCCACGCCGAGATCCCCCGCGGCGGTCACCTTGTGCTGGCCTCCGACCGACCCGGACTGGGAGCCCACCGCGTCGAAGAGCGCCTGCTTGACCGAGACCACCTCGTCCGCTGCGACCTCGCGCGACTGGCTCCCCGCGACGCTGTATCGCTCGTCGTTGACCGTCTGCACGACCATGCTGGCGCGTGCGGTGGTCGTCTTTCCGAACGTCGCCTGGAGAGCGAGGTGCTCCCGCCCCGCCGCGTCATCGAACGAGATGAGGTTGCGGCCTCCGGCGCCGGGCGAGCTGTCGCTCGCGAGGACGGTCATGGTCTTGTTGGCCGGCAGCGGAAAGGGAGGTGGGCTCTTGGCGTTGTAGGACCGCCCGATCACGTAAGGCCGCGCCGGATCGCCGTCCTCGAAGAGGACGAAGACCTCCCACCCGACGCGCGGCAGGATCATCGAGCCCGGCGTGTTCGGCTGCAGCGTGCGGATCGGCAGGCTGCTCGCGGCGTCGCCGGAGCCCTCGAGATCCCAGTGGAAACGGGCGAAGATCCTGCCGAGATCGTCGGGGTGGATCTCGGCCCCTGGGGCGCCCGTGACGATGGCGGACTGGGCGCCGTGGATCCGGGGGCGCGCGGTGCGCTGCGCGAGCCGGAAAGGGACCTCGCGCGGGATCGACTCCACCTCGACGCGGTGCACATCCATCGATGCGCTCCAGTCGTGCGTGACGGCGACGACGAGGTGCTCGCGGCCAGGCGGGGGCGCGCCGACGTGGCCGGCGGACACGTCGATGGAGAACAGGAGCCCCGGCGCGAGCGCGAGGGCCGTCGACTGGAAGGAGCACCGGAGCGCCTCGGCGCGCAGGGTCTCCAGGCGCAGGCGCGCCTTCGAGGGATCGCCCGCCTCGGCAGGGCGCGCGGCGATCTCGTAGACCTCGCTGCGCTGCTCGAGATCCGTGCCCTCGCTGCGCGAGACCTCGAGCAAGGCGCCCGGGCGCTCGGGGTCGTAACCGCGCAAGGTGATCTTGCCGGGGCGGCGGCGGCGGAGGGCGCGGTACCTCGTCAGGGCCGGTCCGTGACCCAGCAGCGAGGCCTCGTCGATGAGGGGGAGCGCCTCCGGGAGCGCCGGCGGCGCGCCGGGCGAGCGATCGGCGATCTCGATGGTCTCGTCCGCGTCGCCCGCCTCGCAGGGAAAGCGGAAATAAAGGCCCTCTTCCTCGCACATCCGCCGCACGAACGTGGCGTCCGTCTCGTCATACTGGACAACATGGTCGCGCGGCGCGTGCTCTTCCGAGAGCACCAGGACGACGCCGCTCGAACCGTACCCCCCTTCCCCCAGCACCTTCTGCACGATGGCGGGCACCGAGAGGCGCTGGAAGATCCGGGAGCGGCGGCGGTGCTCCAGCAAGGCGAGGCGCGAACCGATCGCGAAGCGGTACTCGCGCGGCGCGTCCTGTCGCGAGGTGGCGACCGCCGTCCACCGCGTGACGACGCCGAGGAGCGTGCGCGCGCCGTGGTGCGTGTCGAGGGTCACCGAGCACGGGCGACCGAGCACTGCCGCGGCGGCGATCGGCTCGGACGAGGCGACGACGACCTCGAAGCGCGAGGGCTCGCCGAGGCGCTCCTCGCCCGAGAAGGCGCGGCACTCCACCGCGGGGACCCCTTCGGCGAGCCGGACGGCTACGGCCACGGCGGGCCCCCGGATGCGCGCTGCCCCTGCATCACGGCAGCTCCACCCTGGCGGACAGGACGCGGACCAGCGCGCCCATGTCGAGCACCATCCGGTCGCCCTCGATCCGCACCACGCCGGCCGCGTCGGCGGTGATCGACGCGGCGCCGACCTCGATCGAGGCCGCGCGATCGAGCCGCACGCGCAGCTCTTTCGCGTTCACGGACACGACGCCATCGGCGTCTCGCGCGATGGGCAACGAGGTCTGCAGCGCGCCCATGATCGCCGGGCCGCGCGGACCGTCCGCCACGATGACGAGCCGACCGGTCCGCAGGCAATCGTCCGCGAGCGCCGGGTCGACGCCGTCGCCGAGGACGGCGGCGCAGCGCGCGCCGGAGGTGGTCCGGATCCGGTACGAGCCCGCAAGCGCGAGCTCGATGGACGCTCCATGAATCCCGGGCCCGAGCGCCGGCTCCCGATCGGCCACGCGCGAGCGGGGGAGTGACGAGACCTTCTTCTTCGCCATGCCGAACCTCACTGGTGCTTCTGCGTCCCGCTCTCGACGCTGCCGACATCGCCCTTGAATCGCCCGGAGATCACGATCTTCCCCGGGCTCATCTTCACGACCACGCCGCCCGCCTTCAGGGTGAGCGTGCCCGAGCTCTCGATCGAGACGTCCGCCCCCTCGATCGTCGCGTCACCCCCGACGGTGTAGGAGCCCGCGGCGGTGAACGTCTCGGTGATCGCGCCGCCCGCGGTCACCTTGCGCGACGGGTACGTCTCCGAGAGGAGGCCCTTGGCCGTGAGCGTGTACTCGGCGCACGCGACGCTCTTCGCGCCGGCGATCTGGAGCGTGGACACGCCGCCCACGTCGACGGAGGCGTTCGACGCCGACGCGCTCGACCAGCCGCCCCCGTTCACGACGAGGGATCCGCCCTTCACGACCCGCTGCTGGTGCTCGATCGCCGCCTGCGCCTCGCCGCCGCCCACGATGCGTGTGAACGTGGCGCACGCGGTCGTGTGATCGCCGCCCGTCCGGACGCCGCGCAAGGCGGCGATCGCGATGGACTCGGAGGCGGCGCTGAGGCTGATCTGCGCGCCGGCCTCGACCGTGCGCGACCCGCCGACGCTGTAGCGCTGCGCGCCGGTCACGCTCTGCTCGAAGACGTGCCCGACGATGAGCTTGCGAGCGCCGCCGACAGCCCAGGTGTCATCGGCCTTCACGGCGGTGACCTTGTCGTTCTCGGTACGCTCGTTGAAGTCGCTCGAGGCCTCGAACATCATCCCCTCGTTGCCGGCGGTGTCGTCGGTGGCGATGCGGTTCCGGCCGCCGCCGCCCGGCGTCGTCAGCGTCCCGAGCGCGCTCACGACCTTCTCCCTCGGCAGCGCCGCGGGCGGAGGGGCCGCGCGGTTGTAGAGCCGCCCGAGCACGACGGGGGCGTCGCCGTCCTTGCCGGAGAACCCCACGAGGACCTCCCAGCCAACGCGGGGGAGGAAGAGGGCGCCGGAGGTGGCCGGCTGGCCAACGCGCGTCCACGCCGAGCTCGTGCCGTCGTCGGGCGCCCGCCGGTCCCACCTGTGCTTCACGCGGACACGGCCGTGCTCTTCCGTGTGGAGCTCGGCCCCGCGGGGCCCGGCGACGACCGCCGTCTGCACGCCGCCGAGCCGCGGCGCGCGAGAGCGCTCGGGGCGATAGGCGATGTCGGCGGGGATGGCGGTGAACCGGGCGGCATATGGCCGCTCGTTGGCCTCGCGCTCGTGCCCCTCGTGAACCACCTCGACGAGCAGCCAGCGCCCGTCGAGGTCCTCCCGCTCGCCCCCCTTCAAGGTGAGCACCGCGCCTGCGAAGAGGCCGCGGGCGTTCGTCTCGCCGTGGAGGACCCGCCGGCAAGCGCGCGCCTCTTCCAGCCGCAGCTCCGCGGCGCGCTGCCCCGTCGCCGGGTCGAGGTAGCCTCCGGGGTAGTCGTAGACCCGCCGCGCGCCTGCGCCCGCCGAGACGCCCTGATCGAGCATCGGCTTCTCGAAGTTGTAATCGCGCAGGGCGACCTCCTCGATCGCGACCCGCTCGACCAGCCGCACGCGGTACACCGACTCCCCCGCTTCCATGCCTGCCTCTTCCCGGACCGGCAGCGGGCCGCCCTCGACCTCGGGGTGGCCGGCGATGCCGTCCGTCAGGATGCAGGTGTCCCCTGCCGGATCCAGGAACCACGTGATCCCCTCCTCGGCGAGGAGGCGCGTCATGAACTCGAGATCTCCCTCGAACTGCTGGATGCACTGGCCGCGTTTTGGGGGCGCGCGGCCGACGCGGAGGTCGAGCGCGATCCCGTGCTCCTCGAGCAGCGCCCGGGCGATCGCGGTCGCGTCGAGGTCCACGAAGACGCGATGATCCACGGCGTCCATGCACGCCGCCGCGCGGGGCACGAGCGTGAGCACCCACAGGCCAGGCTGGACCTCCGCCGCGTCGACCACCGCGTCGACCGAGCGCTCGCGCCCGGAATGCCCGTGCCACGTGAGGCGGGCAGGGGCGGTGATGAGCGAGAGCGGGTCGGTCTCGCTCGATGGATCCGAGAGAGCGCAGGTGATCTCGAAGGAGAAAGGGGCATTGAGGCGCTCCCGCCCGAGGAGCCGCGCGACGCGGAGCGCCTCGGTAAGGCCCTCGACCGACACCTGGAAGACCTGCGCGAGCGCCATCTCCGCGGCTTCCTTCATGTGATCTTCGTCCCGTTGAGGTGCTTGACCACGAGTCCGTCCACCCTGGTCGTACCGCGCGTCGCGCGGAGCGCTCCGCCGCGGATCTCGAGCGTCCCCGCGCTCAGCGAGGCCGCCTCGATGGTGATGTCCGCCCCGGTGATGGCGAACTCGCCGCCGGCGCGGAGCGTCGCGCTCCCCGCAGCGATCTTCCCGACCGCCGCGGAGAGCGCGGCCGCGCCGCCGGCCGACTCCACCGCGGCGCCGCCCGCCTGGATCCGCTTGGCCCCGTACGCCGTGTCCGCGAACCTGCCGCCTGCCACGACGGTATAGGCGCCGCCCACGGACTCGACGCGCGCGCCGGCGACGCTCTCCGTCACGCCGAGCGTCGCCGCGAGCGTCGATGAGCCGCCGCTCGCCTGGACGAACGCGCCATCGACCTGCATGTTCGCCTGATTGCACTGGAGCGCGTACGCGGCCCCGACGACCTCCGTGTACTCCCCGCTCGCCGCGACGGTGCGATTCCCGCCGGCGCTCAGGAGCTCGGCCCCGCCGACGGAGAGCGACACCGCGCCCTTCGCGGCCGTGGCGAAGGTCGTGCCCACGTTCACCGACTGCGAGCCTCCGACCGCGTGCGCCTGCGCGCCGAGGACGACGTGGGCGAGCGAGGCGCCGACGTCCTGCGTGAGATCCGCGCCGACTTCGGTCCTCGACGGGCCTCCCACGGAGACGCTCTGATCCCTCGCGGCGTGGAGGAACAGCTCCTCCTGGCCAGCGTCGTCGCTCATGCGGATCTCGTTCGTGCTGCCGCCACCGGGCGACGCCGCGGACTGGAGGGATGTGGTCGCCGCGCGCCCGGGGAGCGGATACGGCACGACGGCCGTCGCATTGTAATGACGGCCGAGGACGAAGGGGACGTCCGGATTGCCATCCAGGTAGCCGACCGGGACCTCCCATCCGACGCGCGGCAGGAGCATGGCGCCGCCGAGCGGCCATTGCAGGCACCGCACCCAGGCCGACGACCGGTCGTCCACGACGCCGGATGGATCCCAGAGGAACCGGAGCTTGACGCGGCCGAGCTCGTCCACGTGGATCTCCTCACCGGTTGGCCCGGTGGTCACCGCGCTCTCGATGCCCTCGACCCTCGGCGCCTGGGTGGGGATGGCCGGCCGGAAGGGCATCTCGCCGGCGGGGACGAGGAGCAGCCGGTTGCGATAAGGCGCTGCTGGCGCGCCGTGCGGCGCGGGCCGCTGGTATACGTGCTCCACCCGGACGACGAGGTACTCGCGGTTCATCTCGTCATCCATGCACCCCTCGACGCGCAGCCGGCGCCCCGGCCGCGTGCGCGTGCAGTCGCTCGCCGCGAGCGCGCGCACGGCGAAGCGCCGGAGCTGCTCGAGGCGCACCTCTGCCCGGCGCTTCGCCGCGGCGCGGGTGGGCACGAAGGCGGGATACTCGAAATAGGAGAGCGCGCCCCCGCCGGCGGCGCCTTCGATGTAGACGTCGGGGTTCTGGACGTCGAAGTCGCGGACCAGCACCGAAGATGGGGTGATCTCCGCGATCAGCGCGAGCTCGTCGATCGAGCGCCGCCGGACCATGCCGCTCGCGTCCTGGTAGGGAACGGTCACTGGCGCTGCGATCCCGTCGTGCGCCTCCGGCGTGTCCCCGAGGACGAGGACCTCGTGGTCGCCCGCCGTGTCGAACCAGTACGTAATCCCCTCGTCCGCGAGGAGCCGCTCGATGAACGACCACGCTCGCTCGCCGTACTGGACGCACTGCCGCCGCCGCGCGTAATCGCCCGCGAGCCGCAGGTCGAGCCGCTCGGCGGATACGCCCGCGTCGCGCAGCACCTCGGCGACGATCTCGTGAGCGGCCTTGTCGAGGAAGAGGCGGTAACCGCCCTGGAGGGTGAGCTGCCACAGGGCCGGAGCGAGCACGAGCGTGTACCGACGGAAGGCCCGCTCGCGCCCCTCATCGCTGATCTCGGAGACGAGCAGCTCGATATGGCGCGTCGCCCCCTCGAGCTCGTCCCGGAGCGAGAGCCGCGCCCGAGATCCGGCCGCGGCTCCGAGGTCGAGCCCCTCGGCTGTGAGGATCTCCACCTCCCAGCGAGGGAGCTCGTTCATTGCTTCCGTGCCGGTGACGCGGAGTACATGGCACGACTCAACGACCTTGTTCGCGATCTCGAGCTCGATCTCGAACATGTTCCTACTCTCGGCAGTTGCGGGACATAAGCCATGCCTGGTACCATGATGCTCATCGTGCAGGCAACAGCTCTTTGCCCTGTGTCTCCTTGTGTCGGCTCGTATGGCTCGCCGCACGGTTCCTGGCGTGGCGCGAACGCACGTTTTCGTCGTTTTGCGCAGGATCTCGGCGCGAGCTCGGCCCAGGCTGGGCGACATGGGAGTTGATGCGGCCGCCATCACGGCGGCGGCAGCCAGCGGGGCCGTGGCCAACGCGACACCGTTTGCGGTCGTCGCGTGTCCGCTGGTCGAGGCCTCCGGGCGGCCCGTGGTCGCCGTGATCGTCAAGGGCACGTTCGGGGTGGAGCGCCGCAGGGTTGTGCCGGTGGAGCCACGGCCTGTCCGGATGAGCGATGTCCCGCGCGACGAGGGGGATCCGTGGAGCAGCCTCCGGTATGCGTCGGACCTGTGCCCGCGCAAGCATGGAGCCGATGTCGTGGCCGTGGGCGAGGCGATCTCCCCTCGGCCCGTCGTGGCGATGGACGTGGCGATCAAGGTCCGCGGGACCTCGGCGCCGCTGCGCGTCCACGGCCCGCGGTTCTACTATGCGTGGCTCGGTCAGGTCGCGATCGGTCCGGCGGCGCCGTTCGAGCGCGCTCCGCTCGTCTACGAGAGGGCCTATGGCGGGAGGACCGACGACCTGAAGCTCATCGACCCGCGGAACCCGAGCGGCACGGGCGTCGCGCACCACCCTCACGATCTCGTCGATCGACTCGCGCCGCAGATTGAGCATCCGGCTTACCCCGTCGACGGGCCGCCCGATCGCCGGGCGCCCGCCGGATACGGGCCGATTGCCGCCCACTGGTCGCCGAGGCGCGAGCGCGCGGGCACCTTCGATGAGCGCTGGAAGGCAGAGCGAATGCCGCTCATGCCGCCGGATTTCGACGTGAGGCACCACAATGTCGCGCACCCGGCGCTGATCCTGGACGAGCCGCTGCGGGCCTCGGATCCGGTCGCGGTGCTCGGGATGTCGCCCGATGGGCTCTTCCGCTTCGAGCTGCCCGCGCTCCCGGTCGTCATCCATGCTCGCTTTGATAGCGGGCGCAAGGTGAGTGTCCGCCCGGAGATCGACACGCTCGTCCTCGAGCCGGCCGAGCGTCGGTTCGAGATCGCGGGCCGGCATGCGTTCCCGATCGGCCGCGGCATCGAGGTGCTACGCGAGCTCAGGGTGGACCTCGACGGCGGGTGACGCGAGGGCAGGACGACGATGCTTGTCGACGAGAGGGCTGGAGACGGAGAGGTTCAAGGGGGGGTGAGCCTGGCGCGCTACGCCGCGGTGCACGCGGCCCTCTCGGAGGGGTCTTCGCTGGACGCAGCGCTCCTCCGCGAGCGCGTCCCCCCGGCGTCCTGGAGCGATGCGGAGCCTGCGTGGGCCGCACGGCTGGCGGAGAGCGCCGCAGGGGATCAGGCTCTCCTCGGCCGGTACGACGCGTTGCTCTCCGAAGCGCGCGCTCGATTCTCCCGGCGAATCCGGCCCATCGACGAGGATCTCCGGGCCTGGCTGGGTTTCCTGCGCGCCTGGTCGTCCTCCGACGACCACCTCGCCTTCCTCGACGCGCGCGGCGTGCGCTTCAGCGACATCGCGCGCTTGCAGATCCGCTGGGCGGAGCGCATCGCCTCGGACGCCGGATTGCGGGAGCAGGCGCTCGTCATCGCAAGAGAGCCGCTGGGCTCCTGTCCGGAGATCGCGGTGGATCCCGGCATGGTGCCGCCCGCCGAGGCGCGACCGTCCGGCAGGCCGGCGAGCGGGAGGGGGGACAGCCCGGCGCCCCGCCCCTCGCTCTGGACGCCCCTGCCCACGCCGGACAGCGATGCACCGCCGGCGGGAACGCTGGACGGGCCGGCGCCTCCGCTGGCGCCGCGCGCCGCGATGGCCCCTGCGGCGTCTACGGCGCCCGCGGCGCTCGAGATGTTCGAGATTCCGGACGGCATGAGGCATTTCCAGAGCGTCCGCGAGACGGAGCTCGGGTCTCCCGGGCCGTCGGGGCCGGCATTGCCGTTCGAGTCGGCGCCGTCGGTGACGCCGGAGGTGACGTTCGAGAGCGCGAAGCGGCATGCGGAGGCGACGCAGGGACCGCGCGCGGAGCCAGTGGCGAAGCCGCTCGAGACCACGGCGCCGCTGCGCGGCGAGCCCGGCGGGACGCCCCTGCCGTTCGCGCGCGAGCCCGTGGCGGGCGCGGCCCCCGCGCGCGAGCCCGCGGCGGGCGCGGCCCCGGCCCCGGAGGTCCCGTCCGGCTTCGTGATCCCGAAGGGCATGAGGCATTTCCAGAGCGTCCGCGAGACGGAGCTCGGGCCCCCCGGGCCGTCGGGCCCGGCGTTGCCGTTCGAGTCGGCGCCGTCTGTGCCGCCGGAGGTGGCGTTCGAGAGCGCGAAGCAGCACGCGGAGGCGACGCAGGGGCCGCGCGCGGAGCCGGTTGAGAAGCCGCTCGGGATGACCGCACCGCTGCGCGGCGAGCCCGGCGGGACGCCCCTGCCGTTCGCGCGCGAGCCTGCGGCGGGCGCGGCCCCGGCCCCGGAGGTCCCGTCCGGCCTCGTGATCCCGAAGGGCATGAGGCATTTCCAGAGCCTCCATGAGACGGAGCTCGGGTCCTCCGGCCCGTCTGGACCGGCGTTGCCATTCGCTCCGCTCGCAGCGAAAGCCGCGCTCGGGAGCGGCACGCCGTCGCTTTCGCTCGAGCGGTATGCCCAGCTCTGCGTGGAGCTCCGCTGGTTCCCGGAGCAGGGGAGCGAGATCCTCCGCCGTCATGGGATCACCCCCGAGCAACGGGCGAATCTGGACGCGCACTGGCAGGAGCGAATGGCCGAGGAGCCGACCGTGCGGCTCGCGTGGGAGCGGGCATGCGAGGCGTACGCGGCCCGGTACGCAGGGCCGCGCTGACATCCCGTGTCTCGGGCAGCTGCCGCGCAGCGGGTCAGCCGCGATGAGCGGCCATGTCGTTCGACTGTCCGCCCTGCTCGTCACGCGAGGCGTCCGCCCGGCCGTCGCCGCGGCCGGCGGCATGCGCGGCCGCGGCGGGCCGACCGAGGCGCCGTGACAGGGTGTCCGGACGCGCGCACGTCCCCGGGGAGCTGCCTGAATCTCTGGTGTTGGTGCGCTCCTTGCTGAATGGCCCGGCTCTCCCCCGGAGGCCATCTCATGACCGATCGCAAAGACCCCGCGAAGTCATCGTCCAAGGACCCGGCGCCGAACGAAAAGGGCGCGGGCAGCGCGAAGCAATCGATGGGCGGCCCGTCGGCGAAGCCGCGGGCCGCGCGGCCGAAGCGCAGCCTCATCGAGCGCGCGGCGACCGCGCTCGGCAGCGGGACGAGCAGCGACGACGCCGGGGTGCGCAACCTCGCGGCCGCCGACCGCCTCGACGCGAAGTTCGACGCCACCGAGGCGCTCGTCGCCGCCATCCCCGAGAACGTGAACAAACCCGCCGAGTACGCGCTGCGCGGCAAAGTGCCACAGCCGCCGCAAGGTGCCACAGCGAAGCCAGAGAACCTGGACGCAACCGCGAGCACGATCACGGAGAGCAACGAGTCCGAGAAGAACGGCGACAAGGCGGCTCCGGGCGAGAACCTGAATCAGGGGCCGCTGCAAAAGCACCGGGCTGACTCGCTCGGCCGGGCGCTGACGACGAACCAGGGCGTGCCCGTCGGCGACAACCAGAACTCGCTGCGCGCGGGGCTGCGCGGCCCGACGCTGCTCGAGGACTTCATCCTTCGCGAGAAGATCACGCACTTCGACCACGAGCGCATCCCCGAGCGCGTCGTGCACGCGCGCGGCTCGGGCGCGCACGGCTACTTCGAGTGCACCGAGGACATCACCTCGCTCACCAAGGCCGCGCCCTTCGCGAAGGTCGGCAAGCGGACGCCGGTGTTCGTGCGCTTCTCGACCGTCGCCGGCGAGCGCGGCAGCGCCGACACGGTGCGCGACGTCCGCGGCTTCGCCGTGAAGTTCTACACCGACGAGGGCAACTGGGACCTCGTCGGCAACAACATTCCTGTCTTCTTCATCCAGGATCCGATGAAGTTCCCCGACGTCGTTCACGCCGTGAAGCCCGAGCCGCACCACCAGATGCCGCAGGCCTCGAGCGCGCACGACACCTTCTGGGACTTCATCTCGCTCATGCCCGAGTCGATTCACATGGTCATGTGGCAGATGAGCGACAGGGCGATCCCCCGCAGCTACCGCACGATGCAGGGCTTCGGCGTGCACACCTTCCGGCTCGTCAACTCGGCCGGCGAGGCGACGCTCGTGAAGTTCCACTGGACGCCCGTGCTCGGCACGCACTCGCTCGACTGGGACGAGGCGGTGAAGATCGCGGGCGCCGACCCCGACTTCCACCGCCGCGACCTCTGGGAGGCCATCGAGGGCGGCGCGTTCCCCGAGTACCTGTTGCAGATCCAGACGTTCACCGAGGCCGAGGCCGAGGCGTGGAGCTTCGATGTCCTCGACGCGACGAAGATCGTGCCGGAGGAGCTCGCGCCCCTGCGCACCGTCGGCCGGCTCGTCCTGAACCGCAACCCCGACAACTTCTTCGCCGAGACCGAGCAGGTCGCGTTCTGCACGCAGCATATCGTCCCCGGCATCGACTTCACGAACGACCCGCTGCTGCAGGGGCGCAACTTCTCTTACCTCGACACGCAGCTCTTGCGCCTCGGCGGGCCGAACTTCCACGAGATCCCGATCAACGCGCCGGTCGTCCAGGTGCACAACAACCAGCGCGACGGGTTCCACCGCCAGACGATCAACCGCGGCCGGGTGAACTACGAGCCCAACTCGCTCGCCGGCGGCTGCCCCTTCCAGGCCGGCGCGCGCGGCTTCGCCTCGGTCGCCGAGCGGCTCCTGGCGCAGCAGGCCTCGACCGAGCCGACGAAGCTGCGCGCGAAGCCCGAGAAGTTCGCCGACCACTACACGCAGGCGCGCCTCTTCTGGGCGAGCCAGACGCCCATCGAGCGCGAGCACATCGCGCGCGCCTTCCGCTTCGAGCTGACGCGCGTGCAGACGCAGGCCATCCGCGAGCGCATGGTCGCGATGCTGCGGAACGTCGACGAGGGGCTCGCCGCGCGCGTCGCGGCCGACCTCGGCACGCCGCTCCCCGAGCCGCTCTCGATGGTGGTGCCGCCCGTCAAGGCCCCCGAGGTCGCCGTGTCCCCGGCCCTGTCGCTGCTCGCCCGGCCCGGCGACGGCCGCATCCTCGGCCGCCGCGTCGCGATCCTCGTCGCCGACGGGGTGGCCGGCGCGGGGGCGAGCGCCCTCTACGACGCGCTGCTGCTGGCGGGCGCGGTGCCCCGCTACGTCGGCCAGCGCCTCGGCGTCGTGCGCACCGCCGAGGGCGACGAGCTGCCGGTCGAGGTGACGGTCGAGGCCGCCCCGAGCGTCCTGTTCGACGCGGCGGTGCTGCCGCCCGGCGCCGGCGCGGCGGCGCTGGCGCGCGACGGGCTCGCGGTCGAGTTCGTCCAGCTCCAGTACCGCCACTGCAAGCCCCTGCTCGTGCCGGCGTCGGCCGCCTCGCTCGCGGTGGCCGCGGGCGTGACGGCCGCCGCGGCCGCCGCGGCCGGCGGGGGCGACGACCCGGGCCTCCTCGTCCTGCCGGACGACGAGGTGGCCGCGGCGGCCCCGGCGTTCATCAAGGCGATCGCCATGCACCGCGCGTGGCAGCGCCAGACCGAGCCGCCGGCCGTCTGAGCCCGCCCCGCCGGCGGGGCGGCGCGCCGGGGGCGCCCGCCCCGCGCCTGTCGCCGGGCACGCCCCTGCGATGGCCGCCCCCGGCGCGCGCGTCGCGTGCGGCGCGTGCTGCGCGCGACGCGCCGTGGCCGCGGGGCGCTGCTTCGCCCAGAGCCCGCGCTCGCCGCGCGGGCTCCTCGACGAGCCGCGCCACCGCTACTGATTCGCGCCGATCGAGTCGAGGAAGTCGATGTAGTCGTCGGCCTTGTCCCCCGGGACGACGTCGAGGCCGAGGTTGAACCGGTGCTCGTCGACCATCTGCGGGGCGAGGATCTTCCTGGTCGCGTCGAGGCCGATGGTCTTGATGCCATAGAGGATGTAGGGCACGAGGTAACCCTCGTAGTACTGCCGCTGGACGTGGGTGGCCTTCACGCGCCCCTGGCGCATGTAGTCGACGGTCTTCGGATCGAAATCGAAGGCGACGACGGGGAGATCCGTCCTGTCCGCGGCCTCCGCGGCCATCGCGCACCGGTACGCGGCGGCGAACAGCCCGAGCAACCCCACGACGGGCGGGTCCGCGGTCGCGATCTTGTCTGCCATCGATGCGACGTCATCGGCCTCGCCGTCGTTTCCCCAGATGACTGGGCTCACCAGGGTCGTGTAACCGGCGTCCTCGAGCACGCGCTGGGCCGCCTCCGTTCTGGCCTTTCCGTCGATCCACGTCGGGTCGAGGCTGCCGTGGATCACCACCGTGCCCGGCCCCGGGGGCAGCATCGCGAGCGTGGTCTTTCCTGCCGTCTCTCCGGCCGACGTGTTGATGGTCCCGACGTAGATCGAGCGCTTCGACGTCGCGAGGTCGGTGTCGATCGTCACCACGTGGACCCCCTTCGCGACGGCCTCGTCGATGGCGGCCACGTTGGCGTCGCCGAACGGCGAGATGCCGATCCCCTCGGCGCCCTCCGCCACCGTTTGCTCGATCTGCTGGTTCTGGAGCTCCATCTTCCTCTGCTGATCGTCCGCCTGCTCGAGCGGCCCGACCACGTTCCCCGTGACGCCGAGCTCACCCATGGCGCGGTTGGCCCCCGTGGCGATCGGCGCAAAGAACCTGTAAAGGGTCTTCAGCAGGATCGCCATCGGCATCGGCTCGATAGAGCCCTCGTTGATCTCGGCGACGAGGTGATCGACCGTCGCCTCGAGCTCCATCGGGGTGAACTCGCTCACTGGAGCCGGCGCTCGCTTGATAGGCGTGGCGTCCTCACCCTCCGTCGGGTCGTCGCTCGTCCCGCATGCCGCCGTCATCAGCGTGAGCCCCAAGGCCGCCACCCAGCATCGTCTCATCCTCTTCATGATTCCCCTCCTCGTCCGCGCTGCGTCTTCGCGCGCGGAGCCATCGAATCAGAACCGAGCTCGCAGCGAGATCACCTGGACGCCTTGCACGCGACGGGTACGGGGGCGAGATCGACGAAGGCGTCACCGTCGATCGTCCACGCCTGCATGAGTTGATGCTTGCTCGCCCCGTACTCATCGAACTCGTACTCGGCGGCCGCCCCGACGTACCGGAGAGGGATCCCCTCGCGGAGCCTGCTCATCATCGTTTTCAGGTCCCGCCACGAGGTCGCCTCGCGGTCGGGGCTGTTGAGGTCGCGAAGGACGCTCAGCAGCGCGCGCCCGGACGACGGGATCTCCCCGGTCGTGGCCTGAGCGTACACGAGGCCCATCGCGATGAGGACGACGCCGTCGTAGTAGAAGTGCGCCGCGGGGAGCGGCGCCTCGCCGCCCCAGCGGCGGGAGAAGCGATCGATGAAGGCAGCGCCGTTTCCGGCCGTGCAGCCGCCCGCCTCTCCGGATTCGGTCATGGCAGGGCACTCGCTCGGCAGGCTGAGCGAGGGCGAGACGCCGACGTATCCGTCGAGGGTGCCTGTGGGGATGTTGGCGAGGAGCACCTCGGTGCGCAGCGCCGGCCCGAGGAGCCAGGTGCCCGGGCGCCCGGAGACGGTCCATTCGGTCACGATGGTCGAGCCGGCGGCGGGGTAGGCGGCCAGGAGCGTGCGGCCGGCGCCCGCCTCGAAGGCATCGTCGATCTTGGCCGTGTAGGTCTGCTGGCCCGGCGTGAACATGACCGAGGGGAGGATCCTGCCCCCGAGCGCCGCGAAGTGGGTCGCGAGCTCGTTGCTGACGCTGGCGTTGTAGTCGTCCCGCGCGGCGAGGCTGTTCACGCTGTCGATGCGCTCGCGAGCGGCGATGTGCGCCAGCGCGCAGCCGACCTCGAACGGCGAGGGGGCGAGCCGCATCCAGCCCCCCCTCGCCTCGCTCCGCGCGACGGTGGGAGCGGCATATCCCGGCAACATGTGGAATACGTCGAGCTCCTTCACGTCCCGCGCGATCTCGCGGGCGAGATCGTTCTCCTCGGGTCCGACCAGGTAGGCGACCCGGGCCGTATAGAGCAGCTCGATCAGCCCAGCGAGCCCGCGCTCCGCGCTCGAGTGGCTGTCCCGGCTCAGGATGTCGAACGGCCTCCCGTCGACCCCGCCCGCTGCGTTCAGATCCTCGGCTGCCAGCAACATGGCTTGCTCGAGGTTGCGGCCGATGGCCGACTCGCTACCCGAGAAGGGGAGGAGAGCCCCGATGACGACCGCGTCCTCGGGGCCGTCGGGCGCCGCCGACGAGCATGAAGCGGAGATCATGGCTGCGAGTCCCACGCGCAGCCCAATCTCCCTACAGCGCAGGCTGCGTGTGCTGTGACTCGCCCCCATCGATCGATGGGTGATGACAGCTCATCGATGACGGACCTGTCAAGGGCAGAATCCGTGATGAGAGATGCAGTGACGACCGGCATCGATACGGGAATGGTCGGCTCGGCCACGATCACGACATGTCGAGATCGCACGCTTCACGCCCCGAGGGCGGCGGGGGTGTGAGCGGCACGGCCATCGTGCCATGTCCTGTCACGCGTCTTCACGGCGGCGGCGCTTGCTCCGGTCTCGGATCTCCGGGACGAGGGCTATGCGCCTCTGCCCGCGGGCGTTGCGGCGGTGGCCGCGCGCGGTGCAGGCGAGCGGCCGAGAGCTCACGGCCGCCCGAGAGGAGGCCCGGCGTGAGCCGCCGGGGTGGATGGCCGCAAGGCGGTCAGCGCGGCCTTGTAGACGGCCTGGAAGCGAGCCTGCTCGGGCGCGAGCTCGGCGGCGCGCTTCAGCGGCCCGAGCGCCTCGTCCTTGTGGCCTTGCCGGACCAGGGCGAGGCCCAGCGCGTGGAGCAGCTCGGCTTGCTCGGGAACGCGGGTGATGCCGCGCTGGAGCAGCGCGACGCCGTCCGCGTCGCGATCGAGCTCGCGGTAGAGGTCGGCGAGGTTCACGTAGGTGGGGACGTAGGCGGGCTCGATGCGAAGCGCGGCGAGGTAGGCCTGCTCGGCGTCGCGCGGTTTGCCGGTGCGGGTGAAGACGATGCCCAGGTTGTTCCGGGCCTCGGCGCGATCGGCGTGGAGGGTCTGCGTGGCGATGTACTCGCGCAACGCCAGGTCCAGATCCTGCGCTGCGCGCGCGGGCAAGGCGCCGAGGTCGATGCCCGCGACGACGCGCGCGGCCTCGACGCGCACACCGCGCACGGGATCGGCGAGGAGCGGCGCGGCGACGGCCGCGGTGCGGCGAGGGTCGTGGCCCTCCAGCGCGCCGAGCGCAGCGCGCCGCAGCAGCGGATCGGGATCGGCGAGCGCGGAGCGGAGGACGGCGAGCGACGCGGCCGTCGGGGCGGCGCGCAGCGAGGCGAGCGCGGTGGCGCGCGCGATGGCCGGGATGGCGCTGTCGGCCGCGAGCCGCTGGAGCTCGGCGGCGACGGCGGGGTCGCCGGGCGCGGTGCGCGCGCGAGCGAAGACCTCGGTGTACGTCTGGTAGCTCCGCGCGGGGCGGCCGAGCCAGGCCTGCACGGCGTCGGCGGCCCAGCGCGCGGGCTTTTGCGCGTGGCAGTCGGTGCACGTGTTCGGGATCCCGAGGCGGACCGAGAGATCCGGCCGAGGTACGCGGAAGCCGTGATCGTGACGGACGTCGACGCCCATGTACGTGCGCGCCGGCATGTGGCAGTCGGCGCAGCGCGGAGCGGCGGGCGTGCCGGGCGAGGCGGCGGCGTTCGCGTTGGGCGAGGCGGCGGGCGCGGCGGCGGCGTTCGCGGCGGGCGAGGCGGCGGCGCTCGCGGCGTGGTGGTGATGCGCGGGGACATCGAAGCGCGCCGGTTCGTGGCAGGACGCGCACACGCCGTTGCCCTCGGCGCGCAGACGGCCGGAGTGCGGATCGTGGCAGTCGCTGCACGTCACGCCGGCGTGCGCCATCTTGCTCTGCTGGAACGAGCCGTAGGTGAAGACTTCGTCGCTCATCACGCCGTCGGGCGCGTAGAAGGGTTCGGTCAGCAGCTCGAGCGCGACGCTGTCGAGCAGCGGGGCGCCGTGCCGGAGCGGCTGCGAGAGGGTCTCGCGGCGGCTGTGGCAGAGCGCGCACGCGGCGCTCTCGGCGCCGCTCGAGGGGCCCTTGTCACGCCGCGCGGTGCCGCTGGGCAGCCGTGTCCACGTGGCGTTCTTGCGCTCGTCGAAGCGCACGTCGAGGCCCTTCGAGGGGTCCGGCGTTCGCACCCGGGTCCAGTCGAGGTGGCGCGCGCCGCCGCCGTGGCAGCCCTCGCACCCGACGCTGATCTCGGACCAGGTGGTGGTGAAGCGGTCCGCGGCCGCGTCGTAGCCCTTCGTGACGTGCGTCGAGTGGCACTCGGCGCACATGTGGTTCCAGTTCTGGCTGGCAGAGGTCCAGTGCAGCACGTCGCCGGCGCGCACGCTGTCGCGCTCGTGCAGGTGGTACCAGCGCTGCCCACCGCGCGCCTTCGGGCGCGCGTCCCACGCAAACGGCAGCGCCTGCAGGCGCCCGCCCGGGCCGGCCACGAGGTACTGCTGGAGCGGCTCGACGCCGAAGGTGTACAGCACCTCGTAGCGGTGCAGCCGGCCATCGGGGCCGTCCGTGGTGACCCAGTATTTGCCGTCCTGGCGATCGAACCGGTGGACCTGCCCGGCGTAGCGCAGGCGCGCCCCCTCGAAATCGCCGAGCACGGTGGCGGCGCTCGCGTGCTGCATGGCCCGCGCGTGCTGCGAGCCCTGCCACGCGGCGTGCTCCTCGGCGTGGCACGGCGCGCAGCGGTCGCTGCCGACAAAATCGGCCGCTGCGCGCCCTGGCGTGCGCTCCGCCGGGCGTCCCGGCGCAGCGGCAGCCGACGAGGCCGTCGCGGCGTCGCCGTGCGCCGCCCCGGGGCTCGCCTCCGACGCGCTCGCCGTGGAGGCGCCGGCTGGCGCGAGGGAGGATGCGCCCGTGGGCGCGCGCCAGACAACGAGCCCGGCGAGCGAGAGGGTCAGGACGGCGATGGGCCACCAGCGAGCGAGTCGGGGATCGGGCATGGGCGGAGCGGAGGCGAGCACCGCCGCGAGGCCCGGGTCGTGCAGAGACGCCCGGGCCTCGCGTGCGGCGCCGTGTGCGATCACTCGGTGAGGATGACGCGGCGGTCGGTTGCGTAGTGCGCCCACGCGGCGGCGAGCTCGGCCACCACGTCCGGATGAGCCGCGGACACGTCGTTGATCTCGCCGCGGTCGGTGGCCAGATCGTACAGCGCCCAGGCGCGCGGCGTCGGGCCATAGGGCGCGCTGAGCCACAGCAGCTTCCAGTTGTCGCGGATCACGTAGCGGTGGTTGCCGTGCTCCCAGATCAACGCCTCACCGGGCGCGCGCACGCGGGTCTCCCGATCCTCGAGCACCGGCAATATCGAGTGCCCGCTGATGGGCTCGACGTCCCTGCCCTTGTAGGTCCTCCCCGGATCGGGCACACCGGCCAGCTCGAGCACGGTCGGCAGGAGATCGACGACATGCGTGGTCCCGTCGAACTGCGGCTTCGCATGGTGCTGCCCCGGCAGCCGCACGATGGCCGGAACGGCGACGCCGCCTTCGGTCGTGTAGCTCTTCCACAGCCGGAACGGCGTGGCGCTCACCTCGGCCCAGCGGGGGCCGACGCCGATGTACGAGCCCGGCCTCCCCAGGTTCTCGAGCGTGTTCACGACAGGCCCGGAGCGGCTCGGGTCGTTCGCGGCGAAGGTCTCGCGATTGCCACCTTCCGCGCCGTTGTCGGACTGGAAGAAGATGAAGGTGTTGTCGTACTCGCCGACGCGCTTGAGATACTGGATCAACCTGCCGATGTTGGCGTCGAGGTTCTCGACCATGGCGGCGTAGATCTCCATGCGCCGCGCTTCGTAGATCCTCTCCTCCGGCGTCAGCTGCTCCCAGGTCTTCGGGTTGCTGCCGTCGCTCGGCAAGCGGGGGTTCGGCGTGAACGACTCGGGGATGATGCCGCGGCTCTTCAGCCGCGCGAGGCGCTGCTCGCGGATGACGTCGTGGCCCGCGTCGTAGCGGCCGCGGTACCTGTCGATGTACTCGGGCGGAGCCTGGAGCGGCCAATGCGGCGTCGTGTACGTCGCGAACGCGAAGAACGGCTTGCCGTCGGCGCGGTTGCTCTCGATGTACTGGATGAGCTTGTCCGTATAGAGCTCGGTCGCGTAGAAGCCGCGCGGCGGCTGCGTGTACACGCCGTCCTCGCGATAGAGCTGCGTCTGCGCGGTCGTGGGCGGGTCGGCGTACTCGTTGAAGAACGTCGCCACGCCGCCGAGCAGGACGTACGATCTCTCGAAGCCGCGCGCCGGCGGGCTCTGATCCTCCGCGTCGCCGAGGTGCCACTTGCCGGCGATGTACGTGTGGTAACCGGCGTCCTTCAGGAGCTCTGCGACGGAGAGCGCGTTGTCGGTCAGGTAGCCCTCGTAGCCGGGCTGCCCTGCTTGCGGTCCATTGCCGCCGCCCATGCGGCCCAGTCCGACGGCGTGGCTGTCGGTGCCGGACACGAGCATCGCGCGGGTCGGCGCGCACAGCGATCCGGAGCGGTGCCCGGTGAGGATGCGGCCCTCGGCTGCGAGGGTATCGAGGTTCGGGGTGCTGATCTCGCCGCCGAACGCGCCGAGGTCCGAGAAGCCGAGATCGTCGGCCACGATCGTGACGATGTTGGGCAGCTCGGCGTCCGCGCCGGCGCCACCGGCGCCACCGGCGCCACCAGGACCACCGGCGCCGCCGGCGCCACCAGGACCACCGGTGCCGTCCGATCCCCCTGCGCCGCCGGCACCACCAGCGCCGCCGGCCCCGCCAGCGCCGCCGGCCCCGCCAGCGCCGCCGGCCCCGCCAGCGCCCCCGGCCCCGCCAGCGCCGCCGGCCCCGCCAGCGCCGCCAGCGCCGCCGGCCCCGCCAGCGCCGCCGGCACCACCGGCGCCGCCGGCACCACCGGCGCCGCCGGCCCCGCCGCCAGCACCGCCCGATCCCCCTGCACCGCCGGCGCCCTCGCCTGCCGCGCCAGCCTCGCCTCCGCCGGAGCCGCCCGTGGCGCTGCCGGTGCTGCTCGTGGAACCGCCCGATCCGCTGCTCGAGCTGGCGGCCTGACCGGCGCTGCCCGGGTCGTCGTCGCTCCCGCAGGCGATCGGGCCGAGCAGCGTGGCGAGCAACCAGGGCCCGCCCGCGAGCGCCGAGCCAATCCATCGATGACGTTCGAAGAACCGCTTCATACCTGTCCTGTCTCCTCGGGGTGCTGGAGGCGCCGCAGGCCGGAGTCGAACGTCGTCGGAAGCGAGTACCCGCCATGCCCCTGAAAGGACACCTCGGTCAGGCGCGCTGGCAAAAGGTCAGCCGGGCGCGCCACGAGAAGGGCGGACTCTGACGGTGATGAGCCGCGTGGCTCGGCCGTCACGACGAATGGCGGCGTGGCGCGTCGCCTTCGACGCACCACGCTGCCTCGTTGTTCTCCTCGCCGCAGCGCGCGCCGCGGCGCATGCGGCTACCTACAGCAAGAACAGCGAGCGCTCGTTCGACGGCACGCGCCTCGGACCCCCGGGTGAGAACCGACGGGCCGCGTGGCAACGAGGGAAGGAAACATGGCGTCCGTTATAACGGATCCTGTGTCGTTATACAAGACAATTCGCGCTCGCGCCCGCGAGCGTCAGAGACGAGCGCGAGAGCCGTGAGCAGCGGATGCGAGGAGTCCGTCCCGGCGCACCGCCCAGCACACGAGCAGCGCAGCACCCGCGCGCCACGCGCCAGTCCGGCACACGAGGAGCGCGGCGCACGCGCGGCGCGCTCCGACCGGCGCCCGAGCTCAGCGCCCGAGGAGCGCAGCGCACGCGCGGCGCGGGGGTTGGCACACGACGCGCTTGAGGGGACAGCGCCAGCGCGGAGCGCCGCTGCAGAAAGGTATCGATCGATCATGAGCACGAAGACCATCGGAATGGATCAGACCCTCGTGGAGGCGGACGTCACGGAGCTGGAGCTCGACACGGACGACCTCGATGCGGTCGCCCGCTGCGTCGCCCTGACCCCGGACGGCGCCTCCTGTCCGCACTACTGGGAGATCTACGATTTCTGAGCCTGCCGGGCGAGGCGATGGAAATGAGCGCGCCGGTGCCGCCGGAGCCCGCCAAGGCCGCGGGCGGCACCGGCGCTCCGTCCCGCCGTCGAACGCACCTTCACGGAGCTCTGGCAATGCAATCGGACGAACCGCAGGTGTTGAAGGCCGTCGAGGACGCGCTGGCGAACAGCCGGCCGTTCGGCGACTGCGACCACATCCATGCGTGCACGTGGCGTCATGAAGAGCGCCGGCTCGAGATGCTCGAAGGGCACGTCCCGCCGAGCCGCGCGCTGCTCGCCGCGCTCCGGGGCGCCGGCGCGGCGCGCCGCCGCCGCCGCGTCCTCGGCGATCCCGTGGTGCGCGCCGCGATCCACGACGCGCTCGGCCATCACCGGCTGCGCGTCAGCCACCCGCGGCCCGAGGAGATGGAGCAGGTCCTGCGGGAGGCCGCCGCCCACGCCGCCGCCCACGACGCCGACGCGCGCCGGGACGCGCCGCTCGCCGCCGGCTCCGCGCGCGCTGTCCGCCTCGGAGAGGCGCCCCACCACGGCTTCGTCTGGTGCGGCGGCGACGACGATCGGCCCTTCTCCCGGCGGTTCGCGGCGCTCTTCCGGCAGAGGCTCCCCTGGCTGCGCCCCGCAGCGCCGGACGCGCACGAGCGGGACACGCTGGCGCAGGGCGCCCGTCTCCTCGACGCCCTCCTCCCGGAGCTCGCCCGGAGCGCGCTCGCGCACACCCAGCTCGTCGTCGTCGCCGGGCCCGACGGCCATGCGCCCGCGCAGGCGCGCGGCTTCCGGTCGGCGACCGTCGCGGGCCTCTTCGGGACCATCGTCCTCGGGCCGGTCACGCTGAAGACGCCGTGGTCCGCGGCCGAGCACCTCCTGCACGAGTCGATGCACCTCAAGTTCATCGATCTCGAGCTGACCCACTCGCTTCTGCGCAAGGGGTACCGGATCGACGGATCCCCTGTCGTGAGCCCGCCGTGGCACCGGCGCGACCCGAGCGGGCTCCGCGACTGGACGGTGAACCGCATGCTCACGGTCCTGCACGTCTACGTCGCGCTCGCGCTCTTCTTCCGCGCGGTGGAGCGGCGCGCCCCGGCGCTCGAGGCGGAGTTCGGGCCGCTCGGCGACCTCGACCCGGCGCTCCAGGCGCGTCGCTCGTTCGATCGCGCCCATTTCCTCGCGCACGCGCTGCGCCGCCACGAGGGGGAGCTCGGCGCCGCGGGGAGGAAGTTCTGCGCCTGGCTGGACGGCCTGCTCGCGGCGCTCGACCCGTCGCCGCCGCCCGCGGGCTCGGAGGTCCACCTCCTGCTCGACCTCTACGCGCGCGAGGCCGCGGCGCTGCGCGACAGGCTCGCCAGGGGCGCGGCGCCGCCGCCCGCGGCGCGCCTCGTCGACGAGATCGCGACGACCGAGCTCCGGGCGGCGCGCGACGTGCTCGCGGCGCTCGAGGACGCGCCGCCGCTGCGCGACGAGCCCGCGCCCCCCGCCACGCCGGCCGAGCGGCTCTGGGACGTCCGCGCGCGCATTTCCGCGTCGCTGCGCCTGGTCCCCACGGAAGCGTATTGCCGCCGCCGCGCGGACAGCACGAAGACGCCCGCGGAGCTCGTCCGAGACATGCTCGAGGGATCGAGCGACGCGGTGAGCGCCCTGTTCCGCGAGCTCGGGCCGGCCTGAGCGACCCTCGCGCCCCTCCCACCTCTCGCACACGCGCCCACGCACCGATCCGTCGATGACCGGCCCCGCGGCGATCGTGGCGGAGGCTGGACCCGCCGGATCGCGCCCCCTAACCTCGGTGGCGACACGATGTCGTGACCGCAATGTCACCGCGATGTCGCCGTCGTCCCCGGGACGAGACGGCGGATCGCGCGGGCGCGGCGCCTGTCGAGGTGGTCCAGCCATGAAGAGAGATCCGAGCTTGAACGGCGTCAGATTCGAGGCCCCCGGCCCGGGCCCCTGGGAGGTCGAGCGGGCGCACTTCATGCGGCCCATCACCCGGTTCGCCGCCGGGCCGTTCACGCGCGGGATGCCCAGGGGCTTCGCCGAGGGCTCCGACCGCTTCGGGCTCCTCGTGAGCCACATGAAGCCCGCCGTCGTGAACGGCTTCATGTACTCGCAGCTCGTCGTCCACGGCGCGCCGGAAGGGGCGAGCGGGCCGCCGCCGAAGCTCGCGCTGTGGCTCCTCCTGCGCCTGCACCCGCGGCTGCGCGCGCGCATCCGGCAGACCCGCCGCGTGTTCGAGGGGAAGCTCTGGCGCGAGGACCTCGACCGGTGGGATCGCGTCGACCGGCCGCGCGCCACCGAGAAGAACCTCGCCGTCCAGGCGATCGACCCCGCCCCGCTCGACACGGACGCGCTGATCGCGCACCTGCGGCGCGCCGAGGCGCACATGGAGGACATGGTCGCCCTGCACCACCGCTACAACTTCGCCGCCGTCCTCCCGATCGGCGACTACCTCGCGCACGTCGGCGCGTGGACCGGCGCGGGCCCCGGCGAGGCGCTCGCGCTGCTCCAGGGGACCACGCCGCTCGCGAAGGGCGTCGCGACCGAGGAGCTCCAGGTCCTCGCCAGGGCCCTGCGCGAGAGCGCGGCGGGCCGCGAGGCGCTCGCCCGGCGGGGCGATCCGCAGGCGACGCTCGACGCGCTCGCGGCGCTGGAGGGCGACGTCGGCCCGGCGACGCGCGCGTACCTGCACCTCGTGCGCTTCCGCACGGTGGGCTACGACGTGGCCGACAAGACCGGCGGCGAGCTGCCGGACACGCTCGTCGGGGCGATCCGGGCGGCCGTCGAGGGCGATCGCGGGGACCGGGCGCTCGCCGCGCGCGACGCCAAGGAGAGGGCGCTGCGCGAGCGCGTGCCCGCGGCCCACCGCGCGGAGTTCGACGGGCTGCTCCGCGAGGCGCGCCACATGAGCCGGCTCCGCGACGAGCGCGCGCTCTACTCGGACAGCTGGGGCACCGGGCTCGCGCGCCGGGCCGTCCTCGAGGCGGGGCGCCGCCTCGCCGCCGCCGGCAAGGTCGACGACCCCGAGCACGCCGCCGACCTCACGCTCGAGGAGATGATCGGCCTGCTGCGCGACAGGCGCGAGCCGTCCGCCGCGGAGATCGCCGGGCGCGCGCGCTGGCGCGCGACGGCGACCCTCGCCGACGCCCCCCCGTGGCTCAACATGCCCCCGGGCCCGCCGCCGCCGTCCGACGTCTTCCCGGCCCCCGCGCGCCGCGCGTCGCTGGCCGTCGACGCGCTCATGCGGGCCATGTTCGCGGAGTCCGAGGCCCGGAACACGGAGACGACCGTCCGCGGCCTGTCCATCAACGAGGGCGTCTACGAGGGCACGGCGCGCGTCGTGACCGGCCCGGACGACTTCGGGCGCATCCAGCAGGGCGACGTGCTCGTGACGCGCGCGACGTCGGCGTCGTTCAACGTCGTGCTCCCGCTGCTCGGCGCGATCGTGACCGACCGCGGCGGCCAGCTCTGCCACGCGGCGATCGTCGCGCGCGAGTACGGCATCCCCGGCATCGTCGGCACGCGGGAGGCGACGGTGACGATCCCGGACGGGGCGCGCGTGCGCGTCGACGGGGCGGCCGGCGAGGTGACGATCCTGGCGCCCGCGCCCGAGCGCCGCGCGCAGGAGGCGGCGCTGTGATCGCGGCGCTGCACGAGGCGCTGGGGGAGGGGGATTTCGGGGGCAAGGCGGCGCAGCTCGGCCGCGCGCACCGGAGCGGCCTGCCGGTGCCGCCGGCCTGGGCGCTGTCGGCGGGGTTCGTCGAGCGCGTCGTCGGCGGCGAGGGCGAGGCCGTGGACCGGCTCGTCGAGGCGTTCCGCGCGCTCGGCGGGCCCGTGGCCGTGCGGTCGTCCGGCATCGGCGAGGACGGCGCGTCGGCGAGCTTCGCGGGCCAGCACGCGACGGAGCTCAACGTGCGGGGCCGCGAGGGCCTGGTCGAAGCCGTCCACCGGGTACACCGCTCGGCGCGCACCGAGGCCGCGCTGGCCTACCGGCGGCGGCTCGGGCTCCCGCCGGAGCCGCGCATGGGCATCGTCGTGCAGCGGCTCGTCGAGGCCGACTGCGCCGGGGTGCTCTTCACGCGCGACCCGACCACGGGCGCCGACGAGCGCGTCGTCGAGGCGACGTGGGGCCTCGGCGAGGCGGTCGTCGCGGGCCTCGTGACCCCGGACAGCTACCGCATGGCGCGCGGCGGGCGCGTCCTCGATCGGCGGCCGGGCGACAAGGACATCGCCATCCTGTGGGCCGACGAGGGCGGCACGCGGGAGGTCGAGGTCGAGCCGGAGCGGGCCGCGGCGCTGTGCCTCGACGACGCCCGGCTCGCCGCGCTGGAGGCGCTGGCCGCGGCGTGCGAGGCGGCGTTCGGCGGCACGCAGGACATCGAGTGGGCGTTCGCGGGCGACCGGCTGTACCTGCTCCAGCGGCGGGCGATCACGCGTGGCTGAGGCCTCACCCCGCGTGCCGGTGCGGCTGCTCGCCGCCATCGCCCTGTCCACGGCGCTCGCGCCGCTCAACTCCACGATGGTGGCCGTGGCGCTGCCCGAGATGGCGCGCGACCTCCACGAGGGCTCGGGCGAGCTCCGCCAGGGGCTCGTGACGAGCTACCTGCTCACGAACATCGTCCTGCAGAGCCCCGGGGGGAAGCTCGGCGACCGGCTCGGCCACCGGCGCGCGCTCGCGCTGGGGCAGCTCGTCTTCGCGCTCGGCGCCGCGCTCGCGTACGTGTGGCCGGTGCTCCCGGTGCTCACGGCGTCGCGCGTCGTGATGGCCGCGGGCGCCGCGATCCTCGCCCCGAGCGCGACGGCCATGCTCCGCACGGAGCTGCCGCCCGAGGTGCGCGGCCGCGCGTTCGGCGCGTTCGGGGCGCTGATGGGCATCGCGGCGGGCATGGGCCCGAAGGTCGGCGCGCTGCTCGTCGGGCACTTCGGCTGGACGTCGATCTTCCTCGCGAACGTCCCGGTCCTGCTCGTGTCGGCCGCGCTCGCGCGAACGGCGCCGCCCGCCGCGCCCGCGGCCCTCGCGGACGCGCCGCCTGCGGCGCCCGCTGCGGCCGGGGTGCCCACCGCGCCGGCGTCCGCCGCGGGGCCCGCCGCGCCGGCGTCCGCCGCGGGGCCCGCCGCGCCGCCGGGGCGCTTCGACTTCCTGGGATCGGCGCTGCTCGGCGCCTCGCTCATGGGCCTCGTGCTCGGCCTGGAGAACGCCCACCTCCGCTGGGCGGCCGCCGTCGGCGCGCTCACCCTCGTGCCGTTCGTGCTCTGGGAGCGGCGCGCGGCCGACCCCGTGATCGACCTCTCGCTGTTCCGGCGGCGCGTCTTCATGGGCGGCAGCCTGATCATCGCCCTCCAGAACTTCGCCATGTACTCGGTCCTGTTCGAGCTGCCGCAGGTGGCGGCGCGGCTGTCCGACGTGGGCCCGCGCGACGTCGGCAACACGCTCGTGGCGATGATGGCGATGATGGTCGTCGCCTCGCCGCTCGCCGGCCGCGCCTCCGAGCGCTTCGGCGCGCGCGCGGTCGCCCTCGTCGGCTGCTCGCTCGCCCTCGCCGGCATGGTCCTGCTCGCGGCGCGGCCGCTCGTCGCCATCACCGACGCGATCCCGGCGCTGCTCATGCTCGGCGCGGGCCTCGGGCTCACGTCAGCGCCTTCCCAGGCCGCCGCCATCAGCGACGTCCCGCGCGACAGGAGCGCGATGGCCGCGGGCCTCACCTCGACGATGCGCTACGTCGGCGGCGTCGGCGGCCTGACCGTGCTCGGCCTCGTCCTCACAGAGACGCGCGACCGCGAGGCCGTCCTGCGCGAGCACACGACGGCCGTCGCGGTCTTCTGCGCGGCGCTGCTGCTGGCGATCGGCTGCGCCCTGACCCTGCCGGGCCGGGGGGCGGCACAGGCCAGGGCGCCGCGGTAGCGCCGCGCCGGCACCAGGCCCTCGGGGCGACCGCGCCGGCCTTGCGCTGTCGTACCTCCGCGGCCCGGGCGTGCACCCACGACCCCGCATCCTTTCGAGGGGCTCGATCGTCATGGGGGTGGCAGGCCGATCGGCGGCCTCGCCCTCATCCCTTCCAAGGAGCAAGTCGACCCATGCAATCCCTTCACGGTCAGCGTGTCCTCGTCACGGGTGGAAGCCGCGGCCTCGGCCTCGGCATCGTCGAAGCGCTCGTCGCCCAGGGGGCGGAGGTCACCGTCGTCGCGCGCGACAAGGGGCACCTCGACGCGGTCGCGCAGCGGCTCGGGGTCCGCACGATCGCCGGGGACGCGACGGACCGCGCGCTCGCGGCGCGCCTGCTGCGCGAGGTTCGCCCCGCGGTCGTCGTGCTCAACGCCGGCGCGGTGCCGGTGATGGCGCCGCTCCACGAGCAGACCTGGGAGGCGTTCTCGGCGCCCTGGGAGACGGACGTCAAGGCAGGGCTCCACTGGATCCAGGAGGCCATCCGCCTGCCGCTGGTCGCCGGCAGCCGCGTGCTGATCGGCTCGAGCGGCGCCGCCGTGGCCGGGTCCCCCCTTTCGGGCGGCTACGCCGGGGCAAAGCGTATGCTCTGGATCATGGCCAGGTACGCGAACGGCGTCTCGGAGGAGGCGAAGCTCGGGATCCGGTTTCAGGCGATCGTCCCGCGACAGATGATCGGCGGCACCGGCGTCGGGGGCGCGGGGTCGCGGGCGTACGCCGCGCGAAAGGGGATCACCCCGGACGAGTTCCTCGCGGGGTTCGGGGCGCCGATGCCCCCGCGGCAGCTCGGGGAGCACGTGGTCACGATCCTCACGGATCCGAGGTACGAAGCGGGGAACGCGTTCAGCCTCAAGGGCGACACCGGCATTCAACCGCTCGACGGCTGAGGACCATGGCGGAGCGCGACCCCCTCGTCTCGGAGCTGCATCAAGGGCGCGAGCGGTTCCTGGCGCTCGTCGCGGACGTGCGGCCGGACCTGCACCGCTATTGCGCGCGCATGACCGGCTCGGTGGCCGACGGCGAGGACATCGTGCAGGAGACGCTCGCCCGCGCGTATTACGCGCTGTCGGAGCTCGACTCCCTGCCGCCGCTCCGGCCGTGGCTGTTCGGCATCGCCCATCGGCGCGCGATCGATCACCTTCGCCGGTACGACCGGCGGATGGGGCGGCCGCTGGAGGTCGTGCTGGACACGGCGACGGCGGGAGGGCTCGATGCCGAGGACACCCTCGCGCAGGAGGAGGCGGTCCGCGCCGCCCTGTCGCGGTTCGTCGCGCTGGCCCCCATGCAACGGAGCTGCGTGATCCTGAAGGACGTGCTCGGGCACGCGCTCGACGAGATCGCCGAGCTCCTCGAGATGAGCGTCCCCGCCGTCAAGGCCGCGCTGCACCGCGGGCGCGCGCAGCTCCGGAAGGAGAGGGAAGACGACGTCCCCGCGTCCGAGGCGGCGCCCCGCGACGTGTCACCTGACATCGCGCGTTATGCGACCCTGTTCAACGCGCGCGATTGGGACGGCGTGCGCGCGATGCTCGCGGAGGACGTGCGGCTCGATCTGGTCTCGCGATCCCGGCGCGCGGGGCGGCGCGCCGTGGGCGGCTACGTGACGAACTACGCGAGCAAACACGACTGGCACATGGTCCCGGCCTGGCTCGAGGGGCGCGAGGTGCTCGCCGTATTTAGGGGCGCGGGCGACGAGCGGCCGGGTTATTTCATCGAGCTATCGGTGGCGGACGGACGGGTGACTTCGATTCGAGACTTCAGGTACGTGCCGTACATCGCCCGCGACGCGACGTTCACGATCGCCTCCGCTGCGCCGCCGCCCCGCCATCGGTAGCGACGCTCTCGGTCCGCCCCGCCTCGTTCGCCTTCGGCGCCCGCGGTTCATGACAAGGACCGGCGGCCGCGCGCGGGGGAGGCGCCGCCGCCGAGCGACGTTCAGGGAGGGACGGTGGAGGTCACAACCAACCGCAGCCGCCATCGAAGTCGCCGGGGGGCACGGGCTCCGTGGACGACAGCGATTCACGACAGGCATTCTCGATGTTCTGTCGCAACATCAACATCAGGTTGTTGTCGTCCTGGATGTCCGTGTCCGAGTACTCCCCGAGCCACGCCCCGACCGACGGCTTCATCATCTCGATGACCCCGAGCGAGCGCTGGCAGTCGCCCGCCTGGTAGAAATCGAGCGCGCCGCGCAGCGCCAGGTACATGTTCAGCATCATGTACGGCTTGCCCGAGCCGCCGTCGGAGATGTTCCACCACATCGAGTCGGGGTTCTGCCCGGGGGGCAGCGCGTTGAGCAGCGTGGTGTCGACCTTCTCCGCGGCTCCGTCCTTCGCCGAGGTCCAGTCCGCCGTCACCTGGAAGGCTGCCTGGCCCGGCCCGATGTCGTCGCCGAGGGACGGGTCGGCGAGGAGCTCCACGAACAGACCACCACCGCCGCCGCGGCGGCTGCCGCCCACGTCGGTCGCGCCGTCGCGCTGGCCGATGAACAGCGCCGGCATCTCCAGGCTCGCCCCCGTGGCGTCGGCGGTCGCCCGCTTCGTCCCGTAGATGCGCCCCACCGTGTAGCCCGCGGACGGGGTCACCTCCAGGCTGAACCCCGTTGCCAGCGGGAAGAGCGTGGTCTTCGCCTCCTCGGAGAGCAGATCGCCGAGGTCGCCCGCGCTCAGCGCGTAGGCGTACGTGCCCGCGCCCATCGAGCCCAGCGCCGACGGGATCTTCACATGAAAGCGCTCGCCCACGCCGATCACGCCGAACGCCGTGCCGTCCTCCACCAGCGCCTCGCCAAGGCCCAGGATGTGGTCGGGGTCCGTGATACCGCTGGTCGCGTGCCCGCTCGTGAGCAGGAGCACGCGGTGCGCGCCCTCGAAGCCCGCCGCGTCGCCCTCCTCGAACGCCTTCTCGGCGGCGGCGATCCCCTCGTAGAGGCCGACGAGCTCGCCGTCGCCCTCGCCGAGCCGCTCGTCGACGATGAGGCTCGTGAGCTCCGCCGACTCCGGCTCTGCGAGGAAGACGCGGCGCTCGGCCCTCTCGCCATAGCGGATGACGCTGACGCGGTCCTCGGGGCGGAGGCGGGCGAGCAGCTTCATCATTCCCAGGTCCAGCGCGTCCTCGTCGATGGCGGCGAAGCTGCTGCTCTCGACGGCGATCGCCAGGTGAACCGGCGGCCTCTCCAGCTTCGAAGGGTCGACCGCGGTGTTCATCGCGACGAAGGCCATCGTCCAGTTGCCCCCGTTGAAGCGCGGCGCCACCGCGAGGAACGGGTGAACGCAGACGTCCTTGCCGCAGTCGGCGTCGGGCAGGTCGAACGCGTGCTCGGCGAAGAAGCCGACCGGATCCAGCGTGTCGAGCGTGGGCACCTTCCCCGCCTTCACCAGCGCGCGGAACTGGGAGATGTCCTGCGCCCCGCCCTGGGCCACGTTGACCGAGCCTGTGGGGACTTCGCCGCCCGCGCCGACGCTGCTGTGGTCGGAGCAGCCGACGGCGGCGGCGCAGAGACCGAGTGAGACAAGCTTCATCTTCGACACCATGTGGCTTCTCCTCATTCGTAAGCAATCAACAGATCCGCGGACGTGTTGGGCGTCTGGTAGCCAGCGTCGCACTCGTCACGTCCGGCGAGCACGCGCTCGGCGCGGCCCACCCGGACGCGGAAATCCGGCCCTTCGAGGGCGTCTCCAGGGCTCAGCAGGGTCCTGGCGCCGCCGTGGTACACCGCGACCGCCGCGTCGGTGACGTAGGCGCCGCAGCCCAGCCGGTCGCCCTCGCACTCGGTCGGCTCGATCGAGGCCGTGAGGCCGACGAGCTGGAGCTCGGAGAGGTTGCGATAGACATCGAGCCGCTTCTCCGAGTCGATGGCCGAGACCTCGAGGTGGTCGCCGAGGCTGTCGTTCGTCGCGAGCCATCGCACCTTCTCGCCCGCCGAGAACGGGAAGTCTTCGATCGGAATGCAGAGATAGTGCGTCTGAGAGGGGAAGCTCGGATCCGGCTCGCCGCCGCCCTCGCCGCCGGTGCCCATCGCACCCTCGCCGCCGGCGCCGCCGGCAGCGCCACCGACGTCGGCTCCGCCAGCACCCGCGCCGCCAGCGTCCATGCCGCCTGCGCCCATGTCGCCGGCAGCGCCACCGCCGCCGGCTTCACCAGCACCCGCGCCGCCCGTGCCCATGCCGCCCGCGCTGCCCGAGCCACCGCCGCCGTCGATCCTCGGAGAGCCCATGGTCAATTCGATGCAGCCGTCCGACAACGCATCGATGGCCATGATCTTGCCGACCAGGTTCGTCCAGGGGGCGGCCCACTGGAAGGACGATTGCGGCACGCTGGCGCACGCCGAGGGCGCGACGTTCGTCAGCAGCGCGCCCTTCTTCACCTGTCCGGGCGTCACGACGGTGTCCGGCTCCAGCGCGACGCGCCCCGCCACCGCGTCCGTGTCGTCCCAGAAATCGCGGTTGTCGCTCACGTTTCGCGGGATCTCGACGTTTTGCAGGTTGGACCACCACACCATCACAGGCCGCATTCCATCCGTCTCGAGCAGCACCACATCGCAAGCCTCTTCCGAGGCCGGCACCGTCCCATCGAAGTCGCCTGCGGCGCGGCGGGCCACGTCCCCGTTGAGCGGGAGCGTGTCCTGCGGGTCCAGCCGGTACGTGATCCCGAGGTTGAACGCGCCCGGCCCGAACATGCGTGTCGGATCGCCGGAGGTGACGGCAGAGCAGTCGAGCGACGCGTCCACCCAGCGCACGCGGACGTCCACGATCCCGGGCGTGACGTTGACGAGATAGGCGTCCGTGAGATAGCCGTTGGGTCGTGGGGTGCCGGTCGCGATGCAGGCGACGGCGGACGCCGCCAGGGCCGCGCGCTCGAGCACCCAGGCTGCGCGCGAGCCTTCCCCGGCGGTCCGGGCCGATATCTCCCGGCCGGAAGCAGCGCGCGCCGAGAGGCGCCACGCCGGAACGAGGACCACGAGCGCGGCAAGGTCCGTCGGATCTTGCCAGATGTGCCACGTGATCCCCGCGAGGCCCACGAGCCCCACGAGGAGCTGCGCGGCGGCGGCCGAGAGCTTGATGGCCGCGAACGGCGCGACGACCGCCGCGAACGCCAGCGCTCGCCCGCGCGACGTGCGCGCGTCCACGAGCGCCGCTGCGAGGACGGGGGCGACGACGAGGCCGGCGAGGTCGCTGAGCTTGCCCGTGAGCGCGCCCGGCAAGAGCCCGGCGCCTTTGAGGAGGTGGTCGTTGACCACCAGGAGCGCCAGGGCGCCAAGGAAGAGGGGGTGGCGGAGGACCGCGAATCGCGACGGCGCAGGTCGCTGCGACCGTGACACCAACGTCAGAGCATCCGCGGGGCCGCCGGCGTTTCGCCGTGATGAGTTCAGCATCGAAGCGAGCCCATAGCAGCGCGCGTGCCACTCGCCGCAGCCGTCGGTGCGGCGTGCCATCGGGTCGCGGCCGGCCCCCGCCTTCGCCCGTGCTGCCCTGTCAGGCCCGCCGCCGAGGCGGCGAGCGACGCTGCACGACGGCTGCTCGGAGCGCCGGCGCCGCGCGCCGGCAAACACGCCTTGCTCGCTGCCTCGGCGACGGGCGTTGATCGCCGAGGTTGCTCGGGACCCGGCGTGCTACAGCACCGCCTGGCCCTCGCGCGTCCGCGAGGCGGCGTCTCTCCTGTCCGGCTCGTCCCGGCTTTCTTCGGAGCTCAGCGCGCGCGATGCGACCCTGCCTGGTACTGCCCGCCTCCTCTTTCCTCGCGTCCCTCCTCGGCTGTGGCCCTGTCGGCAGCGAGCCGTCGATCCCCGCGGAAGCCAGCGGGTGTCCCACGCTGTTCGGCGAGGACTTCACCGAGACCCGCGCCGTCGACATCGGCGACGCGTCGTCCGGGACGTTTGTGCCCTACGCCGATGGCGCCGGCGTGCAGCTGATCCTCGGCAACCAGGGCTCGATGATGATCACGCCCTGGGTCCAGGTGGAGGCTCTGCCCGGCGACGCGGAGGAGACATGCCATGTGGTGCGCCTCGCGAACCGGTTCGAGGGCCCGCTCGCCGACGATCCAAGCGGGCTCACCTCGGCGCAGTTCAACGCCCAGTTCGTCAAGGCCGGTTCTTTCCTGGTCTCGGACGGCGCGTTCTACCACCCCTTCGCATGGGACCGCGAGACCCTCGAAGGTCAGAAGCTGGAGCTCACGGTGACCGTGCGCGGCGACGGATACGAGGGCACGAAGAGCGTGAGCCTCGTGCTGGAGTGAAGAGCCCTGCACGTCGCCTCGGCGACCGCGCCCTCGAGGGATGTACGCCGCGACGAGGGGAAGCGCCATTCCCACGAGCCTTCCTCCAGCCAGCGGAGCCGCTGATCGACGAGGATCTCGGCGACCACCCCCTCGCCGGGCGGGGGGTCGCCGATGTCCTGGTGAAGAGGCCGGCCCGGTCCTGCCCGAGCAGCCCCGCGGTCGTCGGATTTCTGATGGGCTCGTGATCAAGGCGCCGGCGCGCGGGCATTCAAGGGGTCGCTGTCCGACGTTCGGCGCTGGTGGCGCGGAGAAACACAATGCTTTCGGCGTGGGTGCAATTTTTGACGCGTGAGTCGCCCCGCAGACCCTGGAGTGTAAGGCGGCCCCCTCGATGCGTGGAAGGGCTTCTTTCGTCGTACCGTCGAGGATCAGATAGGGAATCGGCTTCGGCCTGCTCCTGGCCCCTGGCGAGTAGAGAATCCGCAAGTACCGACAACAGTCCACCTGAGCGGTGCGCGCAGACGCCACGAACTGGAACAGAATTGACTTGAAGACGACCGGCAAAGTGGAGAATAACCTCGGCAGCACGCGCGGGTCGGGCCCCCGGCCGCCACCCCATCGCCCGACTCCGGCGGGATCCTGCTACACGACCCCCTCACGAGGAGCGCTCAACATGCGTCTACGCACTGCACGTCCCACGATCTCTCTGGCCTTGTTCGCAGCGCTGCCTGTCGCGCTCGCCGCCTGCGGCACCGGAGATGGATCGGATTCCAGCGGTTCAGGCGGAGGAGGAAGCTCTGCAGTCAGCACGGGGGTCGACGGCAGCGGCAGCGGCACCGGCAGCGGCACCGGAGGGGCGCCGACGGGCACTGGTGGAGCGTCCTCTTCGGGCGGTACCCCGACCGGGACGGGCGGCGACCTGGCGACGAGCGTCGGCAGCACCGGTGGTGGGGGCCCGGTCGGAACGGGCGGCGCGACGGGAACCGGTGGTGCCGACGGCAGCGGCGGCGGCGGCGGCAACGCCGCGAGCGCCGAGTGGGGCGAGGTGGAGAATCCTGGAGCCGGGTGCTCCGTCGGACCGATGCCGAGCGTCGGTTCGCTCACGGCGAACGCGAAGCTGCCGGACCCCTTCAAGAAGATGGACGGCACCCGCATCTCCGACAGGAGCCAGTGGGCCTGCCGGCGCGAAGAGATCCTCCAGCAAGCCTACGAGTTCATCTACGGCGACAAGCCCGTCCCGGCCGAGGGAGCCGTGTCCGGTACCGTGAGCGAGAGCAGGATCACGGTCGAGGTCAACGATGGCGGCGGCAGCGCCTCGTTCAACCTCACCGTGAACATGAACGGGGCGACGGCGCCCGCGCCGGCCATCATCGGCTACGGCGGCCTGAGCGGCATGCCAGTCCCGCGAGGCGTCGCGACGATCACCTTCACCGCGGTCGAGTCGACGGGCGGCAGCGGCGGGAAGAACGGGCCGTTCTACAGCGTGTACGGCTCGAACCATCCCGCGGGGTACCTCACGGCACAGGCCTGGCAGATCAGCCGCGTCCTCGACGTCCTGGAGCAGAACCCCGGCGTCATCGATCCGCGCCGGGTGGGTGTGACGGGCTGCTCTCGCTGGGGCAAGGGCGCCTTCGTCGCCGGCGCGCTCGACAACCGCATCGCCTTGACCATCCCGGTGGAGTCGGGTCTCGGGGGCACGGTCGGCCTGCGCCTCGTCGAGGTGCTCGACAGCTACAGCGGCGCCGAATGGCCCTATCATGGCATCAGCTACGTCCGCTGGCTCTCGGAGACCGCGCTCGGTCAGTTCACCACGGGCAACAACGCCGGGGCCGACAACACGAACAAGCTGCCCGTCGACATGCACGAGATGATGGGCCTCATCGCGCCACGCGGCCTCTACATCGTGGACAACCCGAGCACCATGTACAACGGGCTCGATAGGAACTCGGCGTGGGTCACCGCCAACGTCGGCAAGATGATCTTCGAGGCGCTCGGCGTCGGAGACCACATGGCCTACACGGGCGCAGGTGGGGCCCACTGCAGCTGGCGCTCGCAGTACACTGCGTCCCTCAACGCGATGATCGACAAGTTCCTGAAGGGCAACGACGCCGCGGAGACGGGCAACTTCGCCACGGACCTGCCCAACCGGCCCAACCACATGGACCACATCGACTGGACACCGCCGACGCTCGCCGGCGAGCTTTGATCCAGCGCGGAGGTAGCACATGAATCGTGACTCGTTCCGCTCTCTCGGGGTCGCCCTGGCCGTGACGCTGAGCGCTTGCGGCCCTGGCCAGGACGGTGACGCCACGGGCGGCACCGGAGGTGGTGGCGCCTCGGGCAGCGCCGTGGGCTCGGGCGGCCAGAGCCCCGCGGGAGGCACCGGCGGCTCATCGCAAGCGACCGGCAGCGCCTCCTCGGGCGGCGGCGGCGGCGGCGGCGGCGGCGCGGCGTCGACCGGCGGGGCGGGGCCGACCGGCGGCACCTCCAGCGGCGGTGGACCGGGAGCGGGCACCGGCGGCGCGACGGGAACGGGCGGCGCTCCGGGGGGCGCCTGCACGCGCGAGCTCCTGGATGGCCTCCTGGACGACTACTTCGCCGCCCTCGCCGCCGGGGATCCTTCCAGCCTACCCCTGGCAGAAGGCGTGAAGTTCACCGAGAACGCCGTGCAGGCCGACATCGGCACGACGGACTTCTGGAAGAACGCTGGCGCGGTGAAGCACTCGCAGCGTGCCCTGGATACCGAGGCGTGCAGCGCCGCCGCTCAGGCGGTGATCCCGGAAGGCGGGAGGGACCTTCCCGTCGCTCTCCGCATCAAGGTGGAGGGCTCGGAGATGACGGAGATCGAGACGATCGTCGTCCGCCCGGGCGACTACACGGCGTCGTTCGCGGTCGACTCGGATCCCGCTGCGATCATCGCCATCGCGGACGACATCGGCTGGCACGACGAGGTCCCGGCGGCCGAGCGGGCCACGCGGGAAGAGCTGACGAGCTGGATCGACAAGTACTTCCGCGCGTTCCCCTCCGGCGTCTGCAACGTGACGGACGCCTGCAGGCGCCTGGAGAACGGGGGCGGCAACTTCTCTTGCCGCACCGGAGCAACCTGCAGTAACGGCGCTCCTGGGTCTGGCGGCACCTTCATCCCGCGCGTCATCCTGGCCGACGAGGTGCGCGGCATCGCCATCGGTCTCACCATGTTCGACTTCATGACGGACGGGCACCTGGACATGCATATGATCAAGATGTCCGGCGGTCAGGTGCACGCCGTCCACGCCATCCTGCGCGACACGAACGGCGTGTCCGGCTGGGAGTGACGGCGGCCTCCCTCGCCGCTCGCGTCGAACCGCCGCCCAGCTGACGCTCAGCAGCATATAGCCCTACGGTAGGACGCCTTCCGCCCGGTGCTACGTCGCGGAAATCGCGGGCGTTTCAGGCGTGGAAGGCCTGCCTGATCGCAGAAAAGAAGGTTCTGTCACCTGCGATGGGCGGCGCTTCGCCCTTACCATCGACTCGCCGCCGCCTCAGGCGCTGGCCAGGGACGACGCTGCCGGCCCCACCGTGGTGGATGCTGAAGCTTCTGAAGGCGACCCGTTGCCCAAGGACGAATTTGCGGTGGCGAACCGGTGCGATCGGGCGCGTTTGCCTGGATTTCGGGCGGGCGTGGCGACGGATCGCGCCCCCTTGGAAGGCATGGACCCAAGCCGGGCCCAACGAATAGGCGTTTGCGGGACTGCGCCTGAGCAGCGGCGGCGGCGAGGTCCCGGCGCAGTCCCGCAAACGTCGGGTTGGACCGGGCCGGTTCGCGGCCGGGCGGAGCGGTCGCGAGGCCTATGGGGATCCTGCCCGAGAAGGCAGCAGAGGGCGGGCTCGGCGGGGCTCGCACGCGGGGGGCATCCCGCTGCCACGACGTCGGGCGCAGACGTGCCGAGGCAGAGCGCGGCGCCGACGGAGGCCCAGGAGCACGCACGCCGCCGCCATGGACGGCGCAGAAGGCGGATCGATGCCTGACCGCCGCGCAACGGAGGTGGTGTCGTTGCTCCTGCCCAGGCCATCGATGCTCATGACGTGTCCGGAGGAGCAGCGGAAGAGGCGACGACGCACGACGGCAGCGGACGGCGAGCCATCGCAGCCTGACCGCAGCGAGGACAGAGGGACAGGTCGATCCCCGTGAGCGCGGCGAGCAGCGTGCACCAGTCGACCTTGACGACGTGGCGCGGAGAGGGCTCGTGCTCGTGAGAGCTGCCTTCCCGGCGCTCCTCTCCCCCGACAGCGCGCTGCGCTGCGTCTCGCGCCGCCAGGATCGTCGTGCGTGCCACCTCGAGCGTGGTGGTGGCGTGACACGCTGCCATCAAGCCGAAGTGTCGGATCTTCACGAAGCGATGAGGCAGCACGTGCAGCAGGAAGCGACGCAGAAACTCCTCGGCGGAGAGCGTCACGGTCTTGTCTCCGCGGGTCCGGAAGCACACGCCGCGCTCATCCATCGACCGCAGTCGGTGATTGGACAGCCCGACACGGTGGGTATAGCGACCGAGGTAGGCAAAGACCTGCTCGGGCCCAGCAAAGGGCGGCTTGGCGTAGACCACCCAGGGCTTGCGGTAGAGCGCGTCGAGCAGCGCAGCGAAGGCCGCGGGGTTGGCCAGCGCGGCGGCCCCGCCGGTCAGGTCGAGCTCTCCTTGGTCATAGGCCTGCCGAAGCGCGGCGAGCAACTTGCCGCGGAAGAGCTTGCCGAGGACCTGCACAGGGAAGAGGTAGCCGCGCCGCCCCTCGATCCAGCGCGAGCCGTCGAGCGAAAGCCCGCCGCCGGTGACGATGCAGTGCAGGTGCGGATGGAAGCTGAGATCGCGGCTCCAGGTGTGCAGCACGGCGGTGACACCGAGGTCGGCGCCGAGCCGCTTGGGATCGCGGCCGAGCGCGAGCAGGGTCTGCGAGCCGCACTGGAAGAGCAGATCGAAGACCGTCTGCTGGTTGACGAGCGCCAGCGGGCGCAGCTCGGCCGGGAGCGTGAAGACGACGTGGAAGTAATGCGTCGGCAGGATGCGTTGCTGCCGCTCGGCGATCCACCGGGCCTGGCTGAGGCTCTGGCACTTGGGACAGTGGCGGTTGCGGCAGGAGTTGTACGAGGGCTGCTCGTGGCCGCAGCTCGTGCACACGTCGACATGGCCGCCGAGCACCGCGGTCCTGCACGCAGCGATGTCGCGCAGGACCTTGCGCTGGGCGGCGGAGACGGCGTGCGCGCGCAGGTAGGCCTCGCCGTGGGCGCGGACGATATCCGCGACCTCGAGCCGAGGCCTACCCGCGGCCGCGGGCCGCGGCGCCGGGCGATGCGGGTGCACGCGAGCTCAGCCGAGCTTCTTCTTGGCCTCCTGAGTGCCGAGCACTTCGGCCGGGCTGCGGGTGCGACCGATGTGAGCCTGGCTGACGCGGACGTAGCGGACGGTGGTGCGGATGGAGCGGTGGCCAAGCAGCGCCTGGATGACGCGGATATCGGTGCCGAGCTCGAGCAGGTGGGTAGCGAAGCTGTGCCGCAGCACGTGCGGGGTGACGCGCTTGTGCAGCTTGCAGCGCCTCGCCGCCTCGCGCAGCGCGCTGCGCACCGCCTCGTGCGAGATGACCGAGCCCTGCTGGCGACCCGGGAACAGCTCCGGTCCAGCGGGTCTTTCCGCCCGCCAGTAGATGCGCAGCGCGGTCAGCACGGGGGCGCTGAGCATCACGTACCGATCACGCCCGTGCTTGCCATTGCGGACGTGGATGAGGTGGCGCTTGCTGTCGATGTCCTCGACCCGCAGCGAGCAGACCTCATCGATGCGCAGACCGGCGCCGTACGCCGTCAGCACGATCGTGCGCTGCTTGACCGAGCCGATCGCGTTGAGCAGCGCCTCGACCTCGGTGCCGCTGAGGACCGGCGGCAGCTTCTGGGGTACCTTCGGCCACGGGATCGCGACAGCGACCTCCGGACGCCCGAGCGTGGTGGCGTAGAGAAACTTGATCGCCGCCACGTACTGGTGCTGCGTCGCCTCCGCGATCTTCCGCTGCTCGGCGAGGTAGAGCAAAAACGCGCGCACCTCGTCGAGACCCAGCTGCTGCGGCGGCTTGCGGTGGTAGGCTACGAAGGCCCGTGCGCAGCGGAGGTAATTGTCGCATGTCGACGGCTTGTATCGCCGCAGCTTCAGGTCTTCGGCCATTCGATCGCGGAGCTGTCCCATCGCTGCCCTCCTGGTGAACGCGGCGCCCGGGCAGGGGCGTCGCGACCGGCAGGGTGGGCAGGGAATGAGGCGGCAGGCGGGCAGTCCTGCGCTGCGCCGGGCGTTTATTTTCGCAGGGAATACCGGCAAAAGCCGCGCTGCGGCAGCAATCACTGCCGCGACAACTGCAACGACGACAAGGACCCGAGCCGCGGAAGGAAATCGCGGCTCGGTATCCGGAATGCTCAACGAAGCAGAGCCCGCAGCATCTTCTTGAGCCTCACGCCGAACTCCTGCACCTCGTCCGCATCGCGCTCGCTCGGGGGCCCGAGCGCCGCCGCCAGGTCCATGGCTCCCAAGGTCTCATGGTGGCTGGAGCTGCCGCGAAGCGGCTTGGTCCAACCGGCGAGCCTAGGGCCTGGCGAGCTCGCGGTGACCGCCCCAGCGCCTCGGGCGGCCGTGGTCGCCTCGCTCGCCGAGGCGCTGACCCGCGCCATCGCGCTCGGAGATGAGGACGCAGCCCGGATCGTTCACGAGGCGATCGGCCGGCTGCTCTACCTGCCCCCGAAACCGGAGGGGTGAATACGGGCGGGTCGAAGAGCGAGCTTTTCGCTCACCGCGGCTGGGGTTGCCGCCCGAGCCTTGCAGCTCGTCGGCGCCCGCGAACTCTCGGAGAGCAGCCGCCCCTCGTACGTGCTGCTGCTCTCCTCATCGACTCCTCCCGGGCGCCCGGCGAGGTCGCGGCGCTGCGCGATACCGTGCCCTCGCGGGAGCGCTCCGCGAGGGGGCCCAGGGAGCGGCAACCCGCGACGACGATGGCGCACGATGCGCGGCAATGCCGCGGTCGACCCCGCCTGCGCGTACATTAGCGCTGCGCGCTCCCAGCGCTCCTGCGCCGCGATTGAGTCCTCGGCGACTCAGCGACGGGGCGCAGCCACCGACGACACCACGTAGCGACGCATGGCCCTGCTGTGCGAAGGCGAGCGAGGAGATGGTCAGCAGCATCATGGACTGATCGCTGACATCGTGGCGGGACGATTCCCCGAGGGCGAACCGTCGCGATCCGTCGCATTCACCGAGATTCCAGGGGGGCATGGCCCCGAATCGCACCCCCGCGGAACGCATGGACCCAAGCCGGGCCCAAGCGGCGAGCCCCGGGCTCACGGAACTCGTGCCCGCTGATCCCCCACCCCGGGCCCCGTGGTCACGTCGCTCGCGGAAGTGCTCACCCGCGCCGTCGCGGTCGGCGACGACATGGCAGCTCGTGTGGTTTACGAGGTGATCGGCCGGCTGCTCGGCCTACCGCTACCGTTCGGCGTGGGGGCGGGGCAGCAGCCATGGTCGACCTCGCCCGGGAGCGGGTGCGGCTTCCGCGGAGGTAGATCCGAGCGGACGAGCACAAGCGCTGGGAGCAAGTTCAGCGCTCGTGCTTGCTCGCTTATCTCGACCGTTCAGGCGCGCGACCGTGACGACACGCTCCACGCCATCACGCTGGCCATCTGTCACGCACGACCGCGTTGCTTGGGCGGGCGGGGCACTCGAGCGCGAGCTC
Source organism: Sorangium sp. So ce1335 (assembly GCF_051521615.1). Classification (NCBI taxonomy): domain Bacteria; kingdom Pseudomonadati; phylum Myxococcota; order Polyangiales; family Polyangiaceae; genus Sorangium; species Sorangium sp. So ce1335. Next base: position 11,985,819 of record NZ_CP150363.1, read on the forward strand.
GGCGTCCCCTGCCGCCAGGTGGACGCAGGTCGGGCAGCGGCTTCCCATCCTGGACCCGTACCCCGGCGCGAAGCTGTGCGATCGCGCCGCGCTCTGGGCTGCCGTGCTCGACCAGCACCTGGCCGCCAGGACCCGAGCCCACCGCGAGACGTTCCGCGAACGGGTCGGCCTGCTGCGCGTGCTCGACCTGCTGGATCGGCACTCCCTGCGGCGCGAGCCGAAGGGGAACGATGTGCGTCCGCGACCCCGAGTACCAGTACGAGATCACGCAGGTCAACGGCTCGCTCGTCTCCGGACGAGATCGGCCCTTCCTGCCGATCGCGTTCGTGGGCTACCCTCCCGCCTCCGCCATGGACGTTGCAGCCTTCGTCGAGAAGTGGAGCGCCTCGGGCGCTTCCGAGCGCGCCAACAAGGACCTCTTTCTTGCGGAGCTCTGCGATGTGCTGGGCGTCCCGCGGCCCGAGTGCCACGTCGCAGGGTCATGGGGCCACCCCTTTGCAGGGTCATGGGGCCAGGGGGAGACGACGTGATCGGTCTCGACCATGCCCGAGACCGCGAAGCGTGTCGAGGTCCCCGGAGCCGGGCGCGAAGCGACCGGCGACGTCCCTCTTTTTTGCAGGGTCATGGGGCCACCCGGGCCCCCTGGTAGGTCCGGCGCAGGGGTCACGACGCTCAGGAGCAGGAACGTCCACCCCGCCCCCGGCGCCCCTCGCGGCCATGCTGACGAGGGTGGGCGAGGCGCGCCGAGTGGAGCGAGGGGGTCAGCGGCGCGGCCCCGGGATCGACGTCCTCGCCGGGGCCGCAGCGGTCATCGCCGCTTGCTGCGTGGATGGGTGGGCGGCTTGCTGCGCGCGGGCACTGGCGCGGCCGTGTTGCTCTCGTCGAGCTTCGGCTTGAGCCGTGGCCTGTACGACTCGCCCTCGACGATGAAGTCGAACGCCGCGTTCTTGAACCGATCGACGGCGCTCTGCGCGAGCAGCACGTCGTCGAACATCGCGAGCCACTCGGCCGTGTCGCGATTGCTCGTGACGATCATCGACGCGTGACCCGTGCGCTCGAGGAAGAGCTGGTAGACGTCGCGGCTCTCTTCCTTGCTCATCGCCTCGAGCGCGAAGTCGTCGAGGATGAGCAGGTCGACGGTCGTGAGCGCGACCATCTCGGCGTCGCGTGAGTTGTCGAGCCTGCTCTGGCGCAGCCTGCGCAGCATCGCGTCGGCGCGCAGGAAACGCACGCTGTAGCCGTGCTGGCACGCGAGGTGTCCGAGCGCGTTCGCGAGGAAGGTCTTGCCCACGCCGACCGAGCCGAGGATGACGATGTGCTTGTGCTCTTCGAGGAAGCGCAGGCTCGTGAACCCACCGAGCAGACGCTTGTCGAAGCTGACCTTCGCGGTCTTGTCCCAGAGCTCCAGGCGCATGTTGGGATCGAGCCCGGCGTCGCGTACGCGGCTCTCCGTCGCGCTCGCCTCGCGGCGCGCGATCTCGTCGGTGAGCAGCATGAGCAACATCTCCTCGTGCCCCATCGACTGCTTCTCGGCCAGCAGCAGCCGCTCACGCAACGTCGCTGCGATGCGGCCGAGGCGCAGGCGCTTGAGCGCCGTGACGAGCGCGGGGTCGACTTCGCTCGAGCTCATCACGCCTCCTCCTTCGTCGCGGCAGCCGCCAGCGTGCGTGTCGCGAAGTGCTCGGTGCTGCGCGCGAACCGCGGCGTGGGGAGCGCAACGACCTTGCGCTCATCCGTGGGCGGTGACGCGGGCGTCTTCGCCGTCTCGAGCATGCGCGTCACGCGCTGCACGTCGACGACATCGAACGCGAGCGCGCTCTGGCAGATCGCCTCGACGCGCCCGTTGCCGAACTTGTTGCACAGCCGCAGCAGCGCATAGACGAGCCGCATGCGCGTCCACGGTAGCGGCACATCGAGCAGCCGCTCGGCGTAGATGCCGACGTGCACGCCGCACTTCTTCGCGCTCGCGATGAGCGAAGCCACATCGCGCTCGGCCGCGATGTCCTTGCCCACGGGGTAGTCGCTCGGGTCGGTGGAGCGCTTGCCCGGCGCAACGCGCGCGTGCACCTTCACGAGCTGCGTGCCGGCGTAGATCCTCACGGACACGCTGTCGGCGCGAACGCGCACCGTGCTGCCGACGTAGCGCGTTGGCACGCTGTAGAGCGACCGGAGGACCTGCACGTGATGGTCCGGGTGCACCTTTGCATCAGTCCAGTGCGGTACGTCGAACGGAGCTGTCGGCGCCGGCTTCATGGCGCTCCTCTCGCGTGCCTCGAACACCTCGCGCGGCACTTCGCGCGTCGTGCCGTGGACGCGCGCACCGGCGACGTGGCGACACCATCGCTCAGCGGACGCGCGCGCCTCGTCGAGGCTGGTGAACGACTCGCCGTCGAACCAGCTCTCGCGCACGTACGCGACCTGATTCTCGACACGCGCCTTGTCTTTGGGCGACCTGACTCGCGCGGCATCCACCAACACCCCGCGCGTCTGCGCGTAGTCGAGGAACGCCGGCACGAGCACGGGGGCGAGCTCGTCAGCGCGCAGCACGATGGCCTTCATGTTGTCCGGGAGGATCACGCGCGCCATCGCGCCGAAGAACCTCCACGCCGCATCCAGCCCCGCGCACACCGCCGCCGTGGTCTGCTCGAACGACGGCCACACGAACTGGTAGCGGCTGTACGCGAGCGTCACCACGAGCACCCACAGATTTCGAACCCGCTGCGTCGCTGGATCGAACAGCTTACCCATCAGGCCGAAGTCGATCTGCGCGACCTCGCCGGGCTCGGTGTCAGCGACGCGAACCGTCGGCGTCTTCTTGCGCCACGCGAGCTCCTCCATGACGAAGCGCCGGAGCGTGTCGTAGCTCGCGCTGACGCCGTGGTCGCGCTTGAGCAGCGTGTGGATCTTCGTCAGCTTCAGCGGCCGAGGCTGGGCGAGCCAGGCCTCGATACGTGCGCGATGCGCGCCGATCTCTTTCCACTCTTCGCTCGCGTCGGGCACCGGGCGCGCCTGCACGCGCTGGGCGATTGCGTGGATCTCCTCGTCCGTCGGCTCGCGATCGGGCGGCAGTGGCAATGTCGCAGCGGCCTCGAAGTACCTGCCGACCGTCTTGCGATCGAACCCTGTCTCGCGCGCCACGTGACGCGCGCTCTGCCCCGCCGCACGACGGCGGAGCATTTCCTTGATGTCAACCATGATCAGCTCTCGGTAGGGCATCGGCCTCCTTCCGACGGCGACCCGCGCCGTCGTCGGAAGGAGCCCGTCTCAGATCCCGACCGCGGCGTCCCGAGCTGGCCCCATGAGGCTGCAAAAAACCTCGGAAGCCGGCCCCATGACCCTGCAAAAAACTGGGTCACGCCCCCGCGCGGGTGGCCCCATCCTCCTGCGTTTGGGGTGGCCCCATGACCCTGCAAAAAACGCCGTCAGGTGGCCCCATGAGGCTGCAAACCGGCACCGAGCCGGCCACGGGCGATCCGGCCCGCGATCGGTACGTCTTCGAGAAACCGATCCCGATGACGCAGGAGGGCGGCAAGGTCACGACGAAGCGCGCGGACCTCTATAAGCATGGCTGCTTCCTGCTCGAAGCGAAGCAGGCGGCCGCGGCCGGGACGAAGAAGAGCGGTAAGACGCAGCGTGGGACGGATTCCTGGGACCTCGCGATGGTCGACGCGCGCGGGCAGGCGCTCGGCTACGCGAGTGCGCTCGACGAGCCGCCTCCGTTCCTCATCGTCTGCGACATCGGCTATGTCTTCGAGCTCTACGCCGACTTCGACGGCACGCGGCGCTGGCCTGCGTTCCCGAACGCGCAGAACCGGCGCATCTATCTGCGCGACCTCGCGAAGCACGTCGACACCCTGCGCGCGGTCTTCACCGAGCCGCTTTCCCTTGATCCTTCCCGACGTGCCGAGCGGGTGACGCGCGAGGTCGCCGCGCAGCTCGCGGAGCTCGCGAAAAAGATGGAAGCCGAGGGGAACCCGCCCGAGGCCGTGGCCAAGTTCCTCATGCGGTGCATCTTCACGATGTTTGCAGAGGACGTGGCGCTCTTGCCGTCACGGCTCTTCACAGACGGGCTGGAGCACCACTGGATCACGAGCCCACGCGCCTTCCCTGCGGCCATCGAAGGGCTCTGGCGCGCGATGAACGAGGGCACCTCGTTCTCCTACTTCGGCAAGCTCCTCCGGTTTAACGGCGGGCTCTTCAATCAGCCGACAGGCTTGCCGCTCTCGAAGGAATCGCTCGCGCTCTTGCTCGATGCTGCGCGGCGCGACTGGTCCCAGGTCGATCCGGCCATCTTCGGGACGCTCCTGGAGCGCGCGTTGAACCCGAAGGAGCGCCACAAACTCGGCGCCCACTACACGCCCCGCGCCTACGTCGAGAGGCTGATCCGCCCGACGATCGAAGAGCCGCTGCGTGAGGAATGGGAGAACGTGCAGACCGCGGCGCGAAAGCTCTATCAGAGCGGCAAGGAAAAGGACGCCCGCGTGGCCGTGCGCGCCTATCACACGAAGCTTTGTGAGACGCGCGTCCTCGATCCGGCCTGCGGCTCGGGGAACTTCCTTTATGTGACCCTCGACCTCTTCAAGCGGCTGGAGAGCGAGGTTCTTGCCCTGCTCAACGACCTCGGCGAGCGGCAGGAGCTCTTGCACGCCGAGGGGATCCGCGTGACGCCCGGGCAGTTCCTCGGGATCGAGGTGAAGCCGTGGGCGAAGGAGATCGCGGAGCTGGTCCTTTGGATTGGTTACCTACAATGGCATTTCCGCGCCTACGGGAGGCTGACGCCCCCACCGGAGCCGGTGCTTCGGGACTTCCGGAACATCGAATGCCGGGATGCCGTGCTGGCGTGGGATCGGGAGGAGCTGGTCCGGGACGCGAAGGGCAAGCCCGTGACGCGGTGGGACGGGGAGACGATGAAGAAGCACCCCGTCACGGGGGAGATGGTACCGGATGAGAAGGCGACCGTGCCTGTGTATCAGTACGTGAACCCGCGGGAGTCCGAGTGGCCGAAGTCCGACTTCATCGTCGGCAATCCGCCTTTTATGGGCGGCTGGAAGATGCGACAGGCGCTTGGCGAAGGATATGTTGAAGCGCTGCGGCGTGTTCACCATGATGTGCCCGACGCATGCGACCTCGTGATGTACTGGTGGAATCATGCAGCGAAGCTCGTGCTGCGGGGCGAGGTGCGGCGAGCGGGCCTAGTGACGACAACTACAATTACTCAGGTACAGAGCCGGCGCGTCACGCGGCCCTATCTCACCGATGGCGGCGGGCTGTCGCTAGCCTTTGCGGTCGACGATCATCCATGGGCCACCGACCGCTATGGCAATGCAGGCGAGAGCGCAGAAGTCCGCGTCGCGATGACGACGATAACCTCGGGACGAAGCCTCGGCATCCTCGGCAAGGTTACGCGCGAACACGTGGATGACAAGGGCGAGCTTGTGGTCGAAATCGAAGAGCGCCAAGGGAGGATCAACGCCGACTTGCGCATCGGAGCCAACGTGTCGGAGGCGATGCCATTGCGTGCGAACGAGGCGCTCAGCTCTCCAGGTGTGAAGTTGCACGGCCATGGCTTCATCGTGACACCCGACGAGGCACGCTCGCTTGGACTAGGGACAGTGCCAGGAATCGAAAGGCACATTCGTGCATATCGAAACGGGAAGGACATCACGTCGATCCCCCGTGGGGTGATGGTGATCGATCTCGATGGTCTGACCGAGGAAGAGGTGCGCAAGAATTTTCCCGCGGTTTACCAATGGGTCTTCGAGAAAGTGAAGCCCGAGCGAGACCACAACAACGAACCCTATCGACGGACCAACTGGTGGCTTTTTGGGCGGCGTAATACCGAACTTCGAGCCGCGCTGCGCGGCCTTCATCGCTATATCGCGACTCCGGAAACTGCGCGGCGGAGGTATTTCGTGTTCCTGTCGCACGAGGTCCTGCCCGACAACGCCATCGTGGCGATCGGTCTAGCTGATTCATTTTACCTAGGTGTGCTTTCCAGTCGCGTGCACACCCTGTGGGCGCTCACGGCGGGTGGTGGTCTCGGGGTGCGGCATGAACCTCGATACAATAAGACGCGCTGTTTTGACACGTTCCCGTTCCCCGAGGTGAACCAAAACCAGGTCCTGCGGGTTCGCGCGATTGCCGACGAACTCAACGCGCATCGCAACAAGCAACAGGCCGAGCACCCCGGACTCACCTTGAATGGGATGTATGCCACCTTGGAGAAGGTGCGAGCGAACGAACCGCTCACCGACAAGGAGAGGCTAATTCACCAGCAGGGTCTGGTCTCAGTCCTCAAGCAAATCCACGACGACCTGGACGTCGCGGTCTTCGAGGCCTACGTGTTACCGCGCCCTCTCAAAAGTGGAGTTCGCCCCGATCTCGATCCCTATTCGTGATGGGAATCCCCTGATCGGCCGCTGCCCGCCCATCAGCGAGCCGGTGTGGGCCCGAGAGAGGAAGCCAGGGTGGAGGCTGATGCCCCGCCGTCGGCCGGCGTTCGCTGTGCATTCCTAAAACCAACCAAAAAATCTCACACAAACGTCAAGTCGCGCGACTTCGCCGCGCTGAGCGCCCTTGCATTCCCGTTCCACGACCCCAATTACCACTACACTTTGCGACACGTCAGCCCCTCGCTGACGTAAGGCCGGGGCCGAGGGAGCGGAGCATCGGCGCGAGGCCGGCCACAAAATAGGCGACGAGGGGATGCGTGTTGTGGCGACCCGTCTTCCCCTCGTCGTGCTCCGAGCACCGTGCAGGAGCGGAGCTCATGCAGGATCGTTCAAGCCGACGTCGACATCAAGCGCTGGATGACGGTGCTGCCAACGGTTGACCTCGTGCGGCCCGCGCGCTGCCCCTGCTGCGACGCGGCCGGCCGCCCCGTCAACGGCCCGCTGGTGATGCGCGGCCACGGCCTGCGCGAGCGGCTGGTGTGCGGCCCGCTCGAGCCCGGCGGCGCTCCCCAGCAGGTCACGATCCAAGCTCGACGCTACCGCTGCAGCGCCTGCGGCGCGATCGTGGTCGTAGTGCCTCGCGGGTTGCTGCACCGCCGGCGCTACTCCGCGGCGGCGATCGGCTGGGTGCTTGCTCGCATCGGGCTCGACGGCGTGAGCACGCCTGTCGCCCGCGCCGAGGTGTGCCCCTGCGCGACCCTGGGCGTCGCAGCGGCCGAGCGGTGGCTCGCGCCGTCTCGCTGGATCGAGGCCAGCCGCCGTGGACAGCTGTTCCCTCGGCTCGGGCGCCATGGCGCGGAAAGCCCCCGCGCGCAGATCGCCGAGCGCACCGCGATGCAGCTCGTGGGGCTGTCACCTCAGGGCAGCACGCGGGAGCCGGCGCCGCACCTGGCGTTCCGCGGCGCCGTGCTCGCAGCGTGATGCCCATCCGCAGGCCAACGCAAGCTCCGGCGACTCCACCACGCAGGATCGGGCACGGCGGTGCAGGAATGAGGCACTGGGTCCACATGGGTCGTCGAAGACGGACCCGTGGAAAGGACCGCTCGTGGACATCCTCAAACCCAGAGACCACGCGGAGGAGATCGCCATCTTCCGCCACGGCATGATCGGGCAGCTCTGCGCTCGCGATCTCGAGCATGGCGACCTCGTCGAAGCGCTACGCGCCCTCTCGAAGGAGCGCGTGCGACCGCCCGGGAGCTCGTGTACACGCACCTTCGCGGTGCCGACACTCGAGCGCTGGCTCTATGCCTACCGCCAGCGCGGGCTCGAAGGGCTCTGCCCTCGCGCCCGTCGCGACCGCGGGCGCGGCCGCGAGCTCGACCCGGTGCTGAGAAGGCTGCTGTGCGACATCCGCCGGGAGCACCCGGACGCTTCGGTGCCACTCATCCTGCGCACGCTCCGCGCAGACGGACGCCTGAGCGCCACGGTCAGCGCGTCGACCGTGCGTCGCCTCTTCCGTCAAGAGGGGCTCGACAAGATCCCGCAGCGCGACGGGAAAGGGCCGACGACTCGGCTCAAGTGGCAAGCCGAGCGCCCTGATGCGCTCTGGCATGGTGACGTGTGTCACGGCCCGACACTTCATCTCGACGGCCGAAGGGTCACGGTGCGGATCCACGCCCTGCTCGACGATGCCTCGCGCTTCATCGTCATCCTCTCGGTCGAGAGCGACGAGAAGGAAGACACCCTGCTGCGGCTGCTCGTCCGTGCCCTCCGGCTCTACGGAGTCCCCGATGCGCTCTACCTCGACAACGGTGCAACCTACCGTGGCGACGCCTTGCGCCTCTTCTGCTCGCGCCTCGGGATCACCCTGCTTCACGCGCGCCCCTACGACCCGCAGGCGCGTGGTAAGATGGAGCGATTCTGGCGGACGCTTCGAGAGAACGTGCTCGACCACCTGGGCTCGGTCACGTCGCTGCAGGACATCTCCTCTCGCATCCAGGCCTTCCTCGACGTCCACTACCACCCGTCGCCGCACGCCGGGCTGATGGGGCGCGCGCCGGGGCTTGTGTACGCGCCCGGGCAGCGCGAGATCGACGCCCTCTCCGAGGCTCGCCTGCGCGAGGCGCTCACGCTCCGGCAGCGTCGGCGCGTGCGCCGCGACACGACCGTCGCCCTCCGAGGACAGCTCTTCGAGCTTGATCACGGCTACCTCGCCGGCCGTGTCGTGACGGTCGCCTATTGCCTGCTCGACGAGCCTCTCGCCCCGGTCGTCGAGCTGGAGGGGCAGCGGATCCCGCTTCGCCCTGTCGACCCGGTACACAACGCGCACGTCAAGCGGCCAGCGCGCCGAGCCACGAGCGGCGGCGCGTCGGCCGCGGGGCAGCCTGTTGCCTTCGACCCGGGCGGCGCCCTGCTCGTCAAGAGCGCGCGCGACGCGGCCCTGGCGACCGGCGCGGACGAGGCCGATGGGGAGGAGGACCTCGATGCGATCTTCTGAGCTCGGCTTCTTCGGCCTTCGCACGGCCCCCTTCTCCAAGGAGCTCGACGATGCCGAGCTGTGGTTGCCCACGTCCAAGCAGGTGCTCGTCGACGATCTCGAAGCCGCGCTCCTCGAGCGTGCCAGTGTGCTCCTCGTCGGTGAGCCGGGCGTCGGCAAGACGTGTGTGCTACGGGCCTTGCGGCATCGGCTACCCCAGGCCGGATTCCGCCTGACCTACTGCCACAATGCGACGCTCGGCCGACGCGACTTCTACCGCTATCTCTGCCACGCGCTCGGCCTGCAGCCGACCTCGAGCGCCGCGAACCTGTTCCTCGCCGTCGAGCGGCATGTCCACGAGTTGCGCAGAGATCAGATCCACCCGGTGTTTCTGCTCGACGAGGCCCATCTGCTGCACCCGGACATGATGGCGCACTTGCATATCCTCTTGAATCACGAGTGGGACAGCCGTGCTCTTCTGTCGATCGTCCTTGTTGGCCTCCCGGAGCTCGAGGGCCGCATGGCGCTGCGCTCCCATCGCTCGCTCCTCACGCGCATCCACCACCGCTTCATGATCGAGCCGGCCACGGTGGAGGACACGGCGGAGTACGTGGCCTTCCGGCTGAAGGGCGCCGGTGTGGAACACGAACTCTTCTCGCGCGAGTCGCTCGCCGCGCTGCATGAGCTCGCGTCGGGCTCGCTGCGCGAGATCGACCGCCTCGCCTCGGCGGCGATGCGGGAATCGGCGCGCCGCAAGCGCAAGCTGGTCGACCGCGAAGCGGTGGCCCGCGTCGCCGAGACGCTCACGCTCGCCTCGTCTCTCGGCTGAACGGCGGCGCACAGCCCGCGAGGCTCGTCGGCCTCGCGGGCCGAGGCGCGTCTGATCCAGGATGGCCATCGCCTCGCCGCGAGGGACCGTGGCCGGCACGATGCCCATCGCCGTACAGCGCCGGCGCGACACGCCCGCGATGGGCATCGGCGGCTGGGGAGACCTACCGAGCTGCGGCAAGATGGCCATCATTCAGGCGGGGCGCAGTGCCATCAGCCAGCCGGCTCGGCAACACCTACGGCTGGCCCTCGGACCTTACCGACGAGCAAGTCCTCGAAAAGCTCGTCGCCCTGAATGCTGAGCGGACCGCCGAGGAGGCCCGCGGGATGGTCCGCTGGCTCCGTCCCGAGTTCCAGAACCCGAGCGGCACGCGTTCCGTCACGCAAACGACGATCACCACCGCCGACGAGACGCCCGACGACGAGGCGCCGGCCGCTGCCACCGCCCCGAACGCCAAGCCCTGGCCGAAGAAGCTAGCCGAGCAGATCGCCGCGGTCCGAGATTGCCTCGGCACGATCCGGGGGGCGTTCACCGTGGACGACATCGCGGCCTCGTTCAAGGGTGCGAAGAAGGCCGACGTCGCGGACCTGCTCGATGGTCTCGCCGCGGTCGGCGTCGTCGTCTCGGTCGAGCGTGGCGAGCGGTGGACGGTCGCGCCGCGGCGCGCGGCATCGTGAGACGACCGCCGAGGTTACCGTGGGGCGCTCCGCCACGAACCCGCCACCAGTCCCCAGCGCTCCGCCGACCCCAGAGGCGCTGAGCTCGCCGCGTGCTCACCGCGGCGGCCGGGCACCTCGCCGGCCGCGAGGAGCTCGGCGCGAACTCGGCGCCCCCGCCCGCCGCGGTGGCCTCGGAGGTCGAGGAGCACGTCGGTCATCGCCAATTCGGTCGCGGCGAAAGCGCGGAGCCCCTCCGATGCCAACTCCCGGCGCCGTGGTCGCCTCGCTACTTGTCCTCCAGGAGCGCGCGAATCTTGTCGAGGAGCTCCCGCTTGACCCGTTGCCGGTTCAGGTCGTCCTCGACGCGAACTTCGACCGGGGTCACCTTGGTGACTCCCTTGAGCATCATGAGGGCGTCGGTCATTCGCTCCACCTCATGGGCGTCCAAGTCGCGCCGGAAGTGTACCACCAGGCCTTTGACGCTCACCGGAGTCCGGCCTTTTGGGCGTGGGTCTCCCTGGCTTGGTGACGCTCAAAGACGTCGCGCAGCGCGCGAAGTGCCCTCTGTGCGTCGCTTGTAGAGCGTGGAGATAGGCACCCCCGCACTATCGGCTATCTGGGTCATCGGGATTCCGTTCAGATCGTGTGCCACGAGCACGTGTCGCAGCTCCGGGTCGAGCCCATTCACCGCGTTGATGATGTCGGTCCTGGCGGCGCCGGATACCATCATCGCGACAGCGTCGGGCGCTGGATCGATCGCGTCGATCAGCCCGACCAGGTGCTCCATGCGGTGCTGCGCCCGCTCGTGGTAGTGCGCGGCGACATACACCGTAATCCTGTTCAACCAGCGTTCCGGGCGGCTGCGCCTCGGATCGAACCTGGACCAGCTCTCGCAGGCCTCGACCCAGACTTGTCCTGCAACGTCGCCACGATGGCGCCGTGGCACCCTCAGCCTCTCCAGCCAGCGCAGCACGGCACGGACCAAGATCGGGCGAAACAAGCGCGCGCGTGCGGCCGCGCACGCATCGTCGTTCGACGAACAACACATGGACTCACATTCCCCCTGGATGCTCGTTCGTCCCGCGATGATGGCTCCGCCACGCCGCGGAAGCGCTGAATCACGTTCGATGGTCAAGTGGCATGAGGCAAGGGTGAGCAGCCACCCCCGCAGGTGTCCGAAACCGAACGGAGATGTCAGCCGTGGTTATTCAGCCGCCGGATCGGTGCCATGCTCGCCAGCATGCTCCTCATGGCGAGCGGCGTCGGAGCCCCGCACGCCCATTCCCACGGAACGCGAGGCGCAGCCGGGCTCACCCATGGCTCCCTACTCCTGGAAGTGTCGCGTTCAGCGACGAGCGCTCCACGTCATCCGAATCGGACCCGCGTGCAGGACTGGGCCCGCTTTCGTCACGCTGCAACGGGAAGCTCATCAGGGTGGCCGCGCGGCGCGCCAGCTCGTCCGTCGCCACGGAGCGAGCAGGGAGCGGCGACCGCAGCCGCGGATGCGGAGGCGGCGGCAGCTTGGCCCGTGGGCTCTTGGCGGCCGGGTCAGGAGCCGGCACCACGGGCGGCGGGACATCCGGCGCGCGAGGGGGGATCGAAGCGGGACTCGGCGGCGCTGGCATGGACGACGGGGCCGGCGCACGCGCCGAGCCCTCGCGCCTCGTGATGTGCTCGCCGCCGAGCTGGAGCACCACCGTTTCTTCCACGTCCATCCGGTAGTCATCGTGCAGGCGCCACAGGCGCTCCCAATACCGAGCAGGGGCGCCGGTGCAGGTCTCAAGCTGCCGCGCGAGGCCGGGCGTGATCGCGAGGTCGCTGTTCAGCAGCCGCTGCACTTCGCTTGGCGCGAGCCCCGTGCCCTCGGCCAGCTTTCGCCGCCACGCAGGCGTCATCGCGCAGAACGATTCGAGGACCCTGCCCGGCCACGGGACCGGGCGCGCGCGGCCGCCTGTCGTCGCCGCCACGAGCGCATCGACATGGCAGTCCAGGAGGCGCTGGTGTCGCCCGAGCTCCTGCTCCGCCTTCTCCTTCGCATCGATGAGGGCTGACACCTCGTCGTCAAGCGCCTGCTCGCGCGCCTCGCGCAGCCCCCGCTCGCGGCCCAGCGCCTCGCGCGCCGTGACCGCGTAACCGATCGCGACGCAGGCCATCATCGCGAGGACGATCGGCGAAACGAGCCACATCGCACCCAGCATGTCTTCCATGGTATTCCGCCTCCTGGATGTACGCATTCCTGCGCAAGACAGATCTCGGCCGTGTGCTGTCTGGTCTGAAGACAGCGTCAGCGTCACCCTCAGCTCGCCGTCGATCGACGGCCGACGATTCAGCGAATGTGCCTGAACAGCGCTTCGCGCTCCGCTGCGAGCCGACCGCGCGGAAACTCACGCGCATGGGCTTCGAGCAGCTGGCGCGCCTCGTGATCGCCCGCTCCGTCGTTGTCCTCAATCGCCCTTCGGGCCTGGCTGATCAGGCGCATCTCGCGTGCGGTGACCGTTGGCCACACGGGGCGCCCCGGGGACGAGATACGAGGTGCTGTCGTCACAGAGGGCGCGGGCGTGCTGCTCACCACAGCCTCAGCGCGGGCACTGCCGGTGGCCGCCGACGACGAGCTCTCGGGCGCGGCGGGCGCGGCAGCGGAACGCGCGCTGTCACGTGAGCCTTGCGCCGTGACGTCGTCTGGTGCGGGCGCGCCCCCCGGTGCGTCGCGTGCCGCCGGGTCCAGCCACGATTCCGCGCTGGGCAGCGGCGGCACCGCCGAGAGGAGCGCGCCGGTCAACACGACGAACGCAACCTGGACGACGATCCTCACGCCCAGCCGGCGCAGCCAGGCCGTCCACGACGCACGGCGGTCCAGCCCGAGCACCAGCGGGACGCAGGCGCTCTCGTCCCTACCGTGCGCGGGTTGCTGGGCCCTCCACCGCTTGAAAGCCGCATCGAGTCGATCCCAAGCCCGGCGGTGTTGCGCCCTTACCGTATCCAACGGGACGTTCAGCTCGGCGGCGATCGTGGAGAGCGGTGTCCCCTCCAGCTCGTGCTTGACCAAGAGATCCCGGTACTTGGGGCCGACCCGGTCGAGCAAGACCCGGGCCAGCTCTTCGAGCTGCCGCAAGCGCAGCAGTTCCTCCGGCGTAGGGCATTCGTCTCGGGGATCGCGCTCCTCGAACGACGTCAGCATCTCTCCGCGGCGGCGCTCGTTCCGTCTGTGCTTCCGTGCCTCGTTGAGGGCGATCGTGACGAAGTACCGCGCCGGATCGCCGCTCAGCTCGACCCGCCTCTCCACTTCCAATCCCCGCAGCAGCGCGTTCTGCGCGACGTCCTCGGCGTCGCGCGCGGGCACGCCGTGAAGCCTGGCCAGGCGCCGGAAGCGGTTGAAGCTGAGGAGATGGGTCGCTGGCTTGCCCACGGTTAGGTAGCATCCCTGAGCCGCTCGAAACGGTGCAGGAAAGCGCAAGGAGCGGCAACTTTGGTAGCACCATGTGGCACCGAACCATGCGTTCAGGTGCTCGATCCCGCGCCGCCGCGAACAGGCGACCGCATTGCCGCACCTGAACGCAATTTGCCGCTGTCGGGGCCACTTTGCATCGATTCGCTTCCGTTGACGCCGCGCGGCCGGCGTGAGTACCGTCCAACCATGCGATGTTCCGCATGCGTTCTGCTCTTATCTGCGCTCCTTGCTGTGAGCGGCGGTGCGAGCTCGGCCAGCGCGGAGGACACCTATCCGGAGCCAGGACCACGTGACGGCTCCACGGTGAAGGACCATGTTCGCCGCGGTCGCAGGGCACGCGACAGGGGGAAGTGGGCCGAGGCATACGCCGCTTACAAGGCTGCCTTCGAGGCGGCACACCCCGCGTCCAGCACGGAGCGGGAGCGCGCGGAGCTCGCCGGCGAGCTTGGTCTGTGTGAGCTCGCGCTCCGCAAGTACCGCGATGCTGCCGAGCACCTGGCCTTTAGCCTTGAGCAGCGCACGGCGCTGCCGCTCGCGCTCCAGCTACGATTTGAGAATGGAGAGCGCGAGGCAATACGACATGTCGCGACTCTCTTGCTCTCAGTCGATCCGTCGGATGCCGAGGTGCTCGTCGACGGCAAGCGGGTAGGCCGGGTCGCGCGGACCTACAAGCTGTTCTTGGAGCCCGGCCAACGCATGGTGCGGGCCTTTGCACCGGGCCGCCAGGATGGCTTCCATGAGTTCGGGGCTGTGGCCGGAACGGCGTACAACGTCAGAATGCCGTTGCCGCGGTTGGCGGTGAGCCTCGCTCCGGAGAGCCCGCCGGGTTCACCGAAGGAAGCGTCGACGACCAGGAGCTCTTCGCCTGTCGTGCGGGGCCGGCCGCCCAGCCCTTGGACATCCTGGCCAGGCGCCCTGCGCATCACCGGGTTCGGGTTGACCCTGGCGACAGGCTCGCTCGGTGCGGTCTTCATGGTTCGTGCGAGGACCGCCGACGGAGACCTGGACGAGCGGAACGCGAAGCTCGACGCCGTGGGCGTCTCTCAAGGGGTATGTCGGGACACGCCGAAACCCTCCGCGTGCGCCGAGCTGACGAGTCTCCAACGAGAGCGAGATCTCTTCGCCGGGCTCGGCACGGCGATGGTGGTGACGAGCGGTGTGGTGGGCGCTGCGACTCTGGCTTCATTCTTCACGGACTTCTCTTCACTGCAGGCTGAACCGACCAAGGCGCGGGTCGCGCTGGTGCCGACGTTCGCGCCGACACAGGCCGGCCTCGTGGCGTACGGCGCGTGGTGATCAGGGGCCAGGACATGCGTCTTCTCGAACCGCGACGAATGCGGCTGCTGTTGGCCTTAGGTACCGTCTCGACGGTCGGTGCGGGCGGCCTCTCCGGGTGCGCCTACGACGATAGCTGCTACGACCGACGCCTCTGCGTCACACCACCGACGTCTCTCTGTGGCGGCGACCCCACCACGGCGCCGGCGCTCGACGAATGCGGGGTGTTCGTCAGCGCGTCGTCGGGTGACGACAGCAACCCTGGCACGAAGGGCGCGCCGGTGAAGACCCTGCAACACGCGATCGGGCTCGCCGCGAGCGGACGAGGCCACGGCGAGGCGCCGACCCGGCGCGTATACGCGTGCGGCGGGGATTTCGAGGAGAAGACCACGCTGCCCTCGGGGGTCGACCTCTGGGGCGGGCGTCTGTGTGACGGCGGCGATTGGTCGTATGACGGGTCGTTCGGCGGACCGGATCACCCGACGATCATCGCACCGCCGGTGGGGATCCCGCTGCGGGTGATCACGGGAGAAGAAGAGGGCGCAACGTCAACGGTCTTCGGCGTGCGCGTCGTGGCGGCGGACGCCTCGGCGGGCGATGGCAAGTCGTCGATCGCGATGATCTTGAGCCCGGGGGCCAGGGCGATCGTGCGGGCGGGCGCGATCGTCGCGGGCAACGGCAAGGATGGGGAGCCGGGTGAGGACATGCCCAGCGAACGGGCGACGGACGGCCTTGAGGGGAACGACGGCGCCTCCGCCTGCACCGCGGGCGCCGCCGTGGGCGCCCTTCCGGTGGTCACCGTGTGCGAAGACGGCATCGAGTCGACGGGTGGCTACGGCGGCGATGGAGGTCTCGAGACGGGCGGCGACGGTGCGCCGGGTCAGCCGGGGCCGGCGGCGAATCCAGACGGCACGGGCCGCGCGGGGGTCGGCGCTGGCAGCGAGACATGCACGGAGGGGACAGACGGCGCTGCCGGCGCCCCGAGCGGGCGCGCCGCCGGCGCCGTAGGCCCAGGCGAGCTCACCGAGAGAGAAGGATGGGTCGGTGTCCGGGGTCAGGACGGGAAACGAGGGGGCGTCGGCCAAGGCGGGGGCGGCGGCGGCGGCAGCAAAGGGCGAGGCGACATGGTCGCGTGCCGCGCGGGCGCCCCGCAGACCGGTGCGGCCGGCGGCTCGGGCGGGAGCGGCGGCTGCGGCGGCGAGGGCGGCAAGGGCGGCGGCCATGGTGGCGCGAGCATCGGCGTCGTCGCGTTGCAGGGGAGCGCGCTGATGCTCGAGGCGACGCGGGTGACGACGGGCAACGGCGGCCGCGGTGGAGTGGGCGGAACGGGCCAGCCGGGCGGCGTTGGGGCACGTGGTGGCCGCGGCGGGGCGCGACTTGGACCCGAGATGTGGGACGCATGCCGCGGTGGCACGGGGGGCGATGGCGGCCGCGGAGGCGACGCCGGCGGCGGCCTCGGGGGCCCGTCGTGCGCCGTCGCGTCCATCGCGGCCCACGTGAGCTTCGCGCCGGACGCCGCGCTACGGCACGGCGGGGCCGGTGACGGCGGGCTCGCGGGCAACGCAGCCTCGCCCGAGGATGACGAGGGCAAGGGCGCCCGCGGCGAAGCGCAGGCGTGGTGTCCGTTCGACGTGCCCGCCCCCGAGCCGCCACGTTGATAGGCCCCGCGCCCAGCGCCGCATGGAGAAGGACCATGAAGCCGACCTTTCCCGTCCACCTCGCCTCCTCCCTCCTGCTCCTCGCCGTCGGATGCGGGACCACGACCGGTCCGCTCGACGTGGGCCCCGCGCCCTGCGACGGCGAGCGGGCGGCGTGCCCCGATGAACCGCCGGCGGAGTCGGTCTGTCTCGAGCACCTCGCCGCCGATGAGCTGCTCGATGGCTGCGGCGTGTTCGTCGGCGGTCTCGTGGGCGGCGGGGACGACGCGAACCCCGGCACGAGGGACAAGCCGCTGCGGACGCTGCAGCGCGCCGTCGAGCTCGCGCGCAAGGGGCGGGGGCGCGTGTTCGCCTGCAATGACGGCTTCTTCAACCCCCTGACCGTTCCCTCCGGCGTGGATCTGATCGGCGGGTACAGTTGCCTGAACTGGAAATTCGACCCCGAAGATGCTGGGCCCACGCTGCAGGTCCTGCGCGACACGAGCGTCCTGCTGACCGTCGAGCCGGCGGGCCCCGAGGACACAGGCGCCGCGGACGGTGTATCGAGGATCGTCCAGTTCAGGTTGGACGCGGCCGGCCCGACGGTGGTGCTCGTGAGGTCGGGCACGACGGTGGAGATCGTTCGAAGCCGGATTCGCGCCTCGTATGGATGGGCGGGCCGCGATGGCAAGGCGTTGTCCGGACCGTTGCGCGCGCCACGCGGCGCGCACGGATTGTACGGCGGCGACGCATGCTCGGCGGAGATCGTCCCCGGCGGCGCCGCGATGGTGAACCCGTGCGACGGCGGGACCCCGAGCACCGGCGGCAAGGGGGGCGACGGGCTCGCCAGCGGCGCCGGCGACGGGGACGACGGGGAGCCGGCGCCCGCGCCGAACCCGAACAACGTTGGGCGGGGAGGAGGCGGGGACGTGCCCGACATCGGATGCACCAGCGGGACGCCTGGGATCCGCGGCGCGTGGGGCGCGGCCGGCGCGCCGGGCCAGGGCATCGGGCGTATCGATGAGACAGGTTGGCATAGCGACAAGGCCGGCGACGGCCGTTGGGGCATGCCGGGTCAAGGCGGCGGCGGGGGGGGCGGACGGCGCGGCGGGCTCAGCGTATGCGGCGCGGCCACCAAGGGAGGCGCCGGAGGCGGCTCCGGAGGCGCCGGCGGATGCGGCGGCAGGGGCGGGCTGGCAGGCGAGAACGGCTACCCGAGCATCGGCCTCCTCGCGCTCCACGCCAAGGTGACGGTGCGCGACAGCGCGATCATCACGAGCGCCGCCGGCCCGGGCGGTGATGGAGGCGAGCCCCAGGACGGCGGCCTGGCTGGCCGAGGGGCGCCGGGCGGCGCCCTGGGGGACGGCACGTGGTCCTGTCCCGGCGGCAACGGGGGCGAAGGGGGCCCCGGCGGCTACGGCGGCCCAGGGCGCGGCGGCGACTCGATCGGCATCGCCTACCTCGACGAGGACCAGCTCACGCTGGAGGGCGTCACCTTCGAGCTGGGACCGCCGGGTGAGGGCGGCGTGAGCTGGGATTGGACTGGCAGCGAGATCCGAGGGGAGGACGGCATCGCCGTCGAGACGCTTCGGTTTCCCGAATAGTCGGAATCAGGCCGCGGGAGGACGGCGTGACGCCGAACGAGCTCGCGCCGCCCACGGCGAGGCGGCAGGGGTTCCGCGGCGAGGTGCGCCGCCAGGACGGCGATCGGCGTCCGCCTCCCGGACGGCACAACCCCGACCGCCATTTCCTCGGCTTCAATCTCGGCGGCTACTTGCGCCTCAACTGCTTTGCCTTGTGCAGCGCTCGCCCGGACTTCACCCCCTGCCGCCGTGCGGGTTCAGTTCGGCGACCAGACCTGCACAAAGTCGAGCCCCTTGAGTCCCGACGCTCTTACCAACTCAACAAATGGATCGGTAACATAGATCAAACCGCAGACCATCTGCGGCACCTTGAAAAGTTCAGCCCGTTCCAACGCCGCAGCGCGAAACGCGTGCTTTCGGACCATCAGGATCGCTCCCGTGTCTGATGCCCTCAAAAGCTCGGAGTTATTCTCGTCGAGAGCGTCGACCAATCGGGTCACGTTCAGCGCCCAGAAATCTCCGCCGTCACAGAGAAGAGGTAGCAACTCCCCGTACCGTTCCAGATGCCATCCGATCCTGTCTCGTGCAGCCCGATCAAGGATGAGCACGTCGCCACCTGAGCACGCAGGGAAGTCGCTCGGCTCAAGCGGCCGGCCTTGCTCAGTGACCTTGAGCCGCTTCATCCTGATAGGCCTCCATGAACTGGATTTACGTTGCCCGTCAAATCGAAGCAGCTCGAAGTCAGCGTCGTTGACCGGCAGCAGCCACTCGAAGCCTTCGCTGTACCGAAATTTGTAGACCCTCGGAATCGTCATCACGGAGACCCTCCTGGCCGAAGCGATTGGCCGACACTGCTCAGAATGTCAATTGCTTGCCGTCCCCGCGATGACCCCTCCCTCCACCTGCACGTACGGGTCCTGCGACCAGTCGATCGGTGCCGTGGTCACCGGCTGTGGCACGATGCTGATGTCAATCCTGTTCCCATTGGATGTCAGGACTGAGCTTTCCAGTTATGCAAAAATGTCTCATTGCTTGGCGTGCAACCAGGCTGGGAACGCTGCTTCTTATGGGAAATTCAGACCACTCGCCGCCGAAGCGAAACGCGATCGGCTCATCCACATCAAGCTCCCCGGTGCTCGTGAAGTAGGGCGGATCTTTGCTGCCACTAACGTAGTTCAATACGCTCCTATCCCGACCGATACCAATCGCGAGCGAGTCGCCCGTTTCCTCTGACTGCACTGTCACAAGCTGCGGTTCGTCGTTGGCAAATTCCTCATGAAGCTCGTCAAGAATGCGCTCAACATCCGGAACTGATGCCGCCTGCAGTTCGTGTTGGTTCCATGCGATTGTGAACACGGTATCCTCTTAATCTGGCAGCCCGATGAAGACCTTATCGTAGCCATTCGGCCCGACGACACGAAGCCGCGCCCCCTCGGGCAGCATTCTGGGCAGCATCGCGCCGCAGCCAGTAGTACCCACGCAGGGAGCTTGGTTGATATACAGGGTTGCATCCTTCAGACCTTGCTGTCGCATCACTGCCGCAGCATGAGCTTCAACATGTGACTTGATACGCCAGTTCATGCCCGGCGTCCCCGGTGGCATGCCCGCAGACGGACCCTTATAACCGCTAGTGATTGGGATATCACCGGATGCTGTTCTGAGTACGCCGGAGGTCTTGCCCCCAGCGTATGCGGGGAGCGACGGGGGGCCATTGGCAACAGCCGCCTTGCTCTGCGGTCCGGGACTGCCCGACCCTTGTGACATCAACGCCTGCGACAGCCCCTGAATCCCCGCCGCGATGTTCCCGACCCCACCGACGACGAGCCCGGTCGACACGACGATCGCAGGCACACCAATCGCCGCGCCGACGCCGGTGGCGCTCGTGATGCCCCCGAAGACCTCCCCCGTCAAGCCCCCGATCGTGAGGGCCAGCCCTCCCACGATTTGCCCGATGGCCAGGCCCATCCGGGCTTCCGGCGTCCCATGGGCCAGCACGCCCGCGGCGTCCAGCAGCCCATGCCCGACGCCGGCGAAAGGGACCGCTCCGAGCAACAGCCCGGCGACGAAACCGCCCTCGAGCTGTACATAAGGGTTCTGCGACCAGTCGATCGGCGCCGTGGTCACCGGCTGGGGCACATGCCCGGACGCGCTGCCGGTCGTGCTGACGTCGATCGGCGGCATGGCGCCGCCCGTCTCGGCAGCCACGGTGTTGGTATCGGTGTCGGGGCGCGCCTCGAGCTTCGGCAACGGGACGACGCGCAGATCGAGTCCGAGCGGCGCCAGGTCGTGTACTTCCAACCTGAGCTCCGCGCCAGGCGGCGGCGGTGGGCGAGCCCCGTCTTCCGGGGGCGCTTGCTGAAAGCCGCCCGGGTCGACGTAGGCGAGCGGGTTGTTCAGCACGTAGCTGTACGGGTTCCAGCTCTGCCCGAAGGACGGGATCGACACGATCGGGTCCGTCGTCAAGAACCGCCCGATCCTGGGATCGTACATCCTGCCCTTCATGTTCACGAGCCCGAGCTCGTCGTCGCTCTCGTGCCCGGTGAACCCCTGCGTCATGTCGCTCGGGAAAGACGCAGGCGGGCGCTCTCCCCACACGGGGTTCCTGCGCTGTCCGAACGGGTCGTAGCTCCGCCGCTCGATCACGTCGCCGTCCTCGTCGGTGAGCGCATCGACCGAGCCGAGGTGATCGACGTGCACGTAACGTGTGCCGTCGTCCGAGCCTCCCCGGGTCACGATCGCCACCACGCGCTCCGGCGAGTGGACGTGGTACCGGTGCTCCACGGTGCCCGACGCCCGATCGGTGACCCGCTCGACCAGGTCGCCGAAGTAGAGCGTCTCCTTCTCCGGGGTGGTCTTGCGGATCCGCTGCTGGTCGCCGTCGTACCCGAAGGTGATGGTCGCCGCGCCCTGCGTGATGCGCTCCGGCAGGTCGAACGGCGTATAACGCACGGTCGTGCCGCCGGGGCGCGCGATCTGATTGCCGACAGCGTCGTACGCGAAGCCGTCGGTCCCCGCGCCGGTGACCGCGTGCGGGTGCAGCGGGTCATCGTACGAGAGCGTTCCGACGTCCGACTTGAAGGTGAGATTGCCGTTCGGGTGGTAGTCGTAGCGGAGCGCGCAGGGCGATGACGCGCGCTCGACGTCGCCGAAGTACGCGCAGGTCAACCGCTGGAGCGGGTCGTAGCGGAAGCGCTCCGTCGTGTTCTCGGGCTGGAGGGCGTCGGTGCGGCGCGTGAGATTGAGGAGATCGTCATAGCCGTAGTCCAGGTCTTGCACCTCGCCCGTGGCGCTCTGCGTCGCCATGTGCCTCAGGCGCTGCTTGTCGGCGAAGTAGCTCCGCTCCGTGACGGCGCCATTGCCGAACACCTCCTCCCGGAAGCGCCCCGCGTCGTCCACGTCCGAAAGGCGCCAGTAGGCGCGCTTCGTTCCGCTGTCGCGCACGGCGAGCACATGGCCGTGCGCGTCGCGATCGTGGGCCACGACGAACGGCGCCGCGCCGGCAGGCGCCGGATACGTGACCGTCTCGACGCGACCGAGCCCGTCGTAGCCCAGCCTGGCCGCCAGGGCAGAGCGCTCGCCGTCGATGCGGAGCGAGATCGTGTCGAGCTGGCCGCGGTCGGTGTACCCGTATGTCTTCTCTCCGTCGCGGCTCGCAAGCGTGTGGAGCTTGCCGATCCCGTGCGCCGCGGTGTCCCAGGTCCACGTGGTCGTCCGGCGCTCGGCGCCGTCCTGCTCCACGCGCGAGCGGGGTCGACCGAGCGCGTCGTACGTCCACGTGACCTTTCGCTCGAGCGCATCGGTCGAGGAGATCAGCTCGCCGAAGCCGTCATGGGTCGAGACCGTCGTGCCCCGATCGGGGTCGTCGAGCCGCCGGACGCGGCCGAACGCGTCGCGCGTCGTGCGCGTCACCGCACCGCCTGGATCGGTGACCGTGTGGAGCATGCCGAACGGGCCGTAACTGTAGCGGGTGATCCCGTCAGCCGCGTCGGTGATGGTCTTGATGCGCCCCAGCGGGTCCTGCTCGGTCACCGTCACGTGATCGAGCGGGTCGGTGACGCGCACGAGCAGGCCATCGTACGCTGTCGTCGTGACCGCGTTCCACGGCGTCGTATGCCGCACCTCGCGGCCCACGGCGTCGTGCTCGTAGCGCTCGTACAGCCGCTCGCGTTCGAGGGTATCTTCGCTGACCGGCACCGAACGCCGCGCGATGCGCTCGCCCAGCGCGTCGTACCCGATCTCTTGCAGGATGCGCTTTGCCTTGCTCGAGCCCTGCGCAGCTTCCGGGTCGGGTCCGTACCACCACCACCGGATCGGGCGGCCAAGGCTGTCGAATTCGATCGTATCGTCGGCGCCGCCAGCCGTGGTGCTCCGCTGCCTCACCCGCCACGCGTCCTGCTCAGGGCCGCCGTCCTTGGTGCGGGAGAGCGTCACCGTCGTCGTCGTGCCATCCGGGCGCGTCTCCATGCCGAGCCGCCCGAAGCCGTCGTGCGCCCACGTCGTCACGAGCTGATTCGGATCGATCTGCTCGAGGAGCACGCCGAGCGCGCCGTCGAACTCCACGAGCGTGGTGTGCCCGGCCGCGTTCACGTACTTCTCGGGGAAGAGGCCCTCTTCGTCGAAGTCCGTGCTGGATGTGCGCTTGTGCCCGAAGGCGTCCTCCGCCGTGACGCCGGTGATGTTCCCGAAGTCGTCGCGCGCATAGGTGAGCTTCAGCTTCGTGTCGGGCAGGCCGTCGTCGCTCTCCGTGGCCTCGGCCTCCACCTCGCCGTAGATCGTGGTCGTTCGCGTGAGGCTCCGGCACTGCGACATCCCCGCCGCCGCGCTGCACTCCTTCTGCGTCTCGAGCTGGCCGAGGACCCAGCGCTCGGTGTCGTTCTTGAACGTCCGCGTGACCTCGAGCGTCAGGTCGACGCCATCGGTCGAGACCTCCTCGGCGCGCACGTTGCCGAACGCATCGAAGTCCGTCACCTTCGATACCGAATCGCGCAGCACCGTCGCGCCGCCGCCGCGCTCGAGCTCCCGCACGTACGCCTCGATGGAGGGCGCCGCGCCGCCCGGGGGCGGATAGACCCCTTGCGCTCGCCTCACCCGGCGCTCGGTGGGCAGCGTGAAGTACGTCGCGCCGTCGTTCGTCGATACGAGCGTCCGCGTCACGTCGACGAACGCGAGCTCGATCTGCTCCGGCCTGGGCTGGCTCGCCAGCCCAGGAGCCCCGCGCAACGTCCGCTGGACGCGCCCGGCGAAGGGAAACACCTGCAGCTCATCGTCGAAGGTGACGTGGTCGTAGACGTCGATCGCCACGGCGCCCGTATCCAGGTCGGAGACGATCCGCTCCCCGAACCCGAGAAATCCGCGGCCCAGCCGGTGGTAGCGCCCGTCGCGGTAGCCGATCTCGAAGCGCCGCGGTCGATCCGCACCGTTGTTGAGCGCATACGCGCTGACCACCCGGCGAGGGCCCACGACGCAGCGACGCGGGTAGCCGCAGTCGTCCGCCGCGCCGGAACGCGCGAGGTACAGCGGCCTCTCCCGCGCCGGATCCCCCGCTCCGTCGCCCGTTGCCACCGAAGCGTCGTCGGTCAGATGCCCGTACGAGATGCTCACGTTGGGCACGAAGCCCGGCTCCGTCGGGTCGTGCGCGTTCATCCCGTCGGAGACCGCGACCAGGAGATCCTGGTCGGCAGAGAGGTTCTGGAAGACGTTGAACACGCCGCCGAGCGAGAGGATCACGTCCTGCGCCCCATCCCCGTCGACGTCGCCAGTGCGCGGCCCGCGCGGATCGGCGAGGGTGACCGCGTCGCCGAGGCTTGCCTCGAACGGCACCTGGGGGTCGACGAGCGTGAACGGCGGCCCATGGCGGTCGCCCGTCGCCAGCAAGACGGCCCACGACGGCAGCGCATCGGAGCCGCCCAGGAGCATGCCCGGTGGAACCGGCATCAGGAGATCTTGCCGCCCGTCGCCGTTGAAGTCGAGCGGCACGGCGAACCGGAAGAACGCGTCCTGATCCGGGAAGTCCAGCAAATCGCCGAAGCTGAACGCATCCACGGTCCGGAACGCCGAGGGCACGAAGGTCGACCCCGTATTGATGTACGTTGTGAGCTGGCGATGGCCGAAGCCGGATTCGACGGCATCGGGCAAGCCGTCGCCGTTCACGTCGAGAAAGACGACGCGGCCGCCGGGGCCCACGATGGGGAGCGCGGTGTCGAACACCTCCCAGCGCCCATCGCCCCGGCGCGTGATCGCGTCGTAGCTGGCTCCGACGAGGACCGACCCGTCACCGAACCGCCTCAAGTACGGCACGACGAGATCGATCTTGCTGTCGGCGTCGAGATCGAGCGTGTGGAATTCCGTATCGCAGGGATAGCCGGAGAGCGGCTCGATCGATTCGCCCGTGGGGTTGAACCCCCCGGGGATCGCGCCGCGCGCAGGCCGCCAGAGGTGGGCGGTCCACACCGCAAAGAGCGGCAGCGGTGCCAATGCGTCGCGGGCGTGGTCCTCGCACTGGATCAGATCTGGCACGCCGTCGCCGTCCAGATCGGCGAGGTGCATCGACGCGCCGGGGCTGCTCAACCTGGGCGGCGCGGGCGTGGTCCGGAGCGGGAAGGGCCTGCGGATGCCGGTGTCGTGGAGCGCGAAGGTCCAGTCCGGGCGGGACAGGAGCACATGCCATGTGACCTCGGAACCGTAGACGTCATGGAGCAGGACGTCCGCCCGCCCATCGTCGTCGTAGTCCAGGACCGTCCCGAGCTCGGGCTGTAGAAGGGCCGGATCGGAGGGCCCACTCGGATCGGCGACCGTGGGCCAGTCTTCAAGGAAGGCGAGCTCCGCCGGCGCGAGGAAGGACGGCGGGGCGCGGGGCCCAAGGTTTCGCGCCGCCCACCACGCGGTGATCGGATTGCTCGGTGTGCTGAGCCCCGCGACCATGTCCGGAATCACGAGGTCGTCGCGTCCATCGCCGTCGACGTCGAACACCATCGGGCTCGCCCTCTCGGAGACCGGCTTGTCGATGTTCGTCGTGATCCGCTTGAACCCGGGCGTGGCGCGGCTGTACTGAAACCGCGTGGCGGGCTTGCACACCCCGTCGCCCGCACACTCCTCGACCTGCGTCAGGAGCGTCCGGTGCGTCGCCGGGCTGAGCTCGTAGCCGAACCCGTAGCGCAGGACCAGGGTATCGCCCGGGCCGAGCATCTGGATCTCGTCCAGGCGAAGCGCGCGCTGGAGCGCCATGCCGCCCGAGTAGCCGGTGCCAACCGCAGTCGGATCCTTCGTCCCATACACGAAGCGCACCGCCCGCGAAGGAGCGAGCGACGGCGTGCCCTCGAAGCCCGTGTAGCGGATCTCGTCCACCGCGTACTCGGCGGCGTGGCCGTCCTCCGCCTCGGCGACGCAGTACGCATACGTCATCGCGTTACCGCGCCCGTCGCGGGCCTTGTTCGCGAGCCACGCGCGCGGGATGCCGCCCCGCGCGAGCGGCTTGCTGCCCTCGGTGCGCCCGTACTCGACGACACGGCCGTTGGGCAGGTGCGCCTCGAAGAAGAGCGCCTCGGCGGGCGAAGCCCCTTCTGGAGGATAGTGCCCGACCACCTTGACGAAGGTATCCGGGAACGTCCGGTACTCGATGATCCCGGGCCCCTCTCGCACGGGCACGAGGCGCTGGCCGTCGAGGCAGAGCGCGTCGTCGCCGTCGTACCTCACGGCGCGGATTTCCGCGTCTTGCGCGAGGTTCTTGGGACACGGCGTGATCGCGGACAGTCCTGCGATGGAGAAGCCGGCGCCGAGCACGCCGTCGCCGCCATCGCTGCGATAGACGAGCTGGAGCCGAGGTCCCATGCCCGCGCGGGAGGGCACGATGGTCAAGTCCATCGTGTACACGGCCTCCCCGGTGCTCGATATCGAGAACGTCCCCGGAATCGTGCCGGCCGCGACGGTCTCGACCTCCGGCGCGGGGCGGGGCGTGGCAGGACGGTGCGCGCGCTCGGTCCGGCAGGCGATGAAGCCATGCGGCTCCGGGATCGGGTCGCCGAAGATGCACTGGCACCCGCCCTGCGCGAGCATGCAAGCAAGAAACATCCAGAGCGGGATCAACGCCCGGAGCACACATCGCGGAACTGGCGCCATCGCAGCCTCCCTGACGCACAGAAGTGCCACGACGCTGCTTCGCGGGTCAAGCGCTGACCTCATGCGGAATCGGCCCATCCATGCCAGTATCGAGGCATTCATGAAGCATTCGGGCCGGTTCGGCGTGCACGCGGCGGGCGCCACGGCTGCCCCTCGTCGAGGTGCGATTGGCCGTCCATGATGAAGCCGCGGCGAGGAAAAACGCGAGCCGAGTGTGAAGTCGCTCGGCTCGGGCCGCGTGCGCACCGCCTCGACGACCATGGGCGCGAATCTCGACCGAGTCTGGTGCAGCCCGAGCTTGGATGGATCGATCCGGTGGGGGAGGTACGCGTGCAGGACAGGCAGATCGGGATGCGCGACGGGGGTCCGGGCGCGGCGGCGAGGTAATCGTCTGCCGCCCCGCGTTCCCGGCGAGCGGGTTCCAGCCGTTCTCTGGCCGCTGGCCTTGAACCTGTCTCCCGCGCGCACCCATGGGGCGAGCGAGCGCTTGTGCCAGTTCGCAGCCTCATGGGGCCACCTGACGGCGTTTTTCGCAGGGTCATGGGGCCACCCCAATCGCAGGAGGATGGGGCCACCCGCGCGGGGGCGTGACCCGGTTTTCGCAGGGTCATGGGGCCAGCTTCCGAGGTTTTTCGCAGCCTCATGGGGCCAGCTCGGGACGCCGCGGTCGGGATCTGAGACGGGCTCCTTCCGACGACGGCGCGGGTCGCCGTCGGAAGGAGGCCGATGCCCTACCGAGAGCTGATCATGGTTGACATCAAGGAAATGCTCCGCCGTCGTGCGGCGGGGCAGAGCGCGCGTCATGTGGCGCGCGAGACGGGGTTCGATCGCAAGACGGTCGGCAGGTACTTCGAGGCCGCAGCGACCCTGCCACTGCCACGCGACCGCGAGCCGACGGACGAGGAGGTTCACGCGATCGCCCAGCGCGTGCAGGCGCGCCCGGTGCCTGATGCGAGCGATGAGTGGAGGCAGGTCGACGCGCATCGAGCACGTATCGAGGCCTGGCTAGCCCAATCTCGCCCGCTGAAGCTGCGGAAGATCCACACGCTGCTCACGCGCGACTACGGCGTCACCGCGAGCTACGACACGCTCTGGCGTTTCGCCAGGGAGGAGCTCGCGTGGCGCAAGAAGATGCCGACGGTTCGCGTCGCGGACACCGAGCCCGGCGAGGTCGCGCAGATCGACTTCGGCCTGATGGGTAAGCTGTTCGACCCAGCGACACAGCGGGTTCGTAACCTGTGGGTGCTCGTGGTGACGCTCGCGTACAGCCGCTACCAGTTCGTGTGGCCGTCGTTCGAGCAGACCACCGCGGCGGTGTGCGCAGGCCTGGATGCGGCGTGGAGGTTCTTCGGCGCGATGGCGCGCGTGATCCTCCCGGACAACACGAAGGCCATCGTGCTTCGCGCTGACGAGCTCGCGCCCGTGCTCGTGCCGGCGTTCCTCGACTACACGCAGACGCGCGGGCTGTTCGTGGATGCCGCGCGAGTCAGGTCGCCAAAAGACAAGGCGCGTGTCGAGAATCAGGTCGCGTACGTGCGCGAGAGCTGGTTCGACGGCGAGTCGTTCACCAGCCTCGACGAGGCGCGCGCGTCCGCTGAGCGGTGGTGTCGCGACGTCGCCGGTGCGCGTGTCCACGGCACGACGCGCGAAGTGCCGCGCGAGGTGTTCGAGACGCGCGAGAGGAGCGCCATGAAGCCGGCGCCGACAGCGCCGTTCGACGTACCGCACTGGACTGACGCGAAGGTGCACCCCGACCATCACGTGCAGGTCCTCCGGTCGCTCTACAGCGTGCCGACGCGCTACGTCGGCAGCACGGTGCGCGTTCGCGCCGACAGCGTGTCCGTGAGGATCTACGCCGGCACGCAGCTCGTGAAGGTGCACGCGCGCGTTGCGCCGGGCAAGCGCTCCACCGACCCGAGCGACTACCCCGTGGGCAAGGACATCGCGGCCGAGCGCGATGTGGCTTCGCTCATCGCGAGCGCGAAGAAGTGCGGCGTGCACGTCGGCATCTACGCCGAGCGGCTGCTCGATGTGCCGCTACCGTGGACGCGCATGCGGCTCGTCTATGCGCTGCTGCGGCTGTGCAACAAGTTCGGCAACGGGCGCGTCGAGGCGATCTGCCAGAGCGCGCTCGCGTTCGATGTCGTCGACGTGCAGCGCGTGACGCGCATGCTCGAGACGGCGAAGACGCCCGCGTCACCGCCCACGGATGAGCGCAAGGTCGTTGCGCTCCCCACGCCGCGGTTCGCGCGCAGCACCGAGCACTTCGCGACACGCACGCTGGCGGCTGCCGCGACGAAGGAGGAGGCGTGATGAGCTCGAGCGAAGTCGACCCCGCGCTCGTCACGGCGCTCAAGCGCCTGCGCCTCGGCCGCATCGCAGCGACGTTGCGTGAGCGGCTGCTGCTGGCCGAGAAGCAGTCGATGGGGCACGAGGAGATGTTGCTCATGCTGCTCACCGACGAGATCGCGCGCCGCGAGGCGAGCGCGACGGAGAGCCGCGTACGCGACGCCGGGCTCGATCCCAACATGCGCCTGGAGCTCTGGGACAAGACCGCGAAGGTCAGCTTCGACAAGCGTCTGCTCGGTGGGTTCACGAGCCTGCGCTTCCTCGAAGAGCACAAGCACATCGTCATCCTCGGCTCGGTCGGCGTGGGCAAGACCTTCCTCGCGAACGCGCTCGGACACCTCGCGTGCCAGCACGGCTACAGCGTGCGTTTCCTGCGCGCCGACGCGATGCTGCGCAGGCTGCGCCAGAGCAGGCTCGACAACTCACGCGACGCCGAGATGGTCGCGCTCACGACCGTCGACCTGCTCATCCTCGACGACTTCGCGCTCGAGGCGATGAGCAAGGAAGAGAGCCGCGACGTCTACCAGCTCTTCCTCGAGCGCACGGGTCACGCGTCGATGATCGTCACGAGCAATCGCGACACGGCCGAGTGGCTCGCGATGTTCGACGACGTGCTGCTCGCGCAGAGCGCCGTCGATCGGTTCAAGAACGCGGCGTTCGACTTCATCGTCGAGGGCGAGTCGTACAGGCCACGGCTCAAGCCGAAGCTCGACGAGAGCAACACGGCCGCGCCGGTTCCCGCGCGCAGCAAGCCGCCCAGCCATCCACGCAGCAAACGGCGATGACCGCTGCCGCCCCGGCGAGGACGTCGATCCCGGGGCCGCGCCGCTGACCCCCTCGCTCCACTCGGCGCGCCTCGCCCACCCTCGTCAACGTGACCGTGAGGGGCGCCGGGGGCGGGGTGGACGTTCCTGCTGCTGAGCGTCGCGATCCCTGCGCCGGAGCTCTCAGGGGGCCCGGGTGGCCCCATGACCCTGCGAAAAGAGAGACGTCGCCGGTCGCTGCGCGCCCGGCTCCGGGGACCTCGACACGCTTCGCGGTCTCGGGCATGGTCGAGGCCGATCACGTCGTCTCCCCCTGGCCCCATGACCCTGCGACGGGGTGGCCCCATGACCCTGCGACGTGGCAGCTTGGTCCTCCCGCAGGTGCAAGGTGTGGTAGGCCGCCGCTGAAGTGAAGCGAGCCCGATCGCGGGTGGGCGCCGGTCGCATCCTACGCGCCGCGCCGACCCCGGCGCACCCTGGGGGTCGCCTCCGCGTGCGGCGCCGAGGGGCGCCCAGAACTACCAAATCGCGCCCTTTGCTCCCCCCGTTTTTCGGCGCCTCAGCGGCCCTTCCCGGAACACCTAACCCCGCGATACGACGTGCTGATTTCGCCGGGCGCGTACCACGGTAGTTCGCGTCGAACTACCTTGGCCGCAGAACTACCTTTTCGTGCCCCTTGCGGCGCCGTCGGTCACGGTCGCTCACGAACCCCTAAAGGATGGAGGTACGGCATGGCATCCGCGGCTCTCGCGCGTGGTTCGGCACAACTTGCTCTTCGTCAGGCTGACAACGGCATGCGCCCGATCGAGCGGACGATCCCGGAGACACCCGTCGGCGGGTCACAGAGGCCCAGGGTGAGCAGCCCCACGGCCACGGCCATCGCGACGTTCGCGATCCCGCTGGACGGGCTGACCATCACGGCGCCGCAGCCGGAGATGCTCTCGCAGAAGAATGTCGAGTCGGTCACCGGCATCCCGCCGCGGGTCTTCCTCGATACGATCCGCGCGCCGGGCTTCCCGCTGCCGATCACGAAGCTCGGCAAGCTGCGCCTGGTCCACCGCGAGGCGTTCGTGACCTACCTCCAAGCGATGGCCAGTGAGCCGGAATCACGCCGTACGGCGGAGGCGGATGAGCGCACGCGGGTCGCCGCCGTGCTGGCGACAGCCGGCCTCGAACCCGTCCCGTGCGCCCGGACCGGCCGAGCGAGCCGTCCTCCCGCAGACGCGAGCCGTGGTAGGCTGCCGCCGAAGTAGAGCGGGCCCGCTCGGCGCTGCGAACGCCGGACGGGCCCTTGATCGACCCCCGCATCACCGGAGACCGACCCATGACCGACGTACCCCAGCGACGGGCGCGCGCCAAGCGCTCGGCTTCGTCCCCTGCCTCATCCCTCCCTGCACCGGCGTCGACCGACCGGCGATTGCGCTCGAGCCGCCCTGGCGGGCGCCTCTCTCCGGTGGCGGATACGGCCGCGCCCGACGCGGCCTCGCCGGACTCGATGAAGCGCCCGCAGTCGGCGGCCTGCGCAGCAGAGAAGCGCGCCAACGGCTCCGGCTCCGTGCGGCTGCGCGGGAAAACGTGGACCGCGCGCCTCAGCCTCGGCGAGACCGGCCGACGCACGTTCAGCTTGCCGACGTGCCGGACCGAGCATGAAGCCAACGCGCGGCTCGAGGTGCTGGCCGAGCTGGCCGGGCGCCTGATCGCTGCGGGACAGGTCGTGCTCGGCGTGCCCCTGCTGGAGCAGGCTGCCGCGCGCGAGGGGAACGCGCTCCGCGATGTCCGGCTCGCCATCGACCATCTGTGCCGGGGCGAAGCGCGGGCCCGCGCAACAGGCGAAACGACGTTCGCCGAATTCGCGGAGCGGGTTCTATCCGGGGAGCTCGCCGAGCAGTATCCGGATCATGTGAAGGCGATTCGAAGCGCGGATAATTATAGAACGAGACTCGCTCACGTGCTCGACGTGCTCGGTCCCGTCCCTCTCGTACGCTTCACGCTCGACCACGCCGATCACGCGATGTCGTTGCTTCCAGGGCACTTGCAGCCCGGAACGCGTCAAAAGATCGCGCAAATCATCCATCGTATATTGGCACTCGCGACGTATCCGGCACGCATCATCAGTAGCAACCCCTTGCCGCGGGGGTGGATCCCCAAAGCCGATGATGAGAAGGCAAAGGGGTATCTCTACCCCGACGAGGACCATCGCCTGATGCGGTGCAAGGCGATCCCCCTGTGCTTCCGCATCTACTACGGCTTCCTGGACCGGGAAGGCATGCGAGCTGATGAGGCCGGCAGACTCGAATGGTCGGATCTGGACCTCGACCGGGGAGCCGTAGTTCTTGACGAGAACAAGACGGACGATCCCCGCGCGTGGGCGCTCTCGCCGGACGTGGTGCGCGCGCTCCGGAAATGGCGCGAGATCTGCCCGGACAAGGTACGCGTCTTCGTCGGCAAGTGGGGCAACGCCTTGCCGGGGCACAACGGGGCGAAGAACTTCAGAGATCACCTTCGCCGCGCCGGAATCGATCGGCCTGAGCTGTTCGAGACCACGGAGGCAAGGCTGAACATCCGCTTGCACGATACGCGTGCGACCTTCATCACGGTCAAGCTCGCGACCGGCCGC
The DNA here is from genome assembly GCF_051521615.1 of Sorangium sp. So ce1335. Lineage (NCBI taxonomy): Bacteria > Pseudomonadati > Myxococcota > Polyangiales > Polyangiaceae > Sorangium > Sorangium sp. So ce1335. The sequence continues at coordinate 12,017,963 of NZ_CP150363.1, forward strand.
ACGGAGACGTGGATCTCCGATCGGACCGGCCACAGCTCGAGCGACCAGATCCACAACTACAAGCGCGCCGCCCGCAAGGTCGCGGAGCTCGCCCTGGGCGACTTCGCCCCCCTGGACGAGGCGCTCCCCGAGCTGGCCGACAAGGGCGGCTCGGTAGCAGGAGACGGTCCCGCGTCGGAGGAGCCGGATGCGCGCTCGACGAGCGACGAGGTCTCCCTCGCCTCGGCGCCGCTCGCCCTGGCGCTGACCCGGGGCAACGTTGTGGCTTCGGCCACGGCGGACGCAGGGGTGCCCGAAGGCGTTCGGTTGGGCCCGCGCTGGGCCACACCGGAAGTGGGCCCGACCGACGACGAGCAGGAACCCGCTGAAATCGTTCTACTTTCCGCCGCTAGCTCCGCTCAACCAGGGAAGAAGCCCAAGGACTTCCCTGGTTCCGGAAGAGGGTCGGCCCTCGGAGCCGCTGTTCGCCGTGCGGCGCGGGGAGGGCCGATGTCTGAACGAGGGCTCAGGCGAGGCCGGCAGCGTCCCCGCGCCGCGCGGCGAGCAGCGGCTTCGAGGGCCGGGCGGCCAGGGAAAACCTCCCGCCCGACCAGGGACGCCCCTGGCCGACGAGCTATCGCGGTCGCTTTTCCCCCGGCGAGGTGGGCTGGCCAGGGGATCGCCGGGCCGGAGGGTGGCGTCTCCATCGCGGAGATGGTTGCCACCCGTCTTTTGATGGAGGCACGTCCACCGAAAGATGGTTGCCACCCATCTTTTGATGGAGGCACGTCCATCGCGGAGATGGTTGCCACCCGTCTTTTGATGGAGGCACGTCCACCGAAAGATGGTTGCCACCCATCTTTTGATGGAGGCACGTCCATCGCGGAGATGGTTGCCACCCATCTTTTGATGGAGGCACGTCCACCGAAAGATGGTTGCCACCCATCTCCGGCATGGACGAGCGACCTCACCTGGATGGGCTCACGGCGTCCCGCCCGCCCCGCACGGGGGCGCCGGGACGGGACCCTCATCGAGCCGTCCTTCTCGAGCTGTTGATACAGCGTCCGCGCGTTGCCAGCAGCACGAGCAGTCGAGCGGGCACCCCCAGACAGGCCAGAGCGGCGAGGGCGCGCCGACAGGCCGCTGGTGGCCTCGTCGGCCTGGTCCATGCTGGAACGGCCATGGCGACGCCTGCGTGGTCAACCCCGGAGCAAGGCCCGGCCAACCTCCGGCGTGGCTCCGGCAACACCGCGCGCGTGGGGGACGCAGCGTGCTACAGAACCGGTCATGAGCGGTGATCGCGAACAGGAAGCGGGGAGACCGGCGTCCGGGGCGGCCGCGCGGCGTTCCGCCTGGGTGAAGGCGAGCGACATCGAGCGAGAGGTCAAGGCACCAAAGCCGATCGACGTCTTCGGTCGGGTCGTCGAGTTCCTGGTCGTCCTTGGCATCGTGTGGGGCATCGTCGCTGCCCTTCTGCGAAGCTGCCAGCTCGTTGATTGATAAGGTGTCGCCCAGGTTCGTCCCTGGTCCGCCGCTCCCGGGGCTTGCGCTCCGGCGGCCTGCCGTCGTGGCCCGCCTCGGCCCGCGCACGACCACCCGGTGAGTCTGCGATCGGCGCGTTGATGTGCGCCGGCGTGCTCGACCCATGGAACGTGCCTCCAGGATCCCGTCCTACGGCGAGCAACAGCCGGGGGCGGTCGCGCCGCGGTAGCGCCCTGAAGACCGGGACGGCGTATCTTCCTCGTGACGCTGAAGACGGAAGGGGCCGAGGACGAGCATTGCCCGCCCCGTACGGCCGCGATCACGTCGATCGCGCCCGGTGTTAGCCTCGCTGCTGTGGATGCGTCCGACCCGCTGATCGAGGTCATCCGCGAGGCGTACGAGGCGAGGAGCCTTGTGATCTTCGCCGGCTCGGGCGTCACCGCCGCGGCAGGGTTACCCGCGCCCGGCGCGCTCGCGGCCGCGATGTCGCAGCGCGCCAGGGGGCGGGGCGCCGAGCCGGAGCTCATCGCGGAGATCGATCAGCTCATCGAGCAGCGCCGCCTGTTCGACGCCTTCTCGGCGCTGCAGATCGCGCTCGGACCGGTCGAGTTCGCGCGGGAGATCTCCGTCCGGTGGTCCGACGACAGCGCGCCCGTGCCCGGGATCGCGCGCGCGATCGCGGCGCTGTCGCCGCGGCTCCGGGCGGTGCTCTCGACCAACCTGAACAAGCTGTTCGAGCGCGCGTTCCGGGGCCATTGGGACGTCTACTATCAGCCCACCGGCGACATGGCCTCGCGGAGCCGCTACCTCTTCAAGCTCCACGGCACGCTCGCCGTGCAGAGCACCTGGGTCGTCACGCGCGAGCACCGCGAGCGGCTCCTCCACGACGCGCTGGTCCAGGAGGCCGTCGCCGCGCTCCTCTCCAGCTTCCCGGTGCTGGTCGTCGGGTGCGATCTCGCGACCGACCATGACGGCGTCCTCGAGCGGCTCCGCGCCCGCGCCGGAGCGGGCGCGCCGGCGCGCTTCGCGGTCGTCCCGCGGACCATGTCCAGCTACCAGCGCAGCGAGCTTCAGCGCGCGGGGCTGCAGCTCCTCTACTTCGACCCCGGCGCGGAGGACGAGGTCGGGGCCGTCACTGCGCTCCTCCATGCGCTGGACGAGCGGGCCCCACGCGACAGCGCCGCCGTCGTCTCCGCCCCCGCGCCATCGCCGCCTCGCGCGGAGCCCTCCGGCGAGCGGCCCTCCCGGCCCTCCGGCGAGCGAGCCACCCGGCCCTCCGGCGAGCGGCCCTCCGACGCGGACGAGCCGCCGAGCGCCGCCCGGCGCGGCGCCCCGTCCCGGTGGCGCGGCAGCGCGCGCGATCAGGCCGCTGCGTCCCGCGAGCTCCGCGCGCGGCCGAACGAGAAGCGGTGGCTGCGCTCGACCTCCGCCTACCTCATGTGCGACCGCGAGGCGCAATGGGCTCGCCTGAAGCGCGCCTGCGGCGAGGCGCCCCGCGCGCACGTCTTCGTCCTGTCGGGCGACATGCGCGAAGGGCACGCGTATTTCCTCAAGCGTGTGGCGGTGTTCGGGAGATCCGAGCTCGACGCCGACCCCGTGGAGGTCCGCCACGACATCTACCAGATGGCGCCCCACGACGTCGCCGCCAAGCTCAGGGACTACCTCCGCGAGCGCGACGGCACGGTGGCCGCCGCGATCTCCCGGCGCCTCGAGTGCAGCAACCTGATCCTGCTCTTCCCGCGCGTCCGGATCGCGCAGCAGGGCGCCTGGCTCAGGGAGTTCTACACAAAGGCGCTGCCCGACCTGATCGCGCGCGTCGAGGAGCACGGGCCGCCCAGGCACAGCCTCATCGCCCTCCAGCCCGTCACCTTCCGCGCCGGCTTCCTCGACCGCGTCTGTCCGTTCTCGGGCCGCCGGCGCGTCGAGCGCTTCGTGGAGGCGCTCGCGGGGGTCCGCCGCCCCAGCCTCGAGGTGCACGCCGAGACGCTCTCGCGTATCGACAGTGATCACGTCAAGTCGCTCCTCGACGATCTCTACGGATCCGATCCCGCGCTCCTCCAGCTCAAGCTCGCCGAGGTCGAGGAGTTCCTCGACCTGAGCACCGCCGATCTGTTCTCGAGGCTCGAGGAGATCACGAAATGAATGAGGCGCTGAGATGATCGACGACTACCAGTTCGCACGGTACCGGGCGGACGGGGACGAGGCGTACATCGCGAGCCCCGAGCTCGCGGCGGCCGTCAACACGGCCCTCGCCGCCGAGCAGCCGCTCCTCGTGACCGGCGAGCCCGGCACGGGCAAGACGACACTGGCGGACTCGATCGCGCGGCAGCTCGGGTACGGCCCGCCGCTCAAGTTCTGGACGAGGAGCGAGCACCAGGCGAGCGAATGCCTGTACCGGTTCGACAGCATGCGGCGCTTCTACGACGCCCAGGTGCAGGATCCCCGGGCGAAGGACCCCTCGAACTACGTGCGCTACGAGGCGCTCGGGGAGGCGATCCGGTCGAGCAGGCCCCGCGTGGTCCTGATCGACGAGATCGACAAGGCGCCGCGGGATTTCGCCAACGACCTGCTCACCGTCCTCGACGACGAGGTGCGGTTCGAGGTGCCGGAGATCGGCGCGACGTTCGTCGCCGACTGCCGCCCCGTCGTGGTGATCACGAGCAACAGCGAGCGGCCGCTGCCGGACGCATTTCTCCGGCGGTGCGTCTTCCACCGCATCGCGTTCCCCGACCGGGCGCAGCTCCGGCGCATCGTGCGGGCCCGCTTCGACCCGGCTGCGCTGGAGGACCGGCTCATCGACGCCGCCATCGCCCGCTTCGAGGAGCTCCGCGCGATGGATCTCGAGAAGCCGCCCGCGACCGGGGAGCTCCTGGTCTGGATCCGCGTGCTGCTCAGGGCAGGCATCGGCGTCCACGAGGTCGAGACCGCGCCGTTCGCGCGGCTGAGCCCCGGCGCGCTCGTGAAGCTCGACGCCGACGTGCTGCGCCTCCACCAGGCCGCGGCGCTCCAGCAGCGGAGGGCCTCGGCCCCCGGACCGGACGGCTCCCCGGCCGGCGCGACGCTGCGGCGATGAGCCCCGGGCTGCCCGTTTCGCGGGAGGGCTCCGGGCTGCCCTTCGAGGAGCTGCTCGACGCGCTGCGCGACGCGGGCATGGAGCTCGGTGTCGGCGAGCGGCTCGCGTTCGCGCGCCTCCTGTCGCGCTACGACGGCACCTCGCGCGACGAGCTCCGCGCCGCGGTCGCGAGCCTGCTCGCCAGGAGCGCCGCCGAGGCCGCGCTCGTCGAGGAGACCTTCGACCGGCTCTACCCGGCCGAGCCCCCCGCGGCGGCCCCGGCAGAGCGCGGCCCCGGCGAGATGGACGTCGCGGCCGCGCCGGAGGTCATCAAGGAGGCCGCGTTCGATCCAGACGCCGACGCGCCCAAGGTGTCGATCCGGGCGGCGCAGGGGCCGTTCGCCGAGGCGCGGGCGCCGGGGGTGACGATCTCACGGAAGGCGCCCGCCAAGCACCGGTCGCCCGTGGAGCAGCAGCCCCCGGCCGACGTGTCGAGGCGGCGGTCGTCCGCCGCCGCCGCGCTCGCAGCGATCGCGCTCCTCGCCGCGCTCTGGCTGGTGGCGCTGAGGAGCACCTGGCTCCACGCGCCCGAGCTGGAGGTCCAGGGCGCCGGGAACGTGACGATGACCCAGGGCAACGTCGCGGTGGACCCCCCTGGGCCGGCGAGCGTCGCCGCGGCGGGCGCCCTCGATCGGCCGATGGGCTGCCCGCCGCGCGACGCCGTCGCGGTCCGGCGCTGGCCCCTGCCGTCGCTGGCCCTCGGCGCGGCCGCCGCGCTGACGCTCGCCGGCCTCGGCTGGTCGCGCTACCGGCAGCGGCTGATCGAGGCGACGCGGCGGCTGTTCCGGGGGCGGTCCGCGGCGCTGTCCGGGCCCCGCCGCTACGAGGCGCCGGCGCGCGCGCGCCCGGCGGGCGACGACATCGTCGCCGCGCTCGGCGGCGCGCTCGACGTGGTGGCCGCGCGCGGCCGCCTCGACGAGGCGCGCACCGTCGACCGCACCGCGCGCGCGGGGATGCGCCCCGTGCTCGCCTACAGGCCGCGCCCGAGGCGCCGCCGCGCCCTGCTGCTCCAGGACATCGGCTACCAGAGCCTGCCCTGGCGCGCCAAGATGGACGCGCTTGTCGACCGGCTCGCGCGCCACGGCTTCGCGCTGGAGCGCCACGTCTTCGACCGGGACCCATCGCGCGTCGCGGCCGACCCTTCCGCGCCGTTCGTGCCGCTCGCCTCGCTGGCACCGCGGGCGGGGGGGCTCCCGCTGCTCGTGCTCGGGACCGGCGAGGGCCTCTGCGAGGTGAGCCGCGCGCAGCGAGCCCGCGTCGAGGAGGCGCTCGGCGCCTGGCCGCTCCGCGTCCTCCTGAACCCGGTCGAGGACCCGGATCTCTGGCCGGACGGCCTGCTCGACGAGAGCGCGCCGATCGCCGCGTTCCCGATGAACCGCGGCGGCGCGCGCGCGGCGGCCGAGCACCTGCGCGCGCTGCGCCACGGCTGGCGGCGCCCGCCCCGCCCCGAGCCGGGCCAGGGCGCCCCGCTCGATCCGGACGACGTGCGCCGCCTCCATGCGATGCTCCTCTTCGCCCCGGCCCCTTCGTTCGAGCTCGCCGAGCTGCTGCGGCGCCGATTCCTGCCGCACGCCCCGGAGGAGCTCGTCCTCGGGGCCGAGCGGCTGATCCGCGACGGCGCGGACGCGCACGAAGGCGCTGTCCGGGAAGCGCTCGCCTGGTTCCGCGCGCGGGATCCCGGGCGCCTCATCGAGTCGGAGGTGCGGCGGTTCCTGCTGTCGGAGCTCGACCGGAAGCAGCCGTCGGACGAGCGCTCGGCGGCCTACCACCGCTGGCGGATCGACGTGACGCTCCAGCGGCTGCGCCTCGGGGACGACCTCGACGCCGTCCGCCTCGACCTGGCCGCGCTGGCGGCGTCGCCGCTTCGCGCCGAGCTCGAGGCCCGCGTGGAGCAGGAGCTCGCGCGCGAGCGCGGGGCGGACGTCCCGCCCGAGCAGCGGGCGATCCTCGCCCGGCTCCGCTCGGAGCTGCGGACGCCGATGCGCGAGGAGCTCCCCGCCTCGGAGCGGCGGAGGCTGCCGCTCCCGGCCCCGAGGGCGGTCGCCCTCGTCGTCGCCTCCTCCGCGCTCGTGGCGGCGACCCTCGACGTGATGGGCGTGCTCGACCCGGCGCCGCCGCGCCTCGACGGGAGCGCGACCTACCTGTGGACGCGCGCCGACGTGCGGACGGCGCTCTGCGCGTTCGACGCGTTCCACGACATCCACGCCGGCGCGGACGCCGCGTACGGGCTGGCGGTGCAGGCCGGCCGGGCTGCGGGCGGCGCGCGGGGCGTCGCGTCGGCCGAGGGCGCCGTCGCCGTGTTCCGGCTCTCCGACGGGCCGATCGTTCGCACGCTGACCGCCCGGCGGCTCGACGCGCTCACCCCCGCCGAGGTGCGCGCCGGCGCCCTGACCGAGCTGCCCTCGGAGGAGCTGTCCGTCTACGTGACTTACGTGAGCCGCCGCGGCGCGCCGGCGACATCGGGCGAGGCGACCGAGGAGGATGGGATGGTGATGGCGGCGTTGGCCAGGGAGATAACCGAGGGGACCGTGTTCACGCTCGACGCGGGCTCCCTCACGCCGCGCGGCGCGCGCGCGCTGTTCGACGGACAGAGCTGGGGCAGGCTGCCGTACTTCGACGCCGCGGGGCGCGTCATCCACGTCTCCCAGGACGGGAGGCGGCGCATCGTGAACGACACGCCGGAGCGGCGGACGACCCTGGCCCGGGCGGCGCGCGAGCGCGACCTCGCCGTCGCGCGGCACTCGGGGGGCGTGATGCCCGGCGCGCCGGGCGAGATCATCGACCGCCTCGCGGACCCGAGCCTGCCGCGGTGGGCTCCGCCGCCGGACGACGCCGCGCTCCCCTGCGCGCCGCCAGCGCAGCGCTGCGGGGGCGAGTGCACCGACACGGCCAGCCATCCGGACCACTGCGGCGCCTGCGACCGGCAATGCCGGGACGACCAGGTCTGCGAGGGCGGGGAGTGCGCCTGCGCGGACGGCGCCGTGGAATGCAGCGAGCGGGGCTGCACGGACCTCCTGACCGACGCGCAGAACTGCGGCGCCTGCGGCGTGGTGTGCGAGGGCGGCGCGGCGTGCGAGGACGGCGTGTGCCGCTCCTCCGGTACGGCGAGCTCCCGCGAGGACGAGCCGGCGGAGCCGCCTTGCGACAGCCCCGATCACGTCCGTTGCGGAGGGGTCTGCGTGGACCTGCAGCGCGATCAGAGGCACTGCGGGCAGTGCGGGGCGAGCTGCTTGGTGTCGATCTTTAGCCATTACTGCGTCCGGGGCCGGTGCGAGCGCTGCTACGAGGGCTACCGCTCGTGCGAGAGAGGCAGCTGCACCACGAACATCATGCGGGACCCTCGCCACTGCGGCGCCTGCAGGAAAGTGTGCCCCGCCGCGCCGAACGCGGACCCGACGTGTACCGACGGCACCTGTGGCTTCTTGTGTTCGCCCGGCTTCGGCGACTGCGATGGCGACGCGGCGAACGGGTGTGAGGTGGACACCTGGAGCTCGCCCCAGCATTGCGGCCGCTGCGGGCGCGCCTGCGCGGCCGGCGAGGTCTGTACTTACGGGGTCTGCACAAGCGATGCCGTCCCGTGCGGGAAGCGCTGCGAGGACGCGAAGCAGCGATGCTCGAGCGAGTGCGCGACCGACACGTGCCGCAAGCGCTGCATCCAGAGCGAGGAGGACTGCCGGCGGCGCTGCAAGGGCCCGGCGAAGGCGCCGTGACGACCCGGGCGTCTCTCGGACGCTCGCCCGGAGCGCCATGCAGGGCGTGCTCCGACATGTCGTGCGCCCCTGCGCCGCCGCCGCGCGCCGCCTTCCCCCCGCCTCCCGCCCGCGAACCGTGGTGTAATCCTCTGCGCCCCGCGCCCTCGCGGGGCGGCCCTCCCGCGGTGACCCCTTGAGCGATTCAGCCCCCAAAGCGACGATCGCCGTGCTCGAGCGGAACCGCGTCGTCGGCCAGCGCATCGCCCGCGTCATGTCGGCCGCCGCCGGCATGCAGGACGTCCCGGTGGCGAGCGACCCGGCCGAGCTGCGCGCGCGGCTCTCCGACAGGCCGCTCCTGCTCGGCTGCGACGCCGCCGACCTCGAGCTCGCGCTCGAGTGGGCCGCCGAGCGCTACCCGAGCATGCACCTGCTCGTGTGGACCTCGGGCAACACCGACGCCGTCCTCCAGGCCGCCCTCGAGGAGCCGCGGCTGTCCAGCATCGTCGGCTGGCCGAGCTTCGCCTCGATGCCGCGCCCGTGGGAGATCGCGCTCGCCGTCCGGCGCATCCTCAAGCCGCTCGCGCCAGCGCCGCGCCTCTCCGACCTGCTCTCGTGGGGCGCGACCATCGTGAAGTGGCGCCCCCGCACGAGCGAGGACCGCGACCGCACCGTCGCCGAGGTCGCGCACTGGGCCGAGCGCGCCGGCGCCCCCGCGCGCGTCGCCGAGCGGCTCGCCGCGCTCGCGCACGAGCTGCTCATGAACGCCATGTACGTCGCGCCCGTCGATGCCCGCGGGCGCCCGCGCTACACGCACGACAGGCGGTGCGACATCGTGCTCGAGGAGAGCGAGATCCCCACGCTGCGGCTCGGCGCCGACGGCGCGCACATCGCGCTCCAGGCCCACGACCCGTTCGGCACCCTCCGGCGGCGCCACGTCTTCGAGGGCATCACGCGCGGCCTGAGCGCCCGCGGCGCGGACTCGGCCCGCACCCCCGTGCTCGACACCTCGCGCGGCGGCGCCGGCCTCGGCATGCTCAAGATCTACGCGGCCGGCGCGGTGCTCGTCGTCGACGTCTCGCCCGCCGCCTCGACCACGGTCACGTCGTTCTGGGACCTCGACGTGAACCCGCGCGAGTTCCGCTCGCTGCCCGCGTCGATCCACTACTTCGAGCGCTCCACGCCCGCGATGGAGACGCTGGAGCGGGGCGCGTGGTGACGGCCGGGCGCCTGGCGGCGCGCCGTGACGCAGGGCCGCGAGGCGGCGCGCGGCCCCGCGGCGCGTTCCGGCCGGGGAGGTCGCCGTGACCGAGATCGATCCGCTCCTCGCGCGGCAGCTCCGGCGCCTCGGGCTGGAGGACCTCAGCGAGCCGCCCGACCGGGAGACGTGGCACAAGGTCGTCGCGCGGATCAGCGAGCACTACCGCCACGTCGCCGACGACAGGAGCCTCCTCACCCGCTCGCTCGACCTCTCCACCAACGAGATGGGCGCGCTCCACCGCCAGCTCCTCGCCGAGCGCGACCGCCTGCGCAGCGTCGTCGTGGCGATCGGCGACGCGCTCACCCTCTTCCACGACGCCGCGAGCTCCCAGGTCGAGCCGTCGATGCCGTCCGAGGTCACCTCGACGATCTCGACGGCCAAGCGGCGCTTCGCCGCCAAGCTCGCCGAGCTCCTCTCGCTGGGCAGCGCGGCCCAGGGCGCCGCCGGCGCGAGCGGCTCGGACGACGCCATCAACGAGGTCCGCGTCCAGCTCGTCGGGCTGGGCGACCGGCTCGTGCAGCTCCTCTACGACACGGCGGAGCGCGCCTCGCTGAAGAAGCAGCTCGAGGTCGCGCGCGCCGTCCAGCAGATGCTCGTGCCGAGCGCCGACGTCATCGAGCGCCGCTCGCTGCGGCTCGCCGGCCACTTCCAGCCCGCGGCGGAGTGCGGCGGCGACTGGTGGACCTTCCACGACCTGCCGGACGGCCGGCTGCTCACCGTCATCGGCGACGTGACGGGGCACGGCATCTCCTCCGCGATCATCACGGGGGCGGCGAAGGCCGCCTGCGACATCGCGCGCACGTTCGGGGGCGAGGAGCTGAGCGCCGCGCAGCTCCTGCGCGTCATGAACTGCTCGATCCTCGAGGCCGGGCAGCAGAAGTACCTGATGACGTGCGCCGTGTGCGTCTTCGACCCGGAGGCGCGCTCGCTCACCGTCGCGAACGCCGGCCACCCGTTCCCGTACCTCGTCAGGAACAACGCCGTCCGCCAGCTCACCTCGCAGGGCGCGCCGCTCGGGTCGGCGAGCTCGGCCGAGTACACGTCGAGCACCGTCGCCCTGGAGGGCGGCGACGCCCTCCTCTGGTTCACCGACGGCGTCACCGAATGTGAGAACGCGGCGAGCGAGCAGTTCAGCGAGCGGCGGCTGCGGGCGCTCTTCCAGAGCGTGTCCAGCTACGCGCCCGAGGAGGCGCGGGACGCGATCGTCGCGGCGGTGTCCCGGTTCCGCGGCGAGCGATCCCTCGACGACGACATGACCCTCGTCGTCGCCCGCGTGCTGTAGCCTGGGGGCGACGAGCCCCCATGATCCTCGAGACGTTCCACTACGACCGGGAGACCAGGAAGTGGTCCGTGCGGGTGCTGCCCGTGCTCGACAGCGACCGGACGCTCGTGCTCGCGTTCGGCGCGCCGGAGTTCCTGGACGACCCCGGGGCGATCCGGGAGCTGCGGCGAGCGTACCCGAGGTCGCACATGGTGGGCTGCTCGAGCGCCGGGGAGATCGCGGGCACGTCGGTGTGCGACGGGACGCTGTCGGTGGCCGTTGCGCGGTTCGAGCGCACGACGCTGGCGACGGCGCAGGTGGAGGTGTCGAGCGCGTCGGACTCGTTCGCCGCGGGCCAGGCGCTCGCGCGCAAGCTGGAGCGGCCGGGGCTGCGCGGGGTGCTGGTGCTGTCGGAGGGGCTCGGCGTGAACGGCAGCCAGCTGGTGCGCGGGCTGAACGCGGTGCTGCCCGAGTCGGTGGTGGTGGCCGGGGGCCTCTCGGGGGACGGGACGCGGTTCCAGCGGACGTGGGTGTGCCTCGGGGACACGGTGCGCAGCGGGGTGGTGGCGGCCGTGGGGCTGTACGGCGAGCACGTGGTGATCCAGCACGGGTCGAAGGGAGGCTGGGACAAGTTCGGTCCGGAGCGGGTGATCACGCGCTCGGTGGGCAACGTGCTGTACGAGGTGGACGGGCGCCCGGCGCTGTCGCTGTACAAGGAGTACCTCGGGGACAAGGCGGCGGAGCTGCCTGCGTCGGCGCTGCTGTTCCCGCTGGCGCTGCGGGCGTCGGCGCGCGACGAGAAGTCGCTGGTGCGCACGGTGCTGGCCGTCGACCACGAGGCGCAGTCGCTGACGTTCGCGGGGGACGTGCCCGAGGGGCACCTGGTGCAGCTGATGAAGGCGGACTTCGAGCGGCTGATCGGGGGCGCGGAGCAGGCGGCCAGGTCGGCGAGCGAGGCGGGGCGCGCGGCGGGCGACGGCGCGCTGGCGATCGCGATCAGCTGCGTGGGCCGGCGGATCGTGCTGGGGGACCGGACGGAGGAGGAGGTGGAGGCGGTGCTGGACGTGCTGCCGAAGGGCACGCGCGTGACGGGGTTCTACTCGTACGGCGAGATCTCGCCCTACGCGACGGGCCACTGCGACCTGCACAACCAGACGATGACCCTCACCGTCCTCTCCGAGTCGCTCTCGCTGCTCGCGCGGGGCGAGGGCCCGCGCGAGCGCAAGCCGCGCGCCGCGCCGCGGGCGCCGGCCGTGGCCGCGCGCGTCGTCGCGCAGCCGGCGGGCGGCATGGCGGAGTTCGAGGAGCTCGAGATCGCGTCCGACGCCACGTTCGACTCCCTGTCGTCCGCGTCGCCGGCGTCGAGCGCGGCGCTCGGGATGCGGCTCGAGACGTTCTCGTTCTCGCGCGAGACGGGCAGGTGGTCGGTGCGCGCGCTGCCCGCGCTCGACAGCGACCGGACGCTCGTGCTCGCGTTCGGCGCGCCGGAGTTCCTCGACGACCCCGGGGCGATCCGGGAGCTGCGGCGCGCGTACCCGAGGTCGCACATGGTGGGCTGCTCGAGCGCCGGGGAGATCGCGGGCACGTCGGTGTGCGACGGGACGCTGTCGGTGGCCGTTGCGCGGTTCGAGCGCACGACGCTGGCGACGGCGCAGGTGGAGGTGTCGAGCGCGTCGGACTCGTTCGCCGCGGGCCAGGCGCTCGCGCGCAAGCTGGAGCGGCCGGGGCTGCGCGGGGTGCTGGTGCTGTCGGAGGGGCTCGGCGTGAACGGCAGCCAGCTGGTGCGCGGGCTGAACGCGGTGCTGCCCGAGTCGGTGGTGGTGGCCGGGGGCCTCTCGGGGGACGGGACGCGGTTCCAGCGGACGTGGGTGTGCCTCGGGGACACGGTGCGCAGCGGGGTGGTGGCGGCCGTGGGGCTGTACGGCGAGCACGTGGTGATCCAGCACGGGTCGAAGGGAGGCTGGGACAAGTTCGGTCCGGAGCGGGTGATCACGCGCTCGGTGGGCAACGTGCTGTACGAGGTGGACGGGCGCCCGGCGCTGTCGCTGTACAAGGAGTACCTCGGGGACAAGGCGGCGGAGCTGCCTGCGTCGGCGCTGCTGTTCCCGCTGGCGCTGCGGGCGTCGGCGCGCGACGAGAAGTCGCTGGTGCGCACGGTGCTGGCCGTCGACCACGAGGCGCAGTCGCTGACGTTCGCGGGGGACGTGCCCGAGGGGCACCTGGTGCAGCTGATGAAGGCGGACTTCGAGCGGCTGATCGGGGGCGCGGAGCAGGCGGCCAGGTCGGCGAGCGAGGCGGGGCGCGCGGCGGGCGACGGCGCGCTGGCGATCGCGATCAGCTGCGTGGGCCGGCGGATCGTGCTGGGGGACCGGACAGAGGAGGAGGTGGAGGCGGTGCTGGACGTGCTGCCGAAGGGCACGCGCGTGACGGGGTTCTACTCGTACGGCGAGATCTCGCCCTACGCGACGGGCCACTGCGACCTGCACAACCAGACGATGACCCTCACCGTCCTCTCCGAGTCGCTCACGCCGCTGCCGAGGCGCAGCGGCAGCGAGCGCGCCGCGCCGACGCCGCGCACCGCGCACGACGGCGACGAGGTGCGGCCCACCATCCGGGTGCCGCCGGCCGCGAACGGCCACCGGGCGTCGCGCCCGCTGTTCGCCGAGCCCGCCGCGGCGCCGGTCTCGTCGGGGCGCCTGCCCACCGCGGTGGACCGGTCGTCGTCGCCCTCCGGCGACCGGCTGTCGCCCGCCGGCGACCGGCCGTCGCCCTTCCTGTCGCAGCGCACCGCGCCGACGCGGAGCGTGCCGCCCGCAGGCGCCGTCAGCCGCCACGACAGCCTCGTGTTCGACAGGCGCAAGGTCGGCGACATCCTCGTCGTCCGGCTCGCCGGGCGCATGACCGAGGCGTTCAAGGGCGCGGCGCTCGCAAGGGAGCTCGACGGCAAGGTCCTGCTCGACCTCGCCGGCGTCGAGCGCATCACGTCGTTCGGCGTCCGCGAGTGGCTCCAGATGATCCAGGCGGCCCAGCCCCGTCTACGCGCCCTCTACCTCGCGCGCTGCTCCGAGCCGGTCATCAACCAGATCAGCATGATCCGGCGGTTCGCCGGCGGCGGGCAGGTCGTCTCGTTCTACGCGCCCTACTGCTGCGAGGCGTGCGGCGCCCAGTTCGAGCGGCTCGTCGACTGCGCCCACGACGCGGCCGCGCTCGCCGAGGGCAAGCCGCCCGAGGCCGTGTGCCCCCGCTGCGGCGGCGCCGGCGCCTTCGACGACGACGCGGCCACCTACTTCGGGTTCGTCGCCCAGCACGGCGCCGGCGCGATCCCGCCGGAGGTGCGCGCGATCCTCATCGAGCTCGAGAAGGGCGACGAGCCGGTGGGCGGCGAGGCCGTGGAGAAAACGGTCGAGGGGCGCGTCACGCGGCTCAAGGTGGGCAGCAAGATGACGGCCTCGCTCCGCTGGAGCCGCATCATCGACGGCCTCGAGGGCCAGGTCGTCTTCGACCTGAGCGGCGTCGCCGGCGTCACCGCCGACGGCGCGGCGCGCTTCGAGGCGGCGCTGCGCAAGCTCGAGGGCTCGGTCGAGGCCGTCCGCATCGAGGGCTGTCCGCGGCTGCTGGCCGAGCGGATGGCGAGCCCCACCTGGCCGCAGGGCGCGCGCGTCGAGTCCGCCGTCGTCGAGGGCCGCTGCGCGTCGTGCGGCGCGGTCCGGACGGCGCTCGTCGAGGTCGACCGGCAAGCCGATCGGCTCCGCCGCGGCGAGGACCCGAGCGTCACCTGCAAGCGCTGCAACGCGCCGCTCGCCTTCGACGGGTCCCGCTCGCTGCTCTACCTGCTCGGCGCCCACGCGGCGCGCCCGCCCTCGGCCCCGCCGCCCGCGTCGGCCACGCCGCCCGAATCGGCCCCGCCGCCCGCCGCCCCGCAGGCGAGCCCGCCGCAGCCGCCGGCCGCCGCGGCGGCCGCGCCGTCGCCGCAGCCCGTCGACGCGCGCGCGCGCGCGGGCTCGAGCGCGGCGTTCCTCGCGCTGCTCGCGGTCGTCGCGCTCGTCGCCGTCGGCTTCGCCGCCTGGCGCAGCGGCCGCAGCCCCTCCGCGCCGCCCGCCGGCGCCGCCGCGAGCGCCGCCGCGTCCGCCGGCGCCGCGCCCTCGGCGGGCGCCGCCGCGCCGGCCTCGTCCGTGCCCGCAGTGGGCGCGCGCGCGCCGGCGCCGTCGGCGAGCGGCCGGGCGTCCTCCGGCTGGTCGTCGATCGACGACCTCCCGCCCCCGTGGGTGGAGCGGCCGTTCGTCCTCGAGGGCGACAGCGTCCTCGCCGTCGGCCGCGGCGGCCCCGCGGCCACCGACGCGGACGCGCTCGCCGCGGCGCGCAGCAGCGCGATCGAGCGCCTCGCGTCGGGCCTCGCCGGCGAGCTCGCGAGCTCCCCCGTCGCCGAGCTCCTCGCGGTGCAGCCGCCGGCCGACGCGCGGCCGGCCGAGCGCGCGGAGGTCGTCGAGCGCATCGCCGCGCGCTACCTCGCCCAGGTCGGAGCGTTCGCGACGCCCGAGCGCGTCGACGCCGTCGTGCGTCAGGAGGCCGGCGGCGCTGTCGCCTTCGCGCGCTACAAGCTTCCCCGGCAGAGCTTCGAGGCGGCCGCGGAGAGCTACCGCCGGACGGCCACGTTCCAGGGGCTCACCGTCGCGCGCCTCTTCCCCCAGCTCGCGGCGAGCGTCCGCACCTCCGGCGACCTCGTCGTCGTCGCGGTGGAGCGCCCCCGGCAGGGCGAGGGCCCGGGCGTCGCCGCGGGGGACGTCGTCCTCGCGGTGGGCGATCGCCCCGTCCAGTCCGTGGAGGCGTTCGCGAAGGCCGCGGCGGACGCGTGGGCGCGCACCCGCGCCGGTGGTACGGTATCGCTCCAGATCGAGTCGCGCGGTGAGCGCCGCAGCGTCAGCTTCGCGAAGTCCCAGGTCGCCGACCCTCGATGAGCACCATGATCGCCTGCCGCGCTCCCGGACGAGTGACGCTGCCGGCCCGCACGGCGGAGGCGGGCGCATGAGCGAGCGTCACGCCGCCGGCCCCATGAGCGCCGCGTCGCGCCGCCCCACGACGGTCGGCAGGTACCGCCTGCTCAAGAAGATCGGCATGGGCGGCATGGCCGAGATCTGGGTCGCCTCCGTCGCGGGCATCTCGGGCGTGCGGAAGATCTGCGTGGTCAAGCAGATCCTCCCGCACCTCGCCGACAGCCCCGAGTTCGTGCGGATGTTCCTCGACGAGGCGCGCATCGCCGCGACCCTGGACCACCCCAACCTGGTCCAGATGTACGACATCGAGGAGGTCGACGGCGTCCCCGTGATCGCCATGGAGTACCTCCACGGCGAGGACCTCCGGACGATCAAGAAGTCGCTCCGGACGGCGAACCGCCGGATGCCGATCGAGCACGCGATCACGATCGCGGCCGGGGTCGCGGCCGGGCTCCACTACGCGCACGAGAAGGTCGGCTTCGACGGCAAGCCGCTCGACATCATCCACCGCGACGTCTCGCCGCACAACGTGTTCGTCACCTACGACGGCGCCGTGAAGATCCTCGACTTCGGCATCGCGAAGGCGGCGAACCGGATCAACGAGACGCGCGACGGCGCGCTCAAGGGCAAGGTCCCGTACATGTCGCCCGAGCAGTGCACGAGCGAGAAGCTCGATCGCCGGAGCGACATCTACTCGGTGGGCATCCTGCTCTACGAGATGTCGACGGGCAGCCGGCTGTTCCGGCGCGGCGCCACCGAGTTCGAGCTGATGCGGGCCATCGTCGAGGACCCGGTGATGCCGCCGAGCCAGGTGTGCGACGACTACCCGCCGGAGCTCGAGCGCATCGTGCTCCGGTGCCTCGAGCGCGACCGGGAGAGGCGGTACCCGACGGCCCGGGATCTCCAGATCGACCTCGAGGCGTTCGCGCGCGAGGAGCGGCTCGCGACCTCGGCGCTCGCGCTGTCGTCGTTCATGTCGGAGCTGTTCGGCCAGCGGGTGGAGGCCTGGCGGGGCGCGCTCGCGTCGGAGGCGGAGCTCCTGTCGCACATCGTCGAGAAGCAGGCGTCGATGCAGAACGACGACTCCTTCGCGGGCGATCTCGACGCCGCCGCCGCGTCGCCGCGCAGCGTCGAGCGCCCCGGCGGGGCGGCGACGAAGCTGTCGGCGCCGCTCTTCTCGGCGTCGCGGCTCGAGGCGGCGCACGACACCGACCCGCCGCCGCCGCGCTCCCGGCGGGACCCGTCGCTCTCGTCGGCGGACACCCTCGTCGAGGTGGAGCCCGAGGGCGCGCACGGGCACGCGCCCCGGGCGCTCACGATCACGCGGCGCAGGCTGGGCAACCTGCTGATCGTCTCGATGTCGGGGCGGATGACCGAGGAGCTCCAGGGGCTCGCCGTCGCGCGCGGCATCACCGGCCGCGTGCTCTTCGATCTCGGCGGGGTGCAGCGGGTCACGTCGTTCGGCGTGCGCGAGTGGATGGCGATGCTGGCCGAGGTCTCGCTGAACGCGCCCGAGATCTACATCGGCCGCTGCACCGAGCCGATCGTGAACCAGGTCAGCATGATCCGCCGGTTCTTCGGCGACGGGCGGGTCGTGTCCTTCTACGGCCCGTACCGGTGCGAGCGCTGCGGCCACGCGTTCGACCGGCTGTTCGACTGCGACAGGGACGCGCACGTGGTCAGGACGCACGAGCCGCCCGCGAGCCCCTGCCCGCGCTGCGGCGGGGCGGCGGTGTTCGACGACGACGCCGAGAGCTACTTCGCGTTCGCGGCGGGCCACGCGGGCATCCAGCTCCCGCACGACGTGCGGGTGGCGCTCGACGACATCGCGCGGCTCGACGCCGGCGCGCACGAGGCGATCGAGAAGACGGTCGACGAGCGCGGGACGCGCATCCGCGTGCGCTGCAAGCTCGACGCGCAGGTCCGGTGGAAGCGCGCGCTCGACGGGATCGAGGGGGATCTGGTGCTCGATCTCGCGGGCGCGGCGGGGGCGACGCCCGAGGGGGTGAGGGCGCTCGAGCTGTCGCTCCGCGCGCTGGGCGACGAGGTGACGTCGATCCAGATCGAGGGCTGTCCTGTGGCGCTGCTCGACCACCTCGCCTCGGCGCGGCCCCCGCTGCGGGCGGCGGCGGTCACGGCGCTCGTGGACGGCGTCTGCGGGCGGTGCAACGCCCCGAGGCAGACGCTGCTCGACGTGAAGGAGGCCGCGCACGCCGCGCTCGAGGACCGCGAGCCGTACATGCCGTGCAAGCGGTGCAACGCGCCACTCTCGTTCGCGTCGCTCCTGCCGGTGCTGAAGCGGCTCGCCGCCGCGCCGGAGCCGCCGCGCGCCCCGGCCGGGGAGCCCGCGGCGGCGAGGCGCGCCGCCGCGGAGGCGGGGGCGTCGTCGTCGCGGGGGGCGTCGTCGTCGCCGGCGGCCTCGTCGTCGCCGGGCGCTTCGTCGTCGCGGGGGGCGTCATCGTCGCCCGGGGCGTCGTCGTCGCCGGGGGCGTCGTCGACGCGGGGGGCGCCGTCGACGCGCTCGCGGGCCCGTGGCCCGGCCGCGGCGGGCGGCCCCGGCGCGCGCTGGGCGTTCGCGGCGGTCGCCGTGTCGGCGTCGCTGCTGCTCCTGAGCGTCGTCTTCGCGATCCGGGGCTGGGGTCGCCCGCGGGCCCCGGCGGGCGCGGGGGCGGCGGCGAGCGCGGCGCCGGCGGCGGGCGCGGCGTCGGCCGCGGCGCCGGCGGGCGCGGGGGCGGCCAGCGCGGAGCGGCGCGCGGCGTCGCCGGCCGAGGATGTGCCCTCCTGGATGCAGCGCCCGTTCTCCGCCGAGGGCGACGCGATCTTCGTCGTCGGCGAGGGCACCGGCGACAGCCGCGAGCAGGCGCTGTCGGCCGCGCGCGCCGACGCCATCTCCCGGCTCGCGCGCAACGTGGTGCCGGCGCTCGCGGGGTCGGAGGCGTACGCCTTCCTCCAGGCGCACGGCGGCGGCGAGCGGCGCGCCGGCACGGCGGAGGCCGAGGCGAACCGCTACCTGAAGCAGGTCGGCGCGTTCGCCACCCCCGAGCGCGTCGACGCGCGCTTCCGGGAGCGCGACGGCGCCGTGGTGGCGATCGCGCGCTACCGCATGCGCAAGGAGAGCTTCGAGGCGGCCGTGCAGAGCTACCGCAGGACGGTGAGCGCGCTCGGGCTGACCGCCGCGCCGATCTTCCCGCTGCTCGAGGGCGAGCTGAAGACGAGCGGGGACGCCGTCGTCGTCGCCCTGGACGAGGGCGGCCCCGCCGCGTCCGCGGGCGTGCGCGTCGGCGACGTGGTGGTCGCCGTCGACGGCCGGCCGCTCGCCAACTTCGACGCGTTGCGTTATTGGGTGGAGAACACGCGGAAGAGCGCCACGGTCGAGCTCGCGGTCGAGTCGGGCGGCGTGCGGCGGACGGTGGTGATCAAGAGGCCCTGACGGAGCAGCGGATCGCCCACGGCGCGTCGGCGCGCGGGCGCGATGCCGCACGCCATGTCGCTCTTCGACGCCGCTGGATTCGACGAGCGCACCTCCTGCGGCGCCGCGCGCGCGGGTTGCCTACGGTATGCTGGCGAACGCGGCGCTCTCGGCCGGAGGTCTCGAACATGCGCGGCCTGGAAGAGATCCAAGGGCTGGAGGTCGGAACCCTGATCGCGGGCAAGTACCGCGTCGACCGGTTGCTCGCGAAGGGCGCGATGGGCGCGGTGGTCGCCGCGACGCACGTGGAGCTCGCCGAGCTGCGGGCCATCAAGCTGCTCCTGCCGTCGACGGCCGCCGATCCGGAGATGTGCGCGCGTTTCCTCCGGGAGGCGCGCATCGCGGCGCGGCTCCGGAGCGAGCACGCGGTCAAGGTGCACGAGGTCGGGCGGTTCGAGCGCCTGCCCTTCATGGTGATGCAGTTCCTCGCCGGCCGCGATCTCCGGGTCGTCCGCAAGAAGCGGGGCCCGCTGCCCGTCGAGGAGGCGACGCTCTACGTGATCCAGGCCTGCGACGCGCTCGCGGAGGCCCACGCGCTCGGCCTCGTGCACCGCGACGTCAAGCCGGCGAACCTCTTCCTGACGCGCGCGCGCGACGGCTCGCCGTGCATCAAGGTGCTCGATTTCGGCGTCTCCAAGGTGTCGGTCCAGGGCGCGGCGTCGCTGGGGTTCGGGGAGATGCAGACGAGCACGGGCCAGATGCTCGGGACGCCGCACTACATGCCGCCCGAGCAGATGCGCGGGCAGCGCGACGTCGACGCGCGCGCGGACATCTGGGCGATCGGCTCGCTGCTGTACGTCCTGCTCACGGGCCGGTATCCGATGCACGCGCGCTCGGTCGAGACCGTCTCGCTCGTGCTCGGGGGCAAGTTCGTGCCGCCGCCGCCGTCGGAGGTCCGCCGCGGGCTCACGCCGGCGATCGATCCGATCATCCTGCGGTGCCTCGAGCGGGACCGCGACCGGCGCTGGCCCGACGTGGCGGAGCTCGTGCTGGCGCTCCGCCCGTTCGCGCCGCCGGCTGCCCAGCCGCTGGTCGAGCGCATCCAGCGCGTGCTTCGCGAGGGGCCGTACGACGCGCCGGCCAGCGCGCGCGTGAGCGTGGACGGCGCGAGCGCGTCGGATCATGGCTCGATCCCGCCGGCGTCCAGCTCCGGCCCGTCGACCGGGGGCGTCGCGATCCCGCTGCACCGGGAGGAGCCGCTCCCGGCCGTCGCGCCGCCCTCGCTTCCGCGGGCGGAGACCGTCGCAGGAGCGCCGCGCGAGCCCGCCGCCGTGCCGGACAGGGCAGGGGGCGCGGCGGCGGCCAGCCCCGTGGCGCGAAGCGAGGCTGCGGCCGCGTCGGACAGGGCAGGGGGCGCGGCGGCGGCCAGCCCCGTGGCGCGAAGCGAGGCTGCGGCCGCGTCGGACAGGGCCGGAGGCGCGGCGGCGGCCAGCCCCGTGGCGCCGCGCGAGGCCGCCGTGGTTGCGGACAGGTCGGGCGCGGGAGCGGCGGCCGGCTCCGTGGCCCCCGGCGAGGCTGCCCTGGTCGAGGGCAGGCGACCCGCCGAGGCGGCCCTCGAGGAGATGGAGCTCGTCGACTGGCGCCCGCGCAGCGCCCTGGCCTCGCGGCTCCGGCGGCTGGTCTCGCCTTCGAGGGCGGGCTTCGGGGCGGCGGCGCTGACGGCGGCGCTCGTGGCCGTGGTGCTCGTGAGCGGAGCGCAGCGGGCGGAGCTATCGGACCCACCGGAGCAGGCGGAGCAAGGACGGGCGGAGTCCTCGGAGCGATGGTCTGGAGCCCGCGCACCCGGGCCAGCCCCGGCGGACGCGCCCCAGGCCGCGGCGGGCAGCGTCGATTCCGCCGGTCAGGCCACGCCGGCCCTCGCGGCGCCGACCGCGTCGCAGTCGTCGAGGCCGCTGGCGGACGTCCAACGCGGAGGGGCTCGAGAGCAGGCCCCTCGCGCGGAGCACGGCCCCCCTGCGCGCGCTGCGGCCGCGCCGAGGCTCCCCGCGAGCAGGAGCGTCCCGGCCCCCGGCCCCTCCGCGCGGCGACAGGCGATCTCGATCAGCGCTGCTCCGCGATAGCCGGGAGGAGAGGCGACTCCCGCGCAGTGGGCGCGTGCCACTCCCGCGCAGTGGGCGCGTGCGACTCCCGCGCTGCGGGAGCGTGCGACTCCCGCGCTGCGGGAGCGTGCGACTCCCGCGCTGCGGAGAGGGCAACTCGGTGTTGCGAGGGGGCTGACGCTCGCGCCTCGGGAGCGGGTGACTCCCTCGTTCCCCGGAAGGCACGGAGGCGCGTGCGAGACGAATTCAACGTGTCATGAGCGCGGAGCGGCGGGGGTCACTTGCTCGGCGCGATGACGCCGCAACCGATGCGCCCTCCGGCGTTGCCGGAGGGCTGGCTGCCGTCGTCCTCCTTCTCGTGGACGATGATGGCGCGGCCGAGGAAGGATTTCGGATCGCCCTGCTTCAGGTTCGCGCCCGGGGCGACGATCTCGTGGGTGCCGGTGCCGTCGGCCTTGACCTCGATGTTGCCGAGATCGCCGAGGTGCCGGGCCGCGCCGTTGGGCAGGCCGTGCGGGTGGTGGTCGGGGTTGTAGTGCGCGCCCGCGCTCTTCGCGTCCGGCGCGCTGCAGTCGCCCGTCTCGTGCACGTGCACGGCGATCTTGCCCTTGGGGGCGCCCGAGACGTTGATGGTGACCTTCACGCCGCCCTCGACCTCGGCGAAGGTCGCCGAGCCCTTGAGCTTCGACTTTGTCCGCGCCTCGATGGGCACCTCGACCGTCACGGGCGCCGCGGCCGGCGCCGCGGGCGCCGCGCTGCCGCCCTCGGGGCTGGCCGCGGCTTCCGGCGCCGTCGGCGCGGGGGCGGCGGGCGTCTCCGGCGCCGGCTGGGGCTCGGCAGGGACGTCCGGGACCGCAGGCGCCGGCTCGGGGGAGCCGCCGCAGGCGGCGACGACCAGGGCGAACGAGGCGAGCAGCGAGAAAGGATGGGCCGATTTCATCACAGCGGAGACCTCCAGGTTCGTGAGGCGTTGGACCTCCGCCGTCTCGTAGAGCGGTCCCGGCGAGCGATCAATCCGGGGCGAACCCGACTTTTGTCAGCCCCAGGCCGCCCGACCCGGCGCGCAGCGCCGCCGTGAGCGGTCCGATCTCGCCGCTGGGCGAGCGAGGCGCGGAGTCTGCCCCCGCGCCTCGCTGCAGGCTCACTACTGCTGCGGGCAGCCGATCGGCGCGGTGCTGATCACCACGTCATCGATCCACATGTTGCGGGGCTGGTCCGGCTGGTACGACTCCCAGCCGAAGCCGATGCTCGTGAACTCCGGCGCGGTCCACTCGAAGTTCTCCATGTTGTTGGCGCAGCCCTGGCCGGTCCCGGACATCTTGAGCTCGGTGATCTCCTCGTTGTTCAGCCAGAAGCGCATCTCGTTGTTCGGCCCGTCGAAGCTGAACTCGACGCACGTCCACTCGCCGACCGGGACCACCTTGCCCTCCGCGTGGTGCCAGCAGTCCGTCGTCGGCCCGGTCGGCGGCGTGGTCCACTGCCCGGGCGTATCGTAGTTCGCCATGAGCTGGCTGCCGCTCGCGATCGGGTGCTGGCCGCCGTAGCGATAGACGGCCGTGTAGGGCATCCCCTGGAAATCCTTGCCCGGAACGGTGCCCGCGCCGTCGATGATGGTCCAGTGCACGTCCGTGTCAGGCGCGGACTCGAGGAAGAACATCATGCGTCCGTGGACGACGTTGCCCTCGACCGGCAGGGCAGCCGGATCCTGGAACTGGATCATGGCGGACTTGTAGTCGTCTCCCGAGCTCGCGGGCGTGGTCACCTTGACGGACTTGGTGCCGCTGAAAGCCCTCGTCGTGTCGACGGTGACGGCGGAGCCATCCTTCGCCGTGTAGACCTTCCACTTGTCGCCCGGTGCGCCCTGGCCCTCGTACGACTCGAAGTCGTCGCAGATCAGCGCGCCATCGGCACACGCCGTGTCGCCGCCGCCCGCGCCGCCGGTGCCGGTGGTCGCGCCGCCGCCGGTGCCGCTCGTCGCGCCGCCGCCGGTGCCGGTGGTCGCGCCGCCGCCGCCGCCGGTGGTCGCGCCGCCGCCGCTGCCGCTCGTCGACGTCGCCGTCGTGCCGCCGCCGTCGTCATCCGAGCACGCGGCCGCGCCCACTCCAGTGGTCGCGAGCAGACCCATCAAGCTAATGCAATATCGAAGCTTCATGTTCGTTCTATCCTCCGCGGCGACTATGCACGAGGGCATGGCGCGGTTCAAGAACGAATGGCTTGACCGGATCACCGCATCCACGGCCTCGAGACCCCTTGGCGCCGGCGGGGTGCGGTGCAATCGACCTCACCAGGAGAACGCCCCGAAGAGCCGTCTCCCGCGCTGCCGGGAGCGCGCCTCTCTGCCTCAGGTCTCTCCGGCCCGGCCGCGCTCCGCGCCGCCCTCGGCCGGTCCGGGCGACATCGCATAGAGCCTCTCCTCTCCCTGCTTGCCCCGGATCCGCACCACCGCGGCCGCCGCGCCTTCAGGGCTGCCGGCCGCGGTGAACGTCGCCTCATCCATCAGCAGCCCACCGGCCCTGGCCTGCGCCTGGATCCGAAACGCCGTGTTCACGCGATCGCCCATGATCGTGAACTCCCGCCTGCCGCTCGACCCGATGCTCGCCAGGAGGACGGGCCCTGTCGCGAGCCCGAGCCGCGTCGGGAAGGCGGGCCGCCCGTGCGCGCGCTGCTGTTCGTTGAAGTCCGCGATGGCGCGCTGGATCCGCTGCGCCGCCGCGAGCGCGTCCGGCGCGCTCCGGAAGAACGCGAGCATGCCGTCGCCCAGGTACTTGTCGACCTCGCCCTTCTGGTCGTGGACGACCTGCGCCACCGTGGCCATGTACAGGCTGAGATCCGCGAGCAGCGGCCCCGGGTCCTCGTGCTCCGAGAGCCGCACGAAATCCTCGATGTCGCTCACCAGCACCGTCAGCACCTCGCGCGCCGGCGGGCTCGGCCGGTTCGACGACACGCTCTCCTCGATGCTCTCCCACGCCCGGTCGGACAGGTACCCGCGCAGCGCCGCTTGCATCTGGCGGACCTGCGCGTAGCGCTCCTCGAGCTCCTCGCGCTGCCGCTCGAGCTCCCGGCGCTGCCGGTGCAGGAGCAGCTGCGTCCCGACCCGCGCCAGCACCTCGCGCAGCTCGAACGGCTTCGTCACGTAATCGACGCCGCCCGCCTCGAACGCCGCCACCTTGTCGCCGATGCCCGTCATCGCGCTCAGGAAGATGACCGGCACGTCCGCCGTCCGGGGGTCCGCCTTCAGCCGGCGGCACACCTCGTAGCCGTCCATCTGGGGCATGTTCACGTCGAGCAGGATGAGGTCCGGCGGCACCGCCGCCGCCGACATCAGCGCCATCGCGCCGCTGATCGCCGCCCGGACCTCGTAGCCCTGCGCGGTCAGCATCGAGGTGAGCAGCGACAGGTTCGCCGGCATGTCGTCGACGATCAGGATGTTCGCGGGCTCGTCCCGCGGGCGCTCCGGCCGCGCCCCCGCGTTCGGCGCGCGCGGCGCTCGCTTTGCGTCGGTGTCCGTCATGACGGCTCCTCCTCGTCTGCGCTCGATAGCGCCAAGATGCTGTCGAAGCGATACCCCCGCGCGAGCTCGGCGACCGCCCCCGCGAGCTCCGCGTCCTCCGGCCTGAACCGCTCGATCGCCGCCTGCACCGCCTTCGCGTCGAGCCGCGTCGCCGCCCGCCGGAGGTCCTTGCGCAGCGACGCGGGCAGCTCGGCCGCCGCCCGCGCGAGGTCGACGCCCCGCGCCGCCGGCGCCGACCGCCGCTCCGCCGGGCGGGCCTCCCTGTCGAAGCGCGCCCCGAGGTGCTTCGTCAGCAGGCCGAAGATGTCCGCGTCGCGGAGCGGCTTGCTCACGAAGTCGTCGCAGCCGGCCTCCAGCGCCAGCGCGCGGTTCTGCTCGAACGCGCTCGCCGTCATCGCGACGACGACCGTCTCGCGCCCCCGCGGGCTCGATTTGATGCGGCCCGCCGCCTCGTAGCCGTCGAGCAGCGGCATGCGCAGATCGAGCAGGACGAGGTGGGGCGCCCACGTCTCCCACTGCGCCACGGCGCCGAGCCCGTTCGTCGCGGTGCGCACCTCGACGCCCACGGAGTCGAGCAGCTTGACGAGGAAGTGGCGCACGTCCCACCGGTCGTCGACGACGAGCACGCGGTACCTCGGCTGGCCCGGCGCGAGGCCCACGACGCGCAGCGACCGCGGCGCCGCGCTCGGGCGCGCGCCCGCCGGGTCGGAGAGCGACAGGCGCACGTCGAAGCGGAGCGTCGTCCCGCGGCCGGGCTGGCTCTCCACGTGGATGTCGCCCCCCATCATCCGCACGATGCGCCGGCTGATGTGCAGGCCGAGGCCCGTGCCCTCGCGCGACCGCCGCCCGGTCGCGGTCTGCGCGAACGCCTCGAACAGCTCCGCGAGCTCGTCCTCGGCCATGCCCCGGCCGGTGTCCGTCACCTCGAACGACAGCCGCGCCCGCGCCGCCGTCGCGCCGTCGTGCGCTCCTGTCGCGCGCCGCGCCCACGCGCGCAGCGTCACCGACCCCCGCGGCGTGAACTTGAGCGCGTTGCCGAGCAGGTTGATCAGCACCTGCCGCAGCTTCCCCTCGTCGCCGTGGACGTGCTGCGGCACGTCCGGCTCCCGCTCCACCGCGAGCGTGAGCCCCCGCTTCTGCGCCTCGACGGCGAACATCTCCGACAGGCCCGAGAGCATCTCGTGGAGGTCGAAGTCGACCTCGGTGAGCGTCATGCGGCCGGCCTCGATCTTGGCCATCTCGAGGATGTCGTTGACGAGGCCGAGCAGGTGCTCGCCGCTCTTGCAGATGACCGCGAGGTTCTCGCGGTGGCGGTCGCCGAGCGAGCGGTCGCGCTCCATGAGCTGCGCGAAGCCGAGGACCGAGTTGAGCGGCGTCCTGAGCTCGTGGCTCATGTTGGCGAGGAACGCGCTCTTCGCCCGGCTCGCCGCCTCGGCCTCCGCCTTCGCCCGGCGCGCCTCTTCCTCGGCCCGTCGCGCCTCGACGAGCTCCTCGCACAGCCGCTGCTCCGCGGCGCGGCTCACCGCGAGCTCCTGCGCCGTCCGCTCGAGGTCGCGCTCGCGGGCGCGGAGCCGCCTGTGGAGCGTCCAGAGGACGATCGCCATGAGCGTCCCGGCGATCACGGCGGCGGAGATCCCGACAAGCTGCATGCGATATGCCCCCACCCAGCGCCCCCGCGGCGGGAAGGGCCGAGCGCCGGTCCCGTCGGAAGGCTTCGATCAGCGTACAGGAGTTCGGGGCAGCGCGCGGCGCGCGTTCGGCCCCTCCCGTCGCGGATGCGCTGGTTTGCCCGCGGGAGAGGCCGCGCGCGTCAGGCGGGACACGGAATCGCCTCGCCGCAGCGCGGCGGGGCCGCGCGGCGCGCCTGCGCCGGGGCGCGCGGGCGCAGCAGCGCCGGGCGCGACCGGCCCGCGCTCGCGGCGCTACGGCGCGCCTGCGTCCGGCTTCGCGCGCTCCCGGGGCGTGATGACCGCATCCGGCGGCGGCGCGCCGGCGTCGCGGCGCGCCGGCGCTGCGTCACGGCGCGGCGCTGTGGCGTCACCGCGAGGCGGCGCCGCGGCGTCGCCGCGAGGCGCGTCGCTCCCGCCGCTCCCGTCGCTCTCGCGCGGCAGCCGCGGCGCGGGCGCCGGCCGCGCCGCGGGCTGACGGAGGCCGCGCAGCGAGGCGAGCCGCTCGACGAGGGCGCCGGCCTCCTCGGCCGACAGCTTCACGCGCGCGTGGAGCGAATTGCCGTCGGCGGCGATCGCGATGCGCTCGAGCACGGACCCGAGGCCGATGAGCCGCGTGGCGAGGTCGTCCGCGCGCGCGTCGCGGGCGGCGCGCATCGCCGCGCCGAGCTCGGCGCAGGGGGCCTCCGCGTCGCACAGGACGACGGCGTGGACCGCGATCTCGGGGCCGAGCGCGAGGCCGACGCCGCCGGCGCGGATGGCCGCGGCGGGCGACCTGCCGGCGCCGCTCAGCGCGAGCTCGCGCCCGAGCTCGGCGCGCTGCTCGGGCGTGAGCACCACGGTGACGCGCGCCGCGCCCTCGCCCACCGCGCGGGCGATGTCGTCGTGCTCGCCGCTCGCGCCGACCGCCGGGGTGCGCCCCTCGGCCGCGTCGATCATCGCGCGCAGGTACGCCCCGCCGCCGAGCAGGATCGGCCCGCCGGGGCGCACGGCGATCTCGCCGCTGCCCTCGGCGCTCGAGTCCCGCACCGCGCGGAAGCCGCCGACCGTCGAGACGACCGGCTGCCCGCCGCGGGCCTCGATGACCTTCGAGGCGCACGCGAGCAGCGCCTCGTCCTGCACGGCGCCGGCCGCGGCCAGCCCGAAGTCGCCGCCCTCGCCCGCCGCCGGGACGGCGATCGCGACCTCGGTCAGCGCGGCCACCGGGTCGAAGCCGCACACGTCGCGCACCTTGCCGAGCCCCGGGATCTCGCGCTCCTCGCGCAGGAACGAGGCGAACGCGGGCGAGCCGCGCAGCGCCGGGAGATCGAGCGTCGCGACGAGCAGCGCGCCCGCGGGCACGGCGTCGAGCGCGCGGGGCGCGGCGGGCGGCGTCTCCTGCCGCCGGCCGAGGAGCCAGGCGAGCCCGCCGCCGAGCAGGACGCCGACGAGCAGGAGGATGAGCCCGTCTCTCGTCCGCGTCTGCACGCGCGACCGTTAGCACAGGGCCGCGGCGGGCGCCCCGGGCTCCATCGCGCGGCGGTCGCGCGCTGCTCCGCGGCGGTCACGCGCGGCTCCGCGGCGGTCGCGCTCCGCCGCGCGGCGGTCGCGCTCCGCCGCGCGGCGGTCAGGCGCCGCTTCGCGGCCGCGGCGACCAGCGCGTCCGGCGGAGGACGTCGAACAGGGGCACGGTCACGTTGAAGTTCCAGCGCTTCATGAGCCGCGGGTCATGGTGCCTGCGGTGGTGCTCGCGCAGCCGCGCGAGCCCCGGGATCCTGTACACCGCGCTGTCCTCCGGCAGGTGATACGCGAGGTGCAGCCACTCGTAGCTGACGAAGAACCCCATCGCCGTCGCGAGCCCGAGCAGCGCCGCGTCCCGCGAGAACACGAGGCCCGCCGCCCCGGCGAGCGGCAGCAGCAGGCCGAGGACGAGCAGCGCCGAGCAGGGCGGCATCAGCACGAGCCAGAGCTCGCGGGCGCTCCGGAGCGCCATGTCGTCCGCCGTGAAGGCGAGGTGGTGCTCGCGCTCGTGCCGCTCGCACAGCACGCCGAGCAGCGGCGCCCGCCGGTGCAGCACGGACCGGTGCGCCCACCACTCGAAGGCGAAGGCGAGCAGCAGCGTCGCCGGGACCGCGAGGAGCTCGACCGCCTCGACGGCGTCGACGAGGCCCACCGCCGCCGCCAGCACCGCGAGGCCGACCGCCGTGGGGGCCGCAAGGTGGAGCGCCGGGCGGTACCCGCGCGGGATCCGCGCCGCGATCTCCGCGCGCCGCCGCGCCCGCGGAGGAGCCGGCTCGTTCACAGCCATGAAAAGACTATGAATTCCAAAAAAACAGAACGCAAGCGCGGGGCGGCGCGCCGCGGGGGCGCGTGATCAGCCTTCCTGGCGCTCTTCCTTCGTGTCCGCGCCGTCCTCGGGCGCGCCTCCGTCCGACGCGGGCGCGTTCCGCTCGAACAGCCCGCCGATGGCCTCGCCGATGCGGCCGATCTTCGCGGCGAGCAGCACCACGATCAGCAGGAAGGCCGTGAGGGCGATCTCGTTCGGGGAAGCGCCGAGCAGCATGTGCCGAGGTCTACCACGCTGCGCGCCGAGCAGGATCGCGACCGGGCGCACGCGGCGCGCGAGAGGCCTGCCGGAGGCGGGCGCACGCGGCGCGCGGCGGGAACATCGCGGGTCCGCGATCGCGTTTGACAGCCCGCCTGCGACCGTTGAGAGTCCAGGCAATGCGGGGGTTCTGGGTGCTCCGCTGGGACGCCGCCACGAGATGACTGCCGTGTCCGAGCTTCGCGACGACCACGAAGCCGTGCAGGCTCGCCTGCGCGCCGACGCCGTTCTGCTCGCCGACGCCTCGGCGGAAGGGGCGGCGATCGGCGCGGCGCTGCGGGGCCGGGGCTTCGAGGTGATCGCGGCGCCGATCGCCGACATCGAGGCGCGCCTCGAGACCGACGCCCCGCGCGTCGTCATCGTCGACATCGACCAGCCCGGCGCGATCGAGGCGCTCGAGCGCCTCTACCAGCGCCCTGGCGGCGTCGCCGCGTCGGTGCTGCTCGTCGGCGATCCGCTGCGCTCGGCGGACCTCGATCCGCAGCTCTTCGGGCAGGTCTTCGAGCGCCCCGTGGACATCGCCGAGCTCGCCGCGCACGTGAGCGCCGTCGCGGAGCCGGGGCGCTTCCGCGAGGAGCACGCCGCCGCCGCGCGCCTGCAGGCGGGTTATCCTGCCCCGATCGACAACGACGTCCCGTCGAACCCGGACTTCGCCAGCGAGCTCGACCCGCTCGACGTCGGCTCGGTGCTGCCGCCGCCGGAGGAGGACGGCGACACGATCGGGCCGCGGCTCCTGCCCGCGCGGATCAGCCCGGAGCTCGAGGAGATCCTCGTCGCGGCCGAGCAGCGGGTCACGGCCAAGGCGCACCCGTCGAGCATCCCGGCGGCCGAGGAGGACGTCGACCTGATGCTGTCGCCGGAGCTGCTGTCCGCGCTCGACGAGCCGCTCGATCCGGACGAGGAGGGGCCGCGGACCGGCGCGAGCGCGGGCCACGCGCAGCTCGCCGCCGGCTCGGCGTCGCAGCCGCGGACGAGCGACGGCCCGCACGGCGCCGCGGCCGCTCCGCAGCAGGCGTGGACGCGCGGGGAGACCACCGGGCCCGGCGACCCGATCGGGGAGCTCGCCGAGCCGGGCGAGGAGCACGAGGACGATCACCACGCCGAGCCGTCGCGCGACGCGGGGTTCGCGACGAAGCGCACCGGGCCCGAGCTCGCGGCGTACTCGAGCGGCCGCGAGGCGCACCTGCCCGTCAGGGACGAGCGCGATCACGCCGCGCCGGCGCGCCGGGGCGGCGCGCGCGACCTCGCGCCGCCGACGCCGCGCGACGCGGGCCGGCCGTACCCGTTCGGTTCGCCTCCGCCGCGCGTCGAGGCCGCGTGGGACAGGTCGCCCGCGCCGTCGCCGGCGCCGCGCGACGAGCCCGCGTGGGACCGCGCGCTGCCGGGCCACGCGCGCGAGGAGCTCGACTGGGCGCGCGCCCCGTCGGGCCGGGTGGAGCCGTCGTTCCACCAGCGTCACGCCGAGCCGCCGCCGACCCGGTCGCGCGGCGCGCGCGACCCGAGAGACGCGCGCGACCCGAGGGACGCGCGCGACCCGAGAGACGCGCGAACGGCCGGCATTTCACCGCCGGCGCCGCCCCCGCCGCCCCCGCCGCCCCCGCCGGGCTTCGCGTTCGTGTCGCCTCCCTCGGTCGAGGTGCGGACCGCGCTGCTGCCGCCGGGCGACGGGGCCGAGCTGGAGCCGGTGCCTCCAGCGCCCCTGCCGGTCCGCTCCACCGCGTCGGCGCGCGTCCCGGTGCCTCCTGCTCCGGCGACGGTCAGCGCGGCCACGCTCGGGCGCGGGCTCCTCCCGCCGACGCCGCCCGCCGCGTCGAGCGCGTTCGGCCGCATGCCCGTGCCTGCCCCGCCGTCCGTGGCCCTCTCCGGCGCGGCCGGGCGCGCGCCCGCTGCGCCGTCGCCCGCACCGTCGCCGTCGCCGCCCGTGCCGCTGGCGCCCGCGCCGTCGCCGCCCGCGCCGATGGGGCCCGTGCCGTCCGGGCCCGCCACGGTCAGCACGGGCGCGTTCGGTCGCGCCGCGCCGCCGCAGCCGGACGACGAGCCGCCGGCCTCCGACGAGGCCTCCTCGACGACGGTGCTCGGCCCGGGCGACGCGCCGCGCGCGCTCGCCCGCGCGGTGGGCAGCCGCGCCTCCGGCGCGCTCGCGATCGCGACCGAGGAGGGCGCGCGGCGCATCGTCCTGCACGACGGCGACATCGTCACGGCGGGATCGAGCCTCCCGGAGGAGACGCTCCTCGCGTTCCTCGTCGGGCGCGGCGACCTCGAGCGCGACGTCGCGGTGCGGCTCGCGGGCAAGCTCCCCGCCTCGGGCCGGCACGCCGGCGCGGCGCTCATCGCGCACGGCCACCTCGGCCAGGACGACCTCTGGCCGGTGCTGCGCGCGCACGCCGAGTGGGTCATCGGGCACGTCGTGCTCGTCGAGGCCGGGACGTGCGATCTGGAGCCCGAGCCGCCGGGCCGCCTCAAGGCCGAGCCGAACGTCTTCGGCGGGGCGACGGGCGCCGAGGTCTTCGTGGAGACGATCCGCCGCGTGATCGCCCCCGAGGTCGCCATGCGCCGCCTCGGCGGCCCCGGCGCGCGCCTCGACGACGGCGTGCGGCGCAACCTGCTCGGCGAGTGCGCGCTCCGGCGCGAGGAGGAGGAGCTCGTGCGCACGGCGCGCGGCCGCGCGGTCGGCGAGCTCGTGGGCTCGGCCGAGCCCGAGAGCGCCAGCGTCATCTACGCGCTCGTCTGCCTCGAGGTGCTCGACGTCCTCATCCCGCCGTCGGTCACCGAGGCGCCGCCGCCGCCGGTCGACGACCCGCTCGACGAGGAGGCGATCCGGCAGCGCGTCCGGGCGCGGCTCGCGCTCGTGGAGGACGGCGACTACTTCTCGATCCTCGGCATCCCGCGCGACGCGACGAACTACGAGATCCGCCGCGCGTACCTCGCGCTCCGCAAGGCGTTCGAGCCGTCGACCCTGCTCACCGCCGCCACCGTGGACCTGCTCGACGACGTGCGGCTCGTCATCGAGGTGCTCGACGAGGCCTACGAGATCCTGCGCGAGCCCCACCGGCGCGAGCGCTACCGGCGGGCGATCGAGGCGGGGCCGCCGTAGGGCGGCGGACCGCGAGCCGCCTCGGATTGTGGACGAGCCCCACGAGGGCCGCGGCGGCGTCGTGCTGCGGCCGCCGTCACTGTTCCTGGCTCCGCGGCTCGCCGGGGTCGGCTAACCTGAGGTCCCGCCGACGTCGGGGACCATGACGACCCTTCCCCCCTATGTAGAAGAGTTCGATGTCCGATCGGACGCGAACCACATCGCGCTGAAGGTTGCTCGATCCATCCTCGATGCGTGCCGGCCGTTCGAGTTCTCGATCGACGGTACCGTCATCAAGCTGGAGCCACATCGGCTACCCGCTGTGCCCTGGCCCGTCGGCACATGGGGCCTCGACGAGAAGCAGGACGGCCCCTGGCCGCAGCCCGTGCTCTTCGACTGCTCCTGGCGGGGGGGGAAGACCCAGATCGTCGCGTCGGCCCAGCGCGCGGGAGGAAAGTACCGTGACCTCGTCTCGCTCCTTCTCTCGGCCCGATCCGTCCCGCAGCAGCTCGTGTGGATCAACATCGCGGCCTGGCTGCGAGAGAGCTCCGTTGCCATGGTGTCGTTCGAGGCGTGGTTCAGCCTGTCCACGCGCATCCCGGACGATCCGGAGGAGAAGCTGCGTCGCGCCCGACGCATCACCGCCGTCAAGCGGCTCGTCCAGCGGTCCGGTCTGCCGCTCGCGTCCGACTCGAACACCGACGCGTTCCAGGTCGCGCTCCCCGAAGGGCGGGTGCTGCCCTCGCCCGACGTCGCGCTCCGCAGGCTCGCCTCGCTCGCGCTGCTGAAGCTCCCCTTCTGGGTGAAGAATCAGCGCGACGCCATCGACGGGCAGCCGTACCTCGATCCTGACCAGGCGACGCTCCTCGATTTGCCGGTGGATGTGGTGGTCGAACCCCTCGGACTCCTCGACATGGACGGCGCCGACGAGGCCCAGACGGGCGGAGCGGAGGCGGGCGAGCAAGGGGGCTCCGAGCCACCCTCGGCGGCTCCGGGGAGTCCTGCGCCCCGGCGTGATGCGCGCCTGGATCTGAAGCCCGAGCACGTCCAGCGATCCATGGACGAGCGCGGGCTGAAGGTCTCTGGCGCGCTGCTCGCTCAGCTCTGCGCCGCGCTGTCGTCGGGCAAGCACCTGCTCCTCGTCGGACCGCCGGGGACGGGGAAGACGGAGCTCGCCGAGGCGCTGGCGGACGGCGCGCGGGACGCGGGCTACTGCAACGGCCTGTTCGTGGCCACGGCCTCCGCGGACTGGAGTACCTTCGACACCATCGGCGGTTATGCCATGGAGCAAGGCGGTGGCTTCGCCTTCCGGCCGGGGGTCTTCCCGCGCGCGCTCAACGAGCAGAAATGGCTGCTCCTCGATGAGGTGAACCGCGCCGACGTCGATCGATGCTTCGGCGAGCTCATGACCGTGCTCGCAGGCGGATTCACGGACACGAGCTACACGCTGCCGGATGGCACGGCCGTCTCCATCGGTCCGCGTGAAGGGGACACCTACCGTGTCACCGCGCCCTTCCGGGTGATCGCCACCATGAACACGTGGGACAAGACCTCCCTCTTCCGCCTGTCCTATGCGGTCCAGCGTCGCTTCGCGGTGGCTTACATCGGGCCGCCCGACGACGCGACCTACGCGAGCGTCATCGAGCTCCACGCGACGACGCCCGACGACGCGGCCCCGCCTCTGGGAGCCGAGGCGCTCGCGCGCATGAAGCGCCTCTTCCGCGCCTCGGGCCTGCTCGCGCACCGGCCCGTCGGACCGGCCATCGCGCTCGACATGGTGCGCTATCAGCGGCGAAGACTGGCCGAGGGAGATGGGCTCGCCGAGGCGATAGCGCTCTTCATGCTGCCGCAGCTCGAAGGGCTCGACGCGGATCCCGCGGCCAAGGTGTTCGGTCTGTTCCGCGGCGCGCTCGCGGGGTGGGCCGGAGATGAGGCTCTCGCAGACCTGCGTGCGCGGTACCGCGACCTGTTTCCAGCCGTGATGCTGCCCGAGACATGAGCTCGTGGGAGGACGAGCTCCGAAAGCACTTCCCGGGTTACCTTCTCCCGGCCTCGGCGCGCCAGGCGCTCTCGCGCGAGGCAGCCGAGCGTTTCCTCTCGAGGCTGGGGCATCGCGTGGACCTGCTCGACCTGCTCCTCGCCGCGAGCGCGCTCTCGCCCCTGGCTGACGAGGTGCGCGCGTTCACCAGGGAGCTCACGCTCATCGCGCGCGAACTGGCGTCGCGGACGCAGATCCAGCGCATCGAGGCCAGGGGCCACATCCGCGGCCGCCTCGACGTGCCAGGCACGCTGCGGGCCCGAGCCTCCGGAGCCCCGGACAGCGTGACGTCGCGTGTGCCTGAGCGCCGCTTCGACCTGCCCGAGAACGTGCTGCTGGTCGCGACAGCGGAACGGCTCGCGGCGCTCCTCGCGCGGCTGGAGCAGAGCGGCGTGATCGCGAAGGGCACCAAGAAGAGCTGGGCCAAAGGTTTCGCCGAGGACGCTGAAACCATTCGACATGCGCTGACCTCCACGCGGCTGCACGACGTGCCCAGGGCTCCTGTCCTGGCGGTTCACGAGCAGGCCGCGCGCGCAGCGCGCCACCCGGCCTACCGACGCGCGCTCTGCCTGCACGAGGCGATGAAGCGCATGGACACGAACGATGCGGTCGCCATCGCGCGCCTCGTTGCTGAGGGGGCGCTCGCGCCCATGGACGCCGCGACGCGCTTCGAGCTCGCGGTCTTGATCCGCCTCGGCCGGCAGATCGAGGACGCGCTGAGGGCACGCGGCGTGACCGCGGAGCTGCATCGCGCCTTGATCGAACCCCGCCGCGCGGAGGTCTTCGACTTCGCGGCGGGAGGCGCTCATCTCCGGGTGCTTTACAACCAGGTCTGCTTCGACGATCTGGGGCCGCGCGATCGGGGGATGCGTCACTACTTCGACAACGACGGCCGGTTTCGGCCCGACCTCACGATCGAGCTCGTCCGCGACGCGAAGCGCATCCGCGCCGTGGTGATCGAGGTGAAGCTCTCCGACAAGCGCGACTACCTGGAGCGGGGCTACCACGAGGCGCTGCTGTACCGCGCGGAGTACGACAAGGATCTCACGGGCTGGCCCAAGGCGATCCTGGTCGTGTCCAGCGCGGCCATCCATGGGTCGCCCCGGCGTGAAGATGATGTCATCGCGGTGGACTGGGCGAACTGGGTGCCCGATACGGTGCTGGACGGGCTGCTCGACGGCTTCGGCGCACCTCACGTCGCGCGCAGCGCGACGCCGAAGGGGTGAGCGAGGCACGGGTGGTGGCGTGCAGGCTCAGCCAACGGACGGCAGGTACGTCGCCACGGTGAGCCGACGGTGACCGGGCGCCCGGCTTGACGCCGGAAGCACGCTCGACCAGCGTAGACCCCATGGGCGTCGAGCTGAAGGTCACCTTTGAAGGGGACGAGCCTGGGCTGGCGCAGCACCGCCTCAGCCTCTCGTCGTTCGGGGAGTCGCTCAAGCTCCTGCTGTCCGCGCTGCAACGGACCGCGTCGGGCATCCTTGCCTCCGCGCTGGACGATGCGGACTACGGCACCCGAGGGGGGAGGCTAGCCTCGGACGCCAGGCTACTGGACCTCGAGCTCGCTTCGCTGGAGAAAGGCTCCGCAGCTCCTACCTTTGTCTGCACGGCCCGGCCCGGCCCCCAGCTACGCATACCTAGCTTCGATGTGCTCGGTGAACAGGCTGTGTTGCGTTTGGTTCAAGACCTGGATGCCGAGCGCCAGGGCAAGCCAGTGAACGGATCCGCGCGGAAGTACCTCCGGTCGCTGCCGGCCGGGGTGCGCGTCCAGCGCTACAGCGCTTATTCTGACGGTCGGCTGCTCGCCGACGTGCAGTTTGGCGAGCTCGCGCTGCCGTCCACTCCTGTCCAGGGATCTCGGCTGCTCAGGCTGCGTGGCCGCATCACCAGCGTCGGCTTCGACCCTGGGTCGAGCTACGTGGCCATCAAGACGAGCAGCCGCACTGTGCGGTGTGCAGCCTCATCCGACCAGGTGGAGCGCGCGCTTCCACTGCGCCACAAGGACGTGGTCGCCGCTGTGCTCGACGGGCAGAAGCCGTCACTGGTCTGGATCCTGGATGCGGCGACCCCGCCACCCCGCGTACCGATCGAGAGTACGGTAGACCACCTGCGCGCGAGCTGGGTGGAGACGATGCGGATCCTCGCTCAATGAACGAGGACTTTCACTGGGCCTTCGTGGGGGTCGAAGAAGTGCTTCAGTTGCACGCCGCCGCTATCGACCAGTACGGCGGAGATCCATCCATGGTACCCAAGGCTGGATGCGTTGAAGGAAGCATCGGAAACGCGGTCACCGCTTCGATGTACGTAGCAGAGGACGGAGAACCCGACCTGCTGGTATCGGTCGCCTACCTGCTCGTATATCTCGCCAAGAATCACTGCTTCGTCGATGGGAACAAGCGCGTGGCTTGGAGCGCCCTGTTACGTGTTCTGGACGCGAACGGCTTCCGGATCGTCGCGGAGCAGGAAGACGCGGCGAAGCTGGTCAACGACGTGGCAAGCGGTGTCATCGACGTGCACGGTGTCTTGAGCTGGCTCTCGTCACCAGACCGGATCACGGCTGCTCCTGGCTGGATGGCTACCGTCTGATCATCCCGGCCGGGTGAGCCGAGAGTGGCCTCGGGTTCGTCGAGCAGGCTCAGTCGTACCATCCGCCTCGACCCCGCGGGGCGCGCCGAGCCCCGCGCGTGCCTCGACGGCCCATGTGGAGCGCCAGGACGGCACCCACCGGCATCGGAACGGCTGCGTGCATCGGCTCTGCGGGCGATCCGGATATCCGTGCGGTTCTTGAGTCCGTCGATGGCTCAAGGACGAGCCAGGGCGGCGGCGTGGTGGGCAAGGCCCGCCCCTTGCAAGCGGTCGCGCTGCAGGAGGCATCATGTCCAAGGCGAGCGAATTCATCGAGGCCCTGCGCAGGATCGAGGAGAGCGGCGACGTCGAGCCCATGGCGCGGCTGTTCGGGCCGGACGCCGAGCTCAGCAACCCGGCGATCACCAGGCCGCTCCACGGCCAGGACGGCGCCCGCAATTTCTGG
Source organism: Sorangium sp. So ce1335 (assembly GCF_051521615.1). NCBI lineage: Bacteria > Pseudomonadati > Myxococcota > Polyangiales > Polyangiaceae > Sorangium > Sorangium sp. So ce1335. The sequence continues at coordinate 12,055,150 of NZ_CP150363.1, forward strand.
CGCAGCTACCGCCACACGTTCGGCGAGGTGCAGTCCGATTTCCGGTGCGTCGTCGAGTCCGACAAGGTCTCCGTGCTCGAGTGGAAGAGCCACGGGACGCTGGCGAACGGGGTCGTGTTCTCGTACGAGGGCGTGAGCGTCCTCGAGCACCCCACCGGCGCCATCACGCGGTTCAAGGCGTACTTCGACCCGAGGGCCCTCGGGCTCCACCACATGGAGCGTGCGGCATAACGCCTCTCATCAGCGGGAGCACGCGGCATAACGCCGCTCGCCGGCCCGCGCGATGGCGTCGACGACGACCTGCCCCTGCTCGACGCCCACGAGCGCAGCGGACCCCTCCTCGAGCTGGCCGCGGAGGATGAGATCGGCGAGCGGCGCCTCGATGAGGCGCGCGATCGTGCGCTTCATCGGCCGGGCGCCGAGCTCGGGGTCGAACCCGCCCGCGTCGAGCAGCGCGTCGATCGCCTCCGGCTCGACCTCGAGCACGACGCCGCGCGCGTCGAGCTCGCGCTCGAGCCCGCCCAGCAGCCGGCGCGTGATCTCGGCGACGTCCGCCCGCGTGAGCGGCGCGAAGCAGAGGACCTCGTCGATGCGGTTGTAGAGCTCCGGCGGGAGCGCGGCGCGGGCCGCGGAGAGCATCGTGTCGGCGAGGCGCTCGGTCGAGACGCCCTGCGAGGCGCGCGCGAAGCCGACGGACCGCTCGGCCTTGAGCGCGCCCGCCTCGGCCGCGCCGAGGTTCGAGGTCATCACGAGGACGGTGTTCGTGAAGTCCACGCGCCGCCCGCGGCCGTCGGTCAGGCGGCCCTCGTCGAAGACCTGCAGGAACGCCTCGAGCACGTCGCGGTGCGCCTTCTCGATCTCGTCGAGCAGCACCACCTGGTAGGGCCGCCGCCGCACCGCCTCGGTGAGCTGGCCGCCCGCCTCGTGGCCCACGTAGCCGGGCGGCGCGCCGACGAGCCGCGCCACCGCGTGCGACTCGGCGTACTCGGAGAAATCGAGCCGCGTCATGGCGTCCGGCGAGTGGAACAGCGCCTCGGCGATCGCCTTCGCCGTCTCCGTCTTGCCGACGCCGGTCGGGCCCAGCAAGAGGAACGACCCGATGGGGCGGCGCGCGCGGAGGCCTGCCGCGTTCCTGCGGAGGACGCGGGCGATGCGGCCGAGCGCCTCGCCGTGGCCGACGACCCGCTCGGCGAGCAGCGTCTCCAGCGCGAGCATGCGCTCGCGGTCGGTCTCGAGGAGCCGCTCGACAGGCAGGTCGGCGAGCTCCGCGACCACCTCGGCGACCTCGGGGGGGCCCACCTGCCGCGCGGCCTCGGGCAGGGCTGCGCGCGCGCCCGCCGCGCTCTTCTGCGCGGATGGCGTCTGTCGCGTTTGTTGCGTCTGTTGCGCCCGGCGCCGCGTGCGCGCGCCCGCGAGGTCGAGGATCGAGAGCGCCTTGTCGGGCAGCGCGCGCCCGGGCAGGTAACGCACCGACCAGGCGACGGCCGAGGCCAGCGCCTCGTCGGTGAACGCGAGCCCGTGGTGCGCGCCGAGCCCGACGGCGACGCTCCGGAGCAGCAGGAACGCCTCGTCCTCCTCGGGCTCGTCGATCTCGACGACCGTGAAGCGCCGCGCGAGCGCCGGGTCGACCTCGATGCTCTTCCTGTACTCCTCGGGCGTGGCGGTGCCGATCAGCGTGATCTCGCCGCGGGCGAGCGCGAGCTTGAGCTCGGCCATCGCCTCGTCGAGCGCGCCGCTTCCGAACAGCTCCGACATCCCGTCGATGAACAGGATCACGCGCCCGCCCGCCTCGCGGAGCTCGGTCCGCAGCGCGGCGAGGCGCTCGCTGAGCGCGCCGCGCGCGCCCGTGCCGGCGAGCAGCTCCGACGGCACGAGCTCGACGACGATGCGGGGCTCCTGCTCCTCGAAGGTCAGCCGCTGCGCGATGCCGCGCGCGACCGACGTCTTGCCCACGCCCGCCGGGCCGAGGAGGCACGGGTTGTTGGCGTGGCGCTTGGCCAGCACGTCGAGCGCCTGCTCGATCTCGCGCTCGCGGCCGACGATCGGCTCGAGCTCGCCCTGCGCCGCCGCGAGCGAGAGGTTGTGGCCAAGCGAGGTGAGGGCCGGGAAGCGCGAGCGGTCGAGGGTGAAGCGCGCAGCGACGGAGCCTGCCGCGGACGAGGGCGCCGAGGACGGCCACCCCGCTGCGGTGAGGGGCGGCGCGGCCGCGTCGTCCGCCGCCGGGGCGCGCCGGGGCGCGGCCGCGAGGGCGGCGGTCGGCTCGGCGAAGGAGGGCGCCTCGGTTCGCGCGTCGCTCCCCGCCGGGGCCGCGGCGGGGCGCGGGCGCGGCGGCGGGAACAGCGGCACCGTGACGCCCGGGCCGGCGCCCTTGGCGGGCCTGGGCTCCGGCGCGGCGAGGCCGGCGCCCCTGGCGGGCCTGAGCTCGCTCACGGCGAGGCCGGCGCCCCTGGCGGGCCTGAGCTCGGTCACGGCGACGCCCCTTCCGGGCCGCAGCTCCGCGGGCGTGCGCGCCGGCTCGGCGGCCTCGCCGCGGGCGCGGCGGGCCGGGGGGGCCTTGGCGGCCGGCTTCTCCGGGGCGCCGTCGTCGAGGCCCGCGCGCGGCGGCAGCGAGCGCCGCGCCTGCACGACGCCGAGCGCGAGCTGGAGCGCCGCGGTGCGCAGCCGCGCGAGGTCGACGCCCGACTGCGTGAGCGCCCGGTGCGCGGCCGAGCTTCGGTCGGACAGCAGCGCGAGCAGCAGGTGGAGGGCGGCGGGCTCCTTCGCCGTCGCGCGCTTCGCGACGTCGCGCGCGCCGCCCATGGCCCGGCCGATCGGGTCGGGGCCCTCGTCGTCGACGGAGCGGGTCGCCTTGAGCAGCGCCTCGTCGTCGAGCCGCCTGTCGCGCAGGAGCTCCGCGGCGGGGCCTCCGCGCAGGGCGATGGCCGCGAGGAGGTGCACGCTCGACAGGCGCTCCTTGCGCTGGGCGGCGAGGTCCTGCGCGAGCTTGCGCAGCGTGACGAGCTCGGCGTGGGAGCGAGGGCTGGTCATCCTTGCAGAGGTCTCCAGCCCCCCGGTTCGCACGCCCCGTGCAGGCGGGCCAAATTTCGGACCGGCGGTCCGGCGGCGGGCTTCACGCGCGTCCCGGAGCGCGGCGACGTGGCAGAAGCGGGCAGGCGGGTGGGACCCGTCTCCGGTGGACGTGCCCTCCATCCAAAAGATGGGTGGCACCCATCTCCCGATGGACGGGCTCCCGCGCCTGCAGCGCTATGCCTGACCCGAGCCAGGTCTCGATCACGGCGACCGCCTCCGGCTGCGGAACCATGAATACGCAGGTCGGGGGCCTCAACAAGGAATACGCGCTCACGTTCGATGGCGCTCGCGGGGCCGCGACGACTTTGCCACGTACGACGTCGCCTGTGACGTCGAGGTCACCTGTACGTCTCCAGCGGGCTACACGTTCGATGCGCCGTCCCTGGATGTGTTTGGTGACGTGTATCCCGAAGACGCGGCTGTCGTCACGGTTCAAGCGAGCCAATCGCTGGCCGGCACGGCCAGCGTCTCCAGGACGTTCGAGGACATCGACACGGACGTCGAAGGCGTGTTCGAGCTGCTCTCTATCCCTGCCGGGGGACAGGCGGGCAGCGCCCCGTGTGGCGCCACCTCGGCTACGGTCAATGTGCAGCTCCGTGCCGCGATCGGCGGCACGGGAAGAGCGTCCGTCGAGCTCAACTATCTTGATGGGCTGATCCCCTGGCGCCGCTGTCAATGAACCGACCCAGGCCCTGCCGCCGCGTCGGCGGCTCGCGCTGTCCTGTCACCCTGCGATCGGGCCGCGCTGCGGAGGGGCGTGCGCATCCCACCGTATACGTCTTTCCGCTACGTATCGACGGTTGTCTCATCGCTGGTTGAGCACGCGAAGCGCGCCCCTCTTGACCTGGCGTGCGCAGCCGCGTAACCATCGCCTCGGTGGCTCGCGCGTGGAGCGTGGGTTCTCTAGGAGGAGATGGTCATGCAGATGTATTACTTGCTCCCGCTCGTGTTGATAGCGGCCGGCATTGCGTACTCGATGTACGTCCGCAAGAAGGTCATGGCCGAGACCGCCAACATGACCCCCGAGCAGCTCGAGCAACATTTCAGCGACAACTACGCCTCGTATTACGATCTCCAGCCCGACGAGCGCATCATCGGCAACTGGAGCGGAGTCGAGTACCAGGCGCCCGCCGGCGCGGCCCGCCGCATCGCCGGCGGAGCCCTCAACGCCGCGTCTGCCGCCGTGATCGGCGTCTCCACCTACGTTCCCAACGTCCAGGTCGGCCTCACCAGCAGCGGCCGCGTCCTCGTCTCTCGCGAGTACAGCGACTTCGGCCAACGCGGCAACTTCAAGCAGCACGCCGCCCTCGCTCAGGGCACCCGCGCCCTCAACCAGGACGCGACGTATCCCAGCCAGGACATCGGCTCCCCCCCCAGCAACCCCTTCAACCCCCTCGTGCGCCTCGAGTTCGTCCAGCTCCGTTCGCCGAGCGGCGACACCTACGAAGCCTGGCTGTCCCCGCAGGGCAGCCGCGTCGGCCAGCACGGATTCAGCTCGATTTTGCAGTCGCTCGGTTGAGCGCGGCGAGCGGGGCGACGCTGACCAAACTCCCTTGCGCCCCCTGCGCCCCTCGCGGTTTCTCTCTCCCCGCATGCCTTGCCCCTGGCGCCCGTTCGGTGGGCGGACATGACACTGACACACATCCTTTTTCCAGGAGGGAGGCAAATTGAAACACGAGCAAAGCAACGAGCTCTCGACCTGAAGCGGCTCCCCGGAACAGGCGTTGACAACGCCGGGAAATACCGTATCTCATCTCCTTGAGAGCTTTGATCTTGCTTTGTGGCATCATCGCACACGCTCCCTCCCTGGCGCGGGTGAAATGATCTACCGGAAGGAGAACACCTTGAGATTACGCGCTGCCGTTCCCACACTGTGTGTCGCCCTGTCGGCTGTTCTCGCGGGCTGCGTCGTGGGCGCCGACACGGGCGTCGACGAGGGCGCTGCGACAGACGGCGATCACGTCGGCGACCAGCAGCAATCGCCGCTCGCGGCGTCGGGCTGCACGGTTCGCCTCACGCCGACGAGCCTCGTCGCCAGCGTCGCGCAGGCCGAGAACCCGGCGACGAACGTCGCCGATGGCAGCCTGGCCACCCGCTGGTCGGGCCGCGGCAAGGGTGCCTATGTGACGGCGGACCTGGGCGCGAAGCAGCGCATCTGCGGCATCTCCCTGGGCTGGTACAACGGCGGGGTCGATGGGCGCATCTACGATTACGCGCTCTCGACGTCCACGGACGGCCAAAATTTCTCGCCGCTCTTCGCGGGGAAGAGCCTGCCCAACACGTCGCTCCAGCCTGTCGAGCTCCAGCCCGTCGACGCGCGGTACGTCCGCCTCACGGTCAACGGGAATACCGTGAACGACTACGCCAGCGTGACGGAGCTCCAGATCTCCGCCAGCGCGGCCCCCGCCAGCACCTTCGTCCATCCGGGCATCCTTGTCAGCAAGGGACAGCTCGATTTCGTCAAGGCGAAGATCGGCAGCGGCGCGCAGCCCTGGACCAAGGAGTACCAGCTCGCCAGGGGCTCCAGGCACGCGAAGCTGAGCTACGTCGCCAGCCCGGTGCCGGTCGTCAAGTGCTCCACGCCCGGCTCGAAGCAGAAAGCCCTCGATATGGGCTTCGAGCAAGCGGGCTGCACCGAGATCGTCAACGACGCGAACGCCGCCTATACGCAGGCGCTGCTCTGGTACTACAGCGGCGACGCACAGTACGCCGAGAACGCCAGGCGCATCCTCAACGCCTGGGCGCGCACGATGACCGCCATCCTGTTCGATCAGCCCCGCTTCCCGGACAACGGCCAGGTCTACGCCAACGGCCACTTCGCCGCTGGCTGGGCGGGCACCAACTTCCTGCGGGCCGCGGAGATCCTGCGCTACACGTACAGCGGCTGGACGGCCGAGGACACGACGCTGCAGGAGAACCACTTCACGACCGTCTACTGGGACCTGGTGAAAGACGGCTGGACGGGCGGCGCGAACCGGACCTCCGTGATGAACGAGACGGCGCTCGGCATCGCGATCTTCACGAACGATCGCGAGAAGTACGAGTACGTCGTGAGCCAGGTAGAGCACTCGACGAAGGCCATGATCTACATGCCGAGCGACGGCCGCCAGCCGCTCTATCCGACCTACCAGGGCCGGCCGCGCTACACCGACGACGCGAAGGGCGCTCTCGCGGGGATCTGGAGCAACCCGACGCGCTACATCGCCGGCCTGGAGCAGGAGACCTGCCGCGATCTCGGGCACATGCAGATGGGCGTGAGCTCGCTGGCGAACATGGCAGAGACCCTTCGCATCCAGGGCGATCCTCGCAGCGCCTACAGCGACGACCCGGTTCACGACGAGAACCGCCTGCGGGAGGCGCTCGAGCTGAACGCCGATTACGTGCTACAATACCTCGACAACACGGGCAATCGGGTCGGCGTGGAGGTGACGCCCACGGGCTGGATGCCGGCGCGGAACTGGCCTTGCAGCAGCTTCGCCAAGACCGCCGGCGGCGGCTCGGCGGTCATGGGCTGGGAGATCGGGTACAACGAATTCCGCAACCGGCGCGGGATCAGCATGCCGAAGACCGAGGAGCTCATCACGCGCGTCAGGGCGATGAGCAGCGCTTCCACCCGGGTCGGCAACCACATCGGCTGGGAGACGCTGACGCACGCGGGCGCTCCCTAGAGCAACAAACGGGTTGAATCGGCCTGAAACGAGGAGAACTTCGAACCGCCAAGACGCCAAGGACGCCAAGGCATTGTCCTCTTCTTGGCGTCCTTGGCGTCCTTGGCGTCTTGGCGGTTCATTTCTCGCTCGCTCAACGCGATCGTTGTTCTAGCACCACAGCCGCGGTCAGGGAGGCCGGGCGCGGGCAAGCGGCCGATTGCGGAGGTCAGGAAGTCGAGCGGGGCCGCCGAGGTCCCGGCTGTCGTAGAGCCGCCTCGCGAGGGGCAAGACAGCGCGAGCGGTTGACGCGACGGCAGGCCCTGGGTCGGTTCACTGACAGCGGCGCCAGGGGATCAGCCCATCAATATAGTTGAACTCGACGGATGCTCTCCCCGTGCCACCGATCGTGGCGCGGAGCTGCACGTTGACCGTGGCCGAGGTGGCGCCACACGGGGCGCTGCCCGCTTGTCCCCCGGCAGGGATGGAGAGCAGCTCGAACACCCCGTCGACGTCCGTGTCGATGTCCTCGAACGTCTTGAAGGCGCTGGCCGTGCCGGCCAGTGACTGGCTTGCTTGAACCGTGACGACGGCTGCGTCTTCGGTGTACACGTCACCAAACACATCCAAGGACGGCGCGTCGAACGTGTAGCCCGCTGGAAACGTATAGGTGATCTCGACGTCACAAGCGACGTCGTACGTGCCGAAGTCGTCGCGGCCCCCGCGAGCGTCATCGAACGTGAGTGCGTATTCCGTGTTGATACCCCCAACCTGCGTATCCATGGTTCCGCAGCCGGAGGCAGTTGCCTTGATCGAGACCTGGCTCGGGTCAGGCACGTCGCCGTCTTCGAGCGCGGCCGTCTGCTCGCCTCCCACGATCTCGCCTTCGTCGGAAGCGTCCGCGCACGCGACGCACAGGGAGGAGCAAATCAGCATCGCAAGACACGACCGAACACGACGTTTCAGAAGCTCGTTGGCAAGTTGGAATCGTCTCATAACGTCCTCTCATGGTGACCGGACAAGCCGGCGCGACATGCAGCTCTCAGCTCTCGATTCGTGCGACACGCGTCGCCCGCAGACCGTGGGCGACGGCGTCCAGTCGGGGTAGTAGCCGGCGACCACCTCCGCGGGGAGCGCGCCGACCGCGCCGAGCTCCGGGGGGGGGCGGTGCAGGCGGGGCGCGGGGCCCGGCAGTGGGGATAGAATGTTGCAGCATGGTAGAGCCATTTTGCACATCGGCCCAGAGCACACAGGACGGCTCGCCTCCCGGATCCGGGCAGCTCATGGACTTGATGGCGCGACGGGGACCAGCCCTTCAGATTATTTGATCGGGGCTTGTTCAGCCCGTTCGCCTTCCCGCCGCGTGATGATGCGGTTACGAACGGGTTGACCGTGTACCGAGGCGTGGCATTTCCTGCCGCGACGAAATCATCCATGGTCGCGGGACCACGGATCCACCTGGGTGACGCGGTGTTGACGCTGGAGGTACGAAGCGCGGCGGTCGCCGGGGTGGCGTGCCGATGAGCGGCCTTGGCGCAGCGCTTCCCGACGTGCTCACGGAGCTCCCGAGCATGGACGGGCGCCTGCTCGGCCGGCGGTACGTGCTCGACGCGGCGAACGTCGACCGCGCCCCCATCGCCCGGCCGCGGATCCCGCAGCGCGTCCCGACCGGCCATCGCGCCGCGTGGGTGCCCGCGGATCGGCTCGCGGCGGGGTAGACGGCGAGGCCCTGCCCTGCACGCACATCGGCTTCCAAACGCCGGTTCTCGACGAGCTCATCTCGCGGATTGCAGTCCGACTGTATGAGCTCATTGGCAGAACCGATCGAAGGGTAGGCCCGAGAAGAACCACCGCGAAGCCGTCGCCGATCTCTTCGGCCTCGGCTCCACCCCGACGCCTGCTGCGTCGGCTGGAGTCGAAGTGCCTTGGTGAGCCTAGCGTCCATACCAGCGGCCGATGCGCGTGTACGTGATGCTCGGGCCTACGAACCAACCATACGCGCGATCGTCCCCGAATCGGAGCGAGATCCCGAGCAGATCGTCGCCGGCTATGTCGCGATCGAACCAGTGAGTCCGAAACGTGGCGTAAGGGACCGCTACCTCCCAGCCGGCGTAGTCCCCTGTGTCCGGCTCGAAGAGCACCAGCGCCGATGCCTCCCGGCCGACGTCGAATTTGAACGTCGTGCGCTCGCTGAACTGCACCTCGATTGGGCGGAGGAACCCGATGGGGAGCAGGCTGGACGCACGAGTTCCCCGCTCGACGAAACTGGCCAAGCACGCGCTGAACGAGCCGCAGGGGCTCACGAGCGCGTACAGCGGCCAGAGCGGTACATCCGCAGGAAAGAGCACATAAGGTAGCCGGACTTTCACTCCCACCCCGAGGCGCGAGCCACTGCCGCGCAGCTGGGCGGCCCCGACGAGACCACCGAACAGCGCGCTATCTCGATGGCCGCTCGTTACACCGTCCGTCGCGAAGCCCATGCCGAGGGTCATGCTGGTCTCGGCGAGGAAGCGGGCCGATGTGACCCCAGGCTCGACGCGATGCATCGGTGCGCCGATCGTGACGGCGGCGCTCGCCAGCGCGAAGACGCCGTTCTCTCCGACGAACATGGGCGGAGGCGGCTCCCGCGGCGCGGGGACCGGCGTATGGATCAGGACCTCGTGGACGAGGGGCAGCTCCGCGAGGCGAGCCACGCCAGCGGGCACGGTGTTCTCCGAAGCGCAGCTGTTGATCTCGTGGAGGTCGACGGCGTTCAGCGCCGCGACCTCGTCGGCGCACAGCCCTGCCCTGTTCTCTGCAGCGCCCGAGCAGCGGCCCTGGGCCCCGGCCGCCCTGGCGATCTGCCGCAGGCTCTCGCGAATAGCGGTCGCTGTGTGCACGTAGTCGTCCTCGGTCGCGAAACCGTCTCCGAACCCGGGGTAGGAGCGGCCCGTCCAGGTCGTCATCGGAAAACCGTGCCCGGAGTAGTAATCGTGCGTCCCGAGGCGAAGTCCATCGGGCTCGTTCGGCGCGGACGCGCCGACGATGTGCCCCGACGCGAACGCGTCCTGGAGAAAGTGGAGCGCGTAGGCTTCGTTGAGCACGGCGGACCACGCGAGGTCGCCCGCCAGCTGGGCGCCGGCTGCCGCGGCGGCGAAGCGGAGCGCACGCTGGTGGTAAACGACATAGAGCGCGGCGCTGTTGATCTGGCTCCCGGCCTCCAGCGCCTGCGCCAGATAGGTGCGAAGGTTCGTGACGTTCGCCCTCCGCGCCAGCTGAAAGTGGGAGCGATTGTCCTTCGCGCGCGAGACGTATTCATCGTCGACGGTCAGCAGGTAAAGATCCTGATCGCGGCGTGCGTTGGCGATCTCGGCCTTCCTCTTGGCGTCGTCGACGTGTGATATTTCGATGTCGCGGACCTTCGTGTCGAACTTCTGAGCCACGCGCAGCACGCGCTGCGGCCAGTTGTCCTTCGCCGCGACCATCTGTCCCAGATCGCTCGCAGAGCAGGTGTGATCGGCGGCGAACGCCGGCAGCGAAGCGAAGCTGATGCAGGTAGGCGCGTATCCATAACTGAGCTCGTCCTCGTCGATGGTCGCGCAGAGTCGCTTCGAACGAAGAGGATCGGCCTTGCGCGCAGCGTCCCAGAGCGAGGCGAGCGCTCGCCGCGCCGACGTATCGAGGGGCGGCACGTGCAGGCTCTCGGGGAAGGCTTGCGAGGCCAGCCTGGTCTCGTCCCGGAGCGCCATCGCGGTCATGCGCGTGTGCTCGTTGTGCGTCCACGCCGAGGCGATCCGAGCGAAGAGCAATACGCCCATGGATACCGCTCCCGCATGGATGCTGGACATTTTGCGCATGTTTGTGGATTCTACAGTATGCGCACGTCCCGGGTCTCCTGTCGAGCTCCATGGCGACCTCCTCGCTGCGTGGCGCGCTCGGCCCTGTCGGAGCCGCGCGGGCTCGAAGCGCGAGAGGCCCACCGACGGAGCGGACCTCGAGCGTCACGTCCCCCCGTGGCAGCGCCGTCGGCTCAGTCGACGAACACGTTCCAGCAGAGCGCGTTTCGCAGCTTCTGGTCGTCGAGGACGAGGTCCCGTATCGAATCGGGCAGCTGTTCCCACTGCCATCGGCGTTCGGCTCGCGCAGCCGCGTCCCCCTGGCCCGATGGTGCGGCTTCCCTGGCAGCCCTGATGGCGTACGCCGCGGCCCCCAGCTCATGGGCGGCTACGTGCGCCACGGCCACCGCCTGACCCGCCGAAAGGGCGGCGAACCGGGCGGCGGGGGGCGCCTCGCGGCCGGCGGCGTTGGCAGCGAACGCCGCATTGTGACACTCCCTCATCGTGGCCTCGCCTCGGGTCCACGCCCGCACCAGCGCGAGCGCTCGGCGCGGCCGGTCATCGTCTGGCCTGTATTCGTCGAAGAGCCCCAGGACGTGCTGCGCGCAATCTGCGGCCCAGATCGCCAGCGCGTGATGGGTGCCATCCTCCAGGAGCCCTCCGCGGCGGATGGTGATGAACCGTGGGTCGCGTTTCTTGGGAAGAATCATGGATCTCCTCCTTGCGCTGTCCGTGGATATACCCAATCAATCCGCACGGGCCAACCCGCTCGCCTGGGCGACGCACGTGATCGGCGATCCCCCGCGCGGGCCGCTAGACGAGCTCGAGCAGGGCCATCGCCGCCGGGTGCGCGCGGGGGATCGTCGTGCGGTAGACGAACGCGAGCCGCATCGCCTCCGCGTCGACGAGCAGGAGCTCGACGCGGAGCGGCGCCGTCTCGACGGTGCCGTCGATCGCGTGGAGGCGCACCACCGCGCGCGGGGCGGGGAGGGTGACGCGGAGCTCGCCGCCGGGCGCGTGCCCCGGCGCGACGAGGTTGATCAGCGTGAGCCGCGCGCCCGGGGGCAGCTCGTCGATCTGCTGATCGTCCGGCGCCGCGTTCCAGTGCGCAAAGTCGAAATCGAGCGGCAGGTGCGGCCAGCCGTCGCGCAGCCACGCCTCGTCGTAGGTGCCCGCGCGCTGCAGCCGCGGCGTCCAGGCGCGCCCGATCGCCCCCAGGCCCACCGGCGCACCGCCGTAAGCGCGCGCGGCCTCCGCCATCTGCCTCGCGTTCGCGGCGGGCGGCTGGCGCACGACGTCGAGCCCGGCCACGGGGCGGCGCGGATCCTCGATCTGCGGCGCAGGCAGCCGCTCCGGCAGCGGCTCGCCGGCCTGCTCCAGCGCCGCGAGGTACCGCGCATCCATCCACCCGCAGCCGAGGGGGTTCAGGACGCAGACCTCGTTCAGCCCGGCCGAAGGCACGCGCGACGCGCCGCCGTACGCATGCTCCCAGCGCACCGGCACCGCGCGCGCCGGCTCGGGATCGCCGAGCCTCCACCCGTCGGCGGTGCGCTCGAACCACCGCGGCCCCGTCACGCCGATCGTCTTGTCGAGCAGCGCCTCGCCGCGCGGGCCCTCGAGCCGCACCCGCGCCGTGAAGCGCGCCGCCGGCTCGCCGCCGGGCGCGTGCGCGGCGGCGTTCACGATCACGTCGCAGCGCGCCTTTCGCGGCACGAGATCGCTCTCGGCGCGCACGCTCGACGCGAGCGGCGCGCCCGCGTAACGATCCTCCTCCTCGAGCGCCATCGCGTCGGCGCCCTCGAGCGGCTCGGCGCGGTGGGTGTCGCCGCCCTCCGCGGAGGCGACGAGCCGATAGCCGACGGCGAGCGCGAAGACCTGCGACTCGGACCGATCGAGCTCCTCGGTGAACCACGTCAGCGCGGAGAAGGGCGTGAGGTTCTGGAAGTCCATCGCACCTGCTTGATGCCGAGTCGCCGTGGCCGATACCATGGCGGCGATGGGACAGTACAACCTCGTCGCGGATCCCGATAGCCTCAACCCGACGGCGGTGCAGGGCTGGATCGACCAGATCAAGGACGCGCCCGGCGGCGCCAACTTCCTCAGCAGCGCCAGCGGGGGCGGCACGATCGTGGTCACCGACAACCCGGCGAAGCTCTCCGAGGGCAACGTGCAGAAGATGTCGGACATGGTCGCCGCCGCGTACAATGTGCGGGTTGCGGATCGCAACAAGATCTTCAGCTATTTCAACGGCTTCGCGCAGAACGGGGGGAGGACGATCTTCATCAACCCCAACGAATAGGCGTTTGCGGGACTGCGCCTGAGCAGCGGCGGCGGCGAGGTCCCGGCGCAGTCCCGCAAACGTCGGGTTGGACCGGGCCGGTTCGCGGCCGGGCGGAGCGGTCGCGAGGCCTATGGGGATCCTGCCCGAGAAGGCAGCAGAGGGCGGGCTCGGCGGGGCTCGCACGCGGGGGGCATCCCGCTGCCACGACGTCGGGCGCAGACGTGCCGAGGCAGAGCGCGGCGCCGACGGAGGCCCAGGAGCACGCACGCCGCCGCCATGGACGGCGCAGAAGGCGGATCGATGCCTGACCGCCGCGCAACGGAGGTGGTGTCGTTGCTCCTGCCCAGGCCATCGATGCTCATGACGTGTCCGGAGGAGCAGCGGAAGAGGCGACGACGCACGACGGCAGCGGACGGCGAGCCATCGCAGCCTGACCGCAGCGAGGACAGAGGGACAGGTCGATCCCCGTGAGCGCGGCGAGCAGCGTGCACCAGTCGACCTTGACGACGTGGCGCGGAGAGGGCTCGTGCTCGTGAGAGCTGCCTTCCCGGCGCTCCTCTCCCCCGACAGCGCGCTGCGCTGCGTCTCGCGCCGCCAGGATCGTCGTGCGTGCCACCTCGAGCGTGGTGGTGGCGTGACACGCTGCCATCAAGCCGAAGTGTCGGATCTTCACGAAGCGATGAGGCAGCACGTGCAGCAGGAAGCGACGCAGAAACTCCTCGGCGGAGAGCGTCACGGTCTTGTCTCCGCGGGTCCGGAAGCACACGCCGCGCTCATCCATCGACCGCAGTCGGTGATTGGACAGCCCGACACGGTGGGTATAGCGACCGAGGTAGGCAAAGACCTGCTCGGGCCCAGCAAAGGGCGGCTTGGCGTAGACCACCCAGGGCTTGCGGTAGAGCGCGTCGAGCAGCGCAGCGAAGGCCGCGGGGTTGGCCAGCGCGGCGGCCCCGCCGGTCAGGTCGAGCTCTCCTTGGTCATAGGCCTGCCGAAGCGCGGCGAGCAACTTGCCGCGGAAGAGCTTGCCGAGGACCTGCACAGGGAAGAGGTAGCCGCGCCGCCCCTCGATCCAGCGCGAGCCGTCGAGCGAAAGCCCGCCGCCGGTGACGATGCAGTGCAGGTGCGGATGGAAGCTGAGATCGCGGCTCCAGGTGTGCAGCACGGCGGTGACACCGAGGTCGGCGCCGAGCCGCTTGGGATCGCGGCCGAGCGCGAGCAGGGTCTGCGAGCCGCACTGGAAGAGCAGATCGAAGACCGTCTGCTGGTTGACGAGCGCCAGCGGGCGCAGCTCGGCCGGGAGCGTGAAGACGACGTGGAAGTAATGCGTCGGCAGGATGCGTTGCTGCCGCTCGGCGATCCACCGGGCCTGGCTGAGGCTCTGGCACTTGGGACAGTGGCGGTTGCGGCAGGAGTTGTACGAGGGCTGCTCGTGGCCGCAGCTCGTGCACACGTCGACATGGCCGCCGAGCACCGCGGTCCTGCACGCAGCGATGTCGCGCAGGACCTTGCGCTGGGCGGCGGAGACGGCGTGCGCGCGCAGGTAGGCCTCGCCGTGGGCGCGGACGATATCCGCGACCTCGAGCCGAGGCCTACCCGCGGCCGCGGGCCGCGGCGCCGGGCGATGCGGGTGCACGCGAGCTCAGCCGAGCTTCTTCTTGGCCTCCTGAGTGCCGAGCACTTCGGCCGGGCTGCGGGTGCGACCGATGTGAGCCTGGCTGACGCGGACGTAGCGGACGGTGGTGCGGATGGAGCGGTGGCCAAGCAGCGCCTGGATGACGCGGATATCGGTGCCGAGCTCGAGCAGGTGGGTAGCGAAGCTGTGCCGCAGCACGTGCGGGGTGACGCGCTTGTGCAGCTTGCAGCGCCTCGCCGCCTCGCGCAGCGCGCTGCGCACCGCCTCGTGCGAGATGACCGAGCCCTGCTGGCGACCCGGGAACAGCTCCGGTCCAGCGGGTCTTTCCGCCCGCCAGTAGATGCGCAGCGCGGTCAGCACGGGGGCGCTGAGCATCACGTACCGATCACGCCCGTGCTTGCCATTGCGGACGTGGATGAGGTGGCGCTTGCTGTCGATGTCCTCGACCCGCAGCGAGCAGACCTCATCGATGCGCAGACCGGCGCCGTACGCCGTCAGCACGATCGTGCGCTGCTTGACCGAGCCGATCGCGTTGAGCAGCGCCTCGACCTCGGTGCCGCTGAGGACCGGCGGCAGCTTCTGGGGTACCTTCGGCCACGGGATCGCGACAGCGACCTCCGGACGCCCGAGCGTGGTGGCGTAGAGAAACTTGATCGCCGCCACGTACTGGTGCTGCGTCGCCTCCGCGATCTTCCGCTGCTCGGCGAGGTAGAGCAAAAACGCGCGCACCTCGTCGAGACCCAGCTGCTGCGGCGGCTTGCGGTGGTAGGCTACGAAGGCCCGTGCGCAGCGGAGGTAATTGTCGCATGTCGACGGCTTGTATCGCCGCAGCTTCAGGTCTTCGGCCATTCGATCGCGGAGCTGTCCCATCGCTGCCCTCCTGGTGAACGCGGCGCCCGGGCAGGGGCGTCGCGACCGGCAGGGTGGGCAGGGAATGAGGCGGCAGGCGGGCAGTCCTGCGCTGCGCCGGGCGTTTATTTTCGCAGGGAATACCGGCAAAAGCCGCGCTGCGGCAGCAATCACTGCCGCGACAACTGCAACGACGACAAGGACCCGAGCCGCGGAAGGAAATCGCGGCTCGGTATCCGGAATGCTCAACGAAGCAGAGCCCGCAGCATCTTCTTGAGCCTCACGCCGAACTCCTGCACCTCGTCCGCATCGCGCTCGCTCGGGGGCCCGAGCGCCGCCGCCAGGTCCATGGCTCCCAAGGTCTCATGGTGGCTGGAGCTGCCGCGAAGCGGCTTGGTCCAACAACCCGGCCGGCAAATCGCCGGTGAACATCCTGGTCCACGAGATCGGCCACCGGAAGTGGCCCGGCCTCGGAACGGAAGCGAATCACCACCCGCTCTTCTACCGGCTGCTCCGCGACAACCTCGGGGCGCTGGGGCTCCCGGTGGACCGGAACAAGGACCTCAACGGCCTCACCGACGAGCAGTTGAACCAGACGCCGGTGCCCGGCGGCGACTCGCTGAGGTACAACAGCGGGCCACCCAGGGAGGGCACGCGCAAGCAGGTCAGGCCGAAGGTGGTGTCCTTGGCCCCGTCGGTGAACCTCACGCCCATGGGCGCGGCGACGGTGCCGGTGCCCTACCCGGTGGTGGGCAATTTCGAGGAGAGCGAGAAGACGACGTCCAGCGTGCGGTTCACCAGCAACCCGAGCTTCACGATGGCGAGCTACATCCCCGCCGTGCGCGGCGACGCGCCGGGCTCGGCCGGAGGGGTGAAGTCGGGCACCGTGAGCGCGATGGCAGAGCCCATCGAGCACTCCGCGAAGGTGCGCGCCGAGAAGTTCGAGGTCGTGCGGCACGACGACCTGTTCTGGATGAACAACCGCAACACCAGGGGCCGGGCGATGTTCAACCCGACCGGCTCGGCCTGATCACCGGGCCGCGCATTCACGCCGATGAGGGCGCGCTCAACGGGGAGCCGTACGCGCACCGCGAGCTGCCCACTCCGCGCACGTGAGGATCTCCGCTCCCCTGCTGGGAAAGACGGTGCTGACGAGGAGCTCGTGCACCGCCGGGTCCTGGTCGGCGCACCCGTCGCGGAGCACGGTCAGCCCGTAGCCCCGGTCCGACGCGTCGTACAGCGTGGCCGCGACCATGGCGCTCGTCGCGACACCGGTGAGCGCGAGCGAGTCCACGCCGCGGGCGCGGAGCACCAGATCGAGATCCGTTCCTGCGAACGCGCTCGTGCGCCGCTTGAGCACGACGATGTCGTCCGCGGTGACCTCCAGCGCGACCTCCGTACCCGGCGACCCCTCGTGGAACAGGTCACCGGCCCGGTGGAAGGCCGCGAAGACCTCACCCGCCAGGTCCGCGCCGTTCGCTCGAAACGCGGTACGCACGAACACGACAAGCACCCCGGCAGCGCGCGCTCGCGGCAGCAGCTCGGTCACGGGCGGCACCACGACCTTCGCGAACGGGTAGTTGCCGAGGATTCCGACCTGGAGGTCGCCGACGATCAGCGCGCTACGCATGGTGCGAGCTTCTCCGTCCGGCGGCCCACCGTCAACAGCACACCGACGCCGGGACGGTCGTCGAGGTTCGCGGGGCAGGTCTTCTGCCCTCCCTCGGCGCTCAGGCCTTGCCTCAGGCGGTCGGCGCCCCGGAGAGCCTCTCAGCGTACGCCCGGCGGCGCGGTACGAGCCCGTTCACCGCGGCCAGCCGCTGGCGCATCGCCCGGAGGGCGCTCGCCCCGCGGCTCAGGAGGCAAAGGGGGTAAGGGACCGATGAGAACGGAATGCCGACGGGTCGCATCGGCGGCGATGTTCGCTCTCGTGCTCGGTGTCGTTTCGACGCAAGCAGAGGCGTCGGAGCTGAGCGCCGGTGTAAGCCTCGGCTGGATCCAGGCTGGCACCGCCCCGCGCCTCGCGCTGGACCCGCATGCTGGGATATCGTGGCAGATCGAGAAGAACCTCCTGTTGAAGCTTCACGATCTGTGCAGCCTCGTGCCTCCAACCCAGGTAGGCGGTGCCGGTGTTCAATCGCATATCCGTTTCCTTGGTTGTCGCTGGAAGGATGGCGATGCTGGTGCGGGACCGTCGGTTGCGATCTACTTCGTGCCAGCCTGCGGAAATGCCTTGTGTGGACAGGTTGCCGGGATGGCAGTAGGCGCGAGCATCGACCAACTCGTCGAGGAGGTGGATGATTGCCTGGAGGCCCTCTCCCCGTACCCGGGGTCACCCGCGAGCCTGCGGCCGGTGCTCTGCTCGCCCGTTGCCGATTCGGGATCGGCTATTTAGATGAAACGGTAACCGATGTGAAAAAGATCCCCCTCGTCTGCGTTCTTCACCTCGATCTTGATCGGGCGCTTGATGTTCCAGTCCTTGGGGCCGAAGTGGTAGGTTTCCCCTTCGAGCACGGGATGGTCCCGGATGAGCTGCCAGTCGCGAAAGACGTATTTGCGGGAAACGCGCAGCTGGACGCTCCCTCGAACAACGTGGATGTACCCCTCGAATCCTTTGGCCCACCTCCTGTGGTGAAAGTTGCTCACGTTCAGCTTGCAGAGTACCATGATGGAGCAGTAGCGGCGATTGAAATCCCTGGCGGGCATTGGAGCGGCGAGCAGGGTCGGAGCCAGTTCTGCGAGCTCGTCGGTTCCGGCTGCTTCACCCGCACCCGCATCACCCATGAACGCGGCGAATCGGTGCTGCGGAGGCAGGAGCGCCGTGGGCGCCGTCGCGCCGGTGAAGGCCTCATGGACCGCAGTCGCGTCGAGAGCGTCGAGCTGGACGGGGTCGAGGAGGTCGCCACCGTCGCCTTCAGGGCTGCTTTCCAGGACGAGCTCTCCGGGGGTAGGCTCGGAGAAGTGCATCCTGGCGCCACCGGCGGCCTCGACGACCGCCACGCGGGTGTCCCCAGCCACGCCCTCGGCGGCTGCGCCGCGGGCGAGTCGGCCGTCGCCGCCCTCAGGGATCTCGGCATCACACGCGGCCGAGGCGAACGCACAGGAGAATGACAGAGTAGCCAGAATCAATCCTTTCATGATTCACTCCTATCGACACTGCCACTACGGCATCCAGGCGTCCTCGTCGCCGCGGGCGCGGTACGCGATGAACCCATCGGTGGGCCGTGCAGAAATGTTGCTGCCGGCTGCCGGGAGCGCCCCGCCTCGCTCTTACCAGCGCTTCCACGGTAAGCTTAATCCCTCGCAACGAGCGCCGCAATTGCTGCCACCCCGTCCCTTGGCGATGGCCACCGCCGTTCATCCACCGCGCGGGCCGCAAGCGCTTGTCGCCATCCGATCGCGATACGATATCTATCCATTCACATCAGAAATGCCAAAGAGTTCGCAGTTTGATGTATGGTCTCTGTCTGTCGGAAATGTTGGCCAGTCGCGCTGCGTTCGGGCACGGTCGACGGCGACGATCTCATCGCCAGGAAGCTCGGCGATCTCGATTGGTCGCTGTATGCCTCGGAAGCCTACCTGGCGCGGCGCCCGGCGCCGGCCGGCTCGTGCGACCTCCGGGGGCACGACTACACACGACCTGCTGGGCTTCGAGGCCGGCATCAGCAACGCCCCTCTGGCCCGGTGGATCGAAGAGCACAGCGAAGGCGCCCGCGTGCTCATGCGATACCGCGAGGTGAGCGACCTTCTGGCCGCCTGCGTCGCGGGTATGGGGCTCACCATCTCGCCTTGCCTCCTCGCCTCGCTCGAGCCTTCTCCTGCGGCTCATGGGCGAGAGCCTCGGCAAGAGCCGGCTCTCGATCGTATACCGCAGAGAGGCGCCCCTCGCCGAGCCGGTGAGGGCGGCGATCGAGCTCGTCACCGAGGCGTTGCGCGGGCACCTTGGGACCCCAGGGCGCCGCTGATGAGCGGCGTGCGGATTTCACGCCATCGTGATCACCGAGATCGCCGCGTCGCGATCGCTCGGATCACTGCATCGTGATCAGCGGGATCACGTTCTTGGTCCCGCGGATCGCCGATCGTGATCGCGCTGGTGCATGCATCGTGCGCGACCCACGAGGCTGAGGCGTCGCGGCGCTGGACGTCGGGTCCGCCCACCCGGGCCTCGGCGGAGGGGCCCCGGTGGCGACGGGGCGATTGGCGATCCTCACGTCAGGGCGAGGCGCCCTCCTGACAGCGGCCATCGGTGCACTCGAGCGGGCCTGGCGCGACGCATTCGTACGCGCAGTACCGGCCCCCGCGCTCGTAGTCGTCGATGAGCTCGCGCGCCTCGTCTTCCACATACGCTCTCTTGGCGCTGTTCACGGGCACGAAACATCCGAGCGGGCAGCCCGGCGACGCATAGACGCACTCGGAGGCGTCGTTGCACGCGTTCGACTCGGCGACGATCACCTCGAAATCCTCCCGGATCTCTTCCTCGCTCCTGGCACAGCTCGCGCAGACGAGCCCGACAATGAGGAGCACCATCCCTCTCCCGCGCGTCGACATGCTTCACCTCCGGCAGGCGACCGCGGGCCCCGCGCCTCCCGGGAGCGCTCGCGCGGCGCCTTTTCGCGTATATATCACCCCTCCCAGCCCGCGCCTGGCCAGCACGAAAGCGGCATGGGGAGCCTGTATCGAGCCTTGTGCTCCAACTTCCTCTCGATCGAGCGTCGCGGGCCGAGGGGCTCGCTCGCCCGGACAAGGACGCGTGAGGTGACGCCGCCGCTCGTGGCGCGGCAAGGGCCAGCCTGAGACACCCGCCAGCTGCACACTCTGGCACACTTGGCGCGCACATCGCCGAGATCCCGCAAGAACTTCGAGATGCCCCGCATGGCCTGCTGCTTGCTGGCTGTGCGAGGCACGGGAACGCAGAAGTCCGACGCGCACGGGAGCACGGGTGGCGCCCTCTGCCTTGGTTCGAACGAGGTGACCATGACCATCCTTCTGTCCAGAATCCACGTCAGCTGGCTCGTCCTGGCGGCGACAGCGGCATGGGCCGGAGTCACCGGCTGTCAGGTGGAGCTGACGGGGACGGGGCCGGAGACCACCCCTCCCCGGGGGGCCGACTTTATCTCTGCAAATCCGGGGGACAACGCGGACCGCTCGATGCCCGGCGCGAGCGAACATGGCAGCTCCGGGGCGGGCGGCGGCCCCGGCAGCGCACCGGACGATGCGGCGGGCGACGGCGACGCCGCGCGCGCGATCGCCGAGGCCGACATCATCCAGGTCCAGGACGGCAAGCTCTACGCGCTCTCGCAGTACGCGGGGCTCAGCGTCGTCGACATCTCGCGGCGCGACAGGCTCACCCTCCTCGGGCGATATCACGCGCGCGGGATCCCCTTCGAGATGGTCCTGCGCGACGGCGTCGCCTACGCCATGTTCTCGTCGTGGGGAGAGCGCCTCGCCGATGACGCCTCCGGTTCCTACGGCTTCGGGCAGGTGAGCCGCATCGAGGCGCTGGACGTCTCCGATCCGGCGGAGATCCGGCCGCTGGGATCATTCAACCTGCCGGGCACCCTCTCCGATGCGCGCGTCGTCGGCGACGTGCTCTACGCCGTCAGCTTCGAGAACGGCGCTTGCTTCAGGTGCGCCGGCGCGCCGAACACCACGATCACCTCCCTCTCCGTCGGCGACCCCGCCCACATCGGCGTCGTCGAGCAGCTCCGCTTTCCCGACGACGACTTCGCGACGCACGGGTGGCGTCGCAGCGTCATCGCCTCCGAAGATCGCATGGTCGTCGCGGGCGTCACGTGGGACGGCACCAGCGAGGGACACTCCACCCTCAAGGTCGTCGATATCTCCGACCCCGCAGGCCACCTCGCCGCGGGCGCGAGCGTCGAGGTCGCCGGCCAGATCCAGAGCCGCTGGCAGATGGACGAGCACGAGGGCGTCCTCCGCGTCATCAGCCAGCCTGGCATCTGGGGGGCCGAGGCGATGCCGGCCGTCCAGACGTTCTCCGTCGTGTCCTCGGACGAGATCGCGCCGCTCGGCTACACCGAGCTCAGGCTGCCGCGGCCCGAGAGGCTGCGCTCGGTTCGCTTCGACGGCGACCGCGCCTATGCGATCACGGCCGAGCAGATCGACCCGCTGTTCACCATCGACCTCAGCGACCCGGCGAACCCCGCCCAGCTCGGCGAGCTCGAGATGCCCGGCTGGGTCGTTCACATGGAGCCGCGCGGCGATCGCCTGTTCGCCGTCGGGTTCGACGCCGACGCGGGCGAGGGCCCGCTCCACGTCTCGCTCCTCGACGTCTCGGATCTCGCGCGCCCCACGATGCTCGGGCGCGTCCACTTCGGCCGGAGCTGGGGCGACTTCGACTTCGCCGAGGATCAGGACCGGATCCACAAGGCCTTCACCCTGCTGGACGATCTCGGCACGATCCTCGTCCCCTACAGCGGCCGGGAGCACGGCGGCTGCGGCCCCTACGAGAGCGGCGTCCAGCTCGTCGACTTCACGCGCGACACGCTCACGAAGCGCGGCGCCGCGCCCGTGCGCGGCCGGGCGCGCCGCGCCTTCGTCCACGACGACCGGCTCCTCGCCGTCTCCGACCTCGAGGTCGGCACGTTCAACATCGATGACCGCGATATCCCCGTCGAGGCCGCCCACCTCACCCTCGAGACGGCCGTCGCCAACGCGGTCGTCACGGGCGATCTCGTGGTCCGCCTGAGCGCGGACCGGCGGAGCAGCCGCGCGACGCTCGAGGTCGCGCCCGCCGCGGACCCGGGCCGCGCCGATCCGCTCGGCGCGCTCGATCTCGCCGAGCTCTCCTCCGCGTCGCAGGACGGCTGCCACGAAGCAGGTCTGTCCGAGGCGCGCCTCTTCGCGCACGGGCAGGCTGCCTACCTGCTCTGGCCCTCGTACAACCGCTGGACGACGGGCCTCGCCGTCATCGACCTCAGCGTACCGTCCGCGCCGCGCATCGCGAGCCGCCTCGAGCTGCCGTTCAGCGGCGGCGCGCTCTACCCGTACCGATACTACGGCCCCCTCGTCGGCGCGGGCGACACGGTGGTCCAGGCCGGGAGCACCCTCGTGATCCGCACGACGCAGGAGCACCGTGACCCGCAGGGCTCCACGGCCCCGCAGCCGCAGCGCGGGTGGCTCGAGATCCTCGATCTCTCCAGCCCGACGAGCCCGGCGCACCGCTCCGTGGCGCTGCCCGAGGGCCAGGGGTACCCAGGCCTCCTGATCGACGGCACGACGGTCGTCACCTCGCACTGGGTGCCGCTGCCCGACGACCCCACAAGGGCGCGCTTCTACCTCGATCGCGTCGACGTGGAAGACCCGTCCTCGCCGGTCGTGTCGCCGCCGGTCAACGTGCCCGGATCGCTCCTCGCCTTCGACAGCGACGCGCGCCGGCTGCTCACGGTCGATTACGAGGCGCTCGAGTTCGAGGTGACGGCGCGCGAGGCGTGCTACGGCGCCGTGGCGCACCACGAGAGGTTCGTCCCGAAGGATCGGAATCGCCGCGACGGGCCGGGCACCTGCCGGGGGACGCGCCGCGCGTTCAAGCTCGTCGACGTGGGCGACGACGCAGCGCGCCCCCGCGACGAGCGCGCGATCGACGACAGCATGGCGATCACGCAGGCGTTCGCCGGCGAAGACCGCGTGTTCATGCTCACCTACGGCGACAGGACGGCGAGCGACGACGGCGGCCACGACTACAGGTACCTGGGGCTCGTGGTCAGCGGGCTCGCCGAGGGCCGGCTCGACGTCGCGGCGTACGAGGCCGAGGAGATGGGCCACGTCGTGCCGCTCCTCGCGGACGGGACGCGCCTCGTCGTCGCCGGCGCCGAGCCCCCGGCCATCTCGGTGCTCGACGCGACGGATCTCGACGCGCTGACGTTCGAGCGGAAGGGCGAGCTCTCCTCGTACGCCTACAGGGACCCTGTGACGGTCTCCGGGGACCGCGCGCTCTGCTCGCTCGGGCTGTACGGGATCGAGGTCGTCGACCTCGGGGACTGACAGGCCCTCACGTCGCGCGGATGTCGCTCTGGAACGGGGAGATGTTCTCCGGAAACATGAGCCACACGAAGACGCAGCGCATCTCGTAGGTCTCGTCGGCCACGAGGACCGCGAGCGCGGGGTCGAGCCCGTCGATGGCGTGCCCTTCCCAGACGAAGCCCGGCACGCCGCGCGCCCGGCTGATGAGCCCCCCGCTCTGGATCTGGTCGCGCGCGCGGAAGCAACGGGTGAGCGCCATGTTGACCGCCGCCGTGAAGTCGGGCCGGGGCGCGATGCGCTCCGGCAGCGCGACGCTGTCGAGGCCGACCGACCAGCAGAGCCAGCAGAGCGCGGCCCACTCGGCCCGGGCCCTCCGCATCAGCAGCGACACCGGCAGGGCTCCCGTGTCGAGCGTCTCGTCCACGGTGAGCTCGACGGTCTCCATGCCGTCCTCGGTCTCCTCGGTCAACGTCGCCGCCGTCCGCGCGAGCTCCACCGGCCCGTCCGGCAAGAGGCGCGACAGGTCGGGCGGGAGCCACGGACAGGGCTCCGCGCCCGGCAGGCTGCGCTGCACGGCCTCGCGCAGGCGGAGGAGCCGGGTGGCGTAGAGCTGGATCTTCTGCCGGACCTGCTCGATCGGCTGGCCGACCTCGACCGTGACCGCGTCGCCGGGCATCGGATCGAGGGCCTGCTGCGCCGGCCAGAAGGCGAACCGCGGGAACAGCAGCCCCACGAAGGTCCTCAGGTGCTCGGCCATGGCAGGGGCCTCGGGCTCGATGCGGTCGGCATCCTCGAGCACCCCGCGCCTGTCGCCGAGATCGAGGCGCAGGAGCGCGCGCGTGATGCAGGTCGAGCGGCGCTCGGGATCGAGCAGCAGCGCCGCCTCGACGAGCGCGAGCGCGACGCGGCGCGACCCCGGGAAGACGGCGGCGAGCGTGCGGTAGGCCGCGCTCGGATCCGCGCCGAGCAGCAGCGCGTCCAGGGCGCCGAGCGCTGTCACGCCGGACGCCTCGAGCAGGGCTCGCCCGCGCTGCCCGGCGACCTCGGGCTTCTGCCGCAGCGTCGCGGCGTCCAGGAACCCGGCGAGCCGCTCGCGCTCGCCCCCGCGGACGGCCGCGCGGGCCGCGGCGCAGCAGGCCTCGCGCGCGCGGCCGCCCTGCAGGAGCTCGCGCGCGAGGGCCCAGACGCGCTCGGCGTCCCACGCCTCGAGGTCCTCGGCGAGGGCGGGCGACGCGACGAGGCCGGCCGCGTCGAGCGCCTCGCCGAGCTCGCGCCGGACGACTGGCGCCCCGTCCGCGTCGAGCCCCGAGAACGCCCCGACGGGGTGGCCGTGCGCGTACTGGCCGCGCTCCTCGCGCACGCGCGGGTCGAGGTAAGGGCTCGCGTCCGGACCGGGGAACCAGCGGGCGAAGGGGCCGTGGAGGCGCCCCTGGGGGTCGAGGTGTCGCTCCTCGGCCGGGCGGCCCAGCGCGTCGTACCGGAGCTCGCGGCAGCGCGCCCCACCGCGGACCTCGATCTCCTGGGCGGGCTTGCCCTCGAGCGTGAAGTAGCGGTGGATGGACGCGGCCGAGGCGTCGTCCTCCTCATCGACCCGCCAGCACTGCGCGCTGTTTTCGTACTCCGCGCCTTCGGCGACGCCGGCCGGTCTGTCGGGCCAGCGGGAGCCGTCGGCGGAGATCGGGTATCCGGCGCGATCGTGAAACACCTGGCCGACGATGCGCCCCTGCCGGTACCGCGTTCGCAGCGCCCAGGCGCCGGGCGGCACACAGCACGGCCGCAGCCTGAGCTCGGTCGCGGCGTCGCTGCCGTACGCCACCACCTCGCCGTCGAGCTGGCCGCCCCGGTAGCGCCCGCGCTGCGCGGGCTGACCGTTCGGGTGGAACACGGTGAACGGCCCGTCCTTCACGCCGTCCGCGTAGCTGCAGCGCGAGAGCAACGAGCCGTCGCTCGCGCGGTACACGAGGCGCTCGCCGGAGGGGCGGCCGTCGGCGCCGGTCTCCTCGAGCTCGAACGTCCCGTGCTCGGGGTTGTACCTGGCCGAAGGCGGGATCGACGCAGGCCGCTCCGCGCCGTCGTGTGTCGTGGAGTCCACGCCTCGCAGCCTATCGGGTTTCGCGCCGAGAAGGCGGCGGTTCGCGCTGGTTGCAAAGATCCGTGAAGCGCCGCGTCGGGGCTCGCCTCACGGCCGATCGGCGTACGCGCGCCGCGCGGCCGGCGATCGCGGCGCGGACCGCGCGAAAGACGCTCTCCGCGTCGAGGCCGCCGAGCTCCCGCGCCGCCCGGGGCAGGCGGCGTGGGCGGCGGCGCCGCGCGGGATCTGCGGCGCCGCCCGCTCAGCGCTGGATCGTGGAGTACGGGCAGCGCTGCTGGATCTCGTCCAGGTCGCACGCCTTCGGCGGCGTGCAGTCGAAGGAGGGCGGGCAGCTCAGGTCCTGCTCGCAGCCGCAGCCGCACTCGTTGGACACATGGGTCAGGCCCCCGGTGCAAGCGAAGTCGATGGCCGCGCACTCCTCCTGGCTGGTGCTCACGTACTGGCGCCACCACTCGCGCGACGGGTCGCAGCCGCAATAACGCTCGCTGCAGCTCACGACTCCTCCAGCGTCGCAGACGCAGGTATTGCAGCCGTCGATGGCGTCGAACCTGTCGCCCGGCTGGTACTCCACGCCGGCGTAGGTGCAGCCCTCCGCGCAAGCCATCTCCGTGCACGCGACGCTGCCATCGTCGCCGCACGTGCAGGTATTGCAGCCATCGAGCGCCGGGAACCTGTCGCCCGGCTGGTACTTCACGCCATCGTAGGTGCAGCCCTCCGCGCAGGCAATCTCCGTGCACGCGACGCTGCCATCGTCGCCGCACGTGCAGGTGTTGCAGCCATCGAGCGCCGGGAACCTGTCGCCCGGCTGGTACTTGACGCCATCGTAGGTGCAGCCCCCCGGGCAAGCGGCGTCCGTGCACACGACGCTGCCATCCGCGTCGCACGTGCAGGTATTGCAGCCATCGCCCGCAGGGAACGAGGCCCCCGCGGGGCGGCCGTTGCCGCCTGGCTCGCAGCCCTGACACGCGATCTTCGTGCAGCCGACATTGCCGGAGCCCGAGGGATCGCAGGTGCATGTGTTGCACCCGTCCGACGCGGGGAACGACTCGCCCGGCCCGTAGATGGACCCGTCGTAGGTGCAACCGCTGACGCACAGGATCAGGGTGCAGACGACGTCTCCGTCGTCCAGGCACTCGCACGTGTTGCACCCGTCGCCGGCGGGGAACGACGCGCCGGGCGCGTGGGTAACCCCATCCCAGGTGCACTCGGAGGGGCAGGCCATGTCGGTGCAGGTGACGGCCCCGTCCTCCCCGCAGCTGCAGGTGTTGCACCCGTTCGCGTCAGGGAACGTGTCGCCGGGGCTGTACTCGACGCCCTGGTACTCGCAGGTCGTCTCCCCGAAGATGACGGGTCCGCAGCCCGCGAGCGCGCCAGAGAGGGCGATCGCGAGCGAGAGCGCGGGGCCGTGATGAAACCGGGATAGGCGGGGGGCTGTCATTGGATTCGCTCCTGTGCCAGAGTATGCCAGGGCCGCGCGAGGGAGGATCCCGGGGAGGACGCGCGGTTCGAGGCAGGACCGTACTCAAGAAAGAGCCGTGCCAGTCGCGCCGAGGGCGGCGCGGTCCGGCGCGCGCGCGAAAGCCGGCGTGCGAGGCCGCGCCCGGCCGGGCAGGGGAGGCGAGGGAGCTGGCGCGCCAGAACGCGGACCCTGGTGAGCTGCGCAGCGCGATGTACGCTGGCAGCATGCTGCAACCATCCACGGACCGGGTCCGGCACGGGTCGAGGGGCCCGCAGGCCGCGGGGCTCCCTCGTGCTGTGCAAGCCGGCGAGCGCGCGGCGCTCATCGCCAGCCAGGCGGAGGCCGAAGGGTGCACGGACGCGGCGTTTCCCGGACTGAAATTCGTCCGCGCGTCGCGCCCCACGATCTGTCCGGTGCTCCATGCCCTCGCGCCGACGCTCATGGTGGTCGGCCAGGGCCGGACGACCGCGCGGTTCGACGCGTACGCGCTCGAGTACGACGCTTCGCGCTATGCCGTCGTGGCGAGCGACACGGCGTTCGAAGAAGCGGTGACGGAGGCCGACAGCGCCTCTCCTTACCTCGCCATGAGCCTCCAGATCCCGCCAGACGCGATCGCCAGGGTGCTGCTCGCGCTGGCCGACGCGCGCGCCGAGCCCGCGGCCGAGCCCGCTGCGGCCCTCGTCTCGGACCTCGAACCGCCGATCGAGGACGCCGTCGTCCGGCTGCTCCGCGCGACCCGCGACCCGGTGGAGCGCCGGGTCGTCGCGCCCCTGGCGCTCGAAGAGCTCGTCTTTCGTCTGCTCCGCTCGGAGGCCGCCGCGGCGGTTCGAAGCGCCGTGCGGCGCGACCGCGACGCGGACAGGATCCAGGCGGCGATGCGCTTCCTCCGCGCGAACGTCGAGCGGCCGCTGTCCGTCGAGGAGGTGGCGCGGCACGTCGCGATGAGCCCCTCGCATTTCGCGCACCGATTCCGCGCCGTCGCGCGCGTCTCTCCGATGCGCTACCTGAAGCGGCTGCGCCTTCAGCACGCGCGGACCCTCCTGCTCTCTGGCCTGCGCGCGAGCGAGGTTGCGCAGCGCGCCGGCTACGAGAGCGCCTCGCACTTCACCCGCGACTTCAAGCGCCACTTCGGCGCCGCGCCGGGCGACTACGCGGAGCGCTTCCGGAGGCCGTAGCGGGCCGGATCGCAGGATCCGGCAAGAGAAGCGCAGCCCTCGCCCTCGCCGCGCCCCCGGGCGCGCCACAAGCTCTCCGCCATGATCATCCTCACAGGCGCAACGGGGCACCTCGGCTCGTCGGTGCTCAAGCACATCCTCAAGCTGGTTTCACCCTCCGAGATCATCGTCTCCTTGCACAACCGCCGGGCTCGCGAGGAGCTCGAGAAGGCGCGCGTGCAGGTGAGGGCCGGGGACTATACAGATCCCGGATCCCTGGAGGACGCGTTTCGAGGTGGAGACAAGCTGCTGATCGTCTCTCATCCGTCCTTCTCCGACGACCTGCGGGTCACGTCCCACAAGAACGCGATCGACGCCGCGGTGAAGGCCGGGGTGAGACACATCTACTATACCTCTCTCTCCTTTGGACAGCAGAGCAAGGCAGCCGTGATGAGAGCGCACCTCGACACGGAGGCCTACCTGAGATCGCGTGGGGTTACCTACACGATCATCCGAGAAGGCGTGTACATGGAGAGCTTCCCCGTCTTTCTCGGGTTCTTCCGCCCCGGATCCGACGAGGTGGTCGTGGCGGGGGACGGGGGGGTCGCGTGGGCCGCGAGGGACGACCTCGGGGAGGCGACGGCGAGGATCCTCGCGGGCGGCGGCTTCGACGACGAGACGATAACCCTCGCCGGGCCAGAGGCGTACACGCTGGAGCAGACGACGGCGCTCATCTCGTCGATCCTCGGCCGCGAGATCCGCTTCTCGGTGGTGAGCCAGGACGAGTTCGTGCGGCGGAACGGCGCGCACGGAGATGTCGCGAGGTTCTGGGCGTCCACGTATCCGGCGCTGGCGGCGGGCGAGGCGGCCGCCGCGGATCCGCTCCTGGGGGCGGTCCTCGGGCGGCCACCCGTGTCCTTCGCGTCGAGGCTGAGGGAGCTGCTCGCGAGCGAAGCGGAGCCGCAGACGGAGATGGCCGGCTGGCTCGGCAACGGACGAGGAGCGGCGCGCTGAGCGATCATCGCGCCCGTCCTGCGGCTCAGGTGGCGGCGCGGCGGCGCCGCGCCGAGCCAGGAGCATCGCGGGGGCGGGGACCTGCGCGACAGGGGACGAGCGATGTACCCGACTCAGAGGATCAGGATCACATCGATATCCGTATCTGCCGGCAGCGCGCTCCCGGCGGGCACGTGGGGCGCGTTGGCGGGCGCCAGGCGGAATGCGCCGGACGACGGCGGCCCGGCGCCCTCGAGGGGCCCGCCCGCGTCGGCCGCGCCGCACGGCCGCTCGCCGTGCGCGCGCGCCGCGCAGCCGGCGATCGCGGCGCGGACCGCGCGGAACACGCTCTCCGCGTCGAGGCCGCCGAGCTCCCGCGCCGCCCTGGCGAGGCTCTCGTCGACGCAGCCGGCGCACGGCGCCGAGGCGGCGGCGAGCCGCACGATGAGCGTCGCCTCCGAGCAGCCGGGCTCTACCATCTTGAAGGGCACGGACAGCGCCGAGCTTCTGCCCACATCCACGCTGACGAGGAGGTTGTCGCCGTCGCGCACCACGACGGTCTCCCGCGGGCGCCGGCCGCTCACGCGTCCTCTGGTCGACTCGGGGGGATTCGCGTTGACAAGAACCCACAGACGGTCGGAGCTCGCCTGTCCGCTCTTCTCCACATCGTCGCTGGTGTGGCTCTCTGCCATGCGCGCGCCCTCCGAGGAAGCGAACCTATCGCCGCCGGAGGCGGACGGCGATGGCCCCACCGGACAGACAATGTCCGGACAGGCGAGTCCGCTCGGGACGCCGCCCCGCTCGATGAAACGCAGCGAACGCAGCCGCTCACCGGAGGTCATCGCCGCGTCCGTTGCGCGATCTGGCGCGAGGCGGTAAGCACAGACACCGAGCGGAGGGCGAGGCGTGGAAGAGCCGGAGCGACGCGACGAAGACCCGGAGCAGGGCGCGGGCGGAGGTGGGGCGGACCGCGCCTCGCTCGGCATCCTGTTCCTCGCCGCCGCGTTCGCGCTCGCGCTCCTGCTGACGGTCGTCGGGCTCCTGGCGTTCGCGGCGATGACGCCCGGCTCGCCGTCGCCGGCCCAGCTTCGCGGCGACGGGGCCAGCGCCGATCCCGCGGCGCGCGACGGGGTGTCGCGGGCGGCCTGAGCCGTCCGGGCCGGCGACGGACGAGCCCGGGCGAGCGCGGTCACGAACCCCCCCACCGGTCGGGGACACGCCTGACCGTGGCGCTGTCGAGGTCGACGTGGATGTCGCGGGAGAGCAGCCCTGATCGAACCTTCGATCAGGGCGGCGGAGCTAGCCGCAGGTCTTCTGGACCACGCCGAGCAGCGCCCCGAAATCGACGGGCTTCTTCAGGTAGGCAGCGCCCTCGGGCGGGGCGTCGTGCCCGGAGACGATGGTCACCGGGATCGCGGCGAGCGCGTGCACCTGCTTGAGCGCGGCGAGCATCTCCTCGCCGGTCATGATCGGCATCATCAGATCGAGCAGGATGAGCCCAGGCGGCGGGTCCGCCTGGTGAAGCAGATCGAGGGCCTCCTTGCCGTTGCTGGCGCAGTAGACATCGTAGCCCGCTGCTTCGAGCATCTCGCGGAGCATCTCGCGGAGCTCGGCGTCGTCGTCGACCAGGAGGACGGGGGCGCGCGGATTCGGGGGGATCGGCGTCAGGCGTGGCGCGTTGGGCCCGTCGGTTGGCCGTGGTTCACTCATAACTGTCACCTCTTCCAGACAGCGCAAGCATGCAGAAGCGATAGCAGGCGAACGCCCTGTACGCATTGCACGCCTCGAGCCTCTCCGGAACTTGTCCGGATCCATGGTCCGGGCTGCGCGGGGGGGCGCCGCCGCTCCGCGCCGAACAGTGGGGCGAGGGGCGTGGCGGGAGCACGGGCGCCGCGAGCGAAGCCATGCGAAGCGCCGAGCGTTACGGGAGTTGCGCCGCGGGTCAAGCGTCTCGGCTCGCCGGGCCCGGCGCGGCGCGCGCCGCGCCCACGCCGCCGGCGCCGCTCCCGCTGCCGGAGACGCCCACGCCGCCGGCGTCGCTCCGAGCGGCGTCGCGCCCACCGGCGTCGCTCCCGCTGCCGGAGACGCCCACGCCGCCGGCGTCGCTCCCGCCGCCGGCGCTGCTGCCGTGGCCCCCGCCGGGCCCGCCGTCCCCGGACCGGAACCCGAGCGCGCGCGCCTGGGCGGGGCGGGTATGGCGGCGGCGCCACACCACCGCGTCGAGCATGTAGTGTGTCGCCTGCGGCAGCGCGAGGAGCGGCACGAGCAGCGCCCGCGCGCGGGGCCCGAGCAGCGGCTCGTCCACGGCGCCGCCGAAGAGCTCCGGCCGGTCGTGCCAGACGAGGCGGTCCCAGAGCATCTCCTCGACGAAGGCGAGCGCGAGCGCGACCCCGAGGAAGGCGAGGAGCCCGCCGGCGACGACCCGCGCCAGCAGCGACCGCGGCGCCTCGACCGCCCGCTCCCGCGCGTACGCGAACACGAGCGCCATGTACGGCACCCCGTGGACGATCACGTTGGTGACCGTGAACTGGAAGTCGCTGTCGGTCGCGACGATGCCGACGTACCAGGTGGCCGCGGTCGTCCCCACGACCACGTGCTTGCCGAGGTTGAGCGGCGCGCGGGCGACGCGCGCCCGGTGGACCGCCCGCGCGACGTAGGCGGCGGCGAGCGCGGCGTACACGGCGCCGAGCGGGCCCACCGCGGCCGCGAGCCAGGGGGCGCTCACGAAGTCGCCGTCGACGAACCACTCGAACGCGCGCGGCGGGTGCGCGTGCCAGTGGAGGAGCGGCCAGCCCGTCGCCGCGTAGAGGAGCGCGTCGTCGAGGACGCGATCGACGCGCGAGCGCTCGCCCGCGAGCGCGCGGTAGATCGCGACCCACCCGACCTGCTGGCGGACGAAGTGGATGACGGCGACGTAGGCGAGCGCGCGCCAGAACGTCAGCTCGGAGGCGAGGTGCAGCGCGACGCCGGCGGCGTAGCAGGCGAGCGGCACGGCGGCGTAGAGCGCGGGGTGGCGCCGGAGCTCCTCGGGATCGAGGTACGTGCGGAAGAGCGTCGTGTGCACGTGGGCCACGTCGACGCCGACGACGAAGAGCAGGAAGCCCCACGCCGGGAGCGCGCCGCCCGCCGAGAGCGCCGCGAGGGCGAGCGCGACCGCCGCGGAGCCGCCGAAGACCGCGAGATCGACGCCGCGGCCCCACAGGAAGGCGCCGCGGGCCGCGCCGCTCTGCCCGGCCGGCAGCGCGCCGAGGAGGTCGGGCCCGGCCGTGGCCACGCCGAGACCCGCGCGTCAGCCGTGGATGGCCGCGGAGATGATCCAGGCGAGGCCGAGGATCACCGCGCCGATCACGATCGCCAGCGCGGTGTTCTGGTCCTCCTCGATCTCCTTGCGGATGGAGAAGGGGGTGAGCTTGGTGATGAGCACGAACGCCAGCAGGAAGACGATGAGCCCGAGGGCCACGAAGACGAGCGTTCCGACAACGGCTTTCATCAGGTTCTGGACGTCGGGCATCGGCGGTTCTCTCTGCGCTCGGGGCCACGCTCCGCGCGCGCTCGCGGCCTCTCGTGGCTGGGGGCGTGAGCCTACGCGAGTCGGCCGGCAGCGTGAAGCCGCGTGACGCGTCGTGATGCCGCGGGCCGCGTCGCTCCGTCCCCGTGGGCGCGCCCGGCCGGCGGGCGTGCTATCGCCTCCCGGTGTCGACGACCGTGAGCCGAACCTTGCTCCGCCGCGCCGTCGCGGCCGGGATCGCGTCGCTCGGCCTGCTCAGCGCAGGCGCGCCGTGCCCCGCCGCCGCGGCGCCGCGCACGACGACCGCGGCGCGCCCGCGGCCGGCCCCCCCGCGCGCCCAGCGGGCCACCTCCGCGCCGGCCGCCGCCGCGGCGAGGCGCGCCGCGCCGGGCACCGCGGCCGCGGCGCGGCGCGCGGCGGCGCCGGCGGAGGCGCCGATCGCGCTCGCGCTGCCCATCGAGCGGGCCACGCTCGAGAACGGGCTGCGCGTCGTGATGAGCCCCGACAGGAGCTCGCCCACCGTCGCGGTGGCCGTGACGTACGACGCGGGCTCGCGCGACGATCCGAGCGGCCGGAGCGGCGTCGCGCGCCTCGTGATGGGCATGATGGCCCGCGGCAGCCGCAACGTGCCCGCGGGCGAGCACCAGCGCGTCGTCGCCGAGCGCGGCGGCGAGGCCTCGGCCGAGGCGGGGATCGACCGCACCACGTACGTGGACGCGCTGCCCGCGAACGAGCTCGCGCTCGCGCTGTGGCTCGAGGCCGACCGCATGAAGTCGCTCGAGCTGAGCGCGCAGGCGTTCGAGGCGCAGCGCCGGGAGGCGCAGGAGCGCCGCGGCGCGCTGCTCGGCGCCGCCTACGGCCAGGGGCCGATCCGGCTCCAGGCGCTCGTCTTCCAGGGGTACTGGCCCCACGAGCACCCGGCGGTCGGCGACGCGGACGACCTCGCCGGCGCGGAGCTCTCCTGGGCCCGCGACTTCCACGCGGCCCACTACGGCCCGAACCGGGCGGTGCTCTCCATCGCCGGCGGCTTCGACCCCGGCGAGGCGATGGAGCTCGTGCGCAGGTACTTCGACGGCATCCCCGCCGTCGCCGCCGCGCCCTTCAAGGACGTGCCGTTCCCCGAGCAGACGAGCCAGCGCACCGGCGTCGTGCGGGACAGCGCGGCCCACGCCCCGGCCATCCTCTACGGCTGGGCCGTCCCGCCGCGCTCGCACCCGGATCACGACGCGCTGTCGGTCGTCGCCGCGCTGCTCGGCCGCGGCGAGAGCTCGCGCCTCGGGGCGCTCCTCGTCGCGGACAAGGCGGTCGCGCGGTCGGTGCGGGTCGCGACCGGCGAGCACCGCGGGCCGGATCTGTTCTCCATCGACGTGCGGCTCGCCGAGGGCGCCCGCGTCGGCGACGTCGAGAAGCTGATCGAGGGCGAGATCCGGTCGCTCGCGACCGCGGGGCCGTCTCCGGCCGAGCTGACGAGGGCGCGCCGGCTGCTCCAGTCGGCGTTCGTGGCGGGCCTCGCGGACCCGGCGGCGCGGGCGCGCGCGCTCGGCGAGCACGAGCTGCTCTTCGGCGACGCCGCCCACCTGAACGGGGAGCTCGCCCGCCGCTTCGCCGTGACCCGGGAGGACGTGCAGCGCGTCGCGCGCGAGCACCTCGGGCCGATGCGCCGGACGATCGTGGAGACCTACCCGCCCGCGACCCCGGGCGCGTCCCCGCCGCCGCGCGCGGCCGCGCGGGCCGGCGCGCCGCGGGCCGGCGTGCAGGCGGCGCCGGGCAAGGGCGCGGCGAAGGCGGCGCCGGGCAAGGGCGCGGCGAAGGCGGCGCCGGGCAAGGGCGGGGCGAAGTCGCGCGGCGCGGCGGCGCGGCCTGCGCCGAAGAAGCAGCCGACGAAGCCGGCGAAGCCCAGGAAGAAGTGAAGGCGTGACGTGGGACGCGACGAGGAACGCGGCGACGAGCGCGGCGAGGAAAGCGACACGAGAGACGACCCGATGACCGAGCGAAGCAAGCGACGCGAACGGCGCGCCCGACGGACGGCGCGCCCCTGGCTCTCCCTCACCGCGGCGGCGCTC
This sequence comes from Sorangium sp. So ce1335, assembly GCF_051521615.1. Taxonomy (NCBI): domain Bacteria; kingdom Pseudomonadati; phylum Myxococcota; order Polyangiales; family Polyangiaceae; genus Sorangium; species Sorangium sp. So ce1335. Next base: position 12,089,696 of record NZ_CP150363.1, read on the forward strand.
GCCGCGGCCGTGTGCGGCTGCGCTCCCGCCGCGCCGCCGGCGCGGACGCCCGCGCAGGCGGCCGCGCCGGCGAAGGGCGCGCCCGAGGCGCCCGCGCCCGAGGCGCCGTCCCGGGAGCAGCCCCCGCCGTCCGGCCCCGCGCGCCCCGCGCGCATGCCCGAGATCGCGTGGGCCGAGCTCCCGACCGGCCTCAGGGTCGCCACGGCGGTGAACCGCGCGCTGCCGCTCGTGGAGGTCCGGGTGGTGATCCGCGGCGGCTCCTCGGCCGACGGCGATCGCACGGGCCTCGCCGCGCTCACGGGCCAGCTCCTCGTGCACGGCGGCGCCGGCGGCCTCCCCGGCCGCGAGGTGCTCGCGCGCGTCGAGTCGCTCGGCGCCTCGCTGTGGGTGGACACCGGCCTCGACGCGACGGTGATCGGCCTGCGCACGACCCCGGAGCGCCTCGCCGAGGCGATCGAGCTGCTCGGGCTCGTCGTGCAGCGGCCGCGCCTCGACGCCGCGGAGCTCGCCAAGGTGAAGGCGCGCGCCGTCGAGGCGGCGCGGGAGCGCGCCCGGAACGACGCCCGCTGGGGGGCGCTGATGGTCCTCTTCCGCGACCTCTACGTGCTCCCGACCGAGCTGCACCCGTACGGCTCGTTCGGGGCGACGGCGGCGGAGCTGCCGAAGATCACCGCCGCCGACTGCCGCGCGTTCCACGGGGCGTGGTACGTCCCGAAGAACACCGTCGTCGTCGTCGCGGGCGACACGACGCCCGAGGCCGCGCGCGCCGCGGTGGAGAAGGCGTTCCCGGATCGCCGCGCCGCCGAGCCGCCGTCGCTCTCGTTCACGGATCCGGATGTGCGCGGGGCGCTGAAGCTCACGATCGTCGACCGCCCGAAGAGCGCGGAGAGCGAGGTCTTCCTCGGCGTGCTCGGCCCGGAGCGCAGCGCCGCCGAGTGGCCGGCGCTCGCGGTGGCGGGCCAGGTGCTGGGCGGCCCTTCCGGGCGCCTGCCGCAGCAGCTGCTCGCGCCGCGCGGGGCGGCGCGCGAGGCGTCCGCGGCGACCCTGGACGTCGCGCACGGCCCGGTCCCGCTCGTCGTCCACGCCGTCGTGCCGGCGGCGCGCACGGGCGCCGCCGCGCAGGCGATGCTCGAGCAAATGGAGCAGCTCGCGACCCTGACGCCGTCGCAGGAGGAGACCGAGGCCGCGGCGCGCCGGATCTCGGCGGGCGTCGGCCTCGGCGCCGGCACGGCCGCGGGGCTCGCGGACGAGATCGCCGGCATGCAGGTGCTCGATCTGCCGGACGACCACCACGACGGCCTCCGCAAGGAGCTGCGCGACATGACGCCGGCCCTCGCGGGCAAGGTCGCGGCGGACCACGTGCGGCCGTCGCGCGCCGTGATCGTCGTGGCGGGCGACGCCCAGGTGGTCGGCCCGATGCTGAGCCGCTTCGGCGACGTGAAGGTCGTCGATCCGACCCGGGATTTCGAGCGGAAGCGCACGATCCAGCGCGACGCGGGCGCGGCGCCCGGCGCGGGCGATCCGGGGCAGGCGCAGGAGCGGCCGTGATGGCGGGCGGCCTCCGCGCGCGTGCGGCGCGTGCGCGCGCCTCGTGGGCGGGCCTCCGCGCCGGGGCGCGCGTCTCGTGGGCGCCGGCGAGCGCCGTCGCGCTCGCGGCGGGGCTCGCGGCCGCGTCCTTCCCGGGACCCGCCGGCGCGCAGCCGAGGCCCGCGCCGGCGTCCGCGGCGCCGGCTCCCGCGCCGGCGTCCGCGGCGCCGGCTCCCGCGCCGGCGTCCGCGGCGCCGGCTCCCGCGCCGGTATCCGCGGCGCCGGCCACACTGAAACCCGCGCCGGCGTCCGCCGCGCCGGCCGCGCCGAGGCTGCCCGCGGGGCCGCTCGACGGCGCGACGTACGACTACGAGCGCCCGCCTGCGCCGGCGCGCGGCGTGGAGCAAGGCGCCGCGCCGGGCGACACCGCCGCGCCCGCGGTGCCGCCGGAGCAGCGCTGGCTGGGGCGCGCGTTCGTGCACCGCCTCGCGGCCGAGGAGCCCGGCCGGCCGCTGCCGATCCTCGTGTTCCTGCACGGGACGAACGCCGCGAAGATCAAGTACCGCTGGATGGGCGGCGGCCAGGAGGGCGACGTCCGCCGGATCGCGGCGCAGCTCATGGAGGCGGGGCAGATCCCGCCGATCCTTGTCGCGGCGCCGAGCGCCGTGCTCCCGGCGGCGGTCGCCGTCGCGCGGACGAGCTGGCCGGCCTTCGACCTGGACGCGTTCCTCGACGCCACCGCCGCGCGGCTGCGCGGCGTCGCGACCCTCGACCGCGCGCGCGTGATCGTCGCCGGCCACTCCGGCGGCGGCTGCAACCCGGCGGGCGGTATCGCCACCGCCCTGCGCGCGTCGACCCCGGTGCACGCGGCGCTCGTGATCGACACGTGCATGGACGCCGACATCGCGGCTCCCCTCGCGCAGTCGCCGCCGACAACGCACGTTGTCGTTTCGTGGCAGACGCTCTCGTGGCCCCGGCGGCCGTTCGCCGACTTCCGCCGCGCGTTCCAGCGCGGGGTCGACGCGCGCCCCGCCGTGCCCGGCGTCCTCCGCGAGCTCGAGCACCTCCAGCCGACCGAGCCCATGCCGCACGACGCCATGGTCCCCCTGGTGCTGCGGCGGTGGCTGCCGTCGCTGCTCTCGCCGGACGCCGTGCCGCGCGTGCCCTGCGTCTCGCCGTGACCGTCGCGGGGCGCGTCCTCGCGGCGCCCGCGCTGCGATGCGCGCGGACAAAAAGAAAAAAGAGCGCCCGTCCGACGGTGGGGGGGGAACCGTCCCTCAGGCGCTCTGCCGTCGGTAGTAGCAGGAGCCGGGCCAGGCCCTTCCTGATGAAGATCCGTGGAGTTGCGCATGCGGCGCGGGGCGCCGGGCTTTCATTCGAGACGTGAGCGGATTTCGTTCGTGCAAGCTGGCGGCGCTCCAGCCTGGCCGAGTGCCTGTCGCTGTGGCTGGTCGCGCGTATCGCTGTGGCTGGTCGGGCGCCTGTGGCGGAGGCCTGGCGGGCGCCTGTCGCGATGGCCTGTCGGGCGCACGCTACCGCAGCGCTCGCCTGATCGCCTCGTCGGCCGTGCTGCTGGCCGTCACGCGGGGCGATACGCCGGGCCCGGGGCGGCGCCCGTGCGGCGCGCCTTGCCGACGCGCCGCGCCTGCTGGCGGATGTGCTCGATGGCCTTCTCGAAGAAGAGGTCGGACGAGGCCTTGCTGACGGTGATCTGCTCCTCGCCGACGAGCACGACGAGCAGGCCCCTGTCGGTCCTGCCGACCGCGAAGAAGTCGACGGTGAACGGCAGCTCGTCCTCGATGGTGAGCGATAGCTGGCATTTCAGGACGTCACCGACGCCGGGTTGATTCTCGACGACGAACCGTTGCAATAGCCCGTTGGCGTGGGGGTCGCCGTTCACCCGGTTGAGCGCCCACCTGTCCCGCGGCCAGCCCATGTGGTCGCGGAGCTCGTATATCCAGTACAGGAGCTCCTCGGCGACCTGGCCGATCGCCGCCTTGGACGCCTCGTAGGACAGCTTGATCTGTTCGTATTTCGTCATCGGGACTCCATCGCTCCTCGGCGCGCACCGGGCGGCTCGCGCCGGCGAGGCTACCAGATCGCCCGCGCCCCGTCGCACGCCGGCGTCGCCGGCCGCGCCGGGTGTACGGGGCGGCGCGCGCGCTGCGGCGCGGGCGGCGCGCGTGGGGTCGCGCCGCCGTCGCCGCCTGCGGCTCGACCGTCCGGAAGGCCACCTTCTGCGTTCCTTGCCGCGTGGGCGGCGCGAGTGTCCGGGGCGCGCCCGCGCCGATCGCCGCAGAGCTCGGCCGATCGGCCTGCGCCGGATGCCCCGAGGTCGTGAACGGCCCACGGGGCACGGGAGGCGCGGGCGCCTCGCGGATCCAGGTCATCTCCACGAGCCTGTGCGGGTGCTGCGCGAGCGCCTCGAGGCCATCGAGGACGAGGAGCGCTCGAGGCATCATCCGCCGAGGAGGCGGTCTTTCGAGCCGAGCCGCAGATGGAGATAGCCCTTCATCCCGGGGCGCTTCGGCCAGCGGAGCCGGCCAAACGACGCGTCGCCGACAAGCTGTGTATCGTGACGCTCCTCGACCGGGCGCCGGCCGTCCCCCTCGGCGCCTCTGGCCGCGCGCGTTCTCCGGCCGCGCCCCTCAGGCGTACTGCTGCAGGAGCGCGCCGCGCATCGGGTTGTCCCATCCCGTCACGGCCGCGCGGAGCGCGTCCCTGTCGACCGGCACCCGGTGCAGGCTGACGTTGACCGCGCCGCCGCGCGCCTCCACGATCGCGTACTCGGCGTGGTGCATCAGCGTCGGCGGCCCGCCGTTCGCGTACTCCTTGAAGGGCAGCCCGACGCTGCCCGGGTTCACGAGGAGCGTGCCGCGGTGCTGGCGCAGCATCTGAACGTGGGTGTGACCTCCTGCCATCACCGTCGCTGCGTGGCCCGCGAGGCGGCGGTCGAGCTCCTCGGGCGGCGTCTCCGCGAGGAGATCTTCCATGTGAGAGCGCGGCGAGCCGTGGAACAGGAGGAGCGTCGCGCGGGCGTCGAGCGGGATCTCCAGGCGCGCCTGGAATGTGCGCAGGAAGCCGAGGTCGTCCTCCGACAGCTGGTCGCGGCACCATTCCACCGCGTCGACAACGATCTTCGCCTCGGTGTAGGTGCGGATCAGCCCGGGATCCAGCATGAACTCATCGTGGTTCCCGAGGATGCACGGACACCCGAGCTCCCGCAGCATGTCCAGGATGGCCACGGGCCGCGGGCCCAGCGTCGCGACGTCCCCGAGGCAGATCACCTGATCGACGCCGGCCGCCTGGATGCTGGCCATCACGGCCCTGAGCGCCACTTCGTTGCCGTGGATGTCCGAGATCAACGCGATCCGCATGGGAGAGACCTCCTCGTGGGCGGCCATCGGGACGGGGGGAGCGGCCTCCGGCCTCACGGCGGCCGAGCGGCGGACTCAGGACGATAGACCATGTCCGGCGGCGCCTCCAGCCCTTCACGCCCGCCCCGACGAGGCCTGTGGGGCCACGTGGGCACGGCGGGCGAGGCATGGCGGGCGCGGGCGCGGCAGGTGAGGGCGCGGCGGGCGAGGGCGCCGCTTCCGCGACGTCTTCCTGCCCTCTCCCCTCTCGCGGACGCGCGCCAGTAGGATCGGCGGATGCTCTCGCGCTGGCCGCTCGACGTGGTCGCCCTGAATCCCGTGTGGTGCGGCACGGTGCTGTGGCGCGCGGGCGGTGTGCTGCGCGTGACCGTCCTCGTGCAGGCGACGTTCGCGTTCGGCGCCGACGGCGACGCGGCGCTGCGCGCCCCCGAGCCCATCGAGCGCGAGCGCCGCCACCACGACGACGACCCTTCGCGCAGCCTGCGCTCCGCGTGCGACACCGCGCCGTACCTCCCCGGCGCCGGCGTCGTGCTCACCGGGCACGCCTGCGCGCCGGGCGCCGCCCCGGTGACGGCGCTCGCGGCGCGGCTCGCGGTCTTCCGCGACGCGCCGCTCCTCGACAAGACGATCCACGTCTTCGGCGACGTCGCGCCCGCCGGCACGGTGAACAGGACGTCGAACTCGAACGGGCGGCACAGCGCCTCGGTGCCCTCGAAGCCGACGGCCCTGGCGGTCGGCAGTGCTGCGCAATGCATGGCGGACCGCGCGGGGCCGGCGCCCGGCAGGTGGCCTCTACCCCCCGTCCTTCCTCTTCAGCTCTCCCTTGAACCGCCACTCCACGGCCGCCTTCACGGCGAGCGTGATCACCGACACGCCGGCGAGCAGGCTCGCGACGGCGAACGCGGGCACGACCCGCACCATGTTGGCGTAATAGACGCGCTCCACGTGGAGCGGCAGCGTCACCTGATCGGACGAGCCCGCCGACACCACGTACACAGCGCCGAACTCCCCCATCGCCCGGGCGGTGCACAGGATCACCCCGTAGAGCAGCCCCCAGCGGATGTTGGGCAGCGTCACGCGCCAGAAGATCTGCCACCCGCTCGCGCCGAGGACGCGCGCGACCTGCTCGTCCTCGGTCCCCTGGGCCTGCATCAGCGGGATGAGCTCGCGCGCGACGAACGGAAAGGTGATGAACACCGTGGCGAGCACGATGCCCGGCAGGGCGAAGATGACCTTCGTGGACACCTCGAAGCTCGTGAACCCCAGGCTCACTTCATACGTCCTGTTCACGAACGCGCCGAGGAACCCGTTCGCCCCGAAGAGCAGCACGAAGCACAGGCCGGCGACGACGGGCGAGATCGAGAACGGCAGATCGATCAGCGTGACAAGGACGCTCTTGCCCCGGAATTCGAACTTCGTGATCGCCCACGCCGCCGCCACGCCGAACAGCGTGTTGAGCGGCACCGCGACGGCCGTCGTGAGCAGCGTCAGCTCGACGGCGCGGAAGGTCGCGCGGTCGAAGACCGCCTGTCCGTAGGCGCGCAGCCCCTCGCTGAAGGCGTGCCAGAACACCACCCCGAGCGGGAGCACGAGGAACACGCCGACGAGCAGCGCGCACAGGCCGATCAGCAGCCGCCGGACGCCCCGTCCCCCGGCCGTGTCCGCCCTGTCTGCGGTGGGGCGCGCGTCGAGCATCTCGCGCCTCAGGTCCTCGGTCCGCGGGCGATCATCGGCCGATCACCCGGCCGCCCTGCCCGCGTGGGCGCGCGCGGCCGCGCGCTGGAGCAGGTTGATCGCCAGCAGGATCACGAACGACGCCCCGAGGAGCAGGACCGCGACCGCGGTGGCGTCGGCGTAGGTGCCCGTCTCGTTCACCTCGATCATCTTGATGATCACCTGGGACGCGATCTCGGTGTCCGGGCGATTGCCCGAGATGAAGATCACCGACCCGTACTCGCCGAGGCCGCGCGCGAGCGCCAGCGCGAACCCCGTGAGCAGCGCCGGCGCCAGCTCGGGCAGCACGACGGCGCGGAAGATCTGGAATCGGCTGGCCCCCAGCGTCGCCGCCGCCTCCTCGACGTCGCGGTTCATGTCCTCGATCACCGGCTGCACCGTGCGCACGACGAACGGCAGCCCGACGAAGGCCATCGCGATCACGACGCCGAGCGGCGCCAGCGAGATCCTGTCGTACACCGTCCATTCAATGGGCCACCCGCGCCACCCGCCCTCCGCGAACCCGCGCCACGCGGGCCACGGGTACCGGAAGCCCACGCTGGACAGCGCCCCGCCGAGCAGCCCTGTCTCGGCGTACAGCGTGGAGAGCGCGATGCCCGCCACGGCCGTTGGCAGCGCGAAGGGCAGGTCGATCACCGCGTCGATGACGCGGGAGAAGGGGAAGGTGTACCGGCCGAGCACCCACGCGATGAGCAGGCCGACGACCACGTTGAGGAGCGCGGCGGCGAGCGAGGCGCCAAGGGTGAACCGGACGGCCCCGGCGACCCAGCCGCTCGTGATCACCTGGGTGAAGCGGCCCCAGCCGAGCTCCGCCGTCCTCAGGAACAGCGCGGAGAGCGGCAACAGCACGACGAGGCTCAGGTAGAGCACCGCGACGCCCAGCGAGAGCGAGAACCCGGGGAGCACGCGCGCGCGGCGCGACATCACTTCTTCCGCATCTTGTCGAGCTCGGCCCCCTGGCCGAAGTGCGCGCTCATCACCGTCGGCCAGTCGGTGAAATGGTCCTTGAACCGGAACAGCGTCAGCGGCCTGAGCCTGTCGGCGTGCTTCTTCGCGATCGCCTCGTTGTACGGCCGGTTGAAGCGCTTCGCGATGAGCTCCTGGCCCGCGTCGGAGAAATGGAATTTCACGTACGCCTCGGCGATCTCCTTGACCCCGTGCCGCTCGGCGACCTTGTCGACGACCGCGAGGGGGACCTCGATGGTGATCGAGTCCGACGGCACGACGACCTCGAACTGGTCGGCGGTCGCCGGGTCGGCCGCGATCTGGAGGATCTCGTTCTCCCAGCCGAAGAGCACGTCTCCCGTGCGCTGCACGATGAAGCGGGTCGACGAGCCGCGCATGGCCGGGTCGAGGAGGGCGTCGTCATACACCTTCGCGGTGAACTCGCGCGCCGCGGCCTCGGCCTCCGCGTCCGTCCGCCCCTCGGCCTTCGCCTTTCGCGCCGCGTGCGCCCACGTCGAGAGGTAGATCCAGCGCGCCCCGCCGCCTGTCTTCGGATCCGGGCACAGCGACACGACGTCGGGCCGCGCGAGGTCCTCCCAGCCCTTCACCTGCTTCGGGTTGCCCTTGCGGACGAGGAAGATGACGGCCGACGTGTACGGCACCGAGCCGTTCGGCAGGCGCTCGCGCCAGCTCGCCGGCAGCAGGCCCGCCTTGGCGATCGTGTCGACGTCGAAGTCGACGGAGAGGGCGGCGACGTCGGTCTCCTTGCCGGCCGCGATGTCGCGCGCCTGCTTGCCCGACGGCCCGTGGTCGGTCTCCACGTCGACGTCCTTGCCGGTCGTCTGCTTGTACCACCGCTCGAACGCCGGGTTCAGCTCCTGGTAGAGCTCGCGGGTGGGGTCGTACGAGGCGACCGACAGCTTCGCGACCTGACCTTGCGGGCTCGCCCCGGGCGCGGCGGTCGGCTTCTTCTCCTCGCACCCGAGGACGGCCAGGAGCAGGGCGCCGAGCGCCAGCGCGAACGAGGGGCGGAGCGGCATTGTCTTCATGGTCTCATCCCGGCGTGGAGAGGGCGGTCACTCGACGGCTGGAGGGTGGATAGGGGGGCCGCTCGACGGGTCAATGGCGGCCACTCTACCGCCGGTTCAGGCCCGTGTCGTCGGGGCGAGGTCGCGCTCGAACCGCTGGAGCGGGGCGGCGGCGCGGCGCCAGGCCCGCAGGCCTGTGCGGCGCCGGACGTGTCGTTCGATGCCGGGTCGGTCCTGCGTGGAGGTCTGTGCGGCGCCGGACCCATCGGCCGGCGCCGCGTCGGGTGCGCAGGCCTTCGCGGCGCCGGTCCGGGTCGATCGGGACCTGCTCCGGGCGCCGACATGCAGTACCCTCTGCGCTGCGCCGGTTCGACGCGGCGCGCCGGCCGTGCGCCGCGCCGAGAGCACCTCCGAGACATGCAGCGCATGAGCGACGGCCGGGATCGAAGCACCGCGGCCCCCTTCGACTGGAACCGCGCCGCCGCCGCGCCGGCGCCCGCGCCCGCGGGGCGCCCGCCGCTCGTCGGCCGCCTGCTCGCCGAGGGCTGGGCTGCCGTTCGCGCCGAGGACGAGGCGTGGCTGCCGTTCCGCCGGGCGGCGCGGCCTGTCGAGGTGCTCGACGAGACGCTCCGCGACGGCATCCAGGGCGTCTCCACGGTGAACCCGCCGTTCGCGCAGAAGATCGAGCTCGTCCACGCGATGGCGGCCGTCGGCGTCGACGCCGTGAACCTCGGCCTGCCGGCGTCCGGCCCGCGCCAGTTCGAGGACGCGTGCCTCCTCGCCCGGGAGATCGCCGCCTCGCGGCTCCCGCTCGCCCTGACCGCCGCCGCGCGCACGATCGCCGCCGACGTCGAGGAGGTCGCGCGCGTGGCCGAGCGCGCGGGCGCGCCGGTCGTCGTTTACACCTTCATCGGCAGCTCGCCGATCCGTCATTTCGTCGAGGGGTGGGGCCCTGATTTCCTTGTCCGCAGCGTCGACGAGGCCGCGCGCGCCGCGGCCGCAGCGGGCCTCCCGTTCTGCCTCGTCGCCGAGGACGCGACCCGCGCGCCGCCCGACATGCTCCGCACGCTCTTCCGCGCCGCCGTGGACGCCGGCGCCGCGCGCATCTGCCTCTGCGACACGACGGGCCACGTCACCCCGCCGGGCGTCGCGTCGCTCATCGCGTTCGCCCGGCGCGAGCTCGCCGCGCTCGGCGCGCCGCGGCTGGAGCTCGACTGGCACGGCCACAACGACCGCGGCCTCGGCCTCTCGGCCGCGCTCTGGGCGGTCGCCAGCGGCGTCGAGCGGGTCCACGCCACGGCGCTCGGCGTCGGCGAGCGGGTGGGCAACAGCTGCCTGGAGCTGCTCGTCGACAACCTCGGCCGCCTCGGCTCCCGGGCCGCGGTGCCGCGCGAGCGCCTCGCGGCCTACTGCGAGGTCGCCTCGCGCGCGCTCTCCTGGCCGATCCCGAAGGACCACCCGATCGCCGGGGCGCTCGCGCTGGGCGCCGGGGCGCTCGCGCCGGGTGTCGGGGAGCTCGCGCCGGGTGTCGGGGAGCTCGCGCCGGGCGCAGGGGCGCTCAGCCGGACCTGACGTTGCCGCCGCCGACCCGGGCCAGGGCGGCGCGGACGATCGGCGCGGCGGGCGCGAGCGCGTCCGCGAGCTCCCCGACGCGCCCCGCCGCGCGCTCGGCCCGGGCCCACGCCGACGAGAACCCGAGCGTGCCGGGCGGGTGGGCCTCCGCGAGGGCGATCGCCTGCCGCAGATCGTCGCCCACCGCCGCGATGGCGTGGAGATCTGCCACGCTGGCCCCCCGCGCGCGCGCCGCGGCGTACAGCGCGCGCACGATGCCGAGCAGGTCGCGGGCGGCCTCCAGCGGGAACGGGTCGCGGCGGATCGAGAGCACGGGCGCCGGTCGGAGATCACGGATGCCGGGGCGGGGCGTCAAGCGGGGGGTGGGAGTGCGGTGTGGCTTGAAAATTGCAGCTGCGAGCGAAGAAAGAAACCGACAGAGACCAGCAGAAAGAACGGAGAGAGGTCGCCATGAACAGCCGCACGCATGAGCTCGCGAAGACGGACGTCCCGGGGGGTGGTGAGGAGGAGGTCCCGCTGCCGCCGAACCCGGGGGATCCGGGCCCGGAGCAGCCGGAGCCGCCGTCGCCGGATCCCACGCAGGACCCGCGCATCCCGCCGCAGGGCGATTTCCCGCGCGGGGTGTGAGGCGAGCTCGGCCTGCCGGATGGCCTCCCGAGGTTGGCGGGCCCCGGGGTCGATCAACCCTCGAGCTCGGACGCAGGTTTGGCTGTCAGGCGCCCTCGGTCGGTCCGAGTCTGTGCAGCTCACGTCGGATTCACGTCGGACCGCCTCTCCCGTCATCCGCGTCCAGCAGCCATCGTACCGGTGCAAGGAGAACATCGATGATCGGATTGACCGCCATCCCCGGCACGGAGGTGCTGCCGACGTGCTGTACCTCCCGAAGAGCGGCAGACCTCTCCTGAGCGAGGGCTCATCTCCCTCCGGCGGATCGTCCCACCCGCGCGCCGGGCGCCGGCCCGGCCGCGGCGGCCGTATTGTAGAGCGCGGCATTCCGCGGCTTGACGAGATGCTCCCCCGGCGGCAACGATGCCGTCGATGAGCAGGCCGACCGTATCGGGCAGGGGCAGCGCCTCCGGGCGGCGGCTCCCGGGGAAGGTGCGATGACGACGCGCGTGTTCCTTGTGCGCCACGGGGCCACGGTGCTCACGGCGGAGGATCGGTTCGCCGGCGAGACCGACGTGGCCCTGTCCGACGAGGGGCGCGAGCAGGCCGGCAAGCTCGCCGCGCGGCTCGCGACCCAGCCCATCGCGGCCGTGTACGCGAGCCCTATGAGCCGCACCGTCGAGACCGCGCGGATCGTCGCGGAGCCTCACGGGCGCGAGGTGCACCGCCGCGACGCGTTCCGGGAGATCTCGCACGGCAGGTGGGAGCAGCTCACGCGCGCCGAGGTCGAGGCGCAGTATCCCGACGAGTACGGCAAGTGGGAGCACGACCCGTACACGTTCGCGCCCGCGGGGGGAGAGACCGGCCTCTGCGTGACGGCGCGCGCCCTGCCGGCGCTGCTCGAGATCGTCGCGGCGCACGCGGGCGCCCACGTGCTCGTCGTCTCGCACAAGGCCACGATCCGGCTGCTCATCAGCGCCCTGCTCGGCTTCGATCCGCGCACGTACCGCGACCGCCTCGACCAGAGCCCCGCGGCGCTGAACATCCTCGATTTCAAGGACCCCACGCGGCCGCGCCTCACCTTGTTCAACGACACATCGCACTACGCGACGACGGCGGCCGAGATCCCGGGCCTCCCGTCGAACCGGCTCTCGAAGTGGTGGGACGCGCCGGCCGGCGGCAAGGCGCCCGGTCGTCCGTAGGGCCCGCAGGCGGGCAGCCAACAGCGGCATCGGACTTCCGTCGGCGCTCGATCTCGCCCGGCGCTGGCGTCCCGCGCGGCCCAGGTGCGGCGGGCGATCTTTTTTTCGGGGGCCGGTAGAAATCGTCGAGGCTCGCCCGTCATGGGGGCATCGGGACATGAAGTCCCGTCGAGGAGCGAAGGCCATGCGATTCATGATGCTGATCCACCACGACGAAGCCGCCCTTGCCGCTGCCCCGCAGAAGGAGCTCTGGGCCGAGTACGGCGCCTTCAAGGAGGCGCTCGCCAAGGCCGAAGGGTGCGCCGCAGGCGAGCGGCTGCAGCCGAGCTCCGCGGCGACCACCGTGCGCCGGCACGACGACAAGACCGAGGTGCTCGACGGCCCTTATGCCGACACGAAGGAGCAGTTCGCCGGCTACTTCATCGTGGAAGCTCCGAGCCTCGACGAGGCGATCGTCTGGGCCAAGCGCTGCCCCTCGAGCAAGTACGGCTCGATCGAGATCCGACCGATCATCGACGCCCAGGCGGGCTGGAAGGGCTGATGGTCGCGGGCGAGGCCGGCCGGGCCGCCGAGCGCGCTGCGCGCGAGAGTTACGGCCGCCTCCTCGCCTTCCTCGCCGCCCGCACGCGCGATGTGGCGGGCGCCGAGGACGCCCTCGGCGAGGCCTTCGCGGCGGCCCTGCGCATGTGGCCGGTGGACGGCGTGCCGGACAATCCGGATGCCTGGCTGCTGACCGCGGCGCGCCGGCGGCAGACCGACGCCGCCCGCCGATGGCAGACCCGCAGGGCCGGGGACGAGCATCTGCAGCGGATCGGCGACGAGCTCGAAGCGATGGCAGGCGCGCGGGACGCGGTCCCCGACCGCCGGCTCGCCCTGATGTTCGCCTGCGCGCACCCGGCGATCGAGCACGGCATGCGCACGCCGCTGATCCTCCAGACCCTCCTCGGCCTGACCGCCGAGGACATCGCCGCCGCCTTCCTGGTCCCGGCCGGGACGATGGGACAGCGGCTGGTCCGGGCCAAGACCCGCATCCGCGACGCGGGCATTCCCTTTCGCGTGCCCGACCCGGAGGAGCTGCCCGAGCGCCTCGCCGCCGTGCTCGACGCCATCTATGCCGCCTACACGAAGGGCTGGAGCGAGATGGGCGATGACGCCATCCCCGAGCTCGCCGACGAGGCGATCTGGCTGGGCCGGCTCGTCGTCTCGCTGCTCCCCGACGAGCCCGAAGCCAAGGGCATGCTGGCGCTGATGCTCTACACGACCGCCCGCCGCGCGGCCCGGCGCGACGCGGCCCGCGCCTACGTGCCGCTCGAGCGACAGGACACGAGCCTCTGGGATGGCTCCCTGATCGCGCCCGCCGAGAGCCTCCTGCGTCACGCGAACGCGGCGGGCCCGAGCGGTCGTTACCAGATCGAGGCGGCGATCCAGTCCGCGCACGTCGCCCGCCGCCTGACCGGCGTCTCCAGCTGGCCGGCGATCGTCGCGCTCTACGACCAGCTGCTCGCGCGCACGGGCTCGCCGGTCGTCCTCCTCAACCGAGCCGTCGCGCGCGCCGAGGTCGACGGCCCGCGCGCGGCGCTCGCCGATCTGACGCCGCTCGAGGCCGACAAACGCATGCTCTCCTACCAGCCCTACTGGGCCGCGAAGGGCCACCTCCTCGCCCGCGCCGGCGACACGGCGCTGGCCGCCGAGGCGCTGAGCATCGCCATCGGCCTCACCACCGACGAGGCGGTGAAGGAGTACCTCCGGGGGCGGCTGGCGTCGCTCCAGGACGACTGACGCGCGCGCGGGCCGGCCGGCGAAGATCGCGATCCTGCGCCCGCCGCCTGAACGCGGCGCTCCGGGCGAGCCCTCGCTCGACGCGGCGCTCCGGAGGAGACCTGTCCGCCTCGTCCTTACCCGGGATCGAGGACAGCCGCAGGCCGGCCGATTGGAGTTGACACCCACCGTGTGAACGTTCACAGTCTCCTGAAGGGGCATCCTTTTGCTTCGGTGATTTGCTTCGGCGATCCTCGCGTCGCTCCACGTCGGGCTCGGCTGGACCGGGCTTCGTGCTGCGCGTGACCCCAGGGAGCGCGATGAAGTTGGCTCAACGATATCCTTCGTGGCGGGTGAGCTCTCGACGAAGAGTGTTCTGTCAACCCAGGGAAGGTCCCGCCGCCGGGGCTTGACGTCTCCGGGACGTCTGGCTTCCTCCGCCCTTTCGACGTCGAGCTGGGTCTTCTGCCGTGGGGTTGGGCAACCCTGCCCTGGCGCCGCGTCGTGATCGCGCGTCGCAACATCGCCCGGTCGGGGCCCGGTCGTGGGCTGCCGCGTCCGGTCACCCATGAAGGTTCGTCGGCGGGTCGAATCGATGGCGACGCCTCGGGGCAGGCCTGGCTCGACCAGCGATTCGAAACGCGCAGATAGCCGATGAGGCTGCTTTCTTGGATAGCTCAAGGAGATATGGAGTCGCTATGAAAGGCAGATCGGGTTGGGCTTTCACCTGGGCCGCGCTGGGCATGTTCGTCGGCGCTTGCGGCGGCTCGGATAACGACGGCAACCTTGGTGGGAGCGGCGGCGCCTCGGCGGGCGCAGGGACGAGCGTGAGCGGCTCGGGCGGCGGCGAGCAGGCCGGCTCCACCGGAGGGCCTTCGACGACGGGCTCGGGCAGCGGACAGACCACGACCGGAGGAGGCGCTGATGCCTCCGGCTCGGTCGGCGCGAGCGGAGGAGGAGCGCCTGCCGGCAGCGGCGGCGGCGATATGGCGGCGGGGACCGGGGGCTCGGGCGGCGGCGGGGTCTTCACCGGCACGTGCACCGCGTCACGATCGGTCCAGCGAAACGTGTCGGGGAGCGGCCCTCACAAGGTGGTCGTCGAGACGAACGCAGATCCGGGCATCAACCAGGGCACCATCTTTCGCCCGTCGGAGCTCGATGGGGACGCCAAGTACCCGATCTTCGTCTGGGGGCAGGGCGGATGTTCGCGGGACGGGTTCGCGAATGAGGCGGCCATGGCCGAGATCGCCTCGCACGGCTACTTCGTGGTGGCGGACGGGACACCGGACAACAGCGAGCCCAACCGCGAGCTCGGCGGCGGAGGCGAGGTGCTGCTCGCCTACATCGACTGGGTGATCGCCGAGAACGAGAAGCCGTGCAGCGCCTACTACCAGCATATCGAGACCACGAAGGTCGCCGCGAACGGCTTCTCCTGCGGCGGCTTGATGGCGGCGGGGACCGCCGCAGATCCCCGGATGACGACATGGGGACACACGAGCAGCGGCTCTTTCTCGGTGAATCGGGCTTTCTACGAGTCGATTCACACCCCCGTGCTGATCGTCACCGGCACCGAGGACAGCGTGGGCGCGGATGACAATGGCGCGAGAGACTACGAGAACATCGCCGCCCTGGGTGACATCCCGGTCATGATGTTCGCCAAGGTCGGCGCCGACCACGGCGGCGACCTGTGGGCCCGGAACGGCGGCGAGTTCACGCAGGTCAACCTGGCGTGGCTCAACTGGTGGCTCAAGGGCGACGAATCGGCGACCGGCAAGGGCATGCTCGTCGGCGCGGGGTGCCGCTTCTGCACCGACAGCAGCTGGAGGATCTCCTCCGCCAATCTGCCGTAGGGCCGAGGTAGGGCTACGTCCTGCGGCTCGCTCGCCACAGCCAGGGAAGGGGCCCAAGGACGAATTTGCGGTGGCGAACCGGTGCGAGCCGTCCGATCTACCGTGGTTTCGGGGGGTCATGACGACGGATCGCACCCGTTCGGTGACACCGACGAAGCGGCAGCAGATCTATACGCAGGTGCACGCGCTGCATGCCCAGGGCCTCTCGCTTCACGCGATCTGCCATCGAGACCAGCGCGCCGGGCGCCGAAGGAGACCGCTGTGGGCGGTATGACTTCCGACCTCCGGTGAGCCCCTTTGCTGAAGGCACTTCCTGGGCGCCGACGCGGTGCTGGCGTGGGCCTCGTCGACCGGCCCCACGAACGAAGGGATGGCGCGGCGACTGCTCGACCTGAACCCGATCCGCAAGGAGAGTGGCAGGGACAGCTCTCGAAGACACTCGTGCATCACGACAGAGAGGAGAGGCTCACGGCGAGGCCGCTGCGCCGAGGTGCGCTCGAACGTCGGCACCCTTCACGACGGCTCGCGCTCCAGGTTCTCGCGCAGCTTACGCAGCCCGTCGCGCGCTCGGCCGCGCATCACGCGGCGCAGGAGTGGGACCACAAGCCAGCGAAACCACCACCGCTGATTGCGGCTGACCATGCGCCACTCGACGCGCGTCTCGTCGTCGGAGAGCGCCGTGAAGTCCACGCTCATGCGGGGCAAGAGGAAGCCCCCACCTTCGGTCAGCAGACGCTCCCCGACGCGCGCCTCCTTCACCTCGATGTCGATCGTGCCGGTGCGCCCGAAGGGCATGCGCACGGTCTCACGGTAGCGCTTGCCGACCTGCCCGTGCTCCAGCGTGTCGAGCTCGCGCATGGCTGCGACGCCCGGGAACCAAGCCGGAAAGTTCTCCATGTTGGACACGTACGCGAACGTTTCGTGCGGGGGCCGGCCGATCTCCACCGAGCCCTGCGCCAAAAGCTCCGGCTGCGCGCCGCTCACGAGCGCCTCCTCGGTGCCGTCTTGTTCTCCATCGGCCTGAGCAGGGTCTGCTCCACGCTCCGACGCATCGCGCGGACGTAGCGCGGCCGGGACCAGCTCCGCTCCTCGATGAGCTCCTGCCAGTTCCCGATCGACAGGATGGTGGCCAAGAAGTCCGCTGCATCCGACGCCGACCATTCGTCGGCCAGCGCGCCTTCGGCCTGAAGCCGCGCCACGAAGCCCGCGCAGACGCCCGTGAAGCCGCGCATGCGGTCGCGCCACGCGAGCTCCGCGTCCTCGTCCGTGGCCCGTGCCGCCCGCATGGCCCGCGCCACGTCGGTGATGTGCGCGACGTAGCCCGCCCACGCGCCGATGAACTCGGAGAGGATCGCGCGCGCGTCGGGGACGCGCTCGCACTTTCGGACCAGGTCGGCGAACCCATGCACCTCGTCGACGTGACGCACCAGCGCGATCAAGAGCTGGGTCCTGGTCTCGAAGTGCAGATAGACCGCTTGGCGCGACACCCCGGCCGCCGACGCGATCTCCGCCATCGAGACGCCGCGACGCCCCGGCTCGGTCACGAGCCGGCGCGCGGCCTCGAGAATCACAGCGCGGGTTTCCCCGTCCTTGCTTGACACGGTGTCAAGCATGAGGCGTAGTTTACACTGTGTCAAGTTCGACGGGCGCGCCGGCGTCACGGTGCGCGCGGGCGACCGCGAAGGACTCGGGGGACTCTGCCGCTAGAGCGCAGAACAGGTTGAGCCGTCACTGATTCTCGGCGCTCATGCGGCGCTCCGCTCTCCAGGCGGTGGAGCGCCTCAAGGTTCTTCAACGGGTCGCCCGGCCCGGGCAGCGCGAACGCGATGACGAGCGCGAACGCGGCGACGCACGCCGCCCCGAGCGCGATTCCGAGCGGCCGGGGGGGAGCCGCCCTCCCGCGCAGCGAGAGCGCGGCCTCCTTGCGGTAGATCGCCTGGAGCCGATCCGCGGCTCGGGGCCGCGCCAGCCGCTCGAGCGCAGCATCCTGGTGCGCGGCACGCGCGGCCAGCCAGGGCAGCCTCCCCCGGTCTACGCGGGCGAAGGAAGCCGCCGCGCTTCGCGACCCGACCCAGGTTGAGCTAGCCGCCATGCGAGGCGCCGGAGCGCGCCGCTCGCCGTTCGGCACCGCGGGCCCCATGGCCCCCACGGCGGACAGCGCGACACGCCCGAGTCCGCATGGAGGTCCTGGTGAACCCGAAGAGGCTAGCACTCCTGTCTCTCGTGATCTTGGCCTTATGCTGGAGCTCGCTTGCCCTTCCCCGCGAGACGGCGGCACGGCGCGCCGGCGCCGTCCCCACCCTGTCCTGGAGCGAGCTCCTGTCCTCTCGCCCGCTCGCCGTCGCGGCGATCGGCGGCGAGGATGCGCTCGTGGCCGGCACGTTCGCCGACTCCCTCGTGATCGGCGGCGATCGCTTCACCGCCCGGAGCGCCTCGGACATCTGGGTCTCCAGGACGGATGCGCGCGGGCACCCCCTCTGGACGAAGCAGTTCAGCGCCGGAGGCCACCTCTCCTCGATGGCGGCTGGTGCCGACCATCTCGTCCTGGCCGGTGAGTCGGACAGCGGCATCGACTTTGGCGGCGGCGCGCTGGCCGCGGGCGTCTTCCTCGCCAAGCTCGATGGTTCCGGCAACCACGTCTGGAGCAAGGTCATCGCGGGCGCACACGACGTGCACCGCGTGCGCGTCGACGGCGAGGGGGCCGTCATCGCGCTGTTCGCGACCCATGGCCCGATCGATCCAGGAGCCGGCCCGATCGCGTCCGCCTCCGGCAAGCTCGTGACGAAGCTCGACGCGCGCGGCCGCCACGTGTGGAGCAAGACATACGGTTCCGGGGCGACCATGCTGGACATCGCCGTGACCCGCGACGGAGATGTGATCGTCGGCGGGAAGCTACGGGGCGCTTTTGACTTCGGCGGCGGCCCGATCGCGGACGCGGGCGGAGGCGACGCGTTCCTCGTCCGCTACGATCCCGACGGGCGCCATCGCTGGAGCCGGCGCTCTGGCGACCCCGACGACAAGCAGGACGCACGCGACCTGGCCGTGGACGACGCCGGGAACCTCTTCGTCGAGCAGGCGGAGGAGAGCGGTCCCACGCTCGGCCTGTACAAGTACGATCCCCGCGGCGAGCCGCTCTGGAGCAAATGGCTCGGCGCCAACACCGTGGTTGCCATGGCGACCGATCACGCCGGTAACGTCGCCTATGCCACCGCCAACCTCACCACCGGAGAAGACGATTCCATCGAGCTGCTCGACGGCGAGGGGCGTCCGGTCTGGAGCCGGACGTTGGGCCATGACAGCGGCTCGTTTGCCGGCCTGGCTTTCTCCGGGTCCGGCGTGCTGCTGGTCACGGGCAGGGTCAGCAGCACGATCGACCTCTGGGGCACGATCGTGAACCCTACCCCTGAAACGATGGGGTTCCTCGCCGCGCTCGCGCTCGATCCTGTCCCGATTCGGTCACCTACGGCCTCTCCGCGTCGCCTGTACCCGCGCCGCTCCCGGCCCGGCGTCGGGGCCGCATGATCTCCCTGCGGAGCACACCCGAGCCCGCACGGAGGTCCTCGTGAACCCGAAGCGACTGGCTCTTCTTTCTCTCGTGACTCTGGCCCTATGCTGGAGCTTCCTCGCTCTATCCCGCGAGACGGCGGCACCGCGCGCCAGCGTCGTTCCCACCCTGTCCTGGAGCGAGCTCCTGTCCTTGAAAGCTAGCACGCTCGCGATCACGACGATCGGCGAGGGGGATGTGCTCGTGGCCGGCACGTTCACCGACTCCCTCGTGATCGGCGGCGAGCGCCTCACCGCCCGGGGCGCGTCGGACATCTGGGTCTCCAGGATGGATGCGCGCGGCCACCACCTGTGGACGAAGCAGTTCAGAGCCAAAGGAAAGCTCTCCTCGATCGAGGCTGGCGGCGACCGTCTCGTCCTGGCCGGCAGGTCGGACAGCGGCGTCGACTTCGGCGGCGGCGCGCTGGCCGCAGGGGTCTTCCTCGCCAAGCTCGACGGATCCGGCAACCACGTCTGGAGCAAGGTCATCGCGGGGGCGTACAGCGTGCCCCGCGTGCGCGTCGACGGCCAGGGTGCCGTCATGGCGCTGATCACGACCGACGGCCCGATCGATCTGGGAACCGGTCCGATCGCCTCGGCCTCCAGCCAGATCGTGGCGAAGCTCGACCCGCACGGCCGCCACGTCTGGAGCAAGACCTACGGTCCCACGGTGACCGTGAAGGACATCGCGGTGACCCGCGACGGCGAGGTGATCGCCGGCGGGCGCCTGTCGCGCTCTTTTGACTTCGGCGGTGGTCCGGTCGTGGAGGCGGGCGAGGGCGACACGTTCCTGGTCCGCTACGATCCCGACGGGCGCCACCGCTGGAGCTTCCGCTATGGCTTCGAGTACGCCAGCGAGGATGCGCGCAAGCTGACCGTGGACGACGCCGGGAACATCTTCGCCGCGCAGCTGCACAACCGCGCCGAGGACGCGTTCAGCCTGGCCAAGTATGATCCCTACGGCAACGTACTCTGGACGAGTGTGCTCGGCATCAACCCCGTGCAGGCCATGGCCGCCGATCACGCCGGTAACCTCGCCTATTCCACCGACAATGAGATGACTTCAGACGACGTCATCGGATTGCTCGATGGTGATGGACGCCCGGTCTCGAGCCGGACGTTGCGCTTTGAGAGCAGCGAGAGCGGCTCGATCGACGGCATGGCCGTCACCGCGTCCGGCGCGTTGCTGGTCGTGGGCAAGATCTACGGCCCGACCGAAAGGATCGACCTCTGGGGCCCCATCGTGAACCCTACACGCGAATCGACGTGGTTCATCGCTGCGCTCGCGCTCGCTCCTGCACCGGCTCCTCGTGAGTAGCCCGCCCCCGCCGCGCCGGCGGCGCGACGCTGCCCGGCTGCCCCGCGCAAGCCATTCCGACCTTTCAAGAATTTCCCGCCAACGAATAGGCGTTTGCGGGACTGCGCCTGAGCAGCAGCGGCGGCGAGGTCCCGGCGCAGTCCCGCAGACGTCGGGTTGAACGAGGCCGGACGGGGATCGGCGTCGTCGTCGCCGTGCGGGAGGCACGTCCATCGCGGAGATGGGTGCCACCCATCTTTTGATGGCGGCACGTCCATCGGGAGATGGGTGCGACCCATCTTTTGATGGCGGCACGTCCATCGCGGAGATGGGTGCCACCCATCTTTGGGTGGAGGCACGTCCACCGGGAGATGGGTGCCACCCATCTCCGGCATGGACGAGCCACTTCGCCCGGATGGGCTCACGGCGTCCCGCCCGCCTTGAACGGGGGCGCGGGGACGGCTTCGGGCTTCCCGGCGCGGGCTCCTCCAGGGGATCGCGCGATTCGTCGTCAAGGCCGATCGCGCCGCGCCCAACGTGCGAGCCCCGACGGCCGGCCCGCGGGGGGCCCAGCGCGGAGGAATTCAGCGCCGCAATTCATCGAGGAAACGGGCGGCCACCGCGGCCGGCGAGCCCTTCTTCTCGTCCACGGCCGCGTTCATCTGGCGCATCTTCTTCGCGTCGATCGTCCCCGACAGCCCGCGCAGCGCCTCCAGCACCTCCGGGCGGGTGCGCGCGAGCCGAGCGCTCACCAGCACGAGCGCGTCGTACGGCGGGATGGCCCGGCGATCGTCCTCCAGCAGCACCAGATCGTCGGCGATGATCCGCCCGTCGGTCGAGAAGGCGGTGATCACGTCCACCTGCTCCGCCCGCAGCGCCTCGTAGAGCAGCGACGGATCCATGCTCCGCGCCTCGCCGAACGCGAGGCCGTACACGCGCTCGATGGCGCGCCACTCCGGTCGCTGGAAGATCTCGTAGTCGCCCCCCACCCGCAGCGATCGCGCGCGCCCCCCGAGATCGCTGATGCGCCGGATCCCTAGCCGCTCGGCCTCGGCCCGCCGCATGGCGAGCGCGTAGGTGTTCTCGAACCCGAGCGCGGCGGCCACGTGGACGTCGTACCGATCGAGCAGCTCCCTCTCCACCGTGGCCAGCACCGACGCGCGGTCCGCGCTCTCCGTGCTCCGTCTCAGGACGTTCGCCCACAGGGTGCCCGAGTAGTCGACGTAGACGTCGATCTCGCCGTTCCTCAGCGCGTCGAACGCCACCGTCGAACCGAGCGATCCCAGCGTCCGCGCCGGCACGCCGGCGACGCGCTCGATCCTCCCGGCGACGATGCCGGCGAGGATGTACTGCTCGGTGAAGGTCTTGGCGCCGACGGTGATGGACGCCTGATCGCGCGCGAGGAGGGCGCGCACGACGGGGGTGGCCGCGAAGACCGCGAGCCCGGCGAAGCCGCCGAGACACAGCAGCACGAGGCGCCGGCTACGGCGCGTGACGCCGGCGAGCAGGCCACGCACCAGGCCGTCCAGCACCAGCGCGAGCCCGGCCGAGGCCACACAGCCGACCAGCACGGCCGTGGTGTTGCGCGTCTGCAGCCCGCTGAAGATGTAGTCACCAAGGCTCGGCGCCCCGACCGGCGTGGAGAGCGTGGCGGTGCCCACCGTCAGCACCGCCGCCGTGCGCACGCCGGCCACGATCACCGGGAGCGCCAGCGGCAGCTCGACGCGGCGGAGCTGCTCGCGGGGCGTCATCCCCACGCCGCGCGCGGCCTCGATCACCGCCGGATCGATGCCCGAGAGGCCGGCCACCGTGTTCCTGAGGACCGGCAAGAGGCTGTAGAGGAAGAGGCCGATCAGCGCCGGCAGGTAACCGATGCTGCGCGCGCCCAGGGCCGCGAGCACGGGCACCATGAAGGCCAGGAGCGCCAGGCTCGGGATGGTCTGGACGACGCTCGCCACGCCCAGCACCGGCCCCTCCAGGCGGCGCGATCGCGTGACCAGCACGCCCAGCGGGACGCTCACGGCCACGCCCAGCGCCAGGGCGACCAGCGTGAGCCCCAGGTGGGCGGCGAGGTAGCGCGGGAGCAGGGCGAGCTGCTCCTTCACGAAGCGTCGCCTCCAGCGATCGTTCGCGCGGGCGCGCCCGCGATCAGCGACTCGACCGCGCGCGCCTGCTCGAGCGGGCCGCGCACCAGATCGGCCACGTAGTCGTCGGCCGGAGCGCGCACCAGCTCGCGGCCGGGCGCGAGCTGCAGGAGGCGCCCGCCGCGCATGACGCCCACGCGATCGCCGAGGAGCAGCGCCTCGACGACGTCGTGCGTGACGAAGATCGCCGAGAACCCCAGGCTCCGGCGCACCCGCGCGAACGATCGCTGGAGGCGCTCGCGCGTGATCGGATCGAGCGCGCCGAACGGCTCGTCGAGCAGCAGCACGCCCGGCTCGGCCGCCAGCGCCCGCGCCACGGCCACGCGCTGCGCCTGGCCGCCGGAGAGCGCGTCGGGTCGCCGATCGCGGATCTCGGCTGGATCCAGCTCGACCAGCTCCAGCAGCGTGTCCACCCGAGCACGGATGCGCCTCGCGTCCCAGCCGAGGAGCGCCGGCGTGATGCCCACGTTCTCGGCGACCGTCAGGTGCGGGAAGAGCCCGAGCCGCTGGAACACGTAGCCGATGCGGCGCCGGAGCGCGTGCGGCGGCACGGTGGCCACGTCCTCGCCCTCGACGCGGATGCGACCCGAGCTCGGCTCGATGAGCCGGTTCGTCATCTTCAGCGTCGTGGTCTTCCCCGATCCCGACCCGCCCAGCAGGACCACCAGCTCGCCCGGCTCGACGCGCAAGGAGACGCCGTCGACAGCGGTGATCGCATCGTAGCGCTTGGTCACCTGATCGAGCTCGATCATCGCCGCCGAGAGCGTGGCTCCCCGCGTACGACCCGGAAGCTCGAAAAGACATAGGGATAGTCCCGGCGATACCAGTTGCGGAAGCTCGGCCGGAGGAACCCCTCGTCGGTCGCCCACGAGGCGCCGAAGACGACGTCGTGCTCCCCGTCGAAGAAATCCGCCGAGTACCCGGGGTACGTGCGGGCGTACGCGACGAAGCCGGGCAAGGGCGCGAAGGGCGTGGACGTCCACTCCCAGCCATTGCCCACCAGCTCCTCGACGCCGAACGCGCTGGCGCCGTCCGGGTGGCTGCCCGTCGGCACCGGCGACCACCCGCGAAAGCCGAACTGGCCATGACGCGGCTCGCCCGGCGCGTTCCCCCACGGACGCGCGCGCACACCGCCGCCCGGCTCGCCGAACGCTGCGCGGCGCAGCTCGGCCTCGGTCGCCAGGCGCCCACCGCGCCAGACTGCATAGGCGCGCGCCTGCTCGCCCGAGACCTGCGCCGGCCAGCCCGACGCGACCTCGAAGGAGACCGGCCCGAAGATCGTCTTCACCGCCAGCTCACCCCCGCGGCGCACGAACGTACGGGGCGTGAGCGCGGCCCGCGCGCCGTCGTCCATCGCCTCGAGGAAGGTCAGGTAATCGCTGTTCCGCACCGGCAACGAATCGATGGTGAAGCCCGGGACATCGATCTCCGCGCGCCCGAACTCGTTGTCCCAACCGAACGGGATCGCCTCGAAGTCCACGCCGATCACCACGCGGCCCGCCGGGACGTGCCGGGGCTCGGCCGCGCGTCCCCTGCCGCCCACGAACGCGGGCGCGCCGTCGGGGCGCCGCGCGGCGCCGTGCTCCTGGAGCATGTACATCAGGGTCTCGTGGTGCATCCGCTCGTGCTCGATCACGAGCTGGAGGATCCGCCCCCGCGCGCCGAGCACGTCCTCGGCGCGCGCCAGCACGTCGGGGATGCGCGCCCGCACGGCGCGGCGGACCTCGTCGCGGTACGCGATCACCTCGGCGATCGCCGGCCACGCGTCCCTCGACGCGGCGCGGGCGCCGTCCTCTTCGGCCGGATCGATCCCGCGCTCGAACAGCACGTCGAAATCGCTCCGCATGGGCCCGAGCCCGAGGACGCCTCGGCCGATCTGGTTCCACGCGAAGGCCGGGAGGTGCCCCAGGTAGAACAAGAAGGGGTGTCGCAGCGCGATGGGCCGACGCCCCATCGACGCCTCCGGGACGAGCGCGAACAGATCGTCGCTGCGGCGCCACGCGGCGGCGAGGAGCGCCTCGAACGAGGCCTCTGTCACGCGTCGCTCCGCCGGAGCAGGGCCAGCGCGAAGAGCTGGTCGGGATCGGTGTGCCACGAAGACATCACGAGCCCTCCGGCCCGCGCCGAGGCTTCTAGCGAGTCGCGCGTGAACTTGCAGCTCACCTCGGTGCGGATCTCGGCGCCGCGCTCGAGATCGAGCCGCAGATCGAGCGCCGGGATCTGCACGCGCATCCGCCGCGAGGCCACGAGGCGCATCTCGATCCACGCCCGCGCCGCGTCGTAGAAGGCGCGGTGCGCGAACGCGTCGGGCGCGAAATTCGCCCCGAAGCGCCGGTTGATCACGCGGAGCGCGTTGCGGTTGAAGGCCGCCGTCACGCCCTCCGGATCGTCGTACGCGGCCTCCAGCAGGGCCGTGTCCTTGACCAGATCGACGCCGACGAGGAGCGCGTCCGACGGCTCCATGACGCGCGCGATCTCGCGGAAGAAGGCGCGCCGCTCGTCGGGGTAGAGGTTGCCGATGGTGCCCGCGAGGAAGACCACGAGGCGCCCCCCGCCCCGGCCGAGCCGCGGCAGGTCGGTGGTGAAATCACCGATCACGCCGCGGAACGTGTACTCCGGGTAATCGGTGCGGAGGCGGCTGATCGACGTCTCCAGGAAGAGCCCGTTCACGTCCAGCATCGTGCACATCTCGCCGCCGCCCACCCCCCGCCAGGCGTCGAGCAGGATGCGGATCTTGCGGCCCGCGCCGCTGCCCAGCTCGACGAGGCGCCGCGGCCGGACGGCGCGCAGGATGTCTCCGGCGCGCTGCTCGAGGATGCCGATCTCCGTGCGCGTCGGGTAGTAGACCCCGAGGTGGGTGATCTGCTCGAACAGCTCGCTCCCGAGATCGTCGTAGAAGTAGACGGGCGGGATCTCGGGCAGCGATCGTGTGAGGCTCTCGCGCAACCGAGCGCGCTCATCAGGTGAAGGGTACGCGTCCTCCGCGAATAGAGAGCTCAACAGGACCTCCTTGAGGGAGCGCTGGGCAGCGCGTCCATTGGGAGGAGAGCGGCGGACGTCAAGCATGGATCCCCGGCGTGCCGCCGGGGACGATGCTCGGTGAAACCCGGGCAGCGCGGGCGTTCTCAAGGGGTGTGCAGAAAACGGGGGCCGGGTAGGTAGAGCCAGCAGGGTACAGCGATACGGTAGGATGCCTCCCGCTCGGTGCTACGTCGCGGTAATCCCAGGCGTTTCAGGCGCGGAAAACCAGCATGATCGCGTGAGGCAGCCATCGACCTTGCCATCGTAGCTGCGAGCGCATGCATCAACGCCGCGGATGGATCCATCGAGAACATCGATGGGCAAAGCCGCCAGGCCGTCGTCACAACACGTCTCACAAGGCGGCGCGCTCCAGCACCTCGGGCGCCGCCGCGCCTGCGCGGCGTCGGTGACGACCGGGACGCCCTCGGGCCCCAGCACCAGCGGGGTCGGCGTCGAGCCGGGGTGGCCCGCCTCGATCGGCCGCGCGCACCACCGCGCGAGCTCGGCGTCGATCGGCACGACGAGCAACCACGGCACCCCTGTGCCGGGTGACGGCCAGGGTCGCCCAAGGTACACTCCGGCCGATGAAGCTCGCCATCGACCTGTCGCCCGCGCAAGCCGACCGCCTCCAGGAACGCGCAAAGAGCCTCGGTTTGCAGCCGGAAGAGCTGGCGCGGGCCGCCGTGGCGGATCTGCTGACGACGCCGGATGACGAGTTTCGTGCTGCAGCCGAGATCGTCCTCCAGAAGAACGCAGAGCTGTACAGGCGGCTCGCCTGAGAATGCGTTACTTGACCTTGGCGGAGGTCTTCTTCCTCCACGAGCGGGTCCTTGCGGCGAGCGGTGGCGCCGCAGGCGTTCGCGACCTCCGCGCCATCGAGGCTGCCGTGGCCCAGCCGAAGGCAGCTTTCGGAGGTGAAGACATCTATCCCACCGTCGTCGCCAAGGCAGCGACGCTTTGCTTCTCGCTCGTCCAAGGCCACCCGTTCGTCGACGGCAACAAGCGTGTCGGCCATGCCACGATGGAGGTCTTCCTGCTGCTGAACGGCTACTCCCTTGATGCGCATGTCGACGAACAAGAGCGCATCATGCTGGCGCTTGCCTCCGGCGCGCTTTCACGGGATCAGCTCCTCGCCTGGCTCGAACAGCATGTCCGGCGACGGGAGACCTCCTTGTAGCAGGACTTCAGGCCTGTCAGCCGTCGTACGCCGGTTCGGTGACCCGCGTGCTGTCTTGACGCCTCCGCGCTGCGCAGGAACCGGCGCCGGGTGTGAATGGAGAGCCGACTACACCCCGGCGCGGCGCTCGATCTCCTCGATGGCCATCCGGGCCGTGTCGCACACGCGGTACACGTTGGTGCGGATGCCGGTCTCGGTGCGCTCGAACGGCTTTGTCTCGTCGTCGAGCAGCCGCTCGAGCGCCGGCAGCACCCGCGCGTCGCCGAGCTCGCCAAGGAGGCGCCGCCGGCCGAATCGGTTCTCGACGTGCCCCGCTCACCGGCGATCGCGACGCCGCCCCACGCGGCCCGCGAGCGCGAGCGCGAGCCCGATCGCGGAGAGCGCCCAGCCCGGCGACGCCCCGCGGCCCGCGCTCACCGAGCAGCCCTCGCGCTCGTCGGAGTCGCCCCCCGCCTCGCAGTCCTCCCGCGCGGCGCACCAGACATCCTCGAAGCCCTCGGGCGGAAGATCGCACTTGCCGATCGCGGGACCGACGATCGCCATGTCGGTCGGGAACACGCCTGTCGCCCCCGCGTCGCCGTGTGGAACGCAGACGCGCTCCTTCTCGATCGTCGCGCCGTCGATGAGGCTCCTGTACGCGACCTGGTAACAGTACTCGGGGGCCGCGTCCTGGTACATGTGTTCCACGGAGCCTCCCCAGCTCCACGCCGTCCGCTTGCCGAGCTCCGCCCCGTCCGGGCTCAGGAAGGTCACGGTCTGCACGTACTGCCCGGCCCCGTCACGCGCCGCCTCGCTCGTGTGGAGGTCGAAGACGACATACCGCTCCACTTCCTTTGCAACACAGACTGGCTCCGGACCGCAGGTGCCCAGGGGGGCATTGCAACAGCTCGGCGTGTCATACCAGCTCTCCTCCACACGGACGCTCGCGGCCATCGGGTGGGCGCCCACCTCCAGGTCGAGATCGGCGCTCGCTCTGGTCTCCAGCTCCGCACGGCGAGAGGGATCCTCCCCCTCGACGGTGACGCTGTACGTGTGACCCTCGGCGAGCGGGGCGGCGGGGCGGAAGACGAGCACGAGCTCCAGCCCGGCGGCCGGCAGGTCGGCGGCCAGCTCCTGGGTGCCGGCGACGACCTCGCCCGTCTCCTTGTCGTTCACCACGAGCACGGGCGTATCCACCGGGCAGTCCACCTCGCAGCGGAGCCGGGCAACGACGACCCCGTCGAGCGGCACGGTCCCTGGGATCTCCGTGATGTGGTAGCCCGGCTCCGGAATTACCGGGCTACATGCATCGCTGGGGCTGGACGTTGCGACGGCGGCCAGGCCACCCATGGAGGCGAGAGCCAAAGCGAAGAAGCGGCGATGATGCATGGCGATTTCTCCTGAGGGGGCCCTGAGCGGGTGAGCCCTGCGCCCTGATGTTGTACGCGTTGTAGAGGGACAGCACCGACGCTGCATCACCCGGAGCTCCGCCGCTGCCGGCCGCGCGCCTGGCGCCGCTACAGGACGAAAGCGGCGGCGGGCGCGCCGGACGACCGCTGGCCGGACCTTCTGCGTCGGTGCGAAGGGTGCGCTGTGTCGTGGTTCTATGGAAGCTCGTTGCGCTGACGGAGCTGCGAAGTCTCCCGACGTACGCAGCAACTGCGCGCCTGATGATAGCACGCGGATCACTGGACGCCGGGGTTGTCCTTCAGGGGACTTGCTCGGCAGCTCGTCGGAATGCTGCGCTGCCGAGGCAGGGAGGATACGCCGCCGCCCACGCAGCGCCCTCCCCTCACCGCTGCGCCGCCGCGCTGCCGCCCCTCCGATCGTCTCCGCGGCGCTGTCGTCGTGGTAACCTGGCCAGGATGCGCAACGCTGACGAACTCCGGCGGTTCGCTCGCCAGGGCCGGGTGGCCGTCCAGCGCGGCTCATTCAAGGTGACGACATGGAGGTATGCTCCGAAGAGGTCCGAGTTCCGGTAGCGCAGGCAGTCCTCGCGGGGACCCTCCTCGCCCCTGCGGGGGCGGGCCCGCGCCCGTGTCTGCTCCTGGTCTCCGGTTCCGGGGCCAACGACCGGGACGAGACGGTGTGCGGTCACACCCCCTTTCGGGTCATCGCGGAGTACTTTGCCGCCCGCGGGGTTGTTGTCCTCCGCTGTGACGACCGCGGGGTCGGTGGCTCGACGGGTGACGCGGGTGAGCAGGACTTCGATGGCTCTGTCGCGGATGTCGTCGCCACCTGCCGGTGGCTCGCGAGTCACCCGGCCGTCGATGCGGAGCGGATCGCACTCCTCGGGCACAGTGAGGGCGGGCTGATCGCCGCCGCCGCCGCGCCGCAGACAGAGGCATCGGCGGTCGTCATGCTCGCCGGGCCGGCGGTTCCGATCGAGCGCCTCCTGCATGAGCAGGCGCGTACGCTCTCGGCGGAGGCCGGCGCGACGTCGGCTCAGATCGAGCACGAGCGTCGCATGAACGAGCAGGTGTTCGCGCTGGCCCGGTCGAGCCGGGGGTCGGCGGCCGTCCGGCCAGAGATCGAGCGCGTGATCCGGGAGTACCTGCGGTCGTGGCCGGACCTGCCGGCCGCCGACGAGGCGGCTGTCAACGAGAACGCGCGCGTGATGGCCGCCGTCGTCGGCGCGCCGGCGTACCGTTCGCTGTTGCGACAGGAGCCGGCCGAGATCCTCGGCCGGCTGGATCGACGGTTGCTCGCCGTCTACGGCGGCAAGGACGTCCAGGTGCCGGGGGTGGCCAACGCGGATGCGTATCGCCGGATAGCAGCTGGCCATCGGCACGCTACCGTGCGGCTGTTTCCCGACCACAACCACCTCTTCCAGCAGGCGGGGACCGGCTCGATCTCGGAATACGAATCGCTGCCGCCGGGGCCCGACACGGCGGTGCTGCGAGAGGTCGCCGATTGGCTGTCCACGCGATGATTCGTCACCCGGTCTCGAATTCGAAGAAGGAGTCGTCCATGCACAAGGGATCATGTCTTTGCGGGGCCGTGAGCTTCGAGGTCACCGGCGCCCTACCCCCGCCCGACGCCTGCCATTGCTCGCAGTGCCGCAAGCATTCGGGGCATTTCTTCGCGTCCACGGACGTTCCTCGCGCCGCCCTGACGATCCGCGGCGCCGACAAGCTCAGCTGGTTCCGCTCTTCCGAGAAGGCGCGACGGGGCTTCTGTTCCGCGTGCGGCTCTTCGCTCTTCTGGGACCCGATCGACCAGAGCAAACATGACTGGATCGGCGTCGCCATGGGCGCGTTCGACGCGCCCACCGAGACCAGGCTGAGGGTTCACATCCACGTGGCCGACAAGGGCGACTACTACGACATCGCGGACGGTTTGCCGCAACATCAGCATTGATCGCCTCGTCACTCGATGCTGATTGCGAGCGAGGGCGGCAAGAAGCACGGCTGCTCGTGGCGGTGGCCAAGGAATCGAGGCAGGATGAAAAGCAAAGGGGAC
The DNA here is from genome assembly GCF_051521615.1 of Sorangium sp. So ce1335. Classification (NCBI taxonomy): domain Bacteria; kingdom Pseudomonadati; phylum Myxococcota; order Polyangiales; family Polyangiaceae; genus Sorangium; species Sorangium sp. So ce1335. The sequence goes on from NZ_CP150363.1 coordinate 12,119,918, forward strand.
GATCCGTCGCGCGTCGTGGCGGAGTACGTTCAGCGTGCACAGGAAGCGGGAGCGCGCGTGGAGCTGTTCTCCTGCTGGGATCGCGATCAAGCGGCCCCGCCAGAGGTCCATTCCCTGATACGGCCAGTGGACCTCATGGCGCCCGAGTTTGAGTTCAAGGAGAAGCAACTGGTGCGTTGGATGCCGGAGGATGCGTAGACGCCCTCACCGGCCCCGCACCTGCTCGGCCTCCTGCCGCCGCACCATCTCCGCGATCCAGACCGGCGCGAACGGCGGCGTGCAGCCAGGCGATGCCGGGTAGTCCTTGAGCACCTCGAGCCGCTCGCCGATGGCGATCGCGCGGGCGCGCAACCCGGGGTTGCGGATGCCGATCTCGGCGAGGCAGTGGTTCATCGACCACTGCTTCGGGCCCGGCGCCGTCTTCATCTCCGCCTCGATCTGGTCGAGCAGCGCGGGGAGATCGAGGCCGGCAGGGCTCTTCACGACGCGGTCCGTCGTCAGGCTCCAGCCGGCGCGCCCGACCAGCTCGCTCGCGGAGTCCTTCCAGCGGACGCGCAGCTCCTCGACGTGGCGCGACGCCTTCACCACGTTGACGATGAACCAGTCGAGCAGCTTGGGATAGCCGATCTCCCGGACCATCGAGTCCAGCTCGTCCGCCGAGAACGCCTTCGGCTTGAACACGAGCGTGGCCAGGAGGCGGGCGTCGGGGTCGCCGGTGCGCCACAGCTCGCCGGCCAGGGCGTGGTCAGCCTTCAGCCGCTTCGCGAGCGCGCGGAGGTGGGTGAGGTTCACCCCGTGGGCGTCTCCGGCGCGGGCGTTGACCTCGCGCATCCTCTCGTTGCCCAGCGCGGCGAGCTCCCGCATGACGTCGGTGAGGTTCATGGGCTGGAGCTAGCCGTATCCGCGGGCGTCGTCCAGCGGCGCGATGAAGCACCGGGCCGCGACGCGGATCAGCGCCTGACGCCTCGCGCGAGGCCGTTGCCCACGCCCGCGGGGCCCGCGTGCGGCTGGCAAGACTTGCCGCTCTGGCAAGAGTTGCCAGCGCTGAAAGGCGGGGCACGGCAAGCCTTGCCGCGGCGCCACACACCAGCGCCCCGGGCGCGCCAGGTGACCTGCGGCTGACATCGTCGAGCCCCATCAACGTCGGGCCGTGGCACGGCGAGTGCTTGGATCCGCGATACGTCGGTCATGAAGGATCGGCGTCATCGCGTGAACGGGTTCAGACGCTGCTGCGAGGACGGCATCCCTCGAGACGCCGGGTGCGGCAGCCAGGTCTCTCGACAAAGGCATGGTGAAATGATGAGTAGACGTCCCTCGGTGTGTCTCGCGCTCGGAGTGCCTTCCTGCATCATCCTGGCCGGCCTGGCCGGGTGCGCCTCGGACGACGCAAACACCGCGCCGCTCGCCGGAGACGTGACCGTGCAAGCCCAGCCGGCGGTCTCGGGCGAAGCGATCACCGTGGTCTCGCACAGGGACGACTCCGCAGCTCCGGTGCACGTCCAGATCAAGGAGTGTACGACCGTCGCCTCGTCCAACGTCCACGTGGGCGTCGATTGCAGGGTCGACCCGGAGTACGCGCTGGTCGGCGGCGGCGCCACGACGGACAGCAGCAGCGGCAGCGCCGCGTTCTTGCGTGAGAGCCGCCCCCTCGACGCCCGGACATGGCGCGCCTCGTCGAGCGCGCGCGGCATGCTGAATCCGCACTACTTGACGGTGTACGCCATCGGAATGCGCCTGGACGGCGTCAGGACCAGGGATCTCCAGGACGCGATCCAGCGGAGGTCCGTTCAGCTTCCCACGGACGTCGCCGCGGCTCAGGTCGACGACGGCTGGATGACGATCGGCGGCGGCGCCGAGACCGCGCCGGATGCGTCGGTCACCGGCGATGCCGCGCGCTTCCTGACCGCCAGCTACCCCGCGGGCCTCCAAGGGTGGGAGGCCGCTTCGACCGACTACGCCATCCCCGCCGCGGGCACGACGTCCGCCTGGCTCCTCCAGATCAAGGACCAGGTCATCGAAGGCTTCGGCGGCCTCGAGGTCAAGATCCTCCAGGGGAGCTCCGAGCACGCGGCCCATGGCTACGGCACGAGCTCGCTGGAGATCGAGCCGGGATGGGCGCTCATCGGGATGGGCGCGTCGATCGACTACGCGGACGAGCAGCGAAGCCGCACGCTCGTCTCCATCCAGCCAGGCGAAGACGGCCGCAGCGTGTCCGTCACCTCGCGCGACCAGTTCGTCGCGAGCGCGGGCACGACGACCGCGGTTGCGGTCGTCGCGCGCAAGAAGCCTGGCACCCATGGACTCTGCAACCCGGGCACCGCGCTCGAAAGCTCGGTGGACAGCTGCGTGAGCGCCGTGTGTGAAGCACGAAGCGCGTGCTGTACGACCGCCTGGGACGACACGTGCGTCGAGCTCGTGGAGTCCGTGTGCGGCCGCTCCTGCGCCGAGCACACCTGCGAGCCCACCGTCTATGAGCCGGAGAAGTGGACGTACCCCGACGGGAGCGCAGTCAGGTCCAACTGCTACTACTATGCGCAGAACAAATACCCGGTGAGCGGGGCCGGTATAGCTCCGGGCTATACGATGGGAGTTTCGCCGGTCGGAGGCCAGGATAATATGATCGAGGAATATGCCGCGGGCGACGGACTCATTCCCTCCTCGCTGGAGGAGCCGTGCCCCGACAACCGGACCAAGATCTTCCTGACCGCCAATTGGGGCAGTTACCACGTCTATCGCCAGGACGCCGATGGAACGTGGAGCGACAAATTCAGCGTCGACGGACTGGCACTGCCCACCCCGGACACCGGACGTCGCCCGCAGCACGTGGCGGACCCGAGGAACTCGGTAGAAGTGTACATGTGCGCCTGCAACCAGCGCCTCCCCGATCAACTTCCACCCAAGCCATAGCGCGCCGACCACGACCGGACCGCGCCGCCAAGGCGGACGGTCCGGTGCCGCACGGCGGCTCCCGCCGGCCGCGACACCGCTACGGCCTTGCGTCGATCGAAGAGGGCCCTCGGGGCCTCAGCCCCCGTTCAGCCCCGGTCCTCTTCCCGCCTCACCTTGACCGCGCACGCCTTGTACGATGGCTGCCTCGAGTACTGATCGAACGCCGGGAACGTCAGCTTGTTCGTGACCTCGTAGTGCATCGGGATGAAGAGCTCCCCCGGCTGCACCGAGTTCGTGACGAACGCCCGCGCCTTGATGTCCGCGCGCCGCGACGCGATGACGACCCACTCGTGCATCTGGATCCCGATCTTCTTCGCGTCGACCGGGCTGATCTCGACGTAGATCTCCTTCGGGTACAGCCGCTGCAGCACAGCGCTCTTCTTGGTCCGCGTCTGCGTGTGCCACTGGCTGGAGCTCCCGCGCCCCGTGAGCAGCGTGAACGGGTACTGCTCGTCCGTCGGCTCCGGGAGCTGCCGCGGCGCCTGGAACGCGAACTTCGCCCTCTGGTCAGGCCGGTAGTACTGCCCGTCCTCGAACAGCCGCCGCTCGTTCGACGCGAACGACGCCCCCTCGGGGAACGGCCACTGGACGCCGCCCCGCTCGTCGATCATCGCGTAATCCTTGATGCCCGTGATGTCGCACGGCTGCCCCTTCGAGAGCCGCTTCAGGATCTGGAAGACGTCCTCGGGGCTCTTCCACTCCGTGAACAGCTCCGCGCACCCCCAGTACTGCGCCACGAGCTGGAAGATGTGAAAGTCCGCCAGCGCCTGCCCCGGCGCCCGCGCCACCTTCTTCACGAGGCCGATGCGCCGCTCCGAGTTGATGAACGTCCCCTCCTTCTCGGCCCACGACGCGGCCGGCAGCACGAGGTGCGCGCGCTCCGCCGTCTCCGTGGTCGCGTACATGTCCTGCACGACGAGGAAGTCCAGGCGGCCGAGCAGCTCGTGCAGGTCCTCCTGGTTGATCCACGAGTGCGCCGGGTTCGTCGCGATGATCCAGAGGCCCTTGATCTTCCCCTTCAAGATGCCTTCGATGATCTGATCGTACGCCAGGCTGTTCCGCGTCGGGATGACCTCCTCCGGGACGCCGAGGATCCCGGCGATCTTCTTCCGGTGCTCCTCCTTCGTGAAGTCGTGCCCGGCGAACAGCCCCGTCGTGTTGCTGAACATCCGCGAGCCCATCGCGTTGCACTGGCCCGTGATGGAGTTCGCCCCCGTGCCGGGGCGGCCGATGTTGCCCGTCATCAGCGCCAGGTTGATGAGCGACTGCGCGACCCGCACGCCCTCGTGGCTCTGGTTGACGCCCATGGTCCACCAGAACGACACCCGCTTTCCGTTGTGGATCGTCTCCGCGAACGTCGTGAGCTGCTCCTCGCTGAGCCCCGTCGCCGCGGCGACCCGCGCCGGCGTGAAGTCCTCGACGTGCGCCTTGAACGCCTCGAAATCGACGGTGTGATCGCGGATGTAGTCGGCGTCGATCCACCCCCGCTGGATGAGGATGTGCGCGATGCCGTAGAACAGCGTCAGATCCGACTTCGGCTTGAGCGCGTAGTGCGCCGTCGCCGCCATCGCCGTCTCGGTCTTGCGCGGATCCACGACGAGGATCGCGGGACGATTCTTGTTCTTGCACAGCCGCTCCCACATGATCGGGTGGGCGATGCACAGGTTCGAGCCGACGAGCACCACCACGTCGGACTCCTCGAAGTCGCGGTACGTGTACGGCGGCGCGTCGAAGCCGAACGACTCCTTGTAGGCGACGACCGCCGTCGCCATGCACTGCCGGGTGTTGCCGTCCCCGTGCAGCATGCCCATCCCGAACTTCGCGAGCGCCCCCAGGAACGCCATCTCCTCGGTGACGATCTGCCCGGTGCTGATGAACGCGACCGACTCCTTGCCGTGCGCCTCCTGGATCGCCTTGAAGCGGTCGACGAACGTGCGGAGCGCGACGTCCCAGTCCACGCGCTCGAGCTTCCCGCGGGCGTTCCGCAGGAGCGGCGTCGTCGCGCGGTCGCTCGCCTTGAGCGGCGTGAGCGCCTCCCAGCCCTTCGGGCACGCCATCCCCAGGTTGACGGGATAGTCGGTGTTCGGCGAGAGGTTGATCGCCTCGCCGTCCTTGAGGTGCACGTTCAGCCCGCACCCCGTCGAGCAGAAGCCGCACACGACCGTCGTCGTCTGGTCGGGCTTCAGCCGCGCGGGCACCCGCCCGAGGCCGAACTCGCCGGGCGTGAGGAGCAGCTCGCGCGTCAGCGGGCCGCTCCGCTGCAAGAGCAGGTTGTCGGGCGCCTTGTGCTCCGGGGACGTCTTCTTCGCTTCGCTCTGGGACATCAGGAGAGCCCTCCGGGCATCTTCGAGGCGGGCGCGGCGGCGAAGAACAGGTACCGCTCGAGGAACTCGCCCGCGAGGCAGAACAGGAACGCCACGACCGCCATCGCCATCAAAACTTCGGAGCTCACGTCGCTGTTCGGCGCCGAGAACAGGCTGAGCGCCGGCAGGACGATGCCGCCGAGCGCCCCGCACGCGAAGCGCCAGCCCGTGGCGCCCTTCAGCTCGCCCGCCATCAGGATCGCGCTCCGCTTCAGGGTCGAGTGGCTGCGCTTCCGGAGGTGCCGGAACATCGAGAGCTCCACGATCAGCTTGAGCGCCATCGACGCGCACAGGAACGCGCTCAGCGCGCGGAAGCCGCCGGTGAGGAGCAGCGCCGCGTGCTCGCGGCTCGAGAGCAGCGCGACCATCAGCACCGTCGAGCTCCCGAGCACGGCCGCCGTGCCCGCGAACTTGAAGCCCGTCAGCGCCCCGCGCCAGTGCTCCCGCTGCGTCGCCGCGTACACCATCACCGAGCAGAAGACGCCGAGGATGCCGCTCAGCGCGACCGCATAGGACAGCGGCGCCTGGAGCTCGCGGAGCGGGATCGGCAGCGCCGAGAGCGCCGGGATGGACGGCACCCAGAACGAGGCGGCGTAGAGCGTCCCGGCCCCCGCGAAGAGCGAGAATCCGAGGATCTCGCGGCTCAGCCACGACGTCTTGAGCCCGAGGAAGGCCCGGAACGCGAACTGCGGGCGGCCGAGGTGCAGGAGGCTCGCGCCGAGCGCGGCGAGCCCGAACACGAGCGCGAAGGTCGCGTTGTGGCCGCCGAAATCCTGGGTCGCCTGCTCGCCGAGCAGCTCGTTCAGGGCCAGGCTCACGCAGAAGGCGCCCACCGAGAGCTGCGTCAGCACGAGCATGGCGACGAGCGGAGGGTGGGAGTGCTCCCGGCTCACCTGGTAGAAGTCCGCAGGGAGCATGTTGCGCGGGAGCGACTTCTTCGTCTTGTAGGTGGTCGTCGGGATCGTGTACTCCGGCGCCGCCGCCCCCGGCAAAAAGACGTTCGTCTGGCTCTCCTGCACCGCCTGCGCCTGCTCGACCACCGTGATGCGGATGGCGCCGTTCGGGCACGACTGCACGCACGCCGGGGCCTCGTCGTTGGCCAGCCGATCGCTGCACATGTCGCACTTGCGCACGATCCCCCGCTCCGCGTTGAACTTCGGCGCGTCGTAGGGGCACATCAGGATGCAGTACTGGCAGCCGATGCACTGGTCATCGAGGTGCTTGACGATGCCGGTGACCGGGTCCTTCTCGTAGGCCTTCACCGGACAGCCCGACATGCACGCCGGGTCCAGGCAATGGTGGCAGGCCGTCGTCACGCTCTGCTGCGCGGGCGTCTGCGGGGTGCCGCCGTGGAGCAGGCCGACCGAGCGCCACACCTCGTCCTCGTCGAGGCCGTTCAGGCTGTGGCACGCGGTGACGCACGCCTTGCACGCCGTGCAGGCGTCGAGGTCGACCTCGAAGCCGTACTGCTGGCCCGGCTTCGGCTTCTCGAAGGGGATGAGGTCGCGGTAGTACTTGGACTGGGCCGGGAGCGCGTGCTCCTCGTGCATCCTGGAGAACTTCTCGACCGCCGTGAGCTTCTGCTGATCGGCCAGGAGCGCTTGCAGGAGGCTCTTGTTGCCGTCCTGGATCTTCGGCGGTGAGTTGACGATGGGTAAGTGAAAGTGAGTGTCCGATACCTTGGCAACGCTCATTGAAGATCCCTGTTTACCCGGCGCGGAAACCCAGCCCGGAGAACGCCAGAAGACGCGCCGCGAAGGGCGGCGCGTCCGCGGCGAGGAGGAAGGTGGCGCCGCCTCGCCGGCTCATGATCAGCTCGCGGCCGGGAGCGGCAGCGCCGTGGCCTGGACCTCGACGCGCCCGCCCCGGACCCGGACGGGGTACACCGGGATGCGCACGCTCGGGTCGTCCAGGCACTGCCCCGTGCGCAGATCGAAGTTCTGCTTGTAGATCGGCGAGGCGATCTTCGGGACGCCCCCCTTGTCCCCGACGATGCCGCGCGAGATGACGAACGCCTTGCTGAACGGGTCGAAGTTGCTGATGGCGTAGATCTCCTCGCCCTCGCCGACCCGGACCACCGCGATCTGGCGCGCGTTCACGAGCGCGCAGACCCCGGTGTTCGGGATGATGTCGTCGACCCCGCAGACCTCGACCCAGCCCTGTGTCATGCCCTCGCTCCGGCGCGCGTTCCAAGAATGTTGCAGCTCGTTCATGTCGGTTCCCTCAAGAAAAGTCGTGTCCCGAGCGGTCAGATCATCTCCTCGACGAGGTTCGACTTCTCCCGCCAGGCCGCCGGGCGGTGCTGCGCCCGCTCGGGGACGAAGAGGATGCTCCGGTCGGGATCGCCGGCGTTCACGAACGGCCGGAACTGCTTGAGCTTGTCGGGGTCGGAGACCGCGGCCTTCCACTCGCACTCGTACGTCGCGATGAGGTGGGCCATCTCCTTCTCCAGCTCCTCGCAGATGCCGAGCGAGTCCTCGATGATGACCTGGCGGAGGTAATCCATGCCGCCCTCGAGGTTGTTGAACCAGGTGGCCGTGCGCTGCAGCCGGTCCGCCGTGCGGATGTAGAACATCAGGAACCGGTCGAGGTACTTGATGAGCGTCGCCTCGTCGAGATCCGCGGCGAAGAGCTGGGCGTGCTGCGGCTTCATGCCGCCGTTGCCGCAGAGGTACAGGTTATAGCCCTTCTCCGTCGCGATGATGCCGAAGTCCTTGCTCTGCGCCTCGGCGCACTCGCGCGCGCAGCCGGACACCGCGGACTTCAGCTTGTGCGGGCTGCGCAGGCCCTTGTAGCGGTTCTCGACCGCGACCGCGAAGCCCACCGAGTCCTGCACGCCGTAGCGGCACCAGGTGCTGCCGACGCACGACTTCACGGTGCGGAGCGCCTTGCCGTAGGCGTGGCCCGACTCGAAGCCGGCCGCGATGAGCTCGCGCCAGATGTCGGGGAGCTGCTCGAGCCGCGCGCCGAACAGGTCGACGCGCTGCCCGCCCGTGATCTTCGAGTACAGGCTGTACTTCTTCGCGACCTGCCCGATGGCGATGAGCTGATCCGGCGTGATCTCGCCGGCGGGCACGCGCGGCACCACCGAGTAGGTGCCGTCCCGCTGCACGTTCGCCATGAACCGATCGTTCGTGTCCTGGAGCGGGAGGTGCTTCTTGTTCAGGATGTGCTCGTTCCACGTCGACGCGAGGATCGACGCCACCGCCGGCTTGCAGATCTCACAGCCCTTGCCCTTGCCGTGGCGCTCGATGAGGTCGTCGAACGTCTTGATCGCGTGGACCCGGACGAGGTGATAGAGCTCCTGCCGCGAGTAGTTGAAGTGCTCGCAGAGGTAGTTGGTCACCGCGACGCCGGCCTTCTTGAGCTCCTTCTTCAGGATGTCGGTGATCAGCGTTGTGCACGAGCCGCAGCCGGTGCCCGCCTTCGTCTGCCCCTTGATGGCGGCGAGCGTGGTGAGCTTGTCGTCGCAGATGGCCGAGCAGATGGCCCCCTTGGTGACGTTGAGGCAGGAGCAGATCTGCGCGGTGTCGGGGAGCGACTCGACGCCGAAGCCCGCCGGCTTCGCGCCGTCGCGCTGCGCGACGATGAGGTCCTCCGGGTTCGGCGGGAGGACGATCTTGTTCTGCACGAGCTGGAGGAGCTGCCCGTAGTTCGAGGCGTCGCCGACGAGGATGCCGCCGAGCAGGTGCTTGCCGTCCGAGCTGACGACGAGCTTCTTGTACACGTTCGTCGTCGAGCTCATGAAGCTGACGACGCGCGCGCCGGGCTGCGCGCCGAAGGCGTCGCCGAAGCTCGCGACGTCGACGCCCATCAGCTTGAGCTTCGTGCTCATGTCGAAGCCGCCGAAGGTCTCCTTGCCGCCGGTGAGGGCGTCGGCCGCGACCTTGGCCATGGCGTAGCCGGGCGCCACGAGCCCGTAGAGCTGGCTATTGAAGCTCGCGCACTCGCCGATCGCGTAGATGTCCGGATCGGACGTCTGACAGCGCTCGTTGATGGCGACGCCGCCGCGGTTGCCGAGCGCGAGGTCGCACGCGCGCGCGAGCTCGTCGCGCGGGCGGATGCCGGCGGAGAAGACGATCATGTCGGTCGCGAGGTCGGTCTGGTCGGCGAAGAGCATCCTGGCCACCCGGCCGTGCTCCGCGACGATCTCCGTCGTCGACGTGCTCGTGTGCACCTGGACGCCGAGCTCCTCGATCTTGCGGCGGAGGATCGCGCCGCCGGCCTCGTCCACCTGGAGCGCCATGAGCCGCGGCGCGAACTCGACGACGTGGACCTCGAGGCCCATGTTCTTGAGCGCGTTGGCCGCCTCGAGGCCGAGCAGGCCGCCGCCGATGACGGTGCCGACCTTCGCGGACTTCGCGTGGGCCGCCATGGCCTCGAGATCCTCGATGGTGCGGTAGACGAAGCAGCCCTTCGTGTCCTTGCCCTTGATCGGCGGGACGAAGGGGTACGAGCCGGTGGCGAGGATGAGCTTGTCGTAATAGACCGTCTTCCCCTTGGCCGAGGTCACCGCCTTCTTGCGCCGATCGATGGATACGGCCTTGTCGCCGAGGTGCACCTGGATGCCGGCCTCCTCGTAGAGGCCGGGCTTCACCATCGACAGGTCATCGGCCGATTTGCCGTTGAAGAAGGCGGACAGGTTCACCCGGTCGTAGGCAAGCCGCGGCTCCTCGCAGAAGGTGATGATGTTCCAGTCGCGCAGAAAGCCGCCGAGAACCATGTTCTCGATGAACTTGTGCCCGACCATGCCGTTGCCGATGACGAGGAGGTCCTTCTTCTTGCTCATGAAACCCACCTTTGGGACCCGGTGAGTCCTTCTCACCGTCACTGCCACACTGCTGCCGGGCCAGGGCCGGCCGCAGTCGCCGACTGGAAAAGGGTGTACTGTGGGCTCTGTTTCACAACTGTTTCGCTGGAATAAAATGTGCGCCCAATGCCGCTCTCGCGCCGGGACATTGCCCCTGTTTCACGCGTGTTTCGCGGCCATCTGCGAGCGAACGCGGCCCTCGGCGAGGGCCAATTCGAACCCGCCAATGAAGGGAAACAGGCGCGTTCGTCGCTTCGAGGGACGTTTATTTCAGTCGTGTTTCGGGGAGCGGGGCCAGCGCATTGCACCTGTGGAAAAGCCGGCGGCGCGGGCGGACCCACGATGGAAAGGGGCGCTCCCACCGGATCCCGGGCGGACGTCCGGCGGGCTCCGGTGGGCGCGGGCGCACGCCGGGGCGGGGGAGCGCGGGCCGAGCCGGGCGACGGCGGCGGCGCCGGTCAGCCGCGGGCGGTCGCCCTGTCCACGAGCGCGAGGAGCTGATCCGCCGCGACCGGCTTGGTGAGGTGGGCGTCGAAGCCCGCCTCGCGCGAGCGGCGGCGGTCCTGGTCCTGGCCGTAGCCGGACACGGCGGCGATGTAGGAGCCGCGGTGCTGGGGATCGGCGCGCAGGCGGCGGACGACCTCGTAGCCGTCCATGCCGGGCAGGCCGATGTCGAGGAGGACGAGGTCGAGCGCCCCGGCGCGCGCCGCCTCGAGCGCGGCCGGGCCGTCGTGCGCCATCGAGACCGTGTGGCCGTGGAGCTGGAGGATGCGCCGGAGGCCCTCGGCGGCGTCGACGTTGTCGTCGACGAGGAGCACCCGGAGGGCGCCCGCCGCGGAGCGCGGGGCCTGGGCCACGGGCGGCGCGGCGCTCTCCGCCGGCGCGCCCGCGAGCGGGAGCCAGACGCTGATGGCCGTGCCCTCGCCGGGGCCGGAGCTCACGGCCTCGACGCGCCCGCCGTGCAGCTCGGCCAGCCGCTTGACCAGCGTCAGCCCGACGCCGAGGCCGCCCTGCGAGCGATCGAGCGTGCGCCTCGCCTGCATGAACGGCTCGAAGACGCGCGGGAGCAGCTCGGCGGGGATGCCAACGCCGGTGTCGGTCACCCGGATCCACGCGTCGCCGCCGCTCGCCTTGCAGGCGACGGAGACGCGGCCGCCCGGGTTCGTGTACTTGATCGCGTTGGTCAGCAGGTTGACGACGATCTGCTCGATCCGCACGCGGTCGCCGTCCACGAGGACCCCCGGCTCGACCGACGCGCTGAGCTCGTGCCGCCGCTGGAGGAGCAGCGGGCGGACGCTCTCGATCGCCGCCTCGACGACGGCGCCGGCGTCGAGCCGCTCCCGCTTCAGCTCGATCTTGCCGCGGGTGATCCGCGAGACGTCGAGGAGGTCGTCGACGAGCCGCACGATGGTCTTCACCTGCCGCTCGATGGTCGCGAGGATCTGGGCGTCGTCGCGATCGCCGCGCTCGCTCGTGTTCATGTGCAAGAGCTCGAGGCCGGTCGTGATCGGCGCGAGCGGGTTGCGGAGCTCGTGCGAGAGCATCGCGATGAACTCGTCCTTGCGCCGGTCCGCCTCGTGCGCCTCGCGGTAGAGGCGCGCGTTCTCGAGCGCCACGCGCCGCTCGCGCTCGACGATGGCGGCGCGCTCCTCGTGCAGCCGGGCGCGCTCCAGCGCCTGCGCGCACTGGCCCGACATCGCGACGAGGAACTCCTGCTCCTCCTGATCGAACGGGTGCGGGTCGGCGAAGCTCAGCCCGAGCACGCCGATCGGCCGATCCTGCACGACGAGCGGGAGACAGCAGAGCGACGCGGTGGCGGGCGCCAGCAGGGGGCCAACGAGGTCCGGGTAGCGCGCGGCGAACTCCTTGCGCGAGCGCAGCCAGACGGGGGCGGCGGTCCGCAGGGCGTCGGCGAGCGGCAGCTCGCTGCTGAGGGACATCCGCTGGAAGCGCTCGAGGAGGTCGCCGCGGTAGCCGACCGCCTTGAGGCACTCGAGATCGTCGCCGGTCGTCACGACGATGACGCCGCCGTACGCGCCCGCGGCGGCGACGCCCTGGTCGACGACGACCTCGGCCACCGCCTCGCTCGTGAGCGCGTCGGCCAGCGCCGCCGTGATGCGCTGGAGGCCGGCCATGCGCTGCGCGGCGCGCTCGGCGGCCCGGCGCGCCTCCTGCTCGGCCAGAAAGCGCCGGCGCGCCTCGGCCTCGGCGTCGCGGGCCATGTCGTAGAGGCGCAGGCGCTGCACGGCGAGGCCGATGCGCCGCGCGAGCTCCTCGGCGAAGGCCAGGTCGACGGTGTCGTAGTCGCGGCCCGGGCCGGCGGACGCGAGCGTGAGCGCCGCGAACACGCGCTCCTCGCCGCGGACGGGCACGATCACCGCGGAGCCGCGGCCGAGCGCGCGCACGAGGTCGAGGGGCTCGGCGTCGGGCGCGCCGCCGGCGGCCAGGCTCTCCGCGAGGTCGGGGAGGATCCGGCCGGGGCCGCCCTGGAGCACCTCGTGCAGCGGCGTCTCGGGCTCCGGCGGGATGCGGCCGCGCTGGGCCAGCCTGGCGGCGAGATCGGCCTTCGCCGGATCGGCGTGCGCGACGACGCGCGCGCGGGCGGAGCCGTCCGGCTCGAGCGTGTGGACGGCGCACCAGTCGGCCACCGAGGTGACCGCGAGATCGGCCATGCTCCGGTAGATGGCGTCCTGGTCGAGCACCGGGTCGAGCAGGGTCGTCGCGTCGGCGAGGAACCGCCGCGTCTCCTCGCTGCGCTTCAGGTCGCCGATGTCCGAGACGAGCGTGAAGAAGCCCCGCACCTCGCCGCTCGCGCCGAGGTGGGGAATGTACTGGATGCGGACGTGGCGCTTGCCGCCCTTGCGGTAGACGAGCCGCGACTCGAAGTCTTGCGGCTGCCCGGCGAGCACGGCGGCGACGTGGTGCTTCACGCCGGCGTAGGCGGCGTCGCCGATCACCTCGCGCACGTGCCGGCCGACGAGCGAGCTGCGATCTTCCCCGAACCAGCGCTCGTAGGCCCGGTTGACGATGCCGTAGCGCTCGTCGTTATCGACATACGAGATGAGCACCGGCAACGCGTCGATGAGGAGCTGGAGCTGCTCGGCCTCGAGCGTCGCGCTCGGATGGGCGTCGGAGTTCATGCCGGCGCCGGCGTGAGCCACGGTGGGGGCGTCCGGCCTATCCATCTCGGCTCATGCATATCCGCATTCCGCGCTGATGGCCACCAGTCGGTCCTCGGTCGTCGCCTGGCGTCGTGCGGCGTCGTCCGGCACCGTGCGGCGTCGTCCGGCATCGTCTGGCATCGTCTGATTCGGGGTCGAGCATGCTATGGTCGCCGCCGATGCGGATCCTCATTGTCGGCGCGGGGGCGGTGGGCGGTTATTTCGGGGCGAGGCTCGTCCTGGCGGGGGAGGACGTCACGTTCGTCGCGCGCGGGGCGCACGCCGAGGCGATGCGATCGCGCGGGCTCGTCCTCAGCACGCCGGCCGGCGAGGTGCGCACGCCGCCGCTCCGCGTCGTGGCGCTCGACGGGGCGCGCGGGCCGTTCGACCTCATCTTCGTGGCCGTGAAATGGCCGTCGCTCGCCGACGTGAGCGCGAAGCTCCCGGGGCTGCTCGCCGACGACGGCCTCGTGCTGCCCCTGCTGAACGGGCTCGAGTCGGAGGACGCTGTCGCGCGGCACGTGGGCGCGTCGCGCGTCATCGCCTCCATCGCGTACATGTCGGCGGGGCTCAGCGGTCCCGGTGCGATCGAGACGCTGGCGGCGACGCGCGCCGGCCTGGCGCCGTACCGCCCCGGGCAGGAGCCGCGGGTGGAGGCTGTCGCGGCGCTGCTCGAGCGGGCGGGCATCCCGGCCCGCCGGTCGGCGAGCCACCGCGCCATGCTGTGGGAGAAGATGGTCTGGAACGCCCCGTTCAACGCGATCTGCGCGCTGACGGGCCAGCGCGCCGGGGTGGCCGCGGAGCAGATGGAGGACCTCACCCGGGCGGCGATGCTCGAGGTGATCGCGGTGGCGCGCGCGGAAGGGGCGGAGATCCCGGTCGAGACCGCGGACGCGATGATCTCGCTCACGCGCGCGGAGTACCCGCTCACAGAGCCGTCGATGCTCCAGGACGTGCGCGCCGGCCGGGCGACGGAGGTCGATATCCTTCAAGGCGCCGTCGTCGAGCGCGGGCGCCGGGCCGGGGTCGACACCCCGGTGCTGCGCACGCTCGCGACCCTCGTGCGCGGCCTGTCGCCGCGCGAGAAGGCGCCGCCTGCCGGATAGGCCGCGCGTCCGCGGCGGGGCCGGAGCACGACGTCGCATCTCCCCTCAGAACACGGTCCTGGCGGCGATGCCCTTGCTGCCCATGGGGATGATCTGGATGCTCCCCACCTCGGTCACCGTGCGCTTCGCCGGGAAGATGAAGCCGCTCAGGATCTGGATCGCGCCGATGGCCTGGCCGAGCCCGTCGGCGATGAGCAGCACCTTGTTCGTCGCCTCGGCGTTGCACTCCGAGTCGCCGCTGCACTTGCCGCGGGCGCCGAGGTCGATCCACGGCCCCGCGACCGGCACCCAGAGCGCCCGATCCGCGGGCTCCTTGCTGAACGTCGCCACGACGGTCGAGATACCGTAGGTGGTCCCGAGCACGGCGACGCCGCTCCAGATGAGCCCGCGGTTCGGCACGGAGTCGGTGATGGTGACCGTGTCGCGCGTCCTCTCCTGGGCGTGCGCCGTCCCGGTGAAAGCCAGCGTCGAGACCGCCATGACGGCGGCCGAGGTGAAGAGAGCGAGCTTGTTCATGCGGTCCTCCAGCCCCGGCGCCTGAGCAAGCAGGGTGCCGGCGCAACGCTCCCGGATTCGATGCCTGGGGCGGCGTGACGAGCGCGCCGCGCCGGGAAATCGTGCGGCGATCCGTGTGGCGAACTGCCCCGCCTGGGACGGCGCGCCTCGTGCTTTGACGCGGTCCGCGCGGCGCGCGAGCGCTCTCCTCGGCACGGATCTCCGGCCCGGCAGCTCGGGCGGCGTCGCTGGCCGCCCGGACGCACGAGGAGCGAAAGCCCGGATTACCGCTCCGGCGCTCTCGGCGCGATGGCGATCTCTTCCATCGCGCGGCGACGCGCAAAAGGCGCAACAGGCGCCGAAGGCGCAACAGGCGCAAGGGACGCCAGAAGCGCAAGGGACGCCAAAGTGCGCAACGGGCGCAACGGGCGCAACAGGCGTAGAACGATGGCAGGGGGCACGGCCAGGGGAGCCGTCGAGAGGTGGCCGGGCGTGCCGGGCCCGGCGAGGGAGGCTGGAGAGAGCGCGGCCTCCTCTCAGCCCGTGCAGATCAGGGGAGAAGAGGCCGTGTCGTTGGACGCAGCGATCAGGCGCCGCCTGCGCCGCCAGCGCCGCCAGCGCCGCCGGTGCCGCCGCCCGCGCCGCCCGTACCGCCGGTGGTGGCGGAGCTGGTCGTGGCGCCCGCGCCGCCTTCGCCGCCAGCGCCGCCGGTGCCGCCCGTGGCGGAGGAGCTGGTCGTGGCGGAGGCGCTGGTCGTGGCGCCCGCGCCGCCGGTGCCGCCGCCCGCGCCGCCGGTGCCGCCGCCCGCGCCGCCGTCGCCGCCGCCCGCACCGCCCGCGCCGCCCGCGCCGCCCGCGCCGCCAGCGCCGCCCGTGCCGTCGCCGCTCAGCGGATACTCCGTGCTCAGGCAGAAGAAGCCATCAGGCGTCTCGGTGCACTCGTCGCCCTCCTCCTCGCAATCGTCGTTGTCCTCGCACTCGAACGTCTCGAAGACGCAGAAGCCGTTCGTCGGGAGGCCGAAATCCACGCAGCGGGCCTGCGGCAGCAAGCAATCGCTGTGCGCCGTGCACGCCCTGGTGCACGCGCCGAGGTCGCCGGCGCCGATCGTGTCGCCGAACCCGTAGAGGCAGAGGCCGTTCTGGAGCCCGCCGCAGTCGGACTCCAGCAGATCGCCGCCGAATCCGCAGAACTCGGTGCACGCGGTGGCCCCCTCGCCGAAGCCCACGCACCAGCCGGCGCACTGGTTCTCCTCGGCGTCGCGGTCGCACGCGGCGCCCATCGGCAGGCCGGTGTTCGGCTCGTCGACGCAGAGGTTCATCCTGGGATCGCAGACGCGGCCGGGGCACTGGCTGTCGGAGCCGCAGTTCGCGGTGCAGACCGTCACGCTGTCCTCCACCTCTTCACAGCGCAGCTCATCGCGGCCGTGGCACTTGAACGGGTCGAGCTCCTCGTCGAGGCTCGTGATCGCGGGCTCGCCGAGGACGCAGCCCAGGTAGCAGAGGCCATCGAGGCAGGCGCTGCCATCGCCCTCGCAGTCGTCGTCTTCGGCGCACGCGGTGGTGCAGTACCCGCCCGAGGGACCGCCCTCCTCGGCCGACTCCGGGATGCAGAGCCCCTCCGGGCCGCAATCGGCGTCCTCCGTGCACGCGGTGCCGAGGTACTCCGCCTCGGAGCTGCCGCTGCCGGAGCTCACGACCATGTTGCCCGAGCTCGACGAGCTCGTTGTCGAGCCCGAGCCGCCCGCTCCGCCACCGCCGGCAGGCGGTTCATCGTCGCCGCAACCAATGAAGCCAGCAGAGAACGCGACCGAGGTGAGCAAGATCGCCGAAATGCGTTGCACTTTCATCACTGTCTCCCGAGCCAGGAGGCCCTGCCCACGTAGGGCGCGCCTTCATGTGATTTCCGGACAGTAACGGAATCGGCCCTGCTCCGCCATACCGGACGAGCAGCGGAGCGCGCAATGCCGGGCCTCCGCGAAAGCGGATGGCACTCCGTGTCGAGACCGTCATCAGGAAGACGGTAATTGCACGAGTGGTAATTTATTCAGGCATTACCCTAAGCGGCGGTCAGGCGATCATGGGGGTCTGGCAGATACCTCACTGCCCTCCGCTCCGCGCCGGTGAGCGGCCATCGATACCGGAGGTCGATCGCGGGCGCCCATCCGGGGTGGGCCGGCGGCTCGTCGCGCGCGAGCAGGACCCAGACCTCGCGGCGGTCCGCGGGGGACCGCTCGGTGAGCGCGGCGCCGAGGGGCAGCCACGCGTCGGGGGCCAGCGTCGCGCGGGAGATCGCCGCATCGAACGATCTCCCGGCGCGCACGAGGTCCTCGCCGCGCGCGCGCTCGACCCGGGGCGCCTTCGGGAGCAGCCCTTGCTGGACCAGCGTGCCCAGCGCGGTCCGGAGGAAGGCGACGCGCTTCTGGAGCGGCTCGACGAGCGTCACGTCGAGGTCCGGCCTCAGCAGCGCGAGCGGCAGGCCCGGCGCGCCGGCCCCCGTGCCGACATCGATGACGCGCCGGCCTTCGGGGACGTGCTCCGAGAGGAGCCGCGCGTCAGCGAGCATGAGGTCGGCGAGCTCGTCGGCACTCCGGGCTGCGGTCAGGTCGACCTTGGCGTTCCAGCCGGCGACGAGCTCGAGCCAGCGCGCGAGCGCCTCGCCGGCGCGGGCGGGGAGGCTCGGCTCGCGGCCGGCGAGCACCGTGGCGATCTTCTCCGTCATGCGTGCCGCGTCGGCCTGGATCATGCCGGCAGTGGAGCACAGGACCCGGCGCGCATGTACCCGGCCTCGGCGGGCGAACGGGCGGACTGGAACCGCGGGGGAGCGGACTGGAACCGCGGGGGAGCGGACTGGAACCGCGGGGGAGCGGACTGGAACCGCGGGGGAGAGGGGCGGAGCGGGGTGGAGCCGGCGATCACCGCGCGCGGCGCGGGCGAGCGCGGACGGCCCGGGTCCGCGCGGGCGCGGCGCCTGAGCCCGCTGCCTGGCCGCCGAGCGGCAGCGAGCGCTGGGCGCCGACGTCGTAGACGAGGCGGCCGGCGCCGTCGGGGCGCGCGGCGGGGTTCAGCGTGTGGGCGGCCCGCGCGCCGGGGCCGAGCAGGTGGACCACCGCGAGCCCGCGCGCGACGAGGGCGTCGGCGATGAGGCGGCGGTGGCAGCGCCACCAGAGCGTCTCGGCGCACATGACGGCCATGCGCCGGCCGGCCCGGGCCTCCGCCTCGAGCTCGGAGAGCGCGCGCTGGAAGGCTTCCGTCTCCATGTGATCGGCGTAGGCCCGGAAGCTCGGGTTCTCCCAGGCGACGTGGGGCGAGTCGTCGCGGCCGGTCCGGCGGCCGCCCAGGGTGTCGCCGCGGAAGACGTAGGTCACGCCGAGCGGCGGCAGCGCCTCGGCGAGCGCGGCGCGGGCGAGGTGCGGCGACCGGGACGAGCCAGGGAACCGCCGGACGTCGACGAGCGTGTCGGCGGGGCCCTCGCCGAGCAGCTCGACGAGCTCCTCCAGGCTGCGGGTGCCGTGGCCGATGGTGAAGACGGTGTCCACGAGAGAGAGCTTTGCGCTCGGGCGAGCCGCGGGCAACGGGGGCGGGGGCGGGCGGCGCCAGAGCGACCAACGGGCTGAACCCGCCTGAAACGAGCAGAGCTTCGAACCGCCAAGACGCCAAGGACGCCACGACGGTGTCTTCTTCTTGGCGTCCTCGGCGTCCTGGCGGTTCATTTCTCGCTCGATCGACGTGATCGTTGTCCTAGCCCATCGAGCGCAGGAGATGATCGAGCGCGCGGCGCTCCTCGGCGTCGGTGACCGATCGGAGCGCGCGGTTCACCTCGCCGACGGCGGCGGCCGCGAGCAGCGCGACGGCCGCCGGATCGGGCGCGCCGCGGGCGCGGAGCCACGCGAGCGCCGCGTGCTCGGTGTTGACGATGATCTGGCTGCGGCCGGCGTCGTAGCGGACCGGCCTCCCGGTGCGGCCCTCGACGACGGCGCGGACCGGGGAGCCCTCCAGGCCCATCTCGAGGAGCGCTGCGTGGAGCGCCGCCGCGAGCGGGCTGGCGGCCGCAGCGTCCGGCGGCGCGGGCGGGGCGCCGCCGCCGATCAGGCCGCGGACGCTGCGCCACAGCGCGCCCACCCAGGCGCGCGCGCCGCTCGCGTCGGGCGGCGCGTACGCCGCAGCCGCCACGGGCGCCCCGGCGGCCGCCGCCGCGGCCGCGTTCCCGGTCGGCGCGGCCCCCCCGGAGGCGGGCTCGACCTCCGCCGCGATCGCCTCGGCCCGCGGCGCGGCCGGCGCGCCGAGCTCGCGCAGCGCGCCGGGGGCGGCGCGGTGGCGGAGCACCTCGATCAGCGGCGAGCCGTCGTCGAGCAGCACGAACGCCGGCGCCTCGTCGGGGAAATCGCCGTCCGCGCTGCCGCGGCGGTCGGTGATCCACACGCAGCCCTTCGCGGAGAGCTCGGCGCGGATCGCCTCCGGGCCGACGCGCTCGCCGGCGGCGGTCCGCGCGGCGAGCTTGCCGCCGGAGAGGCGGCCGAGCAGGTGCAGGTCCCACAGGTACGGCGCGGCGGCGCTCTCGTCCGAGAGCTCGGCCGCCATCGAGGCCGCGGCCTCCAGGGCGATCTCCGCGACGGCCTCCCAGCGCGCCTCGTGCAGCGGCCAGACGAGGAGCAGGCCCTCGACCGGCGCGAGCTCGACCAGGCCGCCCGCGCCGCGCGCGCCGCCCGCGCCGCGCAGCGCGCGCGGCGCGAAGCCGCCCTCGGCGGCGCCCTCGCCGAGGATCGCCGCGGAGGGCGCGGCGACGAGCACCCGCGGCGCGCGCGGCCACCGCGCGGGCAACCAGAGCGCGCCGGTCACGAGCAACGGGCGGTGCCAGGTGGTGGCGACGTCGATCCACCGCGTCGCGAGCGCGCCCTCGGGCGGCGCGAGCCGCGCGCGCAGCCACCGCGCGGCGGCGTCGCGCACCGCCTGGCGGAGCCGCGCGGCGTCCGCGCCGGCCTTGAGCCCGTCGAAGGTGCGGTTCGGCTCGAGCGCGTCGTCGTTGATCGCCGCGCAGAGCGGCCACCCCTCGCCGGCGTCGATCGCGCAGAGCGGGCGGCGGCCGACGTGCACCGCGATCCCCGCGGCGTCGACGTGCTCCGGGGCGAGCAGGCCGATCTCGCCGTGCGCGGCCGGCGCGCCCTCCTGCGCGCCGGCCTCCCGCGCGAAGGGGAACACCGCGAGGCACGCCGCGCGCGCGGCGGCGTCGAGGCCGATGGCGTCGAGCGGCGGCGCGGAGAGGCGCGCCTCGGCCGCCCGATCGCGCGCGACGGCGTCGGTGATGTCCTTGACGAGCACCGCCGTCGCGAGCTGCAGCCGCTCGGGCCTGCTCAGCGCGAGGACGGGACGGCCGTAGCGCTGCTTCGGGTAGGGCGGCGGCGCGGCGGTGCACAGCCACTCGGCCAGCGGGTCGCGCCGGAGGTCGTCGAGCGAGAACAGGTTCCCGTCGATGTCGGGGAAGAGCAGCGCGCTCGCCGCCTCCGCGACGACGCGCTTGCCCTGGGCGAGCGTCTTCAGGACGGCGCGGCGCGTGTGGCTCCGCGCGAACGGCGGCAGCTCGTCGAAGCGCGGCGCGAGCGAGAGCAGGCGGCGGCCCGCGGCCCTGGCGAGGCGCGTCAGCAGCGCGCGCACCTCGTCCCGCGGCGGGTCCGCGGCGGCGGGGCGCGCGAGGATGCGCAGCGGGATCGGCAGCTCCACCTCGGCGCGCCGCTCGGCGCCGCCCGGGCCGACGAGGCGGACGTCGGACTCCGGCCCCTCGATGATCTCGAGCTCGCCCTCGAGCTCCTTCACGCCCAGCGCCGCGATGCTGACGCGGAGCAGCGGGTGCGACGGGGCGCCCGGCAGCGCGAGCGCGGCGCGCGAGCCGCCCGCGGCGCCTCCGGGCGCGGGCCGCTCCTCGGGCGGCCCCTCGCCACCGTCGCGGCGCGCCTGCTCGGCCGCGGCGTCGCGGCGCGCCTGCTCGGCGGCGGCGCGGCGCGCCGACCGCGCGGCGGCGGCGCGGAGCCGGCGGGCGTGCACCCCGCCGCCCGCCGGGAGGAGGCGGCCGCCGGCCCACCGCGACAGGGCGGCGCGCTCCGACGCCTCGCGGAGGAGGAGGGGGTGCCAGGAGAGCGTCTCGAAGCCGGGCGCCGCCTCGAGCACCGGGATGGGCGCCGGCGCCGGGTGGTTCCTGTCGAGGGTCTCGAGCGAGCAGGCTGCCTCCTCGCCGCGCGCGTCGAGCATGACGAGCAGCGGCAGGCGCCGGATGCGCGCCGCGAGATCGCCGAGGGCCGCGTCGAGCGGCGCGCTCCGGGCGCGCTCGGCGAGCGCGCGCGCGCAGTCGAGGAGGTAGGCGATCACGCGGGCGCGCGCCCGCGGATCGCGCTCGGCGAGCGGGTCGCCCTGGAGGCCGAGCCGGGCGCGCGCCGCGGCGTCGCCCTCCAGCGCGGCGACGAGCGCCTCGCAGAGCGCGCGCTCGACCTTCTGGACGGCGGCGGCGTTGCGCGGCGACAGGAGGCCGCTCCAGGCCCTGCCCGGCACGGCGGCGTCGTCGTCGATCGCGACGGCGACGGGGCCGAGCAGCGGCGCGGCCTCCAGCGTGGCGAGCGGCTGCGACGCGTGGTGCCACGCCTCGACCGGCGCGTCGCCCGGCGTGGCGAGCGCGAGGAAGCCGTCGCCGGCGACCTCGAGGACGGGCGCGCCGGCGGCGCGGGGCGCCGCGATCTTCTCCAGGGACGCCGCCAGCGCGCGCCGCCGCGCCGGCCCCCGCGCCGCGAGCTCTTCCTCGCTGAAGAGCCCCGGGGCGTAGGAGACGAGCGGGCAGTCCGGGAGCGCGGCGGCGAGCCAGTCGAGCTCGCGCTGCGTGGCGGCGAGCACCGGCCGCCGGTCGGGCGCGCGCCCCCGCGCGTCCGGCGCCGCGACGCAGAGCCCGCGCGCCGCCCGGGCGAACACGGCGAGCCCCTTGAGGCTCATGAACCGGTCCGTCCCGAGCATGGGCCAGAGCCGCGCCTCCAGGAGCCCCTTGAACGCCGACGGCGCGAGATCGTCGCCGGGGCGCGGCGCCCCGCCGCCTCGGTCGCCGTGCCCGGCGTGGTCCGCGCCGAGGCGCTGCGGGGCGCAGTACAGCGCGCCGATCGCGGCGCGCAGCGGGGGCCTCACGCGGGCGAGCTCGCTCTCGGACGGCGGCGGCGGCAGGGGGCCGCCGCCGCCGGGCGGCGCGGCCCTCGGCCCGAAGAGCCGCCGCGCCTCGGCGTCGGCCGCGGCGAGGGCGACGTGCAGGGCGTGGCGGACCGCGCGCCAGAAGCGCTCGTCGCGCTCGACGCCGTCGTACGAGATGCGCGGCCGCACGCGCCGCTCCCACGCGAGCGCGATCTCGACGGGCAGGGGGACGGCCGCCGGGTCGAGCTCCACGGTCTCGAGGTGCCGCCCCTCCACGAACACCCGGACCTCGGCCCTGCGCCGCGCCCCGGGGTCGTCCGCGAAGACGGCGAGCTCGCCGCGCAGCCCGGCGAGCGGCCCCTCGTTCACGTGGAAGGCGGCGCGGAGCGCGTGCTCGGGGGCGGGCGGCACGACGGGCTCGGCGGCCGCGTGCCGCAGGAACGCCCTGCGCCGCTCGGCGCCGAGCTTCGCCTGCTCGACCATGGCCGCGGCGTCGGCGAGCGGGAGCCCCGCGAGCGCGCGCTCGACGAGGGCCCCGCGGCACCAGATCACGTCGTCGGTCCAGGGGGCGAGCTCCTCCGGGAGCGCCGCGTCGCCCCGCCAGACGAAGAGGGGCGACCCGTCGCGGGCGTCGAGCGACGCGAGCGAGAGCGGCCGCCCATGGCCGTCGCGGAGCAGCGGGAGCTCGCGCACCGCGCGCGCCTGTGGGGGCACCGCGCGGTCCGCGTCGGCCGCGTCGGCCGCGTCGGCCGCGCGGACGGCGCCGGTCGCGACGCACGCGAAGGCGGCGAGCGCGTCCTCGAGCAGGCCGCGGTCGTCGCTGAGGACGAGCGCGCCCTCGGGGACCGCGCCCTTGCCGCAGACGCGCGCGGTGAGCGCGGCGAGGGCGTCGAGCAGCGCGGCGGCCGCGGCGCCGCGGAGCGCCGCGCAGAGGGGGGCGTCCTCGCGCAGCGCCGAGCGCGACGCGTTGGTGGGCAGCTCGTCCGCGTCGACGACGAGGCGGACCGGGAGCTCGACGCCCTGGAAGGGCGCCGAGGGGAACCGAGGGGCGAAGCTCCACCGCTCGCGGACGAGCCGCACGCCGTGCTCGAGGTAGTCGACGGCGGGGAGGCCGGAGAGGGGTGTGGTGAGGGGGGCGGAGAGGGGTGTAGCGAGGGGCGTGGAGAGCGGGGCGGAGGCCGGCGTGGCGCCGGGGGCGGAGAGGGGCGCGGCGCGGGGGGAGGACAGGGGCGCGGAGCGCGGGGCGGAGAGGGGCGCGGAGCGGGGGGCCGACAGGGGCGCGGCGTCGTGCGCGGCCTCGGGCGGCGCGAGGACCTCCAGCGCGGCGCGCCGCGCGCCGCGCACGTGGAACGGCACGCGCACGAGCACCACGGGGGGCCCGCCCGGGAGCGCGCGGCGGAGCGGCTCGCCCTCGAGCGCGATCGGGATCGGGAAGTCGCCCGTGGCCGCGGCGAGGTGGGCGATCTCGGGCGGCGTGTCGCCCGTGATCGCGCGGCGCAGCACCGACCAGCCGAGCCGCCGGCGCACCTCGATGCGCATGCCGGCCGCGGGCATCCCCTGTGGCCTCGGCACCTCGTCGCAGGCCGGGGCGGCGGCCGGCGCGAACGCCTCGGCGGGCGCCTCGAGGAGGGCGGGCGTGAAGCGCACGCGCGTGCAGGTCGCCTCGGAGGGCTCGCCCGACGGTCCGCGGCCCGTCGTGATCAGGTCGACGCGCGCCGGGCGCAGGCCGAGCGCCGCGTTCACGCCGAGCGCGAGCAGGCGGAGCCGCCGCGACGCGGCGTCGGGCGCGGCGTTGAGCACGTGGTCGAGCAGGCGCGTCAGGACGGCCGCGTCGAGCGGCTCCCCGTCGAAGGTCAGCGCGACGTCGTCCGCGTCGTGGCGGATGTCGATCCGGGTCGCGCCGCCGGCCGCTGCGGCCCGGACGAGCTCGAGCAGGTAGAGGTCGAGGTCGACGAGCAGGTGCTCCCGGAGCTTCCGGACGGCGCGGCGCGCGTCGACGCGGATCGCGCCGCGGGAGACGACGCGGCTCACCGGCGCGTCCCCCGGAGCGCGCCGCCGCCGCCGGGGATCGGCGGGGGGCTCGCGGCGAGGTCGAGGAGCCGGTCGCTGTCGTCGGGATCGAGCGGCCCCTTGGCCTCGACGAGCAGCGCGCGGGCGAGCAGGTTGCCGGCGGTCACGGGGTCGACGGCGGCGCGCCTTCGCGCGAGCGCCACGGTGTCGCTGGCGACGTTCAGGTAGAGGGCGTTGCCGGGCCGGAAGCGCGCCGCGCGCCGCACGACGTCGCGCGCGGCGTGGCAGCTCCGGTGGGGCGCGCTGCGCTCGCCGCGCTCGCTGCCGTCACGCAGGAGGATCGCGCCGCGCTGGCGGAGCGCGCCCTCGATCCGGCAGAGGCTCACCCGGGCGACCCCGTGCCGGGCGCGGGCGAGCGCCTCGGCGACGACGCGGAGCAGCGCCGCGTCGCCCTCGCGGGCGCTCTCCGGCTCCTCGCGCACGAGCAGGTAGGCCGCGCGCGCCTCCTCGATGCGCGCGGCCGGGAAGCACCGCTGGAGCAGCGTGCCGGTGGCCGGGTGGTTGCACAGCACGACGGGCAGGCCGCTCCGCCCCATCGCCTCGGTGAGCGCGTCGCTCCGCGCGGCGACGAGCAGCGGCTCGCGCCCCGGCGCCAGCGCCCGCAGGCCGGCGCGCGTCCTTTCGCCGTCGACGGGGCTCGCGAGCGGGAACGGGATGTCGTCCGGATCGAGCGCGGTCGGCGGCGTCAGCGCCGCCTCGAGCATCGCCGCGTACGCCGCGGCGCCCTCGCCGGCGGCGGCCGCCGCCGCGGCCTGCGGCAGGCGCGCGGCGAGCTCGCGCCGGAGCGGCCCTCGGACGAGCTCGCGCACGCGGGCGAGCGCCTCCCAGAAGGCGTCGTCGCGGCGCACGTTGTCGCGGCTCAGCGTGTGCTGGAGGCGCGGGCTCATCACCTTGAACCGCACGCCCGAGAGGCCGGTGAACAGCTCGTCCGCGGTCTCGAACAGGGTGAGGCCGCGGTTGTAGAAGCCGGCGAAGCTCTGCCCGTGCTCGGCGGCGTCGCCGTTCGGGGCCGCGGGCTTTTCGAGGTGCTGCGCGCCGGCGGACGGGCCGACGACGAAGGTGGTCTCGTCCTCGGCGGCGGTGACGGAGACGGGCGCCGCGACGGAGAGCGGGGTGTCGATGCGCACGGCGCTCGTCCTGGCGTTGCCTTCGTGGTCGGCGATGCTGAGGGAGATCTCGCACTGGGCGTGCCGGCACCAGCGCCGGAGCGCGGCCTGGGCGCGCCGCGCGTGCTCCACGAACGCCTCCCGGCTGAGCCGCTGGAGCAGGGTGACCCGCGTGCCGCTGCCCTCGTGGTGGCCGGCGTCCTCGAGCTCGTAGCTCGTGTCGCCGCGCAGGCGGAGGCGCCAGGCCTGGCCGTCGCGCCACGTCTCCACGTCGACCTGCTCCGGCTGGATGGCGAACACGGAGACGAAGCCCACGCCGTACTTGCCGATCTTGCTGGCGTCGCCTTCCTTGGACGAGCTGAAGAGGGTGAGCAGCGGTCCCTCGATGTCCTCGCGGCTCATGCCGCTGCCGTCGTCGGTGACCGAGGTGGCGCACGCGCCGGGCAGCGTCTCGATGCGCACGGCGATCTTGCGCGCGCCGGCGTCCATGCCGTTCTGCACGAGCTCGCGGAGGAAGGCGTACGGGTCGGCGAACTGCTGCACCATGTCGGCCACCGGGCCTGGAGGCGGGGCCGGGGCCGCGGCACGGTCCTCTCGGAAGGAGCGGTAGGGGGCCATGGCGCCCTGCGAGGCTATCACAGGGGGGCGCGGGCCCTGCTGGCGGGGCTCGGGGATGCTCGCCGCGACGCGCGTGCCCCGCTGGCCGGCCCGGGGGATGCTCGACGCAACGCGCGTGCCCCCTTGGCGGACCCCGAGGGATGCTCGTCGCAACGCGCGTGCCCTGCCGCCGGGGCCCGAGGGATGCTCGCCACAACGCGCGTGCCCTGCCGCCGGGGCCCGAGGGATGCTCGCCGCAACGCGCGCGCCCGCCACCGGGGGGTCGGCATGCTCCTCCAGGCCTGCTCGTCTCGCGGCCGGGGTGCCGGGGTGCTCGCCGCGACCCGTTCGCTTCGCCGCCGGGGCCCAAGGGATCGTCGTCACCACGTACTCGTCTTGCCGGTGGCGCTCCCGCTCGCCAGCGGGATCTCTGGAGTCCTCGCGCCGGCATCGGCCCATGTCATCTCGCGTCCGGGCTCACCCGAGCGGCACTGTTCCGACGCCCGGCGCAGCTCGACGCCACCCCTTGCGTGGCTATCCTCGGCCGGATGCAATCACTCACGCTGTCCGATCTGAAGCTCGGACTCACCGACCTGCTCGACAAGCGTAAACCGGCGCTCCTGCGCTCCAGCACCGGCAAGACCTACGAGCCGATCCTGGCGAAGAAGCTGGAGGAGATCTCCGCGCTTCCGCCCGTCGTGATCGGAGGGAAGGCCCTGGCGGCGGAGCTCGAGGAGACCGACGTGGAGCACGACAGTTTCGGCAAGGCGGTCTGGTACATGACCGAGGCTTACCTCCGGCACCCGCAGACCTCGCCGGAGACCGCCGCTGCCGCTACGCGGATCCGCCGCGCGTTCATCCCCGCGCTATCCGAGCTCAAGGCGAGCTACGCGGACGAGGCCAGGGCGGCCATGGAGCGCAAGAAGATCGTCAAGCAGCACAAGGCCGATCTCGAGCGCTTCCCTGTCGCCGATGGGGAGACGCTTCATGACTGGATCAGCGGCTTCCTCGACGCCGGCGAGCGACTCCACGCGATGCTCAGCGATCGCGCCGACGTGAAGGAGACCTCGCGCAAGGGCGCCGGCGCGCTCCGCGCCGCGACGATAGGCCTCCTCTCCCGCCTGCGGGCGGGCATCGCCGACGAGGTCGAGCACAACCCGAAGCTGCCGCCCGACCTCGACATCCAGGTGTTCGGCTATCTGGACGAGCTCCACGTCCCCCGCGCCGCCGCTGCCAGGGTGAAGAAGGCGAAGAGGGCCGTGCCCGCGGCGCCCGCGGCGCCGGAGCCGCCCGAGATCGCCTGAGCGTCCGCGCTCGTCGACGGCCGCTCGCGGCCGGCCCTCGGTCGACCTGATCGTCCCCCGCCGCCCTCTGCCGCGCTCTCCCGCCCCACCTCGCTCTGCCGGTCTCTAGCGCTCTGAGGGATCGCCTCTCTGTCTCTCTATGCAGCCGTCCGCAAGAGGTGTCGCACCTGGGCGTCCGCTTGTGGCGGCGCGTCGGCGCGCTCTTGCGAGAGGGGTAGCTGCGCCTCCGGGTAAGCTGACGCTACAGCTCGGTCGTGCTTGGGCAAGATCAATCAACGCTACTCCGATCCATCGAGCTGCGTCAGTCCACTCCACTCGCCATACTCATCGGGGTACCAGCCCAGTGATCGCCACTCCGCGTCTGTTCCCTCGCTGGGATCTAGCTGCAGCGAGAGCAGAGCGCCCCCATCCGGCATCACGAGGCGCTTGCCGCCGCTGAACGTGAAGGCGACGGCGCTGACCGAAAATCCCTCGTCTGTCAGGCGCGATACGAAGATGTGCGCGAGTACGTCGAGCATCAATGGTCCGCCAAATTGCCGTCGTGTGCGAGCAGTGATGGATATGTCGCCTCCTTCCAGAGACATGGTGGACAGGTCCACGGACATCTCTACGTCCAAGGCAGCCGCTAGCTTGTGCCCGAGCGCAACCGCGAGTGCCTCCGCCTCCGAGGTGGTTAAGTTAAGGCACGCATCTGTCTCTGGACCAAAGAGTTTGGTCCACAGGGATCCTATGTCGAGCTTGTTGCTCCTTGCTGTTGCTGTCATTGGTACTCGACCTCCTGAAACGTTCCTCCTGCCTGTGGTTCGGGTTTCGCTGGCTTGCCTGAGCCTCGGCAGATCTTCTTGCCCCCATCTGCCTTTGTTGCGTTCTTCCCGAATGCGGTGATGACCTTCGTTCTCTCTCCCTGGGCCGTCACGACTGCTGTTCCATCGCGATAATAGTAGTCGACTGGCCTGCCGTCTTTGTTTGTGCCGGTAAAAACCTTTTCTGGGTCGTTCAGGACCTCTGCGATGTCCTCCCGTGACACACCGTGGCCGAAGGGATGCGCGGGGCGCGCGCCTGGCCACGGACCTGCGCCGCCGATGGCCTTGGGGTCTACTGGCTCAGGTCGCGGTCTCTTGACTGTGCCGATGACGGTGGTTCCGAGCGGATCCGCGACGACCGTAGGGCTGCCATCGAAGCCGAACAGGTTGAGCCCACCACGAATTCCTAGCGGATCGGGGCTGCACCAACCCCCGGTCTCGGGATCGAAAAACCTGAACCGCGTGTAGCAGAGCCCCGTCTCCTCGTCCGCGTACTGCCCGAGCAGTCTGAACGGCGACTCCACGACGGTCCTGTGGTTGAGCACGCTGATGGGATCGCGCCACACGTCGGCGACCTTGCCCCAGGCCGAGTGCGCCGCCGACCAGGCGACGAGCCCGCCCGGGTCGAGCAGCTCGTTGGGCGTTCCGAGGTGGTCGTTGACGTAGGTGAGCGCGCGCCCGTCCTGCTGCTGGAGCAGCGGCACGAACGTCCCCGGCGCGTGCACGAAGGTGCGCACCCCGCGCTCGCTGTCGATGTCGGCCGCGAGCACGTCCCCGTCCCACACGAACTCGACGACGCGCGGCCGGCCCACCACGGCCGTGCCGATCACCTCCTTGCGCACCCGCCGCCCGAAGGCGTCATACGTCATCAGGACGCGGGTGCCATCCGGCCGCCGCACCTCGCGCAACCGGTCGCGGCAGTCCCAGACGTAGCGGGTCAGCTCCTGCTCGGTCACGCCCCCGCCGTTCGGGTGGTTCTCTCGGTAGCGCGCCAGCTCCACCTTGGCCGTGCGCCGCCCGCGCACATCGACCTCGTACGCCGCCGTCTCGGTCCTGCGCAGCACGCCGCCGGGCTCGAGCCGCCACGACGGGTGCATCCAGTCCTGCGGCGACGCCTCGGCGAGCAGCCCGGCGCCGCTGCGCTCGGAGAGCTCCTCGAGCATGCGCGTGATCGAGCCGGCCGGGTCGTAGGTGAACACCTCGCGCTGCGCCCCGCGCTGCGCGGACAGCAGCCGATCGACGCGGTCGTACCGGTACGTCGTCGCCCCCCAGCGGGCGTCGTCGATGCGCTCGACGCGCCCGCGCGCGTCATAATGCCACTGCCGCGCGACCAGCACCCGGGGCACGCCCGGCGCCGGCGCGGTCGCGCGCTGCTCGAGCAGCCGGTCCATCGCGTCGTAGGCGCTCCGCACCGCGATCGCCGCCTCGCCCGCCCCTCCCGCCGCGCCGCTCGTCCGCTGGACCTCGCGCCCGAGCGCGTCGCGCTCGAACGCCACGCGGTGCCCGTCGTGCTCGACGGCGCTCAGCGCATCGAGCGCGTCGTACGCGTACCGCGTCCCCGCCCCGTCCGGCATCACGCGCTCGACGCGCCGGCCGCGGGCGTCGTACGCGTACCGCACCGCCTTGTCACCCTGCCGCTCGCACACGACGCGTCCGAACCGGTCGCGCTCGAACCACGTCTCGACGCGCTCCCCGCTCGACTCCTCCAGCACCGCGCCGATCAGCCGCCCCATGCGGTCGCGGGCGTAGCCGATCACCCCATCGGGCGTCTCGTCGCCGGTGAGGTTGCCCGCGCGGTCGTAGAACAGGTTGCGCCATGTCCTGTCCGCCGCGAGCTCGATGCGGCCGAGCCGGCCCGAGCTGCGGTAGCCGTAGCGCAGGGTGCGGCCATCGAAGGTGTCCTCCCGCGCGACCCGGCCCGCATCGTCATGGTGAAAGACGTATTTCTCGCCCTTGGGGTTGATGACGACGCGCAGCCGCTCCTTGCCCGTGTACTCGAGCTGCCACACGCCCCCGCCTGGCTCGATCACCTGAGCCAGCACCCCCGTGCCCTGGTAAGCGAGCTGCGTCGTCTGCCCCAGCGCATCGACCAGCCGCACCGGATTGCCCATGAGGTCGTAGGTCGCGACGGTCCTCGTCCCGTCGGGCCGCTCCACGCGGATCGGCCGCCCCATCCGGTCGTACGCCACGCGCGTCGTCCGCCCCAGCGCGTCGGTCCGCGACACGGGCCGTCCCATGCCGTCGTGCGAGTACGCCGTCCGCGCGCCGCGCGCGTCGGTCTCGGCGATCAGGTTGTGCTGCGCGTCGTGCGCGTAGCCGAACAGCTGGCCGTCCTGCCCGCCGCCATGCCCGTACACGCCCGTGACGCGCCCGCGCGCGTCGCGCGCGAACGAGTACGCGTCGCCTGTCGGGAACAGGACGGCGCTCACCTCGCCGAGCCCGTCGCGCATCACCTGCGTCACCAGCCCCTCGGGGCTGATCTGCCGCACCACCAGGTCGCCCTCGTGCTCCCACCGCGTCTCGTTGCCGAGCGCATCGACCTCGCGGATCGCATTGCCGCGCGCGTCGTACCAGGTCTGCACGCCCTCGCCCGCGCCGTTCGCCTCCGCGACCAGGCGCGCGTCCTCGTCGTACGCACGCTCCCACAGCACCGTCCCGTCGGGCAGCGCCGCGCGCGTCACGAGGCCATCGGCGTTCCATGTGTACACCCGCGGCTCCTCGCCGCG
Source organism: Sorangium sp. So ce1335 (assembly GCF_051521615.1). NCBI lineage: Bacteria > Pseudomonadati > Myxococcota > Polyangiales > Polyangiaceae > Sorangium > Sorangium sp. So ce1335. The sequence continues at coordinate 12,150,562 of NZ_CP150363.1, forward strand.
GACCTCGGTCGTCTGCGCCCGCGCATCGCGGCGGAGCTCCACCTCGTGCAGCCCGCCTTTTCCGCCGGTCTTCCTGCACCGGTGACCGACGTGGTCCTCGTACGCGTACCAGAACCGCTCGCCATTCTTCAGCGTCGTCGCCGTCATCCGGTGGCGGACGTCGTACTCATAGCTTTCCACGCCGCCCAGCGCGTCGACCGCGGCGACCAGACGTCCCGCGCGGTCATGGCGGTACTCCACCCATTGCTCCAGCCGCCGCCCCGCCCACAGCTCGAGGCGCGTGATCCGCCCCGTGTCCCATCGCACCCTGAGCTCGCGCTCGGCCGTGTCGACGATCCGGACGAGCCGCTCGCCCTCGTGCTCCAGCCGCAGCGCATTGCCGTGCACATCGCGGATCGCGCGCAGGAGCGCCCTCGACGAGCCACCTTCCGCCGCGAAGAGCCGCACCTGCCGCGAGCCGAGATCCACCACCCGGTACGCGCCCGCGCCGTCGCGGTGGAGCTCCAGCCGCTCGCGCCGGTGGAACGCCGTCTCCCCGTGCTCCACCTTGTCGAACCAGATCCACCGCCCCTCGCCGTCACGCAGCGCGAGGACCTGCTCGCCCTCCTCGATCCACTGATCGTAGGAGAACGCCCACCCGGGCCCCAGCGCCGCGTCGGCCTCCTCGTGACGCGACGAGCGGTAGTGTCGCGCCCACACGAGCGGGATCATCCCCGGCACGGCGATGTCCGTCGCCGTGTCGACCACCGCGCCGTCGGTGACGTCGACCGGGTGCCCCTCGGTCGTGCACTGCTCCACCGGCGGCGATGACGACTTCCCGGCCTTCGCCCCCTTGTGGCTGCGCCCGGCGCCGCCGCCGCCGCCTCCGCCGCGCGGCGCTGTCGGTCCGCGCCCGCCCGGCGCGCCCGCGGCGCCGCCGCCACTGCCCCCGCCCGCGCCGGCGGCGCCCCCCGCCGCGCTCGCGCTCGCCCCGGCGCCGGCGGTGACCGACTTGTTCATCTGCCCCATGCTGCCGGTGATCCCGGCCATTCCCAGCTCGATGAGCACGTTGGGCGCGCCGATCCACGGGAAACACGGACCGCCCGTGTTGAGGCTCAAGGTCTCCTTCAGCGTGCCCGGCTCGTTGCCATGACACGCCTTCATGCACCCGCCGACCGTCAGGACCTTCCTTCCTTCGATCTTCGTCCGCAGCGGCGGATCGATGACCCCCTCGGCCACCGCGCCCATCGTGGGATAAGGGATCGGCAGTGGGCTCGGCGCCGCTGGCGTCGTGCACACGCTCACCGCCATGCCCGTCATCTGGTGACCGGAGCCCTCGTGGACCGTGTCCAGCCCGAGCGCCGTGACCTTCCCCATGACCGGGTAGCATCGCGTGTGATCGAGCACACCGTCAAGGTCGGCGCCGTTGTCCTACCCGGCCATTCCCCGCGGGAGCGCCCGTCCCGCCGCACCGGTGTCGACGTCTCCTTGCCGCCTTGGTTACGCTCCCGGATCCAGCCATGACTCGCCCCGAGGATGCCGCACGCAAGACCATCGATGACGCGCTGACGACCGCCGGCTGGGCCGTGCAGGACAGGCGCGCGATGAACCTCGATGCCGCGCGCGGCGTCGCCGTCCGGGAGTTCCCGCTGAAGCGGGGACACGGCTTCGCCGACTACCTGCTCTACGTCGACGGGGAGGCGGTCGGCGTGATCGAGGCGAAGGAGGTGGGCACCACGCTCACCGGTGTGGAGGGCCAGACGGAGAAGTACTCCGCCGGCCTCCCGGATCTCCTGCCGGCTCCGGTGCGGCCGCTTCCGTTCCTCTATCAGTCCACCGGCGTCGAGACGGCGTTCACCAATCGCCTCGATCCCGACCCGCGGAGCCGCTGCGTGTTCCACTTCCACAAGCCGGAGACCCTGGGCGGCTGGATCAAGGCGGAACCGGTGTACCTGCCGCGCGTGGACGGGCGCCCCGATCCGCTCAGCCAGCGCCCCGCGTCCTTCCGCACGCGGCTGCTCACGTTCCCGGACGTGCCCGAGGCAGGCCTGCGGGCGGCGCAGGTGCGCGCGGTGCGCAACCTCGAGGTGTCGCTCCGCGACAACCGGCCCCGGGCGCTGATCCAGATGGCCACCGGCGCGGGGAAGACGGTCGCGGCGATCACCTCGATTTACCGGCTGATCAAGCTCGGCGACGCGAGCCGGGTGCTGTTCCTCGTCGACCGCGACAACCTCGGGCGCCAGGCGCTCAAGGAGTTCCAGCAGTACGTGACCCCGGACGACGGCCGCAAGTTCACCGAGCTGTACAACGTGCAGCGGCTCACCTCGAACAAGCTGGATCCTGTCGCGCGCGTCGTCATCACGACCATTCAGCGCCTGTACTCCATGCTGAAGGGCGAGGCGGACCTCCCGCCCGAGGCGGAGGAGCTCGGTCTGGCCAGCCTGAGCGAGATGCTCCGGGATCCGGTGCCGGTCGCCTACAACCCGGCGCTGCCGATCGAGGCGTTCGACGTGATCTTCGTCGACGAGTGCCACCGCAGCATCTACTCGCTCTGGCGGCAGGTGCTCGAGTACTTCGACGCCTTCCTCGTCGGCCTCACAGCGACGCCCTCGAAGCAGACGTTCGGCTTCTTCCGCCAGAACCTCGTCATGGACTACGACCACGAGCGGGCCGTGGCTGATGGCGTGAACGTCGATTACGATATCTACAAGATCCGCACGCGCATCACGGAGAAGGGCGCCACGGTCGAGGCCGGTCCGGAGGAGATCATCGGCCGGCGCGACCGGGAGACACGCAAGCTCCGCTGGGAGCGGCTCGACGAGGATCTCTCGTACGACGCCGCCGCGCTCGATCGCCGGGTGGTCGCGGTCGACCAGATCCGCACCGTGATCCGCACGTTCCGGGACAAGCTGTTCACCGAGATCTTCCCCGGTCGGCACGAGGTGCCGAAGACGCTCATCTTCGCCAAGGACGACAGCCACGCGGACGACATCGTGCAGGCGGTGCGGGAGGAGTTCGGCAAGGGGAACGAGTTCTGCGAGAAGATCACCTACAAGACGGGCACCGCGCGCATCGTCGAGAGGCGGCCCGGGCCGGGCGGCGAGGAGACCGAGGTCGTCACGTACAAGTCGAGCGGGGTGAACGCGGAGCACTTGCTCTCGTCCTTCCGCACCCGCTACAACCCGCGGGTCGTCGTCACGGTGGACATGATCGCCACGGGCACGGACGTGAAGCCGCTCGAGATCGTGATGTTCATGCGGGCGGTGAAGAGCCGGAACTTCTTCGAGCAGATGAAGGGCCGCGGCGCGCGCGTCATCCACCCGACGGATCTCCAGCTGGTCACGCCGGACGCGCGGACCAAGGACCGCTTCGTCCTCGTCGACTGCGTCGGGGTCTGCGAGAGGACGAGGTGATCGTCGCGGCCTTCTCGGACGAGGCGAAGGAGCGGGCGAAGGCGCTGACGAGCACGTTCGAGGCGTTCTGTGAGAAGCACCGGGACCAGATCGCGGCGCTCCAGATCCTCTACAGCCGCCCGCACCGGCAGCGGCTCAGGCCCGAGGACGTGAAGGCCTTGGCCGACGCGATCAAGGCGCCGCCGCGGCAGTGGACGCCGGAGGTGCTGTGGCGGGCCTACGAGACGCTGGAGCGGGACAAGGTCCGCGGGGCGGGGGCGGGGCGGCTGCTCACGGACGTCGTGTCGCTCGTGCGGTTCGCGCTGCACCAGGAGGACGAGCTTGTGCCCTTCCGCGACCGGGTGCAGGAGCGGTTCGAGCAGTGGATGGCGCAGCAGGCGAACCAGGGACGAAGGTTCTCGGCGGAGCAGCGGGCGTGGCTGGAGGCGATACGGGACCACATGGCGGCGAACCTGGAGATCTCGGTGGAGGACTTCGAGTATGCGCCGTTCGCGGGGATGGGCGGGGTGGGGAAGGCGGCGAGGGTGTTCGGGCAGGAGCTGGGGAAGGTGATGGAGGAGCTGAACGAGGTGCTGGCAGCGTGACGAAAGTAGAGCTGCCGACTGGATGGTCATGGACGTCACTGGCGACGATTGCGGATCTGAAGGGGGGCATCACGAAAGGACAGCGCCGTGCGCCGAGCCAGCAACTGCGGCTAGTTCCATACCTTCGTGTCGCGAACGTACAGCGTGGATATCTCGATCTTGATGAAGTCAAAGAGATCGAGGCTTCTGTTGAAGAAATCGATGAGCTTCGTCTCATGCCTGGAGATGTGCTCTTCAACGAAGGAGGCGACCGAGACAAGCTCGGCCGGGAATGGGTTTGGAGCGGTGAGCTTCCGCTCTGTATACATCAGAATCATGTTTTTCGTGCAAGGGTTCGCTTTGGAGTGATCCATCCAAGACTATTGTCCTGGTACGCTAACACGTGCGGTCAGCAGTGCTTCCTTGAGCACGGAAAGCAGACTACGAATCTTGCTTCGATCAACATGACGAAGCTTGGCGCGCTACCAATCCCAATTCCGCCGCTTCGTGAGCAGTCTAGAATTCTGCAAGAGGTAGAAAAGCACCTGTCGGGTATTGATGCCGGGGTGGGCTCACTCGAGCGCGTGCTCGCGAATCTGAAGCGCTACCGCGCGGCCGTCCTCAAGGCGGCATGCGAGGGCCGGCTGGTGCCCACCGAGGCCGAGCTCGCGCGGAAAGAAGGGCGCGAGTACGAGCCTGGCGACGTGCTGCTCCGGCGCATCCTCCACCAGCGTCGTGCCCGGTGGGAGGCGGAGCAGCTCGCGAAGATGAAGGTCAAGGGCCTGGTGCCTCGTGACGATGAGTGGAAGACGAAATACGCGGAGCCGAAAGGACCAGATGCGAGCAGGTTGGCGGAGCTGCCCGAGGGCTGGGTTTGGTCGACTGTCGAGCAGCTTGCGACGAAAGTTGTGGATGGGGTCCATAAGAAGCCCATGTACGTCGCTGAGGGCATTCCGTTTGTGACTGTTCGTAACCTGACGGCTGGCCCAGGGATAGACTTTGCTCGACTGCAATATGTAACGCGGGCAGATCACGTCGAGTTTTCGAAGCGGGCCAATCCTGAGCGAGGTGACTTGCTTATCTCGAAAGATGGTACGCTCGGTGTCGTAAGGCGCGTTGACACTGAACTGGAATTTAGTATCTTCGTGTCAGTCGCGCTTGTTAAGCCGTCCGTCAGAGAGCTTTCGTCTTACTTAGAACTTGCCCTGGCTTCCCCGCAGGTGCAGGCGCAGATGGTTCCCAAGGGCTCTGGGCTCGTACACATCCACCTGGAGGACCTGCGGCAGGACTGTATTCCGCTCCCGCCGCTGGCCGAGCAGCAGCGCATAGTTGACGAAGTCGATCGTTTGTTATCCGTGGTCACCGAGACCGAGAAAGCTGTCCGCGCCCAGCTCGCCCGCGCCCAGCGCCTCCGCCAGTCCGTCCTCAAGCACGCCTTCGAAGGCAAGCTCGTTCCGCAAGATCCCCACGATGAGCCGGCGAGCGTTCTGCTCGAACGCATCCGTGGTGGCCAGACCACGACCGAGCTCAAGAAGCCGCGGCGCAAGTCTACACGCCGGCATTCCTCGAACACGGAGATAGAGCCTTGACCTACTGGCTGGGCAGTTTCAACGGTACCACGTACGCAGAGTTCCAGAAGGCTGACGCCAAGGTGCTGGGGTTCCGCGCGGGCGCGCAGAACGAGGCCGCGTTCAAGCGGATCAAGCCCGGCGATACCATCATCGGCTACATCACCGGAGTTGCGCGCTGGGTCGCGGTGCTCGATGTCCTCGGGCCGAGCAAGACGAAGGCGAAGATCTGGAAGGACGACGTCTTCCCCCTTCGGCTCGACGTCCAGCCTCGGATCCTGCTCAAGCCGGAGCACGGCGTGCCTCTCGACGACCTGGAGGGCCGGGTGGACTTCTACGCGGACGCGTCGTTGAAAGGCACGTTCAAGGGCTTCCTGCGCAAGTCGCCGAACCGCTTCCAGCACGACAGGGACGGCGCGCTCATCGTAAAGCTGATCGAGAGCGCGCAGAAGAAGCCCGTGTTTCGCCCTGTCCCGGCCTGGAAGCTCGCACGGAAGCTCCGGTATTACGTCGAGCAAGGTGAGGGAGGACGTAAGATCGAGGCGCACGTCACCGTGCCCGAGCCCGAGGAGCCGCCGGCCCCGGTACAGGCCGCGCCGGAGGATGAAGGGCCCACAGCGACCACGCGGCACACGGAAATCCAGTGGACGCTCCTCACGCTCGGCGCCGAGATGGGCCTCGACGTGTGGGTCGCGCGCAACGATCGCTCGCGCACGTGGAACGGCAACAAGCTCGGCGAGCTGCCGCGCATGGTCCAGAAGCTCCCCACGCAGTTCAACGAGCCCACAACGCGGACCATCGAGCTCATCGACGTGCTCTGGCTGAAGGGCAACTCCATCGTCGCGGCGTTCGAGGTCGAGTGCACAACGTCGATCTACTCCGGCCTGCTCCGGATGTCGGATCTCCTGTCGCTCCAGCCGAACCTCGACATCAAGCTGTACCTCGTCGCTCCCGAGGAGCGACGCGACAAGGTCGAGCAGGAGATCCAGCGTCCGACCTTCGCGTTGCGCGAGAAGGCGCTTCCCGAGGTGTGTGGCTTCCTGCCGTTCAACAAACTGTGCGAAACCGTCGAGGGTATCCGTAAGCTCCAGCTCGCATCGTCACTCCAGCCGAACTTTCTAGAGAAGGTGGCAGAATACTTCGCTCAGGAGCCGGACACCTGACGTCCGCGTGCACGGCGACGCCAGGTTGCGCTATCCTCTCCCAGCTCCCGGCCGGTTCCGGCCGTGCCACAACCCTGAAGGTGCCGCCGTGCCCATCGTCCACCACGCCGTCCGTCTCTCCAGCCCCAGGGCCTTCGGCCGCCGTGTGCCCCCCGCCCCGCTGGGCGCCGCCTTGAAGCAGGTCGATGATGCGGTGCGACGCTCCGTGCTGATGGCCTTCGAGGGGCGGAGCGTCACGGCTGGGCGCCCACGGGCCTGGTTCGTCGCTGCGTGCGATATCCGGCTCGTCGACTTCGAGGGGAACGACGATACGACCTTGCACTTCGAGGCCCCGGAGCTGGGCGAGGCCGCCGCGGAGCTCTACCTCCAGACGGAGATGTGGCCGACGCGGCCTCCTCCCGGATGGACGGGGTTCGACGTGCTCGCCGGGGTTCTCCAGGACGTCGGCGCTGGCAACCAGGACAGCGAGCGCTTCGATCGGCCGCTGCTCCAGCATCTCGCTCACTTCGGCCGGCTGTTCGAAGCAGGCTTCGACGCGGTCCGGGTCGAGGAGCACCGGTCGGGCGTTCCCGGAGAAGCCGTGCTCGACCGTGCTACGGTCGCGACCGCGAGGAAGCTCAGCGCATCCACGCCCAGAGCCCAGGCCGTGCGGATCGCGGGACTGCTCGATATGGTCCGGGTGAGCACCCAGTCGTTCGCGATCAAGCTCGATGACGGAGAGGAAATCCGAGGTGTGCTCACCGGGGGGAGCGTCGATTCCGCCGGCGTGCTCCTGAACCGTCGCGTCCTGGTCCATGGCCGGGCGGTGTACCGTCCGTCAGGGCGCATCCTCCGGCTCGACGCGGAGAGGATCGAGGATGGACAGGGGGTCTCCGGCTTCTGGTCCAGGGTCCCCAAGCCCGTCTTCGGCCGCCGTATCGATCCGCGAGCTCTCCACAAACCGCAGACGGCTACCACCGGCGTCAACGCCGTCTTCGGCAAGTGGCCCGGTGACGAGACGGATGAGGAGTTCGACCAGGCCATCAGAGAGCTCTCATGACCGGGCTCGTGCTCCTCGATACTGTCGTCGTCCTCCATCTCGTGCGAGGAAACGAAACCGGCCGGCGGATCGACGCGGCGATGGGCCTCAGCGGGCGGGGGGCAGAGCGTCCGCTCATCTCGATCATCACGGTCGGTGAGGCGCTTGGCTTTGCGCAGCACCGCGGTTGGGGTGAGGACAAGACAGAGCGCTTGCGAGCATACCTGGAGCAGTTCATTGCGATCGACATCAACGACGAGAGCGTGTTCGATGCCTACGCCGCCATGCATGCCTATCTGATTCGAAAGGGGCGGAAGCTCTCCGATAACGATGTCTGGATCGCCGCATGTGCTCAGGCGGCGTCTGCGACATTGATCACGACAGACAAGGACTTCGATCCACTGCACGGCGAGTTCATCCAGCGCATCTACTTCGAATCGACAAAGGCTTCCTGAACGTGTCGAACCCCTCCGCCCAGATCGTCCAGAAGCTCTGGTCCTACTGCAACGTCCTGCGCGACGACGGCCTCTCCTACGGCGACTACGTCGAGCAGCTCACGTTCCTCCTGTTCCTGAAGATGGCGCACGAGCGCACGCAGCCGCCGTGGAGCCACAAGCCGTTCATCCCGGCTGGCTACGACTGGCCCGCGCTGCTCGCCAGGGACGGCGACGCGCTCGAGGTCCACTACAGAAAGACGCTCGACCACCTCGGCCGGCAGCCCGGCATGCTCGGGCTCATCTTCCGGAAGGCGCAGAACAAGATCCAGGACCCGGCGAAGCTGCGCCGCCTCGTGGCGGATCTCATCGACCGCGAGCAGTGGACGACGCTCGACGCCGACGTGAAGGGCGACGCCTACGAGGGGCTGCTCGAGAAGAACGCGCAGGACACCAAGGGCGGCGCCGGGCAGTACTTCACGCCGCGCCCGCTGATCCAGGCCATCGTCGAGGTCATGCGCCCGGGGCCCGACGACACGATCTGCGACCCGGCCTGCGGCACGGGCGGCTTCCTGCTCGCGGCGCACGACCACATCGTCAAGACGCACCCGAGCCTCACCCGCGAGCAGAAGAAGCACCTGAAGCTCGGCGCGCTCCGCGGCGTCGAGCTCGTCCCCGGCGTGGCCAGGCTGTGCGCGATGAACCTGCTCCTCCACGGCATCGGGCCGAGCGCCGACGAGGGGCAGCCGCCCGTCGAGACGCGCGACAGCCTCGCCGCCGATCCCGGCTCCCGCTACTCGATGGTCCTGACGAACCCGCCGTTCGGCAAGAAGTCGAGCGTCATGGTCCTCACCGAAGAAGGCGACGAGGCGCGCGAGGGGCTCACCGTCACGCGGGAAGACTTCTGGGCCACGACGAGCAACAAGCAGCTCAACTTCGTCCAGCACGTGAAGACCCTCCTCGCGATCCACGGGCGCGCCGCCGTGGTGGTGCCCGACAACGTGCTCTTCGAGGGCGGGGCAGGGGAGACGATCCGCCGCAACCTGCTCCACGATGGCGATGTGCACACGCTGCTCCGGCTGCCGACAGGCATCTTCTACGCGCAGGGCGTGAAGGCGAACGTGCTCTTCTTCGACAAGAAGCCCGCCAGCGAGAAGCCGTGGACGAGGAAGCTGTGGATCTACGACCTTCGCACGAACCAGCACTTCACGCTGAAGACCAACCCGCTCACGCGCGCTGATCTCGACGACTTCGTCGCCTGCTACAAGCCCGGCGAGCTGCACAAGCGACGATCGACCTGGTCCGAGAAGAACCCGACCGGGCCGTGGCGCGCCTACGAGTACGCGGAGCTGATCGCCCGGGACAAGTGCAGCCTCGATATCTTCTGGTTGAAGGACGAGAGCCTGGAAGCGTCCGAGAACCTGCCGGCGCCGGACGTGATCGCCGGGGAGATCGTGGAGGATCTGCGGGCCGCTCTCGAGCAATTCGAGGCCGTGGAGGCCGATCTGAGGGCGCGAGCATCGGCATCGACTGGAAGTAACTCGCCATGACGAGCTCCCTGCGGCATCACGCGCGCTCGCCGTCGTGTTGGCGCCGTGATCGATCCGTCTGAGGGGTCGCGTCGCCACCAACCTCTCGTGACGTGATCGCCGCGTCCCCGGCACCGCACCTCTCACGACCTCCACCCCACGGCCTGTTCACGTGAGTCATCATCGTAAGTGAAAGCACAGCTGTGCGCGATTCGCCTCGCCGTGGAACACGCGATGATGAGCACGCTCGCCAGCGTGCCTCGCAAGGCCTCCGCGCCCGCCGTGCGCCGCCGCCGCGATCGCGCCGCCGCCGCGCGAGGGCCCTTCCCCCGGACGCGTCGCCAAGGGTAGATTTCGCCTTCTCCGCTCACAAGGAGATGCGAGCCTGATGGAATCTGCCCCCGACGCGTTGCTCGGCGACCTCTTCTCCCGTTCTCCCGATCTGCTCTTCATCGCGTCGGCCGAGGGGGCGCTGCGCCACCCGAGCGGCGGGCTGCGCGAGGCGCTGGGCCCCGGCGTCGAGGGCGGCGCGCGCCTCGCCGATCTCGCGCACCCGGACGATCGCGCGGCGCTCGACGCCGCGTGGTCCACGCTCCTCCAGGGCGACGCGCCCGTCTCCTTCAGCGTCCGCCTGCGCGACGGCGGCGGCGCCTACCGGCGGCTCTCGTGCAGCGCCAGCCGGTCGTCCGACGGCAGCGCCGTCCTCGGATCGCTCCGCGCCGCGCCAGCGGTCGCCCCGATGACCGAGCAGGAGCTGAGCACGCTCCGGCTCAAGGCGCGCATGCTCGACGGGCTCGCCGAGCACGTGGATCCCTTGACGATCTGGGCGCTCGACGGCGACGGCATCTACCTCTATCACGACGGCAAGGCGGTCGCGAAGGCCGGGTTCACACGGGGGCAGCACGTCGGCAGCAGCGTGTACGACCTCTATGGGGCCACCCCGGAGGCCGCCGCCGAGATGCGGAAATGGTACGACGGCCAGGTGCGCCGCGGTCGCGGCGAGGCGCACGGCGCCGACTGGGACAACTGGCTCATCCCGCTCCGCAGCGAGCCCGGCGGCCGCGTCGACGGCGTGCTCGGGGTCTCGCTCGACGTGTCGGACGCCAGGATCGTCGAGAAGGAGCTGCGCATCCAGCTCGACCAGATCGCGGCGCAGCAGAAGGTGATCCGCGATCTCTCGACGCCGATCATCGAGGTCTGGGACGGCGTGCTCACGCTCCCCATGGTCGGCACGGTCGACAGCATCCGCACGGCCGAGGTCATGGACAGCCTGCTCGCGCAGATCGTCGAGAAGCGGGCGCGCTTCGCCATCCTCGACCTCACCGGCGTCGAGGTCGTCGACACCAGGGTCGCGAGCCACCTGATCCAGCTCATCACCGCGATCCGCCTCCTCGGCGCCAGCGGCATCGTCGCCGGCATCAAGCCGACCGTCGCCCAGACGATGGTCGCGCTCGGGCTCGACCTCTCCCAGCTCAACACGCAGCGCAACCTGCGCGCCGCGCTCAACTACGCCATCCGGTCCATGAGCCGCGCCGAGGGCGCCTCCCTCGCCCCGAGCCCGGCGCCGATCAAACCCCCGGCGCCCTGAGCGGCGCTCGGCTCACTCGTCCACGAGGTCGAAGACGATGCCCCCCTGCGTCTTGATCCGGTGAGTCGACCGGTTCGCGCTGTTCACGGGGGAGGGGGTCAGCGGGTTGGGCGCAGCGCCCACGATGACAGGCCGATCGGGATCGCCGTTCACGAACGCGATCAGCACCTCCGTCCCCGGCTTCAACGGAAAATGCGTGCCGTAGTTCGCCCCGGCGTGGTTCTGGAGCATGCGCACCGGCCTCGACGGCGTGCCCCCCGCGGACGCCGTGTCGAAGAGGAACCGGACCATGTACCTGCCCTGATCGTCGATCTGCGCGTTGCTGCTCCCGCCGCCCGGCCCCGCTTCGACGATGGCGGTGACGACCCCGCTGATCCGCGGCGTCGGCGTGACGCGCGGCGGACGGTACGTGTTCGCGGCCGGGATCGCCCGGAACGTGTTCACGTAGCGCTGCGGCTCCTCGGCGCCACGGCCGCCGGCGGCCTGCGACGCGCGGTGCTCCACCTCGACGACGAGCAGGTCGAGCGGCTCGAGGCTCGGGTGCCCCTCCAGCACCGACCGCGCGCCCGCGGAGAGCGCGCACACCGAGCTCCTGCCCGTGTAGACGAGCTGCGTCGCCTGCCGCTCCTCGGCCCGGATCTGCGCCAGCACCTTGCCCTCGGCCGGCGTCTTGTAATGGCCGCCGAACTCGACGACGCCGCCCGCATACCCGGCGGGCAGCTCGTGCTGCGACGTCAGATCGAGCATCGGTTGCCGGTAGTTGTAGTCGCGGGCCACATACACGCTCGGGACGAGCCGCGACCTCGCCTCGATCTCGAAGACGTCGCGCGTCTCCCCGCGCTCCCGGAAGTGGACCGACGCCGCGCCGGCCGTGGGCTTGAACCCGCCGGCGTCGTCGGTGAAGACCATCGTGTCCTGGCCGTCCTGGTGCTCGAAGAAGAAGCTGATCCCGACGTGCTCGGCCAGGCGGGAGATGAAGGCGAAGTCGGTCTCCTGGTACTGCACGACGAACTCTCGCGGCGGGTAGCTGGCCATCAGCCGCAGATCCACGTCGCTGCCGCTCAGGCCCACGAGCTCGAGCTTCTGCTGGATGAGCTCCGGCACCGCCTTGTTCATCGACGTCTCCGTCGTCTCGACCAGCGTCAGCCGGTAGGCGCGCGGGACGATGCGCAGCCGGTACCCCCGGTGCTCGAGCATGCTCGCGAGCAGGTCGTGGACCTCCGCGACCATGCCGTGGATGCGCCGCAGCTCGACCCCGTCCTGCTCGAAGACGATCGCGACGTTCTCGCCCGTGAACGTCTGGCCGTCGACCGCGGCCTCGCTCGGGCAGACCACCTCGACGTCGAACGTGAAGAGCTGCGAGATCGCCTCGCGCCCCGACAGCCTGTTGACCTGGAGGATGTCGGACGAGAAGCCGGCGAGCTCGAGTCGAATGTCCAGCGAATCGGATCGGGTAGTCATCGTCGCAGCTCCATCCACCGTGCCGCGGGAGAGGGTCTCCTGCCGCGGGGCGCCCGCGTCCCGGGCGCCCCGCGCGCGCGCCGAGGCGGGCCCGGCGCGCTATCGTTTGCGCGCGTCATCGTTTGCGGTCGAACCGTTCGTAAAGGCTCCTTCTCAAGGCGGGCGATGGGGTCGGCAGCGCAGGGCGCTCCGGCGGCGGAGCAGGCCGGGGCGGCGGCGCCGCCTGCGGCGGGTCGGGCTCCGGCGGGCGCGCCGGTGAGGCGCTGATCACGGCCCTCGGCGGGGGCGAGGCCTCCGGCCGGAGCGGGGGCTCCGAGCGCGGGGGCGGGGGCTCCGAGCGCGGGGGCGGGGGCTCCGAGCGCGGGGGCGGGGGCTCCGAGCGCGGGGGCGGGGGCTCCGGCGGCGAGGCGCTCGAGGTCTCCGCTGCTCCCCCGAACGCGGGCGCTCGCTCCGGCGTGGCCGCGAGCGCCGCCGAGCCAGCGCTCGCCGGCGCGGCGGCGCTCGACTCCCAGCCGTCGTCGGACGGCAGCGCGAGCGTGCCCGAGCTCATGCGCTCGTCCGGGGGCACCGGCGACCGCGAGCTGATCGGCGGCGGGGCGCCCGGCGGCGCCGGCTGGAACGGGAGGGCCGGCTGCTCCGCCGCGCTGTCGTCCTGCTCGGGCAGCAGGGCCAGCGTCGCGGCCGGCGACACCCCGGACGCGCCGTCCGCGGAGAGCGCGAGCGTCCCGGTGTCGAGCCGCGGCCCGGGCGCCTCCGCGCCCGCGGCGCGCCCGGCGACGTCGTCGGCCGCCGACCCGGGACGAAACGGCGTCGCCGCCGCAAAGGCCAGGGCTGCTGCCGTCGCGGTGGCCTGCGGCAGGCTCACCGTGCGCGCCCCGGCGCCGGCCGCGTCGGCCAGGGTCGCGCCGAGGGCGTCGCCGTCGTCCTCGCCGCCGCGGGCGCCCCCGCCGCCGCGGGCGCCGCCGGCCGCATCGCCGCCGCGGGCGGGGTCTCGCGCCGCGGCGCCCCGCTCCGGGGGGCCGTCGGGCCACGCGAGCGGCTCCTCGGGGAGCTCGACGCCCGCCACGATGGACGCCGCCGCGAGCGCGGCCTCGTCGGGGACAGCGAAGCTGCCCCGGAACACGACGGTGCACCGCTGCTCGTCGCCGTCGATGCGCAGCGTGTCCGCGGTCAGCTCGATCTGCTGGCCCTCGCTCACGCCGGCGGCGGAGAGGCCGAAGATGCGCGCGCGGCCGCGCGCCTCGGGCAGCCGCATCCTCAGCCGGGGCAGGGTGGGGTGGAGCCCGTGGAGCTCGATCCACTCCCCGCCGCGCAGGTGGCGCATCCGCTGGTCGGGGGGCGCCGCCTGGTAATACGACCAGTCGAAGGCGTCGGGGATCTCGGCGACGGGGGCGTCGAGCGCCTTGCGCGGGGTCGCCCCGAGCAGCCGCCTGCGCGCGGGCCAGGCGCGCGCGATGGGGCCGAAGCCGGCCGCGCGCCCCGGCTGGAGAGGGTCGAGGATGTTCGCCTCGGGATCGGACGGGTCGCCCGTCGCCGCCACGCCGAGGAAGTTCTCCTGGTCGTTCTCGCCGCGGAGCGCGCGCTCGTACACGATGGGCATCCGCTGGAACCCGGCCCTGTCCTGGACGAGGAGCTGCTTGTCGAGCAGGACCCCGCTCTCGTCGGAGATCGCGAGTCGCACAGGCAGCGAGTGCACCGGCGTGCCCGGCGGCGGCGCGTGCGCGTGGCCGGTGAAGAGCACGTCGGCGCGGTCCAGGTGCGGGGCCAGGTCGCTCGTGAGCCTGACGCTCCGCCCTGGGTGGTTGCCGTGGTGGACCTCTCCGTGGACGATCTTCTGCGGCTCGACCCGCGGCATCACCGCGTCCGCCGCGAAGGCGAAGGAGGCCTTGACGATCACGGTGATGCGGAGCTGACCCCGGCTGCGCCAGACGACCGAGGCGGCGGCGGCTCCGCTCAGCGGCGTGACCCTTTCGGGCGCGATCACACGGTTCGCCATCGGCTCGCTCTATAGCACAGCAGACGTTGTGTCGCTGACCTATCCGCCCGTCCCGGCGGCGCACCAAGACACTGGCGCATCACCACACCGGCGCGCCATCACACCGGCGCGCCATCACACCGGCGCGCCATCACACCGGCGCGCCATCACACCGGCGCGCCATCACACCGGCGCACCATCACACCGGCGCCCCATCACACCGCGATGGCGGATGGCGAGCGCAATGCAGGGCGGGGGCGGGAGCCGGAAGGCACAAACTTGCCGCCGCCCTGCGCCCATGCCACCCACGGCGATCATGAAGCTGGCTGGAAGCGCTCGTGCGCTGGGATCGGCGCTCGCCGTCCTCGTCATGATTGGCTCGTTCGGCTGCGACACGGTCGCGACGCTCGTCGCGCCCGCGGTGCCGGTGGCCATCGAGAAGGCGACAGCGCCCGGGGAGCCGGCCGCGCCCGAGGATCCGGCCGCGCCCGAGGATCCCGAGAGCCGGAAATGCTGCTTCCGGAGCGGCGAGAACGTCGCGAAGGTGTGCGAGAGCAAGGATCGTTGCTGTTCGGGCAAGTACGATCGCGGCGAATGCGAGGACTCCGGCGGCCTCTGGTTCCACAGCGCCGACGGCTGCGCCGGCGCCTGCTGAGGCGCGCTCGCTCGATCCCGGCGACCCCGGGCGCGGCGGTGCCCGCGCTCGGGCGATGAGCGCTGGCGCTCGGTTTGCCCGCCGCGTACGAAGACGCGTGATCGATCTCGACCCCGACGCCCTGAGCCGGCTCGTCCAGCGGGCCACGGGCCATCCCCCGACGTCGGTGGTCCCCCTGCGCGGCGGCGTGTCGTGCCGGCGCTACCTGCGCGTCGTCACGCCCGCAGGCGCGGCGGTCGCCATGTTCGCGCCGAGCGCCGCGTGGGCCGGCGAGGCGGGCGGCGGCGCTGCCGCCCGCGACGGCGCTGCCCCTGGCGACGGCGCAGCCCCGCGCGGCGGCGCAGCCCCGCGGTGGCCCTTCCTCGAGGTGCACGCGCTGCTCCGCGAGCGTGGCGTGCGGGTCCCGGCGCTGCTCGGGGAGGACTGCGAGCGCGGCCTCCTCCTGCTGGAGGACCTGGGGGACAGCACGCTCGCGGCCTTCGTCGAGCGCGAGCCCGCCCGCCGCGCCGACGTCTACGCGCTGGCCGTGCGCGATCTCGCCCGGGCGCAGCGGGCGCTCGCGGCGCTCCCGCGCGGCTCGATCGTGGGCTCCGGCGCGCTCGACGCGACGCTCCTGCGCTGGGAGCTCGACCACTTCCGCACCTGGGCGCTCGACGCCCGCGGTCGCCGGCTGGACGACGTCGCCCGGGCCGAGCTCGACGCCGTGTCGGAGCGCCTCGCCCGGCGCATCGCCGCGTGGCCGCGGGGGTTCGTCCATCGCGACTACCAGAGCCGCAACCTCATGATCGTGGACGCGCCGGGCGGCGGCCTCGAGATCGCCTGGCTCGACTTCCAGGACGCCCTGCTCGGCCCGCGCGTCTACGACCTCGCGACGCTCCTCAACGACAGCTTCCAGGATCTCGACCGGCCGTTCGTCGAGGCCCGCCTGGACGACTACGCGGCTGCCGCCGGCCTCGACCGGACCGCGCGCGCCGCGCTCGGCCGGGAGTTCGACGTCGTCACCGTCCAGCGCAAGCTCAAGGACGCCGGCCGCTTCGTCTTCGTCGACCGCATCGGCGCGGATCCGGGCTACCTGCGCTACGTCGAGCCCGCGCTGGCGGCGGCGCGCGCCGCGCTCGCGCGGCTCGGCGACGACGCCGACATGCGCGCGCTCGCGCGGCTCGTCGCGGGGGCGTGAGGGGCGCTGCGCGGCTCAGAGGCCCGACGCCTCGAGGAAGCGCTGGAGGAAGGTGACGTCGCGCGGCTCCCCGGCCCCGGGGCAGCCGCCGAACACGGCGAACTGGTGCCAGGCGCGTTCGGCGTTCAGGTAGGCCTCCCGCTCGCCCTCCTCGAGCGAGGAGCACACGTGATCCCAGCGCGCGTTGGCCCCCGGGAGATATCCGCTCCTGTCGGGCGGCAGGCTGGACACGCGCGCCTCGCCTGCCACCCTCGCGAGCTTCCGCTGGATCGCCGCGTTCGCGTCGAGCTGGTGTCCGCCGGTCATCCGCAGCTTGCGCGAGGCGTCGCCGGCGAGCCAGCGCGCGATCAGCGCCTCGCTCCCGGCGATGCCGCGGGCGTCGAACGCGAACACCTCGCTCACCCGGTCCTTGTTGGCGGCGAGCGCCTGCCACAGGGGCAGCCCGCCGGCGCTGAAGCCCGCCAGCCCGAGCTTCCCGAGCCGCGCCCCGCCCGGCCCGACGCCGATCTTCCGCGCGCCTCCGAGGAAGCGGAGCGCGGCGTCGACGAGGCCGTGAAGGCCCGCGGTCGTCGCGGCGCCGAAGCTCGTCCCGCTCGGCCACGGGTGCAGCATGACCACGGCCTTGCCGCTCGCGGCGAGCGCCTCCTCGAAGCCGCAGCGGAGGTAGAGCCAGCGGGACGCGTCGCGCGGATCGCGCGCGAACACGTCGCGCGCCCAGAACGAGGCGTCCGGATCCGGGGCGGGCGTGAGCAGGTATCGATTCAGCCCGAACATCTCATGATGCTGGTCGAGCCGCGTGTAGGCGTACCCTTCCGGCCGGTAGAACACGAGGGCCGAGCCCCCGTCGTCCGGCGGCGCCTTGCAGGCCTCCGGGATGCTCGCGAACCAGATCTTCGGCTCTCCCGCGGTGGCGCCGAGCGCCACGAGCTCCGTGCCGGGCCGGTGCTCGCGCTGGTATTCGTCCGTGGACCTCGCGTAAGCCATCCAGAACGGCGTGATGTCCACGAAATCGGTCGCGATCTGCGCGATCGCTGCCCCCGGCGCCGACGTCACGTCGACGAGCGGGTGAGGCTGCCCGAGCGCCGGATCCGGGGCGGGGCGGGGCGCCGTCCCGCCGCCTGCGACGTCAAAGGCCTGCTCGACAGAGAGGACCTCTTCCTGAAGGGCGGGGGCGCCCTCGAAGGCGCCGAACGCCGCCGAGAAGCGCGCCCTGAGCGCGACGCGCGCGGCGCCGGCCGGGACCTCGAACTCGCGAAGCCCCGGGCCCGCGCCCGCGAGCGGCAGCGGCGCGTCGTCCGCCGTCGCCTGGACGTCGGAGAGCGCGTCGGGCAGCAGCGGGCTGCCCGCGCTCCGCCAGGTGACCCGGAGCTTCAGCGGCATGCGGCGCCCCGGACCGGGCGGCGCGCGCGCGGCGCGGGGGCGTGGATGGAGCAGAGCGGGCCGTCGCCGGCCGGGTGGGAGCGCTGCGGGGCGGGGGGCACGGTGCGCCCAGGATATCAAACGGCGCAGGAGGCGGACGAGAACAACGGGAGGGGGCGCCGAGGCGGGGCTCCGGAGGAGATTCCGTCTCTCCCTATCGCTCGGCCGTCATGCAGGGAGGTGCGCCGCGCCACCGAGAGGCGCGGCTCGCCTCGTCGGTCGGCGCGGCGATCGCCGATCAGGGGCGCGCGCCGTTCGCGCAGTACCCGAAGTCGACGGGCCTGTTCGCGCTGACCGTGGTGCTCCAGCCATCTCCGACGAACTTGAACTCGTTGCCCGTCGGGGTGCCCTTGGCGTTCCAGGCGCTGCCGAGCGAGGACGCGCCCGCGGGCACGTAGGCCGTCCACGCCACGTCGGTGCCTGTCGTCTTCACATTGACGTTGTTGCAGTAGCCGCCGTTCCACGTCGCGTTGGGGGTGACGGTGATGGTGACGTTGCTGGGCTCGCCCCGCGCGCCGCCCGTGCTGTTGCCGCCGCCGGAGCCGCCGGAGCCGCCGGAGCCGCCGGAGCCGCCGGAGCCGCCGGAGCCGCCGGAGCCGCCGGCGCCGCCGCCACCGCTGCTGCTGCTGGACGTCGTGCTGCTGGACGTCGTGCTGCTGGTCGTCGTGCTGCTGCTGCTGGAGCTGCCGCTCCCTTTCACCTCGGCGATGAAGCGGTCGTAGCCGGAGACGTTGCCCTGCTGCGAGAGCATGACGATCGCGACGCCCATGTCGACGGCCTTGGCGACGTTGTTCGCGTTGAGCCAGGTGGAGTCGATGTCGATGGGGCCGCCGCCGAACGTGTACGCGTCGACGATGACGAGCGGCAGGCTGAGCGCCTTGGTGATGTCGCGGTAGGTGAAGTTGTCGATCTTGCCCTCGGTGAACGGGAACTGCTTGCCCGTGAGGCCGACGTACTTGACCACGCTGCGATCCCAGCCGTCGTAGAAGTCGCCGACCGACGACGCCCACCGGGTGGCCGACGGGCTGAACCACGGGCTGAAGTCGATGACCACCTTGCACGAGGGGCAGCCCGACTTGATGGCGCCGAGGATCTTGTTCATGGCGTCGTCGGACTCCGTCTCGGAGAGCGCGTTCTGCTGCGCCGTCTGCGAGAACTGGTACCAGTCCGGCTCGATGTGGATCAGCGGCTCGACCGCCCTGCCCCCGAGGCCCGAGTTGATCCCCTGCGCCGCCCTCTTGTAGACGTCCACCATCGCGTTGATGTTGGAGCGCACGTACGCAGCGCCCCTCTGGCACAGCGGCGCGCCGGCGTCCCCGTCGCAGTCGCGGTCGGAGTTGAGGCCCTTCTTCGTCATGTCCGTGGCGATGTAGCCAAAGAAGTAGGGCGTCTTACCCTTCTCGATGATCGTCTGGAGCTTGCTCTTGTGTGTGGAGGTGAAGCCGGCCGACATCAGCCAGTCGCCGACGGCGACCACATCCACGTTGGCCGGCCCCGACTGGGGCGGCGACCAGCTCTGGCTCCACTGCGGCGCGACGCCGAAGCGCATCTGCGATGCCGCTGCGGCTGCTGCATCGTCGGCGAAAATCTCGTCCCCTTCGGAGACGCCGGAGCCATCGTCCGCGGCCACGATGCACCCGCCGAGAACGGCGAGCGCACACGCCACTGCCCCAGCACCGAAAAGCGAACCCGTGATCTTCGTCATTGTGTCGATCTCCAAGTGGCCGCGCGGCTCCGCGCCGCGTCGGATTTTTTCACTCCCGGGCGCCAGCATCGGCTTGGCGCGGGGCACTTGTTGAGGTGCCCGGGGTAACTGCAACGCCCGGGCCATCATCTCGTGAGATCGGCAAACGCCGATTCATGGGCAGATTTTCGACGGTGCCTGTCCGCTCGAGATGGTGAGTGGGCCGGTGGAGTGGATCGCCGATCCGGTGCACGGATGATCCACCACGAACCCCCTGATTCTTCAGGGAAAACTCGGGAAAACAGCGGACACGACATCGAATTGCGCGCATGGCGCGAACCGGGAGTCGGATGACCGGCGTCCATATCGCTTGCGATCGTCCGTTGTCTCACCGGTCCCCTGGGCGCCACCGATCCCACGCTCGAGGCGGCGCGCAACGGGAACAGAAGTTTCCTCGAAAGAGGCCAGTTCACTGCGGCTCGACGAGAATGTTCGCGCCCGGCTGCCGGTTCTCCGGGCTCAGCGGCCCCTGCGAGGGACATCGGTGTCATCTGACACGTGCCGACATTTGCCGATGATGTGAACGAGGAACTGGGCGAAGACGTGGGCGAAGACGTGGATGGATACGGACCATGCCGATACCAGGGAAAGCGCTTGAACTTGCTCGCTCCGTGGGGCAGAATGCATGCCTTTTATCTCGTCCAGCGCTCCGGTAGTCTGCGCGGCATGAACGCGAACTGTGGAGTGAAGGGATGAGCACGCCTGCTCTGATCGAGATCGAGGACGCCGAGGTGTTCCGCGGCGATACGCGCGTCTTCGAGGGGCTCTCGCTGCGGATCGAGCAGGGGGAGAGCACCGCCATCCTCGGGCCGAACGGGGCGGGGAAGTCGACGTTGCTGAGGCTGCTGTCGCGGGAGATCTACCCGGTCCACCGCGAGGGCTCGGCCGTGCGGATCCTCGGGCGCGAGCGGTGGGAGGTCTTCGCGCTCCGGCGCAGGCTGGGGCTCGTCTCGTACGAGCTGCAGATGACCTATCCCCGGGACGTTCGGGGCGTCGACGTGGTGCTCTCCGGCTTCTTCGCGAGCGCCGGGCTGCACGAGCACGAGCTGCCGACCGCCGCGCAGCGCGGGCGGGCCGAGGCGGTGCTACGCGACCTGGGCGTGGCGCACCTCGGCGACAAGCCGATCGCGGAGATGTCGGCCGGCGAGCAGCGGCGCTGCCTGCTCGGCCGCGCCCTCGTTCACGACCCGGAGGCGCTCGTGCTCGACGAGCCGACGACGAGCCTCGACCTGAAGGCCGCGTTCGAGCTGGTCGACCTGCTCCGGCGCCTCGTCCAGCGCGGCAAGACGCTGATCCTGGTGACGCACCATGTCCAGGAGATCCCGCCCGAGATCGAGCGCGTCGTGCTGCTGAGGAGAGGCCGCGTCTTCGCCGACGGCCCGAAGCGCGAGGTGCTGACCGACGACAACCTCTCGCGCCTGTTCGACGTCCCCCTCACCATCGTCGAGCGCGACGGCTTCTTCCAGGTCTTCCCCCGGACGGTCTGAGACACGGAGTCTCGCGCTCGCGCCTCACCAGCGATGCGAAGCGATGGCCCCCAGAGCGGGTGTTCTCGGTGTGATGGGCAATCACGTGAGACGGTAGGCCCCGCGAGCCCCCCGGCGCGCTACCCGATCTCCACCTTGCTCCACATGTCGCGCCGCATCCGCTCCTTGCGCCGGTCCGTCCGCGTCACGAGCCGCGCCGCGCCCCACGCCGCGAGGAGCTGCCCCTCCTGCCCGAGCCCGGGCAGCACGCTCCGCCCCACGAGCAGCGTCCGCTCGATCGGCCCCCGGATCGGCTCACCCGCCAGCCCGAGGTAGCCGGGCGGGTCGACCTCGAGCTGCCGCACCATCGGCTCCGCCCCCGCCGCAGCGCCCTTCAGCATGGCCCGCTCGACGAGCCGCCGGCGCTGGCCGTCGTAGACCCACACGGGCAGCCCGTCGTGCACCGAGTCGACGAGCACGAGGTGCCGCTCCAGGAAGGGGAGCTCGGCCGTGAGCGCGTCGAGCACCGCCTGGCGCGCCTCGAGCAGCGACAGCGGGCCGCGGTCGGGCAGCAGGATCTCCGCCACGAGCAGCGTGTCGGTCGAGGGCGGCGGCAGATCGCAGCGCTGGAGGTGCACGACGGGGCGGCCCGGCCCCGCGGGCCGCGTGGACCGCGGAGCGCTCGGCCGGCTCCCGGCGTCGCCCGCGCGCGGCGCGGGCGGCGGCGACGACGCCATCGCGCGGCCGGCCAGCGCAG
This sequence comes from Sorangium sp. So ce1335, assembly GCF_051521615.1. Taxonomy (NCBI): domain Bacteria; kingdom Pseudomonadati; phylum Myxococcota; order Polyangiales; family Polyangiaceae; genus Sorangium; species Sorangium sp. So ce1335. The sequence continues at coordinate 12,172,471 of NZ_CP150363.1, forward strand.
AGGACGACGGGAAGGGGAGCAGGAGCGCCTCCGGGCCGAGCGGCTCGGGCAGGCCCTCGCGGCGCACGATGAGCGACACGACGAAGCGGCCGACCGACGAGGTGATGCGCGGCCACTCGCGCAGCGCGCGCTTGTGGATGCCCTCGCCGCCCGAGAGGCTCGCGAGCGTCTCGCCGTCCATGTCGGTGATCACGAAGCTGCTGCCGCTCGGGTGATCGTCGCCGTCGAGGACGACCCCCGCCGCGGTGCCGCGGCGCACGTGGACCGCGGCGGCGCGCTCGTCGAGCAGGCAGCGGCCGCCGTGCGCGAGGATGCGCTCGACGAGGAACTCCTCGAGCTCCTCCTCGCCGCGCGGGAGCATCATCAGCCCGCGCGTCCACGCCCCGTGCAGGCGCGCCACGGCGAACGGCGGCGGGAGCGCCGAGAGATCCGTCGCGAAGAGCACGGACTGCGTGACGATGGAGCGGAACAGGTGGCCGCGCGGGAACTCGACGAGCAGGTCGGCGTCGGGCTCGGCGCGCGCGTACGGGAGCATGGCGGCGTAGCGCGCCGTCTCGCGCCGCTCCCAGAACGTGCCCGGCGGCCAGACGGCGTCGTTCGAGAAGGCGTCGTCGGCGGCGCCGTTCACGTGGGCGAGCTCGGCGTAGAGCTCGTCGACGACGCGGCGGAGCTCGGGGAACTCGCGGTCGATCTCGCGTCCGAAGAGGACCATGTCGGGCGGCACGTCGACGCGCCGGCGCGGGGCGACGATCTGCAGCATCGGCAGGGCGGGGACGATGCGGCGCTTCCACGTCTGCGACTGGGCGAGCTCGACGAGGAAGCGGCGCCACGCCGGCGAGGGCTCGGCGAGCATGGTGAACGCGCGGCGGCGGAGGACGTGCTGGTCGAGGCGGTAGGTGGGCGGGCGCTCGCCGTGGCCGACGACCATCACGGTGAAGTCGCGCCGCGCGAGGAGCGCGGCGGCCGTGAGCGCGCCGATGGACCGGCCGAGGACGATGACGTCGTAGTGCTTGTGGATCACGCCCCTTCCCCGGCCGGTTCGGGCGCGCGGCCGCCCTGGGCGAGCCCGAGCGCTGTGTCGACGCCGGCGATGGTGGCGCGCGCGCGCCCGCCGGGCGCCGCGGGCGGCGAGACCTGGAGGCGCCCCTCGGCGATCCACGAGAGCGCGCGGACGAGCAGGGCGTGCTCCTGGACGAGGATGCGCGCGGCGAGGGCGTCGTGGTCGTCGCCCTCGAGCACGGGGACGGCGGCCTGGGCGAGGATCGGGCCGGTGTCGGTGCCGGCGTCGACGAGGTGGACGGTGCAGCCGGTGACGCGCACGCCGTGGTCGAGCGCCTGCTGCTGGGCGTCGACGCCCGGGAAGGAGGGCAGGAGCGAGGGGTGGATGTTGACCACGCGGTGCGGGAAGGCGTCGAGGAAGGTCGTCGTGAGCAGGCGCATGAAGCCGGCGAGGACGACCCAGGTGGCGCCCGCCTCGCGGAGGGCAGCGACGGCGGCGGCGTCGAAGCTGTCGCGGTCGGTGAAGTCCTTGTGCGGCAGGACGCAGGTCGGGACGCCGGCGCGCTCGGCGCGCGCGAGGCCCTCGACGCCGGGCCGGTTGGACAGGACGAGCCGCACGCGGGCGTCGAGGCGGCCGGCGGCGATGGCGTCGAGGATCGCCTGGAGGTTGGAGCCGCGGCCGGAGATGAGGACGCCGAGATCGAGGGGGGGCATGGGGGGCAGATACTACGGCGGAGGCGGGCGCGGGAGAGATCCGGGGCGGCGCGGCGTGCCGCGGCGCGGCGGGCGCCCGGGGCCGGCGGCACGCCGCGCGGGCGTGGGGCGGCGCGGCGTGCGGGGCCTCGGTCACCTGGTACTTTTCCAGGCCACGCCGCGCCCCGCTGATCGCGCTCGATCCGTGGGCGACGACATCGATGCGCCGCCAGGTGCTCGATACGCACATCGATCAACCTGCGCGCACCGAGCGCTCCGCTCGGGCCCGGCCCTTCGGGCGGCCACCTACCAATACCGCGCCGCTCGGGGTAGGGTGGCGCCGCCACGATGCCGGAACGCCCGCCCGAGCCGCCCCTGACCTCCGACGAGGCCGCGAAGCAGCGGGCCGCGGCCTACCTCGGGCGGGTCATCTCGAAGCGCTACCGCATCGACGAGGTCATCGCCATGGGCGGCATGGGCGCGGTCTACCGCGGCGAGCACGTGCACATGCACAAGCGCGTCGCGATCAAGATCCTGCACCCGGAGACCGAGCGGCTCCCGGAGCTCGTGGAGCGCTTCGAGCGCGAGGCGATCGCCGGCGCCCACATCCAGCACCGGAACGTCGCCTCCGCGACCGACTTCGGCGAGGCCGAGGACGGGTCGTTCTTCCTCGTCCTGGAGTACGTCCGCGGGACGACGCTCCACGAGATCATCCGGCGGGGGCCGATGCCCGCCCCGCGCGCGGCCGCGATCGCCAGGCAGCTCGCGGCCGCGCTCGACGCGACCCACGCGATGAACATCGTCCACCGCGACCTGAAGCCGCGCAACGTGATGGTGGTCGAGTCGCAGGGCGATCTGGTGAAGCTCATCGACTTCGGCCTCGCCAAGGTGAGCGTCGACCAGCTCCGCCGATCCGCCGCGTCGCCGGAGTCCGTGCGGGCGCCGGAGTCGCTCCCGGCCCGGCTCACGACGGCCGGGGTGATCTTCGGGACCATCGCCTACCTCGCCCCCGAGTCGGCGCTCGGGATGGACTTCGTCGACGAGCGCTCGGACCTCTACGCCCTGGGCCTCATCTTCTTCGAGATGCTGGCCGGCAAGCACCCGTTCCCGTCGAGGGATCCGGTCGAGCTCTTCAACCAGCACCGCAGCGCGCCCGTGCCGGCGATCGCCGAGCATGTTCCGGGCGTGGCGGTCCCGCCCGCCATCGAGGCGGTCGTGCGCCGCCTGCTCGAGAAGCAGCCGCGCGCCCGCTTCGAGACGGCCGCGGAGCTGATCGCGGCGCTCGACCAGGCGTGCGCCGCGTCGGGGATCGCGACGCACGAGCCGAGGGCGGAGATGTCGTCGCGCGCGGAGATGTCGTCGCGCGCGGAGATGTCGTCGGTCCCCGCGATCGGGGAGGCGGCGCGCGTTCCGAGCAACCGGCCGCCCCTGCCCAGCGCAGCGGCGCTCGGGCCGGAGGCGAGCCCGGGCAGCGCGTCGGCGGTCGTCCTCGGGGACTCGTGCCTCGTCTCGCTGAACGAGGTCGCGGACGCGCTGGAGTCCGCTGCGCAGCGGGCGCCCGGCGGGCCGGCCGAAGGCGGCGCGAGCGCGCCGGAGCCGGAGCGCGCGGGCGAGCCGGGGGAGGACCGCGGAGGCGGCGAGGACCGCGAAGGCGGCGAGGACCGCGGAGGCGGCGAGGCGCAGGCGGGGGCTGCGGAGCCGGCGCAGGACGAGGCGGAGGAAGCCCCGGCGAGCTTCTCGCGGCCGACGCCGGTGCGCAACACGCCGACCCTCGTCGCCGAGCTGACGCGCGACTCGCGGCCGACGGCGGTGGGCGGGGCGGCGTTCATGGCGCAGGTCGCCTTCTCGCGGGGGGAAGCCGCGGGCGGCGATGGTCCTGCCGGGTCTTCCGGAGCCGACGACGCCGAGCTGACGCGCGACTCGCGGCCGACGGCGGTGGGCGGGGCGGCGTTCATGGCGCAGGTCGCCTTCGCGCGGGAGGAAGCCGCCAGCCGCGCTGCTGCTTCCGGGGCGGCCGATGCGCCGTCGGCGCCGCGCGAGCCGCCGGAGGCGCCAGCGCTATCGCAGGAGCAGCCGGGGTCGACGGCGTCGGCGTCGACCGAGCCTGCCCTGGAGGAGCGGGCATCGACGGCGCCAGCGAGGCCGACGCTGGAGGCGCCGTCTCCGCCGCCGGCACATCCGGTGCGTCCGCTGGAAGAGGCGGCGCCGGAGGATCCGGCGGAGCCGACCTCCACACGGCTGCCGCTGGAGGAGCGAGCGCCGTCGACGGAAGCGCTGGCGCGACGTCCGGAGGAGCGCTCATCGAAGGAGCCGTCGCAGCCGGGCACGGAGCGGCCGTCGCAGGCACCGGCCGCCGCGGTACCGGCGCCTGCGAGGCCGTCATCGCCCTCGGCAGCGGGTCCGGCGCCTGCGAGGCCGTCATCGTCCTCGGCAGCGGGGCCTTCCTCGGCAACGGAGCCCTCGTCCGCGAGGCCGTCGTCGTCCTCGGCAGCGGGGCCTTCCTCGGCAGCGGGTCCGGCGCCTGCGAGGCCGTCATCGCCCTCGGCAGCGGGGCCTTCCTCGGCAACGGAGCCCTCGTCCGCGAGGCCGTCATCGCCCTCGGCACCGGGGCCTTCCTCGGCAATGGAGCCCTCGTCCGCGAGGCCGTCATCGCCCTCGGCAGCGGGGCCTTCCTCGGCAACGGAGCCCTCGTCCGCGAGGCCGTCATCGCCCTCGGCAGCGGGGCGCTCGTCTGCGAGGCCGACTTCTTCCTCCGCAGCGGGGCCCGTGTCGTCCGAGCCGCGCGCGCCTGCTGCGGGGGAACCTGCGTCATCGAAGCCGTCGGCGCCCGCTGCAGCAGAGCCTGCGCCGTCGAAGCCGCCGGCGCCCGCTGCAGCAGAGCCTGCGTCGTCGAAGCCGCCGGCGCCCGCTGCAACCGAGCCTGCGCCATCGAAGCCGCCCGCGCCCGCCGCCGCAGAGCCCGGATCCTCGGAGCCGCCCGCGCCGTCGGCCGCAGCACCCGCGTCGTCGCAGCCGCCCGCGCGGTCCGAAGGCGCGATGCTCACCCGGAAGGAACCCCCTTCCGCTGCGCCGGCATCGCCGCCGCAGGACGAGTCGCCCGCCGAGGATGCGGCGCCCGCCTCCGAGCCGACCTCCGAGCGGCTGAGCGGCTCGCGGCCCGCGTTCGCTCCGACGCTGCTGCGCGAGCTCGAGGCCGCCGAGGCAGAGCGCGTCGCGAAGGAGCGCGAGGAAGAGGCCAGACGGAAGCGCGCCGAGGAGGAAGAGCGCGCCGCCCGCGAGCGCGAGGAGAAGGCCCGGCGCAAGCTCGCCGCCAGGGAAGCGCGCGCCGCGCAGCGCAGCCAGGGCGACGCCGGCGCCCGCCTGCGCCGGATCGTCCCCTATCTCGCCGGCGCCGTGATCGCGGCGGGCGTGATCGCAGCGCTCGCCGGCGGCGGGCGGGCCCCGCCCGAGCCGGACCCGCAGCTCGGCCAGGCGAGCCCGCCGGCGAGCGCGCCCGCGACGAGCGAGCCCGCCCCGCCCGACGCGGCCGCTGCCGCTGCCGCGGAGTCGGCCGGGCCCACCGCTCCGGCGCCCGGTGCCGCCGCCCCGGCCGCGCCCGACGCGCCCGCCGCGGCCGACACAGCGGCCGAGCCCCCGCCGGACGAGGCGGGCCGGAAGGCGCTCGCCGACGCCGCCAGGGCGCGACGGTGGGTGAAGGCCGCCGAGGCGCTCAACGCGCTCGCCGAGCGCGATCCCACCGCGCTGCGCGACCGCGCGATCGCGATCGCGGCACGCAACGTCGCCATCGCCATCTCGAAGACGGGCGGCGAGCTCGCCGACAAGGTCTTCGACGCGCTCGCGAGCCGCTTCGGGGCCGACGGCCTCGACGTGCTCTACGAGATCGTCGAGACCCGCGGCCGCTCCACCCCGGCCACCCGCGCGGCGAAGCTGCTCCGCGATCCAGAGGTCGCAGCCCGCGGGACGCCCGCCGTCCGGATCGCCTTCGAGCTGCGCGACGCCACCTGCGGCGAGAAGCTGCCGTTCCTCGACCGCGCCGTCTCCGAGGGCGACAAGCGCACCCTGGTCGTGCTCGAGACGGCGGTGAGGCCCTGTTACACGAAGAACCGCACCATCGACGAGGCGATCAAGAAGCTGAGAGCGCGGCTCGACGGCGGGTGAGCCCGCGCCGCGCCGCCGCCCGCCACCCGCGCCGGGCGGCGCGCAGCGCTGCCGCCGCCTTCACCCGAACCGCACGCGCTCCTCGAAGGGCACGTCGCCGACCGAGAGCACCTCTCCGAGCACCCAGGCGCGCTCGCCGCAGCCGGCGAGCGCCTCGATGGCCCGGTCGGCTGCGCGCTTGTCGACGACGGCGACGAGCCCGACGCCGAGGTTGAACGTGCGCCGCATCTCGGCCTCGTCCACCGGCCCGCCGCGCTGGAGCACCTGGAACACCGCCGGCCTCTGGTACGAGCCGAGATCGAGCTGCGCGCCAAGCCCGTCCGGCAGCACGCGCGGCAGGTTGCCCGGCAGGCCGCCGCCGGTGATGTGCGACAGCCCCCGGACCGCATCGCCGCACGCCGCGAGCAGGGCCGAGATCGCGCGCGCGTAGATCCGCGTGGGGGTGAGCAGCGTCTCGCCCACGGTGCCGCCGAGCTCATCGACGCGGTCGGTCATCCGCAGCCCCATCTCCTTCTCGAGCACCCGCCGCGCGAGCGAGTAGCCGTTGGAGTGCAGCCCGCTGGACGCGACGCCGAGCACCGCGTCGCCGGCCGCGACCCGCTTGCCGTCGAGGATGCGCGAGCGCTCGACGACGCCGACGGCGAAGCCGGCGAGGTCGTACTCGCCGTGGGCGTACATGCCGGGCAGCTCGGCGGTCTCGCCGCCGAGCAGCGCGCAGCCGGCCTGCTTGCAGCCCTCGGCGATGCCGCGGACGACCGCCTCGCCGACGTCGACGTCGAGCTTGCCGGTGGCGAAGTAATCCAGGAAGAAGAGCGGCCGCGCGCCGACGGTGAGCACGTCGTTGACGCACATGGCGACGAGATCGATGCCGACGGTGTCGTGGACGCCCGTGGCGAAGGCGACCTTGAGCTTGGTGCCGACGCCGTCGGTGCCGCTGACGAGCACCGGCTCGTTGAGGCCGGCCGGCAGGGTGCACAGGCCGGCGAAGCCGCCCACGTCGGCGAGCACCTCGGGGGTGCGCGTCGGCTTGGCGAGCCGCTTGATGCGCTCGACGAGCGCGTCCCCTGCATCGATATCGACCCCCGCTTCCCGGTACGTGACGCTCATGGCAGGCGCCATCCCATACCTCGGCGGCAAAGGGAAGCGGGCTCGCTCCCGGGGAGCGCGCGCGCGGCGCGAGGATCGCGATGGTCGCGTTGCAGCCGAACGCGACCGCTCCTTCGGGAGGCCGCCGGAAGGAATTCCAACTCCGGTCAAGGCCTCGGTGGAGGCCGCCGGGAGCTGCCACTCGAAGTGTTCTCTGTCGAGCCGCCTCGAACTGAACACCGGGGAGTTCGGCAGCGCATGCCCATGACGCCGAGCCGTTTGACTTCGCGCGCGGCGCTCCGCGACGATGGCCTCCATCATGGCACGCACGGCCCCCGTCCCTAACATCCCAGCGATTCCTGGCATGAACCCTGGCACGTTCATCCTGGGTGGCGGAGGGGGTGGAGGCGGTGGTCGCGGTCGTGGCGGGCGGGGACGCGGCGGTGACCAGGGGGCGGGAGGGAAGGGTGGTGGTAAGGGGCCCAGCGGCGGCGGCAAGAACGCCGGCGCGTGCGGGCCGGGTAGCGGCGGCGGGTGCCCGAATCCGACGCACGGGCGCGGCGGCGGCACATCGGCGGGAGATCCGGTCGATCCGGTGACGGGGCGGGTCTATACGGCGAAAACCGTGGATCTGGCGCTCGGTGGGATGATCCTGCCGCTCCGGATCGAGCGGAGCTACTCGTCCGAGACGAACGATCTGGATCTGGGGCTCGGTTTCGGGTGGAGCCATTCGCTGGCATGGGCAATCGAGGAGCGGCGGAGGACGCTGCGCGTCGTCGAACCGCACGCGGCGCCGACCGAGGCGGAGATCCCCGAGCCGGGGCGCCCCATTCCGATCCCGTGCGGCGTGCTACGGCGTCATGAGGGGGGATACACGCTGGAGGCGGACGGCGTGCTGCTTGTGTTCAGCGAGCGACGGGATAGCACGTGGCTGCTATCACGCATCGTGGACCGGTACGACAACGAGATCCGGCTCTTGTACGAGCGAGGACGACTGTCTCATGCGCTCGACGCGGTGGGGCGCATGGTGCGCGCGCGGCGGTACGCGGACGGGAGGATCGCCGCGTTCGAGGTGAAGGACGCTTCGGCGGGAGCGGGATGGCGAGCCTTTCGGGTGTACCTTTATGACGAACGAGGGGATCTGGTGGCGGCGCGCGACGCGGCGGGCCATGAAGAGCGGTACGACTACGACGACGATCACCGCTTGATCCGGCGCCGTGAGCCCGGGGGGCTCGTGGCGGAGTTCCGCTACGGAGACCACGGTCGCTGCGTGGAGGCGTGGTGCCATCGCGCGGGCAACGACGCGCTCGACCGCGACGTGCCCGACACGCTGGACGACCGAGAGACGAAGGCGAAGGGGTTCTGCCACGTCAAGATCGACGACTCCGATCACTTCGTCGAGGTGATCACCTCGCGCGCGAAGCGGCGGATCGAGGGGAACCACCTGGACAAGACGGACAGGGTCGCGTGGTACGGAGGCGCGCATTCCTATGCGTTCGACGCCGCGGGCAACGTGCTCGCGTACCAGGACGCGCTGGGGCACTGGTGGCGCTACGAGCGTGACGCGCAGGGCCGGCTGCTGTTTCACACCGATCCGGTGGGCGCGAGGACGGAGTACAGCTACGACGAGCGGGGCCTCGTCAAGGAGGTGCACGACGCGCTCGGCGGGTTCGCGCGCTACGAGCGCAACGCGCAAGGGGATGTCGTCGCAGTCGGCGATGAGCTCGGTCCGGTGGTGGCGTTCCGCCATGACGAGCGCGGGCTGCTCGTCGAGGCCACCCTGCCGAACGGCGGGGTGACGCGGATGGAGTACGACGATCTCGGCAACCGCGTGGCGGTCGTGGAGCCGGACGGGGCGAGGCGGGAGATCCGTCATGATTTTCTCGGACGGGTGACGAGCTTCGTCGACGAGCGCGGGCTGGAGACATTCTATCAATACGACGTTTGCGGAAGGCTCTTGAGCGTCCGGCGGCCGAGCGGTGCGACGGACCGGTACGGCTACGACGTCGATGGCCATCTGTCAGAGATCGCGGACGCGGACGGTCGTGTGACCGAGCTGCGATGGGGCGGGATCGGGGTGGTGACGGCGGTGGTGAGGCCGGACGGGAGCGTCGTGCGGTACTACTACGATCGCGAGCAGGACCTGGTGCGGGTGGTGAACGAAGCGGGCGAGGAACACCGGTACGTGCGCCGCGGCGAGGGGAGGATCGACGAGGAGCGGACGTTCGACGGGCGGACGTTTCATTACCGGCACGATCCGATGGGGCGGATCACGGAGATCCGGGACGGGGTCGGTCACGTAACGTTCGCTTATGACCCGTGCGGTCGGCTGGTGGAGCGGAGCTTCTCGGATGGGTGGAAAGAGGAGATCGGTTATGACCTGCTCGGCCGGGTGGAGCGGGTGACGAGCGAAGAGGTCATGTGCGAGTTCGCGTATGACGCGCGCGGAAGGGTCGTGCGTGAGACGGTGACTGCGGGCGGGCGGCGGACGGTGGTGGAGACAGCGTACGATGCGCTCGGAAAGGCGGTGCGCATGAGCGGGCCGTTCGGGCGGACGGAGATCGCGCGGGACGTGGTGGGCCGGGCCGCGAAGGTGACGTTTGGGGACGCTGGCGCGCGAGGGGCGATCCAGATGGCGTATGATCCAGCGGGCCATCTGGTCGAGCGGGTGTTGCCGGCGGGAGGACGCATTTCGGAGGCGGTGACGCCGGACGGGCTGCCGGCGTGGGCGCAGGTGACCGGTCCGCGGGCGCTGCCCGCGGTGCGCCCGGGCGAGCCGGCCTGGGTGGGGCCGTCGCCTCGCGAGATGACGTGGGCGCAGCGCTACGGGTGGTCAGCGGCCGGGCTGCTCGGCGCGGTGGGCGACAGCGAGGCGGGAGGGGCGTATGTGGAGTATCTACGCGATGCGCAGGGGCGGGTGATCGAGCGGCAGCGGAGGGAGGGGGCGCGACGAGAGCTGATAGAGGGCTATCGCCACGGGCCGAACGGGGAGCTCTACGAGAGCGGAGCGGATCGGGAATATGCTCCGGGCGGGCGGCTCCATGCACGGGCCGGTGCGGAGCTTGCGTATGACGATCGGGGCCGGGTCATGAGCAAGAGAACGCCGGACGGCCAGGTGGTTCGCTTCGAGTGGGGCGACAACGACCTGCTCCAGGCGGTACGGCTGCCGGATGGGCGGGTGGTGCGCTTCGAGTACGATCCGTTTGCGCGCCGGCTGGAGAAGCGGGTGGAGCGGGGGCGTGACCGGGTGGTGGAGAGCGTGACGCGGTATACCTGGAGCAGGGATGCGCTGGTGCACGAGCTCCGCGAGCTGTTCCCGGCAGCGGGCGGGGAGCCGGCCGTGGAAGAACGGGCGTATGCGGTGCTGCCAGAGCGGGGGACGCCGCTCGCCGATCGGGTGCGGCGCGGCGAGCGCGACGAGGCGCGGTACTACGTCGAGGCGCCGAACGGGATGCCGGCGGCGCTGGTGGGCGGGGACGGGAGGCTCGTCGGCACGATCGAGACGTCGCTGTTCGGCAAGCCCGAGGGGGAGCAGGCCGGACTGACGCCGGTGAGGTTTCCAGGGCAGTACGCCGATGAGGAGACGGGGTTCTACTACAACAGGTATCGGTACTACGATCCGGAGACGGGACAGTACCTTAGCCCGGAGCCCATCCGGCTGGAGGGGAGCCTTCGAGCCTACGCGTATGTCGATGGGTGGCCTCTCGAGTTCTCGGACCATGACGGTCTCGCAAAGATGCATACGGAAGTGACCGGTTCCTACGTAAAGAAGAACGGAAAGCAAGCCAATGTAACAAAGTACGGGCACTCCGGCATGGCGGGATCCACTGACCTGCACCCCGCAGTGGAGGCTGCGCTGGCACCCAACAATGCGCGTCCGGAGGGTAACGGCGGAGCCCAGAGTGTTTGCTCCGAGCCCAAGGCGCTGAGCGATTATCTGAAGCAATGGGAGCAAGATACAGGAAAATCGTGCAGGCCAGGCCAGGAAAACTGGCAGAATCACCTAGGGGAGGCCCTCGACAGTATCGGCAGCATGAAATCGTACATGGGGAGTAATAAGGATCAGCTCGAGCAGGCCTGCCCCAATTGCTCTCAGACAGTCCCGCGACTCTGGGGGCTCGCGGGCAAAGCTCCCCCGGGGACGGACAAGGTGCCTGGGGGGTTCACCAGCCGCAGCAACCCGTCTCAGAATACAACAGGGCCGGACTACGACCCGTCATGGAACCCTGACGCGAACAGAGCACAGTCATCGACGAGGGAAGGTCCGTATATGGACAAAGGAGGCAAGGCCGTGGATCCTGGGGCCTGGAATTGGGATGGGAACCGATGGACGAGGCTGTGATGCAACGATGGTCTCCCGCCACGCGCGAGCAGATCGGTCAGGCTCCCGTCTTGCCCGGCGTCGGTCTTCGACCCGATTCGCCGACGCTCGCGGAAGACGAGGAGCTCCTCGATCTGACGGGGCGCCGTGGGTTCCCGCTTCTCGGGGGGGTAGCGTTCGGCTACCCCGCTGCTCGCGCGCTCGCGCCCAGCACGGTGCCCTCGAAGGGCCGCGGTGAGCGCCGCCTCTTCGCGTGGGATCGCTGGAAGGGCGCGCTCTACCTCGACTCCTTTGGTGGCCTCGGCGTCGGCCTGTGGCGCGAGTACGTTGCGCTGATGGCGTCCGTGAACTGTTTTGACGCTTTCTGGCCCTCGCTCGTCGTGCGCCGTCGTCGGGCCGCGCAGGCGTTCTGGACACGGCTGAGCGAGCAGTTCTCACTTCGACCGTCTGGAGAGGGTGGAGCGATCCTTCGAGCGGACGATATCGTCGTCGCGCAGCCGCGCATCTTCACGCGCACGCTGGCGGCGCTCGGGGACGTGCTTCGGTTCTGTGCCTGCGAAGGTGCCCGGGCGGCGTTCGACGTTGGCCCTGGAGTCGCTGTGCGCGAGCTTGCAGAGCTGTCGGTGCCCACGTCTGATCCTCTCTACACGGACGAGTCCCCCTTCACTTCGCGCCGTGTGTGGGTGACTGATGATCGCGTGATTCAGGGCGATTTCGTGCTGGAACAAGCGGTCGCGCGGCTCGACATCGTGCGCGCAGGAACGACTCAGCACCGTTGCCGCGCGCCGGCGCTTGGCTCGCCTCGGCTCGTTCGCTACCTGGAGGACCAAGGGGCCGTTTGCGTCGCGGCGCCCTCGGTCTCCGCGCCGCCGACGCTGGTCGAATCCCTTCGTGGAGTCGTGGGAGAAGACTGCCTGGTGATGCGCCGCGAGCACGAGATGCCGGATGGCGCACTGTGGCTGGGGTTGCTTCCGCGCGAGATGCTCCCGGAGCGAGCTCAGTCGCTCCTCGATTTCGAAGGCGGAGCAGAGTCGTTTCCGACGGGGCTTCGCCTTGTACACTGGCCGCTCTGGTCGTGGAAGGACATGGAGCTCGTCGCCGTGGGAGCATGGCACGACTGGAAGCTCATCCTGTGGTCCGGCGAAGGCGGATTGTGGGTATACGCAAACATGCCTGAGCAGATGGACTTTGTGGCAGGAGAGCTTGGGACATGGCTCGAGATCCTCGCGGTGGAGGACGGTCTCGCGGAGGCCGAGCGGCTCCGCGTCGAGCTGGCTTTCCCGCTGGACGCGCACCTGCAGCGGGGGCTCATCGCGGAGCGGCTCGGCCTCCGACCGGTCCCTGAGTGCACGGACCGCCTCGTGTCCAGCTATGAGGGGCAGGACCTCTGGCTCCGCGAGCTGATAGCTCCACTTGGAGGCTCGTTCTGTGTGGTTCGCTGCGACACCAGCGAGCGGGCGCTCCGGCTGATCGAAAATGTACGAGAGGTGATGCGGCTGGAGACAGTGGCCATCAGCGCCTGGAGCGAGAGTCGGACGCAGCTCTCGCAGACGCTCGGCCGCGAAGGCATCCGGACTATCTCGTCAAACCGACAGTGGTGGTCCGATTTCAACGATTCCGACGCGCATCCTCCGTGACATCCAGCGGAGCGGCGCGTCTGCCTGAGCGCATCGTGGAGGCGCGCTGGACTTCGGGGCCGCGGAGGCGGTGAGCCCTGCGCGTCAGGACGAGCCGCTCGTGGCCCCCCGGGCGCCTGGGAGGGCGGTCGCCGACTCCTCCTCCGGCTCAGCCGAACCGCACGCGCTCCTCGAAGGGCACGTCGCCGACCGAGAGCACCTCTCCGAGCACCCAGGCGCGCTCGCCGCAGCCGGCGAGCGCCTCGATGGCCCGGTCGGCTGCGCGCTTGTCGACGACGGCGACGAGCCCGACGCCGAGGTTGAACGTGCGCCGCATCTCGGCCTCGTCCACCGGCCCGCCGCGCTGGAGCACCTGGAACACGGCCGGCCTCTGGTACGAGCCGAGGTCGAGCTGCGCGCCAAGCCCGTCCGGCAGCACGCGCGGCAGGTTGCCCGGCAGGCCGCCGCCGGTGATGTGCGACAGCCCCCGGACCGCATCGCCGCACGCCGCGAGCAGGGCCGAGATCGCGCGCGCGTAGATCCGCGTGGGGGTGAGCAGCGTCTCGCCCACGGTGCCGCCGAGCTCGTCGACGCGGTCGGTCATCCGCAGCCCCATCTCCTTCTCGAGCACCCGCCGCGCGAGCGAGTAGCCGTTGGAGTGCAGCCCGCTGGACGCGACGCCGAGCACCGCGTCGCCGGCCGCGACCCGCTTGCCGTCGAGGATGCGCGAGCGCTCGACGACGCCGACGGCGAAGCCGGCGAGGTCGTACTCGCCGTGGGCGTACATGCCGGGCAGCTCGGCGGTCTCGCCGCCGAGCAGCGCGCAGCCGGCCTGCTTGCAGCCCTCGGCGATGCCGCGGACGACCGCCTCGCCGACGTCGACGTCGAGCTTGCCGGTGGCGAAGTAATCCAGGAAGAAGAGCGGCCGCGCGCCGACGGTGAGCACGTCGTTGACGCACATGGCGACGAGATCGATGCCGACGGTGTCGTGGACGCCCGTGGCGAAGGCGACCTTGAGCTTGGTGCCGACGCCGTCGGTGCCGCTGACGAGCACCGGCTCGTTGAGGCCGGCCGGCAGGGTGCACAGGCCGGCGAAGCCGCCCACGTCGGCGAGCACCTCGGGGGTGCGCGTCGGCTTGGCGAGCCGCTTGATGCGCTCGACGAGCGCGTCCCCTGCATCGATATCGACCCCCGCTTCCCGGTACGTGACGCTCATGGCAGGCGCCATCCCATACCTCGGCGGCAAAGGGAAGCGGGCTCGCTCCCGGCGAGGCCGCCGCCCCTCCTTCGCGGCGATGCCGCCGCCTCCTCCCGGCGCAGCCACCGCGCCTGCTTCCCGGCGCAGCCGCCGCGCCTGCTTCCCGGCGAGACCGCCCGCCGCTCGCCGCGGCCGTCGAGCGCGGCCGCCATCCCGGCAGAGGCGCGCTCGGCGGCGCCGCCGCCGGACGGCGCAGCGCCGCCGAACGGCACCCCCCGAGCGCGGCCGCTCCTCGCGCCCGGGGCCGCGGCTCGGTACCCGCGCCGCGGCTCGGTACCCGCGCCGCGGCTCGGTAGCCCGCGCCGCGGCTCGGTAGCCCGCGCCGCGGCCCGGTAGCTCGCGCCGCGGCCCGGTAGCTCGCGCCGCGGCCCGGTAGCTCGCGCTGCACCGCGCATGCCCCACTCAACTCGCGGCACCTTCCATTCTCCAGCGCGAACTTCTCACTGGATCTGACCGTCTCTCGCCTGTGGCGTCCCTTCGTTGCTGTGCTGTCGTGAGCGGCTCTCCGGCCTTGTTTTCCGCGCCGCAGTCGACATCCTAGGCGCCCATGTCCGCCGCGTCCTCGTCGCCGCCTGCCCTCGTCCTCGTCGCCGCCGCCGTCGTCATCGAGCGGGGCCGCGTGCTGCTCACGCAGCGCAAGGTGGGCGCCCACCTCGCCGGCGCGTGGGAGTTTCCGGGCGGCAAGGTCGAGCCCGGCGAGGATCCGCGTGACGCCCTCGTCCGCGAGCTGCGCGAGGAGATCGGCGTGGAGGCCCGCGTCGGCGACATCGTCGAGGTGACCTATCACCGCTATCCGACGAAGCCGGTGCTGCTGCTCTTCTACGAAGCTTCCTTCTCCGAAGGCTCTCCCGCTCCGGCCGCGATCGACGTCGCCGCCGTGCGCTGGGCCGAGGCGCACGAGCTCCGGGACGAGCTCTTTCCGCCCGCCGACGTCGCCGTGCTCGCCAAGGTGCGCGCGCGCCTCGCGGGAGGCTAGTCCCTCGTCGCCCGGGGGCGAGCCGGCAGCGGCGAACCGTCGCGGCCCGCGTCAATGGGCGCGGCTCGGCACGTCAGGCTTGTCCTCGTTGTCTTCGTCGGCGGACCATCAGCGCGTCGAAGGAGAACGCACCTGCGCCGCCGAGCGCGAGGGACAGCAGCCCCGCGATATACAGAAGGTTGATCTCGTACCCGGGAGGGCCAAATACAGGGCCATCTGCCGTCAATCCGATCGTGTTGACGGAGCTGAAGCCATGCTCGAGGTGAACGGAGAACATCGCCGCCAGCATCGTGGCGACGAGGGGAACGGCCGTGATCGCCATGAACGCGCCCGCGAGGACGGCGATGCCGCCCAGCAGCTCCACGAGCGGCACCACCCAGGCCGCGAGCTTCGAGGAGGGGACGCCGATCTGGGCGAGCAACATCTCGAACCTGGCGGGCCCTCTGCTGAGCTTCACCCAGCCATGCACGATGAATCCATGGCCCATGACCAGGCGCATGAGCAGGGGCGCCCATTGGCTGTATCTCGCTTCGGTGAACGATGTTCTGTTGCTCATCCGGACGATATCTCCTGCCCGATCGGGTACAAGACACCCCGCGGAGCTCGGGTGGCTGGCGGGGATCTGGCGAGACGGGGATCTGGCGGGAATCTGGCGAGATGAGGAGAGCGAGCCCCCGCCGTGGGGGCCTCACAGCGCAGGGGGGCAAGCCTCGCCGCGGACGTCGCCGAGCAGGCCCGCGAGCCGCTGGGGAGGCAGCTCGCCGACGGCGCGCTCCACCTCCTGCCCGGCGGCGTCGACGGTGAGGAACGTCGGCACGAAGCGCACGCCGTAGTGGGCCGCGAGGGCCTGCCCGCGAGGATCGTCGACCCGGATGCGCACCACCGTATCGGCCTCCCTGGCGCAGCGCGCCTCGAGCTCCTTCACGAGCGGCGCCATGCGCTCGCACACCGCGCAGTGCGCGCTCTCGAACTCGACGAGCCGGGGCTTCCCCTCGGGCAGGGCGATGTCGCCCTGCTCCACCGCGCCCGCCGGGGCCGCGCACGCGCCGGCAGGGCCGACGTCGCAGGGCGCGCTCTCCGCCACGGCCGCCGCGGGCGCCGTCGAGAGGGCGTCCAGGCGGCCCGTCGCGAACGCGATCCCGAGGACCACGAGCAGCGCCCCCGTCACGCGCTGGAGGGCCGGCGTGGCCGGCATCAGGCGGCGCGCGAGATCGACGGCCGCGGGCCCGGCGAAGGCCGCGACGACGAGCGGCGCGGCGAGGCCCGCGGCGAAGGCGCCGAGCTGGATCGCGCCGGTGAGCGGGTCGGCGCCCGCGCTGGCCGCATAGGTCAGCGCGGCGCCGAGCACCGGGCCGACGCACGGCGTCCAGCCCGCCGCGAAGGCGACCCCGAAGAGCAGGCCCCCCCAGAAGCCGCCCGCGCGCGGCAGGCGGGAGAGGAGCGGGCGCGCCTCGCGCTCCAGCCACGGCAGGCGCAGCACGCCGAGGAGCTTCGCGCCGAAGAGCACGAGGATCGCGCCGGACGCGACGGTGAGCGCGCGCCGGTGGGGCGCGAGCGCCGCGGCGATCGCCGACGCGCCGGCGCCGAGCGCGACGAGCACGATCGCGAGGCCGAGCGCGAAGCCGACGCCGGCGAGGCGCACGCTGCGCCTCACCGCGGCGTCGTCCGGGCCGCCGAGCGCCCCGGCGCCGCCGAGGGCCGACAGGTAGACGGGGAGCATCGGGAGCACGCAGGGCGACGCGAACGTCAGCAGCCCCGCGCCGAAGAGCGTCAGCAATGAACCGGTCGTCATGGGTCCTCGTGAAGGGTCCTCGCCCTGGGCTGGATCAGGGCCTGCCGAGCGCCGGCGCGAGCGCCGCGACGTCCAGCTCGGCGACCGCGAGCACCGGCTGTTCCACGCTCCTCGCGCAGATCGCGTTGCCGAGCGGCCCCTCGGTGCACCCCACGCCGCGCCCCGCGAGCGCGCGCGCCGCCGTCGCCGCGTCGGAGCCGGGCGGCGGTACGAACACCGTGAGCGGCTTGTCCCCGCTCGCGTACATGAGCGCCGCCGTGCGCGTGTCGCCGATCTTGCAGAGCCGCGCCCCGAGCAGCCGGGCGCCGGACACCTCCGGGACGGTCACGGCGTAGCCGAGCTTCCCCTCGAGCCAGCCGGCGACGGCGTCCGGATCGGAGGACTCGAAGTCGCACGGGCGCTCGCGCGCGAAGCCGCGCACGTGGTGGCTGACGAGCTCGTCCGCCATCGCCGCGCCCACGCCCCGTCCCGGGCTGCCGACGAGCAGCGCGGCGGCCGCCGCGGCCGCGGCGAGGGCGGCCGTGATCGCCCAGGGGCCGCGGCGCCGCGCGCGCGCGTCCCGCCCGGCGCGCGCGCTCCGCGCGGCGGCCTCCGCCCGGTCGCGCAGCCGCCTCGGGACCTCCCCGTCCGCCCTCGCGACGAGCGCGCGCCGCACGCCGCCGACGAGCTCCACGGCGCGCCGGCAGGGCGCGCAGACGGCGACGTGCGCCTCGATCCGCGCCGCGTCCTCGGGCGTCACCTCGTCGTCGTGCCACGCCGAAATGTTCTCGAACCACTCGCGGTTGCACCCTGCCATGACGTCTCCTCGTGCCGTTCGGAGAGGCCCTCGACGAGCGCGAGCCGCGCCCGCGAGAGCCGTGATCGCACCGTGCCCACGGGGCACCCCTGGAGATCGGCGATCTCCTCGTAGGAAAGGTCCTCGACCTCGCGCAGGAGCAGCGCCTCACGCCACTCCGGGAGCAAGCGCGCGAGCGCGCGCTCGACCTCGTCGGCGAAGCCTCGTTCGAGCAGCTCCGCCTCCAGATTTCCCTGCGGCTCCGGCACCGACTCGGCGCCGCGCCCGCCCTCGATCACCTCGAGGCGCTGCCGCGCGCCGCGCGCCGTGTTGAGCAGCACCGATCGCTCGATGCGGAGCAGCCACGCGCGCATGCGATCCTCGTCGCGCAGGTCGGCGTGCCGCTCGATCGCGCGCACGACGGTCGCCTGCGCCAGGTCCTCGGCGTCCTGCTCCGAGCGCGTCAGGCGACGCGCCGCCCGCAGGAGGCACGGGAGCTCGGCGAGCAGCCGGTCGAGGAACGAGGTGTGGGGAAACGTGCGCATGGCCTGGGCCGGGAGGACGGGGGCTTCACGCTGCCTCGTTCCCCGGACAATCAAAGGACACGGCGACGCCCGCGAAAAGTTCCTGACCCCGCGGGATCTTGACGGCGATGTGGCCTGGCCCACCGGTGGGCGGCGGCTGGCGGCGCAGGCGGGGCGGCGGCTGGCGGCGCAGCGGGGTGGACGGCTGGCGGCGCAGGGGGGCGGCGGCTGGCGGCGCAGGGGGGCCGGACGGCGGCCCTCCGTCGCGCGGCCTGGGCCCTGATGTGATCCGGCACCCCCCTGGAGAAGCGACGCTATAGAGCAGCTCATGATGACCGAGGGCCCCGAGCCGGTGTGCATGGCTGTCGCCGAGGTGCTCGCCGCGCAGGACCTCGAGCGCGACGCCGCGGACAGCCTCGACGCCGCGCTCGCCCTGGCGACAACGCTGCACACGCCGGGGCAGCGCGATCGCTACCGACGTCTGCTCGAGCGCGCGATCGAGCGGGCGGATCGCGCGCTGGCCGCCGCCGACGAGGAGCGCGCCGCCCTCCAGGAACAGGAGCTCGCCGCTGGAGGAGAACGAGCCCTGGCGACGAGCATGGGCGCCCGGTCGACGCTGGCGAGAGCCCACGCGGCCCGAGCGGAGGACGCCCTTCACGGGGCGGTCCAGCTCTCGTTGAGCGCCCAGCGCGCGCCGACGCGGGAGGCCTGCGACGACGGTTGGCGGCGCGCGGAGGCGATCGTGGCCGGCGCCGAGGCCTCGGCCCGCGCTGCCGAGATCAGCGCCGCGGAGCTCGAGGCCGGCGCGCCCCGGTCGAAGGTCGCACGCGCGGCGCGCGCGGCAGCCCACAAGGCCGAGGTCGCCGCCAGGGCCGCGCGCAGGATCATCGAGGAGCGGAACCACGCGTACACGTTCCACACCGAGAGCGGCTTCTCGTTCGGCGAGGGATGGCACGTCGCCGCGGCCGCCGTCCTCGCTGGCGCGGCCATTCAGGTCGAGCCAGGCAAGGCCGGAACACCGCACGCCGAGGCGTTTCTGCGCGACGCGGGCCTTGGCGACCACCTTCAGGCGTACCGCTCGCGCCCGCGCGCGATGAAGCAGACGACGGAGATCGTCGCGCGCGCCTTCAAGGCCGGGCCGTCCTCCGCCCAGCGGCGGCTCCGCGCGGCGTTCCTCGGGGACGCGCCGATCCCGGGATCGGTGACCGGCTGGGTCGATCGCAGGCTCGCGGAGGCGCCGGCGGGAGCGTCGTGCCGGAAGAAGGTGCTGCTCTGGATCCGCGAGGGGCTCCACCACCCGCACCGCAACACGACGCACGCCGAGCTCCTCGAGCTGACGGACCTCGTACGAGGCACGGGGCTCGTGCCCGTGTTGACCGGCGACGCGCTTCGCGGCGGACAGGTCCCCGAGGGCGCGGTGGACATGACCCTCTTCTGGAAGGACCCCGCCTTCCGGCAGCTCGACATGCGTCGGGCGCAGCTCCAGTTCTTCGAGCACCTGAGGCGAGCCCACGGCGTCGTCGGCCAGCTCGGCGTCACGACCGCGGGCATGGATGGCCCCGCGCTCCTGGGGCTCCCCACGATGTACCTCACCGACACGCCGAACGTGCGCATGCGGCAGTGGGTCGGCGCCGTGCCGGATTACCAGGAGATCGTGCGCGAGAGCGGTTATCTCGAGCGCGTCCGCCGCGTGCTGTCCGGATGGGCCGAGGCACGATCCTGTCCGGGAATGTAAAGCCCAGGCTGGCGACGTGCTCCGGGACGCGCGTACCATGAGGGGCTTCATCCGATTGTCCGACACCAGAGAGGACACATGAGCCATCGATTGAATCTGCTCTCTCCGGAGCTGCGCGCGAACCCGTATCCGTATTATGCGGAGCTGCGCCGCTCCGATCCGGTGTGCCAGGTCGACCCGGGAGGCCTCTGGGCGCTCAGCCGCTACGATGACGTCGTCTTCGCCCTCAAGAACACCGACGTGTTCTCCGCGCAGGGCGGCCGGGTGGGGGTGCTCCCGCCCTGGCTCGATCGCAATCCCATGGCGGACTCGCTGCTGCTCATGGACCCGCCGGCTCACACGAAGACCCGGGCCATCGTGAGCCGCGCGTTCGGCGCGCGCGTGGTCCCGCGGATCGAGCCCGTGCTGCGCGCGGTGACCCGGGAGTTCGTCGAGCGGCTGACCCCCGGGCGCGAGCTCGACTTCTACGCCGAGCTCGCGATGCCCATCCCGGCGGCGGCCATCGCCGATCTCCTCGGCCTCGACCCGGCGCTGCGCGCCAATTTCCAGCGCTGGACCGCGGACTTCGTCGCCACCGCCGCGGCCACGCCGGAGATGAGGCCGGGCATCCGCGCCACCATCGTCGAGCTCGAGCGGTACCTCCTGGAGGTCATCGCGGCGCGCCGCGCAGCGCCGCGGGACGATCTCGTGAGCGACCTCCTGGCGGCCCGGATCGACGGCGCCGCGCTCACCGAGCCCGAGCTCGTGAGCTTCCTCTTCGTGCTGCTGGCCGCCGGGTTCGAGACGACGACCCACCTGCTCAACGCCGCGCTGGTGCTCCTCATGGATCACCCCGAGGTGTACGCGCGGATCCGCGCGGACCCGGCGCTGATCCCGGCCTTCCTCGAGGAGGTGCTGCGGTTCGAGCCGCCCGGCCAGATCGCTTTGCGGCAGGCGAAGACCGACGTGGAGATCCGGGGCGTCACGGTGCCGGCGGGCGCGTTCGTCGCGGCGCTCATCGGCTCGGCGAACCGCGACGAGCAGGTCTTCCCGGACCCGGATCGGTTCGATATCGACCGCGAGCGGCAGGTGGGGCTGTCGTTCGGCCACGGCGTCCACTTCTGCCTCGGCGCGGCCCTCGCGCGCGCCGAGGCGAAGATCGGGATCGAGGTGCTGGCGTCCCTCCCGGGGCGCTTCGAGCGGGTCGGCGGCAGGGAGCCCGAATGGAACCTCTCCCTGCTGCTGCGAGGGCTGAAGGAGTGCTGGGTCCGGTACGTGCTTTGAATGACCCCCTGCGGCGTGGACGCTGCAGCGCTCACGCCACCCGGCTCCACCGCTGCCCGTCGAAGCTCAACACGTCCTTGGCGCCGACGGACCACAGCGTGTCGCCGAGAGCGCTCAGCACGCCGAACGAGCTGGCCCCGAGCGTCTCGAGGTCGAGCGGCTCGACCTTCCCGCCCTCGATGCAATAGAGCCGGCGCAGGCTCGCGGCGAAGACGCGCCCCTGGAACGGCGCGATGGACCACAGGTCGTCGGGACAGGCCGCCTCGGGGACCAGCCGCCAATCGTCCCCCCGGCCTCTCAGCACCAGGCCGTTGCGTCCGCAGCCCCACACGGCGCCATCGGCGTCGACCCCGAGCCCGGTGATGATGCGGTCGGTCGGGCTGTCGAGCTTGCGCCACGCCTGGCCGTCGAAGCAGAACAGCTCGCCGTCCCACCCGGCGGCGTAGAGCTCCGACGGCTGCACCGCCGCGACGGCCTCGAAGCCGGCCACCTTGCCGGGCTCCGCGTCGGGCAGACCTCGCATCAGGTCCACCCAGACGCCGGCACGCTCGCGCCGGTACACCTGTCGCTGCATGCCGACGACGACGACCTGATCCCCGATCCGCGCGCCGCTGCGCAGCGGGCCCGTGTTCTGCGGCGCGCGCGGGCTCGCGGTCACGAGCTCGTCGGCGATCTGCCCGCCCGGCCCCACCACGGCGCACTGGCCGTCCTCGCCGACGAAGACCGCCTCCTCGCTGTCGGGCAGCCACGCCGCGAAGGCGGTCCGGAACATCTTCATCTTCACCGGCGTCAGCGTCGGCCGCCGCCAGCTGAACAGGCCGGAGTGGGCGATGCCCTTGGCGGCGATGTCGTCCATCGCCATCACGATCCAACCGCTGTCGGGCCCGCTGGCCTGGCCCGTCACATAACTGCCGCCTTCGGAGTACCTGTTTCGCATCGACATCCTTCCGCGGGTTGTCGCACGTCCACCTGGCAGATGGAGAGAGAACCCGGCGTGTAGGTCGTGACCCACACTGTCTCCGGGCGGCTCCACCACCCCACGGACGGGCTCGGCGATCGAGAGATCGCTCCTCGACCTGGAGCGCCCATCGGTCCTCGCGCCAGAGGTGCTGCATCGGAGCGACCCCGACGGTCCGGCGCGGTTCCTCGTGGAGTTTCACCGCAACACCGGATGACCCGGCGCCGCAGGCCGGGCGGCGCACGGAAGGCCGCCCGCGCCGCGTAGGCGACGCCGATTCGAAGGAGGACAAGCGCTCGTGGGCTGGAGCACTTCAAGAGAGGACCTGCAGGCGGCATGGGTCGATTATCGACACATCGTCGCTTTTCCAGGAGAGTGAACGACTCTGGGTTCTATGGGCGAGCCCATGCGCGCAACGTGACTGTATTGGGCAAGCGCTTTCAAGACACCGCAGAACCAAACGGCCGCGACAAAGAAAAGAGTCTTGACTTACTCCTCATCTCTGGTTCAATATCCAAATCCCCTTGGCGGTCCGGACCGTACTCGACCGGGCGCCGCAGTTGGTTGCAGGATCGCACAAGGGTCGACTCCGGGTGGGGCTACTGCCGGGTCGACTTGCTTCTTGTTGCTGCGCGTCCGAGATGTTCTTGCTTTTTCTGCGTTGATGCCCGGCCCCATCATAGGGGGTGTTCGTGTGTGGGTGTCTATCCGACAAACATCGTGATTGCCAGGCATGTGGTCGGCGCAGGCCGGCGGGTGCATCCGTGGTCACCGGGATCACGAGCAGGCTGGCCGGGAAACTGGAACTTTAACCAATGGATCGGAGCGCTCGCTGGCGCCTCGATGGTTCACAGATCCATCGCAAGCAAACCCGCGGCTCGACCGGTCCGATCATGGAGAAAACTTAAATGCGCATCGCTGGCTTACTTGGCTGCTTCTCCGCTTCGATCGTGTGTGGTCTGCTCGCGTGCAGCGTCGAGCCGATCGAGGGCGAGGACTTCGACGTGCTGGACTCCGCCGTGAAGAGCGCGGACGGATCCATGTCGGCGGATGTCAAGGTCACGAACGACTGGGGGCAGGGCTACTGCGCGGACGTGACCGTCAAGAACGAGAACCGCTCGAAGACGAGCGGCTGGAGCGTCGTCGTCGGGCTCAACGGCTCGACGAGGCCCCAGGCGTGGAACGTGAACGTCACGGAGGGGAACGGGCAGTTCACCGCCACGAACGTAAATTTCAACGGCGCGCTGGATGCGGGCCAGTCGACGACGTGGGGGTTCTGCGCGTCAGGCTCCGGGCGGCCCACGGTCGCGTCGGTCACCGGCAACGGCGGCAACGTCGTCACGGGCGCCTCCTCCTCGTCGAGCAGCAGCACGACGTCGAGCAGCAGCACGAGCGCGTCGTCGAGCAGCAGCGCGGGGACGGGCGGCTTCGGCGGCGGCGGCGGCGCCGGCGGCGCGGGCGGCGCGGGCGGCGCCGGTGGTAGCGGCGGCGCGGGCGGCTCCGGCGGCGGCGGCAGCTCGTGCAACTCACCCGATCAGAGGGTCTGCGCCAATCAAACGGGCACCCACTGCGGCATGACCTTCGAGTACTGGAAGGACAACGGGAGCGGGTGCCAGACGAACACCGCCAACGGCTTCAGCGTGGAGTGGAGCAACATCAACAACCTGCTGGGCCGTAAGGGCATCAGGCCTGGCTCGAAGAACCAGATCGTCACCTACGAGGCCAACTACCGGCCCAACGGCAATTCCTACCTGGGCGTCTACGGGTGGACGACGGGCCCGCTCATCGAGTACTACATCATCGATAGCTGGGGCAGCTGGCGTCCGCCGGGCGGCGAAGGGTTCATGGGCACCGTCACCAGCGACGGCGGTACCTATGACATCTACCGGACCCAGCGCGTCAACCAGCCCTCCATCGAAGGCACGAAGACGTTCTACCAGTTCTGGAGCGTCCGCAAGGACAAGCGCACGAGCGGAACCATCACCGTGGCCAACCACTTCAACGCGTGGCAGCGCCTGGGGATGAACCTGGGGAACCTGTACGAAGTCTCGATGGTCGTGGAGGGGTACCAGAGCAGCGGGTCTGCTGATGTGAAGGTGCAGATGCGCTGAGCGCCGGGCCCTGAGCGTCGCGCGCCGCGGTGAGCGTCGCGCGACGCGATGAGGCCCCGACGAGCGGCGGCCGCGCCAGGTGCGCCTGCGGGCGGCCAGCCGCTCGATCCCATGAACGACCCTGGTCCGCTCGCGCGGCAGCGACGTCTGCCGCGCGGGCGCGGCCCGGGCGAGCTCTCTTCGGATCCGCGTCGCGGTCGGCACGCGGCCCCGCAAACCCCCTCCAGACCAGGTTCACCCCCCACGCGCCGAACGCGCCGCGCGCGCCGCACGCGCCTGGGTAGTGCGGTACTTTCGCCAAGCGTGCGGGCCTCTGGGAACCGCCAGGGCGCCAAGGACGCCAGGGGATCTCGACCGTCTGGCGTTCTTGGCGCCCTGGCGGTTCGATCTTCTGCGACCTGTTTTCGGTGAGAGTCGCGGGCGCCCGTTTCGCGCGCCGCGCGCGCTGCCACCCACGGGCCGCCCGTGCGCAGGACGAGCGGCCCGTGGAGGAGGCGGTCCGGGGCGGGCCTACTGCCGCGTCGGCGCGGGCGCGCCGTCCTGGATCCACTGGCGGAGGGTCGCGAGCTCGGCGCTCGTCAGGGTCGGCTTGTTGTCCGCGGTCTGCGGCATGACGCTCGGGTTGCAGGTCGCCGTGGCGGAAGGCCTACACCCCGCGTTGCCAGCCGTGCCTGAGGCCTTGAGGTAGAGCCAGCTCTGGTCCGGCCTGCCCGGCTCCACGAGCTTGAACTGCCCACCGCCCCTCGACGGCTTGTTGACGAGGCCCGCGACGATGTCCGCCGAGCTGATGTCGCCGCCGAGCGACAGACCTGCCTGCGGACCCGTCGACGGCGCGGCGTGGCAGCCGCTGCACTTGTTGATCGAGCTCTCGAGGATCGGACGGACCGAGGTGTGGAACACGCCGGACTCCGTGGGCAGGGGATCCACCGGATCCGGGTCCAACGAAGGATTGATGACCCGGGCGATCGCATCCATCTCGTAGCACTGGGCCGCGACCGCGTCCCTCAGCGCCGGGTCGTCCGGCGACATGCCCTTGGCGACGCGGTACTTCTCCCAGACGTTGTCGATCCAGCCGTGCAGCTTCCAGAACATGTAGTTGTCGATGTTCGTGAACTGGTTGCCGAGGCCGTGGTCGGTGTTGTTGCTGCGCACCCACTTGAAGTGGAGCTCCCCGTGCAGGCCGCTGGCCGTCAAGCTCGAACCGGGGATGGCCTGGCCGGCGAAGCACTGGAGCCACATGCCGAGCGCGCCCTCGTCGGGGAAACGGCTCAGGTTCTCCGGCTTGTCGATCTCGTCGGCGATCTTCGCGTTGGCGATCGTCGTGGCGCTCCAGGGCCTGAAGTCGGCCCTCCACTGCTGGGGCAGCTCCTCCGCCGTCGTCGGGAACTTCTTGAACCCCTCGAACTGCTCCGTGTGGTTCGGCCAGAGCTGCTTCAGCGACTCGATCATGTGCCGGTGCATGGCGAGGAACTGGAAGCCATCGCCCGTCGTCTTGCACTCCTGGTCCGCCGGGACCGGGACCGACGATCTGCAGATATTGACCCTGCTCATGCCGCCGAGGCCACCGCCATTGCAGCGCCGGATGCTGTGCCACTCGAAATGGGCGGCCTGCCACTCGTTCTCCTGCATCCAGGCGATGACCTCCGGCTGAACCGTGAGATCGACCTGGCCGTTCTTGACGAACTCCTCCGGACCGTCCTTCATCATCGCGTCGGTGGGGTGGGGATCGAAGCCTTCGAGGCAATGATCCTTCGTGTGGGCGCTGCCCGTCCCGCTCGATCCGCCGGTGCCGGAGGCATCTCCGGTCGACGAGGAGGCCGTGGGCCCGGTGGAGCCGGAGCCGGAGGTGGAGATGGAAGTGGACGCCCCGCCGCCGCCGGTCCCGCTGACGCTCGGCCCAGGCTCCTGGGAGCCCACGCCCCCGGCCCCGCCGGTGCCCCCAGCGTCGGGATCTTCGCTGCTGCATGCTCCCAGCAGCAAGGCCGTGACGCACGAGAGGAGGCCGAACGTTCGCTGCGATATCTTGCCGAATGACACGGTGGACAGGCTTGCCTGATCGTTGTTTCGCATGGTGCTCCTGGTAACCGCTGGACGCCGGGTGCGTGCTCCCACGCAGCCGCGGGGCGAGCCCCGGACGGGGCGTCAGCCAGCGGCTGGTCGCACTGCACGGCAACGTGGCTTCCGAGCAGATAAGCGGGTCAATCTTTCGTCGCGAAAAGAACGCTGCCGACTGCGATGAGCCGAGGGGAAAGGAAAGCGCTCACTCCACAACCCGCGGGGCGCCGGCGCCGCCGGTCGCGCGGCTGCTCGCCGCGCGCCGGCTGGCGCCGTGACCCGCCACCTGACATTCCGGGAAGGCGCCGCTCATGTGTCCTGGGCGCCGGCGATCAGAGCCCCTCCCAGCCCGTGAATGCTCACGTCTCCTGGTTGCTGCACGAAACGATGCTCAAGGAGCGATGCTCAAGGCCGAGCGATCACTGCATCGAGACCTTCACATCGGCGCTGCCGCTGCTCTGGTACCCCTCCACCACGAGCGAGACCTCATAGAAGCTCCCCAGGGTCAGCCCCTGGCGCCCCCACGCGTCGAAGTGGTTGGCGACGGTGATGGTCCCGCTCGTGCGCTTCTGCTGGCGGACGCTCCAGAACTGGTAGAAGGTCGCGGTGCCCTCGATGGACGGCTGGTTGACGCGCTGGGTCTTGTAGATGTCGTAGGTGCCGCCGTCGCTGGTGACGGTCCCCACGAACCCTTCTCCGCCCGGCGGACGCCAGGTACCCCAGCTATCGATGATATAGTACTCGATGAGCGGGCTCTTGGTCCACCCGTAGACGCCGAGGTACGAGTTGCCGTTGGGCCTGTAATCGGCCTCGTAGGTGACGATGACGTCCTTTCCGCCCGGCCTCACGCCTTTGCGGCCCAGCAGGTTGTTGATGTTGTTCCACTCCACGCTGAAGCCGTCAGCCGTGTTGGTCAGGCACCCGTTCCCGCGGTCCTTCCAGTACTCGAAGGTGAGCCCGCAATGCGTGCCGATCTGATCGCTGCAGACCTCCATGTCGGGCTCGTTGCACGCGGTGGGGGTGCCGCCGGTCGCGCTCGAGCTCGTTGTGGTGCTCGAGCTCGTTGTGGTGCTGGCGCTCGAGCTCGCCGTGGTGCTCGAGCTCGAGGTAGTGCTCGAGCTCGACGTTGCGTCCGCGCCCCCGGCCCCCGTCGTCGCCGGTCCGCCCGTCGTCGTTGTCGCGCTCGTCGACCCGCTCGCGCCACCCGTGCCGCCGGGGCCGCTGCCCGTCGTCGCGCCGCTCGTCGTCACGCCGCCCGAGCCAGCGGGGCCGCCCCCCGAGCCGGCGTCCGAGGGAGAATCGTCCGCCGCCGAGCAGCCCAAGGCAACGAAGCCTAAGATGAGAGCGAAGTTTTGAAGTGAAGTTGTACGCACGTCTCCTCCTTGCCTATCCGGGCTTATTCCCGGATGTTGGCTTTGTGATCACTACTCGCACCCGTTATCTGTGGCCACTCCCCCCCGGAGGGGTGTTCCGGTCGCCGGAGCCCTCTGGCTCGACCCGTTCAGGTTGAGAACGAGGTCGCGAGATCACCCCGGTTGCGGTGGGCCTGCAAATAGCTGCCGAGGCAGTCCGCCGCGAAGCGGCCGAACGGGCGGAGGCATCGTGGCCGCCCGCGAGGCGCTGCCGGGACCCTTGCTGGGAGGAGCGCGCCCGGGCGTCGGGCTCGAAGCGCCCGGCCTGGTCTGTCGGGCGGCGCCGGCAGCGCGGGCGGGATCCCGAGGGGCGCTGCGCTCGCTGGTGGAGGGGAGCTCGCCGGCCCGAAGCGTGTGAGCGGGGGCACGGGCGCGCCGTGGTAAGGTCGCCTCGTGCCGAAGGAGAAGACCAGGCCGGGCGAGGCGCTCATCGCGCGCAACAAGCGCGCGAGCTTCGATCTCGACCTCGGCGACCGGTTCGAGGCGGGGATTGTCCTCAAGGGGAGCGAGGTGAAGATGCTCCGCGCCGGCAAGGCCGACTTGACCGACTCGTTCTGTACGATCTCCCGGGGCGAGGCGTTCTTGCACGGCGTGAGCATCGCCGCGATGGCGGGCGCCTTCGGCCACGTGCCGAAGGGCGCGCGCAAGCTCCTCCTCCACAGGCGCGAGATCGAGCGAATCGACCTCTCGATCGCCCGCGAGGGGATGACCGCCGTCGCGACCCGGCTCTACTTCAAGAGCGGTCTGGTCAAGGTCGAGATCGCGCTGGCCAGGGGGAAGAAGACCCACGACAAGCGCGAGGCCATCAAGGCGCAGGACGCCGAGCGCGAGGCGCGCGCCGTGGCGAGGCACGGAGAGCGATGGTACGGGCGCGCGTGACGCTCCGGCGAGCTCGCTGAGGACGAGCGCGGGCGTGGATCGCGAGCCGGCGCCCGCGCCAGAGCAGGCGGCGCGCTTCGCTGGGCGCCCTCGCCCGGGCGCCGCGCGACCCGGAGCGCGCGATGACGTAGGATGGCGCGCCTTGGCCCGCCAGAAACTCCCGCCGTCAGGCCCGCACCCGCTCGAGCTGCCGGGCGACGTCATGCGCGAGATGGTCGAGCTCGCGATGGACCGCATCGTGCCGCACATCGAGAGCCTGCCGGAGCAGCCGATGCACGCGACGCGGGGAGGAAAGCGGCTCGCGCGCTCGCTCCGCGAGCCGCTGCCGGAGCGCGGCGTGCCTTACGAGAAGCTCCTCCGCAGGCTCTTCGGCAAGGTCATTCCGATGAGCCTGAACACCGCATCTCCCGGGTACATGGGGTATATCCCGGGCGGCGGGCTCTTCCACGCGGCGGTGGCCGATCTGATCGGCGACGCGGTGAACAGGTATGTGGGCGTCTTCCAGGCCGCCCCCCTGCTCGTGCAGATCGAGGCGAACGTGATCGCCTGGTTCTGCGCCATGCTCGGCCTGCCCGAGGGCTCGGGGGGGATCCTCACGACGGGCGGCTCGCTCGCGAACCTCGTCGCGGTGATCACCGCGCGCCGCGAGCGCCTGCCGCCGGACTTCCTGCGAGGGACGCTCTATGCCTCGGAGGAAGCGCACCACTCGGTGAAGAAGGCCGCGCTCCTCGCCGGCTTCCCGCCGGAAGCGGTGCGCGAGATCCCCGTGGACGGGCGCTTTCGCATGCGGCCCGACGCGGCGGCGGAGGCGGTGGCGCGCGACCGGGCGCGCGGCCTCTCGCCCTTCCTGCTCGTCGCCTCCGCGGGCACGACGAGCACCGGCGCTGTCGACGATCTGCCCGCCCTCGCCGGCCTCGCCGAGGCCGAGCGCCTCTGGCTGCACGTCGACGCGGCCTACGGCGGCTTCTTCGCGCTCACCGAGAGGGGGCGCGCGGCGATGCGGGGGATCGAGCGCGCCGACTCGGTGACGCTGGACCCGCACAAGAGCCTCTTCTTGCCGTACGGGACGGGCTGCCTCGCCGTGCGCGATCGCGAGGCGCTCCGGCGCGCGCACGCGCTCTCCGCGTCGTACATGCCGCCGATGCAGGCAGAGGACGATCTCGTCGATTTCTGCGCGATGAGCCCCGAGCTGTCGCGCGACGCGCGCGGGCTGCGGGTGTGGCTCCCGCTGAAGATGCACGGGGCGTCCGTCTTCCGGGCCGAGCTCGACGAGAAGCTCACGCTCGCGCGCGCCGCGGCCGATGCGCTCCGGCAGACGGCGCATATCGAGGTCGTGGCGGAGCCCGAGCTGTCGCTCCTCGCCTTCAGGGCGCGCCCGCTCGGCGTCGACGACGGGCCGGCGCTCGACGCGCTCAACCGGCGCCTCCTCGCGCGGGTGAACGCGAAGCAGCGGGTGCTGCTCACCGGGGTCGTTGCCGGGGGGCGGTTCCTGCTGCGGATGTGCATCCTGAGCTTCAGGACGCACGCGGACCGCGTGAACGCGGCGCTCGCCGACGTCGCGTCGAGCCTCGCGGAGGTGCTTGAAGAGCTCGGCGACGGCCACCAGCGGAGATGACCCAACCTGGCGCACCTCGTGCTGGGCCACCGCGCACAATGTGGCGCATGCGTCGCAAGTAACTGGTTTTACAAGTGAAAATGCCTGGCGCGCAGCCTGCATGAGGCGCGGTCTCATGAGAACAACGCTCGGCTTGCTGGCTCTTCCCCTGTCGATCCTGGTGGGCTGCGGCCCGGATCCGGGCGCGGGAGCGACAGGCGGCGGCGGTGGCTCGACCCCGGCGGGCGCGGGAGCGACAGGCGGCGGGGGCGGCTCGGCCCCGGCGCCCGACTGCTTCGAGCCGAAGCCCGGCTGCGTGCTGGCTTCGGACGCGACGCGCATCGAGGCCCCGGAGGTCCCGGAGGAGGACAGGAAGTCGCTCTCGCGAAACAACGCGAGCTTCGCGCTCGACCTCGGGCGCGCGCTCCGCAGCGCCACGGCGAACGTCGTCTATTCGCCCTACAGCGTCTCGGCCGCGCTCGCGATGACCTATGCGGGCGCGCGGGGCACGACCGAGGAGGCCATGGCCAGGGCGATGCGCTTCGAGCTGCCCCAGGCGCGGCTGCACGCGGCGTTCAACCACGTGGACCTCGAGCTCCAGAAGCACGCCGAGGTGGGCTCCGGCCGAGAGGGCGCCGGCTTCCGGCTCCACACGGCCAACGCGGTCTGGGCGCAGGTCGGCCTCCCGATCGAGCCGCCGTTCTTGAAGGTGCTCGGCGAGAGCTACGGGGCGCGCGTGCGGCTCGCGGACTTCGCGGAGCAGACGGCGGCCTCGGAGGACCTCATCAACGCCTGGGTGAACGACCGGACGGAGGGGATGATCCCGAACCTGCTCGAAGGCGTCGTGAAGCCGGGGACGAAGGTCGTGCTCGTGAACGCGATCTCCTTCGACGCCGCATGGCACACGCCGTTCCGCGAGTCCGCGACGACGCCCGGGATGTTCAAGCGCGGCGACGGCGCGAGCGTCTCCGTCCCGATGATGTACGGCAGGCACGACACGCTCCACGGATCCGGCGACGG
The DNA here is from genome assembly GCF_051521615.1 of Sorangium sp. So ce1335. Lineage (NCBI taxonomy): Bacteria > Pseudomonadati > Myxococcota > Polyangiales > Polyangiaceae > Sorangium > Sorangium sp. So ce1335. The sequence continues at coordinate 12,203,696 of NZ_CP150363.1, forward strand.
CTGGGAAGCGGTGGAGATCCACTACGCCGATGTCCCCGTCGCGATGCAGCTCGTGCTGCCCGCCGCGGGGACGGCGGACGCCTTCGAGGAATCGCTCGACGGCGCGGCGCTCCAGGCGATCTTCGACGCGATGGAGTACCGTTCGGTCGACATCACCATGCCGAAGTTCTCGTTCCGCTCGCCCGCCTTGCTCAAGGACGCGCTCGCGGATCTCGGCATGGAGGTCGCCTTCACAGAAGAAGCCGACTTCTCGGGCATCGCCGATCCCGAGAGCGCCAGCCTCCAGATCGACGAGGTCGTTCACGAGGCGGTCATCGACGTGGACGAGGAGGGCACGAAGGCGGCGGCGGCGACGGCGGTCATCCTCAGCACCTCGGGCTCGGCAGGCGGCGGCGGCGCGATCGAGTCTGTGGCGATCGTCCTGGACCGCCCGTTCTTCTTCTTCATCAGCGACAAGCCCACGGGGGCCATCCTCTTCGCGGGACGCGTCAACGACCCGACGGCGCGGTGATGGCGCGCCGCCGCCCGTGGACCGTCCTCGGGCGACACGGTCGCTAGCCCTTCGGTCGCCATGAATCGGCGGTGTGGACGATCTTTCCCCCGACCATGGTCATCAGCACCTGGATCTTCCCGAGATCCTCCTCGGGAATCTGAAGGAAGTTCTGGTCCAGGACGATCATGTCCGCGAGCTTGCCGACCTCGATCGAGCCGACGACCTTCTCCAGCCGCAGCTGGTAGGCCGAGCTCATGGTGATCGCGCGCAGCGCGACGTTGCGCGGCAGGAGGGGGTCGTCGTTGAGCCGGCCGGCATAGGCCGGACCGAAGCTGGCCGGGTGCGTGGGGTCCCCCCTGCGGGTGACGCCGATCTTCAGCGCCAGGAACTCGGCGAACGGATCGACAGGCCAGTCGCTGCCGTAGGCTATCCTCGCGCCGGCGTTGTGAAGGCTGCCCTCGGGCTCCAGGCGGGCGTAGCGCTCCGGCCCGAGCTGATCCTTCATCGCATTGACGGAATAAGGCGCCTCCTGCGCCCACTGGAACGACATGACCGGGATCACGCCGAGCGCCTTGAAGCGGCCGAAATCCGCCGGATCGACCGTCTCGCAATGCGCGATCGCCGGACGGATGTCCTTGCCCGGGAGCCGGGTACGTACGTGCTCGTAGGCGTCGAGCGCCTGCCGCACCGCACGATCGCCGATCGCGTGGACGTGGGGATCGAAGCCGGCCTCGACCGCCGCGAGGACGAGTGATTTCAGCGTGTCCGGCGGAAAGTAAACGTCGCCGCTGTGCGTGCCCGGGACCCATTTCGGGGCGCCTTCCGTGCCCACGTTGATGTTGTACGGCGCGAGCATCGCCGCGGTCTGGGCCGGCGCCTGCAGCACACCGTCCAGCATGATCTTGACGTGACGCGCGCCGATGCCAGGGGTCGGCTCCACGGCGGCCTGATCATAGGGGGCCGCCAGCGCCCTTGTCGCGGCGATCGCTTTTTCCGGACCCTTCGCCACCGCGTCAGGATCCATCATCATGGCGAACAGCGCCCTCGCCGTGAGCTCGCCGCTGCGCTGCACGGCCGTGAACGCCTTCAGCGCGCGCTCGTCCGAGGACGCGTCCATGAAGGTGGTGACGCCCTGGCGGCGGATCGCGTCGAGCGCCGCCTTCGCGCTGCGCACGTCGTCCTCGTGCGTCCGCGCCGGCATGGCGGCCGAGATCAGCCCGATGCCGGCATCCTCGAAGATGCCCGTCGGCTGGCCGCCAGGGGCGCGATCGATCTTGCCGCCGGCCGGATCGGGCGTTTCAGCGGTGATGCCTGCCAGCGCCAGGCCGCGCGAGTTGGTCAGGACGCTGTGATGATCGGTGGAGTGCACGAGGATCGGCCGCTGGGTCCTCAGCGCGTCGAGCGCGACCCGGGTCGGGTCGGCGTCCACAGAGACCGTGCCCTGCCGATCCCAGCTCGTCACCTCGAGCCACTGATCGGGACCCTTGGCCGGCTCGCCGTCGAGGCAGGCCTGGATCTTCTCCTGGATCTGCGCGATGGTGAGCGTCTTGTAGTCGAGGCTGCACATCAGGCGTTGCGTCCCGCCGGACATCACGTGCAGATGGCCGTCGACGAGCCCGGGCATCAGCATACGACCCGTCAGATCGATGACCTCGGTCCGAGCGCCCACGTAAGGCTGTACGCCGCTCTCAGGGCCTACATAGACGATCCTGCCGGCGCGCACCGCGACCGCCTGGTGCACCGAGTCCGAGGTGTCGACGGTGTACACGAAGCCGTTCCGCAGGACCGTGTCGGCGGGCTGCGGCATGGAGGCACCGCAGGCGGCCTGCATCAAGAGAAGGGCGTGCGACGCGACGCACGCGGCGCCGAACGCGCGGTGACGGCGGGGAGGAACGCGGCTGCCGCCTGCAGCCAGAGACTTGTTCCGCATGAGTGCTCCTGTGGCCATCCAGCGTCACCTGCGACACCGCGTCGCCGTGGCTGCCAAGATCCGCATCGGGCGCCCGCGATCACCGAGGTGATCCGGGCGCCCGTGCACTACCACCCACGAACCTGGCGAACTAGCCCTTGCCTGCGGCCGTGGGCGCCGGGGGCTGCGCCGGCGGCATGATGACGCGGAATTTCCCGCTCAGGTGCAGCAGGGACATCGTGTACAGCATGCCGTCGTAGTAGCGCCACTTGCCTGTGGGCGGCTCGCGTTGATACAGGTCCTCGACGAAGCGCCAGGCCCGCGGATGGGTAGCAGCCAGGGCCGCGACGCCGTTCATCGCCACGAGCCCGAGCGAATCGTGCTCGACGAGGGGCTTGCCTTCGAGGGTGAAGTTGGCCTTGTACTTGGGGCCCTGGGACTCGAAGAACGCGAGGAGCCGATCGCTCAGCTCGGTCTCCCGCGGATCCTTCGCCCACCACGCCGCGTCCACCGACCAGTTCATCGCGGTGCGGAACGCGTCGTAACGGAAGTTGGCGGTCCCCGCGTCCCAGGAAGCGGCCTTGGGCGTGCCATCGAAGTTGGCGTAGTCCGGGGAGAGGCCCGTCTTCGGGTGGGTCGTCTTGACGAAGAAGTCGCGGCTCACCTTGGCCGCGTCGGCCCAGAACGCGCGATCCGCCTCGGGGCCCCAGGCCGCCCAGAGCTCGTAGAACGCAGGCAGGTGATACGATGGATCGGTGTGATCGCCGTTCTTCGCGAAGTTGTCCGTGTCGGGCGTGAACCGCACCATCTTGTGCTCGGGATTGAAGAGCGAGCCCAGGGTGGTCTTGCGCTTGTCCGCGTTGACCTGTCCTGTGATGGACTTGCGGTTCTTCATCGCGTCGAGCAGGCCCATGGCCTCCTTCCGGTAGTCGTAGATCCCCTTGCCGTTCCCCCAGCGATGGGACGCGAACAACAGCGCCGTGGCGAAGTACTCCTCCGCGTCGGGAGCGGGGTTCTCGTCGATGGCCGTGCCGTCCGGGCGCATCTGCCACGAGAAATAGCCGAAGCCGGGGTGGCGCGGGCTCGCGTGGTACATGTGCGACTTCGCCCAGTTCCACAGGGCGTCGAAGTCGTCTTTCCGATCGACCTGCACGGCGATCATCATGCCGTACGACATCCCCTCGGAGCGGACGTCGTTGTTGCCGATGTCCATGATGTACGCCTTGGGGCCGTTCGCGTTCTTCCCCGCCGCGAACATGACCGCTTGCTCCTTGGGATCGCCGTGGAAGAGCTGCGCGTACGCCTTCGCGACCTTGGCGTCGATCTCGGCGGGCTTGTGCCCGAGCTCGGCGAACAGGTTGCGGTACTCACCCGTGAAGTACGCTCCCTTGGCAGCAGGCTGGAGCGGCGGGCGCTGGGGCGCAGGCTCCGCCGCGGGCGACGCCTGGGCCGTGCCGGCCGGAGCCGCGGCGCCTGCAGGAGCGGCGCTGCTGGCCTGATCGGCCGTGCTCGCCTGAGCAGGAGAGCCAACCTGGGCGCCCTGGTTGCTGGGCGCGCAGGCGATCACCGTGAGCGCAAACCATGACGATGCGACCGGAAACGTTAGCTTTCGCAAGTTCATCACTGCCCTCGTTACCGAGCGCGCCCCCTGCGGGAGGCGCGCTCGTCGTGGACATCGTCGACAGTCCACGTGTGTTCTATCGGTCATCCTGCTCGGGCTGACGATCCCGATCTCGAGCGACGCAGGACACCGCGATGTGGCTGAGGCTGCTGCGCGAGCAGGAAATCCAAACGCTCCGGTGACGTCAAGCCCCAACTGCGGGACCTGCCCCGGGGGGACAGCGCCGTCGTCCCTGCGATCCGGTACTCCTGGAAAAGCGAAGCCGCGGCCGGCGGCGGAAGGCGGGGCCCTAGACGTCGAGGTCCTTCCACCGCCTCGACCGGTGCGTGAAGATCAGCATCCCCACCAGAGACGCCACCCCTATCGCCGCGAACGTGTACCAGATCTCGTAGGGGCGATACGTCTCCCAGAGCAGCCGCGTGGCCTCGACGGCGTCGATGTTCAGCACCTCCTGCAGCTCCCTGAACGCCTCCTGCCGCGAGACCCCCACCACCTCCGGGAGCGAGGACACGTCGCCGTCCCACGCCTCCCCGCCGCCATGATCGGTCTTCTCGGCGAGGTAGCGCAGGGCCAGCGTCGCCTTCTCGCCCCGGGTGCCGTAGAGGATCCCCGCGATCTGCGCGCCGAGGGCAGGGCCGAGCGCCGCCGGGATCTGGACGTACCCGAGGTACAGCGCCTTCTTGCCCGGGGGCGCGATGAGCGCGAAGTACTCGCTCTTCTTCGGGCCGGTCAGCATCTCTCCGATGGAGAAGAGGAGGATGCCGACGAAGAGCGCGTAAATCGACGTCGTCGTCCCGGAGACGAGGACTCCGCCGATCGCCACGAGGATGCCCAGCGACATCGCCGAGAGCACCTTCATCCTCGCCACAAGGTACGAGAACGGCACGAGGAAGAGGACGATGCACACCGCGTTCACGTTGAGCACGTTCTCCTGCTTGAGCTGGACGCCGCGCGGGTCGGTCGTGTCGAGCCACGAGGTCGGGAGCCACGGGTTGTTCTGCACGAACGAGGTGCTGCTGATCCAGTCCGTGTAGAAGTTCGGCATCAGGTCCCAGAGCTGGTACATCATCAGCCAGAAGCCCGAGAGCAGCAGGATCACGGTGATGAGCCGCGCGTCCCAGATGTTCTTGATCGTGTCCTGGAAGACCTGCCACGCGTCCGACGTCTTGTTCGCGCCGGAGTCGACCTCCTTGTACGTGAACAGCATCAGGAAGTTCAGCGAGATGATCGCGGCGCAGCCGTAGAACACCCACGGCCAGCCCTTGCCGTGGAGATAGCCGGCCAGCGGCGGGCCTATCGCCGCGCCCACGTTCACGAGCCAGTAGAAGAGACCCCAGCCGACCGAGGAGTTGGATTTACTCATCGACTGGGCGAGCGTGCCCTGGATCCCTGGCTTGAAGAGCGCCGTCCCCGTCGCCAGGACGGCCACGCCGAGCAGGAAGCCGGTGAAGCTCCGCTGCGTCGCCATGAGCAGATAGCCGATGATCTTGAGCCAGACGGTGACGAAGATGGTGCGCTTGTAGCCGTAGCGATCGGCGTAGCCGCCCGTGACCATCGGCAGCAGCGACTGGAGGAGGTTCCAGACCATGTAGATGGTGCCCTTGTCCTGCTGGCTGAAATGCAGCCCGCCGGGCTCATCGGCCTGGGCGATGTAGATGGGCATCACGACCCGCACGCCGTAGTAGGCGAGCCGCTCCCACATCTCCATGATGCAGCCCATCCAGAAGGAGTGCGGAAGGCTCCTGATGGTCCGGGCAAAGGAGAGCTTCGGCGGCTCCCCGACGGCGGGCTCGCTCACGCCTGAGTTCGTCATTTCATGCTCCTCGCGCGCCCGCGCCGCGGGCGAGCCCTCGTACCACGCCGAGGGCGGCGCACACATCCCGCTAATGCGCCGCCTGTGGCTTCCTCTGCAGCGGGCTCGCGAAGGCGGGGTTGTCGCTCCTGAGGGGCACCTTGCTCATCGCCCGTTCGGCCATGGCGGTGATCGTGAGGGACGGGTTCACGCCCAGGTTCGAGGGCACCATCGAGCCGTCGACCACGTACAGGTTCTCGTGGCCGAACACCCGATGGTGCTGATCGATCACCCCGCGTTCCGGGCTGTCGGCGATGGCGCAGCCGCCGAGGATGTGCGCGGTGGTCGGGACGTTGAGCACGGCCTCGTTGATGGCGTTGCGCGGGGTGCCGTTCATCAGCACACCGAGCCGCTTGCCCACCTCGTTGGCGATGGGGATGTACGCCGGCGGCTTCGGCTGCCCGGGCGGCCTGTGGGTGGTCATGCCGCCGCGCTTCCAGACGAGCTGCATGTAGTTGTCCACCGTCTGCATCACGAGGAGGATCGTGGAGCGCCTCGCGAACTTGAACGGCAGGAGCCCGAAGATCAGGTCCATCGGGTGAAGCAGCCGCCGGCCCAGCCAGCGCAGCCAGCGCGGCAATCCCGGCCTGTCGTCGGTGAGCACCGTGCCGAGCGCGCCCATCACGTCGGAGCCCGCCGGGTAGCGCACCGGCTCGATGTGCGTGCGCGCGTCCGGGTAGATGCCGCTCGTGATCGCGATGCCGCGGGAGTAGTCGATCCGGTCGTCCCTCGCGGTCACCCCGAGGATGACCTCGCTGTTGGTGCGCACGTAATTGCCGAGCTGCGCGGAGAGGTTCGGTAAACGACCCTCGGCTCTCGCCCTGAGCAGGAGCTTCACCGTGCCCAGCACGCCGGCGCTGAGCACCACCCCCCGCGCCCGGAGCCGGCGGCGCCGCTTGTAGAGCAGCGCGGTGGAGCGCTCCAGGGTGAGCTCGTAGCCGCCGCCCGGGAGGGCGTCGATGGCGGTGACCATGGTCTCGGGCTGGATGGTGCAGCCCTTCTTCTCGGCCAGGTAAAGGTAGTTGAGATCGAGCGTGTTCTTGGCGCCGAAGCGGCAGCCCACCATGCAGCCGCCGCAGTGGACGCACGTGGCGCGCTCCGGCCCCTCGCCGCCGAAGAACGGGTCGGGCACGCGCTGCCCCTCCTGCTCGCCTTCCTTCGCGAAGAGCACGGCCACGTTCGTGACGTGAAACGTGTCCCCGCGGCCCATCTCGTCGGCGATCTGCCGGAGCTGCCGGTCGGCCGGCCAGAGCTTCGGGTTCGCGGTCACGCCGAGCATGCGCTTCGCGGTCTCGTAGAAGGGCATCAGCTCGCCGCGCCAGTCCGTGCCGGCGGGCCAGCCCGGGCCCGAGAAGGCCTCGGGGGGAGGCACGAGGAGGGTGCTGGCGTAGACCAGCGACCCGCCGCCCACGCCCGCGCCCGACAGGATGAGCGTGTCCCGGAGCAGGGTCAGCCGTTGGATGCCGTGACACAGCACCCTGGGCGCCCAGAGGAACTTCCGTAGATTCCAGTTGGTCCTGGGGAAATCCTCCTTGCTCCAGCGCTTGCCGCACTCGAGCACCGTGACCTTGTAGCCTTTCTCGCTGAGGCGCAGCGCGGAGACGCTGCCCCCGAAACCGGAGCCCACGATCGCGAAGTCGACGTCGAAGTCCATGCCCACCTGCTTCTCGGAGCGGAGTATGGTCCAGCCGGCCTCCGGCGCCCACGGCGGACGCAGGTCCGTCCCGCCGCGCGGGCGCGCGCCCGAGGAGCGCTCGGTCGCCGCGCGCGCTCGGTACAGCAGGAGCCCCGAAACGTGCTGGGTGCCACCGAGCCCCGGAACATCGTCCGCTTCCTCTCCGCGCTCGGCGCGCCGACCAATGTTCCAGCACGCTCTCCCAACCGGGGACCACCGTACTGGAAAAGCACCGTTGTGCGCCGCAAGGTGCTCGGTGACGCCGTGTAGCGTCTCGCGACGCGCCTCCCGGGCTAGACCAACGCCCGGACGGACACGTGTGCCCACGGCACGCCGATGAAGCTCCGGGAGAGCAGCGAGGTCGAAGAATGGTGATGAGCACAATATCGATCCAACGTAAGGTTCTCACCATGGCATCATCGCGCTGTGGTGCGACGGTGTTTCCGGCCGGCGCCATGGCCACGGGCGACGCTGGCGCCGCCCCTGCGGACGACGCCAGCGAGGACGAGGGCGGGCGCGCCTGCCGGGTCGAATCGGGGCCCAGCTCCCCGGCGGCGCGGTCGCCGCCCTGGCGCGCCGGGGCGCGGTCGTGGCGGATGTTGATACCAATCCCGCCGCGCGCGACTAAGCTTGGCCCCGATGGACGGTAACTCTCCTCCCGAGCGGCGCATCAAGAGAGGCGGGCGCCGGGCTGCGGTCATGGTCGATGTGGCCAAGCTCGCCGGCGTCTCGTACCAGACGGTCTCGCGGGTCCTGCACGACAACCCCCACGTGCGTCGGGACACGCGGGAGCGCGTGCTCGACGCGATCCGCCAGCTCGACTACCGCCCGAGCTCCGTGGCGCAGGCGCTCGTCACCGGGCGCTCGCGGACGCTCGGCGTGGTCAGCTTCGACACGACGCACTACGGCCCGGCGTCGACGCTCCACGGGCTCGAGACGGCGGCGCACGACGCCGGGTACGGCGTCAGCGTCGTCAGCCTGAAAGCGCTCAGCCGCGCGCCGGTGGTGGATGCGGTCAAGGGGCTGTGCGATCAGCGCGCCGACGGCATCATGGTCATCGCCCCGCTGCGGTCGGCGGTGGACGCGCTCCGCCACGTCACCTCCGACGTGCCGGTGGTCGCCGTCGAGGGGGGACCGGACGATGCGGTCCCGGTGGTCGCCGTCGACCAGCACGGCGGCGCGGCGGCCGCGACGCGCCATCTCCTCGACCTGGGTCACCGGACGGTGTGGCACATCGCCGGTTCGCTCGACTCGCTCGAGGCCGAGCAGCGCATCGAAGGCTGGCGTTCGACGCTGGAGGCCGCGGGCGTCGAGCCGCCGCCTCTCCTGCGCGGCGACTGGAGCGCGCGCTCGGGCTACGAGCTCGCCCCGCAGCTGGCGCGCACGCCAGGCGTCACCGCCGTGTTCGTGGCCAACGACCAGATGGCGCTGGGCGTGCTCCGCTACCTCCACGAGATCGGACGCGCGGTGCCGCGGGACATCAGCATCGTCGGCTTCGACGACATCCCGGAGGCGGCCTACTTCACGCCTCCGCTCACCACCGTCCGCCAGGACTTCTCCGAGCTGGGGCGCAGGTGCCTCCACGTGCTGCTCGGGCAGATCGAGAGCGGCCGTCGCTCCTGCTCGCGCATCGTGGTCGAGGCCGAGCTGATCTTGCGCAAGAGCACCGCCGCGGTCCCCCGGAACCGATGAGCGTTCCAGCCTGCCAGCTTCGGCTGCACGCATCCCCTCACGGATCAGAAACCCGTAATAGATCCGATGAGGCAGTGAAATATCAACCGCAGCCATGAGGCGCGTATCCTCATCGGGGTATAGAGGGCTTTGGCCTTGTTGCTGTCCGCCTTGGGAACCCATCCGCGTGGCAACGGATTGTTGATCCCCTTTGGCGACGCGCTCGCCCTCGACCCCTCGGGCAGCATCGTCATCGCCGGCGACGGCCTCTCCAGGCTCGACCCCAGCGGCACGGCCCTCTGGACGAGCAGCTTCGACGCCACCGCGAACGACATCGCCCTCTCCCCGAACGGCACGATCGCCCTCACCGACGCTGTCGAGCGGGCCACCGACTTCGGGCGCGGGTCCATACCGTACGCGGCCGGCACCGACGTCTTCGTCGCCACGATGGCCCCCTGAACGCCCCGGCGGCGGCGCCGTGTCCTGCCGTCGCCCTCGGCGATGAGGTGGGGGCTCGGGTCGTTCACGAGGCGATTGGCCGGCTGCTCGGACTGCCGGTCGCACCAGAGGGGTGAGCAAGCTTGGGCCGCACGTCGAGCCCGCCGCTCGGGTCGCGCCGGGCGGGAAGCGCGTGCATCGTCCCCGCCCGGCGCTCGGCGCTCGGGGGCTCGGATAAGGGCAGTTGATGATCTCGACATCGACCGGGATGGAGCCCATGTCGAGGTTGCCGATCTGATGAAACGCCTGCGGGGCCATGTCGAGATAGCGGCCGTCGAGACATCTTACTCGGCACGATCTCGACGCGTCGCGCGACCTCGCGCTCGACGCCGGGTCGTGCACGTGTCGCGAACCTGTGGGTGCTGAATCGCTGGCGATCCCTGCGTCACTCCTTCGCCACGCACCTCTTGGAAGCTGACCAGGACATCCGCACGACCAGCGCCCGTGGAGCCCGCCGCGCCTCGCCCGTCCGGCAGAGACGGCTTGACGAGGGAAACACCTGCTACCCCAGGCGCTGGACAGCATTCGGGCCTTGCGGTGCAGAGCCGAACCATGAGACTCTCCGTGGGAGGTCACAAAAGGCGACGAGCTAGACGGACCTGGTCCGGCGGCTTCGGTCGACCAATCGACAATTGGGTCCGACGAAATGCAGAGAACATGAAGCCACGAATCACAGTCATCACTATCGGCGTCGACGATCTCGAAGTGTCGTTGCGTTTCTACAGGGACGGTCTCGGCTTCCAGACCGAAGGCATTGTTGGCAAAGAATTTGAATACGGCGCTGTTGTGTTCTTCCAGCTTCAGCCTGGCTTGCGTCTGGCTTTGTGGCCTCGCACGAGCATCGCGCATGACACGGGGCTCTCCGTAGGTCGTGCTAGCCCGACCGAGATGACGCTAGGCCATAACGTCACATCGAAAGCGGAGGTTGATTCCGTCATGGCAAAGGCGAGAGCAGCGGGAGCCGCCATCATCAAGGCTGCGCACGACACATTCTGGGGCGGCTACTCCGGTTACTTCCAAGACCCAGATGGTCATCTCTGGGAGGTTGTCTGGAATCCGCAATGGTCCGAGTGAGCCCAACAAATTGCTGCACGCGACGTGCGAAGACGCACGCGTGCACGCGCGTGAGCTTGAGGAGGGTGAGACGACCGATCGCACCCCCTCGGAAGGCATCGGCGCAACCCGGGCCCAAGGGCCAAGCCCCCGGCTTGGGGAGCTCGCGGTGACCGATCCGTCGGCTCGAGCTGCCCTGGTCGCCTCGCTCGCCAGCACCCTGAGCAGCGCCGTCGCCGTCGGCGATGACGTGGCAGCCCGGGTCATTCACGATGCGATCGGTCGGCTGCTCGGGGTGCCGGTGGCACCGCAGGAATGAGCTTGCCCGAAGCCGCATCGCCGCCTCCATTCCGCGCGGGAATGGTGCGTTGCGGGGGCGAGGACTGCCCGGCCTCCCGGCCTGCCACGGTCGAGCTCACGCTCTATCCGGTCATAGAATGTACGGAGACGAAGGCGGGGGACCCCGCGAGCGAGCGCTGTGAGCAGGTTCCAGGGCAGTTCGAGCAAGTGGTGCATATCGGCCGCACGCCGGCGCGCATCGACGTCACGGAGCGGCGGGACGGCGTCCTCCTCGGGGAGCGGAGCTTCTCGCCCCGGTACACGACCCAGGAGGATGAAAGCGGGTCGTGCGATGGCGATGCGCAGGAGGTCTACGAGCAGCTCGTGCGCGCCCCGGGCGCCTGACTCCAGACCGCCGCTCGCGTCGACTCGCTGCCGCAGCCTTGCCGGTCGCCAGCGCCCGCAGGCGCTGCTGAGGTCGCCCACGCGCAGCGGTTGCGTGCCGCAGCGCCCCGGAGGCATCCGGGAAAGGAGCTCTTCCTCTCGAACCTGCAGCGTTGTGTGCAGGGCGAGCCGTTCGTGAACGTGGTGGACACGCAGGGCGGTTGCTGAGCGCCCGAGCCTGCGCTTCGCCCCACGCGATCGCCGCACGGGCTTCCTCAGCGGGCGCGGTGCGCCAGTGCCTTCTCGTAGGCGGCCTGCAGCTCGCCGAACACCGAGCGCGCCGGACGCGGCGCGCCGAGGTGCAGGTGGCGCAGCTCGTCCATGAAGGCGTTCCAGAGCGGAGCGCCGCCCTTTTCCAGCAGCTCCGCGCGCACGGACAGCTCCTTGCTCGGGCGCGTATGGCGGCGGCCCCAGGCGCCCATGTGCGCGAGCAGCGGCACGAGCTGAATGGCCGCTTCCGTGAGGCTGTAGATCCCTTTCTGCCGGTGTTTCGGATCGGAGCGTCGCGTCAGCAGGCCGGACGCGGTCAGGCGCTTCAGCCGGTCTGCGAGGATGTTCGAGGCGATGCCTTCCTCGCTCTGCGCGAGCAGCTCGCCGTAGCTGCGCCTGTTCCCGAACATGACGTCGCGGATGACGATCAGGCTCCAGCGGTCGCCGAGCTGCTCGAGCGTCAGGTTGATCGGGCAGCCGGATCGTCCTGTCTGCGGCACGGCCATTCTCCTGAGACTATTACTTGCATATTGCAAGCGGTAGGGGTAGGGTCCCTACCACTTGCAAAATGCAATCGGTCCGAACCAGGAGCCCCACGATGTCGCTCGTGCTGTACGGTCATCCCTTCTCCTCGTACACGCAGAAAGCACTCATTGCGCTGTACGAGATCGGTACCCCCTTCGAGTTCCGTTGCCTCGGGCCGGATACCCCGCAGCACTCGGCCGAGTGGCTGCGGCGCTGGCCGCTGCGCAAGTTTCCGCTGCTGGTGGACGGCGAGCGCAACATCGTCGAGACCAGCATCATCATCGAGTACCTGCAGCTCATGCATCCCGGGCCAGCGCGCCTGCTGCCCGCAGAGCCGATGGCCGCGCTGGACGTGCGCTTTCTCGACCGCTTCTTCGACCTGCACGTCATGAGCCCGGTGCAGCACGCGGTAGAGGGAGCGCTGACGGGTGATCCGGTGAAGCGCCAGGAAGGACTGGCCCTCGCTGCGACGAAGCTGGAGCTCGCCTATGCCTGGCTCGAAGGGCAGCTCGCCGGCAGGACCTGGGCCGCCGCTGGCGCGGACTTCACGATGGCGGACTGCGCGGCCGCGCCTTCGCTGTTCTACGCTGACTGGACGCACCGGATCTCCGAGGCTTTCCCCGTGCTGCGCGCCTACCGCGCGCGGTTGCTTGCGCGCCCGTCCTTCGCCCGCGCGGTGGAGGACGCGCGGCCGTTCCGGCCGCTCTTCCCCCTGGGAGCGCCAGACCGGGACTGACGCTTTGCGCCGCAAGCGCCGGCGCAGCTGCGCGTCACCTCGCGTCACGAGGCGATCGGCTGGACTCCACGAGCGATCTCGACGGGACGTTGCAGCGCCTGCACCACGAGGGCCGCGAGGCGGGCGGTCGGGAGCTCCGGTTCCGCCGTTGCCTGGTGCAGAGCCAGGGGGAGCGCGGGCAGCGCCGGCAGCCCGGCCGACCCGATCCAGCGCATCGGCAGCTCGGCCAGACGCTCGCCATGCGGCGCCCCCATCCCGTCGCCCCACGCGAGCGCGAGCTCGAGCCGGCCCGACGTGACCCGCTCGATGGTGCTCCGTCATGCTGGTGGCGTCAAGGCGAGCCGGAGCCGCCTGACACAGAGCACAGGGACCACATTCCATGCGTTTCGCTCACGTCTCACCGCGGAATGGCGAGCCGCCGCTGCGCGAAGGGGACCTCCCTCGCGATCTCGCCGACAGCCATCGTCGCACGCGGCGTCCGGGGAGAGCGCTCCCTGGGAGCGGGCGCCGCCTCTCCCGGGCTGCGCTCGCGATAGCGACAGCCTTGCTCTGTGCCGGCGCGGGATGTGCGCGGGACTCGGTCCTGGAGCGAGCCTCGCTCGGGACTCACGCGGTCGCGGGCGGGAAGGCCGTGACCCGCGTCGAGGTGCAGCGGCTGACGTTGCCCCCTGGGTTCAAGGCCGGGCCGCACACGCACCCCGGCCCGGTCGTCTGCTATGTGACCGAAGGGCGTATTCTGTTCCAGGTGAAAGGCCAACCGGCCAGGTACTACACGGCGGGGCAGACGATCTTCGAGCCCGCGAGCACGCCCATCGAGCGCTTCGACAACGATTCCAGCTCGGCCCTGTAGACGGCCACCCCGATCCGCAGATTTGTGACCCTCGCGTCGTTACGCCTGGGGCGAGCGCCGGCGGCCGGGAAGTTCGCCAGCGCGAGGGGCGGCGGTAGAGATCGCGCCCAAGCAGCGCGCCGAAAAGACGAAGGCCCTGGGTAGCGACCAGGGCCTTCCGGGGATCGGCGACAGACCGATGTTCGGCCTGTCTCGCACGACCCAGCCGCCGAGGGCAACTTCTCGGCGCGCTCGTCCGGGGACTCGTGCAAGGCAGCTTCCGGCTCGCCCGTTGTGGGCTCTGCGCCGCCATCTTCTTCGTCTGCGGGCGGTGTGATCGAGGGCAGATGTACTGCGGCAGCGGTTGCCGCGACGCGGCTCGCCAGCGGGCCCAGCGCGCGGCGCGGCTGCGGCACCAGCGCTCCCCCGAGGGGCGCCTCGATCACCGCGATCACCAGCGTGCCTACCGCGCCCGACAAGGCCGGCGCGTGATGGATACGGGTTCCGATAACTTGCCCCCGTCCGCCAGCGTGTGCCCGCGGGCCGGCGCGCCGACGTCGAGGGACGACGTGGCCGTCGCCGGCCCGCAGGAGTCGAGGGATGGACGAGCTGGTGATGACGATCTCCGCGACGCCGCGGGAGACGCGGGTGTTGCTGACGCAGGGGCCCGACGAGGTGATGAAGGCCCGGCTGCGGTCGGTGGCCACGCCGGCGCATCGGTTCGCCGGACCCATGCTGTGCGAGTCGATGGCGCTCTGGCACGATCAGAGGGTCCGCGCTGTCGTTTCTGCGGAGTCCGAGGACGTCTTGTTCGCCCTGGGTTTGTGCGACGGCCTCGGCGTCGCGCGCGCGACGCTTCACTACGTTGTCGAGCCTCTGTTCATGGACGCCCCGCCCCGCCGTGGTCAACGGCTGCCGGGGATCGGTAACTTCCGTGGCGAGCATCGCCTTCGCAGGAGCCTCGGTCGATGACGATCGACCAGGCCAAGGAGGCGGAGATCCGCCGCCTGCACTTCGCCGAGCACTGGAAGGTCGGCACCATCGCGACGCAGCTCGGTCTGCACCACGACACCGTCGAGCGCGTGCTCGGCCTCGGCAAGGGGGCGCGCTCGCTGCCCATCGTTCGCGACGCGGAGGCCGCGATGAGCGAGGTGCCTTTGCCGCTGCGCGGCTACGAGGCCTTCGTCATCGAGACGCTGACGCAGTATCCCCGGCTCCGCGCCACGCGCCTGTACGACATGCTGGTGGAGCGCGGCTACGAGGGCAGCATCCGCACGGTGCGACGGCATGTCCGGCTCGTGCGCCCGGCGCCTCAGAGCGAGGCCTTCCTCCGCGTCGAGCCGCTCATCGCCGAGCAGGCCCAGATCGACTGGGCCTATATCGGCAAGCTGTGCGTCGCGGGAGGCACGCGTCAGCTCTGGGCCTTCGTCATGGTCCTGTCGTACTCGCGCGCGATCTGGGGCGAGCTCGTGCTCGATCTGTCCGCGAGCTCGCTCCGCCGCTCGCTCGTGCGCGCGTGCTGCTACTTCGGCGGCGCGACCAGACAGTGGCTCTTCGACAACCCCAAGACCGTTGTCATCGAGCGCCACGGCGACGCGGTGCGCTTCCACCCGGACCTGCTCTCGCTCGCCGGGCAGCTCTGCGTCGCGCCGCGGCTCTGCGCCGTGCGCAAGCCGCAGCACAAGGGCAAGGTTGAGCGAGCGATCCGCTTCCTGCGCGACCGCTTCTTCGCCGCGCGGACGATTCGTGACCTCGATCAGGGCAACGCCGAGCTGCTCGCCTTCCTCGACGAGATCGCCAACGTGCGCCCGCACCCGCGGTGGCCTGAGCGGCGCGTCGACCAGGTGCTCGCGGAGGAAAGGACGCGGCTGCTCGCGCTGCCCGACCCGCTGCCGGAGACCGACCTCGTCGAGCCCGTGTCCGTCGACAAGACCGCCTTCGTGCACTTCGACGGAAACCGCTATTCGGCGCCGTCGATCCACCACGGCAAGACGCTGACGCTCGTCGCCAGTGACAGGACCGTGCGGCTCTCGGACGGCAGCACCGAGGTAGCGCGGCACGCGCGCTGCTGGGGACGACGCCAGATCATCGAGGCGCCCGAGCATCGTGCCGAGCTGCTCGACCACAAGCGCGCCGCGCGCGAGGCCAAGGGGCGAGATCGGCTCGGCGCCGCGATCCCCGGCTTCGAGATCCTGCAAGCGCGCTGGGTCGAGGCCGGTCGCAACGTCGGCTTCATGACCGCCAAGGCCCTGCGCCTTCTCGACCTGTACGGCGTCGAGATCCTGGGCGCTGCGGCGCGCGAGGCCATCGCCCGCGGCACCCACGATCCCGGCGCCCTCGCCGTGCTCTGCGAGGAGCGCCGCCGCGCCGCCGACGGCCCCGTCCCCATCGACATCGATCTCGGAGCCCACGTCCCCGATCGCGACGTGATCCCCCACGACCTGGAGTCCTACGATGCCCAACGATGACGTCGCCGAGCTGATTCGCTCTCTCGGCGTACGCGTGTCGCGCGAGGCGCTGCTCGCGCTCATCGCGCACGCCACCACGGCGCGCCTGTCGCCGGTGCAGACCTTCGAGGAGCTCGCCGCCATCGCCCGCCGCGAGCGCGCGGAGCGCAACCTCGCCGCGCGCGCCAAGGCGGCGACCCTCGGCGCCTTCAAGCCCCTTGAACGCTTCGACTGGAACCACCCGCGCACGATCCAGCGTGAGCTCGTCGAGGAGCTGATGACCCTCGACTTCATCGCCAAGGGGCACAACGTCCTGCTCCGAGGTCCGAGCGGCGTCGGCAAGACCATGCTCGCCCAGAACCTCGGCATGCTCGCGCTCCAGCGCGGCTACACCGTGCGCTTCACGACGCTGTCGGCCGCGCTCGCCGATCTGCTCAAGCAGGAGTCGCTGCCGGCCCTGGAGCGGCGGCTGCGGAAATACACGGCCCCGTCGCTGCTGATCCTGGACGAGATCGGCTACCTGCCGTGCAGCCGTCAGTCCGCCGACCTGCTCTACAACATCATCAGCCGCAGGCACGAGAGCCGCTCGCTCGTGCTGACGACGAACTTGCCATTCAAGCAGTGGAGCACGGTGTTTCCAGGCGCGGCGTGCGTCTCGGCGCTGATCGACCGCTTCGTCCAGCACTGCCACATCCTCGACATCGATGCCGACTCGTGGCGGCAGAAGGAGTCGCTGGCCATGAGCGAGGCGCGCTCCAGGCCGAGGGCGGAGGCCGCAGAGCCGCCTGCGCCCGCGGCAACGAAGCGGCGCTGACCCGGGCGAGATCGGGTCAGATTTCCGCGGCGCCCAGGGTGAGATTCCCGCGGGCGCCGCGGTCATTTCTCTGCGGACGCGAGGGTCACGTTTCCGCGGATTGTCGCGGTCAGATTCCTGCGGATTTTCGAGGCCATCTACACGGCCCCCGCGACCTTCATCGCCACCTACCTGCTGGGCGACCAGGACACGGAGTTGCTCCACAGGCTCCAGTAGACACGCCTGCGCTCTGTGGCCGTACGGTGGGACCGGTGATGCCGCGAGCCCTTCACCGCGGCGACGCAGCGGCGGAGGGCGCCCCGTTGGGCCACACCGGAGCCGCCCTCGGCGGCGAAACAGGCGGAAGCCATTGAAATTGCTAATATTTTCGGCGGACGCCCGTCATCGGCCGTTTCTCTGGCGGGACGTTTCCGCGGGCGCGAACCGTCGCGATCCGTCGGAGCCCCTGGGGTTTCGGGCGTCTCTACCGCGAGCCGGTCCGTCGACCCGAGGTGGGAGCCCGGTGCGGGAAATCCGCTCGCCGGGTTCTGTCCGGGGGGCGGCCCCGACGGACCGAAGGTAGGTCAGTCGCGGGTCGTCCCTACCGGGACCCAAGGACGCCAAGAAGGAGACAAGATCTTGGCGTCCTTGGCGTCTTGGCGGTTCGAAGCTCTGCTCATTTCAGGCGGGTTCAACCCGTCTGTTGCTCTAGTAGAAATCCGGGTGCACGCAGACGTCGACCCCGTTGTTCGCGAAGCCGAAGTGGTGGCCGACGTTCTCCTTGCACTTCAGGAAACCGCGGCACGTCGCGTGATCGTTGATGTTGCAGTCGCCGTCGCCGAGAGCGCACGGCTCGTCCACCGTGCACCGCCCCTGTGTCGAGACCCGGTCGACGTTGAACGCCTTGAGCCCCGGCGTCCACGGCAGGTCGCACACGTTGGTCGTGTCGCTCTCGCCGATGGCGAACCCGACGTCGGGACGACACACCAGGCCCTCCTTGCAGTCCGCTTGCTTGTTGCAGTTCCCCTCGTAGATCTGGCACCCGCCGATCGAGGCGCAGTACCCGCTCGCGCTGCTCGACTGGCGAGCGCCGGGCTCGACGCAGACGTCGTAGCTGGCGGGCAGGCCCGCGAGGAGGCCGTTGTTGCTGCCACAGACGAGGCCGGACTTGCAATCGAAGTCCGAGTCGCAGTCGCCTTCGCCGACGCCGCACTTGCAGGTCGGCGAGCAGAAAACAAGATCGGGCTCGCTGGGGTCGAACGGCCCGCAAGTGAGCGCGCCCGTGACCCATGCCGCGAAGCTGGAGGTGTGGATACTCCCGAGGCCGACCGCGTAGAGCCCCTCGAGCGTCCACTCGCCGTTCGGGTGCGCGCTCTGCCAGACGGGGCCGCCTTCATCGCCGACGATGGGGTCCCACACCACGCCCGTCACCTTCATGTACGCCTTGTGCGTGGGATCCGGCTTGACGGTCGCCGTGTTGTCGTACGAGAAGCCCCACACCTCGTCGTCCAGCGCGCTCTCCTGGATCGCGCTCCGCTCGGCCCTGAAGTACGAGAAAGCCATCGGAGGGGTGTCCAGGTGGACGGTGGTCGCGAGGTGAGCGAGCGCGATGTTGACCTTGCCCGAACCTTCGAGATATGCAAGATGCCAGTCGGCGAGCGGGTGCTTGTAGATCTTGTCCACGTTGGCGACGACGCCGGTCGTGGCGACCACCGAGTAGGTCGCGTTCATGTCATAGGCGCAGTCCTCGGTCGTCAGGACCCAGTTCGAGTCGCTGTCGGCCTCGAGCAGATGGTCCGGGAGGAACACGGCGGAACAATAGTTGGCGCCATCTCTCCTCCAGCGGCCGACGCGGCCTGACAAGCTCCCGGCGATGCCGAGGTCCAGCGCGAGCTGAGACGCCTGCACCTCCTCGACGCCCGCGGCGTCGGAGCGCTCGGTCTCCGGGGTCTCGGAGACGCAGCCAGCAAGCGCCGCCGCGAGCATCGCGCGCTTCAACAGAACGACGGTCTTCATCTCTTCTCTCCTTGCCGCCTTCTTTTGATGGCCGGCTCCGGGACGGCGGGCCTCGTGCCTTCTCCCCTGCATCGGGCCGCGTCGGCGCGCCTTCCGACTCACGGTTGCGGCACGGGCTGCCGCTCCTTGGCGCTTCCGCGCTCCCCGGCCATCCAGGCAACGCGCATGCCGGGCGATGCGCCGCGGATGTCTCGTCCGGCCCTTGACGCCCCGGGAGGGCGCACCGGAGCCCCACCGTGGCGGATCGCGCGGAATCACGCGGAGTCACGCGGAGTCACGCGGAGTCACGCGGAGTCATGCGGAGTCGTGCGGAGTCGTGCGGAATCGTGCGGAATCGTGCGGAATCGTGCGGAGAGGAGAGGCGTCCCGACGAATGGGCTCTTCCGCGAGCGCAGCGAGAGCGCGCTGCGCGCAGGCCGCCGTGGCACGCTGGCACCCCGGCACGGTGGCACGCTGGCACGGACGGTTGCCGTTGCGGTGACGACGGTGTCGCCGTCGACGAGCAAGGGCAGCGTGCCCATCGGATTGAGCTGGCATGTGCCGGTTCCCGTGCCAGCGCTCGCGCCGCCTGGAGCAGGTGAGCGCGCCGCTCCCGGAGGGCGTCAGCGATGAGGTGTCGTCCGGGCTCGGCCCGCTCCTCCCCAGGGCCGTCCAGGAGGCGACATCGTGAAGGCGGCTCCGGAGCAGATCCCGCCGCCGCCGAGGGGCTCCCTCGGCGAGCTCTTCAACCCCTTCCTCCCCGAGCAGATCGAGGACCCTTATCCAATCTATGCGCGCGCGGCACGAGGAGCCGGTCTTCTTTAGCCCTCGGCTCGACGTGTGGGTCGTCACCAGGCACGCCGACATCGTGGCCGTCCTGCGGGACACGGACCGGTTCTCGTCCTTCAACTCGCTCTACGTCAGGGCCGAGTCGATCCCCGAGGTCCGCGCGGTCCTCCGCGATCGCCCAGGAGCATCCCCACGCAGGCTGCTTCGTTCACGCGGCCCGCGCCGGCGCGGGGTCTCAGAGCGCCGAGAGGAACGCGACGAGCGCCGCCTTCTCGGAGGCGTCGAGCCCGATGCCGAACCGCTGGTCATGGTGATCGACCGCGGCGGCGATCGTGGCCGCGGAACCATCATGGAAATAGGGGCGCCGGACCGCCAGGCCGCGCAGGCCCGGGACCTTGAAGCGGTTCATGTCCGCCCAGCGGCCGCTGATGAGCGCCCGGCCTGGATCCGTGGTCTTCACGAGCGCGCCCGAGCTCTTCTCCCGGAACGTGTAGAGCGGCAGATCCGCGGTCCGGCGCGACGCGTCGCTGACGCCGATATCCATGAGCCGACCCTCCGAGTTGGTCCCGACGTTCGGGGTGTTGTGGCAGCTCGTGCACGTCGCCACGACCTCGGCGCGCCCGAGCTCGTCATTGAAGCCGGACACCCCTCGCACGACGAACTCCCGTGTGTTGAAGAGGTGCTCGCCCGCGGCGATCCGGGCGCGCGCCTGGTCCTGGGGCGTGTCGGGGGGGAGGTCGCGCCACGCCCGGTAGAGATTGAACGCCTCCGGGGTGTAGGGCTTGCCCTGCGGGTCGGTCTTCTCGAAGGCGTTGATGCCGACATAGAAGGGCAGAGCGGAGAGGAACGTCGGACCGCCGCGCGCGCCGTCCTCGTCGAGCTGTCCGGCCTCGTTGTCCTTTGTCTGCGCGAAATAGATGCTGAGCTGCTCGACGGCGATCCGGGCGCGATTCTCCTCGGACAGCTCCTCGGCGGCCTCCGCGTGCCCCAGCGTGGCGTTGTGCGCGAGGCTCCCGAGATGGGACGACAGCGGCTCGCAAGGCGCCGTCTCTCGTCCATCCCACATGACGCTGGTGTTGAAGCGCAGGTTGGCCATGTGATTGGGGCGGCGGAAGAGGGAGAGCTCCCTCGACGAGGCGAACCCGTAGGGGTCGTCCACCTCCGCGAGCTCCAGCTCGGCGTCTTCGGGCACGGGGAGCTTGGTGCGGAAGACCGCCCGGTGGAGGAGCAGCGAGTAGGCCTCGCGCCTCGCCTCGGGCGTCGACACATCGGCGAAAGGGCTGTTCGTTCCATCGACGACGCGGAAGATCGGCTCCAGGTCGTCGTTCGTGGCGGCGTCCTCGTTCGTCGCGTGCCGCTCCAAGAGCTCGACGAACGCCAGCCCGGTCTCGAAGCGCTCCACGACATTCTCGGGCCGGAGGCTCCACCCGCCCTCGTTGTGATGGCACGACTCGCAGTGGCGGCCGTTGGTACCGAACGCCTTGGCCAGCCCGGTGAGCACGCGCAGGGACGAGGGGCCGTTCTGTCCCTCGCCGTACTCGTTGGAGACGTGGGAAGGGCCAGAGGAAATGATGCCACTGGCACCGCCGCCGCCACCGGTTCCAGGAGCGCCGACCGGGCCGCCTTCGCTCCCGATGAACCCCCCGGCCCCTCCGGCGCCCGGAGGGCCACCGCCCGGAGGGCCACCACCCGGGGGACCATCGCCCGGGGGACCATCGCCCGGGGGACGAGCGTCGTTGGCCGCCTCGATGAGGGCGTCGAAGTCCTCCGGCGCAGGGGTAGTGCAGGACGCGGTGGGCGGCGGCTCGGTGCTCGGGCTCGGGCTCGCGCTCGTGCAGGCAAGCGCGGCCGTGACGAGGCAGGCCGCGCCTGCGAGGCGGATGCCGTGAGCCATGCTCGATCGATCGGTCTTCATGAATAGATCTCCTCTCCGGGCGCTCGGACACAGGGCAGGCCTCCTCGCCGCCTCCGTCGTGCTCCACGGAGGCACGCGCGCGGCGCGGCGTGCCCAGGCGCGGGGCAGAGAATGCCGGGCGAAGCTGAGGGACGGCTGAGCGTCGCTGAGAGGCTCCTCAGCTCACGCGGAGCCGAGCTCCGCGCTCGCCGATCCGCAGAACGCGGCGAGCGCCGGGGGGCGCACCTCTCACGCGGAGCCGAGCTCCGCGCTCGCCGATCCGCAGAACGCGGCGAGCGCCGGGAGGCGCACCTCCAGGCGGGCGCCGCCCTGCGGCGATCGGCCCGCCCGCACGGCGCCGCCGTGCTGCTCCGTGATGCGCTGCACGAGGGCCAGGCCGAGGCCCGCGCCGCCGGCGTCGCGGGATCGGCTGGAGGCGACCCGCGTGAACCGCTCGAACACGCGCGCGCGGTCCTGCTCCGGGATCCCGGGGCCGTCGTCGTCCACGCGCAGGACGACCTCGCGATCGTCGATCTCCGTGGTGACGATCACGCGGGACGCGGCGTACCGCGCCGCGTTGTCGAGCAGGTTGCGCACGAGGTGCTCGAGGCCGCGGCGGTCGCCGCGGACCTTGGCCGCGCTCACCCCGCGGGTGTCGACGGGGACGGCGCGGGCGCGCGCGGCCTCCTCGAGCACGACGTCGTCGAGATCGATCTCGTCGTGAGGCGGCGCGCGCTGCTCGTCGAGGCGCGCGAGCGCGAGCAGATCCGCGACGAGCGCCTCGAGCCGCAGGATCTCGGCGAGCAGCCCGCGCTGGACCGTCGAGGGATCCGCCCGGTCCGGGTGCGCGAGCGAGACCTCGAGCGAGGTGCGCACGGCGGCGATGGGGCTGCGCAGCTCGTGCGAGGCGTCCGACACGAACTCCCGCTGGCGGCGCGCGCCGTCGGCGAGCCGGTCGAGCATGCCGTTCAGCGTGCGCCCGAGCTCGGCCACCTCGTCGAACGTCGGCGGCACCGCGAGCCGCTCGCCCGTGGTCGCGTCGGCGATGCCGGCGGCGCGCAGCGTCATGGCGCGCACCGGCCGGAGCGTGCGGCCGATCAGGACCCACGCCGCCGCCGTGAGGAGAAGGACCAGCGCGGGGATGCCGACCGCGAGCACCCGGGTCAGCGTCCTCGTGCTGCGGAGGACGTCGTCCAGCGGGCTCATGGCAATGGCGGTGAGCGGCCCGTCGGCCGGTGACACGATCGGCATCTCGACGACGGACCACGGCGGCGCGCGCCGACCGAGCCCCGGCGGTGGGGCAGGCAGCGCTGGCGGGTCCGTCGGGGCAAGGCCGAAGCCGAAGGTAAGGGGCGGGGGAAATTCCGCGGCGGTCTCCCGGGTGACCTCCGTGCCGTCCTGCCGGAAGAGGCGGATGAACCTGGGCGGCGGCGCCTCGATCTTCAGCCCATCGACGGGTACGCCGAGCTCGATCTGCGCGCGGAGGGCCTCCAGCTCGGCGCGGTTCGCGTCCTCGACGGCCCGGAGCACGGTCGCCTCGACGGCGCGCACGAGCAGGGCGCCGCCCAGGGTGAGGCCCGCGCCCGACAGGACCGCGACCGCGACCGTCAGCCGCACGCGGAGCGAGCCGGCCCGCGCGAGCATGCCTGCGCGGTGCGAGCGCCGCGCGTCAGCCATGCCGCCGCTCCTCGCGCAACCGATAGCCCACGCCGCGCACGGTCTCGAGGCTGCGGCGCCCGAAGGGCGCGTCGATCTTCTGTCGGAGGTACCGCACGTACACCTCCACGACGTTGGGATCGCCCGGGAAATCGAGGCCCCAGACCACATCGAGGATGCGCTGCTTGGGGACGACCTCGCCGCGGCGGCGCATGAGCGCGTCGAGCAGCGCGAACTCGCGCGGGGTGAGCGAGATGTCCTGCCCGTCGCGCCGGCACCTGCGCGTCGCTGGATCCAGCTCCAGATCGCCCACGCGCAGCACGGCGGGCCGCGGGGCCGCTCCGCGGCGCACCAGCGCCCTGAGCCGCGCCACCAGGACGACGTACGAGAAGGGTTTCGAGAGGAAGTCGTCCGCCCCCGTGTCGAGCGCCTCCGCGACGTCGTACTCCCCGTCCTTCGCCGTGAGCATCAGGATCGGCGTCCAGACGTCGCGCTCGCGCAGCGCCGCGCACACCTCGTACCCGTTCAGGTCTGGCAGCAGGATGTCGAGGATGACGGCCGCGTACTGGCCCTCGGTCGCGCGCCACAGCCCGTCCGCCCCGCTCCGCACCGCGTCCACGGCGAAGCCCTCGGCCGCGAGTCCGCTCGCGATGGCCTCCGCCAGCCGCTCCTCGTCTTCCACCAACAGCACGCGCATGGCCCCCCCAGGATGCCAGAAGATCCTGAGAGCTTCCTGAGAACTCGGCCTCGGCAAGAGGTGAGCTCCGGGCTGCGCTCCTCAAGCGACGCTCCGCGGCGGATATCCGAACGTGCGCTTGAACGCATGGGCGAAGGCGCTCTGCGAGCTATAGCCGACCTCGGCCGCCACGCTCGCGATGGGCTCCCGCCCTTCGCACAGCAATCGTCGCGCCAGCACCATGCGCCAATGAGTGAGATAATCGAGCGGCGGCCGACCAACGCGCGCCACGAAGCGGGCCGAGAAGGCGGAGCGCGACATGCCGACACGCGCTGCCAGCCGGGCCACCGTCCAGGGCTCGGCCACCTCGCTATGCATGAGCCGGAGCGCCGCGCCGACCTGCCGATCTGCCAGGGCGCCGATCCAGCCGACGCGATCCTCGGCACCCATCGCGATATAAGCACGGATCGCCTCGACCAGGAGGATTTCCGCCAGACGGTCGGCGATGAGCGGGGCCCCCGGCCGGTCCTCGCCGATCTCCGCCTCCAGGCACGCCAACGTCCGCGCGACGGCTCCCGCCCCGGGCGAGGCACGATCGACCCGGAGGAACGCGGGCAGCGCCTCCAGGATGAAGGCCGCATCGCCATCGGCGAAGTCGACGCTCCCGCCCAGAAGCCCTGTCTGGAGGCCGTCGCCCAGGCGCAAGACGTCACGGCCCGGCTGCGCGTAGAACGGCGCGCCGTCCACAGGCTCGACCGCAGGGTCGCTCGCTACCGTATAGGGAGTATCGCCGATCAGGAACACGTCGCCCTCGGTCAGCGCCTCCGGCGGGTGGTCGGGCAGGAGCATCCAGCACCGCCCGCGCAGGAGCGCGACGAACTTCAGCCTCGCCTTGCCGGGAAAGGCGAGCGCCCAGTCGCCCGACGCCTCGAACCGCGTGGACCTGACGCTGCGCACGCCCAGGGCCGACAGCACATGGGAGAGGGGATCCTGCGTCTCTCTGGACGATCGCGACAAAATCATGGCCGAACAATCCTGGAGCGACCGGCCTCGCCCGACTAGCCTTATTCGAACGCAACCCAGGAGGCATCACATGACCATCGAGGGCAAGGTCGTCGCGATCACGGGCGGCGGCAGAGGGATCGGCCGGGCCACAGCGATTCTTCTGGCCTCGCGCGGCGCGCGGATCGTGATCGGCGCCCGGCGCGAAGCGGAGATCGCGGCGGTCGCGGGAGAGATCGAGGCGGCCGGGGGGCGTGCGATTCATCGAATCACCGACGTCACCAAGCGAGCGGACCTTCAAGGGCTGGTGGACTTCGCCTGCGACCGGTTTGGACGGCTCGACGTCCTCGTCAACAACGCGGGCATCGCCCCGATCTCGCGCTTCGACGCGCTGCACGTCCATGATTGGGACGCAATGATCGACGTGAACCTCAAGGGCGTTCTTTACGGCATTGCCGCCGCGCTGCCCGTCTTCGGTCGGCAGAAGAGCGGCCACATCGTCAATGTCATCTCCGTCGCCGGCCTCAAGGTCGTGCCCACGATGGGCGTCTACGGCGCCACCAAGAACGCGGTCCGCACGATCACCGAGGCGCTGCGCCAGGAGTCCGGGCCGAACCTGCGCGTCACCGAGATCTCCCCCGGCATGATCGCGACGGATTTCGCGGACACGATCACCGACGAGGCGACGCGGAGCGCGATCCGGTCGACCGCCGATTCCATCGCGATCCCGGCGGACTCGATCGCCCGCGCCATTGCCTTCGCGATCGAGCAGCCGCCCGAGGTCAACGTCGGAAGCGTCGTCGTGTGGCCTACGGCGCAGGGCTGAGGACAGGACGAGGGGGTGACGGCCCTCGTGCACGCGGAAGAACAGCGAAGTCCCCGGGAACCCGAGCAGGTTCGATGCCGCCAGTAAGAAGCGTCGCGCGCCCACTTCGTCGCGATGCCCGTCTCTTCGCCTTCCGCATCCGTCGTGGCGAGCCGCTTCCAGTCAGATGCCGGCCCCGCGCACCAGAAGGACCATCCCCGTCCCCATCACGGCGGCGCCGGCATAGCGCAGCCCCCGCGACAGGGACTCTCGACCAGCGGCGAGCTCGCCGAGGACGAGACCGCAGAGATGAAGCACGGTCGTGCTCAGCAGAAAGCCCATGGCATACAGCGCCGGGCTGACCGCATGAGGCATCTCCAGGCCGTGGGCATGTCCGTGAAAGACACCGAACATCGCCACGCATCCGGAGAGCAGGAACGGTGAGGAGCCACGGGTCGTGGTGACGATGCCGAGACCGAGCGCCGCGACCGACGCCGCGATGCAAAGCTCGCCCAGGGGCATGGGCCATTGCGCCATTCCCAGGAGGCCGCCGACCAGCATCGCGGCGACGAACGTGGCGGGGATCCGGAGGAGGTGCTTTCCGCCGAGCTGCGAGCTGACGACACCGACGCTCACCATCGCGAGCAGGTGGTCCGCGCCGAACACCGGATGGAAGAGGCCCTTCAGAAATCCCGCGTCGGCGCCGCCCGGGTGCGCCCAGGTCACGGAGGGCCACGAGACGAGCGTGGCGACGAGCAGGGCGCGCGCGCCGGGACATGAAGCCCATCCCATCGTCTTTTGGATCGTGGAGTTCATGAAGCGCCTCTCCTCGTCAGGCGTTCGCCACGCGCGCTGCCGCCGATGCAGGATCGCTGTGGAAGAGCTTGTAGGCGAGCGCCGCGAGCAAGAGCTCGGTACCTGCGATGAGCACGTTCGGGTAGAGCGGCACGCCCGCGACGACCGGGAGCGGCACGTCGGGTCCCGCGAGCAGGCTGGTCCCCGGGATGAGCCACGTAATGTAGAAGAAGGGCGTCCAGATGATGACGACGATCCAGGCCGCCACGTTGAACCCGACCTGCGGCTCCATGGACCGCCGCCACATCATCCACAATCCGACGATCGTCACGCCACACAGGATGAGCAGCATGAGGGCGTCATGAAAGCGCGCATGCTCATGCCATGCAGGGTTGAACAGGTGGGTTTCATTCCAGTCCACGCCGACAGCGACGATGGCGCCGCTCGCCAGAACGAACGTGAGAACGACTCTTCCCAGGGTACTGCGGTTCATGGTGATAGGCTCCTGACTCTCGTTGGTTGAAATAGCCCGCTTCCCTCATCAGCGCGGCCATGTTGCGAGCGGATCGGCCCCGTCGGCGTTGCCGATCTTGATAAGGCCAGCCCCCATGGTCTCTTGCTTCTGCGCGGTTTGGACCGCTTCGCACGGGGATGCGGTGGAGCTGATGATGTTCCCGGGGATGCGACCGACATGGCCGTGAGCCCGAGCTTTTCCTTCCGCACATGATTATTCATGGGCTCTCCGCGGTGGATCACGAAGACCATAGCCGCCCATTCGCCAAGATAACAATATATTGATCCAATCGATCGATTTGATCCTCTGATTGATCCATGGTACGGTCGAATGTCGTGGACCTACGACACCTTCGCTATTTCCTGGCCGTCGCCGAAGAACGCCATTTCGGCCGCGCCGCGCAGCGACTGCACATCGTTCAGCCGGCGCTGAGCATGCAGATTCGGGCGCTCGAAGACGAGATCGGCGGCGCGCTGTTCGTGCGGACGAGTCGGCGCGTGGAGCTGACCGAAGCCGGCGCATTGCTGGTCGTCGAGGCGCAGCGGGCGGTCGCGCAGGCGGAGCGGGCCAAGGCGATCGTCCAGCAATCGCTGCGCGGCGACATCGGCAACGTTCGCATCGGTTACGCGGGCAACGCGATCCTCACTGGCAAGATGACGGACCACCTGCGAGCGTTCCGCAGAGCCCATCCTGCCGCGGAGATCGAGCTGCGCGAGATGCCACCTTCGAGGCAGGCGGAAGCCGTGTTGACCGGCGAGGTTGACGTCGGCTACTGCCCGGCGTTCGCTCTCAAGGTAGATCCGCGGTTGAGCGTCCAACCGATCGGCGCTTGGCCGCTGGTGGTCGCGATGGCAGAGGAGCACACGCTCGCGGCGCACAGGCGCGTGACGCCGAAGATGCTCGCCGGAGAGCCGCTCATCATGTTCCCATCGGAAGAGGCCGGTGGCGACGTGATGAAGAGATTGATTCTCATGATAGGACGCGAGCCGCGCCGGGTCCACCGCGCCGACACCACCTTGAGCATGCTGTCGTTGGCCGGCGCAGGCCTGGGCGTGGCGCTGGCTCCAAAACCGCTGATTCAGGTGAAGGTTCCCCGCATCGTCTATCGTCCGTTCGTCGCGCCGAAGAACATCTTCGCCGAGCTGCTCCTGATCGGCCGCGCTGACGAGACCGCCGGCGCTGTACGCGCCTTCGTGAAGCTGGCATCCGGCTCCTCGGATCGGGCCACATCACGGTCGTAAGCTCCCTTTCGTCGATGTCCGCGTCGCCTCCCGGGCCGCGCGCCTCGGCCGGTCGCGACGTCGGCTTCATGACCGCCAAGGCCCTGCGCCTTCTCGACCTGTACGGCGTCGAGATCCTGGGCGCTGCGGCGCGCGAGGCCATCGCCCGCGGCACCCACGATCCCGGCGCCCTCGCCGTGCTTCGCGAGGAGCGCCGCCGCGCCGCCGACGGCCCTGTCCCCATCGACATCGATCTCGGAGGCCACGTCCCCGATCGCGACGTGATCCCCCACGACCTGGAGTCCTACGATGCCCAACGATGGCGTTCCGAGCGGCGTCGGCAAGACCATGCTCGCCCAGAACCTCGGCATGCTCGCGCTCCAGCGCGGCTACACCGTGCGCTTCACGACGTTGTCGGCCGCGCTCGCAGATCTGCTCAAGCAGGAGTCGTTGCCGGCCCTGGAGCGGCGGATACGGAAATACACGTCCCCGTCGCTGCTGATCCCACCCAGGGCAGGTCCCGCAGTTTGGGCTTGACGTCTCCGAAATGTTTGGACTTCCTTCTCCCTTTGGACGTCCTTCTCCCATGTTCCAGTTCCCACCCTGATACTTGTAGTGGGGTCGATTGACGCGAGATGTGAAGAGCTTTGGGTCTGTGTGTGAAGCTGCTCGGCTGTAGTTGACCCGCTTGGCACAAGGTGCCAGATAAGCGGCGGTGCACGCTGGATGCTGACCAGCGATCGTGGAACGGGAGGCGGGTATGGATTCGCGAGCAGTGGGCGTGGTTGTTGTTCTCGTGTCAATGTTTGCGTTCGGTGCGTGCGTCGGGGGCGACCAAAGCGGCGCAGAGGAGACTGGAGAGGCTCAAAGCGCTCTCTGTCGCAATCTTCGGCCCGGCGATCCGCACTATCCTGCTTGGATTCGGTGCTGTGACAGGGGCGACGGGACTAGCACCTGGACCAACAAAGATCATGTGAATTCCGTCTGGGAGAGCGACTGCAAGTCGTACGGAATCCCGGAGTAGATCCTCGACGTTCGGAGCTGGATCGCGTGGGAAGGCGCTTCGTTGCGACTAGGCAAGACCTGCCGAGACGCGTCGGAGCCACGCCCCCAGACGGCGCGATTACTCCCGCACCGGCTCGTGCAGGTGCACCCCGAAGTGCTCGCGGTATCCGCGCCGCGCGGCCAGGCGCGGCGCGTCGTCGCCGCGGCTGACCTACTCCTCGAACGCTTGCGCGTACGTCTCCGGAGCGACCTCGCGCGCGCCGAGCCGGAGCTTCTTGCCGGCGAGCGCCTCCAGGAGGAGCGTGGCGACCCGGTGCTCGGCGCCGCCCGCGCGGGACGACCCCGACGCGAACAGGTGCACGAGCGTGAGCCTCGGCGGCGCGTCCGCCGCCATCATCTCGCTCGCACCGTGGGCAGTGGAGTGAACGCGGCCCTTCGGTGCATGGATAAGTTGCTGATACAGCGTCACCCTTTTCAAGGAGGAATGCGGATCGCGAAACGTTCTCTATGTCAACCAGGGCGTGCAGCGTGGCTATACGGTGGGACCGGTGATGCCGCGAGCCGTTCACCGCGGGCGACGCGGCGGCGCAGGGCGCCCCGTTGGGCCACCTCGGAGCCACCCTCGGCGGCGAAACACGCGGAAACCATTAAAATTCCTACTGTTTCCGGCGACCGCTCGTCATCGACCGGTGTTCCTGGCGGGATTTCTGACGCGCGGAGTTAGCTCGTTGCCGCGCCAGGCTTGGCCTGCACGGGCGGCGGCGTCCGCGTGATGCTCCGCCAGGTGTCGACGGCCCAGTCCCGGTCCGACTCGTCCTTGCAGACGATGGTGCAACGCGCGAGCCGGCCGGCCTCGGGGCACACCATGATGGCCATGAGCACCCAGCACGGCTCGGGCTGGTCATCGCTCTCGCCGTGCATCCACAGCGCGGCGCCCGCGAGCGGCCCCGCCTCGTGCTCGTAGCGCAGCCCCGACATCTCGTGCGGCGGGAAGGTGTCCAGCACCTCCTTGGCGGTGAAGGGCGCGCCGTCGTGCCGCCGGTAGATCATCGACGAGAGCGAGACCTCGCGGCGCTCGCCCGGATCGAACATCCGCAGCGTCTCCCCGCCGTACAGGAGCTCGGAATCGAAGGAAGGATCGACCTGGATGGCCCAGCCACAATGGAAGTAGAACCGGATCGGGATGATCTCGCAGGTGGGCGCCATGGCGGCGCCCAGCGTAGGCGCTCCGCGCGGCGAACGCACGCCGACCAGCATCGGCGTGGTTGCCCGAAGACGTGGCACGACCGGCGGCGAGATCGGAATGCGCGGCGCGCGCCGCGGTGAGATCGGAAGGCGCGGCGCGCGCGGCGGCCAGGCGACGGCGGCGGTCGGCGCGCTCAGCCGGCGAGGCCGGGCCGTCCGGGGGAGAAGGGGGACAGATCCAGCGGCGGCTGCTCGCCCGCGATCTGCGCCGCGACGATCGCCGCGGTGACGGGGGCGAGGAGCACGCCGTTGCGGAAGTGCCCCGTCGCGAAGACGAGCCGCGGGATCTCCCCCTCCCCGAGGATCGGCAGATCGTCCTTCGTGTGCGGCCGGAGCCCGGCCCACGTCCTGCCGATCGGCGCGTCGCCGAGCGCGGGCACGAGGCGGAGCGCCGCGGTCAGCAGATCGCGCACGGCGCGCGACGTCACGGCCGTGACGTAGCCGGCGAACTCCATGGTCGCGCCGACGAGCACGCGCCCGTCGTCGCGCGGCGACAGGTAGCACCCGGGCCCGAAGATCACCTGCGACAGCACCGGCGACGCCGGCGTGAGCTCGACGATCTGCCCGCGCACGGGGCGCACCGCGGCGGGCGCGAGGCTCGAGGCCTCGAGCAGCGACGACCAGCTCCCCGCGGCGACCACCGTCCAGCGCGCCTCGACCCGGGTGCCGTCCTCGAGCTGCGCGCCGCACGCCTGCTCGCGCTCGACGAGGACGCGCCGGACGGTCGCCCCGCTGCGGAACTGCACGCCGGCGCGCTCGGCCGCGATGCGCAGCGCGCGCATGAGCGACGGCGGATCGATCCGCGCCTCGTCGGCGAGCCACACGCCGCCGGCGACCTCGTCACAGAGCGCCGGCGCGCGCGCCCGCGCCGCGCCGCCGTCGCAGAGCTCGACGGAGAGGCCGGCCTCCCGCTGCCAGGCGATCTCGCGCGCGATCTCGTCGCGCCCGGCCGCGGAGAGCGCCACGCGCAGCGCGCCGCACCGCCGGAAGCCCACGTCGATGCCCGTCGCCTCGGCGAGCGAGGCGGCGAGCTCCGGGTAGAGGTCGCGGCTCGCGAGGCAGAGCCGCGCGAGGGGGCCGTCGCCGGCGGCCTCGAGCTGGGGGCCGATGATGCCCGCCGCCGCCCAGGAGGCGCCCTCGCCCGGGTTGCGCTCGAGGACGCGCACGGACAGCCCGCGCCGCGCGAGGGCGAGCGCCGACGCGCACCCGGCCACGCCGCCGCCGATCACCACCACGTCGCTCATCGGCGCGTGCATAGCACGCCGGGGGCGGAGGGGAGCCGAGCGGGAGCGCTGCGGGGGGCTGGCGCCGGGATCAGCCGCCCGACGCATGGCCCGATCACCGCTGCCGCTGGGCTCAGTCGGGGGAGATCGGCGCGGCCAGCGGCCGCTGCTGCCGCGCGTGGAAGAGGCGCAGCAGCCAGAGGTCAGCGTCGGGGGCACCCGGCAGGGGTGGGGCGAAGGGCTGCGGACGCCCGGCAGGGGTGGGGGGAAGGGCTGCGGACGCCCGGCAGGGGGTGGGGGAAAGGCTGCGGACGCCCGGCAGGGGGTGGTGGAAGCGCTGCGGACGCCCGGCAGGGGGTGGTGGAAGCGCTGCGGACGCCCGGCAGGGGGTGGTGGAAGCGCTGCGGACGCCCGGCAGGGGGTGGTGGAAGCGCTGCGGGCGCCCGGCAGGAGGGAAGCGCTGCGGGCGCCCGGCAAGGGGGGAAGCGCTGCGGGCGTCCGGCAGGGGGAAGCGCTGCCGGGGGTCGGCGGGGCGGGAGGCGGCGGATGAACGGTGTGCTCGCGCGGAAGAACGGGCTAGAACACCGATCACGTCGATCGAGCGAGAAATGAACCGCCAAGGCGCCGAGGACGCCAAGAAGACGATATCTTGGCGCCTTGGCGGTTCGATATCCCGCGCGTTTCAGGCGGGTTCAACGCGTTTGTCGCTCCAGGGGTCTGAAGCAGGAAGCAAGAGGAGAGGACCGTATGCGGATCGTCATGGAAATCCGAGAGGACGCGTTCCGTACGCCCAAGAGCCCGCGGCAGGTCGCCGACGAGATGCGGCAGGCGGCGGCTGTGTTCTGGGTCGCTCGAGGGGACGTGGCGCCGGAAGCGGTGAACGAGATCGCCGTGCCGTCCGCACCCGAGAAGGAGGGCACGTTGTACGAATTGCTCATGCAGGGGCCCAACGTGGGTGACGATGCCGACTTCGAGCGACCCGTCGAGCACGGGCGGGAGCTGCCCGAGTGGGGTACCTGATCGATACGAACGTCGCCTCCGAGCTGCGCAAGGCGGGAGCGGCGCACCCGCGCTTCATCGCCTGGTCGACGCGCGTGGAACAGAGCGCCATGTTCCTCTCCGTGCTTGTCGTCGGGGAGATCCGACGCGGCATCGAAAGCTTGCGTCGCAAGGACACTGTACAAGCACAGATCCTGGAAGCCTGGCTGGCTCGCATCCTCCTTGCGTTTAGCGGACGGATTCTGCCAGTGACCCAGGAGATAGCAGAGGTCTGGGGTCGCCTGTCCGTACCAGACAAGTTGCCGATCGTCGATGGCCTCCTCGCCGCCACGGCCATTGTCCACGATTTGACCCTCGTTACTCGCAATGTCCGAGACGTCGCGCGCAGCGGGGTGAAGCTCATCAATCCTTTTGACGAGCCCTCCTCGCAGCCCTGACGACACGACCCAGAGAGCCCTGGTACGAGGCCACCGGCCCGCGTACGTTCTCCGCGTTTGCCGGTGCGTCAGGGAGGAGTTGGCGTCGCGACGAGGCTACGCCGACGCCCCTCCGTCGCGCTCCTTGATTGTCGCTGTGGGGCCACTCGCACTCGCGTCGGCATCGGCGTCGGACGGTTCTGTCGCGATCTCCGTGGCCGCTGAGGCGGTTTGCGGGGCCTCGGCGGCGGTTTCTTGAGCCGCTGACGCGGTCTTCGGAGCCTCGGTGGCGGTTTCTTGAGCCGCTGAGGCGGTTTCCGCAGCCGAGGTGGGGGGCCCCGCCGTTGAGGCGGTCTCCGCAGCCTCGGTGGGAGGGGGCCCCGCCGTTGAGGCGGTCTCCGCAGCCTCGGTGGGAGGGGGCGCGGCTGCTGCGGCAGTTGGCGCAGCAGGCGTCGCGGCTTTCGGCGCCGTTGCGCTCCCCTCGGCCGCCGGCGTCGCCTCGGCGGCCGCCGTCGCGGCCCCCTCCGCGGTCGTCGCCGCTGCCGCGGTCCTGGACGCCTTCGCTGCAGCAGCCTTCGGCGCCTTCGCCTCCGGTTCCGGAGCCGCCGCAGCCGGCTCGGCGCCCGTCGCCTTCGCCTTGGCCGGCGCCGCCTCCGTCGCCTTGGCCGGCGCCGCCTCCGTCGCCTTGGCCGGCGCCGCCTCCGTCGCCTTGGCCGGCGCCGCCTCCGTCGCCTTGGCCGGCGCCGCCTCCGTCGCCTTGGCCGGCGCCGCCTCCGTCGCCTTGGCCGGCGCCGCCTCCGTCGCCTTGGCCGGCGCCCCCGCCGCCTTCGCCTTCTTCTCCTTCGCCGCCTTCGCCTCGAGCGCGCCCGCCGCGATCGGCTCGCGCGTGCCCTTGCCGACCGCGCGCGGATCGCCGTACGGGAACGCCGCGCTGCCGCTCGCGTCGATCGGCTTGCGCGGCGCCTCCGGATCCGTCGCGGGGCTCGGCGGCGGCGCGATCGGCCGCGGCGCGCGCAGGCGGTTGCCCGGGCCGGCCTGGGTCCAGACCTGCACGTCGCCGAGCACGCGCGCCCTGTTCGCCATCCGCCGCTGGCCCTTCGCGCCGAGCAGCCGCTCCACGAACGTCGGGGGCGACGTCGCGCCGGGCTCCCCCTTCACCCAGCACGTGTAGTCGCCGATGCCGGTGCCCCGGAACGTCTCGCGGCAGACCGCGATCCCGTGCTCGGACGCGATCTCGCTGAGGAGCCGTCCCGGCTCGGTCTCGACCGTCATGTGCTCGTTGACGAAGGTGACCCTGGGCATCGCTGGACGGGCAGCGTCCTGCTCCCCCGCGGCGAGCGCGTCAAGAACAGGAGCAACCCGAGCGCGCGCCGCGCACGCTCGCCCCGCTCCGCGCGCCGCTCGCTGCGCGCTCTGCGCCGCGCACGCTCGCTGCGCGCCGCGCACGCTCGCCCCGCGTCCGTCAGGCTTGCTTCGCGTCCCGCACGCGGTGGAGCACCCGCGCGATGCCGAACAGGTTCCAGCCAGCGAACCCGAGGAACAGCGCCACGAGCGCCACCGCCCAGCGCGAGGCGCGCGGCGAGCTGCCGTCGATGAGCAGCCAGGCGTCGTCCGTCACGGCCGTCCCCGTCTGCTCCTCCACCTCGGCGGCGAGCCGCGCGTGCCGGATCCCCGCGCTCCTGAACGGCACGAGCCGCCCGGCGAACGCGCTCGGCGGCACGAAGCGCGGGCCCTCGAAGCCCTCCGGCACCCGGATCTCCACCCACAGCCCCGGGTTGCCGGCCACCGGCGCCAGCCGGAACGAGTCGCCCTCCGCGGCCCGCCCGTACCGGATCGCGCCGCGCGTGCCGAGCAGACCCGCGGCGCGCACGTAGCGGTTCTCGAGGTCCGCCGCCGGGCGCAGCGGCGCGAGCTCGCCCACGTCGA
Source organism: Sorangium sp. So ce1335 (assembly GCF_051521615.1). NCBI lineage: Bacteria > Pseudomonadati > Myxococcota > Polyangiales > Polyangiaceae > Sorangium > Sorangium sp. So ce1335. The sequence continues at coordinate 12,238,891 of NZ_CP150363.1, forward strand.
CGGGGCGGCCCGGCGACAGCGCGTAGCGCGCCTCCCCGAGCAGCGCGATGGCCATCCACAGCGCGGCGATCGCGGTCACCGCCATCAGCACCACCGTGACCGTGCGCTCCTGCCGCGGCGGCGCGGGCAGCGCGAGCAGCTCCGGATCGGGCCCCGTCAGGTCGAGGCCGGGGCCGCCCGGGCCGCGCGGCAAGGATTCCAGGGTCGAGGTCGGGTCGGTGGGCACGCTTCGCCGAGTATATAGCCGGAGCGCCGGCCGGGGTGCACGAGCCGCGCCGCGTCCCTTCGACGCCGCGCGCGGCAGGGCCGCTCGACGGCCCACCCCGCCAGAGACAACCCGGCCCCGGAGCGGTTCCGGTCGGCGCGCGCTTGCCCGCCCGCGGCGGCTTGCCTAGCCTAGCCGCGATGGCCTCGAAGAATGACAGCTCCATCGTCTGCCCGTCGTGCGGCGCCAACAACGCCTCGGTGACGGCGAGCGGGCGCTGCGTCGCATGCGGCGCCCGGATGGGCTCTCTGCAGCCTCTCCGCGACGCCGATCTCGATCGCCACCGCCGCTACCAGCAGGAGGGCTTCTCCCTGCTCTGGTGCCTCATCGCCCTGGTCCTCCAGAGCGTGCTCACCGCGGCGCTCGTCGGCGGCCTGCCCATGATCGTGCAGCAGCTCGACTTCGAGGGGTCGAACGGGATGATCGTCGCCATCCCTGTGTGGTTCATCGGCGGCGTCCTCCTCGGCATGATCTCGCCAGGCAAGACGTTCCTGGAGCCGGTCGTCGCCTCGTTCCTCGTCGCGATCCCGACGGTCTTCTACCTGCTGCAGAGCCAGACCGTGCGGACGATGCCGCTCTTCATGTACGTGATCATGGCCCTCATCGGCGTGCTGTTCACGCTGATCGGCGCCTACCTGGGCGAGCGCATCCAGATGGGCCCGCCCCCCGCGAAGGCCTCGGACTGAGGCCCCCGCCATGACGAGGCCGCTCGACGCGGCGAGGCCGTCCGGAGCGGCGAGGCCGCCCGGAGCGGTGACGCCCCCCGGCGCGACGACACCGTCGGACGCGGCGAGGCCGCCCGGCGCGACGACACCGTCGGACGCGGCGAGGCCGCCCGGCGCGGCGGCACCGTCGGACGCGGCGAGGCCGCCCGGCGCGACGGCGAGCGCCGCGGCAGCAGGGACGGCCGCCCGGCGGATCGCGGCAGCGCTCGCCGCGCTCGTGGCGGTCCACGGTGCCTCCGGGTGCGGCCGGTCGGCCGAGCAGCACGAGGCGGACGCGCTCCTGCACGCCATCGACGCGCTGCGCGACGCCCCGAGCGAGCCGCGCGCCGCGCGCGAGGCGCTGCTCGCCGAGCTCGAGCGGCACCCCGCGTCGACCCCTCCGGCCGTCAACGCGAGGGACACCTGCGCCCGGGCCTACCGCCTGCTGCTCGACGCGACGGCCGCCGAGGCGCGCGTCCGCGCCCTGCTCGCGGCGCCCGCGGGGTCCGCCGGTCCCGGGGCGCTGTCGGATCTCGCCGACCTCGCCGCGGCGGACGCCAAGATCAAGGAGAGCGCCGCGACCATGCCGAGGTGCGCCGAGGCGCTCGCGGACCTCCGCCGCGCCGCCCGGCGCGGGATGTAACCCGGAAGCCGCCGGCACCGCGCCGGCCGCCGCGCCCCGGCGCTCCGCCGCGCCCCGGCGCTCCGCCGCGCCCCGGCGCTCCGCCGCGCCCCGGCGCTCCGCCGCGCCCGCGCCGCGCCGGGCGCCGCGGTGGCCGCCCCGCGCCCCGGCGCCCCGCGGGCCCGCGCCGGTCCACATGGACGTGCGCTTCAAGGAGGCAAGGCATCCGCGCTCGCGGTCCCCTGTGCTAAGACCGCCCTGCCATGTTCGACACGCTGACACGGGGCTTTCGTCAGGCCAGAAACCGCCTCGCCGGGCTCACGGAGCTCACCGAGAGCAACATCGACGCCGCGCTCCGCGAGGTGAGGCTGAGCCTGCTCGAGGCAGACGTCGAGATCGGCGTCGTCAAGGCGTTCCTCGCCCGCGTCAAGCAGGCCGCGCTCGGCCGCACGCTGGAGACCCGCGTGAAGCACGCCGGCGAGGTCCTCCAGGTCTCGGCGAGCGACCACTTCATCAAGATCTGCCACGACGAGCTCGAGGCGATGATGACCCACGAGGGCGACGAGATCGCCTGGGCCGACGGCGCGCCCACGGGCATCATGATGGTCGGCCTCCAGGGCTCCGGTAAGACGACGAGCTGCGCGAAGCTCGCGCGCTACCTCGAGAAGCAGGGCCGCAAGCCGCTGCTCGTCGCGGCCGACATGCAGCGCCCCGCCGCCGTCGAGCAGCTCAAGGTGCTCGGCGAGCAGCTCAAGGTCCCCGTGTTCAACATCCCCGGCGAGTCGCCGGTGGCCATCTGCGCCGCGGCCCGCGGCGAGGCGAAGCGGACCGGCCGCGACGTCATCATCTACGACACCGCCGGCCGCCTCGCGATCGACGAGCCGCTCATGCAGGAGCTCGCGCAGATCAAGGACGCCACGACGCCGGACAACATCTTCCTCGTCGTCGACGCGATGATCGGCCAGGACGCCGTGAAGACGGCGCGCGGCTTCAACGAGCGGCTGTCGATCAGCGGCGTCGTGCTGACGAAGCTCGACGGCGACGCGCGCGGCGGCGCGGCGCTCAGCATCAAGGAGGTCACCGGCGCGCCGGTCCTCTTCAGCGGCATCGGCGAGACGGCCGACAAGTTCGAGCCGTTCCGCGCCGACGGCATGGCGAGCCGCATCCTCGGCATGGGCGACGTCGTCGGCCTCATGCAGGACTTCGAGGAGGTCGTCGACCAGAAGAAGGCCGAGAAGGACGCCGCCCGGATGCTCCAGGGCGACTTCACGCTCGACGACTTCCTCGATCAGGTGCGGATGATCCAGAAGATGGGGTCGCTGAAGGACCTCGTCGACAAGCTGCCCCTCGGCGGCATGTTCCCGGGCGGGCTGCCGCAGGACGTCAACCTCGACGACCGGGAGCTCGTCCGCATCCAGGCGATCATCCAGTCGATGACCCGCACGGAGAAGAGCGACCCCTACGCGCTCGTCCGCGAGCCGAAGCGGGTGGAGCGCATCGCGAAGGGCTCGGGCTCCAAGCCCGAGGCCGTGACGGAGCTCGTCCAGAAGTTCCTCTTCATGCGCCAGATGATGAGCGGCCTCGGCCAGAACATGGGCCTGATGGGCAAGATCCCCGGCATGAAGCAGATGGCCATGGCCAAGAACATGCGGGAGATGCAGAAGCAGATGATGGCCGGCGGCGGGATGCCCGGGATGGGGATGCCCGGCATGGGCGGCTTCCCGGGGATGGGCTTCCCGGGGATGGGCTTCCCGGGGATGGGGATGCCCGGCATGGGCGGCTTCCCCGGCGCCGGCGCGGCGGGCCCGAACCTGACGAAGATGAAGACGCTCAGCGCCAGCGAGCGCAACGCCAAGAAGGCGCAGCGCAAGCGCGAGCGCGACGCCCGCAAGAAGGGGCGGAAGTAGCGGCGGCCCGCGTGCGCCGGCCCGGTAGCCCGCGGCGCGTTGTGGACGGTGCGCGCGAGGCGCGGGCGCACGCGCGGGCCCTGGTGCTGGCCGGCGCGGCCTTCGCGGCGGCCTCGTGCTCCAGGGGCGGCGGGGGCGAGCAGGGGACCGCGCCTGCCGGATCGGCCGGGAGGGCGCCGGCGACGTCCGCCAGCGGGGGCGCGGGTCGCGGCGCGGACACCGCGGCGCGGAGGCAGCTCGCCGCCGTGAAGGAGCTCGCGGTACGCAAGCTCGCGCCGGGCGCGGCGATCTCGATCGACGGCCGGCTCGACGAGCCGGCGTGGCAGGGGGCGGCGAGGACAGGCCCGTTCGTCAACGTGGGCACGGGCCGCGAGGACCGGTCGCTGCCCACGCAGGGCGAGGCGCGGCTGCTCTGGGACGACGCGTTCCTCTACGTGGGATTCGACGTCATCGACGGGACGATCACCGGCGGGTTCCCCGTGGACGCGCGCGATCCGCACCTCTGGGAGCGGGACACCGTCGAGGTGATGATCGACCCCGACGGCGACGGAGACAACAAGGACTATTACGAGATCCAGATAAGCCCCCAGAACCTCGTCTTCGACTCGCAGTTCGACGGCTACAACGCTCCGCGGGGCGGCCCGAGCGGGCCTTTCGGTCACCAGGAATGGAGCGCGGGGCTCACCAGCGCGGTGGAGCTGAGGGGGACGATCGACGACGACTCGGACGAGGACCGAGGCTACGTTGTCGAGGCGAAGATCCCGTGGAGCTCGTTCGCGAAGGCGAAGGCGGCGCCGCCGTCGCCGGGGGATGCGTGGCGGATGAACTTCTACGCCATGCAGAACAACGGTGGGACGGCGTGGTCGCCGATCCTGGGCGAGGGGAACTTCCACCGGGCGCGGCGGTTCGGTCGGGTCCGCTTCGTCGGGGCCGGGGGCGAGGCGGGCGGTGCGGGGGCGCCCGCGCGCGACGCGGGCCCGGCGCCCGCGGCGGCGCCGTCCGCGAAGCCGCCCGGCGCGACGAGCGCCGCGGGCGAAAGGCCGGGCGCTGCGGCGCCCTCCGCGGCGCCCGGGCCGAAGCCGGGCTACCGGGCCGATCCGCCCGACCGCTGAGCGGCGCCTGGTTTTCCCTGTCCCGCGGCGACGACCTCGCGGCGACGAACACGCCGCGATCAATCCGGCGCGGCCGAGGTGTCGACCTCGTGGGCACCGATGTCAACCGCACCACCGACGGGACGAGGGGTCCCGTCCAGATCGTCCGGCACGGCGAGGTCGAGGAAGGCCCCACGGTTCATCGCTGGCGAGCCGAGCCTCAGGCGATAGTCGTCGCTCGCCGGGTCGACGAACAGCGCCTCCGGCGCCACGACGAACGAGTGCCTGTCTTGCCCTGTAGCTCGTTGCCACGCCGCGAGGCTGATGATCGTCTCCCCCCCATCCCTGCTGAAGCGGTTCACGACCACGTTGTGATCGCTGTGGAAGCAAGGGTCCTCCGCGCCGCCGGGATAGATCAGGATGGAGCCCCTGTTGAGGCGCGGCGTGTAGAGGATGTTGTTCACGATCCTGTTGCACCTCGGGTTCTTGATGCCGTCCGGCGATGCGGGGATGTTGATCACCCAGCGGCTGCCCTCCGCCATCACGATGGTGTTGTTGTAGACGTTGTTGCGGCTGGAGCCTTCGCTGCCGTCGATCGCGTAGAGAGATATCCCGCTCGCGTGATTGCTGAAGAGCAGGTTGTTCCGGATGACGCTGTCGCTTACGCCGTCGCAGTTGATGGCCGAGGCGCCCGCGGCGCCGTTCTCCCAGATGACGTTGGCCTCGACCGTGGCGAAGCTGATGAGCCCGTCGCCGGGCGTGAAGTTCCTGTCGCCGTTCATGTGAACGCCGGCCGATTGGTTGTGGTGGAGGAGGTTGCCGCGAACCACGGGGAAGTCGCCGCTGTTGCTCGTGTAGACGCCGTGCTCGCCGTTGGACTCGGACTCGTTGCCCTGGATGACCACGAAATCGCTGAACGCCGTGAAGATCCCGGTTCTCCCGCTGTCGTGGACGTGGCAGTTCTGGACCGTGATGTCGCGCGTGCCGCGCAGGTCGACGCCGGATCTGTCAGCGCCAGGGATATCGAAGCCGTCGATCACCCAGTGCCGAACGACGCCGTCGAACATCTCGACCTCGATGTTGCTGCCGTGCTGGTTGTTCGGCCCGGCGGTGGCCACCACGGCTCCCCAGGGTGGCACGGCCCGCAGGGTCTTGGGCCGGCCGGCCTCGCCCGAGCGTTCGATGCGACACCCCGCGTAGACTCCTGGCAATACGATGGTCGTGTCGCCAGGACGCATGGTGTCGACCGCGTGCTGGAGAGTCGCCCACGCCCTCCTGGCCGTCAGGCCGTCGTTTGCGTCGTTGCCGACGTCGTCGACATAAAACGTCCTCGCTGCCGCCGGCCCGTGGATCAGGGCGACCGCGGCGAACGTCAACAGGGATAGAGCACCGTTGATACCCATCTCCAAGCTCCTTGTGAAGGATGTTGGCCGTCACGGACGAATGCACACACACGCGCGAGCTCTCATGAATGTCCCGGGGCGCCGACGTCCTGCGGCGCGCTGGGCGCCATCGGCGTTGCTCTCGGAGAGCGACCAGCGCGTCCGAAGTCGCTTTGTCCGAGCCGTTCCGCCGTGACGTCGCGCCACGGTGGCTCGCAAGCCCGGTCATCGACGCCGCCGGGGACATTGACGGGAGACGCCCGCGTCGGTCCTGCGCGAAGATCTCTTGTGCGAATTTCCTGAGATTGCCGAAAGACGGGCAGAGGATAAACCCGGGCAAGGATGGTCGCAATGCGCAAATGCATCTGGTCGCGGCGGAGGCCACGACGTCTTGGACGCGCATCGGTTCGTGCGCGACGGCGGGTGAGCGGGAGCGCGTCCGGCCGTGGTGCGCGCTCCGGAAGGAGGGGTGTTCACTGGCGTAGGCGCCTCGAACGGCCCTCTCGCGAGCGCCGAGGCGCCACGAACCTCGGAGTGGGAGCGAGCTCGAGCCGGCGATGCGGGGCGCGCGAGCGGCGCGGGTTCAAGGGCGCCGCGTGCGCCCGTCGCGTCGAGGCCGAAGAGATCACGAGGGGATGCGCTCGTGATCGAGCCGCCCACGTCACGCGCTCATTGCATTGATACAGTGTGGCTCGCTGCCGGTCCGTCGAGCAGCGCGTCGGCGGAGCAGGATCGCGCGTCCGTTGCTCCCCCTCGTCGTACCCGGCTCCGCGCCACGGAGCGCCGCGAGACCGCAGGCTCACGGCCACCTGCATCGTGGAGAGGCCCTGCGGTGCGCCGGGGCGTGATCAATTTCCCCGGAATGGAAGAGCCTCACGTGGCTTGCGCCGGAGGTCTTCTGTCGCCTAATGTGCCAGGTGCGCGCCGTCGTCGGCGACGTCAGCTCAAGAGGTGCTCGATATGCGTCGATTTCAGTGTCGCGTCTTCGTGGTCGCGTCCATCGCCTCGGGGCTGCTCGCGGCCACACCGGTGCACGCGGCGTCCGTGATGACGGTGAACCGGGCAACGTGGGGAGCGAGCGCCGTACCTGAGTACGTCAACATGAACATCTACGTCCCGGACCGGCTGGCGGAGAAGCCGCCCATCGTGGTGGCCTGCCACTCTTGCAGCACGCCGGTGAGCGGGTTCTTCAACAGCATCTCGGGCATCCGCGCGGGGGCCGACCAGAACGGGTTCATCATCATCCTGCCGGAAGCCACCGGCCGGAACTGCTGGGACGTGGGCTCGATGAAGTCCCTGACCCACGACGGCGGCGGCGACACGCAGGCCGTCGCTCAGATGGTGAAGTACACGCTCGCGCAGTACAACGGCGACCCGGAGCGGGTCTACGTGATGGGGGGCTCGTCCGGCGCGATGATGACCCAGGCCATGCTGGCCGTGTACCCGGACATCTTCAGGGCGGGCGCGGCGAGGGCGGGCGTGGCAGCAGGGTGCTGGGCGGACGGCTTCGACCCGAGCAACCAGTGGAGCGGCAACTGCGCGGGCGGCAGGACGAGCAAGACGGCGCAGCAATGGGGAGACCTGGTTCGCGCGATGTATCCTGGCTACACGGGACATCGCCCGCGCCTCCAGATATTCCACGGCACGGCCGACGCGACGATCAACTACAAGAACCAGGCCGAGGCGATCAAGGAATGGACGAACGTCCTGGGACTGAGCGAGACCCCGACCTCGACCGACAGCACGACCACCGCGAACAGGACCACCTATGAGCGCCAGTTCTGGAAGGACGAATGTGGCAACACGGTGTTCGAGGCCTGGTCAGGAAAAGACGGCGCGCACTCCATGCCGTATGAGCACGACGCCATCCTTGCGTTCTTCGGTCTGGACACGGCCGGTGGTACCGATCCAGAGGTCGATTGCTCGGGCCCCGGCGGCAGCGGTGGCATGGGCGGCTCGGGCGGCGACGACGGGGGCAATCAGAACGTCGGCGGCGGCGGCGGCGGCGGCGGCGGCGGCGGCGGCGCCGGACCTGCTGCGGGAAGCGGCGGCATCGCGGGCGAGGGCGCAAGCGCCGGCGGCGTGACGGGCGGCAGCGCCTCGAGCGGCGCCGCCGGTGGCGACGACCCCGGCGCGGGCCCAGCTCCCGCATCCGGATCCGGCGGGTGCGCCCAGGCCGCCGGCCATGGGGGGCCGAAGAGCTCCCACGCAGCGGCCATCGCCATGGGCCTCGCGCTGCTGGCGATCCGTCGCCGGCATCGAAACAGCGGGTGCTGATACGCTGTCCTGTCAGCGCCGGCCCGGCCAGCGACCAGGCGCGATCCGCCGGACCGCTGAGCTGCGCGTCCGGCGCTTCGAGCTTCAGGGGACGAAGGCAACGCCGACCATGGAGCCTTCCGCGCAGTAGAAGTCGGGGTCGGCGAGGATGGTTTCGGCGGGCGCCTTGGTCGAGAACTGCGACCAGAACTCCTGGTCGGGGCTCTGCACCTCGTGGGCGACCTGCGCGAACATCTTCAGGAGACGCTCGCACCAGATGCGGTGCCCCTCGGAGAGGGGGGCGGAGAACTCGATCAGCGTGCTGTGCTGACGCGCGTCGCGGAAGCCGGCGGCGGTCATCCAGCGGCGGATGTGGGAGTAGGTCGTGGCGCGATGGATGTTCATCGTGACCGGCGCCGAGCTACCGGCGAGAAACGCGCGGTTGCAGGCATCCATGAGCCGCTGCGCGGTGCCGGTCTCGGAGGGCTCGACGCGGAACAGGGCGGCATCCCAGTCCTTGAAGGCGACGCGCCCGCCGCGGCGCGTGACGCGGCGGGCCTCGGCGAGCATCCGGCGAAACTGGGCGTCGTCGAGGTACTGAGACACGTTGGCGGTCCAGTAGGCGTCGAAGCTGCCGTCGGGGAACGGTAGCTCCACGGCGTTGGCGAACTGGTAGCGGATCGTGCAGCCGTCGATCTCGTCGCCGTGGCGCTTCCGGGCGTGATCGAGGTGGGACTGGGACAGGTCGCAGGCGACGATCTCTCCCCCCGGGCCGAGCTGCTGGGCGAGGAGCGGGAGGAAGAAGCCGGGCCCGCAGCCGACGTCGATGATGCGGGAGCCGCGCTCGAGCTCGCAGAAGGCGAGTTGCTCGCTGTAGCCGCCAGCGCAAGCATCGTAATGAACGCGCAGCCAGTCGACCTCGGTCATGGCCATTCCTGTATCGGCGTCGGATGCCAGCGTGCTGCTGCTCATGGTGCGTCCTCCAGATGGCCCGCTTGGTTGGACTCGCGCCGGGCTCGCCCGACGTATACCACGCCGGGCGATGCCCCCGATCAGCGCAGCTCGACGGCCCGGTGGATCCCCGCTTCACCCCCCACGGCGAGCTCGTGCGTATCGCGCCGAGCGCCCGGCTCGCGGTACGCGTCCAGCAACGCAAGAACAGGGCCGGAGTGCATAAGCATTACAATAATTAACAGTCGTCAGGCTCGTCTGCCGTTCTGTTTCCGCACGGTTACGGGCTGATCACGTGGTCGGCGCCGCGCCCGAATTCGCTTGCAGCTCCAACTGGTCGCGTGCTATGGCTTGCCAAGGGCGGAAACAACTGGGGGTGGTGCTGCCTTTGGTCCTTCCGGGGCCAGCGGGCCCGCGATGTAGCGGATCAAAGGACCGTACCGCCAACGATTCGCCGGAAAACTCCAATGGGGGCCGAGCGTCCCGGAGAGTTCCCGCGCGTTGTGTCTCCGCGTGTCGCAGTTGATGAGATTGAATGGTTTGATGCGTGCTTTGCTGAGCGTGCCGAAGGAATTTTGCAGCATCACCTCGGTCGCTCCGTAGCATCCACAGATGTCGCACGTCGGCCGCGATTCTTTGTGCGCGGCCGCCTCGACACGCTCGCGTTCGCTGATGAACCACGCGAGTGCAGTCCATGGAATCGGAAAATTTGGCTTCAGGCCAAACGTCCGACGGCGTGATAGGGCGCGGCTTCCTCAGCAGCTGGTGCAACGCAGCACGAGCTTGGAAATTTCCTCATGAGCATGGCGAATCTGCTTCATGACGCTGCCAGACTGTATCCAGACAAGGACGCGCTCTTCGACGAGCGGCAACACTACACCTTCGGGGAGCTGGAAAGTTTTAGCACAAACTTTGCGGCATTCTTGATATCCCGCGGGGCGCAAAAGGGCGACAGGATCGCGTTCTGCTCGCCCAAGGGCGCCCCGCTCATCGCCGCCATCCTCGGCTGTCTGAAGGCCGGGGCAATTTACGTGCCCGTCGATTGCAAGCTGCCGACGGAACGGTTGCTGTTCATTCTGAACGACGTCTCTCCTCGGTTCATCGTGTCCAGCCGAGCGCTCTACGACAGGGTCGCGGCGGACCTCACCACGACGAGCAGCCTGATCGACGAGAGCTGTCTCCCGGAGCACCTTCGATTTGCCGCGGAAGGCGCGTCGCTGCCGAGCATCGGGCAGGAGGACGTCGCGTACTGCATCTACACGTCGGGCTCGACCGGCCGGCCGAAGGGGGTGCTGATCCAGCATGGCAGCGTCGATGTGTTCTATCGTGCGCTCGCCGAGATCATGACGATCGACCCCGGATCGAGGTGCATGAACACCTCCGAGCTGTACTTCGACGTCCATGTGATGGACCTGTTCTTCCCGCTTCACCGTGGGGCGACCGTTCACCTGACCTGCGGGCCACACGTCGCGAACAAGCTGCTCCGCAAGATCGAAGAGGCGCGAATCACGCACTTCACGGCGGTCGGCCCGGTCATGACCATGATGACCGAGGGGAGCCTGTTCAACACGGCCGACATGTCGTCGCTCACGCGCGTCATGACGGGCGCCGAGATCATCAACGTCGACACCATGCAGAAGTGGTTGCGGCGAGTTCCGGGGCTCTCGCTGGTCAACGGCTATGGGCCGACCGAGGCGACGGTGATCTGTACCGCCTACATCATCGATCGTGTCGAGCCGGGCCGGACCGCGTTCTACCCGATCGGCAAGCCGATGCGCGACACCGAGGTGCTGTTGCTGGACGAAGATCGCGTCATCTCCGAGCCGGGCGTGAAGGGCGAGCTGCTGATCGGGGGCCCGCAGGTGATGAAGGGCTACTGGAACAACGACCGGCAGACCAGCGACAGGATCACCGTCATCGGGGGGAAGCGGTACTACAGATCCGGCGATATCTGCCAGTGGCGACCGGACGGAGACCTGGACTACGTCGGGCGGAACGACGACGAGATCAAGCTGTCCGGGTTCAGGATCAACCTGAACGAGATCAAGCGGGTGATGGACGCGACGCCGAGCGTGGCGGAAGGTCACCCCGTCGTCACCGTCCACCCAGCGCTGGGGAAGGTCATCGCCGCGTGCTTCACCCGAGCCGGCGGCGAGAACACCGGCGAGGAGATGTTCGCGCACCTGCAGACGGTGTTCAAGCACGAGCTCCCGTACTACATGGTCCCCTCTCTGTACTTCATGTTCGACCGCTTCCCGGCGTTGCCGTCGGGGAAGACGGACAAGAAGGCGATCCTGGCGCGGGTCGATCAGTGCATCCGTGAAGCGGACGGCGGCTCGACGCGCTTCGTCTGCTCCTAGGGAGCGTCGTGTCGATGAACGTGGACCCCCGTGACGCGGAAGGGAGTCGAATGGAATCGCCGGAGAGCTGGTTTCACCGTCGGGCGACGTTTTACGTCGAAGCGCAGATCCTGTTTCACCTGAACCAGGTAGGCGTGTGGGAGCTGTTGAAGAGCGGTGGCCCTCGCACGGCACGGCAGATCGCCGACTCCCTGCACCTGGACGCCGGCGCGGCCGACGCGCTCCTCGACTACATCTTCGAGGTGGACGACCTGCTGGAGCGAGACCAAGAAGGCAAGTACTCCTTGTCCGAGTTCGGCAGGAAGGTCATCGAGCGTTTCTCGGACATGAAGGCCGACACCGGCCGGCAGTCCATCAACATGTTCGACGTGCGGGTCGGCGCGTATGGGCCCGTCTGGCAGAACCTCGGCAGGATGCTGAGCGGAGATGGTCGGTACGGGAGAGACTTTCATCGCGAGGGCCGGTACGCCGAGAACGGCGTGTTCAAGCTCGCCATGCGCTTCTGGGGCAGCTTGATCGAGCACGTCGAGGATCTGGACACCGGCAGCGTCGTCGAGGTCGGGTTGACCACCGGCCTCGTGGAGCGGCTGGCGGAGACGTACCCCGGACATCGCCTGTACGGTCTCGACAAGAGCGAGCAGGTCATCGAGCGGAACGCCGCGGGCGCCTCCGCGAGGGGCCTCACGAACATCCGGTGGATGCGGAGTGACTTCTTCGACGTGGACCGCTGGGCCGACGCCATCGACGTGAAGCGCAGGGGCCTCGTGTTCTCGGTCCACTTCCACGAGCTCATGGCAGGAGGCGAGAGCCAGTTCGTGGAGGCGCTGCGCCGATTGAGATCCCTGCTTCCGAACTGGGTCGTCCTCGCGTTCGAGCAGCCGCGGCTGCCTCACGGCGACAGGGCGAGCGTTCCGGAGACGCTGTGGCTTTACTCGCAGTCGAACATTCTCATCCACCACCTGATCGGCAACGGGAGGATTCTCAGCAGAGAAGCATGGATCGATCTCGGGGCTCAGGCGGGCTGTCGAAAGGTGACGGATCGCGCCTGCGACTACCTGGGATATCGAGCGTTCGCGTTTCACCTGTGACCAGGTATCAGACCGCAGGGGATGATCATGTCGACAAACATCCCGATTGGATTCAACGAGGCCCAACCCATCGCGGCCGAGCAGCTCGTCGTGAGCCAGTCTGTCGATCCGGACAGCCTGCGGTGCCTGCTCGAGTCTCTGGTGAACGAAGATTGCGTCCACAGCTGGAGGAACTTCGGCCCGGAGGGGACCCTGGAGGGGCTGCTGCAGTGGGAGAACGCGCGCCGCCCGACCAAGCTCTTCTTCTTTCACGTGAAGCGCGGCGACAAGATGCGATTGGTCGCGGCGAGCGCGGTCGCGGACAAGTTGAACCGGGACTTCCCTCATTCCGGGTTCTGCGTGCTCGGCCGCTGCTGTATCATGCCGGAGTTCAGGTGCCTCGGCTTCTACCGGCACGTGCTGAGCTACCGGCTTGAATACTGTCGGACGCAGTACGGGAGCGCGCTCAACGCCATCCACATCGGCGCGGTCAACGAGCGGGTCTCGCGGGTCATCACGAACCATGGCCTGCCTGGATGGCCGAGGTTCATCCACCTGGGTGAAGAGGAGCTGGGCGTCGCAGGGGAGGTCAGGAGGGTCGGCGCCTACCTGATGTTCCTCCCCGACTATGTCCGCAGGCTGCAGGAGGCGCTCGCCGGCGCCGACGCGCCGGCGTGCGTGGTCGAGCTGCGACACGTGCTGTCCACGATGGAGTCCACCCCGGTCCACAATCTCGGCATCCTCGTGAAGGAGACGTACGAGGAGGCACGAGGACGCGGGTGGTTCGATCGTCGTGATGCTCGGAGAATCGAGCAGCTGCTGCTGTTCTGCCGTTCGGTCCCGCTGGTCGGCTTCACATGACGGCCGCCTGCCCGGACAAGGAGTGAGGAGACATCACGGTGCGAAGCTATAGCGAAATTGTGCTCGAAGACGACGAGGCCGGCTTCGCGGCCTATCTCGTGGTCGACTCGTCCGACAGAGACGTCTCCTTCGGAGGCACGCGCATCGATCCTTCCGTCACGCGGGGGATGGTGGTCGAGCTGGCCGAGAACATGTCACTGAAGCTCGCCGGGCACGGATCGCCCGTCGGAGGGGCCAAGGCAGGGCTGCGCGCGTCGCCCGACGACCCGCGGCTGAAGCAGTTCCTCGGCCAGTTCGCCGAGGCGTGCCGCGATCTGCTGACGAGCACGACCATCCTCGGCAAGGACATGGGCGCGAAGCAGTGGATGCTCGATGAGATCTACCGGACGCTGGAGATGCCCCAGCTCGGGGTGGCGCGGAGGCACCGTCCCACGAACAGGTGTCCCGAGCGGCTCTTCGAGCTCGACGGTTACATCGCGAACATGACGGGCCAGGGCGTCTTCTGGTCGATCGAGGAGGCGCTGGGAGGCGCGCTGCGCGGCGCCCGGGTGGCGATTCAAGGGTTCGGCGTCGTGGGGGCCGGGGTGGCCTGGCACCTGGAGCGGGCCGGCGCCAGGGTCGTCGGGGTCAGCGACCGCGACAAGGCGATCCTCGGTCCCGACGGCCTCGATCCGAGGGCGCTGCTGGCGGCGAAGGACGACAGCGGTCTGCTCGCCGAGAGCAGGCTCCCGGGCTCCTGCGTCGTCGCCGCGCGGGACGAGCTGCTGGCGCAGCCCGCGGACGTGCTGGTGCTGGCGGCCGGCTCCTACCTCGTCGATGGCGACGCCGCCGCGCGCATCCGGGCGCCCGTGGTCGTGGAGGGGGCCAACATGGCCCTGATGCCCGACGCGATCGGAGCGCTCCATGCGAGGTCCGTCAGGGTCGTGCCGGACGTCGTGGCGAACAGCTCGAGCGCCGCGCTGGTCGGGCACCAGATCGCGTCCGGCAATACCCTGCCTCCGCCGGCGCTCTGGGCGGATATCAAGAACAACATCAAGCGCAACACAGCGGCCGTCGAGAGGCTGTCGAAGCAGCTCGGCATCGACGCGAAGAGCGCCTTCCGGCGCCTCGTGGGCGGGGGCGCGGGGGCGCTCCGGCAGGACGCCGAAGAGACCCATGTGTCGGCCGGGGACCTCCAGGCGCCCCGGGCCTAGGCCGGCAACAGGAGGATGAGCCAGATGGAACTCGTTCGACGCTCCGTACCGGGCAGCAGTGGCGCGATCTTGGATTGCGTCCATACCGCGCTCGACAAGGACAAGCCCAGCATCTTGATCGCCCTCCCGTTCGGGGTTCCGGCCAGCGTCGCCCGCGCCGCGTTTCAGAAGCTCGAGCCCCGGTTCAACGTCGTGACATGGGAGAGTCGATACATCCTGAGCCTGGACCAGGAATTCTCGGGCAGCGAGAAGATGGGGCCGGAGGAGCACGTCGGAGACATGCTCTCGATCCTCAAGGCGCTGGAGATCGGCTCCTGCTACCTCATCGGCTACTGCTCTGGCGCAGGGATCTCGCTGGTCGCGGCGAGGGAGCACCCGGACGTCTTCGTCGAGCTGATCCTCGTGAACGGGGAGTATCAGCTCTTCAAGAGGAAGGGCCACGTGTCGACCGACTATCAGCGCAGCATCGACGCGTTCCTCCCCGTCGTGGCGACCGGCCGCCAGCAAGCGAAGCTCGTGTTCGCGAAGATGGGCGAGATCTCGAAGGTGAGCAAGACAGGGGTTCAATCAGAGCTGGACGAGCAGATCAATCGGCCGTTCAGCAAGGAGGAGTGCCTCTTCCGATATGCGAAGAACTACGTGGCATACAGGAACTTCGACGCTCTGGCCGTCGCCGGAGGGGTGAGGCAGCGCACCTTGGTGATCTCGGGTCGGCGGGACGAGCATTCCAACACGGAGAACTCCGAGGCCATCGGGGGCGCCATCTCCGGAGCGAAGAGGTTCGTCGACGACGGGGGCGACCACTACGAGTTCTGTCGCGCCGGCTCATCGACCCTGGAGGCGATTGGTGCGCACCTCGCGAGGTAGCTCGGGGCGCCCCTCGCGAGGTGCCGTGGTTCACGGTCGAGGGGCTTGTTTGCGTGGGTCTCAATCTTTGAAGCAGCACGGCAAGCGGAGTGATCATGGATAATCGGTACGATGTGATCGTCGTTGGAGGAGGACCTGCTGGGAGCACGACGGCAGCCTATCTGGCCCGGCACGGGCATCGCACGTTGCTCCTCGAGCGGAGCCGATTTCCGAGGCATCGGATCGGTGAATCGCTGCTCCCGAGCCTGATGCCTGTCCTCGAGGACTTCGGCGTCGTCGACGCCTGTCGAAAGGCCGGGTTCGTCGAGAAGACGGGCGCCACGTTCATCTGGGGAAAAACGAGGGAGCCCTGGGACATCTGCTTCGCCGATACCCCATTCCTGCCGTCGAGCATCGCTTTTCACGTCGAACGTTCGGTGTTCGATCAGATCCTGCTCGACAATGCCAGGCGCTGCGGCGCCGAAGTGCACATGAACGCGACCGTCCTCGGCGCGACGATGGACGAGGGCAGGGTCACCGGCGTGAGCTACCGCGACAACGACACAGGCGCGGTCACGTCGGCTCAGGCGAAGTTCGTCGTCGACGCCAGCGGCTCGTCGTCTGTCGTCGGTCGGCGCGTGACGGAGCGCCGCTACGACGATCAGCTCCGGCAGATCGCCCTCTACGGCTACTTCAAGAACGTGCGCGGCGCGGACAATTTCCGGCGCGCCCACATCATCATCGAGAGCTGCCCGAAGGGGTGGTTCTGGTTCATCCCGATGAACAGCGAGCGGCTCGGCGACGTCAGCCTCGGGCTGGTCACCGGCCGGGAGTTCGAGGACGAGGTTCGCGCGAAGGGCGCCCAGGCGTTCTATGACGAGGCGCGCTCCGAGGCGCCGTACATCACCGAGCTCCTGGGGCCTCAGGCGACGCGCATCGACGATATGTACACCGTTCGCGACTGGGCGTACACGTGTGACGAGACGGCAGGGCCTGGGTACTACCTGGCCGGCGACGCCGCGGCGTTCCTCGACCCGCTCCTGTCGACCGGCGTATCCCTGGCCATGCTCGCGGGATACTCGGCGTCGGTGTGCATTCACACCGCGTTGCTCGATCCGAGCATGGAGAAGGCCGCGGCGACGTTCTACTCGAACAACTACCGGCAAATGTACGAGGTCACCCGCGACTTCTTGCACTACTTCTACGCCGGGAACGCCAGCGCCCATCCCAACGAGCTCTTCTGGGAGGCTCGCCGCATGCTCAAGTTCGACGAGAACATCGGCGCGAAGCAGGCGTTCTCGTTCTTCATCAACACGATCCCCGGCAACCCTCACCCGGCGCTCCAGAAGCAGATCCCGCTGTTCCACCAGTTCATGAGGAACCTGGACCACCCCCTGGACGAGATGAAAGCGGTGCCTGACCTCGAGAAGATGGCGAGCGGGACGCTGAAGTCCGCCGGCAGCCTGGACGATCGAGACATCCCGGTCGTGAACGGGAGGCTCGAGTCGACGTGGCGCATCAACCGGAACAGCCACACGCTGGAGCCGATGCACGGCGTCTCGTTCGATCGGGACCGGCCGGTGTTCTCGTCCACGAGCTCGTGGCTGCTGGGCCGGAATGTCGCGCCGCTGGACGAGGACTCCTGCAAGCTGCTCGAGCTCATGGATGGCGAGGCGCCATGGTCGTCGGTCGTCGGCAGGTATGCCGGGGCGATGGGCGTGCCCCTCGAGCAGGGCAGGCAGCGGGCGTCGGAGATCCTGACACGTTTGCTCGCAGAGAATTACGTTCTTGTACGAGATCGAGGGGCGGCCCAGTAGAAGCGACGCCGCTCAGCGGACCCGGCCGGGGGAGGGGCGAGGCCTCGATGCTCGGATGGTTGGGTTGGATTCCAGCAGCGGCGAATGGTCGTCGCCTCTTGTAGGTGAAGCAAGAGTCATCACGATTGGAGCGTGCAATGTCACTCGATTCGGAAGTGGGAGCCCAGAGCTCGGGGCAGGCTGCCGATCAAGC
The DNA here is from genome assembly GCF_051521615.1 of Sorangium sp. So ce1335. NCBI lineage: Bacteria > Pseudomonadati > Myxococcota > Polyangiales > Polyangiaceae > Sorangium > Sorangium sp. So ce1335. Next base: position 12,256,406 of record NZ_CP150363.1, read on the forward strand.
ACAGAAGGCCGAAGATCTGGAGCCGAAGTCGCCCAGCGAGAAGTACATGGCGTCGCTTTGGGCGGAGATCATCGGCCTGAAGAAGGTGCTGCTGCCGCACAAATTCCTGGAGGTGGGCGGCAATTCGTTGACGCTCAATGTCATCCTGAACAGGGTCGAAGCGGAGAAGGGCGCGTCGCTCGAGGCTCCGTTGTTCTTCGATGAAGAGAGGTCTTCGCTGCTCGACCTGGCGAAGCATCTGGACGACGTGCTCGCGAAGGAGCCGGAGCAGTCGCAGTAGGGAGCGAAGGCGATCTCTCGCGTCGAGCCGCGGGGGCGAAGTCAGGAACCGAGGAGTGCTGCCATGTCGATAGTCAGTCAAGCCGCGCGGAACGGCGATTCGTCCGCGGCGGAGCAGGATAAAGCCTTCTTCGATGAGAACGGCTACATCGGGCCGTTCACGATCTACCAGCCGGAGGTCGTGAGCGAGATGTGGAAGAAGGTGAGGTTGCAGCTTCTGGACAAGAAGAAGGCGATCTATGGCAACAACAAGATGAATTACGACCGGCACCTGGACGTCAAGATCCTGAGTGACATCGTCAGTCACCCCGACATCGTCCGGAGGGTCCAGAGCATCCTGGGGCCGAACATCCTGTGCTGGCGCACGGAGTGGTTCCCCAAGTATCCCGGGGACGAGGCCACCACGTGGCACCAGGCGGAGAGCTTCGTGGCGTTCGAGGGCGAGTCGAAGCTCGTGCCGACGCAGCCGCACGAGGGCTCGTGGGAGCTGACCGTCTGGTTCGCGTTCACCGACGCGAAGCGGGACACGGCCTGCTTGAAGGTCATCCCCCGGACCCATCGCACCTGGTTCTTCGATGAGCGGAGGAACGTCCCCTACGACCCCAGCATGCCGATGAAGGGGACGGGCGCCGGATTTTACGGTTATGACTTCGAGAAGTTGAAGATCGATCCCCAGTGGAAGCCCGATGAATCGCAGGCTCTCCATTTCGAGATGCAAGCGGGGCAGGTCCTCATGTTCACGTCTCGATGCCTGCACGGATCGGAGCCCAACATCAGCAAGGACCAGACTCGCATGGGCTTCGCAATTCGTTACGTTCCCACCGACGTGAAGGTCTATTCGAGGCACAGTGGGCAGTATGTCCACTTCGGCGAGGTCTTCCCGCTCGACAGGTATGCTGCGATGCTGGTGGCAGGGGAAGATACGTTCGCGCACAACAAGATCACGCGGCCGCTCGCGGGGGACGGTTGATGGCGCGGGGAGGGGCGCGAGCGCTCGTCGAGCGAGGGAGCGCGCGCTCTCCGGCCGAGCAGGGGCGCGCCCCTTCCTCGCGGGCATCGCCGGCGTCCGTGCCGGCGCGGCCATCCGTCGCGGATCCGCCTGGTTGAGCCGACGCCCGGCACAGCAGCGGAAGGTTGTCAGGAATCAGGGGCGAGAGCGCCGAGCCGCCGAGGGCGCGAGGCGGAGGGGGGACGTCCGCCCTGGGGGCTTCGCCGCATGACCCCCCTGGATCATTGGCGCCCTTGGCGCCTGGGCGCTCGCTTTTCGTCCCGATCGCCCGCGGCGGCGCCAGGGCCCAGGGCATGACCTCGACCGGAGACGGCGATCACAGGACCTGCGATTGACATGAACGCACTGGATCTGCTCGCGTCGTGTACCACGTTGGACGATCTGCTCCGCTGGAGGGCGACGGAGCAGCCGGACCTGCTCGCCTACACCTTCCTGCTGGACGGCGAGGCCCAGGAGGCGAGGCTCACGTATGGGCAGCTCGACCGACGGGCGAGGGCCATCGGCGCCACCCTCGCGTCGCGCGGCGCGCGCGGCGCGCGGGTCCTGCTGCTGTATGCCCCCGGGTTCGAGTACGCCGTCGCGGTGCTCGGTTGCCTCTACGCGGGCGCGGTGGCGGTCCCGGCCTATCCGCCCGATCCAGCTCGCCTGAGCCGGACGTTGCCTCGACTCCTGGCGCTGATCGCCGACTCGAAGGCGTCCTTCGCGCTCACGACGAGCGACATCCTGCCGATGGCCGGCGTCCTGGCCGAGCAGTCCGAGGAGATGAAGGCGCTCGTCTGGCTCGCGACGGACGACGTGGACGACGCCTCGGCGGGCGCGTGGCGGGACCCGGGCGCGACCCGTGACACGCTGGCCATCCTGCAATACACGTCAGGATCCACGGCCGCGCCCCGCGGCGTGATGCTGACGCACGGGAACCTGCTGCACAACCTGGCCGCGATTCACCGGTGCTTCGAGCACACGTCCGAGAGCCGCGGCGTGATCTGGCTGCCGCCGTATCACGATATGGGGCTCATCGGCGGGGTACTGCAGCCGCTCTTCGGCGGTTTTCCGGTCGTCCTCATGTCCCCCATCGACTTCCTGAGGCGGCCGTTCCGGTGGTTGCAGGCCATCTCGCGCTACCGGGCGACGACCAGCGGTGGGCCGAACTTCGCTTATGATCTCTGCGTCCGGAAGATCACCCGGGAGGAGATCGCCACGCTCGACCTGAGCAGCTGGGATCTCGCCTTCAACGGGGCCGAGCCGGTCCGCGCCGAGACCCTGGAGCGGTTCGCCGCGACCTTCGAGCCCTGCGGCTTCCGTCGAGCGGCGTTCTACCCCTGTTACGGGCTCGCGGAGGCGACCCTGATCGTCTCCGGTGCGAGCAAGGAGCGCTCGCCGACCGTCCAGGCATTCAACCGGGGGCAGCTTCAGCGGAGCCGGGCCGTGGCCGAGCCGGCCGATCCTCAGCGCGGCGACGGCGAGCGCCTCGTCGGCTGCGGCGCCACCATCCCGGGGCACGAGGTGCTCGTCGTGGACCCTGGCTCGATGACGGCGGCGCCTCCGGGGCATGTCGGAGAGATCTGGGTCTCCGGCGCCAGCGTCGCCCGGGGCTACTGGAACAGGCCGGAGGAGACGGCCGAGACGTTCGGCGCCAGGCTCAAAGACCGGGATGGCACGTTCCTCCGTACCGGCGATCTCGGGTTCTTGCAGGGCGGCGAGCTCTTCGTCACCGGGCGGAGCAAGGACCTCATCATCCTCCGGGGCCGGAACCACTACCCTCAGGACATCGAGCTCACGGTCGAGCGGAGCCACCCGGCGGTGCGGCAAGGCTGCTCTGCTGCCTTCTCGGTCGAGGCCGCGGCCGAGGAGCGCCTCGTCGTGGTCGCAGAGATCAACGTCTCCGGGGCGCCCGATGTGGCCGCGCTCGTGAGCGCCGTTCGCAGCGCCGTCGCCGAGCAGCACGAGCTGCAGGTACACGCGGTGGTGCTCCTCGCGCCTGGGGGCATTCCCAAGACCTCGAGCGGCAAGATCCAGCGGCGTGCGTGCCGGGCCGGCTTCCTGTCCGGCGAGCTGAACGCCCTGACCATCGATACCTTGCCCCTGGAGGTCGACGCCGAGCCGGAGCCCGGCCGAGGGCCGCTGACGCGCGACCTGCTCCGGTCCGCTGCGCCGGAGGATCGCCGGCCCTTGCTCGAGGAGCACCTGTCGAGGCAGGTGGCCCGCGTCCTGGGGATCGCCCCGTCCCGGCTCGACCCGCGGCGGTCGCTGAGCAGCCTCGGGCTCGACTCGATCCAGGTTATCGAGCTCAAGAACGCCGTCGAGGCCGACCTCGGGCTGACCGTGCCCATGTCGAGCTTCCTCGTGGCGCCGGGCGTGGCCGAGATCGCCGCGCAGCTCCTCGTCGAGCTGGAGAGCTCGCCCGATGCGCGGGTGGACTCCATCCAGCCGGTTCCCAGGGAAGGCGGCGCTCCGCTGTCCTTCGCCCAGGAGCGATTCTGGTTTCTCGATCACCTGCAGCCCGGGAGCTGCGCCAGCACCATCTTCGTCGCGGCGCTCCTGGAAGGCCCCCTCGACGCGGCGGCGCTGGCGCAGGGCTTCGACGCCCTGGTGCGCCGCCACGAGAGCCTGCGCACGACCTTCCCGGCCGTGGATGGCACGCCGCTCCAGGTCATCGCTGAAGCGGCGCCTCCCGGTGAGGCGTGCCCTTCACCGTTCGGTGAGATCGTCGATCTCGGCGGGCTGCCGGCCCGGGAGCGGGACGCGGCGTGGAGGCGGCTCGCTCACGCGGAGGCGCGGCAGCCTTTCGATCTCTCCGGGGGACCGCTGCTCCGGGTCCGCCTGCTCAGGCTCGCCCCGCGCGAGCACGTCGTGCTCCTGGCGATCCACCATATCGTCGCCGATGGCTGGTCCATGGGGATCCTCGTGCGCGAGCTCTTCGCGCTCTACGAGTGCTTCTGCGCGAACCGGCGTCCGAGCCTGCTGGACTTACCGATCCAGTACGCCGATTTCGCGGGTTGGCAGCGGCGTCGCGAGGAGGCGCTGGAGGCCGACCTCGTCTACTGGAAACGCCAGCTCGGCGGCAGCCTCCCGATGCTCGATCTCCCCGCGGATCGCCCGCGGCCGCCGCTGCGGACGACCCTGGGCGCGACGCGATCCATGGCGCTCCCCAGGGACCTCTCCGACGCGCTGAGGGAGCTCTGCAGGGCGGAGGGCGTCACGCTGTTCATGCTGCTCTTCGCGGCGTTCAACGCGCTGCTCCACCGTTACACGGGACAGGAAGAGTTCGTGGTGGGCTCGCCCATCGCGGGTCGCAGCCGCGCAGAGACCGAGGGGCTGATCGGCTGTTTCATCAACATGCTGGCGCTGCGCGTCGATCTGTCCGGCGCGCCGACGTTCCTCGATCTCTTGACGCGGGTGCGGGGGGTGACGCTCGGGGCCTACGCGCACCAGGAGCTGCCGTTCGAGAGGCTCGTGGAGGCGCTGAAGCCGGATCGGGATCCGAGCCGCACCCCCATCTTCCAGGTGGTCTTCGTCCTGCAGAACGCGCCGATGCCAGAGCTCTCGTTCGGCGACCTGACGCTCAGGACACTGGAGACCGGGACGGGCGGGGCAGCCTTCGACATGACCATGACGGTCACGGACCGCGCGGAGGGGATGCAGGTCGCGCTGGAGTACAGCGCGGATCTCTTCGACGCCGCGACGATCGGCCGGTTGCTCGATCACTTTCGCACGCTCCTTCAGGGCATCGCCGCAGATCCCGCGCGACGGATCGTCGATTTGCCGCTCCTCACGGCGGAGGAGCGGCAGACGATCTGCGTCGCCTGGAACCAGACGGCCCGGACGATCGAGCAGGACGCCTGCGTACATCACCTGATCGAGGCCGCGGCGCGCCGGAGGCCCCACGCCGGAGCGGTGGTGTGCGGAGACCAGCGGCTCGACCATGAGCAGCTCGATCGGAGGAGCAATCAGCTCGCGAACCATCTGAGGAGGCGCGGCGTCGGTCCGGGCGCGCTCGTCGGGATCTGCCTCGAGCGATCGCTCGACATGGTGGTGGGCCTCCTCGGGATCCTCAAGGCGGGGGGCGCCTACGTGCCGCTCGACCCGGCGTACCCGCGCGAGCGGCTGTCCTTCATCATGTCGGACGCGCAGCTGGCCGTGCTCGTGACCGAGGGGAGGCTCGCCCAGGCGCTGCCCGATGGGGGCGTCGCGCGGGTGTGGCTCGACGCGGATCGGGCCGAGATCGACCGGGAGAGCACGACCCCGCCGGCCGTGGACGTGCGCAGCGGATCCCTCGCTTATGTGATCTACACCTCGGGCTCCACGGGCACGCCCAAGGGGGTCGAGATCACCCATCATTCCGTGGTCAACCTGCTCACGTCGATGCGGGAGCGCCCCGGGCTCGGAGAGCGCGATCGCCTGCTCGCCGTCACGAGCCTGTCCTTCGACATCGCAGCGCTGGACATCTTCCTCCCGCTCTCCACGGGCGCGCTGCTCGAGGTGGCGAGCCGGGAGCTCTCGGTGGACGGCGCGGCGCTCTCCGAGCACCTCTCCCGCGCGGGCATCACCGTGCTGCAGGCCACCCCCGCGACATTTCGCCTCCTCCTCGAGGCCGGGTGGGAAGGGTCGAAGGAGCTCAAGATCCTCGTGGGCGGAGAGGCCTTGCCCCGAGAGCTCGCCGACGCGCTCGTCGACCGCGCGGCGTCGGTCTGGAACCTGTATGGACCGACGGAGACGACGATCTACTCCTGCGGGCACCCGATCGCGAAGGGCCCAGGCCCGGTGCCGATCGGCCGGCCCATCGCGAACACCCGCGTGTACGTGCTGTCGGACCGCCTCCACCCGCTCCCGGTGGGGATCCCCGGCGAGCTCTACATCGGCGGCGCGGGGCTCGCTCGCGGCTATCATCGCAGGCCCGATCTGACCGCGGAGCGGTTCGTCGACGATCCCTTCGCGGCCGAGCCGGGCGGTCGCATGTACCGGACCGGAGATCTGGTGAAATGGCTGCCAGACGGCACGCTGGAGTTTCTCGGCCGGCTGGATCACCAGGTCAAGATCCGCGGCTTCCGGATCGAGCTCGGCGAGATCGAATCGGTGCTCGGCGCTCACCCTGCCGTCGGGCAGGCGGTCGTTGTCGCCCGCGAGGATCGGCGCGGCGATCGCCGCCTCGTCGCCTATCTGACCGCGCGCGGCAGCGGCGCTCCGACGCCGGGGGAGCTGCGGGCTCACCTGAAGGAGAAGCTGCCGGAGTACATGATCCCCTCGGCGTTCGTTGCGCTGGAGGCGATGCCGCTGACGCCCAACGGCAAGGTCGACAGGCGCGCGCTGCCGGCTCCGGAGCCGCTGGCGGTGGATGCCGGCGGAGATCTCGCGGCGCCGCGCACCCCGGTCGAAGAGGTGCTCGCAGGCATCTGGGCTCACGTCCTGGGGCTGGAGCGGGTGGGCGCGCACGACGACTTCTTCCAGCTCGGGGGACACTCCCTCCTCGCGGCCCAGGTCCTCGCGCGGCTGCGCTCGGCCTTCAGGATCGATCTCCCCTTGCGCGCGCTCTTCGAGGCGCCGACCCTCGCCGGGCTGGCAGAGCGCGTGGAGGCCGCCCAGCGCGCCAGCGCCGGGATCCACAGGCCGCCGCTGCGATCGGTCCGGCGCGAGGGCGCGCTGCCGCTGTCCTTCGCGCAGCAGCGGCTCTGGTTCCTCGCCCAGCTCGAGCCGGACAGCGCGTTCTACAACATCCCCGGCGCCGCGCGCATTCAGGGCCCGCTCGACAGGGCGGCGCTCGAGGAGAGCATTCAAGAGGTCGCCCGCAGGCACGAGGCGCTCCGGACCACGGTCGCTCTCGTGGACGGGACGCCGCGCCAGGTGATTGCACCCGACGCGCGTCTGCCGTTCGAGATCATCGACCTCCGGGCGCTCGTCGGGTCGGCGCAGGAGGCGGAGGTGCGCCGTCGAGCCGCCGACGAGGCCAGGCAGCCGTTCGACCTGGCGCGCGGTCCCCTGGCGCGCGCGAAGCTGCTCCAGCTGGGTGACGCGGAGCACGTGCTGCTGCTGACGATGCACCACATCATCTCGGATGGGTGGTCGGTGGGGGTGCTGCTCAAGGAGCTCGCGGCGCTGTATCCGGCGTTCCGGCGGGGCGAGCCGTCGCCTCTCTCGGCGCTGCCGATACAGTACGGCGACTTCGCGGTGTGGCAGCGCCGGTGGCTGGAGGGCGAGGCGCGCGAGGAGCAGCTCGCGTACTGGAAAGGGCGGCTGGCCGGCGCTCCGCCGTACCTGGACCTGCCGACCGACAGGCCGCGGCCCGCAGTGCAGCGCTTCCGGGGAGCGACGCTGTCGTTCCAGGTGTCGGGGGAGCTGACCGCGGCGCTAGCGCGGTTGAGCCGGCGCGCGAGCGTGACGCCGTTCATGACGCTGCTGGCGGGCTTCCAGGTGCTGCTGGGGCGGTATGCGGGCGTCGAGGAGGTGTGCGTGGGCACGCCGGTGGCGGGCCGCAACCGGATGGAGCTGGAAGGGTTGATAGGGATGTTCGTCAACACCCTGGTGCTAAGGACGAACCTGTCGGGAGCTCCGAGCTTCGAGGAGCTGCTCTCGCGGGTGCGGGAGGTGGCGCTGGGCGCGTTCGAGCACCAGGATGTGCCGTTTGATCAGGTGGTGGATGTGCTGCAGCCGCCGCGGGATCTGAGCCGCTCACCGCTGTTCCAGGTGGCGTTCGCGCTGCAAAACGCGCCGCTGCCCCCGCTGGTGCTGGAAGACCTGATGCTGAGCCCGCTGATCGCCGACAGCGCGACATCGAAGGTCGACCTGTCGCTGATGCTGGCGGAGGCCGGGGAGGGAATGCAAGGGTGGCTGGAGTACAACACCGACCTGTTCGATGAAGTGACCATCGAGCGCATGGCGAAGCGCTACGTGACGCTGCTGGAGAGCGCAGCGCGGGATCCCGGGCAGCGGGTGAGCGAGCTGCAGATGCTGCCGGAGTTCGAGCGAGAGGAGCTGTTGCGGTGGTCGAGCGCCGCCGCAGCGCCGTCGACACGGGGAGCCCCGGCGTCGGCGGCCGCCGGGGCGAGCGAGCCGCAGGAGTACGTCGCGCCGCGTACGCCGATCGAGGAGACGCTCGCTGAGTTCTGGCGAGAGGTGCTGGGGGTCGAGCGCGTCGGCGCCCACGATGACTTCTTCGATCTCGGCGGGAACTCGCTCTCGTCGACGCTGGTGCTCGTCAGGATTCAAGAGACCTGGGGCGTCGAGGTGCCGGCTCGCCGCATCTTCCAGACGCCTACCCTCGCCGCCTTCGCGGCCGCCATCGAGTCCGAGCAGGCCGCCGTGGGCAGAGCGGACGACGGGGCGACGCCTCGGCGCCCGGCCTATCCACCGCTCGTGCCGGTTGCGCGCAGCGGCGATTCGCCGGTCTCGTTCGGTCAGCAGCGGCTCTGGTTCCTCAATCAGCTCGAGCCGGACAGCTCGTTTTACAACATCCCTGCGGCCGTGCGCATCCGGGGTCCGCTGGACACCGAGGCGCTGGAGCGGAGCCTGCGGGAGATCGTCGCCCGACACGAGGTGCTGAGGACGACGATCATCGCGGTGCACGGGCAGCCGCGGCAGGTGATCGCGCCCGAGTCGGCCCTGGCGCTGCCGGTGGTGGAGCTCGGGGCGGTGGGCGAGACCGAGAGAGAGCAGCTGGTGCAGCGGCGCGCCGCCGAGGAAGCGCAGCGGCCGTTCAACCTGGCCAGGGGCCCGCTGCTCCGTGCGGAGCTGTTGCGCCTCGAGGAGCAAGAGCACGTGCTGTTGCTGACGATGCACCACATCATCTCGGATGGGTGGTCTGTGGGGGTGCTGCTCAAGGAGCTCGCGGCGCTGTATCCGGCGTTCCGGCGCGGTGAGCCGTCGCCTCTCTCGGCGCTGCCGATACAGTACGGCGACTTCGCGGTGTGGCAGCGCCGGTGGCTGGAGGGCGAGGCGCGCGAGGAGCAGCTCGCGTACTGGAAGCGGCACCTGTCCGGCGCTCCGCCGTACCTGGAGCTGCCGACCGACCGGCCGCGGCCCGCAATGCAGCGCTTCCGGGGAGCGACGCTGTCGTTCCAGGTGTCGGGGGAGCTGACCGCGGCGCTAGCGCGGTTGAGCCGGCGCGCGAGCGTGACGCCGTTCATGACGCTGCTGGCGGGCTTCCAGGTGCTGCTGGGGCGGTATGCGGGCGTCGAGGAGGTGTGCGTGGGCACGCCGGTGGCGGGCCGCAACCGGATGGAGCTGGAAGGGTTGATAGGGATGTTCGTCAACACCCTGGTGCTAAGGACCGACCTGTCGGGAGCTCCGAGCTTCGAGGAGCTGCTCTCGCGGGTGCGGGAGGTGGCGCTGGGCGCGTTCGAGCACCAGGATGTGCCGTTCGATCAGGTGGTGGACGTGCTTCAGCCGCCGCGGGATCTGAGCCGCTCACCGCTGTTCCAGGTGGCGTTCGCGCTGCAAAACGCGCCGCTGCCCCCGCTGGTGCTGGAGGAGCTGACGCTGAGCCCGCTGATCGCCGACAGCGCGACATCGAAGGTCGACCTGTCGCTGATGCTGGCGGAGGCCGGGGAGGGGATGCAAGGGTGGTTGGAGTACAACACCGACCTGTTTGATGGCGAGACCGTCGAGCGGATGGCGAAGCGGTACCTGACGCTGCTGGAGAGCGCAGCGCGGGATCCCGGGCAGCGGGTGAGCGAGCTGCAGATGCTGCCGGAGTTCGAGCGAGAGGAGCTGTTGCGGTGGTCGAGCGCCGCCGCAGCGCCGTCGACACGGGGAGCCCCGGCGTCGGCGGCCGCCGGGGCGAGCGAGCCGCAGGAGTACGTCGCGCCGCGTACGCCGATCGAGGAGACGCTCGCGCAGTTCTGGCGAGAGGTGCTGGGGGTCGAGCGCGTCGGCGCTCACGACAATTTCTTCGAACTCGGAGGAAACTCGCTCTCGTCGACGCTGGTGCTCGTCAGGATTCAGGAGACCTGGGGCGTCGAGGTGCCGGCTCACCGGATCTTCCAGGCGCCGACCCTCGCCGCCCTCGCGGCCGCCATCGAGTCCGAGCAGGCCGCCGTGGGCGGAGCGGACGACGGGGCGGCACCTCCGCGCCCGGCACACGCTGCTCTCGTGTGCATGCAGGCCGGCAGGGACGACGTCAGGCCCTGGTTCTTCGTCCATGGGGCAGGCGGCAGCGTCCTCGATTATGCGGAGCTGGTCCGCCACCTCGATCCGGCGCGGCCGTTCTACGGGATCCACGCGCCGTGGCTGGATGGCGACGAGGCGCTCCCGGCCTCCGTGGAGGCGATGGCGCGCAGCTACCTCTCCGAGCTACGGAAAACACAGCCCAGCGGGCCCTACCTCCTCGGAGGATGGTCCTTCGGCGGCGTCGTGGCCTTCGAGATGGCGCAGCAGCTCAGGGCGGCCGGCGAATCCGTGGCGATGCTGGCGCTGGTCGACAGCTATGCGCCCACGCCAGAGCTGGCGCCTGCGCCGGACGAGCTGACCTCGCTGGCTGCATTCTGCTCCATGCTGGGCCTACAAGGGCAATTCCTGAAATGGGACATCGATCACCTGAGAGCCATCAGCCCACGAGACAGGCTGACCTACGTGCTCGAGCAGGCCCGAGGGGACGGTGACCCGATGGTCGACCTCGATCAGGCGGAGCGCTGGTACCGAGCCTTTCGCCGCGACCTCGATGCGCTCCTGCGCTACACGCCCAGCCCCTATCCGGGCGCCGCGGCGCTATTCCGCGCAGAGACGACGTGGGGCAGTGATACGTCAGCCGCGGACCGGGGGTGGAGCGCGTGCATCTCGGCAGGCCTGGCCACGTACTCGATCCCAGGCGATCACCGCTCGATGCTTCGGCCCCCCCACGTCGCCGTGCTCGCCGAGGCGCTCACCCGTCACATGAACGACGCCGAACGCTACGCGTGTGCCACCCGGAGCGTCCATCGCGACGGACGCGCGGTGGGCTCCGCGAGACCCATCTAGGTAGACTCGCCATGATGAGCGCACCCTCTTCAGCCGGGAACATCCTCTCCATGATCGGCGATACGCCGCTGGTCAAGGTCGACCAGCTCGACACGGGTCCTTGTGAGCTCTTCCTGAAGCTCGAGAACCAGAACCCCGGCGGCAGCATCAAGGACCGCATCGGGCTCGCCATGATCGCGGCGGCCGAGCGGGCAGGGCTGCTCGGCGGCGAGCGGCGCCATCTCGTGGAGGCCACGGCGGGGAACACCGGGCTCGCGCTCGCCCTCATCGCGGCGCAGAAGGGTTATCGCCTGACGCTGGTGATCCCCGACAAGATGAGCCAGGAGAAGATCTTCCATGTCAAGGCGCTCGGCGCGAACGTGGTGATGACCCGCACCGACGTTTGCAAGGGCCACCCTGACTACTACCAGGATCTGGCCGAGCGCCTCGCGCGGGAGGAGAACGCGTTCTACGTGAACCAGTTCGAGAACCCCGCGAACCCGCTCGCGCACGAGACCTCGACCGGGCCCGAGATCGCCGCGCAGCTCGGGGGAAAGCTCGACGCGATGGTGTGCGGCGTCGGCTCCGGCGGGACGATGACGGGCCTGTCCCGGTACTTCGCCAGGGCGATCCCGGAGTGCGAGATGGTGCTCGCCGATCCCGAGGGGTCGGTGCTCGCGGGGTACGTGGAGACTGGCACCCTCGGCAAGGCGGGCTCATGGCTCGTCGAGGGCATCGGCGAGGATTTCTTGCCGAAGATCCTCGATCTCTCGCGGGTGAAGCGCGCCTACACCATCCCCGACCGGGAGAGCTTCGAGACGGCGCGCGAGCTCCTCTCCAGGTCGGGGATCCTCGGGGGCTCGTCGTCCGGCACGCTCGTCGCCGCGGCCCTGCGCTACTGTCGCGAGCAGGCTTCTCCGAAGCGCGTCTGCACCATCGTCTGCGACAGCGGCAACAAGTACCTGTCGAAGATGTACAACGATTTCTGGATGACCGATCACGGCTTCATCGACCGGCAGCCGACGAGGGATCTGCGCGACGTGATCACGAGGCGTTACGCCGACAGGGAGGTCGTCACGGTGCAGCCGGGCGACGCGCTCCTCGTCGCGTACGCGCGGATGAAGCTCTATGACGTATCGCAGCTCCCGGTGCTCGCGGGCGGCCGGATCGTGGGCATCGTGGACGAGTCGGATCTCCTGCTCGCCGCGGTCGACGATGAGGCGCGCTTCCGCGAGCCGGTGGAGAAGGTGATGACGACCCGGCTGCGCACGGTCGACGTGCGCACGCCGATCCCGGAGCTCCTGCCGATGTTCGACGCGGGGCTCGTGCCCATCGTGGTCGACGGCGACGAGTTCGTCGGGCTGATCACGCCGATCGATCTGCTGAACTACCTGCGGCGCCGGATGCGATGACGCCCGGCGGGCGAGGCGCGCCTCGCCTGGTGTGTGCTCTTCAAGCGCCCTTCACCCGGCGGGCGAGGCGCGCCGACGCGCGCCTCGCCCGTCGATGACCCGATGCCTGGAACCTGTACCCATCGAGGAGGGGGTCGTGCTAACGGCCACGGGCGGGCAGGGGCACGAACGCCCGCGGCGCCAGATCCCCGCGGAAAGGGAAACAGAGGATGTTCACCAAGCTCGGACTCCGGGATTTCAAGTCCTGGCGCGGCGCACACGCGTTCGACCTCAGGCCGCTCACCCTGGTCCTCGGCGTCAACTCGGCCGGCAAGACGAGCCTGCTCCAGCCGCTGTTGCTCCTGAAGCAGACCATCGAGTCGCCCGACCGGCTCCTGGCGCTCAACCTGGGCGGACAGCCCGGTGAGATGCTGGACCTCGGCAGGCTCTCCGACGTCGTCTCCGGGGGCGACGTCCGCGCAGGGCTCGGCTTCCGCCTGACGTTCGGCCCCGTGAGCATCGGAAAGGGGGCCGCGCCGCGCACGCTCGGCTCCGTGGACTACGAGGTGGAGTATGGCGCCGCCGAGGACGAGAATCCCTACGTGGAGCGGATCTCGTACGCCACCGCCGAGGGCGCCTACGCCGTCGCACGCCAGCGAGACGGCGCCTACGCGCTCTCGGCGCCGGGCGGCCCCTTGCCCGACGACCGGCGAGCCCGGCGGACCTACGAGCCCGAGCGCTCCGTCGGCTTCTCGGCCGATGCGGTCGCCGCCCTCGGCGCGGCGGGCGCGGACGCGCAGGATCTCGCGCTCGCGCTGACGCGCGAGCTCCAGCGGCTCGCCTACCTCGGGCCCCACCGGAGCGTGCCCACGCGCCACTACGCCTGGACGGGGCGCTCCATCGGACAGCTCGGAGCGAGCGGTGAGCACGCGATCCCGGCGCTGATCGCGAGCCTCGTCGGCCGCCACGCCGACGAGTCCGAGCGGGGCCGCCTCGTCGAGCAGGTCTCCGCGGGGCTCGCGCGGCTCGGGGTCGCGGACAGGATGGAGATCGAGCGCCAGGCGACGACGTTCTTTCAGGTCATGATCACCTTCCAGGGCCACCGGACGAACCTCCTCGACGTCGGCTTCGGGGTCTCCCAGGTCCTGCCCGTCGTCACCGCGGCGTACTTCGCGCCCGTGGGCTCGACGGTGATCATGTCGGAGCCCGAGCTCCACCTGCACCCGCTGGCGCAATCGGCGCTCGGCGACCTGCTCGTCGAGGCCGTGCGGGAGCGCAGGGTGCAGCTCCTCGTGGAGACGCACTCGGAGCACCTCTTCCGGCGGATCCAGACGCTGATGGCCGAGGAGCGCATCACGCCGGACGAGTGCGCGATGTACTTCGCCCGCTGCAGTGGAGGGGATTCGGTGCTGGAGCCGCTCCAGGTGAACGAGTACGGGAGGGTCGCGAACTGGCCCGACAGGTTCTTCGGTGACACGGTGGGCGAGGTCGAGCGGCAGATGGAGCGGATGCTCGACCGCATGGAGAAGGACGAGCAACGTGGCTGATCATGTCGTCGACACCAACGTGCTCATCGTCGCGAGCGCCGCCGATCCTGCCTCGCCGTTCAAGGACACGCACGTCCCGGCGAGCGAGCGGAGGGTCGTCTTCGCGTGGCTCAAGGATTTTCGAGCGGATGACGGGCGCCGTCTGATCATGGACAGGGCCCGCGGCATCCTGCGCGAGTACAGAAAGAAGCTGACGGCCCAGGACTACGGCATCGTCGTGGCGATGGAGAAGCTCCGGACGGCGGCGTTCGTCTCCGTGAAGTACGACGGGGAGTACGCCGTCGTGCCCGAGGGGCTCGCTCGCTTCGACAACTCCGACAAGAAGCTCGTGGCGGCGCACCTCGCGCACCGGGCGGAAGGCGGCCAGAGCACCATCGTCAACGCGTGCGACACCGACTGGCACGAGCACGCAGAGGCGCTCTCCGCAGAAGGGGTCATCGTGGAGCAGCTCCTCCCGGCGTGGTGTCAGCGGGAGTTCTGGCGAAAGCACCCCGAGGAGGTGCCCCCCGGGGCAGTCGATCGAGAGCAGCACCGGGCCGGCCCCCCCGACCAGCCGTGAACGTCCCCTCGCGCCGCGACACCGCTACTGCTCTGCGCCGATCTCGTCGAGGAAGTCGTTGTAGGCGTCGACCTTGTCCCACGGGACCACGTCGACGCCGAGGTCGAACTGGTCGCCTTCGAGCTGCGGCGCGAGGATCTTCCTGGTCGCGTCGAGGCCGATGCTCTTGATGCCGTAGACGATGTAGGGCCCCAGGTATCCCTCGTAGTACTGCCGCTGGACGTGCGTGGCCTTGATACGGCTCTCGCGCATGTAGGCGGCGGTCTGCGGCGCGAAGTCGAAGGCCACGATGGGGAGGCCCGGCGCGCCCGCGGCGTCCGCGGCCAGCACGCATCGATACGAGTCGCTGAACATCCCGATCAGGCCCACGACGGGCGGGGCCGCGTCCTCGATCTTGCCTCTCATCACCTCGACGTCCCTGGTCTCGTCATCATAGATGGACTGATGTACCAGGACCTCGTAACCGGCGTCCTCGAACACTTTCCTGGCGCCCTGAGTCCGCTTGACACCGTCGAGCCAGCTCGGGTCGTCCCAGCCGTGGATGAGCACCGTGCCCGGCTCCTCGGGCAGCATCTTGAGCAGGGTCTTCCCCGCCGCCTCCCCGGCACGCCCGCTGAGTATCCCGACGTAGATCCGGCGCTTCGAGCCCACCAGGTCGGTGTCGAGCGTCACCACGGGGATGTCCTTCGCGCTGGCCTCGTCGAGCGCAGCCCCGTTGCCTTCGCCGAAGGGCGTGATGGCGATCCCCTCGGCGCCCTCCGCCACCGCCTGTCGTATCTGCTCGCTCTGGAGCTCCGTCGATTCCTCTTGATCTGGCGAAGTGTCGGTGGACCCGAGCACGTTCCCCGTGGCCCTCCCGGAGACCCCGAGCTCACCCATGGCTCGGTTCGCGCCCGTGGCGATCGGCGCAAAGAAGCCGTCGAGGGATTTCAGCAAGACCGCGATCTGCATCGGCTGGATCGAGGTCGTGTTGATCTCGGCGACGAGCTTGTCGATCGTCGCCTCGATCTTCACCGGGATGAACTCGTTCTGCGGAAGCTGTATCCGCTGGATGGGTGTGGCTGCCCGCGCCGCGTCCGTATCGCTCGCTCCGCAGGCCGCCGTCATCAGCATGAGCCCGGTGGCCGCCGCCCAACTTCGCCGAGTCATCGTCATCAATCCCCCTCCTGGTACGTCGTCGCTCGTCCGTACGCGTTCGTGCGGTCGCGCGCGGTGCCCCCGCGCGCAGATAGCGCATGCGCGAGCTGAGGGACACCGCATCACAGCGAGGAGCGGCATGTCAAGCGGCGTACAAGGCAGAAGCTTCAGATCTGGATTCGGGAGCCGCGCCAAGCTGCTGTGGGAACCGCTGTGGCCAGGCTCCAACCTCGGAGATCGCGGTCCTTGTACGTGACTGGCGGCTCCTCAGCCGCGAGGTGAGCATGACGAGCTCGGCGGCTCGGCGCCGGTCGTGACACACCGCTTGTCTTCGAACCGAGGGCGGCCTCGAGCGGGGCCGCGCAGGCTCTCGGCACCTCGTTGGAGGGGCGCCGGCGCGCGCGTCGCGCGGGCTCAGAACCGGGTCGCGTGGCTCGCTGTCGGGCGAGGCGCGCCCTGCTGCGTGCCCGCCAGGGCGGCGTCGCCCATCGTGCCCGCCGTGGCGGTCGAGCGGCTCGTCGGTTCGATGGCCCGCTGGACCCGGATCCGGTTGTGCACGTCCTCGACGCCCCGCACGCCCTCGGCGACGAGCTCGATGATGCGCTTGTGGTGGCGCTGGGGCACCGTTCCCTCCAGCGTGACCTCGTTGCTCTCCACCCGGACCGTGACGTCGCTCACATCGATGTCGTCGCGATCCGAGAGCATCTCGCAGAGGTCCTCCTGGATGCGCGCGTCGGAGCGCTTGTAGCCCTTCGGTCCGCGGCCGAACGCCCTGCGCACGCGGTCTCCGATCTCGCCGAGCACATGGCCGACGCCCTCCAGCGCCGAGCGGCCGGGTTCGCGGAGGTCGTGGCTCTCGCCGCGGTACGGGCCGCCATGCCATGCCTCGTCGCGGCCGTAATCGGGGCTCACGACGCGGGTCATGCCGAGGTAGGCGGCGCCGCCGAGGTTGAAGCTGTACGCGCTGCCCACGGGGGGGAGGGGATTGCCGCCGAAGCTGCGGCTGTGATCGCGGCCGCCGACGAGATCGCCGCCGCGGTCGTCGTGGGGCCAGCCGCGCTCCTGGTCGCCCGGACGACTGTCGCTGTTGGCGAACCGACCGCCGCCGGGAGAGCGGCCCATGGGGTCGCGGTGCGCCGTGGGCCCGTACGCGCGCGCGTGCTCGCGGTCCCAGTCGCGGTGGTCGCGCGGGGCGGCCCCGTGATCATGGATCGAGCCCGCGGCGCGGCGCTCGTCGCGAGGATAGCCTCGCTCGCTGAAATGGCTCCGGTCGTCTCCGTAGCGCTGGTCCCAGCCGCGCTCGTCTCGTCCGTAGCCTGTGTCCCTGTCGAATCGATCTCGCATCGTGCGCCTCCTTTCTTCCTTGCGAGCAACGCGCCTCCGGCACGTCGCCGACGTGCGATGAATCGCGCTGGCCAGGTGGCTTGGACGACGAAATTGGGTCGCGTCGGCGCCCGTCGCCACCGGGGAGAATCCTTCGTCTCGCGCCGGGGCGATCCCGAAAATCGTGAGTTGTCGGAGAGCACGGAGAGCCCGAGTACAGAAGAGCCTGCTCTGGAGAGCGACCTCCGCCGGGCGCGGCGGCTCGGGCGGGGCCGGTCCGTCGCCGCCGCGGAGCCCGAGCTCCGGGGCTACCGGGCCGATCCCCCCGGCCGCTGCGCTGCGCCGGCGCTCCGGCGATGCTCGTGATAGCGGAGGATCTCTTCCTCCGAGGCCGTGCTCGACTGGACCTTGCCCAACAGCTCTTCCCAGCGCCTTTGCTCTGCGGCGCGCGCCTCGACCTCGCGAGGATCGTCCGTCTGCGCGCCGAGCTGCCAGGACAGGTTGTCGGGGAGCTGCGAACGCGGGCGCCCTGGATCCACCGGATACCCGCTCCCCGCCG
Organism: Sorangium sp. So ce1335; assembly: GCF_051521615.1. Taxonomy (NCBI): domain Bacteria; kingdom Pseudomonadati; phylum Myxococcota; order Polyangiales; family Polyangiaceae; genus Sorangium; species Sorangium sp. So ce1335. Next base: position 12,274,134 of record NZ_CP150363.1, read on the forward strand.
TGTCATCCGGCGTGTCCGTCGGGCCCCGGACGAGGGGCGCCGCGCGGCGGTCTCCGGTGCTCGGGGAGCCGGGGCGCGGCGCGCCGTCGCGCGCTGGCAGGCGCTCCTGTGAGCTCACGGCCCGGGACGACTCCGCCTCGCGCCCGACGGCGCCCCTCGCAGGCGGCTCCACGCGGAGCGCGTTGAGGCTCAGGGCTGCGGAAACCGCGAGCACGGCAGTCACGACGAGCCAGTGCGGCTCGCAGGGCCGGTCGTTCACCCCCATGCGCCCTGAAATACCCGCTTCGTGCGCGATTGACAACAGCCGAGAGAGCGACCGACAGGCGTTGCCGGAGGACCGGAGTTGTTCTCTCCGGCCATAAACGTGCCGCTGTTTCGTCCGAGTCATACGCTCGTGCCGCCGCGCGCGCTGCTGTGATGCGCCATCGGCGCTCGAAGCCACGGCGCTTGAACGGGGCCGGGCGACATGGCCTCTCTCCCCGAGCGACGAGGACAGCGCTGCTCCCGGGGACGACGTGCGGAGATGCGTCGCAGTACAGGCGCTTCGTCCGCCGGACCAGCGCACCCGGCGTGCTCTTCTCCCCCGGGGCCGCCGCGCGCCATCGGGGGCGCCGGGGGCGCGCCGGCAGCGCCCGCTCCGTCAGCAAAGCGGGCGCATGGGGCAGCCGCTGCGCTAAGCTCCGCGCCCTGTGCCCGTCCTCACCGCCCACGATCTCCACAAATCCTTCGGCCCGCAGACCATCCTCGACGGCGTCTCCGCCACCATCCGCACGGGCGAGCGCGTCGGCCTCGTCGGGCTGAACGGCTCCGGCAAGAGCACGCTCGCCCGCATCCTCGCTGGTGTCGAGCAGCCGGACAGCGGCACCATCTCGCGCCGCCGCGGCGCCGAGATCGGCGTGCTCTCCCAGGACCCCGTCTTCGCGCCGTCGGACACGGCGCGCGACGTCGTGCTCGCCGGGCTGTCGGCGTGGCACGCGGCGAAGGCCCGCCACGACGAGGTGAGCCGCGCGCTCGCCGCCGGCTCGGGCGACGCCGAGGCGCTGCTCGCCGAGCAGACGGAGGCCGCGGCCGACGTCGAGCGGCTCGGCGGCTGGGACATGATGCACCGGGTCGACGCGATCATCGGCCACGTCGGCGTCACCCGGCCGGACGCGCCCATGAGCGTGCTCAGCGGCGGCGACCGCCGGCGCGTCGCCCTCGCGCGCCTCCTCGTGTCGCGGCCCGCCCTCGCCGTGCTCGACGAGCCGAGCAACCACCTCGATGTCGAGACCGTCGAGTGGCTCGAGCGCTACCTCGTCGAGGAGCACCCCGGCGCCCTGCTCCTCATCACCCACGATCGCTACCTGCTCGACAGGGTCGTCGAGCGGACGCTCGAGATCGACAAGGGCAAGGTCTACAGCTACGACGGCGGGTACGAGGAGTACCTCGAGCAGAAATCCGAGCGCCTCGCGCTCGAGCAGCGCACCGAGTCGAACCGGCAGAACTTCCTGCGCACCGAGCTCGAGTGGCTGAGGCGCCAGCCGAAGGCGCGCACCGGCAAGCAGAAGGCGCGCATCCAGCGCGCCGAGACGACGAAGGCCGCCCCGCCGCCGAAGGCGGAGCGCACGGCGCAGCTCTCGGTCGAGTCGGTGCGCACGGGCAAGACCATCCTCGAGCTGAAGAAGCTCGGCCTCGCCGTCGACGGCAACTGGCTCGTGCGCGGCCTCGACTTCTCCCTCACGAAGGGCGAGCGCGTCGGCATCGTCGGCCGCAACGGGACGGGCAAGACGACGATGCTCCGGGCGATCCTCGGCCAGCTCGACGCCGGCGGCGACGGCGCCGGAGGGCCCACGATGGAGGGCGAGGTCGTGCTCGGAAAGAACACGAGCGTCGCCTACTTCGACCAGCACCGCAGCGGGCTCGACCTCGACAAGTCGATCTTCGAGAACATCGCCGGCACCCACACGCGCGTCGAGGTCGGCGGCCGATCCATGGACGTGCGCAGCTACCTGGAGCGGTTCCTCTTCGACCCGAACAAGGCGCGGCAGCCGGTCGGCTCGCTCTCCGGCGGGGAGCGCGCGCGCGTCGCTTTGGCGAAGATGCTCACCCAGAGCGTCAACGTGATCATCCTCGACGAGCCGACGAACGACCTCGACGTGATGACCCTCGCCGCGCTCGAGGAGATGCTCATCGAGCTGGAGGGCTCGGCGCTCGTCGTGACCCACGACCGCTGGTTCCTGAACCGGGTGGCGACGTCGATCCTCGCGTTCGAGGGCGGCGGCCGGGTGGTGCGGTACGCGGGCAACTACGACGCCTACCGCGAGCAGCGCGCCCACGCCGCCGAGGCGGAGGTGGCGGCGGCGGCGCAGGCCGCGAAGGCGCAGGCGGAGGCCCGGCCAGCGCAGGCCTCGGCGAAGGCCGGCGCGAAGGCGGGCGGCGCGCCGAAGCTCACGTTCGCCGAGCGGACCGAGCTCGATGGCATCGTGGGGCGGATCGACGAGGCCGAGCAGAAGGTCCGCGAGCTCGAGGCGACGCTCGCCGACCCGACGATCTACGCGAGCCGCGGCGCCGAGGTCGCGGGCATGCTCTCGGAGCTCGAGCGCGCCAGGCAGGAGGCGGCGCGCCTCGTCAGCCGGTGGGAAGAGCTCGAGACGAAGCGCGAGGCGGCCGGCAAGGCCTGACAGGGGCGCGACGGCGCGACGGCCCTTGTCGACGCGGCGCCGCCCGGCGACCATGGCCCCATGATGACCGTGTTCGAGGTGTACCTCGCCGAGGGAACGGGGAGCGCCGACCTGCTCAGCGCCGAGGTGCTGAAGGAGACGGGCGCGCAGATCATGACCCTCAAGGAAGCCGAGATGGTCGGCTTCCAGGGCCTGCAGGCGCTGGACGGCGCCGGCGACGTGCGGCTCATCGCCGTGGCCGCGCGCGACGCGCCGTGGATCCACCGCTGCCTGGAGGGCAGCAGGGCGGTCGTCTCGTTCCGGGCGCACCAGGTGGACTGAGCGGCGAGCGCGCGCCGCTCGATCGAGCCCTCGGTAGCCATGGCGGCCCGCCGATGAGCGCAGCCCGACAGCGCCGGCGCGCGCCGCCGGCGTCGCTGCCCGGCGCGCGGCCGGCGCCGGAGCTCCACGCGGCGACGGCGGCGCTTCTCCAGGCGGCCGACCTCCATCGGGCGCAGGCCTCCCGCGACATCGACCCCGCGCGGCGGTCGGAGCTCGGCCAGTTCCTGACGCCCCCACGGCTCGCCTCGTTCATGGCCTCGCTCTTCCAGGAGCTCGGCGGCTCCGTCCGCGTCCTGGACGCGGGCGCCGGCGTCGGCACCCTCACCGCCGCGCTCGTCGCCGAGGCGTGCAGCCGGCCAGACCCCCCCACCGACATCCTCGCCGTCGGCTACGAGCTCGATCCGGCGATGGTAAACAGCCTTTCCAAAGTGATGCGCGCCTGCCGCGACGCGTGCCGCGCCGCGGGCGTCGCGTTCCGCGGCCGCGCCGTCTGCGCGGACTTCATCGCCGCGGCGGTCGACGAGCTCTCGCGGCCCACGCCGCGGGCGCGCTTCTCCCACGCCATCCTGAACCCGCCCTACCGGAAGCTCGGCGCCGGCTCGGCGACCCGATGCGCGCTCCGCCGCGCGGGCGTCGAGGCGAGCAACCTCTACGCCGCCTTCCTCGCGCTCGCCGTGCGCGTCCTCGATCCCGGCGGCGAGCTCGTCGCCATCACGCCGCGGAGCTTCTGCAACGGCCCTTATTTCAGGGCCTTTCGCGCGCTGTTCCTGCGCGAGATGGCGCTCCGCCGCGTCCATGTCTTCGAGTCCCGCTCCGCGGCGTTCGCGGACGACGACGTGCTGCAGGAGAACGTCGTCCTCTGCGGCGTGAAGGGCGCGCCGCCGGGCGCCGTGCTCGTCTCGTCGAGCCGCGGCCCGGACGACGGGCCCACCGCGGCGCGGCTCGTCCCGTACGCCGAGGTGGTGCGGCCCGACGACCCGGAGCGCTTCATCCACGTCGTCCCGGATCGCGCGGGCCAGGGCGTGGCGGACACGTTCGCGCGGCTCCCGGCGCGCCTCGAGGACCTCGGCGTCTCCATCTCGACGGGCAAGGTCGTGGATTTCCGCGCCCGGGAGCTCCTCCGCCCGGATCCGGCGGCGGACACGTCGCCGCTCATCTACCCCGCGCACCTCGACGCGGGCGTGGTCCGCTGGCCGAAGCCCGGGAAGAAGCCGAACGCCCTGGTCGACTGCGCCGCGACGGCCCACCTCTGGATGCCGAGCGGGACGTACGTCGTCGTGAAGCGCTTCTCCTCGAAGGAGGAGCCGCGGCGCATCACAGCCGCCCTCTTCGACCCGGCGGTGGTGCCGTGCGCGCGCGTGGGCTTCGAGAACCACCTCAACGTCTTGCACCGGCGCGGCGCCGGGCTGCCGCCGCTCCTCGCCCGCGGGCTCCGCGCCTTCCTGAGCTCGACGCTCGTGGACACCTATTTCCGGCAGTGGAGCGGCCACACCCAGGTGAACGCCGCGGATCTCCGGAACCTCACGTATCCGTCGCTCGAGGTGCTGGAGCGGCTCGGCGCCCGCGCCGGGGATCGCGCCCTCGGGCAGCGCGAGATCGACCGCGCCGTCGACGAGGCGCTCGGCGCCCACGCCGCGCGCGGCGGCCCGCGCCGCGAATGACCGCGCCGCCGCGCATTCCAGCGGGGCCGCCGGACGCCGAGAACATGAAGTGTGGCAAGCGCGCCGAAGAAGACGAATCTCGCCTTCATGAACATCGGAGAGCCCCGGTGTCCGTCGCCACCGAGGGAATGGCCCCGGGGTCGAAATGCGCATGTCCGCAGCGCGCGCGGGGATTGAGGTCCTCGCAGCGGGCGTGAGGGAGGCCTGTCTCGCGCTGCTGGAAAGGGCCGGTGTGGTTGCTTTACGCACCGGCGATGATAACAAGACCCCATGTTGCATTTCTCTCTACGTGGTCATGCGCTCGTTGCGCTCTTCGCGCTCTCCGCGCTCGCGCCGGGCTGCGGGTCGGAGCGGCCGCAGGCGGGCGACACGAGGCCGCCGGCGTCAGGGCCGGGGCAGGGGACGCCGTTCGAGAACCCCGGCGGGATGTGGCTGCCCGAGCAGATGGCGCAGCACAAGGACCAGCTCAAGGCGCTCGGCCTCGAGATCGATCCCGCGTCGCTCACCGATCCCATGGCGTTCCCGCTCGGCGCGGTGGTGAGCCTGGGCGGCTGCTCGGCCTCGTTCGTTTCGGCCGACGGGCTCATCGCGACGAACCACCACTGCTCGACGCGCGCGCTCCAGTACAACTCCACCCCGGAGCAGGACCTGCTGACGAACGGCTACCTGGCGAGGAGCCGCGCCGAGGAGAGGTGGGCCGGCCCCACCGCGCGCGTGTTCGTGACCCGCGCGTTCCGCGACGTCACCGGCGAGGTGCGGCGCGGCATCGAGTCGATCTCGGGCGACCTCGAGCGCTACGAGGAGATCGAGAAGCGCAAGAAGCGGCTCGTGGCCGCGTGCGAGGAGGGGCGCCCCGAGGTCCGCTGCTCGATCGCCGAATATTTCGGCGGCGGCAAGGTCTCCCTGATCGAGCAGCTCGAGATCAAGGACGTCCGCATCGTCTACGTCCCGCACGAGGGCATCGGCAACTTCGGCGGTGACATCGACAACTGGCGCTGGCCGCGCCACTCCGGCGATTTCGCCTTCTTCAGGGCGTATGTCGGCAAGGACAACCGCCCGGCGAGCCACGCCGAGGACAACGTGCCGTATCGCCCGGCGCACCACCTGAAGCTCGCGTCCGCGCCGCTCAACCAGGGCGACCTCGTGATGGTCGCCGGGTATCCCGGCACGACGAACCGGCTCCGGACCGCGGCGGAGGTGGAGTCCGCCGTGTCGTGGCAGTACCCGAAGCGGGTGTCGTTCTACGAGGAGTCCATCGCGCTGCTCGAGGACCTCGGCGAGCGGGACCCGGAGGCGCGGATCAAGGCGCAGCCGACCATCCAGGGGTACAGCAATTACCTGGTCAAGACGCGCGGCATGCTCGACGGGCTCGTCGAGGGCGGCCTGGCCAGGGAGAAGGCCAAGCTGGAGGAGGAGCTCAAGGCCTGGATCGACGCCGACCCGGCGCGCAAGGCGGCGTACGGCGGCGCGATCGAGCAGATCGCCGCGGCGTTCGCCGAGCACCAGAAGACGCGCGAGCACGACGCGGCCCTGTCGGAGATCCTGTCGTCCGCGAGGCTGCTCGACGCGGCGGTCACGATCGTGCGCATGGCGGAGGAGCGGCCCAAGGCCGACGCCGAGCGCGACGCGGAGTACCAGCAGCGCAACTGGGAGCGCCTCGAGCAATCGCAGGTGTCGCTCCAGAAGTCGTACGGCCGCTCGATCGACAAGAGCACCTTCAAGCTGGCCGTGAAGCGCGCGCTGCGGCTCGATCCGAAGGAGCGGCCCGCGCTGCTCGCGAGCCTCGCGGGCGGGGGGGCGTCGACCGAGGCCGCCCTCGGCGCGGCGATCGACGCGATCTACGCCGGCACAACGCTCGAGGACGCGACGACCCGGGTCAAGCTGCTCAAGACGGCCACCGTCGACGAGCTCAAGGAGAGCCGGGATCCGATGATCCGCCTGGCGCTGGAGGTCGCGCCCGTCGAGAAGGGCCTCGAGGCGCGGGACAAGGCGTACCTCGGGGCGATGACCCTCGTGAAGCCGCGCTTCGTCGAGGCGCTCCGCGCGTACCGGGGCGGGATGCTGGCGCCCGACGCGAACGGGACGCTGCGCATCACCTACGGCACCGTGCGGGGCTACAAGCCGGAGATCGACAAGCCGGTGTACCGGCCGTTCACGGTGGTCAGCGAGCTCGTGAAGAAGAACACGGGCAAGCCGCCGTTCAACGCGCCGGAGGCGCTGCTCGAGGCGGCGCGCGAGAAGCGGTTCGGCCCGTACGTGGACGACGACCTCGGCGAGGTGCCTGTCTGCTTCCTGAGCGATCTGGACATCACGAACGGCAACTCCGGCTCCGCGACGCTGAACGCGCGCGGCGAGCTCGTGGGCCTCGCCTTCGACGGCAACTACGAGGCGATGGCGTCCGACTGGCTCTTCATGCCGTCGATCACGCGGACCATCCACGTCGATCTCCGCTACATGCAGTGGGTGATGGACGCGGTGTCGGGCGCGGACGCCGTGCTCAAGGAGATGGGCGGCACGCCCGTCCTCGAGTGAGCGCGGCCGCGGCGGCGCCGGCGCGGGATCTCGCGCCGGCGCCGGGCGCCGCGCAGCTCACCATCAATCAGTCACCATCACGCCTCGCGACGTCGGCGTCACGCCGCGGCGTCGTCGGACGACACCCGCACGTCGCCCTCGGTCACGGTCCAGAGGATCGACGTGCAGCTCCTCCCGAACGCGCTGTCGTGGGTGACGAGGAGCAGCGCGCCCGGATAGTCGGCGAGGGCGCGCTCCAGCCGCTCGATCGACGGCAGGTCGAGGTGGTTCGTCGGCTCGTCGAGCACGAGCGCCCACGCGTGCTGGCCGAGGCCGAGCGCGATCATGAGCTTGCGCGCCTCGCCGGGCGACGGCCGCGCCGAGGCGAGCAGGCGCCCCGGCTCGACGCCGAGCGCCGCGACGAGCGACATCACCCGCCCGCGCTCCTCCGGGGGCAGGCGCCGCGCCGAGGCGATGAGCGCCTGCTCCTCGGCCTCGCCGAGCTCCTGCGGCACGTAGAGCACCTTGTCCGCCGGCACCCGCGCGCTCGAGAGCAGCGCCTTCACGAGCGTCGTCTTGCCGCCCCCGTTCGGGCCGGCGACGCGGATGCGGTCCTCGCGGCCGACGCTGAGCCGCACGTCCCGCAGGATCGCCGGGCCGCCGCCGCCGCCCGCGCGGATCTCCGGCGCGTCGAGCACGAACAGCCACGGCGCGGGCGATCGCTCGTAGCCGACGAACACGCTGCGGCCCACCGCCTTCTCGAGCTCGTGCTCTCCCGCCTCGGCCGACACCTTCTCGAGCTTGCGCCGCGTCACGCCGACGTTGCGCGACAGCCGCGCCTCGGCCGAGGACACGCGGAAATTGGCCAGGAGGCCCCGGGAGTCGTGATCGCGCGGGCCCTTGCTGCGCTTGCGCGTGCTGCGCTCCGCGTCGGCCGCGGCCTGCTCCCGGCGCTCCTCGCCGAGCCGGCGGCGGAGCTGCCGCTCCTCGGCGCGCAGCCGCTGGTGCGCCTCCTCGCGCCCGCGCGCCTCGGCCTCCCAGAGCTCCCTGGCCGCGCTGTAGCCGCCCGGGTAGAGCCGCGCCGCGGCGCGGTCGACCCGGATCGTGCCCACCGTGAGCGCGTCGAGGAGCTCGCGGTCGTGCGAGACGCACGCCCCGATCCCCTGGAACCCGCCGAGCGCGCCGACGAGCAGCGCGCGCGCGTCCGCGTCGATGTGGTTCGTCGGCTCGTCGAGCAGGAGCACGTCGGGCGCGGCGGCGAGCGCCGCGCCGATCTGCCACCGCTTGCGCTCGCCGGGCGACAGCGTGGCCCAGCGCTCGAGCCCGGCCGGATCCAGCTGGAGCTCGCCGCGCAGCCGGCGCGCCGCGCCGTCGTCGGCCGCGCCGAGCGCGCGGATCGCCGCGTCCGCGCGCTCGACGGTCTGCGGGCAGACGGCGACCGACGCGCCCCGCGGCTCGAGGCGCACGCCGCCCGACTCGGGCTCGAGCTCGCCGGCGAACAGCCGCAGGAGCGTCGTCTTGCCGGCGCCGTTCGGCCCGACGATCCCGTACCAGCCGGGCGTCAGGCAGAGATCGACGTCCGCGAGGATCGGGGACGCGTCGGAATAACAAAAGGAGAGACGATGCGCGCGCAACGACGACATACAAGCTCCTGAATCCTGAGGGCCAGCGGCCCGGTCACGGGACGGGCAGGCTGCGTCGCGCGGCCAGGGATTGTGGACCTTGCGCGCTCGCGACCTGCGACGGAGACCGATTCAGGAGCTGATCTTCACCGGAGCACTCTCCTCTTGCGTCAGCGGCCATGTGTAACAGACCGCCGCGGTCCGTGCAACCGGGGTGGCTGCCCTCAGGGGAACAGCTTCTTCGCGAGCTCCGGCTTGCCGGCGAGGATCTCCCGCAGCGCGGGAGTCGCGCTCTCGAGGAGCGCGGGCCCGATCTTCGCGTCCTCGACCCAGCGCCAGTCGATGGGGCCGAGCGGCGGCTCGGGGTCGTACTCGATGATCGCCTGGATCGTGCGCGCCACGTCGTCGCCCGCGAGCCGCGCGACGAGGGCGATCGCCATGTCGATGCCGGCCGCCACGCCCGCGGCGGTGATGGCGTTGCCGTCCTCGACCCACCGCTTGCGGACCGGGACGGCGCCGAGGCGGCCGAGGTGCTCGAGGAACGTCCAGTGCGTCGTCGCGCTGCGCCCCTCGAGGAGCCCCGCCGCCGCGAGGATGATCGACCCGGTGCACACCGAGCCGAGCACCTCGGCGGACCTCCCCGCCGAGCGGACATAGGCCATCAGCCGGTCGTTCGCGATCGCCTTGATGGGGCCGGCGAGGCCGCCCGGGATCACGAGCGCGAACGGCTCGGGCACCTGCTCGAAGGTCCGCTCCGGCAGCATGCCGATCCCCACGTCGGTGGGCATCGGCTCCAGGCGCTCTCCGACCGTGACGACGTCGAAGGCGCCGAAGCGCTCGAGGCTCTTGACGACCTGGAGCGGCCCGATGAGGTCGAGCGGCGTCATGTCAGGATAGATGAGGAACGCGATCTGCCTCTTCTGTTGCATGAGAGCTCCGTTGTGGTGTGCCGAGATGCGGTGAGGTCGAGGACCCGGCGGCGACGCGCGCGACCCCGCCGCGCGCGAGGATCCAGGGGAGCGCGTGGCAGCGCTCGCCGCAAGCGTGAACCGCCGCCGGGACCGCGGCGAGCGTGCTCCTCGCACGTCCTGCAACCTCCGCGCACGGCGGCGAGGCCTCGCCCCGCGCGGGCAGCGCCCCCGGGCGAGGCTTGCCATGGCGGCGCCGTTCACGTAGCACGATCACGGGAGAAACTTGACAATGCTCGACCCATCGATGCCCCCGCCGGCGCGCCTTTTTCAGATGATCAACGCGTCCTTCATCACGCAATCCGTGGTCACGGTCGCGAAGCTGGGCATCGCGGATCGCCTCAAGGACGGCCCCCTCCCTGTCGAGGCGCTCGCGGAGTCCACCGGCGCCCACGCGCCCTCCCTCTATCGCGTCCTGCGCGCGCTCGCCTCCCTCGGGGTGTTCTCGGAGACGGAGCAGGGCAGCTTCGGCCTCACGCCGGTCGGCGACTGCCTGCGGAGCGACGCCCCGGGCTCGCTCCGCGCGTATGCGCTCATGACGGGGGACGCGTGGTGTCAGCATTGCGTGATCGACCTCTCGCGCTGCGTGGAGACGGGGACGCCCGCGACGACGCGGCTCTACGGCCTCGACAACATCTTCCAGCACTTCGACGCGGAGCCGGCGGCGGCGGCCAACTTCAACGAGGCCATGTCGTCCTTCGCCCGGCAGATCCACAGCGCGGCGGTGGCGGCGTACGACTTCTCCGGGGTGCGCCGCCTCGTGGACGTGGGCGGCGGGCACGGGGCGCTGCTCGCGTCGATCCTCTCGCGTCACCCGGAGATGCGCGGCGTGCTCTTCGATCTGCCGCGCGTGGTCCGCGACGCTCTCGCGGGCCTGGAGCGGGCGGGGGTGGCAGAGCGCTGCGAGGTGGCGGGCGGCGACTTCTTCCGCGCGGTTCCGGAGGGAGCGGACGCGTACATCCTCTCTGCCATCGTCCACGACTGGAGCGACGACGACGCCCTCGTCCTTCTCAGGAACGTCCGCCGCGCCATCGCCGACGACGGCAGGCTCCTCCTCGTCGAGTCCGTGATCATGCCGGGAGACGCGCCGGACTTCGGCAAGCTCCTCGACCTGGCGATGATGCTCGTCGGCGGCGGCCGGGAGCGCACGGAGGCCGAGTTCCGCGCCCTCCTCGCCGCCGCCGGCTTCCGGCTGACGCGGGTGCTGCCCACGGCCAGCGCGAACGCCGTCATCGAGGCGCTTCCGGCATAGGCGGCGCGCGGCGGGGGCGAGGCGTCCCGGAGACGATCTCTCCGCCGCGATGAAAATCGCGTCGCGCACGACGTCGAGCGACCCGCGACCGACGCCGCCACGAGGGCATTGAGGCGCGTGGAACGCGCCCCGATGGACCGAGGCGTTCATCTTGCATGGCGAGCAAGCGTACTCTTCCTTCGTCCTGTCACGCTGCAATGCACGTCCACATTCCTGGTGAAATCGTTTGCCGCCAGCACCCTCGGGGAGAGCGCCTGGCGCTCGTTCGTGCGCTGGTCCCGGGCCATCTCACGTCACGGCCTGTTCCGAGGGGGGCGCACCGAAGCCGTATCGAAATGGCGCGTCAGGCATTCACGGATGAAAGCCGAGGCGATGGCAGCTTTCAATGCTGCACCGTCGCGCCCGGGAGGCGTCATGCACATCGACCGGTCCCCGGCTGCCGGGCGCGACGCTCCTCCACGGGACGCCCGCAGGGGCTCGCTGGTCTGAAGCAGGCGTCGCGGATGCCCGGTCGACGCGCGCCCGCCTGCCTTGCAGGAGCGTGTGATTTTTGTGCGATGGGGCGTGCCCTGGCTCGGCGACCGCGTCTGCAGATCCGGAGTCGGAGGCGCGTCGATCGCGCGGTGGCCGTCACGCGCGGAACACGAAAGAATACATTTGCTTATTCATCCGCTTGGTATACCATCGTGTCGTTCAATGGAGGAGCACCGACCAAACCATCGGAAACCGGTAGTCAGCAAGAGCGCTTGAACGCGCGCTTGTTGGCCCTGGTCTCCTGATGCACCGGGCGACGTCCTCGCAGCAGTCCGACCGTACGTGACTCCCGCGCTCGCACCTGGCGAGCGCAGGGGCGATCGACGGATACAGCACGTCTCGCGCGGGAGCTCGAGCGTCGCCTCGGGCCGCGCAGCGGCTGTTCATGGCTGCTGGCGAGAGATGCGTCCAGGAGACGACGCGCTGGAGCATCGCATCGATGCGCCCCGCGACGGCGTATTCGTGCTCTTCCCAGCGCCGCGAGAGAGCCGCACCCGCGAGGGGGCCGCTGCCTCGTCATGGCGCTTCTTCGATGACGCCATCTGACCGCCTGCGATCCAGCGGGCGGTCAACGCGCGCCGCCGAGCGGTGGGCGTGTCCTCCACGTCACAGGAAAGAGTGCGATGAGTCGATTGAACTTGTTTGCCCCCGATGTTCGAGAGAACCCGTATCCGTTCTACGCGGAGCTGCGCCGGAAATCGCCGGTGTGCCAGGTGGATCCCCATGGAATGTGGGTTGTTACTCGTCATGATGATCTGTTGACCGCGTTCAAGAACACCCAGGTATTTTCCTCCGCCGGGATGCGCGTGGCCACGGAACCACCCTACTTGCGGCGCCATAACCCATTGTCCGGATCCATGATCCTCGCGGACCCGCCGCGGCACGGCGCGCTGCGCGGGCTCGCCAACCGGGCGTTCACCGCCGCCACCGTGAGCTCGCTGGAGCAGCACATGCGCTCGACGGCCGCGCGGCTCGCGGACGACCTGGTGCAGCGCCGCCGGGCCGACTTCATCCGTGATTTCGCGAGCCGCGCGCAGATCAGCGCCCTCGCGAAGCTGATCGGCTTCGACCCGTCGCTCGAGGAGCACTTCGAGCGATGGACGACGGACCTCGTCAGCGTCGGCACCATCTCTCCCGAGGATGAGGCGCGGCTCGACGAGGTGCGCAGGACGATCGACGAGATGGAGCGGTACATGCTCGATCTGCTGGCGAGCCGCCGACGACGGATGGAGGACGATCTGGTGAGCGATCTGCTCCGATCTCGGAGCAACGACGACGCGATCACGGACCAGGACCTGGTATCCCTCCTCTTCCTGCTCCTCGTGGCGGGGCTGGAGACCGCGACATCGCTGATGACGCAGATGGTGCTGATCCTCGCCAGGCGTCCGGCGTGGCTGGACCGCCTGCGGGCCGAGCCTGCCCTGATCCCGCGCTTCATCGAGGAGGTGCTGCGATTCGAGCCGCCCGTGCACGCCACGATGCGGCTCACCCTCGCCGAGACGGAGCTCGGTGGCGTGCGCCTGCCCGCCCACGCGGTGGTGGCGCTGCTCGTCGGCTCGGGTCTGCGCGACGAGACGCGGTTCAAGGATCCGGACCGCTTCGATCCAGAGCGCCGCGACCAGGCCAGCCTGGCTTTCGGCCATGGCGCTCACTTCTGCCTCGGGGTCTTCCTGGCCCGGGCGCAGGCCCGCGTGGTGCTGAGCGAGCTGGTGCGCCGATGGAGCCGGATCGAGCTCCGCGCGGATCGCCTCGAGTGGAACGCGGTCCTCAACACCCGCTGCCCGGTGGCGCTCCCCATCGAGGTGGCCCCCACCTCAGCCACCGCCGCGCGCGAGCAACCCGCCGTCCAGGGAAGCTGGTAGGCCGGTCCCGTCGTCGCGCAGCAAACCCTGCAGTTTTACACTGGCTTTTGGTGGAGCTTATCATGCCATCGGAACGACGCAGCGTCGTCGTGAGCAAGAACGAGGTAGGGACCTTCAACTACCCGTTCCCCGCATCATGCAACGCGAAGGTGGACGCCGCAGAACGAAGAACCCTCCAGTGGATCCGTCGCCTCCAGCTCGCCCCGGAGGGGCGAACACTGTCGCGGCTGAAGGCGACCAACTTCGCTCAACTGGCGGCATGGTTGCTGCCGTCGGCGAACATGCAGACCCTCCAGCTCGCGTCGGATTTCACCGCGGCGCTCTTTCTCCTGGATGACGCGTATGACGAGGGCGAGCTCAGCACGGATCCAGAGGCCGTCGAGCGCCTCAACGAGAAGTACCTGGGCGAGCTCTTCGGGTACGTCGAGCCGGACATGAGCGATCCCCTGACGCGCGGGTTCCTCGACATCCGCGATCGCATCAAGCGCAGCCATCCGCACTTCTTCCTCAACCGCTGGCTCGCGCACTTTCAGTACTATTTCGAGGCGAACCTATGGGAGGCACACAACCGGAAGCAGACGAGAATTCCCTGCGTCGACGAATACTTGTTGATGAGGCGCTACAGCGGAGCTGTCTACACGTACTGTGATCTGCTCGAGCTGTTGCTCGATCGGCCGCTGCCGCTGGAGGTCGTCCAGCACCCGACCATCCAGAGTGTTCGCGACATCTGCAACGACATCCTCTGCTGGACGAACGATTACTTCTCGCTGGGGAAGGAGCTGACCTCCGGCGAGGTGCACAACCTGATCATCGTCCTCCGGGACAACCACGCGATCACGCTGGAGGAGGCCGTCGCGCAGCTCAAGCGGATGCACGACGAGCGGGTCGCGGAGTACCAGGACGTCAGGGAGAAGGCGCTCGAGCTCTGGGCGGACGACGCGACTCGCCTCTACCTGGACGCCGCCGATGCCCTGATCGCCGGGAACCAGCGCTGGGCGCTCCAGGCTCGCCGGTACTCCGGGCTGGAGAGCCTCATCGCGCACGTCGGATGAGGCGCGGCCGGCCCGCCGCCGGCGAGCGCTGGGGGGGCGGCGCTCGCTAGGCGTGCAGCCGCGCGGCGGTGCGCCTCATGGCGTATGCGATCCCCGCCTTGAGGTTGGAGCGTGTCTCTATCGAGCCGAGGTCCACGCCGAGCGCGATCAGGCTCTGCGCCACCGCGGGGCGCAGCCCTGTCAGGATCGCCTTGCTCCCGAGCAATCCCACCGCCTTGGCCAGGCTCGTCAGCCGGCTCGCCACGCTCGTGTCGACGCTCTTCACGCCCGTGACATCGACGATCACCACCTTGGCAGCGCTGGCCGCGACGCTCTCCATCGCCGTCTCGAGCATCTGCGCCGCCCGCAGGTCGTCGATCGTGCCGATGATGGGCATCACCATGATCTCGTCCGTGATCGGGATGCACGGGGTCGAGAGCTCGAAGAGCCGAGCCCGCTGCGTCTGGATGATCTCCTCCTGCATCCGGACACGCTCCTCCTGCAGCCGGACGCGCTCTGTCAGCTCCACCTGAAGCCGGTCGTTCACATCGCGGAGGCGCTCGTTGGACAGCCGGAGCTCCTCGGTGCGCGCGGCGACCTCCTGCTCGAGCCCCTCGTACAGCTTCGCGTTCTCGATAGAGATCGCGATCTGCGTCGAGAGGAGGCTCAGGAGCTCGAGCCGATCCTTCGTGAAGACGCCCGTCGAGAGATCGTTCTCGAGGTAGAGCACGCCGACGAGCCGACCCTGGCGGATGATCGGTGAGCACAGGAGCGACCTCGTCTTGCTCGCTCGAATGTAGGGATCTGCAGAGAACCTGGCTTGCTCTGCCGCGTTGTCCAGCAGCACGCTCGTCTGCGTCCGCTGCACGTAGCTGATGACGGAGAGCGGAACCTTCCTGAAAGAGCTCAAGGGGATCGCCTCGAGCACGGTGACCAGCTTCGGCTCCACGGTCCCCTCCGCCTCGACGAAGAGCGCATCCCCCTGCGCGAGCGCCAGCACGCCGCGCTGCGCGCCGACGTTCTCGAGCACGATCGTCATCAGGCTCTCCAGCAGCCGCTCCAGGACGATCTCGCTCGCCATGGCCTGCGACGCCCTGACGACGCTGAGCAGGTCCAGCGCCGCGCCGCCGTGATCGGACGCGACCGTCTGCGGCGTCGCCCGGTCGGGCGTCCCCTCGAGCACGAGGTGAGGGAAGGCGGCGACGAGGCTCTGGCACTTCGCCGTGGCGCCCCACAGGGCGTAACCGCGGTACGCCATCGTCATGTAGTGCCGGGCGATCTCGTGCCGGCCCAGGCTCCGGTAGAACGAGGACGCCAGCTCGCACGAGAGCGCCTCCTCGTGGATGTACCCGTTGGCCCGGGCCCCCTCGATCGCGCGGTCGTAGAGCTCCATCGCCTCGACCGCGGAGCGCCGCACGCGCGAGAGCTCCGCGCCGACCAGGTGATGCTTGTGCCGGTTGTTCTCCGGGGAGTGGAGGGCCCATGCCTCCAGCTTGCGCTGGTTCGCGTCGACCTTCGCCAGCGCGTCTTCCTGCTCCTCCTTCGAGAGCTGATCGAAGGCGGCGAGCGCCGAGAGGGAACAGTAGAGGTTCTGCTCCACCACGGTGACGAACCCCACGGCGTCCTGGTATTCCTCCCCGGTGCGGAGGCACTCGTACGAGAGCTTCGGCTCGCCGAAGTAGTAGAGCAGCATGCCCTTCGCGAGGTAGAGGCAGAATACCGATGTCCTGTTGGGCCCGAGGCAGGGGATCATCGTCGTCTCATCGAAGCTCTCCCCGACGAGCCGCAGCTTCTCCGCCCACGGGTCCCGCAGGCTGCGCACGAGCTGCTGCCAGATCTTGACGTAATAGAGCTGATACTGCTGGTTGAGCTTCGACGCGAGCTCGATCGAGTGCGTCATGCGCTGCTCGGTCGTCCTCAGATGCTCCCCGGCGAAGAGGGAGTACGTGGAGTGCTGGCTGGAGCTGTACCCGGCGTACTCGATATCACCCGTCTCGAGGCCGACCTGAACCGCGTGGCGGACCGGCTCGATGGTCTCTTTCAGAGGGCGCTTCCAGTGGTGAATCGCCACGTAGTTGAGCGTGTAGATCTTGGATTCGAGCTCGATCGCGCCGAAGCGCTGGATGAGATCGATGGCGAGCCGGCCGAGCGCGTAGCCGAGCTCGATGTTGTCCATGACGCTGCACTGGATGTGGCCGTAGATCGCGCAGGCATACGCCGCCAGCGGCGAGATCCCGTGCTGCGTGCAGATGCTCATCATCGTGAACGCGATCCGCGGGACGAAGTAGGGCTTCGCGAGGACCGCGGCAGGGAACACCGAGACGAGGATCCGGTTCGCGGCGAGCATACGCCTGTCGACGAGGACAGGGAGCTGCGCCAGCCGGTGCATGTCGAGGTCGGCCGGAGGCGTCTCGCACATCGGTACGTCGAGCATCGCCAGCACACCGAGCGCCACGTCGATGGCCTCCGGCATGCGGTTCTGCGATATGTAAAATTGAATTCGGGTCTCGTAGACCCGGAGCTTCTCCAGGACGTCCCTGGCGTGATCGACGACGATCTGCGCGCACGCCTCGGCCCGGTCGAAGTTGATCGTCAGGTACTCGAGCTCGACCAGGTCCGTGTAGACCGCGAGCGATAGCTCGTGGTCCGTCTCCCACGAGCCCTCGGGCAGGAAGGCCGCGGCGGCGCGGAGGCACTGCACCGCGGGGCCGTACGCCGTGGAGCGCCTCGCCTTCTGGCCGGCCCTCAGGTTGAGCGCCGCGGCCTCGCGGCGCTCCTGCGCGTCCACGATCATCTCGGCGCCCATGTTGAGGTGCATCACGATGTCGTAGATCCGGTCGTCGACCGACTCGGCCGGGGTCTCCCGGAGCAGGAGCCGCCCGAGCTCCAGGTGAATCCTCTTCTGCTCGCCCTCGCTCAGCAGCTTGTAGGCGGCCTGCTGCACGCGGTCGTGGAGGAACCGGAACGTGACCGTGCGCCCGTCCGCGTCGTCGAGGAAGCGCGCGAGCTTGTAATCGCCGTCCAGGGGCACGACGAGCCCGGCGTCGAGCGCGTCCCAGAGATCCTCGTCGGTGGCGCTCAGGGCCTTCTGATGGAGGAGCGCGAGGAGCTTCAGGTCGAACTGGCTCCCGACGCACGCGGCGAGCTCGAGGACCCGCTGCGTCGGGCTCGCGAGGCCCTGGATCCGCCGGATCATCAGATCGACCACGTTGTCCGCCACCGCCATGCGCTCGATGTCGGCGACGCTCCACCGCCATGCGCCCGCCTCCGCGCTGAAGCGCAGGTGTCCCTCGCGGCAGAGGCTCTCCAGGTACTGGATCGTGAAGAACGGGTTCCCCTGCGTCTTGGCGAAGATGATGTCCGACAGCGGTCGGCAGTCGTCCAGAGAGGAGCCGAGCGAATCGGAGATGAGCTCGTTCACGTGCTGGCGCGCGAGTGGATTCAGCGCGATGGTGCTCACGCGCGCCTCGCTCTTGCCGAGCGCGCTCAGCATCATCCTGAGCGGGTGCGCCTCGTCCATCGCGTTGTCCCGGTACGATCCGACCAGCAACAGGTGACGGATGTCCGCGTCCTGCACGAGGACCTCGATGAGGTTGAGCGACCCCGTGTCCGCCCATTGCAGGTCGTCAAGGAACAGCACGAGCGCCCGCGTCTTCTGCGCGATCGCCCCGATGAAGTTCCGGAACGTCAGGTTGAACCGGTTCCGCGTCTCCATGGAGCCCAGGGCGGGCACCGGCGGCTGCTTGCCGATGATCAGCTCGATCTCCGGGATCACCTCGGCGACGACCTGTCCGTTCGGGCTGACCGCCGCCGCGATCCTGGCCCGCCAGTCGGCGATCTCGTCCTTGCTCTGCGTGAGGAGCTGCCGGACGATCTCCCGCAGCGCGGCGATCACCGCCGCATACGGGACGTTGCGCGTGAACTGGTCGAACTTGCCGGCCGCGAAGTAGCCGCCCTCCTTCGCGATCGGCTTGTGGATCTCGCTCACCACCGCGGACTTGCCCACCCCGGAGTAGCCGGCCACGAGCACGAACTCCGACCGGCCGCCCTCGGCCGCCTCGGGCGCGGAGCCGCTGACGCTCCGGAAGGCCGAGAGGAGGGCGTCGACCTCCTCCTTCCGGCCATAGAGCTTCTGCGATACCTGGAGCCTCGTGGGCCGGTCCTTGCGCCCGGGCTCGAAATCGAGCGCCGGCGCCCTGTCCTCGAGCATGTCGAGGCAGGTCTTCAGATCCGCCTTCAGGCCGAAGATGCTCTGGTAACGCTCCTCCGCCGTCTTCGCGAGCAGCTTCATGATCACCCGGGAGAGCGCCTCCGGCATGTCCGGCCGGATCCGGTGCGGAGCGACCGGCGTCCTCGCGATGTGGTGGTGCACGAGCTCCAGCGGATCGGTCGTCTCGAAGGGGAGGCGCTGCGTCGTGAGCTCGTAGAGCGTGACGCCGAGCGAGTAGTAGTCCGATCGGAAATCGATCGACCGGTTCATCCGGCCCGTCTGCTCGGGGGAGATGTACTGCAGCGTGCCCTCGCCCGGCGACCACGGGTCGTACACCGCCGCGCGCTCGCCGGGCAGGAGCGAGGCGATGGAGAAGTCGGTGAGCTTCGACGTGCTCGCGTCGTGATCGACGATGATGTTGGTCGGCTTGATGTCCTTGTGGATGATGTTCCGCTCGTGGACGGCGCCGAGCGTGTCCGCGAGCTGGAGCGCTATCCTGACGGCGCACGCGAGCTCGACGCCGTCGCCGCTCTCGTCGATGAGCGTCCGCAGCGAGCGGCCGGCGAAGTACTCCATGACGAGCGCGGCGTAGTCGAGGCGGACCTCGAGATCGTAGACCCTGACGACCCCGTCGAGATCGAGATGCCTCATGATCTCGTACTGACGCTTGAGGACCGCGACGTTGCGGGTGCCGTTGACATCCTTGCGGGCGACCTTGATGACGCACATCGCGCCCGTGCTCTTCTTGCGGCCGAGGTAGACGCTGCTGCGCGAACCGTCGTGCAATGTGTCGAGCAACTCGTGATGCAACAGTTCGACCATGACCGCCACCCCCTCGGATCCCTGAGCTGTCTACCCGACGCGGCCCTCGGTCCATGTCGAGATGCAGGCCGCTGGCACATGGCCGCTCGCCAGGCGCACGGACGCCGGCTGCGTCAGCGGACGCTCGCGCGGGCCGTCGAGGAGCGAGCGTGCTCGGCGGGACACAGTTGGTAAGCAATCGAATCGAACGCCGCATGTCAAGGTCGAACCGCGGCGCCGCCCGCGCGCAGGGCGCGCGGATCGCGCGGTCTACACGCCCACGCCGCAGACACGTCCGCCCCGCCGCAGACGCCGCGCGTCACGCCACATGGCCTTCAGGGAGCTCCTGATGGCCACGACCAGCGCGCGCCAATGGGGGATTGAAAGGAAGCGAATCGCCCCGTCGTGAGATGGGCCGCGGCGCTCCTCTGCCGACGCACGCCGTGCCGCGGCATGGCCGGGACAGCGCGCGTCGGTCGTGACGTCGGGCGTCGCGTCCGCCGTGACGTCGGGCGTCGCGTCCGCCGGGCGCGCGCCCGGCTACTTCCCGGCCGCCGCCTCGGAGCCGGGCCGCCGCGGCTCGCGCGCGCCCGCGAACCCGGCGCCCTCGCGGCCGATCGAGGGCGCGTCGGCGATGTGCCCGCGCTCGTCGAGCGCGTGGCCCATCGCGCCGAGCGCGTTCCGGAGCTCGTCGGGGAAGCCGCCCTTCTCGATGAACAGCCTGTCGGGGTAGTCCTGGTGGTGGAAGCGCGGCGCGTTGACCGCCGTTGTCACGTCGAAGCCGAAATCGACGACGTTCGAGAGGATCTGGAACACCGCCGTGAGGATCGTCGGGCCGCCCGCGGCGCCGAGCACGAGCTCCACGCGCCCGTCCTTCCCCGTCACGATCGTGGGCGACATCGACGAGAGCATGCGCTTGCCGGGCGCGATGGAGTTGGCCTCGCCCTGCACGAGGCCGAACTGGTTCGCGGTGCCGGGCACGGTGGCGAAGTCGTCCATCTCGTTGTTCAGCACGAAGCCCGCGCCGGTCACCGTCACGCCGGCGCCGTACCAGCCGTTCAGCGTCGTCGTGAGCGCCACGGCGTTGCCCTGCGCGTCGACCACGGAGAAGTGCGTCGTGTGCGGCCCGCGGCCGCCCGAGTCCTTGACCGCCGCGCCCCGGGTGAGCTCTTCGGTCGGCGTGGCGCGGTCCGGCGAGATCGTGGCGCGCTGCTTCTCCGCCCACGCGACCGAGAGGAGCTCCTCCACCGGGTTCTTGACGAAGTCGGGGTCGCCGAGGATCTCGTTGCGCGCGATGAAGACGCGCCGCATCGCCTCGGCGACGACGTGCACGTGCGACGGCGAGTGCCAGCCGAGCTTCGCGACGTCGAGCCCCTCGAGCTGGTGCGCGATCATCGCGAGGGCGAGCCCGCCCGACGACGGCAGCGGCATCGAGGCGACGCGGCGCCCGCGGTACTCGAACACGACCGGATCGCGCCACTTCGCCTTGTAGCTCTTGAGGTCGGCGGCCGTGATGAGCCCCTTGCCCCGCCGCATCTCCGCGACGAGGAGCTCCGCGGTCTTGCCCTCGTAGAAGCCCGCGGGCCCCTTGTCGGCGATGCGCTCGAGCGTCGCCGCGAGCTCGGGCGACTTCCACATGGCGCCGATCTCGATCGGCTTGCCGTCCGGAAGGAACAGCGCGGCCGACGCCGGGAAGCGCGCGAGCTTGGACGACGCCGCCTTGACGGTGGTCGCGAAGTTCTCGTCGACGGCGAAGCCCTCCTTCGCGAGCCGGATCGACGGCGCGATGAGCTCGGCCCACGTCTTCTTCTTGGACCCGAGCTTGTCGTAGGCCTCCCAGAGCCCTGCCACGCTCCCGGGCACGCCGACGGCGAGGTGGCCGACGCGCGAGGCCTCCGTGGGCTTGCCGTCCTTGCCCCGGAACATGCCGTGGGTCGCCCTGGCCGGCGCGGTCTCGCGGAAGTCGAGCGCGTGCTCCTTGTCGCCGATCCGCGCGACCATGAACCCGCCGCCGCCGAGGTTGCCGGCGGTCGGGTGCACCACCGCGAGCGCGAACGCCGTGGCGATCGCCGCGTCGACCGCGTTGCCGCCCGAGGAGAGGACGTCCGCGCCCACCTTGGTGGCGAGGGCGGCGTCGGTCGACACCATCGAGGGGCCTCGCACCGGCGGGGCGCCCTCCGGGTACGGCCATCCGGCCGGGAAGCGCGACGCCGGCGCGGTCGGCGCGGCCGGCGCAGGCGCGGGCGCAGGCGCGGCGGCGCTCGGCGGCGGGGGCGGCGGCGGCGCGGGCGGCGGGGGCGGGACGGCAGCCTCGCAGCCGGCGAGGAGGGCGACGGCGAGCAGTCGATGCCAGGTGCGGAGCTTCATCGCCGCGGCTTATAACCCAGCCCGAGCGCCGCTCGAAAGCCGGAGGCGCGGCCGCGCGAGCGCGGCTGGGGACGCTCCGGTCCGGCGCGGCGATGCCCGGCGCCTCGCGCCGGGTCGCGCTGCGCGGGCGCGCGCGTCGCCGTCAGGGATCCCGGCCGGCCGCGCGGCGGGGTTCTTCGCGTCGCCGCCGGAGATCCCGGCGGGGTTCTGCGCGCCGCCGCCGGAGATCCCGGCCGGCCGCGCGGCGCACGCTGGGCCGTAATCCGTCACCGCTGTTCGGGTTTCTGCTGATCAGCCGTACCGCGCTCCGGAAAACCGAAGAGCGACGCGCCGTACAGGGCGCGTGGAGCATGGCGTCTTACCGAGGAGCCCGGGGACGCCTCTCGGCGCCGCGAAGTGATCCGTGTTGGTCGTTGGCTTGGGGGCTTCGCCGCGCTTGGGTATGATCGGCCCCGGATGTTTCCGACGGAGCCCGCTCCCGAGACGATTGGGGCCTACAAGATCCTCCGGCGCCTGGCCGGCTCTGGGCCCACCAGCGTCTATCTCGGGCGGCTGGACGGCCCGCTCGGGTTTCGCCGCGTCTGCGTGCTGAAGCTCGTCCCGAATACCGCCGAGGGCGACCCGCGCTTCGCCGACGAGCTCGCGCGCGAGGCGTCGATCTGCGCGACGCTGAACCACCCGGCCATCGTGCGGATGTTCGACTTCTTCGAGCACTCGGGCCGGCTCGCGCTCGTGCTCGAGCACGTCGAGGGGGTGAGCCTGAGTCGGCTGCTCCAGCACCTCTCGAACCGGCAGCAGAAGCTCGCCGACGCGGCGGTCTATTACCTGGTCCACTGCATCGCCGGCGCGCTCGCGCACGCGCACGGGGCGACGGACGAGCACGGCAGCCCCACGCCGATCATCCACCGCAACCTGCACCCGGACAACATCGTGATCGGGTGGGACGGGCAGGTGCGCCTGACGGGCTTCGGCATCGGCAAGATCCTCGGGCGCACGCCGGACACGATCGCGGGCGTGGTCAAGGGGGCGCCGGGGTACATGGCGCCCGAGCAGGTGCGCGCCGAGCGCGTCACGGTCAAGGCCGACATCTACGGCGTGGGGCTCTTGCTCTGGTCGCTGCTCTCGGGGCGGCGGCCGCCGTCGGACGGCACGCGACCGGCGCCGATCGCGTCGATTCGCCCCGAGATCCCGCGCCCGGTCGTGGCGCTGCTCGAGACGGCCCTGGCGCTGTCGCCGGACGACCGGAAGATCACGAGCCAGGAGATCGAGCAGGCGCTCGCGAAGGTCGCGCGGCCGGAGAAGGGGAAGGCCGAGCTCGTGACCCGCGTGCAGTCCGCGCACGCGACCATCGAGGTCGAGGACGCCGACCCCGAGGAGGATCGGCGGCCGACGATCCCGGTCAAGGGCAAGGGGGGGCAGACGGCGCGGCCCGCGGCCGACGCCGCGAAGCGGCTCGCGAAGGATCTGTTCGCCAGGGATCCGGCGGGCAATGACGGCGGCGCTGCGAGGCTGCGGCCCGGCGTGGGCGGCGCGCAGGCGAAGACCGCGCCGCCGACGGCGGCGGCGTCCGAGGCGCTGGCGGGGGCTGCGCGGCGCGACGGCAAGGCGTCGGCGGGCGCGCCGGCGGCCGAGCCGATCACGATCCCGGTGCCGGCGGACCAGGCGCCGCCGCCCCTGCCCGACGGCAGGGGCGAGGCGCTCAAGGGCGCCGGGGGGCGCAAGCCCGCGCTGCCGGATCGCGAGACGTTCGGCCGGCTGTTCGAGGCGTCGAAGCGCGCTGCGGAGCGCGACGCGGCGGCGGCCGAGGAGGTGCTGGCGGGGGGCGGGCCGGCGACGCTGCCCGAGGTCGAGCCGACGTTCGAGGACGACGGCGCGACGATCCCGGGCACCAGCGTGCCGTCGACCCGCTTCGGCGCGTCGACGTCGGTGATCCCGGAGGCGATCCGCTTCGGCCCGCCGCCCGCGCTCCCGGCGGATCTCGCGCCGCCGTTCTTCGGTCCGCCGCCCGCGAAGCCGCCGTCCAACTCGCCGGTGACGCCGTCGGGCGTGACCGTGCCCATGGGCACGACGGGCCTGACGCCGCCTGGCCTGACCTTGCCGGTCGGCGGCGGCGGCGCGTCGGGGCTGACGCCGCCCGGGGGCGTGCCGTACCCGAGCACGGCGGTCCTGGGCGGCCCTGCGGCGGGCTCGTCGCCGCCGGGCTCGCCGATGCGGCGCGAGCGATCGCCGACCGTGCCGTGGCAGGCGCCGCGCTCGCTGTCGACGGTCGGGACGGTCGCGGTGTCGGCGCTCACGGCGACGGTGGTGGCGGGGCTGTGGATCTACATCGCGCGGCGGGAGCGGCCTGCGCCGATCGTCGTGGCGCCGGTGGAGCAGGCGCTGGTGGAGAAGGCGCCCGTGGTCGAGCCGCTCCCGGCGCCGGTGCCGGCGGCGAGCGCGGCGCCGCCCGCGAAGCGGGCGCCGGTCGGGAAGGCGCAGGCGGCGAAGGAGGCGGCGGCGGCGAAGGAGGCCGCCGCGAAGGAAGCCGCCGCGAAGGAAGCCGCCGCGAAGGAAGCTGCAGCGAAGGAGGCGGCGGCGAAGGAGGCCGCCGCGAAGGAGGCGGCGGCGAAGGAAGCCGCCGCGAAGGAGGCCGCCGCGAAGGAGGAGGCGGCCGCGAAGGAGGAGGCCGCGAAGGAGGCCGCCGCGAAGGAGGCGGCTGCGAAGGAAGCCGCCGCGAAGGAAGCCGCCGCGAAGGAAGCCGCCGCGAAGGAGGCCGCCGCGAAGGAGGCCGCGAGCGCTGCACGCGGGGTCAACCCGGCCACGGTGCCCAAGGGGCACGGTGTGCTCACCGTGGGGTTCCCCGAGCCGGGGGCTGTGTATGTGACCGGCAAGCACGCAGGGCCGGTGAACGAGCCGCTGGTCGTGCGCTGCGGCCGCTTCTTCGTGCGTGTCGGCCGGCCCGGCAAGACGAAATTCCCCGAGTGGGCCAGCGCCGGGGTGACGGCGCTGGTGCCCTGCCAGGCGGCGGCGACCATCGATATAAAGCCGACAGCCCCGCCGAAGGCGCGATCGAAGAAGCGCTGATCCTCGGCGTGCGAAGTCGCGCCAGGCGCCGGAGAAAGATTCGAACGCAAAGGCGCAAAGGCGCAAAAAGACAGATAGATGCCCTTGCGCTCTTGTGTTCTTTCGCTCGTGGCGCCCTCGCGCTGACCGACTCTCCGCTCCGCGAGGGCAGATCAGCTCGGCCGCCCCGCGTGCGCGAGGTCCCCACCCTGCACCCGCGGTGCTCCTCGACCGGCGGAGCCGCTGCCTCACCGGCCGAGCCGGTCCAGCCTGTCCTCTGCGGCCTCGAGGCGGCCCGCGCTGTCGGCCGCCTTCTGCTGCGCGTCCGCGGCCTTGCGCTCGGCCTCGCCCGCGCGCTTCCTCGCCGCCCGGGCGGCCTCCTCGGCCTTCTCTGCGGCGCGGCTCATCCTGGCGGCTTCCCTGGTCAGCCGATCCGCCTCCTTGGCAGCGCGCCCGGCCTCCCGGCTCGCCTGGTCCCGCTCCCTCTCCGCCGCGGCGAGCTGCGCCTTCTGCTCGCGCTGCTCCGCCGCGAGCCGCTCCTTCCGCGCGCGCCGCTCTGCCGCGAGCTGCGCCGCCTTCTCGCGCTCTTCAGCCTTGAGCCGCGCCTTCCGCTCGCGCTCCTCGTCCGCGCGCCGCGCCTTTTGCTCACGCTCCTTCGCGGCGCGCTGCTTCTCGCGCTCCCTCGCGGCGCGCTCGGCCCCTTGCTCGCGCTCCGTTGCGGCGCGCTGCTTCTTGCGCTCCCTCTCTGCCGTGCGCTCGCGTTCCTTTTCGGCCGCCGTGCGCTCGCGTTCCTCCTTGGCCGCCGTTCGCTCTCGCCCTTTGGCGGAGCGCTGCCCCTCGCGCGCTCGCTCCTCGCCCGCTCTCCTTCGCTGCTCCGGCGCGTCCCTGACGTCGCGCGCTCTCTTCTGCGGCGCCTCCGCCTTCGCTGTCTTGCGCCCGCGGTCTGCCTTCGTGTCGTTGTCGGTCTCGGCGGGCCTCCCGGATGGCCGCCCGCGCAGCAACCCGAGCATGTCCGATAGATCGCCCGGCTCGATCTCCCCGGACAGCCGCCCTCGCGCGAGCAGGTCCAGATCCGAGGCGCTCGCCGTGGGGGTCGCAAGCAGCGAGTCCCGCAGGCGATCCATCGGATTCCCCTTCTCGCTGTAACCCCCCTCGGCGAAGAGCGCCGGCGCCGCGCGCAGGAGCTCATTGACGATCGCGCGGTGGCTCTGGCTCGCCTCCCTCAACCCCTGCGCGCCGCCCGGCGCGAGCGCGCCGCGCTGGGCCTCGCGCAGCCGCTCGCCCGCGTCGATCAGGGCCTCCATGCGCTGCGGATAGCGGCGCGCGAGCTGGTTCAAGGTCCAGACCGCCGCGGTCGGTCGTCGCAGCGCCTTCACGCGCTCCGCCGCGGCCTTGTCCCCGGCCTGCCGCAGGCGCCTGACCAGCTCGTCGCGGGCTCGCGTGAAGTCGCCGAGCGGTTTCTTGTAGAGGTCGTCGACCTCGTCCTCGTCGACGACGGCAGCGGCAGGAGGACCACCGCCGCGCGTTCCCTTGGTTCGAGAGGCCATTCCCGCGCGAGCTCAGCCGACCTCGCGCGAGCTTACTCCGCCCGCGTGGCGCGTCACAAGCCGGGCCTCGCCGGTCGCGCGTCGGGCCGGCCTCCTGCGCCGGCTGCTCTGCTCGATCCCCGGTCAATCCGCCTGTGCCCGGGCGCGTCCGGCCGGGGCGCCGCGGCCCGCGCGCCCGGGCGCCGCCCTCAGGCGGCCTCGGCCAGCGACGACGGCACTTCCGGCAGCTCCCAGCCGCGCGTCCGGATCTCCTCGGTGATCCAGCGAATGTGGCGCCGCTCGTCCTGCCAGCTCGCCTCCACCATGCGCCGGACGTCGTCGGGTAGGTCGCTCGCCAGCGCCGACGCATAGGCGTCGTTCGTCAGCTCCTCGTTGCCGCGCATCGCCACGAGCGCCGTGCGCTCCTCCCGGGCCGACAGCTCGGTATAGCGCCGGATGCACTGACCCCGCTCGTCGACCCCCTCGGGCAACGAGGCGCCGAGCGCGTCCGAGAGCTCGCGCGCGTGCCGCTCGTGGTCTCCCCGGAACGCCTCGAGCTGTCGCTTGATCTCCGGCGTCTTGCACGCGTCGATCGCCACGCGGTACGCCTCGACGGCCGCCAGGTCGAGCAGGATCAACCCCATGATCTGCTCCAGGGCTGTCATGTCGCCGATCTCGCCCCCTCCCGCGGAGCGCGGCGTCCTCGCGGCGCCGGCGCCCTCCGCGGGCGACCCGGCCGCGGTGCCCAGCGAGCCGCCTTCCTGGAGCTTGCCGAGCAGCACGCTGTCGATCCCCGGGACGCTGAGCACGTCCTCCCAGCTCCGGAAGGTGCCGCTCTCGCTCCGGTGCTCGATGAGGAGCCGGGCCCGCTCACCGTCGATGCCCTCGATGCCCTCGAGCTCTTCCGCCGATGCGCTGTTCAGGTCGATGCGCGCGTCGCGCGGTGCCTTCGTCATGGTCGCACCTCCTCCCGCGGCGTGTAGAGCCGGAGGGAGCCAGCCGGGAGGTGGTGTATCCGCGATTCCAGCGCTGCGCCTTCCGGGGCGTCAGGGCCTGATCAGGAGCTCGTCGCGTCGAGCAGCGCGCCGGCGTCGGCGATGACCGCGGCGCGGCGCAGCCAGCGATCGAGCTCGCTCATGTCGGTGCTCGCGAGGACGCGCTCGCGGACCCCGGGGGGGATGTCCAGGCCCCGCGCTTCGAGCACCTTCAGCACGGCGCTCGCGGCCTCTTCGAGCCGTCCTTCCCGCTGTCCCTCGAGCCGCCCCTTGGCCACGTAGCTGCGCGCGAAATCGCTCTGAAACTCGTAACCGCTCTTCATCCTCTCCTCCAGACTCCGCCTCGCTGCCTCGTTCAGGGAGGATAGCACCACGTCGAGGTACAGGTCCTGCCGCTCCTGGTCCAGCCCCGCAGCGGCCGCCAGGGCAGCCGTCGCGATCGCCAGGCCGGCAGCGCTCTTCCCGTGCGCCATCGCCGAGAGCACTGCGAGCTCGGGCCTCGCCCTGGCCTCAGACGGCTCGGTCACGACCGGGACGGCGCTGGGGCCGAGCACGTACGGCCTGAGCACCCAGTCGGGCGGGCCCAGGTCGATCGGCTCGGCGCACCAGGCGGCGATCGCCTCGTCGGTGGTCGCGACAAGCAAGCACGCCCGGCACCGGTAGCGCGCGCGCACGGCCACGAGGTAGGACGGCCAGGCGTATTCCTTGTCAGGATCGCGACCGAGCTGCGCCTCCACGACGATCCCGAGCACGGGTCGGCCGTCGAGCAGGAGCACCACCAGATCAGCGCGGTGCTCGACAGGGACGACCTGGGTCAGGTCGGCCGGCTCGATACGCGCCTCGGTGAACCCGGGCACGGGCGCACCGAGGGCGTCGCGGAGCACCTCGGCCGCCAGCTCCGGCCGGTTGTGGAAGAGTTGCAGCAGCGCCTCATGGATCATCGACGGCATGGGGGGTCCTCTCGGCCGGGCCAGCAGGGAATGCGTCTCACGAGGGCGTGCCTGCCCGCGGGCAACGCCGGCGAGAAGCGGCTGGCTCCTCCCTGTGTTTTGCGGACACCCGCGCTGGATGATCTGTGTTTGTGCGTCGTCGTGGGATCAAAGCGGCGCGGCAAGGAAAACCCCGCATCCGCGCCGAACCGCAAATGAGCTCGCCGAGCCGAGCGCAATGCGTGAGTCGGTGATCCGTGCCGCCGACTCCATCGACGAAGAGCGGTTGCTCCGGTCCGGGTTGTCTGGCCGGCGCCTACCGGGCGGCCTCCTCCAGCCGCGCGATATCGAGCTTCTTCATCTGCCTCATCGCCTGCATGACCCGCGCCGCCCTGGCCGGGTCCGGGTGCTGGAGGAGCCGCAGCAGCGCCGACGGGACGATCTGCCAGGACAGGCCGAACCGGTCTTTGAGCCACCCGCACGGCCCTTCGGAGCCGCCGTCGGCCGTGAGCTTGCTCCAGAGCGCGTCGACCTCGGCCTGCGTCTCGCAGGTGACGGAGATCGAGATCGCCTCGTTGAACTTGTGGTGCGGTCCGCCGTTCATGGCGACGAACTGCTGGCCTTGGAGCTCGAAGTCGACGCTCAAGAGGGAGCCCTTGGGCCCCGGCCCCGCGTCTCCGCGGCGGAGCTCCTGGAGGATACGCGCGTCCTTGAAGAGGGACGTGTAGAGCCGCACCGCCTCCTCGGCGTTGTTGTCGAACCAGAGGAACGTCTTGATCTTCTGCGTGGTCGCCATCGTCAGGTCTCCTGGCCGGGCAGCGCCCGGCGGCGGAAGGTGGAATGAGGGCGGCGGGGTCACCGCGCCCTCGCCTCGCCTGGATGTCGGAGCTCGACGCGCCGACTCGACATGGCGGAGATCTTTTTTGTGAGGGCCGGCTGCCGGAAGGCTGGGGATCGTGGTGTGGATCACGGTCGGGCTGACGCGAGGGCGGAGGTCGGCGCGCGGGGACCTGAGCCGCGCGCTCCCGGCCTGTCCGCCGGGCCGGCGCGCCCCTCCTCCGTCACGCCCCCCACGCCCCCCGCAGCGCCGCCGCCCGCGCGTGCTCCGGCACCCGCTCGACGAAGCTCGCCCGCCACGCCGGATCCGCGATCTTCGCCGCCCGCTCGCCGATCCGCGCCTCCGCCTCGGCGAGCGCCGCCCGCGCCCCCTCCCGGTCGCCGGTCGCCCAGAGCGCCTCGGCGTGGACGACGCGCACGAGCGCGTCGCCCTCCTCCAACTGCCCGATCTCCTTCAAGATCTCCGCCGCCCGGCGCGCCTCGGCGAGCGCCTCCTCCCGCCGCCCGGCCGCGAGGAGCGCGTCGGCCAGCGTCGCGAGCGCGTGCGGCAGGAGCGGCCTCGCCACCTCCAGCATCGCCACCGCGCGGCGCGCCTCCGCCTCGGCCCCCGCCGCGTCGCCGGCCGACAGCAGGATGCCGGCCAGGTACGCGCGCGACGCCCCCTCCATCCGCGGCTCCTGCATCGCCGCGAACGACCGCACCGCCTCGGCCTCCACGGCGCGCGCCTCCGGGAGCTCGCCGAGGCGCGCCAGCGCCGCCCCGAGGTTCTGCCGCGCCGAGGCCGCGATGTTGCGCAGCCCCATCCGCTCGGCGTCCGACAGCGACGCGCGCAGGAGCGCCGCCGCCTCGCCGTACGCCCCGAGCTCGTTGCACGCGAACCCCGCGTTCGCGCGCTGCCCGCACGCGCCCCGCAGATCCCCCGACCTGTCGAAGCACGCGATCGCCTCCTCCAGCCGCGCCCGGTGCCGGTTGAGATCCCCCTCCACGAACAGCGCCGCCGTCGCCCGGCTCCACGCGATCGTCCCGGCGATCTGCGGATCCCCGGCGAACCGCTCCGCCACCGGCTCGACCCGCGCCATCAGCGACGCGGCGTCGGCGTACCGGCCCGTCAGGAACATCAGCGCCGCCGCCCACGCCACCGCGGCGACCTGCGCCGGCTCGGGCGACGCGTCGGACCAGCGCGCGAGGAGCGCCGCGAGCAGCGCCGGCACCCGCTCGGTCCGGCCCCGCTTCAGCGCGGCCGTCGTCGCCACCTTCAGCGCCGCGTACCAGCCGGCGCCGCCCTCGCGCAGCAGCGCGAGCGCCTCCGTCGCCCAGAGCTCCGCGTCGTCGAGCTCGCCGCGGAACCGGTGCGCCTCCGCCCGCGCGAGCGACACCGCCCCGAGCAGCTCGCCGTCCGCGCCGCAGCGGATGGCGCGGTCCGCCGAGCGGACCACCCCGCCGAGATCGTTGCCCGCGAGCGCCTGCTCCGCCGCCCTCGCGTAGCAGCGCGCCGCCCGGCCGAGCTCCCCGCCCCGCTCGAAGTGCTCGGCCAGCACCGCCGCGTCGTGCTCGCCCGCGGCCTCCAGCCAGCCGCCCGCGAGCCGGTGGCCGAGCGCGCGGTCCTCGTCGGTCAGCATGTCGTAGGCCGCCTCGCGCACGAGCGCGTGGCGGAAGCCGTACTCGACCTCGCCCCGCAGGCTCGGCTCGGGGCGGCGCGCGATCCACTCGCGCGCGGCGAGGCCCGACAGCCAGGCGTCGAGCGCGGGGGCGCGCGCCTCGCCGCCGAGCAGCGCCTCCACGGCGCCCCGCCAGAACACCTGGCCGAGCACCGACGCCGCGCGCAGCACCCGCCGCTCCTCGGGGGAGAGCCCCTCGAGCCGCGACTGCACCATCGCGAGCACCGTGTCGGGCAGGTGGTCGCCGCGCCCCTCGGCCACCGCGCGCACCAGCTCCTCCAGGAAGAACGCGTTGCCCGCGGCGCGCGCCACGACGCGCGCGACCGTCGCGTCGTCCGCCGCCGCGCCGAGCACCTCGCGCACGAGCCGCTCGCACGGCCGCTGCGGCAGCGCGCCGAGGCGCACCGTCGTCGCCTCGGCGTCGGCCCAGAGCCGCGGGAAGAGCTCGTCGAC
Organism: Sorangium sp. So ce1335; assembly: GCF_051521615.1. NCBI lineage: Bacteria > Pseudomonadati > Myxococcota > Polyangiales > Polyangiaceae > Sorangium > Sorangium sp. So ce1335. The sequence continues at coordinate 12,305,374 of NZ_CP150363.1, forward strand.
CTCGGGCCGCGCGAAGCCCACGACGAACAGCGGCCGGTCCGCGAGCAGCCGGAGCGCCGCGCCGACGTACTCCAGCGACGGCCTGTCGCCCCAGTGCAGGTCCTCGAGCAGCAGCACCACCGGCCGCGCGCGGCACTCGGCGTCGACGAAATCGACGAACGCGCGCCGGATCTGGTCGCCCATCAGCACCGGATCGCGCCGCGCGGCGCGGAGCTGCACGCTCGCCTCGTCCGGGAACGGCGTCCCCACCATCGCCCCGAGGAACTCGGCCACCCGGCCGCGGTCCCCCTCGGCCACGCGCCGCGCCACGCGTTCCTCGAGCTTCTGCCGGCGCGCCTCGAGCGGCTCGCCGTCCTGCATCCGCGCGCACCGCCGGATGACCTGCCCGAGCAGCCCGAACGGCGCCCCCGCGCGCATCGGCTCGCCGCGCCCGAGCCAGATCTCGGCCGGCGCGGCGCGGCGCTCCGCGTGCCCCAGGCGCTCCTCGAGCTCCTTGCGCAGCCGCGACTTGCCGACACCAGCGGCCGCTGTCACGAGGGCGGCGCGGGCGACCGGCTGGTCCACGCACTCGTCGAAGAGCTCCTCGAGCGCGCGCAGCTCGCGATCCCGCCCCACGAAGGGCGTCCGCTTGCCGAGCAGGGAGCGCGCGGCCTCGGGCGCGGCCCGCTCGGCCCGGAGCAGCCCCGCGCCGCTGGCCGCGCGGTCGATCTCGAAGCGGCCCTCGAGGAGCCCCGCCGTCAGCGCGTCGACGCGGATCGCCGGGGCGTCCTCGCCGGCCGCGCGGGCCCGCCGCGCGTCCTCGACGAGGAGGGCGGCGCGGTCGATCGCCTCGCCCGCGGACGAGCGGCCGCGCACCCGGCCGCGGCCCGTCGCGAGCGCGATCGGTGCCCGCGGCAGGAGCGCCCGCATCGCGAGCGCGCAGCGGGCCGCCTGGCCGGCGTGGTCCGTCGCCGTCCCGCCGGTGCTGCCGGCGCTGGACGGCCGCTGGCCGTCGTGCGCGTCCGCGCTCCCCGGCGCGCGCGGCACGCCCAGAAACGTGACGACCCACGTCCCGTCGGCGAGGCGATCGATCCCCCCGCCGTGATCCGCGACGAGGACGCGCAGCGCGACCTCGGCGCTGTCCGGCGGCGGGGCCTCCGGCATCTCCGCCACGAGGGTCCACGTCGACGGGTCCGCCGCGGCCGGCGGCGGCTCCCGGAGCGCGGCGGCCGCGCGCGGCGCTCCCGGGGCTGCGCCGGGCGCCGCCCCCGCGCCGATCGCCGCCCGCTCGCCGTCCGCGCCGTCCTCGCCGCCGGCGAGCAGCACCGAAAGGAACCGCTGCTCGCCCGCGGTGAGCGCCGGCGTCGCGCGGCTCTCGGGCGCCCGGAGCGCGCCCTGCTCCGGGGTGAGCGGGCGCAGCGCCGCGAGCTCGTCGAGGAGCGCCGCGCCGCCCGCGGGTCGCCCCGTGGGCTCCCGGCGCAGCATGCGCTCGACGAGCGCGTCGAGCTCGTCGGGCACCTCCGGCCGCTCGTCGCGCACCCGCGGGGGCGACGCGAGGAGCAGCTTGGCCAGCACCGCCATCGGGTTGTCCCCGGCGTAGGCCGGCTGGCCCGTGAGGCACTCGAACAGCACGCACCCGAGGGAGAACACGTCCGCGCGCGCGTCGACGCCGGCGCTCCCGCGCGCCTGCTCCGGGGCCATGTAGCCGAGCGTGCCCACGGCGCTGTTCGTGCGCGTGACGACGGCGGTGGCGCGCTCGGGCCGGGCGATGCCGAAGTCGATGAGCCTCGCCTGCTCGACGCGCCCGTCGCAGAGGAAGATGTTGCTCGGCTTGATGTCGCGGTGCACGACGCCGAGCGCGTGCACCGCGGCGAGCGCGCCCGCGAGGCGCCGCGCGAGCGCGAGGCTCTCGGCCACGGTGAGCTCGGCGCGCGCGAGGCGGGCGGCGAGGTCCTCGCCCTCGAGCCACTCCATCACGAGGTACGGTCGCGAGGCCCCGGTGATGCCGTGCGCCACGTACCGGACCACCGCGGGATCTGTGAGCCGGTCGAGGATCGTCGCCTCGCGCGCGAAGCGCGCGAGGTCGGCCTCCTGCGCGCCGTGGAGGATCTTCACCGCCACCGGCGCGCCGGTCTCGAGGTCGACGGCGCGGTAGAGGGCGCCCATGCCGCCCACGCCCGCCTGGCGCTCGAGCTCGAAGCGGCCCGCGATCCGCTGCCCCGGCGTCATCGCCCGCGCGTATCACGGCGACCCCAGCGCGCGAAGATCCGCGGCGCCGCGCGCGCTCGTGCGCCTCCGAGCGCGCCTCACGCGCTCGTGCGCCTCCGAGCGCGCCTCACGCGCTCGTGCGCCTCCGAGCGCGCCTCAGTGGGCCGCCGAGCGGTCGTGCCGCCTCGCCACCGCCGCGACGGCGACGGCGATCAGCGCGGCGAGCAGGAAGCCCCCGCCGAACGCGAGCCCGATGATCCAGGGCTGGATCGCCCGCCCCAGGCCGTCGGCGAAGCCCGTGGCCGCGGCGCGGCTCGCCCGCTCTATCGCCGCGCTCGAGCAGCCCGGGTCCCCGTCGGGGCAGCCCGCGAGCTGCTCCACGAGCTCCGCCGTCCCCTCGCGCGCCACCGCCCTCGCGGCCGCGCCCGAGCCCTGCTCGACGAGGGAGAGGAGCTCCCTGTCGTGCTGGAGGGCGCCCTCGACGACCGCGCTGCTCACCGCCTCGCTGGTCTGCGCGATGACCGGCTCGAGCGCCCCCGCCTGCCGCCCGAGCTCCGCCGCGCCCGCCCGGACCGCGTCATGGACGATCGCGCCCACGAGCGGGCGCCCGCGCGGCGCGCGCGGCGGCGCGCCCTCGGCCGGCGCCTCGGCCGACCCTCCTGCGGGCCCTGCGAGCTCGCGCGCGCCGCGATCGAGCGCCTCGAGGGTGCCGCTCGTCGCCTCCTTCGCCGCCTCGCGGACGCACGCCGACGCGAGAAGAAGGCACACGAGCGCCCCCGCCGCGACCGCGGCCGCGCGAGCGCGGCGCGCCGCCCCGCCCGCGCGCGGCGGCGCATCCTTCGGGCCCGGGGCGAGCGCGCGTGGCACGGATTGCACAGCGGCGATGGCTTCCATCAACCGTGCCCGCCGCGCGCCGCGCGCCGCGCGCCGCGCGCTCTGCGGTCCGTCGGCCAGCGCCTCGCTCCCCGGGCGCGTCGCGCAGGGCCGGCCGCCTGCGTCGCGCGTCGCGCAGGGCCGGCCGCCTGCGTCGCGCGTCGCGCGTCGCGCGTCGCGCGTTGCGCGTCGCCCGAGCTGCGACGGATCGGGATCGGGAACCCCGGGACGACCGAAAGCTGCGCTCGATTTCTTCACATCTTCCCGCCTTCCCGTGGGCTATCTCTCCCCCGCGCAGATCCCGGCGCAAAGAGGAGTGTTCCATGTACGGTAGAATCATCGCTGGGCTTGGCTGCCTCGGTCTCCTGACCGCGTGCAGCGACGAATCCGGCGTGCGGCCGGTGCCGGTCGACTATCAGGCCACCATCCGCTGGACGAGCCACGGCGTGCCCCACGTCCTCGCCGAGGACATCGGCAGCATCGGATTCGGGCTCGCCTACGCCGGCGCGCGCGACTTCGCCTGCACGCTCGCCGATCAGATCGTGAAGGTGCGGAGCGAGCGCGCCAGGACCTTCGGCCCCGGCGAGGGGGACGCGAACGTCGACAGCGACTTCAGCTACCTCGCGCTCGGGGTCGTCGAGCGCGGCGAGCGCATGCTGGAGCGCCTGTCCCCCGACGGGCGGGCGCTCGTCGAGGGGTACGCCGCCGGTTACAACCGCTACCTCGCCGACGTCGGCCAGGAGGGCCTGCCCGCCCCCTGCGTCGGCGCGCCGTGGGTCAAGCCGATCAGCGCCGCGGATCTCGCCGCGTACTTCGTCCACGTGAACATGTTCGCCGGCGGCCTGCAGCTCCTCGACTTCATCAGCCGCGCCGCGCCGCCGGAGGCGTCGGACGAGGGGGCGCGCCAGCGCGGGCCGGAGCTGCCGGACTTCACCCGCCTCGGCCTCGGGAGCAACGCGTGGGCGATCGGCCGCGAGCGCTCCGAGAGCGGGCGCGGGATGCTCGTCGCCAACCCGCACTTCCCCTGGGAGGGGGAGCTCAAGTTCTACGAGGCGCACCTCACCATCCCCGGGGAGCTCGACGTGTACGGCGCCGCGCTGACGGGGCTGCCCGTCATCAACATCGGCTTCAACGAGCACGTCGCGTGGACGCACACGGTCTCCCCGGCGAAGCACTTCACCGTCTACCGGCTCACCCTCGATCCGGACGACCCGACGGCCTACATCCACGAGGGCGAGCGCCGGGAGATGGAGCGCCGCGAGCACACGATCGGCGTGCTGGCGGACGACGGCTCGGTCGAGCAGGTGTCGCGCGTGATGTACCGGAGCCACCACGGCCCGATGCTCGGGGCGTCGGTGCTCTCCTGGTCCGCCGAGCAGGCCTTCGCCCTGCGCGACGCCAACGAGGACAACGTGACCGCGCTCGACCAGTGGCTCGGCATGGACCGCGCGAAGAGCCTCGACGAGCTCCGGCGCGTCCACGAGGAGCTGCGCGGCATCCCGTTCGTGTTCACGACCGCGGTGGACGCCGAGGGGGAGGGCGTCGTCATGGACGCCTCGCGCGTGCCCCACCTGAGCGCCGAGGCGGTGCGCGCCTACGAGCGCGCGCTGCAGCGCGACGGCCTCACCGCGGTGCTCGCGAGCTCCGGCATCGTGCTGCTCGACGGGAGCACGGCGCGCGACGAGTGGGTGGAGACGCAGGGCGCCGGCGCGCTCGTGCCGTGGGGCGATGTCCCGTCCCTCGCGCGGACCGACTTCGTCATGAACGCCAACGACACGCCGTGGCTCACGAACCCCGCCGAGCCGATCTCCGGCTACCCGGCGCTCTTCGGCACCCCGGGCTCCCCCATCTCGGCGCGCACGCGCATGAACCTCGTCCTGCTCACCGAGGAAGGCGAGGGCGCCGCCTCCGGCGAGGACGGCCTCTTCTCGCGCGAGGAGCTCGAGGCCGCCATCCTGAGCAACCGGGGGATGACGGCCGAGCGCCTCCTCGCGCAGGTCGTCGAGCGCTGCGACGGCGCCGAGCCCGTCGACCTCGAGGGCGAGGCCGTCGACATCGCCGACGCGTGCCTCGCGCTCGCGTCGTGGGACGGCCGCGTGAATCTCGACAGCGTCGGCGCGGTCGTGTGGCGCGAGCTGCTCGGCCGGTTCACGTTCGGCGACACGATGGACGCGGGCAGGCTCTACGCGCAGCCGTTCGACGCCGACGACCCGCTCGGGACCCCGCGCGACCTCGTCGAGCCGCCGGCCGAGGGCCCGGATCCGATCCTCGTGGCGCTGGCCGAGGCCGTGCGCGCGCTCGCGCAGGCGGAGCTCGACGCGAGCACGCCGCTCGGCGAGGCGCAGTTCACGCGCAGGGGCGACGACGTCATCCCCATCCACGGCGGGAGCGGCCACGAAGGGGTGGCCAACATCGTCGGCTACTCGCCGGGAGGCCTGAACAGCACCCTGCTGCCCAGGCTCAACAGCGGAGAGCTCGTCAACGCGGAGACGGGCCTCACCACCTCGGGCTACCCGATCAACTTCGGCACGAGCTTCGTGATGGCCGTCGAGCACACGGCCGACGGCCCCCGCGCCGAGGCGCTGCTCAGCTACTCGCAGTCGTCGGACCCCGCGTCGCCCCATTTCGCGGACCAGACCGAGCTGTTCTCGCGCAAGGCGTGGCGCCGCGTGCTCTTCACGGAGAAGGACATCGCCGCCGATCCCGAGCTCGTCGTGAAGGACGTCAGCGGCCCGCGCTGAGCCGCGCCGGCCTCACGCGGCGTCGATCGTCCTGAGCAGCGCGTCGAGCTCGAACGGCTTGCTGATCACCTCGCGCGCGTGCGTCGGCATCGGCTGCTTGATGTTCGACGCCGCGGTCATGATGACGACGGGGATCTCCCCGAGCCCGGGGACGGCGCAGAGCTCCTCGCACACCTTCCAGCCGTTCATCTTCGGCATCATCAGATCGAGCAGGATCACCCCCGGCCGCGCGCCCTGCGACAGGCGGTCGAGCGCCTCGCGCCCGCTGAAATAGGGCGTCGCCTCGTACCCGAGGTCGCACAGCGTCTCGGCCAGGGTGGTCGCCAGAGCGACGTCGTCATCGATGATCAGGACAGACTTGGTCATGGTGCAGGGGGAGTTCGACGGTGAAGGTGGAGCCGGCGCCGAGCTCGCTCTGCACGGAGATGCGGCCCCGCATCCTCTCCACGAGCTGCCGCGTCAGCCACAGGCCGAGGCCGAGGCCGCCGTAGTTGCGCACCGAGACGGCGCGCTCGAACTGCTGGAAGATGCGCGCCTGATCCTCCGGCGCGATGCCGATGCCGCGGTCCCGGACGAGCAGCCGCGCGGCGCCGTCGCCCCGCTCGACCTCGATCTCGACGGGCGCCCCGCGGCCGAACTTCCACGCGTTCGACAGCAGGTTCACCACCACCTGCTCGATCCGGAAGCCGTCCCCCTCGCAGACAACCGGCCCCTCCGCGCGGATCTCGACCTCCGGCGCGACCTCCGCCACGCCCTCCAGGAGCCGGTCCACGACGTCGCGCACCACCTGGGCGAGGTCGACCGGCGCGCGCTCGACCTCGATGCGGCCGGACAGGAGCTGCGTCGCGTCGAGGAGCTGCTCGACGAGCCGGAGGAGCTTCTTCCCCTGCCGCCCCAGGTTGCCCAGCCTGGGCGCGATCTCCTGGATGGGCAGCGCCCCCGCCGCGCGCTGGAGCCGCTCCAGCGAGGTGATCTGCAGGAGCAGCGTCGCGATCGGCGTCTTCAGCTCGTGAGACGCCACGGCGAGGAAGTCGTCGCGCGTGCGGAGCGCCTCCTCGGCGCGCGCCGCGCTGCGGCCGCGTTCGATCGCGATCCCCGCGAGATCCTTGCAGATATCCATGAGGCCAAGGTCGCGCGGGCCCGGCGAGCGCGCCTCGCGGTAATAGAACGCGAGCGTGCCGAGCACCTCGCCCTGGCAGTCGAGGATGGGCGTGGAGGTGCACGCCTTCAGGCCGTGGGAGAGCGCGAGATCCCGCGACCGCGCCCACAGCGGGTCGCGCGCGATGTCCGAGACGACGACGGTCTGCTTGCGGAGGATGGCGGTGCCGCACGAGCCGCTGACGGCGCCGACGCTCAGCCCGTTGACATCCTGGTTGTACGCCTCGGGAAGGCTGGGCGCCGAGGCCCAGCGGAGGACCTTCCTCGTCTCGTCGACGAGGAGGATGGAACAGAGCGCGCGGCCCGACTGGGCCTCCATGAGCCGGATGAGCTCGTCGAGCACGCGGGAGAGCGGCTCTCCGGACGCGATCATCCGGAGGATCCGGTTCTGCCCTCGGAGCAAGGGGCCGGCCCCGCGCGTCAGGCGCTCGGCCCTGGACGCGCGCCCGTCGAGCCCCGCTGCCAGGTCGGGATCCATGGGTCTCAACGCTTGCATCGCGCCCCCGGGGGCTCTGCCTAGTCGGGCGATGCGGCCTCGCAAGGGGAAACGCGGCGGAGCAGGCCCGTGGAGCAGGGACCCACGGGGACGGCGCGCTCCTGGCGCAGCCGAGCTGAGGTGGGGCGCGGCCGCCGAGGTGAGGCGCGGCCGCGCGGCCGCGCCTTCTCGGATCAGTCGAGCTGGCCGTCGGCGATCCAGTCGAGGAGCGTCTGCTGCTCCGCCGCGGTCAGGCAGGCCGCGTTGTCGGCGTCGAGCGCCGGGTCGCCAGTGCATCCTCGGTTGCGCGGCATGCGGGTGGTTGCGTCCGCGTCGTGGATGCGGATGGCGGCGCACGCTCCCTGCGTCAGCGGGGGCTCCCCCTCGGCCACGGCGCACTGGGCCGAGCTCGCGGCGAGCTGCGAGGACTCGTAGGTGATCGCGAAGCCGCTGGACGGCGGGGGCTCCGTGCGCGTGTGGCAGGGCCCGCACTTCGCCGTCAGGATCCGCTCCACGTCGGCCCACCGCACGGCCTCGCCGTCGCCGCCGCCCGCGCCGCCCGCGCCGCCTTCACCGCCGCCGGCGCCACCCACGCCGCCGCCCTCGCCGCCTGCGCCGCCGCTGCCGACCACGGAGGAGGACTCGCCGCCTGCGCCGCCGCTGCCGACCACGGAGGAGGACTCGCCGCCTGCGCCGCCGCTGCCGACCACGGAGGAGGACTCGCCGCCTGCGCCGCCGCTGCCGACCACGGAGGAGGACTCGCCGCCTGCGCCGCCGCTGCCGACCACGGAGGAGGACTCGCCGCCTGCGCCGCCGCTGCCGACCACGGAGGAGGACTCGCCGCCTGCGGCGGACGTGGTCGTCGTGGTGGTGGGATTGCCGGTGCCCGTTCCGGAGCCGGTCGCGCCGCCGTCGCCGCCGGTGCCCGTTCCGGAGCCGGTCGCACCGCCGTCGCCGCCGGTGCCCGTTCCGGAGCCGGTCGCACCGCCGTCGCCTCCCGTGCCTGTTGCACCGCCGTCGCCGCCGGTGCCCGTGGCGCCGCCGTCACCGCCCGTGCCTGTCGCGCCGCCGTCGCCGCCGGTGCCCGTGGCGCCGCCGTCACCGCCCGTGCCTGTCGCGCCGCCGTCGCCGCCTGTGCCTGTCGCGCCGCCGTCGCCGCCGGTGCCCGTGGCGCCGCCGTCGCCGCCGGTGCCGGTCGTGCTGCCGCCGGCCTCACCGCCTGTGCCGCCGCTGCCTGCCAACGTGCCCGGGTCGTCGTCACCGCACGCGGCGAGCGCGACGAGCAGCGCGCCGGTGGTCATGAGCAAACGGATCGAAGTCCGCGGAATAAAGAGCATGCGCGGAGAATAAGCGCGCACGCGCTCGCCGGTAAATGCCGCCAACGGCGGATACACGATTTTGCTATTGCCGCATCGGTGGATTCCACATCGTCGAATCCCGGCAGCCCTCGCCCGAGCCCGGCGGCCAGCTTCTCCTTGTTTCGCCCTTCGTCCTCGAGCTCGCCCCGTTGTTTCGCCCAGGTTTCGCCGGCGATCCCGCGGCTCACCCGGTGTCCGACCGCCGCGCCGCCCGCGCCCCGGGTGGCGGCGGCGTCACTTCGCGCGGACGCCCTCCGGAGCGCCTGTCGCGTTCGGAAACCTGGACTTGAGATCGTCCACGCCCCGCTGGGGGTTCGCGATGGCCGCGAGATCGGCGCGCTCTTTCCGCTTCTCTGCGGTGCTGATCTCCGTCCGCTTGTCGCGCGCCTCCACGAGGGCGGCGGGCATCTCCCCGTCGCGGTTGTACGACCAGGCGAGCAGCGGCTCGCCGACCGGCAGGTTGTGCGCCGCCGGGTGCCCCAGGTGCCCCGTGTCCCAGATGTGCCACGTCTTGCCGTAGCTGTTCATCTTCTTCTTGAGCGCCGCCTTCTCGGCCACCGCCGGGACGCCGGGCAGGATGAGCTGGCCTGAGAGGATCTCGTAATTGTGCGGGTGCCAGCGCTTCTTCTCGTCCTCGGGCAGCCCCTCGAACATCGCTTCCGAGATGATGTACTCGACCCCGATGATGTTCGCGTCGCTCGTGTTCCCATCGAAGATCACACACTGCGTGAACTCTTCATTGACCCCCTTGCAGTAATGATGGGCCTCCATGTGATGGTCCGGGTTGTCCTTCATCACGTGGAATCCGTCCAGGTAGTGGTCGATCGCCCGCACGGGACTCAGATCCTGGAGCGCCTCTGCACCCTTCTCGAGGATCTTTGTGTCGACCTTCTTCTCCTGCCCCGGCGGCGCCGCCTGATTCGATGGGGGCGCGTCCGCCTGGCCGCAGCCGGCGGAGAGCGCAGGAGCGAGAACGAGCACGGCAATCGCAAGGGGAGGGCATCTCGCCATCGTCAGGATCTCCCTGGGAATGCCGCGCGTTTTGCAAATCTGCGGCCACGCTTCGCCGTGCCGACGGTCCCGCAGGAGCGGCCGGCGGAGCGTGGCCATCTTGCATCGTTGTGGCGTTATGCCACGGGTGAATTATCGCGCTGCGCCATCCGGTTTGCGGATTGCGGCCCGACACGAACCATGGTCAAACCAAGGGCGCCAGGGACGCACCGTGTCATCCGGCGCACCGAGTCGGCGACATGCCGGCGGCTCGCGCGCGCGGCGCGCGATGCGGGATGTGATGGCGCGCCCACACGATGGCGCGCCCACACGATGGCGCGCCCACGATGACGCGCAGGGAGCCTCGCGGCAGCTCGGCCGCTCGCGGCGTGAGGGGGCCTTGCGTGCCGGTGGAGACATGGATTAGAACGTTCGCGTCCTGTCTTATGTTGCCTTACGCCGATCGGCGCGGGGCTCACCCCGATCGACATCTTGCTTGACGGTCACGGTTCGCTCGAATCCCATCCTTCATCTCACGGACAAAGAGGGGAGCACCTATGCGCCTCACACGGTATGCGACATGGATCATGGCGGCGGCTGTCGTTCTCGCGCCGGCCGCCTGCGGCAGCGACGCGTCCGAGAATCCGGCCGGCTCATCGACCGGCACCGGCACCGGCACCGGCACGGGCCCTGGAACGGGCCCTGGCACGGGCGGCGGCGGCACCGGCGCCGGCGACAGCACGGGCGGCGGCGGCAGCGGTGACGGCGGCGGCGGTGACGGCGGCGGCGGCGACGGCGGCAGCGGCGCCGGCGACAGCGCGACCCTCTTGCCCTGCGACGCCGGCTGGCCCGAGGTGGAGAGCAAGATCGCGAAGGATCCTGCGATAGAGGCGGCCGTGCAGGAGCTGCTCGGCCGGATGAGCCCCGAGGAGAAGGTCGGGCAGATGGTGCAGGCCGAGATCGGCTACATCACGCCGGCGGAGGTCAGGCAGTACAACATCGGCTCTGTGCTGAACGGCGGGGGCTCCTGGCCGGGCGGGAACAAGGGCGCGAGCGCGGCGGACTGGCTCAAGATGGCCGACGACTTCTACAAGGCCTCGGTGGACAAGAGCGGCGGCCGCGCGGGCATCCCGATCATCTGGGGCATCGACGCGGTGCACGGGAACAACAATGTCCGCGGCGCCACGCTCTTCCCGCACAACATCGGCCTTGGCGCCGCGAACGACCCGGATCTGCTCGAGCGCATCGGCGCCGCGACGGCCAAGGAGGTCGTCGCGACCGGCATCGACTGGACCTTCGCCCCGACGCTCGCGGTCGTGCGCGACGACCGGTGGGGCCGCACGTACGAGGGCTACTCCGAGGATCCGGAGATCGTGAACGCCTACGCCGGCCGGGTCGTGGCGGGCATCCAGGGCGCCGCGAACAGCGCGGATCTCTTCGGCCCGACGCGCGTCATCGCGACGGCCAAGCACTTCATCGGCGACGGCGGCACCGACAAGGGCGACGACCAGGGGAACAACCTGGCGAGCGACACGGAGCTCTGCGCGATCCACGGCCAGGGCTACATGTCCGCCATCCCCGCGGGCGTGCAGACGGTCATGGCGTCGTACAACAGCATCCGCGGCACGAAGATGCACGGGAACAAGGAGCTGCTCACCGGCGTGCTGAAGGAGAAGCTCCACTTCGACGGCTTCGTCATCGGCGACTGGAACGGTCACGCGCAGGTGCCCGGCTGCGCCGAGAACTCCTGCGCCGACGCGATCAACGCCGGCGTGGACATGATCATGGTCCCTTATCAGTGGAAGGCGTTCTACGAGAACACCCTCAAGCAGGTGAACGACGGCAAGATCCAGATGGCGCGGATCGACGACGCCGTGACGAGGATCCTGCGGGTCAAGATGCGGGCGGGGCTGCTCGGCCCGAAGACGACGAAGGGCGCCCCGTCGGAGCGGATGTTCGCGGGGCAGCAGTCGGTGCTCGGGGCCCAGGAGCACCGGGAGCTCGCGCGCGACGCGGTGAGGAAGTCGCTCGTGCTGCTCAAGAACGCCGGCCATGTGCTGCCCCTCGCCCCGGCCAGCCGGGTGCTCGTCGCGGGCAAGTCCGCGGACAGCATCCCGAACCAGGCGGGCGGGTGGTCGCGGACGTGGCAGGGCACGGACGTCACGAACGCCGATTTCCCGGGCGCCACGTCCATCTTCAAGGGCATCCAGGACGCCGTGTCGGCCGGCGGCGGCCAGGCGATGCTGAGCGCCAACGGCGCCGCGGCCTCGTCGGGGAACTTCGACGCCGCGATCGTCGTGATCGGCGAGACGCCTTACGCCGAGATGAAGGGGGATATCCAGCCTTCGAACGACAACACGGACTCGACGGCGCACGCCAAGACGCTGGAGCACGCGCTCTTCCACCCCGAGGATCTGCAGGTGCTCCAGGCCATCCGCACGGCCGCGCCGGGGCTGCCGATCGTGACGGTGTTCCTGTCGGGCCGCCCGCTCTACGTGAACAAGGAGCTGAACCGCTCCGACGCGTTCGTGGCGGCGTGGCTCCCGGGCTCGGAGGGCGGCGGCGTGGCCGACGTGCTGTTCGGCGAGCACGAGTTCCAGGGCAAGCTCTCGTTCTCGTGGCCCGGGAGCGAGTGCCAGAAGATCAACCGCGGTGACGCGAACCAGAACGAGGCCCTGTTCCCCTACGGCTTCGGCCTGACCACGACGGACCAGGACTCGCTCGGCGAGCTCCCCGAGGCGTCCACCGGGACCGCCTGCAACTGATGCCTTCTACGCGCCGCTGCCGCTCTCGCGGGCGGCGGCGGCGCCTCTCTCCTCGCCGCTGCCGCCCCCGCGGGCGGCGGCGGCGCCTCTCTCCTCGCCGCTGCCGCCCTCGCGGGCGGCGGCGCCTCTCTCCTCGCCGCTGCCGCTCCCGCGGGCGGCGGCGCGCCCCTCTCCTCGCTGCGTCATGAGCACCACCTTGCCGGTGGTCGCGCGGGACGCGACCGCGGTCATGGCGGCCCTCGCGTCGGCCATCGGCAGCGCGGCGGAGATCAGCGGCTTGATCGTGCCCTGGCGGTACATCGCGTAGAGCGCGTCCTGCGCGCCGCGCGTCAGGGCGGGCTGGGCGCGGCTGTAGGTGCCCCAGTAGAAGCCGAGGACGGCGTAGTTCTTCACGAGCAGGTGGTTGGCGCGGGCCGCGGGGAAGTGGCCTGACGCGAAGCCGATCACCAGGATGCGGCCCTCGAAGGCGATGCACTTCGTGGATCGGTCGAAGACGTCGCCGCCCAGGGGGTCGAAGACGATATCGGCGCCCCGGCCGGCGGTGTGGTCCTTGACGAGGGCGACGAAGTCCTCGCTGCGGTAGTCGATCGCGACGTCGGCCCCGAGGGCGCGGCAGACCGCCGCCTTCTCCTTGCCGCCGGCGGTGGCGATGACGGTGGCGCCGGCCGCCTTGGCGAGCTGGATCGCCGCGCTGCCGACGCCGCCCGCGCCGGCGTGGACGAGGACCGTGTCGCCCGGCTTGACGCCGGCGCGCCGGTGGAGCGCGAGGTAGCCCGTCTGGTAGGTGATCGTCATCGCGGCGGCGTCCTCGAACGGCATGCCGTCGGGGAGCGCGTAGGTCGTGCTCGGGCGGGCGATCGCGTGCGTCGCGTACCCTCCCGAGCCGGGGAGGGTGGCGGCCACCCGGGCGCCGGGCGGCAGCGACGGCGCGCGGCTCTCGACGACGACGCCGGCCACCTCGAAGCCGGGGGTGAACGGCGGAGTCGGCCTGACCTGATGGGCGCCCGCCGTGAAGAGCACGTCGGGGAAGTTGATCGCCGACGCGGCGACCTCGATCCGGACCTCCCCCTCGGCGAGCGGCGGGTCGTCCACGTGTTCCCAGACAAGGATCTCGGGGGAGCCGAAGGAGTGTCCGCGCCAGGCGTGCATGGGGCGCCGACCTTAGCAGAAAGCCCGGGCGCCGAGCCGCCCGGCCCCCGGAGCGGGGTGTCGTCGCGCGGGGCAGGGACGGGCAGAGCTCCGGTGGTGCGGTACTTACCGCCGACAGCGCCGCAGCGTCGAACCGCCAGGACGCCAAGACGCCAGAGTATCGAGATTTCTTGGCGTCCTTGGCGCCTCGGCGGTCCCCAGAGCACCGCAATTCGGCCAAGGTACCGCGCGACCCAGCGTCAGGGGACGATCTCGATGCCCAGCGTCGCCCGCACGACGCCCTGCGCCTGACCGTCGAACGTCACCTCGACAGCATAGCTCCCGGGCGCGAAGGGATCACCCTCCGGATTGCTCGTGTCGGAAGGCCCATTCCACTGCCGCCCCGACCAGCGGATCGTCTCCGTCACCGTCGTCGCGTCGACCTGCACCGTCTCCGCCTCGTCAGGGGCGCAACACCCGACATCGCACAGGCAGTAACTCTGCGGCTGCCCGGCCGACGAGACGCCGCTGATCTTGTAGGAGACGAACGACAGCGGATCACGCGACGGATCGACGCAACGCCCGCAGCCGGTGGACGCCGCGACGTCGATCGGAGGAACGCTCGAGTCGGTGGTGACCTCGTAGATGAACTCCGCCGCCTCCCCCACGCGGTAGACGCACCGGCTCGACGAGATCGAGATCTTCACCCCCGGGATCGTGCCCTCCACGTCGCGCACCGTGCACTCCTCCTCGTACGGCAAGCCTTCTGGGCCGCCGCCGCCATCGCTGCCGCCGCCGCCGTCGCTGGCGCCGCCGCCGCCGCCGTCGCTGGCGCCGCCGCCGCCGTCGCTGGCGCTGCCGCCGCCGCCGTCGCTGGCGCTGCCGCCGCCGCCGTCGCTGGCGCCGCCGCCGCCGCCGTCGCTGGCGCTGCCGCCGAGGCCGCCCGCACCGCCGCTGCCGCCGCCATTGCCACCGTCACATCCCATCAGGCACGCACCGGACAGGAGGGCTGCCATCAGCGCTCGAAGCACGTCGCTCGCCATTCGATCACCTCTCCAACATCGCCGCCGCACAGCGCGCGCGGCGGCGCACGGGCAGCAAGAGAGATGCCGCGCTCGTCGCGCGCCGATCCATGCAGAGCCGGGCTCGCCGCTGGCACATCGAGTCGCAAATGTGCCGAACTGGGTCAGTGGACGAAGCCTGCTGCGCGCCGGCCCGCGGCGGTCACTCGAGCTCGGGGTACCAGCACGCCACGCGATGGCCGCTCCCCGGGACGAGCTCCTCGAGCGGCGGGATCTCCACGTCGCACTTGCCCTCCTCGGCCTTCCGGCAGCGCGGGTGGAACACGCAGCCCTCGGGCGGGTTGATCGCGCTCGCCGGCGCGCCCGGGAGCACGCGCCGCGCCTTGCCGCCGCGCTCGATGGAGGGCGTCGCCTCGAAGAGCGCGCGCGTGTACGGGTGGTGCCGCCGCTCGGCCACGCCCTGCGCCGGGCCGATCTCCACGATCCTGCCGAGGTACATCACCGCCACGCGGTGGCTCACGTGCTCGACCACCCGGAGATCGTGCGAGATGAACAGCAGGCTCAGCGCGAGCTCGTCCTGGAGCTCCTCGAGCAGATTGACGATCTGGGCCTGCACCGAGAGGTCGAGCGCGCTCACCGGCTCGTCGCAGACGATGAAGTCCGGGCGCACCGCGAGCGCCCGCGCGATCGCCACCCGCTGCCGCTGGCCGCCGGAGAGCTCGTGGGGGAAGCGCTCCATCATGTCCGCGCGCAGGCCGACCTTCTGGAGCACGCCCTCGACCATCGCCGTCTCCTCGTCGCGGCTCCTCGCGAGGCGGTGGATCACGATGCCCTCGCCGACGATCTCGCGCACCGTCATGCGCGGGTTGAGCGAGCCGTACGGGTCCTGGAAGACGATCTGCATCCGCCGGCGCACGGCGCGGAGCGCGCGGCTCGACAGGGCGCTGAGGTCCTGGCCGTCGAAGAAGACGCGGCCGACTGTGGGCTCGATGAGCCGGAGCACGAGGCGCCCGAGCGTGCTCTTGCCGGAGCCGGACTCGCCGACGAGGCCGAGCGTCTCGCCGCGGTGGACGTGGAAGCTCACGCCGTCCACCGCCTGCACGAACGAAGGCTTCGCGAACGGGCCGCGCCGCACCGGGTACAGCTTGGAGAGCCGCTCCGCCTGGACGAGCGGGCGCTCGCCGCGCGCGCTCTCCGCGCGGGCCGCGGCGGCGCCTGCCTCGTCGCCCTCGGCGGGCAGCGGGAGGTCGCTGTCGCGCGTCACGCCGCGCCCTCCTCCCCCGGGCGGCCGGCGCCGGTGAGGAGGAAGCAGCGCGCCGCGTGGTGCCCCGCGCTCGGCGGGACGGCGTACAGGTCCGGCGGCTCGACGCGGCAGCGGTCGAACACCGCCTCGCAGCGGTCCTGGAAGCGGCAGCCGCGCGGCGGGTCGCGCAGATCGGGCAGCCCGCCGGGGATGGTCGGCAGGCGCAGCGATCGCTGGCCGCGCACGCGGTGCGGGCGGAGCCCGCGCGCCGGGATGCTCCGGAGCAGCGCGCGCGTGTACGGGTGCGACGGCGCCGCGAGCACGCTGCGCGCGGGCCCTTGCTCGACGACGACGCCGGCGTAGAGGACGACGATCTCGTCGGCGAGCTCGCCGACGACGGCGAGGTCGTGCGCGATGAGCAGGAGGCTCATCGACGTCTCCGCCTTGATCCGCTCCAGAAGGTCGAGGATCTGCGCCTGGGTCGTCATGTCGAGCGCCGTGGTCGGCTCGTCGGCGATGAGCAGCGAGGGCCCGGGCGCGAGGGCCATGGCGATCATGACGCGCTGGCGCATGCCGCCGGACAGCTCGTGCGGGTAGCTGTTCGCGCGGACCTCGGGCTCGGGGAAGCCGACCTTGCGCAGGAGGTTCACGGCGTAGAGCCGGGCGTCGCCGCGGGACATGGGCAGGTGCAGGCGGACCGCCTCGGCGATCTGGGCGCCGACCGTGTACACGGGGTTCAGCGAGGTCATCGGCTCCTGGAAGATCATGCCGATCTTCCCGCCGCGGACCGCGCGCATCTCGCGTTCGCTGAGCGCGAGGAGGTCCTTGCCGTCGAGCTCGATCGCGCCGCCGTCGATGGACGCGTACGGCGCGGGCAGGAGCCGCAGGATGCTGAGCGCGGTGATCGTCTTGCCGCAGCCCGACTCGCCGACGAGCGCCACGGTGCGCCCGCGCGGCACCGTGAACGAGACGCGCTCGAGGACGCGGGTGACGATGCCGTCGGCGGTGAACGAGACGCGCAGGTCGCTGACCTTGAGCAGCGTCTCTGCCGGCGCGGTCTCGCCGGACGCCGAGGGCGGCGCCGTGCGGAGGAGCGGGAAGGGGCGGACGCTGGCCGTCGAGCGCTGGGTGATGGCGGGCTCGTCGTCGTCGAGGAAGCCGCGGGACGACGTCGGGGCGCCGGGCGCGGGGGCGCCGGAGACGGGCCGGAAGCCGCGCGCGGAGGTCGGGACGCCCGGCGATGACGGCGTGCTGGGCGACGAGGGGGCGCCGGGCGACGAGGGGGCGCCGGGCGACGAGGGGGCGCCGGGCGACGACGGCGCGCCGGGCGACGACGGCGCGCCGGGCGACGACGGCGCGCCGGGCGATGAGGGGGCGCCGGGCGACGGCGGAGCGCTGGGCGACGTCGCGCCGCCGGCGACCCCCGGCGGCGGGGTGCTCGGCGTGGAGGGCCTGCCCCGGCCGGCGTCGTGGCGGACGAGGGGCAAGGGAAGAGACGGACGGCCGCTGAGGTCGTCGTCCTCGTCGTCCTGGCCGTTGCTCACCGGACGTACACCTCGAGAAGCGGGCCGGTGCCCTGGGAAACGCCCATGGAGTAGGCGGCCCCGACGGCGTCGCGGCCCGGCGCGACGATGGCGATGCCGTGGTCGTCCATGCGCCGCCTGGCCCAGCCGCGCACGAGCGAGGTGACGTCGATCCGCAGCGGCGCCGTGGGGAGGCGCCGCGCGATGGCGGCGGGCTCGGGGATCGAGAGGCGCGGCTGCCGGCCCCAGGTCGCCGTCTCGGAGCGCCACGGCTCGAGGATGCGCGCGACCTCGAGGGGGAGCGCGCGCTCGGCGGGCGGCGCGAGGGGGACC
Source organism: Sorangium sp. So ce1335 (assembly GCF_051521615.1). Taxonomy (NCBI): domain Bacteria; kingdom Pseudomonadati; phylum Myxococcota; order Polyangiales; family Polyangiaceae; genus Sorangium; species Sorangium sp. So ce1335. Next base: position 12,323,170 of record NZ_CP150363.1, read on the forward strand.
GGATCGAGCACGACGAAGGCGCTCGCGATGTCGGCGTCGACGCCGAAGGTCGGCGCGAACCGGAGCAGCAGGACGACATCGCCGGTCCTGGCGCGCCCGAGCGCGATGGCGTCGGGGACGCCGGGCGCGGCCGCGGCGTCCTCCTGGAGCACGGCGAGGTCCGCCGGCGGGAGCAGCACCCGGCGCGCCTCGACGGGCGAGGGGAGGGCGCCCGCCGGCCGGCAGCGCCCCGCGACGCAGTGGCCGGCGCCGCAGACGCCGGCGCCCGCGCACACGCCCGCGTCCGACGCGGAGGCGCCGCAGCCCAGGAGCGGCGGCGCCGCGACGAGCAGGGCCACGGGCGCGAGGGCGGCGAGCAGTCGCACAGCGGGGGCGACCATAGCAGAGCGGGGCGTCGCTGGCAGGGGGACGGCTGCCGGGGCCGCGGGGGGCGCGCGGGGCCGTGGGGGGCGCGCGGGGCCGCGCAGGGCCGTGGGGGCTGCGCAGGGCTGCGGCAGGGCCGCGGGGGGCGCCGCGCACACGTCGCGGCGTGCCCGCGGGGGACGGTGGGGCAAGGCGATGCCGTGCCGCTGCCGTCCGCGGGCGGTGCGATCTCTGTTGTCGGGCCGTGGCCGCTCTGCTGGGATCCCGTCTCGTGCGCGTTCGAGCCTTCACCGTCCTGAGAGCGCTCGCGGTCGTCGTCGCCTTGCCCGTGGTGCTCGCGGCCTGCGGGAAGAAGGCCCCGCTCGGGTCCCCGTGCCGCGCCGACGACGACTGCGCCTCCGGCCTCGCCTGCCACCGCGAGCAGTGCCTCCACGAGGGCAGCGCCCGCCGCCTGCGCGAGGAGGAGCAGCGCGCCTCCGGCGGGGGCGGCGCGCGGAAGGTCGGCGACCGCGTCGAGGTCGAGTGGAAGGGCTCGTACAAGCCCGCCATCATCACCGGCGTCGTCGCGCCCGGCTCGTACCGGGTCCACTTCGAGGGCTACGACGCGCAGTGGGACGAGGTCGTGACGGAGACGCGCATCAAGGCCGGCGCGCGCCTCGGCGCAGGGCAGAAGGCGGCGGTGCCGGCGGCGAGCAGCTCGGAGCGCTGAGCGGCGGACGGGGCCTGCCGGGGCGCGGCGTCGGGCGAAGCCGTCCCGGCGCCCCCGCTCGGGGCGGGTGGCGCGCCGTGCACCCATCCGGGGAACTGGCTCGTCCACGCCGGAGATGGGTGGCACCCGTCTCCCGGTGGACGTGCGTCCAAGAAAAGATGGATGGCACCATCTCCGCGATGGACGTGCGTCCAGGAAAAGATGGGTGGCACCCGTCTCCTGGTGGACGTGCGTCCAAGAAAAGATGGATGGCACCATCTCCGCGATGGACGTGCGTCCAAGAAAAGATGGGTGGCACCCGTCTCCTGGTGGACGTGCGTCCAAGAAAAGATGGATGGCACCATCTCCGCGATGGACGTGCGTCCAAGAAAAGATGGGTGGCACCCGTCTCCTGGTGGACGTGCCTCCACGAGACATGGGCGGCACCCGTCTCCGCGCTGGCGCGCGCTCGGGCACGAGGCGGAAAGCCGCGGCGCCGGCGGCGCGCCGCTCGGAGCGCCGAGCGTGGTCGCGGCGCGATCCTGCCGAGCCGCGCCGGACGGGGCCGTGGCCCGACGCGAGCTCCCCGGGCGACTCAGCCCCTGATCCAGGCGCTGATCCGCTCCGCCCAGCCGGCGGAATCGTCGAGGGTGAGGACGAGCCGCCGGTACGACTCCCCCGCGAGCTCGATCGTCAGCGGGTTGTCCTTCCGGCTTCTCACCGTGTACCAGAACTCCTTGCCGCGATCGGTGTAGTACGTGCCCGCCTTGATCAGCCCGGGGAGCGCCGTCCCCGGGGCGCGGATCGCCCGCCACGTGGCGGGCGGAAGCGCCGCCTCCGCCCGCGTCACGTGCTCGCGCGGCACGACGATGGGCGAGAGCTTCAAGGCCCAGAGCCGCTCGGCGCCCTGCAGGGTGAGGGTCAATCGATCCCCGTCGATCCGCAGCTGCATGCCGCGAGTCTAGTACCTCGTCGCCCAGGTTCCTCCCTGATTCCATGTAAAAAAAACACAGAGGCACAGAGGACACAGCGTTTCTTTATTCTCTCCTCTGTGCCCTCTGTGCCTCTGTGGTTCAAATTCTTCTCCATGACGGAACCAGGGAGGAACCTGGGCGACGAGGTACCAGCTCGGCGGGAGCGTCCGGCGGTCCGGATTCACCGCGGGAGTGCCGCCCCGGAGCGGCGGAGCCCCAGCCGGCGAGCGGCCCCGCCCGCGTTCCGCGAACACATCGCGCCCGCCGCCCAGCGCGCCCGGCCCCTCTGGGGTGCAGCTCGCCTTGCAAAAATTCAGGGGCTGGCAACGTAATATTGCATGAACACGCGCTCGCGATTCGCCGCGCGCTCGTGGCTTGACACGAGCCCCGCGCGCGGCGGACAGTGATCCTCCGCCGGCGGTGATCACTTGCGCGCCCGCCGGGAATTCTGTTCTCAGCCCCGAGGTGACGCCGGGGCGCGCAGCACCGCCTTGCTTTGATAGCTCACCTCCGACCCCGACGCGGCGCATCGCCGGGGCGCCTCGGCACGCGCCAGGCGCACGCCACCGGAATGGCTGGTCACTCCAGGAGCAAGACAATGCCGCCCGACACCGATCGACCGGTCCCGTTCCTCCGCCGCTCCCTCGCGGCGGGCATGTCCGCGCTGGCGCTCTTCTGCCTGACGGGGGCGGCCTGCACCGGGCAGCTCGGCGACGGCGACGAGGCGCCTGTCGAGGTCGACCCGGTCACGGGCGAGCCGACGGTGCAAGACTGCAGCGTCGCGCGAACGAGCCCCAGCGTCCTGCGCCGCCTGTCGCGGATCGAATACCAGCTCACCCTTCAGGACCTGTTCCAGCTCGACGAGCCGCCCGCCGTGGACAGCATCCCGGAGGACACCGGCCAGGGCGGCTTCCGGACGATCGCCTCGCTCCAGAACGTGTCGGACCAGCACCTGCGCGCCTACCTGGCGACGGCGGAGACGCTCGGCCAGGAGCTCATGGCCGACGAGGCGCGCCGGACATCGGTGCTCGGCTGCGCGCCGGAGGCCGAAGACTGCCTCGATCGCTTCGTCCACCGCTTCGGCAAGCTGGCCTATCGAAGGCCGCTGTCGGCCGAGGAGGCGAGCGACCTTGTCGCGCGGGCGAGCGACGTCGCGCAGGACAGGATGGATGCGTTCCGGTTCGTCATCGAGGCGCTGCTCACGTCGCCGAGCTTCCTGTTCCGCGTCGAGGTCGGCGCGTCCGGGCAGGAGACGTCGCCGCTGACGCCGCTCGAGCTCGCCTCGCGCCTCTCGTTCACGCTGTGGGGCCGCTCCCCGGGCGAGGAGCTGCTCGCGCGGGCGGAGGCCGGTGAGCTCGACAGCCCCGAGGGCCTGCGCGCCGTCGCGGAGGAGATGATCGAGGACGGGCGGACCGAGCTCTTCTTCAACGCCTTCTTCAAGCAGTGGCTCACCTTCGAGCAGCTCCGCCCCCCGGCGAACCCGGACCCGTCGTGGACGCCCGCCCTCCTCGAGGACATGATCGCCGAGAGTGAGCGCGTCCTCGGCGAGCACGCCTTCACCCCCGGCGTCGACTTCTTCGACGCGCTCACCGCCAACCACACGTACCTGACGCCGGAGCTCGCGAAGTTCTACGGCCTCGAGGTGTCGGGGGACGGCATGACCCGCGTGGAGTTCCCGGCCGACCACCACAGGGCCAACACCGGGCTGCTCACGCACGCCAGCCTGATCAGCGCCAAGAACGACGGCGACCTGATCGCCGTGCGCGGCCAGTGGATCCGGGCGGCCTTCCTCTGCGAGAAGATCCATATCCCCGCGGGGCTCCTCGAGGCGATCGAGGGCGAGCTCTCCGGCCTGAGCTACGTCGACGTCATCAAGATGCGCAACACGCAGGAGGGGTGCGCCAGCTGCCACGCGCGCATCGATCCGATCGGCGTCGGCTTCGCCCAGTACGACAAGCACGGGCGGTACGACGGGAGCATCGGCATCGACGAGTTCGGGATCGAGCCGCGCTTCGCGGGCGCGGCCAACGAGTCGTTCGACTCGCTCGCTGCCCTCGCGGCCGAGCTCCGGCGGAGCCCCGACCTGGCCGCGTGCGTCGCGGAGAAGCTGTTCGTCTACACCCAGGGGCGCGAGCCGGCGAGCGAGGACCGCTGCGCGATCGACGCCGCCGCCGAGGGCTTCGCGAAGGACGGCAACCGGTTCCGCTCCTTCCTGACCACCATCGTCCAGTCGCCGGCGTTCCGGCTGCGGAGGGCGCCGGAGTGATGGGCTCGCACAGCGTCCGACAGACGGAAGAGGAGTGTCGCCGATGAAGATCTCGAGAAGAGCGCTGCTCCGCGGGGCCGGCGTCGTTGTCGCCTTGCCGCTGCTCGACGCCATGCGACCGCGGCGCGCCAGCGCCGCGCCGGAGGACGCGCCGAAGCGCTTCGTGGCGTTCTTCGTGCCGAACGGCACCGACCCGGGGGCGTGGCACCCCCGCACGGCGGGGCCGCTCTCGCCGGAAGGGCTGACGCCGTGCCTCGTGGACATGAAGGGCTTCGCGGCCGAGCGCGAGTGGCCGGCGGGAGACGCGATCTGGCAGGACGTCACGATGGTGTCCGGCGTCGATCACCAGGCGATCTGCTCCGACATCCACAGCCCGGCGATGGCGCTCTGCGCCCACACCGACGGCGGCGGGCAGGCCGTCCCGCGCAAGGCGACGCTCGACCAGGTCCTCGCCGACCACATCGCGGCCGGGACCCCGTACCGCAGCCTGAACCTGTCTCCCACGGGCGACACGGCGGTCACGCAGGGCTTCATCTCGTTCCGGGACGGCGGCGAGGTCGAGGACGCCTTCCGCGACCCGGCCCGCCTGTTCGACACGCTCTTCAGCAACCTCGGCAACCCGAACGCCGAGATGGAGAACATCCGGCGGCGCCGGGCCAGCGTCCTCGACTGGGTGAGGGAGGACGCGAAGCGCCTGAACCAGCGCCTCGGCGCGGCGGACCGGGCGCGCGTGGAGCAGCACCTGACCTCGGTGTTCGAGCTGGAGAGGCAGATCCAGTCGACGGCGGCGTCGGGCTGCACCGTCCCCGGCAAGCCCGAGCGGGGCCTGGATCTGCACGGCAAGTTCAAGCAGATGATCGACCTCGGGCTGCTCGCGCTCACCTGCGACCTGACGCGCGTGCTCGTCCTCCAGTACTCGAACAGCTGGGGGCTCGATTTCGCCGGGTACGATCTGCCGGACGGCGTGGGGACCTGGAGCGATCACTTCATCTCGCACAAGCTCGGCGACCGCGACCGCGCCACCGATCTCGACGGCCTGCCGCAGGCGGAGGCGATGAAGATCGCCAACGCCCGCGTCGTCCAGACCTCGCGGTTCAAGGTGCGTCGCTTCGCCTACCTGCTCAACGCGATGAAGGCGGCGGCGACGCCGACGGGCAACCTGCTCGACGAGTCGCTCGTGCTCTACACGTCCGAGAACGGCGACGGGGACTCCCACGGCCGGAAGAACATGCCCGTCATGCTGGCCGGACACGTGGGGGGCTTCAAGACAGGCCGCGTCGTCCAGGCGAACAACGCCCCCCCGACCGGCGCGCTGCACTGCTCCATCCTCAACTACTTCGGCGTCGAGATGGCGAAGTACGGCGATCCGGCGAGCGGGCCCATCGCCGACCTGTAAGCCCGCGCGCCGCGGCCGCCCAGCCACGAGGCGAGCGCGCGTCGCAGCCACATGATCCCCGGGGCGCCCGGGCTCCTCCTGGTCCCGTGGTGGGGTGGACAAGGGGCCACGGAGGTACAGGGGACACAGAGTTTCTTCGTTTCTCTCCTCCGTGCTCTCTGTGTCCTCTGTACCTCTGTGGCTCGTTTCCTCCGGCCAGGAGCGAGCCCGGGCGGCGCGATCCCATGCCCTCGCCGGAGGCAAGCGTCGTCTGGCGGGGTGTCTTTCCTAGCGGCAGATGCCCGTGACGCAGGTCTGTCCCTCATCACAGGCGGCGCCGCACCCGCCGCAGTTGCTCTCATCGTTGCCGAGGTTCACGCATCGGCCATTGCAGTACGCGAGCCCCGCATTGCAGGTGCACACGCCCGCGGTGCAGAAGGAGCCGCCGCCGCACACGTTGCCGCACGCTCCGCAATTGAACTGGTCGAGATTCGTGTTGACGCAGAGCGGATCGCAGTAGGTCTGCCCTGCCAGCGGGCAGGTGCACTCGCCCGCCTGGCAGCTCGAGCCGGGTGCGCACGTGGTGCCGCAAGCCCCGCAGTTCGCGTTGTCCGTCTGTGTGTCGACGCACGAGGGATCACAGAACGTCTCGGTCGGGGCGCACACGGATCCGCTGGCGCCGCCCTGTCCCCCCGCGCCGTCGCTGCCGCCTTGCCCTCCCGCGCCGCCGGCGCCGCCCTGGCCGCTGCCGCCTTGCCCTCCTGCGCCGCCCTGTCCCCCCGCGCCGTCGCTGCCGCCTTGCCCCCCCGCGCCGCCGGCGCCGTCCTGGCCGCTGCCGCCTTGACCTCCAGCGCCGCCGGCGCCGCCCTGGCCGCTGCCGCCTTGACCTCCAGCGCCGCCAGTCCCCGAGCCCCCCTGAACGTCTCCACCGCTCCCGGCGTCGCCTCCAGCGCCGCCTCCGCTCGTGGAGCTCGCCGCCTGGCCGCTCTCGCCGCCGCCGCATCCGAGCACCGAGACCGAACAGATGCCCGCGCCCACCATCCAACCCAGGACCCACATGCGTACGCGCGCACGATGCATCTCACCCTCCAGATGTAAGTCGAGCAGTGCCCAACACCATGTTTCGTTCTGGGCAGTCACCACGACCCCCACGGAGCGCTGTTGCAACAGGCCGCGCGCGCGGCTCAGCTTTTCTCATCCCCGATCCGGATCAACGAGGGTATCTGGATGAGACGCCACGAACAGCACAGTTCAGGACGCTCGCCCGAATCTTCGGGTCGTCCCCGCTGCAGGTGGGCCCGCAGACGTCCTGAGCCATACCGGACGACCCGCATGGTCCTGCGTGTGGCAAGGAGGCGTTGACGTCCCACTCTCGCGACGCTGCTGCTGCGTCGGTCGACGACCGGAGTCAGCGGCGTACATGCGAAGACGAGCTCTGCGTCGCGCGTCGGTCTGGCTTCCTCTCGCGACTCGGCAGCACCAAGGCGGCCGCCGTGCGCGTGCTGGCGGATCCCGCGGCCAGGCGGAGCCGGGTCGCCGCCATGGCGAGCTCAGGGCGAGCCGGCGTGGAGCGTTACGCCTTCGTCGGTCCACCCGCCCGCGACGAGCCGCCGCATCGAGCCGCGTCGTCGTGTAGAGGCCGCCTCGGGAGCAGCGGTCATCACGCCGTGCTGTTCAGGGCTCGTGCTGACCAGGGGAGGTACCATCATGAGCACCCTTCGGTACAGCGTCCAGCCCTCGTTCGCCGCCTCATCTTCCGCTTCCGCCTCCGCCGCTCGGCGCGTCGCTCTCCTCGTCCTTCGGGAAGGCCGCCATCTGGTCGGCCAGCGCCTTCTGGAACGCGGGCCGCGCCTCGCACCGCTTCCTGTAGGCGTCGAGCACGGGCATCTTCGCGAGCAGATCCGTGTGCCGGAGGATGCGCAGCACCGTCGTCATGAGCAGGTCCGCCGCGGTGAAGCGATCCTCGAGATACGCTCGCCCCTCCAGCCGCTCGGACAGCTTGAGCAGCCGGCTGTTCACCGCCTCGACGGCCGACGGCCGGCGCTGCTTCGCCCATTCCTCGTTCGGGTAGAACAGGTCGATCTCGGCGAGGTTCTGGATCGGCGGCTCGATCGTGTTCAGCGCCGCGAACATCCACGACGTCGCTCGCGCCCGGGCGCCGGGCTCGGACGGCAGCAGCGCGTCGGAGCGCTCGGCGATGTGCAGCACGATGGCGCCGGACTCGAACAGCAAGAGCCCGTCCTCCTCGTAGGCGGGCACCTGGCCGAAGGGCTGAAGGCCGAGATGGACCTCGGACGCGGGATCCCCGTGTCGGATCAGCAGCTCCTCGTAAGCGAGCCCCGCCTCCTCGAGCGCCCAGCGCACGCGGAGGTCGCGCACGAGCCCCCGGGCGAAGGGCGGTACCCAGCCAAATGCGGTGATCTTGATCCTGGCCATCTCCTCTCTCTCCTTTCGTGCGGTGCGTCGACGCCGTGCGCGAGACCCCGAGCGTCTTCCGCGTGTTCGCTTCGACGCGGGCCCGAGGGCGAACTTCGCGGTTTTCTTGCTCGAATGAACCCACGGCTCGTTGCTCCATCTTATCGTAGTTCTGCCCCGCCCACCGCGAGCATGGTGGGCGGGCGCGGCCTGGAGACGTTCAGGTCCTGGATTGCACTTAATCTTCGGAGGTAGCTTGTGAACATCGCGCGACACAGCCGCGGAAGGGCATTTCTTGCTTTTTGTTTGCTCATCGGCCTCGGCTCGGGGTGCGAGCCCTCGGTCTTCCTCCCCGATGCATCCCCGCAAGGCGGCCCGGCCGCCCCGCCGCAGGGCGACGCAGCGGGCGATGCCAGCGCGGCGGCCGATGCCGGCGCGCCGGACACACCGCTCCTCCGGGGCGGCGGGGGGCCTGAGCGCGCGACCGGCGCGCCGGTCGCCGACGCCGACGGCGACCGTTGCTCAGGCCCGTTCCCCGGCGAGGAACCGGCCGACGGCAGCGGCTATTACCTGAAGCCCGGCCTCCTGTACCCCGTCGATTCCCCCGGGGTGTACATGGGCCAGCTCGCGCTGGGCGACGTCGACGGCGACAGGCGCTTCGATTTCGTCAGCACGGATCGCCGGGAGCTGTACCTGCAGACGCACCCGCGGGTGCAAGAGCTGAACGGGCGGGTCGTCCACACCCCGTCGATCCCGGCCGACACCATCGAGGGCGTGCTGCTGCTCGACGCGGATCACGACGGCGAGCTCGACGTCGTCTCCACGCAGGGAGAAGGGCCGATCTTCCTCCGCAACCAGGGGGGCGGCGTCTTCGAGCCCCCGAGGCCGATCGCCGGGCCGACCACGTTCAGCCCGAGCGCCGTGGACCACGACGGCGACGGCAACCTCGACATCGTCGGGTCCGGGTATGACAGCAGGCTCTTCGTCTACCTGGGCGACGGCCACGGCAACTTCGAGCTGACCCACGATCAGCCAGCCGGCGTGTTCCTGTCCAGGATCGTCGCGGGGGACGTGACGGGCGACGGGCTCCCGGACGCGGTGATCGCGATGAGCGGCGCGGGCACGGGCGTCGCCGTCTTCCCGCACGACGGCGCGCGCGGGTTCGACACGACCGGTCAGCGGATCTTCTTCGAGACCTCGCCGCCGAGCTCGGGGGTCTCGTTCGTCTCCGTCGCGGTGGGCGACATGAACAACGACGGCCGCCAGGACGTCGCCGCGGTCACGCACGAGCACACCGACGGGCCGATGCGGGCCTGGATCCTGCTGCAAGACGACCTCGGCAAGCTGACGGCGCCGCAGCTGCTGCTCACCATCGACGCTCACCAGTCCGCCGTCTCCGCAGGCCTGCAGATCGCCGACCTGAACCTCGACGGGCGGAGCGATCTCGTCGTGGTCAGCAGCAACACCGCCGAGATGTGGGCGCTCATCCAGACCCCGGAGGGCACGTTCGACGGCCGGCCGGCGACGTTCCCCAGCACGTCCAGCGCGATCAACGGGTTCGCCGTCGGCGTCACCGACTTCGACTGCAACGGTTGCCCCGACGTGGTGGGCGTCGAGCGCGACGGCCTCGTCGTCTTCCGCGGCCGCGGCTGCGCGACGGCGCCCTGAGCGCCGCCGCGGGCACACGTCCCCCGGATACCGCCCTTCCTCGTCTCGTCGTCGAGCCGGCGCTCGGCTCAGCGGTCCGCGGACCGAGGCGCGCGCGTCAGGAACCCCACGGCCTCGTACATCCGCCGGAGCGTCGGCTCGGCGCGCGCCGCCGCGCGCTCGGCGCCTTGCGCCAGGATGCGGTCGAGCTCGCCCTTGTCCTGCAGCAGGGCCTGATGCCTCTCGCGCAGCGGGCGCAGGAGCTCGACGACGATCTCGGCCGTCTCCACCTTGAGGTGCCCGTACTGCTTGCCCGCGTAGCCCTCGACGATCGCGTGCGGGTCCTTGCCGGTGATCGCGGCCTGGATCGAGATCAGGTTCGTCACGCCGGCCTTGTCTTCGCGCTCGGGCGCGAAGACGATCTCGCTCCCGGAGTCGGTCACCGCGCGCTTGATCTTCTTGCGGATCGTGTCGTCGCTGTCGTCGAGGAAGACGGTCGCGTTGACGTCCGCGTCCGACTTCGACATCTTGGCCGAGGGGTTCTGCAGGCTCATGATCCTGGCGCCGACCGGCGGGATGTAGGGCTCCGGAACGCGGAAGATCGGGTTCTTGACCGTCACCGTGCCGTCCTTCGATGTCTCGGCGTCTCCATACGTGCTGTTCACGCGGATCGCGATGTCGCGCGCGAGCTCGAGGTGCTGCTTCTGGTCCTGGCCCACGGGCACGAGGTCGGTCTGATAGAGCAGGATGTCTGCGGCCATGAGCACGGGGTACGCGAACAGCCCCGCGCCGATGTTCTGCTCCTTGGCGCTCTTGTCCTTGAACTGCGTCATGCGCGAGAGCTCACCCATGTACGCGTTGCACGTCAGGAGCCAGCTGAGCTCCGCGTGCGCCGGCACGTGCGACTGGGCGAAGATGATGTTCCTGGCCGGATCGATCCCGGCCGCGAGGTACATCGCCAGGCCCTCATAGGTGCGGTTGCGCAGCCCCCTGGGATCCTGAGGCACGGTGATCGCGTGCATGTCGACCAGGCAGTACAGACAGTCGTAGTCGTCCTGCAGCTTCACCCAGTTCTTGAGCGCGCCGAGGTAGTTGCCGAGCATGAGACGTCCCGACGGCTGGATCCCTGAGAAGATGACTTTCTTCGACATTCGTGTACCCCGTGATCGGTCTCTTATAGGCCGCGCCACGGTCCGGAGCAACACGCCCCGCCCGTCGGTCGGGTTCACGCGCGGTTCAGTCGATCTGAAGGTGGTAGTGCGGCGGCGTCGACTCCTCGATGACGAGGACGCCCCCGACCTCCCCGGCGCTCTCGAGGAACGCGCGCTTCTCCTTCGCGGACATGGTCCTGTTGCGCACGTCCACGGCGCCCTTGCGCAGGTGCGCAGAGACATAGATCCCGCGGTCGATCTGGTCCTGGATGACGGCCTCCATGGCCTCCACCACCTGCTCCGGCCGCTTGCCGGCGTTCGCCTGATACGCCTTCTTGATCTCCTGGACAGCCGCCTTGTTCCGGTAGAGCTGGAGGAGATCCTCGCCGAGCCTGAGCTTCGTGAACATCGCCCTGGCCTGGCGGTTCGCGTCGCGCGTCCCGCTCGTGATCACGAGGTGCTCGCGCGTGCGCCGGGCGTAGCGGCGGTCGATCTGCTCGAGCTTGGCGGCGATCTTCGGGGGCAGCGTCACGCCGGGCAGCACCTCGTACGGCGGCGGTGACCACGGCTCTGTGGGGACGGCCTTGCCCAGCGCCGTCAGGGGCGGCAGCTTCGCCCGCCGCTCCTCCTCTTCGGACGGCAGCTCGTCGCACTCGAGCTGGGTCGCCTGCGCGGCGGCGCGCGGCGCGTCTTGCGCCCGCGGCGCGGCGGCCCGCGGCGCGGCGCCTTGCGTCCCGGCGGCGCGCGGCGCGTCCCCTGCGCGCGGCGCGCCGCTCGCCTGCGCGGCGGGCGCGCTCGTTCCAGGTAGATCGAAGCCCGGCAGGCCGATGTCGGGCAGATCGACGGACTCGAGCTTCTCGGTGCAGCCGGCCGCGCAGAGCAGCGCTGCGGCGACGGCGCCCAGGCGGCGCAGCTCCAGGGACCGTTTCTTTGCGGTCACGCGGCGTGTCGGGAGCGTCGGCAAAGCCGCCCCAGCCTGCCATGGCCCGCGGCGTGGGAAAAAAAAACGGCGGCGGCACCCGCCGGCGGCGCCGGCGGCGCGGCGGTCCCTTGACGCCGTTCACGGCTGGCACCTTGTTCGCGGTGGACCGGCCCGTGCCGTGCCGCTCCGGGGGAGTGAGCGGGACGCTGGTTGATCGCGGCGGGCAAGCACGCTGTTGAGGCGCTGGGCCCGGACTCTACCCGATTCCGTTGTTGTTGAAGGTTCTCACCGGGGATTCTGCTGAAGAGTCCCGCTCCAGGAGAGGGGGGTGCGCACATGGTTGATCGCTCGCAGGCATCGTTTCGCACGACGCGCTTCGGGTTGGCGCTCGTCGACGCGGATTCGGTACGGGAGCACCGCGGCTCGTTCCTGGCGCTCGGCGTCGCCCTCATGGTGCTCGGCTTCATCGCGCTCCTCATGCCCGCGATCGCCACGCTGGTCTCGGCGGTCGCCATCGGTTGCCTGCTGGCCCTCAGCGGCCTCTTGCAGGGCATCCACGCCATCCGGAGCCGGCGGTGGGCCGGCGCCGGATGGTCCCTTGCGAGCGCGCTTGTCCAGCTCGTCGCGGGCGTTCTGATCGTGGCCTTTCCCGTGACAGGCAAGTTGACGTTGACCCTGATCCTCGCGGCGCTCTTCTTCGCGGAGGGCCTGCTCTGGATCGTTCGCGCCATCCAGCACCGCGAGATGCCCGCCTGGGGTTGGCTCCTGTTCGACGGGATCGTCACGCTGGCGCTCGGTGCCCTGATCCTGTGGGGCTGGCCGAGCACCGCCGTGTGGGCGATCGGCTTGCTCGTCGGCGTCGACCTCCTCCTCGGCGGCTCGTCGATGCTGTTGATCGGGATCGCAGCGCGACCCGTGGCCGGCGTGCGGGCCTGAGCGCCCCTCGAACCCTCCGACCCGCGAGGCACGCGGGTCGGGCTCGGCGACCCGCGAGGCACGCGGGTCGGGATCGAGGACATCCGGGCGCGTCCATGGCCGCCGGGGGATGCCGGCCCGATGTCCTTTGCCGGCCTCGGCCCGATCGCCTCGACGCGCGCCGTCGCACGTGGCTACACAGCCCCGCATGCCCCACGCCCCCCTGACCGGCCGTGTCGCCCTCGTGACCGGCGCCGGCACCCGCCTCGGCGCCGCGACTGCCCGCTCGCTCGCGGCGGCGGGCGCGGATCTGGCCGTCCACTACGCCACGAGCCGCGCCGGCGCGGATGCGGTCGTCGACGAGGCGCGCGCGCTCGGGCGGCGCGCCGTCGCGCTCCAGGCGGATCTCCAGGATCGCGAGGCGATCGCCGGCCTTGCCCGTGCCGCGCTCGGCTGGTCGTCTGGCCGGCTCGACCTCCTCGTGCACAACGCGGCGAACTTCGATCGCGTCCCGCCGGCCGAGCTGTCCGCCGACGCGTGGGATCGCGCCATGGCGCTCAACGCGACCGCGCCGTACCTGCTCACGCTCGAGCTCGCTCCAGCGCTGCGCGCCTGCCGCGGCAGCGTCGTCGCGATCGTCTGTGTGAGCGCCGAGCGCCCCTGGAGGAACTACATCCCCTATTCGGTCTCCAAGGCCGCGCTCGCGCACCTGGTCCGCGGCCTCGCCGTGGGGCTTGCCCCTGAGGTGCGCGTCAACGGCATCGCGCCCGGGACGGTCCTGCCGCCCTCCTCCTACGAGGAGGCCACGCTCGCCCGCCTCCGCGAGCGCATCCCGCTCCAGCGCCTGGGCGAGGCCGACGACGTGGCGCGCGCCGTTGTGTTCCTCGCCGAGAACGACTTCATCACCGGCCAGATCCTCGCGATCGACGGCGGCGCCTCGGTCGCGTGACGTCCCGCGCCCGGTACGGGGAGACCCGCGCGGCGGGTCGGGCGCGCGCTAAGGCTTGAACGACCGCGCCTGATCGACCCATAGTTCGAGCCTCATGAGCCACACGCCCGAGACCAGCGCCGCCCCCCTCCAGGCCGATCCCGCCTCCAGCGCGCCCACCGGCAGCGGCCCGGGCGAGGCGCCCGCTGCTGCGGCCGCCGGGGAGGCCAAGCCGGCGAGCCACGACTCCACGCTGCCCGAAGCGCTGATCGCGTTCATGCTGGATCGATGGGCGCCTGCGGCCTGCGAGCTCCCTCAGCCGATCGCGCATGCGGACGTGTTCGCCGCCCGCCGCCGCGCGCTGTCGAAGCTCTTTCCTGCCGAGACGCTCATCATCCCCACGGGCCACGAGAAGGTCCGTTCCAACGACACGCACTACCGTTTTCGCCCCGGTTCGGATTTCTTCTACCTGACGGGCAACCTCGAGCCTGACTGCGTGCTCGTCATGCAGCCGCAGGAGGGGGGTGGGCACCGGGACATCCTGTTCGTCGAGCCGAACCCTGGTCGCAGCGACAAGACGTTCTTCACCGATCGGGTGAAGGGGGAGCTCTGGGTCGGCCCCCGCCTCGGCGTCGAGCAGAGCCGCGCGCGTTTCGGCGTCGACGAGTGCCGTGGTCTCCCCGAGCTCGACGCCTACCTGAGCGGCCTCATCGGCACGGTGACGCGCCCCCACCGCGTGCTCCGCGGCACGTCCAGGCGCGTGGACAAGCTCCTCCCCCAGCACGACCGCGACAAGCAGCTCGGCGAGGCGCTCTCGGAGATGCGCCTGCTCAAGGATGCCCTCGAGGTCGAGGAGCTCGAGGCGGTCGTCGCGTCGACGAAGCGCGGCTTCGAGGACGTCATCCGCGCGCTCCCCGGTGGTCGGAGCGAGCGAGAGGTCGAGGGCATCTTCAACCTGCGCGCCCGGATCGAGGGCAACGACGTCGGATACGGCACCATCGCCGCGTCGGGCCACCACGCCTGCATCCTCCACTGGACGAGGAACGATGGCGTGCTCGAGCCGGGCAAGCTCCTCCTGCTCGACGCCGGTGTCGAGGGCAACGCGCTCTACACCGCCGACATCACCCGGACCCTGCCGATCAGCGGCAAGTTCTCCCCGGAGCAGCGCGAGATCTACGAGCTCGTGCTGGCGGCGCAGGAGGCAGCGATCGCCGAGGTGAAGCCTGGCAACGATTTCATGGAGCCGAACCGTGCCGCGATGCGCGTGCTCGCCCGCGGCCTCGAGCGGCTCGGCATCCTCGCCGTCTCCGCCGAGGAGGCGCTGAAGGAGGACAAGCAGTTCTACCGCCGCTACTCGCTCCACAACGTGAGCCACATGCTCGGCCTGGACGTGCACGACTGCGCGCAGGCCCGGCAGCAGGTCTACAAGTACGGCAAGCTCAAGCCCGGCATGGTGCTGACGGTCGAGCCCGGCCTCTACTTCCAGCTCGACGACGAGACGGTCCCGCCCCGCTACCGTGGCATTGGCGTCCGCATCGAGGACGACATCCTCGTCACGGAGACCGGCCACCGGAACCTGTCCAGCGACATCCCGCGAACCGTGCCCGACGTGGAGTCCTGGATGTCCGGACTCTGGTCCTCCCGCCCGTAAGCCCCCGGTTCGACACAACGGACGCACCGGGGCAGCCCCGCGCGGGTGGTCTCACCGGACGCACCGGGGCAGCCCCGCGCGGGTGGTCTCACCGGACGCACCGGAGCCGTCGTGGGAGGGGGAGCCGCGCGCGGGGGGTGGCGGGGGTGGGCCCCACAAACCCGAGCGCCGGCCCGCATCGCAGCGTCCCCCGTCCAGCCCACCCACCCCCGCACGTACGGCAATCGCCACCACAAGGCGCGAGTTTGTGGGGGGACCCCCGCCACCCCCCGCGCGCGGCTCCCCCTCCCACGGCGGCGGCCCCTCCAGTGATCGCTCGAATCGGAAGAGCGCTCGGGACGTCCCCGCCCCTCGCCGCCCCCTGGTGACACCGGGCAACACGCCGCCTCCCGCTGCCCCCAGGCGACCGAGCGCCGCTGTCGCGCCACCGCTGCGCGCGCGCCTTCGCGCCCCCCGGAGCGATGGCTGCTCGCGGGCAGCAGCGCTACCCTCCCGTGGAGGAGCCGCCATGCACAAGTCTCGCCTTCCGCGTCGGTCAGGGACCTCCATTCATCCAACCGGACGCGCGCTCACGGCGTCGCTGCTCGCCGCCGCCGCGCTCGTCGCCGTCTCCGGCCCAGCCAGGGCCGACGGCACGGACGGCCGAGGCGCCGGGACCGCGCTGGCGGCGCGCTCGCCGGGGATGCTGGAGCCGCTCCTCCCGCGCTACGCAAACCCCGGGCTGCCGGTCGACATCGCGCCGCCGTCGCGCGGCCTCGACGTCCTGTACGAGCCGGTCGCGACCGAGGGCGAGCCGCTGTACGGCCTCGCCTCCGAGCTCGACGAGACGAGCTACGACATCCCCGGGCAGATCGTCGTCGACGCGCGCGACGAGCTCGACGACAGCGCGCTCGCGGCGCTCGCGCGCGACTTCTCGCTGCACCTCTTCCCGACCGCGCTCGCCTCCACGACCCGGATCCAGATCGCCACCGTGGACGGCCCGATCAGCGCCACGCTCCAGCGGCTCGCGCAGGACCCGCGCGTCGAGGCGGCCGAGCCCCTCGCCAGGGTGCGCGCGTCCTTCGTCGCGAACGACCCGCTGCTGAAGGAGCAGTGGCACATGGCGCGCGTCGGCGCCGAGCGCGCGTGGGACTTCGCCACCGGCCGCGGGGTCACCGTCGCCGTCGTCGACACCGGCATCGCGTGCGAGACGCACGGGCCCTTCGTCAAGGCGCCCGACCTCGCCTCGACCGAGTGCGTGGAGGGCTGGAACTTCGTCACCAAGACGAACCACGCGAACGACGACCAGGGCCACGGCACGCACGTCGCCGGCACGATCGCCCAGTCGACGAACAACGGCATCGGCGCCGCCGGGCTCGCGTTCCACGCGCGGCTCATGCCGGTCAAGGTGCTCAACGAGAGCGGCTGGGGCACGACCGCCGACGTCGCCGACGGCATCCGGTGGGCCGCCGACAACGGCGCGCACGTCATCAACCTGAGCCTCGGCGGCCCGCGCAACTCCAAGGTCCTCCAGAGCGCGATCGACCACGCGATCTCCCGCGGCGTCGTCGTCGTCGCGGCGGCCGGCAACACCGGCGGGCGGGTGCAGTACCCCGGCGCCTCCGACGGCGTCATCGGCGTGAGCGCCACCGACGCGAACGACAAGATCGCCCGCTTCTCCTCGCGCGGCCAGGGCGTCGACGTCGCGGCGCCCGGGGTGAACGTCACGCAGCAGACCATCTGCAACCGCGGCCGCGGCGACTGCGAGGCCCCCTATCCGGCGTACAACGGCACCTCGATGGCCGCGCCCCACGTCGCCGGCGCGGCGGCGCTGCTCGTGGGCCTCGGCGTGTCGGACCCGCGCGCGGTCGAGGACGCGATCCGCGCCGGCGCCCGCGTCGTCGACAGCTCCGACGACGGCAAGCTCCTCTACGGCGCCGGCATCCTCGACGCCGCGAGCTCGGTCGCGCGCGTCACGCAGAGCCACGCCGCCGTGCGGCTCGTCGCGCTGCTCCTGCTCGCGACGTGGGTCGGGCGCCGCGCCCGCAAGAAGGAGGCGAACGCCGCGAGCCCGTGGCAGGCGAGCTTCCTCCTCCCGGCGCTCGCGGCGGGGCCGGGGCTGTTCTTCTTCGCGCCGTGGCTCCTGTCGCGCGTCGACCTCGCCGTCGACGTGCTGGCGCGGCCGATCGCCGACCTCGACCTGCTGATCGGCGCGTCGGTCCACCGCTGGCTGCCGCTCGCCAACGCGCTCATCCCGCTCGGCCTGACCTCGATCTTCTTCGGCGTGAAGAAGCTGCGGCCGGCGATCGCGGGCCTCTCCGTCGGCACCGCGGCGTACCTCACCTCGGTCGTCGCGCTCGGCGAGGTCGCCGGCCCCCTCGGCCAGCTGGCGCTCGTCGTCTGGTGCGCGGTCAACGCCGCGGCCTGCCTCTGGATCGCCCGGACGAATCTCTCCACGCGCTGAGGCCACGCGCTGAGGCCACGCGCTGAGGCCACGCGCTGAGCCCGCGCGCTGAGCCCACGGGCTGAGCCGCGGCGCTCGCGTGCGCGGGCGCAGAGCCCGGCCGTCATGACCTCCCCACCAAAACGAGCTAGGATGCCGGGCATGCGGCCCGGCACCTTGCTCCTACCTTTCTCGCTGCTCCTCGGCGCGTGTGGCGGCTCCTCCAGCGAGACGCCGTGGCCCGCAGAGCCGGAGAGCCCCGCGCTCGGCCCCGCCGACGAGGCGTCGCCCGCCGGTGACGCCGATCCGAGCGCGCCCCCCGAGGGCGAGAACGAAGGCCCGGCAAACCAGACCGAGTCCGGCCGCTGAGCGGGCAGCGGGGGACAGCATGGCGGGGAGCTGGACGGCAGGCGCGCAACGGAGGGCCTGGCTCTCGGCGGCCCTGCTCTCCGTCGCGCTGCTGATCGCGCCGCTCCTCGTCTGGCTGCTCCTGCCGCGCCCCGCCCCGGTGATGCCGGCGCCGCGCGGGCCCGCGCCGGCCCTCGTCGCCCCGGCGCAGCCGGAGCACGCCGCGCCGCGCGAGGTCGAGGTCGAGCCGCCACCACCACCACCACCGCCGCCGCCGCGCGAGACGACGACGGCGAGCGCGGGGCCGATCCGCGGCGTGGTCCTCGATCCGGAGGGCCGCCCCGCCGCCGGCGCCACGGTCCGCTGCAGCGACGAGCCGGGCCTGTCGGCGAGCGCCGACGCCGACGGGCGCTTCGAGCTGCCGCCCGAGGCCGACGGCTGCACCGCGACCGCGGCGCACCCTCCGTTCGGCGACGCCGCGCCCACGCGCGTCGCCGCCGGGGCCGACAACGCCCTCCACCTGATCGCCGCCGGCTCGATCGCGGGCGAGGTCGTCGATCCGTCGGGCAGGCCCGTCGATGCGTACCTGCTGGCGATCGAGTCGTTCGTGCCGGCCGGCTCCGGCGCGCACGGCCGCGTGAACGGCCGCGCGCGCAAGGTGTCCGACCCGGGCGGCGCGTTCCAGCTCGACGATCTCGCGCCGGGCCGTTACGTGCTCACGGCGAGCGCGGCCGGCCGCCCGCCGGCGCGGAGCGCGCCCATCGACGTCGAGGCGGGCCGCACGACGCGCCCCGTGCGGATCGTCCTGCCGCAGGGCGCGACGCTGAGGGGCCGGGTCATCGACGCCGAGTCGCGCGCGCCGATCGTCGAGGCTCAGGTCGAGCTCGACTCCGCGACCTCGTCCGGCGCCAACGCGATCTCGCTCGCGCTCACCGACTCGAACGGCGACTACGAGCTCGAAGGCGTGCCGGCGAGCGGGCCGTTCTCGGTGCGCGTGCGCCACGAGCTGTACGTGGCCAAGATCGTGCCTGGCCTCGACGCGCGCGGCGCCGGCTCGATGCGCGCCGACATCGAGCTCCGGCCGCTCGGCGACGGCGGCTCGCGCGAGGAGCTCTCGGGCATCGGCGCGATGCTCTCGCTCTCGCCGGGCGGCGTGACGATCGCGGGCATCGTCGAGGGCGGGCCCGCGGCGCTCGCCGGGCTCGTGCAGGGCGACGTCATCGTCCGGATCGACGGCGAGCCGGCCACGGAGCTGCCGCTCGCGGACTGCATCCAGCGCCTCCGCGGCCCGGCGGGGACGCGCGTCACCGTCGGCGTCGAGCGGGAAGGTCGCGTCCTCGATGTGACGATGCAGCGCGACGTCGTGGTCCGCTGAACCGGCGGCGCCGAGGTGCTAAGGGTCGGTCATGTCGACGCGCCCCACCGTGCTCCCCCCGGCCGGAGCTCCGGACGTCCTCTACCTGATCGACCTCTCGGGCTACGTCTTCCGCGCCTACCACGCGATCAGCCCGCTCTCGAGCCCGGGCGGCGAGCCGACCCATGCGACGTTCGGCACCGTCGCGATGCTCACGAAGCTCGTGGACGAGCGGAAGCCCGCGTACCTCGGCGTGGCGATGGACTCCCCGGGCAAGACGTTCCGCGACGACCTCGACCCCCGCTACAAGGCGCACCGCCCGCCGCCGCCGCCCGACCTCGGGGTGCAGATGAACCGGTGCCGGGAGATCGTCGAGGCGTACCGCATCCCCATCTTCATCCACGAGGGGCTCGAGGCGGACGACCTCATCGCCGTCGCCGTCGCGCGCGCCAAGGAGCGGGGGCTGCGCGTGGTCATCGCGTCGAGCGACAAGGACCTCATGCAGCTCGTCGACGAGGACCGGGTGATGCTCTGGGACGCGATGCGCGACAAGGTCTACGGGCCCCCCGAGGTCGCCGCGAAGTTCGGCGTGCCGCCGGAGCAGGTGCGCGACCTGCTCGCGCTCGTCGGCGACAGCTCGGACAACGTCCCCGGCGTGCCCGGCGTCGGCCTGAAGACGGCCGCCGATCTGCTCGCGCAGTTCGGGTCGCTCGCGTCGCTGTACGCCCGCCTCGACGAGGTGAAGAAGCCCCGCATCCGCGAGTCGCTCAAGCAGCACGAGGCGGACGCGCTGCTGTCGCAGAAGCTCGTGACGCTCGACGGCGCCGCGCCCGTCACGCTCGACCTGGAGACGCTGCGCTACGGCGGCGCCGACACCGGCAGGCTCCGGGAGCTCTTCACCGAGCTCGGCTTCTCGCGCTTCCTGAAGAGCGTCCGCGCGCCGGAGCCCGCCGCGCGCGCGGCGACCTACCGGGTCATCGCGACGCGCGAGGAGCTCGAGGGCTTCGCCAGGTCGGCCCGCGCCGCCGGGCGGCTCGCCCTCGACATCCACGCGACGAGCCGCGAGCCGATGAGCGCCCACGTCTGCGGCGTCGCGCTCGCCTGCGAGCCGGGGCAGGCCGTCTACGTCCCGCTGGGCCACCGCTACCTCGGCGCGCCGGCCCAGCTCTCGATGAGCGACATCGACGCGGTGCTCGGCCCGCTGCTCGCGGACCCCGAGCTCCCGAAGGTCGGCCACGACGTGAAGTTCTGCGAGGTGATCCTCCTGCGGCACCGCATCGGGCTCGTGGGCGTCGCCTTCGACACGATGCTGGCGAGCTACCTGCTCGATCCCGAGGGGAAGAACCAGCTCCACGAGCTCGCCGAGCGCGAGCTCGGCGCCAGGATGCGGACCCTCGACGAGGTGGCCCCGAAGCGCCGCGGTCAGGCGCAGCGCGCCCTCGACGAGATCGAGCTCGGCGAGGCGTCGAGCTACGGCGCCGCGTTCGCCGACGTCGCGCTCTCGCTCACCGACAAGCTGCGCCCGCGCCTGCGCGCCGAGCGGCTCGAGGACCTGCTCGTGCAGATCGAGCTGCCGCTCTCCGCGGTGCTCGCCGAGATGGAGCTCACGGGCGTCCTCGTCGACCCGCAGGCGCTCGCGCAGCTCGGCGCGCAGATGACGACCGAGCTCGCGGCGCTCGAGGAGAAGGCGCGCGAGATGGTGGGGCACGACATCAACCTGGCGTCGCCGAAGCAGCTCGAGGCCGTCCTGTTCGACGAGCTCAAGCTGCGCTCCCAGCGCAAGACGAAGACCGGCCGCTCGACCGACGCCGACGTGCTCGAGGCGCTCTCGGAGGACCACCCGTTCCCCGGCGTGGTGCTCGAGCACCGCGCCATCGCCAAGCTCAAGGGCACGTACGTCGACGCGCTGCCGCGCCTCGTGCACCCGGTCACGGGCCGGATCCACACGCGCTGGGGCCAGGCCGTGGCCGCCACCGGGCGGCTGTCGTCCCAGGACCCCAACCTGCAGAACATCCCGATCCGCACGGAGCTCGGCCGGATGATCCGGCGCGCGTTCGTCGCGCCGCCCGGGAGCGTGATCGTGAGCGCCGACTACTCGCAGATCGAGCTGCGCGTGCTCGCGCACCTGTCGAAGGACCCGGTGCTCGTCGACGCCTTCCGGACCGGCCAGGACGTGCACGTGCGCACGGCCATGGAGATCTTCGGCGTGGACGAGGCGGGCGTCACCGACGAGATGCGCCGCCGGAGCAAGACGATCAACTTCGGCGTGATCTACGGGATGGGCGAGTCGGCGCTCGCCAAGCGCCTCGACATCTCGCGCGCGGAGGCGGCGCGCTTCATCGACGCGTACTTCGCGCGCTACCGCGGCGTGCACGAGTTCATGGAGCGGACGATGGCCGAGGCGAAGCGCTCCGAGTCGGTGCGCACGTTGCTCGGCCGGCGCCGCCTGCTCCCGGATCTGCGCAGCAGCGATCGCATGCGGCGCGCGCAGGCGGAGCGCATCGCGCAGAACACCCCCATCCAGGGGACGGCGGCGGATCTCCTGAAGCTCGCGATGGTGCGCGTCCCGCGCCCCGTCGTCCCCGGCGCGCGCATGGTGCTCACGGTGCACGACGAGCTAGCGTTCGAGGTGCCGGCCGACGCGGTGGACGAGGCGAAGGCCAAGGTGCGGGAGGCGATGGAGTCGGTCTTCCCGCTCGACGTGCCGCTCGTCGTCGACATCGGGCACGCCCCCACCTGGGCCGACGCACATTGAAGGGGCGGGCGCCCGCTTCGGATACGGGCCCATCTCGACGTTTTCGGTGCTCGGCGTACAGGAGTACGCCTCCGCGCCGAAAACGCCGAGCTGGACCCGTCTCCTGTGCGGGCGCCCGCCCGCTGACGTCGTCAGATGGGAGAGATTGGAGAGGGTGGAGGCACGCTCTTCGCGGCCGTAACGGCGGCGGCGGAATGGCGGCGGCGGAACGGGAGCGGGGGCTACGGCGTTGCGGGGAGACAAAACGACGACGCCCGCTTCACCTTGCGGTGAGCGGGGCGTACGTGCGGGAGAGTGTTGCTCAGCTCGCGGCGGCGGTCTTGGCGGCGACGCTCGCCTTGTGAAGGGCAAGGGCCAGGCGGCTCTTCACGCGCGACGCGCGCTTGGCAGGGATCGTCCCCTTCGAGGCGGCGCGATCGAGCGCGCTCACCGCGGCGGTGACAACCGCGGCGGACTCCTGCGGGACGCCCTTCAGCGCAGT
Source organism: Sorangium sp. So ce1335 (assembly GCF_051521615.1). Lineage (NCBI taxonomy): Bacteria > Pseudomonadati > Myxococcota > Polyangiales > Polyangiaceae > Sorangium > Sorangium sp. So ce1335. The sequence continues at coordinate 12,345,825 of NZ_CP150363.1, forward strand.
GCGCGCCTTCTTGATCGTCGTGCGGAGCTCCGACTTGGCAGCGCGGTTGCGCTCGGTCCTCGTGATGCGCTGGCGGTTGCGCTTGTCGGCAGATGCGTGATTGGCCATGAGAAAAGCTCTCCTACTTCTTCGCCTGCGCCTCGGCGGGCGTGGCAGCGCGCAGGGCGTCCGGCGCGTTCTGATCGTAACCCGCCGGATGGATCGGGAACTTCGGGGTGCCGTTGGCGCGCTCGAAGCGCTTGCGGCGGGTTCCCGCCGTGCGCGCTTTGCGCTGGCGGATGCGCTGGGTTTGCTGAGTCGCGGAAACCATGGGGGCGCGCATTCTACCTGCGTGACCCCTCGTGTCAACCGGGACGTTTGTGCGTGGCCTCGGCCCCCAGCAGGCCCCGTCGGGTCGCGTTCGGGTCGCGTTCGGGTCGCGTTCGGGTCGCGTCAGATTGCGCCAGTCCCTTGAATCCCGCGAGTTCCGCCAGTCTGTAAGTCGCGTCAGGCTCGTCAGCCTCGTCAGGAGCCGCTCAGGGCCGGATCGTCGCGTTGACCGAGAACGACGGCTTGGAGAACGGCCCCACGTTCGCGGCCTTGAGCGCGGACTGGACGCAGCCGGACTGGCCGTTCGCCGCCGCCCAGCCGCTCACGTTGACCTTGCTCACCTGGCCTGTCGACGAGAACGTGATCTGCGCGCGCGATACGTCGTCGGCGCCCGCCACGCACGACCTCGCGCTGCCCATGACCGCGCCGAGCGCGGCCTGGACCGAGCCCTGCGACGGCTGCTCGGGGATGTTCTGCTGCCGGAGCGGGCCCGAGGCCGGCACCGGCGACTCCGATACGACCGACGGCTGCTTCTCCCCGTCGTCGCCCACGGCGGCCTGCATGGCAGACCCCAGATCCCCGGGCTTTCCGGTCGCCGTCGGCGCTGCAGCCACCTTGCTCTGCGGCTCCGCGTTCGGCACCGCGGGCGCCGCGGGCGCCTCGGGGGCCGTCCGCGCGGCGGCGCCGGCGCCGGCAGACGCTGCCGGCACCCTCGGCGCCGCGGCCAGCTTCTCCGCCGTTGCCGGCTCCGCGGGCTCCGGCGGCTCGGCCGGCGCGCTCGCCTCCGGCGCGGCGGGCGCCGCGGCGACCGGGGCCGCGGGCTCCACCACCTTCTCCTCGCGCGGCGCGGCGAGCGTCACGGCGGGGGGCGGCGCGGCCGCGATCTCCTGCTGCTGCGGCGCCCCGTTCGTCTTCACCAGGACCGCGACCGCCGCGGCCAGGCCGACGGCCGCGAGCGCCGCGCCGGCGATCACCCCGCCCGAGCGCTTCTTCGCCGGGGCATCGGCCCCGGACGCGATCGCGGCGCGCGGCCTCCGCGCGGACAGCGCCGCCACCTCGGCCGGCCTCTCGTCCAGCGCGTCGGCCGCGACGGGCTGCGCCTTCCCGGCGGCCTCCACGTGCTCCGGCGGCACCGACGCGCTCAGCCGGTTGAGATCGATGACGCCGGAGTCCTCGGTGACCCCCTCGGCCGACCGCAGCGACGGCGGCGCCGCGCGGATCCCGCTGTTGTGCAGCGAGCTGCGCCCCGGCGGGTTCGAGCTGCGCCCCGAGGCGGGCAGCGGCGTGGACAGCGCGCTGCGCCCCGAGGCGGGCAGCGGCGTCGAGAGCGCCGCGCCGCCCGTCCCGGGCGCGCCGCTCGCGCGACCCGGCGCCTGGCTGGCCCGCTCGGCGATCTCCTTCAGCGACTGGCGTCTCTTCTCGGGCGGGCGCGAGGTGCTGCCGCTCGACAGGCTCGCTTCAGACTTCGCGGCCCTGCCTGCTTGTGATCCATCCGCCATGGTGCTGTCTCCTGCTGCATGTACTTCGCGCAGAGTGTCCCCCGCCTGCTCCTCGCCTGGCTCCACGGCGAGGTCGGGGGCTGCGAGGAGGTCGGCCTGCGCAACCGCGTCCTCCGAACGACGGGATACGGCGACCTCGACGATGCGAGCTGCCCGCGCCTCCCACGCCGCTTCGTCGAGGGCGGGGGCGGGCCAATCGTTGAGCATCCCATCGAGGTCGAGCTTGCTGGTGACGTTCATTCGGCGTCCCCTCCGAAACCGCGCTCCGCGAGGTACACGCGGAGCTTGCGGCGCGCCTCGTGGACGCGCCAGGCAACTGTTCCTTCCGGACAACCCAGGATCCTGGATGCGTCCTCGTGCGGCACGCCGTCGATGCACACGAGGATGAGCGTCGTCCGCAGCGTGTCCGAGAGCGTGTCGATGCCGTCGCAGAGCGCGGCGGCGAGCTCGCGACGCTGGGTCGTCGCGGCCGGATCGACGCCGTGGCTCGGGCGCGTCTCGAGCAGCAGCGCCTCGATCCGCGGGTCGTCCGCGGGGGTCGAGTTCCTGCTCGGCTTGCGCGCCCGGATCATGTTCAGCGAGAGGTTCACGGCGATCCGGTAGAGCCAGGTGAACGGCTCGCTCCGGCCGTCGAACCGGTCGAGCGCCTGGTAGGCCCGGACGAACGTCTCCTGGGTCACGTCCTCTGCCTCCGCGCCCGAGCGGACGAGGTGGAACGCGAGCCGGAAGATGCGCTTCTGATATCGACGAACCAGCACCCCGAACGCCTGGGCATCTCCGCTCCGGGCTTGATCGACGAGCTCACGATCGGTGGGTTTGGCCATCCTAGCCGCCTCGGGGTGCGAACTGTCTCCCCCGCACGGACGGCCGCGCAGCCACGGACACCCCTTCGCCACGGCCGCTGACCGTCTCGGCGAGAGAAGCCCCTCGCGGCGAGCCCTGCTTCGCGGCGGCGACGCAGGACGATGAGGAGGCAAGTTCCACGTTCAGGCGCGCGAAGATAGCCGAACACTCTTCCTAGGACAAACCATGCGCCCTGGACCTTGGGCGCCTCGGCGCGACGTCGGATCAGCACGCGCCGGGCAGTATGCCCGTGCTGGCGCGCTCCAACGTTTCCGCTGCGCGTCCATCCGTCGCGCCGCCTCCGCGCCCAGCCGCCGGGGCGGCGGGGGCGCCTGGCCGAGCGCGGCCGGCGCGCCTGCGCCAAGGCCGCGGCGGCCCGCGGCGCTGCTATGGTCGGCGGATGCGACGCTTCTCGAGTTGGGTGCGCACCCTGGGGCTCATCGCGGCGGCCTTCGCCGGAGGGGCGGCGACCTCGCACATCGCCGGCGCGAGCACGCAGGCCGAGAGCCCCTACGCGCCGCTCGAGCAGCTCGCGCGCGTGCTCGTGCTCGTCGAGAACCACTACGTCGAGCCGGCGGAGCGCAACAAGATCATCGACGGCGCCATCAAGGGCATGGTCGCGGAGCTCGACCCGCACTCCGCGTACATGAGCTCCGCCGAGTTCGCCCAGTTCCAGGAGGAGACCGGGGGGACGTTCGGAGGCGTCGGCATCGAGGTCGACGCCAGGGACGAGGACATCACCGTGATCGCGCCGATCGAGGGCTCGCCGGCGGCGCGGGCGGGCGTCCGCTCCGGCGATCGCATCATCGCGATCGACGGCCGCCCCGTGCGCGGCGAGCGCCTCGACAAGCTCGTGAAGATCATGCGCGGGCCGCCCGGCTCCCGGGTGAAGCTCACGATCCGCCGGCAGGGCCTGGGCGAGCCGCTCTCGTTCGACCTCACGCGGGAGCAGATCCACGTCACGAGCGTCGCGGCCAAGCGCCTCGACCGGGACGTGGCGTACGTCCGGCTGAAGCAGTTCCAGGACGGCACCCATGAAGAGGTGCTCCGCGCCGCGGCCAGGCTGCGCGCCGCCTCGAAGGCGCCGCTGGCCGGCGTGATCCTCGACCTGCGAAACAACCCCGGCGGCCTCGTCCACGAGGCGGAGGCCATCGCCGACGAGTTCCTCTCGTCGGGGACGATCTACTCGACCCGCCAGCGCGGCAAGGTCGTCGACGAGGCGAAGGCGCACGACGGCGGCGCGTTCGCCGCGCTGCCGGTCGTCGCGCTCGTGAACGAGTACTCCGCGAGCGCCGCGGAGCTCGTCGCGGGCGCCCTCCAGGACAGCGGGCGCGCCACGGTCGTCGGCGCGACGACCTTCGGCAAGGGGTCGGTGCAGACCATCTACGAGCTGCCCGGCGGCGCCGGGGTGAGGCTCACGACGATGCGCTACTACACGCCGAACGGGCGCTCGATCCAGGCCCAGGGCATCCGCCCGGACGTCGTCATCGAGAGCGCGCAGCAGCAGGCCCCGGCCGCCATCCTCCGCGAGCAGGACCTCGAGGGGCACCTCCCCGCCGAGGGGTCGAGCATCTCCGGCGCGCCGCGCGCCGTGCTCGTGGAGAAGCGCGCGGAGGCGGCCGCGACGCGCGGCCCCGAGGGCGACGTCCCCGCCGATCCCAGCCGCGGGAGCGACTTCACGCTCGCCGTCGGCTACCAGCAGCTCCTCCGCATGATCCCCGCGGCCCGGTAGCGCTCGGCGTCCGGCGCGCGTCAGGCCTCGGCGCCGGCGCGCAGCCCGGTCGTCACCGCGTCGAGCACGGTGCGCGCCCTCCCGGCGATCGTCGCCCCGGCCGCGAGGATCCCGGGGGCGGCGCGGACGCCCTCGCACCGCACGCCCACCGCCTCGAGCGCCCCCGGCCGATCGCCGCGGGGCCAGGCGACGACGTCGAGCTCCGGGCCGTGCAGGGAGCTCACGACGCCGAGCGGGCCGCGCCCGTCGCCCAGCGCCACGGGCGCAGCGATCGAGAGCGCGAACGGCGGGGCGCCGCGCGCCGGCAGGTCGGGGCCGGCGCCGCGCTCGGGCGGGGCGTACGCGACCCCGCCGCCGGCGAGGCCGCCGATCGCCAGGATCACCGCGTCCGCCGCGAGCGGCACGTCCTCGCCGTCCACGTGGACGAGCACGCCGTCGCCCGCGTCCCCAGGCCCGCCGCGGCCCGCGCTGACCGCGCGCACGCGGCCGTGCCGATGCGTCGCCCCGATCGCGGCGAGCAGCGCGTCGCGCGCCGCCTCGAAGCGGAGCCCCGCGGGCGAGCCGGCGCCGATCAGCGCCTCGCCCACCGGCACGCCGAGCCGCGCCGAGAGCGCCTCGGCCCGCGGCGCGCGCGCGCCGAGCCAGGGGCCGAGCAGGATCGCCCCCGCGCCGCCCGCGGCCTCGAGCGCCTGGTGGAGCCGCTCGAGCAGCCAGGAGAGCCGCGCAGGGTCGTCGTGCCGCGCCGCGAGGTCGCCGTCGGCGATGCGCCGCTCGTCGTCGAAGCGCAGGACCGGCGCGTCGACCGGCAGGAAGCGAAGCCCCCGCGCCCGGGCGAACGGCTCGTCCGAGAGCGCCTCGGCGAGCGCGTCGGCGTCCCACGTCCCGCGCGCGGCGCGCGGGACGAGCACGCGCGTGCGGCGCAGCGGTCCGAGGTCGAGCAGCGCGCGATCCCTGCCGCGGGCCGGGCGGATCCGCCCGGCGACGGTCGCGATGCGCGCGGCCGCCCCGTGCGGCACGTCCCACAGGCCGAGCTCCGCCGCGAACTGCCGCGCCGCCGGCGCGAGGTCGCCGACGGGCAGGTCGCCGCCGAGCAGCCGCGCGGCCCGCTCGACCTGCTCCCACGGGACGTCGTCCACCGCGCCGCCCGCGAGCGCCGTCTCCCCGACGCCCGCGGACACGACCGTCACCTGCGCCCCGCGCCGCCGCGCGCTCCACGCGGCGGCGAGCCCGGCGACGCCGGCGCCGATCACGAGGATCGATCGCCCCACGCCCTCTCCTCCGGCTCCCTCGCCTGTCGCTGCGCGCGGCGCTCGCTCGCCTCGCTCTCCTCGCTCGCCGCCGCCGCGGCCTCGTCGTCCGCGGGCGCGCCGAGCTCCGACCGGACGCTCGCGATCGCGAGCGCCTCCTGCCTCGCCTGCTCCGGGCCGAGCGCGACGGCGCGCGTCACCGCCTGCCGCGAGAGGAACTCCACCGCCTGCCGCATCCCGTCGCGCGGCGGGAGCGAGAGCTCCTGCGCCACGATCTGCCCGCACCGCGCCGCGCAGCGCATGCCCCCGCACGCGCCGAGGCCGAGCCGCGTGCGGCGCGCGACGTCGGCGACGCTGCGGGCGAGCTCGTGCCGCAGGACGTAGCGCACCTCGGCCTCGATCACGGGCTCGCACGGGCACACCGTCGCCGCCTCGCGCGGCCGCTCGCGCGCGCGCTCCTCGATCCGGAGCGCGCGCGAGCCGTGCCGGTACACGAGCCGCCGGGCGGCCACCGCGTCGATCTCCATGCGCCGCGAGAGCGCCAGCGCGTCGACGGCGCGATCGCCGCCGGGCAGCGCCGTCACGTGCGTCGCGCAGCGCGCGCCGAGGTCGAAGCGCCGCGCGAGCACGTCGGTCATCTCCTGGGCGAAGAGCCGGAAGCTGGCCAGCTTGCCGCCGATCATCGAGTAGAGCCCCGGCGCGCCGTGCGCCGCGTGGTCGATCACCTGGTGGTCGCGCGACAGGGCGTCCTCGCTCGGCCCGTAGGCATAGAGCGTCGGCCGCACGCCCGCGAACGTGCCGATCGCGCGCGCCTCGCGGATCTGCGGGAACACGCGGGCGATGCCCTGGACGAGGTACCTGACCTCCTCGCTCGTCGCGCGCACCTGGTCGAGGTCGCCGTAGAAATCGTCGTCGGTCGTGCCGACGACGCTCATGTTCTCCCACGGCTCGACGAAGATCTGCCGGCCGTCGATCGTCCTCGCCATGATCGCGTAGTTCGTGAGGCGCCGGTCGAACACGACGTGCACGCCCTTGCCCGGCCGCACCCGCGAGCTCGCGGCGGGCAGGCCCGCGAGCGACGCGGTGATCGGCGACCACGCGCCGGTCGCGTTCACGACGGTGCTCGTCCGGAGCCGCCCGCCCTCGCCGGTCTTCCGGTCGCGGTACCGGACGGCGACGATCTCGCCGGTGTCCTCGCGGCGCTCGATCCGCTCGACCGTGTGCCCCACGTAGACCTTCGCCCCCCGCTCGATCGCGTCGACGGCGTTCGCGACGCAGAGCCGCGCGCCGTCGATGCCCCACTCGTCGAAGCTGAAGCCGCCCACGAGGTCGCCGTGGAGCCCCGGCTCGAGCGCCCGGAGCTCGTCGGGCGTCAGGCGCGCGTGCGGCTTGCCGCGCTTGAGCGGCTGGTACTTGTCGTACGCCTCGAAGAACCCGTCGGCGAGCGTGTAGAGGACCCGCGCGTGCCGCGCGTTCTCGAACGGGACGAGGAACGGGATCCGGAAGAGCAGGTGCGGCGCGATCGCCTGGATGTGCCCCGAGTCGCGGCACGAGTTCTCGGTCACGTGCGGATCGCTGGTCAGGTACCTGAGCCCGCCGTGGATCATCCCGCTCGAGTTCCCGCTCGCGCCGAACGCGAGATCGTTCCGCTCGAACAGGGCGACCTTCAGCCCCCGCTGCGACGCGTCACGCGCGACCCCGACGCCGTTCACACCGCCGCCGATCACGACGACGTCCACGTCGGTGTCGGCGCGGCGAGCCGGCCGTGCGGCGCTCGGAAGGAGGATCGTCACCTGCGGCGTATAGCATGCCAGAATTTTTCCACGAGCGGGCTCGGCCGTATGCGGCGACGCGTTTGCGCGCGGCGTTGCGCCTGCGCGCGGCGTTGCGCCTGCGCGCGGCGTTGCGCCTGCGCGCGGCGTTGCGCCTGCGCGCGGCGTTGCGCCTGCGCGCGGCGTTGCGCCTGCGCGCGGCGTTGCAACTTCCGGCAGAGATCGGCCGTCAGCCGCGGACGCGGATCGCCCAGGTCAGCTTCGCCAGGTTGCGCAGCACGTTCGGAACGCGCCGCGTGAGGTTGATCGAGGGCGGCCGCTTCTCGAGAACGCGGACGGGGATCTCCTCGATCCGGAGGCCCGCGCGGTAGGCGCGGATGACGAACTCGCTGGCGAAGACGTCCTTGTCCACGACGCACTCGCGCGCGATCCCGAGGAGCGGCTCGCGCAGGAACGCCTTGAGCCCGTGCGTGTCCGTCCCGCGGAAGCCGAGCGTTGCGCGGAGGAGCCCGTTGTACATCTGGCTCGCCGCGTGCCGCGCCCACGGGCGATCGTCGCGCGCCCCCCGGATGAGCTTGGACCCGATCACCATGTCCGCCCCGCCCGCCTGCAGCATCGCGATCGCGCGGCGGTGGAACTCCACGTCGCACAGGTCGATCTCGTCGCAGAGCACGAAGCGCCCGCGCGCCCGCTCGATGCCCGCGCGGAGCGCGGCCCCGTAGTTCGGCTCGCCGATCGAGAAATGCCGTATTTCCGGGTATTTGCGCTCGAGCTCTCCGGCGATGGCGAGGGTCCCGTCGCGCGAGCCGTTCTCGGCGAGCACGAGCTCCCAGCGCCAGCCGAGCGGCGACAGCCGCTCGCGCAGATCCACGACGGCGGCGTGGAGGATCGCCTCCTCGTTGTAGACCGGGATGACGATGGAGATCTCCGGCGCGTCGCCCGCGCCCCCGCGGCCAGGCTCGGTGGTCGTCACGGCGCGCCCCCCGCGCCCCCCGCGCGTCCGAGCAGCGCCGCGGCCCGGTGCGCCGCGTCGCGCCCGAAGTGGAGCGCGTCCTCCATCGAGGAGTAGTTCCAGCCGCCGTAGCGCCCGCACGAGAGGATGCGCTGCCCCTCGAGGAACGGCCGCACCGCCTCCAGCGACTCGAAGTAGCTGTGGTCGAACACGACGTACGCGTGGTCGATGCGGCGCAGCCGGGCAAAGCGGATGGCGCTCGGGGCGGGGATGAGCCCCATCTCGACGAGGCCGTCCGCGACAAGCGGGAGCAGGGCCGCGAGATCGGGCTCGGCGCGATCGGCGAGCTCCACGTAGAGGCAGGCCTTGCCCGGCGGCGCCATGGCCGGGGAGAAGTTCGAGTAGCAGCCCACGCGGTAGAACGGGTACTTCGCCTCGGGCACGTAGACCCAGTGCAGCGGCTTCCCGCACGGGGTGTCGAGCGCCACGTCGAGGTAGTAGAGGTGCGTGCAGCGCAGCCGCGACGCGGCCTCGCCGACCGCCCTGGGCGCGTCCGAGAGGAGCCTCACGAGCGCGGGCAGCGGCGCGGACGACACGAGCACGTCGTACCGGACGATCTCGTCGTCGAACACGAGCTCGCGCGCGCGCCAGTCGATCGCCCTGGGCGCACGGCCTAGCTCGATCGCCGGTGTGGCCGCGTCGCGCGGCCGCTGCTCGGCGAGCGCCCGCGCCATGCCGTTCGTGAGCTGCCCGATGCCTAGCCGCGGGTAGAGGAACCTCGCGTTGTAGCCGAGCTCCCGGTCGTTCAGCCCGACCGCCCCGGCGAGCACGTCCTCGAGCCTGGGCAGCGGGACGAAGCGGGAGCACCACGCGGCGGTGATCTCGCTCGGGTGCACCCCCCAGAGGCGGCTGTTGTAGGGGATCATGAAGTGGCGGCTGATCCCCTCGCCGAAGCGCGCCAGGCAGAACTCCTCGAAGTTCCTTGGCTCGGGCCTGTCCGCCGCGAAGTGCGCCTCGATGAAGCCGCGCAGGCACTCGTAGGCGACCGCGGGCGGCAGGCCGAAGGTGTTCGCCTGGAACGGATAGCGGGTGTACGTGCCATTCGACCAGACCATCGAGCGCCGGTCGATCTCGAGCGGATCGGGGCCCAGCCAGCCGAGCGCGAGCTCCCGGGTCGCGGGGTCGCGCAGGTGGAGGAGGTGGCCTGTCCGGTCGAAGCGGAAGCCGTCGTCCTCGACCGTGATCGCGTGGCCGCCCGGGCGCGGCAGGCGCTCGAAGACCCGGTGCGGCACGCCGGCCCGGCCGAGGTGGAACGCGGCCGCCATGCCCGTCAGGCCGGCTCCGAGGATCGCGACGGGAATGCTGGAAATCGTGGGTCGGGTCATCGCTCGCGGACCGACGGCGGCCGCGAAGACACCACCTCCCCGGTGCGCCGTCAAGGCGCGGACCCCGCGCGGCGCGCCCGCTGCACAACTGGATTTCCTGCCAGGAGCGTGAGGTGCGCCGAACGCCGAGCACGTCCGCGAAGACCACGGTTGGCGCCTCCGCGCAGAGCGACTAGGTGTGATCGGGTCCCGGCGCGCCTGCCCCGCGCCCCGGGGCGTCCGAGGTGCAGATGCCCATCCCGCGTCGGAAGTCCGTTCACGTCACCGGGAGGATCCTCTACCTGACCGAGGATCCGGCGCTCTTGAAGCAGCAGCTCGCGGGCGGCGAGCTCCGCTTCGATCCGGCGCAGCACGCGCTCGTCGACAACATCTCGACCGACGAGCTCACGCCGGGCTGGGTCTGTTACTACTACGACGAGACGCTCGCCCGGTACTGCCTGGTCGGGCTGCGCGGTGGGCTCATCGAGCGCGACGCGATCAAGAACGGCGGCTTCGGGGTCATCGTCAGCGGGCGCTCGAAGGGGTGCGGCAGCTCGCGCGAGACGGCGCCGTACTCGGAGCGCGAGGCCGGCATCCAGATCGTCGTCGCGCGCAGCATCGAGAAGATCTACGGGCAGAACTGCCAGAACATCGGGCTGCTCACGACGACCGACTTCTCGCTCCTCGATCGGCTCGCGCGCGGCGACGAGATCCCGATCGGCGAGTTCACGCGCGGGCTCGATCCGATCAGCGCCGACGTCGTCGAGTACGGGGGGCTCTTCGCCTACAACAAGGCGCGCATGGCCGGCGAGGTCTCGCCGCCGACGCTCGCCACGCCGCCGCGGCCGATGACCCTGTGCGAGAAGATCATTGCGGCGCACGCGATCGTCGACGCCCGGGCGGGCAAGATCGGGGCGGCCGCGGTGAAGCCCGGCGACGCGCTCTTCGTCCGCATCGACGTGCGCTTCTCGCACGAGTACGTCACGCCGATGGCCGAGTCGCTCTTCCGGGCGGGCTTCGGGCAAGATGCGGTCGTGAGCGAGCCGGAGAGCGTGTTTGCGTTCCGGGACCACCTCACGTTCCTCGATCGCGTGATGCCGGACGCGCACCTCAAGCTCGGCCTGCGGGAGCAGGCGGCCTCGCTCGCGACGGTGCAGCAGGCCTTCACGGAGCGGCACGGCATCAAGCTGTACGGCGAGGTCGAGCGCGACGGCAGGACCGTGGGGTCCGAGGCCATCTGCCACAACAAGGTGATCGAGGAGCTCGCGCTGCCGGGGCAGATCGTGGCCGGCACCGACTCGCACACCTGCATGGCGGGGGCGATCGGCTGCTTCGCCTTCGGCGTCGGCTCGACCGACATGGCGAACGCGTGGCTCACGCGCGACGTCCGCGTCGCGGTGCCGCAGTCGGTGCGCTTCAACCTGACCGGGCGGCTCGGGCCGGGCGTCACGGCGAAGGACGTGATGCTGTTCCTGCTCTCGCAGCCGTTCTGGAAGACGGGGCAGGGCATCGGCAAGGTGCTCGAGTTCGCGGGCGACGGCGTGCGCGCGATGGGCCTCGACGAGCGCGCGACGCTCACGAACATGGCGGTCGAGGCGGGCGGCTTCACCGGCATCATCGAGGCCGACGAGGAGATCGTGCGCTACCTCGTCGCGCAGCGCGGGCTCGCCGCGGACGACGTGCGCGCGCGCATCGTCCGCGCGGATCCCGGCGCGGAGTACGCGGCGACGTTCGACGTCGATCTCGCGTCGATCGAGCCGATGGTCGCGACGCCCGGCGATCCGCGCAACGGCGTCCCGCTGCGATCGCTCCGCGAGATCTCCGGCGGCGACGTGAAGATCGACATCGCGTACGGCGGCTCGTGCACGGGCGGCAAGAAGGCCGACATGGACATGTACGCATCGGTGCTGCGCCGCGCGGTGGAGCAGGGCAAGCGCGTCGCCGAGGGCGTGCACCTCTACATCCAGTTCGGCTCGCAGGACATCCGGCGCTACGCCGAGGCGAGGGGCTACCTGGAGATATTCCAGAAGGCCGGTGCTGAGCTCGTTGACCCCTCCTGTGGAGCTTGTATCAAGGCCGGGCCGGGTGTGTCCGACCGGAAGGAGCAGGTCACGGTCTCGGCGATCAACCGCAATTTCCCGGGCCGAAGCGGCCCAGGCCAGGTCTACCTGGCCAGTCCCCTGATCGTCGCGGCGAGCGCGATTGCGGGGAAGATCGCATTTCCTGAACCATGACGCAGAGCGCCTATCGCGGAGTTACATACATAGTGCCCGCAATCGGCAACACGGAAAAACGAATGCTTTCCACGGAAGTGCGCCGTACGCTAAGGTGCTCTTCTGTGGCGGATCGGGAGGAGCCCCAAGAGCGTATGACCGACAAGGACACGCTGGCAAAAAACAACGAAGCCTCGAAGACGGACAAGCGGAAGCAGAGCCTCTACTTTCCGGAGTCGATGCTGCAGGAAATCAAGGAGGAAGCGGCGCGGCTCGATCGCTCGCTTTCCTGGGTCGTGCAGCGCGCCTGGAAGCTGGCGCGGATAGACATCAAAAAGCTTCCGAGTGTCAATGACGTGGCTGACGACGAGGACAGCGGCGACTAACATCGCCGCGAGCTTCGCGTAAGCCGCGTCGCTCGGGAATCGATGGCTCGAGAGCTCTTCGCCGCCGGGAAGGACGGTACGCGGATCTACGTCCGCTACCGAGAGGGTCCCGGCGGCATCGGAAGCCTGGCCAGCGGGATCGGGGGGGGCTCGGACCGCCTCACCGCGGTGCTCTGCGACGGCATCGCGTGCGACGGCTTCATCTGGAAGTACCTGTGGGACGACCTGGCGCGTACGGTCAACGTCGCCCACTGGCACTATCGAGGGCACGGCCGGAGCAGTCTGCCGGTCGATGCTCGGGCGATCGAGCTGCGCGACCACGCGAGCGATCTCGCCGCGGTGCGCGCGGCGATCGGCGGCGGCCCCGTGGTGCTCTTCGGGCACTCGATGGGGTGCCAGGTCATCCTCGAGCACCTGCGGACCCACCGCGAGGGGGTGCGCGGGCTCGTGCTGATCTGCGGCTCATCCGGCCGGATCACGCATCATTTCAAGGGCACCGACGTGCTCGCGCAGCTCTTGCCGCGCCTCATCGAGCAGGTCGACGCGTACCCCCACATCGCGCGCGCGATCTGGAGCCGCGTCCCCGCGCCGATGGCGCTGCGGATCGCGCTGCTCGCCCGCGAGGTCGACGCGAGCGCTGTCACGCCGGCGGATCTGCTGCCGTACATGCGGCACATGGTCGACATCGATTTCTCGATGTTCCTCCACATGCTGCGCAGCGCGGGCGAGCACTCGACGCTCGATCTGCTGCCGCAGATCGACATCCCGGCGCTGGTGATCGCCGGTGATCGCGACACGTTCACCCCGCCTCGGCTCGCCGAGGAGATGGCGGCGGCGCTGCCGCGCGGGGAGCTGATGATGGTCAGCGGCGGGACGCACGTCGTGCCGCTGGAGCGCAAGAAGATGGTCATCGAGCGCGTGGAGCAGTTCCTGCACGAGCGCGTCCTCGGCGGGGCCGCGCGCGCAGAGCGCGCGGACACGCCACCGTCGCAGCCTCCGGACGACGCGGCGCGCTCGCAGCCGCCGGACGACGCGGTGCGCTCGCAGCCTCCGGACGACGCGGTGCGCTCGCAGCTTCCGGCGAACGCAGGTTCCTCGCCGGGCGACCCCCGCGGGCTCGCGAAGGACCCATGAGCCGGCGCGCGCCAGGCGAGCTCGCGCCCGGACCAGCGCGCGGGCCGCTGCGGCGCGTGGTCGGCGCGGCTGCGCGCGGCCTGCTCGTCGCCGCGGCGTTGCTCGCGGCCTCGTGCGCGCGGCGCTCGTCCGAGCGGAGCGGCGCGCCTGCCGGCGCGATCGCGGCGCTGGCCGACGCCGAGGCCGCGCCCGCGACCGGCGCGTCACCGGCGCGGTCGTCGGGCGAGCCGCCGGCGGCCCCCGCGACGGTCGCCGTCGCCGCGGCGGACGGGCGCACCGCGCGCGATCTCCAGCGCGCGCCGCTGCGGGCGCTGCGGCTCACGGGCAAGCCGGCCGACGGCCGCTTCGAGGCGACGCTGGAGCTCGGCGCGGCCGAGGACGGCGCAGCCCCGCGCGAGGCCAAGGTGAAGCTCGCGCCGGCGCAGAAGAAGAACCCGCTCGCATTCCGGCGTCCTGTCGCGTTCTATCGACTCGCGCGGGCGCTCGGCGCGCGCGTCGTGCCCGCGGCCGTGGCGCGCCGGATCGGCATCGGCGAGCTCGCGTCGCTCATCGGTCGGGATCCGGCCGCGCGCAAGCTGCTGCGCCGCTTCGCGGTCATGAACGACGGGACGGTCGACGCGCTGGTCCTCGCGCCCGCGCCCGGTCCGCCCGGCCCGCGCTGGATGGCGCCTCGCCGGCGGTCGATACGCTTCGACGACGCGCCCGAGCTCGACGTCTGGGCGCGCTGGGCGCGCTCCCCTTCGCCCGCGCGCGGCGAGCGCGCCCCGATCCTCCGCGACTACCTGGAGGTGCTCGCGCTCGACTACCTCGCCGGCAACGGGCTCCGGAAGGAGATCATCCTCGACGTCGGCGCCGGGGCGCTGAGCCTGGAGGCCAACGCGAGCGCCTTTCCGCTCCACGTGAGGACCCGCGAGCTCGATCGACAGCTCGAGCGTCTCGTGGAAGCCGCGCGGTTTCCCCGGGCGCTCCGCGACGCGATCCGGCGCTTCGGCCCCGAGCAGGCCTCCGCGGCGCTGCGCCCCGGCGGCTTCGAGGAGGAGCTGGTGCCGCCGCGCGCCCTCGTCGAGCTCGAGGAGCGCAGGCAGGCGTTGCTCAGCCTCATCGAGACGAAGATCGCCGACCGGGGCGAGGACGCGGTGCTCAGCCTGTAGCGCGCGCCCTCGTCGCGCCGAGCGCCCTGCTCCGGCGTTGTCGGATGCCGCGCGCCCGGCGCGCACCGGCGCCCGGCCCGTCCGCGTGCCGATCTTGATCTCCGGCGGCCGCAGGGCGATCACGCGGGCCGTGATCGACGTGACGATGCTGCAGCGCTGGACGGAGGACATCGGTTACAGCGCTGAGCTGGAGAAGCCGTCGACCCTGCGCATCCGCCCGCGGGAGGAAGGGGTCGTCGAGCTCCCGCCGTTCTACGTTCAGTGCACCGAGAACTGGGTCGTGCTCTCGATGTTCGGCGTGCTCGACGGGGTCGACACGGAGGGCCGCGCCGAAGGCGACGCTGCCCTGGCTCCCCTGGCCGAGGACACCGGTCAGGTGGTCGGCCTGCTCCGGCACCTGCTCGAGGCCAACCGGGACATGCGCGTCGCCAAGTTCGCCCTCGACGAGCGCGACGAGGTCCTGCTGTGCGCAGAGCTGCCGACCGAGTCGCTGGACCGCTCCGAGTTCGTCGACGCGGTCGAGCGGATCATCGAGTACGCGGCGACGTACCGGCACACGCTGTTCGGCCCCGGCGCCTGAGAGGCCCGGGACGGCCGGCGGCCGGCTGAGCCGTTGCGCGCTCGCGCCTGCGCCATCGCGCGCTCGCGCCTGCGCCATCGCGCGCTCGCGTCTGCGCCATCGCGCGCCTGGGCCGCGGCGCGTCCGCGTCGCGGCGCTCACTTCTGCGTGATCACCACGCGGTTGTCGTCCCGGTACGTCACGTTGCCCGACTCGCCGCGGCAGTCCCAGCAGGTCGCCCACGAGAGCCGCCGCCGCACGTAGCCGTTGAAGCCGAGCGCGATCGGCCCCGGGTCCCCCTTCAGCAGCAGCGTCGACGCGATCCGGTAGCGCTCCCCGGGGAGCCTCAGGAACGCGACGATGAACGCGTCGTCGTCGGACTTCCCCGTCACGACGAGCACCTCCTCGCCCGGGACCGGGTTCCAGAGCAGCGGCGACGTGGTGAGCGTCGTGTTCGGGGGCGGGGTCGCCTCGGGCTGGAGCGCCGGGGTCCCGCTCGGCGAGAGCCGCGTCCGGGCGCGGCCGAGCACGACCCTCACGTCGTCGGGCTCCTTGAAGAACGCGATCTCCCCGCCGAGGTCGCGGAGCTGCGGCACCGACGCGAGCAGCTCCGCGACCTGCTGCGGCCCGATCTCCGCGCGCCGGAACGTCTGCTGCCACTGCGGCGACGGGATCGACGCCGCGTTCGGCGCGCCGTGGCAGCACCGGAAGCCGATGTCGTCGCCCGACGCGCCCGGATCGACCGCGGCGCGGTGCGCGCACCGGTGATCCACGCCGCTCGCGCTCGCCGTCGCCCCGCGCACGGCGGCCGCCTTGGGCTGGAGGTTCTCGATCGGCGCGACGTCGCTCGCGGTCCACTCGCGCAGCGCGGCCCCCATGCCGAGGACGCCGAACCCCGACGCGCACGACGCCGGCGCCGTGGCGCACGCCGGATCCCACGCCGCGCCGCTCGCGTAGGGCGTCCCCTCGGGGCCCTTGCACGCGCGCTCCCACTCCAGCTCGGTGCACAGCCGCCCGCCGGCCTGCTGGCAGAGCTCCGAGGCGCGCGCCCGCGTCACGCCCGTGAGCGGCGGCTGCGCGGGATCGTTCGGGTACAGGTACCGGTCGATGGTGAACCCGCCCAGCTCGACCTCGAGCAGCGCCGGCTCCAGCGCCGGATCGCGCCCCTTGTCCCCGGGCGTGCTGCCCGCGACGAGCTTCCCGGCGGGGATCTCGATGCGCGCCGGCCCCGCCGCCGCCGCGCCGGCCCGCGGCGTCGCGCTGGCCGCGGGCGCCTCGTTCTCGGCCGCCTCGAGCACCTTCCCCTGCGGCGCGAGCGCCACCGGGGCGCCTCCGTCCGCGCGCGTCTCGCCGGCGTCCTGCTGCTGCTGCTGCTCCGCGCGGTTGCACCCGGCGCCTCCGGCGGCGCCGGCGGCGACCATCAGGCTCAGGGCAAAGGCAGGCGTCCTCGTCGGCACTGTTCCTCGACCGTTCCTCGAATGTTCCTCGGCCGTCCGTCGACCGTTCCTCGGATGTCCTCGGGCGTTCCTCGAAAGCGCTCCGCCTTATGTCGCAGGACCCCTCGCCCGTCAAAGTGCCCGCGCTATGCTGCCGGCATGGGGCAGGGCGTGAGCGACGCACCGGATCCGATGGCCTCGCAGATGGCGCAGCTCCTCGCCGGCAGCGATCTCGACGAGCTGCGCGAGATCGTGAAGCGGTGGGTGGCCGAGGCGCCGACCGAGGGCGTGCGCCGCCACTACCAGGAGCTCGGCGGGCGCCTCGTCGACCTCAAGGCCGCGCTCTCCGAGAACCCCGTGCAGCCCACCGTCGCGGAGCTCGAGCAGGCGCTCACGATGATGCTCCGGCTCGCCGCCTCGAGGACCTGATCCGCCGGTGATGCTCGCCGACTTCCCCCCCTGGTTCCTGCGCGCCTTCGCGATCTGCTTCGGCCTCCTCTGGGGCAGCTTCCTCAACGTGGTCATCCACCGCGTCCCGCGCGAGCTCAGCGTCGTGCGCCCCGGCTCGCGGTGCCCCGCGTGCGGCACGCCGATCCGCGCCTACGACAACATCCCCGTCCTCAGCTACCTGCTGCTGCGCGGCCGCGCCCGCTGCTGCGGCGCGCCCGTGTCGCCGCGGTACCCGCTCGTCGAGGCGGCCGGAGGCGTCCTGTCGCTCGCGATCGTCGAGGTCATCATCCTCCGGCTCCCGGAGACGACGCCGATCCTCCGCGCGCTGGCCACGTACACCGCCGACCTCGCGCTCGCGCTCGGGCTGCTCGCGGCGACGTTCATCGACCTCGAGCACATGTACATCCCCGACGGGATCACGATCGGCGGCGCCGTGCTCGGCGTCGGCACCGCGTCGCTGCGCTCGATGGGCTTCGCCGACGCGCTCCTCGGCGCGGCGGTCGGCTTCGCCGTCGTCTGGCTCCCCTTCGTCGTGATCTACCCGCGGATCCGCGGCGGCCGCGTCGGCATGGGCCTCGGAGACGCGAAGCTCCTCATGCTCGCGGGCGCGTGGTTCGGCTGGGGCGGCGCCCTGTTCGTGCTCGGCGCCGGCGCCGTCCAGGGCTCGCTCGTGGCGATCGCCATGCTGCTCCTGCGCGGCAGCATCGAGGAGCCCGAGGCCGTGCGCCTCGAGCGGGAGCAGATCCGCGCCGAGCTCGCGGCGATGTCCCCCGAGGAGCGCGCCGCCGCCGAGGAGGAGCTCGCTCAGGATCCGCTCGCGGAGGAGCCTGGCGAGGGGTTCGGCCAGGCCCGCATCGCCTTCGGCCCGTTCCTCGCGCTCGCGACGCTGGAGTGCCTGCTCGTCGGGCGCGACGTCCTCGACGCGTATCTCTCATGGATCGACGCTGGATGAACGCCCTGCTCCGCCGCGCCCCCGGGCTCCTGCTGGCGCTGCTCCTCCTCGCCGGCTGCGGCGGCTCGCTCCCGGTGCCCCCGACCGGCCCCCACCTGCCGAGCGAGCCCGCGGTGGTGGTGCCCTACCCGCCGCCCCCGGCGCGGGTCGAGATCATCCCGCCCCCCGACAGGCCAGGCCTCGTCTGGATCGACGGCGAGTGGCAGTGGCGGAGCCGCCGCTGGGCGTGGCAGCCGGGACGCTGGGAGCCCGTGCCGCCGGGTGGGTATTTCGCTCCGAACGCCACCGTGCGCCGCGCCGACGGATCGCTTGTGTGGTTCGCCGGGGTATGGCACGTGCCCGGCAAGAAGTGATCGACACCGCGGCCGCGCGATGGAAATTCACGCTGCCGAGGCGCTCGACGCCCGCGCTCGCCGCCGCCTGACCGGCGCCGGCGGGCCGGCTCGGCGCGCCGCCTGTCGCGCGGCTCCTCGCGCGTTTTCCCGCACGGTTCCCCGCACGTTTTCCCGACGGTTCCCGCACCGATCGATGAGCCCTGCCCCATGATGCTTGCCTGGTCGTTCGCCGCGCGCACCCCCGACGAAATCGCCCGACTCCTCCGCGCTCTCGGCAAGCACCGGTACGTGCGCGAGGTCGATCATCGGCTCCACTGGTCGGTCGATCACGCCCTCGCCGAGCTGCCGGAGTTCGCGCCGCACGCCGCCGCCTTCGAGGCGCGCCTGAAGAAGGAGCGCGGGATCGAGCTCGGCTCGCGCGACCCCTCGCTGTGGCGCGAGGCGAGGACCGAGGAGGTGATCGCCGTCCTCACGGCCTTCTGGACCCCGGACGAGGCGGCGCAGCGCTACCGGAGCCGCCTGCTCGAGGCGCTCGCGCGCACGGGCCTCCCCGAGGCCACCCACGCGCCCTTCGCTTCCCTCCCGGACGACCCGCCGCACCCGGAGCTCGTGCTGCTCGACTGGGAGCTGTATCCCGTCGACGAGCTCGATGCCGACCGCCACGCCGGCGCGCTGGCCGCCATGGAAGAGGCCGAGGAGGAGGTGAACGCGTCGGCGCCGATCTACAACGAGGGCCCCGTCCTCGCGGCGCCGGAGCTCTGCGACGGCGCGCCGGACGGGCTGCTCGAGGACGACTTCCTCGTGTGGTCGGACGGGCCGTACAGCTACTCCGACTACGTGTTCCGCGGCGTCGCGAAGGCGGCGAAGCTCGTCGAGCCGCCGACCGGATACCGCGACCTGTAGCCGCCGCCGGGCGGCGTCGGACGGGCGATAAATCCCGTGTAATGTTGATGACTTGGCGTGCTTGCGGTGCAGCCCCGTCAGGCGCTCTGGCCGCGGCTACCGTCAGTACGGATCGGGCTTCGGCGGCGGGACGGTCGGATCCACCTCGGCCGGCGGCGTGGCGTCCCGGGACGTCGCCGCGGCGGGGGGCGTGGCGTCCTGGGACGTCGCCGTCGGGGTGGCGCGGGGCGTGGGGGAGGGGGCGGGCGCCTTCTGCGCCATGTAGAGCGTCACCTCCAGGTCGATGTCCCTGTCGAACACGAGCATCTGCCGCTGCGGGATGTGACCCGGCGCGGTGATCTCGATCCGGTGCGCCGCGCCGTCCTTGACGAGCTTCCCCTCGAACGGGTTCGAGGGGAGCTCCACCCCGTCGACGAAGATCCTCGCGCTGGCGGGGCGCGCCCTGATCGACGCGCGAAGCACCGAGGCGTCCGCCTCCGCGGCCGGCGCGCTGCTCCCGGTGGCCGGCGGCGAGGGGACGTCGCTCGGCGACGGCGGCGGCTCTGCGGGCGGCGCGCTCTGGGCCGGCGGCGCGGTCGTGGCGAGGCGCTGCCGGGCCGGCTCGCGCAGCCCGGCGTACAGCGTCCCCGCGCCGATCAGCGCGATGAGCGCGGCGGCCGCGAGCAGCGGCAGCCGGGAGCGCCGCCGCGCCGGCGCGGGCGGAGCGGCGGCGATCGGGTCCGTGCGCACGACAGCGTGGAGCGTCCCCTGCGGAGGGTTCGAGCGTTGAACGGGGCGGGCAGGCTGCGAGGGCGACGAGTCCGTGCCAGCCGCCTCGTCCGGGGGAGGGGGATACGAGTCGTTCGATCCGCGCACCGGAAGCGACGGCAGCCTCGAAGCGTGCCCGTGCTCCGCGCCCTCCGCCTCCGGTCCCTGCTCCTGCAGCCGCCTGAGCTGGCGATCGATGATCGCGCGGATCTCGGCTCGCTCGCCGGCGAACAGCTGGCGCACGAGCTCGCCGACCTGCTCGGCCGTCACCGGCTCCCGGAGGCGCTCCGCGTAGCGATCGAGCTCCGCCCGCAGCAGCGCGGCCGTCGGGTAGCGCGCGTCGCGCGCGTGGGCGAGCGCCCGGCTGGAGATGCGCGCGAGCTCGGACGGCACGTCGGGGCGCGCGGACCGCACGTCCGGGATGTCCCCCATGAGGCGGCTGATGATCTGCGGGTCCGACAGCCCGCGCCAGAGGCGGCGGCCGGCGAGCATCTCCCAGAGGATGACGCCGACCGAGAAGATGTCCGCGCGCCGGTCGATCTCCGAGGAGCGCGAGAACGCCTGCTCCGGCGCCATGTAGGCGACCTTGCCCTTCAGCGTGCCGGCCTGCGTCTCGACGACGCGGTGCGCGGCGAGCGCGATCCCGAAATCGACGATCTTCACCTGGCCGTCGTACGTGATGAAGATGTTGTGGGGGCTGACGTCGCGGTGGACGACGTGGAGCGGCGTCCCGTCGTAGTCGGCGAGCTCGTGGGCGTAGTGGAGGCCGGCCAGCACCTCGCCGAGGATCCAGAGCAGCACGGCGAGCGGGATCGCGCGGTCCTGCTCGCGCGCGCGGGAGATCACCCGGCTGAGCGGCTGCCCGTCGAGGTACTCCATCGCGATGAAGTACTCGCCGTCCTCGAGGCCGACCTCGTTTGTCTGCACGACGTTGCGGTGGTTCAGCCGGGCGGCGAGGCGGGCCTCGTCGAGCAGCATGTCCCGGAACTCGGGCTCGTCGGCGATGTTGGGCCGGAGGCGCTTGATGACCTGGAGCTTGCTGAAGCCCGCCGGCCCCACCGCGACCGCCAGGTGCACGTCCGCCATGCCCCCGCGCCCGAGCGTCGCGATGAACCGGTACTTGCCGAGGCTCCGTGAGCGCCGGTCGGCCGGGGAGGCCGACGGGTCCGCCGGCGCGTCGCGGCCGACGACCGCCGGCGCGTCGCGGTCCGGGCGCCGCATCGGGACCGTCGGCGGGGGCTCGGCGGGCGCGGGGACCGGGAGCTGGTGGGACCGCAGCGTCCGGCCCTCGATCGCGGCCTGCACGTGCTCGGGCGGGCCGGAGGCGGCGAGCTCGTCGCTGCGGGCGGAGTCCGCCGCCCAGTCAGCGTCCCGAACCGTCCTCTTCTGCTCGCTCACCGCCGAATGGTCCTGATCCAGAGAGGTCCAGTCAAGCTGACGGCAGCGCGGGAGACTGCCTGCGCCACCGCCCGCGGACGACGAGGGCGCGTCCATGACGGCGCGCCGGCGTCCCTGCCGGCCGCCGGAGCGATCTCCTCGACCTTGTCGATCTGCGCCCGCGCGCCCGGGCTCGCCGCCCGCGGAGCGCGTACCGCCCGCGGAGCGCGCGCCGCCCCTCCGCGGAGCGCGTGCCCCCGCGGAGCGCGCGCCGCCCCTCCGCGGAGCGCGCGCCGCCCCTCCGCGGAGCGCGTGCCCCCGCGGAGCGCAGGATCAAAGCGTGCTGGACGGACGCGCGCGGCGGAGGCGTTCGGCTCTCCGCAAACGGACGCGAATCCTGCTACTGTGAGGAAAATCACGTGCCGTGCGGTTCCTGGTCCCCGGGGGGATGCAGGAAATTCGCCAATGCTTGCGCACCGTTGCTCTTGAACGAGGTTGCCGATGCCCTGTGACTCGATCCCGCAGCGCCTGCTGGGCCAGGCGAAGGTGCGGCCCGAGGCGCCAGCCCACTACGTCAAGGAGGGCGGCTTCTGGAAGATGACGAGCTTCCGGGAGTACGCGAGCGAGGTGCGGCGCGCCGGCAAGTCGCTCATCGCGCTCGGCGTCGGGCCGGGCGCGACGGTGGGCCTGCTCGGCTTCAACCGGCCCGAGTGGGTGGTGCTCCACGTGGCCTGCATGGCGGTCGGGGGCGCCCCCGCGGGCATCTACACGACGTGCTCGCCCGAGGAGGTGCGCCACATCGCCCACCACGCGGCCTCGAAGGTCGTGCTCGTCGAGGACCGGCGCCAGCTCGAGAAGATCCTCGGCCAGTGGGACCGGCTGCCGCACCTCGAGTGGGTGGTGCTGATGCGGGGCGCGGAGCCGGGGGGCGATCCGCGGGTCCTGTCCTGGGACGATTTCCTCGCGCGGGGCAGCCGCGTCCCTGACGAGCTGCTCGAGCAGCGGCTCGACGCCCTCGAGCCGAGGGGGCTCGCGACGCTGATCTACACCTCCGGGACCGTGGGGCCGCCGAAGGGCGTGATGCTGAGCCACGAGAACCTCACGAGCGTGGCCGACATCTCGGCGCGCATGATCCCGCTCTCGCCCTGGGATGTGACGCTGTCGTACCTGCCGCTCTCGCACATCGCCGAGCAGATGTTCACGATCCACCTCCCGGCGTCGGTCGGCCTGGCCGTGTATTTCGCCGAGTCGATGGACGCGCTCGCGGACAACCTCAAGGAAGCGCGGCCGACCGCGTTCTTCGGGGTCCCGCGCGTCTGGGAGAAGATGATGGCCGGCATCGGCGCGAAGCTCTCCGCCGCGAAGGGCCTGCAGAAGATCACGCTCGAGCAGGCGAGGCGCGTCGGGCTCCAGTGCAGCGAGCTCCGCGCCCGGGGCGAGGCGCCCGGGCCGCTGCTCGCGGCGCAGCACCGCCTCTTCGACAGGCTGGTCTACGCGAAGGTGAAGGCGGCCGTGGGGCTCGACCGGGCGCACGCGTGCAGCAGCGGCGCGGCCCCCATCGCGAAGGAGGTCCTCGAGTTCTTCGCGTCGCTCGACGTCCTGATCACCGAGGTCTACGGTCAGTCCGAGGTGACCGGCCCGACGAGCTACAACGTGAAGGGCAGGACGAAGCTCGGCTCCGTGGGGCCGGTCGTGCCAGGCGTGGACGTGAGGATCGCCGAGGACGGCGAGATCCTCGTGAAGGGGCCGAACGTGTTCCTCGGCTACTACAAGGAGCCGGAGGCGACCGCGCAGGCGCTCGTCGACGGCTGGCTCCGCTCCGGGGATCTCGGCAGGTTCGACGAGGAGGGGTTCCTCCACATCACCGGGCGGAAGAAGGAGATCCTCATCACCGCCGGCGGGAAGAACATCTCGCCCAGGAACATCGAGGAGGCGCTGAAGCGCCACGGCCTCATCGCCGAGGCGGTGGTCGTCGGCGACGGGCGCAAGTTCCTCTCGGCCCTCCTCGTGCTCGCCCCCGACGCCGCGCAGCGGATCGCGGCCGAGCGCGGGCCGACAGGTGAGCCGTCGCACGCGTCGCCCGCGATCCGGGAGGCCGTGCAGCGGATCGTCGACGAGGTGAATGGCGAGCTCGGGCAGGTCGAGACGATCAAGAAGTTCGCGATCCTGCCGCGTGGCTTCACCATCGAGGACGGCGAGCTGACGCCGACGCTCAAGATCAAGCGGCGCAACGTGAGCCAGAACTTTGCGCGCGAGATCGAGGCGATGTACGCCGAGTGACCATGCGTGACGCCCCTGCGACCGCCGTCTCCTTCGACTTTGGTCAGACCCTCGTGGAGCTCGACACCGGGCTGCTCTCCGCTCGCCTCGCGGAGCGGGGCATCTCCGCGACCGCGGAGCGGCTCGACGGCGCCGTGGACGAGGGCTGGCGCGCGTACAACGAGGCGATCCAGCGCGGGCTCGGCGGGCACCCGTGGAAGATCATGATGCGCCGCCTGCTCGAGGCGGGCGGCGTCCCGGCCGGCGCGCTCGACGAGGCGGTCGACTGGCTCTGGACGGAGCAGCCCCGGAAGAACCTGTGGCGCCGGCCGATCCCGGGGATGATCGAGGTCGCGGTCGAGCTCAAGAAGGCCGGCGTGCCGGTCGCGGTGCTGTCGAACTCGGAGGGCCGGCTCGACGAGCTCGTCGACGAGCTCGGCTGGTCCGCGCACTTCGTGGCGGTCGCGGACTCGGGGCGGCTCGGGTTCGAGAAGCCGGGCAGGGAGATCTTCGCGTGGACGGCCGAGCGCCTCGGCGCGCCGCTCGGCGCGGTCGTGCACGTCGGCGACTCGCTCGCCGCGGACGTCGAGGGCGCGCTCGCGGCGGGCATGCGGGCCGTCTGGTTCAAGGGCGATCCCGGGAGGGCCGCGCAGATGCCCCACGCCGAGCGCGTCGCCGTGTGCGACGACGCGGGCTCGCTGCGCCGCGCGCTCAGGGCGCTCGGCGTACGCTTCTAGCCGCGCGGGCCCTTCGTCGGCCGCCGGACAGCGGCCCGGGCGCGCGCACGGGCAGCGAGGCGCGCCGCGGGCGACGCTCTCTCGCGCTCCGCTGTCCGCGAGCGCGCGCCGTCGGTGAGCACGAACGTCCCGGGAGGCGACCCGGCACGCGCTCGCCGCGCGCTCTTCTCTCCTGGAACTCCCCGCCATGCCGCCCGTCCGGGGGCGTCGGCCTCTCGATCGTGCAGCCGATGCACGTCTTTCCGGTGGTTCGGGCATTGCTGGAGACCGGCTCACGATGGTCGTCAACGAAGCAAGGATCGAAGAAGAGCCCGGGTACGCAGCGCAGCGAGCGGAGCTTCCCGCCGTCGTCCCTCGTGTCCTCGGCGAGGTCCGTCGCGCGGACGAGAGGCTCGTGTCGCTCGTGCAAGAGCGCCCCGTGGCCACGCTGTGCGCGGTGGCCGCGGTGGGATACCTGATCGGGCGTGTCGTCACGCGGCTGGGTTGAGGAGGTCACCATGGCGGAAGGCGAGGTCGATGCGACACAGGGGCGCGACGGACGGGAGAAGGGCGACGAGGCGCCCGGCCGGCTCGACGCGACGGAGGTCACGCGGGCGGTCTCGGCGTTCGCGCGGGAGAACCCGCACGTGGCGCTCGCGGCGGCGGCCGGGCTCGGGTTCCTGCTCGGCGGCGGTCTGACGCCGCGGGTGCTCAGCAGGCTCGGCTCCTTCGCGACCCGGAGCTATGTCAAGAACACCCTGGCCCAGGCGGTCGGGACCCTCTTCGACGAGCAGGCGCGAGCCCAGAGCCAGCTCGGATCGTCGCCCTGACACAACGGCCCCGCGGGCGCCGGCGGCGCGACCTGCGCCGCCGCCTCGCCGGGCCGCGCGCCGTCCGGCGCAACCTCCCGTCCCATGCGTCTCGACAAGGACACGTCTCGGCGGCGCGTCCCGGCCGCGCGGTGCCCGCGCTCGCGCGTGTCATCCGATGCGCGCCGCGCGCGTGTCATCCGATGCGCGCCGCGCGCGTGTCGTCGGCCGGGACGGTGCCCGTCCCGCGCGCCCTCGACCGCCGCGCGGGAGGCGCGCGTCCTTCAGGCCCTGCGGCTGTACGTCTTGCGGATGCGGCGACCGCCGCTCTCGCTCAGCACCTCCTCGACGCTGCGGGACACGTCGGGCAGGCACCGGACCGACAGCAGCGCGCCGCCGCCCATGCCGCTGGCCTCGTCGATGCAGCGCGCCTCGTACTCGGGCAGGCGGGCGCCGAGCACGGCGCCGAGCAGGGTGCCGGCCGCGCCGGCCGCGCCCGCGCCCGCGAGGCACGCGACGATGGGCCCCGCCAGGAACGCATCGAGCCTCGGGATGATCAGCGCGCCTCCCGCCATGATCGCGGCGACCGTGCCCCCGACGAGCCCTCCGATCACGGCGCCCAGGGCGGCCCCTTCGGACGCCTTGCTGTGAATCGTGAGCTCGATCTCGGCCAGACGGGGGTGCTGCTTGGGCACCATGCTGATGTCCTCGGCCGCGACGCCCAGGGCGAGGAGGCGGCCAAGGGCGCCAGCGGCTTCCGTGCGACCCGGGAAGAATGCAGTGAGCGTCCGGTAGTACATCATCGACAAGGGCCCCTGTGACGCGCTTCGCGAGGTGTCGCGTTCCATCCAGCCGCGCTCGGAAAAGCATCGCTTGTGCCGCTCCGGCTGCGCAGATGTCGCTCGGCCGCCGGAACGCGCCCGGGAACCATGCGGGAAATGATGGAAGGCGCCGCACCGCGCTGGGACGGTGCGGCGCCTTCGCGCCCCCCTTGGATCTCGCTCAGCGGATGCCGAGGTCGTCGGCGAACGAGCGCTCTCCGGCGGTCCCGCTGACGCTCTCCTGGATCTGATCCTGGGCCCGATGCGCTGCCCCGAGGGCGCGGTCCTTGGCCCGCTCCGCGGTCCTCTCCGCGCTGTCGCGCATCCGACCCGCGCGCTCGCGGAGCCGGCCCGCGCCGTCGCGCAGCCGGCGGCGCGCCTCGTCGCCCGACGTCGGCGCGACCAGGACGCCGACGCCGATGCCGAGACCGAGCCCGACCGCGACGGGAACGATCCAGTCGAGTGAGCTCCTTCTCCTGTAGGGGAACATGTCGGCCATGTAATTGACGAGATCGGTTGCCTTCATTGTGGCTCCGTCGGTTCCCATCGCGCGCGGGGCGCGAGCATCGCGCATCCCTCGGCGTGGATTCACGTGGCTGGAACAGGGACCGGCGGGACGTGAGGCAGCGCGCATGCCAAGGGCGTATTGCGCAGGGAGGGAGCAGGGCCGGAGGCGCGCTGCCGGGGGATTCGGTCGCGGCGGTGGCGCCGCGACGCTAGCGGCAGAAGCCGTCGATGCAGACCCTGCCGTCGCTGCAGGGCGTCTCGGGATCACACTCGCCGCCGAGGTTCTCGCTCGATCCGCACACCTGGTGCACGCCGGAGAACGTCGTCACGGTCCTGCACTCGCTGAGCGAGGGCGACTGGCTGTCGCAGGCGTTCGGGTTCGGCTGCTCGCACGAGATGTAGCAGCTGTGATGGAGGCAGATCGACCCCGGCGCGCAGACGTCCTGCACCCCGTCCTCGCCGCACACGAAGTTGCTCGACTGCTCCGGGACGCAGCCGTTCTCGACCCAGGCGTAGCCCTCGGGGCAGTCGCCGCCGTCGCTCCTCGGGACGCAGGCGCCGTCGACGCAGACGGCGGAGGGGCCGCCGCAGTCGTCGGTGATCACGCAGGGCTGCGCAGGCTGGGAGCAGACGCCGAGGTCGGTGTCGCACCGGTAGCTGCTGGGGCAGTCCGCGTCGTCGCTGCAGGCCGGCGTGCATTTGCCCTCGACGCACCTGTCGTCGACCGGACACTGGGTCTGGTCGAGGCACTGGTCCTGAGGCGCGGTGCAGACGCCGCTCACACAGAGGTAGTCCTCGCCGATGCCGGCGCAGTCCTCGTCGGCGCCACACGCGGCCGGGGTCGCCGGCACGCACGTCGCGTCGGCGCCGTCACCCTCGCAGACATACCCGTGGATGCAGCCGAGGGGCTCGCCGCTCGGAAGGACGTCATCGCAGCTGCCGGGCTGACACGTGCCGTCCGGGGCGCAGGTCTCGCCCTGGGCGCAGTCGTCCGGGTTGCCGCAGTACACGGTGCCGCTGCCGGCTCCGCCGCTGCCGCCTTCCCCGGAGGAGCCGCTCGCGACGCAGGAGGCGGTGAGGTCGTCGGCGACGACGCACTCGAAGCCGGCGCTACACCCCCACGTCGTGCAGTCGCCGACGTGGCAGGCGTTGTCCTCGCCACAGGTCTCGTTGATCCCGCAGTCGGCCGGCACCTCGCAGCCGTCGGAGATGCTGGGTCCGCAGTCCTCCGCATCACAGAAGTGGCTGTCGGCGTCATCGTAGATCGGGCAACCCGCGAGGAGGGGCGCCAGCACGCTCGCGAGACCCAGCAGAGTAAGTCGCTTCATTCACCGTCTCCCGAAGGCATTCGGCCGCCCGGCGTCGAGGGGCGGCGCCCTCGCGCGTGACGGTCGCGACCGAACGAGCGTAGCAAGGGACATGCCCTGCACAAGCTCGGCAAGGCGCCGCGCATTCAGGCCGCGCGCGCGGCCGCCGTGAAGCTGCGTTCACGTCGGCATGTGGCCCGCGTGCGCGTCGGTACGCGGCGACGCGCCTTCGTGAGGCGGCTCCGCCGCGTGAGGCCGCTTCGCTGGCAGGCCAAGGGGCGCCGGCGACCGGGGGAGGCTCGCCGGCGACCGGGGAAGGCTCGCCGGCGACTGGGAGGCTCGCCGGCGACCGGGGAAGGCTCGCTGGCGACCGGGAAGCTCGCCGGCGACCTGGGAAGGCTCGCTGGCGACCGGGAGGCTCGCCGGCGACCGGGGAAGGCCCGCTGGCGACCGGGAAGCTCGCCGGCGACCGGGGAAGGCCCGCTGGCGACCGGGGACGATGGAGCGGCGCGCGACAGCGATGGAGCGGTGCGGCGCGACGCCTTGGGGCGCGCAGGGGAACCCGTGCTACCGTTCCGCCGAGTTCCGGGCGGCCACCTCCGAACGAGGGAACCCCGGCAGGCGGACGCCTGGGGGCCAGCCGTTCGCGAGGACACGGGGACCGGTCGAGCAGATGGATGTCACCTGCGAGCGTTGCAGCACCGAGTACGAGTTCGACGACGCGCTCGTGTCGGAGCGCGGCACGTCGGTCAAGTGCACGAACTGCGGCTACCAGTTCAAGGTGCGCCGCACCGACGGCACCCTCCCGGAGAAGTGGGTGGTGCGCACGCTCGGCGGCAGGGAGCTCGAGTTCAGGATGCTCCGGGAGCTCCAGGCCGCGATCTCGCAGGGCCAGATCACCCGCGACGACGTGATCTCGCGCGGCAACGCCAGGCCGCGGCGGCTCGGGTCGATCGCGGAGCTGGAGCCGTTCTTCAAGGGCCCGGGCAGCGTGGTCATGGCCGGGACCGCGCTGGGCATCGGCGGGCCCTCGCCGCTGCCCAGCCGTTCGAGATCGGTGACGCCCCAGGGGCTCGGCGGCCCAGCGCCGGCGCAGACCGACGGCTCGGTCGCGATCCCGCTCCCGCGGGCCGAGGGCAGCGCGGAGGTCGCCCCCGAGTCCATCCACGACGCCGAGACGATCGTGCGGGAGGTGCGGGAGATCCAGTCGGGCAGGGAACGGCCCTCGCCGCGCCGCGCGACGATGCCCGCCGTCTACGATGAGGCCGGCGCCCCCGCGCGGGCGATGCTCAAGCCGAACGCGCTGCCCGGGGTCGTGGTGCCGCCGGAAGAGGCGCCGCCGCTGCCGGACGGGCACCCCGCGCGGCGGCCGGAGCCACGGACGCTGCGCGGCGCCGGGGTCGCCGAGGCGCGCCACGGCAGCTCGAGGCCCGGGGACGCGGGCGCCGACTCTCAGGGGCGGGCCTCAGGGCCCGTTCCGCTGCGGATCCCGAACAGCGTCCCGCCGCCGCGCGCAGAGCCTGCGGCGGCGTCGGCGGGCGACAGCCAGGGAGAGGACGGCCCGATCGCGAGGCGCGGCGGGGAGCGCGCCGCGCGGCACGCAGGGGCGCCGGCGCACGAGAGCGCGCCGGTGGAGCCCGAGGGCCGTTCCTTCTACGCCGACGACACGGACGGGGATACGCGCATGACCGCGCTGCCCACGCGGAGGACCGGGATCGCGCGGTGGGTCGTCGGCCTCATCGTCGTCGGCCTCGCGGTGGTGAGCGCCGCGACGCTCGGGCCGAAGTACCTGAAGCCAGCGGTCCAGGCGCCGCCGGTGACGCGCGACGATCGCGTGCCGACCCTGATCGAGGAGGCGAAGCGGAGCCTCGCGGAGGGGGAGATCGAGACGGCGAGGGACAAGCTCGTCAAGGCGAGCGCGCTCGCCGAGGACGACCCGCGCGTCGCCGCGGAGCTGGCCCAGCTCGAGACGGTGAACGCGGAGATGCGGTGGCTGCGGCTGCAGCTCCTCGCCCCGGAGGACCCGGATCTGGAGGCGATGCGGCACGAGCTGAAGACCGCGCTCGAGCGCGCCGGTAAGGCGATCGAGCACGCGCGCCGCGTCGCGCGGGAGGACGCGGGGGTGAAGCGCGCGGCGATCGATCTGCACCGCATGCAGGGGGATCTCGCCGCCGCGCGGGGCCTCGTCGGCACGATCTCGGCCGAGAGCGCGCAGCCGGAGAACGCCCTGACGCTGGCCGCGCTCGATCTCGCCGAGGATCACCCGAGCTGGGCCGCGGTGCTCCCGCGGCTCCAGGCGGCGACGAGCAGCGAGCAGATCCCCGGGCGGGCGCGGGCGCTCCTCGTCTATGCGCTCGCGCGGTCCGGCGACCTCTCTCTCGCGCGCGCCGAGAACGATCGCCTGCTCACCATGAGCCGGCCGCACCCGCTCGCGCACCCGCTCCGGGCCTTCATCGATCGCCTCGAGAAGGCGCCAAGCAAGCCGGACGGCGGCGCCGCGCCGGCCTCGAGCGCGCGTGGCGAGGGCCCTGCGGCCGGCGCCCCCGACCCGAGCCCCTCGGCCGCGCCGGCCGCGTCCGTTCGCCCCCGCCGCGCGCCGGCGCCGGACGACGGCCGCGTGCCCGACGACTACGTCGCCCCGGGCGGCAGCCCCATCGACACGAGCGACCTCCCCGGCGTCCACGTGCCGCCGGGCGCGACCGCGCCGCAACCGGAGATCGATACCTCCGACCTGCCCGGGATAAAGCATGAGTGAGCGCCGAACGCGACGAAGCGGGTGGGCCGGCGTCGGCGTCCTCGCGGTGGCAGCGTCGATGGCAGGCTGCACCGGGAGAGAGCGGGCAGCGTCGCTGCCGGCGCCCGCCGCCGGGGGGATCGAGGAGCCCGCGGTCGTCGAGATCGATCTCTCGCGCGGGCTCCCCGAGAGCGCGTCGGCGTCGATCTTCGGCCCGCCGAGCAGCAGGACGCACGTGCAGCTCGTGCGCTCGCTCGGGTCGCTCTCCGAGGCCGAGAGCGCGAAGGGCTTCCTCGTGCGGCTCGGGACAGCGCGCATCCCGTTCGCGCGGGCCCACGAGATCGGCCGGATTCTGGGCGACGTCCGCGAGGCGGGGCGGCCGGTCGTGTGCCACGCGGACGAGTACAACAACGCGTCGATGCTGCTGGCGGCCGTCGCCTGCAGCAAGCTCTGGCTGAGCCCGGCCGGGCAGGTCGACACGGTGGGGATCGCGGCGCAGCTCGTGTTCGCCAAGGGGCTGCTCGACAAGCTCAACGTGGACGTCGATTTCCTCCAGGTAGGGAAGTTCAAGGGCGCGAGCGAGCCGTTCACGCGGGAAGGGGCGAGCCCCGAGGCGCGTCAGTCGCTCGAGGCCGCGCTGGGCGGGCTCCGTGAAGCGTGGCTGTCGGCCATCGTGGAGGGGCGCGGCAAGCAGGAGCTCCGCGAGGCCCTCGAGGACGGCCCGTTCGCTCCGGAGGCGGCGAAGGCCAGGGGGCTCGTGGACGAGCTCGGCGACGTGGAGGCCGCGCTCGAGGACGCGAAGAAGCTCGCCGGCACCGAGCGCTCGGTGCCGCGCTTCGGCGGCGCCGGACGCGACCCGAGCCTCTCGAGGAGCCTCGTGGACGTGTTCCGCTCGGTCGCCGGGGCGAGCTCGCTGGGCACGCCGCACGTGACGGTGGTCCCGGCGATCGGCGGCATCACCATGACCGCGAGCGGGGTGCCGCTCGGGTCGTCGGACGGGATCGGCGAGCGCGAGCTCGGGCGGGTGATCGCGCGCCTCACCGAGGACGCGAGCACGAAGGCGGTCGTGCTCCGGATCGACTCGCCCGGCGGATCCGCGCTGGCGTCGGATCTGCTCTGGCAGAAGCTGATGCGGCTGCGGAAGGAGAAGCCGCTCGTCGTCTCGATCGGCGGGATGGCCGCGAGCGGCGGCTACTACCTCGCCTGCGCCGGCACCAAGATCGTCGCCGAGCCGACGAGCGTCATCGGCTCGATCGGCGTCGTGGGCGGCAAGTTCGCCGTGGGGAAGGCGCTCGCGGACATCGGGATCAACGCGGAGACGGTCGCGGCCAACCCGGATCCGGAGCGCGCGGCGCGCGCCGCGTACATGTCGGCGCTCACGCCCTGGGACGAGCCCACCCGCGCCCGCGTGCTCGCCTCCATGGAGGCGGTTTACGATCTGTTCCTGAAGCGCATCACCGAGGGGCGGAATCTCCCGCTGGAGACGGTCGCGCCCTCGGCCGAGGGGAGGATCTTCGGCGGCGCCGAGGCCCACGGGCGCTCGCTCGTCGATGAGCTCGGCGGGCTGGAGCGGGCGATCGCGCTCGCGCGCGAGCTGGCGAGCCTGCCCGAGGACGCGCCCGTCGAGGTCGAGCAGGACGATGGAGGGCTGCTCGAGCTCCTGGCCGCCGGCGACGAAACCGCCGAGAGCGGCGACGCGCGTACCCCCGACCGCGCCGCGCTCAAGGCGCGCGCGCGGGAAGCGATGGCGGGCGCCCTCCTGCCCGAGTGGCTCGGCGTCGCGCCGGAGCTCGGGACGTTCGCCGCGTCGATGGCGCCTCTTCTGGCCGGAGAGCGGGCGCTCACGGTGTTACCGTTCGCGGTGACGCTCCGGTAAGCGCGAGAATCGCACCGGAAGTTTGGCCTTGTACCTCGGTCGTTCTGGTAGGCTGAGCGGCATCAGCATACCCGAAGCGGGTCGCCGAAATGAGCTCTTCACCTCCGGATCGGGCAGCATCAGCGTCGGGTGTGCGGAGGGCGCCGCAGTCGCTGGAGCTGATGGAGCCTGCGGGGCCCGCCTCTGCGGGGCAGCTCCTCATCGGAGGGAGCCGGGCGGTCGCGCCGGTGTCGCGCCACCGCGGCCCGCGGGCTGAAGAGGCCTACTGGCGCGCGCGCGTGGACGAGCGCCGCGCCGCCGGCGACGCGCAAGGCGAGCGCGAGGCGGCCCTCGCCCTCGCGAGGATCCTCGCCGCGCGCGGCGTCGAGGTCGACACGGCCGCGGCGCTGGCGCGCCGCGCGCTCTCGCTGGGCGACGATCCCGCGACGAGGAGCGAGCTGGCCGGCTGGCTGGCGGGGCTGGGCGAGCCGGCCCTGGCCGCGGCGGCGCTGCGCGGCCTGCGCGACGACGCGCAGCCGCCCGGCGCGACGGCGCGGCTGCTCGTGAAGATCGCCGTGCTCCTCGCGCGCGCGAGCGACGTCGATGGCGCGGTCGACGCCCTCGAGGAGGCCAGCGAGCTCGCCCCGGACGACGCGATGGCGAGCGAGCTGCTCGGCACGATCTCCGCCTGGGCGTCGGACCAGGTGCTCCCGGAGGTCGCGGCGAAGGCGTACCTCGAGGCCGCGAAGCGGCGCGAGGCGGCGCGGGAGCGGGAGGCGGCCTTCGAGGATCGCCTGCGCGCCTTCGAGATCGCCCCTCACGACGACCTGGCCGCCAAGGCGATGGCCGCCGCGCTGTTCGTGCGGAGCAGGCACGGCGCCGCCGACGAGGTGCTCCGCGCGCACGCGGACGCGCTCGCGGCGCGGGCGCAGAGCGGCGCGGCCGAGGGCGCCTCGTTCCTGCAGCGCGCGAGGGAGGTCCACGGTCACCGGCTCCAGGGCGCGACGAACGAGGGCGACTGGGCGCGCGCCGTCGGGTGCGTGCTCGACGCTGGGCTCGACGCGGAGGTCGACGGCGACGCCGCCCGCGAGATCGACGAGGTGCTCGAGCAGGCGGGGCTCCACGAGCTCGTGGCCGCGCGGCTCGAGATCCGCGCCGAGCAGCGGAAGGGGGCCCCGCGGGCGGAGGCGTACGCGGCGCTGGCGCGGCTCTTCGCCGGCCCGCTCGCGAGCCCCGACCGCGCGGTGGAGGCCTGGATCGAGGCCGCGGCGAGCGACGGCGGCAACGCGGCGGCGCGCTCCGCGCTGCGCGAGCACGCGGCGACCCTGCACGACATGGCGCCCCTCGTCGAGGCCCTCATCCGCATCGGCGAGGGCTCGGATCCGAGGGCGAGGGAGGACGCGGCGGGGCGGATCGACGCGCTCTCGGAGCTCGCGCGCCTGGCCGAGGAGAAGATCGGCGATCCGGGGCTCGCGCAGTGGGCGTTCGAGGCGCTGAAGAGCGTCGACGGCGACCCCGAGCGCTCCGCGGCGGGTCTCCAGCGGATCGCGGAGCGGCTCAAGGCGCAGGACGAGGCGCTCGCCGCGGCCCAGCGCGCGCTCCGCAGCGCGGACACTGCGGAGGCGCGGATCGACGCGCTCCGCCGGCTCGTCGTGATCTACCGGGGCCGCCCCGCCGCGCGCGCCGCCTACGAGGAGGCGCTCGTGGGGCTCTCGCGGGCGCTGCCGACCGACCGCGGCTGCCTCTTGGCGCTCGATCGGCTGAGCCGCCGGACCGGGGGAGGCGCCGCGTTCGACGCCCTGCTCCGCGCGCGGCTGGCCGAGGCGACGCGGCCGGCGTCCGCGGAGGGCGAGGCCGCGCGCTCCGCGAGATCCGAGGCGATCCGCGCGTCGTCCTTGACGCGGGTCGAGCTCGCGCGCGTCCGGCTCCTCTTGTCGGCGATCGCCCGGCGGCAGGGCCAGGACGCCCGCGCCCTCGACGAGGTGCTGCCGCTGCTCAGCGACGCGCCGGGGCACCGCGGCGCCGCCAGCGTCGCGCTCGTGCTGGCCACGCGGACGGGGCGCCCGCGGGAGCGCGCCGACGCGATCGTCCAGCTCGCGGCGCCGGTCTGGCCGGCGCTGCGCGCGGTGCTGCTCTCGCTCGCCGCGGCGCTCTACGAGCGGGTCGGCGAGGCGGCGCTCGCGCGCGATATCGCTGTGCTCGCTTGCGAGGCCGATCCGTCATGCACCCGCGCCGTGGCCACGCTCGCCTCGACCCTCACGGCCGATCTCGCCGCCGCCGCCGGGGCGGGCGAGGCGCCGCCGTTCGAGGTGGACCGGGCGGTCGCCGCGGCGATCGAGCGCTCCATCACGACGGTGTTCCCGCGCGGCGCGCTCTGCGACGGCCTCGCGAGGGCGCTCGAGCTCCTCGGCGAGCTGCCGCTCGCGCTCGCGTGGACGCAGCGCTGGCTCGCGCTGCGGCCCGGGTCCCCTCAGGCGACCGCGGAGCTCATCCGCCGCGCCGCGGCCGCGGGCGACGCCGCCCGGCTCTCGGACGCGCTCGCGTGGATCCTGGCGCAGCCCAAGCCGCTCGGCGAGATGGCGGCCGCGCTCGCGAGCGCCCTGCACGCGCTCTACGACCTCGACCCCGAGCGCGGCACGGCCCTCGCGAGGCGCTCGCTCGACGTCTTCGGCCCGCAGAACGCGCTCCTGCGCGAGCGGCTCCTCGAGCTCGCGCGCCGCGCCGGCGATCCTCACCTCGCGGTGACCGTGCTGGAGCGGTGGCTGGCCGTCGAGATCACCGCGGCGCACGCCGTCGAGCTCATGCTCATGCTCGCCGACTGCCGCCTCGACGGCAGCGACCCCGACGGGGCGGCGCGGGAGCTCGCGCGCGCCGCCGCGGCCGGGGCCGACCCGCAGGAGGTCCTCGCGCGCGTCCATCGCCTCGACGCGTGGCTCCTCGACGCGAAGGGGCTCGGCTCCGACGGCGCGATCGCGCTGGCCGAGGCGAAGGCGAGGGCGCTCACCGCGCACGGCGGCGACGCGGCGGAGGAGGCGGCGGCCGCGTGGCGCGAGCTCGGCAGCCTGCTCTGGGACCTCGCCGAGGACCATCGCGGCGCCGAGCGGGCCCTCTTCCGGGCGAGCGAGGTCGCGCCGAGCGGCGGGATCGAGCGCTACGCGCGGGACATGTGCGAGTTCGCCGGCGTCGAGGCGGCCATCGAGGCGCTCGTCGCCCGCGCCGCCGAGGTGCGGGGCGGAGTCGAGGCGCCGCCCGCCGGGGAGGAGGGCAGGTGGTCGGGCGACGTCGGCCCCGAGCGCAGGCGGCGCGCCAGCCTGCTGATCGAGGCCGCGAACCTCGCGCACGAGCACGGCCTGCCCGAGCGGGCGCTCGCCGCGGCGGCGAGCGCGATCGAGCTCGATCCCCTGCGCGCCGACGCCGTCGCGCTCGTCGAGAAATCGGCGGACGCCGACGGCGGCGTCGCCGTCCTCGACAAGACCTACCGGCTGCTCGCCGACGCGGCCCTGGGCTGCTATGGCCGCCGCGCCGCCCACTACCGCGCGGCGCGGCAGCTGGAGCGGCGCGGCGCGTTCGACCTCGCGCTCGCGCACGCGGTGGCCAGCTTCGAGGCGGTGCCCACCGAGGGCACGTCGTACGTGCTGCTCGCGCGGCTCGCCGAGCACGTCGACGAGCCGTCCGAGGCCGTGCGCGCCCTCGAGCGGGTGGCGGCGGCGGCCGACCCGGCGTCGCGCAACGCGTGGCTGAAGCGCGCCGCGGCCCTCACCGGCCGCACCGAGGAGGGCCTCCGGCTGCGCCTCGACATCCTGCTCCGCGCGATGGTCGTGCGCCCGGATCCGGCGATCGTCGAGGACGTCGGCGCGGCCATCCGCGATCTCGTCGCGCACACCGGGCAGCCCGAGGTCGAGGCCATCCGCTTCGACCGCGCGGTCAAGGCCAGCATCGCCAAGCTCGAGGGCCCCGAGGGGGCTCGCGCGGGGCTCGCGATGGCGCGCATCGCCGTCGAGGTCCTCGACGCGCCCGCGCTCGCCCTCGCCGCGATCGAGCGCGCGATGCTCGCCGACGGCGACGTGGACGAGTTCCTGACGCTCCTCGACGTCGTGGGCGAGCTCGCGCGCCAGACCGAGCCGGCGTCGCACCTCGTCGCGGCGGTGTACGCCGCCGCCATGAGGCCGCACTCGAGCGTCGGCCCCGGCCTGCTCCGCTGGGCGAGCAAGCTCGCGGGCGCGCTCAACGTGCCGCCTGTCGCGGCGGCGCTCCTGGTCGAGGCGGCGCGCCGCGCGCCCGAGGACGACGCGCTCGCCTACGAGGCGGAGGCCGCGGTCGAGTCGAGCGGCGACGAGGCGCTGAAGCGGTCGCTGGACGACGCCCTGCCGGTGGCGCGGCGCCTCGAGGCGCTGCTCCACCTCGCCGACAAGCACGAGCGCGAGGGCCAGCGCGCCGAGGCCACGGTCGCCCTGGAGCGGGCGCTCGCCGGCGGACAGCTCCAGGCAGACGCGCGCACCGAGATCGTCACCCGCCTGCGGCGGCTGTACCTGGCCGAGGGGCGCAGCGGCGACCTCGAGGCGCTCGTGCAGGCCGAGCTCGCGCGCGTGGACCTGCCTGGGGCGGTCCGGCTCGAGCTCACGCGCGAGCTCGCGGGCCTCCTCGCGGCCGGCGGCGATCTCCACGGCGCGCTGGAGCTCCTCCTCGACGCCGCGCAGAAGACCCCGTTCGACAAGGCGCACCTCGACGAGCTCATCCGGCTCGCCCGGCGCGCCGACGACCGCCGGCTGCTCTTCGACGTGCTCACGCGCCTCCAGGACGCCTCCGCCGGCGACGCGGAGCGGCTGCTCGTGCTGCGCGAGCTCGCGCCGCTCGCGCAGGAGCTCGGCGATCGTGGCGCCGCCGTGGCGTTCTACGAGGCGATCGCGCGGCTCGACCCCGCCGACCTCTACGCCCTCGAGGTCGTCGAGCAGGACGCGAGCGACCGCGGCGATCACGCCGCGGTGGCCGCCCTCCTCGCGCGCCGCATCGAGGCCGCGCCGCTGCCGGACACGCGGCGCGCGCTGCGGCTCCGGCGCGCCGCCCTGCTCGAGCAGCGCCTCGGCCTGCTCGACGAGGCGTGCGCCGAGCTGGAGGCCCTGCTCGAGGCGTCGCCGGACGACGTGAGCGCGCTGCGGTTCCTCGCCGACATCCACGAGCGCCTCGGGACCCCGCTCCGCGCGGCCCCGCTCTGGTGCCGGCTCGGCGACCTCGCGACGACCACCGACGAGCGCGCCGAGTACAACCTCCGCGCGTGCAGCAGCTACCTCGCCGGCGGGGACGTCGAGTCCGCGAAGGACACGCTGGAGAGCGTCGCGCGCATCGCCCCGCGCGAGGCCGTGATCGAGCTGCGTGTGGAGATCGCCCGCCGCGAGGGCGACGGCCACGCGCTCGCCGCGGCGCTCGATCAGCTCGCCAGCGCGTCGCGCGACGCCCCCGATCGGCGCGCGCAGCTCCTCGTCGAGGCGGCGCGCGCCACCTCGATGCTCGGCGACGACGTCACGGCCCTCGAGCGCGCCCGCCGCGCCGTGAAGCTCGCCCCGGAGTCCCCCGACGCCGTCCTCGAGGCGCGCCGCATCGAGTATCGCCTGCGCGGCACCGGGACGCCGCGCGACGCGCAGGCCGCCGTGGAGGAGCTCGGCCGCATCGCGCCGCGCCTGCGCCCGGCGCACGTCGATCTGCACGCGTTCCTGCTCGCCGAGACGCTCGACGTCATCCAGGGCCACGGCGCGGGCATGCGCGAGCTCACGCGGCGCCACGCCGAGGTCGGCCCGAGCACGCTGGTCGCGCTCGGCATGGCGGAGCGCCTGGCGCTGAAGCGGAATTTCTCGGCCGCGCTCCCGCTGTTCGAGCGCGCGCTCGGCGGCGATCTCCAGGGCATGCGCGCCCGCGGGCGGGTCGCGCTCGCCGCCGCGGAGACCGCGCAGAACGCCGGCGACCTCGAGGCGGCCGCGCGCCTGCTCGAGGAGGCCGCGGCGGAGCCGGAGACGCGCGCGCTCGCGCTGCGCCGCCAGCTCGAGCTCACGGCGGCCCGCGGCGAGCCCGAGGCCGCCCGGAGGGCGCTCGAGGAGCTCGTCGCGCAGAGCTCGGGGATCGACCGCGCGCGCGCGCTGATGCAGCTCGCGCGTCTGCACGCGTCGACCGATCCGGATCGCGCGGCGCAGATCCTCGCCCAGGCCACGGTGCTCGCGGGCTCGGATCGCTCGCTGGGCCTGAAGATCGCCGAGCTGAACGCCGAGCTCGCCAGCGAGCGAGCGACCTTGCCGCCCGAGGAGGTGCTCCACGCCCAGGTCCGGGGCGCCGCCGCGGAGCCGGTCCTGGCGGCACCCGAGGCATCGCCCAGCGCCCCCTCGGCGGTGGGCGGCGCCGCGCCCGCGAGCACCCGCGCGCCCGCGAGCGCCCGCGCGCCGGCGAGCAGCGGGCCCGCGAGCACCCGCGCGCCGGCGAGCAGCGGGCCCGCGAGCACCCGCGCGCCGGCGAGCAGCGGGCCCGCGAGCGCCCGCGCGCCGGCGAGCGGCAGCGCGCCGGCCTCCGGCGGTCCGCACCTCGATCTTGTCGAGCTCAACGATCCGCTCGACGAGTCGCTGATCGCCGCCGATGCTTCCCAGGCCCCGCCGCCTGCGCTCTCCGACGACGACCTGCTCGATGGTCCGGGGGCCGCCGCGCCCGCGCGGGCGCCCGCCGCCGGCGCGGCGCAGGGCGCCGCGGAGGGCAGCGCCGTGCGCGGCGGCGCGCCGTCGGGCCGCGCCGCTGCGGGCGCGCCGCTCGCCGCGGCGCCGGTCTCTGCGCCGACGTCGATCCAGCCGCCCTCCTCGGCGACGCGGCTCCTCACCTCGTGGTCGCCGTCCGCGGCCGAGAGCTTCGAGGAGGCCGCGCTCTTCCGCGAGCTCGCCGCGGGCTCGTACGAGGCTGGCGAGCGGCTCATGAAGAGCTTCGCCCCGCGCGACGATCGCTCCCGTGAGGCGCTGGCGGTCCGCCGGATGCAGGCCCACCTGCGGCTCGGCGACCGGGGCACCCTCGAGCGCCTCCAGGCGGCCGCGATCGCCGACAAGAACATGACGTATGCCCGCGCCATCGAGCACGTGCTGCGCGCCTTCGAGGGCGACGAGGCGTCCGATCATCGCGGCGAGGGCTTCATCGCGCCCCCGCTCCTCGCGGCGCAGCGCGACGCGCCGGAGCTCGTGAGCGCCCTGCTCTTCCGCGACCTCGAGTCTCCGGTCAACGAGGCGCTCGCGATCGTCTGGGAGACCGGCCTCTATCGCCGCGACGCAGGCCAGGCCGGGCTCGTCGCCTCCGAGCGGGTCCAGCCGACCTCGCCCACGATCCTCGGGGAGATCTACGGCGTCGTGGCCGGTCACCTGGGCCTCTTGCGCACCGCGCTCTACCACCAGCGCGCCCCGTCGCCGGCGCCGTCCTCGCCGGAGGGCCAGGTCGTCCGGGTGAACCCGCCGGCCGTGCTCCTGCGGGGCGAGGTCCGCGAGGACACCCCCGAGCTGCGTTACCTGCTCGGCGCGCACCTCGCCGGGGCCATGCCCGATCACGTCCTCGCGAACACGAGCACCGAGGACGAGCTCCGCACGCTCCTCTCCGCCATCGTCGCCGCGTTCGGACCGCTCGAGGCCACCGCGCACAGCACCCGCGGCAACCCCGCCGTGGTCCGGCTCGAGCAGAACCTCTGGCAGCTCATCCCGCCGCGCGCCGAGCGTCGCCTGCGCGAGATGTGCGACAGCGCCAGCAAGATGACCTACGAGGGCGCCATCAAGACGACCCGCACCGCGATGCGCCGCGCGGGCCTCTTCGCCGCGGGCAGCGTCGCCACGGCGGTGCGCGCGACCATCAAGGAGCGCGGCCTGGAGCTCGCCGTCCCGCTGTCCAGGCCCGAGGGGCTCGCCGCCGCGTGCGCGGCGCACCCGGAGATCGCCGATCTCGTACGCCTCGCGACGCGGATGGAGTACGCCGAAGCGCGATGGCAGCCCGGCACGGTGCCCTCGCTCCGGCGTGTCGACGCGGGGAGCTCGCGCTTCCGCGCGGGCACGTGAGCGCCGACGCCGCGGCCGCCCCGACGTCGGTCGCGGCGCGCCCTGCGGCGCCGGCGAGCATGTCGCACCCCGTCCTACCCGAAGCCGCTGCATGCGCGCCCAGGCGCCGCCCTGGCGCGGCGGTTGCGGCCTGGCCGCATCGGCGCTCCGAGCTCGACGCGACACCGCTGTCACAGCCGTGCCGCGCCCTGCGGACCGCGCTGCCGACAGGACGCACGCCGCGCGCTGCCCGGAACACCAGCGGCTGGTTGGCACGAACATCGCCTTCTCTTCGTACCGTGATTTTTTCCTGCGCCTGCTCGGGTGCGGACCCGTTCGGGCACCGCGCGTTGCGTTCCTCGTCTCGTCGGATCCTGCGTGCGGCGCTGCTCGCCTGCCTGCCGGGAGCGATGGCCTGCAGCATCCCCCTCTCGACGAGCGAGGCCGGCCCCACGAACGCCTGCGGCAGCTCGGCCGACTGCGGCGCGGGCGCGGCGTGCGCGGAGGTCGGCGGGCAGCGCGCGTGCGTCTCGACAAGCGCGCAGCTCGATGGGCTCATCCTCGAAGTCCGGCCGCGCCCCTCGCAGGAGCTCGGCGCGGAGGTCTCCCACCTCCTCGACGTCGACGCGGGCGGCAGCTTCTCGCCGCACGACGCCGGCGGGCAGGTGCGGTCCCTGGATCTCGACATCCCCGCGCCCGCGCGCGTGCAGGCCACGCTGCGCATGGGCGGCTCCTACTGCGGTCGCCTCGCCGGCGGGCAATTCCCTGTGCGGGTCGAGCTCCGGCGCGTCGCGCCCGTCGTGGGGCTGCCCGCGCAGAGCTACTCGACGTTCTCGCAGCCGGACGGCGCCGACGGCCAGACGTTCCAGATCGCGGTCCCCACCGGCGACTACCACATCTACCTGGTTCCGCAGGCGCACAGCGAGTGCACCGACGACATCCCCCCGCCGATCTTCCTGCCGAGCCAGTCGATCCCCGAGGTGTGGAAGCTCGGCGTCAACGCCGAGGCGCCTGCCGTGCTGCAGGGCAGCCTGCAGGTGCCGGGGGGCATGCGCGTCGACGGCTGGAGGCTCGACCTCGTCGACCCGATCACCGGCAGCGTCATCTCCCAGGTCGATCTCCTCGAGCAGCGCGATCCCGGCCAGCCGGGGACGGCGACGCAGGTCGGCTTCAGCGTGAAGTTCCACTGGGACGGCAAGGGAAATAGCCCGCTCGTCCGGCTGCGTCCGAGGGATGGAGTGCCGCGGCCGACCGTCTACTGGGAGCTCGCCTCGATCGCGCTCCAGGGGTCCACGGGGAACCTGGATCTCTCGCTGCTTCAGCTCGACGCCGTGGCGCGCCGGGTGGAAGGCCAGACGGTCGACGCGAAGGGCAACCCGGTGCTCTCCGCCGTCCGCATCCAGAGCGCGGACATCGAGCGGGCGCCGAACGCCGCCTACAAGCTGGACACCGAGACGGACGCGGAGGGGCTGTTCCGGGCCGACCTCCCGCCGGGCGAGTACGTCATCTTCGCGCAGCCGATCAACGACACCACGAAGGCCACGGCCATGCGGTCGCTCAAGTTCCCCGCCGGCGAGGACTGTTACTGCGGCCAGTCGGTCGACATCCCGGAGGCCGGGACGCTGCGCGGCCGTGTCCAGGGGCCCGCGGGCGAGCTGATGGACGGCGCGGGCGTGTTCGCGGTCCCGTCGCCCGGCGAGGTCAAGACCTACCTCGGCAAGGTGCTCAGCACCGAGCCGCTGCTCCCCCGGCAGGCGTCCGGGGTCCTGCGCAACGGCGCGTTCTCCCTCGGCGCCGACCCGGGGGAGTTCGACTTCTCGGTCCGGCCGACGCCGGGCTCGACCTACCCGTGGCTCGTGAGGCCGCGCCTCGCGGTCTCCGCGGACGGCGCCGCGGTCACCGAGCTCGAGCTCACCATGCCGTACCCGGCCGTGCTCCAGGGCGTCGTCCGCGACGCGTCGGGCGCCCCGCTCGGCGACGCCACGGTCGTGGCCTGGCTCCCGGTCCCGAGCGACGCAGCGCAGGAGGCGGCCTCGCGGGTCATCCAGATCGGCGAGACCCGGTCGGCGCCCGACGGCTCCTACGTCCTGCCGCTCCCCCCGTCGACGTCCAGGTGAAGTCGGAGCGAAAAAGGGCGGTACCAGCCCAGCGCGGAGCGAGATAGGCTAGCGCCCGTGGCGCAGCCGACGCGCGGTGGGACATCGGAGCCTTCAACAGAGGATGGCCTGACGCGCGCGCCTCCTCTGCGAGCCGAGCCTGGGCAGCGCCCCGAGGAGGGGCGTGCGGGCGAGACCTCGCTCCCGTCGGCGCAGGAGCTCGCTGTCGCGCTTCACGAGGTCTCCAATGCGCTCACGGTCATCGTGGGCTGCATCGAGCGGGCGCAGGGCGAGCAAGGCCCCGAGCTGAGCCGCGCGCTCGGCGTCGCCGCGTCGCGCGCGCGGGACGCGCGCCGCCTGATCCGGCGGGCGATCGGCGCCGACGCGGAGGGGCGTCCGACCGAGGACGGCGAGGTCGCGTCGAGGCCGATGGGGGAGCCGGCGCGCTCGCTCGGCGACGTCATCGACGACGCCGTGACCGGGCTCATCCCCGAGGCGCGCCGCTCGGCGATCGCGCTCCGCGCCGCGCTCGATCCTGCTGTCGCGCGCACCTCCGTGCGCAACGGCGCCGCGGTGGTGCAGATCCTGACGAACCTGCTGCTCAACGCCGTGGCGCTCTCGCCGCGCGGCTCTGCGGTGCGCGTGGACGCGAGGCTCGACGGCGCCTCGGTGATCGTCGGCGTGGCCGATCAGGGGCCCGGCGTCCCGCCGTCGCGCCGCGCGACGCTGTTGAGCTCCGGCGTCTCGACGCGCCCTGGCGGCGCGGGTATCGGCCTCCGCCACTCCGCCGCGCTGGCCAGCGAGGCGGGCGGCGCTCTCGCGCTCGTCCCGTCCGACGAGGGCGCCCGCTTCGAGCTGCGCTGGCCCATCGAGGGCGCTGCGCGGGGCGACAGCGCGTCGTCCGCCGCGGAGGTCGACGACGAGCCGCCGGTGCCGCGCAGCATGACGTCGCCGGTCTCCGGGGCGGTCC
Organism: Sorangium sp. So ce1335; assembly: GCF_051521615.1. Classification (NCBI taxonomy): domain Bacteria; kingdom Pseudomonadati; phylum Myxococcota; order Polyangiales; family Polyangiaceae; genus Sorangium; species Sorangium sp. So ce1335. The sequence continues at coordinate 12,389,296 of NZ_CP150363.1, forward strand.
TCGACGGCATCCGGATCCTTGTTGTCGAGGACGACGACGCGGTGGTGGATCTGCTCGACACCGCGCTGACGGCGCGCGGCGCGAGCATCGTCAGCGTGCAGAGCGCGGTGGAGCTCCCGGGGGCGCTCGCCTCCGGGCCGTTCCAGGCTGCGCTGCTCGACATCTCGCCGATCGAGCAGGACGTCCTCGGCACCGTCTCTGCCGTGCGCAGCGCCAACCCTGACGTGCGGCTCGTGGTGATGTCCGGCAGCGCCGGCGCCGCGCCGCTCCCGGCCAACAGCGGCGTGTCCTGGGTGCGCAAGCCGTTCGAGATCCGCGAGATCGTCGAGGCGCTCGTCCGCTGAGGCGACGCGCGGGCGCGCGCGAAGGGCGGCATTCGCGATGAGCGGGAGGAGGGGCGAGGTGCGGCGCCGACGCGGGCGTCCGCGCCGCGCGGTGACAGGCGGGACCGGCGGAACCGGCGGGCGGTCAGCCCCGGCCGTGATTCGCCGCGGCGCGCGCCGTTCGCGGCGCGTGCGGACGCGTGCGGCGACGACGTCGTGTCACGAGATCGAGAGGATTAGCTTGACTTCCCTGGCCGGCTGGGTAGGTTCCGTCCCACAAACGCGCTCGCGAAGGTGGCGGAATTGGCAGACGCACTAGCTTGAGGTGCTAGCGGGTAACACCGTGGGGGTTCAAGTCCCCCCCTTCGCACTGACTTCTGAATCGATCGAGATTCTGAACAACCCATGAGCGAGACAGGGAACCCCCCTCGCTCCTCTCGCCACGCATCAAGTCTCCGCAGCCGCTGACTCTATCTCGCGGTCCATCTCGGACCTGCGAGCTCTTGACGAGCGGCTCTGGGCGTAAGCGTTCGTCGCGCGCACGCTGCGTTGAACACGCGCCGCGCTCGTAGCGCTGCACCGGCGCTCGTCTGACGAGCTGCCTCCTCTGGCCCGGGTCCAGCCGGCCTGTCCCTTCCTTCACGCGCGCCCGCGCGTCACGCGTCACGAGCCGCCGCCGGCGTCGCGCGCGGTCGTGCGGTACTTCGGCCGAATGCGCGGTATTTCGGGAACCGCCAAGGCGCCAAGGACGCCAAGAAATCTCAATCATCTGGCGTTCTTGGCGCCTTGGCGGTTCGATCCTCTGCGGCGCTGTCTGCAGTAAGTTCGCGCGACGCGCGCCCGCCCACCGCCCTCGTCCCGCGCCCGCCGCCGCCCCGCAGCCCGCTCCCCCGCGCCCGCCCCCGGGCGCCGCGCGGTCAGCTCGCCAGCGGCAGCGAGAAGTGGATCGTCGTCCCTCGCCCCGGGGTGCTCTCGACCGCGACGGTCCCGTGGTGCGCCTCGACGATGCCGCGCGCGATGTACAGGCCGAGCCCTGCGCCGGTGCGCGACTCCTGCGAGGCCTTCCAGTAGCGATCGAACAGGTGCGGCTGATGCTCGGGCGGGATGCCCGGGCCCGTGTCCGCCACCGAGAAGCGCGCCTGATCGGCCACCCGGCAGAGCGACACGCTGACGACCCCGCCCTTCGGCGTGAACTTCAGCGCGTTGCCGAGCAGGTTCGAGAAGACCTGCAGCACGCGATCCCGATCGGCGAGGACCTCCAGCCCCGCGTCCATCGGCCCCTGCGTCACCCGGCAGCCCTTCGCCTCCGCGAGCGACGCCGCCGCCTCGAGCGCCTCGCGGACGAGCGCACCGCCCCGCTCCACCCGCGGCGACACGACGAGCCGCCCCGCCTCGATGCGCGAGGCGTCGAGCAGATCCTCGATCAGCCGCGTCATGCGCTGGATCCCGCGGTCCATCCGGTCGACGAGCTGCACGGCGTCGTCCTCCTCGCCGTCCTGACGCTGGAGCAGATCGCTCCGCAGCAGCGACGCCGTGATCGCGATCGTGTTCAGCGGGTTCCGGAGGTCGTGCGACACGATCGCCAGAAGATCGTCCCGGGCGCGCGTCGCGGCCTGCGCCTCGTTGTACAGCCGCGCGTTCTCGAGGGCGACCGACGCCGACTGCGCGAGCTGCGTGAGCAGCACCTCGTCGCTCTCAACGAACGGGCCGTCGCGCCGATCGAGGAGCTGGATGCTGCCGATGCACTGGCCGTCCCGCCCGCGCAGCGGCGCCGCGAGCAGCGAGCGCGGGTGGAGCTCCGCCGGCGCGCGCGAGAGCACGTCGGCGCACGTGGGATCGCTCGCGATCTCCTCGTCCGTCAGCCGGACGCTCGTGCTCCTCCGCTCGATCAGGCCGAGCGCGATCTCGCGCAGCGCCTCGCGGTCCTCCCGCGCGGCGTACTCCTCCGAGAGTGAGATGCCCGTCAGCGACCGCTGCGTCACGCCCCGCGCGGCCAGCCGCGCGACCGCGACGTTCGCGTCGAGCAGCGCGCGCGCCTCGTCCGTTGTGCGCTGGATCAGCTCGTTCAGCGACAGCGACCTGTGGATGCGCAGCGTCGCCTCCGTGAGCTGCGCGAGCTGGTTCGCGTGGCGCGCGAGCGCCCGGCGCGCCTCGTCCTCGCGGCGCTCCGCCTCGTTCAGCCGGAGCACGTAGCGCAGGCTCTGCACGAGCCGCTCCGGCGTCAGCAGGTTCTTCGGCACGTAGTCGGCCGCGCCCCGCTTCATCAGATCGACGGCCAGCGACTCGTCCCCCTGACCGGTCAGCATGATGAACGGCGCCGTGAGCTTCGCCTTGCGCGCCGCCTCGATCACCGCGAGCCCGTCGCCCCCGGGCAGGTAAAAATCGAGCAGCACGCAGTCGATCTGCTGCTCGTACAGCACCGCGAGCGCAGAATCGACCGAATCGGCCTCCCTGATCTCGGCGTCGACGCGGCCGCTCCGCAGCGCTCGCAGGATCGCGATCCGGTCGACCGTGTCGTCGTCGACGACCAGGAGACGAACCGACCTATGGCTCAAGGCATCTCCACGAGCGTCCAGTACCGGTTCAGTGCCGTCATCAGCTCGACGAAGCTCAGGAAAGTGACCGGCTTGAGCAGGTAGCCCGCGACGTTCAGGTCGTACGCGTCGACCTTGTCGCGATCGTCGTTCGACGTCGTCAGCACGACGACGGGCGTCGCCCGCAGCGAGGCGTCGGAGCGGAGCTCGCGGAGGAACTCGATGCCGTTCATCCGGGGCATGTTCAGGTCGAGGAGGACGAGACGGCGGTCCCGCGGCACCTGGGTGCCGCGCAGCAGATCGAGGCCCTCGACGCCGTCGCCAGCCACCCAGAGCGGGTTCGTGATCTTGCCCCTCTCGAACGCCCTCCGGACGTTCATCACGTCGACGGTGTCGTCCTCGACCAGGATAATATTCAGGATTTTACCGTCCATCCTCGTCCTCGCTCAGGGGCAAACGCTGGCCCGTCGATAGCACACGAGAGCTACGCTGCACGCTACGCAGGGCGATGGCGACGGAGCTGGAGGCCGGCTCACTTGTTTCCGGGGACGGAGACACCGCATACGGCCTGCTGCGCACCGGAGCCGGCCGCGGCTCACTCGGGTCTCCACGAGCTCCGCTCCGGCCACAGCCCGTTCCGGCACCGTCGACGTTACCGCGGGCAGCTGGCGCCGGGAAGAGCCGAGTGAGCCGGGGGCGGCAAGGGTGGGCTCCGGGGGCACCCTTGTCCACCTGGCCGCCCCGGCGCGACACGTCGCGCACGCGCGGCCCGCGGGCGCGGCCGGGGTCCTACGGCCAGCTTCCGCGGTTGCCCGCGCGGCCGACGAGGTGCGCCACCGCCGTGACAAGGCTGTTCGGCTCGATGGGCTTCGCCAGGTGCATCTGGAAGCCGGCGGCGATCGCCTGGCGGCGATCCTCCACGCGCGTGTACGCGGTCAGCGCGAGCGCCGGGATGCCGCTCGCGGGCACCTCGGCCCCGAGCGCGCGCAGCCGCCGCATCATCGCGTAGCCGTCCTCGCCCGGCATGCCGATGTCGCTCACCAGCACGTCGAACTCGCCCCCGCGGAGCGCCTCGAGCGCCGCGCCGGCCGAGGCGGCCTCGCGCACCGTCGCGCCCGCGCGCACGAAGATGATGCCGAGCAGCTCGCGGGCGTCGGTCTCGTCGTCGACGACGAGGACGCGGATGCCCTCGAGCACGCGGCGCGCCGCGCCCCCCGGCGCGTCGCTGCCCCGGCGCTGCGGGGACGGCAGCGCCGGGTGCGCCTCGGCGCGGATAGGCAGCCGGACCCGGAAGCGCGCGCCCTTGCCCTCCCCGTCGCTCTCGGCGTGCACCGTGCCGCCCTGCGCCTCGGCCAGGTGCCGCACGATCGCGAGGCCGAGCCCCAGCCCGCCGTGCGCCCGCGTCACCCCGCCGTCCGCCTGGCGGAACCGCTCGAACAGGAACGGCAGGAAGCTCTTCGGGATGCCCTCGCCGTTGTCCTCGACCTCGACCTCGAGCATCGCGTCGACCCGCCGCGCCCCGACCCGGACCTGGCCCCCGGACGGCGTGAACTTCACCGCGTTCGTGAGCAGGTTCCACACGATCTGCTGCAGCCTGTCGGCGTCGCCGAGGAAGATGCCCACGTCGTCGACGACCCACGCGTGGACCGTGACCCCCTTCGCCAGCGCCGTCGGTCGCACCAGATCGAGCGCCGTGGCGAGCACCTGCCGCACGTCGACCGGATCGGTCCGGAGCTGCAGCTTGCCCGCGATGATCGTCGACGCGTCGAGGATGTCCTCGATGAGCTGCGACTGCGCCTTCGCGTTGCGCTCGATCGTGGAGAGCCCCCGCTCGAGCGACTCGGTGTCCACCTCGCCCGTGCGGAGGATCCGCGCCCAGCCGAGGATCGACTGGAGCGGCGTCCGGAGCTCGTGCGACACCGTCGCGAGGAACTCGTCCTTGAGCCGGTTGAGCTGCTCGGCGTGCAGGCGCGCCCGCTGCTCCTGATCGAGGAGCTGCGTGCGCTCGGCCTCGGTGCGCTTCTGCTCGGTGATGTCGTGGAACGAGATGCCCACGCCGTCGCCCAGCGCGACCGCGATGGCCCGGAACGTCTGCGGGGCGCCCTCGTGGGCGCAGAAGATCTCGACCCGGGCGGCCTCCCCGGTCTCCACCACGCGGGCGTACGTGTCGAAGCCGCTCGCGAGCGCGCTGCCCGGCATCTCCACCGACAGCCGCTTGCCCTCGAGATCCTTGCCCCGGCCGCCCACGATCGGCCCGGTCGCCGGGTTGACGTAGACCCACTCGAAATCGGAGATCGCCCCCGACGCGTCGCGCACGCTGCGCAGGATCATGAACCCGTCCGGCGACGCCTCCTGCACGGTGCGGAACCGCGCCTCGCTCGCCCGGAGCGCCTGCTCGATCGACTTCCGCTCCGTGATGTCCGTCGCCGTGCAGGTGATGCCGATGATCTCGCACGCGTCGTCGGTCAGCGGCTCGATCGAGATGTCGAGGTACTGCGTGCGCCCGCCGACGTGCAGCGCGATCTCGCGGCGCTGGCCGACCCCGCTGGAGAGCACCTCGCGCTTGATCCGGTCGAGCGATCGCGCCGCCTCGGGATCCTCCAGCACCTCCGCGTCGGTCTTGCCGAGCACCTCGCGCTCGGACTTGCCGAAGCCGTTGTGCATCCACGTGTAGCGGAGCTCCCGATCCTGGTTGAACACCATGACCGGCGACCCCCGGAGCGCCTTGCGGAAGCGCTCCTCGTTGAGCCGGAGCGCCTGCTCGGCGCGCAGGCGCTGGGCCACGCTCTGCTGGAGCTCGAGCGCGAGGCGCTCGGCCTTCTTCCGCGCGCCGATCTGCTCGGTCACCTCGAAGGCCGTCACCATGACGCCCTCGACGGCGTCGCTCACGTCGCGCACCGGCTTGCACAGGACGTTGTACAGCCGCTCCACGAGCTCGCCGGTCCAGTGCGCGATCCGCACCGGCATCTCGTTCGCCACGCTCGGATTGCCGGTGGTCATCGCCGCCTCGAGCTGCGCGTGCAGCGGCTGCCCGCGCAGCTCCGGCACCGCCTCGACGAGCGGCTTGCCGAGGAGATCGTCGCGGCCGACCATCTGACAGAAGAGCGGGTTCGCGAGCTCGAACACGAGATCGGCGCCCTTGAGCAGGCAGATGGGCGCGGGCGCGTGCGCGAGCAGCGAGCCGCTCCTGCCCCGCTCGAGCTCGACGCGCTTGCGCTCGGTCTCGAGCGCCGCGAGCTGCAGCCGCGTGTGCTCGGTGACCGCCCTGGCGACGCCCGCGTCGAGCCGGTCGAGCAGCGCCTCCAGCTCGCCCAGCGTCGGCGTGACCCCCGCCTCCTGGAGCTCGCGGAGGATCGAGCGGCGGAGCACCCCGTACTCGCGGACCATCACGTCCAGCTCGAACCCCTCCTCCCAGCGCACCTCGCCGTGCTCGCGCGCCGCCTCGTCGCCGCCGCGGGTCGACGCGCCGTTCTCCAGGCCGGCGGCCACCTCGTCCAGGAAGCTGGGCAGCGCGTTGATGATGAGCGGCTTCGGCATGTCTCGTACGGCCGCGCTTCGCCTGCGCAGCTCGCCGACGAACCGCTCGATGATGGCCTCGCGGCGGGACCTGATGAGCGTGGGGAGCGGAGTCGTCATGATCGGGTCGCTCGCGACGTGGGCTCCATGTGGGCAGACATCCCCTTCAGGAGCCCGAGCCGCGACCGGCGAGCGGTCCTGGGCGACCTGGGCCGCGGCTGGCATCAGCGAGCACGACATATTCGGCGAGCTGGCCGAGCGCCACAAGGCGCCCCGCCAGCGCAGCCCGCGCGCCGCCGACCAGGCGACCGCCGCCCCGACGGGGGTGCCGCCCCGCGCCTTGCGTCGAGGTCGGCCTCGACACGGGGGTTTGGCAGGTCGCGACTTCGGCTCCTCGCGCACAGGCATGGACCCGAGCAAGCGTTGTGCCGAGCTCGTCCGCCGTGGAACCACGGCGCTGTGCGCCGCGCGCCGTCACGGATGAGGCGATTTGCCGCAGCTCCTCCAGCCGGAGGCGGCGTGCAGCGGCGAGCGGAGCGGGCTGTCGCCCGTCGCTGCGCCCAGCCGCGTTGGTGAACAGGGGACGTCGGCGGCACGGCGGCTGCAACATGGTTTGGTGGAACCACTGGAACACCAGATCACCCGATCAGGAGGTTATCATGCTCAGCTGGAGTGTTGCGTTCTTTATCATCGCGATCATCGCTGCCATCTTCGGCTTCGGCGGCATCGCCGCGAGCGCCGCCTCGGTGGCGAAGCTGCTCTTCGTCATCTTTCTTGTGCTGGCCGTCGTCTCCCTCGCGCTCGGCCGCCGCGTCCCGAGGTGAAGCGCCCACTCCGATCCTCGCGCGCCCCTGGGCTCCTGTCCCACAAGAGCCCACGGGGGCGCGGGCGCCCCGACGTGCCGAGTCGCCCCCCGCGCTCCCCCGGCGCACCTCCCTCTCGTCCCTGCTGAAAGCTCCACTCATCCAGGCGAGCTCGCCGCCTCGAACCGGGATGTCCGTCGCAGCGGACTCCAGGATCTTCGCGGCCGGCGCCACGAGCGAGACCTCATAACGCATCGCGTTATCGTCTGTCGCCGCGACGCTGGCAGCGCCCGCTCGCACGTACGCGCGGGCCACGATCGAGGCGATTTGTCTCGCGAGGACGAGCGATCTCCGCGGTCCCGGGTGGCACGCCGGTCGCAATACCCCCGTGCAGACCCCATCCCGGGCGCCGAGAGGCCCACCCCGGAGAGCTTCGATGGGGGCTCTCGTGTCGTGCCCGGCGCTCGCTCGGGCCCGAGGTCGAGCCTCAACCGCAGACCGGAGGATACAAGTCATGAAGATCGTCCGTACGTTCCTTCCCATCGCCGTTGTCGTGAGCGCCTTCGCGGCCGGGTGCGATTCCCCCTCGAACGCGCAGGCCCAGGCCGAGCGCGCGCAGGTGGAGGCGCAGGAAAAGGCCGCGGAGGTCGCCAGCGAGCTCGACAAGAAGGTCGCGGAGATCGACCAGCGCGCCGAGCGGGAGACCGACAAGGCGCTCCGCGAGGCCGCGAAGGAGCTCAACGAGGCGGCCCTCGAGGCGCAAGACAAGACCGCGGAGGCCCAGGAGGAGCTCTCGAAGGCGCGCGACGACGCGCGCACGTCGATGACGCGCAAGGTGGAGGACCTCGAGAAGGACGTCGCCGAGCTCCGCGCCAGGATGGAGAAGAAGCTGTCCAAGGCCGAGGCCGACAAGCTCATGAAGGACATCCAGGACAAGTCGGAGGCCGTCCGCAGGAGCCTGCGCGACCTCGACGCGGCGACGAGCACGAACCTGGATCAGGTGAAGAAGGGCGTCTCGGAGCGCGTGGACGAGCTCGACCGCGCCATCCAGGAGGCGAAGCGGCGCGTCTGATGCATCCGATGTAAAAGCCGCGGTCCTGACCCGGAGAGCGCTTCAACAACAGGAGGATACGATGGAGAACCAGAAGGCCACCCAGCAGAGCCAGTCGACGGACCTCGAGGGCGAGGGCAACCACACGGCGGACCGCCGTTACCGCGAGGGCGTGGAGAGGTCGGTGAAGGGCGGCAAGATCGAGGAGAACGCGGAGGAGGCCGCCCGCGCGCTCGACGGCCCCGAGGGCGACGAGCTGCGCGAGGCCCAGGAAGCCACGCGGCGCGGTCGGCCGAGCTGACAAGGCGAGCCGGCGATGATCCGCGAGCTTCGCTGCAAGTCGTGTGGCCGCACGTACATCTATGTGTCGACGGCGGCCACGCCCTGCCGGGCCTGCGGCTCGGCGCTCCAGGAGGTGGAGCTCGAGCGCGGCGTCTACGAGCTCGCCTCGGACGACGCGAGGAGCGCCGCCTCGCCCGCGCCGTCCGCGCCGTCGAGCGCGGCGGACAAGATGGTCCCCGAGGATCTCGGCTACGGCGAGTCCCACGGCTACGGGCCCGGCCACGGCGGCCCCACGGGCCCAGGCGACGCGCCCGCGCCCGCGCCCGCGACAAGCCCCTGAGCTTCACGCACCGGTCGTCGCGCGCTCCGATCTCCCTCGACCGGAGCGCGCGGGGTCGCGGCCACGCCGCGGAGGCAGCCCCGTCGGCGGGGGCAATCCGCGCCGACGCGCGGGCCGTCAGGCGGCCGTCGCCGTGCGCTGCGGGGCACGCGTCGCGCCGTGGGTGCGGCGGGAGTGGGCGATGAGCGCCTCGAAGAGCTCCAGCATCTGCTGGCCGAGCCGCTCGTTCATCTCGTCGGTCAGCTCCGCCTCGATGCAGGGCACGAGCTCCTGCTCCTCCTCCTCGATGTGGTGCATGACGAGGTCTCGTAGCGCCGTGAGCCTGGCCCTGAAGCTCGGGTCGTCCGGCGTCGTGCTCACGACGCGGCGGATCTCGAACCGCGCGACCGTGTGCTCCTCGCAGGCACCGCCGACGAGATCAGGCTCGATCGCGAGCAGCTCCGGGAAGAGCACCACCTGCTCGGCGAGCATGTGGGCGAGCAGGTGCTTTGTGAGTTCGTCCGTCACCCGCCGGACATCGCCGACCCCCGACAGGGCCAGCTCGAACAGCCTCTCGGCTTCGCGGTGTTGCCCCTTCAAGAGCTGTGTCGCTTTCATGCATTCTTCTCCCGGAAGCGTGATGTTGAGGTGTCGAGACGGGGCGAGGAGCCTTGTTGTCGCCGCGCGGCCCGCTCAGGCGGCCGCGTCGATCGCGAGGCGCGCGAGGCCCCGCAGCGGCTCGCCGCGGGGGCCCTCGAGCGAGAAGGTGATCGCGCTGGTGCCGCGCAGCTCGCGCAGCGTCAGCGACAGGCCCGCGAGCTCGAGCGCCGCAGGGGCCTGCGGGTCCGAGCCCGGGCAGAGCACGACGCGCTTGACGCCCGGGAGCGCGCCGAGCACCGCGCGAAGAAGGGAGGACCGGGGCGCGAGCTTCGTCGCCGACGACGTCGCGACGAACACGGCGGTGCTCACGTCCCCGAGGCGCCGGAGCTGCTCTTGCAGCCGCGACTGGAACATCGATGCGTGCTCGTCCGGGAGCTGAACCACCGTCTGGACATCGCGCACCTGCGCGGTCAGCCACTCCGCGCACTCCGTCCAGGAAGCGCCGGACTCGGCAATGACAACGCACGTCTCGTCCCGACGCTCACCCATCCGCCCCCTGTTTTTCATCGGCACAAGTTTTAGCAAGCGCCGTGCCGTGCAGGATCATTCAGGGCAGAACAGACGCCGGAAACTGAACATGGACCTCGATGTGGAATTTCGCCTCTGAGCCGGCTCGGACGGACCCGACAGTTCGGTGAAACGAGGCGATCATGCCAACATCGGCACACGTCCGCGCCGCGTCATGTCCAGTTCCAGACAGGCACCTGGTTGTTTCATGCCTCGCCGGGCGCGCGCACATCGCATGGAGTCCCGCGAATTCGTTCTTCCCCCTGGCGCGCCTTGCCGGCCTCGGTCTCATCCGCCCTGCCGCGCCGGCGAGAGGCAACGCGGCGGTGTCCTCCGCCGCGGCGCTTCATCTGCCGCCTGCGATGCGCCGCGGCTGCGGCCTGCGATGCGCCGCGGCTCCTCTCCGCGCCTCCCTCGCGCGCCTCTGGTGTGCGCGAGGGAGGCGCACCAGACGCGCGCGAGGGAGGCGCGCGTCGCTCGCCAGCAACGAGGCGCGCGGCGTGCATTCCAGGGCGGGGTGCTGCCGATCTGTGGAAATCCAGGCTGTGCGTAAAGCTTCCAGGACCTGGGGAGGTCCGGAGCCGGCGCCGCCCCACGGGCCGCTCGACCGACGGCGCACCGGCGCTGCGGCAGACGACCCGGCGCCTTCATGGTTGGGGCAAGAACGCGCACCTGTGGCGAAACGTCACGCGAGAGAACGCAAGGATGAGAGCGCCCCGGGCTTGATGGCCGGAGGTCTCCGTGGCACGTTCCCTGCAACTGCAGGCAGCGGTCGACCTATAGAGCTGCCGGGGAAGGACACGCGATGAGCGGCAGGATACTCGTCGTCGATGACGACGAAGCGACGTGCGATCTAGTCGAAGCCCTCCTCAAGAGGCAGGAGTTCTCCGTTGCGGCGCGCACCTCGGCCAAGAGCGCGCTCGAGCTCGTGAGCGAGGACGACTTCGACGTCGTGCTGACCGACGTCGGCATGAGCGAGATGAGCGGCCTCGAGCTCTGCGAGCGCATTCTGGGCGCCCGGCCCGACATGCTCGTCATCGTCATGACGGCGCTCGGGAGCATGGAGACAGCGATCTCCTCGATGCGCGCCGGGGCGTTCGACTTCGTCACGAAGCCCCTCGACTCGAACCTCCTCGGGCTCACGGTCTCGCGCGCCGTCCAGCACCGGCGCCTCCGCTCCGAGGTGAAGCGGCTGCGTGAGGCGGCCCACGACGTCCAGCAGACCAAGGGGCTGGTCGGGCGCAGCCCCGCGATGAAGCGCGTGTACGACCTGATCGGCCGCGTGGCGCGGAGCGACGCCTCCGTCCTCGTGCACGGCGAGACAGGCACCGGCAAGGAGCTCATCGCGCGGGCGATCCACGAGGCCAGCGGCCGCCCCGGCCCCTTCGTTGCGGTCAACTGCGCCGCGGTGCCCCAGGCGCTCCTCGAGAGCGAGCTGTTCGGCCACGCGCGCGGCGCCTTCACCGACGCGAAGACCCAGCGCACCGGCCTGTTCCTGGAGGCGAGCGGCGGCACCATCTTCCTCGACGAGATCGGCGAGATGCCGCTCGAGGTGCAGCCGAAGCTGCTCCGCGCCCTCCAGGAGCGGAAGGTGCGGCCGGTCGGGTCGAACGCCGAGATCCCCTTCGACGCGCGCATCGTGACGGCGACGAACCGCGACCTCGAGACCGAGGTGTACGAGAAGCGGTTCCGCGAGGACCTCTATTACCGGGTCAACGTCGTGAAGATCGACCTGCCGCCGCTGCGCGAGCGCGGGACCGACGTGCTCCACCTGGCGATGCACTTCCTCGAGAAGTTCTCGTCGCGCAGCGGCAAGGGCGTGCTCTCGCTCTCGACCGCGGCCGCCGAGAAGCTCACCGCGTACAACTGGCCGGGCAACGTGCGCGAGCTGGAGAACAGCATCGAGCGCGCCGTGGCGCTCGCCCGCTTCGAGCAGATCACCGTCGAGGATCTCCCGGAGAAGGTCCAGGCCTACCGGCCCGACCGCTTCGTCGTCGCCGTCGACGAGCCCGCGGAGATCATGACGATGGATGAGCTCGAGAAGCGCTACATCAAGCGCGTGCTCGCGCTCGTCGGGGGCAACAAGTCGCGCGCGGCCCAGATGCTCGGGTTCGACCGGCGGACGCTCTACCGCAAGCTGGAGCGCTACGGCGAGCAGGATGGATCGGGCGGGGACGAGGGCCCAGACAAGGACAAGGCCGCCTCTTCGCCCGGATCGGCGAGCTCTTCTCTGAGCTGAATGAGGCGGGTGAGGCGTAACGAATGACGCAAAAGGCGCTGCCCGAGTCGGTCTACAAGCTGTTCGCCCGGACGGGCCACGATGTCCGCGGGCCCGCTGGCGTCGTGGCCGGCGCCCTCGACGAGCTGGAGCTCGCCCTCGGGGGCGAGACCACCGCACGGAACGCCGTGTACTTCACCATGGCGCGGCGGGGCGTGCGCCGCCTGCTGCGCCTGGCCGACCGCTACACCGCCGCGTCCGAGCTGGCGCGGCAGCTCGACACCCCGGTGCAGCCGCTCGACCTGGAGGCGCTCGTGCGCCAGGCCGTCTCGGAGGCGTCGTTCGTCTATGGCCGTCGCCAGGTCTCGGTGGCGCTCGATCTCGCGCCGCTGCGCGGCTTCGCGCACGCGACCTCGATGACGGCGGCGCTCGCGGACGCGCTCATGCTCGCCCTGCGCGCCGCCCGCGCGCGGGTCTCCGTGGAGCTCACGGCCCACGGCGACAGGGCGCGCGTCGTGCTCACGAGCGACGCGGACACGACCTCGGTGGAGGAGCTGTTCCAGGCCGCGCTCGCGCCGGACTCGGATCCGCTCGACGAGGGCGCGCTGCCCGTCCGGGTGATCGACGGCGTGCTCCGGGCGCACGGCGGCACGGCGCGGGTCGAGCGCGTCGGCGCGGAGACGCGCATCACCCTGGAGTGGCCGCTGAACGAGGCGGATCGCAAGGCAGGTGCCCGATGAGCGCAGATCTTCCCCTGGTGCTCGTGCTCGACGACGACGACGACACGTCGGCGCTGCTCGGCATGGCGCTCCGCCGCCGCGGCTTCCGCGTCGTCGTGGCGCGCTCGTGCGAGGAGGGGCGCGCGCGGCTCGCCGACAGCGCGATCGACGCCCTCGTGACGGACGTGTCGCTCCCGGATGGCAGCGGCATCGAGCTCGTCGCGTCGACCGAGAGCAGGCCGCGCGCCATCGTCGTCGTGAGCGGCTTCGGCGGCGACGACGACCGCGAGAAGAGCCGGGCGGCCGGGGCGCACGCGCACCTCGTCAAGCCGGTCGACGTGGCGGGGCTCGTGTCCACGCTGAACCAGCTGCTCGGGCGGCAGAGCTGATCACTTCTCGACGGACGCGTAGAACGAGACGCCCCTGCGGTTCTCGTCGAGGCGCAGCGGGTGCTGCAGCGCCGGCAGCGCGCGCTGGGCGCAGTCGAGGCGCTCGCAGGTCCGGCACGTGACGCCGACCGGGACGGCCGCGCCGATGTTGTCGAGGTCGACGCCGTCGGCGTAGACGAGCTCGCGGGCGTAGCGCACGTCGCAGCCCATGCCGATCGACTGCACCGTGTGCGGCACGTGGTAGCCGCCGCGGTCGCTGCGCACGGTGCGCGCGATACAGAAGTAGACGGCGCCGTCGGGCATCTGCGAGAGCTGGATCCGGATCATGCCGGGCGTCATCAGCGCGGCGTGGACGTTCCAGCGGGGGCACGCGCCGCTGAACCGCGCGAAGCGGATGCCCGAGCCGCTGAAGCGCTTCGAGATGTTGCCCGCGATGTCGATGCGGACCATGTGCATCGGCACCCCTTCCGCGCCGGGGCGGCGCAGCGTCGTCAGCCGGTGGCACACCTGCTCGAAGCTCGTGCCGAAGCGGTGCGCGAGCAGCTCGATGTCGTAGCGCTCGGTGCGCGCCGCCTCGAGGAACGGCTGGTACGGCATCAGGATCGCGGCGGCGAAGTAGTTGGCCAGCGCGACGCGGGCGAGCGCGCGGGACTCCGGGGTCGTCAGGTTCTCGTCGCGCAGGATGCGGTCGATGGCCGCCGACTGCGTGAGCAGCCCGAGCTGGTGCGCGAGCTGGAACCGGCGGCTCCGGGGCGGCAGCACCTCGGAGATGCTGAGCACCCGCCTGTCCGGGTCGTAGCGCCGCATCGCCTGGCGCTCGTCCGCGACGCGGACGATGCGCACCTCGATGCCCCGCGTCGCGTGGAGGTACCGGACGAGCCCGCGATAGACGTCATCCGCGTCGAGCTCCGCCTCCCGCCAGAGCGCCTCGGCGCCCTCCTCGAGCTCCGGGAAGTGGTTCATCCGGCGCTGGATCAGATCGCTCACCTCCTCCGACGGCAGGCGCGAGTTGTCCACCGCGACGAACCCGTCGCCCGCCAGCCGTTCCCCCATCGTGGCCAGCGATTCCCGGGTCGTCGCGTACGAGCGGTACAGCGTGAGCACCGCGCGCGCGACGTTCGGGGACGCCGCCACGAGCTCGCGCAGATCCGCGTTCGTCAGCCCGTGGCTCTCGAAGATGGGGTCGCCGAACACCTCGTGGAGGTCGGCGGTGAGCCGGACATCCTCTTCGGACGCGAAGTTCTGGAGATCGAGCTGGAATATCTGGGCGAGCCGGATGAGAAGTGGCGCTGTCAACGGACGGCGGTTGTTCTCTATGAGGTTCAGGTAGCTCGCCGAGACGCCAAGGCGCTCCGCCAGATCGACCTGCGTCATGTGCTCGCGACGCCGCAGCGCGCGGACCTTGGCCCCGAGAAGCGGTGCATCGGCCATGGAAACCCTCCCGAACGTAGACGAGCCTACTGAGCCGCCACCTGGATGAGGCAGCTCGCCACGCTAGAAATTTACAATAGTTTACACGTTGACCGCGTGTAAAGGCCTTTCGTCGACATCCTTATCCGCCTGCATTTCAGAGCGAAGTTGACGCTGAAACCCCGTCGACAAACATAGCTTGCTTGTAACGACGCGCAGCGTTGCAGGAGATGTGGATGAGCCAGAATCACGAGACGAACCTCAGGCTGCTCGCTCCCAGGGTCGCGGGCGACGACGCTGTCCTCACGCCAGAGGCCCTTCGCTTCCTGGCGAGCCTGGGACGGAAGTTCGCCGACCGGGTGCCGGGCCTGCTCGCCCGCCGGCGCGAGGTGCAGGCGCGGCTCGACGCGGGCGAGAGGTTCGAATTCCTCGGCGAAACGAGGAATGTGCGCGAGGGCGACTGGACGGTCGCGCCGCTGCCCGCGGATCTCCTCGACCGGCGCGTGGAGATCACCGGCCCTGTCGATCCAAAGATGATCATCAACGCGCTGAACTCCGGCGCGAGCGTGTTCATGGCGGACTTCGAGGACGCCACCTCGCCCACCTGGAAGAACCTCATCGAGGGGCAGGCGGCGCTGAAGCTCGCGGCGCGGCGCGAGCTCCGCCACGAGGACCCGGCCACGGGCAAGCGATACGCCCTCAACGACAGGCTGGCGACCCTGCTCGTGCGGCCGCGCGGCTGGCACCTCTGGGAGAAGCACGTCGAGCTCGACGGAAAGCCGCTGCCGGGCGGGCTCTTCGATTTCGGGCTCTTCTTTTCCCACAATGCGCGCGAGCTCGTCCGCCGCGGTACGGGGCCGTACTTCTACCTCCCGAAGATGGAGAGTCACCTGGAGGCGCGGCTCTGGAACGATGTGTTCCTCTTCGCGCAGGAATCGCTCGGCCTGCCCGCCGGCACGATCAAGGCGACCGTCCTCATCGAGACGCTGCCCGCGGCGTTCGAGATGGATGAGATCCTGTACGAGCTCCGGCAGCACTCGGCCGGGCTCAACTGCGGTCGCTGGGATTACATCTTCAGCTTCATCAAGAGGCTCCGGAACGACCCGGCCTGCGTGATGCCGGACCGCTCGCTGGTGACGATGGAGCAGCACTTCCTGCGCTCGTACACCCAGCTGCTCGTGAAGACGTGCCACCGCCGCGGGGTCCACGCGATGGGCGGCATGGCCGCGCAGATCCCGATCAAGAGCGACCCCGAGGCGAACCGCGCGGCGCTCGAGAAGGTGCGCGCGGACAAGCTGCGCGAGGTGAAGGACGGGCACGACGGCACCTGGGTCGCGCACCCGGGGCTCGTGCCGCTCGCGCGCGAGGTGTTCGACGCGCACATGCCCGGCCCGAACCAGATCGAGAAGAAGCGCGAGGACGTCCGCGTCACGGCGGCCGACCTGCTGAAGGTCCCGTCCGGGGCGCGCACCGAGGCCGGCCTCCGCCACAACATCCGCGTCGGCGTCCAGTACCTCGAGGCCTGGATCAGCGGGCTCGGCTGCGTGCCGCTCTACAACCTGATGGAGGATGCGGCCACCGCGGAGATCTCGCGCACGCAGGTCTGGCAATGGATTCGCCACCAGGCGACGCTGGACGACGGCAAGCCGCTCACCGTGGAGCGCTTCCGCGCGGCGGTCGACGGCGAGATGGCCGCCCTGCGCGGCGCGCTCGGCGAGGCGCGCTTCGACGGAGGCCGCTTCGCCGAGGCGCGCGCGCTGTTCGAGCGGCTGTCGGTCGGGGACGACTTCGAGGAGTTCCTGACGTTGCCCGCCTATGAGCTCCTGATCACGAGGGCCGAAGAGCAGCGCTCGTGACGATCATCTCACCTGCTTTGATGTCAACACAGCGGCCGGTGCCGCCCGTCACCCCAACACGCTAGGAGCACAGTCATGTCCGCTGCTTTCCCGTTGAACACGCCCATCTCCGCCGATTCCCTCCACGCGACGACGAGCGACGTCGCCCCCGGCCGATGGAGCGGGATCGTCCGCCCGTACTCCGAGGCCGACGTCGCGCGGCTCCGCGGCACCGTCCGCATCGATTACACGCTCGCGACGCTCGGGGCGAAGCGGCTCTGGAACCTGATGCACAGCGAGCCGTACGTGGCGGCGCTCGGCGCGCTCACCGGCAACCAGGCGATGCAGCAGGTGCGGGCCGGGCTCAAGGCGATCTACCTGAGCGGGTGGCAGGTGGCGGCCGACAACAACGAGGCCGGCACGATGTACCCCGACCAGAGCCTGTATCCCGCGAACAGCGTCCCGACGCTCGTGCGCCGCATCAACCAGGCGCTCCTCCGCGCCGACCAGATCGAGACCGCCGAGGGCAAGTCGGGGCGCTACTGGCTCGCCCCCATCATGGCGGACGCGGAGGCCGGCTTCGGCGGGCCGCTCAACGCCTTCGAGCTGATGAAGGCGATGATCGAGGCGGGCGCCGCGGGCGTGCACTTCGAGGACCAGCTCGCCTCCGAGAAGAAGTGCGGACACATGGGCGGCAAGGTCCTCGTCCCGACAAGCCAGTTCATCCGCACCCTCGTGGCGGCGCGCCTCGCCAGCGACGTCATGGGCGTGCCGACCGTCCTCGTCGCCCGCACCGACGCCGACAGCGCCAAGCTGATCACGTCCGACATCGACCCGCGCGACAGGCCGTTCGTCACCGGGGAGCGCACGCCCGAGGGCTTCTACGTGCTGAAGGGCGGCCTCGAGGCGGCCATCGCGCGCGGGCTCGCGTACGCGCCGTACGCCGATCTCGTCTGGTGCGAGACGTCGACGCCGGACCTCGACCAGGCGAGGCGCTTCGCCGAGGGGATCCACAAGCAGTTCCCGGGCAAGCTGCTCGCCTACAACTGCTCTCCGTCGTTCAACTGGAAGAAGCACCTCGACGACGCGACCATCGCGCGGTTCCAGCGCGAGCTCGGCGCCATGGGGTACAAGTTCCAGTTCGTCACCCTCGCCGGGTTCCACGCGCTGAACCACAGCATGTTCGAGCTCGCCCGGCAGTACCAGCGCCGCGGCATGTCGGCGTATTCCGAGCTCCAGCAGGCCGAGTTCGCCGGTGAGCAGTTCGGCTACAGCGCCACGCGCCACCAGCGCGAGGTCGGGACGGGCTACTTCGACGAGGTCGCCCAGGTGATCTCGGGCGGCCTGGCGTCGACGCTCGCCCTCCACGAGTCGACAGAGGCCGCCCAGTTCTGACCGCCCGCGCGGGCGCGCCGGCCCCGCCCGCGCGCCCCGCGGCCGCCCTGCCGGGCGCCTCGCCCGAAAGGACGCGCGCTCCCCGCGCTGCCGCGCTGCCGCCCTCCGCGCTGCCGCGCCCGTCCCCCCTCGCCAGGCCCGCCCCTGCTGCGCCTCCCCGCTCCGCCCCGCGCGGGGGCCGCGCGGCGCCCTCTCCACGGTGGTCCAGGGGGGGCCGTTCGAGTAGGCTCCGCTCGGGCGCCCGCGCCCGAGCCGAGGTGGAAAAGAGCTGTGACAACGCAGAGCCAGAGACCGAGCGACGCCGACAGCGGCGGCGCCGCGTCGAATTTCATCCGCAACATCATCTCCGAGGACCTCGCCGCAGGCAGACACAAGCGGGTCGTGACCCGGTTCCCGCCCGAGCCGAACGGCTATCTGCACATCGGACATGCGAAGTCCATCCTGCTCAATTTCGGGCTCGCGACCGAGTTCGGGGGCGCGTGCCACATGCGCTTCGACGACACGAACCCGGCGGCAGAGGACCTGGAGTACGTGGAGTCCATCCAGCGGGACGTGCGATGGCTCGGCGGCGACTGGGGCGATAACCTCTTCTTCGCGTCGGACTACTTCGAGCGGCTCTACGCGTTCGCGGTGGAGCTCATCAAGAAGGGCAAGGCGTACGTGTGCAGCCTCAGCGAGGCGGAGACCCGCGAGATGCGCGGCACCGTCACCGAGCCCGGGAGAGAGAGCCCCTACCGGAGCCGGTCGGTCGAGGAGAACCTGGACCTCTTCGCCCGCATGAGAGCAGGGGAGTTCCCGGAGGGCGCGCACGTGCTGCGGGCCAAGATCGACATGGCCGCTCCCAACATGAAGATGCGCGATCCGCCGATCTACCGCATCAAGCGCGCGCGCCATTACCGCACGGGCGACGCCTGGTGCATCTACCCGCTCTACGACTTCGCGCACAGCCTCTCCGACGCGATCGAGGGGATCACCCACTCGATATGCACGCTGGAGTTCGAGAACAACCGGGAGCTCTACGACTGGATCATCGATAACCTCGACGTCCCGTCCCGCCCCCGCCAGTACGAGTTCGCGCGGCTCAACCTGAACTACACGGTGATGAGCAAGCGGAAGCTGCTCGGGCTCGTGAAGGGCGGGTATGTGAGCGGCTGGGACGACCCGCGCATGCCCACCATCGCCGGCCTCCGGCGCCGCGGCGTGACGCCCGAGTCCATCCGCGCCTTCTGCGAGGAGATCGGCGTCGCCAAGACGAACAGCATGGTGGATATCGCGAAGTTCGAGTCGTGCGTCCGCGACGACCTGAACCTCCGCGCCCCGCGCGTCATGGCCGTGCTGCGCCCGCTCCGCGTCGTCCTCGAGAACTTCCCCGAGGGGCAGGTGGAAGAGATCGACGCGCCCTACTGGCCAGAGGACGTGCCCAAGCAGGGCTCCCGCAAGGTGCCCCTCTCCCGGGTCGTCTACATCGAGCGCGACGACTTCCTCGAGGACCCGCCGAAGAAATGGTTCCGGCTCGCGCCGGGGCAGCAGGTGCGGCTCCGGTATGCGGGGTTCATCACCTGCCGCGAGGTGGTGAGAGACCAGGCGACAGGGGAGGTGGTCGAGCTCCGCTGCACCTACGATCACCCCACGAAGGCAGGTGAGGCGCCCGGCGGCAAGAAGCCGAAGGGGACGCTTCACTGGGTGTCGGCCGCCCACGCGATCCCCGCGGAGGTCCGGCTCTACGACCGGCTCTTCGCGGTCGAGCGGCCCGACGCGGTGGAGGAAGGGAAGGATTTTCTGGAGAACCTGAATCCAGGTTCGCTGGTCACCCTGACCGGGTGTCGGGTGGAGCCGAGCCTGTCCACCATCGAGAAGGGGAGCCACGTCCAGTTCGAGCGGCAGGGGTTCTTCTTCGTGGATCCTGTCGACTCCGCGCCCGGGGCGCCCGTCTTCAACCGCACGGTGGCGCTCAAGGACTCGTGGTCGAAGCTCGCCGCGGAGAGGCCGGCGCCGGCGCCCGAGAGCGCGGCCGCGAGGCCCCAGCCGGCGAAGCCAAAGGGCGAGCGCGCGCCGATCGAGGAGCGGATCGCGCGGCTCGAGCCGGCGCGGGCCGAGAGGGCCAGACACCTCATCGACGCGCGGGGGATCCCCGGCGATGACGCGGTCGTCCTCGCCGAGGACGACGGCCTGCTCCGGCTGTTCGAGGAGGCCGTCGCCGTCCACGATAACCCGCGGAGCGCCGCCAACTGGGTCATCCACTCGATCTCGCGCGAGCTGAAGGACAGGAAGACAGGCGACCTTCCCTTCTCAGGTGCGCAGCTCGGCGAGCTTCTGGCGCTGATCGATGACGGGACGATTTCCGGAAAGATAGCGAAAGATGTCCTGGCTGAGATGCTGCAGCAGGGCGGTAGCCCGAAGGCCATCGTGGAACGCAGAGGGCTCCGGCAGGTCGCCGACGAGGGCGCCCTCGAGCGCATCGTCGACAAGGTCGTCGCCGCGCACTCCGCGGAGGTTTCCCGCTACCGCGCGGGCAACACGAAGCTGATCGGGTTCTTCGTCGGGCAGGTCATGAAGGCCTCCGGCGGCAAGGCGAACCCGGACCTGGTCAATGCGCTGCTGACCAGGAAGCTCTCGCAACCGGCGTAACCGCCATAACCGGCGTACCCGGCCTGACCGGCGTACCCGGCGCAACTCTCCCACCCACACGCTGTTTCGCTTCCTCCCCGACGCGGGGTGCGCGCGAGTGCTGCGCTCTGCGGATTCTCCCGCCCAGCACCTGACTACGTGATGCGTGTCACCGCAGTGTGCAGAAACATGTCCACGAAAATGTCCATAAAAAAATTGAATTCGAGATCGTCATTGGTGTAGATGAAATTAGGACTATGGAATCTGCACGCCAGTTCGCTCTCATCGCCTGCGTGGCTGTAGCGTCCTCGCAGGCCGCTTGTGTCGTGTCTACCGAGCTCGAGGGTGATGATGAGGTGGTGGCGGAGGTCCAGCAGGAGGTCGTCGTCCACAACGCGCTGACCCGCAACGCGCTGACCCGCAACGCGCTGACCCGCAACGCGCTGACCCGCAACGCGCTGACCCGTAACGCGCTCACCCGTAACGCCCTGATGGGCAATTCGTTCACCAAGGAGGCGCTCCGCGACCCGGAGTCGCGGGAGCTCCTCAGCTTCATCGTGAGCTGCGCGCTCCCCGAGGACGAGAGCTTCGAAGTGGAGGTCGGCCGCAAGTCCTACACCTTCCAGGGCGAGCTCGGCCTCGCGCCCGAGTGGGGCACGCGCCGGGGCTCGTGTGATGAAACGTGCCAGGAGTGGGTCTCCGCGTGCCTGCTCGCCCGCGTGAACCACCTCGGCGAGCACGTCACCATCTCGATCCGCGGCCAGAACGACGCGCTCTCGTCCACGAAGCGGGAGCGCGAGAGGTACGATGTGCCGGAGGCGACCTATTACGGCAACGTCTTCCTGGAGAATCAGCGCCGCTTCGCGTGCCTCGCGCCCGGGGAGAGGTCGATCCCGCGCGTCTGCGGGGACTCGCTCGACGACTGCGTCGTCGACGTCGTGGGCGATTGTAGCGATGTGTGCGACGGGCCACGGCACGACGGCAGCTTCCTGCATTGCCGCGATCGCGAGCCGCTCATCGAGCTGCCGTGCGGGACGCGCATCTTCCCGCCCCGGACCGATCGCTACAAGAGCTCGGTGACCGTCTTCCTCGAGTAAGCTCGAGCGGGTGGATCCCGGCGCCATCCTCGCGAGCCGCTTCGTCGTCGAGCGGCAAGTTGCGGCCGGGGGGATGGGGACGGTCTACCGAGCGCAGGACCGCCTCGACGCCCGTCCGGTCGCCCTCAAGATCCTCCAGAGCCGAGAGGCCTTCGACGTCGAGCGGTTCGAGCGCGAGGCGCAGATCCTCGCCGAGCTCGGCCACCCGGGGATCGTGCGGTACGTCGCGCACGGGCGGACGGGCGCCGGGGACCACTACCTCGCCATGGAGTGGCTGGAGGGCGAGGACCTGGCGGCGTGCCTCGCGCGCCGGAAGCTCACCGTCGCCGAGAGCCTGGCGGTGCTGCGCAGGACGGCGGACGCGCTCGCGTTCGCGCACTCGCGCGGGATCATCCACCGCGACGTCAAGCCGAGCAACATCTTCCTCGTGGCCGGCGACGTCGGCCAGCTCAAGCTCGTCGACTTCGGGATCGCGCGGCCGGACGGGGAGTCGCGGCGGCTGACCTACACGGGCGGCATCCTCGGGACGCCGGGGTACATCGCGCCCGAGCAGATCGAGGGCGGGGGCGCCCTGGACGCGCGCGCGGACGTGTTCTCGCTGGCGTGCGTCTTCTACGAGTGCATCGCGGGCCGGCCGGCCTTCGAGGGGGCGCACGTCATGGCCGCGCTCGCCAAGCTCCTGTTCCAGCAGACGCCGCGGCTGCGCGACGCGCGCGCGGACGTGCCGGAGCCGCTGGAGGCGCTCGTCAACCGGATGATGGCGAAGAACCCCGAGGACCGGCCGCGCGACTGCGGCGACGTCGGGGCGCAGCTCGCGCAGATCGCCGAGGCGCTCGACGCCTGGGCGACGCCGCGGCCGGCCACGCTCGCGTCGGAGCGCGACGCGACGATGCGGTCGGCGCGGCCGCCGGGCTTCCTCACGCGCAGCGAGCAGCGGCTCGTGTCGCTCGTGCTCGCCGGCGAGCCGGACGACGTCGAGATGAGCGTGGCGGCGGCGGGCGGGGTGCCGAGCGCGTCGGACGTCTCGAGCGTGCTCCAGGAGCTCTCGAACGAGGGCCCGGGGTCGGCGGTGCCGCGCTCGGAGGTGCGGGCCGCGGTGGAGCCTTACGGCGCGCACATCACGGAGATCTCGCGCGGGTCGCTCATCGCGATCCTCGCCGGCGCCGGGAGCGCCGTGGACAGGGCCGAGCGGGCGGCGCGGTGCGCGCTCGCGCTGCGGGCGCGGTTCCCGGGCATCCCGCTCGCCGTCGCGACGGGGCGCGGGGTGTCGTCGGCGAAGCTCATCGAGGGCGACGTGATCGACCGGGGGATGCGCGCCCTCCGGGCCGCGCAGGCGGGCGTGGTCCGGCTCGACGACGTGACCGCCAGCGTCGTCGGCGGGCGGCTCAAGGTCGACATGGACGAGAAGGGGCCGTTCCTCGCCAGCGAGACGGCGGCCGCCGACGAGAGCACCCCCGTCCTGCTCGGCAAGCCGAGCCCCTGGGTCGGCCGCAGCCGCGAGCTGTCCATGCTCGAGGGCGTGTTCTCCGGGTGCGTCAGCGAGTCGCTGGCGAGCGCGGTGCTCGTCATCGGCCCGGCCGGGGCCGGCAAGTCGCGGCTGCGCCTGGAGTTCCTCACCCGGGTGCGGCGCCAGTTCGGGGCGGTGGAGATCCTCTCCGGCAGGGCCGAGTCGGTGGCCGCGGGGTCGCCGTACGGGCTCATCGCCGACGCGATCCGCAAGGCGGCGGGGATGCGCGAGGGCGAGCCGGTCGAGGCCCGGCGGCGCAAGCTGAAGCGCCTCGTGGGGCGCCGGTTGAGCGGCGACGCGCTGAACCGGATCGCGGCCTTCCTCGGCGAGCTCACGCGGACGCCGTTCCCGGACGGCGAGACGAGCGGGCTGCGCGCGGCGCGCGAGAACGCGATGCTGATGGCCGACGCGACGCGCGCGGCGTGGGAGGACTGGCTCGCGGCCGAGTGCGCGGCCCAGCCGGTGCTGCTCGTCCTCGAGGACCTGCACTGGGGCGACCCGGCGACCGTGCGGCTCATCGATCAGACGCTCAGGAACCTCAGGGACCTGCCGCTCATGCTGCTCGCGCTGGCCCGGCCCGAGGTGAGCAAGCAGTTCCCCGGCCTGTGGACCGACCGCGAGGTGCAGACGATCAAGCTCGGGCCGCTGCCGGCGAAGGCGAGCGAGCGGCTCGTGCGGAGCGCGCTCGGCGAGGAGACGCCCGCCGAGACCGTGGCGCGGGTCGTGGAGCGGGCCGACGGCAACCCGTTCTACCTGGAGGAGCTGATCCGCGCGGTCGCCAACGGCAAGGGGGACGTGCTGCCCGACTCGGTGCTGGGCACGGTCGAGGCGCGGCTCGACGCCGAGGGGCACGAGGCGAAGCGCGTGCTGCGGGCGGCGAGCATCTTCGGCGACCGCTTCTCGAAGCTCGCGGTGGCGGCGCTGCTCGGGGGCGCCTCGCGCGTGAAGGAGACCGAGACGTGGCTCGACGCGCTCGCGGCGCGGGAGCTCATCGCGCCGGCGTCCACGCCGGGGTGGCTCATCCCGACGGAATACGTGTTCCGCCACGCGATCGTGCGCGAGGCGGCGTACGCGATGCTGACCGAGCAGGACCG
Organism: Sorangium sp. So ce1335; assembly: GCF_051521615.1. NCBI lineage: Bacteria > Pseudomonadati > Myxococcota > Polyangiales > Polyangiaceae > Sorangium > Sorangium sp. So ce1335. The sequence goes on from NZ_CP150363.1 coordinate 12,413,562, forward strand.
CGCGCTCGGCCACAAGCTGGCGGGCGAGTGGCTCGAGCGCAGCGGGCACACCGACGCGATGGCGCTGGCGGAGCACTTCCGGCTCGGGGGCGAGCCTTCGCGCGCGGTGCGGTGGTACCGGCGGGCCGCCGAGCAGGCGATGGAGGCGAACGACCTGGCGAGCGCGAGCACGCGCGCGGTGATGGGCATCGAGTGCGGGGCGACCGACGAGGAGCTCGGGCGCCTGCGGCTCGTGGAGGCCGAGGTGAGCCTGTGGCAGCAGGAGACGGCGCTCGCGGCGCAGCGCGGCACCGAGGCGGCGAGCCTCGTGCGGCCCGGCAGCCCGTCGTGGTTCCGCGCCATCGGGCAGGTGATCGTCGCGGAGGGGAAGCTCGGCCACTTCGATCGCGTCGAGGCGTGGGCGGCGCGGGCGGCCGAGGCGGTGGGCGCGCTCAGCGCCCGGGTGATGTGCCTGTGCGAGGGCGCGACGTACCTGATCTTCGGCGGCCGCTACGCGGCGGCCGACACGCTGATCCGGATGCTCGACGGGGTCGCGAGCGAGACGGCCGGGCTCGATCCGCAGGCGGCGGGGCTCTACCAGCAGGTGCGCGCGATCCGGGCGCAGACGAAGGGCGACATCGGGGCGGCGCTGAGCGGGCTCACGGCGGCGCTGCCGGCGTTCGAGCAGGCCGGCGACCGCCGGAACGCCTGCTCGGTGCGCTCGAACCTCGGCTTTCTGTACGGCGAGGTCGGTGACTTCGAGATGGCCGAGTCGGCGCTCCGGACGGCGCTCGCGGCGGCGCAGCGCATGGGCCTCGACGACCTGGAGACGGCCGCGCTCCAGAACCTCGGCTACGTCATCGCCCACCTCGGGCAGATCGAGGAGGCGAAGCTGCTCGAGCAGCGCGCCGCCGCGGCGTTCCACCAGCAGGGCGACCGGCGGATGGAGGGGGTGGCGCTGACGTACCTCGCGCAGATCCTCCTGCGCTCGGGCGACCCGGCGGGCGCGGAGCGCGAGGCGCGCGCGGCGGTCGAGGCGCTCAAGGTGGCGCCGCCGCTCCGCGCGGCCGCTGTCGCGGTGCTGTCGCGCGCGCTGCTCGCGCAGGGCCGCCCGGCGGAGGCGCTGCCGGCGGCGCGCGAGGCGTTCGCGCAGCTCGAGGAGGCGGGCTCGCTGGAGGAGGGGGAGTCGCTCGTGCGGCTCACCTACGCCGAGGCGCTCGCGGCCGCGGGGGCCGCGCGGGAGGCCGCCGCCGCGCTCGCCGCCGCGCGCGAGCACCTGCTCGGCCGCGCGGCGAAGATCAGCGACCCGACGTTCCGCGAGCGGTTCCTGACGTGCGTGCCCGACAACGCGAGGACGCTGGCGCTCGCCGCCGGGTGATCCTCACGGGGCGTCGCCCTCGGTCGCGTGCCGTGGGGCGGCGGCGCCGGAGGGCTCGATCCGCTCTCCGTCGGCGAGGGCCAGCGGCGCGCCGTCGACGACGGCCAGCGGCGCGCCGTCGACGACGGCCAGCGGCGCCCCAGGGCTCATCCGGGCGCCGAGGAGGCGCACGGCCTCGCGGTAGCCGTCGAGCGTCCTGACGTCGGCGTACGCCGTCCCGGCGCGGACGCCGAGCGCCACGCCGCCGCGGGCGACGTACTCGTTAAGGAGCGGCCCGATGTGCTTGTCGCGCCGGCTCCGGGCGCGCCAGAGGTCGCAGAGCTCCTGGAGCGCGGCGCCGGTCAGCTTGAAGGCGCCCCAGACCCAGCGCGACGCGAGGGCGCGGCAGCTCCCCTGGATCTCGAGGACGCGCCCGTCGCCGTCGGTGACGACGGCGTCCGACACCTCCGGGCGATCGACCGGGAAGAGGAGGAACGAGAGCGCGCGGGACCGGAGCGCCGAGAGCCCGTCCTCGGGGAACCAGATCGTGTCCGGCCGGCCGACGAACACGAGATCTTCCGGCGCGACGAGCGGGAGCGCGCGGAAGATCGCGTCGCAGAGGCCAGTCGGCTCCGGCTGGACGGCGTACGACAGGCTCGCCTGCCCGCGCGTGGCCCCGTAGTAGTCGAGGACGTCCGAGCTGCCGGACGGGATGACGAAACAGATCCTCGTGGCGCCGGCGAGCAGCATGCGGTCGACGAGGTGCTCGCTCAGCGCGCGAGGCCGCTCGACGCCCCGATCGAGGCGGCTGCCGACCGGGAGCAGCCCTCTCGAGGAGGCGGCGGGCCGAGCGCTGCTCTCCCGTCCGACGGCTGGGATGATTCCCCACACGGTGGGCTCTCTCCCGCTGACCCCGATTTCGTCAATGGATCTCGTCACTTCTATAAACCCTCGCGCGTCGCGGAGCGCCGCTCGCCGGCGCGGCCAGAGGACCTTGCGCGATTGAATGGCGGCTCCTTTCCTGCTCGCGTGAATTGGAGTTCGACATCGTGATTGCGACTGCGCGGATCACGTCGAGCTCAAGACCCCATCCGTCAAGCGGGCCCGGGATTCTGGCCTGTCAAGACGCGCTGAGTGCCTGGATTGTCAAGTGCGAGAAGGCGAAATGCTCCCAGACGAAAATATGACTCTGCTTGGCGCAAAATTGATTGATGCGATGTGGCCGTGTCCGGAAACTGACACTCTCGAAAGCGCATCTCGCGGACGCGCGTGCACCCGCGCACGGGCAGGGTTGTACAGAATGCCCCTGAGCGCGGATCAGGCCGGGACGTAGCGCCGCGGCGGTCCGAGGGTCGGTGTCAGCGTTCTGTCAGGAGGAGACAGCGACGTGGCGCGGGTGGGCGGGGGTGGGATGGGTTCGCAGGGGCGCGCCTACGAGGGGAGCGTCGCCGGATCCGGGGCGGGCTCGGCGGCGTCGAGCTCGTCGAGCGCGGCGGCGTGGCGGCGCAGCCGGTCGCCCATCACGTTCGGGATGCGCTCCGCGGCGCGCAGCGCGGCCGAGAGCGCGGCGCGCGCGGCGGCGAGCCGGCCGCGGCGCAGGGCGGCCACCGCGCGGATCTCGAGCACCTCGATGTGCTCCTGGCCGACGGAGCTCTGCGCCGAGCGGTCGACGAGGGCGTCCCACGCGCCGTCGCCCCCGTCGCCCGTCGCCAGGCCGATCATGGCGCAGAGCACCTCCTCGGAGGGGACCATCAGCGCGTCGGCGCGGCCCTCGGCGCGCGCCAGGTCCTGCATGTCGAGCATCCGCTCGAACAGCGCGCGGGCCTCGGCCTCGTCGCCGCAGTAGAAGAGGAACCGGGCCTTGAGGAGCAGGGCGACCGGCCGGCACGCCCCGCAGAACCGGCGCTGCTCGATGTCGAGCGCGCGCTCGATGTGCGGCTTCGCCGCCTCGAGGTCGTCCATGAGGTAGAGGTACTCGCCGAGGTTGTACTCGCCGACCCGCTCCAGCCCGCTCTGGCCGAGCTCGCGCGCGAGCGAGAGCACCCGCTCGAGATCGGCGATCATCCGCGCCTTGTCGCCGCGGCACGCCCAGAGGAGCGCGCGGTTGTTCGTGACCGAGCCGAGGTGGAGCGTGTCGCGGTGCGCCTCGCAGAGCGCGATCGCGCGGCCGAGCGCGTCCTCGGCGTCGTCGAGCCGGCCGAGCCCCTGGAGGACGAAGCCGAGCATGAGCAGCGAGATGACGAGCGTCTCGTAGCCGTCGTCGCCGAGCGAGGCGGCCGCGGCCGCGGCGCGCTCGAGGGCGGCGGCCGCCTCGTCCTCCCGGCTGAAGCGGTGGAGCGAGCGCCCGACGCCCAGCGACAGGCGCGCGGCGAGCGCCGGCGACAGCGCGATGCAGGCGGCGAGCGCGCGCGCCTCCTCGACGCGCTCCTCGGAGCTCTTGAACTCGTCCATCCAGTCGAGCGCCGTGGCCTCGTCGAGGAGGATGTCGAGCTGCGCCGGGACGTCGCCCCGCGCCCGCGCGATCGCCCGTGCGCTGGCGAAGTCGGCGAGCGCGTCGTGGTAGCGGCCCAGGCGGTAGCGCATCAGGCCGCGGCCCCGGTGCGCGGCCGCGCGGTCGGGGCGCGCGCGCGGCGGGCCCGGGGGCGCGCCGTCTCGCGGGCTCCGGGGCGCGCCGTCTCGCGGGCTCCGGGGCGCGCCGTCTCGCGGCGGGCTCGCCGGCGCGCCGTCTCGCGGCGGGCTCGCCGGCGCGCCGTCGCCCGGGGCCGCCGGGGCGAGCGGCTGCTCGAGCGCGCGGCTGTAGAACGTCTCCGCGTCGAGGTAGGCGTGCCGGGCGCGCGCGCGCTCGGCCAGGGTGAGGTAGGCGGCCTCGGCCGCCTCGGCGAGGCCCGCCTGCGCGGCGTGGTACGCGAACGGCAGGAGGCGCGCGTCCCGGTCGTGGGGCGCGGCGCGCTCGCCGCCGTCGCCGCCGTCGCCGCCGATCGCGTCCCGGTGCAGCTTGAAGGCCGCGAGGTGCACGCGCCGGCGGAGCGGCTCGGGCGCGCCGCGCGCCACGGCCTCGCGGACCAGCGCGTGGCGGAAGCCGATGCGGCCCCGCCGATCCTGGACGAGCAGGCCCGCGGCGAGCAGGCGCTTCACCGCGACCGCGGCGTCGAGCGGGAGATCGCCGGCCTCGCCGTGCTCGTCGAGCCGCTGGAGCACGCCGGCCACCTCGGCGACGGTGACGTCGGGGCCGAGGAGCGCGACGAGGCGCGCGTGCGCCTGGAGCGCGGGCGGGAGCGCGTCGATCTCGCCGAGCGCGAGCCAGTCGAGGAGCGGCATGTCCGGGAGGCGATCGAGCTCGTCGGTGGCCAGGTACCAGGCGTCGCCGCGCGGGTGCCGGCGCACGATGCCCTCGCGCTTGAGGCCGCGCACGAGCTCGACGAGCAAGAGCGGGACGCCCTGCGCGCGCTCGACGAGGTGCGCGAGCGCGGGCTCGGGCACGTCCTCGGCGGGCAGGAGCAGCCGCCGGCAGAGGGCGATCGCGCTCTCCCGGTCGAGCGCCTCGAGGCGGTGGGTCTCGCGGCGCGCGGCGCGCTCACCGAAGGAAGGGCGCGCGCCCTCGAACGTCGGCCGCGCGAGGGCGCAGATGAAGAGCGGGCTCCGCGCCTCGGCGAGCGCCGCGTACTCGAGGGCGGCGAGCGCGGCGTCGTCCGCCTCGTGCGCGTCGTCGAGCACCACGAAGAGCGGCGTGCGGTGCGACCGTCGGCGGAGCGCCTCGCCGGCCGCGACGGCGAGCGCGGCGCGGAGCGCGCCGGGCGCCGCGGAGAGCGCGCGGAGCTCCGGGTAGCGCTCCTCGGCCGGCGCGCCGTCGCTGATCCAGCCGAGCGCCAGCGCGACGGCGCCCCCGAGCCGCGCGTGCTGCGACGGGCCGAGGCGGCGCCGGAGGAGCTCTCCGCCGCCGTCCGGCGGCGGCGACGAGGGGAGCCCGAGCGCCTGCTGGAGGATCTCCCGGATGACGCGGTCGGCCCCGCCGGCGACGGGCTCGCCGGTCCGGAGCTCGATCACGCCGGCGCCGCTGTCGAGCGCGCGCAGCCGCTGCACGAGGGCGCCGGCGAGGCGGCTCTTGCCCTGGCCGGCCACGCCGATGACGCTGGCGATGGTGGGCGTCGCGGTCGTCACGGCCTGGCGCGCGCCCGCGACGAGCGCGTCGAGGACGTCGCTCCGGCCGAAGAACGGCTGGGAGCTCGCGTCGACCGCCGTGTCGGCGTCGGTCAGGGTGGAGGCCGGCCCGGGCTGGACCGAGGCCGGCCCGGATGGGGAATCATTCGATGGCCCGCGCGACGGCCCGCGCGACGAACCCCGCGACAGGCAGGGAGAGGAGCCGCGCCGCGCGCTGTGCGGGGAGCCCTGCGACGAGCCCGCCGCGAGGCCGTCGCCCGCGGCCGGCGAGGCGCCGTCGCCGAGCGCCGCCGCGGCGGCCGGCGACAGGGCGAGCCCCGCGGCGCCGACGTGCGCGAGGCGGTCGTCCCGGTGGAAGAGCGGGCTCAGGAACCGCCGCGCGCCGTCGGGCCGCGTCTGCACCGACACGGTCGCGAGGTCGAGCAGCCCGCGGGTGAGGACGCGCTGCTGCTCGAGCTCGCGCGCGGCGTGCATCGCGCGGCGCAGCGGGCTCGCGCCGTCCTCGTGGTCGAACACGGCGACGACGCGGCGGCCCGCCGCGTGCGCGAGCTGGCCGCCCAGCGCGCTGAGCCGCCGCTGGAGCGCCACGACGTCGAGCTCGGCCTCGAAGAAGAGGAGCGCGACGGCGCGCCGGCCGACGCTGCGGCCGCTCGTCGCCGGCGGCTCCGCGGCGGGGCTGGGGCGCGAGGGGCGGCGCTCCTGGGCGCGCTCGTAGGCCTCGAGGGCGGCGCACAGCGCGGCGGCGCTCTCGAAGCGCTGGCCGGGGTCCTTGGCGAGGCACCGGAGCACGATCTGCTCGAGCGAGCGCCCGATCGGCGCCATCGACGAGGGCCGCGGGGGGCGGCGGCTCAGGTGGTCCTGCCGCACCACGGCGGCGGGGCCCCAGAACGGCGGCTTGCCGGTGAGCAGCTCGAACAGCACGACGCCGAGGGCGTAGACGTCCGCGCGCGCGTCGACGTCGCCGCGGCCGTCGCACTGCTCGGGCGCCATGTACTCGGCGGTGCCTGGCGCGTCGCGCTCGGCGGCGAGGTCGAGCCGCCGGCCGCGGCCGCCCGCCGCGAGGCCGAGATCGATGATGGTGGCGCGGTAGCCGCCGGCGCCGTCGGCGGCCGGCGCGCCGGAGACGAAGATGTTCTCCGGCTTGATGTCGCGGTGCACGTAGCCGCGCGCGTGGATCTCGTCGAGCGCCCGGAGCGCGGCGCGCGCGAGGGCGCACGCCTCGCGCGGCGGCACGGGGCAGGCGACGCCGGGCGCGATCATCCGATCGGCGAGCGTCGGGGCGTCGAGGTACTCCATCACGAAGTACGGCTGGCCGGAGGCGAGCTGGCCGCTCGCGTAGACGGCGGGCACGTGGGGCGGCCCGATGTCGTGGAGGGCCCGCATCTCCTCGACGAGGCGCGCGCGCGCGTCCTCCCGATCGGCGCGCGCGACCTTGATCGCCACGGCGCGCCCGCCGCCCTCCGGCTCGGCCGCGAACACGGCCCCGAACCCGCCGACGCCGGCCAGCCGGGTGACGCGGTAGCCCGCGACCGTGGGCGGCGCGGTCGCGCGGAGCCAGCCGGCGCCGGTGTCGTCCGCGCCGCTCGCCGCGCGGGGCTCCGGGCAGGCCTGCCGCACCGCGGGGCCGTGCTGCGGGCACCCTGGATCGGCGTGCGCCACCCGCCGGCCGCACTCCCTGCACCGCGCGGGGGCCGCGCCGGCGCGCGCCGCGCCTCCGCCTCGATGAGCCTCGGGCTGCATCGGGGCCTCAGGGCAAGAACGTCGTGATCACGGCGAACGACCGCTCGCCCCGATCATCGGTGCAGCGCGGGCGATGGCCGCCGGCGGCGCTCAGCGCGTCGCACGCGAGATCGCATGAGCCGACAATGTGGATATTCGGGCACTCCCGGGCGGCGCCGGCGGGGTCGAGTCGCCCAGCCGCGCAGTCCCTGCCGAGGGCGCGAGAGTTCGCGACATTTGCATCCTTGTAGCAGGCATAGAGTCGGGGAGGGCTCGTGAACAGATTGCCCCAGAACGCGCCCTCCTCTCGCGGGAACGACTCGACCTCGCCCCTGTCCGGGTACCTGAGGGCCGGGTGCGTCGCGCGCGACGAGATCATCACCGACACGCCGGCCCGGTTGGCGCGCGACGCCACGCAGGCCGAGACCCACTGCCGCCGCGACGGGTTGAGCGGCTCGTCGCTCCAGCTCGCGGCGAGCCCGAGGTGCCCCGGGTAGCTCTCCTCGTGCAGCTCGCCGAGCCCGTCGCGCCACGAGAAGCGGAACGACTGCGCCGAGCTCAGCGCGCAGCTCACGATGTATTGGAGGAGCTGCCGCGAGATCGCGCCGATCTCCCCGGGCTCGGTGATGGCGCTGAGGGCGCTCTCCGAGAGGCTGCTCTCCTCGAGCCGACCCGGGGCGAGGGCGTTCGGGTTGAGGGCGTTCGGGTTCAGCGCGTTCGGGTTGAGGGCGTTCGGGTTGAGGGCGTTGTGATTCTGGAGCGCACTTGAGGCTGCCTCGACCGACCCCGACTCCAGGGGAAATCCGTCGCCGCCACCGCAGCAGGGCAATGTGACAAACAGAAACGTCCGCAGGTAACGCGCGTGGACTCGCCCCTTCATCTGTCCCCCCTATTCTGCCAGCAGATGGAATAGGCTACCGTCTAGATAACGATGGATTTACTGTACCACCAGGGGGAGCGACGTGTAGTGGCAACATGCGCGTTCCGCGCGGGGAAAAACGTCGCTCAGGCGAGGCCTTAGTCGTATCGGGGGGGATCATGACGATGGATGGATTGGCGACGCACAATGATGAAACGCGGGCATTTTCGCTGGAGGAGAGGTCGTTCTCCCGAGGTGAGCTCCCGTGCGGTGCGCGTGCGGGTGATTACAGTGTTGTGATGCCCATCGCCCGGGGCGGATGCGGGGCTGTCTACGAGGCGAGGCAGCTCCGGACCGGCGCGCGCGTGGCGATGAAGGTGCTCCACGGGACGCTCGCCGCCTCGCCGAAGATGGTGAAGCGGTTCCTGCGCGAGATCGACGTCGTGCGGCGGCTCAACCACCCCGGAATCGTCGAGATCTACGACGTCGGCGAGCTCGCGGACGGCAGGCCGTTCTACGTGATGGAGCACCTCGAAGGGGTGACGCTCGACGTGCTGCTCCGGCAGGAGGGGCGGCTGTCGCCGGAGCAGGCGCTCGATCTGCTCGATCCGGTCTGCTCGGCGCTCGACGCGGCGCACGCCGCGGGGATCATCCATCGCGACGTGAAGGGCAGCAACATCTTCATCTCGCGGGGCGCGCCGCCGAAGGTGAAGCTGCTCGACTTCGGGATCGCCAAGCTGATGGAGCCCGACGAGGGCCCGACCGGGTTCACCACCGCGGGCAGGGCGCCCGGCACGCTCACGATCATGGCGCCGGAGCAGATCCTCGGCGGGCCCATCGACGCGCGCGTGGACGTCTATGCGCTCGGCGTCCTGCTCCACCGGCTGCTCACGGGCAAGCTGCCGTTCTACTCGACGGACGAGACCGAGCTGCTCCGGCAGCACCTGGAGGAGCCGCCGCCGCGCCCGAGCCGTCGGACGCCACTGCCGGCCGCGCTCGACGCGGTGGTGCTGCGCTGCCTGGAGAAGCAGCCGGAGCACCGCTACCCCTCGGTGAAGAGCTTCCTCTGCACGCTCCGCGAGGCGGTGGGCGAGCCGTCGTCCGGGCGGAGCAGCCTGCCCGAGCTCGCCGCCGACGCGATCGCCGTCTACCTCGACCTCCGCGCGCGCACCGACGCCGACGACCTCGACGACGCGCTCGCCGACGAGCTCGGCCTCGCGCTCGACCTCGCCGAGGAGCGCCTCCGGGACGCCGGGCTCACCCTGGCGTCGATGACCGGCAGCGAGATCCTCGCCGTGCGCCTGCTCTCCTGCGACCCCGCGCAGGCGCTGCGGGAGCGCGCGGCGGTGATCGAGATCGCCGCCGCGCTCCACGAGGAGATCGCGCTGCGGGGCCGCGCGCGCGGGCGCGTGCACCCGAACCTGTGCCTGCACGCCGGGCAGGTCGTCGTGCGCTCGATGATCCACCCGGAGATCATCGGCGGCGACCTGGCCCGGGTGGGCGCGTGGGCGCCGGTCGAGGAGGTGTACGGCCTCTGCGCGACCGAGGACGCGGTGAGGGGCGTCGATGGACTCGAGCTCTCGGCAGGGCCGCCGGGTCTCCTTTTGATCGGCGAGCGACCGCCCCTCGGCTCTTCGCCCGCGCCGACGCTGCGGAGCGGCGCGAGCTGAGGCGGCGCGCCCGCCGCCGGCGCGGCTCCTCCGCGGCTGTCATGTCAGGTGAGCGACGGGCGCGCGCTCCGCGAGTTCCCCCTGGCGGACTCGGGAGCTCCCGGAGCCATGATGACGACGCAAAAACGGTGATCTGACGATTGCCGCTGGGTGATGGATGTCATTATAACGGTTGACCGCGGGCGCCGGATCGCGCCTGGTCGCTTCGGAAAGCTCTCATGTCCATGCGCTTCCAACAAGCTATCCAGACCCTCCTCGATTCCGCCCCTCTCCTCCGCGACGCATCGATGAGCGGCAACGTCCGGGTGCTAGCGTCGCTGCTCGGGCCCGCGTTTCGCGGCTTCGTCCAGCGGCGCGGCAAGGGGGTGGGCTCGACCGATATCTCTGTTGGTTACGAGGCCAGCTTTAACTGGAGTTACGGGCGGGACGACCCGGAGATGGCGAGGCTCTACCACGTGGCCAAGACGTCCCAGTGGAACGCGTCGACCGACCTCGACTGGTCCCGCGACGTCGATTGGCTCGACCCGGCAATGCCGCTCTTGCCCGACAGCTGGATGCCGCCGTCCAGGCTGCCCCTCTGGGGCCGGCTCTCCGAGCGGGAGCGGGCGACGCAGCGCCATGGCCTCCTCTCCTGGATGCTGAGCCAGTTCCTGCACGGCGAGCAGGGCGCCCTGTTCGCCGCGTCGCAGGTCACCGAGTCCGTGCCCTCGCTCGACGCGAAGCTCTACGGCAGCACGCAGGTCGCCGACGAGGGGCGCCACGTCGAGGTGTTTCACGCCTACCTCACGCAGAAGCTGGAGAAGCTCTACGAGATCAACGACAACCTGTATGTCGTCATCGACGCGATCATGAGCGACGGCCGGTGGGACATGAAGTTCCTCGGTATGCAGATCATGATCGAGGGCCTGGCGCTCGGCGCGTTCGGCTCGATACGGCAGATGACGGGCGAGCCGCTCCTCAAGGACGTGCTCCGCTCGGTCATCACCGATGAGGCGCGCCACGTGCATTATGGAGTCCTCGCGCTGAGCAGGTTCTACCGCGAGGGCATCGACGAGCGGGCGCGGAGGGAGCGGGAGGACTGGGCGTTCGAGCTCTCGCTCCTCCTGCGCAACCGGTTTTTGGCGCACGAGTTCTATGACGAGTTCTACGCCCATCGCATGACGCGCTGCGAGTGGGACGAGCTCATGCTGACCAGCGATCTGATGGGGTTCTTCCGCCGGACGATGTTCAAGCGGATCGTGCCCAACCTGAAGCGCATCGGCCTGCTCTCCGGGCGGATCCGCCCGCGCTACGCCGCGCTCGGCCTCCTCGAGTACGAGCACGGGCGCTCGGCCAGCGAGCTGACGGCCAAGGAGCTGCTCGACGACGCCTGACGCGAGGGCGACCGAGGCGGCATGGCCCGCGCGGCGGGGGCGGACGCCCGCGCGGGCCCATGGAGGAGATCAGCAGCGGGACCCGACGCAGGCCGCGATCTCGATGGAGCACCGGCGGTCGATGCAGTCCGTGTCGCCGTTGCACGCGGGGGCCGCCGCGAGGACGCACGCCATCGCCCGCTCGCCGAGGAACTGGGCGTTGGCGCAGCCCTGCGCCACGCAGTTCGAGAAGCACGCGATCCCGATGTCCGGCGGCGTCTTCTCCAGATCGACGCACCCGAACGCGCAGGTGAGCACCTCCAGGCAGGTCGCGGGCTCGCACGCGCCGCAGTCCGCCGGACAGGCGGCGCACGTCTCGAACCGCTCGCAGACGCCGTTCGAGCAGACGGAGCACACGCCGCAGTCGCGCTCGCACGAGGCGCACGTCTCCGTCCCCGAGCAGACGCCGTCGCCGCACCTGGCGCAGGCGCCGCAGTCCGCCGGGCACGAGAAGCAGCTCTCGCGCCCGGGCTCGCACGCGCCGTTGCCGCACGTGGAGCAGACGCCGCAATCGGGGGCGCACGAGGCGCAGTCCTCGGGCGCGACGCAGCGGCCGTCGCCGCACGAGGCGCAGACGCCGCAGTCGCCGGGGCAGCTCCCGCACGTCTCGCCGCGGCTGCACGCGCCGTCGCCGCACGAGGCGCAGGCGCCGCAGTCGCCGGGACAGCTCGCGCACGTCTCGCCGCCGGCGCACGCGCCGTCGCCGCACGAGGCGCAGGCGCCGCAGTCGCCGGGGCAGCTCCCGCAGGTCTCGCCGCCGCTGCACGCGCCGTCGCCGCACGCCGGGCAGGCGCCGCAGTCGGAGGCGCAGCTCCCGCAGGTCTCGCCGCCGCTGCACGCGCCGTCGCCGCACGCCGGGCAGGCGCCGCAGTCGGAGGCGCAGCGCTGGCAGTCCTCGGAGCCGTCGCAGACGCCGTCGCCGCACGCCGTGGGCTCGACGGCGGGCGGGCCGAGGTCGTCCCAGGTCTCGGTGCGGCCGCAGCCCGCGCCGAGCCCCGCCGCCGCCAGGGCGACGAGCGCGGACCAGGCGACCGCGCGCGGGAAGGACATGCCCGGGCGATGCCGCCCGGACCGCAGCAGGGAGCTCAGCCGGCTTGTTGTACCCATTCGATCGGCCCCTGGGACGTGAGAGGTCTGGTCTCGAGAGGAGCGGGAACGGCTCGCGGGCCGCGGCTGTGCCGCGCCGGGCCGCCCGCAGCGAGGCGTGCGGACGGAAGGTACACGGAAAGGCCCGCAGGTTGGCGTCAAAGCACGGCCGCCGCGGCACAAAATGAAAGAGGGCGACGCCTCCGGAGAGGCGCCGCCCAAAGCGCTTCGCGGCGCGCGCTTCACAAGGGAAGCTGCGCGCCGCGGCGTGGACTCACTGCGCCGGGGCCGCGGCGGGGTCCGTCGGAGCCGCCGGGTCAGCCGGAGCCGAGGGCGACGACTCGGGCGTCGACGCCGGGGCCGTGTCCGCCGGGGCCGCCGCCGGATCGGCCGCCGGGGCCGCGGTCGACGGGTCGGACGCGGGCGCGCTGCCGCCGCCGCACGCAACGGCGAGGGACGAAACCGACACGGCGACGAGCGCAAGAACGAGCTTGTTCATTGGAAAATCCTCCGAAAAAGAGGCGGCAGCGCCGCCCCCAACCAGCAGACGTATGAGCCGCGCGTCGAATCCGGCGGCCACCCACCCAGACGCCGCGGGTCGACAGAACGGCTCACAGTTTTTTCGATGAGCCGCCCGAGCCCCACCAGGCGTCTAGAAAATGGTGGGCGGCTCAGGGCGCTCCTGACTCCGCTCGGAACAGCAGCACCCGGGGTGCGAAGCGTCGTTCACGGCCCGAGGGGCAGCTCCCCGCGCGCGCGGCGCGACCCTCTTTCTCCTGCTCCTCTTCTTCGGGTACGAACCATGGCTGTGAGACCTCAGCGAGCGCGCCTGCGCCTTGTCGAACCGGTCGCCCCGGCCGCCCCGGTCGCGGAGGCCCAGGAGGGTGCGCGCGACGTCGGGTCCGCCTTCGCCCCGGAGGAGCGCGGCGGCAGGGGGGGCCGGCCCGGGGGCGCGCGCGGGGGGAGCGTCGGCGACAGGCGGCCTTCTGCCGCGGCGGGAGCGGCGGAGCGCGGGGCAGGCCTTACGGAGCTGCCGGACGCGCAGCTCGTGATCCTCGGCGCCCGCGGGGACGTGAGCGCCCTCGAGCAGCTGTACCGGCGGCACGCGGCGTTCGCCATCCACCTGGCGACGCGGATCGAGGGCTCGGCGCGCGACGTGGAGGACATCGTTCACGACGCCTTCCTTCGCGCCTTCGAGCGCCTCGGCGATCTCGTGGACCCGGCGGCCTTCCGGGCGTGGCTCGGGTCGATCGTCGTCCACAAGGTCCGCTCGCGGATGCGGCGCGCCCGGCTGCTCGGCCTGCTCGGGATGGGCAAGTCGAGCGAGCCTGTCGATCTCGACGCCCTCGCGAGCCCGGCGGCCTCTCCCCACATGCGCGCGCAGATCGCGCAGATCTACGCCCTGCTCCAGACGCTGCCGGCCGACGACCGGATCGCGTGGATCCTCCGCTCGGTGGAGGGGCACGACCTCGAGACGGTCGCGCAGATGACCGACTGCTCGCTGGCGACCGTCAAGCGGCGGATTTCACGGGCGCAACACTTCCTCGACGGGCATTTTGTGGATTCCACCAGCAGCGAGGCGTCACCATGAGCCGCCGAGGGCTACCCCGGATCAGTCCGGCAGATCTTCGCGACCACGCGACCGACGAGCGGATCGCGCGCGTCTGGGACCGCATCGAGCACGACCTTCAGGCGCGCGAGCCGGCGTCGCCGCGCCGCGCGGGCGCGGCCGCGATGCTCGCGGCGGCGACGTTCGCCGCGTTCGCTGGCGGCCTGTGGCTCGGCAAGTCGATCTGGAGCGAGGGGCGGGCCGCGCCGGCGCCCACGGCCGTGGCGCCGACCGACGACGTGCCGTCGCTCGTCGACGTGTTCGCCGCGGGCTCGCAGGCGCGCACCTTCCAGCTCCCGGGCGGCGGTACGATCGCGCTCACGCCGGGCACGACCGTCGAGGTCGAGCAGCGGGCGGACGGGGGCGCGCTGACGCTGCGGCTCGTGCAGGGCGAGGCGTCGCTCGACACCGTGAGCGGGCCGCGCGCGGCGGCGCTCTCGCTCGTCGCGGGGGAGGCGCGGCTCGCGATGGCGTCGGGCAGCGCGCTGCGCGTGAGGCACAACGTCGACGACATCGACGTCGACGTCACGGATGGCTCGGTCAAGCTGACGTCGCCGGCCGGCTCGCGCGAGCTCGGGCGCGGCGACGCCGAGGAGGGCGTGCCGATCCGCGAGCGCACGGCGGCGGTGGCGCCCCCGCAGCCGCGGAGGTCCCGCGCGGCGTCGCCGCCGCGCTCGATCGATCCGGTGGCGTCTGCCGAGTCGCCGTCGCCGCCCGTCGCCGCGCCGCCGCCGCCGGACTGGCGCGCGCGGTACAACGCGGGCAACGTCGCCGATGCGCTGCAGATCCTGCAGCAGCAGAGCGGCGGCGTCGACGGGGCGATCGCCTCGGCGAAGACGGCGAGGGAGCTGATGGACCTCAGCGACCTCTTGCGCACGAAGGGCGGCGACCGGTCCGCTGCGATGCGCGCGTTCGCGCGCGTCGTCGAGAGCTTCCCGACGGACGCGAACGCGCCGATCGCGGCGTACAAGCTCGGCGACATGCACGCCAGCATGGGCGAGCAGGCGCTGGCGGCCAAGTATTACGAGAAGGCGCGGTCGCTGGCCCCCGAGGGCAACCTCGCGGAGGACTCGTTCTGCAAGCGCATCCGCGCCGAGGTGGTCGCCGGGCACAAGGACGAGGCGTCCGAGATGGCCAGGGAGTACGCGGCCAAGTACCCGGACGGCCGCTGCGAGGACGTCCGGCGGATCATCTCCGGCGAGGGCGAGGAGGAGGCGGCGGCGGAGGGGGAGCCCGAGGCCGCGCCGCCCCAGCCGTCGTCTCCGGCGGCCCCCGACGCGAGCCCCGCGCCCTGATCCGCCGGCGCCCGTCCCCCGCGCCCGCCTCCTCCAGCTGAGCCTTCCCCGCGGTTCGCCGCCGCCTCCGAGCGGCGGTGTCCGCGCTCCGCCGCCGCGCCCGCGCGCGACTGCCCACGAGACAGCGGCGCTCGAAGATCGCCTGTCTCCAGAGAGGCTCTGGCGATGATCTGCCGTGAAAGAGCCCAGCGCGCGCTCGCTCTGGAGCAACAAACGGGTTGAACCCGCCTGAAACGAGCAGGACTTCGAACCGCCAAGACGCCAAGGCATTGTCTTCTTCTTGTCCTTGGCGTCCTTGGCGTCTTGGCGGTTCATTTCTCGCTCGCTCAACGAGATCATTGTTCTGGGTGCCTGTACGGCCACGATGTCGTGTTCTCGTGTGCATGTGAACGCGGCGGGTGAGCGGTGAGGGCCTCACGCGGCCGCACGGCGGAGGAGCTTGACATCCCGTAACGGTTCGGTGCTTGCTTGCCGCGCCGGAGAACCGCTTGGAATGACCACAGCCGTCCGCATCAGCTCCCTCCCCGTTCGCAAGGATCCGCAGGCCCTCCCGCCCTGGAAGCTCGTGTTGCCGCGCGGCGGCTATGTCTCCTCGACGGAGGCGCTCACCACGGCGATGGGCGTCCCGGGGTTCGTGCTGCTCGACCTGGGCACGCTGGCGGGCGGCAAGGACGCGCACCGCCTCCTCGGGCTGCGCTACCTGATCGCGAACGGCGAGGTGTGGAGGACGCACTTCGGCTGGCAGCGCTCCCTGGAGACGGCGCTGCGCCGGGAGCTCAACGACGAGGTGCGGGTGCAGGACCTCGTGTCCGAGGCGGACGATCTGCTGTTGCGCCTGCGCGACGCGCGGGCGTCGATCACGCCCGCGGACCGGGACGGGTTCGCGGCGTACCTGGAGGGCGGGCTGCTGCGCGCGCTCAAGCGCCGCGAGTTCGAGGACGAGCGCTTCCTCAAGTTCCTGATCCTGGAGCAGGACGAGCCCTCGCTGCGCGACCAGGCGGCGGCGCTGCTGCACGCCAGGGCCGCGGAGCTGTACCGGGACGACCCGCAGGTGCTCGACCTCCTGTACGCCGCGGTGCACCGGCTCGACACCTATCCGGCCACGACCGTGAGCGCGGGCCAGCTCAGGTACATCCTCGTGGCGGACAAGGGCGAGATGGGCGTCCGGGCCACGCGCGAGGCCATCGCCCTCGGCAAGATCCCCGTCGTCCTCCACAGCCTGACGGACGACAAGGACGCGCTGCAGGTGCGGATCGCGCGGGAGGGCGGCGGCTTCGCGGTGGGCCTCGAGGGGAACTTCCGCGAGAGCTACGCGAACTACGTCCAGATAGCGGACAAGGTGAGGGCCGAGTTCGCGCGGCGCTTCGGGGACGCGTGGGAGGAGGAGCTCGCGCGCGCGGGCCTCTACCCCGGCTACGGCCCGCTCGCGGAGAACGCCGCGGCCATCCGGCACTTCCGCCAGAAGAACATCGTCTTCGTCGGCCCCATGCAGGACGTCGTCGAGAACGCCGGCGACAAGCGCAAGTTTCGCCTGATGGCCCAGGAGTTCGACCCGGCGGCGGTCACCCCGGGCCTCGTCATCGACAGCGACGATCCGGCCGAGATCCAGCGGATCATCCTGGAGACGCACGCGGCCGGGGGCTTCACCTTCCCGGGGCGGCTCAAGGCCGCGAACGGCGGCGGCGGGCGCGGGCAGGCGGTCATCCCGACCGAGGAGCAGGTGCCCCAGGCCATCCAGAAGGTCCTCGGCGAGATCAAGACGTACAACTGGCAGCCCGGCGTGATGTTCGAGCAGAACATCCCGGAGACGATCCACCTCGAGGTCCAGGTGCTGCGCGACCGCTACGGCAACACGCGGCACTTCGGCATGCGCGACTGCAGCGAGCAGCGCGCGAGCCAGAAGATCCAGGAGGAGGCGCCGCCGGCCCTGCTGCGGCGGTATCCCGGCCTGGAGGAGCGGATCTGCGGGCTCGCCGTGCGGATCGCGGAGCGCGTGGGCTACGTGGGCGCGGGCACCGTGGAGCTGATGTTCAAGGACGGGAAGTTCTACTTCCTGGAGATGAACACGCGGATCCAGGTGGAGCACCCGGTCAGCGAGGAGAGCTACGGCATCAAGCGCAAGCGCGGCCGCGCCCCCGTGAACCTCGTCGCGTGGCAGATGCGCATCGCGGACGGGCAGGCGATCGACTTCGAGCAGCAGCACGTGGTCCAGACGCACTGCAGCCGCGAGTTCCGCATCAACGCGGAGAGCTGGAAGCCGGAGCTCAGGGACTCGCGCGACGGCGGCAAGGGGCTGTTCCTCCCGAACGCCGGCGTCTTCGACCGCATCGCGCTCCCGGACGTCGACGCGATCCGCGAGGCGCTCGACGACAACGACCTCACCGACCTGAAGATCCGCTTCGACTGCGGCTTCGAGGAGGGCGACGTCCTCGTCAACAAGGACCCGACGTTCGGCAAGCTCATCGTGTCGGTGAGCAGCAAGGACCCGGACAGGGCCTATGAGCTCCTGCGGCTCGCGTCGCTCGAGGTGCTGAAGAAGCTGAAGATCGAGGGGCGGCAGGTGCGGCCCGACGGGACGCCGATCGCTGGCTCGCCGTTCATGACGAACATCCAGGATCACGTGCGCATCCTGAAGCTGCCCCTGTTCAAGCGGCACTCGAGCAACGACGATCGAGGCCGCCACGTGAACTGGGTCGTCGCCGCGTTCCGCGCGGAGGGATGATCGGGTGACGACGGCGCGCCCTCGCCGCGGTCTGCCCGCGTCGCCGCGGCTCGCGCGCCCGAGCCTGCTGAGCTGCGCGCTGCTGCTCGCCGCGGCCCCCGCGGCGGCGGCCGAGCCCCACGTCGCCGTGGCGAGCGGCGGCCGCGCGCCTGCGCCGAGCGCGCCGCCGCCGCCCGCCGCGCCGGGGCCCGTCGAGGCGCGCGTCGCGCTGTCGCGCGGCGCGGCGGAGGAGGTCTCGAGCGTCCGGCTGCGGCGCCTGCTCGAGATCGAGCTCCCGGACGGCGTGACGCTCGCGGCCGAGCCGGTCGGGCCGCTCGGCGACCGCGTCGCGACCGTGTGGGTCGACCGGCCCACCGCCGCGCGCCTCGAGATCCAGGTGCGCCTCGACGGCCGCGCCGTCGTTCGCCGGCAGATCGCCGTCTCCGGCCTGACCTCGGACGTCGCCGCGCGCCTCGTCGCGATCGCCGCCTCCGAGATGATCGTCGCCGAGATGCGCCGGGCGCGCGCCCCGCGGCGGCCGCCGCCGCCGCGCCGCCCCACCGCGGACGAGATCGAGCTGGCCTCGCGCGATCTCGACGCGCTTTCCGTCTCGGCCGGGCCGTACGCGGCGGTCGTGTCGGGCGGGCCCCGGACGCTCGGCGGGGCCGGCATCGCGCTCGGCGTGCGGCGCCTGCGGCTCACCGAGTCGCTGTTCGCCCGCCTGCTGGCCACGCCGTCCGGCGACGACGCGATGCGCTGGCTGGAGGCCGGCCTCTCGGGCGACTACCGTTTCTGGCTCACGGCCTCGTGGCGCCTGTCGGTCGGCGCCGCGGCCTCGATCGCCTCGGTCAGGCTGCCGGCCGCCTCCTCCGTCGACGGCGTCCCGGACGAGCGCGACACGTGGTCCGCCCGCGCCGGCGTCGGGCTCGGCGTGGAGACCCGGCTGGGCGGCCCGGTGTGGCTCGGGCTCACGTTGGACCCCGGGGTCGTGCTCCGGCCGGCGCCGTACAGGGACGCTTCCGGCGCGGCGGGCGCCGTGGAGGGGGCCTGGCTGGGGGTCGGGCTCTCGCTCGCCACCGAGCGGCGCTCGCCGCCGCGGTGAGGGGCGCGGCGCTCGCCGCCGCCGCGGTGAGGGGCGCGGCGCCGCCCGCGGGCGCGGATCCGCGGTATCGTGATCGCCGATGGATGACGAGATCCTCGAGCAGCTCCGCGAGCGCTACGCGTCAGGGAACCTCATCGTCTTCGCTGGCGCGGGCGTCTCGGCCGCGGCGGGCCTGCCCACATGGAAGCAGCTCGCCGAGAAGCTGCGCGACCGCGCGCGGCGGCGGGGCGCCGATCCGGCCGTCGTCGACGAGATCCAGCAGTACATCGCCTCGAACCAGCTCATCAACGCGCTCTCCGCCGCGAAGCTCGCGCTCGGGCCGCAGGACTTCAACTGGACGGTCGACAAGGAGCTCGACGACACCGGCCGCGACGTGCCGGAGGTGGCGCAGGCGATCGCGGCGCTCAAGCCGGAGCTCAAGGCGGTGCTCACCACGAACATCGACCGCTTCCTGGAGCGCGCGTTCCAGGGCGAGTGGCGCGTCCTCGATCGGCCGACGGCCGACATCGCCATGGACAGGCGCTTCATCCTGAAGCTGCACGGCACGCTGCGCGCGTGGGATACGTGGGTGTTCTCGCGCGATCAGTACGACCGCGCGATCTTCGGCGCGCCCCTCTTGCAGGACGCGTTCGGCGCGCTCTACCGCACGCACTCCATGCTGTTCGTGGGCTTCGGCCTCGCCGACGACAACATCGACCAGACGCTCGCCCGCGTGCGCGCGCTCTCGGGCGGGCAGCCGCCCATGCACTTCGCGCTGCTCCCGAAGGGCGTGCCGCCGTTCCGCCGCAAGCTGCTCGAGGAGTCGGGCGTCCGGCTCATCGTCTACGAGAACCAGTCCGGGGATCACGCCGAGGTCGCCGAGATCCTCCTCGGCCTGGAGCAGGGCGCGGCGCCGCCGCCGCCGCCCCGCGCCGCGGCGCCCTCGCCGGCCCCGGGCGCGGCGCCTCCGGCGGCGGCGCGCCCGACCGTCGCGCCGCCGACCGCGCGCGCGCCTGGGCAGCGGCCGGTGCGCGTCTTCTTCTCGTACGCGTCGCGCGACGAGGAGCTCCTCTCGCGCCTCGAGGCGCACATGAGCCCGCTCAGGCGCGAGGGGCTCATCGCGCCGTGGCACAGCGGGAAGATCGGCGCGGGCGAGGACCTGGAACGCGCGATCGGCGAGCAGCTCGAGTCGGCCGATCTCATCCTGCTCCTCGTGAGCGCGAGCTACCTCGCGTCCGAGCAGGGCGACGCGCAGGTGGCGCGCGCGATGGAGCGGCGCGCCGCCGGGCAGGCCGCGGTCGTGCCGATCTTGCTCCGCCCGTGCGACTGGGAGACGACGCGCTTCGCCGAGCTCCAGGCGGTGCCGCGGGACAAGAAGCCCGTGAGCAAGTGGGCCGACGAGGACGAGGCGTTCCTCCAGGTGGTGCGCGAGCTCCGCGCCGTCGTGACGAAGCTGCGCGCCGCGCTCGCGTGAGCCCCGGGCGCCTCGCCCCGCGGATCCGCCGTGCAGCGCGGGAATTCCGCGGTCTTCCTCGCTCTTCCTGACTCTTCCGCCTCGTCGGCCCGTGAGGGCTCGCCGCGCCCGCCGCCGGGGCCCGGCGGGCGCCGAGGGCTCTCGGGGTTTTCTCGGGCCTTCTGGGCCTCTGGCCTTGTCGCGGCGCGGTGCGCACGACGGGCACGGATGCACAGCGGGACGCGCATGAGGCTTGCTTGGCCCGCTGGGCGGACAACGCGAACGAGCGGAGAGGTGGCCATCGTGAGCCCATTGCACAGAGAGCGAATGGTGACGGCGCGCGAGAGCAGCCTGCCCGAGACGCGGAGCCATGAGGAGGAGCCCCCGCCCGAGTCGGGCCGGCAGCCGGCCGTCTACACGGCGCGCGGCGGGCCCACCGGCGAGCCCTGGCCCGACCGGCCGCCCGTCCTCACGCCGGACGAGGCGCGCGAGCTGTCCGAGCGCTGGAGCGCGATCCAGGCGAGCTTCATCGAGGCGCCGCGCCTGGCGGTCGAGCAGGCCGACGCGCTCGTGACCGAGGTGATCCAGCGCGTCGCGCAGAGCTTCCGCGAGGAGCGCAGCGCGCTGCAACGTCTGCTGGACAGCGAGCTCGGGACGTCGGAGGCGTCGACGGAGGAGTACCGGCTCGCCCTGCGCAGGTACAGGTCGCTCCTCGGGCGCCTGCTCGCATTTTAACGCGCTGCGCTCGCCCGCGATCGGGCATGTAGCGGGGGCTGGGCGCTTCTGGCATGGTCGGCGCCATGCTCGTCCGCAGTGGTCTTTCCTGGGTTCGATGCGGCTCGCGCGGCCTGACCGGCGCCGCGCTCGCTCTGCTGCTCGGGTGCTCCGGCGCGGCGAAGGCCCCCGCGGCGCGGCCGGCGCCCGTCGTGAAGACGCCGCGCGCGCAGCCGAAGGCGCCGGAGGGGGTGCCGCTCCTGCCCGCCCGCGTGATCGCGGAGCTCGAGGACGAGGACGCGACGCCCTACTTCGCCCGGCGGGGCGACGAGGCGCTCCTGCTCTATGCGGCGGGGGGCCGGTGGAGGACGCGCGTCCTCGGCGCCGACGGGGCGCCGCGAGGGGACGCCGTCGAGGTCGGGCCGGCCGCCGCCGACGTGCCCGTCGCCGCGCTCCGCGCCGGGCCGCAGGGCTACGTCGCCGCCTGGATCGAGCAGACCGAGGGGAGCCGCGCGGTGCGGGTGCTCGCGCTCGACCCGGCCGGCAAGCCCGTGGGCCCGGCCAGCCTCGTGGCCCAGACGGCCGAGGACATCACGTGGCTCGAGGTGCTCCCGAACGCGGCGGGGGCGCTCGTGCTGTGGGAGATGCCGCGCGAGGCCCAGGACAGCGCCGACCAGAGCGCCGAGCAGAGCGCGGCCCAGAGCGTGGACCGCGTCGACGTGGTGTTGAGCGTCGTGGCGCAGGGCAAGGGCGCCGCGACGAAGCCGACGGCGCCCGCGTCGGTCGCGCGCGGCGTGCTGGGGTGGAACGCCGTCGCGACCGAGCGGGGCGCGGCGGTCGCCCTCGTGCTCCCGCCGGCCGGGCCTCCGGCCAGGGGCGAGCGCAAGCCGGCGCGCAAGGCGGACGCGGAGGACGCCGCCGCGGCGCCGAAGCTCGGATCCGTCGCGCTCCTGGAGATCGACCCGGCCGGGAAGGTGTCCGGGCCGGTGACCGTCAGCCCCGAGCCGACCGCGCAGATCGATCTCGAGATCGTCTCCGTCGGCGGGCGTTACCTGCTCACCTGGACGGACGAGCGGGACATCGACAGCGCCGTGTACCTCGCGGCGGTCGAGCCGGGCGGCAAGGTGGCCGTGGCGCCGCGGCAGGCGACGCCGCCGTCGGGCGAGCAGGCGCTTGTTTCGCTCGTCGCGCCGGCCGCCGGAGGAGGCGGCCGGGCGCTGCTCGCGTGGGAGGACCTGCTGCGCCCCCGCGGCGCCGAGGCGG
Source organism: Sorangium sp. So ce1335 (assembly GCF_051521615.1). Classification (NCBI taxonomy): domain Bacteria; kingdom Pseudomonadati; phylum Myxococcota; order Polyangiales; family Polyangiaceae; genus Sorangium; species Sorangium sp. So ce1335. Next base: position 12,435,918 of record NZ_CP150363.1, read on the forward strand.
GCGGGGCGGGCGCCGGCGGGCAGGGTCGGCTGATCCACCTCGCGTCGGTCGGTCCGGACGGGGCGCTCAGCGCGGAGCGGGCGGGGCTCGTCTTCAGCGCGAGCGGGCCGCCCGATCTCGCGGCCGACGGCGACGGCTTCGCCGCGGTGACGCTCGCGCCCGCGGCGCTCAAGGCGGGCCGCGGCGAGGCGGCGCCGCCGGTCTGGCCGACGTTCGTGCGCCTCGGCCCGGACCTCTCGGTGCGGGCGGCGGAGCCGGTGCGCGCCGCGCCGTTCGCGGCGACCGACGGCGTGCCGTACCTCGTGCGCGGGCTGACCTGCCACAAGGGCGCGTGCACGACGCTCGCGAGCGCCGCGGCCGGCGCGCCGGCGCAGCAGGGCGGGGCGGCGGGCGCGGCGGGTGGGCGCGCGCCGCTCGCGCTCGTGTCGCTGCCGGTGCGCGAGAGCCCGTGGCGCGCGCCCGCGTTCCGGGAGGACAGGGACGCGCTGCCGCGCGCGACCTCGGTGCGCGCGCTCGCCGAGGGCGACTCCATCGCCAGGGTGGCGGCCGCCGAGCTCGACGGCGGCGCCGTGGTGTCGGCGTGGGTGACGTACTTCGTCGAGGGCGCGTCGGACAGCGCGCCCCGCGGGCAGGACCTCTCCGCGACGCTGGCGGTGCGCGCCGCGTCGCCGGGCGGGCCCGGCAAGCTGAACGTCATCTCGCAGAAGGCGTCGTCGCTCGGCGGCGTCGCGATCGCGGCGGCGCCGCCGGCGCCGGCCGACGCGAAGGGCAAGGGCGGGGCGGCGCAGGGCGAGAGCGTGCTCGCGTGGGTCGCGCGCGAGCGGGGCGAGACGCAGGTGTATGTGACGAAGCTCGACGCGACGGGCGCGAAGGTCGCGCAGAAGAAGCTCACCACGGCGCCGCGGAAGAAGCAGGGCGGCGCCGCGAGCGAGGCGACCGACGTGGCGATCGCGTACGACGGCGCGGGGGGCTTCATCGTCGCGTGGGTCGACACGCGCGACGGCAACGCCGAGGTGTACGCGGCGCGGGTGGACCGCGCGCTGAACCGGACCGTGCCGGACCGGCGCATCACGAACGCGCCGCTCGACGCGGCCGAGGTGCAGATCGCGGTGCGCGGCCAGGAGGCGTGGCTCGTGTGGTCGGACGCGCGCCCGGCTGGCGACGCCGCTGCGGGCGGCGCCGGCGGCGCGGGTGACCCGGGCGGCGAGGCGAGCGGCGACATCTTCCTCGCGCGGCTCGACGCGAAGACGCTGCAGCGGATCGGCGACGAGTCGCGCCTCCACGCGTCGCCCGAGCACTCGCGCAGCCCGGTGCTCGCGCCGCACGAGGGCGGGGTCCTCGTCGGCTGGGTCGACGAGGTCGCCGCGGAGGGCGCGGCGGCGGGCGGGGGCGGGGCGGCGGGCGGGCACGCGCGGTTCCTGCGGCTCGACAACGGCGGCGCGGCGCAGGGGCCGGCGCTCGCGGTGGCCGCGCCGGACGGGGCCCCGGTGGCCTCTGTCGCGCTCGCCTGCGACAAGGTCTGCCGCGGGGTGCTCGCGTCGGCGCCGGGGGACTCGGTGGTGCTGAGCGCCTTCACGCTGCCGCCGGGCGAGGCGGCGGCGCCCGCGATGAAGCCGCTGGTCTGGCTCACCGGCAGCGCGTCGCACGACGTGTCGCCCGCGTTCGCGGGGCGGTCCGGCGCGTCGCTGTTCTTCGCGGACGACGCGGTGAGCGGCTCGGGGCGCGTCCGGTGGATGACGATCGCATGGCCGTGAGCGGCGCGGGGCGCGCTCGTTGGCGGGGCGCCGCGCGTGTGCGCGGCGGGGCGGGCGCGGCGCGTGCGCGCGGTGGGGCGGGCGCGGCGCGTGCGCGCGGCGGGGCGGGCGCGGCGCCTGTGCGCGCCGGCGCGTTGCTCCTGGGGCTGCTGGTGTCGGCGCTCGGCTGCCCCGGGCCGCCGGAGGTGCCGCCCGTGCCGCCGCGACGGCCGGCCGGCGCGGCGGTGCTGCCGGCCTGCAAGGGGAGCGGCTGCTCGCAGGCCGAGGCGCTGATCGCGGCCGCGCGGGCGTTCAGCGACGTGCGGCACGACTACCTCCTCGATACGTCGAGCGCGATGGTGCCGGGCCGCGGGCTTTCGCGGAGCGCGGCGGGGGTGTTCTCGCCGGTCGGCGTCGCGTGCGCGCGGCCCAAGACAGAGCAGGCGTCGCCTGCCGTCTCGGTGGCGTCCGCGAGCGCGGCGACGCCTGTCGGCGTGAGCCGGACGGCGACGCCGGCAGCGAGCGGCGGCACCGGCGCACCGGCGGCTGCGGGCGCGCCGGCGAGCACGGGCGCGCCGGCGACCCCAGGAGCGCCCGCGAGCGCGGCCGCGCCGGGGGCGCCCGCGCCGGCGACCACAGGAGCGCCCGCGCCGGGGGCGGGGGAGCGCGCGATCGACTTCCGCTACGTCGGCATCGCCGTCGACTCGGTCCTCGTGGGCGCGGACGTCGATCTGCCCGCGTACTTCAGCGCCGGGGGGACGCTCGACAGGCGCCGGCTGCGGCTCGTGGCGATGGCGCTCGTCGCGGACGAGGATCCGCAGTTCTTCGATCCGACCGAGAGCGTCGTGCCGGCGCCGGGCGGCGGCTGCGCGTGCGGCCGGGCGACGCACTTCATCGGGGCCGTGAAGCGCGGCGCGATGGTCGCCTACGAGACGGACGTGACCGCCGGCGAGGCGCACGGCACGGCGATGGCCCTGTTCAAGGCGCGGATCGAGGCGGGGGACCGCCGCGTGACGATGACCTCGGTCGGCGAGCTGGCGATCGAGGGCGTCGAGGGCGCGCCGGTGGCGGGCGCGAAGGGCGGGCAGGCGTTCGGCGCGCTGCGGCTCGAGGTGAAGAAGGCGGTGCCGCTGGCGTACGCGATCTACCCGGTGGCGGACGTGTGCCGCTTCTCGCTCCCCGAGCCGGAGATCGCGCCGCTGCCGCTCGACCTCGGCGTGGTGCCGTACGGCGCGACGGCGACGGCGCAGGCGCTCCTCACGAACCGGGCGCAGGTCGACATCCGGGTGACCCACGGCGAGCGCACGGTCGAGGTGCCCGCGCACGGGAGCGCGGAGCTCGCGTTCTCGTGGACGCCGGAGGGCGAGACCGCCGGCTGCGAGCGGCAGACGCGGCGGGACACGTTCGTCGTGGAGCCGAAGGATCCGTCCTCTCCGGTGACGCCGCGCCAGCGAGCGGTCGCGGTGCCGCTCCAGGTCACGACCGGGATGCCGACCTTCTCGAAGCACGAGCCGGTCGCGACAGAGACGGGGAGGTCGCCGGACTACGGGCGGGCGAGCGTCGACTGGACGTGTCCGGCCGGGTACGTCGTGGAGCAGTGCGAGCCGCAGATGTCGAGCTGCCTGTCGTCGACGGGGAGCTGCAACGCGGAAGGCTACCGGCTGACGGCCGAGGCGACCGCGGACGGGCGCGGGTGCGCCTTCCGGTGCACGGGGCCGAGCTCGTCGATCTGGGGCGACCATGGGTGCGCCTACACGGCGGCCATGGTGTGCCGTCTGGGGTGCAGCAAGTAGGGGCGGGCGGCGCGGTGGGCCGTGCGCGCTCCGCGGCGGCTCCGGCCTGGCGCGATCCGTTGTCGTGAACCGACCCAGCTTTGCGCGGCTTCGCCGCGGCGGCCGCGAAGAGAGCCGTCTCGCGGCGTTCAGCTGCAAAGGACGTGGGTTTCTGCCCCTCGTGCCCATGGGGTGCCATAATTCCCTCCGATACGGTGAAGACGACGCTGCTTGCGAGCACCCACTGGCTGATGGAGGAGGACGGCGACGGGCGCGTCGTGTGGCTCGTGCGCCAGCCGGTGCCCTTCGCCTCCATCGAGGAGCTCACCAGCGCCAACGCGGCAGTGCTGCGGTTGATCGCATCGCGACACCGGAGCGCGGGCATCGTCGTCGACATGCGCCAGGCGTCCGCGCGCAATGACGCCGCGTTCGAGGCGGCGATGCACGGCATGCGGGTACAGATCACGTCGAGCTTCGCGCGGACGGCGGTATTGGTTGGAACGCAGGCGGGCCTGCTGCAGGTGAACCGCCTCACGCGCCAGGACGGCGCGACAAGCTTCGCGACCACGATCGAGGCGGAGGCGCTCCACTTCGCCCGCGGCGAGTGGACCGAACCGTCGAGGGGTTGAGGACCCGAACGGTTGCTCGACGGGCTGCAGGTTGCGGGGAGCTGAGCCGGCACGGCACTTCCTCGGCAGAATCGAGGGATAGGCGCTACTCGGAAGAAGCGGGCGATTCCCCCGCAGCCCGCGGGCTTCCTTCGATGAACTCGAGCGCCTCCGCGACGATCCGCCGCGCCGGAACGCCGGCGGCAGCGGCGGGGCGCTGCGCGACGGCCTCCGGCGAATGGCCTTCGGACCGATCTGCAGCGAGGAGCGCCATCAGGAGCAGCGCACACACGATCCTCCAGGCGCCGCGCGCGACGCGATCACCCCTCACGCCATGGAGCTTCCCCATTGCGGCGCACGCGCCGCGGTACGGGCCCAGAGTCAGGGCGCGGCGCGTGCCGGGCTTGAACGCGGGCGTGGTCGAAGCGGGCGCGCCGCAGGTCCGGCGCGCTCGTCAACGCCGAGGGCTACCGCTCACGGCGGAGGCGATCGCGGACGGGCGCGGGTGCGCGTTCCGGTGCACGGGGCCGAGCTCGTCGATCTGGGGCGACCACGGGTGCGCCTACACGGCGGCCATGGTGTGCCGGCTGGGGTGCAGGTAGGGGGGAGGCCTCGCCGTCTCCGAGCTCCCTGCTGGTCCCGGAGGCGCCGGAGGGCGGCGTCTCCATCGGGGAGATGGGTGGGCCCCATGTTTTGATGGAGGCACGTCCATCGGGAGATGGGTGCGACCCATGTTTTTGATGGAGGCACGTCCACCGGGAGATGGGTGGGCCCCATGTTTTGATGGAGGCACGTCCACCGGAAGATGGGGGGGACCCATGTTTTTGATGGAGGCACGTCCCCCGGGAGATGGGTGGGCCCCATGTTTTGATGGAGGCACGTCCACCGGAAGATGGGTGGGCCCCATGTTTTTGATGGAGGCACGTCCATCGGGAGATGGGGGCGACCCATGTTTTTGATGGAGGCACGTCCATCGGGAGATGGGGGCGACCAAATCCTGCCGTCCCCCGTCCCCCATCATTCGTGCGCGTGCGCGTTCTATCCTCTTCTGCCGTCCTCGAGAGACGTATAGCGGCACGAACGCGCACGGGAACGCGCACGCGCACGCGCACGAGGAGGCCAGACGGGGAACGGAAGACGAAAGGCGAAAGATGGACGCCGCGCTGCCGGCGACGCCCTCGAAGCTGTTGCTTCGCACCGCGACCCGTTGAGCGCGTCCGCCTCGGGCGCGACCTCGCGACCGAGGGACTTCATGTGGCAAACTGCCACGTTGCAAAAAGCTACACTGTCTATCTTCCGGCCTGCGGGTGCTATCATCGCAGCCACCCATGCTCGACAAGCTCGACATCGCCCGCGCCCTCCGCGAGATGGGGCTGCTCCTCCAGATCAAGGGAGACAACCCCTACCGGGCGCGCGCTTACGAGGCCGGCGCCGAGGCCCTCGAGGGGCTCGAGGACGACCTCGGCGCGCTCGTCACGGCCAGGAGGCTCACCGACATCCGCGGCGTCGGCGCGGCGCTCGCCGCGCAGATCGCCGAGCTCTACCAGACGGGGCGCTCCGAGCAGCTCGAGAAGCTCCGCGCCGAGCTTCCCCGCGGCGTCCTGGAGCTCTCGCAGGTGCCGGGCATGACGCTCAAGCGGATCAAGGCGCTCCACGAGGCGCTCGGCGTCGGCAGCGTCGAGGAGCTCAAGCAGGCGTGCCTCACCGGCAAGGTCCGCGGCGTGAAGGGCTTCGGCGCCAAGATCGAGTCGAGCCTGCTCGAGGGCATCCATCGCTACGAGACGCACGACGACCGCGTCCTCCTCGTGGACGCGCTCGAGCTCGCCGAGCCGCTCCTCGCCCTCGTGCGCGGGTGCGAGGCGACCGAGCAGGCCGATCTCGCCGGCGGCATCCGGCGCTGGGAAGAGACGGTGGCGCGCGTCGACCTCGTGGCCGCCGCGGACGACGCCGGGCAGGTCATCGATTGCTTCGCTCGCTTCCCGCGCGTGGCCGAGGTCGAGGAGCGGGGCGAATCGCGGTGCGCCGTGCGGTTCTCGAGCGGCCTGCGCGGCGAGCTCCTCTGCGTGCCGCCCCGGGACTACGCCGCCGCGCTCCACCACCGGACCGGCTCGCCCGCCTACCTCGGCGCGCTCGGCGCGCTCGCGCGCGAGCTGGGCTTCACGCTCGACGAGAGAGGGCTCCTCCGCGGCACAAAGCGCCTCGCCGTGAAGACGGAAGAGGACCTCTACAGGCACCTCGGCCTGCCGTTCATCGCGCCCGAGCTCCGCGAGGGCGAAAACGACATCGCCGCGGCCCTGGCCCCGGATGTCCGCGACGACGCGCTCATCGAGGAGGGCGATATCCAGGGGATGGTTCACTGCCATACCGTGTACTCGGACGGCAAGAACACCATCGAGGAGATGGCCCTCGAGGCCGAGGCGATGGGGATGAAATACCTCACCATCACCGATCACTCGCCCGCCGCCCATTACGCGGGCGGCGTCGGCCTCGACCGGCTGAAGCAGCAATGGGACGAGATCGCCCGGGTGCAGGAGCGCGTGAGCGTGAAGCTCCTCCGGGGCACCGAGTCGGATATCCTGGAATCGGGGAACCTCGATTATCCGGACGCGATCCTCGAGCAGTTCGACGTGATCATCGCGAGCATCCACTCGCGCATGAAGATGGACGCCGACCAGATGACGCGCCGGCTCGTGAGCGCGATGAAGCAGCCGGTCTTCAAGATCTGGGGGCACGCGCTCGGCCGGCTCATCCAGCGGCGCGAGCCGTTCGCGTGCCGCGTCGAGGAGGTGCTCGACGCCGTGGCCGAGTCGAGGGCCGCCGTCGAGGTGAACGGCGACCCGTACCGCCTCGACATGGAGCCCCGGTGGATCAAGGAGGCGCGCAAGCGCGGTATCCGCTTCGTGATCTCGACGGACGCGCACTCCACGAACGCGCTCCACAACCTGCGCTTCGGCGTCGGGACCGCCCGGCGCGGCGGCCTCCGCCGCGGCGAGGTGCTGAACGCGCTCGGCCCGGCCGCCTTCAAGAAGGCGGTGCGCCCCGCCGCGTGACGCGCGCGCGGCGCCCGACGCGCGCACGCAGCGACTGACGCGCGCGCGGAGTCTGGCGCGCGCACGCGGAGTCTGGCGCGCGCACGCGGAGTCTGGCGCGCGCGCGCGGGGCCAGACGCGCGCCGCCGTGCGGATGCCCGCCACCCCGTGCGCACGCCCGTCGCGTGCGCCCCCAACGCACATGCGCCGCAGCGTACAATCCATCCTAGCGGACGTTTGTCCGTTTTCCAGGGCTGCCCGTCCTTGACGCGCGCGTCATCCGGGGCCGAGCGCCTCGACAGGCGGTGCGCGTCGTGTGACCGTTGAGCTGTCATGACGACGCCAATGCCGACCCCTCCGCCCGCCGAGAACATCGTCTCTCTCATCGGCCACACACCGATGATCAAGGTTGCTCAGCTCGACACGGGGCCGTGCGAGCTCTTCCTCAAGATGGAGAGCCAGAACCCGGGCGGCAGCATCAAGGATCGCATCGGCCTCTCGATGATCGAGGCGGCCGAGAGGGCCGGGCAGCTCGGCGGGGACCGGCGCCACATCATCGAGGCGACGGCCGGCAACACCGGGCTCGGGCTGGCGCTCGTCGCCGCGCGCAAGGGCTACCGGCTGACCCTCGTGATCCCCGACAAGATGAGCCAGGAGAAGGTCTTTCACCTGAAGGCGCTCGGCGCGAACGTCGTGATGACGCGCTCGGACGTCGAGAAGGGCCACCCGAGCTACTACCAGGACCTGGCGGCGAGGATCGCGCAGGAAGAGGGCGCGTTCTACGTGAACCAGTTCGAGAACCCCGCGAACGCCCTCGCGCACGAGACAGGGACCGGCCCGGAGATCGCCGCCCAGCTCGGCCACAGGATCGACGCGATGGTGTGCGGCGTCGGCTCGGGCGGCACGATGACCGGGCTCTCGCGCTACTTCGCCAAGGCGCAGCCGCGCTGCGAGATGGTGCTCGCCGACCCGGAGGGCTCGGTGCTCGCGGGCTACGTCAAGACGGGCAACCTCGGCAAGGCCGGCTCGTGGCTCGTGGAGGGCATCGGCGAGGACTTCCTGCCGCCGATCCTGGACCTCTCCCGGGTCCAGCACGCGTACACGATCCCCGACCGCGAGAGCCTGGAGACGGCGCGGATGCTGCTCGCCAGGACGGGCATCCTCGCCGGCTCGTCCTCCGGGACGCTGCTCGCGGCGGCCCTGCGCTACTGCCGCGAGCAGTCGTCGCCGAAGCGCGTCTGCACCCTCGTCTGCGACAGCGGCAACAAGTACCTGTCGAAGATGTACAACGACTTCTGGATGGCCGATCAAGGCTTCACGGACCGCGAGCCGACAGGCGATCTGCGCGACGTGATCACGCGGCGCCACGCCGACAGGGCGGTCGTCACGGTGCAGCGGCAGGACGCGCTCCTCGTCGCCTACGCGCGGATGAAGCTCTATGACGTGTCGCAGCTCCCCGTCCTGGAGGGCGGCAAGATCGTCGGCCTCGTGGACGAGTCCGATCTCCTCCTGGCCGCCGTCGACGACGTGTCGCGCTTCCGCCAGCCGGTGGAGACGGCGATGACGACGCGGCTCCGCACCGTCGACGTGCGGACGCCGATTCGCGATCTCCTCCCGATGTTCGACGCGGGGCTCGTGCCCATCGTGACGGACGGCGACGAGTTCGTCGGGCTCGTCACGCGCATCGATCTGCTGAACTACCTGCGGCGCCGGGTGAAGCTGCACGAGGTGTGAGCGGCGCGCCCGGGAGCGCGCCGGCGACGGGCTCACGGCCGCCGCGGCGCGCTGTCCGCGCCGCCGGGCCTCGTGGCGCCGGCGGGCGTGTGGGCATGTCGCCGGGCCTCGTGGCGCCGGCGGGCGTGTGATCATGTCGCCGCGCCTTGTGGCGCCGGCGGGCCTGTGGTGACGTGTGCGCCATGCAGAAGGCGCATGGAACCAGCGTGATCAGCTTCCTCCCCGCGGGCGCCAAGATGGTGGCGGCCCACGCGCTGTGCCCGGCGGCGCTCGCCCTCTCGGCGTGCGCGCCGGCGGCCGCATCGCCGCCCGCCGCGGCGCCGCCGCCCGCCGCGCACGCCGAGGGCGCGGCGCCGCCCGCCGGGCAGGGCGCGCCCGCGGGCCTCGACATCGTCGCGGCGCGGGTCGTCGACCTGACGCACCCGATCACGCCGGGGATGCCGCTGTTCCCCGGCAACAAGCCCTATGCCCTCGAGACGCTCAGCACCGTCGAGAAGGACGCGTACTACTCCAATCGATTCGCGATGGACGAGCACGCGGGCACGCACGTGGACGCGCCGGCGCACTTCAAGGTCGGGGCGGCGACCGTCGAGCAGATCGCGCCGGAACAGCTCATGGGGGCGGCGGCGGTCGTGGACGTGACGGCGAAGGTGGCGGCGAGCCCCGATTACCAGCTCACCGCGGACGATCTCCGGGGCTGGGAGGCGCGGCACGGGGCCCTCGGCGCGCGGCACATCGTGCTGGTCCGGACGGGCTGGGGGGCCCGCTGGTCCGATCCGGCGAAGTACCTCAACCAGGACGCGAAGGGCGTCATGCACTTCCCCGGGGTCTCCGTGGAGGCGAGCCGCTACCTGCGCGAGCGCGGCGTCCGCGGCCTCGGCATCGACACCCTCTCGACCGACCCGGGGCCGAGCCAGACGTTCGAGCAGCACAGGGCGTTCCTCGGGGAGGGCGGTTATCACATCGAGAACCTGGCCAACCTGGAGCAGCTCCCCGAGACAGGCGCGGTCGTGGTCGTCGCGCCGCTCCCGCTCGGGCGCGGCAGCGGCGCGCCCGCCCGGGTGCTGGCGCTGGTGCCGGCCGGAAGCGGCGCGGCGAAATAGGCGCGAGGCGCGGCCGGCGGCGCGCTCGATGGGGCGAGGCGCGGGCCGGCGGCGCGGGGCGAGGCGCGGGCCGGCGGCGCGGGCCGGCGGCGCGGGCCGGCGGCGCGGGCCGGCGGCGCGGGCCGGCGGCGCGCTCCAGGCTCGACATCCCGAGGGGGCTTGTCGTTCGCGGCGCGGCGCGACGGCGAGCGCGAGCGCGGACAGGGGGGCAGGAGGCGCGACATGGGAAAGACCGATTACGAACCCATCGCGGAGGTCTTCGACAGGCGTTACGAGGGCGGCGCCTATGCCGGGCTCGAGCGGATGGTGCTCGAGGTGCTCGGGTCCTCGCCCGGCCGGCGCGCGCTCGAGGTGGGGTGCGGGACGGGGCACTGGCTGAAGCTCCTGCACGATCACGGGTTCGAGGTGACCGGGCTCGACGCGTCCCCCGCCATGCTCGAGCAGGCGCGCGCCCGGCTTCCGGCGGCGGCGCTTCTCCTCGGAACGGCCGAGCGGCTCCCGCTCCCGGACGCGCAGCTCGATTGCGTGCTCTGCGTCAATGCGCTGCACCACTTCCCCGATCCGCCAGCGTTCATGGCCGAGGCGTTCCGGGTGCTCCGCGCCCGCGGGCTCCTGCTCAACATCGGCCTCGATCCGCACCGGGGGATCGATCGCTGGTTCGTTTACGATCACTTCGACGAGACCCTGGCGCTCGACCGCGCGCGGTTCGCCTCGGCCTCCACGCTGAAGCGGTGGCTCGAGCAGGCCGGGTTCATCGCCGACGAGACGCGGCTCGCCATGCGCCTCGGGCGGCGGCGCCCCGCCGCGGAGCTGCTCGCGGACGGGATCGACCCGCGCGTGACGAGCCAGCTCGCCCTGCTGTCCCCGGAGGCCCACGCGCGAGGGGTCGAGCGCATCCGGAGAGAGGAAGCGAGGGCGAGGGAGCGCGGCGAGGCGCTCTCGCTCGTCTCCGATCTGCACTTCTGGGCGACGGTCGGCCGGAAACCCTGAGCCGGTCGCGCGCCGAGGGCGCCGGCGACGCCTCGTGGACGTCAGGCCTGCGGCGTTCCCTGCGGGCCGTTCGGGTCCTGTTCCGCCGGTGCGCCGTGCGGCTGCGGCGTTCCCTGCGGGCCGCTCGGGTCCTGCTCCGCCGGTGCGCCGTGCGGCTGCGGCGTTCCCTGCGGGCCGCTCGGGTCCTGCTCCGCCGGTGCGCCGTGCGGCTGCGGCGCGCCTTGCGGGCCATACGGGCCGTACGCCGCCACCATCGGGCCGTAGGGGCCGTACGCCGCCGCCGGGCCGCTCGGATACGGCCCCGGGGGGCCCGCATGGACTGGCGGGCGCGGCCTCGCCGCGGCGCGACGCCGGAGCACGGCGAGGAGCGCGTAGTAAAGGACCGCGCCGATCGCCGCCAGCAGCAGCAGGGTGGGGCCGGCGGTCGCGGCGACGACGGCGGCGTTCACCAGGAAGGCCCCCGCGTTCTCGACGCCCTCCCTGGCCGCGCGGGCGATCCTGCCGCCGGCGCCCACGGCCGGCGCGTCGTACCGCGTGGTGATCGAGAGCTTCACCGTCGCATAGGCGATCTGGCCCTCCAGGAGCCGCTCCTGCGCCTCGATCTGCTCGATCGTCTGGCGCACGGTCGCGAGCTGGTTCTCGACGGCGATCACGTCCGCGAGGCTCCCGGTCCGGTCCGAGAGGAGGTCGAGCAGCCGCTTCTCCTGCGCGCGGGCGTTGCGGAGCCGCGCGCCGATGTCCGCGCGCTGCTCGGTCACGTCCTCCGCCTTCTCGGCGTCCGAGACCACCTCGCCGACCGAGGCCACCACGGCGCGGAACGTGCCCACCCTCGCCGAGGGGATCCGCGCCTCGAGCGACGCGCTGTGGTGCGGTCCGCCGTGCACCCGGGCGTCGCTCACGTAGCCGCCGTGCTCCTCGACCGCGGCCCGGAGCCGCTGCAGCGCCGGATCGAAGGCGTCGACGAGCACCGTGGTCTCGACCGTGATCCGCATCGCCCGCTGGGAGAGCGGGGGCGCCCCGGGCGAGGGCCCCTGCGATGGCAGGTGGATCGCCGTCGCCGCGGGCGCGGGCGCCGCGGCGGGCTCCATCGCCGCCGAGGGGGCGCGCTCGGCGCGGGCGCACGCGCCGGTCAGGACCGCGGCCGAGACGAGTGCGACGGACAGGCTCGCGCGCACGCGCAGGGGGCGAGGAGGTCGGCTCCAGGGCATGCCCGGGGAACGGCGGGCGGGCGGCGACCTTACGCCCGCTCTTACCCCCGGTCTTACCCCCACGCTCACGCCCGCACGAGGAGCCTCCGAGCTGAGCGGTATCCAGCACATTCCCGACGGACCGCGGGACCGCCACGGGCGAGAACGTCGGCGTCCGGCGCGCCCGTTGCGAGGCGGGCCGGTCACCCATGTCCACACACGAAGAGGAGCTCCCGGGATACGACGTGATCATCGTCGGCGGAGGGCCCGCCGGCCTCAGCGCCGCGCTCATCCTGGGGCGGTGCCGGAGGCGTGTCCTCGTGTGCGATTCCGGCCGGTATCGAAACGAGGCGGCGCACGCGATGCACGGGTTCCTGTCGCGCGACGGCATCGCGCCGTCCGAGCTCAGGCGGATAGGGCGCGAGCAGCTCCGGCCCTACGGCGTCGAGATCCGCGAGGTGACCGTCGCGGATGTGCGCCGCGACGCGAAGCGCTTCGAGGTGACGCTGGAGGGCGGCGAGCGCCTGCTCTGCCGCAAGCTGCTGCTCGCCACCGGGCTCGTCGACAGGCTGCCCGACCTCCCGGGCCTCGAGCCCATGTACGGCAAGAGCGTCCACCATTGCCCTTATTGCGAGGGCTGGGAGGTGCGGGATCAGCCGATCGGCGTCTACGGACAGGGGTGTACGGGGATCTTGATGGCCGTGAACATGAGGACGTGGAGCGACGATGTCGTCCTTTTCACCGACGGCCCGGCCCGGATCCCGAAGTCCGAGGCGCAGCGGCTCGAGCGGCACGGCGTCGGGGTGCGCGAGGAGCGGATCGCCCGGCTCGAGGGCAGGGACGGGATGCTGGAGCGCGTCGTGCTCGAGGACGGCAGCTCCGTGGAGCGCCGCGCGCTCTTCCTGAAGACGACGCTCGTGCAGGGGTCGGATCTCGCGAAGAAGCTCCGCTGCAAGGTCACGGACGCGCACGGCGTGGAGACGGCCGACAAGCACGAGGAGACGACGTGCGAGGGCGTCTTCGTCGCCGGGGACGCGTCGCGGGACGTGCTGCTCGCCATCATGGCCGCCGCCGAGGGGGCCGACGCGGCGTTCGGGATCAACTGCGCGCTGCAAGAAGAGGATCTCGCCTAGCGAGGTCGGCAGCAGACGACGTGTGTCGTTTTGCCACCCGTGGGATCCGCTGGCCGTCACGCGGGCGGACTGGCCGCTCATCGACCCGCCCCGCGACAACGGCGCGGTCGACAACATCTTCTCTTCACGCGGCCGATGGATGTGCGCGGCGCGGGCGGACGGCCGCCGCCTTGCCGCGCCGCGCGTCCCCGGGCAGGCTCCGGTGATGGGCCAGCCCGCCGAGAAGCAGCGCCGCGCCACGTACGCCGACCTCGAAGCCGTCCCGCCGAACAAGGTGGCGGAGCTCGTCCGCGGCACCCTGCACGTGTTCCCCCGGCCGACGCCGCGGCACGCGAGCGCCGAGAGCGCGCTGCAGGGGGAGCTCTTCGGTCCTTTCCAGCGGGGGCGGGGTGGCCCAGGAGGCTGGCGCATTCTTGTCGAACCCGAGCTTCACTTCCCCGATCCGGAGGCGCCCGGCGAGATCGACGCGCTCGTGCCCGACCTGGCCGGCTGGCGCCGCGGGCGCATGCCCGAGCTGCCCAGGACGGCCTACTTCGAGCTCGCCCCGGACTGGATCTGCGAGGTCCTGAGCCCGTCGACCGAGGGATACGACCGGGACGAGAAGATGCCGATCTACGCGCGCGAGGGCGTGCGGCACGCGTGGCTGGTCGACCCGATCGCGCGGACGCTGGAGGTCCACGTGCTCGGTGGGGATCGTCGCTGGGGGTCTGCAGTGGTCCACAGCGACGCTGCGCGCGTCCGCGTCGAGCCCTTCGACGCCATCGAGCTCGACCTCTCGGTGCTCTGGGCGTAGCAGAGCTCCAGGCGACCTCGCGTTTCTAGTCCCTCTCGTCACCCCCGCGCCCGGGCCCGCGCCCGCGGTGCCCCGGCCCGTGCGGCGGACCGGGGCGCTGCCGCCGCTCCGCCTCGAGCTCCTCGTACCGGGCCCGCTGCTCGGGCGTGAGGACGCTCTTCACGCGGGCGTCGGTGCGGTCGCGGAGCTCGTCGAGCGCGGGGCGGCACGCGGCGAGGAGCCGCTCCCGCTCGGCCTCGGCCTCGTCGAGGGTCGCCCGGAGCTCGCGCACCTGGTCGCGCGTGAGGTCGAGGTGGCGGCGCATCGCCCGGAGGCGGAACTGGGCGCGCGCCTCGGTCGGGGGGCGACGGAAGGTGGCCTCGAGGTCGCTCAGGGCCGTGCCGCGGCCGATGGCGGCGCCGGCGACCCCGCCGAAGAGGAAGACGGCGGCGAGCACGGCCAGGGGCTTCCAGCGCGCAGGGGAGGGCGGGGGCGCGGGGCGCTCTGTCATTCGCTCGCCTCGAGGGTGTCCACGGAGGCCATGACCGCGCTGTCGAAGTCGCTCTGGGTCCGCAGGAAGAACAGCACGCTCGCGGCCGCGGCGAGGGCGGTCACGACGATGGCCGCGCGGCCCGACCGGACGATGCCGTCGGCCACCGCGGGGCGCGCGGGAGCAGCCGCCGCGGGCGCGGCCGTCGCGGGCGCGGCGGCGGCGGCGCGGAGGACCGCGTCGGTGAAGGCGGCGTCCGGCGCGAGATCCTCCGTCGCGCGCGCGATGCGGGCGAGCGGGTCGTCGGCGGCCGCGGCGGCGCGGAGGACCGCCTCGGTGAAGCGGTCGTCGGCGTCCAGCCGGTCGGTCGCGGCCGCGAGGCGCGCGAGGTCCCGATCGAGGTCGGTCCGGTCGTCGTCGCGGTCAGGCATGCGGCGCCTCCTTCTCGGTCTGTCGCGCGCGGAGCGCGGCCCGGGCGCGCACCAAACGTTGCTCGACAGCGCCCTCGGAGCAACCGAGCGCGGCCGCCGCCTCCTTCGCGGGCAGCCCCTCGACGGCGACGAGGACGAGCGCGGCGCGCTCCTGCGGCGGCAGCCCGGCGAGCATCGCGTCGAGCTCGCGCAGCGCGACGCGCGCCTCCGCGGAGACGAGGCCGTCGAAGCGCGGCTCGGTTGGCGCCTCGCGCGGGGTGTCGCGGCGACGCCGGAGGGCGTCGAGGCAGGCGTTCGTCACGATGCGGTACAGCCAGGTCTCCACCTTCGATCTCCCGTCGTAGCGCCCCTCGCGCAGGGCGCGGTAGGCGTCGACGAACGCCTCCTGCAGGGCGTCCTCGGCCTCGCCGAGGTCGCCGACGAGGCGCGCGGCGAGGCGGTACATCGGCGCGCGCGTATGATCGACGATCTGCCGGAAGGCCGCGTCGTCGCCCCGGGCGACGCGCGCTGCGACGAGCCTCAGGTCGACGATCACGAGCCCTCGCGATTCTGCTCCCATCGCCACGCGCGCGCCATGGGGACCGGCGCTCAGCGGCGCCCGGGGCCGCCCTCGCCGCGCTCGCCGCGCCAGGGGCCGTGCTCGCCGCGGCCGGGGCCGTGCTCGCCGCGGCCGGGGCCGCGGTGGCCGCGCCCGAGCTTGCCGGCGGCCGGGCCCTTCTCGAGGCGATCGGCGAGCTCGTTGCGCTGCGCATCGTCGAGGACCGGGACGATCGCGGCGAGCGCGTCGATCATGTGGCCGAGGTGCGCCCGCGGGCCCACCGTCGCGTCCATGGGCGGCAGGAACGCGCTCGCGTCGAACCGGTCGGCGGCGAACGCCTCGAGCCGCGCGCGCATCTCCGCGCGCCCCTCGGCGCGCTTCGCCGCGCGATCCTCCTTCCGCGCCTCCCCGGCGGCGCCGGCCGGGCGCGCGCGCTCGAGCGCCTTGTCGATCTGCGCCCGCTGATCGTCGCGCAGGTCGAGGCCGCGGAGCAGGTGCCCCAGCGGGCCGCCCTTCATGCCGGGGCCGCCCTTCATGCCGGGGCCGCCCTTCATGCCGGGGCCGCCCTTCATGCCGGGGCCGCGCTCGCCGTGGTCGCCGTCCGGGCCCCGGTGGCGATCGCCGCGGTCGCCCTTCTCCCCGTGCCTGTCCATCCTCGCGGCGATCGCGTCGACGAGCTGGCGCCGCTGCTCCTTCGTGAGCGTCGCGTGCAGCGTGCTCAGCGCCCCGGCGACGCGCGCGCGGCGCTCCTCGGCCATGCGGCCGGCGTCGGGCAGCTTCGCCTCGATCGCGGCCCGATCGATCTTGCCCGCGCGCACGCCCTCGGCGAGCGCCGCGAAGACGGCCCCGCGCTCCGGGCGCTCCTTCGCGCCGTCGCGCAGGCCCTCGAAGGCGCCCTCGATCGTCGCCTCCTGCGCGTCCGACAGGTCGAGCTCGTGGAGCGCCGCGCGCAGGAGGTGCTCGGGGCCGTGCGCGCCCCCGCGGTGGCCGAAGCCCATCCGGTGGCCGCCGGCGTCACCGCCGCGGCCGCCCTTCGTCCGCCCCTCGGCGAGCGCCGCCTCGGCGGCCTCCTCGCTCGGGGACGTGTCGCTCTGGCCCGTCTCCGCGGTGCAACCGGACGCGCCGACCAGCGCGCCGACGAGCGGCAAGATCCCACCAAGCCTCCACCAACGAGACTGCATCATGGACTCTTCTCCTGGGTCGCCCGCGTCGTGCCGAGCGGGTCGTTCATCCCTGGGACGCCGGCGGGGCGGGGCTCCCTACGGGGGCCCGCGCTTTTTTCGAAGGCAGGCTCGGCAGGCAACGGCTCCGCCGCCGGGCGGGTGGCCCGGCGAGGCGCCGCGCGGCCGGAGATCACCGCACGCTGGTGATGAGGTACGTGCGCGTGCCCTGCGGCGTGACGACCTCGGCCTCGTCGCCGTCCGAAAGGCCCAGCAGGGACGCGCCCAGGGGGCTCGTCGTGGCGAGCGTCTGCAGCTCGACCCCCTGGAACTGCATGCGCTCGCCGCCGGCCGCCGGCAGCAGGAAGTAGAGCGCGCGTCGCTTGCCGCTCTCCAGCTCGACGAGCGCCGAGCTCTCGATGCCGGCGCCCGGACCGAAGTCGCGCACCTCGACGGCGCCGAGCTTCGCGAGCGCCTGCTCGACCTGGAGCACGCGCTCCCTGTGCCCCCGCGCCACGTACGACGCCTCGGTGGCGCGCATGTCCTTGTCGCCCTCGGCGCGGTTCTCCTCGTGCGTCGCGGCGCTGGCGGCGTCGCGCGCCCGCTCGGTGGAGCGCTCGAGCTCGCGGGCGAGCTGTTCCTTCAGGGCCGCGAGGAGCGCGCGCTTGTCGATGGCCGGAGGCATGGGGACCGGCGCACCCTACCAGACCGGATCGCAGTGGTCACTCCGCCGTCAGCCGGGCGCCGTGCTCGAGGCGGCCGGCTGCTGGTGCGCCCCGGGGCGACCGTCGCGCCTGGACGGCTGGGGCTCCTCCCGCCCGGGTTGCGCGCCGACGCGCGCCGACGCGCGCGGCGGCGCCGGGCGACGCAGCCGCCGGGGCCGCCGCGCGCGTCGGCGCGCCGTGCGCACCTGCGAGGAGCGCACATCGGTGACAGGCGCTCACGGCGAAGCGCAGGACAGGCGCAAACAACCGACGCGCGACACAGGCATGACCGATACCCTCCTTGCAGGATTGCAATCCATGCGCGGCGCCTGCCGACACGCTTATCGTTTCCGTGACTCGAATGTTTCAGATCGGTGAACAGCGCGGGGGCCGCGATCAGGGCCGGGACCAGGACAAGACGCCGACGAGACCGCCCCGCGATGGCGAGCGCGCGACATGCTCAGGAATCGCTTTACGGGAGTAGGGTCCGTGATGTAGATTCCCACTCTGCTCATGCCGTTGCTTCGCGACGGCGCGTATCGATACGACGGCATGAGGTCGCGGCGCGGTTGCACGGCGAGCCTCCGCTCGAGCGAGCGGACCTGTCGCGCGCGCGGCGCGTGAGGCCTCTTGCCGCCGGACGCCGCAGCAGAGCCCGATCCCCGCACGAACACACAAGAGGAGCAACGTGAGCCTGTATGCCCAGGAGAGGCTGCGCGTGCTCGTCGTCGACGACGAGCAGAGGATGCTGGACAGCATCGCGGCCATCCTCTCGGACGACGTCGACGTCACCACCTGCAGATCGGCCCACCGGGCGCTCGAGTTGCTGCAGACTGGCCAGTTCCACGTCGTCTGCTCCGACTACAAGATGCCGGGGATGAACGGCGAAGCGCTCCTCCAGCGGGTGGGCGAGCTGCCGCTCTACACGAGCTGCGTGCTGATCACGGGCGCCGAGGAGTACATCCGCTCCAGCGAGGGGGGGCGCCACTACGTGATCCTCAAGCCGTTCGAGCCGGCCCGGATCACCCGCATCGTCCTCGAGCTCGCCCGCCTCGCCCAGACGCGGCGTGCGGTCGGCGGCCTCGCGAGCTCCTCTGCGGGGCGCGAGGCCGCCGCGCCCGCCTCGGGGAGGTTCCCGACGTCCGGGCGGGCGCCGGACGTCCGGGAGCCGCCGGACTCCTCGCAGCGCGCGCGGGTGAGCTCGTTCCCGCCGCCGTCCTCCCGCGCGTCGAGCCACGTCGGCGCGACACGGCTCGGCGATCTCGCGACGCGGCTCGGCGACGTCGGTCTCCCGGGCCGAACCCTCAAGTGACCGCCGGGCGAGGCGGGGAGCGCGCCGAGGAGGGGCTTCGCCTGCGATGATGAGCCGGGATCCGCTCGGCGCGGCGGAGCAGGCCGCGACGGCCGAGGAGATCGTGGCGACGCTGCGCCACGACCTGCGCAACTGCTTCGGGACGATCCGCAATGCGGCGTATTTCATCAAGCGGAAGGTCGCCCGGGAGCAGGTGTTTCGGGACGACCCGCGCGTCGAGCAGTTCATTCACGTCATCGACGAGGAGGCGATCGCGGCGAGCGCGCTCGTCGACGACGTCATCGGGTCGCGGGCGCGCCCCCTGCGCCGGACGGTGAGCGCGAGCGCCCTCGAGTGCGTCCGGACGGCGGCGGCCTGCGCGCGCATCGCGGCGCCCGGGATCCGCGTCGAGGTGGACGCGGCGGACGGGGTGGTCGAGCTCGACCCGGCCGAGCTGTCGCTGGCGGTGCGGTGCCTCGTGGAGAACGCGGCCGAGGCGATGGAGGGCGGCGGCGTCGTGACGCTGCGCGCGGGCGTCGTCGGCGCCCGCTACCGCATCGAGGTGAGCGACACCGGGGCGGGCGTGCCCGAGGCGGAGATCGAGGCGATCACGCGGCCGTTCTACACGACAAAACCAGGCCACCTCGGCCTCGGGCTCAACATCGCCGCGCGCGTGGCGCGGCGCTACCTCGGCACGCTCACCCTCGTCAGCGGCGCGCCGCGCGGGACGCGGGCCTGCATCGAGCTGCCCCTGTCCAGCGCGGCGGGCGAGGGCGGCGCGGGCGGCGCGGGCGGCGCGGAGGGCGAGGGCGGCGCGGGCGGCGCGGCGGGCGAGGGCGGCGCGGCGGGCGAGGGCGGCGCGGCGGGCGAGGGCGGCGCGGGCGGCGCGGCGGGCGAGGACGGCGCGGCGGGCGTAGCCGGCGCGGCGGGCGTAGCCGGCGCGGGCGTGACCGCGGGCGCGGGCGGGGCGCCGCGATGAGCATCCGGACGGGGCTCGCGCTGATCTTCGTCGTGGCCGCGTCGGTCGTCCTGCTCGCGACCCTGGCGCTCCACGTCACCTCCGGCCGGATGGCGCTGCTCCAGCGGCGCTCCGAGCTCGCCTACGAGGACCTCACCCGGCACGTCACGCTCGCCAACGACGCGAGCCGCTACATGCGCGAGGCCGCGGAGATCTCCCTCGGCGGCGGCGACACCGAGGAGCTGCGGCACCTCGGCGCGCTCGTCGCGCGGGACCTCGCCGCGGTGGAGGCGCTCGGCCGGGCCCGGATCGAGGACGAGCGCCTCCGCGGCGGCGAGCCCGAGGCGCAGGCCGAGCAGGCGGGCCGCGCGGCGACCCGTGCGGTGGACGAGCGCCTGCGCCGGATGCGCGTGAGCTTCACGACGATCGCCGGGGACATGGACGAGGTGACCCGCATGGCGAGCGGCGGGAACCGCCTGGCGGCCAACCGGCGGTTCGTCGAGTCACCCGAGCGGGCGTACGAGCGCGGGTTCGTTCCCCACATCGACGCCGCGATCGCCGACGCGCGGCGCGGCGTGGCGCAGAGCTCCGACGAGGCGGGCCGCGCCAGCGCCGAGATCCGGCGCGCGGGGATCGCCCTGATGGCGTCGGCGCTCTTGATCCTCGTCGTGCTCCTCGGCGGCCTCCTGCGCACGATGGCGCGCGGGTTCAGCGCGCTCACCGAGTGCGCGCGGCGCATCGCCGGGGGCGACCTGGGCCACGCCGTGCCCGACCTGGGACGGCACGAGTTCGGGCGCATGGGCGCGGCCCTGCGCCACATGGCCGAGAGCCTGCGCGAGGCGCAGGAGTCCAGGCTGCGCGTCGAGCGGCTCGCCGCGATCGGGCAGCTCGCGGCGAGCGTCGGCCACGAGCTCCGCAACCCGCTCGGCGCGGTCAGGAACGCGGCGTACTACCTCAAGAAGCGCCTCGCCGGCACCGAGCTCGGCGCCGAGCCGCGTGTCGCGCAGTTCCTCGCGCTCATGGAGAAGGAGCTGCTCTCGTGCGCCGGGATCATCGACGATCTCCTGGACTTCGCGCGGGAGCGCCGGCTCTGCCGCTCGGCGTGCCCGCTCGGGCCGCTCGTCGACGACGCCATCTCGGTCGTGCAGGCGCCCGCGCACGTGCGCCTCGCGAACGAGGTGCCGCCCGGGCTGCCGGTGCCGAGCCTCGACAAGGATCAGTTCCGCCAGGTGCTCGTGAACCTGATCCAGAACGCGGCCGAGGCGATCCCGGCCGGGCGCGAGGGGCGCGTCAGCGTCACGGCGCGCGCGTGCGACGGGGAGGTGGTGCTGTCGGTCGCCGACAACGGGGCCGGGATCGACAGCGAGCACCTCGCGAAGATCTTCGAGCCGCTCTTCAGCACGAAGCTGAAGGGGACGGGCCTCGGGCTCGCCATCACCGCCGGCATCGTCCGGCTCCACGGCGGGACGATCGCGGTGGAGAGCGAGCCCGGGGCGGGGACGACGTTCACGGTGCGGCTGCCGCGCGCGGCGGCGCCTGGGCTGGGGGCCGCGCAGCCGGCGTGAGAGGTGGGACGACGATGCAGACGACGAGGCGGGTGCTCGTGGTGGACGACGAGGAGGGGATGCGCGCCACGCTCGCCGCGAACCTCGAGCTCGAGGGCTACGAGGTCGTCGAGGCGCGCGACGGGGCGCACGCGCTCGAGCTCGCGCGGCAGCAGCGCTTCGCGCTCGTGCTGAGCGACGTGAAGATGCCCGGCCTGAACGGCGTGGAGACGTTCCGGGAGCTGCGGCGGATCCAGCCGGGGCTCACGGTGGTGCTGATGACGGCCTTCGCGATCGAGAAGCTCATCGAGGAGGGCATCGGCGAGGGCGTCTACGCCGTCATCTACAAGCCGTTCTCGATGGAGCACCTCGTGCGGGTCGTCGCGCGGGCGCTGGAGTCGCGCCCCGTGCTCGTGGTGGACGACCTGCCCGACGTGGCGGAGGCGATCGTGGCGGGGCTCCGGGCGGCCGGGCTGCGCGCCGAGGCGGTGTACGACGGGTACGCGGCCATCCAGCGCGCCCGGGACGAGGCGGTCGACGTGTGCGTGCTCGACCTCGTGATGCCGGCGCTCGACGGCGTGAAGACGTACGAGCAGCTCCGGCGCATGAGCAAGCAGATCCGGGTGATCGCGATGACCGGGCACGCGCCGCCGGAGATGATCCACGCCTTCACGAGCCGCGGCGGGTACGCCTGCCTGCGCAAGCCGTTCGAGGTGCGCGAGCTGATGCACGCGATCGCGCGCGCCCGGAGCGACCCGCGGTGGTGCTGAGGGCCGCGGGGCAGCGCGCCGCGGGGCGCCGGAGGGCGGCGTGGGCGTAGCGGTGCTGATCGTGGACGACGACGAGGCGTCGCGGCTGGTGCTCGCCGCGCTGCTCGAGGACGAGGGGTTCGAGGTCGACGTGGCGGGCTCGTTCGCCGAGGCCGCCCGGAAGCTCGCGGCGGAGGGCGCGCGGTACGACGTCGCGCTGCTCGACAGGAACCTCGGCGACGGCCGCGGCACCGACCTGCTCGGGCCGCTGCGAGCGCGCCTGCCGCGCGCCAGGGCGGTGCTGCTCAGCGGGACCGGCGACGAGGACCTCGGCGGCGCGCCCGCGCCCGACGCGGCGCTGTCGAAGGGGGGCGCCTTCCCGGAGCTGCTCCAGGCGATCCGGAAGCTGCTCGGGTGAGGCCGCGCGCGGGCAGGCGCGCGCGGGCTATCTGCCAGTTTCGGGGCGCAAGGCTAGCGCCCTTCGCGCGGATCGTGGACGTCGCGCGGGTGAGGCGTGGTCACGGGCGACCCGCTCTCCACGCAATCGCAGACCTGGCAGCCGTTCTGGTCGGTCACGCAGCGCGAGTCCTTGCCGAGGCAGAGCGGGCGATACTCGGTCGGGCAGGCGGCCTTGTCGACGACCGACGGGCTCGGCGTGGCGGACGCGGAGGACACCGCCGTGCAAGGCGAGAATCCGTAGTTGCAGGCGTGGCCGCACCCGAGGGCGCCGCCCGCGGCGATCGCGACGAGCGCGGTGAGCAGCACGAGCAGCATGTCGGAGCGGACGGCGCGCGCCGTGACGCTGCGCCGCGCGGGCGCCTGCCTGGCGCGGGCGTCGGCGGGCGAGGCGGCGGCGTCGCGAGGGCGGACGGCGTCAGCGCGCCGTTCCCGCGCTCGGTGGGGCGCCGGGCGCGCGTCCGCGACGCCCGGCGAGAGGTCTTCGAGCGCGCCTGTCCGTGCGTGCGTGATCTCAAGCATGATAGGCCCGTTCCAGGTAAGCGCGGAGCCCCCGCGAGCCCGCAAGATTCGATGCTATGGAGTTCCGGCGGCGCTGGCAAGCAGGCGTATCTTTCCGCTCCGGGCGCCGCCGGACCCGCCGGAGGCGGTGTGCGCTCGCGGATGTGGGTGAACCTGGGACCGCGGGCAGGGCGCCCGCTGCCCGGGTATCACGCGAGGGCGGGCTGATAAAACGGATGTCCGGGCACGTTGAGGTTCAGGAAGGTGATCTTCTCCTTCAACCACTGATCCCGCCGAGCGGCGTCGCCGCGCCCCTCGAAGTAGCGCGCGAGCAGGTCGTAGCTCGACAGGCTGCCGAGGTCATGGCTGTGGAACACCTTCCGGAACAGGTCCTCTGCGGCGCCCTCTCGCCCGCTGCTCATCAGCGCGTCGGCGTCGCGGCAGAGCTCCGCGAAGCGCTCCTCCGTGAGCCCGGGTTTTTCCCGCACGGCGTCGGGCTCGAGGAGCTCCTTTGCGACGAGCTCTTCCAGGTGGCCGTTCATGTAGCAGTCGAGGATCAGATGGATACGCTCCTCGGAGCCGCGGTTGCAGGCGCCGTGGCGCGTCTCGTGGGGAGACAGCTTCCAGAGAAAGCCGCTCTTCATGTGGACCGAGCGCGACGGCAGGACGATGAGCGCGTCCGGGTTGGTCTTCAGGGGGACGTGGAGCCGGAGCCGGGGAACGCGGCTCAGGTTGTGCGCCCCGTAGTCGGTGTGCTCCCACAGGAACGCGTCCGGGTCGAGCCGCAGCAGCCTGACCCACATCAGCTTGAGGCCTGATCCCTCGATGAAGGCGCGGACCCGGGGCAGCCGCGGGACGACCTCGGTGGGGACTGGCGCGCAGTCCGCGAGGTCGTTCTCCTGCGAGTCGCCGCTCGCGTTGTAGAGCGCGGCGGTCTTCCACCCGCCGGACTGATACCGCGAGTAGTTCTCGGTCCACGGGATGTCGGCGCGCGCGACGTCGTCGAGCATGCCGTCGACGACGTCGCGGGGGATCGCTCCGAGCTGGGACGTGTACTTCAGCATGAGGCCTCCATTCGGCGGAGCCCGGCAGCCAGGGGCGGCCGGGCGAGTCAACCATCGACGCTGCCGCGTGGCCGCCGCGCGCGGCGCCGGGCTTGATCCCGGCGGCGCTCGCTGTTACTGCTAAAGCAACTTGGTTGCAAATGAAATGTAGTTTACGGATGGCGGCGCCGGCGCTCGCCGCCGCCGCGCTGGCGCTCTGCGCGCCGAGGCCCGCGCGGGCCGCGGCGCCCATGCGCCTGCCGAGGCTCGCGGGGCCCGTCGTGGTCGACGGCGCCGTGGACGACGCCGCGTGGCGGGCGGTGGCCCCGGTGCCGGTCGTCGCCTACGAGCCGGTGTTCGGGGGCGCGCCGTCGCAGATCACGGAGATCCGCGTCGCCCACGACGACGAGCACCTCTACCTGGCGGCGCGGCTGCGCGACACGGAGCCGGCGGAGGTGAGGGCCAACTCGCTGTACCGCGACGAGTACGCCGGCGACGACACCGTGGGGCTCATCGTCGATCCCTTCAACGACGACACCACGGCGCTCTGGTTCTACACGATGCCGACCGGCGCGCGCGTGGACGGGACGGTCTCGTCGGACATGGCCTCCGGCGAGCCGGACTGGAGCTGGAACGGCCGCTGGGACGCGGCGGCGCAGAGGACGCGCGACGGGTGGTCGGCGGAGATGCGCATCCCGTTCTCGACGCTCGGCTTCCAGAGCGAGACAGGTCGCGTGACGATGGGCCTGTCGGTGTATCGCTGGCTGGCGCGGCAGAGCGAGCGGCACACCTGGCCGCCTGTCCCGCCGAGGTGGCCGCGGGCCTACGCGAAGCCGTCCAGGCTGCGGGACGTCGTGCTCACGGGCGTCGCCTCGCGCCGCGCGCTGACCATCACGCCCTACGCGCTCGTCGGCTACTCGGTCGAGAGCCCGGCCGCCGCGCGCGGCGCCGGGCGCCGCGCTCCGGACCAGGAGGCGGCCGCGTACAGCGCGGGCGTGGACGTCAAGTACGGGATCACCAGCAACCTGACGCTCGACGTCACCGTCAACACCGACTTTGCGCAGGTCGAGGCGGACGACGAGCAGATCAACCTGACCCGATATCCCCTCTTCTTCCCGGAGAAGCGGCAGTTCTTCCTCGAGCGCGCCGGGATCTTCGAGTTCCCGCTCGCAGGGGACGGCCGGCTGTTCCATAGCCGGCGCATCGGGCTCGCTGACGGCAAGCCGGTGGCGATCCTCGGCGGAGCGCGCCTCGCCGGCCGCGTCGGGCGGTGGGAGATCGGGGCGCTGAGCCTCCAGACGGCGGAGGGCGACGCGCTGCCGTCCGAGAACTTCGGCGTGCTCCGGCTGCGGCGCCAGCTCGACGATCCGCTCTCGAGCGTGGGCGGCATGCTCACGAGCAGGGTCGGGCTCGACGGTCGCTACAACACCGCGTACGGGGTCGACGGCACCCTCCACGTCGTCGGGGACGAGTTCCTCACGCTGCGGTGGGCGCAGAGCGCGCGCTCGAGGCGGCCGGACGAGGCGGAGCCGGCGCGGTGGCTGGACAGCGGCCGCGCGCTCGCGGCGTGGGAGCGGAGGCGCGCCGAGGGGCTCAGCTACCGGGCCGAGCTCGGCTGGGCCGGCGCCGATTTCGACCCCGGCGTCGGCTTCGAGCCGTACCAGGGGTATCGCTCGGCCGACCTCTCCGCGAAGCACGAGTGGCTGCTCGACGCCGGCGCGCCCGTGAGCGCGGCGCGGCTCGGCGCCGAGGGACGGGCGTACCAGCGGAGCCGCGACGATGCCCTCGAGTCGGCGCAGGTCAGCCCGTTCGTGGGGCTCACCTTTGCGAGCGGAGACGAGATCGAGGTGGTGAGCCGCCACCGGCGCGAGGAGGTGTGGGATCGGCTGGTGCTCGGCGGCGAGATCGAGGGCATCGAGGTTCCGGTGGGCCGCTACGACTTCCACCGCGCCGGAGCGGCGCTCTACATGCCAGACGGCCGCAGGCTGCGCTGCGACGTGTCCGTCGAGGCGGGCGGGTTCTATGACGGCTACAGCTTCTCTGCCACGCTGAGCCCGGCGTGGAGCCCGTCGGCCCACCTCGGCCTGGGCGGGGAGTACCGGTTCGACGCGATCCGCTTTCCCGATCGGGGCGCCTCGCTCGACGCGCACATCGCGAGGCTGCGCCTGAAGCTCGGGTTCAATATCCACGCCTCGCTCAGCGCCTTCCTCCAGTACAGCAGCGTCACGGAGCGCACGAGCATCAACGTGCGCCTGCGCCACCACGTCCGCGAGGGGACGGACCTGTGGCTGGTCTATGACGAGCGCCTCGGCGGCGCGGCGGCCGCCCACGAGCGCGCGCTCCTGCTCAAGTACACGCACGCGATCGCGCGCTGAGGCGGCGCCGGAGCCGTGACCGCGCGTCGCCGTGCTCGGGGCCGGCCCAGCGCGGCGAGGAGTAAACGCAAATGAGTTGCATCAATGTGACTCCCGTTGTAGATGGCGGCCCAGGAGAGGACAGGTGAGCATGTCGGCAGCTTCTGCCATGGCGACCTCCTCGGCCTCGTCCACCCTGGCCGAGGCCGCGCGGGAGCTCGTGGAGGTGGGTCGCTTCTTGAGCCTGCGCGGCTTCGTGCCGGCCACCAGCGGCAATTTCTCGCGCCGGCTCGACGCGCGCACCGCGGCTGTCACGCGCTCCGGCGTGGACAAGGGCGAGCTGGCCGAGGCCGACGTCCTGGTGGCGGACATCCACGCGCCGCCGCCGCCGGGCTCCTCGGCGGAGACGCCGCTGCACCTCCATCTCTACCGCGAGCGCCCCGGGGTGGCCGCCGTGCTGCACACCCACTCCGTGGTCAGCGCGCTCCTGTCGTCGCTGCGCGAGGCCGAGGGGGCGATCGCGCTGCGCGGCTTCGAGCTGCTCAAGGCGCTGGGCGACACGCGCACCCACGAGGCGACCGTCGTGATCCCCGTCTTTCCGAACGATCAGGACGTCCCGCGGCTCGCCGAGCGCGTGTCCGCGGAGCTGGCCCGCCGCCCGGAGGCGGTGGGCTACCTCATCGCGGGTCATGGGCTCTATGCCTGGGGCCGATCCGTGCGCGAGGCGCGCCGCCACACGGTGGCGCTGGAACACCTGCTCACCTGCGAGCTCGAGAGGATGAGGCTCTGTCGATGAGTCACCTGACCATCTATCCTGAGGAACAGCCGGACCGGCCGTCGGCCGTGTACACGGATCTCGACGGCATCCGCCGCGAGCTCGGCGCCGTCGGCGTTCGCTTCGAGCGCGTCGACGCCTCCATCCCGCTGCCGGACGGCGCCGGCCAGGAGGAGGTGCTCGCCGCCTACCGCGACGTGGTAGAGGCCGAGCGCGCGGCGCACGGCTACGAGATCGTGGACGTGGTGCGCATGAGGCCGGACGCGCCGAACGCGGAGCAGGCGCGGAAGAAGTTCCTGTCCGAGCACACGCACACCGAGGACGAGTCCCGCGTCCTGGTGGAGGGCAGCGGCTGCTTCTACCTGCACGCCGGGAGGCGGGTGCTCCAGATCGTGTGCACGCGCGGGGATCTCATCAGCGTGCCCGCCGAGATGCGGCACTGGTTCGACATGGGACCTCGGCCCCTGTTCGCGGCCATCCGCTTCTTCGAGCGCCCGGACGGCTGGGTGGGCAACTTCACGGGGAGCGACATCGCGGACCGGTTCCCGAGGTACGCGCCGTGAGCGCGGTGCGCGCGGTCGTCACCGACATCGAGGGGACGACCAGCTCCATCGCCTTCGTGAAGGAGGTGCTCTTCCCCTTCGCCCGCCAGCGCCTCCCGGCCTTCGTGGCGTCGCGCCGGGACGACCCGGCGGTGCGCCGGCACCTCGACGAGGCGCGGGCGCTCGCCGGCGACGCGGCGCCGGGGGACGAGGGCACCGTGGCGCTCTTGCTGCGCTGGATCGACGAGGACCGCAAGGCCACGCCGCTCAAGGCGCTGCAGGGGCTCCTCTGGGCGGAGGGCTACGCGCGGGGCGAGCTCACGGGCCACGTCCACGCGGACGCGGCGGCGGCCCTGCGGGCGTGGCGCGCGCGCGGGCTCCGCCTGTACATCTACTCGTCCGGCTCGATCGCCGCGCAGAAGCTGCTGTTCGGCCACACGGCCCACGGCGATCTGACACCGCTGTTCTCCGGCTACTTCGACACGACGACCGGCCCGAAGGTCGAGCCTCGGTCGTATGCCCTCATCGCCCGGGCGCTCGAGCTGCCCCCCGAGGACATCCTCTTCCTCTCGGACAGCGTGGCCGAGCTCTGCGCGGCCCGCGACGCCGGGCTGCGCACCGCGTGCCTGGATCGGGGCGAGGCGCCCGTCGCCCCTGGGCACGGCCACCCCGTGTTCACGAGCTTCGAACGCCTCGATCCGTCCGCGCTCCCGCGCAGGGAGCGGATGGATGGCCCGGTAGCGTGAGTCGAGCAGAGCACAGCACAAGCAGACTCTCTTCTCTCTTCTCCTCTGTGCCCTCTGTGCCTCTGTGGTTCAAATTTCCCCCTCTCACGGCCTCCCCATCCCGCGCACAACTCCAGGAGCCCTCCCATGTCGCGAACCCCCACTCCCGTGCTCGGCGTCCTCGGCGGCAGCGGCCTGTACCAGGTTGACGGCCTGAGCGACGTCACCTGGCGCAAGGTCTCCTCGCCCTTCGGCGACCCCTCGGACGAGCTGTGCTTCGGCACGCTGGACGGCCACCGCGTGGTGTTCCTGCCGCGGCACGGCCGCGGCCATCGCGTCCCGCCGTCGGAGATCAACTTCAGGGCGAACATCGACGCGCTCAAGCGCAGCGGCGTCACCGATGTCCTCTCGCTGTCCGCGGTGGGCAGCCTGCGCGAGGACCTGCCGCCGGGCAGCTTCGTGGTGGTGGACCAGTTCATCGATCGCACGTTCGCGCGCCACAAGAGCTTCTTCTCGACGGGCGTGGTGGCGCACGTGTCGATGGCGAGGCCTGTGTGCCCGCGGCTGGGCGACGCGGTGATGGCCGCCTGCGAGGGCCTCGACATCAACGTGCGGCGCGGCGGCAAGTACCTCGTGATGGAGGGGCCGCAGTTCTCGTCGCTCGCCGAGAGCGAGCTGTACCGGAGCTGGGGCTGCGACGTCATCGGCATGACGAACATGCCCGAAGCCAAGCTCGCCCGGGAGGCGGAGCTCTGTTACGCGACCGTGGCCATGGTGACGGACTTCGATTGCTGGCACCCGGGCCACGACGCCGTCAGCGTGGACCAGGTGGTCTCCGTGCTGCAGCGCAACGCGGACAGGGCACGCGCGCTGGTGAAGAACGTGGCGCCGCTCCTCGGCAGCCACCAGGGCCCCTGCCGCCACGGCTGCCAGACGGCGCTGGACAGCGCGATCATCACCGCCCCGGAGGCGCGCGATCCCGCGCTCGTCGAGCGGCTCTCCGCGGTGGCCGGCCGGGTGCTGCGCTGAGCGCGGCCGAGGCCCCGGCGCGCGCGGGCGCCTGACGGCGCGCCGCCGCTCAGACCCGGCGCAGCCGCTCCGCCGCGCGCTCGAGCGTCTCGTCCCGCTTGGCGAAGCAGAACCGCAGGACGGGCCCGGGCTCCGCGCCGGAGAGGAACGGGGAGATCGGGATCGCGGCGACGCCGTGCTCGCGGATGAGGCGCAGCGCGAAATCGGCGTCTCGCTCGGTCGTTATGTCGGAGTAATCGACGAGCTGGAAATACGTGCCCTCGCACGGCAGGGGGCGCAGCCGCGAGCCCTCGATGAGCTTCAGGAACCGGTCGCGCTTCGCCTGGTAGAAGGGGGCGAGATCGGCCGCGAGCGGATCGCGCGCCACGACCTCGGCATACGCGAGCTGGATGGCCGCGTTCACCGCGAACGTCACGAACTGGTGCGCCCGCTGGATCTCGGCCGAGAGCGGCTGCGGCGCCGCGCAATAGCCGACCTTCCAGCCCGTCGTGTGGTACGTCTTCCCGAACGAGCTGATGACCACGGAGCGGTCGGCCAGCTCCGGATACCGCGCGAGGCTCTCGTGCCGGCGCCCGTCGAAGACGATGTGCTCGTACACCTCGTCGCCGACGACGAGGGCGTCGGTCCCGTCCACCACCCGGGCGAGCTCGCGCATGTCGTCGGCCGACAGCATCGTGCCGGTCGGGTTGTGCGGCGAGTTGATGAGCAGGAGCCGGGTCCGCGGCGTGATCGCGCGCCGCACCTCGTCCCAGTCGACGCGGTAGTCCGGAAAGCGGAGCGTGACGAACACGGGGGTGCCGCCGTTCAGCAGCACGGCCGGCGCGTACGAGTCGTAGCAAGGCTGGAACAGGATGACCTCGTCGCCGGGCCGGACGAGCGCGGTCAGCGTGCTGAAGATGCCCTCGGTCGCGCCCGAGGTGACCGTGATCTCGGTCGCCGGGTCGTACCGGCGCCCGTAGATCCGCTCGATCTTCGCGGCGAGCGCCTCGCGCAGCGCCAGCACGCCCTGCATGGGGGCATACTGGTTGTGGCCGGCGCGCATGTGGCGGGCCACGGTCTCCACCAGCTCCGGCGCGCAGTCGAAATCCGGGAACCCCTGCGACAGGTTGATGGCGCCGTGCTCGTTCGCGAGGCGCGTCATCACCGTGAAGATGCTGACGCCGGTCGACGGCAGCTTCGATGGGATCGCGGGCGTGGTCATGATGGGCTCCTCGGCCAGGTGCTGACAGGCCGGGACCTTAGCATGTCGCCTCTTCAGCCGGCGATCGGGTCGTGCGCCGGCCGCTCCGCGATGATCACCGAGTTGATCACCTCGTCGTGCGGATGGATCTCCAGGAGCGGCTCGAAGGGCGCCATTCCATGGATGTCGACCTCGGGGTAGAGCAGCGTGCGTAGTCGCTGCGAGCTGCGGACGAGGAGCAGCGCGCCCGGGCGCATCACCCCGTGGAGGTGGTGGAGCAGGCGGACCTTCTCGCGCAGGTTCATGCCGACGAGCGCGGCGAGGAACACGCAGTCGAACTCCGAGAGGTCGGAGCACGACAGGGCGTCGGCGCAGATGAACTCGAGCTTCTCCGCGAGCCCGAGCCGACGCGCGAGCGCGCGGGCGTCGGCGCACGCCTCCTCGTCGACGTCGATGTTGCTGACCGGGAGCCCGAGGCGCTCGGCGAGCAGGATCGAGGTGAAGGGCAGCGGGCCGGAGCCGATGAACAGCACGCGCCGCGGCGGCTCGTCGCGAACGCCCCGCAGGCCGGAGAGCTCGAGCCGGGTCAGCTTCTCGTAGTTCACGGCGTACGGGAAGCTCCGGAGCTCGGCCGCCGGGTCGTCCGCGGCGGCGACGCGCCGCGCCCAGTGGCGCTCCAGCTCGTACTCGCCGCGCGAGCAGACGCGCCAGAGGCCCTCCCGGATCTCGCTCACGGCGGGATCTCCGAGCACCTCGTCGGCCTCGCCGTGCGAGCGCGACATCGAGATGCTCACGAGCTCGCTGAACAGGTGGTTGACCCGCTGGCTCGGCTCGAGGGAGCCCATGCTCGCGAGCTCCTGGTAGATGCGGTGAATGCGTGTTGAAAGCGAAGAATCGATGACCGTGTTCATGAGGCCCTCCAGATCAGCGGAGCCGTTCGTCGGGAAGCCGTTCGTCAGGATCGGTGTGCCAGGGCAACGGAGCGGCGCTCCCCTCGTAGGCCGCCGGCAGGAGGGCGCGGAGCCGCGCCGCGGCGTCCTCGGGCCAGCCCGCCGGCACATACGGGAGCCGCTCATCGAGCCCTGTCCGGAGCGTGAACCGGGCGCGGACGCCCTCGGGGAGAGCGTCGCAGTCCGGGATGTACCAGAGGCTCAGCGCGGTGCGCTCCGCGTCGCTGTCGTTCGCGTGCGTCGCGTGCAGGAGGCGCACGTCGACGACGACGAGGTCGCCGGCCTTGACCGGGATCGAGACCTCGTCGGGGTAGGTCTGGAAGGCGGGCGAGCTCGGATCCCGCATGCGCTCCAGATCCGGAATGCAGGCGCCGCGCAGGGGCTCATGGAGCGGGTGGCGCCTCAGATGGCTGCCCGGGATGGCG
The DNA here is from genome assembly GCF_051521615.1 of Sorangium sp. So ce1335. Classification (NCBI taxonomy): domain Bacteria; kingdom Pseudomonadati; phylum Myxococcota; order Polyangiales; family Polyangiaceae; genus Sorangium; species Sorangium sp. So ce1335. The sequence continues at coordinate 12,467,824 of NZ_CP150363.1, forward strand.
CGGAGACAGCCGTTATGGGGCGTCGTGTCCACGAGGTAATAGATGAGGATCAGCTCGTGGGGCGCCGGCTCGTACGCGGCTGGATGGTTCCAGAACGTGCAGTCCTGGTGCCAGAACGTCCGCGGCGTCCTCGGTAGCTTGTTGAAGACGATGCCGTGGAGGTACCGCGGCTCGTCGCACCCGAGGCCGCGGAGGGCCGCGAGCGACCGCGGGTGCGCGATGAGGTCGACGAACCCCGGCTCCCGCAGGATATCGAGCAGGCTGCCGATCGCGGCGTGCTTCTCCTGGTATTCCCTGGACTGCTGCGGCGCGAGGATCCCTCGCGCGAGCGCGCGGTAGCGGCCCACCTCGTCCCGCCCGAGGACGCCGGGGATCACGGCGTATCCCTCCGACAAGAGGCGCGCCCGCTCTGCCGTGCACGGCGATGGTTCGGGAAGAGGGCTCGCGATCGGCTCGACCATCAACTCCATGAGGACTCCCTTCCTGAGCAACGTGCCCCTCCGAATCACGGCGCCGCGACCGACAGGCGGCAGGGAGCGCTGGCCGTCGCGCCGAAGGGCGCACCGGGGCATGGCGGGAGATCTGGCGCGAGCTCGTCGGGCGTGCCGCTGATCTCGAGGCCAGGCGCGCCGCGCGCGAGGGCTTCGCCGCGCGGCTCCGGAGGCTGCTGCGCCGCAAGCATGCCGGGACCGCCGGCGAGCTCGCCGACGCTGGCAGGCCACTTATGCGTCACCAGCAATGAAATGTCAATTGCAAACGTTTTGCATTTTCTGGGCGCGAGCGCTGCGACAGGGCTGTCATTTCCCTCCCCGCTGAGCCTGGGATCAGGTGACCCGCGACGGTGCGAGGTGCGGCGCCTGGCGCCGGAGGATGCCCTCGGCCGTGACCAGGCGGGAGAACAGGTTGCGCGTGGCCGGGTCCGGATCCTCCCAGAGCCTGCGCAGGTAGCTCTGGTCGACGAGGCCGGCGCCGCTCAGCACGCAGCCCCGGTCGAAGAGGATGGCGGCCCTCTCCGCGAACGGCCTCGAGAACCACATCTCCGCGGGGATGGGGAATCCCTGCTTCTTGCGCGAGGCGATCACCGGGGGGACGAGATCGGCGAGGGCCTGCTTGTAGATGCCCTTCTCGGAGCCGTCGAGCTGCTTCAGCTTGCTCTCGAAATCGAACGCGACGCGGACGAGCTCGGTGTTCGCGAGGGGCGAGCGGGCCTCGACGCTGTGGCGCATGCTGATGAGGTCCATCTGGCGGAACTCGTAAACGGCGAGCCGGCCGTGGAAGTGAAGGAGCTGCACGGCCTGAAGGCTGTCGAGCGGCCAGTCGCCGTAGAGCGAGAGGATCGCGCGGTACTTGTCGGTCGTCAGGCGCGCGGCGTCGTGGTGAGGCATGAGCTGCCTCAGGTCGGTCTTCCCGGACCACTGAAAGGCGGCGAAGTAGCGCTCGGCGAGCTCGGGGAGGCGCACGTCCGCCATCGCCCGGCCGTAGGAGTACCCGTCGAAGATCTCGTCAGGCCCGCTCCCGGAGAAGATGACGCGCGTCTCGCGCCCGGCCTCCTCGAAGAGCCGGAGGAGGCAGGGCGCCTCCTGGGACCCGAGCGGCTCGCCGGCGATCTCGATCCACCGGTCGAGGTAAGCGCAGTAGTCGGTGTCCGACAGGGTGATCTCGGTGTGCTGCGTGGCGTGCTCGCGGGCCAGCGCTCTCGAATAGGCGAACTCGTCGAACACGCTGGTGCTCCTCGGGAGGAGCTGACCCGTCGGCTGAAAGCCGATCGAGAACGTCCTCATCGGCAGGCCAGCGCGCCGGGCCGCGGCGAGGACCGCCGTGGAGTCGATGCCGCCGCTCAGCAGGAGGCCGTAGGGGACCTCGAGGCCAAACGTGCTGCGGCAGCCGTCGACGACGGCGTCCCTGATCTCCTGCTGGATCGCGGGGACGTCGGTCCTCGTCAGGTCCCCGCGCGGGATCCGGTAGAAGCGCCCCGTCTCCTGCCGCTCGGGCGTCCTGGTCAGCCAGGTGCCGGACTCGAGCTTGCGGATCTGCCGGATGTGCGTGGCGCTGCCGAGGATGAATCGCTGCGCGGTGAACTCCGCGAGGCCGTCGAGGTCCCAGTCCTTCCTGCGGTAGGGGTCCTTGATGAGCGGGTCGATCTCCGAGGCGAAGACAAGGGCGTCGTCGTCCTCCCACACGTAAACGGTCTTCTGGCCGGTGGGGTCGCAGGCGATGAGCCCCGTCTGTGTCGCGCTGTCGAACAGGGCGAAGGCGAACATGCCCTCGAGCCGCTCCACGCAGGCGAGCCCCCAGGCCTCGTATGCCGCGAGGATGACCTCGGTGTCGGATGCGGTCCTGAACGGGAACCGCGACAGCCGCGCGCGCAGGTCGCGGTGGTTGTAGATCTCGCCGTTGAAGACGATGGTGAGGCGCTGATCGGCCGAGGTGAGCGGCATGTCCGCGCCGGGGTTCCCGGCGTCGGTGATGCGCAGCCGGTTGCTGCCGAGGAGGGCCCAGCTCGCGCATTGCAGGGCGCCCCGCGCGTCCGGTCCGCGGTGGTGCATCGCCTCGAGCAGCGACGCCATCTCGTCGTGCTGCGCGGCGCCGATGGGCCGCTTCTTGTTGAAGATGCCAGCGATCGAACACATCGAGCACTCTCCTGGAGCTGGAACGTGACGTGATGCGACGTGCAGCGGAGCGCGGCCCGCAGGCGCGCGTCAGGCGGTGACGGGCTCCCGACGGCGCGCCGGGAACGCCAGGGGCAGGAGCCTCGGGAGCGCCAGGTGGAGATAGAGGGAGCGCGTCAGGCTGAACAGGAGGAAGGCCATCCAGAGCCCGTGGTTGCCCCAGCGGGCCGAGGCGACAGGCCAGGTGACGAAGAAGACCAGGGTGGCGGCGAGCAGCGAGTTGCGGACGGGGCCGGCCCGCGTCGCGCCCGTGAAGACGCACTCGAGGATCATGCTCCAGAAGATCGCGAGCGGGAACAGGACCATCCAGACGAAGTAGCGGCCAGTCATCTGCGCGATCGACTCCAGCGGCGTGAACAGCCCGAGGATGGCCGGCTGCGCGACCAGGCACGCGAGGCTGATGGCGAGCGCGGACAACGATGCCGTCCAGAACGAGAGCCGGATCGTGTCGTGGAAGCGCTCCCGGGACTGGGCCCCTATCGCCTGGCCGGCGAGCATGCCCGCGGTGTTCCCGAGCCCGCCCAGCGCGCTGGAGATGACGAGCTGCATGTGCATCAGGATCGCGTTGACCGCCAGGACCTCGGGGCCGAGGAGCGCGCTCTGGCGGGTGATCCAGCCGAAGACGCCGAGCAGGCACGTCGTGCGCACGAGGACATCGCTGTTCACGCGCCACATGCGGGTGATGGCGTGGAGATCCGCGAGGTGCTGCCATCGTAGCTCCACGCCGCGCAGGTGGCCCTTGCGCCAGATCACCAGGAAGCCGACGACGGCCTTCGTCACCTCGGCCAGCACGGTGGCCCAGGCGACGCCGCTCACCCCGAGGTCGAGCGCCGTGACGAAGGTGACGGTCAGGACGAGGTTGAGCAGGTCCATCCCGACATAGAGCAGCGTCACCCAGCGCACCTCGGCCATGCCGATGAGCCAGCCCGCGATCACGTAGCCCATCAGCACCGCGGGAGCCCCCCAGATGCGCGCCTCGTAGTAGGCCGCCGCGTGGGACTCGACCTGTCCGTGGGCCCCCATCAGACCGAGGCCGGCGGCCCCGAGGGGGCCCTGCAGCAGCACGAAGACGCAGCCGACCAGGCCCGCGAAGACCAGCGGACGGAATAGCTGCAGCGCGGCATCCTGGCGGTCCTCGGCGCCGCGCGCCTGGGCGGCGAAGCCGCTCGTGCTGGTCCGGAAGAAGCCGAGGAGCCAGTAGAGGGTATTGAAGATCTGGCTGCCGACGGCGACTCCCCCCATCGTGGCCGCGTCGCCGAAGTGCCCCATGACGGCGGTGTCGGTGGCGTTCATGATGGGCCCCGACAGGCCGGCGAGGGTCAGGGGTAGGGCGAGCTTCCAGTACGATCCGAAGCTCAAGGCCTCCTGGCGGGGCTGCGTGCGGTGCTGGGCCATCGGTCGAGCTCTCGTCACAACGTGAAGGAGAGAAGGTGTGTCAGGATCCTGTCGTAGGGAGCGGACCAGGTCTTCCGCCTCAGGAGCTCGGGCCGGAACCCCCGGCGAAGCGCGTGCCCCGTGATGCCCTGGAGGTTGCTGGCGTTCGAGAGCACGGTGATGACCCTGCCCCCCGGCGCGAGCAGCTCTCGAGAGGCGATCTCGTCGAAGAAGCGCACCATGATCGCGGAGCCCGAGAAGTTCACCCGCGTGAGATCGGGATCGTCGGAGCGCAGCGGGTTCGCGGGCGGGTTGAAGACGATCACGTCGGCGCGCGTCCCGGGCGGGAGCGCGGAGAAGAGATCCGAGACCATGAAATGGTGCCTTCCGGGGTCGCGCGGGCCCGTGTGCCGCTCGAAGCTCGCGAGGCTCGACGCGACGCTCGCTTCATGGATGTCCATCGCGTAGATCTCGCGGGCGCCGCGCTGCCGCGCGAGGACGGGCTCGACGCCCGCTCCGCACCCCATCACGACGACCGAGGCGCCCTGCGTCTCGACGAGCCCGTCGTGGAGGGCGTCGAAGATCACCTCGCTCGTCCCGCCCGGCACGAGGACGCCGGGCGGGACCGCGAAATCGAGCCCGCGGTACACGTAGTCGCCTCCCAGGACCTTGGTGCCCCGGTTGACCTGCTCGATCTCCTCGGCGGAGAGCATGGGCGGCAGCGAGAGATAGAATCGTCGGATCGGCTCGTCGAGCGCGGCGACCTCGCGAGGGTCCAGCCCGAGACCGTGAATGTCCTCGATCCGCGGCGTTCGATCGTCCATGGCTCAGATCTCCCGTGCTTTCCCCTCGCGGGACAGCAGCGTGTAAGGTTCGCTCGACGGCTCCCGGCCGGCGGCCGGCCTGGAAGAGCCCTTGCCCGAGGGGCTCGCCTCCTCCAGCCACGGCGTCGCGTCGATGCGTCGGACGGCCAGCGGGATCATGGCGCCGAGCAGCGCGAGGACGCCGAGCAGCCCCGCGAGCCCGGAGAGGTTCAAGGGCCGCGGGGCGCCGTCGAAGCGGTGGCGCGGGACCGCGTCGATGTCGAACGCGGCGAGGCCCTTGTAGTTGAAGATGAGCGGATAGAAATAGTGCTTGAGCTGCTCGTGGTAGGCCGCGATGCTGTCCCTGAAGGCGAGCTCCGTGGCCATGTCCGTGCCCGCCATCCGGTCGAGCACGAGCTCCAGCGCCAGCGGCGGCAGGACGAGGGCGGCCCGCGCGGTCCACTGCTCCCGGCGCGCGAGCGCCGCGTGGTAGTCCTCGACCTGCCGGGCGACGTGCGCGTCGCCCATCTCGTGCATGGCGTAATACCAGGGCCAGGAGAAGCGGTCCTCCGGCACCGGGGTCTGGGACCACTCGGGGCGCCGCGCGAAGAATGGATCCAGGGTGGCGCGCTTCGGCCGGTCCCAGCCGGCGTTCATCTCCTGCCGCTGCGCGAGCGTGAGCTCGACGCCGCCGCGCGCGGGAGCGGCCGTGAGGATCGCGAGGTTGACGAGCGCGGGCAGGAGGACGCACCACGCGATCCAGACGCCCACGAGCGAGATCGCGTTCCACGCGGACGAGCGGCGCAGCGAGGCCACGAGGAACACGACGACGAACCAGAGCGCGATGTACGCGAGCGACGCGAGCGCGAAGGCGCCGGCGCGCGCGTCGAGCGGGAGGCCGAGCCAGGCGACGGCGAAGGCGAGCAGCGCGAGCCAGACGGCGGAGACCAGCCCGGCGCGCAGCGCGAGCCGGAGGGCGAGCACGCGGGAAAGGCGCGTCGGCTGGGAGCAGACGAGCGGCTCGGTGCCGAGGTCGTCGTCGCGCGAGCGGACATCGAAGCTCACGCCGATGATGAAGAGCGGGACGAGGAAGATGAGGACGAACCCGTAGTCGAAGCTGCCGGAGAGCTGCTTGAGCGGGTTTTCGATGTCGGTCTTGTAGAGCTGCGGCGCGAGGCCGATGAAGCGCAGGTGCCGGCTGTACGGGTGCACGTCGCGCAGCCCGGTCGAGAGCGCCGTCCACTCGTTCGGCGCGTGCGCGACCGGCATCGCGAGGTAGTAGAGGACGAGGCCGAGGTCGTCCTGGGGCGCGTGCGTCTTGCGGAGATAGCTCTCCTCCTCCCTGAGCGCCGGCTCGAGCGCCGCGATGACCTCGCGCTCGTGGGCGACGCGGGCCGCGCCGTCGACGATGGCGGCGACGCCGGCGACGAGCAGGAGGGAAGCAACGACGAGGGCTGTCCGCGCGCGGAGCATCTGGCGGAGCTCCAGGCGCGCACGGACGAGAAAGGATACGACGAAGGAGCTCATGACGCCTCTCCCTGGCGGCGGGTGAAGAGCGCGACGGCGAGCGCGAGCGCCGCCGCCCACGCGAGCACCGCGAGGCCGGCGGGCGCCACGCGGGACAGCGCCCACCCGGCGGGAGCCCTCCTGTGCTGGAAGGGGGCGAACTCGCTCCACTCCGCCCGATCGACCCGCTGCGCCTTGTCGTTGTGCCAGCGGATCTTCGTGATGTGCAGGTCGTTCAGGTGCTGTATGAAGGCGTAGCGGTACGCCTCGGCCTGCTCCTCGAAGTCGACGAGGTGGTGGGCGTCGGTGCCGGCGAGCCCCATCGAGAACGACCGGATCGCGAGCAGCGGCGTGAACAGGCCGGCGCGGAGCGCGAGCGCGTCCTGGGCGCGGTGCGCCTCGAACAGGCGCGTGTAGTAGTCGTTGAACACCGCCGTCGTGACCTTCTCCCCCTCGCGCATCACCACGCCGCCGTAGTTGACCGGGAGGTCCTCGACGCGCGACGCGCCGTGCTCGGCCAGCGTGCGGCGCTGGAGCTCCTGAAAGTGGGGGTTGTTCGGATCGTGGCTGTCGCCGACCTCGCGCATCGCGCGCGCGAGGTCGAGCTCGACCTGCGCCCGCGACGGCGTGGGGTGGAGGCGGCTCGCGGCCTGGGTGGCGAGCCGCGGCACGACGATCCAGAGCGCGACCCACAGGCCGAGCAGCGTCAGGAGCGCGCCCTGCGCGCGGCGGTGGAACGACGAGACGAGCACGCCGAGCGCCGTGCAGGCCGTCAGATAGACGGCATAGCCGCCCGCGAGCACGGCGGCGCGGGCGAGCGTGTCCCGGGAGGCGTCGAGCACCCCCGTGAGCACGGCGCCCGCGAGCGCGAGCGCGAGGAGCGGCGCGAGCCACAGCGCGACGGCGAGCAGCGCGCCGATGACCTTCCCGGCGACGAGGACGCGCGCGTCGACGCCCTGGGAGACGGCGAGGCGCCATGTCCCCGACTCGCGCTCTCCGGCGACGCTGGCGAACGTCATGCAGAAGATGAGCAGCGGCAGCAGCACCTGGAGGACGAAGGCGGCGCTCGGGGTCCCGAAGCGCGCGAGCTCGCTCGACTGCCCGGCCTCGCTGAAGCTCAGCGCGTTGCGCTGGTGCGGCTCGAGGAAGAGCGACGTGCCGGCGAAGGACTCGAGGCCGGGATCGAAGAAGCCGAGGGGGCTCGGGGCGCGGAAGGCGAAGGTGCCGTAATGGGCGGCGCGGTGCGGGTGGCGATCGGGCTGGTCGACCCACTGGCGGTGGACCAGCTCCTGGAAGGCCGCGCGCTGGCGGGCCTCCTGGGTGTGCCGCGCCGCCTCGAGCAGGAAGGCGGCGACGAGGAGCGCCGCGACGAGTGCGGCGGCGATGCGGACGGTGCGGTTGCGCAGCGCGCGGATGGCCTCGTGCCGCGCCGCTGTCGAGAGGGCTCTCATGCGCTGACTCCCTGTGGGTCCTGTCGGACCGCGGCGCCTCAGAAGCTCAGGGTGCCAGTCACGTACGCCGAGCGCGCGTCGCCCGGGTTGTGCTGGGCCCCGGCGGCGCCGAAGTCCTTGTACCAGATGGACGTGTCGTACGACTGGTCGAGCAGGTTGTGCACCTCGACGCCGAGCGCGATCGACTCGGACACGTCGTAGGCCGCGCTCGCGTTGATGACGACGTAATCGCCGACCTTCTGCGAGCCGTTCTCCTCGGTATGGTTCTCCTTGGTCAGGTAGTAATCGCCCTGCGCGTAGCACCAGAGCGAGACGAGCAGCTCCTGCGTGGGGTGAACGTCGACGCCGGCCTTCGCGCTGAAGCTCGGGACGTGGTCGAGCTCCTTGCCCTTGTTCGCGGCGAGCGCCGGGCCCGGCTCGACCTGCTCGGAGATGGCGCGGCTGAACGCGCCCCACACGGAGAGGAAGTCGAACGGGCGCAGCGTGAGCTCGACGTCGAAGCCGCGGCGCAGCGTCTTGCCGACGTTCTCGGCGTCGCCGGAGCCGTCCCCCTTGTCGCGCACCTCGCCGCTCGCGCGCTGCTCCCAGTACGCGACGTGGCTCTTGAGCCAGGGGAAGAGGCTCGACCGGTAGCCGACCTCCCAGCCGTCGTTGATCGACGGCTCGAGCGGCGCGCCCTGGGTGGCGTACGCGCCCTTGCCCGTGCCGATCTGGAACGAGCGACCGTAGTTCGCATACACGCTCTGCCCCTTCACCGGCGTCACCATGACGCTCGCCTTGGGCTGCCAGATGAAGCCGTAGTCGTTGAGGCCGCGGTCGACCCTGCGGGGCGCCTCTCCCTCGGGCTGCTCGAGGAAGCTGCCCGAGCCGGCCAGGCGATCGGCCCGCAACGCGGCCACGAGCTTGATCGGCTCGAGCGGCCGCGCGCTCGCCTGCAGGTACGAGCCCACGGCGTGGAGGTCGAAGTCCTCGTCGCGGAACGCCGCGCCCTGGCGCGCGCGGTCGACCGTGGGGATGCGCTGGTACCTGCTGTCCTGGAGCTGGTAGTCGACGCCCCACTCGACGGTGAGGTCGAGCGCGCGCGGCTCGCGCGCCCGGTAGGTGAGCACCGAGATCGCGCCGTATTGCCTGTCGTCCTCCGCCCGCAGGTGCTGGGCGGAGTCGGCGTCGAACCTCACCCAGCGGTCCCGCAGGAACGCCTGCCCGTAGCCCTTGAGCTGCCAGGACAGCCCCTCGGTGAGCTCGTGATCCACGTGGACGCTCGCGTGGAGCGTCGCCTGCCGGCCGCCGTCGGTCGCCGAGTAGGCCGGCGAGGCCGTGGGGCGCGCGCGCGCGTCCTCCGCGGACAGGTAGCCTGGGGCGTCCGCGTCGAGGAGCATGCCTCGCAGGATGAGCCCGACCCTGAGCTCCCTGGACGGCTCGTAGAACCACTTGGCCGAGCCGGCGAGCTTGTCGCTGCGCGCGTGATCGCGGTAGTTGTCCGAGCCGCGGTAGCCTGCGAAGTAGGTCTGGCTCAGCGCGCCGCTCTCGCTCGCGACGAGCACCTGGGGCTCCACGGTCCAGAAGCTCCCGGCGAGGAGCCGGGCGATGCGCTCGTTCCCGGTCTTGCGGGTGACGACGTGGATGTTGCCGGCGACGTTGTTGAGCCCGTAGCGCGGGTCGTTGGTGCCCTTGACCACCTCCATGCGCTCGATCTCGAGCGGAAACACGGCCTTCATGTCGGGCAGGCCGACGTGGTGGTTGCTGGGGATGCCGTCGATGAGGAGCTTCGTGTGGGCGACGTCGCCCTGCGTGTTGAAGCCGCGGAGCCCCACGTCCGCGTTGATGATGCCCTGGTTGAACGACTCGACGTAGACCGCCGGCACGCGCCGGAGCAGCTCGAGCGGCTCTGCGGCGCTCTGCTTCTGGATCTCCTCGCCGCCGAGGATGTCGACCGAGGTCACGACGTCGGCGCTGTCGAGCGGGCCGATTCGCTGGCCGATGACGACGACCTCCTCGCCCATCATGGGAGCGGCGGCCTCGGGCTCCGCGGGGTCTGCCTCGGGCGCCGCGGCGTCGACGGGAGGCGCTGCGGCGGCGGCGCGCGTCGAGAGGAGCGCGGCGAGCGCGGTCGCGAGCCGGGAGGTGCGCGCGCGCGGGATCACGAGAGGGCCTCCGCCGGTCCGGCGGGCGCGCCGCTGCTCGTGGCGAGCCGGGGAGCCGCGTCGCCGGGGGGATCGAAGTGGCGGCGGTACAGAGAGAGGATATCGGCCTCGGACAGGCCCGCGGCGCTCACGACCTCGACGAGCCGGCCGGCCTTCATGACGCCGATGCGGTGCGCGATGCTCGCGACGGCGCCGAGATCGTGGGTCACCATCAACACGGCGGCGCCGCGGTCGCTCTCGCGCCGGATCGCCGCGCAGAGGTCGCGGACGGCGCCCGGGTCGAGGCCCGAGGTCGGCTCGTCGAGGAGCAGCGCGCCGGCGTTCTTTGCCTGCGAGAGGGCGAGGACGACCTTCTGCCGCATGCCCTTGGAGTAGCCGCTCGCCGGGCGGTGCACGGCGCCCTCGGGCAGCCCGGCCGCCGTGAGCAGCCGCGAGAGCTCCGCGGGGGGAGGCACGCGCGCCTGCGACAGGCCGAGGAAATACGCGAGGTTCTCGCGGCCGGTCAGGTGCGGATAGAGCCGCACCTGCTCCGGGACGTAGGCGATCTGTCGCCGCGCCGCGAGCGGATCGGGCTCCACGTGGGCGGAGCCCACGTACGCCGCGCCGGAGGACGGCCTGATGAACCCGAGGAAGAGGTTCAGCGTGGTCGTCTTGCCCGCGCCGTTCGGGCCGAGGAGACAGAGCACCTCCCCGGCCGGGATCTCGAGATCGAGCGCGTCGAGCGCGGGGACGCCCCCGTAGGACTTCGAAAGCTTCTTTGCCGTGAGCATGACCGTGCCGCCGGGGCCACCGCCGCCGGCGGCGCACGGTATGCGATCGGCTCAACTGAAAGTCAATTGCAAATGTGATGCATCTGCATCGGGATCGTGTGTCGGTCGTGCCGACGCGGCGCAGGCGGCGGCCCGACGATCCTCTCCCTGGACGACACGGCGCGCGGCCTGTTCGCCGGCGCCTCGCGGCGTGTACGTGCGCTCCGGACGATCGTGTGGGTCAACCCGGGGGGCGAGGGCGACCGCGCGCGGGCCTGGCTCGAAGGCGGCGCTCCGCCCGAGCCTGCCTATTGGCTGCGCGCCGGCAAGCCGCGCCCGTGATACGGTGCCCGCGCCGGCGCGGGGGAGCGGCGCTTCGCTCCACGCTGCGCGCGGCGGAGAGGGGGAGACCGTGCGCCTGAAGGACAAGATCGCGCTCGTCACCGGGGCGAGCAGGGGAATCGGGAGGGCCAGCGCGCTCGCGCTGGGCCGCGAGGGGGCCGTCGTCGTCGGCGTCGCGCGCACCGCGGCGGACCTCGGCGCGCTCGAGCGGGAGCTCCGCGCGTCGGGCGTGCGCGGCGTCATGATCGAGGCCGACGTCACGCGCGCCGCCTCCGTCGCCGCGTGCGTGGAGCGGGCGATCCGCGAGCTTGGCCGCATCGACATCCTCGTCAACAACGCCGGCATCGGCGGCTACCGGCCCTTCCTCGAGTGGTCGGAGGAGGACTACGACCGCATCATGGCGACGAACGTGAAGGGGACCTGGCTCTTCTGCCGCGAGGTCATCCCGCACATGCGCCGCCAGGGGGGCGGCCACATCATCAACGTCGCCAGCGTCGCCGGCCTCCAGGGGTATCCGAACGAGGCCATCTACAGCGCGTCAAAGTTCGCGCAGGTCGGCCTGACGCAGGCGCTCGATCGCGAGTTCTGGCAGGAGAACATCAAGGTGAGCGCCGTCTGTCCTGGCGGCGTCGAGACGCACTTCGCGCTCGGCGACGGCCGCACCGCGGGCTCCGAGCGCATGCAGGGCTTCTCCACAGCGGAGGACGTCGCCGAGGCCGTGGTCCTCGCCGCGCTCCCCCGGGATCGCTCGCGCATCGTGCAGATCGTCATGCGCCCGATGAACGAGGCGACCTAGACGAGAGCAACAAACGGGTTGAACCCGCCTGAAACGAGCAGCACTTCGAACCGCCAGGACGCCGAGACATTGTCTTCTTCTTGGCGTCTTCGGCGTCTTGGCGGTTTATTTCTCGTTCGCTCAACGTGATGGATCGTTGTTCTAGCGCGAGACCACCTGCCGTAGCCCCCCGGCGAACACCCTCTCCGGGGGCCGGGCGCCTCCGAATCACGGATTCCGGTACACGCCCCCCTGAAGGTGCCTGCTCGACGGCGGCGACGGCTTCGTCCCCGACACCACATAACCGACGCTCCCCCCGGCGCTCGCGTACGTGCCCTTGGCGAGCTCCTCCGCTGTCCTCCGGGCCGCCCCCATCGCCGCCGCCCAGCAGCCCTCGAACTCGTGCTCCTCGCCCCCGCCCGCGAGGAAATACCGTTGCGTATCGCGCCGGCTCCAGATCCAGAACTCGCGCCGCGCGAAGTCCTCGATCTCCTCCACCGTGGCCCGCTGCTCCGCGGACCTGTAGGGCGGCAGCACGACGTTCGCCTTGTCGTTCAGGTAGACCTGGATGTCCGTGAGACCGTGCCTGGCAAAGAGCTCGGGGATGAGCTCGCCCAGCGAGTTGTGCCCCTCGCCGAGGGCCGCCTTGCCCCGCTCGCACAGGAGCTGGAAGCGGACGAGGGTGAGGGTCTCTTCGACCGGCGCGCGCAGCACGGCCGCGCGCAGCAGCGCGCCGGCCAGGTTGTTCGGCTCGGCCACGGCGACGAGCCCGCCCGGCCTCGTGACGCGGACCATCTCGGCGAGCATCGCGCCCGGATCCGCGGCGTGGATCAGCACCGTCTGGCACGTCACGAGGTCGAACGTGTCGCCATCGAACGGCAGCGCCTCGGCCACCCCCACCCGATAGCGAAACCGCTCCGCGTCCCCGCGCGCCGCCGCGCGCTCGGCCGCCTTCTCGACCCAGACCGGGTCGCGGTCGACGCCGGTCACGCGCGCCGCCCTCGGCAGCACGCGGCCGAGCACGCGCCCCCAGTGCCCGACGCCGCACCCGACGTCGAGCACCTCGCGCACGCGGCTCAGGCCCCACCGCCGCGCGAGCAGCTCGACGTAATCGGGGTTCCACCAGCCGTCGCGCGTATCGCCGAAATACTCGGCCGAGTGCGAGGGGTGCTCGGCGAACTCATTTCCCATGACAACGCACCTCGTGCGGGCCTCGACGGCGTCAACCGACCTCACCGTATCGTCGCCGCCCGCCCAGGCGCAACGCGCCACCTGCGCCGCGCCGGCGCGCCCGCTCAGACAGCGGCCGCGGCGCGCGGCCTGGTCAGTACGTCCCAGGCGGCCATGGCGCAGTCGACGATCGCCTGGAGCGCCTCGCGCGAGGCGCCGTCGCGGGCCTGGAGGGAGAGGCCGTTCAGCACGGTCGTGTAGAACGCGGCGAGCGCCGCCGTGTCGGTGCCCGCCGGCACGTCGCCCTCGGCGACGCCGCGATCCAGCCGGCGCTGGAGCTCGTCCTGCGCGCCCCGCCGCACCTCGGCGAGGAAGCTGCGAACGGCCTCGCTCTCCGGCGTGCCGAGCGTCGCGGCGAGCACGATCATGCAGCCGCTCGGCCTGCCCGGGCACACGTAGGCCTCCGCGTTGCCCCGCAGCATCGCCTCGACCGCCGCGCGCGCCGTGGGCTGCTCGCGCATCGCGCGGTTCGTCGCCGCGCCCTCGACCTCGGTGTAGAGCGCCACCGCCTCGCGAAACAGCGCCTCCTTGCAGCCGAACGCGGCGTACAGGCTCGGCGAGTTGATGCCCATCGCGGCCGTGAGATCGCTGAGCGACGTGCCCTCGTAGCCCCGCTCCCAGAACACCTCCATCGCCCGCCGCAACGCAGCGGCCCTGTCGAAGCTGCGCGGGCGCCCTCGTCCGACCATCAACCGAACCTTTCTGTGCCGATCGTTAAATAAATCGGTTGACCTCCGTCCACGCCGCCAAGTATACATTGTGTATCGATCGGCACAGAAAAGAGGTGGACATGCTGGAGCTTGAGGGCAAGGTGGCGCTGGTGACGGGGGGGAGCCGCGGGATCGGCGCGGCGATCGCGAGGCGGCTCGCGCGGGGCGGGGCGGACGTGGCGCTGACGTACGTGAGCGCCGCGGGCGGGGCGCGCGCCGTCGTCGGCGAGGTCGAGGCGGCGGGCCGGCGGGGGCTCGCGATCGCGGCGGACAGCGCGGATCCGGCGGCGGTCGTCGGCGCGGTCGAGCGGACGGTGGCCGAGCTTGGCCGTATCGACATCCTCGTGAACAACGCCGGCATCGCGCTCATGGGGCCGCTCGAGGCCGTGACGCTCGAGGAGGTGGACCGGACGCTGGCGGTCCACGTGCGGGCCGTCTTCCTCGCCTCGCAGGCCGCGGCGCGGCACATGGGCGCCGGCGGGCGCATCATCAGCATCGGGAGCTGCCTTGCCGAGCGCGCGCCGGGGCCGGGCACCACCCTGTACTCGATGAGCAAGGCCGCGCTCGTGGGGTTCACCAAGGGCCTCGCGCGCGACCTCGGGCCGCGCGGCATCACCGCCAACCTCGTCCAGCCTGGCCCGATCGACACGGACATGAACCCGGCCGGGGGCCCCGGGGCGGACGCGCAGCGGAGCCTGCTCGCGGTCGGCCACTACGGCAGCGCCGACGACATCGCCGCCACGGTCGCCCACCTCGCCGGCGAGGGCGGGCGCTTCATCACGGGCGCGACGATCGCCGTCGACGGCGGGTTCGCGGCCTGAGGGCGGCGGCGCGCGAGGCGGCTCAGAGCGACTCCAGGTAGGCGACAAGGGCGCGCCGGTCGTCGGCCGACAGGTGCGCTGTGTGGCCCATGGCGCCGTCGACGCCCTCGACGAGCGCCAGCAGCGTCGGGTAGCGGCCGTCGTGGTAGTACGGCGCGGACCTGCCGACGAAGCGCAGCGAGGGCGTCTCGAAGGCGCGCACGGCGTCGAGGCGGGTCGCGCTCCGCACGTCGTGGCGGGCGCCGTCGGTGGTCAGCTCGTCGCCGAGGTGGCAGCTCGAGCAGCCCGCCTCGCGGCTGTGGAAGAGCGCGTCGCCGCGCGCGGCGAGGTCGGCGCGCGCGGCGAGGTCGGCGCGCGCGGCGAGGTCGGCGCGCGCGGCGGCGGCGTCGGCGCGCGCGCCGCTGCGGGCGGCGGCGCTGCGGGCGGCGGCGCTGCTGGTGACGGGCGGCGGCGCCAGGGTCACGGCGCGCTCCTCGGCCGTGAGGACCGCTGCCTCGGCGGGCGGCTCCATGCCGCGGAGGTACGCGAAGATCGCGTCGCGCTCCTCCGCGCTCAGGCCGGTGCCTGCGAGCCGCGACATGGTCCGGGCGAAGTGGCCCTCCAGGTCCTTCTTGTCGCCCTCCCAGCCGTACGGCGCCGTGCCGTCGAGCCGCCCCATCAGCATCGGCGTCTGGCGCGGGCCCTCGGGTGTCGACCACGTGAGCGCGTCGTCGCGGCCGTCGGGGTGGCAGCTCGCGCAGGCGCGGCCGTCGAACGCGGTGCGCCGGTCGCCAGCCGCGTGGAAGAGCCGCTGGCCCTCCGCCCGCTGCGCGTCGAGGCGCGACGCCCGGGGCAGGACAACGACCGGTAGCTCGCCCGCGAGCTCCTTGCCGAAGGCGCGGATCTCGGCCGGCCCCGGGTCGCGCGCGGCGGGCAGGATCGTCAGCGCGCCGTCGAACCGGGAGAAGACCACGGCGCGCCGGCGCGCGCTGTCGACGGCGATGGCCGTGGGCCCGGCGCCCACGCGGGCGCGGAAGAGCTCCCGGTTCCGCACCGACCCGACCGGCGGCGGCTGGCCGGGGATCTGCGCGCGGGCGTCGTACGCGATCACCTCGTCGCGGCCGAGGCAGGTGACGAGCAGGACCTCCTCGCCGGGCTCGATCGCGGCCGCGCGCGGGAGCTGGCAGCCGAGCGTCCCGAGGTGGCTCGAGACCGGCGGGACGTCCGCGCGCTCGCCCTCCGCGTCGACGACCGCGATGTGATCGATCACCGTCTGGGCGCGCGCGGTGCCGTAGCCGCCGCCGCTGCGCGTCTCCGGCCCCGGATCCACGAGCGCGATGGGCGCGAAGACCGCGCCGCTCGGCGCGCGCGCGAGCGCGAACCCCTGCGAGCCATGGCGCTCGACGCGCGACGACGCGCGGCGCTCCGCGACGGGCGCGCCGCCGAACGGATCGAAGGTCGCGCGCTGCGCGGGCGCGCTCGGCATGGGCGCGGGCGATCTGGGCGGGTCCGAGGGGAACGCGCTGGACATGAATTTCTTCGGCAGGGGCGTCGCAAAGCGCCACTCCACCCCGCGGGTCGAGAGCTCCCGGGCTTCGGTCGGCGCGCCGCCCTGGCCGAGCGCGACGACGCTGATGCGGCCGCCCACCGCGTGGGAGACGAACGCGCGCTGGCCGTCGGCGGACGCGACGACCGCGCCGGGGTCGCGCGCGAGGGGGAGCTCGCCGATCCGCCGGAGGTCGGCGGCGGCGAAGCTCGTGAGCGCGTGGCCCCACCGGCTCGCGACGAGCAGCGTCGCGCGGTCGGGCGTCATCGCGAGCCCCACCGGCTCGCTCGCCACGGGCACCAGGCAGCGGCGCTCGAGCGGGGCGCCGGCGTCGACCGGCTCGAGCACCTCGAGCAGGGCGCGGTCGCGCAGCGAGGCCACGACGCGGCCGTCGCCGAGCACGATCACCTGGGCGGGGCGGCCCGCGAGCGGCGTGCGCGCGAGGGCAGCGCGGGCGTCGATGTCGACGGTGTGGAGGGCGGCGTCGTCCTCGTCGGCGACGAAGGCGAGCGTGCGACCGCCGAGGCCCGCGAGGGCGACGCCGGAGCCGGCGTGGGTCCGGTCGAGGGGCGCGGGCGCGGGGCCGGCGCCGCGGCGGGCGCAGAGGGGAGGGGGCGGCAGCGCGGCGAGGGCGGCGGCGCTCGGCGCGGGCGCGGCGTGCGGCGCAGGGGCCGGGTCGCGCGGGCCGGGGGTGCAGGCGAGCAGGACGAAGGCGGCGGCGGTCGGGGCGGCGGCTCTCATGCCGGCTCCATCGCGCGAGCGGTCGAGCGTGTGACAGGCGCCCTCCGGCGCAATCTCAGATCGCGGCGACGACATCCCTGCCGGTGGTGCTGCACCACAGCGACACCGGCTGGACCGCGGCGGTCGCGTTCCAGGACGTGATCGACCTGCCGCCGGACGTGCTGCGGCTGGTGGCGGAGCACATCCCGCACTTCCGGTTCGTGCTGGACGACATCAGCGCGGAGACGGACGAGGCGCTGCGGGCGCGGGCGATGACGGCGCTGGGGCGGCTGGTGCTCTGGTGCTTCCGGCATGCCCGCCGCCCCGAGGAGCTCGTGGCGCGGCTGTCCGGCTGGTACGAGGTGGTCCGGGAGGTGCGCGGCGCGCCCGGCGGTGGGGCTGCGCTGCGGTATCTTCGGGCGACATGACCACCTGCCCCGAAGGCAAGCCCAGCGGTCCCTCGCTTCGGATCGTCTGCGTCAACGACGTCTACGCGCTCGACAACCTCCCGCGCCTCTCGACCCTGGTGCGGCGCCACGCCGCGGGGCCGGCGGATCGCTTCCTGGTGGTGATGGCCGGCGACTTCCTCGCGCCGAGCCTGCTGTCGAGCCTCGACCACGGAAGAGGCATGATCGACTGCATGAACGCGCTGCCGATCACGCACGCGATCTTCGGCAACCACGAGGCCGACATCGACATCCGGGAGCTCAGGGCGCGGGTGCGGGAGTTCCGGGGAACGTGGCTCAACACCAACATGCCCTCGTTCGCTCCGGCGCTGCCAACGCACGAGATCCTCGAGATCGCGAGCCCCGGCGGGCGGACGGTCCGCGTCGGCCTCCTTGGCCTTCTCGTCCACGTCCCGGGCCTGTACCGGCGGGGGGCGTTCGGGGGATACGCGATCGAGCCGGCGAACGAGACGGCCGTCCGCTGGGTCGACCGGCTCGTCCGCGAGGAGGGCTGCGCCTGCGTGATCCCGATAACGCACCAGAGCCGCGAGCAGGATCTCGCGCTCGCGCGGATGCAGCGCGCGCCGCGCTTTCCCGTGATCCTCGGCGGCCACGAGCACGAGGTGCTCCTCGACGACGTGGACGGCACCTGGGTCGTCAAGGCCGGCACGGACGCGGTGAGCGCGGCCATCGTCGACCTCGTGTGGCCGGCCGAGGCGCCCGCCGCCGGCGCGCACGACCTGCCCGCGGTCGCCGTCCGGATAGAGCACGTCGCCGGCTATCCCGAGGATCCGGCGATGCGCGCGCGCGTGGACCGCCACATGCAGATCGTCCGCGACCTCGACGCGGCCACGCTCCTCCGGCTCCCGCCGGGGAAGACGCTGTCGTCGGTCGGGACGCGGGCGCGGCAGACCTCGCTCGGAGAGCTCATCTGCTCGCGGATCCGCGACGTGCTCCAGGCGGATGGATGCCTGTTCAACGGCGGCGGCATCCGCGGCGGCCGCGAGTACCGGGAGCGCTTCACCTACGGAGATCTCAAGGCGGAGGTCCCCTTCAGCAACGAGGTGGTGGTGGTCGCGATGCCCGGCCGCGTCGTCCGCGAGGCCGTCGCCGCGTCGCGGTCGCGCGCCCCGGCACAGCACGGCGGTTATCTCCAGATCGACGACCGGATGGCGACGGACGCGGGAGGCGCGCTGATCGCGATCGGCGGCCTCCCGCTGGTCGATGATCGCGAGTACCGGATAGCGACCGTTCGAGGGCTTCTCGGGGGCATGGATGACATCGCGCCGCTTGTCCGCTTCGCGCAGGAGCACCCGGAGCGGGTGCCGCCGGCGGACAGCGGCCGTGAGCCGAAGCTCGTGCTCGTCGAGTCGTTTGCCGTGGAGCTCTGGCGTCAGCTCGGGCCGTTCGCGTCCATCGACGAGGACCGGGACGGCGCCGTGTCGGCGGACGAGCTGAGGGCCGCTGTCTCGAGGGCGACGTCCGAGACGCCCTCCGAGGTGGTGGTCGGCGAGATGCTGAGGGCGCTCGATCGGGACGGCGACAGCCGCGTGAGCCTCGACGAGGCCGGCGCGCTGGCCCCCTTGAAGGACGCGCCTGCGGCTGCTGGAGAAGAGGCGCGGGAGCCGGGCGAGAGACAGCCTGGCTGAGCCGCGCCAGCGCTCGGTCGTCGTTCACCTGCCGCAGCGACTCCCCCGCTCGCGCCGCTTCCACGCCGGTACCGCGGGTCAGAAATCCCGCCAGGGACACGCGGCGATCTGCGAGGAGCCGATCCCGAGAAGCGCGCATGCTGACGCGGCGACGAGCGTCTTGCCCTCGTAGCGCCTGCGCAGGAGCGCGATGGCAAGATAACCGAGCACGACGAGCCCGAGCGTATTGAGTGCGGCCGCGGCGACGGCTACGTCCACCCCGAGGAAGCTCCCTGCGCCGAGCAGCATCATCCAGAGAAAATCCGTCGCGCCCTCCGCGTGCTCGCCGCCCTTGAAGTAGGTAATCCCGTGTCCGCTCGCGAGGCTCTCGGAGTAGATGTAAAGGATGTACGAATCCTCGATCGGGTGGCCGTTCGAGAGCACGTGGAGCGAGAGGCCGAAGTGCGCGAGCGCGGCCGCGGCAGGAAGCATCGAGGCGGGCACTCGAATGCTGAACCACGTGGTTCAGCATCTGGCGCGCGGGTCGGGGTCCTGCAAGAGGACATCGAGCGCGTGCTCCGTCGCGAGCCGACTTGGATTCAGAAATTTGCGACCAATTGCAGTGAGAGCGGAATGTGGCTCGGCGCCGCCACCCCGCCTCGCCGGGCCAACGCGCCCCCCGCCGCGGGGGTACGCGGCCAAAGCCGGAATGCAGCGTGAGGAAGCGTAGTGCAGCAAACCGAAGGGTGGGACCGCGAGCGTCGTGATGGCTCGGTCCTGGGACGCCCGCCGGAACATCGAACGTGTACTCGGCAGGTTCGCTCGAGCCCACGACCTTCGTGTAGACCATGGCGTGGATGGGCCCGTCGCTCGTGGACGACGGCTGGTCGTGCGCGAGCGTGAAGCCCGACGGGGGAGTCACGGCCGGAGGATCGGCGACGACCTCGAGCGCGGCGAGGAGCAGATCCTCCTCGAGCTCCGCGCCGCTACTGCTCTGCGCCGACCTCGTCGAGGAAGGCGTTGTAGGCGTCGACCTTCTCCCACGGGACCACGTCGACGCCGAGGTCGAACTGGCTGCCTTCGAGATGCGGCGCGAGGATCTCCTTGATCGCGTCGAGGCCGATGCTCTTGATGCCGTAGACGATGTACGGCCCGAGGTACCCCTCGTAGTACTGCCGCTGGACGTGCGTGGCCTTGATGCGACCCTGGCGCATATAATCGGCGGTCTCCGGCGCGAAGTCGAAGGTGACGATGGGGAGGTCCGGCGCGTCCGCGGCGTCCGCGGCCAGCACGCATCGATACGAGTCGATGAACATTCCGATCAGGCCCACGACGGGCGGGTCGGCGTCCTCGATCTCGCCTCTCATCAACTCGACGTCCCTGGCTGGGTCATGATAGATGGACTGATGTACCACAACGTGGTAACCGGCGTCCTCGAACACGCCCCTGGCGCCCCGAGTTCGATTGACGCCGTCGGCCCAGATCGGGTCGGCCCAGCCGTGGATGAGCACCGTGCCCGGCCCCTCGGGCAGCATCTTGAGCAGGGTGTTCCCTGCCAGGGCCCCGGCATACTCGTTGAGTGCCCCGACGTAGATCTCGCGCTTCGAGCTCACCAGGTCGGCGTCGAGCGTCACCACGGGGATCCCCTTCGCGATGGCCTCGTCGAGCGCGGCCGCGTTGCCTTCGCCGACGGGCGTGATGACTATCCCCTCGGCGCCCTCCGCCACCGACTGCTCGATGTGTTGAGTCTGGAATTTCGTCAATTCCTCTAGCTCTGTCTCGGTACTGTAAGGCCCGAGCACGTTCCCGGTGGCCCTCCCGGAGACCCCGAGCTCACCCATGGCTCGGTTCGCGCCCGTGGCGATCGGCGCAAAGAAGCCGTCGAGGGACTTCAGCAACACCGCGATCTGCATCGGTTCGATCGAGCTCTTGTTGATCTCGGCGACGAGCTCGTCGATCGTCGCCTCGATCTCGAGCGGGATGAACTCGCTCCGAGGAAGCGGCGTTCGCTGGATGGGCGTGGCTGTCTGTGCCGCGTCCGGATCGCTCGAGCCGCATGCCGCCGTCGTCAGCATGAGCCCGATGGCCACTGCCCAGTTTCGCCCAATCATCGTCATGAGACCCCCTGCTACGTTGTCGCTCGTTCGTACGTGATTCGTGCGGTCGCGCGCGGCGCCCTCGCGCGGCGCCCTCGCGCGCAGATCAGACCTGATGCGCGCCCGGCGTCAGGAGATGGCCCACTCGATCACGACGATCGAGTCGGCAGCGGGACAAGCGGCCAGCGCATCACGTGCCTGTTCCCCCGGAGCGATGCGGCGCGACAGGTCACATCGAGTCCTTGCGCGACCTGATGGACATCGCATCACAGCGAGGAGCCGCATGTCAAGTGGCGTCCAGGGCGAAAGCTTCCAATCTGGATGCGGGATCACGCCAAGCTGCTGTGGAAACCTCTCGGACCAGGATCCATCCTCGGAGATCGCGTTCCTTGTACGTGGTTGGCGGCTCCTCAGCCGAGAGGTGAGCACGCGGTTCTCCCGCGAGCGCTTCCACCTGGAGCGGTTCCTCTTCGACCCGAACAAGGCGCGGCAGCCGGTCGGCTCGCTCTCCGGCGGGGAGCGGGCGCGCGTGGCGCTCGCGAAGATGCTCACCCAAGAGCGTCAACGTGATCATCCTCGACGAGCCCACCAACGATCTCGACAAGGCGCTCTCCGCGCGATCGTGTTTTATCGCTTGACGTGGATATCCGGCCTCGGCGGCGCTGCCATGCCGCCGCCGATATGGAAGCTCGGGTGAGGCGGCTCGTTGTACCCGGTCTGCTCGGAAGAGAACTGCATGCGGTACTGCGGATCGTGCATCAGCGTGTAGAGGCGCCGAGGTCATGGCCGTGGTCGTGTACAGCCGCAGCGCCGAGCTGTCGGACTCGCTCCAGACGATCTCCTCCCGCCAGTCGCCGAGCAGGTCGGCCGTGAGCGCCGGGGTGGATTTCGAGCCGTTGTTCGAGGCGCACTGGCTGCAGCTCTGCAGCGTGCTCCCGCCGTACTTCGTGACCGAGGTGTTGTTCTGCAGCTCCCGCAGCTCGTCCGCATCGCACCAGATCAGGAAGTTGGCGGACGCGGGCTTGGCCCCCACGTTCGACCCGCTGATGGTGGCGCGCGTGTAAGGGCGCTTCGGCACGCAACGACCGCGCGCGGGCGATCCCAGTAGAGCCTGCGGGCACTCGCGAGGTCCAGGGCTCGGCAATTGGGCCGGGGTTGGGTCCGTGCCGTCCGAGGGGGTGCGATCCGACGTCGCGCCCTCCCCGAAAGCCCGGAGATCCGACGGATCGCGCCGGTTCGCCCCCGCGGAACAGTGCCGCCAGGAAGACCGGTCGATGACGAGCCGTCGCCGGAAAAAAAAAGGAGCAATTGTTCGCGTGACGAGCGAGGCAGCTCCTCTCTGATGACACGACGAAGCACGGATGCAGTCTCCGGCCGCTTCCGCGAACATCGCACGATGGTCGCAGCACCCGTCCGATGTGACGTTGAACGAATACCGAAGGGGTCGCATCACGCGCTCCTGAAGCGGGCTAGCGTTCGAGGTGAGGCGGGACTGACGGCAAGGTGCCCTGGCCGCCGGAAGGATGATACGCACCACCTGGAGGCGGCCAGGGTGCCTTGCCCTTGGACCTCGCCTCGACCGAGGGGTCAGGGGACGCTGGCGGACGTCGAGGGATCGCGCTCGCGTGGGGATCCTGGTGGCGTGAGATCGGGCTTTCCTGCTGTTCGCTCCGCGGGAAATCGCAGGTATCCTGTCGGCATGGACTGCCCCACGTGCGGCCGCTCGAACCCGGAGGCCTATGTCTGCTGCCTGGACTGCGGCGCCCGGCTCCCCCGCGCCGCGAGCGCGCCCGTCGCGGATCCCGTCACCGATCCCCACGCCGCGAGCGCGCCGGCGGAGCGCTCCCTCGAGGAGCGGGTGGGGCGGCTCGAGCGCGAGGTCCAGGCGCTGCTCGAGCGGCGATCCACATCGATGCGCGACGAGCTCCGCTGCCCCGCATGCGGCGCGAGGAAGATCCTCCACGCGCCAAAGGTCCTCGACGCGGACGCCGACGGGCGGAGCGAGCTCGCCATCGCGAAGCCGAGCGTCTGGAGCAGCCGGAGGGTCGGCAAGCTCGAGGCGTACATCTGCGCGCGCTGCATGCTGGTCGAGTGGCACGTGAAGGAGCTCGAGGGGCTCGACGAGCACGTGTCGGTGCTCGATGGTGAGGCGCCGCGCCAGGGACCGTATCGTTGATCGATCGCGTCCGCCCGCGTCGTGAAGCCATGCAAGGTCGCCCGTGATGGGCGCCTGGACCGCCCGCTTCACCGACGTGATGAGCGCTGACGCCGCAATCCCCGGCGGCGGGAAGCGACGGACGCAATGCGGGCTCAACCGCCGAGCCACGGCCCCGGAGCACGGATCTGCCGGCGGCTCACGCCGTCCCGTCAGCGCCGCCGGGCTCCGCGTCGAAGCGCTGGACGATCGGCTGGGGTCTGTCGTTGAACATCAGCCGGAGGACGTCCGGCCGCGCGTAGTGCCCTGTCGGGTCGGCCACCGCCTTGGCGAGCGGGATCAGGTCCAGATCGAGCCGAGCCAGATCCAGAACGGGTAGCCGGGCAGCCACGCCTCCGGGAAGGCGATCCGCGAGGCGCCGTGGCGCGCCGCCTCGGCCATGAGGCCCACGGCCTTGTCCACACCGGCGTCGAGGTCGAGGAACGCGGGAGCGGCCTGTACGGCAGCGGCTTTGATGCGAGGAGGTGGGGACGCGCTCATGGTCCGTTGTGTAGCGCGTCCGGCGTCGGCGTCGTCGGCTCGCGGAACGGCGCCCGTCGCAGGCGCGGGGGCGGCTCAGGATCGTCTGGACGCCCAGCCTGAATCCGTACCCTGAGCCCACGTGCTCAGCGTCGTGACGACATCCAGCTGGCCATCGCCGGCGCGGTCGATCAAGGCCGGCTCGCCGGTCCGGATGGGCTGCGGGCCTCCGAGCGGGAGCGGCCGGGGCGGAGCGAACGCCCGGCCGCGGCTCACGACCAGGGCGCCTCCTTCACCCACGACATCGATCCCGGCCCCAGCCGTGGACCGCGGGACGAAGATCCGCGGCTACACATGGCGCAGCTCACCCCGTCGCGCGGTCCTCCGGCTCGGCGATCCTGCCGAGCACGCCGCCGCGCGCCGATCGCGCCGGCCCGGCGGCCGCGCGGCCGCGCGACGGCAGCGGCGCCCCGGGAGGCTCCGGCGCGGCCAGCGCGTCGCCCGTCTCCAGATCGAGCTCCCTCTTCGGCCCCGCGGGCCACGGAGCCCTCGAGTCGAGCACCGTCACGCGGCGATACCCGAGCACGGCGAGCTCGCGCTCGGCGACGGCGAGCTCGAGGCCGACGCCGGCCTCCTCGTGCGCGCCGAGCTGGTGCGCCGGCGGGGGCACGTAGATCACCGCGCCGGCGCCGGCAGACTCGATGTCTCGCAGCGCGTCGAACAGATCGGCGTCGCCGAGCAGATCGGAGACCAGCGCCGCCCGGTGGGTGTACACGATGGACGCGCGGTCGCCGCCCGGCGCCGGCGCGCCGAGCGTCAGCAGGAGGAGCTGCCGATCGCGCCGTATCCTGTACGTGTGCGCCCGCCACTCGCCGCTCAGGCCCGCGGGCCGGAACGGGGCGGTCCGGACGCGCGCGGCGACGTGCTCGCTCTCCACCCGGTGGCGGACGACGTCGCCGAGGGTGAGGAGCGGCAGCCCGTGGCGCGCCGCGAAGCGCGCGAGGTCACGGCGGCGCGCCATCGTCCCGTCATCGTTCATGATCTCGCAGATCACGGCGGCCGGAAGCCCCCCGGCGAGGCGCGCGAGGTCGACAGCGCCCTCGGTGTGCCCCTCGCGGTCGAACACCCCGTCGCGGCGCGCCCTGAGCGGGAACACGTGCCCCGGCGACACGAGGTCGCGCGGCGACGCCGTCCGGGCGATCGCGGCGGCGACGGTGCGCGCCCTGTCGTGCGCGCTGATGCCGGTCGTCACGCCCTCGCGCGCCTCGATGCTCACGGTGAACGCCGTCGACCGCCGGGTGCCCGCACGGGTGGCCATGAGCGGCAGCCCGAGCCGGTCCACCTGCTCCTCCGTGAGCGCGAGGCAGATGAGCCCCCGGCCGTGCGTCGCCATGAAGTTGATGGCCGCCGGCGTCGCGTGCTCCGCCATCACGACGAGATCCCCCTCGTCCTCGCGCGCCTCGTCGTCGAGGAGGATGACCATGCCCCCGGCCCGGAGCTGCTCGAGGGCTGCCTGCACGCGCGACGTCGACGATGAACCCGTCATGGCGGCGCCGGGTCAGCACACGCCGTGCCAGCGCCGCCTCCGGGTTCCCGTGCGCGCTCCCCCGCAGCCCGCGCCGCGCTGCTGCCAGGGCAGCAACGGGTGCTGCTCGGGTGCTGCCAGGGCAGCGGAGCGGCCTGCCGCGCGCGGAACGCGCCCGCCGCCCGGCGAGGGATCACCGGCCCGACCGCGGCGCTGCGCGGTCAGTCTGCGGCCCAGTGATGGGTCTCCTCGGGCCTCCCGCCGAACGCGGCGCTGGGGGTGGTCCAGGTGCGGAATCGCCTGTCGCTGCGAACGTAGCTGCGGACGCCGTCGGCCTCGAAGAACGCCGTCATGGCGTGTCGGATCCTCGGGAAATCGTCGAGCAGCCCGGGCTGGAGAGGCCATATCGACTCGAGGGCGAACGCCATCGTCGCGTCGGCCAGCGTGTAGCGGCCGGGCAGGACCCAGTGCTCCGCGTCGGCGCTCGTGCGGAGGAAGTGCTTCTCCAGCAGCTCGAGCTTCTCGCGCGTCGCGGCGCGGTGCTCGGCGCGGATCTCGTGGAAGCGCGGATCCCAGCACACGACGCCGACGTCGTGCAGGAGGTCGTTGGCCGTCTCGGTCACCTCGTCGATGCGCGCGCTCTCCCTGAGCGTGTCGCCGTGGAGGTTCAGCTTGCGCGCCACATAGCGGTTGATCGCCTGCGACTGGGACAGGACGAAGTCCCCGTCCTCCAGCACGGGGAGCTGCCCGAACGGCGTCTGCTCCAGCATCCGCGCCTTGCCCTCCGGCCCCGACCAGAGCTCGAAGGGGATCGTCTCGAGCTCGTACCGCGCGCCGACCAGCTCCAGCATGAGCCGCGCCGGCTCCATGCGCCCGCGCACGGGGAAGTAGATAAGCTTCATCGTCGTCCTCATCTGTCGTGCTGGCGTCCTCGGGACCACTCTAGAACAACGATCACGTTGATCGAGCGAGAAATGAACCGCCAAGACGCCAAGGACGCCAAGAAGGAGACAATGTCTTGGCGTCTTGGCGTCTTGGCGTCTTGGCGGTTCGAAGTTCTGCTCGTTTCAGGCGGGTTCAGCCCGTTCATTGCTCCAGAGCAACCCGGCCGTCCGGGCACGGGGCCGGCCGCCCCGGGGGCATCGCCGGGCGGCCCGGCGCGGCAGCGCTGGCGATGCGGCCCACGATGGCGATCCGCGCGACGAGCTCCCGCCGGCGGCGCCCGCTCCGGGGCGCCCGCTCCGCGGCGCCTCCGGCGGTCTCTTCCCTCTTGGAAGGCTCGCGCGGCCGGCGCTAGCGTGAGGGCCATGCTCGTCGCGAGACGCACCATGGCCGCGCTGGTGATCCTCACGTCCGCGTGCGCCGGCGCCGACCCCGCCCCCGCGCGCCCCGCGCCGCCGCCGAAGGCCGCCGCGCCGAGCGCCGGCGCGGGCGGGAGCTCGTCGAGCGCCGCCCCGCCCCCGAGCGCCCCGGCCCGCGCGTATCCGCCGTCGAGGAGCGTCGATGTCGTGCACGTCCTCCACGGGGTCCCGGTGCCGGACCCGTACCGGTGGCTGGAGGACGGCGAGTCCGACGAGGTCCAGGCGTGGACGGGGGCGCAGGACGCCTTCGCGCGCGCCGAGCTCGCGAAGCTGCCCGAGCGCGACGCGCTCCTGAAGCGGTTCCGGGAGCTCTACGACATCGAGCGCGTGGGCGCGCCGCTCCAGCGCGGCGGCCGTTATTTCTGGTCGAAGAAATCGGTCGGTCAGGAGAAGGAGGCCGTCACCTGGCGCCAGGGCAAGACGGGAGAGCCGAAGGTGCTGCTCGACCCGAACGCGTGGTCGCCGGACGGCAGCGTGTCGCTCGGGAGCTGGGTCCCGAGCTGGGATGGCCGGTACGTCGCCTACCAGGTCAAGAAGAACAACTCCGACGAGGCGACGCTCGAGATCATCGAGGTCGCGACAGGCAAGAAGCTGCCCGAGGTGATCGAGGGGGCCAAGTACGCGGACAGGACGGCGCTGGCGTGGGACGGGAGGAGCGCCGGGATCTACTACGTCAAGGTGCCGCCGCTCGGCCGCCGGGTGTCGGCGGCAGACCGCCCCGGCCTGGCCGAGATCCGGTATCACGCGCTCGGCGACGACCCCGCGCGCGATCGCCTGGTCCGCGAGGCCACGCGCGACCCGAAGACGTTTCACCAGGTCGCCGCCTCGCGCGACGGACGCTGGCTGATCGCCACCGTGCAGCACGGCTGGGTGTCGACGGACGTGTACATCCAGGATCTCCGCGCGGGGACGAAGGCGGCGTGGAAGCCCCTCGTCCAGGCGGAGCCGCACATCTACCTTGTCGAGCCGCACCGCGACAATCTCTACATCCTGACCGACGACGGCGCGCCCAACTACCGTGTCTTCCGCGCCGATCCCCGGGATCCCGGGCGAGATCGCTGGGTCGAGATCGTCCCGGAGCGCCGGGACGAGAAGCTCGACCACCTCGAGATCGTGGGCAATCGGCTCGGGCTGGTCTACCTCAAGGACGTCGCCGCGCGCCTCGAGGTCCGGGAGCTCGACGGCAGCCCCGCGTACGAGGTGAGGCTGCCCGGCGTCGGGAGCGTCTCCACGCTGCGCGGTGATCCGGAGGCGGACGAGGCGTACTTCACGTTCGAGTCGTTCACCCTCCCGCCCGAGGTCCACGAGCTCTCCGTGCCGACGGGGCGCACGCAGGTGACGTACAGGACGCGCGTGCCCGTCGACACCGCCGCCTACATGACGGAGCAGATCTTCGCGACGTCGAAGGACGGCACGCGGGTGCCGATGTTCGTGCTCCGGAGGAAGGACGCGCCGCGCGACGGGGCGGCGCCGGCCGTGCTCCATGGATACGGGGGCTTCTCGATGGCGCTCACGCCGAGCTTCCTGTCGAAGGCGTATCCATGGCTCGAGCGAGGAGGCCTGTTCGCCGTCGCGAACCTGAGGGGCGGCGGCGAGTACGGCGAAGCCTGGCACCGCGCGGGGATGCGGCACAACAAGCAAAACGTCTTCGACGACGCCATCGCCGCCGCGGAGCACCTGGTCCGTCAGGGCTACACGCGGCCCGACCGGCTCGTCATCGAGGGCCGCTCGAACGGCGGGCTGCTCGTGGGAGCGGCCATCACGCAGCGCCCCGACCTCTTCAGGGCGGCGCTGTGCCAGGTCCCGCTGATGGACATGGTCCGATACCACCTGTTCGGGTCGGGCAAGACATGGATCGAGGAGTACGGCTCGGCCAGCGACCCCGATGATTTCCGCACGCTCATCGCCTACTCCCCGTACCATCGCGTTCGCGCTGGGACGGCCTACCCGAGCCTCCTCATCATGTCGGTCGACAGCGACGATCGCGTCGACCCGATGCACGCGCGCAAGTTCACGGCCGCGCTCCAGGCCGCCTCGACCGGCGGGCCCGTGCTGCTGCGCGTCCAGGAGAAGGCCGGGCACGGCGGCGGCGACAGGGTCCAGTCGACGATCGAGGAGCTCGCCGACGCGTACGCGTTCGCGCTCTCGCAGATCGCCCGCTGACGCGGGGGCGCTCAGCGCGAGGGGCGGATCGCCGACATCAGCGCGCTCCGCATCGTGCTGTAGGTCCTCGCCTGAGCGGGCGCCGCGTCCACCGCCGCCATGGCCCTGGCCACCGCGGGCCGGATGCCGCAGACCCGGCTCTCGGCGCCGAGCAGCTCCACGGCGCGGGTGATCTTCGCGAAGTGATCCGCGGTGGCGGCGTCGATCTCCTCGACCCCCGTGAGATCGAGGATCACACAGCGGGCCTGCGTCCGCACGAGCGCGCCGAGGACATCCTCGGTGATCGCGGCGGCGCGCTGGCTGTCCACGGCGCCGATGACCGGCAGCGCCAGCACCCCCTCCCAGACCTCCAGCACGGGCGTGGACAGCGCGCGGATCGTCTCCTGCTGCCGCGCGATGATATCGACCCGCTCCGCGAGCGCCCGCTCGGCGGCCAGGCGCTCGGACAGATCGCGCTCGATCACCGTCACGCCCGCGACCGCGCCGCCGGAGCCCCGGAGGACGGACATCCTGGCGTTGAAGAAGCGGACCTCGCCGCCCTGCACGCGCTCGTAGCTGAGCGACTCGGCCCTGCCGCCCGAGAGCACCTGCGCCAGCGCCGCGCGCATCGCGTCCGCGGAGCGCCTCGGAAAGAGCTCGTCCAGCGTCCGCCCGATCACGGCCTCGCTCGGCGCGTACACGCCGGCGAGCTCCTCCGGGACATGGTAGCTCGTGAAGCGGCCCTCCGGGTCGAGCGTGAAGACCACCTCGCTGAGCGACGACAGGATCGCCCGCTGCCGCTCCTCGCTCTCCCGCAAGGTCCGCGTCACCTCGGCCAGCCTGCGCTGCGCCTCGG
Organism: Sorangium sp. So ce1335; assembly: GCF_051521615.1. Lineage (NCBI taxonomy): Bacteria > Pseudomonadati > Myxococcota > Polyangiales > Polyangiaceae > Sorangium > Sorangium sp. So ce1335. Next base: position 12,497,371 of record NZ_CP150363.1, read on the forward strand.
CCCGCTGCTCGCCGCGCAGCGCGGCGATCTCGTCCGGGATCGTCCTGTCGTCGGCGTGGACGTGGAGCTCGATGGTGGACGACGCCCCGTCGATCTTTGCGCCCACCTCGTCGGCCCAGCAGTTCACCCCGAAGGCGTGCGAGAAGATGCCGATGATCTTGCCCTGGAGAAAGGGGCAGCCCCAGCGCTCGTGGTCCGCGAGATCGCGCTGCATCGCGAGCTCCCACGGGTTCGTGACGGCGACGACCGCCCGCCGCGCCGCCCTGTCGAAGACGGGCAGCGCGAAGCTGCCCCACCCCGAAGCGGCGACGCAGGCGCCCCACGCGAGGAACCCCTCCTCGAACGTCGACCCGAGCGTCGTGACCATGGCGCGGTAGTCCTCCCCGGCGCCCGCGCTCGACTCGTGGGCGACGAGGAGCCGGAAGAGCGGAATGCCCATCTCCGCGACCAGGGGGTGAAAGAGGCGCTCGAGCGACGGCCGGAGCCACAGGGTCACGGCCGGGTTCCCGAAGGTGAGCATCCGGCCCTGATCGAGCTCCCAGGTGATGCTCATCCGGTTGAGCTCGATCGAGCGCCTCGTGCCCGGCTGATCCATGCGGATACAAGCCTCGCAGGCTTCGTGTGCAGCGTCAACCGAACAGCCGAGCTCGTCCATGGATGGCGCACTGGATCTCCCCCCCAACGGGAGCTCGTGTAAGGGCTCTCTCATAGGCAGCTTTCGCGAGCGGGGGAGTCGCGCGATGATCGTGTTCAAGCCGCCGGCGATCGACCCGGTGTGGTCGCTCCGGCGCGGGCGCCGGAGCGCGAGCGTCCCGGTGCGCGGGCGGTTCACGGTGAGCGCGCAGGAGCTCGCGCTGGACGCCGCCAGGGCAGGCCTCGGCGTCGCGACCCTCGCGGCGTTCCTCGTCGAGGAGGACGTGCGGCTGGCGCGCCGTGGCCATGCCGCGTGGAACAGGGCGGAGCAGGGCGTCGTCAGCGCCGGGGCCAGGGCGGCCAGCGTTTCATCGACCACGCGCCGTGGCCCCGGTGGGCGCGGCGGAGGCGGCCCCGTGGTCGCACGCGCCGCGCTCCCCGGAGCGTGGTAAAACTCCATCAAACGGGCGGCCGGGGACGGTGAGCGCAATGTCGGTGGTCAGGCTCTTGGTCCTGGGCGTCATCCGGATGCACCGGCGGGCGCACGGGTATGCGGTGCATCGGGAGCTCCTCTCCTGGAAGGTCGAGACCTGGACCAGCGTGAAGCCCGGCTCGATCTACCACGCGCTCAAGCAGCTCACGAAGGAGGGGAAGCTCCGCGCCGTCGGGACGGAGGAGAGCGCCGAGGGGCCGGGCAGGACGCTCTACGAGCTGACCCAGGAAGGCGAGGGCGAGCTCCGCCAGCTCCTCGACGCGGCCCTGTCGAGCTTCCAGATGGAGGAGCTCGGCGCGGGGGTCGCGTTCATGCAGACGCTGCCGCGCCGGCACGTCATCGACCTGCTGAGAGCGCAGCACCGCCGGGCCACGGAGAACCGCGATTACCTCGAGACGCTGATTCCGTCGTTCCCCCGCCGCGACGAGCCGCCCCACACGCAGGACCTCCTCGCGCTGTGGATCGGCGGGCTCGCCGCGACGGCGACGTGGACCGAGGCGCTGATCAAGCGCCTTGAAGCGGGCGAGTACGTCATGGCGGACGACGCGAGCGCCGGCTGACCTCCGCCCTCTCCGGCGGCAGCGCCGGCGCGCCGCCGCCCGAGACCGCCGGCGGCGCCGGACCGCGGCTCCCTGCCGCCCTGACGGACGGCTCAGGCAGCGCGATCGAGGAACTCCCGGACCGTCGGGACGACCGTGGCTGGATCCGTGAAGACCCCATGATCGCGGCCGGGGATCTCGGTCACGTGCCATCCGAGCTGCTCCAGCTCGCGGCGCCGCTCGCGGAGGGTGGCGGCGATTCGCAGCTTGATCTCCCCGGGGTAATCCATCTCATCCTCGGACCCGGTGAATGCCATCCTGGGGCACGCGATGCGCTCGACCGCCTCGGCCTCCGGCCAGCCCTGGACGCTCTCGTAGAACGTGACGAACTGATCCACCCGCACGGGGACCTCCGGCGCGGCGGCCATCTTGCGGGTGATGCGCAGCATGTCGCCGTAAGGGGCACCGAGCGGCGGCCAGCCGCCGCAGACAAGGGCGGTCAGCCGGTCCGTTCGACACGCGAGCTGCAGGCCGACGACCCCGCCCCACGAGAACCCCCAGAAGGCGAAGCGATCGAATCCGGCGGCGTCCGCCACGGCGAGCAGGTCGGCGCAGACGCGATCGGCGGTCAGCTCGCTCGCGGGGATCGGGTCGCTCTTGCCGATGCCCGGACCCAGCTGGGGGTAGTCCACCACCAGCACCCGGTACCGGTCGGTGAGACGGTCGAGGTAGCCCTTCAGCACGGCGAGCTCGGGATCCCCTGGCCACGCAGAGGCCATCAGCGGGAAGCCGAGGAGCAACGGAGCGCCCTGGCCGTGGGTCTCGTGGTGGATGGTCACGGTACCTCCTCTGGAACTGGCAAGCCAGTCCTCAAATTTGAATACCATGAGTCTACAGGGTCCAGACTCGCTAGTCAAATTTGACTAGCGGATCACCGCGCGCGCTCGGCCTCTGCCAGGCGGCGCAAGGCCTCGTCGATTCCATCCAGGCCCGAAAGGTCGAGCCCGAAGTCCCCCTCGAGCGCGTCGCGCAGCGCGTCCGCGCTCGCGAGCGTGCGCTGCACGACGTCTCCGTCGCGGTGCCGGTGCGTGAGCTCGCGGTCGAACAGCGTGACGCGCCCTGTGGCGGTCGGTCGCGCCACGACGAGGCTCCGCACGAAGAGCGACTCGGGGTGCGTCGAGACCCACCAGTTGAACAGGTCGTAATCGGCGGCGAGCTGCTCGGTCGTGTCGAACCAGTACAGCGCGCGCCAGGCCTCGCCCGACTTCACCTCGAGCACGTGACCGCCGTCCTCCCCGCGCAGCCGGAAGGTCTCGAGCGGCGTCTCCTGCTCGACGTCGTTCACGAGCCTGAGCGGCGCGACCGGCGCGATCACCCCGAACCCGACGTCGGCGATGTGAGGCCCCTCCGCCAGCTCGACGCGGAGGAGCATGTGGCTGCGCGGCCTCGTCTCGCCCTCGGGCGCGCCCCACCGCACGCGCGCCGCGAGCCCGCGCACCTCGAACCCGAGCGCGCGCAGCGCGTGCGCGAGCAGCCCGTTCTGCTCGTAGCAGTACCCGCCGCGGCGGCCGTGGACGAGCTTGCGTTCGAGCGCCGCGGGGGAGAGGTCGACCCGCCGCCCCGACCACGAATCGAGGTTCTCGAACGCGATCGCGCGCGGGTGCAGGGCGTGGATGGCGCGCAGCGTATCGAGCGTCGGCGCGCGCGGGCCGCCGTGGCCGATGCGCGCGAGGTAGGCGTCGAGCGCTATCGTGCGATCACCTCGGAGAAGGTCCCTGTCGTTCATGCGATCATCCTGCTTCGTGGACGATCCATCCGGTAGAGGCCACGTTTGGACGCATCGTCCACCAGGTGGTACGATCACCGGACCGATGGACGAATGGAACGACCTCGCGCTGTTCGTGCACATCGCGGAGCACGGCGGGCTATCGGCGGCGGGGCGCGCGCTCGGCGCGCCCAAGACGACGCTGAGCCGGCGTCTCCAGCTCCTCGAGGAGCGGCTCGGGGTGCGGCTCGTCCAGCGCACCTCCCGCAAGTTCATCCTCACCGCCGTGGGCGAGGAGGTGCTCGAGCACGCGCGCGCGATGCGCGTCGCGGCCGAGGCTGTCGAGAGCGTGGCGCGCCACCGCGTCGCGGAGCCCAGCGGGATGATCCGCGTCACCTGCTCGGTCGGCATGAGCAAGCACCTCGTCGCGCCGCTCTTGCCGCGCTTCATGACGCGTTATCCGAAGGTCGACGTGTTCCTCCACGCCACGAATCGCATCGTGGATCTCGTCGAGGAGCGCTTCGACCTCGCGCTCCGCGGCTACGGCGGCCCGCTGCCCGACACGGGGCTCGTGCAGCGGCTGCTCTCGCCGACGCCCTGGGTGCTCATGGCCGCGCCGCGCTACCTCGACGCGCGCGGAGTGCCCGCGACGCCGGGCGAGCTCCGCGCGCACACCGGGTTGCTGCACGGAGGGCCGAGCTCACGCGCGGTCTGGACGCTGCGTTCCCGCGAGGCGACCGAGGAGATCCCGTTCGTGCCGCGCCTGCGCACCGACGACCCTGTGACGCTCCTCGGCGCGGCCGTGGCGGGCCTCGGCATCGTCGCGGTGCCCGAGTACACGTGCCGCGACGAGCGCGCGCGCGGGGAGCTGCGGCGCGTGCTGCCCGAGTGGCACGTCGGCGATCACCGCGTGACGATGCTGGTGCCCTCGCGCCGCGGGCAGCTCCCGGCGGTGCGCGCGCTCGCGGACTTCCTCGCGAACGAGGTCCCGCGGCTCGTGGGGCGCGGGGCGCGCCGCGGCGGATCGAGCGTCGATCCACCGCGCAGGCGAGCCGGGCCCCGATCTCGTTCTGACGAGAAAGAAGAGGGGAGGTGAGCGCTCACGGGTCCACCTGCCTCGAGGACGCGTGAGACAGGCTTCCTCTCGAGCTCCGGCGTGTCCCCCTGGATGACTCCTTGGCGGTGCGCGCCGTGGAGTCGGGCCGCGACGAGAGCTGGTGAGCGGAGATGCGTCACAAGGGAAGGTTGAAGAACTCCTGGCAACAGCCCTGCTTGAGGTGGCACACCTCCCTCTCCGCGCCTTCGCACGTCCCGACCTCGACGCCGTCGACGAGGCACGCGCACATCGTCTTGCCGTCGGCTTCCGGCCCGCACTGCACCTCGTGCTTCTTGCTGAGGCACGTGGACGAACACGCGCACTCGTTGCCCTCCACGCCGTGCGGGTAGGTGCACTCCAGCCCGATGCACCCGTCGGCGGCGACGCACGAGAGCGCCGCGTCCTCCTCGTCCTTGCACTCGGCGGGCACCCCGTCCTCGCACGCGGCCGCGCCGGACATGTAGCACGAGTACATCGCGGCCAGCTCGTCCTCGCACCCGCTGCCGGCCAGCATGAGGGTCAGTCCGCAGGACTCGGCGCAGTTCCGCTCCGGCGGGTCGCAGCCGTACATCTTGTGCGCCTCACAGATATCCACGCACGCCTGCACACCGTCCGGGCCCCCCGCCTCGCCGCCGCCGCTCCCGCCATGGCCGCCGTCGCCGCCGCTCGGCTCGCCGCCGCTGCCACGGCACGCCACCAGCGTGGACAGGGCCATCACCGACACGAGCCAGCCAGTGCGAATGCTACGTCTCATCGCGGCTCTCCTGCTTTCTTTTTCTGTGGGCGAGGCACGCAATCGAGGCGTGCTCGGGAGCTGCTGTCTTCGGGGCCGCGCGCCGTCGGCTGCCTGCCGTCCTCCGATCCGTGCGGGGGCAGTGCCTGGGTGAGCGCGCGGTGTGGCCAGGATGCCCGGCATCGTGAGCCCCGACCGTGGCAGCCGGCTGGCAGGGCGCTATCGCAACCGGCATGCCGCCCCGCCGCCCGTGAGGGCGCTCTCCGACGAGAGGGGACGGCGCGACGAACGAACGCAACGCACGAGTGCTGGCGACGATCCGGCTCGCCCGCGGGGCCAGCCTGCGCATGGCAATCCTTGCCGTCCTGGCAAAGATTGCCAGCGCCGAAAGGCAGCGATGTGGCAAGGATTGCCGTCGCACACGCGCCCGCATCCTGTGGAGTGAAGGCGGCCCCGTCGATGCATGAAAGCGTCGTTGATGCAGCGTCACTTCTCCAGGGGAGAGGCGGATCGCGAAAGGAGCATTCTGTCGCCTGATGTGAGGCTGGTGATTCCCCCTGGACATGCTCGGGGTGTTCTGGCGCTCCTTCTATATCCGCCCCGTCACCGGCCTGCTGCTGCACACAAGGTGAGGAGTCGCAGGCACCTCGATCAGCAATTACGGGGCCGGGGTCGGCGATCTGTGAGGGACGCGACGGATGTTCAACAGCTCGCTACTTTCGAGCTCCGCCCGGCGGCGACGGCTCGGTGCGAGCAACAACGCTCAGCAAGCTAGAGCAACAAACGGGTTGAACCCGCCTGAAACCAGCAGAACGTCGAACCGCCAAGACGCCAAGGACGCCAAGACGCCAAGACGCCAAGACGCCAAGACATTGTCTTCTTCTTGGCGTCCCTGGCGCCTTGGCGGTTCATTTCTCGCTCGCTCAACGTGCTCGTTGTTCTATCCGGATCGCCCGCCGCCCCCCGCGCACGCGACGGCTCCCGCCGGCTCGCAGCGCGCCGCCCGATCCCACCGCGTGGGCGGGGCCCACTGCGCCTCGGCGACGCGGATCGGGTGCGGGATCAGCCTCAGCTTCAGGAACGCGTCCGCGACCTCCTGCTGGGACGCGACGAGCTCGGCGTCGAGCGCCCGCAGGCCGAACCGCCGCCGCTGGAGCGCCGCGACGAGCACCGCCTGCGGCAACCCGAGCTGCGGCGCGAGCAGCTCCGCCGCGGCCTCGGTGTTCTCGTTCGCCCACTCCCCCACGGCCTTCACCTCCGAGAGGAAGAGCTTCACGACATCCGGGTGGGCGTCGGCGAACCCCCGCGCGCCGATGTAATACGCCGTGTTCGTCGCGAGCCCCCTGCCGTCGCGCAGCACGCGCGCCCCGGTGGCGTCCCTGACCGACGACAGCATCGGGTTCCAGATCGCCCACGCGTCGACCTCGCGGCGCTCGAACGCCGCACGGGCGCCCGAGGGCGGGATGAACGTCAGGTGAACGTCCTCGTAGCGGACGTTCGCCTCCTCCAGCGCCCGGATGAGCAGGTAGTCGACGTTCGAGCCCTTGTTCAGCGCCACCGTCTTTCCCTTGAGATCCGCGACCGTCCGGATCGGCGAGTCCCGGTGGACGATGATCGCCTCGCCCTCCGGCGCCGGCGGCTCCGCCGCGAGGTACACGATGGGCGCGCGCGCCGAGAGCGCGAAGATCGGCGGCGCCTCTCCCACGAGGCCCAGATCGACCTGCGTCGCCCGCAGCGCCTCGGCGAGCTGCGCGCCGTCGGGGAACTCGACCCACGCGACCTTCACGCCGCGCCGCCCGAGGGCGCGCTCGAGCGAGCCCTTCAGCTTCACGAGCCGCATGAGCAGCCCGAACCTCTGGCACCCGATCCGCACCGTGTCGATCGCGGCGCCCCGCTCCTCTCCGTCGCACGCGGCCTCGTCGACCCCGCATGGACCGCTCGAGACAGGCCCCGACTCGGGCGGCTCGCCGCCGCGCGGGCGCGCGGAGCGGGCGAGCTCGCCGAACTGGAGGAGCCGGGCGCGCACGATGTTCCTGCTGATGCCGAGCAGCCGCGCCGTCTGGAGCTGGTTGCGATGGCAATGGCGGTACGCCGTGCGCATGAGGACCTCCTCGATGTGCTCGTACAGGCCCGGGCGGTTCTGCTCGAACAGGGCCAGCAGCGCGCTCTCCAGCGCCGCGAGCGGCGCCTCGGGCGTCGTCTGCGGCGCCTCGGGGGCCGTCCAGCCGCCCGGCAGCGCCCGGAGCGACGGCACCTGCGCGGGCGGCGGCAGCGTGGACACCCTCGGCTGGAGCGCCGTCAGGCGCAGGTCGGCGGGGGTGATCCGGTGGCCCTTGCACACGAGGAGCGCGTGGTGAATCGCGTTCTCGAGCTCCCGGATGTTCCCGGGCCACGGGTGCTCCAGGAGCCGCTGCCCCGCCTCCGGCGTCAGCTCGGCCGGCACGGCGCCGACCCGGTTCGCGTGGACCGAGAGGAAGTAGCGCGCGAGCGGGAGGATGTCGCCCGGCCGCTCGCGCAGCGGCAGGAGCGAGACCGTCGCGACGTTGAGCCGGTAGAAGAGGTCCTCGCGGAAGCGCCGCGCGGCGACCGCCGCCTCCAGCTCGACGTTCGTCGCGGCGATGAGCCGCACGTCGATCGGGATCGGCTGGCGCGACCCGAGCCGCACCACCTCGCGCTCCTGGAGCACCCGCAGCAGCTTCACCTGGAGCTGCTGCGGCAGGTCGCCGACCTCGTCGAGGAACAGCGTGCCGCCGTCCGCCGCCTCGAACCAGCCCGCCTTCGCCGTCGTCGCCCCGGTGAAGGCCCCCTTCTCGTGGCCGAACAGCTCGCTCTCCACCAGCGACTCCGACAGGGCGCCGCAGTTCACCGCGACGAACGGCCGCCGCGCCCGGTGGCTCAGCGCGTGGATGTGACGCGCCACGATCTCCTTGCCCGTCCCGGTCTCGCCGGTGACAAGGAGCGTGGCGTCGCTCGGCGCGAGCCGCCGGATGCGGTCGAGCAACGCCCGCGATCGCTCGTCCTCGAAGACCACAGCCTTGGCGCGAATCGATGACGACATCGCGCTCGGGTTCGGAAGCGTGAGCAATGGCATCGTCATGGTGCTGAGCGCCAGTTTAACAGACGATGCGTCCACCATAGCGGACGAATGTCACATTCGTTGAATGACGCGTCGCGTTGTTCCGGGCGTTAATGTGGTCTGATGTGCGTGAACGTGTGCGCTGGCCGCTGCCGCGGCGATGGGGCGGGGAGGGGGCTACATGCCGAAGGGGTACCTGGCGAGGTCGGTGGCGCCGCTGGCGCGGACCTGCTGCAGGGCCTTGCCGTACTGAAGGAGGACGCCCAGCGCGTAGCGGAGCCGCGTGCGGATTCGCTCGTCGTCCTGAGATTGCGGCGTCGTCGGGTCGTTGAGGAGGCCCGCGACGCTCCGGACGATCACCTGGTCCGGGATGTAGCAGAGGTACGTGTTCTTGTAGCTGCTCATGCGCAGCTCGGCGATCGGATAGGCGCCGCCCGTGCCCGAGGAGACAGCGACGATGAGCGCCGGTTTGTGCGCGAGCTCGCCGCGCGAGCAGAGGAGGAAGAAGTTCTTCAAGCCGGCGGGGACCATGCCGCCCCACTCCGGCGCCACGATCACGAAGGCGTCGGACGCGGCGAGCTCTGCGGAGATCGGGGACCAGGCGCGCTCCCATTTCTCCGACGGCTGCCGGACCTCCGGGTCCCAGAGCGGAAGCGGGTTGTCGGCGAGATCGAGCGCGTACGTCGAGGTGACGTCCGCCGACGACGCGAGCTGTTGCTGCACGTAGCGGGCGACCTTCCCCGACTCGGATCCATTGCGGTGACTGCCTGAGATGACAGCGAGCTTCATTCGATCTGCGTGCAGCGGGCGACGGGGCCCGCGGCGCTCCTCGGTGTTATCGGGTGATGAGCACGGGATGGTGCGGGGGGATGCTACCCCGCACCCGCGCGGCGGGTCGAGGGATCACCGGCCGGCAGCGGAGGGCGGGCCGCTCCGGGGTGGATCCGCTCGCGCGCGCCGTGAGGAGGGGGCGTCGCCCGGCGTCAGGAGGCCGCCGCGCGCACGGCGGCTGGCTCGATGAGGCCCAGGGCGACCATGTCGTCCAGGTACTTGTGGATGAGCTGCTCGTTCACGTGCGGCAGGATCGCGAGATCGCCCGACCCCCCTCGCGCCGCGATCCGCTCCAGCCGGGCGAGGAGGCGCTCCGCGTCGAACACCTCGCCGTCGGCGCGCGCGGGGCGCTCCCACGCATGCAGGATGGCGAGCGGCGAGGCGTGCCGCTCGGGCTCGCCGAGCTGCATCAGCCGGTCGCGGAACGCGGCGTACCACGCCGCATACGCGTCGATGCGCTCGACCCGGTAACCCGCCGATCTCACCCACGCGACGATGACGTCGAGGGAGATGCCGTCATCCCAGTAGGGGTTCACGACATGGTACGTGGCGTGGTGCGCCCTCTCGCCCGCACCGGCCGGCGGCCGCTCGTGATGGACCGCGACAGCGGCGATGCTCCGCGCCACGGCGTCCACCGGGAGGCCGTCAAAGTGGCCCGCGTGCTCCGGGCGCGCGTCCTCGTAGAACGATCTCGGGGCGAGGGCGGTGTGCACGATGCCGTACAGGAGCCTCGTGAAGAAGTCGGGGGCGTTGATCTGCCCGCGGTACAGGCGATGCGCCATGATGCTGCTCGGGCGATAGACGTTGACGGGCAGGCCGAGCGTGTCGCGGGCGTCCCGGAGCAGCACCTCGCTCGCCCACTTGCTCGTCGCGTACCCGGCGGCGTAACCGCCGTCGAGCGGGCGCTCCGGCCACAGCGCCCGCACGTCCTCGTCCTCGCGGATGGGGCCGCGCCGGTCGAGGCCGCTCACCGCGCTGATGGTCGACACGTAGTTCATCGACTTGACGCGGCGGGCGACGGCGAAGCGGATCGCCTCCACCGTCCCCAGGACGTTCGGCTCGAAGAGCTGCGGATAGCTCAGGGCATGGTTCACCAGGGCGCCGTTGTGCACGACGCAGTCGACCTCCGAGCAGAGGCGCGCGTACAGGTCGTCCGCGAGGCCGAGCCGCGGCTTCATGAGGTCGCCGGCGAGCACGACGAGCCGGCCGTGCCCCGTCATCGCGTCGAAGCTGCCCAGGAGGGCCGGATCCGTCGCGTAGGGCGCGCGGAGCCGCTCGAAGGCGCGGGCGTCGTCGGGCGAGCGCACGACGCAGTAGAGCCGGCCCTCCTCGGGCAGCCGCTGGAGGAGCTCCAGCGCGAGGAACCGGCCGAGGAACCCGTTGGCGCCGGTCAGGAGCGCCACCCGGGCGCGCGCCGGCAGCGCCGCGGCCGGCGCCGAGCGCGCCGCGGCCGCGAGCTCGTCCGGGCCGAGGAACCTGTCGATCCGCAGGTCCGCGGCCCGCACGCGCTCCGCGCCCGCGCCGTGCACCGCGTCGAACGTCGCGGGGCGCCGGGCCGAGCCGCCCGCCAGGGCGCGCTCGAGGTGAGCGACGATCGCGCCGACGCTGCTCGTCGGGTCGAGCACGAGGCCCACGGGCACGGCCACGCCGGAGATGTCCTCGATGAGGCGGCTGAAGCGGACGGCGGTGAGCGAGTCGCCGCCGAGCTGCGCGAAGCTCTGAGGGCCTCGCGGCTCGACGTCGGCGAGCCCGAGCGTGGCCTCGAGGGCCCTCTTGACCACGAGGGCGGCGGACGCGGTCGTCGCCCCGATCTCCTCGTGCAGCCCGCGGAGCTCCTCGATCTGGGTGCGCTCGATCGTCGCGTACAGCGCCTCGAGGCGCGCGCCGTACGTGGCCTTGAGCCGCGCGCGCGCCGGCTTCTCCGTCTCCGTGAGCAGGCCGTTCTGCCGGGTGAACGGGGCGTCCTCGACCAGGAAGTCGCGCGGGATCTCGTAACCACGGAGCTTGTTTTCTCGGGCGATGCGGTCGATCTCCTCGCGCAGGAGCTGCTTGACGGCCGCCTCGTGGGGCGCTGTCCCGCGCCGCCGCAGCTGGGCGGAGACGGCGTCGAGGTCGGGGACGACGACGGCGAGGAGGTAAGAGCGGGCGCTGTTGCCGTAGAGGAAGACCTGGTGGATGAAGGGGCTGCCCGCGCTGTACAGGACCTCGAGCCGCGAGACGGCGACGAACTCTCCCTGCGACAGCTTGAGGACGTTCCGCGCGCGATCGATCCAGACGAGGGTGTCGGGCCCGCGCTGCTCGACGATGTCGCCGGTGTTCATCAGCCCTTCCTCGTCGAAGAGCTGCCTCGTGGCCTGCTCGTTCCTGTGATAGCCGGGCACCATGAGCGTCGAGCGGACGTGCAGCTCGCCGCGCGGGTACGGCTCGTCCGTGGTGCGGTAGCCGAGCTCCGGCACGTCGACCAGCTTGAACGCGGTCACGACGTCTCGATCCACGTGGCCATCGAACGTGAGGGAGGAGGCCTCCGTCGAGCCGTAGCCGTCGATGATGGGCACCTCGAAGCAGCGCTTCAGGAACGAGAGGACCTCGGGCGGCGTCGGCGCCGAAGCGACGCTCGCGAGGAGCAGGCGGTCGCCGAGCAACGACGCGCGCATGTCCGCCATGATCTCGCGCTCGAGCCGGTCCTCTGCGATGTCGAGATCGCGAGAGCGCTTCAGGAGCTCGGCCTGGAACTGCTGGTGGATCATCTCCGCGATGCGGGGCACCAGGAACAGCGTGGTGGGCCTGGCCAGGCGGATGTCCTCGAACAGAGTGGACATGTCGCTCCTCAGCACGAAGTGCGTGACCCCGCCGCGCATGAGGGAGCGGCCGACCTGGGCGCGTCCGATGAGGTGGTTCATCGGGCTGTAGTTGAGGCCCACGTGCGGCAGGACGTCGAGGCGCGGATCGTGGTTCCTCGTGAACGCGTGCTGCCAGTACCGGCACCACAGGCTCTCCGGGAGCATCGCGCCCTTCGGCGAGCCGGTGCTCCCGGACGTGTACATGAGCGTCATCAGCGGATCGCGCTCGCCCCGCTCCTCGGGCAGGACCTTCGGCACGGTGCCCTGCTGCCGACCGAGGTTCTCCACGTCCTGCATCGTCCGCACGGCGAGGCGGCGGCCTTCCCCCTCCAGCGCGCGCAGGGCTCGTCGCGCCCGCTCGAGCTCGTCCTGCGCGCGGCGATCCCCGTCCACGAGGTCGATGACGACGATCGCTCGCACCGAGGGGCACCGCGGCAGCACAGCCTCGATCTGCGCGAGCTGGTCCACGCTGCACACGACGCACGCGAGCTCGGCCTCGGCGACGATGTGCTGCAGATCCGCGGGGATCATGCCGGTCTGCATCGGCACCGAGACGGCGGAGAGGTACAGACAGGCGAGGTCTGCGACGACCCAGTCGGCGCTGCCGAACCCCATGATACCCACGAGATCGCCGGTGTCCGCGAGCCGGTCGTGCCGGAGCCCGCTGGCGAACGCCTCGACGCGAGACCACATGTCCGCGTAGCTGATCGTGCGGAACGCCGGCAGCGGGCGCGGCGAGCCGTCGCGGTCCAGCGCCGCCGCGTCGAGCGCGCGGCGGCCGAGGCAGGGGCGATCCGCGTACAGCGCGAACGCGGTCTCCACGGACTCGATCGCGGTCCGACGGCTCCGGATCTTCTCCAGCGCCTCCGGGGACGGCAGCGCCCGCCGGAGCTCCTCGTCTGTCTCGAGGAGCCGGGCGCACCGCTCCAGCGAGCGGGTCAGCAGCGCCTCGTTGGAATCGTCGTTCTGGAGGATCTCCGGTTCTCGTGGATCGCGGATGTCGCTCGATGGAATCATGCGCGCGGACGTTGAGCGGCGCCCGCCCCTGGGCAAGCCTCGGGCTGCCGTCGGCTCGGCGCCCCTCGAGGGCCGAGGCAGCGATCGCTCGCGCGCTCAGGTGTACCGCTGCTGCGGGGTCTTCTCGGCCTGGGGAGCGGTGCTCGCGCCGTCCGCGCCGCCGCCGAGCGGCGAGGCGTCGAGCTTCGCGAGGAGATCGGCCGGCCCGTCGTAGACGGCGATGGCGCCCGCGAGCCCGCTGTCGGTCCAGCCGCCCGAGCGGAAGCCGATCGTGCGCAGGCCAGCCCGCGCCGCGGCCTCGACGTCGTACGGCGTGTCGCCGATCATGACGACCTCGCCGGGCGGCAGCCCCAGCTTGTGGAGCGCCGCCTCGACGATGTCCGGATCCGGCTTGGAATTCTCGGCGTCGCTCGACGACGTGGCGCTCTCGAACACCCCGTTTGCGCCGGTCAGCTTGAGCAGCTCGCGGAGCTTCTCCTTCTGGGCGGAGCTCGCGACGACGATCTTGAGGCCGCGACGGTGGAGCGCCTCGAGGAGCTCCTTCGTGCCGGGGAAGGCGCGGAGCCCGGGCAGGAGCTGATCCATGAAGATCTCCGAGCAGCGCGCGCTGATCTTCTCCCCTTCCGGGCTGTCCTTGGAGATCCCCGTCACCTCGGGCAGGAGCTTGTCGCCGCCCATCCCGATGCGGCGCCGCACCTCCTCGAACTGGACCTTGTGCCCGAACTCCTCCAGCGCATCGACCCAGGCGCGCGCGTGCGCGTCGTTGCTGTCGATCAACGTGCCGTCGACATCGAAAATTACGCCGCGAATGGATGCCATGACCCGGCTCCTCTCCTGTTGTTGCTGGTTGGCTGGCGTGGGACTCCGCCTCTTCGAGGCGGCCTGCCGGGCGGCTGTGTCGCGCCGGGCGCGGCGCTGCGCCCCCGGCCGCCCGCTCAGTCGTCCTTCTCGTAGGTCCTGATGGACATCATGTAAGCGATGACCGCGTCCACGTCGGCGTCGGAGATCTCCTGTTCCGAGAAGGCGGGCATCGCGCCGAGCCCGCTCCGGATCTGGAGCCGGATGGCCGCCGCTGGCGCGGGCTTGTTGTTGAGGCCGGGCCCCAGGCCGCCTGCGCCGCCCGGGTGGCACTGGTGGCATTGTCTCATGAAGACCACCTCGCCTCGCCGCTCGGGCGGCTCGTCGAGCGGGGGCGGCCCGAGGATCGGCTCGCTCCTGCGGGACGAGCCGCAGCCGATCGCGAGCCCGAGGGACGTGGCGAGGAGACAGCAAAGGACAGCGCGGTGAACCATGGTGTCTCCTCCTTCAGCCTGCGTTGGCCGCGCGGGTGATGCGGAAGAGCGCGCCCGTGCCCTGCTGCGGTTTTGCGCCGCGCTCATCCATGAGCATGACGCCGAAATCGACGACGTAGAGCGACCTGCCCGCGGGGTCGAAGCGCACGGAGATGGGGCGCTCGAGGCCGCCCGACTTGAGCCGCGACGCGGGGCCGTTGTCCTTGCCGCGGTTGACGGCGAAGTCGCGGATGACGCCGGTCTTCAGGTCCACGCGGACGACCTTGAAGCCGACCGGGTGCAGGACCTTGCCGACGTCGGGCGCCTGATCGCCGAACTGCGCGACGAACGCCTCGCCGACGAAGCCGAACGACGGGTCGCGCGCGATGTCGATGCCGTTCGACGAGCTGTGCACGGCGAAGAGCGCGACCGGCTGCGGCGGCGGGTTCGGCCGTGTCTCGAGGAGGGCGGGCGGGGTCGGTCCCCCGGGCGGGGCATAGCGATCCTGCGAGACGGGGCGGCCGTCGGCGAAGTCGGGCCAGCCGTACCAGGTGCCCGGCGTCACGGCCCAGAGATAGTCGGCGTTGCCCCAGACCGGGCGGCTGCCGCGGTCGTCATAGCCGTTGTCGGTGACGAAGAGCTTGCCGTCGGGCGAGAACGCGAGGCCGAACGGGTTGCGGAACCCCCACGCCACGAGGTTGAGCGTCCCCCCGCGCACCGGCACGCGCATGACCGCGCCGCTGCAAGGCACCTTGCCCGGGATGACCTGCCCCTTCTGGGTCTGCGTGCCGAACGGGACGAACGCGCCGGTCGTGGCCTTGTCGTCCTCGTCGCGCGGCGTGAGCGGGTTCGACGAGGTGACGGTTGCGCCGGTGAGCGTCACGTCCTTGCAAGGGACGTCGTGGAACTCGGGGTGTCGCTTGAGCCACCCGAACTTGTGGTTGTCCTCGCCGACGATACCGCTGTTCGTTGCCGTGCCCTGGCCGAAGTAGATGTAGCCGTCGGGGCCGACGACGGGCCCGTTCGTGTGGTGATCGCCGAAGCTCGGGAGCCCCGCGACGAGGGTCTGGGTCTTGCCATCGGGCGCGATGCGGATGATCCGGCCGCCCTCGGTCACGCCGCCCTCCGAGACGATGAAGGCGCCGTCGGCCCAGGCGACCCCGGTCCATGGCGGGTTCTTGCCCGTCGCGACGACGGTCGTGCCGCCGCCCGGCTCGATCCGGAGGAGCCGCGGCGTCGTGAAGACCTCGCCGTAGGAGTACCCGGACTCGGTGACGTGGACGCGACCGGCGTCGTCGAACGTGACGCCGGTCGGAAAGTTGAGCCCCGTGGCGACCACCTCGATGACGTACCCGCTGGGCAGCGCGATGTCCGACGTGCGGATCGTCCTTGTCGGCGGCGGCGGTTTCGCTGTCTCGCCGCCGCCCGAGGAGGAGCGGGCGCTGAAGCAGCCTGGCGCCGCCGCGAGCGCGGCGAGCGCCAGGGCGAAAGTCGGTCTCGGTCGAGAGCGCGGTGGTGGACGGTGCTTGGCTTGGGCGTTCAAGAGATCTCCTCGGATGCGTGCCGGCGCGCGACGGCGGCCGGCGGCTGCGTGCCTGGACGGCGCGTGAAGCGGCCGCGGCCCTCGGGGCGCGGCTCGAGCAACGCACATGCCGAGCACCGCGGCGCCGCGACGGCGCGCGCCCGCGCGGCGCGCTCGTCGGGGTCGTGGCGACTTGGCGTGGCATGGGGCAAATCGCCACGCAGCGTGCGTCGGGCGTCGGGGCGGCGCTCGCGTGCTGCTATGCTGGCCCGCGGGAGGGCGCGATGGCGGACTGGGATCCTGCGCAGTACCTGAGGTTCGAGGACCAGAGGGCGCGACCGGCGGTCGACCTGCTCGGCCGGATCGACCTCACGGTGCCGGGGGACATCGTCGATCTCGGCTGCGGGGCCGGCAACATCACCCGCCTCGTGGCGCGGCGCTTTCCGGAGCGGGGGGTCGTGGGGGTCGACAGCTCTCCCGAGATGCTGGCCAGGGCGCGCGCTGCGCTGCCCGGGGCGCGGTTCATCGAGGGAGACATCGCGCGCTTCGCGCCGGCCGCGCCGCCGGCGCTGATCTTCAGCAACGCCGCGCTCCACTGGCTCGACGATCATGGGGCGCTGTTCCCGGCGCTCCTCGGGCGGCTGGCGAAGGGCGGCGTGCTGGCGGTGCAGATGCCGCGGAACCACGGGGCGCCGTCGCACACGGCGATGGTGGAGGCGAGCCGGATGCCGCGCTTCCGCGGCAAGCTGGCGGCGGTCGTGCGGGAGAGCCCGGTCGCGGAGCCCCGGGTGTACTACGAGGTGCTGGCGCCGCACGCCGCGCAGATCGAGATCTGGGAGACGGAGTACCTGCACGTCCTCGAGGGCGAGGGGCCGGTCGTCGAGTGGACCAAGGGGACGGCGCTGCGGCCGCTGCTCGCGGCGCTCGACGACGACGAGCGGGCCGACTTCCTGGCGGAGTACGGGCGGCGGGTGGCCGCGGCGTATCCGAAGGCGGCGGATGGGAAGACGCCGTTTCCGTTCCGGAGGTTGTTCCTCGTCGCGCGGGCGAGGTGAGGTGAGGGGCTGGGGGCGGAGATCCAGCGCAGCGGACGGAGTCGGGTGCTTCTTCAGCGCGTGTACTCGATGGCGCTGACGCCCTCGGCCTCGGGGAGGACGGTCACGAGCGCCTGCGCGCCGACGGAGCTCGACGAGAGTGAGGAGCGGACGACGACGAGCCACGTCCTGTCGCTCCGGCGCGCGATGAGGATGGCGCAGCGCTCGCCCTGAGGCGTGCCCGCGCGCGCCTCGGCTTCCTCGACGACGCGCGCCCCGGAGGCGTCGCAGCCGCCGATATCGAAGCTGCGGTGCGAGAGGGCGGTGAGCGCGACGCTCGCCGCTCTCCGGGCGGCGGTCTCGTCGGCGGTCGGCGCGGCCGGGGCCGGCGGCGGGGCGCATCCGGAGGCCAGCGCTGCGAGGAGAGGGGCCCACAGGGCGATCGTGCGTGTCACGGTGCTGTCGTATCGCGGCGGCGGTCCCGGTGGAAGCCCTGTCGCGGGCGGCGACGGAGCTTCGGGCCGAGGCTGCCCGCGGCTTCTGGCCGAGAGGCCCGACCGGTGGTGCCGCCGAGCTGCGCAGGTGCTTTACGGGGTCATCACGGACACAGCTCGTCTTTTACACGTCGAGCCAAGACGGATGCTTACGTGGTCGAGTCGCGGATCATCTTGCTAATTCGCTCGCATGGAAGAGTGAATGAATTGCTGGATGCCGGCTTGCCCAGCCGTCTGTCGCGCAGTAGCGTCTCGCCCATGCCGACACTCGAGCACAATGGCCTTGTCGACATGTTCCGCGAGAATCCAGAGCTCGCGCCCCATCTCCTCAAGCTCCTTTTTCACCTGGATCTCCCGCCCTATGCCACGGTCGCGGTGGTCGAGTCCTCGCTCGATCAGCTCATCCCGGTCGAGTTCCGCGCCGATCTGGTGCTCGATCTCCGGGACGACCGCGGGACGATCGTGCTGTCCATCGTCCTCGAGCTCCAGCGCGACATCGATCGGCGCAAGTCCTACTCGTGGCCAGTCTATGTCGCGGTCGTGCGGGCTCAGAAGGAGTGCCAGGCCGTGGTGGTCGTTGTCGCGCCCGACGCCGAGGTGGCCGCCTGGGCCGCGCAGAAGATCGATCTCGGCCTGGGGCTCGGGACGCTCCAGCCGCTGGTGATCGGTCCCGCGATCGTGCCCGAGGTGACGGATCAGGCGGAGGCGGAAAAGGAGACGGAGCTCGCCATTCTCTCGGCCGTGTCGCACGGCAACGGACCGAACGGGCTCGCCGTGGTCCAGGCCGCGCTCGGCGCGCTCGGGCGGTTCGACCGCGAGCACGCGGCGGTGTACTTTCAGATCGTCTACAATGCGTTGCGTGACCCCATGCGGAGGGCCCTGGAGGCGCTGATCATGGAACGGCAGACCGAAGGCAAGGCAACTTTCCCCCCGTTCGCCCAGCAGCTCATCGAGCGCGGCCGGCTCGAAGGCATCCGCGAGGGCAAGCTCGACGGCGTCCGCGAGGGGGAGCTCAAGGGAAAGCGCGACGCCTTGCTGCGGCTGGTCGCTCGCGCGGGGATCTCGCTCACCGCCGACGACCTCGCGCGAATCCAGGCGTGCGCGGACCCCGCGACCCTGGATCGGTGGGTCGACAACGTCCTCGGAGCAAAGAGCGCCTCGGACGTGTTCTCCTGACTTCTCCTGACGCTCCGGCTCGCCTCGCGGGCTTCCCCGACAGCCCCCGAGACCGACGAACGCGCCCTGTCTCAGCGCCGCGCGAGCCGCTCTGCCCGGAACAGGAGCTCCTCGTCCTGGAGCCGCCGCGCGATCTGGAGCGCCCGCGCCCGCGCCACGCCGCCGTGAACGTGCCGTGAAGGGCGCCGGCCGTCACCGGCGCCCCGGCCGCGCCTCATCCGGCGCAGGCGGCTCCGGCACCTCCGGCGGCTCCGGCGCCTCCAGCGCCGCGAGCAGCGCGGTGAGCCCCTTCTTGAGCGAGGCCATCTGCTTCTCGCCCAGCGACCGCGTGAGCTCCTCCTCCAGCTCCTGCAGCACCCCGAGCCCGTGGAGGAGCGCCTTGATGCCATGGGGCGTGAACCGCACCCGCTTCGCCCGCCGGTCGTCCGGGTCCGGCGTCCGCTCCACGACGCCCATCGCCTCCAGCTCCTCGACGAGCTGCCCCACCGCCTGCTTCGTCACCCGGGCGCGCTCGGCCAGGTCCGTCAGCCGCGTGCCCTCGAGGTCGATGTACGGCATCAGTGCCGTGTGCGCCCGCCGCACCCCGGGCGCGCCGCCCCGGGCCACGCGCGCCACCGCCCGCTCGTCGAGCAGCCGCGCCGAGCGCAGGAGGAGCTGCCCGAGGCTCGCGCGCTTGCGCCGCTCGAGCTCGGCGACATCGCTGGGATCGAGGTCGTGCTTGCTCATGATGGTCAAGTTGCTTGACTAAATGGTCAAGCAAGTTTACCAATTGGAGCATGCTGAGACAACTCGATCAAGCCCTCTGGGCCGCCGAAGACACGTTGAAGCTGCCCGGCGTCCATTTCCCGGTGCGATCTCCTGTCGTGCGCCTGGAGGGCGGCGGGCTCATCCTCTTCTCGCCGCTCCCGAGCGTGGAGCAGGTGGCCGGGGAGATCCGCGCGCTCGGCGAGGTGCGGGCGATCGTGGCGCCCAACCTGATGCACCACCTCGGCCTCGCGCCGGCGGCGCGGCTGTTCCCGGGAGCGCGGGTGTACGGCCCCCGCGGGCTACGCGACAAGCGCCCCGACGTGACGTTCACCGGCGCGCTCGACGACGCGCCGGACCCGCTCTGGTCGGCGGAGCTCGACCAGGTCGCGGTCGGCGGGATGCCCAGGCTCGACGAGGTGGCGTTCTTCCACCGGCCCTCGAAGACCCTCTTTCTCTGGGATCTCTGCTTTCACATCACGCAGAGCGAGCACTTCCCGACGCGCCTCCTCATGCGCCTGAACGGGGCTTACGGGCGGTTCGGGCCGTCGCGCGTCGCGCGCTCGATGATGCGCGATCGCGCGGCGGTGGGCGCGGCGGTGAAGCGGATGATCGCGTGGGCGCCGGAGCGCATCGTGGTGGCGCACGGCGACGTCGTCGAGCGTGGCGGGCAGGCCGCGCTGGAGAGCGCGTTCGAGCGGGTGCTGTGAGCGGGAGGGGCGCGGGCGCTCGGGCGGCGCCTCCGCGGCGTCGTTACTCGACCACCCTGACCGCGGCGTCGAGCAGGTTGACGCCGCTCTCGCTGTCCCACGTCGCGCCGCTCGAGAGCCGGATCGCGTAGCGCGGGTCGCCGCGCAGGCGCTCGGATTCGTCCGGGAGCCACAGGCCGAGCTGGTAGTCGCCCGGGGGGAGGTCGTCCGGGAGCTGCGCCCCGAGGCAGAGCTCGCTCTCCTCGCCCGGCGCCCAGCGCCGCGGGTCGGCGTCGACCTCCACGAAGCGCCGCGTGGCGCCCTGCTGGAGCACGAGGTAGACGGGGCGCGGGTTGTAAGCTCGGGCGACTCCGTCGTTGAACACGCGCAGCCGGAGAGAGAGCGACTGTCCGCGCGCGACCTGCTCGGGCGACTCGTGCCCCATCACGACGAAGCGGTACCCGAGCCGGCAGGCGATCGCCTCGAAGCAGCCCTCGGAGCGCCAGCCCTCGATCACCTGCTCGTGATAGTCCGTGTTGATGAAGCTCCAGTGGTGCAGCGCGAGCTCGTCGAGCGCCGAGCCGCACGCGCTGCGCGGCGGGTTTAGGCCGCACGTCTCGCCCCCGACGGGAACGAACGCCGAGTCCGCGACGGCGTAGTCCTTTTCCCCGGGGAGCTGGTAGGTGCCGACGTCATCGGCGCTCGCGAGGAAGCAGTCGTTCAGGTGGCCGACGCGCGAGAGCGGCGCCCCGGAGAACGCGGTCTCCTCGGTCAGCGGGCCGCCGTACGCCTCGCGCTTGTGCGAGGGGCGGCGCGCGAGGATCATCCGGTTCTCCGGGATGGCCTCGAGCAGCGCGTCGAAGATCTGCTTGCGGCTGTCGGGGCTCGTGAGATCGTTCGTGGAGGAGTGCCACTCGCCCCAGGCGCCCACGAAGCCGGGATGCAGCACCGCGATGACATCCGCGTTCTGCTCGAGCACGGGCTTGAGCTGGTCGATGTGGGACAGCACGCGGCCGAGCGGCGCGTCCGGCGCGGTGCCCGTGTCCGCGTAATAGAAGCGGGGGAGCACCTTGAGCCCCGCCGAGCGGACGGCGGCGAAGCTCGCGTCGAGCTGGTCGATGAGGCGCTCGTCGATGTCCCGCGTGCGGTAATCGTCGATGAGCACCTTGCCGTAGACCAGCGTGTAGCCGTCGGCCCGGAGGTTCGAGAGCGAATCGAGGCTCCGCAGGTCCTTGAAGCGGAAGACGCCGCGCTCGGGGTTGAGCACCCCGCTGCACTCGGGGTCTGTCGAGGGATCCTCGCCCGCCGCGAACAGCCTTGGCGCATAGGAGCGCTCCACGGTGGCGCCGCCGAGCCCGCAGGCGCCGGGCGGCTCACCGGGCTCGCCGTTGCCGCCGTTGCCGCCGTTGCCGCCGCTGCTTCCGCCGCCGCCGGCGCTGCCGTCCATCAGCGGGAGGCCCGCGCCGGTCCCGCTGGAGGCCAGCGCGTCGACCGGGCCGCCGTCGCCCGCGCCCGCGCCGCACGCGCTCAGGAGGGCCAGGGCAAGGCAGGGGACGCTGCCCGCGCGAAGAGAGCGCGACAGGACGTGAAACGATGACCGGCTGCTCTGGTGACGCATAAGCGAGCTCCTGGTGATGAAGAATTGAAGCTGGACTGCACTGGATTGCGATCGCGCTGTCGAGCGCGCGTTCGGCGGAGCCTCGATGCATGGCCGAGGCCACCGGCGCAGCCCGCAGGAACGGGGGGCGCGGAGACCAGGAGCTGCGCAGCGATCGTACACCTGCGCATGCAGCGGACAGCAGGTGAGGTCGGTCAGCGGGGAGCGACCGATGGGGCCGCCTGCACTGCGGCGAGGATCTCGGATGGAGTGTGCTGCTCTCTTGCCAGCGCGCAGCCCGCGCCCGCGGCCCGGGGCTCGTGGCCTGTCACGCCCCGGCGGCGGCGCGAGAGAGCTCGTCGATCGCGCCGAGCAGCGCGTCGCACTGCTCCGGTGTGCCCACCGTGATCCGCAGCTTGTCGGCGATGCGCGGCGCGTCCCAGTAGCGCACGAAGATTGCCCGGTCGTGGAGCGCCCGGTACAGCGCCTGCGCCGACAGCCCGCCGGCCGGCGGCGTCGCCAGGACGAAGTTGCTCTGGCTCGGCGCCACCGTGAACCCCCGGTCCTCGAGCGCGCGCGTCAGCCGGGCTCGCTCCGCGATCACCTTCTCCCAGCTCTTCCTCGCCTCGTCGCGCGCGGAGAGCGCCGCGGTCGCCGCGGCCTGCGAGAGGACATCGGTGTTGTAGCTGTCGCGCGCCTTGTCGAGCGTCTCGATCAGCCGCGGGTGCCCGAGCCCGTACCCGAACCGGAGCCCGGCGAGCGAGTACCCTTTGCTCAGCGTCCGCAGCAAGAGCACGTTGTCGAGCCCCCGCGCCGGGTCGAGCAGCGGCGTCGCGTCGGTCTCCGCGAAGTCGACGTACGCCTCGTCGATCAGGAGCACGCCGCGGAACGCCCGCGCCAGCCGCTCGAGCTTGTCGAGCGGCTCGTGCCGCCCCGACGGCGCGTGCGGGTTCACGAGGAGCGCGAGCCGGCAGCCGCCATCGTTCAGGCGGCTCGCGAAATCCTCCGGGACCGCCCAGTCCTCCTCGAGGGGGACCTGGGTGATCGTCGTGCCGTGGATGTCCGCGAGGACGTCGTAGAGCGAGTAGGTCGGGTACGTCTCGCCGAGGCCGCGGCCGCCCGGCTCGCAGAACACCGTCACCGCCAGGCGCAAGAGCTCGTCGCCGCCGTTCGTGGCGATCACCTGCTCGGGCGACAGCCCGTGGAGCCGCGCGGCGGTCTCGCGGAACTGCTGCGCCCGCGGCGGCGGGTAGCGGCGGAGCTGATCGGCCGAGACGCGCTGGATCGCCTCCAGCACGGCGTCCGGCGGCGGATAGGGGTTCTCGTTCGTGTTCAGCTTGACCACGTCGGCCCGCTGCGGCTGCTCGCCGGGCGTGTACGGCGTGAGGCGATGGATGTTGTCGCGTTCGTACGGCATGGGGATGGCAGTCCCTCTCGCGCACTGGCCCGCCGGAGACAAGCGCTTCGTCCGCTGGATTCGCTCGCCCCTCGGGGGAGAGCTCCGCCCCGCGCGAACGAGGAGACGCGCGGCCGCGGCGGCGGGCGCTGGTCGCGCCGGCCGCGCGGATCGGACTAAGATGCGCCGCATGACGACGACGCCCGAGCCCGAAACCTTCCTGGTCCTCTCCTGCCTCGGCCCTGACCGGACGGGCCTCGTCGCGGAGGTGACGCACTACCTGACCGAGCGCGGCGCCAACGTCGAGGACAGCCGGATGGCGGTGCTCGGCGGCGAGTTCGGCATCCTCCTGCTCGCGTCGGGCCCGCCCGGCGCGATCGAGGCGGTGGAGCGCGACGCCGAGGCGCTCACCCGGGCGACGGGGCTCTCGGTGCAGAGCCGCAGGACGAAGAGCCCCGAGTCGCACCGGCGCGCCGCGAGCATCCCGTGCGTCATCTCGGTCGACGCGCTCGATCACGAGGGGATCGTCCGCGCCGTGTCGCGCGCGCTCCACGGCGCCGGCGTGAACATCGTCTCGCTCGAGACCTCGGCCTACGAGGCGCCGGTCACCGGCTCGCAGCTCTTCCGGATGGAGGCCCGCGTCGACGTCCCCGCCGGGGTGACGCTCGCCCAGCTCCGCAAGGCGATGGACGCCGTGGCGGAGTCCGAGAACCTCGATATCGACGTCCGCTCGCTCATCAAGGCGTGATGCCGTGACGGCAGGCGCCGCGAGGGCCGGCGCCGAACGCGCGAACGGCGCAGCCGCCGGGAGCGCCGACACCCACGAGCTAACGCCCTGGACGCCGCCGCTGCTCCGGCGCTGGTCGCGTTGCCCCGGCGCCTGTGGCGACCGGCGCGGCGAGCTCGCGGCCGCCTTGCGAGAACGCCGGCCACTCGGCCGGAAGAAGCGCTATCGTCGTGGGCCATGCCCTTCAGCAACCTCAGCTCTCCCCGCAAGGTGCACAGCCTCGACGCGGAGATCCGCGGGGCCGCGTTCCTCGCGACCCCCGGTCTCGTCGCCATGGTCTCGACCGATCCGGTGCGCCTCGGCGTCTGCCCCGTCGGAGGCTCCGGCGCGAAGACGACGAACCTGTCGCTGTCCTCCGCCGAGGACGTGGCGCTCCTCTCGAAGGACGTGGCCGTCGTGCGGAGCGAGGACGCTGTGTGGGCGCTGCTCGGGATCACGCACGGCCCGAAGCTCGACCAGGTCGGCCGCGACGCGCGGCTCCTGGCCACGTGCCCGTCGGGCGCGACGGCGCTGGCGCTCGGCTGGGACGGCAGCGCGACGGAGCTGAAGCTGGACAAGAACGAGGTGAACGGCCGCACGTTCGCGGTGCGCGGCGCGGCGCGGGCGTTCGACCTGACCGAGACCGAGACGCACGTCGTGATGGACGGCGCGGGGGAGGGGGGCGAGCTGCGCGTCCACCCCGGCCCGACGCCCGAGCCCGGCCCGACGCTGCGCGCCTCGCTGCCGCGCGCCGCCCAGAACCTGAACCGCGTGCGCGCCGGGGCGAAGCTCACCGCCGTGTACAAGCGCGGCGCGAGCGCCGTGTGCGCGGTCGTCCGGTCGTCGGGCAAGCTGACCGCCAGGCTCATCGAGCTGGGCGAGCCCGTCGCCGACGTGGCCGTCCTCGAGTCCTGCCTGTTCGCGGCGTTCGCGGACGGTCGCGTCGCGCTGTTCGACGGCGCCGCCATCGAGGCCGCCTCCGCCGCGCCGCCCGCGCCGACGGCCAGCGTCACGCTCGGCGCCCGCGGCGAGCCCACGGCGCTGGCCGTCGCGGGCAAGGGGTCGCCGAGCCTGTGGGTGGGGACGAGCGCCGGGGAGATCTGGAGCCTCTCCCTCGTGCGCAAGCAGGGCGGCTGAGGCGCTCCGCAGCCCGCCCAGCTCACGCCGCGCGCGCCGCGAGCCGCCCCTCCGCCAGCGCGTCCGCGTCGACGTCGTCGAGCGTCGTCACGACGCGATCCGCCCCCGCGGCGACAAGCAGCGCGCGGTCGGCGTGCCGGGCCACGCCGAGCGCGGTCATCCTGCCCGCCTTCGCGGCCATCACCCCGGCGGGGGCGTCCTCGACCACGAGGCTGCTCGTCGGCGGGACGTCGAGCGCCTCCGCGGCGGCGAGGAACAGGTCCGGCGCCGGCTTGCCGCGCGCGACCTCGGCGCCGCAGAGGTCGGCGTCGAACAGGTCGAGCAGCGTCGCGCCCGGCGCGACGGGCGGGCGGCGGACGCCCTGCGGCTCGGCGAGGGCGTCGGCGCGGATCCGGCGGAGGAGGCGGCTGGCGTTCCTCGACGACGACGCCGCCGCGAGGCGCACGCCGCGCGCCTTGAGCCCCAGGATCAGCCGCGTCGCGTCCGGGAAGACCACGAGCTCCCCCGCGTCGATCTTCCGGAGCAGCGCCTCCTGCTTGCGCTCGGCGTAGACGCTGGCGCGCGCCCCGGCGCCGGGCACGCCGAAGTAGTCGAGCACCGCGCGTGCGCCGCTCTCGCGCGGCTTGCCGGCGACCTCGGCCTGGTAGACGGCCGTCGTGAACCGCTCGGGCGCGTACCGCGTCTCGGGCGCGATCGCGCGCCACTCGGTGGCCATCAGCGCCTCCAGCGCCTCGCGCCAGGCGCGCTCGTGCGGCGAGTCGACGACCACCCCGTCGATGTCGAAGAGGACCCCCTCGAAACGCATGCCGCCGACATGGCGCCGGCGCGCCGCACCGGGAGCCCCGGGCGCGCAGCGGCGCGCCGATGCGGCGCGCTGGTGCGGCGCGCCGCCGCGCTGGTGCGGCGCGCCGCCGCGCTGGTGCGGCGCGCCGCCGCGCTGGGCCGTGCCGCGCCGCGGGTGCGGCGCCCGGCCGCGCCCGTCTGCGGCTCCCGCCGCCGCGCCGGGGGTGCTACCTTGGAGGCTCGTGCCGCCTGTTCGCACCGGAGCCAACCCCGCCGCGACGCGCCTGCCGCGCGCGCTCGTCGTCCGCGATCCGGAGCCCGAGGAGCTCCGGGCGACCATCGACTGGTCCGACTGGTACCTCGACGATGGGGACGGCATCGGCGCGTGGGGCGAGCACGACGAGATCTCCCGCCTGCTCCTTTCGTCGATCGCGCAGCTCGCCCGCGAGCGCGGCTGGACCGACCACCACGCCGGCTCGGATCGGTTCTTCGCCTGGGTGCGCGAGGAGCCGCTCGTGCGCGTCTCGCCGGACGTCTACCTGCTCGACCACCGGCCCACGCCGCCGCTGCCCAAGCAGTGGCAGACGTGGCTGCCCGGCCACCGGCCGCCGCGCTTCGCGCTCGAGATCGTCGCGAGCGACTGGCAGAAGGCCTACGAGGACATCCCGCTCAAGTACTGCCAGCTCGGCTGTCCAGAGCTCGCCATCTTCGACCCCCAGGCCGCCTCGCAGCGTCCGCCCGCCGGCAGGGTCGCGCTCCAGGCCTACCGGCGCGATCCCGACGGCGCGTACGTGCGCGTGCACGCGGGCGCCGGCCCCGTGTGGAGCCCCGCCCTCGACAGCTGGGTCTGCGTGGTCGGGAGCGGGGCCGAGGCCCGGCTCCGCCTCGCGCGCCCCGGCGGCAAGGGCGAGCTCGTGCCCACCCAGGAGGAGGTCGCCGCGACCGAGGCGCGCGCCAGGGAGGCCGCCGAGGCGCGCGTCCGCGAGCTGGAGGCGCGCGTGCGCGAGCTGGAGCAGCTCGCGCAGGGCTGACGCGCGGCGCGCGCCGCGAAGGACGCCCGCCCGCTTTGGCCTCGCGCAGCGTTCGGCGGTACGCTCGCGGCATGTGCCGAAACATCCGTCCTCTGTTCAACTTCGAGCCGCCGGCGACGGAGGAAGAGATCCGGGCAGCGGCCTTGCAATACGTGCGCAAGGTGAGCGGAACCCGCAGCCCGAGCGGCAAGAACATCGCCTGTTTCGAGCGCGCGGTCGACGACATCGCCGCCATCACGCGCCAGCTCGTCGAGTCGCTGGAGACAACGGCCCCACCGAAGAACAAGGAAGTCGAGGCCGCGAAGGCCCGCGCGCGCAATCTGCGCCGCTTCGGCTCCTGACGCGCCAGAGGGCGTGCTCTACCGCGCTCCGGTCCGCCAGGGCTGGCCGAGGCCCCGCCGCCACGTTAGCTTCGCGTCCATGGGCAACGCCGCCTCCGCGCAGCGCATGAGCGCAACAGAGTACCTGGAGTGGGAGCGCGCGCAGGCCGCGAAGCACGAGTATCACCTCGGCGAGATCTTCGCGATGGCCGGCGGCAGCCCGCGGCACAACTTCCTCTCGAGCGCGATGGGCGCGGAGCTCCGCGCGGCGGTGCGCGGGAAGCCGTGTCACGTGCTGTCGTCCGATCAGCGGATCTCCGCGAAGCAGGGGGAACGCTATGTCTACGCCGATACCGTCGTCGTGTGCGGCGGCGTGCGGATGGAGCCGGGCGCCAGCGACGTCCTCGCGAATCCGAGCGTCGTCGTCGAGGTCCTCTCGCCGAGCACCGAGGCGTATGACCGCGGCGGGAAATGGGGAGCATACCAGCGCATCCCCTCGCTGACAGACTACCTGCTCGTCTCGCAGGTGTCGGTGCGCGTCGAGCATTACCGGCGCGAGGCCGACGATTCATGGCGTTACCGCGTGATCGAGGCGGGAGGCTCGATCACGCTGGCGAACGGCGCCACCTTGCCGATCGACGCCATCTACGAGGGCGCCTTCGAGCTCGACGCCGGCTGAGTCGCGAGCGCACGGCGGCGCGCGTCGCCTGCGCACGCGGCCCGCGCACGTGGACTGCGCGCGCCGCCTGCCCGCGCGCGGCTCAGGACCGCCGGGCGCGCGGCGACGGGCGGTAAACCACCCGGCCGCCCGTCTGCGACAGGGCGTACGCGAACCCGAGCTCGAGGGTCGAGCGCGTGACGACGCACCCGAGGTCCAGCCCCTGCTGCACCATGAGCTGCGCGGCCGCCGGGGTGATGCCGACGAGCACCACCTCGGCCCCGAGCAGCCTCGCCGCCCGCGCCGCCGCCATCAGGTGATCGGCCGCGACCGCGTCGACCACCGCCATCCCCGTCACGTCGATCAGCACAACGCGCGCCCGGCGCTCGGAGATCTCCCGCAGCATCGACTCGAGGAAGCGGCCCGTCCGCTGCACATCCATCGCCCCGATGATCGGCATCACGAGGATGCTCGGCGCGATGGGCACGACCGGGCTGGAGAGCTCCTGGATCGTGCCCAGCAGCGCCGCCTGGCGCTCGTTCGCCTCCTCGAGCGCCCCGGTCCGCTCGGTGATCCGCCGCACGAGCTGCGCGTTCTCGAGCGCCACGGCCAGCGTGTCGGTGATGCGCTCGATCTGCGTGAGATCCTCGGCCGAGCACGCCGCGCGCCGCTCGCTGTACAGGACGAGGACGCCGAGCGCGACCCCCCGGGCGAGCAGCGGGACGCCCACCAGCGTGAGCGCGCCGCCCCGGCGCGCCTCGACGACGTCGGGCAAGCGGTGGAGCACGCCGGCCGCCTCGTCGCCCGTCTCGTCGCCCGCTTCGTCGACGGCGTCGACGACGATGGAGCGGCCGTCGCTCAGCACCCGGCCGACGAGCGAGCCCGGATCGAGGCGGCAGCTCTCCTCGACGAAGCCCTCTTCCCCCACCTCCACGCCGACCGCGAGCAGCTCGATCGGACGGGTCGCCCGCGCCTGCCCTCGCCGGCGGTTCGCCGTCTTGCGCGCCGTCTCCAGGGCCAGGTGCTCCGACAGGGGGCGCGACCACGGCGTGCGCTCGAGGGTCACGACGTCGACGCCGGTGTCGATGAAGCGCACCGAGCGCCGCGAATCACCCTGCCTCGGCGCCGGGAGCCCGGCCAGCGCCTCCTCGACGCCGCTCGACACCATGTCGTGGAGCACCTGGATCGCCCGATAGCCCATGTCGTACTCGCGCTGGACCACGGTCGCGTGGATCGTCCCCTCCCGGAGCATCGCGATGGTCTCCGGGACGAGATCGAACGCGACGATCTTGAGGTCTCCCGCCCGGCTTAGGGCCCTCGCGGCCATGCCCCAGGCCGGGCCGTTCTCGGCGCACCCGCCGAAGGCGCCGGCGAGCTCTCCTTTCCGCAAGGCCGCCATGGCGAGCTCCAGCGCCCGCGACGTGTCGTACACGTTCTCGGAGGGAGGCTGCACCGCGATGCCCGCCCCGGCGACCGCCGCGCGGAACCCGGCGACGCGCTCGACCCCGTTGACCGCGCGGACCGAGGCGATCTGCGCGCCGACCGCGCCGCCGTCCGGCAGGAGCCGCGCCATCATCTCGCCCGCGAGCCGGCCTGCCGCCTCGTTGTCCGTGCCGACGTAGGCGAGCGCCCCGCTGCCCTCCACCGGCGGCGAGTCGAACATGACCACCGGGATCCCGGCCTCCCTGGCGCGCCGGACCACCGGCTCGAGGCGCGCGGCGTCGATCGGCGCCACGGCGATGCCGTGCACGCCCCGGCGGATCCCCTCGTCGAGGATCGCGACCTGGCTGCCCTCGCCGTCCGCGCCGCCGAAGCGGAACGTCAGGTCGACGCCGAGGTTGCGCCCCGCGGCGAGCGCGCCGTCGCGGAGGTTGTTCCAATAGCTCGTCGGCGCGCGCCGCGGGACGCGGTAGACGCGGACGTCGACGGCCCCTCCGGGGTCGCTCGCCGGCGCGCCCCCGCGGGCAGGGTCCTCCAGCAGCACGAGCTCCACGGCGCTCCATTGCGGCCGGAGCTGGATGCTCTTGATCCCGCTCGAGACGATCTCCACGAGCTCCTGCGGGCTGGCCTGCGTGGCCACCGCGTTCAGCACCTCCTCGAGCACGCGGTTCTCGTGGGCCGAGCGCGCCTTGTCGTCGTAGAGCTCGCGCCGCTCCAGCGCCGCGCTGGCGCTCTCGGCCACGGCGAGGAGCAGGGCCCAGCGCTCGTCCGGGGGCGGATCCGCGGCCGGTTGTTCGACGGCGAGCACGCCGATCGGCCGGCCGTGCATGCACACCGGCGCGAGGGCGACGGCCGCGCCCGCGCCGCGCCGCCCGAGCGCCGCGGCGTCCGGCAGGCGCGCCCTGTACCACGCGTCCGCCGGAACGACCCGGGCGCCCCCGCCCGGATCGGGCAGCGGGCCCGCGCTGGCCGGCCCCGCGTCCGACGGGACGCGCAGCAGGCCGTCGAAGCCCACGGCAGCCCGGTAGATCAGGCGATCCCCGTCTTCTATCAGGAGGCTGCCGCGCAGCGCGCCAGGCACGCTGTCCGTGGCGTCCTCCACGATGCGGTGCAGCGCTGCGGCGAGGTCCAGACCGGTGCTCATGCGCGTTCAACCCAGGCCCCACCCGACCGAGCGCCGCGAGGGCCGACGCTAGCAGGCGCGATCGGCCCGCCGCTTGTCAAGAATCCCTCGCCAGGCTCGCGCCGGGCCGCGGCGCTCGGCTTCGCGCGCCGGGCCGCGGTCCGTCCGGCGCGCGCGGCTCACACCTGCTGGGTCGGCATGACGGTGACGTGCGCCAGGTTCACGTGCCGCGGCAGGCCGACCGTGAAGGCGATCGTGCTCGCCAGGTCGTCCGCCGTGAGCCACGTGATCTCCTGCCTGGCGCGGGCGATCCACGCCTTGGCCGCCTCGTCGGTCATGTGACCCTGCAGCTCGGTGTCGACGAAGCCGGGCTCGACGACCGAGACGCGGACGTTCTTCGGGCCGAGCTCGGCGCGCAGGTTGCGCGAGAGGTGCGTGACCGCCGCCTTCGTGGCGCAGTAGACGGCGAACGTCGGGAACACGCCGTGCGCGGCGACGGACGAGACGTTGATGAGGTCCGACGGGCCGCCCTTCTTCGCCGCGGCGACGAGCGGATCGACGAACGCGTCGACGATCCGCATCGCGCCGGTGAGGTTGACCGAGATCATCTGCTCGAAATCGGCGACCCGGTGCTCCTCGACGCCGGAGGGCAACATGACCCCGGCGTTGTTGATCACGAGGTCGACGGTGCCGAGCTCCGCGGCGATGATCCGCGCGGCCTCGGCGACGGCGGTCCCGCTCGTGGCGTCGACGGAGAGCGCCAGCGCGCGCCCGCCCGCGGCGCGGATGCCCTGGGCGAGCGACTCGAGGCGGTCCTTGCGGCGCGCGAGGAGCGCGACGGCCGCGCCCTCCGCCGCGAGCTTGCGCGCGGTGGCCTCACCGATGCCGCTCGAGGCTCCGGTGACGACGGCGATGCGACCTGCGAGAGGAAGAGTTCTGGACATGGTGTCTGCTCCTGGTTGGGTCCCCGCTCGGGGGATGGCCGCACTCTGGATCTCCGCGCCGAGCCGAGGAAGATGGGCGGCGATCCTGGGATTCGCAATCCCTGGATACGGCAGCTCCGCCGGTGCATCTTTCCCGCATGCCCGAGGCGCGCGGAATCGTGAGCGACAGGCGGAGCGAGCTGGCGGATTTCCTTCGAGGGAGGCGGATGCGCGCGGCGCCGATCGCGGGCGGCGCGTTCCCGGGGAAGCGGCGGCGCACGCCGGGCCTCCGGCGCGAGGAGCTCGCGCAGCTCGCCGGGCTCAGCGTCGACTGGTACACGCGGCTCGAGCAGGGGCGCGACGTGAACCCGTCGCGCGAGACGCTCGAGGCCATCGCGCGCGTGCTCAAGCTCGACGACGACGAGCGAGGGCACCTCTTCTACCTGGCGCGCCCCGAGCCCGCCGGGGGCTCGGCGCGCTCCGCGGCGCAAAAGGAGCGGGCCGAGCCGGCGCTGGCGCGCGCGATCGAGGCGATGCGGGTGCCGGCGTGCGTCTTCAACGCGCGGTACGACGTGCTCGCGTGGAACGCGGCGGCGTGCCGCCTCCTCGTGGATTTCGGCGACGTCCCCCCGCGGCGGCGCAACCTGCTCTGGATGACCTTCCGGCACGCGGGCTACCGCGCGCGCTACGCGGACCTCGGCGTGATCGAGCGGGAGAGCGTGGCCGCGTTCCGCTTCAGCGCGAGCTCGTTCGTGGGAGATCCGGAGTTCGACGCGCTCATCGCCGACCTCCTCGAGTCGAGCGAGGCGTTCCGGGTGATCTGGGCGCGCCACGAGGTCCGCGCCAAGGTGAGCGGCACGAAGGCCTTCCGCGTCGAGGAGGGCGGCGACGGCAGCGGCGCGCCGCTCGTGCTCGAGTGGCACGCGCTCGCGTCGACGACGTCGAGCCGGCAGCAGCTCATCTATTTCACGGCGCGCGCGGCGGGGGGCCCCGAGGAAGAGCGCCGCTTCGCGGCGCTGTGCGGGGGCGACGGCGGGTGATGGGCCGCCGGGCGCGGCTGGCCGCCGGGCGCGGCTGGCCGCCGGGCGCGGCTGGCCGCCGGGCGCGGCTCAGCGCGGGCCACACGGCGCGCTCGCGCTCCGATCGACGCGCCGCGCGAGGCTGCTGACACCACGCTGTCAGCAGGCCGGCGCTACATCCAGCGCGGTCCACGACGGACCCAGACCCTCGGAGGTTGCTCATGATCACGCTCCATGGCTTCGGCCCCATGTTCGGCTTGCCGGAAGCCAGCCCCTTCGTGACCAAGACCGAGGTCCAGCTCAAGCTGCTGGGCCTCCCGTACCGGAAGGAGCGCGGCCGGCCCGACCAGTCCCCGAAGGGCCAGCTCCCGTTCATCGACGAGGACGGCCAGCGCATCGCCGACTCGCACTTCATCCGCGAGCACCTCGAGAAGAAGCACGGCAAGGACCTCGACGCCGGCCTCGACGCGCGCCAGCGCGCCGAGGCGTGGGCCGTCGAGCGCATGCTCGAGAGCCAGCTCGCCGTGGCCACGGGCTGCGCGCGCTGGCTCATCCCGGAGAACTTCGCGAAGGGCCCGGCGCACTTCGTCGACGGCGCGCCCGAGGCGCTGCGCCCGAAGCTGCGCGAGGAGCTCCTCGCGCGCGTCCGCGACAACTATCGCGCGATGGGCATCGGTCGGCACTCGGACGACGAGATCGTCGAGCTCGGCGCGCGCTCGCTCTCCGCGCTCTCCGTGCTGCTCGGGGACAGGCCCTACCTGTTCGGCGCGCGCCCCGCGGGTGTCGACGCGACGGCGTTCGCGGTGCTGGCCGGCCTCCTCACGCCGTTCTTCGACTCGCCGCTGCGGCGCAGGGCCGAGGGCTTCGCGAACCTCGTCGCGTACACCGCGCGGCTGATGCGCGCGTTCTACCCGGATCACCCGTGGGAGACGCCCCCGCCGGCGCGGCCGGGGGCCTGAGCGCCGCGGCGCCCCGCCTCGAAGGGCGCGGCGCCGCGGCGGGAGCGCCGCTGCCGCGCGGCGCTACTCCCCGCCGTCGGGCGCCGGCGCGGGGGCGGGCGTCGGCGCGGGCTCGGCGACGTCGCCGCCGCACGCGTACCACGAGGTCGAGGCGGGCAGGGCCACCGACGCGACGGGCGTCGCGAGGTCGTCGAGCGCGTTCACGAGCACGCCGCCGTTGGAGATCGAGTAGACGTGATCCTCGATGAACACGCCGCGCCACACGTCGGCGCTGCCGTAGTAATAGCACCCCGGCGTCGGCGTGAAGAAGCCGCTGTGGTCGACCGCCCCGAGCCTGGTGAACCCGTCCTCGACGTCGACGTTGAAGAGCTCCAGCGTGCTCGCGACAGCGCCGGTCTCCGCGTCGTAGCTCACGAGTGGGAAGGCGAGCACGCTGTGCTCGCCGTAGTACGTGAACGCCTTGTGGTTGTACTCGGCCTGCGAGGACGCAAACGGCCCCTCGATCGTCTCCTTGTGCAGCTGCGCGGGCGCCGACGGGTTCGTGACGTCGAAGATCTGCAGCGCCAGGCCGGTCACCCTGCCGTCCTCGTCCGCGTCCCTGCCGATCGCCAGCAGGTGCCCGTCGCCGAGCGGGTGCAGGTACTCGCTGAAGCCGGGGATCTTGAGCTCTCCCGAGACGGAGGGCGCCGCCGGGTCGGAGAGGTCGAGCACGAACAGCGGGTCGACCTGGAGGAACGTCACGACATAGCCGCGATCCCCGAAGAACCTGGCCGAGCGGATCTGCTCGCCGGGCGCCAGGTCGGTGACGGCGCCGACGCGCGCGAGCTCGGCGCCTTGCGCCTCGAGGACGAACACGCTGTTGCTCGTCGTCCACCTGGGCTCCGCCTGCACCATCGCGGTCGTCGCGACGCGGAGCTTGCCGTTGTGCTCATCGAGCGAGAACTGGTTGAGGATGTGGCCGGGCACCGAGCCCGACGCGACGTACCTGGGCTGGCTCGGATCGGCGGTCAGATCGAACTTGTGCAGGTGCGTGACATCGCTGATCACGAACGCCTCGCCGGGCGCGCCCGGCGACGCCGGCTCCTGCCAGCCCCGCGCGGCGACATAGAGCGCGTCGTGGCTCGAGTACACGGTGTCGGTCGCGCCGATGATCGACGTCGACGCCGGCGCCTCGTCGAGATCGCCGAGGTCGATCGCCTCGATCTGCGTGAGGCCGTACGACGTCGTGCCCGCCCCCGGAACGTAGAAGTCCGCGCAGCTCGCGCCGAGCTCCGTGACCGTCTCCCCCTCTTTCTCGAAGCGGTACGGCAGCCACGTCGACAGCGGCGCGGCCTCGATGATCGCCGTGTTCTCGGCGCGGAGCTCTTCGAACGCCGCGGCCCACGCCTCGGCGGTCTCGGGATACTCGACGAGGCTCTCGGGCCAGTAGGCGAGCGCCGGGCCGTGGGCGCCGCCGTTCAGCACCGTGCGGACGTTCTCGCCGGCGCGCCGCGCCGAGGTGTAGCTCCCCTCGAAGTAGAGCTCCTTGACCACGCTGGGGGCGCCGCCCGCGAGGCTGAGGACGGTGAGCTTCGTCAGCGGGGCGTAGACCCAGGGCCCCGCGGGATCTCCGGGCACCGGCTCGCCGACGGGGGGCGGGTTGTCCTCCGGCGCACCGGGGTCGCTCGGCTCGCCGTCGCTCGCCGGCGCGTCGGGGTCGCTCGGCTCGCCGTCGCTCGCGGGCGCCTCGGGGTCGTCCGCGCCGCCGTCCGGCGGCGCCGGCCTGTCGCCGCCGGACGGCGCCATGGGCGTGTCGCCACCGCCGCTCGCGGGGGCTTCCGGCGCCTCGTCCGGCACCCCTCCGCCCCCGGGGACGGGCCGGGCGACGCCGCCGCCGACCATGCTGTCGACGAGCATGTAGTCGTAGTAAACCGGCCGCGGCTCGACGCCCGCTCGTTCGTAGATCGACGCCCCGTTGACATCCGAGTACACGACGACCTTGTCGTCCGCCACGAACATCTCGCGCGGCTGCCCCTCGATCGCGAGCGAGCTGCCCACCGCGAGCGACGAGGCCGGCCACGCGGCCAACGTGTAGAAGCTCTGGCCGTGAAGCACGTAGAGGTTGTTGCCGTCGGTCTTGACGATATCCGCCTCGTCGACGCCCGCGACCTGGGTGTTCGTCTCGGAGTGGGTCGGGGCGCCGTTGCCGTCGTCCGCGGCGCCCGCGCCTTCGCCGCCGGGCGGCGCCGGAGAGGGCGCGCTCGGATCCGCGCCCTGGGTGGGCGTGTCGACGCTGCCAGGGACGCCGATGACGCCGCCGCCGCCGCGGATCTCTCCGTACACGGAGTAGCTCGCGATCATGGCGTCGATCTGCGCGTTCATCTTGCTGAGCGCGTCCCGCTTCAGCAGCGTCTCGAGGTCCTCGCAGGACTGCGCGCGCTGGAGCGCCGCGCTCTGCGACCCGTTCTGCGAGCCGTCCGTCGGTGACTCCGGGTCGCATCCGGCGGCGAGGAGGCCTGTTGCAAGGAGAAGCCAGAGGGAGGAAAGGGCGCGGTGTGTTCGCATGGTGCCGGGCATCTCGGCAAGCCCCGCGCCAGCCGTCCGCTCCGCAGGTTTTCCGCGGTTCACCGCACGCTGGGCCCCGCGCCGCCGCAGGAGCACGACATCCCCTGCACCGGCCAGGAGCACCTGGCACAGGTGTGCCATGCAGGTGGTATCACTGGATACCTCCGTCGGCGCGCGATGCTGTGGACATCCATGGATCCAGGACAGCACACCCGGTGCGCGCGTGCCTGTCCGCGGGATCGCGGGGCGCTCCCGGCCTGGCGGCCCCGCGCGGCCTCAGAGGGGCACGGGCGCGGGCGGGATCTTGAACACGTCCCATGCGGGCGTGTGGTTGCTTGTGCCCGCGTCCTGGTTCCAGAGGTAGATCGCCGGGTACGTGTGCACGGTCGTCCCCTCGACGACAACGCCGGTCACGTAGAGCTGCGAGGCCTTCTTGCCCGGGTCCTTCTGGAGGGTGTAGCCGTCGCGCGACGACGAGAAGATGACCCAGTAATAGGTCTTGCCGTCCACGGTGGTGGCCTCGGGCGACCACTGAGGCCAGCTGTTGTGGATTCCCGGGCTCGTGACGCCGAGGCACGCGGGCGGGTCGTTGGCCGCGAGCCGCGTCGCCGCGCCGCCGGCCGCGGGCACGACGTGGATGTCGGAGTCGGGGTTGTAATACATCTCCCCCGGGCCCGGCGTCCGGTTGAACGCGATGAGCCGGTCGTCGGGCGAGAAGGCCGGGTAATACTCGTTGAAATTCGGCTCCGCGGCGCCCTCGAGGGGCGTGGCCGCGCCGCCCTGCTTGTTGTTGTAGGGCACCGTGTAGAGATCGCCGGCGCCGGCGGCGAGCCGCCCGTCCTTGCCGGCGTCGGTCGACACGTACACGATGGTCGTGCCGTCGTTGCTCCAGTCCGGCATCATCGCCCCGCGCGTGTCGCCGTCGCGCGCGATGAACCCGAACGCCGCGCCCTCCGCGGCGGCCATCTCGCTCTTCGCCGTCGTGGCGTTCGTCGACTCGGGATAGGCCGGCGCTGACGCCTCGAGGTCGAACCACGCGAGGCGCGCGTTCGGCATGCTCGTGTGCGACTGGCCATCCCAGACGCTGCCGTTGTGCCGGCCATAGGAGGTGATGAAGATCCGGTCCCCGGGCGCGAAGTGCGCGGGCGACATCTTGGGCGGCCCGAGCCAGGCCTGGTTCATCGCCTCCGAACCGCCCGGCGTCACGTAGGCGGGGACGGCGCCGACCGAGTCTTCCTTCACGGACGCGATGGCGAGGTCCCAGGGCCAGTGATCCATGAACATGACGGCCTCGCCGTCGGGCGTCGACGTGTGGCACCCGATGCAGCGCACCTGGCCGTCGCCGCGCACGTTGCCGTTCTCGTCGCGCCGGCCGCCCTGCTGGACCTGGTCGACGCGGAGCGCGTCGACGACCCCCTCCTCGCCCACGCCGAACCCCGCGAGCCACGCGTCCGCGGGCCCCTCGCCGATCGCCGCCCAGTACACCATGCTGCCGCCGGCCGGGGCCGGCGCGATGGTGATGGGCCCGGAGCTGCCAAGCAGCGGCGCGCCCGGCGCGCTCGTCGACACGGAGCGGACCGTGATCGTGATCGGCTCGTCGCGGACGTGGGCAGCGAGCTTCTCCCACATGTCCTTTGGCATCTTCCATTCCCTGTTCGTCGTGTAGACGACAAGGTCGTTCTTCTCCCGATCGGCGTGCACGCGGATCTCGAACAGGTCCTGTCCCTGCGGCGCGGTCCACCGGAACCTCGGTCGAAGCCAGTTGTTCGGGAAGAGCGCCCCGATCTCCGGCTCGACGAGGCACGGGCCGCCCTGCGCGCCGCTGCCCGGCTCGCCGAACAGCTCGGGCGCGTTCGCCGGCGGCGGCGTCCCGCTCTCGTCGAACACGGGCGTCGCCGGAAAATCTTCGCAGACCTCGCAGGGGGGCGGCTCGACGGGGACGCCGCTGCCGACGCCGAAGATGTCTCCCGTCCCCGCGCCGATGTCGTCCGGGAGCCCGCCCGAGCCGCCGGTGCCCTGCCCCTGGGGGGACGAGGGGCCCGCGGTCGCCGAGCAGGCGACAGCGCACAGAGAGCCGATGACCAGAGTCCCGATCCGTTGTTGCAAGGTGCTCATGAAGGTTCCTCCGTGCGCGCGCCCAGGGCTCGCTCCGGCCCGATCAGCGCGGACGCCGTCGCCCGAGGGCGGGATCTCGAGGCCGCGGCCGGCGTTCCTTCTTCCGGACGCGAGATCGATGTGCCCCAGACCGGGCTGACGCGGTGTCGCGTGGCCGCCGTGGTGCGGAGTCGTCTCGCCGGGCTCCAGGCGGCCAGCAGCGGATCGCGAGAGCGCTCAGCGCGACGCTGGTGCCGCTGACGCCGTGAATGATGTGAAGAAAGTTGTGAGCAGATAGGAAGACACGGAAGCTTTGCGCCGTCAAGCGCCTCGCCGGGTCATGACGCCTCGACACCGGGCGGGATCGTCGTGCGTCGCCGCATCGCCGCGTCGCCGCCTGACCGCGGGCTCGGCCGGGGTGCTAGCGTGAGCGCGTGGCATCGGTGAATCGCTTCGGGCTCCCGCTCAACCCCCGGCGGCCGCCCCGCGCGCTCGTGCTCCGCGATCTGTCGCCGGAGGAGGCCAGCGCCGCGATCGACTGGTCCGGCTGGTACCTGCCCGACGACGCGGAGCGCCCCGGCAAGGCCGAGCGCTCCGGCATCGTCCGCCTCCTGCTCTCGGTGCTCTCGCAGCTCGCGCGCGAGCGCGGCTGGGCCGACTGGTACGCCGGCGCCGACCACGCGTTCGCGTGGGTGCGGGGCGAGCCGCTCGTGCGCGTCCTGCCCGACCTCTACGTGCTCGATCACCGCCCGTTGCCGCCGCTCCCGCGGCAGTGGCAGACGTGGCTGCCGAACCATCGCCCGCCGCGGTTCGCGCTGGAGATCGTCGCGGGCGACTGGCGTCGCGTCTACGAGGAGGCGCCGGCCAAGTACTGGCAGCTCGGCTGCCCCGAGCTCCTGCTCTTCGATCCCGAGGCCGCCGCCGCGCGCGCGCCGCTCGCGGAGGAGCGCGTGCCGCTCCAGCTCTACCGGCGCGACCCGGACGGCACGTACCTGCGCGTCCACGCCGGCGCCGATCCTCTCTGGATCGAGGCGCTCGACGCGCACCTG
Organism: Sorangium sp. So ce1335; assembly: GCF_051521615.1. Classification (NCBI taxonomy): domain Bacteria; kingdom Pseudomonadati; phylum Myxococcota; order Polyangiales; family Polyangiaceae; genus Sorangium; species Sorangium sp. So ce1335. The sequence goes on from NZ_CP150363.1 coordinate 12,536,163, forward strand.
GTCGTGCTGAAGGACGGCCCGCACCCGACGCTGCGCGTCGCGCGGAGCTCGCGCGCGACGGATCTCGTGCCCGCCGAGGAGGAGGCCCTCCGCGCCGAGGGCGAGGCGCGCGCCCAGGAGCAGCGCGCCCGCGTCGCGGAGCAGCGCGCCCGCGCCGCCGCCGAGGCGCGCGTGCGCGAGCTGGAGGCGCGCGTGAGAGACCTCGAGGCGCGCGTCTCCCGCAGGTGAGGAGCCCCCCCGGGCCCCGTCGCCGTCTCCCCTCTTCCGTCTTCCGCTCATCGTCTTTTCGTCAGCAGGTGCTCCTACATGACGCTGTCTGCCTTATCACCGGGCCCGGGAGCAGGGGGCAGACGGGCACGCGCGGGCCAGGCGAAGCGATGTAAGTGCGCGTCCAGTCCTTGATTTTTCGGAGTCGTCTCCGCCGAAGCCAGAGTCGTCTCCGCCGAGGTCAGAGTCGTCTCCGCTGAGGTCAGGGTCGTCTCCGTCGAGGTCAGGGTCGTCTCCGCCGAGGTCAGAGTCGTCTCCGCCGAGGCCAGAGCCGCCTTCGCCGAGGCCAGAGTCGTCTCCGTCGAGATCAGGGGCGCCTCCGTCGCCACCAGAGCCGCCTCCGCCTTCCGCAGCGTCGACCGCACCTCCGGCGGAGTCCCATCCGCCGTCGCATCGGCCGGCTCACCCAGCGGCGGCGGCTCCTCGAACGCCTGGCGCGAAGCGCCGACCCAGCAACCCCGCGATGCGCGCCAGGGGCGCTCGCGCTACGCCGGTCGCAGGATCTGGCGCACCGAGTCGACGTCCGCGACCCGGTGCAGCACCGGCTGAAGCCCGGCGCCCGAGGCCTCGCCGAAGGCGCCGCTCGCGGCGACGGCGCGCGCCCGGGGGCCGTCGAGCACGAGGAACACGTCCCGGAGGCCCCCGGCGCCCGGCGCGTCGATCACGTCGACGATGCGCGAGCGATCGAGGTGCAGCTCCTCGTCGCCGCGCTGGATGAGCACGCGCCGGTCGGTGATGAGGTACCGCGTGCGCGCCGCGAGCCGGGCGGGGCGCACCACCGACACGTAGAGCATCGCCGCCCCCGCGGCGACGAGCAGCACGATCGTGAGCGACAGCGACGCGACGAGCGCCACGAACGACACGCTCTGCGGATCCATGCCCGCCGCGGTCACGATCCGGATGCTCCGCACCGCGTGCACCGCCGTGACGACCGCGAAGCCCCCGAGGAGCACGCCGAGCAGCACGGAGACGACGCCGCGAAGGCCGCTCGGGAGCCACTTGTGCCAGCCGTCGGCCGGGTGCGCCGACCAGAGCACCCGCTCGCCCTCGTCGAGGCGCTGCGACAGCAGCCGGTGACCGTCGCCCGCTGGCGCCGACGGCACCACGCCCCGCAGGATCGCCCAGACGCGATCCGGGGCGACGACGCCGTTCAGTACGATCGACAGCCGCCGCCGGAGGGCGCCGGTCGGCACCGCCCTCACGAGCTCGAGGTCGCCGACGCCCGGGTGCTTCGGGTGCCAGTGGATGCGCGCGTAGCTGATCGACCGCCGCTCGATCGAGCGCCGGAGCTTCCCGCGCTGCACCACGATGTGCATGTCGGTGAGCATGTACTCGAGCTCCGAGCGCCACCAGCGGGGCAGGTAGCTGAACGCGACCGCGAGGCTCGCCATCCAGGCCGCGAACGCGAGGAGCTGGGTCGGCGACGCGCCGAGCGCCCTGGTCACGACGATGGCCGACGCCGTGCTGATCGCGGAGGTCACGCCGCAGACCGCCGCGGCCACGACGTAGAGGAGCGGCGTCGCGACGACCTTGGGACGTCCGGACCAGAGCACGGTCTCATTGAAAACCGAGTCGCGCATCTCGACGGATCTCCGTTCGTGGTGAGCTGGCCGGCGCCGCCCTCGCGCGCGAGAGCGGCAACGATCGGTAAGGTGACCCCGCCGGGCTGGCTCGTAAAGGGGGGCATCGCCGCCCGCGCTGCCGCGCAATCCGGGCGCGAACCGAGCGCGATCCGGGCGCGAACCGAGCGCAATCCGGGCGCGACCGGAGCGCGCTGCGGGGGCAACCGGAAGGGATGTGAGGCTGCCCAGCACGCGGGGCGAGCGCCGGCGCGCTGCGCTCAGCGCCGCCCGGGCGCCGCGGCCGCGGGCTTCCGCAGGCGCTTCATCGTCTGCTCCCGCTCCCTCTCGCACTGCGCGCGGCGCGCCTTCGCCAGCGGCAGCCAGTGGTCGTTCGCGGGCGCGCGCGCGATGTACGACTCCCACGCAGCCACGGCCTGCAGGTACGCCTCCGCGCGCGCGGCGCCGAGCTCGGCGCTCCGCGCAGCCGCCCAGCGGCCGAGCGCTGCGTACCAGGCGTCGTCGTGGGCAGGCACGTAGAACCAGCCTGATCCGTTGATCTGCTGGTCGCTCCGATCGTAGGTCCTCGCGAGCCGGATGTGCTCGAGGGCGCCCTCCAGGTCGCCCGACCGGTCGAGCGCCACCGCGAGCCCCCAGAGCGTCGTCACGCCGTACCGGAACATGTCGAGCGAGCCGAGCGTCGCCAGCGCGGCCCGGTACCCCTCGACCGCGGCGGTGATGTCGCCGAGCGCCATGTAGGCCTCCGCCTGGTTGGCCAGCAGGAGGGCCCGCGACGCGGCGTGGGGCTCGAGGGCGAGCGCCTCGTCATACGCCTTGATCTCGTCCGTGTACCTGCCGAGCCGCGCGTAGCAGACGGCGAGCGCGTGCGACGCGTCGGCCCGGAAAGGCGCCGGCGGATGGAGGCGCAGGAGCCCCTCGAGCGTCGCGGCGGCGCCCTCCACGTCGCCGAGGTGCTCGAGGATGTCGGCGTAGCGCAGCCGCACCGACGGGTCGCGCGAGGTCGCCGCGCCGGCGCGCTCGTACAGGGTGCGCGCCTCGCGAAGCCAGAGCGGGCCGATCTCCTCGACGCGCTCCAGGAGCGGGCTGCGCCGGAGCCGGTCGTACCGGAGGAGGAGCCCGTCCGCCTGGGCGATGAGCGCCGCGCGCTCGTCGGCCGCCGGGTCCAGCGCGCGGGACCAGACGGTCGGCGCCGCGGCGGCGGGGCCGGGCGCGCCCATCGCCGCGAGCGCGAGCGACACGAGCGCCGTGGCGCCGGCCAGGGGCGATCGCCGGCTCACGGCGCCCCTCCTGCCTTCGGCCCGGGCGCGACGCGCTCCCGCGGCGCGCGCGCGCCCGGCCCCGCGGTCGAGCCGGCCGCGCGCGCCGGCCGGTGGCCTCCGGCGCCGGCGCCCTTCCGGAGCGCGTCGAGGCGCGCGCGCGCCGCCGCGGCCCACGGTCCCTTGCCACCGGCGCCCGACAGGTAGGCCTCCCAGCGCGCCATCGCCGCCGCCTCCGAGGTCCGCTCGAGTGCGAGCGCCTCCAGGGCGAGCCTGTCCTCCGGGACCGCGAGGTAGTCGACGGAGCGCAGGCGCGCCGCCGCGCTGGCGAGGTCGTCGTCGGCGTGCTCGCGCGCCGCCGCTCCGGCGCGCGGATCGGCCCCGCGCGCGCGCATCGCCTGGGGAGCGGCCCCGGCGACCTCGCCCTCGAGCGCGGCGTCGGCCTGGGCGCGGTCGCCGGCGCGGTCGAGCGCGAGCGCGAGCGACAGCGTGACGTCGCGGGCGAGCTGCGACTGCGCGCGCTGGCGCGCCTCGCGCAGGTAGGCGATCGCCTCGTCGAGATCGGCACGGCTGGCCTCTCCGCGCGCGCCGGCGGGTGGCGCCCCGGCCGAGCCCGCGCCGGCGGCTGACGCGGCCGCGCCGGCGGCCGACGCAGCCGCGCCGGCGGCCGACGCCGCTGCGCCCGCGGCGGCCATCGACAGGTGCGCTGCCTCGAGCAGCACGAGCGCGCGCTGATCCGGGGTGCCGAGCAGGTCGATCCGCGGGACGAGCGCGCGGTACATCGCGAGCGCCTCGTCGCGCTTGCCGGTGCGGGCGAGCGACCGGGCGAGGTCGTGCAATGTGTGCGGGTCCTCGACGCTGCGGGGGTCGATGTGCCGCGCGCGGTCGAACGCGCGCGCGGCGTCCTCGGGCGAGCCGAGCGCGAGGGCGGCGCGCGCGAGGAGGACCTGCGGCGCGGCGTGCCCCGGGAGGATCTGGTCCGCGACGCGCGCCGATTCGCGCGCCGCCTCGGGGCTGCTGCCGAGCTGCGCCTGACCGCGCGCGAGGAGGTCGCAGTAACGCGGGAGCTCCGGCGCGCGCGCCCTCTCCCAGACGGTGGGGCCCCGGGCGATCGCGCGGCTCGTGCGCGCCGAGCACTCGGGCGGCCGCCCTGCCGCCGCGGCGGCGGCGACCAGATCGCCGCTGCTCTGTCCGGCGTGCGCGGCGAGCGGGAGAGCGAGCAGGGCCGGGAGCAAGAGCGAGCCGAGGTGCACGCGGCGAGTGTACCAGCGACGCGCTCCGGAGGCTCACGCCCGGCCGGAGGCGCGGGGCTGCGATCCGGTTGATCGCGCGGTCGATGCTCCGTTATGGTGCCCGAGGTGACAGCGCCGACGGGGGGCGTTCGCGGGTCGTGTATCGCCGGACTCCGCAGCCTTGGAGCCTCGTGAGGCCAGAGGAGGATCGACATCATGGGCGAGGTGATTCGCAAGGATGCGCCAGCGGACGACATCATCGGTGACGTGCGCGCGACGCTCCAGAGCGCTTCTGCGAAGGGAGGGCCCCTTCGGGAGCTCGCCGAGCAGCGGCTCGTGCCCGTGTTGACGCTCTTCGACGGCGTGGAGGCGCAGCGCAACGCCGCGCGCTCCGAGGCGGAGCCGCTGCTCGCCAAGGTCGAGGCCGAGTCCGCGCGCGCCGACGACGCGCTCAGCAAGGTGGCCGACGACGTCTGGAGCGCCGTCGGGCGCCCCACCGCCGATCCCGCGCTGTCGATCCTGTTCCCCGGCGGCATGGCCTATTTCGCCGACCACGAGGACGGCGACATCACCGGGCAGCCGGATCGGCTGGAGGTGCTCGCGCAGCTCCTCGGCTCGGGGATCCACCCGAAGCTCAGCCTGGACAAGGCGCAGGCGGCGGCGGCCGAGGTGAAGTCCGCCGCCGCAGCGCTGCGCTCGACGGTCGAGGCGACCCGGCTCCCGCTCGAGCGGCTCAGCGTGCTGGATCGGATCCGCGCCGCGGTGGCGAAGAGCGCGCACATCGAGCTCGTGCACCTGAAGCGCCTCTACAAGGCGGCTGGCTTCAGCGAGGCGGAGATCCACGGCGTCATCCCGGATCGCGGCCGCGCGCGGCGCCGGCTGTAGCGCGCCGCGCCGTCTACCGCCGGCGTCGCCTGTGGGCGTCACGGATGCTCTCGCGCACGAGGTGGGAGCGCCGCGGCGCCCGTGCTCCATCGAGCGCAGGCGCCGCGGCGCGGGCTGTTTCAGGCGCCGCGGTGCGGGCGAGCGCGCCGCCCGCCGTTTACCTGGCCAGGCTCACGGGCGACGGCCTCCGAACGGCGCGTACGGGTCCGGAGCGCCTGAGCCGAACGACCCGCTGCGCCCGGGATACCCGTAATAGGGGTACGAGGGGCGAGCCGGCGAGTAGGGCCCGTTCGGGCCAGGGATGACGGTGCCGTAACCGCCGTGATAGGGCGTGCCATAGCCGTAATAGGGTGCGCCGGGCAGCGGGCCGTAATCCCGGACGTACGGGCTGCCGATCATCGCGGGGAGCGACGTGGCGTGCGCGAGGTGCCGCGACGTGGCGTTCCGGACCTCGGGAACGAGGTGGGAGATCCCCGGGTGCAGCTCGGGCCCGACGACGGAGATCTGCTCCTGGAGATGGGCGAGGTACTCCCGGTGCCGGTGGATCTGCAGGTCAACGAACCCCCAGTCGAAGAGCTGCCCGGTGAGGCCTTCGAGCGTCTGCTGATCCGCCGCGCCCTGCTCCGCCAGCGCCAGGCTGATCTGGTTGTCCAGCGGCCTCACGCCGGTCTGCCCGACCGCGGCCAGGAGCCGCTGGCTCGATAGGGTGTGATGCTCGAGCAGCTCCTGAGCGAACTCGAGGACGTGCGGGTCACTCGCGCGGCTCAACGCGAGCTGCGCCGCGTTGAGCTCGGCCGCGTCGAAGGCCGCGAGCACCGCTGCGAGCTCAGGCATCGAGAGCGTGAAGGCCTGTGAGGTCGACTGGACCGCCTCGTCCTCGTCCGCCGACGCCAGAACACCGTCTTCCGCCGCGACGGAGCAGGCGCTGGCTCCCGCGAGCGCCAGGGCTGTCAACCATGCAAAACGAAGAGAATCGATTCGAATGCTCATAATCCCCCCATGTCATTGACGGAAGCGGGTCCGGCGCTGAAGCGCTTGGCGGTGATGCCTGGCCCGCCCCGCCATGTATCTTGAACCGGCGCCGGGAGACGCAAGCGCGATCTCATCAAATAACCAATGCTCACCACCGCACAGGATCGGTTGAACCCTCCGCGCCGCGCGACGCACCGGCGCGCAGGTGCCACATCCCGGCGTCGGTGAACGGACGCGCGCGCGCCCGGGCGGCGGCGCCGGCGCCCTCGGGGGAGGGCTGGCCGGGCGAGGGGGCGGCGCGCCCGCAGGTGCGGCGCGCTCGCCGTGTGCGCGCGCGACGGAGGCGGCAGGATGGATACCGTCGCTTTGCTGGAGGACGGGGCCGAGGCAGGGGTATCGGCGCCCGGCGACCCGGGCGCGGGCGGCGCGTCAGTCCGCGGTTCTGGCCGGCTTGCGGGCCAGGACGCCGACGCTGCCGTAGTAAATGCCCCACGCCGAGGGATCGGACGCGAACCGGGCGTAGCCGGAGAGATCTTCCTCGCTGATCTGCCCGGTCGCGAGATACCTGTCCTGGAGCTGAACGGCCGACAGGCTCATGATCTCGGACAGCGGATGCCCGCCCGGGCACAGCGGCACCTCGTTCTCGACGGCCTCGATGGCGAGCCCGCGCGCCATGAGGATCGCGGGCAGCCGCAAGCCCAGGCCCGGGTCCATGCCGCCGGCCTCGTACATCGCGAGGATCGACTGGTTGACCCGGTTGAAGGCGTCGATATCCGCGCCGGAGGCGCCCCTCGCCGCGGTGAAGTCGGGCTCTTCGAGGACCAGGTGGCCGCCGGGCTTCAGCGCCGCCAGCATCGCGTCGAGGATCACCTGGAAATCCGCGTTGTGGATGAGCACGTAGCGGGCGTGCACCAGGTCGAACCGGGCTGCGTGGAAGTCGAGCTGGCGGATATCGCCCTCAATGATCCGTACGCCGGGCAGCCGAGCGGCGTCCAGGAATCCCACGTCGCGGTCGACCGCGACCACCTCGCCCTCGTGGCCGACGCGCTCTGCCATCCAGGAGGCGATCGACCCGGCGCCGGCTCCTACTTCGAGGCAGCTCCAGCCCGGACCCATCCCGGCCGCCTTGAGGAGGCGCCGGCTGCCGGGGTCGAAGAAGCCCTCGATCCGCCGCAGGCGCTCGAGCTCTCGCGCACGTTCCGAACCAGCGAAGACATAGCTACTCTCGGCCATGGGATGGACATACTAGTCGAACTCCGTCGGCGAAGAAGCGAACTTCTCCGCACGGCCCACGCGTGAGCGCCCCGCGGTCGCTTCGATGTGTTGAGCGACACACGGTCGTGTGCCGTTCGGGTCGGGCTGAACAGCCGCGCTCTTCCCGCAGATACGTCCAGACGTGGATCTTCGAGGCGCCGCTGAACCCCGGGGCCCTTACGCGACCGCCCGCCGCAACGCCATCACCGCGAGCCCACCCACCGCCAGCGTGGCCACCCCGCCGAGGATCCGCCGCCCCGTGGACGGCGACGGCAGGAACGCCGTCGCGCTGAGCGCCGCCAGCGGCGGCGACGTTCGCGCCGGCGCCGACTGGGCGGCGAGCGGCGACGCCACGGCCGCGTGGATCGGCGCCGTCTCGGTGAACAGATCGACCATCTCCCGCACGAACGCCGGCAGATCCTGCGGCCCGCGGCTCGACAGCCAGTTGCCGTCCCGCACCACCTCCTCGTCGCGCCAGACGCCGCCGGCGTGCACGACGTCGTCGCGGATGCCAGGCCAGGACGCGAGCTGTCGCCCGCTCACGAGCTCCGCCGACGCGAGCACCCAGGGGCCGTGGCAGATGGTCGCGATCGGCTTGCGGAGCGCGTCGAAGGCGCGCACGAACTGGCGCGCTTCCTCGCTCTGCCGGAGCAGATCCGGGCTGATGAACCCTCCTGGCAAGAGGAGCCCATCGTATTCGGCCGGATCCGCCTCGCCGACGGTCCTGTCCACGCGCACCCTCCCGCCCGGCTCGTGGAGGTTCATGCCGCGGATCTTGCCGTGGCGGAGCGAGACGACGTCCACCTCGGCGCCCGCGGCGCGGAGCGCCTTCATCGGCACGGTCAGCTCGATCTGCTCGAACCCGTCCGCCACGAGCGCCGCGATCCGCTTCCCTGCAAGCTTCTTTCGCTCTCTCATGCTCCCCTCAACGTCTCCTCCGACCCACCTACAGCGACAAGCGGGTTGAGCCCGCCTGAAACGAGCAGGACGTCGAACCGCCAGGACGCCGAGGACGCCAGGACTCTGGCTTCTCCCTGGGGGCCTCGGCGTCTTGGCGGTTCATTTCTCGCTCGATCAACGTGGTCGTTGTTCTAGAGCCGGCGCCCCGCGTCGCAACCGAGGCCAGAGCAGATTTCATGGACTCCGCGAGCCCAGCCGTGGCCGCGCACCGCGGCCGACGCGGCGAGTGTGTCTTTTTGCGACAGGCGGATCATGGTCCCAGACGAGGGTGACGTGCGGCTTGCGCAGAGCGCCGTCACCGCGCCGCGAGGAGCCTCGGGCGGAGCCACAGCAGTCCCAGCACGGCGGGCGCGAGGGCAGCCAGTCCGACGACCGCGGCGCGCAGCGCCCGCTTCTTCCCGCGCGGCTTCCATCCGCCGCTCGCGGTGGTCCCTTCTGGCAGGGGCGTGAACAGGTTGCCGTTCGTCGCGTACGCTGTCCGGTCGTGCTGCAGGTGGAGCCTGTCGACGCTCCGCGCGAGCAGGCGCTCGGCGAGGCCGGGCGCCAGGAACGACAGCAGAGCAAGTTGCCGTGCCGCGTTGCCCACGAACACCTCCCGCCGGGGTGTCCGTGCCAGACGAACGATGGCGCGCGCCACGCGCTCCGGCGGATATACCGGAGGCATGGCCCTTGGCGTGCGCCCCGTGTAGTTGCCGGCGTGCTGGAAGAACGGTGTGTCGATCGTCGCCGGCATGACGGTGGAGACATGGATATGGCGGGCCCGGAGCACCTCGAGCTCCTGCCGCAGGCTCTGGGAGAGACCGCGGATCGCATGTTTCGAGGCCACGTACGCGCTGACGTAGGGCTCCGAGAGCCTCGCCACCATCGACGCGACATTGATGAGCACGCCGTGACCTTGCCGCCGGAACTGCGCCAGCGCGGCGCGGGCGCCGTGGACGTAGCCGAACAGGTTTGTCTCGATGACGCGCCGGTAGGGCTCGGAGGGCGTCTGCTCGAACAGCCCGAAGAGCGTCACCGCCGCGTTGTTGACCCACACATCGATCCGGCCGAACGCCTCGGTGGTGCGGCGCGCGACCTCCAGGACTGCGGCCTCGTTCGTCACGTCGGCGAGCACGACGAGGGCCTTGCCCCCGGCCTTCTCGCATTCGGCGGCGAGATCGCGCAGCGGTTGCTCGCGCCTGGCCGTCAGCGTCACCGCGGCCCCGCGGCTGGCGAACTCCAGCGCTGTCGCGCGGCCGATGCCGCTCGAAGCGCCCGTGATGACGACGACCGCGTTCCGGAATCTCTCGCGCATGCCTCACCCCCTCTGCTGCGCCGCGGAGCGCAAGCGGCCGCGGCCGGCGCGCGGCGTGCTCCGCGATCACAGGTGCTCGTGCCCTCATGCAAGCGCCGGGCAAGCCGCATGGGAGCCGGCGCTGTCCGCCGCGGCGGCGGCTGGCTCGTCGCGCGACGCTTCGACTCGCTCGCTGCGGGGCCGGCGGATAACTCATCGACAACGAGCGCCCGTGAGCGCTGGCATCAGCAGGCCTGTCTGCTCCGCGAGAAGCGGTGTTCCATCGGGTGTCGCCCGATGCGCCGTTCCGGACTCGTCTCGATTCCGAGGGCCGGAGCCGGCCCCAGCATGTCGAGCGTGGGACGCTACGCCAGGCCCTGGCCGGCCTCGTGCGCGCGGACGCGTCCGCATCGCCGGCGGCTCGGCACGAGCCGCGAACGAAGACGACCTGGGAGACACAACATGAGAAGCATGTTTCTGGTAGTCGTGGCCGCGGTGCCGCTCATGGCCTGCGGGGGGAGCAGGAGCGGCGAACAGACGACCTCGCCCGGAGCCGGGCAGACGGGCGGAGAGACCCCCGCGGGCACCGAGGGAACGGGATCACCTGAGAGCGGAAGTCCCGGCACAGGCGCGATGCCCGGCGGCGATACGGGGACGCCGGAAGGCGGCGCTCAGGGCGGGGCTGGTACCCAGGGCGGCACGCAGGAATGGGGAAGCGGCACCCCGCGCAGCGGCACGGGCGGCACCCCGGGCAGCGGCACGGGCGGCACGACGGGCGGCACCCCGGGCGGCACGACGGGCGGCACCCCGGGCGGCACTCCGGGCGGCACTCCGGGCGGCACGGGCGGAACGACGGGCGGCACCCCGGGCGGCGGCGCGACGGGCGGCTCAGGTACGCACGGCGGTAGCTCTCTGACGCCGCCGAGCGGCGGGACCGGCACGCAGGGCGGGACCGGCACGAAGGGCAGCGGCACCGGCACGCAGGGCGGCAGCACCCCTGCGACCGGTAGCGGCTCCGGCCGGTGAACCCCGCCTCCATCCTCCTCAGCAGCACCGGGCGCTGCGCAAGTTCCTGCGGGATTGCGCAACCGGAGGTCGACTCGCAACGTGAGCGGCCCGACCGCGATCGCTGCATCCAGCGCGCTCCAGCGGTCGATCCGCCCCCGAACGCGCGCTGAGCCCGGATGGCGCGGGACATGCCTGGGACACCGACGACGACAGCGACAGGGTTCGCCATCGAGCGACCCGTCCGGTCGGACCTGTCGGAAGGGAGCTCGGGGTGGTCACTCGCAGCGCCATCCTGCCCGCTCACTTCTCCCATCAAGGGTGACGCGTCAGGGGAGATGTGCACTCCTCGTGCACAGCCCGACGCGTGCACGCCGAGCGCTGGAGATCATCCCATGACGACCCACGACACCGCGGCCTTTCAGCACTCGCGCGACATGCTGCCCGTCGCCGGCACGATCGAGGTCGACATCCCCGTCGACGTCCTCTGGGAGTTCTTCACCCAGGCGCGCGCCTGGCCGCGCTGGAACCCCTGCTTCCTCTGGGTGCATAACGAACGGCTCGCCCTCGGTCAGCGGCTGACCTGGTGCTTCCGTCCCATCCATCCCTTCTATCCCTACGTGATGCCGGCCGTCGCGGACGTCGTCGAGGTCGAGCCACGCAGGAAGGTCACCTGGGAAGTCACTGCCCTGCCAGGCTTCCATGCGCGCCACAGCTACCTCGTGGAGGACGCGGGCAACGGCCGATCTCGCTTCGGCTCCTGGGAGCAGGCCATGGGGCCGAGCTTCCGGGCGATGCGCGACTTCTGGCTTGCCCACTTCACGTTCGTCAAGGATCGGTCGCTCGCGGGGGCGCGGCTCCTCGAGACGGTGTACAAGCAGCACGGGCGGCTCGCCCCGGAGCTCCTTCCGCGCTCGCACCCCTTGCTCCGCGAGGCGGCGTCGCCCGCGGGGGCAGCCCTCGCGTTCTACCGCGCCCATGTCCGCCAGTCGGCCGTCGAGCTCGGGCCGGGCGTCCACGCCGTCTTCGGCGGCGGCGGCAACTCGCTGGTCGTCCAGGGGCGCGGGGAGTCGCTCCTCGTCGACACGAAGTTCTTCCCCGGCTCGTACATGCTGCGGCGCTGGATCAGGGAGCACGTCGCCGCGCCGGTGAAGACCGTGGTCAATACCCATTACCATTACGACCACACGCGGGGGAACGCCCTCTACCCTCGCGCCTCCCTCGTCGCGTACCACACCGTCCCCGCCTCGATGCACGCCGAGGACGGCAAGTACTGGGCATCGCACCGCGACGGGGTGCCCGTCGTCCTCGTCGGCGAGGAAGGCGCGGAGCTCGACGTGGGCGGGCGGAAGGTCCGCGTCGGGCACCCGGGAGCCGCGCACACGCACGGGGACCTGTGGGTTCACGTCCCCGACGCGGACGTCGTCGCCACGGGCGACCTCGTCTTTCACGAGCACTACCCTTTCTTCGACCTCTCCCCGACGGGCGCCGACATCGACGGGCTCGCGGCGGCGATCCGCCGCCTCGCGGCCGCTCATCCCACCGCGGCCTTCGTGCCCGGCCACGGCCCCATCGCCCGGGCCGGAGATCTCGTGCGCTTCGCCGATTACCTCGAGTCGCTCAAGGCCTCTGTGGAGGAGGTCGTCCGGCGCGGCGCCACCGCGGACGAGGCGGTGCTGCTCGTCGATCTCTCGCCGTGGGACCTCGAGAAGCTGCCCGTGTCGCATCGCGGGCGGCTCGTCTGGACGAGCGCGGAGAGCAACATCCGCTGGATGTACGAGCTCGTCGAGAGCCGCGCTCAGAACGCCAGCCCCCGGCCCGCGGCGCGACCCGCGCGCCCGGCCAGCGCCTCGACGGGGCCAATGCCGAGCGTGAGCTCGGATTCAAGCGCCTTGTGAGCGTCGAGCAGGCAGCTCGGCGCGCTCACGCATCGTTCGTCGATAACGGCTACATCCACAACGGTCCACGCCCACACGCCCGCGCGCGGTAGGGCGATCACAGAGCGGAGGAGACGCTTCCATGAACGTGATGACTCGCACGGACGAGCCGAGGACGCATTTCATCCTCGTGCCCGGGTTCGCGGGCTTCGATGCCCTGGGCTCATTGCACTATTACCATGGCGTGACCGAGGCGCTGCGGGGGTGGAAGGGCGCCATGTACGAGGCGCCGCTCACGCTCCACTACTTCCCGAACCTGCCCACGGCCCGCATCGAGACGCGCGCGAAGCTCCTCCTGGACTGGCTCCTGCAGCGGTACAAGCGGGGGATCCTCCGCCTGAACCGCGGCGACTATATCCACTTCATCGGACACTCCACCGGCGGGATGGATGTCCGGTGGATGATGAAGTACCTCCACGAGCACGCGGCGAGGAACGAGCCGATCGAGAAGTTCCCCGCGGAGGCGATCATCCGGAGCATCTGCTCCGTCCAGTTCCTGTCCACGCCGCACCGCGGCTCGAACCTGGCCCGCGTCGTCGGCGGCTGGTCCGGCAAGCTCCAGGCGCTCGTGACGGTGCTCTACGAGACGAGCCGCACCCTTCGCCAGCCGGGCGCGCGCCTCCTGGCCAGCGCGCTCAAGCAGCTCGGGTGGTCGGCCGGCTGGGTCCACGCGATCCTCGACACGATGAGCCTGTTCAGCGCCTGCGACGAGCAGGACGGCCTGGCGCGCGCGCGTGCGAGGGGCGTCTACTTCGACACGCTGAAATGGCTGAACGACGCCTCGGACGACTTCGGCGTCGTCGCGGACCTCGATCCGGCCCGTCACGCCGCCGACTCCGTCCAGGCGGAGGAGCTCTTCAGGACGACGTACGCGCACGTGCGCCTCCGCTCGATCGTGACGAGGGCCGAGCCACTCCCGGGCACGCCGGAACACGACCTGTTCAAGATCTTCCACCGATGGACCGCGTGCGAGCCCGGACAGGAGCTCGGACCGGGCTGCTCGGTCCGCAGGCTCGACGCCGCGGGGAGCGTGGCGCTCGACCGCGCGCACAACGACGGGATCGTCAACTGCGTATCCATGGTGTGGCCCACGCCGGACGACAGCGTCTTCGTCGACGCGGATCACGCGGACATCATCGGGCACCACGGCGGGCCCGGCGCGCCGGACGAGGACGTCGTGAACCCCGCCCACAAGCGGTACGACATCTTCCTGTCCAGCTCCGGCTTCAACCGCGAGCGCTTCCTCGATGTGTGGCGCTCGGTGCGCAGCTTCGCGTTCGCCTCCGAGTCGGGCCGGGACCGCAGGGCGCCGCTCCCGCGGGTCGTCCTGCCGGCGCTCGCCGCGAGGATCCCCGACGCCGAGGCCGAGCCGGCCGCGGCGATGGACAGCGCCCCGGCGCCCCGCGCCGAGGCGGATGCGCCCGCGTCGATCCTCGGGGCGGAAGGGGTGGTCCAGTGAGCGCCGCGCGAGACGAGAGGCCCACGAGGCGGTCGCTGATCCTCGCCGGCGGCGGGATGAAGGTGGCGTTCCAGGCCGGGGTGCTCGAGGTGTGGCTCGACGAGGCAGGGCTCACCTTCGATCACGTCGACGGCGCCAGCGGCGGCACCCTCAACCTCGCCATGCTCTGCCAGGGGCTCAGCGGCTCGCAGATCGCGGACAGCTGGCGGAGATTCGACCCGAGCCTCGGCTTCGACCTGAACCTCGAGGAGTACATGAGGCCCCTTCGCGCGGAGTCGATCGCGACGCTCGATCGCTTCCGCAGGGCGATCCGGGAGGCCTGGCGGCTGGATTTCGGCGCGATCCGCGCGAGCCACGTCGACGCCACGTTCAATGTCTACAATTTCACGAAGCACGCGCTCGAGGCGCTGCCCCCGTCCGTGATGACCGAAGATCACCTGATGGCCGCGATCTCGCTGCCCATGTGGTTCCCGCCGGTCGTCATCGGCGGCGACACCTACGTCGACTCCGTCTTCAGCACCGACGCCAACCTGGAGGAGGCGATCCGGCGCGGCGCCGACGAGATATGGGTCATCTGGACGGTCAGCGAGCGCGGCGACTGGAACGACGGCTTCATCGCCCATTACTTCCAGATCATCGAGATGGCGGCCAACAGCAACTTCCGTCGCATCGTGCGCCGCATCGAGGACAGCAACGCGGCGATCGCGCGAGGCGAACGCGGCGAGTTCGACCGCGTGATCCGCCTGCGCATCCTCCGGTCCGAGGTCCCTGTCCATTACGTGCTCGCGCTCAGCGCCGACCGCCTCGCCGAGGCGGTGCACCTCGGCGTGCGCGAGGCGCGCGCGTGGTGCGACGCGAACGGCGTCCCGCGGAAGCCCGGCCGCGATCCCGCGCGCGACGTCGACGCGCCAAGGACGTCTCCAGGCCTCTCGTTCAGCGAGGTCATGAAGGGCCATATCGCGCGCGGGGACCTCGATCCCAGGGACGCGCTCGCGCGGGGGAAGCGTGAGGGCACGCCGCTCGAAGTCCGCCTCACGATCACGGTCGACGGCGTGGACCGCTTCGTCACATCGCCGGAGCACGAGGCGAAGGTCGAGGGGAACGTCGTCTGCGACGCGTTCGGCGGCGCGCTCCCGATCGAGCGCGGGACGTTCAACCTGCTCCTCGATCAGCGGACGGACGGCGCGCCGGACCCCACGGGCAAGCACATGCTGTATCGCCTCTTCTTCCGTGACGACAGGGGCCGCGCGCTCACGCTGAGCGGGCGCAAGGACGTCCGCGACGACCCCGGGCTCGATCTCTGGGACGACACGTCGACGCTCACCACCCGCATCTACCGCGGGCACGTCTCCGCCGCGCTGGAGCCCACGGCGGAGGTCGTCGCGTCCGGGATCCTCCGCATTCACCTGCTCGATTTCATGCGGCAGCTCACGACATTCCGCGCCCACGGAGAGACGGCGGCCGAACGCAGGGAGGCGCTCCTCCGCTTCGGCAGGCTGTTCCTGGGCAAGCTCTGGGACGTGTACGGGCGCGACATCGTCGCGTACGGCCCCTTCTGAGGTGAACCATGGCGAAGAAGCGTGCAATCGTCATCGGGAGCGGGTTCGGCGGCGCGGTCGCCGCCTGCCGGCTGGCGCAGGCGGGGTTCGACGTCACGGTGCTCGAGCGCGGGCGGCGCTACGACGGGGCTCGCTCGGGCTTGCCCCGCACGGTGCTCGATCCATGGCTCTGGGACCCGTCGCGCGGGCTCTTCGATGTACGGCTCGTCTCCGAGATCCAGATCGTGCAGGCGGCCGGCTACGGCGGCGGCTCGCTGATCTATGCCAATGTGCACCTGCGCGCGCCGACCGAGGTGTTCGCGGAGGGATGGCCGGAGGGGTACAGCCGCGAGGCGCTCGACCCTTACTACGACCTCGTCGCCCACATGCTCGACATCAAGCCGATCACGTCGTCGCCGCAAGGCGTGCCCCTGAAGGCGCTCCGCATGCGCGACGCGGCCGAGGGGCTGGGCCGCGAGGACCAGTTCTTCTACCCGGCGATCGCCGTCAACTTCAGCGACGCGCCCGGCCTTCGGCCCAACAAGTTCGGCGTGCCTCAGGCGGGCTGCACCTACTGCGGCGAGTGCGTGATCGGCTGCGACGCGAAGGCGAAGAACTCGCTCGATCGCAACTACCTCGCCGTCGCCGAGCGCCACGGCGCCGTGATGCGGACCGAGTGCGAGGTCAAGCTGATCTGGTCGCTCGGCCCCGGCGAGGGCTATCGCGTCGACATCGTGGACTGGTCGCGCGGCGAGCGGCAATCGATCGAGGCGGATCACGTGTTCGTCTGCGCGGGGGCGGTCAACTCCACGGAGCTCCTCCTCCGGTCGCGCGCGGCCGGGGGGCTCCCGCGCGTGAGCGCCCAGCTCGGGATGGGCTATTCGGGCAACGGCGATCTCCTCGCCTTCGCGTTCGACGTGGCGGACGAGTGGGCGCCCGACAAGGGACCCACCATCACCTCCGCCGTCCTCTACGATGGCCGGAAGGACGACGACCGCGGCTGGTTCCTGCTCGAGGAGGGCGGCTATTCACAGCACCTCTGGTCGCTGGTCAAGCTGGCCACGCCGAAGCAGGTGTGGCTGACGGCGGCGCTCCCGGGCTCCTCGCCGCCGTTCACGAACGGGTGGAACCACGGCGCGGCCGCGTCGGCGCCCGCGCGCGTCACGAACGAAACGGACGAGGCCGCGCCGGCGGGGACGCGGGCCGAGCCCCCGCTGACGCCGGACATCCAGGACACCTACCGGCGCGAGGCGGTGAGATCGTTGCCGATCGCGCCGGACGGAGCGCACAGCAGGCCCATGACGCCCGCCGTGCCCGCGCGCATGGCGCGGTCGGCCGTGTTCCTCGCCATGGGGCGCGACATGGCGAACGGCCAGCTCGATCTGCTCTCGGACCAGACGCTGTGCGTGAAATGGAGCGTGTGCAATAACCTCCAGCTGTACAGCCTCGAGGAGCGCTTCATTCACGACTTCGTCGGCCAGCTCGGCGGCACGTACGGGCCGAGCCCGTTCTGGCGGTATGCGCGGCTCCCGGTGACGGTGCACAGCCTCGGGGGCTGCCGCATGGCGAAGAGCGAGGCCGAAGGGGTCACGAGCGACGTCGGCGAGGTCTTCAACTACCCCGGTCTGTTCGTGATGGATGGGGCCGTCCTGCCGAGCGCGACGGGGGTGAACCCGTCGCACACGATCGCCGCCGTGGCGGAGCGGAACATCGAGCGCATCGTCCGTCGCGTGACCGGGCAACCCGACTGGTCGCCGCCGGAGCGCAAGGACGTCCAGCCGTTCGTGGACGCGCTGTCGCAGGTCTCCATCCCGCCCGAGGGCACGGCGCCCCCGGTGAAGGCGGCGCTGGGCCTCGGGCTGCGCGAGCGCCTTGGCGGCTCCTGGGAGGCCGTGACCGGGCACCGCTCGGGCGCGGAATGCGACCTGGAGATCAGGATCCCGGACATCGCCGAGTTCGTCGCGGATCCGGCCCACGTCGGCGTCGTCACCGGGACCGTCGTCGTTGGCGGCCTCACGAAGGGAGCGGCCGACATCACGAACGGCGTGTGGAACCTGTTCGTCCCCCATGGCGACGGCCGGTCGCGGCAGATCCGGTACACGCTCCCGTTCCAGGGGGGCGACGGCCGTCCCTACACGCTCCACGGCGCGAAGGTGTTCACCCCGCGCCCCGGGGTCGGGCTATGGGACGAGAACACGACGCTCGAGTTCCAGATCCACGAAGGGTCGGATCCGCGGGGGTCCGTGAGGGGGCGAGGGGTGCTGCGGATGGGCCTGCACGAGGTCGTCCGGACGGCTGCGTCGGTCCACGACCTCGGCCGTACGAGCCCGTTCGAGAAGGTGCAGGCGCGGTTCGAGCTCCTCCAGCTCTACGTCGGCAACCTGGCGAAGGTCGCCCTGGGGCGCGCCCCCAGCGTCCCCCCGCCCGGAGCGTAGCCGCGCCTTTCCCGACCGGAGCGCGGCCGCGCGTCGCTCCGTGCCGGCCGCGCGTCGCTCCGTGCCGGCCGGGCTGCGCTCCAGCCCGGCGACGGCGCCCGGCCCGCGAGGTCATCGCGGGCGAGCGCCCGCCGCGTCACGCGAAGGCGTTGCGCCGGACGATCGTCGCGTCGCGATCCGCGCCGACCGAGACGACGTCCACCGGCACGCCGGTCTCCTTCTCGACGAGCTCCACGTACTGCCGCGCCGCCGCGGGCAGCTCGGTCATCGAGCGCGCGCTGTCGATCGATTCGCTCCACGCGGTCACCGGCTCGAGCACCGGCTTCGCCACCCCGAGCTCGTCGATCGGAAACTCCCGCGTCCGCCCGGACGGCGTCTCGTAGGCGACGCACACCTTGAGCTCCGGCATGCCCGTCAGCACGTCGAGCTTCGTGAGCGCGATGCCGTCGAGGCCGTTCACCCGGGCCGCGTAGCGAAGCGCCGGCAGGTCGAGCCAGCCGGTCCGCCGCGGCCGGCCGGTCACCGAGCCGTACTCCCCGCCGACCGACCGCAGCCGCTCGCCGAGCGGGCCGCCGAGCTCCGTCGGGAACGGGCCCTCGCCCACGCGCGTGCAGTACGCCTTGGCGAGGCCGAGCACCCGGCGGATGCGCGTCGGGCCGACCCCGGCCCCCACGCACGCGCCGCCCGCGATCGCCGACGACGACGTGACGAAGGGGAACGTGCCGTGGTCGATGTCGAGCAGCGTCCCCTGCGCGCCCTCCAGGAGCACGCGCTCGCCCCGGCGGAGCGCCCCGTCGATGAGCTGCGACGTGTCGGCGAGCAGCGGCGTGATCCGCTTCGCCAGGGGCGTGAGCTCGTCGAGGATCGCGTCGAGCGACGGCGGCTCGCCGCCGAGCGCGCGCAGCGTGGGCGTCCACGCCTCGATCGAGCGGGACACGAGCTGCGCGAGCCGCTTCATGTCGCGCAGATCGCCGAGCCGCGCCCCGCGCCGCGACGCCTTGTCCTCGTAGCACGGCCCGATGCCGCGCTTCGTCGTCCCGAGCCGCACCCCGTCCGCCGCGCTCGCCTCGCGCAGCGAGTCGACGAGCGGGTGGAACGGCAGGATCAGGTGCGCGCGATCCGAGACGAACAGCCGCCCCTGCGTCGAGCAGCCCCGCGCCTCGACCGCGTCGATCTCCGAGACGAGCACGCCCGGGTCGACCACCATGCCCTGCGCCATCACGCAGCGGGCGTTCGAGCGGAGGATGCCGCTCGGGATCAGCCGTACGATGAGCTTCTCCCCGCCCACCACCAGCGTGTGTCCGGCGTTGGGTCCGCCGGCGTAGCGCACCACGAGGTCGGCGCTCTCCGTGTAAAGGTCGACGACTTTCCCCTTGCCCTCGTCGCCCCACTGCGCGCCGACGATCACGATCGCGGTCATTCCGAAGCTCCTCCGAGTCACGTGGCCCGTGCTGTGCCCGCCCGTCACATCGAGCGGCTCTTCCGGGTTCACGTTCGCCTTTACCCCAGGCGCGCGTGACGAGCGAGCGTCTACTGCTCGCCCGGGGGGGTCGCCCTCGTCTTCAGCACGATCGCCTGGGCGACCGCGACGTCCTCGAGGGTGGCCGAGACGGCGGTCACCCCGGCCGGCCCGCAGCCGGGCGGCGCCTCGATGACGATCGCCCCGTCCCGCTCGCGCACCAGGTGGGAGAACCGCCAGGACAGCGCGTACCCCTCGGGATCCTGGTCCGGCGGGTGCGTCACGGCCGGGACGCCGAGCCCCCGCAGCGCCGCCGCGAGCCGCTCGGCCCGCTCGGGCGGCACCGAAAGGAGCACCCGCGGCGCCGGCTCGTCCGCCGCGCCCGCCGCGTCGCGCGCCCAGGCCAGGGCGTCGAGGTTCAGGCCGAAGCCGACGGCCGGCATCGGCAGCCCGAAGCGCGAGAGCAGCATGTCGTAGCGCCCGCCCGCAGCGATCGCCTCCCCGGGGCCCTCGGCGAGCACGTGAAAAATTGCACCCGTGTAGTAGGCGAGGCCGCGCAGCTCGCCGAGGTCGACGCGGAGCGCCGGGCCGAGCTCGGGGCTCGTCCTTGCCGCATCCCAGAGGGCGCGGAGCTCGGCGAGCGGCGCCTCGGCGGGCGTGCCGGAGAGCAGGCGGCCCGCCCGCTCGAAGACCGCGGCCCCGTCCGGGTCGCCCACGCCGCCGCCCGCGAGGTCCGGGAGCGCGGCGATGGCCTCGACGATGCGGCGCGGGACGTCGGTGGCGCGCGGGCTCGCGAGCACGGCGGCGAGGCGCGAGGCGTCCTTCAGCTCGAGCACCTCCGAGAGCTCGGCCGCGAGCCCGGCCGGGACCGCGTCGAGCAGCGAGCGCGCGATCATCGCGTGGCCGAGGTCCACGACGAACCGGTCGAGGCCGGCCTCGCGCACCGCGGAGGCGGCGAGGCGGAGGATCTCGAGCTCGCCGCCGAGCGTGCCGACGCCGTACAGCTCGACGCCGGCCTGCGGGATCTGCCGGTGGCGGCGCGCGCGGCCCTGGCGGCGGCGGAGGACGGTGCCCTCGTAGCAGAGGCGGATCGGGCGGGGCGCGTCGGCGAGCCGCGTGGCCACGAGCCGCGCGATCTGCGGGGTCATGTCGGGGCGGAGGGCCGCCACCTCGCCGGACTCGGGCTCGATGAAGCGCAGCACGTCGGCGGCGTCGAGGGTGCCGAGCCCGCGCTCGAGCACCTCGGCGAACTCGAAGGCCGGCAGCGCGACAGGCTCGTAGCCGTACAGGACGAAGTGGTCGAGCACGCGCTTGGCGAGCGCGCGGCGGCGCCGCGCCTCCTCGGGGAGGAGGTCGCGCATGCCGGCGGGCAGCGGGTGCGCGAGCGCGCGCGGCGGCGCCGCGGCGGCCGGCGCTGGGCGGTCCACCTCGGGCATCGGAACATGGCGGTCTCCCCCTCGGGAGGGGTCCCATCGCGGAGCGTCGCTGGACATGTTGGCCCCGCTTATACCGGCTGAGCACGCGGTGCGCACGCGGCGCGCACGTCCGTTGAGCTTGCCGTGGCAAGGCGTTTGCTGATCGGAGCGCACCACCGGGCCCGTGGGCCGGAAGCGCACGCGGCGCCCTCGACGGAGAGATGGCTCATGGCTCTGACCGCCGTTCCGACCGATGTTCCGAGCGCCAGCACGAGGCCCGAGACTCCTCTGGCGCCGTGCGGTCTCACCCCGCCCGCCGCGGTCGGGTCGCGCCCTGCGTCAGCTCGCCGTGGCGCCGCGAGCGTGGGCCCGCTCGCCGAGGTGATCTGCAGGGCCAAGGAGGGCGACAGGGAGTCGCTCGACGAGCTGACGCGGCTCATCCGCCCGCACGTGGAGCGGCAGCTCGCGCGCTACCCGGTGTCCGACGAGGATCGGCTCGACCTCGTGCAGTCGACGCTGCTGCAGGTGGTCCGGACGATCCGCTCGTTCCGGGGCGACTCGAGCTTCACGACGTGGCTGTTCCGGGTGACGGCGAACGAGGCGCTCATGCTGATGCGGTCGCAGCGCCGGCAGCGCGCCCGCATCGTCGAGGGGCTCGACTTCGAGGAGCTCGGCCTGCTCCCCACGATGCGCAGCACGATCGGCGAGGACGACGCCGCGTCGGCGGCGGAGCGGGAGGCGTACGTCCGCGAGGCGCTGTGCGAGCTGCCGGAGGACTACCGCGACGTGGTGCTGGCGCACTACCACGAGGACCTCGGCCTGCAGGAGATCGCGCAGAAGCTCGCCGTGAGCGAGAGCGCCGTGCGCTCGCGGCTGCACCGGGCGCGCGTGCGCCTGCGGGCGATCCTCAACGCGACGGCGTTCGGGCGCGAGATCGCGGAGGGCGTGGCGGCCTAGCGGCCGGCGGAGATCCGGACGGTCGCGTCGCGCCAGCGGCGGAGGACGTCCCAGAGGTCGCCCATGCTCTGGAGGAGCACGTCGGGCCGCGCGTCGAGGAGCTCCTGGTGCGCGCCGAAGCCGCCGAGGACGGCGATCGACCGCACGCCGGCGCGGCGCGCGCACTCGATGTCCTGGGGGCCGTCGCCGACCATCACCATCCGGCGCGGCGGGACGCCGAGGCGCTCGGCGAGGTGGAGCAGCGGCGCCGGCGAAGGCTTCTTCTCGGGGATGTCGCCGCCCGCCACGACGGCCTGGAAGCGCCCGCGGACGCCGAGCGCGGCGAGCACCGCGTCGGTCGTCGAGCGCGGCTTGTTCGTGCAGACGCACAGCGAGAGGTCGCCGAGGTCCCAGAGCCGCTCGATCATCTCCTGCGCGCCCGGCATCCACCGGGTGAAATCGAGCGGGTGCCGCTCGTAGTACGCGAGGAAGTGGCGGAGGAGCTCCTCGACGTCCTCTGACGACTTGGGCGACGATTCGGGCGACGCCTCGGGGAGCCCGGCGGCGCGCGCACACAGCGCGCGCGCGCCGTCGCCCACGTACCGGACGATCACCTGGCCGGGCAGCGGCGCGCGCCCCGTCGCCTCCAGCGCGTGGTTCACCGCCGCCACGATGTCGCCTCGGCTGTCGATCAGCGTGCCGTCGAGGTCGAACACGATCGCAGTGGGAGAGACCATCGCCCGGGAGCGTACGCCGGTGCCCTCGCTGACGGAAGGTGTGGCGAGCACCTAGCCCGCGCGTGGAGGGGTGAAAGGTGGGGGGGCGGCTCGAGCGCCTCTGTACAGAAGAGCTCGTATCGGTCTGGGCCGGTGCCGTGCCAGGAGTAGAATGCAGGCACGATGGACGGTGCGGGACGCCTGCTTGCGTGGTTCGCCGAGACCCTCGCGCGCCACCAGCCGGACGACGCCGTCTCGTTCACCGAAGCGCAGGCGCGCTTCACCTCGGTGTTGCAGGGCCTGATCGCGGTGGAGCGCGGCGGAGGGATGGTGTTCGGGATGGTCCTCGCCGGCGAGCACGTCAACGCGCTCGTGCGCGCGGCGCTCCCGGCGCTCGCGGAGGCGGCGCTGGCCTGGCGCGCGCACTTCGAGCGGCGCCACGGCGCGCGCGGCCGCCAGGAGGTCGCCCGCATCGCCGCCGATCTCCGCTACGCGCCGTTCCTCGACCGCGCTCCGCTCCGCGCCGACGCGGCCGTCGACGAGGCGCTCGCGCGGCTCATCGACGCTTGCCTCGGCCCGCCGCGCGCGGCGCCCGGCGCGGGCGAGCGGGGCACGCCGCCCGCGGACGACCGCATCGACGACGCGCTCCGCAGCGCCCTCGTGCGGGGAAGCTTCGCCTCCTCCGCGCCGCGCGCCGGCTGGTCCGTCGCGGTGAAGACCCCCTCTCCGGACCGAGCGCGCGAGGTGGCCGCGTTCGAGGCGCGGCGCGGGGCGCTTCACCCGCAGATCGAGGCGCTCTATGCCTCCGTCGACGGGCTGGCCCTCCTCGACCTGGGCTCTTCACCCGCCCGGGTGCCGTGGCCCGCGGTGCTCCCGCCGGCGGCGGTCGTCCTCGTGTCGCCGCTAGAGAAGGTGACCGTCCTCCGCAAATCGAGCTCGTCGAGCAGGATGGGAGCGATGGATCTCCTCACGCTCGTCCCGTTGCCGGGGCACATCGTGCACACGGAGTGCGATCACGGCGTCGAGGTCGAGCTCACCGTGGCCCTCTATCTAGCAGTTCGCGTGGGGACCGCGGAGATCTACATGACCGCCGGCGACTATACCTCTCCAGTTCACTTGCTCGCGCCCGATCTGGTGAGCTTCCTGCGCGCGCTGCGCAGCGCGGCGCCGCGGGTCGACGGCGTCCTCGCGGCCCTCGTCGAGGCGCTCGGCGGCCGGGGGTGGCGCGCCGGGTGAGCCCCGGCCGGGCTGCCACCGCCGCCTGTCGCGCTGTCGCTACCGCTCGCCGCGCCGTCACGGCCGCCCGCCGCTCCGCCATCGCCGCTCGCACCGCGGAGGACAGCCGGACAGGGCGCCAGCCGATCCGTTATGTTGCGGGGACGCCATGACGATCGACACGACCCCCGACGCGCCCATCCCGTCGGTGCTGCCGAAGCTCGACGAGATCCGGCAGCGCATGGCCGCCCACACCGACCGGCACGACGAGCGGCGGATCCTCGAGATCCTCGCGGGGGCGGCCGCCGTCGAGCTCGACGAGATGCTCCTCCAGATCGATCTGCGCGCGCTGCTCGGCGACGTCGACGATCGCCTCTTCGGCCCCGACAACCGCACGGCGCTGCTCGATCTGCTGACCGGAGATCGCCTCGGCGACCTGGGTATCCCGGCGCGCGCTGCGCTCGCCGCGGCGCTGCAGCGCGGCCGTACGGGGCGCGTCGAGGAGCAGGCGCTGCGCCGTATCTGGCTCGGTACGCGCGGCGCCGACCTCACGCGGCTCAAGAACGCGCTCGACGGCCGGGGCGGCTACCACGACCTTCACCAGCTCTTCTATCACGACATCGACGACGACGCCCTGCGCGAGGAGCTCCTCGAGCACATCGCGCGCGAGGCGGCGATGGTCTCGACGGGCGAGGTGAAGATCCTCTCCGACATCGACGACACCTTCTATGCGAACTGGAAGGACGCCCGGTACCCGGAGAAGACCGTCTATCCCGGCGTCCTGCAGTTCTACGCGGAGCTCGACCGCGGGCCGGGCCCGGAGCCCGGCCGTCCAGGCGACGTGACGTTCGTCACCGCCCGCCCCGGCGACCGCCTCGGCCTCGTCGAGAGCGCGACCCTCGAGGCGCTCGCCGCGCGCGGCCAGCTCACCGCGACCGTCCTCGCGGGCTCGTTCACGCGCCTCATCGGCAACCGCACCATCGCGGAGAAGAAGCTCGAGAACTTCCTCGAGTACCGGCGGCTGTACCCCGAGTACGGCTTCGTCTTCGTGGGTGACAGCGGGCAGGGCGACATCCACTTTGGCCAGCGCATGCTCGAGCTCGCGCCGGAGGCGGTCAAAGCCGTCTTCATCCACGACGTCGTCGCGACGCCCGAGGTCGCGCGGCGGGAGCTCGCGGTCGGCGGGGTGCGCCTGTTCGACACGTACATCGGCGCGGCGCGCGAGGCGCTCGAGCCCGCCCTCCTCGGCCCGGAGGGCGCGGCGCGCGTGGCCGAGGCGGCGCTCGCGGCGTTCACCGCGGTCCCGTTCCCGTCGCACGAGGACCGCGAGCCGCGCCGCCTCGAGATGGTGCGCGACCTCGCGCGGCTGAACGAGGCCTTGCCGGCGCCCCTGCGGGTCGAGACAGCCGTGTGAGCAGCGCCCGGTGATCTCGAGAGTCTCGGGAAGAGAGCGCCTGAAGGCGGCAAGCTCAGAACGAGGAGCTCGTCGCCCTCGCCGGGATGATCAGGGGCTGTAGAGATCGGTGCACGCTTCCAGCGCCCGGATCTCGTCCACGCACGAGTAGGGCGGCTCGAAGCCACACTGGGCCCCCGCGAAGGGTGTGTAGCACGCGAAGGCCGCGCCAAACTCGTCCTCACACGCGGGGCCAGCGCGCTGGATCTGCTCTTCGCAGAAGCCGTCGGCGCAACCCGCCCCGGGAGCGCAGTTGCTCGCCTCCAGCTCGTGACAGTAATCCAGGCACGCCTGCAAGGCGTCCGGGCTGCCCGCGTCGTCCGAGCCGCCAGGCCCGTCGTTCACATCGACAGGGCCGCACGCGGCGAGCAGGCCCATCGCACCAAGGAACACCGTTTTACCAAGCACGTTCAAGGATCTTTGCATCGTCCGATGATAGCTCGGTCCACCCTCGCCCAGAACGGCGAGCACGAAGCGGACGCAGCGCCGGTCCTCGCCCTCAGGCCGCCGCGAGCGCGGCGACGAAGCGGTCGATCTCGGATTCGTCATTGTAGTAGTGCACCGACGCGCGCACGAGATCGGGAATCCCGCGAGCCTCGAAGTCGAGGAGCGTCCCCGCCGCGGTCGAGACGCTGACGTGGATCGCCCGCGCGCCGAGCCGCGCCTTGATGGCCGCGGCGTCCTCGCCCGCCTTCGTGAAGGTCACGATGCCGCAGCGCTGCTCGCCGAGGTCGCGCACCGCGACGCCCGGGAGCTCGGCGAGCCGCGCGCGCAGCCGCTCGGCCAGGGCGCAGACCCTGTCGCGGATCGCCGGCAGGCCCAGCCGGAGCGCGTAGTCCACGGCCGCGCCGAGGCCGAGCCGGCCGGCGACGTGGCTCTCCCAGCTCTCGAAGCGCCGGGCGTCGGGCCGCAGCTCGTACCGGTCCGGCGCCGTCCAGCGGGCGGCGTGGAGATCGAGGAACGGCGGCTCGAGCCGACCGAGCAACGCGCGCCGGACATAGAGGAAGCCGGTGCCGCGCGGCCCGCGCAGGTACTTGCGCCCCGTCGCCGACAGCATGTCGCAGCCGATCGCCTCGACGTCGATCGGCAACTGCCCCACCGACTGGCACGCATCGAGCAGGAACGGCACGCCCGCGGACCTGGCCCGACGGCCGATCTCCTCTGCTGGGTTGATCAGCCCGCCGCTCGTGGGGATGTGCGTGATCGCGATCAGCTTGGCCCGCTCGTCGAGCAGGCGATCGAGCTCGGGCAGCGAGACTGCGCCGCTCTCGTCGCTCGGGATGGGGACGATCTCGGCGCCGGTGCGTCGCGCCACCTGCAGGAACGCGATGTAGTTCGAGGCGTACTCGGCCCGCGCGGTCAGGATGCGATCCCCCGGGCCGAAGCGCAGGGCGTAGAAGGCCATGTCCCAGGCGCGCGTGGCGCTCTCGACGAGGGCGATCTCGTCAGGCCCCGCGCCGATGAGCCGCGCGATCGAGCCGTAGACCGCCTCGAGCCGCGCGCCCGCCTCCGCCTCCGCCTCGTAGCCGCCGATGGCCGCCTCGCGGCGCAGGTGATCGACCACCGTGTCGACAACGACGGTCGGGGGCAACGAGGCCCCCGCGTTGTTGAAGTGCACGACGTCGGCGCAGGCCGGGGTGTCGCGGCGCAGCGCGGCGATGTCCATCGTCATGATGCCTTCTTCCTCGCGAGACAGAGCGGCCGCCGGCGTCGGCCGCTCGGGCGCAGCGGCGGCGCCGGAAGACTCTATGCCACGAGAAGCCCGCCGCGCAGCTCGGTCGGAGAGTAACCGAGCATGCGGCGGCAGGTCCGAGAGAAGTGCGCCAGGTCGGCGAACCCGGCGGCGTGGGCGGCGCCGGTGGCGTCGAGGCGCGAGAACGCGACGAGCGCGACAAGGAGCCGGCGCCAGAGCTTGTAGGTGCGGATCGGCAACCCCACGTCGCGCACGAACAGCGCCTGCAGGTGCGCCTCGGAGATCCCGGCGCGCGCGGTCGCGAGGCGCCGGGCCGCGGCCGGGTCGCGCAGCGCCTCGAGGACGCGGGCCACGCGCGCGTCCGGGGCGCGGCGCGGCGACGCCCTCGCGAGCCAGCCCGCGAGCTCGCGCGCGAGGCCGTCGAGGACCTCGGGCCGCGACAGGGACGCGCCGTGCGCCGCCGCCGCGCCCTCGAAGCGCGAGGCGAGGGCGCCGTCGAGCGGGCAAGGTCCGCCGCGGAGGCGCGTGTAGCCGGCGACGTGCGGCATCTCCTCGGGGTCGTACAGCAGCCCGAGCGTGGGGCCGGGGCAGGAGGCGGCGTGCCACACGTCGGGGGGCACCGCGACCATGCGCCCGCGCACCACCGCGCCGCCAGGCCCGGGCAAGGACACGGTGACCTCGCTGTCGAGCCCGACCAGGATCGCCGCGCCGTGCTCGGCGTGGAGCGTCGACCTCATCGCGGTCGAGGCGCGCACCGCGAACGCCTCCGCGATCACGGCGCCGATCCGGGATTCGTTCAAGCGGCCCACCGAGCCGGAATCCTACCCTGGCCCGCGACGGAGGTCGCAAGCGATGAACCTGTTCTCCGAGGACATGCGCCGAAACCCGTACCCGCTGTACGACCAGATCCGGAGCAGCTCTCCGGTGCTCCATTATCCACCCTCCGACCTTTGGATGATCTTCGATCACGACGGGGTGAGGCGGGCCCTTCACGATCACGAGGCGTTCAGCTCCGTGGTGTCGCCGCCGGGCAACCGGACCTCCGAGTGGCTCATCTTCTCGGATCCGCCGCGGCACACGAAGCTGCGCGCCCTCATCTCGCGCGCCTTCACCCCGCGGGCCGTCGCGGAGCTCGAGCCGCGCATCCGCGCGCTGTCGCGGGAGCTCCTCGACCGGACGATCGAGCGTGGCGAGATGGACCTCGTCGAGGACTACGCCGTCCCGCTGCCCCTGCTCGTGATCGCCGAGATGCTCGGCGCCCCGGTCGAGGACCAGCCGCGGTTCAAGCGCTGGAGCGACGTGATCCTGGACCTCAGCTACACGGTCTCGGGCAGCGAGGAGGCGGCCCGGGCGATCGCCGCGTTCACCGAGGTGACCGCCGAGATGCAGGCGACCCTGCGAGGCCTGATCGCCGCGCGGCGGGCGTCGCCGCGGGACGATCTCCTGACCCGGCTCGTCGGGGCCGAGGTGGACGGAGAGCGGCTGAACGAGGACGAGATCCTCGGATTCTTCCAGCTCCTCCTCGTCGCCGGCCACGAGACGACGACGAACCTGATCAGCAACGCGATCCTGTGCTTCCTCGAGCACCCGACCGAGCTCGGCCGCCTCCGGGCCGAGCCCCACCTCCTGCCCTCGGCGATCGAGGAGGTCCTGCGCTACCGCGCGCCGGTCCAGGCGATGTTCCGCGTGACCCGGCGCGACGTCCCGATGCACGGCCAGGTGATCCCGGCCGGCAAGCCGGTGCTGGCGATGATCGGCTCCGCGAACCGGGATCCCGGGCAGTTCAGCGAGCCTGAGCGCTTCGACATCGCGCGCGACCCGAACCCGCACATCGCCTTCGGGCACGGCATCCACTTCTGCATCGGGGCGCCGCTCGCGCGCCTCGAGGCAAGGGTCGCGCTGTCGGACCTCCTCGCGCGGCTCACGGGCCTCTCGCGCGCGAGCGACGCGCCGTGGGAGCCGCGCCGGGCCATCCACGTCCACGGGCCGACCCGCCTTCCGATCCGCTTCGCGCCGTCGCCGCGCCTCGGGGCGTGAGGCCCTGGGCGCCGCGCGCCGCCGCTCCCCGGGATCCGCTGAGGCCTGCCGGTCTGATGCCTGCGGGCCTCACCCCGCCTCACCCTGTCCCCACTGCAGCCTCGCCGCCGGCGCGCGCCGCGGCGCGCCCGCGGGATGGCGGCGCCCCGCTGCGGGTCGTCGCCTGTCGCACCGCTGGCACCTCCATTGCTGACCAAGCAGCGCCGGCGACGCCGGCAACGCCGGTAAGGCCCGGCGGACCGCCGTCCCGCGGCCGGGGTGCCGGCAAGAGCGGCAGGCATGGAGGAGTCCATGAACGAGCAGACCTCGGTCGAGGTCCGTGTTCCACGCGAGATGACCCCGGAGGAGCGGCAGCTCCTCGACGACGATCTCTGCGCGCTGCGCCGCGCGATCTTCGAGCGATCGCGGCGGGAGAGGAGCTTCGCCGCCCACGTCGTCCACGCCGCCGCGGAGCACGGCGCCCTCGTGCTCCAGCGGAGCCCCGGCGGCCGGCTCGTCGGCTACTTCGCGATGCAGATCGTCGAGCGGGAGGTCGCCGGCGCGACGATCGCGATCGTGCGCAGCGAGTCCGGGGCGCTCGGCGAGCGCCCGGCGAGCAGCGATGCCGTCCTGCGCGCCGCCCTGGAGCGCCTCCTCCGCTACATGCTCTCTCGCCCCGGCCGACCCGTGTTCTTCCTGTGCTCGCTCGCGCACCCGTCGAGCTACGCCCTGCTCTCGCGCTTCGTCGACATCACCGACACGAGCCCGGCCGAGAGCCGGCTCGCGGGCGCGGACGAGCGGATGTCCCGGCTCGCCTCCTCGTTCGGCCTCGATCCGAGCGAGCACGGCGGCCTTCTCGCGTTCGAGGTCGCGCGGCGGGGGAGCGAGCCCCAGGGGAGCTGCGACTTCCTCCACCTCTACGAGAACCCCGCGGTCCGGTGCTTCGTCTCGGCGCACGCCGGGCCCGCGGAGGGGTACGGGCTCATCGCGCTCGTGCCGCTGAGCCTCGGCGGCATGATGCGCGCGGCGGCGCGCACCGCGGGGCCGGAGGCGAGGCGCCCTTAGCCCTGCGCGTCAGAAACCCCGTCAGGGATCCCTGACGCGCGGAACCAGGGCGGCCGCCGCGTCACTTCAGCACGGCCGACAGGCTCTCGAGGAAGCGCTGGTTCCCGCGCTCGGTGCCGACGGTCACGCGCAGGCTCGTCGGCAGGTTGCCGAACGGCCGCACGATGACGCCCTTGCGGAGCAGGGCGTCGTAGACGGCGCGCGCCGGCCGCTTCACGTCCACCAGCACGAAGTTCGCCTGGCTCGGGGCCACCGACAGCCCGAGCGCGGTGAGCGCGCGCGTGAGCCGATCGCGCTCGCGGAGGTTCAGCGTGCGGCTCTTCTCGACGTGCTCGGCGTCATCCAGCGCCGCGAGGGCGGCCGCCTGGCCGATCGCGCTCACGTTGAACGGCGCGCGCACCCGGTTCATGTAGTCGATGAGCTGGGCCGGGCCGACGGCGTAGCCGACGCGGAGGCCCGCGAGCCCGTAGATCTTCGAGAAGGTGCGCACGACGAGGAGCCGCTCGCGCAGGCCGCGGAGGCGCATCGAGTCCGGGTAGTCCGGCGCGTCCGTGTACTCGAGGTACGCCTCGTCCATCACGACGATGACCTCGGGCGGCACCTCCCGGAGCAGGCGCTCGACCGCGGCGCGGCCGACGTGCGTGCCGGTCGGGTTGTTCGGGTTCGCGACGAACAGAAGGCGCGTCTTCGGCGTGACCGCCGCGGCCATCGCCTCGAGGTCGTGCCGCAGGTCGCGCAGCGGCACGGCTGTGTACGGGACACCGTACGCCAGCGCGGAGATCTTGTAGACGATGAACGCCGGATCCGCGAACACCATGTGCGATCCGGGCGTCGCGAAGGTGTGGACCATGAGGTCGAGCAGCTCGTTCGAGCCGTTGCCCAGGACGATCTCGTCCATCGAGACGCCGTGGACGGCCGCGAGCCGCTCGCGGAGCCGGTACGCGGCCCCGTCGGGGTAGAGGTTCATGCTGTCGAGCGCCCGGCGCGCCGCCTCGACGGCGCGCGGGCTCGGCCCGAGCGGGTTCTCGTTCGACGCGAGCTTCACGGCGTCGGTCACGCCGAGCTCGCGCGCGAGCTCATCGAGCGGTTTCCCGCCCTCGTACGGCACCAGGTTCTCGACGGTGGGCAAAACAAGCGCAGACATGGGGGCGCATCCTATCACCTGGCTCGTTGCCCTGCCTACACCGGGACACATGCCGCCTCGTCCCGGGCGTCGCCGCGCTGGCGCGCCCCTCCGCCGCTCGCTGCGCAGATCCTCCAGGGCGCCGGGCGCGGCCGGCGCGGTCGGCCCCCGTGCGCGCGGCGGGCGCCGGGATCTGGCCTCTCCGTCCGCGCTCCGTGTGATACTCGCCGTCCCGATGAAACCCGGGGACATCGTCGCCGACCGCTTCCTGATCGAGCGCCTCGCCGGGTCGGGCGGGATGGGCTCCGTCTACCGCGCGCTCGACCGGCACACCGGCGAGACGGCCGCGCTCAAGGTCATGTCCGGCCGCGGCCTCGAGCACGGCGAGCGCTTCGCCCGCGAGGCGCAGGTGCTCGCCGAGCTCAGGCACCCGGGCATCGTCCGGTACATCGCGCAGGGGGCGACCGAGAGCGGCGAGCCGTGGCTCGCCCTGGAGTGGCTCGAGGGCGAGAGCCTCGCCGACCGGCTGCGACGGCGCGGGCTCACCGTCAGCGAGAGCGTCGTGCTCGGGCTGCGCGTCGCCGAGGCGCTCGCCGAGGCGCACCGCAACAACATCGTCCACCGCGACCTCAAGCCGAGCAACCTGTACCTCGTCGACAAGGCGGTCGAGCAGGTCAAGCTGCTCGACTTCGGCATCGCGCGGCTCACGTCGCTCGCGCCCCTCACGATGACCGGCGTCGTCATGGGCACGCCGTTCTACATGGCCCCCGAGCAGGCGCGCGGCGAGCGCGCCGTGGGGCCCCAGGCCGACGTGTTCGCGCTCGGCTGCGTGCTGTTCCACTGCCTCACCGGGCGCCCGCCGTTCGTCGGCGACGACATCCACACCGCGCTCCTCCGCGTGGTGCTCGACGAGGCGCCGCGCCTCCGCGACCTGCGCGCCGACGTCCCGGAGACCGTCGACGCCGTCGTGGCGCGCATGCTCGCGAAGGACCCGGCGAGCCGGCCGGCGAGCGGCGCCGCCGTGGCGCTCGAGCTGCTCCGGGTGGGCGAGATCAAGAGCACCCCGCCGGCGCCCGTGAGCCGGCGCCAGAGCGCGCTCACGACCGGCGAGCGCCGGACGCTCTGCCTGATGCTCGCGCGGATGGGCCCGCAGGAGGCGGCCTGGCAAGGGCCGACCATGCCGATGACCCTCCCGATGACGATGCCGCTCGCGCGCGTCGTCCCGGAGGACGAGGTGAAGCGCGTGGCCGCGCGCTTCGGCGGGGCGCTGCAGACGCTGGCGGACGGGCTGCTGCTCATCACGCTCGAGGGGCGCGGCCTCATCACCGACCAGGCGGCGCGCGCCGCGCGGTGCGCCATCGAGGTGCGCGACCTCCTGCCCGGCGTCCAGATGGCGCTCGTCGCCGGCCGCGCCGCCGCGGACGACAGGCTCCCGGTGGGGCCGACCATCGACCGCGCCGTGAAGCTGCTCGACCGCGCCGAGGGCGGGGTCATCCGGCTCGACGAGGTGATGGCCGGCCTGCTCGACGCGCGCTTCGACGTCGGCGGCGACGCGACGGGGCTCGTGCTGCGGGCCGAGCGCGACCTCGTCGAGGCGGCGCGGACGCTGCTCGGGCGCGCGACGCCGTTCGTGGGGCGCGACCACGAGCTCGCCATCCTCGACGCCGTGCTCGACGAGTGCCTCTCCGAGCCGACCGCGCGCGCCGTGCTGATCACGGCGCCGGCGGGGCTCGGCAAGAGCCGGCTTCGCTACGAGTTCCTGCGCCGGGTCGAGGAGCGCAACGAGCGGGTGCAGGTCTGGCTCGGCCACGCCGACCCGATGAGCGCCGGCTCGCCCTTCGGGATGCTGCGCCAGCTCTTGCGCCGCGAGGCCGGGCTCTCCGGCGGCGAGCCGCAGGAGGTGCGGGAGCAGCGCCTGCGCGCGCGGGTAGGCCGCTACCTGAGCGACGCCGACGTCGCGCGCGTGACGGAGTTCCTCGGCGAGGTGGCGCGCATCCGCTTCTCCGACGAGGGCCGCGTGGAGCTGCGCGCCGCGCGGAGCGACCCGATGCTCATGGGCGACCAGATCCGGCGCGCCTGGGAGGACTTCGTGCTCGCCGAGTGCCGCGGCGAGCCGGTGCTCCTCGTGCTCGAGGACCTCCAGTGGGGCGACGTGCCCACCGTGAAGCTCATCGACGCGGCGCTCGCGCACAGGGACCAGCCGCTCATGGTGCTCGCGCTGGCCCGGCCCGAGGTCGAGAGCGTGTTCCCGAAGGTGTGGGTCTCGCGCGGCGTGCAGGAGATCCGGCTGCGCGAGATCGGGCGGCGCGGCAGCGAGCGGCTCGTGCGCGAGGTGCTCGGCGACGCGGTGACGCCCGACGTGTGCGCGCGGCTGTGCGAGCGCGCCGGGGGCAACGCGTTCTACCTGGAAGAGCTCATCCGCGCGGCCGCCTCGGGGCGGACGGAGGCGCTGCCCGAGACGGTGCTGTCGATGGTGCAGGCGCGGCTGGAGGCGCTCGACGCCGAGGCGCGGCGGGTGCTCCGGGCGGCGAGCGTCTTCGGCCAGAAGTTCTGGCGCGGCGGGCTGATGGCGCTGCTCGGCGGCGAGCGGCGGGCCCCGCAGGTGGACGGGTGGCTCGCGGTGCTGGTCGACCGCGAGCTCATCGCGCGGCGGGGGGAGGGGAAGTTCCGGGGCGAGGAGGAGTACGCGTTCCGGCACGCGCTCGTGCGCGAGGCGGCGTACGCGACGCTGACCGACGAGGACCGCGCGCTCGGCCACCTGCTCGCCGGCGAGTGGCTCGAGGCGGCCGGCGAGCGCGACGCGGCGCTGCTGGCCGAGCACTTCGAGCGCGGCGGCGACGCCGAGCGGGCGGTCGTCTGGTTCCGGCGCGCGGCGGAGCAGGCGCTCGGGGCGAACGACTTCCGCGCCGCGATCCAGCGGGCGGAGCGGGGCGCGGCGAGCGCCGACGCGGACGGGGAGCTCTTCGCGGCGCTGCGCCTCGTGCAGGCCGAGGCGCACAAGTGGCTCGGCGAGGCGGCCGAGGCCGAGCGGTGCGCCGTCCTGGCGATGCGCGGCTTCCCGCGGAAGAGCGCGCTCTGGTACGCGGCGGCGGCGGAGGCGGCGTCGATGCGCGTGCGCCTCGGCATGGGCGACCGGCTCGCCGACCTCGTCGAGGATCTCCGCGGCGGCCCTGCGGGCCATGGCGGCGCCGCGGGCCACGGCGGCGCCGCGGCACACGGCGGCGCTGCGGCCCACGGCGGCGCTGCGGCCCACGGCGGCGGCCCGGCGAGCCGCGGCGGCGGCCCGCCGAGCTACGTGGAGGAGCCGACCGGCGCCTCGGTGAGCGCGCTGGCGCGCATCGCCGGGGCGCTGCTGCACGGGGGCCAGTACGCCGCGGCGGAGGACATCGTGCAGGAGCTCGCGCGGGTGGCGATGCCGCTCGCGGAGCGCGACGCGGCGGTGGCGGCGCGCATCCACGCGCTCCGCGCGTCGCGGGCGCTCTGCTACGGCGACCCGGCGGCGTCGCTGGAGTGCACGGAGCAGAGCATCCCCGCGTACCTCCAGACGGGCGATCTGAGGAACGCGTGCCTGAGCCGCGTGAACGCGGCGCACTGCCTCGTGCAGCTCGGGGTGTACCAGCGCGCCGAGGCGGAGCTGCGCGACGCGCTCGCCGAGGCGGAGCGGATGGGGCTGCACAACGTCGCGGCGTTCGCGAAGCAGAACCTGGGGCTGCTCTGGACGCAGCAGGGCGACCTGGCGACGGCGCGCACGGTGACGGCCGAGGCGGTGGAGGCGTTCACGGCGCAGGCGAACCGGCGGCAGGAGGCGCGGTCGCGGGCGTACCTCGCCGCGATCCTGACCCGGCTCGGCAACCTCGGCGCGGCGGACAACGAGGCGGGCGCGGCGGTGGCGATGCTGGCGCACGTGCCGACGCT
Organism: Sorangium sp. So ce1335; assembly: GCF_051521615.1. Taxonomy (NCBI): domain Bacteria; kingdom Pseudomonadati; phylum Myxococcota; order Polyangiales; family Polyangiaceae; genus Sorangium; species Sorangium sp. So ce1335. The sequence continues at coordinate 12,571,222 of NZ_CP150363.1, forward strand.
CCAGGCGCTCGCGCTCGCGGTGCGCGCGCGGGTGCTGCTCGAGCAGGGGCGCGCGCACGAGGCGCTGGAGACGGCCCGGCGCGGGCTCGGGCTGCTCGTGTCGGTCGGCGGGACGGAGGAGGGCGAGGCGCAGATCCGGCTCGTGTACGCGGAGTCGCTCCGGGCCGCCGGGCACCACGAGGCGGCGCGCGAGGCGATCGCCGTGGCGATGCAGCGGCTCGTGACGCGAGCCCAGTGGATCCACGATCCGACGCGGCGGCAGAGCTTCTGCCAGGCCGTGCCGGAGAACGCCAAGACGTTCGCGCTGGCGGCGCTCTGGCAGCAGGAGACGGAGCCCACCCTGGGCTGAGGTGCCGCGCTGTGCCCCGGCGGGTCGTTGCCGCGTCCGCCGGAGGACCTTCGGTGAGGGCGAGAAGCCAGGAAACTCGTCGCTCTTTTCTGCCGAGCGCACGGATTCGTCTCGAGCGACCCTCGCGCCTCGCGATGCGCCTGGACGGAACTCGCCCGGACCGGGCCGCTTCGCGGGCGCGGCGGCGCTGGATGACGTGCCGCGCGCAGCGGGCGTGTCGCCTTTGGGCGTACGGCACGGCGTCCCGCCGTGATGTAGAGTTCGACCACGACAGCGCGACAGCCTGGTTACCGGAACGGGAACTGGAACCGGATGTCGACGCGCGCGGCGGCGGCCTGCGGGCGGCTTGACGGCCTCACGAAGGTTCGGAAGAATCGGCACCCATTATGTATTCAGCGCTCTTTCGGAATGTCCTCTATCCATTCTACGAGACGAAACTCCGAAGGAGGGCGACGCTGGCGTACCTCGAGGAGATGGAGCGGTCCCAGTGGCGGCCGGAGCGCGAGCTCCGCGAGCTCAACTGGCGAAAGATGCTGGCGGCCCTCCAGTTCGCGGAGGAGAACGTGCCCTTCTACCGGCGCCGCTTCGCCGAGTACGGCGTGCGGGTGAAGGACGTGCACGCGCCCGAGGATCTCGTGCGCTTTCCCGTCCTCACGAAGGCGGATCTCCGCGCGCACGGCAGCGAGCTCATCGCCGAGGGGTGGAACGGCAAGCTCTTCCGTAGCGGAACGGGCGGCTCGACCGGCGAGCCGGCGCGGTTCTTTTACGATCACACGACCTACGAGTGTAGGAGCGCGGCGGCCCTCCGGGCCGACGCGTGGGCGGGCGGGCGGATCGGCGAGAAGGAGCTCTACATCTGGGGCATCCCGACCAAGGAGCCCCGGTGGAAGAAGCTGAAGCGCACGCTCCACGAGGCCGCGATCCGGAAGAAGACGGTGAGCGCGTGGAACCTGTCGGAGGAGCAGCTCGCGGGGGTGGTCGACGACATCCGCCGCTACGAGCCGAACCTCGTCGTCGGGTACACGAGCCCGCTCTACTACACCGCCCGCTACGCGCTCGAGACGGGGCACCGGCTGCCGACGCCGAAGGGGATCATCGCCACGGCGGAGCGGCTCTTCCCGCACCAGCGCGAGACGATCGAGAAGGCGTTCCAGGCGCCTGTCTACGATCGCTACGGCTGCCGGGAGATGATGCTGATCGGCGCGGAGTGCGAGCGCCGCGAGGGCAAGCACCTCAACATCGAGAACATCTTCGTCGAGGTGCAGTGCGGCAGCCGGCACGCGAAGCCGGGCGAGCCGGGCGAGGTGATCCTGACCGACCTCATCTGCCGGTCGATGCCGCTCATCCGCTACAAGAACGAGGACGTGGTCGTCGCGGCCGACAAGTCGTGCTCGTGCGGCCGCGGGCTGCCGCTGCTCGCCTCGGTCGAGGGGCGGGTGCTCGACATGATCGTCGGGCCGGACGGCCAGCTCCTCTCGTCCGTGTTCTTCCCGTACTTCTTCAAGGACAACCCGACGGTGGAGCGCTACCAGGTCCACCAGGACAAGACGCGGGCGATCACGATCCGGATCATCCCCGGCCCGGGCTACCAGCCGGAGACGTCGCTGGCGATCGAGCGCGATCTCCGCCGGTTCCTCGGCGAGCGGGCGGACATCCGGGTCCAGCTCGTCGACGAGATCCCGGTGACGTCGGGGGGCAAGTTCCGCTTCACGGTGTCCGAGGTGCCCATCGAGTTCGGCCGCGAGGTCGCGGCGTGACGGGAGCCCCCGAGGCCCTGCCGACGCCGGGGGCAGGGCAGCGCGCCGCGCCAGTCCGGCCGGCGAGGGTCGCGCACGTCGTGCTGTCGCTGAACGTGGGCGGGCTCGAGCGGGTGGTGCTCCGGCTGCTGGAGCGGACGGCGCGCGACCGGTTCGCGCCGATCGTGTGCGCGCTGCAGGAGCCCGGCGCGCTGGCCGAGGAGCTCGCGCGGCTCGACGTGCCGCTCGTCGTGATCCCGCGCAAGCCGGGCCTCGATCCGGGGCTGCCCGTGCGGCTCTCGGCGTGGCTGCGGCGCGAGGGGATCCGGCTCGTGCACACGCACAACCCGGGGCCGCACCTCTACGGCGCGCTGGCGGCGCGCCTGGCGCGGGCGGCGGGCCTGCCGGGCGGCGAGGGCGGGCCGCGCGTCATCCACACGAAGCACGGGCGCAACTACCCGAAGCAGAGGCGGAAGGTGCTGGTCAACCGGCTGGCGACGGCGCTCACGGACCGGGTCGTGGCGGTGAGCGACGACGCGCGCGCGGTCGCGCTCGAGGTGGAGCGGGTCGATCCGGCGAAGGTCGTGACGATCCTGAACGGCGTGGACACGGACGTGTTCCGGCCGGGCGACGCGGGCGCGGCGCGGGCGCAGCTGGGCGTCCCGGCCGGGGGGTACCATGTGGGGTGCGTCGCGCGGCTCTCGCCGGAGAAGGACCACGCGACGCTGCTCGCGGCGTTCGCGCGGCTCCGCGAGGTGCGGTCCGACGCGCACCTGACCCTGATCGGCGACGGGCCGGTCCGGCCGGCGCTCGAGCAGCAGGCGGCGCGGCTCGGGGTCGCCGGGGCGGTCACGTTCACGGGGACGCGGGGGGACGTGGCGGAGCTGCTGCCCGCCTTCGATGTGTTCGTGCTCGCGTCGCTGACCGAGGGGATCTCGCTCACGCTCATCGAGGCGGCCTCGGCGGGGCTGCCGATCGTGGCCACGCGCGTGGGGGGCAATCCGGAGATCGTCCAGGAGGGCGAGACGGGGGTGCTCGTGCCGCCGGGTGAGCCGGAGACGCTGGCGGCGGCGCTCGAGGCGGTGGCGGTGCGGGACGACCGCGGCGAGATGGGGCGGCGGGGGCGGGCGCGGATGATCGAGCGGTTCGGGATGGACCGGATGATCCGGGCGTACGAGGAGCTCTACGCCGAGGTGCTCGGGGGCGGCGGGTAGGACCACGACGAGCTCGGGGGGGCCTCAGGAAAAGAGGCTTTCCCGGCCGCGCTCGACGAGCTCTCGGGACCTGAAACGGAGGACGTGGGCGCGGAAACAGGCGTGTTCACGCCGCACGCGCAGGCTCGCCACATGTGGCGTGATGGACGTCGATCGCCCCCTCGGCCGTGCTGTCGGCTCGGCGGAGATCCCGGGAGCGCGCGCCGGCTGGTCCGGTCGATGCATTTGGAGGTCCCACGAACTGGCGGTGGACGAGCTGGCCAGTGCGCATGACCGGACGAACCCGCCGGCGAGACGCCGGATGGGGGTCCTTCGACCGACCCATCACACGCGAGGAAGCCATGGCGAACAACCAGCAGCCCAAGGAGAGCGGGCTCGTCGATCTCGTCAGAGACGCCATCGAGGACACCCAGGAGCTGATCAAGATCGAGATCGCGCTCGCCAGGAACGAGACGAAGCAGGACCTCGCCAGGCTCAGGAACGCGGCGATCGCGTTCGGCGTCGCCTTCGCCGCCGCCATCCTGATGCTCGCGATGCTCCTCGTCGCGGCCGCCCTCGCGCTGGGCGGGGCGGTGCCGGCGCTCGTCATCGCGGGCGTCCTGCTCGTCACGGCGGCGATCGCCGGGTTGGTCGGCTACCGGGCCATCCCGCGAGAGCCGCCGCTCGACGCCACGAAGGAGCACGCCCAGGCCCAGGCCAACCTGCTGAAGGAAGAGATCGCATGAGCACCAACGCAAATGGCATCGACGACCTGGAACAGCGCGCCGCCCTGCTCCGCTCCCACGTCCGCGCGAACCTGGAAGAGCTCGAGCGGATCACCGTGACCCCCGGCGCCGCGGGCCCCGCGGTCAGGGACAGCGAGGCGAAGAATTCGCCGGAGCGCGAGCGCCTCGAGCAGCGGGCCGACGCGGTCCGCGAGGACCTCGTGAGCCGCGTCGGCGAGATGGAGCGGCAAGCGCGGGAGAAGATCCTGCCGTACGTCACGCTCGGCGGAGCCATCCTCGCCGTGCTGACGCTCGGCTTCGGCTACATGGTCTACAAGTCGCTGCGGCGCTAGAGCGACAAACGGGTTGAACCCGCCTGAAACGAGCAGGACTTCGAACCGCCAAGACGCCAAGGACGCCAAGACATCGTCTTCTTCTTGGCGTCCTTGGCGTCTTGGCGGTTCATTTCTGGCTCGCTCAACGTGATAGATGCGATGAGGCGCGCCCGCGGAGCGGCCTCCGAAGCGCCGCCTCGGCCGCGGCGCGGCGAACGCCTCTACATCACGTCTGCTGACCCTGACAGTTCTCTTTCTGGCAGTTGAACATCCACTGGATGCCGAACGCGTCGGTGAGCGTGCCGAACCTCGCGCCCCAGAACGTGTCCTGGAGGGGCATCGTGACCTTGCCGCCCGCGGCGAGCGCGTCGAACACCTTCGACATCTCGGCGGCATCCTCGAAGTGCAGGCAGACCTCGGTGTTGCTCCCCTTCGGGGCCGGCATGCCGGGCATCGTGTCGCTGATCATGATGACTCCCCCGCCGATACGCAGCGTGGCGTGGATGATCCGGTCCTTGTTCTCGGGGGCCGGGTTGTCGCCCGGGATGTCGCCGAAGCGCATCGGCGGGCCCTCGCTCTTCGCGCCCAGCGCGCTCTCGTAGAACTTGATGGCCTTCTCGGCCGTCCCGTCGAACATCAGATAGGGATTCAGGCTCTTGATCGACATGTCTGCCTCCGTGCGGCCCGCGCCGCGAACGTCCTTGTCTCTGCGATGCGTTGATGCCTCGATGTCGCGAGGGACTCCAGCTCACCGGTCCTCGCGGGCGTCGTCTCCCCTCACACCTCGGACCGGAGCGGGAGGACGGCGCGGAGCCGCCGATCGCGCAGCCAGAGCCCGCCCCAGATCAGCGCCGCGACGTAGATCGGGAACAGCGTGTGGGTGAAGAGCGGGTTGCCGATGCGCACGTGCGTCGCGATGGCGCCTCCCAGATACCCCGTCCAGAGCACGGCCCCGAGCACCGCCGTGCGCGGGATGACATAGAAGAGCAGGCACACGACCTGGAGCACCCCGAGCGGGAAGATCACGCTCGCCGAGTACCCGAGGCTCGTCGTGCCCTCCAGGACCTCCGGCGGCTGGAGCAGCTTGCCCGTGGCGTCGAAGCCAAGGAACAGGACGGCGAGGCCGCTCAGGATCCGGCCAGCCCAGAGCGCCTTCCTGGAACGCAGGACCGGCCCCTGGTGCTCGCTCGGCGAGCCGGTCGCGGCGGCGCCGGGGGCGACGCCGGCCTCGGGCGTGTCGTTCTCGTCTCGGGTCGGCGCGGCATGGTGAATGGCGGTGGAGATCGCGTTCATGGTGGCCTCTCTGTCCGGGTTCGAATCCATGGACCCTCGCGCCCGATCGAAATCATCGGTGCCTCGAAAAAAAATCGACCGGCTCCGCCGCCCGGCCGCCGGGCACGCGGCCCGACCCGGCGCGAGGTGGTCCGGTGTGCGACGGGTCACCGCCTGAGGTGCGGGTCACCCCCAGCGGTGCCGAGCGCCGCAGACATACCACCTCGAGGACTCAGGCGATCGCGCAAAATGCGACGTTTTCAGCGCGTGGCGAGTGTCGAATACTTGCGTCGACTCGTCTGGAATTCTCATCCGGGCAAGGGAAAGTGTCGATTCACGTGGATCGACGTCGAGCCCCGGGCCTCACTCGCCCTCTCCCGCGGCCGGATCGAGCTGCATGCCGACGGTCCACGCGCCGCGCTTCTCCTCGTCGCGCACGGTCGCGCGCCCCGTCGCGAGATCGAGATCGAGCGCCGGGTCGCCCCCGCTCTGGGTCGTGTTCCCGTCGTGGACGCGGGCGACCTGGTCCCCCTCCACCGTGCACTCGGAGACGCCGGTCGTGCCCGCGCCGTAGAGCATGCGGCCGCCGCACGCGATGCGCGTGAGGCACTTGCCGCCTCGCGGCAGCGGCGAGACCTGGAGCGCGCACCTCGCGCCCGCCTTCACCGGGCTCGGTCCCGTGGCCTCGGTGACGCGCGCGGCCCGGCGCACCGCCCTGCGGGTGGCGTCGAGGAGCGGCTCCCCCGCGACCGGCGAGCTCTGGTAAGCCAGCGTGAGCTCGACGCGGTACGCGGGCGCCGCGTCGCGCCAGACGGCGCCGGCCCTGCGGATGCTGTCGAGCGACACCTCGGATCGGTCCCCGACGCGATCGCCCTTGTCCTGGTAGGAGATCGCATAGGCATGGGTGCCCGGCTCCGGGCCGGAGTCCTCCTCCACGCCGCTGCTGAACATCGACATGCCGTTGAGCGGATCGCTCGAACGGTAGATCGGCTTGCCGCCGCAAACGACCTGGAGCGAGGGCACACGGACGTCGTCGCCCGCGCTCGAGAGCTCCGCCTCGACGGTGCACGCCGCGCCGGGCGCGAGCGGGAGCCCCGTGGCGCGCGTGACGGTCGCCTTCCAGGTCGCTGTCGCGGTGCGCAGCGGCCTCTCGGGGGCCGGCGTGCTCGGCGTCGGCGGCGCCGGCGCGGGGGCCGCGGCCGGCGGCTCGGGCGGCGGCGCGGCAGGGAGCGGGGTCGGCAGCGCAACGGCGTTGACCGGGCGCGCCGGCGCCTCGGTCGCGGACCGCGACAGCACGTACACGGGCACGGCGGCGCAGAGCCCGAGTCCCGCGATCAGCGCCAGGACCGGCGCGGACGGCGTCCGCCTCGGCCGGCCGCGCACGGCGTCGAGCTCGCGGCCGAGCTGGTCGAGCACGCGACGGGCGTCCGCCATCTGGCGCTCGATCTGCTCGACGCGGGCAGCCCTGTCGTCGTCGCGGCGGTCCTCGAGCTCCTTTCTGGCCGTCGCGAGCTGCTCCTCGAGGCTCTCCACGCGCCCGCGCAGCGCGTCCCGTTCGTCGCGGTACCGCATCGCACGACGATACCACCCAGCGGTTCGCCCGATGCGCCCGCCGCCGGAAAGCGCCGCGCGTGGTCGGGCGACGGCGGCCGGGTCGCACGCCCGCACGCCGCGCGTGAGGTGGCCATGTCAGCAGGTTGACGATTTCCCCCGCGTTCAGGGGCAAACATCATACTTCTCGCCCGGGCGGTCGGGACAGCGTGTACGCTGCAGTCGTTCCGCACGAATCGTGGGGAGGGCGGCCAGGCGCGGAGCAGGAGGCGGTTGGGCATGCGTCAGGGTCGCCAGGGCAGTGGGGTTCCGTTGCCAGAGCAGTGGGGCGAGCTGCCCGGCACGGCGGGGCGGCAGCCCGGCGCAAAGGTCGGCGCCCCGGGCCCGGAGGCGCGCCCGCCCGAGCCCGCGCGCGGGGCGGCCCGCCCTCGCACCGTCGGGGTCATCGCCCCCATCCTCTCCGGCAGTTTCTGGGGCCCTGTCCTGATCGGCATTCACGAGGCGGCGCAGCAGCGGGGGATCCGCACGCTGGTGCTGCGCGGCACGCCGTCCGAGGTCCGGGCGCCCGCGCTCGCCAGGGAGCAGGTGGACGGGTGGATCGTGATCATCGAGTTCGACGGCCTCGAGGAGCTCGCGCGCGCCGGGGTCCCGTTCATCACGCTCGGCGCCCGCCCCTCGGACATCGACTGCCCCGCCGTGCTCCCGGACAACCACGGCGGCATCCGGAGCGCGGTGCGCCACCTCATCGAGCACGGGCACCGGCGCATCGCGTTCGTCGGCAACTTCGCCGCGTACGACGTGCGCGAGCGCCGCGACGCCTACAAGGACACGCTCGCCGAGGCGGGGATCCCGCTCGATCCCGACCTGGTCATCGCGTGCGACAACAACATGTACAGCGGCGGCCGGGGCGCCGCGCCGGCGCTGCTCTCGAAGCTGCCCGCGTGCACGGCGGCCGTCTTCGGCACGGACAAGAACGCGCTCGGGATGATGTCGGCGATGAAGGCGGCGGGCGTCCGTGTCCCCGAGGATTTCGCGATCGTCGGCTTCGACGACGTCGTGGAGGCGCAGAGCGCCGATCCGCCGCTGACCACGATACGCCAGCGGTTCGAGATGATGGGGAGAGCGGCGTGCGATCTCATCGCCTCGATGATCGACGGCGAGGCCCCCCCGCCCGGGGGCGTGCGCACGGCGAACGCGCTGATCCAGCGGAGCTCGTGCGGGTGCAACGTGATCCAGAGCTTCCTCGACACGGACGGCGCGGCGCCCAGCGCGGCGTCCGAGGAGGACGCCGGCGGCGCCCTCGCCCGGCAGATGGTCGAGCTCTTGCTCGTGCCGCAGCCGCTCCCGCCCGACACCCCGCCGACGGCGGTATGGCCGGCGGTCGCGCGGGTCGTCGACATGTTCCTCGCGGCGCTCCGGGGCACGGCGCCGGCGCCGGCCGCCGAGCTCGAGAGGGCCTACCGGCAGGCGGTCGACATCACGCCCGATCTCGGGACCTTGATGGCGACCGCCCGGCTGATGGGCCAGCTCCCCGAGCGGCGCGGCGCGCCCCTCGACGCCGCGGCCCGGCGGCGGGTGGACGACTTCCTCGAGCTGACGCGCCTCGCGATCGCGCGGGCCCGGCTCGGCGCCGAGACACAGCACGTCCACCAGCTCGGGGTGCTCGCGAGGACGAACCACGACGTGAGCTTCGCGCTGCTCGGCGGCACCCGGCAGGAATACAGGTCGCTCGGGTGGCTCGAGACGACCACGGTGGTCTGGGGCTGCCTCGCCCTGTGGGAGGACCCGGCCGCGCGCGACGGCCTCGTCGTCGCCGGCGCCTACAGCCGCGACGGCAGCCCCGTCCCCCCGGACGGCAGCCGCTGCGCGATCGAGGCGTTTCCGCCGGCGGAGATGCTGCCGCCGTCGGCCACGGACGGCACGTTCATGGTGCTTCTCTTGCCGATCCGCTCTGCCCAGCGCGACTGGGGGATCCTGGCGCTCGTCGGCCCGACCGTCGTCGCGATGACCGGGGACGAGGGCACGGTCGCGATCTGGGGGACGCTGCTCGGCGCGGCGCTCGAGCGCGACGCGCTGCTGGAGTCGCTGTCGACGCAGCACGCCGACCTGCAGAAGGCGTTCGCGATCGAGCGCGCGCTGTCGGAGACGGTGCGCGAGCTGGGCTGCCCGATCATCCCGCTCCTGCCCGGGGTGCTGCTCGTGCCGCTGATCGGGATGATCGACGGCGGGCGCGCGCAGCAGGTGCTCGAGAAGGTGACCGAGGCGGTGAGCCGGCACGAGGCGCGCTGCGTGCTGCTCGACCTCACGGGCGTCGCGTTCGTCGACGCCCAGGTCGCCCACCTCCTGGGCATGACGAGCCGCGCGGCGGCGCTGCTCGGGGCGCGGGTCTACCTGGTCGGCGTGCGCCCCGAGATCGCGACGGGCCTCGTCGACGTCGACCTCGACGGGCTGGCCACGTTCTCCTCGCTGTCGGCGGCGCTCCGCGAGCTCGCGCCGGCGGGGAGGCGGGCCGGCGGGGCGAGGCGGGACGCGCGGTGAGGCGCCTTGACGTGCCGAGACGCGGCTGCCGTAGAATCGGCCGATGCTCGCCGTGCACTGCCCGCGCTGCGGGCGACCTGCGCCGGTGTCCCTCGCCAGCCCGGATCTCATGGCGTGCGCGGCGTGCCACCACCGCGGCCCGCCGCCCGCGGAGGCGGCGCAGGGCCTGCGCGCCGCGGCGCAGATCGTCCTCCAGGCCGACGTGCGCCGCCGCCAGCTCTCCGATGCGCTCCGGCGGACGCTGGCCACGGCGTCGCGGCGGCACGCGCGGCTCCTCGTCGTGTTCGCGCTCGCGTCGGTGCCGATCACCGGGTTCGCCGCGCTCGTCCTGCTGGGGCTCTGGATCAGCGCCGACCGCGACGGGAGGCTCGTCACCGGGGGCATGGTGGTGGCCGCGTGGCTCGGCACCGTCGGCGCGGGCGCCGCCGTGCTCGCGCTGGTGCGCCGCCGGCAGCGCCGGCTCGAGGAGGCGTGCGCCGCGCGACCGCCCGCGGCCCCCGGTGAGCCGGCGGCGTGCCACGTGTGCGGCGCGCCGCTCGACGGCGGCGGCGACGACGGCGGCAGCGGGATGATCGCGCGCTGCGGGTTCTGCGGCGCCGACAACCTCGTCGCGCCCGCCGTCCTCGAGCGCGTGCGCGCGCGGCAGGTCGTCATCTTCCGGTCGTTCGAGCAGGCCGTGAGCGCCGAGCTCGCCTCGTTCGGCCGGGCGACGTCGGGCGCCGCCGCGGCGGTCGTCGCGACCGCGCTGGTCGTCCCGGTGGCCGTCTTCGCCGTCGCCGTCGTCGCCGTCGTGATCGCCGAGTCGAGGCGGCCGCCGGTGGACGCCGCCGTGCGCTACGCGGTCGTCAGCACGCCGGTTGGACAGTGTGTCGGAAAAGTTGCGTCAGGAACGGACGGCGGCGCGGCGGTGCGGTTCGGCGGCTTCCGGCGCACGGAGCTGCCCGAGGAGCAGGCGCTCGCGCCGGGGGCGCCGATCGAGGCCGTGTCGCCGGGCGCGCTCGTCGGCCGCGCGGTGACGGCGAAGGAGGGGACCGGCGTCGTGGAGGAGGTGTTCTCATCGCCGCTCACGGGCAACTCCGTCGAGGTGCGTCGTGCGGATGGAACCTCGTTCACGAGCAGCATCGCCGGCCTCTGCCTGGATGGCGCGCCGCCGAGGTGATCCTCCTCGGTTTCGTGCTCTCCGGTTTCTTGCCCGTTCATTTCGTGCCGATGTCGTTCGCGCGGCAGGTAGCAGGCAGCGCAAGCAGCGCAGGCAGGTATGCAGGTAGGTGGAGCGAGCCGTCCCGAGGACATGGGCTTTCGGCGCGCGCCAGGGGCGTGTTGGTGGTTCCGCGACGACGCGCTCCACGTATAGTGGCGTTGGTCGGCTGGTGGTGGCGTTGGTCGGCTGGGGGGTAGTTGGTGTTCACACCGATACCGATGGAGACAAGATGAGCCAAGGCGGCTGGGGCGGGGGATCGGGGGGCGGTCAGGGCGGTGGTGGTTACGGTCAGCCGCCGGGGCAAGGTCAGCCGCCGGGCGGCGGCTACGGCCAGCCGCCGGGGCAAGGTCAGCCGCCGGGCGGCGGCTACGGCCAGCCGCCGGGGCAAGGTCAGCCGCCGGGCGGGAGCTATGGTCAACCCGGGCAGCCGCCGGGCGGCGCGTATGGCCAGCCGGGTGGAGCGTACGGGCAGCCGCCGGGGGGCGCATACGGGCAGCCGCCGGGGGGCGCATACGGGCAGCCGCCGGGGCAGCCGCCGGGGGGCGCATACGGGCAGCCGCCGGGGCAGCCGCCGGGTGGAGCGTACGGGCAGCCGCCGGGGCAGCCGCCGGGTGGAGCGTACGGGCAGCCGCCGGGTGGAGCGTACGGGCAGCCGCCGGGTGGAGCGTACGGGCAGCCGCCGGGTGGAGCGTACGGGCAGCCGCCGGGCGGCGGCTACGGTCAACCGCCGGGCGGCAGCGGCTATGGCCCGCCTCCGGGTGGCGGCGGCGGCGGCTGGGGGCAGCCTCCGGGCGGCCAGCCGCCGGGCGGCGGCTACGGTCCGCCCCCGGGCGGCGGCGGCTGGGGGCAGCCTCCGGGCGGTCCGCCCCCGGGCGGCGGCGGCTGGGGGCAGCCTCCGGGCGGCCAGCCTCCGGGCGGCGGCTACGGTCCACCCCCGGGCGGCGGCGGCGGCTGGGGCCAGCCCCCGGGCGGCGGCGCCTACGGCCAGCCCCCGGGCGCGGGCGGCTCGACCGCATGGGGAGCAGCCGACGCGGCGTCGTTCGGCTGGGAGCGCGTGAAGCGCGACCCCGCCGTCATCATCGGCGCCGTCGCCGTCGTCGGCATCGCGGCGGGCCTCCCCAACGGCCTCGGCGGCGGCATCCAGGGCGCGCTCGCCAGGGACGCGCCGGGTCTGGGGGCGGCCGTCCAGCTCCTGCTCCAGCTCGTCGGCCTCGCGATCAGCAGCTACTTCGCCGGCGGCCTCTCCTTGCTCCTGCTGAAGGTGGCGCGCGGTCAGCCTTACTCGTTCAACGACATCCTCGCCGGCGGCCAGTGGTTCCTCCCGATCCTGGGCGCGCAGATCCTCACATCCATCGCCGTCTTCGTCGGCGCCCTCTTCCTGATCGTCCCCGGCGTCATCCTCGGGCTCGGCCTGAGCATGACGACGATGTGCATCGTCGATAAGAACCTCGGCACCATCGACGCGATGAAGGAAAGCTGGCGAATCACGACCGGGCACAAGGGCGGTCTGTTCGTCTATGCCCTGCTCGCCTTCGCGCTCATCCTCGGCGGCCTGCTCGCCTGCTGCGTCGGCACGATCGTGGCCGCGCCCATCGCCGCCCTCGGGTACGCGTACATCTACCTGCGCCTGACCGGCCAGCCGATCGCGAGCTGACCCCCGGAGGCCGCGCCGAGCGCGCGTCCCCGCCGCCTCCGCCTCACCCCCGCCATTTCCGCCCCGCGCCGAGCGCGCGCCCTCCTTCTCGGCCCTGTCCCGGGCCGCTCTCATCGCCTCTTCGAACACCGGATCTCGCGTCGAGAGCGGTTTGCGACACATCGAGTCGACGCCGCCATCCGGCGGCCCCGTACGCGGCCCAGGGAGCGCGCCAGGCGCGACACAGCCCGAGAGACAAAGCGCCTCTTATCGGTTTGCGGGGCCCGACACCGCATGTTAATCGGTGTCCCCAGAGAACCCCGCGCAGCGCGGCGCGGACCCGGGGGGGGACATCGCGCGGCGGGCAGACGATCTGCCTCGTGCGCCGCCTTTCGCCGCCCGTTCCCGAGGTGCGCTCTCTCGCCGACGGCTGCTCGTCCAGACCGGAACGGAGCAAGTTATGCCTGACCATGTCCTGATCACGGGGGGAGCCGGGTTCATCGGCTCTCACCTCGCCGATCGGCTCCTCCGCCACGGAGAGCCGGTCCTCGTCCTCGACAACCTCGCGCGCGCGTTCGTCGAGCGGAACGTCGCGCTCCTCAAGGAGCGCCACGGCGGCAGCGTGGAGATCATGCAACGCGATATCCGGGACGAGCAGGCGGTGATCGACGCCGTGCGGCGCGCCTCGTTCGTCTTCCACCTCGCCGCGCAGGTCGCCGCCACGCGGAGCGCCTCGGACCCGGCGCTCGACTTCGAGGTGAACGCGCGCGGCACGCTCAACGTGCTCGAGGCGGTCCGCAAGATGGAGCGGCCCCCGCCGCTCCTCTTCGCCTCCACGAGCAAGGTCTACGGCGCGCTCGCCGACCTCCCGCTCGAGCGCGGCGAGGAGCGGTATCAGCCCCGCTGCGAGCGGACGCGCGAACACGGCATCTCGGAAGAGCGGCCCATCCATCTCCAGACCCCTCACGGGTGCTCCAAGGGCGCCGCGGACCAGTACGTCCTCGATTACGCGCGCGTCTTCGGCCTCGACGCCGCCGTGCTGCGGGTGAGCTGCACCTACGGCCCGCGGCAGTTCGGGAGCGAGGACCAGGGGTGGATCGCGCACTTCGTCGCGCGCGCGATCCGCCGCGACCCGATCACGGTGTACGGCGACGGGCTCCAGGTCCGCGACGCGCTGTTCGTCGACGATCTCGTCGACGCCCTCCTGCTCGCGCGGCGCGACATCCGGCCCGCGGCGGGCCGCGCCTTCAACGTCGGCGGCGGCCCGGCGAGGGCGGTGAGCCTCGTCGAGCTGCTCGACCTCATCGCCGAGCTCGACGGGCGACGCCCGGCCGTCTCGCTCGCCGGGTGGCGGCCCAGCGATCAGCGCTATTACGTCTCCGACTGCCGCGCCTTCCAGGCGCTCACGGGCTGGGCGCCGCGCGTCGCCGTCCGCGATGGGCTGCGCGCGCTCTATCAATGGCGCCTCGGCGTGGAGGAGCGCCTCGAGGCCGCCTACGCGGACGCCCCCGTATCCGCCGGGCTCGGCCGGCACGGCCGGCTCGGGATGGCCTCATGAAGGTCGCGCTCGTCAACCCGCCCTGGAGCTTCGAGGGGAGCGTGTACCTCGGCTGCCGCGAGCCGCACCTGCCGCTCGAGCTCGGGTACGCCAGGGCGCTCCTCGAGCGCGCGGGGCACGAGGCCGCCCTCCTCGACGCCCACGCGCGCGGGATCGACCTCGTCGCGCTGCGCGCCGAGGTCGCAACGCTCCGCCCGGACCTCACCGCGATCGCGACGGCGCCGAGCTACCTCTCCTGGCGTTGTCCGCCGCCCGAGCTGCGCGTGCCCATGGCGACCGCCGCCGCGCTGCGCGGCCACGGCGGCCTCCTCGTCGCCGTCGGGCCCCACGGCTCGTCGACGCCGCGCGCGGCCCTCCGCAAGCTCGGCGTGGACGTCGTGGTCCTCGGCGAGTGCGAGGAGATCCTCGTCCGGCTCGCGGGCGCGCCGGAGTCGCGCTTCTGGCAGATCCCGTCGATCGCCTACCGCAGGAACGGCGTCGACCACGTGCAGGGCGGCCCCCACGCCACGAGCCCGAGGGAGCTCGTGGCCCTGCGGTGGGACGGCGCCACGATCGCGCGGCACCTGCACCACCACGGCCGCTTCGACGCCGTGCCCGAGGGGCCGGGCGCCGAGCTGGAGGCCTCGCGCGGCTGCCCCTACCGCCGCGCCGCCCGCGCGGGGGAGGGCCTCTGCGAGCGGCCCCGGAGGCGCCCGGACGAGGCGGTGCTCGACGAGCTCGACGGCCTCCTCGCCCAGGGCGTCCGGTACGTCTACTTCATCGACGAGCGCTTCCCACCCGACAGGGCCCTGCTCGAGGCGCTGCGCGCGCGCGACGTCGTGTTCGGCGTCCAGCTGAGGATCGACAGCTGGTCGCGCGAGATGCTCGATCGGCTCGGCCGCGCGGGGTGCGTCTCGATCGAGGCCTGCGTCGACGGCCCGTCGAGGGAGGCGGCCGACGCGCCCGCGAGGCGGTGCAGCGCGTCGGCCGAGGAGCTCACCGCGCTGCTCGTCCACGCGCGCAGGAGCGTGCCGTTCGTGCAGGCCAACCTCGTCTCGTCGAGCGACGACGATCCGGGCGCGGTGGAGGCGTGGCGGCAGCGGCTGCTCGGGCTCGGCGTGTGGGCCAACGAGCCGGCCCCCGCGTTCCCGTACCCCGGCTCCCCGGCGTACGCCGCGCGGTGGGGGGCGCCGGACGACGGCGCCTGGGAGCGGGCGCACGCCCACTACATCGCCGAGCACCGGAAGCTCGGCGATCTCCAGGACAGCCGGCCGCTGCCGCTCGCGGAGCTCGAGCATGGCGCGCGGTGACGGCGGCGCCCCGGCGGCGGCGCCTCGGCCGCGGCCTGGACGCGTGCTGATGACCGCCGAGCCGCACGGCGGCGTGTGGACCTCCGCGATCGAGCTCGCCGGGGCGCTCTCACGCGCCGGCGTGGCCACGGTGCTCGCGGTGCTCGGCGAGCCGCTGTCGCCCGCGGCGCGCGCGGACGCGGCCGCCATCCCGGGGCTCGAGCTCGCCGAGGGCGCCTACCGGCTCGAGTGGATGGACGACCCGTGGGACGACGTGGCGGCCGCGGGCGACTGGCTGCTCGGCCTCGAGGAGCGGACGCGGCCCGACCTCGTCCATCTGAACGGGTACTGCCACGCGGCCCTGCCGTTCGTGGCGCCGCGCGTCGTCGTGGCGCACGCGTGCGCGCTGTCGTGGTGGCGCGCCGTGCACCGGCGGCCGGCGCCGGTGCGCTACGAGCGGTACCGCGCGCGCGTCGCGGAGGGGCTCCGCGCCGCGGAGGCCGTCGTCGCGCCGAGCGCGGCGATGCTGAGCGCGCTCGCGGGCGAGTACGGGGCGCTCGGCGTCGGCCGCGGCCACGTCATCCCGCACGCGCGCGACAGGCGGCGGTTCGCGCCCGCGGCGAAGGAGGCGTTCGTCTTCGCGGCCGGCCGGCTCTGGGACGAGGCAAAGAACCTCGCCGCCCTCGAGAAGGTCGCGCCCCGCCTCCCGTGGCCGGTGCTCGTGGCGGGGAGCGACGTCGCGCCGGGCGGCGTCGGGCGCCGCAGCGGGGAGAGCCTCTGCTCGCTCGGGTGGGTGAGCGAGGGCGAGCTCGCGTGGTGGATGGGCCGCGCCGCGATCTACGCCTCCCCGGCGCGGTACGAGCCGTTCGGCATGTCGATCCTCGAGGCCGGCCTCTCGGGCTGCGCGCTCGTGCTCGGCGACCTGCCGAGCCTGCGCGAGATCTGGCGCGACGCCGCGGTCTACGTCCCCGCGGACGACGCGGCCGCGCTCGCGGGCGCGCTCGAGCAGCTCATCCGGGACGCCGCGCGCCGCGACGCGCTCGGCGCGCTCGCCCGGCGGCGCGCCGTGCGCTTCAGCCCGCGCGCCATGGCCCGCCGCTACCTCGACGTCTACGCCCTCGCGCTCGCGGCCCGGCCAGCGGCGCCCCGGCTGGACGGCCCTCCCTCCTCGACGACGCCCTGCGGGACACCATGAAAATAGCGCTCTTCTGTCGCTCGCTGCTCTCCGATCGGGACCACCACGGGAGCGCGCGCTTCCTCCGCGGCGTCGCGGCGGAGCTCGACGCGCGCGGTCACGACGTCCTCGTCTTCGAGCCGCTCGACCCGCCCGAGCCCTCCGCGCCGCCCTCCGCGCTGGGCGACGCCCGGCCCGCCCCGCGCGCCGCCGCGGCCTGCGCCCACGCCGCGTGGCTCGACGCGGCCGCCGTCTACCCGCGCCTGTATCCGCGCCGCTACGCGCTCGCCGCGCTGGACCTCGACGCCGCGCTCGAGGGCGTCGACGCCGCGCTCGTCCACGAGCGGAGCGACGCCGCGCTCGTCCGGCGCCTCGGCGAGCACCGCGCGATAGCGGGCGGCTACAGCCTCTTCTTCCACGACGCAGAGCGCCGCCTGCTCACCGATCCGGCCGCGATCGTGCGGCGCGATCTCTCCGGGTACGACTGCGTGCTCGGCGCCGCAAAGAGCCTCTGCGAGCTGTACCTGCGCCTCGGCGTCGCGGGGCGCGCGGTCGTGTGGCACGAGGCCGCCGACGCGCGCCTCTTCCGGCCGCTGCCGGAGGTCGAGAAGGAGCGCGATCTCGTGTGGATCGGCGACTGGGAGGACGGCGAGCGGGCCGCGGCGCTGCGCGAGCTCCTGATCGAGCCGGTGAGGGCGCTCGGGCTGCGCGCGCGCGTGCACGGGGCGGGCTACCCCGAGCGCGCGCGCGCGGAGCTCGCGGACGCCGGCGTCGAGCTCGCCGGCTGGCTGCCGGCCCACCTCGTGCCCGACGCCCTCGCGCGCGCCCGCGTCACGGTGCACATCCCGCCGCGGCCGCGGGACGCGCGGCGCGGCGGCGCCCCGGCGATGCGGGCCCTCGAGGCGCTCGCGTGCGGGATCCCGCTCGTGAGCGCGCCGTGGGGCGACGCCGAGCGCCTCCTCTCGCCCGGCCGCGACTACCTCGTCGCGCGCACCGGCGCGGAGATGACGGAGCACCTGCGCGCGCTCCTCGCCGACCCCGGCTTCGCGCGCGGCATCGCCGAGCACGGGCGCCGGACGGTGCTCGCGCGCCACACGTGCGCGCACCGCGTCGACACGCTGCTCGACCTCGTGGACGAGCTCCTCCTCGCGCCGTCGCTCCGGCCCGCCGGCGACGGGGAGGACGAGGTGGATCATCGCGGCCCGCCGTCCGGCGTCCGCCGCTGCCGCCCCGCGCACCCGAGGAGCCCGCTCGCATGAGCGCGTCCGGCTACAGCTACGTCTTCCTCGGGCCGCCCATCACCTCGCCGCGGGGCGACGAGCACGCGACGACCTACCGCGGGCTGCTCCGGGCGCTCGTCGAGCGCGGGCACACGGCGCTGTTCCTGGAGCGCGACGAGACGCCCTGCCCGGACGGCGACCTCGCGGCGCGCCGGCGCGGCGAGGTGGCGCGGTACGCGAGCCTCGAGGAGCTGAAGGACCGGTTCTCCGGGGCGGTGCGGCGGGCGGATCTCGTGATCGTCGGATCGCGCGTGCCCGAGGGGGCCGCCGTCGGCGCGTGGGCGACGGGCGAGGCGGGCGGCCGCGCCGCGTTCCACGACCTCGACACGCACGGCACGCTCCGCGATCTCGCGGCGGGGCAGCACGAGCACATCACGCCGGCGCTGCTGCCCCGCTACGACCTCTACCTGTCGTCGGCGGGCGGCCCGACGATCGAGCTCCTGGAGCGGCGTCACGGCGCGGCGCGGGCGCGCCCGCTGTACTGCGGCGTGGATCCGGAGATCTACTTCCCCGAGCCGTCGGCGTGCGTCTGGGATCTCGGCCACCTCGGCGATCACCGGGAGGATGTCCACGGCCCGCTGGAGCGCCTGCTCCTCCAGCCCGCGCGCCTCTTGCCGCGGTCGAGCTTCGCCGTCGCGGGGGCGGGCTACCCGGCGGGCGTCGACTTTCCGGAGAACGTGTCGCGCGTCGACCGCATCCCGGCGGGCGCGCACAGGGGCTTCTACAGCGCGCAGCGGTTCACGCTCGACGTGACGCCGCGGGGCGCGGCGGACGCCGGGTATTCGCCGGGCGCCCGCCTGTTCGAGGCGGCGGCGTGCGGCGCGGCGATCGTGAGCGACGGCTGGCCTGGGATCGACCGTTTCTTCCATCCGGGCGAGGAGATCCTGATCGCGCGGTCGACGGAGGACGCGCTGCGGCTGCTCTGCGACATGCCCGACCGGGCGCGCGCCGCGGTCGGGCGCCGCGCGCGCCGGCGCGCCCTCGCCGAGCACACGGCGGCGCACAGGGCGGAGGCGCTCGAGCGCCACACGCGCGAGGTCCTCGACGCGGGGAGCCGCCGTCGCGGCGGGGGTGGGCTCGGCGGTGTACGAGGGGCGGCATTGCGACAGCGGAGGTGTTCCGATGGTTGACGCGAACGGCAGGACGGTGGGGAGGTGCATGCGCATCCTGGTGACGGGGGGCGCCGGCTTCATCGGCTCGCACCTGTGCGAGCGGCTCCTCGCGGACGGCCACGAGGTGATCGCGCTCGACGACTTCTCGACGGGCTCGCCCGCCAACGTGGCGCACCTGATGCGGAGCAGCCGCTTCTGGCTCGTCGAGCACGACGTGACCGTGCCGTTCGATCACGAGGTCGACCGGATCTACAACATGGCGTCTCCGGCGAGCCCCGCGCGCTACCAGGTCGATCCGGTGCGCACGACGATGACGAACGTGCTCGGCGCGCTGCACGCGCTCTCGTGCGCCGAGCGCCACGGCGCGCGGCTCTTGCAGGCGTCGACGAGCGAGGTGTACGGCGACCCCGAGGTCCACCCGCAGCCGGAGGGCTACCTCGGCCGGGTGAACCCGGTCGGCGTGCGCGCCTGTTACGACGAGGGCAAGCGCTGCGCGGAGTCGCTCGTGATGGACTTCCACCGTCAGGGGCGCGCGTCGGGGCGGATCGCGCGGATCTTCAACACGTACGGGCCGCGGATGGCGATCGACGACGGGCGCGCGGTGAGCAACTTCATCGTGCAGGCGCTGCGGGGCGAGGAGCTGACGATCTACGGGACCGGCTCGCAGACGCGGAGCTTCTGTTACGTCGACGATCTCGTGGAGGGGTGTTTGCGGCTCATGGAGCACCCGGTGGAGGTGGGGCCGGTCAACCTGGGGAACCCCGTGGAGGTGACGGTGCTCGAGCTGGCGCAGGAGATCGTGCGGCTCACGGGCAGCGCGAGCCGGATCGCGTTCCGGCCGCTGCCCGAGGACGACCCGAGGCAGCGGCGCCCGATGATCGATCTCGCCCGGCGGACGCTGGGGTTCGAGCCGCGCGTCGCGCTGCGCCAGGGGCTCTACGCGACGATCCAGAGCTTCCGGGCGGCGCTCGCTGGGGCGGGGGAGGGGGCGCGGCGGGAGACGGCGCTGGCGAGCTGACGGGTCGATCCGGCGCCCTCTCCAGAGGAGCGAGCCGATGAGTTCAACCGGCGTGGCCGCGATCTGCGGTCAGGCTGCGGCGGCCAGGCCCGCCGGCTGCGGTCGGGCGGCGACGATCAGGCCCGTCACCACAAGCTGTCGATTCCCGGCATGCCGCGGCTGCGCCCCTCGAGGCAGTCGATCAGAAAGCACGCGAGCCCAGCGTCCCCCGTCCACAAGGTGTAGCGCCACTGGCCAGCTCGCTTGAGCTCGGCCTCGGACTGCGCCACGGCCCACATCGCGAAGTCGCGGGCGCGCTCGAGCCACGAGGCGTCTCCGGTGCGCCGGTACATCTCGAGGAGGGCGGCCCCGTTGCCGTCGGTGCCGTGGCACAGGGCCACCCCCTTCTCCAGCGGCCCGGCGGCCACGATCAGCCGCGCGCCCTGGATCAACAGGGGCAGCGCCTCGGGCAGCTCCGCGTGGCGCAGCGACGTGATGATCCCCGGCGCCCCGTGGCACCACTGCACGAGCGGCTTCGGCGGCCCTTCCGTCAGGGGAGGCCAGCTGGCCAGCTCTCCATCGATCTCCGCCAGACGGCCGAGCCCCTGCAGCGTCCGCGCGCGCAGCTCGGCCCGCTGCGCCGGGCTCAGCAGGGCCTGACCGCGCCAGAGCGGATTGAGGTTGCCGGCCCAGCCGTGGCCGGCGCCGACATAGCGGACCTGCTGGCCATACAGGTCCTGTTCCCACAACCAGACGTCGCGGGGCTCGTCGTGAATCCAGCTCTCCCACAGCGCCGCTGCGCTGTCGCGGAAGAGATCGGCCCAGCGCTCGTCCCCCGTCGCCTCGTGAAGGAACAGCGCCGCGAGCATCGTCCCTGGCGCGCCCCACAGCGCCTCGCGCGTCGGGTTGGCGCGGTTGTCGCGGATCATCCCGGCGAGGCGATCGGCCTTGTGCGCGTCGGGGCGCGCCAGACAGCACATCGTGAGCGGCGCGCTCTCGCCGAGGAACCACGACGGCACGCGCTCGCCGGTGTCGGGCGCGCGCGCGTAGTCGTCCAGCACCTGCTCGAAGATCTCGGGCAGGCTCATCGGCAGCTCGCAGAGGCCCGCCGCGGCGACGCGGGCGAGGGAGAGCCAGACGCCGCACGCGCCGAAGTACAGGCTCTGGAGCGGGCCGGGCGGCTCCTGTCCCCCGAAATCTTCGGCGTCGCGCGGATGCAGCGGCCAGTGCTGCCGGGCCCGGATCGCCAGCGCGTCGGCGGCCCATCGCTCTAGCCAGGCCTGCACCCGGCCGGGGTCCCACGCCTCGCGGGGGAGCGCGACATGTCGTGTCGGGATGTAGAGGGTCATTCCTTGCCTCCGCGCGCGCTACCGGGGCGCGTCGAATCCGGGCAACCTCGCGAGGTCCTGCCGCAACTGGCGATCTCGCTCGACGAGGCGGCCGTCGAGCTCGTCGTCGGACGCGTACCGCAGCCGTCGATGCCGCTCGGCGATGCGGCTGTCGACGGCCCGGACGACGCGCATGGCGAGCAGCGCGGCCGCTATCGCCGCGGCGTCGGAGGCGATGAACACGCCCCTCACCCGGATGAACTCGGCCACCGTCGTGTCGCGCAGGCTCGAGGCGATCCACCCGAGGACGCCGCTCGCGAGGTAGAGCCCCCACCACACCCCGATCGCGGCGTGGTGTACGGCGCCCGCGGGCGGGGCGTGCACCACCTCGACGCGCCGGTAGCCGGCCGCGCCGTCGAGCACAGGGCGCGGCGCCGGCTCGGGCGCGCCGTCCGGCGCGAGGCTGTCGTGCAGGTCGCGAAGCAGCTTGTAGGGCTGCACGAGGTTCACGACGGGGAGGAGAAAGGCCATGACCGCCTCGGACGGCGTCCAGGCAAAGCCGCGCACGAGCTCGAGCGCGTCGGCCGCGGCCACGGCCCGGGAGATCCAGCGCAGGAACAGCACGCCCGTCACGAGCCCGAGCGCGAGCTCGAGGAGACCGCCGGCCTCACGGAGGGAGTTGGCGAGCTCCCAGGCCCGCGCGGGCACCTCCGCCCGGCGGAGCAGCGCGATGTGCAAGGCCCCGACGAGGCCCGTGAACGCCCCCACCGCCGCCATCGCGCCGAGCCCGACGATCGCCGCGCGCGCGCGGCTGCGCGCCGCGCGGACGTCTCGGTCCCACGTCTCCCGAGCCTCGCTCCAGCCGCTCATCGGCAGGAGGCTAACAGCGCGGCGCGCTGCGTGGCAATCCGCGCGGCCGCGGGCCGCGGCAGGAACCGCCAGCAGACAGGGGCGCTGGACCGATGGGCCGCGACCGCCGGCGCGCCCCCGATCCGATCCTGTGAGTCATACCGGGCACGGGTGTGCCGTCGTGTGCCATCGAATTGGCTTCCAAGCATGCGGAATTATTGATCAAATCACGAGGCATGCCGCGTGCTTGCCCGCGGGCCGTCAATCCAACGGCGAACCGGCTCGGAGGCCTATCATGCGCTCACTCCCCAGGACGTTCACGCCCGTGTCTCTGCTGGCGCTCGGCGTCGGCTTCACCGCCTGTTCGGTCGTCTCGGGCGGCTCGGTCGGACAGAGCACCTCGGACGAGCCCGACGAGCCCGACGAGCCCGAGGTGATCACCGTCGCGCAGAGCGCGCTCACGCCGGCGGCGAGCTGCGATGAGGTCGAGGCGCTGCTCCGCGAGCGGCTGAAGCAGCACATGCTCAAATCGGTCGATGCGATACGGGAGAGCACCCTGAGCCGGATCGAACAGGGGTGCGACTGGTACTTCGACGGCGGCGTGGTGGCCAGCAGCGGCACCGGGGCCACGACGGGAGGAGGCCCCACCAGCCCGGCCGCCGGCGGAGACGCCGGCGGCGAGGCCGCCGAGTACTCGACGACGAACACGCAGGAGGCGGACGTCGACGAGGCGGACTTCATCAAGAACGACGGAGGGCACGTCTACCTCCTCGCCCACGGAAAGCTCCAGATCTTCGACGCGTGGCCCGCCGCCGAGACGCACCGCCTCGCGTCGGTCGCGATCGAGGGGGAGCCGAAGAAGCTCTTCGTCCACGACAAGCGCGCCCTCGTGTACTCGTCGCTGACCCCGGCGTCCGGCGGCGATTACACTCAGCACCCCGGCGGCGAGTGCACGTACGGATACGACTGCGAGTTCACGGGAGACGGCTGGCCGCTCGTGGTCACCGAGCTCGATCTGAGCGACCTCTCCGCGCCGACCGTCGTGCGAACGATGAAGTTCTCCGGCTCGCTCATCAACGCCCGGCGCATCGGCAACGTCGTGCACACGGTCGTTTCCTCCCCCGAGCCGACGGTGGACGGGCTCTCGTGGCTCCCGGACGGCATCGACGCCTGCGCCCTCGCCGAGGAGGGGCTCAACCCGGGGACCGTCGACGCGGTGAACGACGCGTTCGACGCGCTCGTGCAGGAGAACCTCGAGCTCATCGACGCGGCCCCGCTCGACCTGGAGCTGCCCACCGTCGAGGACACGATCTACCGGGACGGCGTGGCGCACCCGAGGGGCGACGACCCGTTCGCGGGGTGCGAGAACTATTACCTGTCGAACACCGGCGACGGCCATAGCTTCCTCTCGGTCGTCTCGACCGAGCTCGGCGGCGAGGGGCTCGGGCAGACGACGGTCGTCGGCAAGCCGGGCGCCGTCTACGCGAACGCCGGGTCGCTGTACGTGGCGAGCCGGCACACGTACGGCGAGACGTACGGCTGGTTCTACGACGACGGGAAGGCGACGCCCGAGGCGACGACCGTCCACCAGTTCGCCCTCCGCGACAGCGCCACGCCGAGCGCCTACATGGGGAGCGGCGTCGTGAAGGGGCGCGTGCTCAACCAGTTCGCCATGAGCGAGCACGAAGGCTATCTGCGCGTGGCGACGACGACGGGGCACCTGCCCGATCCGGACACGCACAACACGGTCGCCTCGATGAAGCTCGAGGGCGGCGAGATCGTCGTCAAGGGCGTCGCGGACAACCTCGCTCCGGGGGAGGACATCCGGTCCGTGCGCTTCCACGGCGACGTGGGGTTCATGGTGACGTTCAAGAAGACGGACCCGCTCTTCACGCTCGACCTCTCGAACCCCGAGGCGCCGAGGGTGCGCGGCGAGCTCAAGATCCCCGGGTTCTCGACCTACATGCACATGATCGACCCGGGGCACGTCATGAGCATCGGATACGACGCCGACGATCAGGGGGACTTCGCGTTCTTCCAGGGCATCATGCTCCAGATCTTCGACGTGACGAACCTCGATGATCCGAAGCTCACGCACAAGGAGGTGATCGGGACGCGCGGCTCCACGAGCGACGCCGCGACAGACCACCTCGCGTTCAACTACTTCGCCCAGCGGGGGCTCCTCGGCATCCCCATGGTCATCTGCGAGGGCGGGGGCGGCGGCCAGTTCGGCGACGCGATGAAGTTCAGCGGGCTCCTCGTCTACAAGGTCGATGTCGACGAGGGCTTCACCTCCGTCGGCGGCGTCCCGCACCCGCTGCCCGACACGAGCTCGGACCCGTACTACGCCGGCTGCTCGAGCTGGTGGACCCAGTCGAACTCGTACGTGAAGCGCAGCGTGTTCCTGGAGGACTACGTCTACTCCGTGTCGGAGGACGAGATCCGCGTCGCCCATGTCAGCGACCTCGCGTCGCCCGCGGCGGTCGTGTCGCTCGCCCCGTGAGCGAGCTCGGCGGCGCTGCCTGGCCGGACCGGCCCGGCAGCGTGCTAGAGCTGCGCCATGGAAGCGCTGGATCTGAGCGCCGAGCAGCTCGCCGCGGCGGTCGGCGCAAGGCCGTTCCTGCTGCTCGCGCTGCTCCTGACCGGGACGGTCGGCCCCATCCTCGGGCTCGTCGCGGTCGCCCGCCTCTCCGAGCGCCACGCGCGCGCGCTGTGGGGGCGGGCCATCCGGGCCTACGGCGCGGCGGCCGAGCACCCGGTCACGCAGCGGCTCGCGACCGCGTTCCCCGCGGTCGCGCGCGTGCTCCGCGAGCTCTCCGCGGCCGAGTACCTCGTCATCCACCTCGGCCTCGGCCTCGCGGTCAGCGTCGCCGCGCTCGTGTTCATCGCGCTCGCGGAGGCGGTGAGCGGGGGCTCGCCGCTCGTCCAGGTCGATCTCGCGCTCGCCCGCGCGCTCCACGGCGCGACGAGCGGCGCCGGCGTGGCGGCGCTCGGCGCCTTCACCCACCTCGGCAGCGGCTGGGCGCTCACCGTCGTCGCGATCGCCGTGGCCGCGGTGCTCCTCGGGCGAGGGGAGCGCGTCCTCGCGGTCGGGTGGCTCATCGCGCTCGCCGGGGGCGGGCTCCTCAACTACGCGCTCAAGGCCCTGTTCGCGCGGCCGCGGCCGTCGTTCGACGAGCCGCTCGCCGTCGCCGCGGGGTGGAGCTTCCCGAGCGGTCACTCGATGGGCACGTTCGTCACCTTCGGGATGCTCTCGTACCTCGGGGTCCTCTTCGCCCGGACGCTCCGCGTCCGCCTCGCGATCGTCGCGCTCGCGATGAGCTGGACCGTGGCGATGGGCTTCAGCCGGATGTACCTCGGCGTCCACTACCTGAGCGACGTGCTCGCGGGCTTCGCGGCGGGCAGCATGTGGCTGGCCGTCTGCGTCTCGGGGATCGAGGTCGCGCGGCGCAGGCCGGGCAGGGCGGTCACGCCGGGCGACCAGCCGATCGCGGACTGAGCGGCCGGCCGCGGGCCGCGCCCGGCGCGCATCACCGCTCGACGAGCACGAACCGCGTCCGCCCGTCCCGCCACGCCAGCAGCAGCACCGGCCGGCCGCCTGTCGCGTCGACCTCCTGCTTCAGCTGCTCGGGGCTCGTCACCGGCTTCCGGTTCGCCTCGAGGATCACGTCCCCCGCGCCGAGCCCCGCCCGCGCCGCGGGGCTGCCGGGGCCGAGCCCCACGACGAGCGCGCCCTTCACGCCGTCGGGGATCTCGAACCGCCGCCGCAGATCGTCCGAGAGCGGCGCGACCTCGATCCCGAGCGCGCCCGTCGACGCCGGCGCCTGCACGGGCGCCTCCGGCTTCGGCTCCGGCAGCTCGTCGAGCGTCGCGGTGAGCTCCAGGGTCCGCCCGTCGCGGAGCACGCGCAGCGCCACCTCGGCGCCCGGCTTCGACTCGGCGACGCGCATCCGCAGGTCGCGGCCGTCGTCCAGGTGCTCGCCGCGCAGCGCGACGACCACGTCGCCGCGCCGGAGGCCCGCCTTCTCCGCGGCGCTCCCCTCGGAGACGTCGCTGACGACGGCGCCGCGCGTGTCCGCCGGCAGCCCGAGCGCCTCGGCGAGCGCGGGCGTGACGTCCTGGATCGCGACGCCGAGCGCGCCGCGGATCACGCGGCCGTGCTCGAGGATCTGCTCCATCACCGCGCGGGCGAGCTTCGACGGCACGGCGAACCCGATCCCCTGGTTGCCCTGCGCGCCGCGCGCGAGGATCGCCGTGTTGATGCCGATGAGCTCCCCCGCCATGTTGATGAGCGCGCCGCCCGAGTTGCCCGGGTTGATGGCCGCGTCGGTCTGGAGGAAGTCTTCGTAGTCGACGATGCCCATGTTGCCGCGGCCGACCGCGCTGATGATCCCCTGGGTGACCGTCTGGCCGATGCCGAACGGGTTGCCGATCGCGAGCGCGAAGTCGCCGACGCGCACGGCGCCCGAGTCGCCGAACGGGGTGAACGCGAACTCGCCCCCCTCGAGCTTGAGCACCGCGATGTCGGTCCTCGCGTCCACGCCCACGACCTCGGCCCTCATCTCGGGCCTGCCCGGCAGCGCGACGCGGACCTGACTGGCGTCCTGCACGACGTGCGCGTTGGTGATCACGTGCCCCTCGCGCGAGACGATCACGCCCGATCCGACGCTCTGCTCGCGCTGGACGCGCGGGCCCGGCAGCGGCTGTTCCTCGGGCCCGTTGCGCCCGCGGTCCTGGTGCGGCCCGAAGAACTCGCGGAAGAGCGGGTCGGAGAAGAACGGGATGCGCTCCGGCGTCGGCGGCCGGACGAAGCGCACCGAGGAGACGTTCACGACCGCGGCGCTCACGCGCGACACGATCGGCGCGAAGCCCGCCTGGAGCGACACCGCGTCCCGCGCGGAGGGCGGCACGTCGAGCGGCCCCGGCGCGGGCGGCGGAGCGGCCTCGGCGATCTGCTCGCCCCGGGAGCGGTCCGGGCGGTCGAGGCAACCGAGCGGGAGACCGAGCGGAAGCGCGGCGATCACGGCGAGAGGAAGAGCCCAGCGTGCGTGCATGCCGCCGCGCCATTCATGTCCCGTGCCCCGCGCGCCGCGCGCGGCCCCGTCCCGCAGCGTGGATGAGCCGGCCGTCGCCCGCCGGAGGGGCGGCGTCGGCCCTTCGCCCCACGGCCGCCCTCATCCACCCCTTTGCTTCAGGGGAACGACCGCGGATCCCCGCCGGGACCCCATCGCCGATGGGGCGTTTTGCCGCGCGCGCTCCCGGCGGACCGTTGCGCTGTGGCGCGCTCGCCGCGCCCGCGCGGGCGTCGATGTGTGCGCCCGGCAGCGCGGCTCACGGCGCCTCCGGCCCCCTGGGCCGCAGCGTGGTGTCCGCGGGCGGCTTCTCGAGGAGGGGCGGCCCCGCGACGGGCAGCCATATCTCGAAGACCGCGCCCCCCTTCTGGGCCTTGCGGTAGCTGATCTCCCCGCCGTGCTCGAACACGATCCGCTGCGCGATCGCGAGCCCGAGCCCCGTCCCCTTCTCCTTGCTCGTCGCGTACGGCTCGAACAGCCGCGGCACCATCTCCTCCGCCACGCCGGGCCCGTTGTCGCGCACGACGATGCGCACGCGGTCGTTCGGCAGCGGGCCGATCGTCACCGACACGCGCGGATCGCGCCGGACGCCGCTCGCCGCGTCGATGCCGTTCTGGACGAGGTTCGTGAGCACCTGGATGATCTGGTCCCTGTCGGCGGACACCCTCGGGATCGGGTCGGCCACGAGCTCCACGCGCGGCGGCGCCGCCCCGCCCGTCCCGCCGGCGGTCGGCTCGCCCGACGCCGGCGCGGCGTGCAGCGTGACGACCCCGCGCGCGACGGCGACGAGATCGACGGGCTCGAGGTTCGGCGGCGGCAGGCGCGCGAACCGGGTGAACTCGGTCACGATGTTCGCGATCCGGTGCACCTCGTCGAGCACCGTCGACGTCGCCTCCTCGAAGTAGTCGTCGAACGCCGGATCGTCGCGCTGCCGCAGCCGGCGCAGCGTCTCCACCGCCGCGCGGATCGGCGCGAGCGGGTTCTTGATCTCGTGCGCGATCTGGCGCGCCACCTCGCGCCGCGCCGCGATGCGCTCCGTCGCGGCCAGGCGCTTGCGCATCGCCGCGAGCTCGTCGATCGTCGCGTTGAACGCCGCCGCGAGATCCGCGATCTCCCGCCCGCCGCGCCCCTCGACGCGCCGCGGCGCGCCGCTCATCACCTCGCGCGTCTCGCGGGCCAGCGCCACGAGCGGCCGCGACAGGCTGCGCGCCAGCACCACGGCGATCGCGAGCGCGATCGCCAGCACCGTCGCGCCGGTCAGGGCGATCGACCGATCCAGCCGCGCGAGCGCCTGCCGGAGCGGGTCGCGCGACACCGACGCGACGACGTCGAGGCCCGGGACCTCCGGGAAGTGCAGGACGCGCACCACCTCGGCGTCGCTGCTCCTGGGCTCCGGCTGCCCCTCGCGCGCCGACGTGAGGCGCACGTCGTACGCCTCGCCGATGCGCGCGAGCACCGGGCCGATCCGCCGCGCGCCCACGAGGCCGAGCGTCACCCCGTGGCCCGTCAGCGCGCAGTGGACCTCCAGCGACGGCTCGCCGCCCGCCCTGGCCGGCCGGAGCCGCGGCGCGCCCCCGGGCGCCTTGATGAGCTCCGCGAGCCGCCGGTCGCGGGCGCCGGTGCGCGCGGCGTCCTCGGCCCCGAGGATGGCCCCGTTGCCCGCCACGAGCGACAGCTCGTCGAGCCGCAGCGCCTTGGCCTGGCTCGGCACCTGCCGGGCGAGCGCGATGCGGCTCCCCGGATCCATGGCGTCCGGGTCGCCCTTGGCCCGCTCGAGCTCGACGTGGGCCTTGTCCACGAACGTGTCGTGCCGGCAGAGCGGCGGCAACAGATCGCGCAGGGCGTCGGCCTCCCACGCGAGCTGCTGCCGCACGCCGGCGTGCGCCGCGTCGATGCGGTCGGCGAAGCCGCTCTCGATGATCTCGCGCGACGCCTCGCGGAGGGTCAGGCCGACGAACGCGGTCGCGATGATCGCGACGAGCCCGAAGGCGAGCAGGAGGCGAGCGGCGAGGGGCATGGCTGGTCCGCCACGGCCGCCCGGCCGTCCCGGCCGGGCGGCCAGGCGGCCGCCGCGGTCCGCGGCGCCGGTGGGTCACGATACCAGAGGAAACTTCGCCTGTGCCGAGCCCTCCGCGGCGCGGCCCTTCTCCGGCTTGTCCCCCGTGAATACGCGATCGGGCGAGCGTCGTCCAAGTTCGTCGCGCTCTCCCCAGCCTCGCTGGCCCGACCCTGCGCCTCTGCCCAGGAGCGCGCGCTGCGCGCCCGCCTGGTCGCGGTGGGCGGCCGCGCTTCTGCCGCGCGCTCTCCTTGCACCGGGGGGCACTCGCCTCTTACGCTCGGTCGTCCTTCGAGGTCGCCGGGCGCGCGCTGGCCAACGCGCGCGCCGCACGGCCGCGCTGGAACGCACGAAATGAACTCCAAGCAGCTCTCGATCGCTGGAATCCTCCTGCTCGTCGGTCTCGCGTTGAGCTTCGCGTCGAAGGCGCTGGCGGAGTACACGGGCCAGCTCTTCATGACGTTCGGCCTCTCCGCGACGGTGGCGGTGCTGTACGCGAGCTTCTCGGCCAGGGGCGAGGTCCCCCTCGGGGGCCTGCGCGACGCGCTCCGCGCGGCGGCGCGCGGCAAGCGGCCCAAGCTGCCCGAGGGCGCTCCCCCCGACCTCGCGGACACCTACGAGCAGATCGCCGAGCTCGCCGGCCGCCAGGCCGAGCTCGCGGAGGAGCGCCACGCGCTCTCCGAGGAGCGCGACAAGCTCGCCCGCGAGCGCGACGGCCTGAGCCGCGAGCGCGACGGCGTCGAGCGGCAGCGCGACGCCCTGGAGAAGGAGCGGGACAACCTGAGCCGCGAGCGCGACGGGCTCCTGAAGGAGCGCGACGCGCTCGAGCGGGAGTGCGCGTCGCTCACCCGCAAGGTGAACGACCTCGCGCAGCGGGGCCCCGACATCGACGTCGACGCGCTCGTGGACGCCGTGCTGCGCGCGATGACCGGCGAGCGGGTGCGCGTCCCGCCGGGCGCGCCGCCGGAGCTCTCGCGGCTCTACACGGAGCTCACCGGCATCGCGGAGCGGATCTCCCAGGCCGAGCTGCGCGACAAGCAGCGCCGGACGGAGCTGGCCCAGGCGACCAACCTCCTCGACGAGCTCCTGCCCAAGCTCAGCGACGGCGTGAGCAGCGTCATGCACGCGAGCGAGCAGGCGATCGTGTACATCCGCGACATGATCACCGCGCTCGCGAACATCGCGCAGTCGGTCGAGTCGCTCGCGTCGAGCGCCGAGGAGTCGAGCTCGAGCATCCTCGAGATGACGGCCACGAACGAGGAGGTCGCCGAGAACGTCGGCGAGCTCGGGTCGAGCGTGCGCGAGACGGTCTCGTCGATCGAGGAGATGGCCTACTCCATCCGCGAGGTCGCGAAGAACGTCGACGCCCTGGCGCTGACGGCCGAGGAGACGAGCTCCTCGATGAACCAGATGGACGTCTCGATCGACCAGGTCCAGTCGAACGCGAACGAGACGGCGCGGCTCTCCGAGGAGGTGGCGACCGACGCCGAGAAGGGCGCCGAGGCGATCCTGAAGACGATCGGCGAGATCTACCGCATCAAGGAGTCGAGCCAGGAGGCGGTGGCCGTCATCTCGAACCTCGGCTTCCGCATCGAGGCGATCGGCCAGATCCTGGCCGTCATCGACGACGTCGCCGAGCAGACGAACCTGCTCGCGCTGAACGCCGCGATCATCGCCGCCCAGGCGGGCGAGCACGGCAAGGGCTTCGCCGTCGTCGCCGACGAGATCAAGGACCTCGCCGAGCGCGCCGGCGGCAGCACGAAGGAGATCGCGGAGCTCATCAAGACCATCCAGTCCGAGTCGAAGAACGCGATCGCCGCCGTCGAGCGCGGCGCCCACAACGTCGACCGCGGCGTCGAGGTGTCGAACGAGGCCGAGCGGGCCCTGAAGAAGATCCTGGAGAGCTCGCAGAAGTCGACGAACATGGTGCGCGCCATCGCCCGCGCCACGGTCGAGCAGGCCAAGGGGTCGAAGCAGGTCACGGACGCGATCGGCCGCATCGCCGAGACGGTGCAGCAGATCGCGGCCGCCACGGCGGAGCAGGCGCGCGGCTCGGAGCTCATCATGAAGAGCGCCGAGAAGATGCGGACGATCACGCAGCACGTGGAGCGGTCCAGCCAGGAGCAGGCGCGCGGCGGCCGCCAGATCACGAGCGCGATCGAGCAGATCTCGAACATGGTGCACAGCCTGAACGCCTCGCACCGCAGCCAGACGCGCGGCGGCGAGCAGCTCGTCGAGGCCGGCAAGCGCATCGAGGAGGCGGCGCGCCAGCAGGACCAGGCGGTGCGGCAGCTCGTCAGCGCCGCCGAGCGGATGCGTCGCACGGCGGCAATTTGACGCGTGGCTTGACGCGAGGCCGTCCTTCCGCGCGGAGGCAGCAGCGATGGCGCTGACGATCGTGGTGCTCGCGCCCGCCGACGCGGCGGACGCGGGGGGAGCGGGGAAGGAGCGCGGCGGCGAGCTCTCCCTGACGCTCGACGCGCCCCGCGTCATCATCGGCCGCGCGGAGGGCTGCGAGGTCCGCCTCCCCGACACGAGCGTGAGCCCCCGCCACGCGTCGATCCGGCAGCGCGGCGCGACGTACCTGCTCCTCGACGAGGGCAGCGACAACGGCACCTATCTCGGCAAGACGCGCATCGCCCCGCGCACGGCGATGCCGCTGCGCACCGGCGACCGCGTCCGCGTGGGCCGCGTTTGGCTGGAGCTCCGCATCGAGCCGGCGGTCCCCAGGGCCGCCCCGGCGGCCGCCGCCAAGGAGCTCGCCCTCGAGCTCGTCGCGCGCGGCCTCGCGGCGCAGGGCGAGGACCCTGCGCCGCGCGTCGTCGTCGTCGACGGCCCGGACCGCGGCCGCGCGCTTCACCTCGAGGAGTCGGGGCGGCCTTACATCCTCGGTCGCGCCAAGGACACCGACCTTGTCCTCGACGACCCGGACGTCTCGCGTCGCCATGTGGCCATTACGCGCAAGGGAGATCAATTCTCAGTTCAGGACCTCGGATCGCGCATCGGGGCTTTGCTTGACGGCGTTCCGGTGCCTCAGTTCGACACCATCTGGCGTCCTGGACAGGTGCTCGCGATCTCGGCGGTTCGGCTGATGTGCGAGCATCCAGCCGCGGAGGCGCTCGCGGAGATCGAGCGAAGTCCGTGCGAGCCGCTCCGTCCAGACGCGGTGTTCGACCTACCCGCGCCGCCCGCGCCGCCCGCGCCCGACGAGCCGCCGCCTGCGCCTTCCACACCGACGCCTTCGCCCGCTTCAGCGAGCACGCTGTCGCCGCTCGCGCGGCCTGCGGCGTCGACGCCTCGGGCGGTCCCGCAGGGGGGCGGGTGGGGTTTCACCGAGGCGCTCATTGCATTGCTCGCGCTCGGTGTGCTGGCCCTCAGCATTGCAGGTCTGATGTGGCTGCTCGGACGCGGTTAGTGTCTTGACGTCGCGCGCGCGCAGAGTTCGAAGTGCGCAGGCCCGGAGGGTGCGCATGCGTGCGATCCGAATGAGTGCTGACGGCGAGATCGAGTACACCGAGGCGGAGCTTCAGGCGGAAGGGATCCGGTGCGAGACGTTCGACCCGGGCGCTGCGGCGCCTGCGGTGCAGCGCCTCCAGGCGGAGCGTGGATGGACGGAGCACGAGGATGTCCGTCGCGACCTCAGCAGGCCTCGAGACGAGGCGGACAGCGCGAGAGACGCGGATGAGCACTGCCACCTCGGCGACGAGGTGCGGCTCTTCCTGGAGGGGCAGGGCCTTTATGACATCCGCTGCCTGAACGAAGAGTGGCTGCGCGTCTGGGTCGGCGCGGGCGATCTCGTCGTCGTGCCGGCGAAGCGCTATCACCGCTTCGTGGCGAGCAAGTCGAGCGCCCTCCACTACGTGCAGCCGTACGGCGGCCGCCACCTGCTCATGCAGCTCTACCGCGTGTCCGACGACCGGACGCGCGCGTTCTGACTCGAGGCCCCCGATGGATCGCCCTTACCGCCTCGTCACGTCCGCGACCCGCATCCCGGTCCCGGGCGGCAAGCTGATCGAGGAGCTCTTCGGCCGCGTGAACACGGGCACGGACGGCTTCAGCCTGGCGCACATGGTGGCCCCGCCGGGGTGGAGCGAGCCGGCGCAGACGCCCTCGTTCGGCGAGCTGACGCTGATGATCCGCGGCCGCATGCGGGTCGAGATCGCGGGCGAGACGGTCGACCTCACGGCCGGCCAGGCCATCTGGACGGAGCCGGATCAGCGCGTCCGTTACAGCAATCCGTTCGACGAGGAGAGCGAGTACTTCGCGCTCTGCATACCGGCCTTCGCGCCGGATCTCGCGCGGCGCGACGCCGGGTGAGCCGCGCGCCCCCGCGCCGGATGAGCGGCGCGAGCGGGCGCGACGCGGGCAGGCGCGCGGCGCAGACGGCCGCAGCGCGCGCGGGGGCGCGGCGCAGACGGCGCGAGCGCGCCGCGCAGATCGTGGACCCCGGGCGCGCGCCGAGCGCGTACTATGTCCCATGCTCTTCGATCCCGCGGAGTTCCGGAAGGTGCTGGGCCAGTTCGCGACCGGGGTCACGCTCGTGACCACGGTGCAGGACGGCGCGCCGGCGGCGATGACCGTGAACTCGTTCAGCGCCGTCTCGCTCGATCCGCCGCTCGTGCTGTTCTGCGCGGACAAGCGGTCGCGCACGAGCGCGGCGATCGAGGCGTCGGGCGTCTTCGCGGTGAACATCCTGCGCGAGCAGCAGCGGGACGTCTCGGACCTGTTCGCCGGCAAGGGCACGGACATCGACCGGCAGGCGGTCCTCACCGAGGCGCACGTGGCCGAGTCCGGCTGCCCCATCCTCAAGGACGTGCTGGCCTTCATCGATTGCAAGGTCGAGCACGCGTACGACGGGGGCGATCACATCGTCTATGTCGGCCGCGTGCTGGCGTCGGGGCGGGGCGAGGCGGGCGCGCCGCTCCTGTATTACCGGGGCACGTACCAGGCGCTGGACGACGCCTGGCGGTGGCGCGACCGCTATGCGGCGAAGGAGCAGGCGACCCCGTTTCACGAGCTCGTCGACTTCTTCGATCGCATGCAGGCGGAGGGGCCTTATGCGACGCTCATCGACGAGCTCGTCACGCTCGTCGATCCGGGCGTGGAGGACCGCTGCCTCGACCTCGGCTGCGGCACGGGCCGGCTGACGCGCGAGATGGGCCGCCGGTGCCACGAGGCGGTCGGGATCGACGCCACGGCGGCGATGGTGGAGCGCGCCTCGCAGCGGGCGAAGGCGCTCGGCCTGGACAACGTGACGTTCCGGGAGGCGCTCGCGACGCGGCTCCCGTTCCCCGACGCCTCGTTCGACGTGGTGACCTCGTCGAACCTGCTGCTCCACGTGCCCGAGCCGGGCGCGGTGCTCGCCGAGGCGGCGCGCGTGCTGCGGCCGGGCGGCCGCCTGGCGCTCCTCGAGCCAGCGCCCGTGATGAACCGCGTCGCCATGGCCGGCTACCTGCGCGGCCACCGGTACAACCCGCCCACGGCCCACGCGATGCTCGCCTGGGCCGACGCCGCGGAGGTCACCTACCGCCACACCGAGGACCGGCTCACCGCCGATCTGGGCGGCGCGGGCCTCGAGGTCGACCGCCGCGAGCGCCGGATGAACGGCCTCGCGCTGCTCTGGGTCGCCCACAAGCCCTGAGCGCCCGCCGCGCGGCTCGCGCCCGCGCCGCGCGCCCGCCGCGCGGCTCGCGCCCGCGCCGCGCTCACGCCGCCTGCCTGAGCCCCGCCTCCTCGACGAGCCGGGGCACCCAGTCCTCCGCGCCGATGGAGCGCATGTGGATGCCCGAAAGCCCCGGGATATCGCGGAGCCCCCGGATGAGCTCCAGCGTGATCCGGTAGCTCTCCCCCTCGGCGTCGCCGCTCTGGCGGACGCGCTCGATCAGGTGATCGGGGACGACGAGGCCAGGCACCTTCTGCAGGAAATTCAGCCGATCCACGCCGGCGAACGGGAAGATCGCCGCGATGAAGTGCGCGCGCTCGTGGAGCCCGCGCTCGACGACGGCCGCCATCCAGCGGCGCATCGGCGCGAGCTCGAACACGGCTTGCACCTGGATGAAGCTCGCGCCCGCGTCGATCTTCGCCCTGAGCCGGTCCATGGCCCCGGCGATCGCCTGCTCGCCGCAGGGGAAATCGATGGTCCCCACATGGAAGTAGGGCGCCGGCGACATCACGTCTCCGTTGAAGAGCTTCCCCTCGCGCGTCATCCGGCTCGTCAGCTCGATCGCCCTCGTGCTGTCGACGTCGCTCACCTCCTTGGCGTCCGGATCCGAGCCGATGGCGCACGGATAGCCGCCGAGGACGATGATGTTCGAGAGCCCGAGCGCCGCCATCCCGAGCAGGTCGCCCTGGAGGGCGATCTTGTTCTTGTGGCGGAGCGAGAACTGCAGCACCGGCTCGATCCCCTCCTGCTTCACGAGGTGGCCGACTGCCATGTTGGCGCAGCGCGCCTGGGAGAGCAGGTGATCGTTGATCTGCACGACATCGACGTGGTCCGCCATGCTCCGCGCGTGCTTCAAGAGCTTCTCCAGGTCGTGGTGACGCGGGGGCGTCAGCTCGGCGGACACGAGGAACCGGCGCTCGCAGAGGAGGCGCTCCATCTTCGACTTCGTCACCATGTGCTGCTCCTTCCGTCACTTCACTCGACGAACCTGACGACCCGGACCTTGACCCCGCTCTGGCCGCGGAAGCGGGCGGCGGCGGCCGCGATGCGCGCCGCCTCCGCCCGCGCCAGGCTGCAGGGGAACCCGTATTTCTTGAGGACCCGCTCGCTCGCGATGTCGAGCGCCTTCCGGCAGCGCGCCACGAAGTCGTCGACGTCGTAGCTCTCGCCGACCTCGATGTGCTCCTTCACGACGAGCGACGGGGAATAGCAGACCTGCTGCTCGCCGCTCGGCCACTCGACAACGAAGCGCATCTCCGGCATGGCTCTCTCTAGCTCCGGCGGGATCCGAGGAATTCGCGGTACACGCCGGCCGCGATGCGCGCCGATCGCTCCCACGTGTACTTCGCCGCGGTCTCCAGGGCCGCGGCGCGCAGGCGCCGCCTCGCGCCTCCGTCGAGGATAGCCTCCATGGCGCGGGCGAGATCGTCTGTTCTCGTGGGGTCGACGAGCAGCGCGCTCTTTCCGTCCTCGAGGAACTCGGTGAACGGAGGTCGCGCGGAGCTCACCACCGGCGCGCCCGACGCCATCGCCTCGAGCAGGACGAGCCCGAACCCCTCGCGGACCGACGGGAACACGAACGCGTCGGCGATGCGGTAGAGCGCCGGGATCAGCGCGTCCGGGAGCACGCCCGCGAGCACGAGCGGCGGCGGCGCGCCCGGCGTCGACGCGCCCGCGGGCCACACGCCGCCTTCCCGGGCGATCGCCTCGAACTCGCGCTGGTAAGGCGCGTAATCGAACAGCGTCTCTCCGCCCGCGATGACGAGCTGCGCTCCGGGGAGCCGCCGCCGCACCTCGAGGAACGCCCTGAGCAGGCCGATCGAGTTCTTGCGCGGCTCGACGCCGCCCACGGTCACGTAGAGCGGCGACCCCGTGGCGTCGAGCCGCGCCCGCAGCGCCGCCTCCTGGCCGTCCGGCGCCGGCGTGTAGCGCCGCAGGCTCACCCCGTTCGGGACGATCGCCGCGTCGACGCCGAGATCGGCCCGGAGCACGCGCCGCCACGCCTCGCTGACGGCGAGGCACGCGTCCGCCTCGCGCACGGAGCGCTCCTGGCAGGCGCGCAGGTACGGGCTGTCGTAGTCGTCGAGGTGGTGGACGGTGCGGAGGAAGTGGGGGATGCGCCCCTCGGCGCGCAGCGCCGCGAGCGCGTTCGCGCTGATGCAGTCCTGGGCGTGCCAGACGTCGTGCCGCCCGCCGAGGCGGCGCAGCCCTGTCGTGAGCTCCGCGATGCGCTGCTCCACGACCGCGTCGATCCCCGCCGGCGGGGGCGCGGCGGGCACGAGCACGTGGGGGCAGCGCGGGGCGCGGTAGAAGCCGCCCTTGTCCTTGTTGAGCGCGTAGATGCACACCGAGAGGCCGAGGTCGTGGAGCGCCTCCGCGAGCTCCACCGTGTGCACGACGCCGCCGCGCGGCTTCGTCGAGTAGGTGAGGAGCGCGACCGAGAGCGGCGCGCCGTCCTGGGCGCCGGCGCTCGTGGCGCCGTCCTGGGCGCCGGCGCTCATCGCGCCCCCCCGAAGCCGGTGAGCGGCGCTGCGGCGAGGTCCCAGAGCGTCTGCCGCTCGCCGCCGGCCTCCAGCGCGAGCCGCCGCGAGCCGTCGACCGAGCCGACCGCGGCGCTCGCGATCCCCCGCCGGGCGAACGCCGAGAGCACGTCGCCGGCGGCCTCGGGGCGCACGCTGAGCAGGAAGCCGTAGCTCGGGAACGCGAGGAGCCAGCGCGCGATCGACAGATCGCGCACCCCGCTCGGCCTCGGCACGGCCTCGACGTCGAGCACCGCGCCGGCGCCGGACGTCTCCAGCAGCATGAGCAGCGTCCCGGCGAGGCCGCCCATGCTGATGTCCTTTCCCGCGTCGCACAGGCCGGCCTCGGCGAGGGCGGGCAGGATCTCGAGGTCGCCGCGGAGCCGCGCCGGGTCTGCGCCGGTCGAGGCGTTCCAGAACGGGTGCTCCGCGTGCATCTCGCCGCGCAGGTCGATCGCCGCGACGAGCACGTCGCCGGGCCGCGCCGCGAAGCTCGTGATGAGCCGCCGCGCCCGCCCGGCGATGGCGACGGCGAGGGCGTTGTAGGGGCTGCGCGCGCTCGTATGCCCTCCAACGATCGGCACGCCGTACGCGCGCGACGCGGCGACCATGCCCTCCCAGATGGGCTCCAGCGCGCCCGCCGAGGTCCCCCAGACGACGTCGACGACGGCGAGGGGGCGCCCGCCCATCGCGCAGATGTCGCTGATGTTCACCATGATCGCGCTGTAGCCCGCGAAGCGCGGATCCCCTTCGAGGAACGCCGGCCAGATCCCCTCGGCGGCGAGGAGCAGGTACCCGTCCCCGTCCGGGATGGCCGCGCAGTCGTCGCCGATCGCCACGCGCCGGGCGCCGCCCGCGCTCTCCGCGCCGCCCGCGCTCTCCGCGCCGCCTTTGCCGGCCAGGAACCGCGCCGGGATCTGCACGTCCCGCTTCGCGAGGATGCCGAGCGCGCCGCGGAGCTCTGCCGCGAGGCCGGCGAGCATCAGCGGAGCCTCGACCCGGGCTGCGGGCGGGGCTCGGCGCTCGGCGGGTAGCTATCGAGGTCGGCCTGCATCAGGTGGTGCGGGTGGTCGCGGTACGACCGCTCCTCGAGGGAGCGCCAGTGGATGCTCTCGAAGAACGGGACGTTGGCCAGCTGGACGAGCGCGAGGAACCGGTGGCACCCCCAGCCGTGCGCCGTCGTCACCGCCTTGCGGACGAGCCCGCGCCCGACGACGCCCTGCTTTCGGTGCCCGCGCGCGACGCCGAGCCGCCCGCCGTACCAGAGGCCGGGCTCCGCCTCGTAGATGCGCACCGTGCCGACGACCTCCTCGCCCTCGGGCGCCCCGGAGAGCACGGCGGCGATGGGGAACGCGGCCGCGTCCCACTCGTCCTCGTCCGAGCCCTTAAACAGCCCTTGCTCGTCGCAGAAGATGGCCCGGCGCAAGCGGAGGTACGCGAGATACGTCTCCCTGCTCTGCACGAGCTCGAAGCTGTACGGTGCCGTCATCGGAGCTCCCCGAGGTTGTTGTCCATGCCGCGCCGGGTCCCGGCGGCGCCGCGGCCCGACCTTCCGCCTCGAAGCCCGAGAGCCCCGAGCAGGCGCCGCAGCGGGCGCAGCCCGCCTTCACGTCGTTCGATCGCATCCCCGCCCGCGCGAGCAGCGGGCCGATGCGCGTGTAGAGCGCTCGCATGAAGTCCGCCGGGGGCGGCGCGCGATCGGCCGAGCGCGTCCCCGGGATGGGCACGAGCGGGACGAGGAACGGATAGACCCCCATCGCGATGAGCCGCTCGCTCGCGTCGAGCAGCGACTCGAGCGAGTCGCCGAGCCCCGCGATGAGGTAGGTCGACACCTGGCCGCGCCCGAACACGCGCACGGCCGCCTCGAACGCCTCGAAGTACCTGGCCACGCTCACCTCGGCCTTGCCCGGCATCGCCGCGGCGCGCACCTCGTCCTCGACCGCCTCGAGGTGCATGCCGAGGCTGTCGACGCCGGCCGCGCGCATCCGCTCGAACCAGGCGAGGTCGTCGGGCGGCTCGCACTGCGCCTGCACCGGCAGGTCGACGCGCGCCTTGATGCCGCGCGCGCAGTCGGCGAGGTGCGCCGCCCCGCGATCGGCCGACCGCGGCGTGCCGGTCGTCAGCGTCACGTGCCGCACCCCGTCGAGCCGCGCCGCCGCCTCGGCCACCTCGCCGAGCTGCTCCGGCGTCTTCTTCGCGGTGGTGCGCCCCGCCGCGAGCGACTGCCCGATCGCGCAGAAGGTGCACGCCTTCTCGGGCTCCGCGTACCGGACGCACGTCTGCAGCACCGTCGAGGCGAGGACGTCCGCGCCGTGAAGCAGCGCGATCTTGGGGTAGGGGATCCCGTCGCGCGTCGAGAGGGCGTAGAAGCGCGGCGCCTTCACGAGGGCGATCGGCGCGAGCTCCTCGCCGTCCCGCGCGACGGTGCCGGCCCCGTCGCGCCCGATCCGCGCCACGAACGGCGACGCCGCCGCCGTGTCGGTGTGGATCGGGATCATCACCGTGGCGCCGCCGAGCGTCGCCGCCACGTGCTGGGTCGGCCCCGCCCCGCCGCGGCGCGATGTCCACGCCGGGCGGCGGTCCTCGCCGTCGCCGGCGGGCTCCGCGGCGACGGCGGCGCCCTCGGGGGCTTCAGCCAGCCTCAGGCCGAACGACTGGAGCTCGGTGATCAGCGTCTGGGTATCCATGGTCCACCGCCGCGGGATCGAGGGAAGAGGCCTTGGGGCTTGTTGCGCCGAGCGTGATGGCGCGCGGCGCCGTGTCCATCCACAGCCGCAGCACGTCGGGCCGGGCGTAGTGCCCGGCGGCATCCATCATCCGCTTTCGCTTCGTGATCAGCGCGAAATCGAGGTCCGCGATCGCCATCCCCTCGCCGTCGGTCACCGGCGGGCACGCGTGCATCCCCTCCGGCGTCACGATCGCCGTCATGCACCCGCCGCGCAGCACGCCCTGGAGCTGCTCGTTCGGCGCGACCTCCCGCACCTGCTCCGGCGTCAGGTACGCCGTGGCGTTCACGACGAAGCAGGCCGACTCCAGCGCGTGGTGGCGGATCGTCACCTCCATCTGCTCGGCGAAGATCGACCCGACGAGCGAGCCGGGGAACTGGCTGCAATGGATCTGCTCGTGCTGCGCGATGAGCGCGAACCGCGCGAGCGGGTTGTAGTGCTCCCAGCAGGCGAGGGCCCCGATCCTCCCGACCGCGGTGTCCACGGTCCTGAGCCCCGAGCCGTCGCCCTGCCCCCAGATCATCCGCTCGTGGTACGTCGGCGTGAG
Organism: Sorangium sp. So ce1335; assembly: GCF_051521615.1. NCBI lineage: Bacteria > Pseudomonadati > Myxococcota > Polyangiales > Polyangiaceae > Sorangium > Sorangium sp. So ce1335. The sequence goes on from NZ_CP150363.1 coordinate 12,611,903, forward strand.
CTTTCGCCGATGGAGCGCGAGGGTGCCGTCCTTGTCGAAGACGAGCTGCGCATTGTACAGCGTCCCGTGATCTCGCTCGTTCACGCCGAGCACGACGACGACCCCGTGCGCGCGCGCGGCCGCCGCCACGGCCCGCGTCACCGGGCCGGGGACGGTGACCGCCTCGTCGTAAAGGCGCATGTGCTCCTTGCCCATCGCGGGCGGCGGGAGCACGAAGGAGAAGTACGGGTAATACGGGACGAACGCCTCGGGGAAGACGCAGAGCTCGGCGCCCTCCTTTGCGGCCCTGGCGATCGCGGCGACGACGCGCTCGGTCGTCCCGTCCCGGCTGCCGAGGACGGGACTGGCCTGCACCGCGGCCGCCCTGACGTTGCGCTTGAACTCCATCGACGGCGCCCGGGTCAGAGCGTCCAGGAATGGACCATGAACGCGTTGTCCCGGCGGTGGATGAGCTGGATATCGAGCACGTCGAGCGGGCTGATGGGCTTGATGCCCGGGATCAGCGCGTGCTCGCCATGGCCGTAGAGCGCCTGCAGCGCGAACCGGCACGCGTACACCTTGCCGCCCTCCTCCATGAACCGGCCGATCTGCTGGTTGACCGCGAGGTGCCCGGAGAACGCCTCGCTGCCGAGCTTCGGAAAGCCGCGCTGCAGGCCGAGCGTGACGCCCGGCCCGTAGAGCAGGATCGATGTCTCAAAGCCCTTACGCTGGAGGCGGATAGCCGTCAGCACGTTGACGAGGCCGATCGAGCCCTCGAACGCCACCGTGTGAAAGGTGACCAGCGCCTTCTCGCCCGGCTTCGCCTTGACGTCTTCGAAGACCTTCTCCTCGTAATCGACCAGGAAGTCACCAGCGTTGTAGGCGGGATACGTCGGCTTCGGCATTGGTTACCTCTCTCCTAGAATGGATTCGTTGAGACCATAGTGATTTTCTGAGCGCAACAAAAATGCAGGCGCTGTCCATTTTTTGGATCTCGCGTGGGTCGCGGAGGAGGTGCGATTGCGGATCTCGCGTCGACGAGCGCAGCGAGCGCGCCGCGCAGCGATCGACCGCCAATCGGCGCGGCGCGCTCCAATTGTTTCGAGGGGTTGTCCTCGGCCCGTCGAGGGATTGTCCTCGATGATTCCGGGATGTTTCGCGCCTGGGCCGCGAGACGGAGTGTTGCTGGGGAGGGGTGTGCCGGGGGCTCGGCAAACGGCCGACGCGGGCGGGGGGCCGACGCGGGCGGGGGGCCGACGCGGGCGGGGGGCCGACGCGGGCGGGGGGCCGACGCGGGCGTGCGATCACGCGGTCGGGCGCGACGTCGCGCAGTTACCGCTGCTTCTTTCGCTTCGTGCTCTTGCCGCCCTTGCCGCCCTTGCCGCCCTTGCCGCTGGTCTTGGCGCCCTTGGCGGTCCTCGTGCTCTTGCTGCTCTTGACACGACGTGTGGCCCGTGCGCTCGCCGCGTCGCGCCGCAGCCGGCGCGGCCTCGGCTCGTCCGACGCGCCGTCGCCCGCGAGCCGCCGGCCATAGATCGTGCGCCGGAGGATGGCGACGTCCTCGATCTGCACGAGCATCGAGTCGCCGATCGCGATCCGGTCCCCCGACCGGAGGCCGATGACGCGCAGCCCCTCGTCGTCGATCTCGTACTGATCCGGGCCGAGCGACTCCATGCGGACGAGCACGTCGACGAACGGATCCTCGACGTTCACGTAGACGCCCGTCCCCACGATGCCCGTGACGGTCCCCTCGAAGATGTCGCCGAGCCGCGACCGCATGACCAGCGCGCGGTGCAGGTCGACCACCTCACGCTCCACCTCCATCGCCTTGCGCTCGCGCTCCGACGCCGTGATGGCCGCCTCGCGCAGCCGCTCGATGGCCTGCTCGCTCCTGTCGACGCGCTCGCCGCGCAGCACCGCGCGGATGGCCCGGTGCGCGGTGATGTCCGGGTACCGCCGGATGGGCGAGGTGAAGTGCAGGTACGCGCTCGAGGCGAGGCCGAAGTGGCCCACGTTGGCGATGTCGTACACCGCCTGCTTCATCGCGCGGAGCAGGAGCATGTGGAGCACCTGCTTCTGCGGGTGCGCGTCGAGCTTCTTCAGGAACACGGACAGCCGCTTCGGGTCGGCCGCGTCCTCGGGATCGAACGCGAGCCCGAGCTCCCCGCACATGGTCGCGAAGCGCTCGAGCTTCGCCTGGTCCGGCGGCGCGTGGTACCGGAACACCGTGGGGATGCTCTGGTCCACCACGAACTGCGCGCACGTCTCGTTCGCGAGGAGCATCAGCTCCTCGATGAGCTGGTAGGCCTTCGCGACGCCCGGGTCGTGGCTGCGCTTCTGCACGTCGACGGGCGCGCCCGTCTCCGGGTCGAGCACCACCTTCGCCTCGGGCAGCTCCAGGTCGAGCGCGCCGCGCCGCATCCGCTTGCCGCGGAGCAGCCGCGCGAGGTCCCACATCACCTGGAGGTCGTTCCTGTACGCCTCGGCCTCGGGGCTGCGCGGCGGCTCCGCGGTGAAGCCGAGCGCGCGCGCCACGCCGGGGTAGGTGAGCTTCGCGGCCGACCGGATGTACCCCTCGATCACGCGGGCGCGCCGCACCGTCGCCGCCGGATCGAGCTCGACCTCCACGCAGAGGCACAGCCGGATGACGCCCGGCAGGAGCGAGCAGAGGTTCGACGACAGCGCCCGCGGCAGCATCGGGATCGCGCGGTCGGGCAGGTAGATCGAGTTGCCGCGCGCGAGCGCCGCCTGGTCGAGCGCGCTGCCGGGCCGCACGTAGTGCGACACGTCGGCGATCGCGATCCAGGCCCGGTACGAGCCGTCCTCCTCGCGGACGACCCACACCGCGTCGTCGTGATCGCGCGCGTCCTCCGGATCGATCGTCGGCATCGGCAGGTGCGTGAGGTCGGTGCGCCCCTCGAGCGCCTCGGCCGGCACCTCGTCCCCGAACGCCTCGGCCTCGGCGATCGCCTCCGCCGGGTGCCCCTCCTCGATCCCCTCGCGCATCAGGATCTTGGCGACCTCGACGTTCGGATCGCCGGGCGTCCCGAGCACGGCCTCGAGCACGCCCTCCGGGTTCTCCTCGGGCAGGTCCGGGAAGCGGGAGATCGACACGACCGCGGCCGCGCCGTCCTCGGCGTCGGCCGGCGTGAGCGGCCCGCCCGGCTCGCGCGGCACGATCACGATGGGCCCGCGGACGCGCCCGTCGTCCGGCTCGAGCCAGGCGCTCCTGCCCCGCCGCCGCAGCACGCCCGCGACGCGCGCGTGGCGCCGCTTGATGACGCGGACGATCTCGCCCTCCACGCCGCGCCGCGAGCGCGCCGCGATGCGCACCGCCACGGTGTCGCCGTGGAGCGCGCCGCCCATCGCCTCGGGCGAGATGTACACGTCCTCGGCCGCCCCGCCGAGCGACACGAAGCCGAAGCCGCGCGGGTGCACGGTCAGCGTCCCCTCGCGCTCGGCCCCGCGCGCCTCGACCTGCCGGGCGCTCATGCGGAACCGCTGGCCGGGGAGCGCGACGATGCTTCCCTCCGTCGACATCTCCTCGAGCAGCCGCTGCAGCTTCGTGTAGCGGCTCGGCTCGACGCCGAGGCGCTCGGCGATCTCGTTCGCGTGCAGGGCGCGCTTGAAGGAGGACAGCAGCTCGACCACGGCCTCCCGCCGGCGCGCGCCGGCGCCGGTCGTTGGGGAATCTCCTCGAGATGAAGAACGCATGAAACTCGACTAGCACGAGTCTCCTCTCGCTGGCTGTCTCCGCCCGGGTCCGGTATGCCTCGAGCCCCCTCCTCATCGAGCCGCCACGACCGATGCTGCTGAACTCGATCGCCCTGCTCCTCGCGCTGATCCTCCTCGTCGTCCTGGCCGCGAGGGGGAACCTCTTCGCGGTGCGTCCGTCCAGCGACAGCCAGGCTGGGCGAGGAGCGTCGGACGCTCATCGGGCGGGCCCCGAGGCGGCTGCGCCCACCGCCGGAGACAGGCAGGCAGGGCGCGCCCGGTTCTTCGTCGCGCTCTTCCGGCTCGCGCTCTTCGTCGCGATCGCGGCGAGCGCGGCGCTCGTCGTCGAGTACCAGAACGCGGGCGACCCGGCGTTCTGTGGCGCCGGCTCGGGCTGCTTCGCCGTCCGGGTATCGCCGTACAGCCGGCTCTTCGGCGTCCCGCTGCCGAACCTCGGCCTCGCCGCCTTCACGACGCTCATCGCCGCCTCGCTGCTCGCGCGCGAGCGCTGGCACCACGTCGCCATCGCCGCCGCGTCGGCGCTCGGCGGCCTCGGCGCCACGGTGCTCCTCGGCCTGCAGGCGTTCGCGATCGGCGCGTTCTGCGCGTGGTGCATCGCGGTCGACCTCGCGGCCCTCGCCGCCGCCGTCACCTCCGCCCTCGTCGCGTGGCAGGCGTGGCGCATGCCGCGCGTGGCCTTCGATCGCGCCGCCCAGGGGGGGCTCTCGGCCACCACGGCGTGGGGCCTGGCCTCGGTGGCCGCGATCGGCCTGCCGTTCCTGTGGGGCAACCACCCGGTGATCCCGCCGCTCCCGCCGGAGATCGCGGCGATGCAGGCGCCGGGCAAGGTCACGATCGTCGCCTTCACCGACTTCGAGTGCCCGTTCTGCCGCAGGCTGCACCCCGAGCTGAGCAAGATCGAGGAGGCCTACGGCGATCGCGTGCGCCACGTGCGCAAGATGGTGCCGCTCCCGAGCCACCCCGGCGCGCTCCCCGCGGCGAAGGCGTACGTCTGCACGCCCGAGGAGAAGCGCGAGCAGGCCGCGGCGCTGCTCTACAGCGCGCCGTCCAGCAGGCTCACCGAGGCGCGCGTCGCGTCCGTCCTCGGGCCGCTCGGGCTGCCGACAGCGGAGCTCGAGGCCTGCCTCGCCGCGCCCTCGACCGAGGCCGCCATCGGCGCCGACGTCGCGCTGTATGGGCGGATGGAGGCGCGCGGGCTCCCGCTGACCTACGTCGGGCGGCGCCTTGTGGTGGGGTACAACCCCGAGCGCATCCGCGATGCGCTGCGCCGCGAGGCCGCCGGCGATCCCCTGAGCCTGCCGCTGCCGTGGCTGTTCGTCGCCCTCTTCGGCGTGTCCGCCGCCGCCGTGGTCGTGGGAAGTCGGGATCGCTCGCGCGGCGGCGCGGGTGGCGACGGCGCGTCCCCCTCGTCCGCCGCGCCGCCGTCGTCCACGGCGCCGTCCTCGTAGGCGCAGCGCGTGAGCCGCGTCGCGCCCGCCGCCGCCTTTCGCGGGTGGTCGGCGGGTGACACAATGGCTCATGACTGATCATCCCGAGCTCGCTGGCAAGCTCCCGCTGGAGTTCTTCCGCCAGCTTCCCAAGACAGACCTGCACGTCCACCTCGACGGCTCTCTACGCCTCGAGACGATCATCGATCTCGCCCGCAGCCACCGCGTCGAGCTCCCGACGTACGAGCCGAGCGAGCTGCGCCGCGTGATGAACCTGGGCCAGAACTGCGGCTCGCTCGTCGAGTACCTCAAGGCGTTCGACATCACGCTGCGCGTCCTGCAGACCGAGGAGGCGCTCTACCGCGTCGCCTACGAGCTCGCGGAGGACGCCGCGCGCGAGAACGTCCGTTACATGGAGGTCCGCTACTCGCCGATGCTGCACACCCGCCTCGGGCTGCGCCTCACGAGCGTCGTCGAGGCGGTGCTCTCGGGGCTCAGGGCGGCGCACGACGCGCTGGGCATCGAGAGCAACGTCATCGTCTGCGGCATCCGCAACATCTCGCCGGAGTCGTCGCTCGAGATGGCGGAGCTCGCGGTGGCCTACAAGAGCCGCGGCGTCGTCGGGTTCGACCTCGCCGGCGCCGAGTACGACCACCCGGCGAAGCACCACAAGGCCGCCTTCCAGCTCGTCCGCCAGAACAACATCAACTGCACCATCCACGCCGGCGAGGCGTACGGCCCCGAGTCGATCGCGCAGGCGCTCCACGTCTGCGGCGCGCACCGCATCGGCCACGGCTGTCGCCTGCGCGAGGACGGCGACCTGCTCCACTACATCAACGATCACCGCATCCCGCTCGAGTGCTGCCCGTCCTCGAACGTGCAGACCGGCGCCGTGCGCGACCTCGCCTCGCACCCGCTCAAGCTCTACCAGAGCCTCGGCCTGCGGGTGACGGTCAACACGGACAACCGGCTCGTCACCGACACGACCGTGTCGCACGAGCTCTGGCACTGCCACACGAAGATGGGATTCGGCCTGAAGGAGATCAAGTCGACCATCGTGGCCGGCTTCAAGAGCGCCTTCCTGCCGTTCCACGTCAAGCAGGCGTACCTCCGCAAGGTCACCGAGGAGCTAGAGCGCTTCTCCGCCGACGGCTCGATCCGCCCCGCTCCGGCCCCCACGCCGCCCGGCCAGGAGGCCGTGGAGCTCATCCCGCGGGACGGGAAGGACGGCAGGCAGGCAGCCCCGGCGATCGAGAAGGCCGCCAACTGATCGAGAAGGCCGCCAACGGATGACCGACGGCCGAGCGGCGCTCAGCCGCCCTTCCACTCGGTCCGCTGCACGACGGGCAGCTGCAGCGCGCGCTCGCGGTCGAGATCGAGCGACCCGAGGTGGATGGCGATCGGCGACTGCACCCACTTGAAGATCGATCGCGAGAACAGCGTCGCGAACTTCTCGGCCCAGGACCGCAGCGCGGCGGGGTCCTTGTCGGGGAACAGGCTGGGCAGCGCCGCGGCGAGCTCGTCGGCGGCGAGCTTCTCCGCGCCGTGGAGGTAGAGGCACGCGTCGAGGACCTCGAACGGCATGAGCTCGGCCTCGCCCGACTGGTTCTCCGCGAGCTCCGGCCCCGCGGTGGTGGCGAGCGTCTGCTGGATCCCCTTGAACCCGAAGCGCTGAAAGAGGCGCTCGATCAGCGCGATGACGACGGTCTTCGGCAGGTTGGCGATCACGCTGAAGGCCCCCTCGAGGTCGCCGCCCACGGTCGTGTAGCCGAGCGCCTTCTCGCTCATGTTCCCGGTCTGCAGGAACAGCGCGCCGCTCGTGTTCGACCAGTTCCACATGCGCCCGCCGCGGATGCGCGCCTGCACGTTCTGCTTCGTGAGCTCGGTGAGCTGCCGGCCCTCGCCGACCATCGAAAGGGCGGCCTCCATCTCCCGCGGGAACGCGTCCTCGATCGGGATCACCGCGAACGACACCCCGAGATCCTCGGCGATCTGCGCCGCCGCCCGGTGCGTCGCGTCGCTGGAGTAGCGCGACGGCATGAAGAACGCGTGGAGCGAGGTCTTCATCCGGTCGCGCAGCGCCTGGCCCTCGAGGTCCGGGTGGAGGAGCTGCACCGCGCGCCAGGCGACGAGCAGCGTGAGGAGCGAGTCGCGGCCGCCCGAGAGCGCGAGGCCGATGCCCTTGAAGGCGCCGATCTTGCGGTAGTAGTCGGCGACGCCGAGCGCGAGCACCTCGTAGAAGTCGTCGAGCAGCTCGTCGCGCGGGGAGATCGCCGGCAGCGACGCCGACGGCAGGAACGGCGTCGTGCCCGGCGGCGGGGCGGGGTAGGCGAGGCGCGAGCGGTCCGCGGTCTCCCCGTCGACGCGGAGGACCTCGACCATGTGCGGCGAGGCGCGGCGGAACTCCTCGAGGTCGCTGCGCCAGGTGCTCGCCTCGCGGCGGCAGCGCGTCGTCCGGTCGAGGTCGACCACGGCCGCGGAGAACCCCTCGCGGAAGCGCGGCGCGTCCAGCATCGGCCGGCCGTTCTGGTTGATGTACCCGCCGCCGTCGAAGACGAGCCCGTCGTTGCCGCCGACGAGGTTCGCGTACGCGATCGTGCACTGGTTGTCCGCCGCGCGCGTCGCGATCATCTCGCGCCGGGTGCCCGTCACCCCGGCGCGGAACGGCGACGCCGAGATGTTGCAGACGATCTCCGCGCCCGCGTAGCAGCGGCGCCGCATCGGCCCGTCGGGCGACCAGATGTCCTCGCACACCTCGACGGCGATCGTCCCGAAGTCGAAGGCGAGGACGCGGTCGCCGCAGATCACGCCGCCCGCGTCGAGCTCCATGAACGGCATGCCGCGCGAGAACGTCCGCGCCTCGTAGAAGATGTTGTACGTCGGCAGCTTCTCCTTCGGGGAGAAGGCGAGCACCCGGCCGGCGTGGACGATCGCGCCCGCGTTGAAGAGGTCGCCGCCCACGCCGACGGTCACGCCGATGACGAACACGGTGCGGATCGACGCCGTCTCCTCGGCGAACCGGCGGAGCTCGCGCTGCTGGCTCTCGACGAACGCCGTCCACTGCACGAGGTCCTCGGCCGCGTAGCCGCCGATCACCTGCTCCGGGAAGACCGCCAGCGTGACGTCGTCGCGCGCCATGGCGTGGGCGAGCGAGAGGCACCTGTCGGTGTTCGAGCGGACGGCGCCGACGGTCGCGTTGACGTTGGCGATTCCGATCTTGACGAGTCGCATCGGGCGGCAGCCTAGCGCGGCAGCACGGCGCTGAGCAGGCCGAAGAGCTTGTCGAGCTCCCCCGGCGTCACGCGCCGCTTGGCCTTCACCCGGTCGCCCTCGGCGAAGAACCCGATCGGATCGACCACGCGGACCCTGACGATGGCGATGCGGAACGAGGTCGCGCGCTCGACCTCTTCGTTGAGGAACTTCGCGTCGCGGGCGGCCTGCTCGGGGCTCTCGCTCGGGCCGTCGAACGCGACGAGGGCGCCGCCGTCCTTGGCCAGCGTCACCGTGGCCTCGAGCGACCTCAGGGTGGGCGGCACGCGGGGCGCCTCGCGCGGCCCCTTCAGGCTCCGCGCCGGGTCGAGCGCCATGGCGACGGCGGCCTCGTCGCCGGTCGGCTCGGCGAAGCCCCCGGTGCCGACGAAGCGCCGCGCCTCGGGCGCCCTCGAGACCGGCAGCACCACGAGGAAGTTCGGCTCCACGGTCGCCACGACGCGGGTGTGCCCCTTGAAGGTGACGCGCACGGCGGGGACGCCGAGCCCCTCTTCCGGGGCCCCCGGCGGCTGGCTCCGCGAGAGGAGCGCGTCGAGCCCCGTGGCCAGCCGCTCGGGCGGCACGTTGTGCTCCAGGACGATCACCGCCTCGCCGGCCGCGTCCGCGCGCGGCGCGGTGACGAAGGCGCGCTCGAGGTCCCGCTCCGGATCGAGCCCCGTGCCGCCGAGCACGGGCCCCCACAGATCGAGCGCCGCGAGCCGCGCCATGATGGGGTGGCCCCGGGTCCGGTCGGCGTAGACGAGCACCGACACCTTCCCCCCGGCGATCGCCTGCGCGATCGCGGCCGCGTTGCGCGGCTTCGGGGGCGGCGGCGCCTCCGCCTCGAGCGGCGTCCCGGACGACGCGGAGCCGCACGAGACGGCGAGGAGGGCGAGGGCGACGACGAGGAGCTCGAGCGGCGTTCGGACAATTGCCGCGCAGAGCCCATGGCGAGCGGACTTCATCACCCGGGCGACGTTACCGGCACCACCTCGATCCTGCCAGCGGGGCAGCCCTGATCGGCGCTCCGGCGCGAACGCGCACGTCCGTGCGGCGACGCGGCGATCCGGCGATCCGCCGGGGCGTCGACGCGCCGCTCCGCCGGTGCGGTGGGCGCATCGAGGATGCGAGGAGGTGCGCGGGTTCGCGCGCCTCCTCGATCGCCTCGCGACCAGGCGGCCATCCCTCTTCCTCGCGTCGGCTCCTGGAGTAGGATGCGCCCCTCCGCGGTCACGCCGACCCCGTGCGCCGCAAGGATCCGCGTCTCGCAACGTTGCGGGCGCGGCGCCTGACCCATGTTGAAGAGGAGTGTCACCCCATGGCGGTCCGTCCTTCCGACCTGCACGCGATCCCCCTGTTCGAGAGAATCACGGAGGACCACCTCGACGAGCTGATGAAGGCGTTTCAGCGCCAGGAGGTCCCGACCGGCCACGTGCTCTTCGAGGCCGGGAGCGCGCCGGCGCACATGCTTCTCCTTGTGGAGGGCGAGGTCGCGCTGCTCGACGCGGGCGAGACGCGCTTCCGGCTGACGCCCATCTCGCCCATCGGCGAGCTCGGCGCGCTGACCGGCCTCCGGCGGACGACGACCGCGGTGACGACGCAGCCCTCGCAGATCTGGCGCATCGGCGTCGCCCAGCTCCAGGACTTCTTCGAGGAGCACGGCGACGTCGCGTACCCGTTCTACAACAACCTGCTCAACGTCGTTGCCGGCAAGATCCGGCGCGACGCGCGGCGCATCGAGGAGGTGCGCGCCAACCTCATCCGCACGCAGAAGGCGATGAAGCGGCTGCTCGAGCTCGTGCTCGACAGCGAGGAGACCCCGCTGAGCAAGGTCATCTGCTCGACGCTCGAGGATCTCATCGAGAAGAACCGCCGCTCGCACTACATGGTCGAGCCGGCGCACACGCTGAAGAGCTCCGTCCGGCTGGACAGCGGCGCGCTCGTCCCGGTCGTCGAGCTCTCCGACGGCTGGCTGCGCATCGCCGGTCTGCGCGACGCCGCCAGGGGCGCGCACTGGAGCGGCGTGCTCGTCCTGCCCGCGCGCGAGATCCCGGTGAGCGGGACGATCGACGCGGTCGACGACAACGGCGCGCTGGTGAAGCTCGACCTCCTGATCGACGAGTACGCCGCCGCGCTCCAGGACTACCTGACGCGCCTCCAGATGCTGGATTTCGTGGTGTGATCCGCGCGGCGCCCGCGACGAGCGCGGCGCCCGCCGCGCCGCAGCGTCGCCCTTGAGCGGCCGTGCGTCGCGCGGCGCTGCGCCATGAGACCGGGCGCCACGCGGCCTCGTGGCGCCCGGCATCGCCGCTCTCCCGCGCGTCGCGCCGCTTCGGGCCGTTCTCTGCCTGCTCGCGAACCGCGCTCAGACCGTTGCCAGGATCGTGCCCGGTGATCTACGGTTCCAGCAGCTCCCTGACATCGCGACGCTGAGCCGAAGTGGCGGAATGGCAGACGCGGCGGATTCAAAATCCGCTGTCCGCAAGGGCTTGTGGGTTCGAGTCCCACCTTCGGTACCGATTGCGGGATCCCTGGACGGGGCGCCGGCGCGCGCGCTTCGTCCTGTGTCCTCCCGGTGGCCGCTGCCGCCCAAAGCGCTCGCACATCCCGGATTTCCGCGCCTCGTGACGGCGCGCGCCGGCGTGCGGACGTCCTGGTCGCAGGGCGCTCTTGCGGGTTGCGGCCGTCCGTGACGCCGGGCGAGCGCGGACGGTGCGCTCCGCCGGAGCAATGCGCCGTCGGGCTGCTACGCTCGGCTCGCATGTCGCGTCGGACCGGAGGCATCGAGCGGCTGGGCGCCTTGATCCAGCGGGAGTCCTCGCTGTCTGCGCCGACGGAGGTCGACGCCGCGCCGATGCCGTTCCGCGAGTGGGAGGCCGCTGTCGGGTCGCGGATCGCGGCGCGCGCGCGGCCGCTCAAGCTCGAGCGCGGCGTGCTTCACGTGCGCGCGGCGAGCTCGACGTGGGCGCAGGAGCTCTCGATGCTCGGCGACGCGATCACCACGCAGCTCCGCGCGCGCGGCCTCCCCGTGCAGTCGCTCCGCTTCCGCGTCGGCAAGGTGGAGCCTGTCGCGCGTCCTCCGTGGCGCGAGGAGGTCCGCCCGACGCCGAAGGAGGCGCCGCTCCCGGTCGAGGTGCGGCGGGAGCTCGGCAAGGTGGCCGATGTCGAGCTGCGCGACGCGATCGCCAAGGCCGCCGCGAGGAACCTCGGCTGGCAGGAGGCGGAGGCGAGCGCGCGCCCCCGCGCCGCGCCGCCGCCCGTCCCCCCCGCGGCCCCGCCGACCGCGCCCCTCGCGGCGCCCCGCGCCACCCGCGCGACGCCGCCGCAGGTTCCACCGGGCACGCCGCCGGCCACCCGCGCCGCCGCGCGCGAGGCGCCGCTCCCGGCCACCCGCGCCGCCGCGCGCGAGGCGCCGCTCCCGGCCACCCGCGCCGCCGCGCGCGAGGCGCCGCTCCCGGCCACCCGCGCCGCCGCGCGCGAGGCGCCGCCGGCCCCGCGCACCTCGACCCGGTCCGCCGCGCCTCCTCGTGCGGCGCCGGACAGCGGCGAGGCGCCGCCCGCTACTTCGCCGCGACGAGCCGCTCCAGACCCTCGATCCGCTGCATCAAGAAACGCTCGGTCGGACCGAACGAAGGCGCCATCCGGCGAAGGTCGTCGAGGTAGATCCTGAGCGGCTGGATGTCGAGCGACTTGACGCGCCGGACCACGGTGTAGAGCTCGTCGACGACGGGCCCGGGCAGGGGGCGGCGCGCGATCGTGAAGAGCTCGAACGCGTAGTTGACCCAGCTCCCCTTCGTCGTCGCGCCGGCGAGGCGGGCCGCGTAGCGCGCCGCGAGCTCCGCGGCCGGCATCTCCAGCGGCACGTTCGTCCGCGCGCGGCTGAGGATGTCGATCAGCACCGTCTGCAGGATGCGCTCGGCCTCCTCGCTCCGGCCCATCGCGAGCGCCTTGTCGGCGAGGCTCGCGAGCAGGCGCAGCGACTGGAAGCCCTTCGAGCCGCCGTCCCCCGTCGGGCTCGTGAGCTCCGTCGGGTCGTCCGACATCTTGCGCATCTCGGTCATCGCCATCGCGCCGAGAGTCGCCGTCGCGCGCCGGAACTCGACCCCGTAGGCGTCGTGCGGCCGCGACTCCTCGCCGCCGTAGAGCAGCATCTCCTGGCTGCCGATGATGATGCGATCGCCGTCGACGAGCTCGCGCTGGCCCGAGATGCGCGTGCCGTTGACGTACACGCCGTTCCTGCTGTCGAGGTCGAGCACCGCGACGCCGTCGCTCCGCACCTGCAGCGTCGCGTGGCGCCTCGACACCAGCGGGTCGTCGAGCGAGAGCTGGCAGTCGCCGCTCCGGCCAATCACGAAGGGCCCTTCGGGGAGCTCGAAATCGTGCGCCAAGTACCGGAGGCGGAAAGGCATGGTCTATTTCAGTGCGCCGAGGCGCTCGAGCCCTTCGATTCGCTGGAGGATGAACCGCTCCGCCGGGGTACGTTCTCCTGCACGCTCGCGGAGCCGCTTCGCATAGCCACGGAGAATGGACATGTCGACGGCCTTCACCTTGCGCAGGACACTATACAGCTCATCGACGAGGTAGGCGGGAAGGAGCAGCTCGAGCCGCGTATTCAGCTCGAAAATGTAGTTGATCCAGGCCCCTCGGCTCGTCGCCCCGGCCAGGCGGGCCGCGTACGCGCTCGCCTTCTCGACGAGCTCGGGCTGGACGGCGCCGACGCCCCCCTCCCGGGCCTTCGTCAGGATGTCGTTGAGCGAGCGCTGGAGGATGCGCTCCGCCTCGTCGACCCGCCCCAGGGCGAGCGCCTTGTCGGCGACGCTGCCGATGAGGCTCAGCGCGTGCACGCGCTTGTCGGGGTGCTGCGGGATGATCCCGGGGAGCGACCGCCGCGAGGCGATGGCCGTCGCGCCGTCGTCCTCGCCCGAGGACATCTCGCTCATGTCGACCGTCCGCGCGTTCTGCTGCCGGGTCCAGATCGGCGCGCTCCGCGGCGAGTGCGTCGAGCTCGGCTCGATCGCCCCGAGCAGGAACATCTCCTGCCCGCCGATCGCGATCTTGTCGCCGTCCGACAGCAGCTGGCGCCCCGTGATGCGGGACCCGTTGATGAGCACGCCGTTGCGGCTGCCGAGATCCTCGATCGCCACGCCGCCCTCACCGACGGTCAGCAGCGCGTGCTTGCGCGACACCAGCGGGTCGTCGAGCGACAGCTGGCAGTCGGCGCTCCGTCCGATGAAGAACTCGCCGAGCGGCACCTCGAGATCGTGGGCGAGGTAGCGCAATCGGATGCCCATGATCGAGCCATACCAACAGCCCAACAGGCCGTCAAAAGTCAGCTTCCGGGCCGCGTGCTATTGGTTTGCAAGCCCACAAGAGCGCCCGTGGGGCCCGGGCAAACGTCCGTTGCCATCTTACAGTGTCACACCGCGACAGGCGGCGCGCGGGGCCGGCCCGGGCGGAGCTCAGGGGTGGCGGGAGAGGACCCGGAGCAGCGCGAGGATGAGCCGCGGGTGCGCGATGAGGCCGTAGATCTTGAGCTCTCCGCTGGCCACGAGGCGCGCGAGCTCGCGCAGGGGCCCGCTCTGGCGGCGGTGCAGCACGCCGAGCTTGGGGAGGCTCGGCCAGCGGTGGAACGCGATGTCGGGGAGCTTCCGCAGCGCCGCCTCGTCGCCGCAGAACGTGACGGACGGGATGCCGATGGCGCCGTCGTGGATGGTGAGGCGCCCGTGGTCGAAGCGCATCGTCATCGACGTGCCGGTGTCCTGCGCGACGACGAGCACGGCGCCGCGCAGCGCCCGGAAATCGGCCGCGCGCCGCGCGTCGCGGGCGAGGTGCTCGCGGATCAGCCCGCCGAACTGCGCGGCGAGCGGGTTCTCCTCAGCGCCCGGGGCGAGATCGATGATCGGCTCCATGGCGTCGCTTCACCCGGCCGCGCGCGCTCCGTCCACCCCGATGTCGCGGCGGAGCACCTTGCCGTCGAAGTCGATCGCGCTCGCGGCCCGGAACGCGCGCTCCCGCGCCTCCGCGAGCGAGTCGCCCGCGGCGGTGACGGCGAGCACGCGGCCGCCCGCTGTGACGATCGCGCCGTCCCGCTCGGCGGTGCCCGCGTGGTTCACGAAGGCGCCGTCCACCCTGGCCGCGGCGTCGAGGCCGCGGATCTCGTCGCCGGTCACGGGCGCCGTCGGGTAGCCGCGCGCCGCGAGCACGACGGTGAGCGCGTGGCGGCCGGGGGCGACGCGCGCCGCCCCGGCGTCGAGCGCGCCCGCCGCGGCCGACGCGCAGAGCTCGGCGACGTCGCCTTCGAGGAGCTCCATCAGCGCCTCGCACTCGGGATCGCCGAAGCGGACGTTGTGCTCGAGGAGGACGGGATCCCCGGCCGGCGTGATCATCACCCCCGCGAACAGCACCCCGCGGAAGGGCCTCCCCTCGGCGCGCATGCCGTCGATCGTCGGCCGGAGGATCTCGCGCTCGATGCGCGCCGTGAGCTCGGGGGTGACGCGGGCGCTCGGCGCGAACGCGCCCATGCCGCCCGTGTTCGGCCCGGTGTCGCCCTCGCCGACGCGCTTGTGGTCGCGCGCGGCGGGCAGGACGAAGATCGCCTGGCCGTCGCTGATGGCGTGCAGGCTGGCCTCCTCGCCCAGGATCGCGTCCTCGAGGATCACGGTCGCGCCGGCGTCGCCGAAGCGGCGGTCCACGAGCATGTCCCTCGCGGCCGCGAGCGCCTCGTCGACGGTCGTCGCGACGACGACGCCCTTGCCGGCGCAGAGCCCATCGGCCTTCACGACGATGGGCGCGCCGCGCTCGCGGATGATGCGCGACGCCTCGTCGAACGATCGCGCGATCTGGAACGGCGCGGTCGGGATGCCGTGGCGCGCGGCGAACTCCTTCAGGAACGCCTTCGACCCCTCGAGGCGCGCCGCCTCGCGGCTCGGCCCGAAGACGGCGACCCCCGCCGCGGCGAGCGCGTCGGCGACGCCGGCGCAGAGCGGCGCCTCGGGGCCGACGACGACCAGGTCGACGCGCTCGCGGACGGCGAGCCGTGTCACCTCGTCGGGCGCCAGGGACGCGAGGTCGGCGCGGCGGATCGGGGCGCGGCCCGCGGCGCCCTCGGCGCGGGTCCCGGCGTTGCCGGGCGCCACGACGACCTCGGCGACCGAGGGCGATCGGGCGAACGCGCGCGCGAGGGCGTGCTCGCGCCCCCCCGAGCCGAGCACGAGGATGCGGCGATCTGACCGGCGGCTGTTCGCGGTGGAGCTCACCCCCGCGCGCTACCACGCGGCGGCCCTCGCTGTCGAGGCGCCTCGCGCGGTCGCCGGGTCGGGAGGGGCCCCGCGGCGCCCAGCGTCGTGATAGAAGCGCCCGCGGGGCGCGCGGCGCGGCTCAGCCTGGGCCGCTGGCGCGCGCCGCCGGGCCGCCTCGCGAGGGGACCGGACGGCGGATCCCTGAACATTCTGGCGGGGACAGCGGGCGCGGATCCCCGGACATCGAGGGGACAGCGGGCGCGGATCCCCGTCGTGGAGACGAGCGATGACTCACCGGGCTTCGTGGGATGAATACTTCATGCGCATCGCCGAGGTCGTCGCGTCGCGGGCGACCTGCGACCGGAAGCACGTCGGCGCGGTGATCGTGCGCGACAAGAGCATCCTGGCGACCGGGTACAACGGCTCGATCCGCGGGCTGCCCCACTGCGACGAGGAGGGGCACCTCATCGAGGACGGCCACTGCGTGCGCACGATCCACGCGGAGGCCAACGCCATCATCCAGGCGGCGCGGAACGGGGTGCGGATCGACGGCGCGACGGTCTACGTCACCGCCTCGCCGTGCTGGGGGTGCTTCAAGATGATCGCGAACGCGGGCATCTCGCGCGTCGTCTTCGGCGAGTTCTACCGCGACGAGCGCATCTTCCGGTTCGCCACGGAGCTCGGGATCGAGCTCGCCCCGCTGACGCCGCGCGAGACGCCCGCCTGAGGCGCTGCGCGGGCGCCGCGCGCCTCGCGTGAGCCCCCGCGGCCCCCCGCCGTGCGCGCGGGAGCGAGTCGGACCCAGAAGTCAGGCCCACAAAAAGCAAGTGGGCCCGCCACACCCGCTTTCCGCTACCGTTGCTCCCTTCCGGGCCTGGCGGGGTTCACGGCGCGCTGTCGGCGGACCCATGAGGTTCAGGCGCTGTCGCCTGACGCAGGGACTTCGTAACCGAAGCCCGGGTCCGTGTCGAGCCCCAAGGTCGCGTGCCGTGCGCTTTGTCGCCGCAGCGCCTGGCGGCGCCTCGCTCGACCTATCTGGACATGCCGGCTCCTCATCTGGACACGTCGGGGCCTCATCTGGACACGTCGGGGCCTCATCTGGACACGTCGGGGCCTCATCTGGACACGTCGGGGCCTCATCTGGACACGCCGGGGCCTCATCTGGACACGCCGGGGCCTCATCTGGACACGCCGGCTCCTCATCTGGACACCCCGGGGCGCATCTGGACAACCCCCGGGCCACATCTGGACACATCTTCCTGGCGAACGGCCTCGGGCGTGCATAGCCCGGGGCTTGCCTCGTACGGGAAGGACCGTACGCTTGGAGTTGTCGTGAATCCGTTCGATGCCGAGGACGAGGGGCGGAGCAGCCGGTTGATCCCGGTGCTCATCTTCATCGGCTCCGCAGCGCTGGCGGCGGCTGCGCTCCGGTTCGCCTGGCAGCAGCCGGTGGTCATGGCGGCGGTGCTCGGCGTGGTCCTCGCGTTCGCGGCCGCCCGCTGGCTCGCTCGCCGGAAGCTGCGCCGGCTGCTCCGCTCGGGCGACGTGCGGTCGGTGCTCCAGCGCTGGTCGCCGACGCTGCACCGCATCCCGCACCCCGCGACGATGGCGCCGCTCATGACGGCGACGGCGTTCGCCGCGTACGGCTGGGTCGAGAAGGCGCGCGCGGCCATGGCCGCTGCCGAGCGGGGGCCCGCCTGGGACGCGGCCCTCGAGCACCGGCTCTTCCTGGACACCCTCCTCTGCACCTTCGAGGGCGATCGCGACACGGCCCTCGAGCAGGCGGGCCGCCTGGAGCGCCTCCCGCTCCCCGACGTCAGCTCTCCCTTCCGCGACCGGGTGGTCACGCTCCGGGCGGCCGCCGGCGCGCTCGCCCGCGCCTTCGCCCACCAGAGCGTGCCGGGCGACCGCGCGCTGCTGGAGCGCGCGAGCGAGGCGAGCCCGCTCGTCTTCTGGGCCATGCGCTACGCCGCGGCCGTCGTGGCCATCGACGAGGGGGAGCTCGCCCGGGTCGAAGGGCTGCTCGCCAACGCGCCCTCGTGGCCGCAGGAGTCGACGTTCCGCGCCTTCCACGACGAGATCGCCGACCGCGCCGGCCTCCCCCGCCCGGCGAGCGCGTAGCGCGCGCGGATCAGCGCTCGAACAGCGTGCGGATGGTGCAGGTCGGCCGCGCCTCGGGGGCCGCGCCGGCGGCGTCCTTCGGCGGGTCCGGCACGAAGGCGCCGAGCGCGCCGAGCGCGTTCCCCATCGCGAACGTGCGCAGCACGATCCTCGCCCGCATGCCCGCGAAGCACGGCTTGCGGTAGGCGACCTCCACCCTGCGGGCGAGCACCGCCGTATCGTGGCCCTGCGCGGCGAGGCGCCGGAGCGCGGCCTCCGCGAAGAGCCGCGGGTACACGAGCGAGTTCACGTGCTGGTTCCCGTCCGTGTGATCCAGGCCGAACGCGACGGGGATCGGATCGAGGGCCGGCTCCGCGTCGAACGGCTCCGCGCCCTCCGGCAGGCCCATCAACGCCTCCGGCGAGCGCCACGCGTAGCGCTCGGGCGGCACCGCCGGCAGATCCGGCGACTCGAAGCGCAGCACCTTGCGCGCCCCTGCCTCCGCGAACGGCCGCGTGAAGACGTGCTCCGCGAACACGCGACCGACCTGGATCGGCTCGCCGGCGCCGGGCGGCGGCGGGCCGTAGGTCCGGCTGCGGCGCGCGCTGGCCGAGAGCCACATGGCGAGGATCAGCCGGTTCACCTCGGCGGAGGCGTCCTCCGTGTGCGCGAGCTGGTAGCGGCCCCGCAGCTGCAGCGGCTCGCGGGCCGCGATCGGCCCCTCGCCGCCCTCGATGACGAGGCGGGTGAGGATCGGGATGACCCCTTGCGCGCTCATGAGCGCCGAGATCGGGCTCGGCGCGATGAGCTTCGCCCAGAGCGCGGGGCCGAGGCCGTGCGGCAGCGCGTCCAGCATCACCCGGCCGTTCTGGCTGACGTCCTCGAAGCGGAGGTGCATGACGGCGGTGGCCTGCTGCTGCTCGGGGACGTGCGGCTCGTCGGGGAAGTCGTGCATGCGTCCTCTCCATAGCTGACGCTGCGGCGCCCCGCATGGCCTGGCGCGTGGGCGGCCGGTCGGGGGCGCGCCCGTATGGTACGATCGCCGGGTGACGCTCCTGAAAGTCGCCCACATCGGCAACCCCATCCTCAGGCAGCGAGCGCGCGAGGTGACGCCGGAAGAGCTCTCCTCACGCGCCATGCAGACGTTCATCGACGACCTCGTGGAGACGATGCGCGACGCGAACGGCGCGGGCATCGCCGCGACGCAGGTCCATGTGCCGGTGCGCATCTTCGCGGTCGAGGTGCAGGACAACCCTCGTTATCCGTACAAGCCCAACATCCCGCTGACGATCGTCGTCAATCCGGTGATCGAGCCGCTCACGCAGGAGACGTTCGAGAACTACGAAGGCTGCCTGAGCGTCCCGAACCTGAGGGGCGTCGTCGACCGGTACACCGAGATCCGGCTGACCGGCCTCGATCGCGAGGGAAGGCCGATCGACCGCGTGGTGCGCGGCCTGTCGGCGGGCACCTTCCAGCACGAGAAGGACCACGTGGACGGCGTGCTGTTCGTCGATCGCGTGAAGGATCCGCGGACGCTCTGCACGTGGGCGGAGTTCGACCGTTACCACAAGCAGCCCTTCGTCGAGCGCATCGTCCCGTTCATCCAGCGGATGGGCGGCTGAGGTGCCGCGCCGCGCGGAGCCCCGGCGATGACCGCGATCGCGGCCCGGGAGGAGCCCGCGGCCCGGGAGGCGCCCGCGGCACGCGAGGCGCCCGCGGCACGGAAGGCGCCCGCGGCCCGGGAGGCGCCCGCGGCAGGGGAGGCGCCCTGGGCTCGCGCGAGGCGCGGCATCGTCGCGCTCGGCGCTCAGGCGCTCCTGTGCATCGCGGCGTGCGACGCTCGGGAAGCGGCGTCGGCCGCGGAGGCGCCGGCCCAGGCCGAGCGCGCGCCGGCCACGATCACGCTCCTCTACACGACCGACGAGCACGGGTGGCTCCTGCCCACCGCCGAGCAGGGGAAGGTCCTCGGCGGCGCCGCCGAGATGCTGGCGCAGTGGGTCTCGCGGGAGCGCCACTGCGCTGGACCGGCGCCCGGGGCTCCGCTGCACATGGCCCCGTCGACCGCCTGTCAGGGCGCGCCGACGCTCGCGCTCTCGGGCGGCGACAACTGGACCGGCCCCGCGCTCTCTTCCTATTTCTCGGGCGCACCGATGGCCGACGCGATGGCGCGCATGGGCTACGCCGCGTCGGCGTTCGGAAACCACGAGTTCGACTTCGGCAGGGAGGCGTTCCTCCAGAACAGGACGCGGTCTCGGATCACCTACCTCGCGGCGAACCTGCGCGTGACCGATCCGTCGCTCTCCGCGTTCGCGCTGCCGTCGTTCGCCGTGTTCGAGCGGCGCGGGCTGCGCGTCGGCGTCATCGGGCTGGCGACGGCGCGCACCCGCGAGGCCGCGACGGCGAGCCGCTTCGACGGCATCGATTTCCAGGGAGAGGAGGCGGCGCTCTCGCGCGCCGTCCCCGAGGCGTGGCGCGCCGAGCCGGACGCGCTGGTGCTGCTCGCGCACGCGTGCCAGGACGAGCTCGGGCCGATCCTCGCCCGTCACCCGGAGTGGCGCCTGTCCTTCGTTGGGGCAGGGCACTGCCACAGGAAGGCCGAGCTCCGCGTCGGCGGCGTCCCGCTCATCAACCCTGGCTGGCGGATGCGGAGCTACGCCCGCGTGTCGCTCGAGATCGACCCCCGGCGCCCGCTGCGCCAGCGCGTCGTGTCGACCTCCACCGAGATCGTCGACGTGTCCCACCCCGAGGGCGCGCCCCCCGTCCCGCCCGACGAGGCGATCGCCAGGGCCAGCGCAGGCTGGCAGCGGGCGCTGGACGACGCGCTCGGCGAGCAGATCGGGTATTCGAGCGCCGGCATGGAGCGCGACTCCCCCGAGATCCAGCGCTGGATCGCAGAGGCGTGGCGAGACCAGCTCGGGGTCGACATCGCGATCCTGAACAGGGACGGCATCCGGCAATCCGTGCCCAGGGGCCCGATCACGAGAGCCACCGTGTTCTCGGTCCTCCCGTTCGACAACAAGCTCGTCATCTGCTCGCTCCGGGGCAGCGAGCTCCGCGAGGCGCTCCGCCATCCCGAGGCCGTGTTCTTCGGTGTGTCGCCTTCAGCCGACGGTCGCCTCGTCCTTCAGGACGGGAGCCCGCTCGACGAGGGGCGCCGCTACACCGTCGCGACGATCGATTTCCTCTATCTCGGCGGGGACGGCTTCCGCTTCAAGGCCCAGGACCCTTCTCCGCGCTGGACGGGCCTCGACTGGCGCGCGCCGGTGATCGCGTGGACCCGTGCGCTCGGGACGAGCGCGCGCGCACCGCTGGACGCGCGCTTCCGCTGACGCGGGGGGCGCATCCGCGCGGTGGCGCGGCGCTGGACATGCCGTGTCTGCTGACGACGTGGGATCAGGAGCCGCCGCCGGTCCGCTCCTCGCGCTCGATCTGCTCCTGGTAGGCGACGCTGTAGCGCGCCCAGGGACGCAGCTTGAGGCGGCGGTAGCCGATGGGCTCGCCGGTGCCCTCGCACATCCCGTACGTCCCCTCCTTCATCTTGGCGAGCGCCCGGTCGATCTCGGCGAGCACCCGCACATCGCGCTCCAGGAGCTTCGACGTCAGCGAGGTCGCGCCCTCGGCGTTCGCCTCGTCCATCTCGTCCCCCACCTCGCGCGAGATGTCGCGCTCCGCGTGCTGCCGCTCATCGATGTTCGCGACGAGGCTCGCCCGGCGCTCCTCGAGCGCCTGCCTTAGCTCGCTGAGCTGCTCCGGCGTCAGCTCGGGCAGGTCGGAGTCATCTGCCTCGGGGACCGCACGGCGCACGGGCGGCCTCGGCATGGGGGCTGCCGTCGCGGCGTTCCCGGACGTCTCCGGCCGCGCCGGGCTCGTTCCGTCGCGACTCGCACCTTCACGGTTGTTCATCGGGTTCCTCTCATCGTTTCGGGCAGATGGGCAATTCGCGTACCGGTCCTGGGCGTTGGCGGACGACGCACGCGCGAGGTCAGGCGACCCAGGGATACGACCGAGCAGGAGCAGCCGCCCCAGGCTCCCGGGTGTGATAGCGCATCCGAGGGCCTAGGGCTTCGAGGCGTCAGCGAACTGAAGCCATCCCGCGAGGAGCGCGCCGAGATCCTCGAGCACCGGCTTGGACAGGTTGATCGAGAGCTCCGCGCGCGGCGCCGCGCCGCCCTGACCCTGGGTCGTCATGAACATCAGCCCTTCCCCCTTGTGGGGGAGCTTTGCCAGCGCCTCGCCGAACTGTCGGGCTTCCGCGGGCAACGCGAGGCCTTGCTGGGCGCCGGACCCGGACAGGGTCGTGAGCACGTTCTGGAGCGTCCGGGTGATCGGGGCGAGCGTCGTGAATCCACCCGAGACGAACTTTCCGGTCTTCAGCTTCTCGAGCCCCGGGCGCGACGCGAGCGTCTCCGTGTCGGGCGCGCCCGTCTTCACCATCGCGAGCCGCCTCAGCAGCTCGCGCTTGTCGTGCCCGAACGCGATCCAGGTCGTCTTCTCCTCGCCCATGACGAGGAGGTGGAGCGTCACGGTCAGCTTCTGCTTGGGCTTGGCCTTGCCGCCCGGCGCCGCGTCGTCGTCGAGCGGCGGCACCTCGTTGACGATCTGGATCTCGACCGCGAGGGACGTCTTCCCGAGCTCCTTCGGCGCCGGCGTCGTCTTGACCTTCGGCAGGTCCTTCGGATCGACGTCGAGCTCCGGCAGGCGCTTGCGGAGCCCCGGCGTGTTGTAGGCGGCGACGACGTTCTTCAGGTACTTCACGTACGTGTCGGGCGCCTCCTCGATCCCGAACAGGTTCCAGCCGACGAGGCCGCCCATCATGCTCTCGAACAGCTGGTTCTGCGTAGGCTTCGCGCCCTTGCTGGCGTCGGCAGGCGGCGGATCGACGTACCCGTGGGCGGACACGCTGGGCGCCTGGTTGATCGGCAGCGAGAGGACGTCGCCGAGCGCCTTGCGATCGGCGGGCGTGCCGATCTTCTCCTTCTCCAGCCACCCTTCGACCATCGCGCGCAGCGTCTTCAGGATGCCGGTGTAGTGCGCGGGGTCGTAGCCGTGATCGAAGAAGGCGCCGTGGCTGTCCTTCGGCGCGCGCCAGTACAGCGCCGGCGCCGGCCCGGCGCGGTTCGCGCTGTCGGTCATGGTCTTCGACATCCACGACGACTGACCCCGGAGCTCCAGGGCCGCCGTGAGGTTCACGCAGGACTGGTTGTCGACCCGGAGATCGACGACCGCCCGGCTCGCGTCGTCGATCAGCGCCGCGAGCTCCTCCTGGACGGCGGTGCTCGCGTCCGTGAGCGCCCGGTCGAACTGGGGGTGCCCGATCGCGAGCTGGCTCTGCGCGAGGATCGGCAGCGCCCCGAGCTGCTGCTTGGCCATGCCGCCGTACTTCGCGCTGAGCGGGACGAAGCGGATCTCGCCGTGGAGGTCGCGCGCCTCGGGCGCGAGCGTCGGCAGGGTGCGCGCCAGGTAGGGCCCGAGCGTCGTCACGTCGCGGTCCCGATCGCCGCAGAGGAGCCGCGCCGGCGTCGAGCCCGCGGACGCGGCGAGGAAGCAGCTCGACGACGAGGGCTCCTTGCCGCCGATCTTCCACAGGCCGGGCTTCACCTCGGTGAGGGTGGCGCCGGCCTCGAGCGTGCCCCGCGCGCGCTCCAGCGACGTGAGCCCGATCGACACCGCCCCGATCGGGGTGCCCCGCTTCGAGCCGTCGTCGAGCGCGACGAGCAGGTGCACCGGCGCGTCGAGCGCGACGACCGAGGCGAGCTGGTTCGCGTCGATGGAGGGGCTCACGAGCTCGCCGAGCAGGCCGGCGGAGAGCCCCTGCGCGCCCGCCTCGGCGAGCGACGGCGAGAGCCCGGCGCACGCGGCGACGCTCGACAGCGTGGCCGCCGGGTTGCTCCAGCGGACGACGCCGACGATGCCGGCGGGCTCGGCGACGGGGGACAGATCGAACGCAGGGGCAGCGGCCTGGGAGGGCGCGGCCTTGACCTCACCCTGTCCTCCTGTCGGCGCGGCAGGCGCGGGGGACGGCCCGCAGGCGACAGGACCGGCCATCAGGACCAGGGTGGCGAGCGGCAGGAGAGTTCGCATGAGCGCGGGTTATACGGCCCCTGGACACGCGCGTCGACGACCAAGGCGAGCGCCGCGGACGAGGCGACGGCGCGCGCCGGCGGGTCGCCACCGCACGTCGCACACCGCACGGCGCGCGCCGGCGGGTCGCCACCGCACGTCGCGCACCGCACGCCGCGCGCCGCAAGCGTGTCGCCAGGAGCGTCGCCGCAAATGCAAACGAGCGCGGCCGAAGCCGCGCTCGTCGCGCTTGCTGGAGGGATGCTCACCCGGCGGTGGTCAGTTCGACTCCTCGAACTCCGCGTCGATGACCGAGTCCTTCCCCTTGCCGCCGGCGGGGGGCGGCGGCTGGCCACCGGCCGCGCCGGGGGCCGCGCCCCCGCCGTCCTGCGGCGGGCCCGCCTTCTCGTACATGACGCTCGCGATGCGGTGGGCCTCCTTCTCGAGCCGCTCCAGCACCGAGGTCACGGCCGCGTCGTCCTGCTTCTCGATGGCCGACCGGCCCTCGGCGATGATCCCGTTCAGCGCCGAGACGTCGCTCTCCGGCAGCTTGTCCTTGTTCTCGCTGATCGTCTTCTCCAGCGTGTAGCAGAGGTTGTCGAGCTTGTTGCGCCGCTCGATCTCCTCGCGCCGCCGCTTGTCCTCGGCCTCGTGCGCCGCCGCCTCGTTGACCATCCGGTTGATCTCGTCCTCCTTGAGGCCGCCGGAGGCCGTGATCGTGATGCGCTGATCCTTGCCGGTGGCGGTGTCCTTCGCGTGCACCGAGAGGATGCCGTTCGCGTCGATGTCGAACGTCACCTCGATCTTCGGCACGCCGCGCGGCGCCGGCATGATGCCCTCCAGGTGGAAGCGGCCGAGGGTCCGGTTGTAGCGGGCCTCGGTGCGCTCGCCCTGGAGCACGTGGACCTCGACGCTGGGCTGGCTGTCGGTCGCGGTCGAGAAGATCTCCTTCTTCTGCGTCGGGATCGTGGTGTTCCTCGGGATCATCACGGTCATCACGCCGCCGAGCGTCTCGACGCCGAGCGAGAGCGGGGTGACGTCGAGCAGCACGAGGTCCTTCACGTCGCCCGAGAGCACGCCCGCCTGGACCGCGGCGCCGACCGCCACGACCTCGTCCGGGTTCACGCCCTTGTGGGGCTCCTTGCCGAAGAACTTCTTGACCGTCTCCTGGACGAGCGGGATGCGCGTCGAGCCGCCGACGAGGACGACCTCGTCGATCTGCTGCGGCGACTTCTTCGCGTCGGCCAGCGCCTTGCGGGTCGGCTCCAGCGTGCGCTCGATGAGCGGCCGGATCATCTGCTCGAGCTTCGCCCGGGTGAGCTGCTTCTGGAGGTGCTTCGGCCCGGAGGCGTCCGCCGTGAGGAACGGCAGGTTGATCGTCGTCTCCTGCACGTTCGACAGCTCGATCTTCGCCTGCTCCGCGGCGTCCTTGAGCCGCTGCACGACCATCTTGTCGTTCGAGACGTCGATGCCCGTGTCCTTCTTGAACTCGGCCGCGAGCCAGTCCATCACGAGGTGGTCGACGTCGTCGCCGCCGAGGTGGGTGTCGCCGTTGGTCGAGATGACCTGCACGACGTTGTCGCCGACCTCGAGGATCGAGATGTCGAACGTGCCGCCGCCGAAGTCGTACACGGCGATGACCTGCTCGTTCTTCTTGTCGAGGCCGTAGGCGAGGGCGGCCGCCGTGGGCTCGTTGACGATGCGCTTCACCTCGAGCCCGGCGATGCGGCCGGCGTCCTTCGTCGCCTGGCGCTGCGAGTCGTTGAAGTACGCGGGCACGGTGATGACGGCGTCGGTCACCTTCTCGCCGAGGTAGTCCTCCGCGGCCTTCTTCAGCTTCTGGAGGACCTTCGCGGAGACCTCGGGCGGCGACAGCTGCTTGCCGCGCGCCTCGATCGACGCGTCGCCGTTCTTGCCCTTGCTGACCTTGTACGGGACGCGCTTTGTCTCGTCCTGGATCTCCTCGAAGCGGCGCCCCATGAAGCGCTTGGCCGAGTAGATGGTGTTGGTGGGGTTCGTGACCGCCTGGCGCTTGGCGATCTGTCCGACGAGCACCTCGCCCTTGTCGTCCCAGGCCACGACAGACGGCGTGAGGCGAGAGCCCTCCTCATTCACGATGACCTTGGGCTCCTTCCCCTCCATCACCGCGACGACGCTGTTGGTCGTGCCGAGATCGATGCCGATGATCTTGCCCATGACGTTGAACCCTCCGAAAAGTTTGTGCGCGACGGCTTGGTACCGCGGGGGGGCGAGAAGACCCGACCGGCCAGCAGGGCTCGGCTGACAGCTACAGCGAGCCCCTGCTCCAGAGCCGTCAAAAACCGCTGGAAATCCGGATACTTTCGCCGGTTTTCGCGAGCTCGCTGGCTCGCGACCGCGAAACTAACCATGTGCGTCCGAGCGTCAACGCCGCCCCTAGCAATTGCCGTGCGCGCTCTCCGGCCCGGGTCCCGGGCCTTGACCGGAGCGCCCTCGCGCCGCAGGTAGGACCTCCGCGCTGTCCAGCGCCGCGTCGATCCCGCAGCGGCGAGCGGCGAGAACACCGAGCGCTCCGAGCGGGCCGCGGAACCGGCGGAGACGGCGCGGTCCCGGCGCCGTCTCCGCGCGGCAGGCTCAACCGTCGCGCGCCGGAAGGCCTTCTTGCGGTCCAGGACGCGCTGAGCTATAGGCGCCCTCCCTCGCAACACCCGAAGGACTCACCATGAAGCCCGGCATCCACCCCGAGTACAAGGACTCCACGATCACCTGCGCGTGCGGCGCCGTCGTCGAGACCCGCTCCACCCGCGGCAGCTTTACCACCGACGTGTGCTCCGCCTGCCACCCGTTCTACACGGGCAAGCACAAGATCATGGACGTCGCCGGCCGCGTCGACCGCTTCCGCAGGAAGTACGCGACCGCTGGCAAGTAGGCGGGCCGATCGCCCTCCCACCCCCGCGCCCCTCTTCACAGACACGCCCGTCACGCCGCTCCCCGCCCGGGGCGTGGCCGCGGCTCCGATACGTCCCGAGCCCGCTCGCCATGGAGCGAGCGGCCGTGGCGTCACGACGCGCGACGTCGTCCATCACCTTCGCAGCGCTGGTCGGCCAGGCCCATGCGCCAGCCGCGTTATGCGCTAGATTGGAACGCGTATGAGCGAGCAGCCTGCACGTCCGTATATCGGCGGCCAAGCGGTGATTGAAGGGGTCATGATGCGATCGCCCAGCTCGGTCGCGATCGTCTGCCGACGCCGGTCCGGAGAGCTCGTGGTGCGCGAGCAGCCGATGACCGCGGTCTCCAGGGGGCCACGCACCTGGCCGTTCGTGCGGGGGGTCGCGACCCTCGTCGAGTCGCTGCGCCTCGGCTCCCAGGCGCTCCGCTGGTCCGCCGACCTCTACGAGCAGGACCTCGAGGCCGAGGAGGCCGCCTCGGCCAAGGGCCCCGCGTCGAAGCGGGCGCCGCAGTCGGGCTCCGGCAAGGCGAGCGGCGCGAGCCTCACCTCGCTGGCGCTGAGCATGGCGGCGATCGCGGCGCAGGACGTGGAGCCCGCGCCTGTCGCGGGCGGCCCGGCGCCGGACGGCGCGGGCGCGAAGAAGCGGGGAGGGGGCATGGGCGTGCTCCCGATCGCCTTCGCTGTCCTGCTCTTCGTGGCGGCGCCTCAGGCCGGCGCCGAGCTCGTCAACAAGCTCCTCGGCCTCGGGCTGGAGGTCACCTCGCCGGCGTTCCAGGCGATCACCGGCGTGGCGAAGCTCGCCATCGTCGTCACCTACCTCCTCCTGATCCGCCAGATCCCGGAGGTGCGGCGCGTCTTCCAGTTCCACGGGGCGGAGCACAAGGCGATCTCCACCTACGAGGCGCGCGAGGCCCTCGAGGTCGAGAACGCGCGCCGGAAGACGGCCATGCACCCCCGCTGCGGGACGACGTTCCTCGTGATGGTGGCGCTCGTGTCGATCGTCGTCTTCTCGGTCGCGGGCGCGTCGCTCGGCGCGCTCCTGCCCAAGCTGCCCGGCGGCCGGATCGTGGAGAGCATCGGCTTCTTCCTGATGAAGTTGCCGTTCCTCCCGCTGATCGCTGCGGTGACCTTCGAGATCCAGCGGCTCTTCGCGCGGTATTGCACGACCGGCCCGCTGCGCGTGCTGCTCTGGCCGGGGTTCCTCGTCCAGAAGATCACGACGGCGGAGCCCGACGACGCGCAGCTCGAGGTCGCGCTCGCCTCGCTGCGCGCGACGCTCTGGCGCGAGGAGTCGGTGACCGCGCCCGCGCAGCCCGACCGGGTGTTCTCGGACTACTCCAAGCTGCTGGCCGACCCCGGCTACGCTGGCGCCCACGGCTAGCGCGCGCCGGCGTCGCCGCGCGCCCTGCCCGCCGCCGGTAAACCCCGCCCGTCTTCGGATTGCAGATGCTACCTATCGCCAAACTCGAGGCGGTCCAGCGCCGCTTTCAGGAACTCGAGCACCTCATGTGCAGCCCCGCGGTGCTCTCCGCCCCCGCCGAGCTCCAGCGGCTGAACCGCGAGCGGACCGAGATCGAGCCCGTCGTCGCGGCGTTCGCCCGGCTCCGCGACGTGGAGCGGCGCATCGCCGAGGACCGCGAGGCGCTCAATGACCCCGATCTGTCCGAGCTCGCCCAGGCGGAGCTGCCCGAGCTCGAGCTCGAGCGGGACCGCATCGCCAGCGAGCTCGAGGTGCTCCTCCTGCCGAGGGATCCGAACGACGGCCGGAACACCGTGATCGAGATCCGGAGCGGCGAGGGCGGCGAGGAGGCGGCGCTCTTCGCCGCCGACCTCTTCCGCATGCTCTGCCGCTACGCGGAGACGAAGCGGTGGAAGGTCGAGGTGCTCAACCTGAGCGAGGCCTCCGCCGGCGGCTACAAGGAGGTCGCCGCGCTGATCTCGGGGCAGGACGTCTACTCCCACCTCCGTTACGAGGGCGGCGTGCACCGCGTCCAGCGGGTCCCCTCGACGGAGACGCAGGGGCGGATCCACACCTCGACCGCGACCGTCGCCATCCTGCCCGAGGCCGACGAGGTCGACGTGCACATCGACGACAAGGACCTGGAGATCTCGATCGCCGCGTCCGGCGGCCCCGGCGGCCAGGGCGTGAACACGACGAACAGCGCCGTGCAGATCAAGCACCTGCCCACGGGCATGATCGTCAAGTGCCAGGACGAGCGCTCGCAGCTGAAGAACAAGGCGAAGGCGATGAAGGTGCTCCGGAGCCGGCTGCTCGAGCTCGAGCAGCGCCGGCAGGAGGAGGCCCAGAGCGCCGAGCGAAGGACCATGGTCGGCACGGCCGAGCGCGCGCAGAAGGTGCGGACCTACAACTTCCCGCAGAACCGCGTGACCGATCACCGCATCGGCCTCACGCTGCACAAGCTCGACAAGATCATCGAGGGGGATCTCGACGAGCTCATCGGCGCGCTGCGCACGCACCGTCAGGCGGAGCTGCTGCGGCGCGGCGGGCTCTCGGGGCCGGCGGGCGCGCTGGAGCCCGCGACGTGAAGGGCTCGCCGCCCATCGATCTGGAGGCGCTGTTCGTCGCGCTGGTGCTCGCGCCGTCCACCTTCTCGCGCAACCGCTTCTTCTCGCTCTACGCCGATCCGGAGACGCGCCGGGTGCGGCGGAGGGCGGCGCTGCTCAGGAGCATCGTGCGGCAGCTCGTCGCGGGCGCGGACCGCGCCGGGCTCGCGCCCGCCGCGAGCGGGGGCGCGCTGCTCACCTACGACGTGCCGTCGCTGGGGCTGAAGCGCACCGCCGCCCTCGACGCGCTCGAGCTCGCGGTGCTCCGCATCGCTGTCGCGCGCGGAAAGGCCCCCCCGTCCGGGCAGCAGGAGGCCGGGCCCCAGGAGGGAGCGGCCGCGCCGCCGGGCCCGGCCGCGGGCGCCGCGCTGCCGCGGGACCTGCTCCCCGAGCCGGCGGACACCTCGCGCATCGAGCGCGCGCTCGCCCGCCTTCTTCCCGAGGAAGCGCTCACAGGGACGCTAGGATCTCCCGGCCAGGGGCCCTAGGAGCCGGGAGGGCCGGACCCCGCGACAAGGCGCTGCCGCGTGACCGGGCGCAGCGCCGAGCACCCAGGAGTCGACCATGTGCCTCTTTTGCAAGATCGCGAACAAGGAGATCCCGTCGA
This sequence comes from Sorangium sp. So ce1335, assembly GCF_051521615.1. Taxonomy (NCBI): domain Bacteria; kingdom Pseudomonadati; phylum Myxococcota; order Polyangiales; family Polyangiaceae; genus Sorangium; species Sorangium sp. So ce1335. Next base: position 12,641,792 of record NZ_CP150363.1, read on the forward strand.
AGGTCGTGCTCGAGGACGAGCATCTGCTCGCCTTCCACGACGTGAACCCGCAGGCGCCCACGCATGTGCTCGTCATCCCGAAGCGCCACATCGCGGGGATCGGCCAGGCCGCGCCCGAGGACGAGGCCACCCTCGGCCGGCTGCTGCTCGCCGCGCGGCGGGTGGCCGAGCTGACCGGCATCGCGGAGAGCGGCTTCAGGACCGTCGTGAACAACGGCGCGAACGCCGGCCAGACGGTCTTCCACCTGCACGTCCACGTCCTGGGCGGGCGGTCGATGGCCTGGCCCCCCGGCTGACGGCGCGCGCCGGCGCGCTCAGCGCACGCCGCGGGCGGCGCCCACCACCGCGTCGAGCCACGCGGCCTCGGCGTCGCCGAGCGGCGGCTGCCGCGGCAGCGAGGTCGGGAGCGCGCGCGGCCGCGACGCGCCGTGAGCGCGCAGGTGCGCGGACGTGATCTCGCCGACGCGCCCGTTCACGCCGAGGAACAGCGCGAAGAGATCCGGACCCACCGCGCGCCGGGGGGCGGGCCGCACCGCGAGCTCGGCGCCGGACGCGAGCCGCGCGGTGAACCCGGCGACGAGGTGATCGACCGGGTCGCTCCACGGATCCGGGGCGCCGGGGGCGCCCGCCGCGATCCACGCGTCGATCGTGAGCTCGGGCGGGGCCGCGCCGGCGTCGAGCCCCAGCGTGAGGCCGTGCGGCGCGAGCGCGCGCTCGACGTCGCCGAGGCGCGCGGCGCCGGCGGCGTGCACGAGCAGGGCGTCGCGATCGAGCGCGGGGGACGCGGGCGGCGGCGGCAGCGGCCGGCGCGCCGCGGGGGCGGCCTCGCGCGGGAGCAGGTTGCCGGGGTTCAGGACGCCGGCGGGGTCGAAGACGCCGCGGAGCGCGTGGACGACGTCGGCGCCGAGGCCGAGCTCCGCGCCGAGGCGCGGCGCCTTGCTGCGGCCGACGCCGTGGTGGTGCGAGAGAGTGCCGCCGGCGTCGATCGCGGCGTCGAGGGCCGCGCGCCAGGCCGCGTCGTACTTCGCCTCGGCCGCCGCGACGCTCGGCGCGCTGCCGGCGAAGGTGAAGTAGATGCTGCAGCCGTCCGGGTAGGCGTGGGACAGGTGGGCCATCACGAACACGTGCCGCCCGAGCGCCGCGCGCACCGCGCGGTAGAGCGCGTCGAGGCGCGACCAGGGCGCGGCGACCTCCATGGTGTCGCTGAACGCGCCGGCCATGAAGACGGGCGCCTGGCGGTAGCTCACGCTGTAGCGGTGCGCGAGCCAGTGGCGCGCCGGCTCCTCGCCGAGCGGCCTGGCCCCGCCGCGCTCGGCGATCGCCGCGGCGCGGGCGAGATCCTCGGCGCTCGCGCGCGCTGTGCCCTCGAAGATGAGGATGAGCGTCGCGCCGCGGAGCACGCGCGACCCGACGGCGTCGACGACCTGGTTGAGGAGCCCCGGCGCGCGCAGCAGGCCGCGCAGCACGGCGGCGCCCGCCCCCGGGCCGCGCGCGCCGTGCGCCCGCGCGGGCGCCCCCTCGGCGGGCTCGTCGCCCGCGCCGGCGTGCGCGCGCTGTCGCCGCACCGCGCCGAGCCGCGCCATGAACGAGTCGAACGGGTCGTAGAGCCGCGAGACCGCCGGGCGAAGGCCGGCCTGGAACATCTCCCGCATCGCGTCCCACCCGGCCTCGAGGGTGGGGAACGAGAAGGCCGCGAACGCGCGCGCCGGCGGGGCGGGGTGCAGCCGGAGCGTCGCCGCGGTGACGACGCCGAGCACGCCCTCGCTGCCGATGAGGAGCGGCGTCAGATCCGGGCCGTGCGCGCGCCGGTGGAGGCGGACGACCTCGCCGCGGCCGACCACGCACTCGAGCGACGCGACCATGTCCTCGATCTTGCCGTAGCGCCCCGAGCACTGGCCGGCGCTGCGCGCCGCGACCCAGCCGCCCACGGTCGAGCAGAGGATCGACGACGGGAAGTGGCCGAGCGTGAAGCCCTCGGCGTTGAGCTCCTCCTCGAAGCGGATGCCGAGCGCGCCCGCCTCGACCTCGACCGAGGGGGCCTGCCGGTCGATCGCGCGGCGGCGGGAGAGCCGCTTGAGGTCGAGCACGACCGTGCGATCGTCGGGCAAGACGCCGCCGCACACGCCTGAGCCCGCGCCGTAGGGCACGAGCGGGAGCCCCTCGTCCGCGCAGAAGCGCACGACCTGGGCGACCTCCTCCGTGGACCCAGGCCACACGATCATGCCGGGCCGGTGCTCGGCGATGCGGCCCTCGGTCACGGCGAGGTGGTGCCGCGGCCAGAGATCGCGGGCGTACGCGATCTGATCGACGGGGGAGGTGCTGCGCGGGATGCCCGGCAGCGCGCGCGCGATCGCGGCCTCGAAGCTCATGCGTCAGGAGCCCCTAGCGCCTCAGCTCCGCTCGGCAAGGATGATGAGCCGCGGCGACTCGGAGCCGAAGAAGACGCCCGGGTGCGCCGGGTGGCCGGTCACCTCGGTGACCTTGAATCCCGCCTCGTGCAGCATCTTGCCGAGCTCGTGCAGCCCGTAGAGGCGGATCGAGTAGTCGATCTCGCGCGAGCGGCCGTCCTCGAACATCACGGTGCGCTTCACCTTGAGGCGGCTCGTGAAGAAATCCACCTGCATCTCATCCATGCAGACGCAGCCGTCGCCCTCGAACCACACGAGGCTCGGCTGGCGGGACGCGACGTAGTCGCGGTTCACGATGTCGAGCAGGAGCATGCCGCCCGAGCGCAGGGCGCGGCGGATGCGGGCGAGCACGTCGGCGTTCTTCTCGTCGTCGAAGTAGCCGAAGCTCGTCGACCAGCAGTAGATGCCGTCGAAGGTCTCCTCGAACGTCATCTCGCGCATGTCGCCCTGGAGGAAGTTCAGCTTCTGGCCGCGGTCCTGCGCGTCGTCGGCGGCGCGGGCGAGCATGGCCAGCGACAGGTCGTAGCCGACCACGCTGTAGCCGCGGCTCGCGATCTCGATCGCGTGGCTGCCCGTGCCGCACGCGAGGTCGAGGATCACCGCGCCCTTCTCGACGCCGAGCCGCTCCTCGATGAAGTCGACCTCGCGGCGCACCACCTTCGGGTCGATCTTGTCGAGCGTGCGCACGAAGTCGTCGCCGAACAGGTCTTCCCACCACGGGCGCTTGCGGCGCGCCGCCGGCTCGGTCGACGGGCCAGAGCTCGGCTCGACCTCGATCGGCTTCGCCGCAGGCGCCGCGGCGGGGGCGGACGGCCGCGCGGCGACCGGCGGCTCGACGTGCGGCGCCGGGGGCGGCGCGGACACGGGCGGGGGCGGCACCGAGCTCGTGAACGTCGCGAGGTCGGGCGAGGCCATCGCGCGCGGGCGCCGCGGCGGCAGGGGCGGCGGCGGCTTCTTGGGTTGCGGCGCCTGCGCGTCGGCCCGGGCCTCGTCGGCCGCCTCGGCGTCGCGCTCGGGCTCGACCTCCACCAGCTCGACCTCGCCGCTCTTCGGCGGCAGGGTGCTCCGCGTCAGGTCGGCCCCTGCTCGCTCGACCTCGTCTCCCGCGGGCGAGGCGCTCGGCTGCTCGGCCCTCGCCTCGTCGACGAGCTCGGGCTCCGGCTCGACCTCCGCGAGCTCCTCCCCGCCCGACCCGAGCGGCCAGTCCAGGGCGCGCGCTTCGATCTCCGGCGCCGAGACGGCCCTCTCCTTCCTCGGCCTCGGCGCCTCGGACTGGGCGGTGTCGTAGGCCGCGTCGCGCGCCGTCGGCGGGCCTTCCGACACACCGTCCTGATACGCCTCCAGCCCGAGCACGGTCGGAAGCTCGGACCGGATCCTGAACTGGAGCGGCGGCCACTCGTGCTCGGTCGGCTCGGTCAGCAGCGGCGGCCTGGCGGCCTCGTCCGCCGGCAGCCTGGCGGGCTCATCGAGCGGAGGTTTGGCGGGCTCGTCCATCGCGGGCCTGGCGGGCTCGTCCACCACGGACCTGGCGGGCGCGGGCCTGGCGGGCTCGTCCACCGGAGGCCTGGCGGGCTCGGGCTGCGAGCTGACCGGCGGCAGGTTCGACTCGATGCTGAGGATCTGGAGCGGGCGGATCACCGCGACCGAGTCCGGATCGATGATGAACCCGCTGGGCGTCGGCATCGGCGGCACGCTCGACGACGACTTTGGCGACGGGCGCGGGACCGCCCTGGGCGCGACGAGCTCCGCCGCCAGGTTCGGCGGCGGCGTTGACGACGGCCTGGCGGCAGGCCGGGGCTCCTCGAGCACCGGTGCGCTCGAGGGCCTCGCCCCGACGTCCAGCCACCCGTCGTCGTCCTGTACGTCCTGGAGCGAGCGCGCGCGCGCCGTGGCGCTGTCCCCGTGCGCGGCGAGCTGGGCGTCCCCGTGCTGCGGCGCGTCCCCGGGCAGGTTCACGAGCCGCCGCGAGCGGCGCCGCGCGACCTTGGCGCTGTCGCCGCGCTCCACCTCCGAGGTCCGCTCCGCCTCCGCGGCGAGCGATTGCCAGGACCGCCTTGCGCCGGGGCCCGGCGGCAGGGGAGCGCCGGGGCGCGAGCGCTCCGTGGGCGGCCCGGCGATGCGCGGATCGAGATCGAGATCCGGGATCTCCGCGGGGGACCCGGCCGAGCTCCCGTCGGCCATGCCCGCCACGACGTCGAGGCGTGGCAGCGGCGTCGCCGTCGCGCTCTGCGGGCGCGTGCTGGGCATGCGCTCGGGGCGCGGGGGGGATGACGGGCGCGCGGGGAACGCGCCCGGCTCGCCCTGCGGCGCTTGTGCGGCCGCGCTCCCGGCCTCGCCCGGCAGAGGCGCGCCGCCGGGCTCTCCGGAGACGCCGCCCTCCTGGGCGGACGCGGCCAGGGGGTTGCGCGGCCGCTCGCTCGTCATTGCGTGCTCCCCCCGTGGAGCGGCTCGCCGTAGAGGATCGGCCCAGGAGCTCTGCTCCAGGGGGGCGCCGCCCCGCGCTCGACGAACATGACCGTCGTGGAGCCGAGGTGGAACTTGCCGATCTCCTCGCCGCACCGGACCGGGACGGGCGGCGTGAGCGGGTGCACGCCGAGCGGCACGTCGCGCGCGTCGATGGCGCTCACCGTGATCCGTCCGACGATCATGGCGCCCACCATCACGACCGTCACGCGCCCCTGGCGCTCGGTGTCGATCGCGATCGCGACGCGCCGGTTGCGCGCGAAGAGGCCCGGCACGTGGCGCTCGCCGATCGAGTTCACCGGGAAGAGCTCCCCCGGCATCGAGCGGATGACGCCGATCTGGCCGGCGACGGGCGAGTGGACCCGGTGGTAGTCGCGCGGCGACAGGTAGACGACAGCGAACTGCCCGCCGTCGTACCGGGTGGCCTCGGCGGGGTCGCCGACGAGGTCCTCCACCCGGTAGGGCTGCCCCTTGATGAGCAGGCGCCCGCCCTCGGTCACGGGGCCGATCGCGGCGATCCGGCCGTCGGCCGGGCTGGTGATGGCTCCGGGGTCGGAGCAGACAGGGCGCACCCCCTCTCGGAGCTTGCGCGTGAAGAACGCGTCGAAGCTCTCGTAAGGGCTCGTCAGGGCCTCGGCCGCGTCCATGTCGACGCGGTACGCGCGCGCGTAGAGCTTGACCACCGCGTTCAAGACGGCGGCGGGTGCTCTGGCGTCGCAGAGGCGGCCAACGGCCCGGGTAATGCGCTCTCGCGGAAGCACCCGCAACAGCTGTGCGGCGGCGTAGGTGGCAACGGTCATTGTGCGGAGCGGCGTTATCGATGCGGGAAAGAGAGCGGTCCAGGAATGCTAGGCCTCGGGAAGGACCCGGGTCAACGCTCGGGTCGAACGAACCTCCGCGCGGCGCGATCCCTCATCCGGCGGCGGCCAGCGGGGGGGCTCAGCCTTGACGCGACGCGCGACGCACAGCGCGATCCATGTCGCGCATCGCCAGGCCCGTCCCCCGCGGCCGACGTTTCTCCACGTCGGTGCGAGCGCGTCAACCGCGAAGCGCCGCTCCGCGCAAATGCGGGGCGTATGCGCGAGCAGGCCGACCCGGCCGCGCGCTCCATTCTGAAGCGCCGATCCGGACGCCGCGCTGCAACTTCGATCGGACGTGGCGAACGCAGCAGAAAAAATGAATGATTTCAATAGAATAAGTGGTGGCACGCCGCTCGCTAAACCCGTGGGAGGGGGGCCGCGAGGAGGCGCGACACAGCGATGGAGATCAGGTTCTGGGGAGTCCGAGGGAGCATCGCATCGCCCGGGCCGGAGACGGCTTCGGTGGGCGGAAACACGAGCTGCGTGGAGGTCCGCTGCGGATCGTCGCGGATCATCCTCGACGCGGGGACGGGCGCGCGCAAGCTCGGCGACGCGCTGCTGCGGGAGGGGCCCGTCGAGGCGACGGTGCTGCTCTCGCACCTGCACTGGGATCACATCCAGGGGCTGCCGTTCTTCGTGCCGGCGTACCTGCCGAGCTCGAGGCTGTCGATCGTGGGCAGCGCGCACGGGGTCGGGACGCTCCGCGACGCGCTCTCGACGCAGATGGCGGCGCCGAGCTTCCCGGTCCGGCTGGACGAGCTGGGCGCGCAGATCGCCCTGCGCGAGGCGCGGCCCGGCGAGGCGTTCGACGTGGGCGAGGTCCACGTGCGCACCGCCAAGCTGAACCACCCGGGCGGCGTGCTCGCCTACCGCGTCGAGCACGGGGGGCGCAGCGTCGTCTATGCGACCGACACCGAGCACTACGCCTGCGTCGATCCGGCGCTCCGCGCGCTCGCGGACGGCGCCGACGTGCTCATCTATGACGCGCAGTACACGCCCGAGGAGTACCGCGGCGACGGCGGTCGATCGCGGGTCGGGTGGGGGCACTCGACGTACGTCGCGGGGGCCGAGATCGCCAGGGCGTGCGGCGCGCACAAGCTCGTCCTCTTCCACCACGACCCGCAGCGGACGGACGCGGGGGTCGCCGAGATCGAGCGGCTCGCGCGCGAGCTCTTCCCCGCGTCGGTCGCCGCGCGCGAGGGGCTCTGCATCGACGTCGAGGCGCTCGCGCGGGCCGCGTGATGACGCGGGTGACGACAGGGGCGGCGCCCTCTATGCTGGATACTGCTCCGTTATCCATGTCGCGCCTCTCGCTGCTCGTCGATCTCGCCTCCCTCCTCGCCCGGGAGGTCGACTTCGACGCTCTCCTCGGCACGGCGTGCGAGCGGCTCGCGAAGGCGCTCCGCGCCGACCGCGCGACCATCTGGCTCGTCGACGCCGAGCGCGGCGATCTCGTGACGCGCGTCGCCCTCCTGCCCGAGCTGCCGACGCTGAGGCAGCCGATCGAGCGCGGCATCGCGGGGCACGTCGCCAGGACCGGGGAGGTCGTGCGCGTCGACGACGCCGCGCGCGATCCGCGCTTCGATCCGTCCGCCGACCGGGCGACGGGCTACACGACGCGCTCGATGCTCGTGGCGCCCATCCGCGAGGACGGCGCCGCGCCCATCCGCGGCGTTGTCCAGCTCCTGAACCGCGCGGGGGCGCCCTTCGACGAGGAGGACGAGCGCTACCTCGTCGCGCTCGCGACGCAGCTCGCCCGCGCGCTCGCGCTGACGACGCTCCGCGCCGCCGAGGGCGGCGGGCCGGGGGTCGTGCTCCAGGGGCCCTTCAACCGGATCGTCGGGCGCAGCGAGCGGCTCGGCGCCGTGTACGAGAAGGTCCAGCTCGCGGCGCAGACCGACGCGACCGTGCTGCTCCGCGGGGAGACCGGCACCGGCAAGAGCCTGTTCGCGCGGGCGATCCACGTGAACTCGCGGCGGCAGACGAGGCCCTTCGTCACGGTCGACTGCACGACGCTGCCGGCGCAGCTCGTCGAGAGCGAGCTCTTCGGCCACGAGCGGGGGGCGTTCACCGGCGCCGATCGCCGCGTGCCGGGCAAGGTCGAGCTCGCGGAAGGGGGCACGCTCTTCCTGGACGAGCTCGGGGACCTGCCGCTCGACATCCAGGGCAAGCTGCTCCGCTTCCTGCAGGATCGCTCGTTCGAGCGCGTCGGCGGCCGCCAGACGTTGCGCGCCGACGTGCGCGTCGTGTGCGCCACGCACTGCGATCTCGAGCGCGCGGTCGCCGAGGGCCGCTTCCGGGAGGACCTCTACTACCGCGCGCGCGTCGTCGAGATCGACCTGCCCGCGCTGCGCGAGCGCGGCCCCGAGGACGTCGAGACGCTGGCCCGGCACTTCGCCGACGTCTACGCGACGAGGTACGGCAGGCCCGCGCCGCGCTTCGATCCGGAGGCGCTCCGCCACATCCGCGCGCACACATGGCCGGGCAACGTGCGCGAGCTCGAGCACTGGGTGGAGAGCGCCATCGCCCTCGCGCCGGACGGCCGCATCACCGCGGGGCACCTGCCGTCGCGGCGGCGCGAGGGCGCCCCGCCGCCCGCAGCGGCGACGCGCGAGGGGGACGAGCGCGTGGCGCTGCCGCTCGGCCTCACCCTCGACGAGGTGACGCGGCGCTATGTCGAGGCGATGGTCCGGGCCTGCGAGGGGAACAAGACGGAAGCAGCGAAGCGGCTCGGCGTCGGCAGGAACACCCTCGCGCGCGCGCTGCGCGCGAAGAGCTGACGCGGCGAGCCTCCGGGGCGGACGCCCGCGCCTCCGGGGTCACTCCAGGTCCACGGGCAGCACCAGGCCGAGCCCGGCGATCGTCGCGAAAGATGCCGTCTGCCCGAGCGTGAGGGAGCCGAGCTGCAGGACGGGGCTGCCGGGGGTGAGGTGCAGCTCGAGGAAGCCGCGAAGGCAGAGGTAGCGAGAGATGCACACGTCGGTGCCGCCACGCCCGCCGACGGTGGCGAGCGTGGGGGAGCGATCTCCGGCCAGCTCCACGTCCTCCGGGACGGGCATGTCGAGCATTCCGAGCTGAAGGATGGTGCACAGGAAGGCCTTGTCCTGGTTCCGGCAGAGCGAGGCGGCCCCCAGCCAGGCGCGGGGCCTCTGCCCGGCTTGCTGGTCGTTGCGGCTCCACGCCTCGATCGTGCGCGGCTCGAGCGCCAGGGAGCCGCCGGACCAGCGGATCGCGATCGCCGACGAGACGCCGAAGCCCGCCATGGGCATCAGGCCGAACGCGAGCAGGGAGGACGCGCTGAACTCGCAGCGCGCGTCCGACTCCGGATCGTCCGGCGGGGAGGCGGCGGACGCCCGCGCGGGGAAGGCGAGGGCCAGCGTGACGAGCAAGGCGATGCGGGCAGCGCTCGGCATCGCGCCTACCGTAGAGGCGTGCTCCAGCGCCGCGGAAGCCGGAGCGGGGGCGCTCGCGCGGAAACCTGCGCGAGCGTGGCATTGCGCCGATGGGGGCGCCGTTTCCTCGGGGCGCCGCCTTTTTCTGTGCCTAGGGCTTCCTGCGGCGCGCGGCCTCGCAGAGCGCCGAGCGAACGGGATCGGCGGGGAGCTCGGGGGGGAGCTTCTCCTCGCAGGCCACGTCGGGGTTCAGCGGGTCGAGCGCGGTGCCCGCCGAGAAGGCGCGGTCCGCGTCGGGGCCTCCGTGGAGCAGCCCGTGCAGCGACCACCACCGGCCGTGGCGGCTCGTCACGTCCTCGACCCGCTCGACGAGGGGCGCGGCGCTGGCGCGCTCGCCCGAGGCCAGGAGCGACGCGGCGAGGAAGCAGCGCACCGCCGGCTCGTGCGGCGCGAGCGCCTGCGCGCGGGCGTGCTGGACCGCCGCGGCGGCGTGGTGGCCGCGATCGTGGAGGAGCTGCCCGAGCCGCACCCGCTTGCTGACCTCCTGCCGGTGCGGCATGTCCCCGCCGGGCGCGAGCTCGGGCGGCACGTCCGCCGGCACCGTCGCGAGGTAGGCGCGCCAGCGCTTGTCCCAGGCGGCCAGATCGGCCCCGGAGATCTCGGCGATGGCCCGGTCGAGGTCGGCGTCGCTGCTCGCCGCCTTGAGGCGGACGAGGAGCTCGGGGAGCGCCGCGTCGCCGGCCTCCCTCGTCCAGTAGCGGATGAAGCTCGCGACCTCGGCGAACACGACGGCCGCCTCCTCGGCGCTCGGGAGCATCGCGATCGAGGGGCCGATCTTGTCGAGCGGGCGCCCGAGGCCCCTCTGGATGCCCAGCCAGGCGACGGCGTCCGCGGACGGCACGTCGTCCAGCGGGTCGGGCTCGCGCCAGCGGACCTCCTCGCGCTTGGCCACGCCCTCCTGCAGCCAGAGCGGGGCGTTGTCGCGCGTGCCGCGCGAGAGCGCGAGGTGCGCGATCTCGTGCGCGAGCGTGTCCAGCCACGGATAGCCGTTCGGCGTCGCGCGCGGCGAGAGCATCGTCACCCGACCCCACTTGGCGATGGCGACGGTGCCCGTGGTCCGCGCGGCGTCCTCGGGCAGGCCCGTCATCGCCGAAAGCGTGAACTGGTCGCGGACAAGGTCGATCCGCAGCGGCCTCAGGAGCTCGACCCCGAGGTCCTTGGCGAGCGCGTCGCGCGTCTTCGCCGCGACCTCGACGAGCAGCGGCACGAGCGCGCGATCGTCGTCGTCCTGGAGCCGCACCCAGACGCCGCGCTCCTCGTCGTTCACGACGACCGTGGCGGCGGTGGCGCGGGCGCAGCCGCGCGCGATGTCGCCGAGCGACGCGCCCTCCGCCGTCGCCGCGAGGTCGGGGCGCGCGAGGATCGCCGCGGCGGCGTCGCAGTCGCCCTCGTAGATGGCGAGCCGGCCGCGCTCGAGCGCGAGCGCGGGATCCGCCGGATCCGCGTCCTTCAGGAGGTCCCGCGCCGCCGGGACGTCGATCTCCAGGATCGCCGCCCGCGCCCGCGTCGCGCGATCGAGATCGCCGACGGAGATGCGGCCGGACGCCGGCGCCGCCGCCGTCGCGAGCGCCGCGAGGACCACCGCCCAGAGGCCGCGGCGCGCGACCGCCGCCGGCCTCCGCGGCGCCCTGACCGGGCTGACTGCACGACCGATGCGCCTCATTTCAACAGCCCCTCCGCGTAACGCTTGATCGCCTCCCGCAGCCGCGGCTCCGACGCGCCCCCGAGCCCCTCGAGCACGCGCCGGCGGAACTCCTCGGGGCCCTTGTGCTTGTCCTTGTCCGGGATGTCGGCCTTCCTCGCCATGGATCTGTCCCCGTCCACGTCGCCGTCGCCCTCCTGGCCCTGATCGTCGCTGCGCGACATCTCGAGCAGCCGCTGGGCGTCACGCTGCCGATCGCTGCCCTCCTCGCCGTCCCCCTCGGCCAGGGCGCGCTGGGCCTCGCGCATCGCCTGCTCGGCCTCGTCGAGGCGCTCGAGCACCTCCTCCGGCATGCGGCCGTCGCCGCGCTCGCCCCGCTTGCGGAGGTCGCGCGCGCGATCGGCGAGCGAGCCCTCGCGCTGGCTCGACCGCCCGAGGCCCTCGCGCGCCCGCTCCGACGCGGCCTGCCGCAGCTTGCGCAGCGCCTCCTCGGCCCACGCCAGCTCCTCGGCGAGCGCGCGCTGCGCCTCGGCGGCCTCGCGGCCGGCCCGCTCCTCGGGGAAGAACCCGCTCTGCGACCCGAGCCGCCTCGCCTCGCCGAGCGAGCGCATCGCGCCCTGGCCGCTCTCTACCGCGTCCTCGGGGCGGCCCTGCTCCAGCGCGCCCGCCATCGCCTCGGCCTGCTCCCTGCCGGCCGCCGCGGCCGACTCGGCCGATCCGGGCGCCGCGCCGGGCTGCGGCAGATCCCGCACCGCCTCGCGGATCGCCTCGGCGTGCCGCTTCGCCTCCTCGCGGAGCGCGGCGATGTCCTCGGGCCGCGACGCGCGCTCGAGCTCCTCGGCGACCGCGTTCATCTCGGCGGCGTGGTCGCGCGCGAGCTCCTCGAGATCGCGCGCGCTCTGCGCGACGCTCTCGTCGGCGCTCGAGGCGTCCTCGGGATCCGGCCCGCCGCGCGGCGCTCCGGACTCGACGCCGCCGCGGCCGCCGCCGCCGAACGACGGCTCCGGCCGCCTGAGCCGCGCCGCGAGGTCGCGCGCCGCGAGCTCGGTGTGCACCCAGTCGGCCGCGCCGCGGGCGCGCGCGATCCTGCGCAGGTCGTTCGCGACGATCTCGCCGAGGTCGAGGCCGAGGTCGCCGAGCTTGCGCAGCTCGGCCCCGCCGCCGCCCAGCACCGTGACGGCCGCCTCGAGGCGCACCTCGCCGCCGCTGCGATCGCCGTTGCCGAGGAGCTCCGCCGCCGCCGCGGCCTCGTCCGCGACGTCGGCGAGCCGCCGCGCGACGGCCTGGGCGTCGCGGTACGCGAGGCCGCGCAGGCCCGCGTCGAACGCGAGCAGCACGCCCTCGGTCTCGTCGAGCAGCTTCTGGTGCGCCGCGCGCGTCGTCGACCTCTTCTCGGCGGCGAGCGCCTCGTCGAGCCGGGCGAGCTGGCCGCGGGCCAGCGACGCGATGCGCCCCCGCACCCGGACGCCGCCGTAATCGGCGTCGAGCGCCCGCTCGACCACCGCCTTCGCGGCCGCCTGCGCCTCGGCCTCGTGCGCCGCGTGCGCCGCGGCGCCGGTCCCGTCCGGCGCCTTCTGGCCGATGCGGTCGGCGAGCAGGTCGGTCAGGGCGTCGCGCGCCTTCACGAGCGCGGCGTAGCGCCGCGCCTCGGGCTCGCCCACCTGCGGCGGGACGACGAGGATCGCCTCGCTCCTTCCCCACTTCGGGCCCTCGATCGGGTCGTTGTCCCGCGCCTCGATGCGCACCTCGACGGGCACGTACGTCCTGCGGAAGAAGGGGTCGCGCGCCCGGAGCTCGTAGCCCCCGCGGTCGACCTTCGCGTCGCCCGCCGGCCTCGAGAGCACCCGCCGCTCCTCCCTGGGGCCGGCGCGCAGGACGAGATCGACCTCGCGCAGGCCGTGATCGTCGGTGACCTCGTAGCGCAGCGGGATGCTGGGCTCGTCGAGGAGCTTCACCGTGCGCGGGGCCCCCTCGAGCGTGACGCGCGGCGCGTCGTCCGGGATCGACACGACGCGCTGCGCGTCGGCTTGCCGGACGCGCACCTGGCCGAAGCGCGCGGCCGCTTGCAGGGTCGTCGAGTCGCCGAGCGTCCAGCGCGCGATCACCCCGCCCTTGCCGTCGTCCACGAACGGGACGTCGGCGGCGCCGTCGGTCAAGACGAGCGCGCGGCCCCCGCGGATCGGGCGCCCGCGCATCGTGATCACGGTCCCGCGGGGCTGCATCGTCGTCGCGAACGGCAGGAGCACCTCCGTGTCCGCGTGCAGGTACTCGGGCGGCGTGGCCGTCATCTCGATGTCCTCGAGCCACGGCAGGTCGAGCGGCGCCTCGCCGCCGCGGGCGGCCAGGACGTCGAGCCCCTCGACGACGCGCGCCGGCTCGATCGCGGCGGCCGCGAGCGCGGCCGCGCCGAGGGCGAGGCCCGCGGTCGCCCACCGCGCCGCCGCCTGCCGCGCGCGGGCGGCGATGCGCGGGTGCGAGGCGCGGCCGAGCAGCCGCCGGAGGTGCAGGCCCGCGAGCTCCGGCGACCCGACCCGGTCGTCGGACGCGGCGCGATCCACGAGCGCGAGCGCCCTCAGGGTGGCGGCGCCGAGCGCGTCGTCCGTGCGGCCGATGATCTCGCGCACCGTGCGCCGGGCGTCCCCGCGGCGCCGCCGCGCGACGATCGCCCGCGCGACGATCGCCGCGAGCAGCAGGGCGAGGCCGGCGCCGGCGAGCGCGCGGGCGAGCGGCGAGCCCACGCGCGCCACGTGCGCGGCGACGAAGAGCCCCGCGATGGCGGCCGCGGTGAGCGCGCGCCGCGCGGAGGGGCCCACCTCCGCATCCCAGATGGAGCGCAGCCGCGCGATGGACAGGGCGGGCGCCTCGTTATCCATGGAGGCAAGGGTAATCGGCGGCAGGAGGGGGTCCAGCAGATCGGAGAGATCCGCCGGCGGGGCAGGCGCCCCGGCGGCTCAGACGTCGAGCTCGCCGTCGGTCATGAACCAGCTGTTCGGGTCGAGCAGCACGCGCCGCAGCTCTTCCGGGAAGCTCGGGTCGAGGTGTACGACGAGCCACCGCGAACCGACGCTCGGGGGGTGGGGGCGGGAGAAGAAGCCGAGCGCCCGCAGGCGCGCGTGAAAGGCGGGAGGGGTCACGAGGAGCATGCCGACGGAGACGTGCCCTTCGCGCCGCATCGCCTGGCAGAACTCGAGCAGCAGGGCGTCGAGCAGCGGGCCGTCGTTCTCGCAGAACATGTCGGTCAGCTCGACCTTGTTGTTCCGCACCGCGTAGACGGCGTAGCCGAGCAGCCGCCCGTCGTGCCTGTCGAGCATGCAGAAGAAGCGTTGGCGGGCGGCGCCGAGCTGCGCGTAACGCCAGTTCAGGAACTGGGCGCTCCGCTCGCCGACGACCGACGAGGGCTTCGCGCGCGACCACAGATCGTCGAAGCGATGGTCGGCGGCGTCCACGAGCTCGGTGCGCACGCGGCTCCCCTTCGCGAGCAGCACCGCGGTGTCCCGGAGCGCCATCGAGGCGTCGAGCGCGCGCCCCGCGGCCCGGACCAGGGCGTTGTCCGGCTTCACCGTCGCCCGCTGGACGAGCCGCTCGGCGGCCGTCGACAGCGCGTGCGTGAGCGGGGCGGGCGCGGCGGCCGGCTCGGACGACTCCCAGAGCGCGCGCCAGCGAGGGTGAGGGACGACCGAGGCGGCCCGCTCGGCGACCCGCTGGACCACCGCGCCCACCGTGCTCTGCTGCTCGCCGGCCGACGAGGCGGCGAGCTCGTTCAGCTTGTACGCGGCCATGAGGGGCCGGACCCAGATGACGGAGTCGGCGATCTTCTTGTAACCGGCGCGCTGGAAGATCGGGAATGAGGCCTTGTTGGGGAAGCCGTACAGGAAGTCGACCCCGGCGTCGCGGCAGCCCTTCGCGAGCTCGCGCTGGATGGCCATGGCGGCCCCGGCGATGCGGTGCGCCCGGGTCACGCCGAAGTCGCCGAGGATGCCGGCCTTCAGCTTTCGCCCGCTCACATAGACGTCGCGCGGGTAGAACGAACCGCTGCCGATGATCTCCCGCTCCGGGCCGTGGAAGCCCATCCAGGTCCGCGCGGGGCCGGCCGGGTTCTGCTCCTGGAACCAGCGCATCCGACGCTCCACGAACTCCTGCGATACCTCGCCGTGGGCGAGGTTCTCTCTCCAGAGCTGCGCGAGGGTGTCCCTGTGCTCCTCCGGCTGGACGCGGGCGGCGCTGTAGACCTTCTCCATGGTTTCCCGGTGCGCTCTCCTGGCGCGGCCGAGCGGGCGCGCCGGGGCCCGTCATGGCTGAAGGCGACGAGGGCGTCAATCGCGCGCGGCGCGCGCTTCTCCTCCGCTGCTCGGGACGTGAAGGCGCGCGCGGCGCACGGCGCTGCGAGGCAGGCGCGGCTGCGGCGCCAGCGCGGAACGAGAGTACACTCGCGCGATGCTCCGCCGCGCCATCGCCGCCGTCGCCTGGCTCTCGCTGCTCTTCGCGCTCTCGTGCAGCTCCGCCGTGCCGCCGTCCCCTCCGCACACATCGCAGCCGGCGAACGCGAGCGGCGCGCCGCCGAGGCCGGCACCGGGCCCCGACGAGCTCATGGCCGCGGAGGGCGACCCCGGCCCGGTGCCGGTGACCCGCGTCGATCCCGCGCGCGGCAGCCGGCTTGCGCCCGTGACGATCGTCGTGTTCTCCGATTTCGAGTGCCCCTTCTGCAAGCACCTCAGCGGCACGCTGAGGCAGCTCGAGCAGCGGTACGGGCCGGAGCAGCTCCGGGTCGTGTGGAAGAACTTCCCGCTCGCGTTCCACAGGCGCGCTCGGCCGACCGCGGAGGCCGCCATGGCGGTGTTCGCCCACGCGGGGCCGAGCGGCTTCTGGGCGTTTCACGACGCCATCTTCGAGGCGGACGAGCGGCTCTCGCCGCAGATCGAGGCCGCGGCGCTCCGGCGGGCCGGGGTGACCCCCGCGCAGATCCCGCGGCTCGTGCAGCAGAGCGGCGCGGCGCGGAAGGTCGACGCGGACATGGCGCTCGCCGCGCGGCTCGGCGTGAACGGCACGCCGGCGTCGTTCATCAACGGCGTGCTCGTCGACGGCGCGCAGCCGGCGGAGCGGTTCGCCGAGGTCATCGACGCGCAGCTCGCCGCCGCGCGGGAGCTCCGCGCCGCCGGGACGCCGCCGGAGCAGGTGTATGCGGCGCTCGCGACGAAGAACTTCTCCGCGCCCGCCGAGGAGCCCGAGGACGCCGAGGAGGAGGACGTCAGCTCGGTCGTCCACCTCGTGCCGGTCGGCGACTCGCCCGTGCGCGGCAAGGACACGGCGCTCGTCACGATGGTGATGTTCAGCGACTACCAGTGTCCGTTCTGCAGGCGGGTCACGCCGACGATCGAGAAGCTCGCGGCGCAGTACGGCGACAAGCTGCGCGTCGTCTGGAAGGACAACCCGCTGCCGTTCCACCCGCGGGCCGAGCCCGCCGCGGAGCTCGCGCGCGAGGCGCGGGCCCAGAAGGGGGACGCCGCCTTCTGGCAGGCGAACGACCGCCTGCTCGCCGGCGAGGCGGCCCTCGACGACGCCGCGCTCGAGGCCGTCGCCGCGGACCTCCAGATGAACGTGGCGGCGGCGAGGCGCGCCGTCGCGTCGCGCAAGCACGCGGCCAAGATCGAGGCCGACGTGGAGCTCGCGGACGATCTCGACGCGAGAGGCACGCCGCACTTCTTCATCAACGGGCGCAGGCTCATCGGCGCGCAGCCGATCGAGAAGTTCCAGGCGATCATCGACGAGGAGATCGCGAAGGCGGAGGCCATGGTCGTGGCGGGGACGCCGCGCGCGGGCGTCTACGAGGCCATCCAGAAGCAGGCGGTCCCGCCGGCGCCTCCGCCGAAGGTGTCCGTGCCCCCGCCGTCCAGGGAAAACCCCGGCAAGGGCGCGGCCGCGGGCAAGGTGGTCATCCAGGTGTTCTCCGACTTCCAGTGCCCTTTCTGCGCGCGCGGCGCGGTCACGATGGAAGAGCTCCTCAAGGCCTTCCCGGGCAAGGTCCGTCTGGTCTTCCGCCACCTGCCGCTGCCCTTCCACCCCGAGGCGCAGCTCGCGGCGGAGGCGGCCATGGAGGCGATGGCGCAGCAGGGGCCGGCCGGCTTCTGGAAGATGCACGACCGGCTCTTCAAGGACAACGCCGCCTCGAACCTCGACCGCGCGGCCCTGGAGCAGCACGCCGCGAGCCTCGGGCTCAACGCGGCGCGCTTCGCCCGAGCCCTCGACGAGCGCACGCACCGCGCCGCCGTCGAGGCCGACATGCAGGTCGCGAAGAGCGCCGGTATCAACGGGACTCCGGCGTTCGTGATCAATGGCTACCTCGTCAGCGGAGCCCAGCCGCTCGCCAAATTCAAGAAGGTCGTGCGCCGCGCCCTCGGCGAGGCGAAATGAGCCGCGCGAACCGTGGAGGGCCGCGGAGGTCTCCGGCGCCCAAGGCGCTCGGACCTGGCGCCACCGGCGCCCTGGCTCCCTGAGCGGAGGCGCATTTCCCGGCGCGCCTCCACCGGTGTTGTCGGCCGGCCTCGTGATACCCTGTCCCAATGCCCAAACCGCGCGGTCGGGGGACATCGGCTGAACCGAGGCGCACCGTCGTCAAGGCATCGAGCGGGCGCGCGCGCGCGCAGCCCCATGTCAAGGCGGGCGAGCGCGGAGGCGCGGCCGCGGGCGCGCCGACAAAGCGCGCCGCGGCTGCGCGGCCTGCCGCGCCGAACAAGCGTGCTGCGACGGAGCGGCCGGCGGCGCCGAACAAACGTGCTGTGACGGACCGGCCTGCCGCGCCGAACAAGCGTGCTGTGACGGACCGGCCGGCGGCGCCGAACAAGCGTGCTGCGAAGGACGGGCCGGCCGCCGCGGCAAAGCGCGCCGCGGCGGATCGGCCGGCGGCGCCGAACAAGCGCGCCGCGGCCGCGCCGAACAAGCGCGCCGCGCCGGACCGCCCGGCAGCGCCGAGGATCCGCGCGGCGAGGGCCCGCGCCGACGAGCAGGCCCGCGCCGCGCCGCCGAAGCGGCGAGCGCGGGGCGCGCGGGGCGCCAGCGACGCGGAGCGCGAGGCGGACGACGCGGAGCTCGCGCCGCCCCGGCCGCCGGAGCTCGACTGGGACGACACGCCGTCGGACAGCGTCGAGGAGGCCCGCGCCCAGCGCTGGGCGGCGCGGGGCGAGGAGCTCTTCCAGCAGCTCGCCGACCACGGCGCCTCGCAGCACGAGTACCGCGCCGACATCAAGGAGGGGCGCTTCGTCTGGATCGCGCCGAGCGGCCGCGTGTCCGCCGAGGCGAGGGCGCGCCTCCTGTGCAGCTGGTCGCGCGCCACCTCGGTCCTCGTCATGGCGTGGGCCGATCCGCTCGCGAGCAGCGCGGGGATCGAGCGCATCGACGGGATGCCCGCGGAGCAGGACAGCGTCGACGAGGAGGGCGCCTGGCAGATCGCGATGGCGGCGGCCGACGCCTGCGGCGCTGCGTTCCTCTACCGCGTCTCCTCGCCGCTGGCCTGGTACTTCCTCGCGCTCGACGACCTGACGTTCTCGCCGAAGCGCGCGTCGTTCCACCCCGGCGCGCCGGTCGGCCTCGTGCTGCGCGCCATCGGCGAGGTGCGCGAGGCGATCGGATCCCGCGCCGAGCCCGCCGACGTCATCCGCGACAGGATCTCCGCGCTCAGCGACTCCCTGTTCCACCAGGCCCGGTACGCCTACCGCGACACCGACTGGGTCGCGCGCCTCGAGCGCACCGGCGGGTGCCTGATGCACCTGGCGAAGCGCATCCCGCGCGCGAGCTACAGCGCGATCGCGGCCGGCCAGCGCGTCGACGAGTGGCTGGAGCGCGAGCTCGCGGTCGAGCTGATCCACGCGCTCTCGCTCATCGAGGACGAGTGGAGCCTGTTCGGCTGACGGCCCGCCGCGCCGCGCGGCGCGGCTGAGCCTGCGCCGCCGAGCCCTCGCCGCCGCCGCGCATCGCCGTCCGCGCCGCGCCCGCAGCGCGGCACCGCTCTTGAAGGGCCGGAGAGGGCGGATGAGAGGGGAGGCGGCGATGGGTCGAGCCAAACTGTTCCAGGATCGCAGGGACGCCGGGCGCAGGCTCGCGCAGCTCCTTTCCGGCTATCGGAGGGAGGCGCCGCTCGTGCTCGGCCTGCCGCGCGGCGGGGTCGAGGTGGCCTACGAGGTGGCGCGTGCGCTCGGTGCGCCGCTCGATGTGTGGATCGTGCGCAAGCTCGGCGCGCCCGGGCAGCCGGAGCTCGGCGTGGGCGCGATCGCCGAGGGCGGCGAGGTGTACATCGACCGGCACCTCGTCGCGCTGCTCGGGATCTCCGAGGCGGAGCTCGCCGAGATCGCGGCGGAGGAGGCCGCCGAGGTCGAGCGCAGGGTGCGCCGGTTCCGGGGCGAGAGGCCGACGCCGCCCGTCGAGGGGCGGACCGTGATCGTCGTGGACGACGGCATCGCGACCGGCGGCACGGTGCGCGCCGCGCTGCGCGATCTGCGCAAGCGCTCGCCGAGGCGGATCATCCTCGCGACGCCCGTCGCCGCGCCGTCGAGCTTGTCGTCGCTCTCCCGCGAGGTCGACGGCGTCGCCTGCATCGAGGAGGACGCGAGCCTCCAGGCGATCGGCGCCTACTACGACGACTTCTCGCAGACGTCCGACGACGAGGTCGCCCTCCTGCTCGCCGAGGCGCGGCGCGAGCTGCCGCGGCCGCCTGAAGGCGCGGAGCTCCCCCTCTGCGTGCAGGCGGGGACGGCGGCCTTGCCCGGCGATCTCGCGATCCCGGAGCGGGCCATCGGCCTCGTGATCTTCGCCCACGGCAGCGGCAGCAGCCGCAGGAGCCCTCGCAACCGCTCCGTCGCGGAGGCGCTCTGGCGGTGGGGGCTGGCGACGCTGCTCTTCGACCTGCTCACCGAGGCCGAGGAGGCGGAAGATCGCCGGAGCGCCCGCCTCCGCTTCGACGTCGATCTGCTCGCCCGGCGGCTCGTCGGCGCGACGGACTGGGCGCTCGCGCGCCCCGAGCTCCGTCACCTCGGCGTCGGCTACTTCGGCGCCAGCACCGGCGCGGCGGCCGCGCTCCTGGCCGCGGCGGCGCGGCCGCGCCTCGTCGGCGCCGTCGTGTCGCGCGGCGGCAGGCCCGACCTCGCGGGCGCGGCGCTCGCGCGGGTGCGGGCGCCGACGCTGTTCATCGTGGGCAGCGCGGACACGGCGGTGCTCGGGCTGAACCAGGAGGCCCTCGAGCGCCTCGCCTGCCCGCGCCGCCTCGCCATCGTCCCCTCCGCGACGCACCTGTTCGAGGAGCCGGGCGCGCTCGCGGCGGTCGCCCGCCTCGCCGGGGAGTGGTTCGCGCACCACCTGTCGCCGAGGGGGAGCGAGGCGCGGGCGTGACGCGCCGGCCCGCGCGCCGTGCGCGGCCGGCGCGGCCGGCGCGGCCGGCGCGCCGCGCTACCTGGAGAGCCAGACCGCGTACGCGTGCGGCATGAACGGCGCGTCGTCGGGGTCGAACGGGCGGCTCCGGATCATGCTCCCCGCGTTGACGCCGACGATGAGCAGCCCCGCGAGGCCGTCGAGCCCCACGACGGTCCGCTGCGCGCGGCTGCTCCCGAAGATGCCGGCCACCTCGACGCGGCCGGCCTCGGCGCCCTGCCGGTCGACCTTCACGATCGCCCAGCGGAACAGCGCGGGCAGCTCCCAGTCGGCCACGAAGGTGATCTCGGCCGCCGCGAGGTCGGCCCCCCCGTTCGCGTTTTCCGCCGACAGATCGAGCCAGAGGTAGGTGGCGCCGGTCGGCTCGATCGGGCGCAGGGGCGCGACCCGCCGCGGGAGCGTCGCGTAGGGGAGCGACCACTCGAAGCGCACCCGGCCGAAGTCGCCGAAGCGCGCCGCGTCCGAGAGGTGGGCGCCGTCGCTGCGGCTGCCGAGGAACGCGCGCGCGACAGCGAAATCGAGGAGCAGGTCGTCGACATCCTTGCCGCGGGCCCGGAGCGACGCCCGGAGCGCGTCGAAGACGTCGGGCTCTCCGCGGAAGCGCGCCGCGCCCGCGGGGGTGGGCTGCGCCGCGATCGCGAGCAGCGACATCGCGACCTGCGCCGGCGTCCCGGTCCCGTGGGCGTCGTCGAGGTACCACGGAAAGAGCAGGGCGCCGTCGAGCCCGCCGAGCGCCGCGCCGGTGAGCGCCCGCTCGGGCGCGCGCTGGAAGGCGTCGACGGCGGCGAGCTCCTCGGCCGGGCAGGGCGCCGCGATGGCGGCGAGGTAGCTCGCCGCCATCGCGACCGCGCCCTCCTCGGCCCCGGCGTCGAGGCGCGCGGCGACGGCGTGCCCGAGCGCGTAGGCCGCGTCGGACGCGCTCGCGCACCCGCCGCGCCCGGGCGCCGGCGCCGCGGCGACGGCGAACGCGCTCGCGGCGTCGAACCGCTCCCCGAGCGCGCGCATGTCGTGCCCGACGCGCAGGGGGCCGCGGCGCGGGCCACGCTCCAAGTAGAGGTCGTACGACGGGCCTCCGCCCCGCTGTCCGTCGGGGAGCGGCCGCGGCAGGCCGAGCGCGTCGTAGGCGCGCATCGCGGCCTCCAGGTGAGATAAGGCGTCCAGGACGGATTGTCCGGACACGTCGGCGGGCGCGTGCACGCAGAGGGGCAGCGTGAAGGAGCACGCGCGCTGCGGCACATCGCGATCGTCGGGCCGCTGCACCGGCGAGCCCACGGGGCGGCCGTCGGCCGGCGGGTCGGCGTCCGGCGGGTCGGCGTCCGGCGCGCCGGCGTCGTGGGGCGGCGCGCCGGCCTGCGCGCTCGCCGTCGAGGACGGCGCGTCGGCCTGCGCGCTCGCCGCCGGAGGCGGCGCACCGGGCGGCGGCGCGTCCGGCGCGCAGGCTGCCGCCGCGTGCGCGCCGCCGACGGCCGCGACCAGCGCGAGCAACGCGAGGGCGCTGGGCGCCCTGTGCCGCGGGGGGGGCGTGACCCGGGGGTCGGGCGCGCGCCCCGACTTCCTGGGGCGGGCGTGCGCGGGGCACCGTCTCGTGGGGAGCGCTACGGCCATCTGGAGGACCACGGGCGAGGTTCGCCCCGACGGCGGGGCCCTAGCTCATCGCACGAGCCGCGGCTCCTGCCCATCCTCGCGATGCGCTTCGCGCTGGCGGCTCGCTGCGGCCGCGGCGTCGGGGCTGGCCTTGCGCCGCGGGGGCGCCCGGGAGCCGTCTGCGTCTCTCATCAGATGCGAAATACGATTCTCGGACGAGGCACCTGTGAATTGAGGCTCTCGGACGATGAACCTGCGAAGTGCGGTTCTCGGACGGGGAGCCTGCGAAGTGCTGTTCTCAGCCGCGAATCATGCAAAGAGATGATCCTACGAGAACGGGTTGAGGCACTCAGGCGATCATGCGCTGAGCCGTCAGCACGCCAGAGGCGCCATGAATAGAAAAATCCGGATTCGTCCTCACCTCATGGCATCTCGATCGTCGCCTGGTCGGAGCACTGTTCCAGGTACGGCCGATCCCGCGATGGATCCCTGAGGGATCTCCGGATGCCTCTGGCACGCTCCTTGGATGCTTTGCCGCTGATTCGAGGGCTCTCGCTGGAATAATGAAGGCCTCGCTCTGCCGAGCCCGCTCACGCGTTGTCGTGAATGCGCGCCGAACGCATTCAAGTCCAGGATCGCCCTCCAAATCCCCTGGATCCAGCGCCCAGAACCGGTCTGGGTTCAGGCGACATGTAGTATATCTCCTGTTCCTTGAATTCGAGTCCTTGGCGCTGATTGTCTCGCGGGCATGACCTCTGCAGAAGCCCTGGGTCATGAATCGCATATCCAGACGCCGCTTCGCCGCCGGCCTGGGCGCCGGCCTCCTTGCCGCTCCTTTCCTTGGCAGGATCAGCCACCTTCGCGCCGACGGTGGGACTGCCCGAAATCTGGTCATCTTCTTCTCTCCCAACGGAACTCACCATCATCTCTGGCGCCCGCAGGGCTCCGGATCCAGCTTCTCTTTCCCCGCAGGCTCGATCCTCGAGCCGCTCGCGGCGCATAAATCCGATCTCGTCATCTGCGATGGCATCGACTTCAAGGGGGTCGACAACCACGAGCCCGGCATGATCAACATGCTCACGGGCGGCGGCAACGCGGGCAGCGCGAGCCGCGGCCAGAGCGTCGACTGGTACGTCGCCCAGGAGCTCGGCGTCCGGCCGGTCAACCT
The DNA here is from genome assembly GCF_051521615.1 of Sorangium sp. So ce1335. NCBI lineage: Bacteria > Pseudomonadati > Myxococcota > Polyangiales > Polyangiaceae > Sorangium > Sorangium sp. So ce1335. The sequence goes on from NZ_CP150363.1 coordinate 12,664,783, forward strand.
CGGCATCTACACGAGCCCGTGGGGGACGGGCGCGCAGACCCGCATGTCGTACAGCGCGGCGGGGCAGTTCGCCCCCGTGATCGACGAGCCGCGGACCGCCTACAACCAGATCTTCGACGGCTTCACGGGCAACAACGATTCGACCGGGACGGGATCTGTCGAGGTCGATCCGAAGATGAAGCGCCGGCAGAGCATCCTGCGCGTCACGAACGGCGAGATGGAGGCGCTGCGCGCCGGCGTGCCCGCGCGCGAGCAGGCGAAGCTCGACGCGCACATCGACGGCCTCAAGCAGATCGCGCCCGGCGCCAACACCGGCGCGGGCCCCGTCGCCGCGAGCTGCAACACGGCGCCGCCGCCCCCGCCCGCGTTCAACCCGACCGACGAAGACGCGGTCCCGGACATCGCCATCGCGCAGATGGACCTCGTCGCCGCGGCGCTCGCGTGCGGGCGGACCCGGGTCGCGACCGTCCAGTTCTCTCACACGGTCTCGCCGCTGCACCTGCGCTGGCTCGGCCTGTCCGACGTGGACCATCACTCGCTCTCGCACGCCAGCGCGGGCGCGGACGTCGACAAGTTCCGCATCGCGGAGCGGTGGTTCGCCGAGCAGTTCGCCTATCTCCTCAAGAAGCTGAAGTCGACCGCCGGCGCCGGCGGCGGCTCCCTGCTCGACGAGACGCTCGTCGTGTGGGCCAAGGAGCTCGGCGACGCGCCGATGCATCGGTGCGAGTCGGTCCCGTTCGTCCTCGCCGGCGGGGGCGCCTTCACGCCCGGCCGTTACGTCGACTTCGGCGGCGCTCCTCACCAGCAGCTCCTGGTCTCGATCTGTCAGGCCATGGGCCTCACCAACAGCACCTTCGGCGACGCCTCGAAGGGCACTGGCCCGCTGGACGGGCTCGCGTGACGCGCGGCCACCCGCGTGTCCGGTAACCGACAGCACTTGGGATTACGAGGAACAAGCTTATGGATACTTTGACGACGGGACCCCTCGACAAGGCGGATGCGTCCGTCTCCCGGCCCCTGCCGACGGGCGACGCCCCGCGGCGCACGCTGACGCAGCGGCTCGGCCACGCGCTCCTGCTCTCGTGCGTCGTGCTCGGCGCCGCGGGCGCCGGCTGCACGAACCTGCTCGGCTGGGGCGGCGATGACGACAGCGAGACGGACGGCGGAGACGACACGGGCTCTCTGGACTCGGGTTGCTCCGACAACCTCGAGTTCTTCAAGGCGAACCTCTGGGACCCGATCATGTCCTCGAAGTGCACCGTCTGCCACACCGAGACCGGGCTCGCGAAGGGGACCCGCCTCGTGCTCGACACCTCGGGCACCGACGAGGCGCTGCAGGCGAATTTCGAGGCGGTGCGCAACATCGCCGCGATCGAGGTGAACGGCGAGTCGACGCTCCTCCTGCGCCCCTCCGGCCGGCACCCCGACGGCCACGCCGGCGGCGCGCTCATCCCGTTCCAGGGCGACGATTACGTCGTGTTCGAGAAGTTCGTGAACCGCGTCAACCTGGGCGTCGGGTGCGACCAGCAGCCGACGGCCTGCGAGCCCGACATGGTGTCCGGGCGCCGCGTCCTGCGCCGGATGTCGCGCGTCGAGTTCGACAGGACCGTGGCCGATCTCCTCGGCGTCGACACGACGGGCTACATCCTCCCGACCGACGCGAACGTCGAGGGCTTCGACAACAACGCCGACGCGCTCCTCTACGCCGGCACCGACGTCCAGCTCATGCGCGACGCCGCCGAGGACATCGCTGCCCGGGTGATCGAGGCGCCGGGGTCGCTCGTCCCCTGCGAGATCGCGACCGGAGACGACGCGTGCGCGACCGAGTTCTTCGAGCGCTTCGGGCGCCGCGCCTTCCGCAGGGCGCTCACGCAGGAGGACCGCGCGCGGTACATGGAGCTCTACCGCAGCGTGAAGGCCGACGAGGGCTTCGCCGGGGCCGTCCAGGCGATGATCGCCGCCGCGCTCCAGTCTCCCTATTTCCTCTACCGCCCGGAGATCGGCGCCGTCGCGGCGGACGGCACGTACCAGCTTTTGCCGCACGAGATCGCCTCCCAGCTCTCCTACATGATCTGGAGCTCGATGCCCGACGACGAGCTGCTCAGCAAGGCGGAGTCGGGCGAGCTCGCGACGCCCGCGGCCATCTCCGCCGAGGTCGACAGGATGCTGCAGGACCCGCGGGCCGACGCCGGCATCCTCCGGTTCTTCAAGACCTGGCTCCAGCTGAGCGCCAAGCCGTCGAAGGACATGGGCGCGTACCCGGAGTACACGGAGGCGGTCCGGCAGGCGATCGAGAAGGAGACGGCGGCCTTCGTGCGCCACCTCATCCGCGAGGGCTCGGGCTCGCTGAGCGAGATGTACACGGCGAACTACTCCTACGTGAACCAGGAGCTCGCGTCGTTCTACGGCCTGCCGGCGCCGGACGGCGCCCCGGACCAGGACGGCATGGCGCGGGTCGACCTCACCGGATCGAACCGCATGGGCATCCTCACGCTCGGCAGCGTCCTCAGCACCCACGCGCACGCCGCAGAGTCGTCGCCCGTGCACCGCGGCAAGTTCGTTCGCGAGCAGCTCCTCTGCCAGCCGCTGCCGCCGCCGCCCGCGGGCCTCGACGTCAAGCCGCCCCAGCCCGATCCCACGAAGTCGACGCGCGAGCGGTTCTTCGAGCACTCCAACAACGACGCGTGCGGGAGCTGCCACTCGCTCATCGACGGCATCGGCTTCGGCTTCGAGCACTTCGACGGTGTCGGCCGCTACCGCGACAGCGACGACGGGCACCCGGTCGACGCGAGCGGCAACATCGTGGGGGCGGAGGGCACGAACGGCACGTTCGACGGCACCGGAGAGCTCGCCCAGAAGCTCGCGCAGAGCCCGGACGCGCAGGCGTGCTTCACCCTCCAGTGGCTCCGCTTCGGCTTCGGCGCGATGGACCAGGCCGAGCTCTCCTGCATGGCGGAGCAGATCACCGGCCAGCTCGGGCCCGAGAACCTCACCGTCGCGGGCGTCATCAAGGCGATCGCGCAGTCGCCGCGTTTCACGAGGCGCCTCGCCGAGGCGGTGACGGAGTCGGGCCCCGACACGGATCCGGGCGACGAGCAGCCGTCGGGCACCGACAACGACCCGCCGCCCACGAACGGGGACTTCGATGTCGTGGAGAAGGTGGACTCGGTGTGGGGCGGCGGCGGCTGCAAGTCCGTCACCGTCACCAACATGGGCGAGGCCAGGGCGGCGTGGGCGGTCACCCTCCAGGTCGACGGCACGCCGTCCGACGTGTGGAACGCGAAGCACGAGGTGGGCAATGCGGGCGTGACGTTCACCGGCGTGGACTGGAACGCAGAGCTCGAGCGCGGCGCGTCCGCGGGCTTCGGCTTCTGCTGGCGCGAGTGAGCCGCGGCGGCGTATCGCCCACCATGTGGCCGCGCCTGCCCGGCCGCGCCGCCGTGGCGGGCGATACGCCGCGCGCCAGTCTGCCTGGAATTCTGCTATCCTGCGTGCCCTCGCCCGGACCCCGGGCGGGGCGACAGCCCAGGACCCCGCCATGACCCACCCGCTCCACGACATCCTGCTCCCCGACAGCCGACACGACTTCTTCCCCGTCGTCATCGAGATCCCGAAAGGATCGAAGTGCAAATACGAGCTCGACAAGAAGACCGGGCTCCTGATGCTCGACCGCGTCCTCTACTCGTCCGTGCATTACCCGGCCAACTACGGTTTCATCCCCCAGACGCACGCGGGCGACGGCGACCCGCTCGACGTGCTGGTCCTGATGCAGGAGCCGGTGGTGCCTCTCACGATCGTGAGGGCGCGCGCGATCGGCGGCTTCTTCATGCGCGACGACAAGGGCGTTGACGACAAGATCATCGCCGTCGCCGTCGACGACCCCTCGGTGGCCCACTACCTGACCCACGAGGAGCTGCCCCCGCACGTGACCAGGGAGCTCATGCGGTTCTTCCTCGACTACAAGACGCTCGAGAACAAGCTCGCCGAGGTGGACACGATGTACGACCGGCACCGCGCGCTGGAGGTCATCGAGGAGTCCGTCGCGAGCTACCGGTCGATCAGCGCCTGGTCCAAGGGTTGACGGCGGCGGTGTCCGGGGCGCCCCTCCAGGGCCTCGATGGATCGCGGATCAGGTGGATCGCGCTTCCTGGACCGAGCCACGTCCACCCATCGTCGATTGCCGAAAAAATCAGGAAACCGGCACGGGGCATCCGGGGAATGCCCATGAAATTGAGCGGCATACGGCTTGCTTCATCGCTGGCATGGGCCTGACCCGCATTTCGACGCTCACGGAGACGGAGGCGCTCGCCCGGCTGCTCGTCTCGGGTCTCGAGGTCGAAGCGCGCTGTGCGAGCCGCGGGGCCGCCCCTGTCACGGCATGGCGGCGATGCCGAGCCCGCCCGCATGGCGGACGACATCGCGCGTCAACCCGACGCGTTGCGTCTGAGCTCGGCCGATAACGGCCCATGGCGGTGCGATCGGGTGCCCGGAGGCGGGCAGCGGCGCCGAGAGGAGCCGACAGGCGCTGAGCGGCGCGGACGACAAGATGATGAGTTGAAGCCGGGTACGTGGATGGATTCAACGGCAGAAAACGGCAGAGTAGCAGAGCAGGTTGATTCGGTATCCAGAGGCGACACCGCTTGATCGGGGCTTGACAACATGAGAGACATCAGCTTTTCTCAAGCAATGATGAGCACGCTTAAGAGCTTAGTTTCGGCGAAGGCGTGTCGCCGGTATTCCGCCGTGGCACTCCTCCTCGCCGGCCCGCTCGGTTGCTTGGGCAATCTGGGCAATACGGATGGCACGCCCTCCGACAGCAGCGGCAGCAGCAGCGGCGGCGATCCCGAGAACCCTGATGGCACGCCGCCCATCGACGAGCCGCCGCCGCAGCCCCACGACATCCCCGAGGTGTCGGAGTGCGAGGCCGCGGATCTGAGCACCCCCGGCCCGCGCACGGTGCGGCGCCTGACGGTGGACCAGTTCGAGGCGACCGTCCGCGACCTCTTCCGGGATCCGAGCGTCGCGCTCCCGAGCATCTTCAACGATCCGCAGGTGCTCGGGTTCACGGCCGACGCGAACGCGCTGGTGATCCGCGACCTGACCGCCCAGCAGATCATGGACTGGGCCGAGGCGACCGCGGAGTGGGCGGTGACGAACAAGCTCGACTCCCTCTCCTCGGCCACCTGCCGGGCGATCGACGAGGCGTGCCGCGGCCAGTTCATCCGCGACTTCGGCCGCCGCGCGTTCCGCGAGCCGCTCTCGGACGAGCGCTTCGCGTCCTATGACGCCCTGTTCGCGGCGGAGGAGACGTTCGAGGACGGCGCCAAGGTCGTCGTGAGCGCCATGCTGCAGTCGCCGTACTTCCTGTACCGCCACGAGATCGGCAACGACATCGGCGGCGGCCTCTACGAGCTCAGCCCGCACGAGATCGCGAGCAACATCTCGTACCTGCTGACCGGGACCATGCCGGACGATGCGCTGCTGCAGGCCGCCGACGCGGCCGTCGCCGCGGGCACCACGCTGACCAGCGACCAGATCGCCCAGCACGCGCTGCGCCTCCTGGAGGACCCGGGGACCCGCCCGCTCGCCGAGACGGAGATGATGCGGTTCATGCGCGGCTGGCTCCAGCTGAACCGCCTGGTCACCACGGTGAAGGACAACACGGTCTTCAACCTCACCGATGAGCTGCGCAGGGACATGATGGCCGAGACGCAGGCGCTCATCGTGGACACCGCGTTCAACCAGAACGGCACGTTCTCCAACCTCCTGCAGGCGGACTACACGTTCATCAACAGCAGCCTGGCCACGCACTACGGCCTCGGCGGCGCCGGCGGCCCCGATCTGACGAGGGTGACGATCTCCCCCGGGCAGCGCGATCGCGGGATCCTCTCCCACGGCAGCTTCCTGACCGGGCACGGCGGCGCGAAGCTCTCCTCGCCCACCCAGCGCGGCAAGATGGTCCGCACCCGTCTGCTCTGCCAGCCGCTCCTGCCCCCGCCGCCCGGCGTCGATCCGAACATCAAGCCCCTGGAGACCCCGGCGACGACGCGCATGCTGGTCGAGATGCACACGAAGGAGCCGGCCTGCGGCGGCTGCCACAGGTTCACGGACCCGATCGGCACCGGCTTCGAGAACTACGACGCGTTCGGCCGGTGGCGGAACGAGGAGGTCGGGCTCCCCATCGACGCGAGCGGCACGGTCTTCTCGCCGCCCAACGGGGGAGCGGACTTCAGCTTCAACGGCGTGACCGAGCTGTCCGACTACCTCGCGGCGAGCGAGGACGTCAAGGAGTGCATGGTCCGTTACTGGTCCTACTACGCCTTCGGCGACACCTGGGAGCAGGACGGCTGCACGTACGAGAAGGTCGAGCAGGAAGCGGCCGCCGAGAACTTCAGCATCAAGAGCGTGTGGCTCGCGCTGACGCGCGCGCCGCACTTCACCCGTAGAGTCCAGGGCCCGTGACACCACGGCTGCAACCCATTGGAAGATCGGTAGCGAGTGAAAGGATCGGTCATGCGCAGCCACAGTCGTAGGAACTTTCTCAAGGGTGTCGGTGCCAGCCTCGGGGCGAGCCTTTTGTTCTCCCCCTTCTATGATTCGATCGCCAACGCCGCCCCCGGGCGGAAGCCGAAGCGGCTCCTGGTGTTCTTCACCATGGGCACGGCGCCCGCGATCTGGAAGCCCACGAGCGTCTCCGGTGAGACCCCCACGTTCAGCGAGGCGACCTCGCCGCTCGCGGAGGTGAAGGAGCACATCGTGATGCTGGACGGCCTCCCCAGCGCGAGCCCCGGCAACAACCACGGATCGGCCGACGGCCTCACCGGGATGGGCTACTCGAGCCAGGGCCCCTACGGGCTGATCTCCGTCGATCAGTTCATCGTGGAGAAGCTGAAGGCGGCCGGGACGCTGTCGACGCCCATCCCGTCGCTCCTGCTCGGCGCGGACACCGGGGGCGGCAAGACCGGGTTCTACAAGGGGACCAACCTGGTGCCCATCGGCTCCCCCATGTCGGCCTTCTCGACGGTGTTCACGGGCGTGGCGCCGAGCAACCCGGGCACCAACCCGGACTCGTCCGCCGAGGACCAGCTCCGCCGCCGCAAGAGCATCCTCGACAACCTCACGCGCGAGATCACGGCGCTCAAGGGGAACCTGGGCTCGGAGCAGAAGTACAAGCTGGATCTGCACCTCGAGTCGATCCGGCAGATCGAGTCGCGGCTGTCGGGCTCGATGAACGGCGGAGGAGGCACCGGCGGCGCCTGCAAGGCGCCGGCGTCGCCCTCCGGCGACCTGTCGAACGCCATGAAGGCCAACCAGCTCCACCTGGACATCATCGTCGGCGCGTTCGCGTGCGACATCACGCGGGTCGCCGCGATCCAGTGGGGCTCGGATCAGGCGATGAACGTGAACCTGCCGGAGATCGGCCTGGCCGACGAGGAGCACAACGGCCTGATCCACGGCTACGACCCGGGGAACGCGAAGCTGATCAAGCTCGAGAAGTGGCTCCACGAGCAGTTCGTCGGCGTCATCAAGAAGCTGAAGGAGCTCCCCGAGGCCGACGGCTCCGGCTCGCTCCTCGACAACACGCTCGTCGCCTGGTGCCGCGACATGGGCGACGCGCCGGCCCATACCCAGAACGAGATGAAGTTCGTCCTGGCGAGCGGCACGGGCGGTTACCTGAAGACGGCCCCGGGCGGCCGGTTCATCACGAGCAAGGAGCGGCACGAGCGCGTGCTGCTCAGCCTGTGCGACGCGATGGGCGTCACGGACTACGCCGGCTTCGGCGATCCGGGCCTCGGCGCCAAGTCGCCGCTCCCCGGCCTGGCCGCGACCTGAGCCGCGCGCATCGCGCGCATCACCCGCCGCGGCAGGCGCGCCCCCACGCGCCTGCCGCGGCGATTTCAGCTCCCCGCCGCGGCAGGCGCGGCCCCGTGCGCCTGTCGCGGGCGATCTCCGCGGGCGCACGCGAGTGAAAGGGTCGCCCATGCGCAGCCATCGTCGCAGAGAGTTTCTGAAGGGCCTCACGGCCAGCGTGGGCGCAGGCTTCCTGTTCGCGCCCTTCGCCGATTCGATCGCCGAGGCGGCGCCGGGGCGGAAGCCCAAGCGGCTGCTCCTGTTCTGCACGATGGGGACGGCCACCCAGATCTGGAAGCCGACGAGCGTCTCCGGCGAGACCCCCACGTTCAGCGAGTCCACGTCGCCGCTCGCGGACGTGAAGCAGCACGTCGTGCTCGTGGACGGCCTTCCCAGCGGGAACCCCGGCAACAACCACGGCGCGCCCGACGGCCTGACCGGGCTCGGCTTCGGCGGCGGGTCGGCCGGGCTGATCTCCGTCGATCAGTTCATCGCGGACAAGCTGAGCGCGGCGGGCGTGAAGACGCAGATCCCCTCGCTCCTGCTCGGCGCGGAGAGCACGGCGAGCGGCGGGAGGTCGCCGTACTACCGCACGGACAACCTGCCGACCATCGCTTCTCCGGCGTCCGCGTACTCCACCCTGTTCGGCTCGGCGGTCCCGACGAACACCTCCTCGGACGACCTGCTGCGGCGCCGCAAGAGCGTCCTCGACCACCTGAAGAACGAGATCAAGACGCTCCAGGGGGACCTCGGCGCCGAGCAGAAGTACAAGCTGGATCTGCACCTCGAGTCGATCCGGCAGGTCGAGACGCGGCTGTCCAACGCGTCGTCCGGCGAAGGCGGCGGCTGCAAGCCGCCGACGGCGGCCGGCGCCGAGCCGACGAACCCGCTCCAGGCCAACCTCGTGCACATGGATCTCATCGTCGGCGCGTTCGCGTGCGACATCACGCGGGTCGCCGCGATCCAGTGGGGCTCGGAGCAGGCCATGAACGTCGATCTCCCGGAGATCGGGCTGCGGGGCGAGGAGCACGGATCGATGATCCACACCGGCGCTCCGGCGCACCTCGACCTGATCAAGCTGGAGAAGTGGCTGGCGCAGCGGTTCGTCGATCTCATCGCGAAGCTGAAGGCGATCCCCGAGGCCGACGGCTCGGGGACGCTCTTCGACAACACGCTCATCGCGTGGTGCCGCGACATGGGCGACGCGCCGAACCACAACATGAACGAGATGAAGTTTGTCCTGGCGAGCGGCGAGGGCGGTTATCTGAAGACGAGCCCCGGCGGGCGTTACGTGCGCAGCCCCGAGCGCCACGAGCGCGTGCTGCTCAGCCTCTGCGACGCGATGGGCGTCACCGACTTCACCGGCTTCGGCGATCCGAAGCTGCCGTCCAAGTCGCCGCTCCCGGGCCTCGCGGCGAGCTGATCGAGCTCGCCCTCTCCTGCGTCCCCTCCACAGCTTCGCGAGCTCCGCGCCGGCCGCCCAGCCGCCTCGCCGGCGGCGCGGATCCCGGCGGGCCTCGTGCGCCGCCGCCGCGCCGGTCCGCGTCGTGCTCGGCGCACACCGGAGATCGCGTTCGTCGCGGGCAGACGCGCGTCCGCCCGCGGCGCGCGAGTGCGCAAGAACGACCCCCTCGCGGACCCGCCGTGAGCATGAGGCGCCCGGCGAGCGCCGGCGCCGAGGGCGCTCCGGCGGTCCGAGGTCTTGACGCAGCAGCCGCGCACGCCGGGCAGCGGCCTCCAGACCTCAGCAAGTTCCGCGGTGTCGCGCCGCCCGCGCGGATCCGGCGCGCGTTCGCACGATGTGGCGGGATTCTGCCTGATTTCCTGGCTGGCACGCCGGGCGCTTACCGCTCCGCACATCGCCGGCGACCGGCCGCTCGTCGCGGCCACGGCGGGACGGAAAACCCCCTCATGGAACTCATGATCAATTCCTTGAAGATCGCGATGGCCAGCCTCGCGCCTGCGAACCGCTCCGTCCAGAGCTCTCGAGCCGATGCCGGACGGGCCAGCTCGTTCCTCGCGCTGCGCGCGCGCATGCTCGCGAGCCCCTGCCTGGCCGGCGCGCTCCAGTTCATGCAGGTCACGACCCGCCCGTGGGAGCCCCACGAGCTCGCGGCGTGGCTCCTCGAGCACGTCGTCGCCCCCGGCTGGATGAGGGCCCCGCGGGCGCTGCGGGAGCCGGGCGCGGAGACCCTGGAGCTCTGCGGGCTCGACGAGCGGCACCGCGAGGTCGCCGCGCTGACCGCCCGGGCGCGAGAGCGCGTGGCGCTGGCGCTGCTGGATTTCGTGGCGCCGAACCCGGACGGCGGCTTTCTCCGCGCTGCCCTGTACAGCGCGCGCGTCCGGTGGACCGTCGTGGACGGCCGCTCGGGGTGGCTGCCGGCGCCGCGCGAGGGCGATCTCCTGAGCGATATCGTGCTCAGCCTCTTCGCCGCGGAGATCCTCTCGGACGCGGATCTCTACCGGAGCCACATGACCGTGTGCGCCGGCTGCGGGCGCGTCGCGTTCACGCAGGAGGTGCGGCCGCGCAGCGCGGGCTGCCCGCGCTGCGACGGCGAGGTCAGGTGGAGAGCGCGCTGAGGTCGCGGAGCCCAGCGACGCCGGTGATCGCCTGAGCCCGCTTGTTCATCTCCGGCGACGCGTGGGCCAAGCAGCTGGATCGGCGCTTTCTCTTCCGAAGGCAACGATTCCAATCGTGGAGTCGTCATGGTGAATCGAGAGCGGGCGAGCGCTGAGCTTGACGACTCCAGCGGACGGCCATCAAGCTTGGCGCCGACCTATGAGCCACGCCCGCCACTCGAGCGCCCAGATGGATGAGCTTGCCCACGCAGCGCAGCGCGATGGGTTCTGTCTGATAAAGAACCTCATCCCGAAGAGCCTGCTGCTGTCCTGGCGTGAGGCCTTTACCCCCCTCCTCGAGGCGCACATCGCGCGCGAGGGGCACCTGAAGAACCGGGGGCCAGGTCGTTATTATGTGACGCTCCCGTTCAAGGCCCCCTTCGCGGAGCCGCGCATCTACGAGGATGAGACGATCCTCGGCGTGGTCGAGCGCCTCGTCGGGGCCGACATGACCATGGTCCAGCTCGCCACCGACACGCCGCTCCTCGGGTCGGATTATCAGGACGTCCACCGCGACACGCCGCCGCTCTTCCCCGAGACCGGGAGAGAGACGCCCGCGTTCCAGCTCGCGGTCAACTTCCCCCTCGTCGACGTCACCGTCGAGAACGGCCCCATCGAGGTCGCCCGCGGCACGCACATGCTCTCCAAGGCGGAAGGCATGCGGCGCCTCGAGATGGGCGAGGTCGCGCTGGAGCCGATCCCCATGGAGCTCGGCGACGTCATGGTCCGCGACGTTCGCGGCCTGCACCGCGGCACCCCGAACCGCACGCGCGAGCCCCGGCCCATGGTGGTGATCGGGTACAGCCGGCGCTGGCTCTTCCGCCCGGAGGTCTCGATCCGGGTGCCCCGCGAGTGCCTCCCCCAGCTCTCGGAGCGCGCGAAGCGGATGCTCCGCTTCAACCCCATCGTCGATTCGCTCGACGGGCCGGAGGAGACCGAGGTGTACCAGGCGTTCGCCTACTAGCTAGGTGAGCGCGACGGGCGCGACCGGCTGATCCCTCAGCCAGGTCCGCTGCCGCCGCACGAAGGTGCGCGTGGCGCGCACGATGGCCGGGGCGAGCTCCTCGGCCGGCAGGCGCCCCTCCAGGTGCTCGCGCACCTGCTTGTAGCCGACGGAGCCCATCGCCCGCGCGTCGCCGTAGCCGCGGTCCAGCAGCGCGCGGACCTCGTCCACCCAGCCCTGCTCCAGCCACTGGGCGACCCGGGTCTCGATGCGGCGGTCGAGCTCGTCGCGGTCTCGGTGCACCGCGAGCAGGCGCGCGGCGTGCCGGCGGTCCCGGAAGCCATGCTCGGCGTGCCACGCGGTCTGCGTCCGGCCCGAGCGCTCGTAGATCTCCAGCGCCCGGCTCACGCGCACGAGATCGTTCGGCGCGAGCCGGGCCGCGCTCTCCGGATCCACCTCGGCGAGGCGCGCGTGGAGCGCGGCGCGCCCCTCGGCGTCCGCGATCGCGCGGTGGCGCGCGCGCACCTCCGCGTCCGCGGGCGGCGCGGGCGAAAGGCCGAAGAGCAGCGCCTTCACCCAGAGGAACGTGCCGCCGCAGACGATGGGCACGCGGCCGCGGCCGCGGATGTCGGCGATGGCCGCCTCCGCCAGCTCCGCGTAGCGCCGGGCGTCGATGGCCTGCAGCGGGTCGGCCGCGTCGACGAGGTGGTGCGGCGCGCGCGCCCGCTCGGCGGGCGTCGGCTTCCCCGAGCCGAGGTCGAACTCGCGGTAGATCTGCACGCTGTCGGCGCTCACCACCTCGCCGCCGAGGCGCTCGGCGAGCCGGATGGCGAGCTCGGTCTTGCCGCTCGCCGTCGGGCCGACGACGACGAGCAGCTCGCCGGGCGACGGCGGGGCGATCGTCTCCCACGAAGGCGGCGCGGCGGCCTCGCTCGCCTCCGGAGCGGCCTCGCGGGCTGCCGCGGTCACCGCCTCCCCACGCGGTGCTCGAGCTCCGGCCAGCCGACGCGCATCACGATGGGCCGGCCGTGCGGGCAGTGGCCGGCGAAGTCGACCTCGTCGAGCGCCGTGAGCAGCGCGCGCGCCTCCTCCGGCGCCACCGGGTCGCCCGCGCGCAGCGAGCCGTGGCAGGCCATGGTCGCCAGCGCGAGGTCCACCGCGCCCGAGAAGGCGCGCTCGCCCGCGTGGCTCAGCTCGTCGACGAGATCGCGCACGAGGCGCTCGGGCGCCGCGCGGCGGAGCAGCGTCGGCACGGCGTGCACCGCGAGCTGCGCCGCGCCCGCCGGGCGGACGTCGAGCCCGAGCCGCGCGATCGCCTCCTGCGCCTCCTCGACGAGCGACACCTCCGCGGGCGCCGCCGGGACGATCACCGGGAAGAGCAGCTTCTGCGTGGCGACGTCGCGGCCGTCGTACGACGCGCGCAGCCGGTGGAACGTCACGCGCTCCGCCGCCGCGTGCTGGTCGAGGAAGTAGATCCCGTCCGGCCCCTCGCACACGAAGAAGGTGTTGCGCACCTGGGCGAGGAAGCGCAGCGACCGCCACGCGAGCGTCCGCTCGGCCGCGGCGAGCACGGGCCCGCCGCCGGTCGGGGCGCCCGCGGGGTAGGGGAGGGGCGGCGCCCCCGGCACGACCGCCGGCGCGCCCGGCTCGCCCGGCGCGCCGGGCGCTCCCGGCTCGCCCGGCGCGCCGGGCGCTCCCGGCGGCTCGACGTCGGCCCACGCGTCCGCGAACAGCGGCGCCCCCGGACCGGGCGCCGTCGCGGCCGGAGGCCGTGCTGCCGGAGGCCGCGGGAACCCGCCGAGATCGCCGCCGAGGCCCCACGGATCGGCCGGCGGCTCCTGCCGCTCGCCCGATGCGCCCGCAGCGGTCGACCCGGCGGCGGGGCCGCTCGACGCGCCCGCCGCGATCGGCCCGGCGGCGGAGCCGCTCGACCAGACCCAGGCGTCGCCGGGCGGCGGCGCCGCTTCCTCGAACAGCTTGCCCTTGCGGCCCTGGAAGCCGCCGGGGGCGGGCGCGGGGAGGCCGAACGCCGCGGCCACCTGCGCGGCGACGATCTTGTAGATCGCGTCCGCGACCGCGCGGCCGTCCGCGAAGCGGACCTCGGCCTTCTGGGGGTGGACGTTCACGTCCACGAGCTCGGCGGGCAGGTCGATGAACACCGCGCCGATCGGGTACCGGCCCGGCTCGAGGACGCTGCCGTAAGCGAGCGCGATCGAGCGCGCCAGCGAGCGGTCGCGCACGTGCCTGCCGTTCACGAACATCCACAGCCAGCCGGCGCCCGAGCGGGCGCGCTCCGGCCGCGACACGAACGCCTCGACCGTGAGCGGCCCCCGCTGCCCCGCGCACGTCGCGAGCTCCTCGCCCGCGAGCATCGAGCGCGCCCGCTCCGCGCGGCTCGAGGCGCGCAGCCACTCCCGCGCCACGCGGCCGTCGCGCGACAGGACGAGCGTCACGCCCGGCTCGCCGAGCGCGATCGCCTGCGCGACCTCGGTCACGTGCGCCGACTCGGTCCCGACCGCGCGCAGGAACTTTCGCCGCGCGGGGACGTTGTAGAAGAGGTCGCGCACCTCGACCACGGTGCCCGCGGCGCACCCGCAGGGCATCGCCTGCGCCGGGCCGCCGCCCTCGATGCGGATCTCCGTCCCCTCGGGCTCGCCGTCGCGCCGCGTCCGCAGCGAGAAGCGGCTGACCGAGGCGATGCTGGGGAGCGCCTCGCCGCGGAACCCGAAGCTCTGGATGCACCGGAGGTCGTCGAGCCGGGCGATCTTGCTCGTCGCGTGGCGCAGCACCGCGAGCGACGCGTCCTCGCGGCTCATCCCGCGCCCGTCGTCCGCGATGCGCACGAGGCCGACGCCGCCCCCCTCGATGTCGACCCGGATGCGGCGCGCGCCCGCGTCGAGCGCGTTCTCGACGAGCTCCTTCACCACGCTCGCCGGCCGCTCGACGACCTCGCCCGCCGCGATCTGGTTGGCGAGGTCGTCCGGGAGGACGGCGACCCTCCGCGCGTCGGGCTGGGCAGGCTTCGATCGAGGATCCGCGCCGGCGGCCTCCTCCGCGGCGCTCATGGCTCGTCGCCGGGGTCGACCGTCGTCCGGGCGACCGCCTGGAAGTAGAGCTTCGTGCGCTCCCGCGTCAGCGCCAGCGCGGCGGAGCCGAGGATGGCCACCTCGAAGAGGACGAAGCGCACCCGCTCGGCGGTCCACCAGAGGCTCGGGTTCGTCAGGCTCTCGCGCTCGGGGACCTCCGGCGGCAGGAGCGCCCCCGCCTGCGCCACCAGGTCGATCCAGGCGCCGCGGATGTCCCGGGTGAGCGCGTACTCGACGGCCGCGAAGCCGAGGTTGGCGGCCAGGACCTGGATCACGAAGCCGCGGGTGCCCGGCCGGCCGCCGAGCGCCAGCCCGCTCGCGATGACGAGCAGCCCGCCGAGGATCACCTTCCCCACGCTGAGCGGGAAGGAGACGTCCTGGTGCAGGCTCATGGCGCGCGCCTGGGCGGCCTCGAGCACGAGGAACGTGAACTGGAACGGATCCCCCTGGTCGCGCGCCTGCTCGGCCACCACCATGACGTCGGGGGCCATGCCGCCGCGCAGGTACGAGGCCGTCCCGCACCCGGCCATGAACCCGCGCACGCCGATGATCCAGGTGAGCAGCATGGTGGCCACCAGGTACCAGGGGCGCAGCGAGCGCGGGCGCGGAGGTCGGTGCGAGTCCACGTGACGGCTGCCGTGTAGCACGTTCTCCGATCTCGCGCGCTCCCTTCCTGACCGGCCGACCCCGCGGCCTCCCGCCGCCTTCCCGCGGCGTGCGCGGCGCGTGGCGTCTGGGTCGCCGGCGTCGGCGGCGTCGCCTGCGCGCCGGCGCCAGTGGCGCGACGCGGCGGGCCTGTACTAGAACTCCGAGACGAGGTCCGGGTGGCGAAGAGCAAGAGCGAGCCGCGAGCGAAGCGAACGAAGGGGGCCGGTGCGCCCGAGCCCGAGGGAACGGCGACGGCGGGCCCTCGATCCGGGTCGGAGGACGCCGCGGCGGAGCTCCGGCCCGACGCGGGTGAGGCGGACGGCGCGCCCCCCCGGCCTGCCTTGAAGCGCCGCGAGCGCCCCGCCGCGAAGGCCGCGGGCAAGGCCGCGGGGCGCGCGCGCGCCGAGCCGCAGCCCGCGGCCGGCGACGACGACGGGCCGCGCGACGACGAGGACGACGCGGACGCCGCGCCCGAGAGCGGCGCCGAAAAGGCGGCCGACGTCGACGAGGGCGACGTGGTGGAGGTCGTCGGCGAGGTCATCGACGACGCGAACCTCGACCTGAACGACATCGAGATCCCGCGCTCGTCGCGGCTCGGCGCCAGCGAGGGCCGCGGCAGCGGCGACGCGGCGCTCTCCCGCACGGACCCGCTCCAGGCCTACCTGCGCGAGGTGCAGCGCCACCGGCTGCTCACGCCGGAGGAGGAGAAGGAGCTGACGATCAAGTACGCGAAGACGCAGGACGTCGCGACCGCCGCGCGGCTCGTGACGGCGAACCTGCGGCTCGTCGTCAAGCTCGCGTACGAGTACCGCCGCGCCTACAAGAACATCATGGACCTCATCCAGGAGGGGAACATCGGCCTGATGCAGGCCGTGAAGCGCTACGACCCGTACCGCGGCGTGAAGCTCTCCTCCTACGCGGCCTGGTGGATCCGCGCGTACATCCTCCGCTTCATCCTCAACAACTGGCGCCTCGTGAAGCTCGGCACGACGCAGGCGCAGCGGAAGCTCTTCTTCAACCTCAACAAGGAGAAGGCGAAGCTCTCGGCGATGGGCATCGAGCCCACGGCGGCGGAGATCGCGAAGCGCCTGTCGGTCGAGGAGAAGGAGGTCGTCGACATGGACCGCCGCCTCTCGAGCGGCGAGGCGTCGCTCGACGCCCCGGTCGGCGACCTCGAGGGCCGCTCGATCCCGCGCGTCGAGATGCTCGTCTCATCGGGGGCGAGCCCGGACAGCGCGTTCGAGGCGAGCGAGATGGGCATGCTCGTCCACGATCGGCTCTCGAAGTTCCGCGAGACGCTGAAGGGCAAGGACGTCATCATCTTCGACAAGCGCATGGCGGCGGAGGACCCGCTCACGCTCCAGGAGCTCGGCAACGAGTTCGGCATCTCGCGCGAGCGCGTGCGCCAGCTCGAGGCGCGGCTCCAGTCCAAGCTGCGGACGTACCTGCAGGAGGAGCTCGGGGACGCCGTCGAGGCGGACTAGGCCTTGTCGAGCGGCGGCGAGCAGGGCGGGGCGGGCGATCGCGGGTGCCTCTACGTGGTCGCGACGCCGATCGGCAACCTCGGCGACATCACGCTGCGCGCGGTCGAGACGCTGCGGGCGGCGGACCGGATCCTCGCGGAGGACACGCGGCGCGCCCGCGCGCTCCTCGGCCACCTCGGCGTCGCGGGCAAGCCGGTCGACCGGTTCGACGCGCACGCCTCGGAGGCGGACGCGGCGCGCGCCGCCGCGCGGCTCGCGGCGGGCGAGTCGATCGCCTTCATGACCGACGCCGGCACGCCGGTCGTGAGCGATCCGGGGACGGCGCTCGTGCGCGCGGCGACGCAGGCCGGGGCGCGCGTCGTGGCGATCCCCGGGCCGAGCGCCGTGATGGCGGCGGTGAGCGCGTCGGGGCTCGTGACGGGCGGCTTCCGCTTCGTGGGGTTCTTGCCGCGCGGCGGGCGCGAGCGGCGCGAGGCGCTCGCGCTCGTCACGTCGACGCCCGAGGCGGTCGTGCTGTTCGAGTCGCCGCGGCGCTTCCGCGAGACGCTCGCGGACCTGGCCGAGCGCATGCGCGGCCGCCGCGCGGTCGTCGCGCGCGAGCTGACGAAGGTGCACGAGGAGATCCTGGGCGGCACCGTCGAGGAGCTCGCGGCGCTCGAGCGGGAGTGGCTCGGCGAGATCACGCTCGTGCTCGCGCCCGCCGATCCCGCCGCCGCGGGCGCGCGGCCGGACGACGAGGAGATCGACGCGCGGATCGATCGCGAGCTCGCCCAGGGGCGCCGGGCGAAGCACATCGCGGAGGAGCTGTCGGTCGAGCTCGGGCTGCCCCGGCGGGAGCTCTACGCGCGGGCGGTGGCGCGGCGGGGCGCGACGCGCGCGTAGGCGCCCGCGGTCAGGTGTGCCGGCCCTGCCCCCGCGCCTTCAGGGCGTCGACCACGTGCTTCACGTCCTGCGCGCGGTCGCGCGGCACGATGAGCAGCGCGTCGTCGGTCTCTACCACCACGAGGCCCTCCACGCCGACGAGCGCGATCACCCGGCCGTCGTCCGCGCCGCCTTCGCGCGCGCGCAGATCGACGAGGTGGTTGCCGCGCGCGTCGACGAGGACCGAGCCCGCTGGCGCGCTGTTCCCGCGCTCGTCCTTCTCGGAGAGCTCCCAGGCGCTCTGCCAGCTCCCGAGATCGCTCCAGCCGAAATCGCCGGGCACCACCGCGAGCCCGCCGACGTGCTCCATCACGCCGTGGTCGATGCTGACCGCGGGCAGGCGCGGGAACACCCGCTCGATCGCCGCCGCCTCGGCGGCGGCGCCCAGCGCGGCCGCGCGATCGAGCTCGTCGAGCCCCTCGGCGAGCGCGGGCAGGTGGGCGCGGATCGCCGCCCGCATGTCGCCCGCGCGGAAGATGAACATCCCCGCGTTCCAGAGGAACCGGCCGCTCGCGACGAACTCCGCGGCGCGCTCCCGGCTCGGCTTCTCGACGAAGCGCAGCACCGCGCGGGGCGCCGCGCTCCCCGCGCCCGCGTCCTCCGCCTCGATGTAGCCGAAGCCCGTCTCCGGGTGCGTCGGGCGGATGCCGATCGTCGTGATCGCGCCTCCCCGGGCCGAGGCGACGGCGGCCTCCAGCACCTCGAGGAACCGCGGCACGTCGGCGATGTGGTGGTCGCTCGGGAGCACGATCACGATCGCCCCGGGATCCTCGCGCGCGATGGTCGCCGCGGCCCAGCCGATGCACGGCGCCGTGTTGCGCGGCGCCGGCTCGACGAGCAGGCGCCGCTCGGCGACGTCCGGCAGCGCGGCGCGCGTGGGCGCCACGAGGTGCTGGCCGGTCGCGATCCAGAGGCGCTCCCAGCCGGCGCTCCCCCCGCGGGCGCACAGCGGCAGCACCCGCCGCGCCGTGGCGGTGATGAGCGGCTCGCCGCCGAGCAGCGGCAGGAGCTGCTTCGGGCGCGCGGCGCGCGACGCCGGCCAGAAGCGCGTGCCCGCGCCGCCGGCGAGGATGAGGACGTGGACGGGGGTCTCGGTCGAGCTCATGGGCGATCGCTCAGGGTTACACGGTCGAGGATTGCGGCACGGTTGCGGTGCGATGGCAGGGGGCCTCGTCAGGACGGGCCGCCGGGCAGCGCCTGCGCATAGGCGACCATCGCGAGGCCGAGCGGGATGACCCACAGCGCGAGCGCGGCGGTGCGCCGCCGCTCGGCGAGCGCGCGGAGCGCGGCGGCCCCCGCGGCGGCGCCGACGAAGGCGGCGAGGAGGCCCAGCAAGAGGGCGCCCGACGCCGGGGCGCCGAGCGCGCGCGCCTCACCGAGCCCCGAGGCGAGGAGCACGGGGATGCTCAGCGCGAGCGCGAGCTCGACCGCGCGCGCCGGCCTGACGCCGAGCCAGAGCAGGAGCACGAGCGCCGCGCCGACGCGCGATCCGCCCGGCAGCGCCGCGATCCCGTGCGCCGCGCCGACCGCGAGCATCCCGGCGAAGGACGGCGCGTCGGTCGGCGTACGTTCCGCGCGCCGCGGCGCGACCGCGGTGGTCGCGAGCGCCGCGCCGGTGGCGAGCAGGCCGAGCCCCACCGCGAGGGGCGCGCGCCCGGAGAGCGCGACGTACGGTCGGAGCGCCGCCGCCGCGAGGAGGCTCGCCGCGGCGCCGAGCGCGAGCAGCGCCGCGTCGCGCGCCGGCGGCGACGTCCTGAAGAGCGACGGCCGCGCGAGCGCCCGGGCGCCCTCGCCGAGCGCGCCCCGGAGCCGCCGCCGCACGGCGACAGCGAGCGCCGCGGCGGCCGCGATCGCCTGCGCGGCTGAGAGCCAGGCGTCGCCGTCGGCCGCGCGGAGCCAGAGGCGCGCCGCCGCGCCGTGGCCGGTCGCCGAGATGGGCAGCGCCTGCGCCGCCCCCTCGATGGCCGCGAGCACCGCGACGTCCACGAGACCCACGACCGACGGATACTCCAGCCCGGCGCGTCCTGTCGATCCCGACCAGCGGCCTCGAGGGCCGCTTCACCGTGGCGCGCCGCGGCGCAGCCCGCGAAGCCACGTGCGGGCGCGGGCGCGGGTGCCGGCGCGCGCGACGGCTGAGGGCGCTTCCCCTTCAGGGTTTGCCGGCTTGCCGCGGTTCATCATTTCACCTACATAACCCGCTGGATCTGGCGCTCTCCCGCCCGCGGCGGGGGAGGGCGAGCCGAGCGAGGTTCCGTTCGATGTTGATGGCATACGCCAGCGTTGCCGCGTTTTTCCTTGTGGCGATCGGCTTCGTCCTCGGCTCTCTGCTGTTCGGCAAGCTGCTGCGCCCGAGCAACCCGTACGCCGAGAAGGTCGAGACGTACGAGTGCGGCGAGGCGCCCGTCGGGCCCGCGTGGTTCAACTTCAACCCGCGGTTTTACATCGTCGCGCTCATCTACATCATCTTCGACGTCGAGATCGCCTTCATCTACCCGGTCGCCGCGGTGTTCAAGCGGTGGGTGGACCAGGGCAGCGGGCTGTTCGCGCTGATCGAGATATTCCTCTTCGTGGCCATCCTGATGCTCGGCTTCGTCTACGTCCTCGTGAAGGGGGATCTCGAGTGGATCCGCGCGATCAAGGGGGATCCGCGCGGGGCGCAGAACGTGAGCAGCCGAACCCAGCCGCGCGCGTCGTCCGTCGCGAGCGCGGGCGGCGCCGCGCCGCCGGGCCTGGCGGCGGGGCACGCGGTCGTCGCCGAGGGAGGTGCGGAGTCATGACATCGAGCCTGAACCTGATGGCCCCGCCCCGCGGGTGGGAAGCGAAGTACGAGAGCGACGGCGGCGGCGTCATCACGACGAGCGTCGATCAGACCGTCAACTGGCTGCTCAACTGGGGGCGATCGAACAGCGTCTGGTACATGCTCTTCGGCCTGGCCTGCTGCGCCATCGAGCTGATGCAGACCGGCGGCCCCCGCGGCGATCTCGAGCGCTTCGGCGCGGCCCCGCGGCCGAGCCCCCGGTCGAGCGACCTGTTCATCATCGCCGGGACGCTGACGTACAAGATGGCGACCCGGGTCAAGCGCCTCTACGACCAGATGTCGGAGCCCCGCTACGTCATCTCGATGGGGAGCTGCTCGAACTGCGGCGGCCTCTTCCAGTACGCGTACTCGGTCTGCAAGGGCGTGGATCAGATCATCCCGGTCGACGTCTACGTCCCTGGCTGCCCCCCGCGCCCCGAGGCGCTCCTCGAAGGGCTCCTGAAGATCCAGGAGAAGATCAAGAGCGAGCGCGCCCTCGCGCGCCGCGGCGCGACGGGCGGCTGATTCATCCACCCTGGCCACCCGGCACCTCATGACACCCGAAGAGACCTTTCAGGCGCTCCAGGCGAGCCTCGGCGAAGAGGCGGTGTTCGACTTCCACCCCGTGTCCGCGAAGGACCGCGACGCCTGGCTCCAGGTCGCGCCCGACAAGATCGAGGCGGTGTGCCAGCACCTGCGCGAGGCGCCGGAGCTCGCCTTCGATTCCCTGGAGTGCATCACCGGGGTCGACTACCCCGATCTGAAGAAGATCGTCGTCGTCTATCACCTCTCCTCGTACGCGAAGAAGCACCGCGTCGTCCTCAAGGCGTTCCTCGACCGCGAGAGCCCGTCGGTGCCGACCCTCGTCAACGTGTGGTCGGCCGCGAACTGGCAGGAGCGCGAGTGCTACGACCTGCTCGGGGTGCGCTTCGAGGGGCACCCGGATCTCCGGCGCCTGCTCCTGCCCGACGACTGGGAGGGGCACCCGCTCCGCAAGGACTGGCAGGAGAAGGCGGAGTACCGCGGCATCCCGACGCAGCGGCCGAACCCGATCGAGCTCTTCAAGATCAAGCTCCCGAAGAAGGAAGCGGACGCGTCATGAGCCAGGTCATCTTCAGCGTCGACCGCGGGGGCGCCGGGCAGGAGATGGACGACGAGATGACCCTCAACATGGGGCCTCATCACCCGTCGACCCATGGAGTGCTCCGCTTCGTCATCTCCACGGACGGCGAGATCATCCGCAAGGCGGTGCCCGACGTCGGCTACCTCCACCGGAGCATCGAGAAGATCGGCGAGCGCTGCACCTACAGCGGCTTCATGCCGTACACCGATCGCGTCGACTACGTCGCGGCGATGTTCGCCAACGAGGCCTGGGCGAGCGCCTGCGAGAAGCTGATGGGCATCGAGGTGCCGAAGCGGGCGCAGTACCTGCGCGTCATCTCCTGCGAGCTCAACCGGATAGGCAGCCACATGATCGCGCTCGGCGCGATGGCGATGGACGTCGGCGCCGTCACGCCCTTCCCGTGGGCGCTGCGCGAGCGCGAGCACATCAACGACTTCATCGAGGAGCTGTGCGGCGCGCGGCTCACGTTCAACTACCACCGCATCGGCGGCGTCTCGTTCGACATGCCGAAGGGGTGGGCCGACAAGGTGAAGCGGTGGCTCGACCGCTTCGAGCCGATCATGGTCGAGTTCGACCGGCTCATCAGCCTGAACGACATCTTCATCAAGCGGCTGGCGAACGTCGCCGTGATCACGGCCGAGGAGGCGAAGGACTGGGGGCTCGTCGGCCCGAACCTCCGCGCGTCCGGCGTGAGGTGGGATCTCCGGAAGGAGGACGGCTACTCGGTCTATCCGGAGATCGAGTTCGACGTCCCCGTGGGCCGCGGGCGCTATGGCACCCTGGGCGACTGCTGGGACAGGTTCTACGTCCGGGTCGAGGAGTGCCGCGAGTCGGCGAAGATCCTCCGCCAGGCGCTCGACAGGATCGACGAGCACCCGGAGGACGACATCCTCGGCAAGCTGCCCAAGAAGATGAGGCCCGACGGCGAGGCGTACGCGCGGATCGAGAGCGCCCGCGGCGACATGGGGTGTTACGTGATCGGGCGGGGCGCGGAGGAGCCGTACAGGGCGCGGTTCCGGACGGGGAGCTTCACCGCGATGGGGATGATCGAGGCCAAGAGCCCCGGGCTATTCCTGGCCGACCTCGTGGCGCTCATCGCGAGCCTCGACGTCGTCGCGCCCGAGATCGACCGGTAGCGGGGCGGAGGGCGGGCTCAGGGGCCCTCGTTGCCGAGGACCTCCGGACACTTCTCGTTGAGGGCCGCGCACGCCGCGGGCGGCTCCCCGGAGGTGTCGGGCGGCGCTGCGCACGAGAACGCCTTGACGGCCTCGACCTGGGCCGCCATGCAGGCCTTGTACTCCGCCACCGTCGCGGTGCAGCCCTCGAAGCCCGCGGTGGAGCATGCGTCGCTGCCCTCCGAGGGCTCGTCCGGCTGGCTCATGCAGTCTGCCTTGACGGTCTCGCAGTCGGCCCCTCCAAGGCTGGCGAACGCGCCGGCGACCTCGCACAGGTCTTCCTTCGTGACGTTGCTCGACGCGGCGAGATCGTCGCACACCGCCTGCGCGTCCGCGGCCGTCAAGCTGCCGATCTGCTTGCTGTCGAGGTCACCTCCGCCGGTATCCCCGTCGTCGCCGCCGCACGCCGCGAGGGCGAGACCCGCCATCAGAACCCCGACAAGCTTCATCCGTGTCATTCAAGCGCTCCTTGATGATCGATCGAGATTGTTCACGTGAACATGCCGCGCGGCCCTCGAGGAGACGCCCTCGCCTGGGACGGCGTGAGGTGCGTGCGATCCGCGAGCGGCCGCGCGGGACTGACCGTACTACGCTCGGCTGAAAATTTCCTTTTTTACGAGATGGGCTCGCGCATCATTTTCGCGAAGCCTGCGCCCGGGCTCGGTCGCTCAGGCCCGGACCGCCTCGAACACCCGGAAGAAGCTCGGCGTCTCGCGCACGCACGTCACGCGGAGCCCCGCTGCCTCGAGCAGCGCGCCGTACTCGGCCTCGGTGCGCTCGCGTCCCCCCGTGTTCACGAGCATGTTGATGTCGCTGAACGTGAGGATCCAGTCGAGGGCCGCGTTGCCGCGCGCGGCGGGCGCGGGCGGCTCCACGACGAGCAGGCGCGCCCCGTCGCCCATCGCGTTGCGGCACTTGCCCAGGATCTGCAGGCTCCGCGCGTCGTCCCAGTCGTGGATCACGCTCTTCAGCACGTAGAGGTCGGCGGGCGGCGGCGGCGCGTCGAAGCAGCTCCCCGCGACGAACGACGCGCGGGCGGCGACGCCGCGCGACGCGAACAGCGCGAGCGCGCCCTCGCGCGCGTGCTCGAGATCGAAGACGGCCCCCTCCACGGCGGGGTGGGCTTCGAGGATCGCGCAGAGCAGGGCGCCGTGGCCGCCGCCCACGTCGACCACCCGTCGGGCGTCGCGGAGGTCGATCGCGCCGACGATGCCGGGCGCGACCCCGCGGGTGAGCTCGACCATGGCCTGATGGAAGATCGCGGCGGCTGCCGGATCGCGCCCCAGCGCGTCGAAGTGCTCGGTCCCGGACGGCGCGGCGGCGTCTCCGGAGCCCCACGCCATCCGGCCGGTGCGGACGCAGTCGGTCAGGCGGCCCCAGGCCTGCCAGACGCCCGGGCCGCCCATGAGACGCGACCAGGCGCGCCTCGAGACAGGAGAGCTCGTCTCCAGCATTCGCCCCATCTCGGTGAGCTCGAACCGCTCCCCGCGCGCGACGAGCAGCTCGATCGTGACGAGCGCCCGGAGCAGGCGCTCCGTCGCATCGGGGTGCGTGCCGAGCCGCGCCGCCACCTCGCCGCTCGAGAGCGGCGCCTCGGCGAGGACGTCGGCGACGCCGAGCTCCGCGGCCGCGTGGATGACCTGCGGCACCCAGAGGCTCATGATCATCTGGTTCAAACGGAACGCAGGGGGAAGATGCGTTGGATGCGTGGACGACGTGGGATGTGTGGGAGACCCGCTCGACATGGTGCTCGCTCCTTCGAGGCACACCCTGGCGAGCGCGACGCCGGCGGTCTTGTAAAGATTTTACCTCGCCGCGGGCTCCTGCCGGCGAGATCGAGCGGCGCGGCGGGGCGAGCGCCGCGCTCAGGGGCCCTCGGCCTCCTCCTCCTCGTCCTCGAAGGCCTCCGGGCACTTCTCCTGGAGCGCGACGCACTCCGCGGGCTGTATGGCCACGATGTCGGCGAAGGTCGACTCACACGTGATCGCCTTGATGGCGTTGCTCATCGCAGCGATGCAGGCCCTGGCTTCCGCGACCGTGGCGGTGCACCCCTCGAAGCTCGACGCTCCGCACGCGGCGGGCTCCTCGGGCTCCTCGGGCGCCTCCGGAGCGCTGATGCACTCCTGCTTCGCGGTCTCGCATTCCATTCCGAAGGCGGAAGAGGCCACCCCCGTGAGCTCGCACGTGTCCTCCTTCGAGATGGCCTCGGCCTCCCCACGAAGCTCGTCGCACACCTCGTCGGCCTCCTCGGCCGTCAGGGAACCGAGCTGCTTGCCATCGAGCTCGCTCTCGTTGTTCCCCTCGCCATCACCGCAGGCCGCGAGCGAAAGACCAGCCATCAGAACACCGAAAAGC
Source organism: Sorangium sp. So ce1335 (assembly GCF_051521615.1). Lineage (NCBI taxonomy): Bacteria > Pseudomonadati > Myxococcota > Polyangiales > Polyangiaceae > Sorangium > Sorangium sp. So ce1335. Next base: position 12,689,785 of record NZ_CP150363.1, read on the forward strand.
TTCATCCGTGTCATGTCGAAATCTCCTTGAACGAGGACGTTCAGCCGAGCATGCCCGCGCGGCCCTCGGGGTGACGCAACCGCGCCTGGAAGCGCTGGGCGTGAGATCCTCCCGGAGAGCCGCGCTGGACACTCAGCTCTACGTTCGTGGAGAGAATTCCTTTCCTGCGCGACGTGCGCGCGCAGCTTTCCCGCGCGAGCGTCGCCCGCGTCGCGCGCTGGAGAGTCCCACCCCGGGGCGCGCAACGTCGCAGGGCGCCGAAGGGCGCTCGCCCCGCTACGGGCTCATGCCGGCGAGATCGATCAGCTCGGCGCGGGCCCTGGTCGGGGTCGTCCCCGTGAACTGCTTCACGTCGCGCGCGAGGTGCGCCTGGTCGTAGTAGCCGAACCGCTGCGCGAGCTCGGCCCACGTCCCCGTGGCGCCCGCCTTGAGGTGCTTCACGAGCCGGTCGAAGCGCACGAGGCGCGCGAGGAGCTTGGGCGGGACGCCGACGTGCTCGCGGAACAGATCGATGACGTGCTTCTGGCTGTAGCCGAGCTCGCGCGCGAGGGCCCGCATGTCGACGGCGCCCCCGCGCTCCTCGATCCGCCGGAACGCCCACGAGACAACGCCCGTGTCGATCCGCGCCTCGTCGACGCGCTCGCCGAGCGCGCGCTCGATCAGGTCGAAGCGCGCATCCCAGGTGGGGAGCTCCTCGAGGCGCTCCGCCAGGCGGGCGTGCCCCCGGGGGAAGATATCGCGAACGGGCACAGCGCGCCCGGTGAGCTCGGCCATCGGCACGCCGAAGAAGATCCGCGCGCCGATGGGGGTGAGGTTCACCTGGATCCCGCGCTGGAACCCGTCGTGCTCGGTGATCGTGAAGGTGTCGTCGAGGCCCGCGACGAAGCCGCCCGGGTACCGGGCATGGCGGCGATCGCTCCCGGCGTCGAACACGCGAATCGGCGGCCCCAGCTCGATGATCACGACGACGTTCGGCACGGGGAGCTCGCGCCGTCGCAGCGGCCCGGGCGCCTGTTCGGTGTAGCCGATGAGGTCACGGATGTACGGGCGGAGCCGCGGCGCCGGGGGGCGCGTCGCGAGCTCCCACCGGCTCTCACCGGAGCTGCCGCGGGTTATTCGTGCGCTGGAGGCGAGCCCGTGCACAGCGGGCAAAGATACCCCTCGACGCGCGCCGGCTCAAGCCGCCGTCAGCGCGCGTCAGTTGCAGGCAGGCGCCTCTTCCTCGTAGGCGATTCCGCTGTCGACCGGCACCTTGCCGCCCTGATCGTGGGGGACGATCACGTGGCATTCCCCCTCGGTCACGTTTCCTGCCGCGTCGACCGCCCGGACGCCGAGCGTGTAGACGCGCGCGTCGCCGTTGCCCTTCCGCTCCGCGAGGAGGTCCACCGAGCCGCAGCCGAGGTTCGCGATGTCGACCTCGGTGTTGCCGTCGCCCGTGTCGTTCCGCGGCTCGTCGCTCGCCGCGTACGTGAAGCTCACCTCCACGTCGTCGTCACAGGCGTCCTCCACGGCCACGCAGTCATCGACCGTGATGGTGTGGAACTTGTGGTTCGGCGGCCAGAGCTCCGGGCGCCTGTCGACCAGCACCGGCGCCGCCGTGTCGACGACGACGAGCTCCGAGGTGCAGAGCGACGCGAGCGCCGCTGCCTCGCCCTCCACCTCCGCGGTCACGACGATCTCGTGGGTCCCGAGCGCGAACGGCCCCTCCGCGGAGACCTCCACCGTCGTCTCGGCGCACGTGCCCGCCGAGAGCTGCGCATAGATGGCCTCGACGTACGCGCCTCGATGCGTCGAACACTCGACGGTTCGCTCCTCGCCGCACACCCACTCACCCTCCGGGATCGCGGCGCCCGGATCGACACACTCGGCCACGAGCGCCTGCGCGCTGCCGCCGATCGGCTCGTCCTTGCACCCGACGAACATCGCAGTGATGGAGACTACACCGAGGAGCCCGAGGAGACTGGCTTTCTTCGTCATGCGGATGGAGATAGCAAACTCGTTATCTCCCGCGCGACTGAAAAGAGGCCGAGATGCACGAAAAGAGCTCGATGCTTTTCGCGCTCAAGGGCTCATTTTTGTTGAGCCGTTTTCGGAAGCCACGAGAATCACTGCCCTTTCGGTCGCCGCGGAGGTGCGTAGTCCGCGCCCTGGCGCCCACGCGGTCGGACGACCGGACTCGGCGAGCGGGCGCGGCTCAGCGGATCGTCGCGCAGCACCTGAAGCCGAGGTGGTAGTTCGCGTGCCACGCGTTCTCCATCGGCTCCACGTGCCACCTCGGGCTGAAGGCGCAGTGATCGGGGTAGGTCTCCCGGCCGCTCTTCGGCCGGGGGGCGTCGTGCTCGCGGGCGACCTCGACGTAGAACCAGGCGCTCCCCTTGAGCTGGCTGTACAGCTTGCCGTCGTCGCGGTCGCGGCGGGTCATGATCTCGGCCACGTTGCCGTGCTGATCGAAGACGCCGAAGCGCGAGCGGCACGCGGGGTAGGAGCCGGCAGGCTCGGTGTCGGTCGCGCACGTCTCGTAGGCAGAGCGCGCGGTGTCGCCGTCGCAGGGCTTGCCGTCGATCTCGCGGTGTCGCGTCTGCGTGTGGCAGACGGTGAGATCCAGCGCGTCGCCATAGGCGTACGTCCTCGGCGCGCCGCCCTCCGGGTCGCCGCGGCACGCGAGGCTCCACTCGTCCTCGGTGCACAGGCGCTTGCCCTGCAGGCTGCACACGGTCGCCGCCTGCGTCGGGCTCGCCCAGACCATCGGCAGCTCGCACGGCTTGTTGGGGAACTCGAAGATGTCGATGCAGAACTCGGCCGGCTTCGCCTTCCCGCGGGCGGTCTTGAAGACGGGCACCATGTTCTCGTGGCCGCCGCAGCGGGCGCGCTGCTCCTCCGTCTGGAGCACGACGCCCCTCAGGCCCTCGAGGCACTGCGCCCTCGAGCGCGTGTGCCGCGCGAGCTCCCTGTTGCCCTGGTTGATGCGGGCCGGCGTGCCGCCGCCGAAGTTCTTCTCCAGGAACAGCTCGGGGTTCCTGAACTTGCGCTCCCGCTCCGTGAAGTCCTTCAGCGAGAAGAGCCGCACGAGCTCCTCGCGCGCCTCGTGGTGCGTCGCCATGGGATCCTCGGGCGCCGAGGGCGCGCCCGCCGAGCCGCCGGGCGCGCCGGCATCCCCGGCCGCGCCGGCATCCCCGGCCGCGCCGGCAGGACCGGACGCCGCGCCGGCAGGGCCGTTCACCGAGGCAGCGGCGTTCCGGGGCGACGCCGCGGGACCCGCCGACGCCGCGGGAGGGCTCGCCGCCGGGGGCGCGGCGCCGGCGTCGCGGCCGCGATCGGCGTCGCCGCGCGAGCAGGCCAGCGGCGCGGCGGCGAGCGCCGCGAGCGCGAGGCGCAGGGGACGGGAGGGCGTTGGCACGGGGAGCGAAGGCAGAAGGGGGCGGCGCGAGGTCAGAGGGTGGCCGCGATGATCTCGGAGAGGCTCGCCTCGTCGACGACGCCGGTCAGGTACGCCGCGATCTTCCCCTGCCGGTCGATCACCACGAGGCTCGGCAGCTTGTCCACCCCGTAACGCATCGACGCGTCCTTGGCGTCGTCGATGAGGATCGGATACGAGAGGCCCTTCTTCAGGGCGTACTGACTCGCCACGTGCGGCGGATCGTCCACGTTGACGCCGAGCACGACGAGCCCCTTCTTCTCGTACCGGCGCGCGATCCGGTCGAGGATCGGCGCCTGGACCGCGCAGGGGCCGCACCAGGTGGCCCAGAAATCCAGGATCACCGGCTGGCCCTTCAGCTCGGCGAGCTGCATGCGCGCGCCGGGCTCGCCGTTCGCCGCGACGGGCAGCGTCACGTCGGGGGCCTCCGCGCCGACCATGCCCCCCACCCCGGGCGACAGGCGAGGCAGGACCGCGAGGCCGATGAGCGCGCTCAGCGCGATGAGCGCCGCGAGCGCGGGGTAGAGAATCTTACCTGAATTGAACTCGGGTTCGGCCATACGGCGGCCCGGCTTTCATAGCAAATCTTTGGGCCTACGTCCGAGCGGCTCTGGTACGGTCCGGCGCCTCGACCGGCCGGGCGCGTCGCGCCTGGTCCGGGGTCGGGGGCGCAGCGCGGCTCGCCGCGCGACGCCGCCGCCGCCGGTGGGGATCGGGGGCGCAGCGCGGCTCGCCGCGCGGTGCCGCCGCCGTTCGGGTAACGTCGTCGCCCGCGCGCTGGAGGAACCATGCTCGATCGTCCGAATCTTTCACGAGAAAATCCCACGGGGCCGCGCGGACGGCGCCCACCGCCCGGGCCCCTTCCCGCCAAGTGGGCGGCCAAGTGGCCCCCCGATGACAGCGATCTGCCCGGCGCCCCGCCGGCGCCCGGGGGCGGCGGCTTCGCGGACGACGGCAACTTCAAGCGCGGCCGCTTCAGCCCCGTGTCGATCATCGTCGGCGTCCTCCTCGCCCTCGGCGCCGCCGGCGCCATCTGGATCGGCGTGAAGCAGGAGGGGCAGAAGATGACGGTCGACGCCATCTCCAAGGAGAAGAAGAACATCTTCGTCCTGCCCAAGAAGGACCAGCTCCCCCTCTGGCGCAAGTGGGCCGCCTCGAACGCCGAGCCGGCGCTCCAGCAAGAGGCGCTCATGCAGCTCGCGTGGGCCGGCGATCCCGAGGGCGTCACGCACGCGACGAGCGCCCTCAAGCTCCCCGATCACCGGGTGAAGGGCGTCGCCGCGCAGGTGCTCGCCTACTACGGCTCGCCGAAGGCCGACGGCGCCAAGCCCGCGCTGCTCGAGGCGCTCAAGGTCGCGGACGAGAGCGACCGCCCCCAGATCGTCTGGGCCCTCATCGAGCTCAAGGAGCCGGCCGCGTTCAAGGACGCGATGGACCAGTACCGCAAGGGGTTCCTCTCGAAGGTCGAGCGGCTCGGCGGCGGCATCGCCTTCGACCCCGAGAAGCTCGCCGGCCTCGTGTCGCTCGACGAGCTCGCGAAGCTCGCGAGCGACGAGAGCCCGTCGGTGCGGCAGCTCGTCGCGACGGTGCTGTCGCGCAACGCCGAGCCGAAGTGGACGAGCGCGCTGATCTCGCTCGTGAAGGACAAGGACGTCGAGGTCGCGCGCGAGGCCGCGAACGGCCTCGGGCGCATCGGCGACGAGACGGCGCGCGCCCCGCTCCTCGAGGCCCTGTCGAACGCCGACAAGGACAGCCGCCAGCGCTTCCTCGAGGCGCTGCGCGACGGCATCGGCGGCGAGGGGCTCGTCCTCGCCCTCGACAGCGTGAAGCAGGACCCGGAGGAGACGACCTGGTTCCAGACGAAGCAGATCATGGAGATGCTGCGCGAGCTCGCCGATCCGCGCGCGGCCGACCCGCTCGTGAAGTGGATCGAGGCGAAGAAGCCGGCGCTGCACTGGCAGGGCGAGGCGGGCACGCGGCTCGCCGAGGTCGGCGACATCCGCGGCGCCAAGTACATCGGCGAGCGGATGCTGGCCGACCCGCTCAAGCTCTACAAGCTCGAGAAGTTCTGGGAGGCGGACGAGGGCGGGCACCTGTCGCGCACCGATCTGCCGCGCGTCGTCGGCGCCCGCATGCTCGCCGACCTCGCCACGATCCACGCCGACAAGAGCGCCGAGCTCAAGGCCGCGGCCGAGTCCCCGGTCATCCTGTGGCTCAAGGATCGGCCGCAGCCGCACGCGAACGGCCTGCGCTTCCTCGCCACGATCCGCTCCGAGAAGGTCCTGAAGGACATGCGCGACTGGGCCTTCCCGACCGATCCGCTCCCGAAGGAGGGGCAGCAGCCGCCGTTCCCGGCCGCCTTCGAGACCGCGCAGAGCGCGCTCCGCTACATCGGGCGGATGAAGGACGAGCCCTCCTACCCGCGGCTGCTCGAGCAGTTCAAGCGGAAGAAGGACCCGAAGATGGACATCACGCAGGACGGGCTCCAGGGCGCCGGCCTCGCGATGCTCGGGATGGCGCTGCGCGCCGTCGCGTACGGCGCGTCGCAGGGGCTCGCCGAGTGGGGCGACCCGCGCGCGGTGGAGCCGCTGACGAAGCTCATCGAGGACGAGACCTGGCACGAGGAGGCCCGCCAGGCCGCGTGCGAGGCCCTCGCGTGGTGCGCCGACGACAAGGCGATGCTCGAGGTGGCGAAGAAGGCGAAGGATTTCGCGAGCCAGAAGGAGCCGCGCAAGCAGCTCATCGGCGCGTGTTACGCGTCGTCGCTCGCGCTCCGGCCGGTGCCGAGCGCGGCCGGCGAGCTCGTCCCGCTGCTCACCGCCGACGTCGATCCCGGGGTGCGCATGGCGATCGCGCGCGCCATCGGCATCGGGGGCTTCGACGAGGCGGTGCAGGGGCAGCTCTTCGAGAAGCTGAAGGACGTCGAGGTCCGCAACGCCGCGGGGCTCGCGCTCATCCTCGGCGGCACGAGCGACACGGCGGCGCGGACCGTCGCGATGTACGCCGACTTCGACAAGGGCGCGCTCGACGACCTGAAGGACCACTACTACCGCGCGTTCGGCTACTGGTCGGACGAGGACTTCAAGCGCGGCAACCTGTACCGGTACGTGGCGAACGCCGAGGCGATCACGCGCGTGAAGGTCGCGGACGCGCCGCAGGAGTGGGCGCGGCAGCGGCTCCAGGCCCAGTTCGACAACCTGAAGTACGACAACGGCCCGCACTCCGAGACCCGCGTCGTGCTGCGCTACCGGCTCTACCAGGCGGCCAAGAGCGGCGACGGCGAGCAGAAGAAGGGCGCGATCGAGACGCTCAAGTTCATGAAGGAGAAGGGCGCGCTCATGGCCCTGCGCCACGAGCCGGGCGACACCGGCGCGCTCGCGAAGCGCGCGTTCCACGAGCTCATGAACCCGAAGGCCACCGTGGCCGAGGACCTGAGCGCGCTCGCCCCGGCCAAGGCCGGGAACTCGGACATGTAGCGCCGCGCGGCGCCGCGGCGCCGCGGCGGCGCGGGGCTCGCCCGCCGCGCTGGCGGCAGGGGCCCGGGGCTCGAGGGAGGCCGTCCTCCCCGGGGATCCCGGGCTCTCTGTTTTTGTCCGGCGATGCGGTCCATCCCGTGTCCGGAGCGCTCGGGCCTGCCGGGGGCGGCCGCGCATCGGGCGCGTGTCGGGCTGGACAAAACGCACGTTTCGGAAGAGTGTTCGCGCCGAGGTGCACGGTGGCTACCTGGCGTGATGAGCTGATCGAGGCCGTGAAATCGAAGGCGGAGCGCGAGGCGGAGGAGCTCGCGCGGCACAGGAAGCGGGTCGCCGAGGCGCTCGCGGCCGCGGAGTCGGCCGTCGCGCTCGGGGCTGAGTCGCTGAAGTTCGCGCACGAGAGGCTGCAGGAGAAGGGGCAGCCTATCGTGCTCTCGCAGGAGGCGGACAAGCACCGGCTCGCGCTGGGCGAGTTCAGCCTGACGCTGGAGCTGCTGCGCGACTCGGCGATCGTCCGGGTCACCTTCGGCGACGGCAAGCCGCGCGAGTTCGACTTCGCGAAGGACCGCCACATCGCGCCCGCCGACGTGGAGGAGTACATCGGCCGCCGCGCGCTCGAGCTCGTCCGCGCCGCGCAGAAGGCCGCGCCGTGGTGAGCGTGGGCGCGAGCGCGGGCCCCGCCGCGGCCCCTCCGCCGCGCGCGGCGGGCCTCCGCCGCGGGCTCGTCGCGGGCGTGCTCGCCGCGCTCGCGGCGTGCGCGCCGGTCGCGCCGCCCCGCGAGGCGTCCGCGCCCGCCGCGAAGCCGGCGCCTTCCGCGGCGCCCGCCGCGCCGGTCTCGATCGACCTCGACCCCGCCGCGGAGGCGCGGATCAAGGGGGACGTCGCGTACCTCGCGTCGCCCGAGCTCGCGGGGCGCGGCACCGGCGAGCCCGGGGCCGAGCGCGCGGCCGAGTTCATCGCGCGCCAGTTCTCCGAGCTCGGGCTGCAGCCGCTCGGCGGCGGCAGCGGCGGGGGCGCCAGGGCCTACCTGCAGGCGTTCGACGCGCGCGTCGGCGCCGACGTGGCGCCGGCGGCGCTGGTGGTGCAGCGCGCGGGCCGGAAGCAGGGCGTCGAGGCCGGCAAGCTCGTGACGGCCGACGGGAGCGCGAGCGGCACGATCTCGGGGCCCGCGGTGCTCGTGGGCCACGGCGTGACCGCGGCGGCGCTCTCCTGGGACGACTACGGCGGCCGCGACATCGAGGGGAAGATCGCCGTCGTGCTCGACGGCGTGCCCGCGCTGGAGGGCGGCGCCGGAGCGGCGCACGGCGGCGCGGCGCATGCTGGCCCGCCGGGCGCGGCGCATGGCGGTGCTGCGGGCGCGGCGCACGGCGGCGCTGGAGCGGCGCACGGCGGAGCGGCGCACGCTGGCCCGCCGGGCGCGGCGCACGGTGGTCCGCCCGGCGCGGCGCACGCTGGTCCGCCCGGCGCGGCGCACGCTGGTCCGCCCGGCGCGGCGCACGCTGATCCGCACGCCGGCGCAGCGCACGCCGATCCGCACCACGCGCCGGCTCCGCGGACGGCGAACCCGCTCCGCGACTTCGGGAGCGTCCGCTACAAGCTCCGCACCGCCCGCGAGCACAAGGCCGCCGGCGTCATCCTCGTCGCGGCGGGCGATGAGCTCCCGCGGGTCTCGGACGACGCGGCGAGCATGGGCATCCCGGCCGTCGTGATCACGCGCTCCGCGGCCCGCGCGCTCTTCCCGACCGCCGGCCTCGCGCCGCCCGCGAAGCCCGACGCCGCGAAGCCGGCCGCGGCCAGGCCCGCGGCCGCGAAGCCGGCCCCGAAGGCGCCCGCGCCGAAGCCGCTCGACGGCGTCACCGTCGAGATCACGACGAAGGTCACCCCGCGGATGGCGCCGGCGTCGAACGTGATCGGCCTGCTCCCGGCGCGGGCCGGCTCGCCGCACGCCGGCGAGTACGTCGTCATCGGCGCTCACTACGATCACCTCGGCCACGGGCACGACGCGTACTCGCGCGCGCCCGGCGTGCGCGCGATCCACCCGGGCGCCGACGACAACGCCTCGGGGACCGCGATGCTCCTCGAGGTGGCGCGCCGGTTCGCCGCGCTCCCCACGCGGCCGGACCGCAACCTGCTGTTCGTCGCGTTCGGCGCCGAGGAGCTCGGCACCATCGGCTCGCGCCACTTCGTCGATCACCCGCCGGCGCCGCTCGCGGGGATGAACTCGATCGTGGCCATGATCAACGCGGACATGGTCGGCCGGATGCGCGAGGACAAGCTGCTCGTCGACGGCCTCGGCACGTCGCCCGGCTGGAGGCCGATCGTGGACGGCGCCGCCCGCGGGCTCGGCCTCGCGCTCCAGTACGGCGTCGAGGGCTTCGGCGCGAGCGACCACACCTCGTTCACGGCGTCGCGCGTCCCGGTCGCCTTCCTGTTCACGGGCGTCCACGAGGACTACCACCGGCCGAGCGACACGGCGGACAAGATCAACGTGGCCGGCATCTCGCGCTGCTCGGTGCTCGCCGCGCGCATGGCGCTCGAGCTTGCGCAGCGCGACGCGCGGCTGGCCTTCGCCGACGCCCCGGCCGACCCGCACCGCAGCATGCGCGGCGGCTTCCGGGCGTCGCTCGGCACGATGCCGGACTACGCGTACCAGGGGCCCGGGGTGAAGCTGACGGGCGTGCGGCCCGACGCGCCCGCCTCGCGCGCCGGGATGCAGGCGGGGGACGTGATCGTGCGCATCGGCGCCCACGCCATCACCAACATCCACGACTTCATGTTCGCGCTCGGCGATCTCGAGCCGGGCCGCGAGGTCGTGATCGAGGTCGATCGCGGCGGGACCCGGGTGCCGCTCAAGGTCATCCCCGCCCCCGGCCGATGAGGCTGCGCCCCCGTCGCGCCGCGCCGCCGGCCTCGCCGGCGCGGCGCCGCAGGGCGCTGCGGGGGCGCTGCGCGGCCGGCCTCGTCGTCCTGTGCGGTGGGCTCGCGGCCGCGCCCCTCGCCTGCGACCGCCGCGATCCCGCCGCGACCGACGCCGCGGCCCCCGCCGGGCCCACGGGCGCCGGCGCGACGGCGGACGCGGCGCCGGCGCTGGCCGACGGCGCGGCCGCGGCGCCGTCCGAAGACGCGGCCGCGGCGCCGGCCGACGATGCGGCCGCAGCGCCGCCCGACGCCGTGACGCCGGGCGCCTCGACACCGCCCGGCGCCGCCGCGCCGGACGCCTCGACGCCGGGGTCGTCGCCCGACGGCGGCGCGGCCGACGGCGGCGCGGCCGACGGCGGCTCGTTCGACGGCGACGCGGCCGACGGCGGCCTCGCCGGCAGCTCCGAGGGGTGCCCTGACGACATGGTCGTCGTCGAGGGCGACTACTGCCCCCTTGTCGAGCAGATCTGCCTGAAGCACCACAAGGAGTACCTGAAGGACCAGGCGCGGCGCGCGAACCCCTACGGCGAGGTGGAGGGCTCGACGAGCGTCAGCGAGCGCTGCCTCGAGTACAAGCGGCCGAGCGTGTGCCTCTCGAAGAAGCGCACGCCGATGCGGTACTGCGTCGACCGGTACGAGTGGCCCAACAGGAAGGGCGAGCTCCCCGCGCTGCTCGTCTCGTGGCGCGAGGCCGTCAAGCTGTGCGAGGGCGCCGGCAAGCGCCTCTGCACGGAGGAGGAGTTCAACTTCGCCTGCGAGGGCGAGGAGATGCTCCCGTACACGTACGGCTACGACCGCGACCCGGGCAAGTGCAACATCGACAGGCCCTTCCGCCAGCGCGAGCTGTCGCTCTACCGCTACGAGCGGTGCATGAGGGACCCGAAGTGCAAGGCGGAGCTCGAGCGGCTCGATCAGCGCGTGCCCGCGGGGTCGATGCCGGGGTGCGTGTCGCCGTTCGGCGTCCACGACCTCAACGGCAACATCAACGAGTGGGTCGTCCGGCCGGGCCGCAAGTCGCCGGAGCGGAGCGGGCTGAAGGGCGGCTGGTGGGGCCCGATGCGTGGCCGCTGCCGCCCGACGGTCGGGTTCCACAAGGAAGAGGACTACGGCTACGAGCAGGGCTTCCGCTGCTGCAAGGACGCGGCGCCGCGGTGAGCGCGCGGCGCCGCGGTGAGCGCGCGGCGCTGCAGCGCCGAAGCGCGCCCGCGCTGCGGCGCTGCAGCGCCGAAGCGCGCCCGCGCTGTCCTCCATGAACAATCCCGCGCGCGGCGCGCAGCGACGTCAGAGACCCGTGGGCGCGACACCGACGAGGTAATCGTACGGTTGCTCGAAGTTGCAGTCCCCGCTGAGGTCGTCGTAATCGATGAAGTGGTCGTTGGTGACGGTCAGGGCGCCGACCTCGGCGCTCTCGCCGCTCGGGATGGAGACGGCGGGCGAACCGTCCGCTTCCACGACGATGGAGCGCTCGTCGTACGTGCAAAAGACGACCTCCCCGGAGCACGCGCGCTCGCCGCTCCGGAAGGTGAGCCCGACCGGAGCGTTGTGGCCCACGTCGACAACGAGCTCCCCGTCCCGCTCGAGGCGGAGGCGGACGGCCCTGGTCAGCCATCCGGTGACCTCATCCGACGAGAAGTCGAGATCGAGCGTGTCGCCCACGGCGACGGCGGACTGCACGAAGCCCGGGACAGCGAGGCCCACGGTGAGCGCGCGTCCGGCATCGTCGACGAGGTCGAGCATGACGTCGGGCTCGGCCTGCCCCAGCGTGTGCGCGTGCTCCGTGTCGTTCACGCAAGGCTCCTCCGCGCCGGGCGGACGCACGGCGGTCACCGTCACGCGGCCCACGATGACCACGTCCGTGCCCGGGTCTTCGGACGCGGGGTCGTCGGCGCCGGGCACCGCGGGCCCATGGATGCACGCGAAGACCCTCTGCGCGCGCGGCCCGCAGGCAGGCCCGGCGCCGCCCTCGCCCGTGCCGCCGGCGCCGGTGTCGCCGGTGCCGGTGCCGCCGCCTCCGCCCATGCCCCCGGGGTCGCCGCCCATGCCCCCGGTGCCGCTGCCCGTGCCCCCAGTGCCGCCGCCAGCGCCCCCGGTGCCGCCGCCAGCGCCGCCGGTGCCGCCGCCCGCGCCGCCGGTGCCGCCGCCCGCGCCGCCGGTGCCGCCGCCCGCGCCGCCGGTGCCAGCGCATGTGCCATCGGCGTTACTGCCTGCCCCCGGGGAATCGCAGTTTGTGCCGCCTGTGCCACCGGCGTCGCCGCCGGTGCCGGCGACGCCTGTCCCATGGTTCTCGCAGCCAGAGAGCGAAACGAAGAGCGCCAGCAGCGGCGCGACGAGAGGCAAGCTGGTTCGATGGCGCATTTCCGCTGCCAAGGGCACGATATGTGCCACCCGGACGCCGCTCGCGCGCTGGCCCTCCGCTGGCTGTCGCATTGCTGCCGCGCCCCCGGTCCACCGGGAGAGCACGGCCGCTCCAGCGGTGCTCGACCCTCGCCGATGCGCAGCGTGACGCAGCCCTGAGGGGACATGCCCGTGACACCGACCACGTTCTCTGTCGGGTACGTCCAGGACCTCGTGGCCCGCGCGGATCACCCGGTCACGCGCGCCGTGCTCAGCGCGATCGCGGGCGACGAGGCGGAGCACGAGGCGTTCGGTCCCGAGCTCGTCGCGCGCAAGCTGCGCGACATGCCCCCGGCGAGGCGGGACGCGTGGCGGGCGTTCACCGGCCGGCTCGTGCGCGGCCACGTCGACCGCGCCGAGCGCGTCCTGCAGCGCCTCGCGCCGGAGGACCGGCGCCTCGACCGCTGGCCCGAGCCCGATCTGGCGGCGCTCGGCCTGCTCGGCGAGGCCCGGCTCGCCCTGCTCTGCCGTCGGACCTGCGAGGAGCGCCTCGCGCCGACGGTCGTGCGGCTCGGCCTCGGCTGATCGGCGGCCACGCGCGACCTCTTTTGAGGCGCGCGCGGCCGCCGACCGGGAGTACCCTCGCGTGCAGCGGGCGCCGCGACGCGGCGCTCGCCGGCGAAGGGCCTGCGGTTTGCTCCTCCGGGGGCGAGGGCTCAGATCTCAGCGGCGGGCCGGCACCGGCCCGCTCCTCACGCGGGGAAAATCCCCGCACCTGCGGGAGACGTTGATGAAGCGATCCATGTGGTTTACCAGCGCGCGCGCCGCCGCCGCGGTCGTCCTTGCCCTCGGCGGGCTCGGGCTCCTGTCCTCCGCGTGCCGTGGCAGCGAGGCCGAGGACCCGTCGAGCCAGCAGTACAACGCCTACAACCAGCAGCCCGGCTACCAGCAGCCTGGGCAGTACCCGCCGCCCGGGTACCAGCAGCCCGGGTACCAGCAGCCTGGTCAGTACCAGCAGCCTGGGTACCAGCAGCCCGGGCAGTACCAGCAGCCGGGTTACCAGCAGCCGGCCCCGGCCCAGACGCCGACGGTGGCCACGGCGACGCCGGGCCCGCTCGCGCTCCCGTGCACGGACGACACCCCGTGCGGCACGCACCGCTGCAACACGTCCGCGGGCAAGTGTGCCTTCCCCTGCGCGGGGAACAACGACTGCAAGGCGGGCTTCTCCTGCATGGGCTCCGTCTGCCTGCCCGGCGGGCAGTAGCGAGCGCCGGGGTCTGCGCGGGGCCGCTTTCGAGGCCCCGCGGCGCCGCCTTTCTTTTTATGGAATGGCCGCGCCTCGCCGCGCGCCGCCACGGTGAGCGACGCTCGCCGGCGGGGTTAGCTGGCGGCCTGGTGGGGACCGGATCCGGTGTCAGCGGGGCAGCTGAGCTTGGGCTGAGGACCGGATCCGGTGTCAGCGGGGCAGCTGAGCTTGGGCTGAGGACCGGATCCGGTGTCGCCGGGGCAGCTGAGCTTGGGCTGAGGACCGGATCCGGTGTCGCCGGGGCAGCTGAGCTTGGGCTGAGGACCGGATCCGGTGTCAGCGGGGCAGCTGAGCTTGGGCTGAGGACCGGATCCGGTGTCAGCGGGGCAGCTGAGCTTGGCCTTGAGGACCGGATCCGGTGTCAGCGGGGCAGCTGAGCTTGGGCTGAGGACCGGATCCGGTGTCAGCGGGGCAGCTGAGCTTGGGCTGAGGACCGGATCCGGTGTCGCGGGGTAACTGAGCTTGGCCTGGCCACCGGAGCCGGTGTCAGCGGGGCAGCTGAGCCTGGGCTGAGGATCAGCTCCGGTCTCGCCGGGGCAGCTGAGGGGCGTGGGGTACTTCGGCCGATGGTGGGGTCTTTTGAACCGCCAAGGCGCCATAAGACACCAAGAAAACACAAGAATCTTGGCGTCTTATGGCGTCCAACGCTTGAGCAGGAGCCGCGCGGCGTTCAAGATCGAGCAGGCGAAGGCGCTGGCCAACGAGGCCACGCGCGTGCTCCTCATCAGCCATCCGCTCGCCGCCAAGGACATCGAGAACAGGCTCCGCTACAGCCGGATCGACATGCGCGTGGCGCCTGCGCGCGTCGAGGCGCTTCGCCGCATCGCGGAGCGACGGCGCGACTTCTCGCAGTGCTGGAACACCTACGCCGACACAGGGCACGCCCCGCGTTCAGTGCCGAAGGCGCAGCCTGGCCGTGACGGGGAAGTGATCCGAGGGGTACAGGCCGTCCCGGTTGTCGCGGATGATCCTGGCTGCCAGTACCTCCGTCACCGGCGCCGGCTGGGCGAAGATGAAGTCGATCTTCTCGCCGTCCGCGGCCCCGATGAACTCGTTGAAGGTGCCGACCGGCGCCTCGTCCGGGTAGAGGACGCGGAACGTGTCCACGAGCCCCGGCGGGGCTGGCACCGGCGCTGTCCCGTCGCTCGCGCGCGCCGCCTCTCCCTTGACGTAGAGGACCGCCGGATTGCGCTCGCCCGCGTTGAAGTCCCCCGTGAGGATCACGGGATCAGGGTGGGTCCGCTCCGCGATCCTGCCGGCGATGAGCTCGACGCTCCGCGCGCGCGACGGCTGCGATTCGTGGTCCAGGTGTGTATTGAAGAGATAGAAGCCGCGGCCGGAGCTCTTCTCGACGAGCCTCGCCCAGGTGCAGATGCGCACGACCACGTTCCCGAAGCTCCTCGACCCGGGCACCTCCGGCGTGTCGGACAGCCAGAACGTGCCGCTCTCGTCCGCATCGAACCGCTCTGCATCGTAGAGGATCGCCGAGTATTCCCCCGCCTCGACGCCGTCGTCGCGACCTACCCCGATCTCCGCGTACGGGAGCGCCCCGCGGAGATCGTCGAGCTGGGACCTGAGCGCTTCCTGGAGCCCGAGCACATCGGGGTCTGCGTCCCTGATGACCTCGTACACCATCTCGCGTCGATTCGGCCACGCGTTGACGCCATCGCCGCGGTTCGCGTAGCGGAGGTTGAAGCTCATCAGGTCGAGGTCCATCGGCAGAGCCGCGGTGGCGCCGCCGGCGCCTCCCGCACCGCCGGCGCCTCCCGCACCGCCGGCGCCTCCCGCACCGCCGGCGCCTCCCGCGCCCGCATCGCCCTGTCCACCCATGCTCCCCATGCTGCCTGTGCTGCCCGCGCCCGTGGGCTGGCTCCCGCCGCCGGGCTCGCTGCTGCATCCCGATAGAAAGAGCAATGCCCCCGTGGCGAGGGGCAGCGCCCCTCTCGACGTCATCATGTTGCCCTCGCGGTAGAGCCCGTTCACCGGCTCGCGACTGCACCTGGCAGGCCGCCGGCGCGGGCGTGAGGATCGGCCTCAGGCGTGGGGCCGATCCGGGGATGTCGCTGGTTCGTGAAGGGGGACGGCGCTCAGGCCGTCACGCCGGGCTGGATGCCGTTCAGCGCCATCATCTTCTGCCGCTCGGCTTCCTTGTTCAGCCCGCGGTAGCGCTCGTCGAGCTCGTCGATGTCGAGCTTCAGGATGCGGCCATAGAGCTCGAGGGCGATGCCCACGATCGACGGGTGGCAGGCCGACCTCACCCGCTCGTCGTAATAGGGATACGCCGCCTCGTGGAAGCTGCGCAGGTTGTAGAACGGGATGCCCGGGAACTTGTGGTGCTCGTTGTGGTACGTGACGTTGTTCCAGAGGAAGTTCGTGAAGGGCGCCTTCGTCCCGTAGGTCCGAGAGCTGTAGGCGTCCTCCCCCGGGAGCATCTCGTAATGCTCGATCATCGAGGTCACGCTGGCCAGGATGGCGCCGAAGACGAACGGCAGCACATAGAAGAAGAAGAACACCTGGAGCGGCATGACCCAGAAGAAGAACGCCATGAGCCCGTAGAAGCCGAGGAGCTCCAGGTTCATCTTGACGCGCTGGATCGGCGAGAGGCGCTTCACGTACCGCGCCATGCAGCCGAGGAAGTACAGCGGATAGGCGAACGTGTAGACGGCGAGCAAGAGGAGCTTCGCCAGGACGGGGTTCCGCGTGTAGTCCGTGACGACGAAGTTGTCGACGTCAGGATACGTGTTCGCGATCTTGTGATGATGAAGGTGGTAGTTCGTGTACAGCGTCACGCTCATGCCCGTCGGCGCCCAGCAGATCAGGGCGATCAGGTACGAGACGAGCTTCGAGCGCGAGCAGCTCCCGTGCACGGCGTCGTGCGCGACGGCGCCCAGGCCACGGATGAGGTTGGCGATCAGGTACGCGCAGGCGATCCCGATCGGGATGGCGAGCGGGTGGTGCTGCGTCGCGTACAGCACCCACGTCGCCCCGGCCCAGATGCCGAAATGAAGCGGTATCTTGAGCAGGTGAACGGGATTGCGCTTGTAGGCAGCCTGCAGCAGCTCCCTCGGTACAGTGTCCATTCCGGCCATGCTGAACTCCGTGCTTCTCGCCTGTGTGAGGCCGGGAACTTCGCAAAAAACAGGCGAGGAAACAAGAGCGCGCCCGCTGCTCGACCCCGGCGCGAACGCGCCTACGCAGTGGTGTGCAGGGGCCGCAGAGCCCGCTCTGGCGCGGCTTGAGGACCGGGGTCGCCGCCGCTAAGACGCGGCGATGGGGACGCGCATCGAAAAGGACAGCTTCGGGCCGATCGAGGTCCCGGATGATCGCTACTGGGGCGCGCAGACGCAGCGCTCGCTCGAGAACTTCCGGATCGGCGGCGAGCGCTTCCCGCGGGAGATGATCGCCG
Source organism: Sorangium sp. So ce1335 (assembly GCF_051521615.1). Classification (NCBI taxonomy): domain Bacteria; kingdom Pseudomonadati; phylum Myxococcota; order Polyangiales; family Polyangiaceae; genus Sorangium; species Sorangium sp. So ce1335. The sequence continues at coordinate 12,706,638 of NZ_CP150363.1, forward strand.
CGCTCGCCACCGTCAAGAAGGCGGCCGCGCTCGTCAACCGCGACCTCGGGCTGCTGCCGGCGGACAAGTGCGCGCTCATCGTGGCGGCGGCCGACGAGGTGATCGAGGGCAAGCTCGACGACCACTTCCCGCTCGTCGTCTGGCAGACGGGCAGCGGCACCCAGACCAACATGAACGTGAACGAGGTCATCGGCAACCGCGCGATCGAGATGAGCGGCGGCGCGATGGGCTCGAAGTCGCCGATCCACCCGAACGACGACGTGAACCGGTCGCAGAGCTCGAACGACGTGTTCCCGACCGCCATGCACGTCGTCGCCGCGCTCCAGATCGAGCGCCGCCTGCTCCCGGAGGTCCGGCGGCTCCGCGACACGCTGGCGCAGAAGAGCGCGGCGTTCGCGGACATCGTCAAGATCGGCCGCACGCACCTGCAGGACGCGACGCCGCTCACGCTGGGGCAGGAGTTCTCGGGCTACGTGGCGCAGCTCGACGCCGGCGTCGCCGCGATCGAGCGGGCGCTCCCGCCGCTCCGCGAGCTCGCGCTCGGGGGCACGGCGGTCGGGACGGGGCTCAACGCGCACCCGGAGTTCCCGGCGCGGGTCGCGGCGAAGATCGCCGAGCTCACCGGGGCGCCGTTCGTCACGGCGCCGAACAAGTTCCAGGCGCTCGCGTCGCACGACGCGCTCGTCGCGGCCCACGGCGCGCTGAAGACGCTCGCCTGCAGCCTGTTCAAGATCGCGAACGACGTCCGCTGGCTCGCGAGCGGGCCGCGCTGCGGCATCGGCGAGATCGCGATCCCCGAGAACGAGCCGGGCAGCTCGATCATGCCGGGCAAGGTGAACCCGACGCAGGCCGAGGCGATGACCATGCTGTGCGCGCAGGTGCTCGGCAACGACGTCGCGGTCGGCCTCGGCGGGGCGAGCGGCAACTTCGAGCTCAACGTGTACAAGCCGCTCGTCATCCACAACGTGCTGCAGTCGATCCGGCTGCTCGCCGACGGCTGCGCGTCGTTCGACGAGCATTGCGCGCGGGGCATCGAGCCGAACCGCGAGCGCATCGCCCGGAACCTCCGCGAGAGCCTGATGCTCGTGACCGCGCTGAACCCGCACGTGGGCTACGACAACGCGGCGAAGATCGCCAAGAAGGCGCACGCCGAGGGCACGACGCTGCGCGAGGCGGCGCTCGCGCTGGGGATCCTGGACGGCGAGGCGTTCGACGCGATCGTGCGGCCGGAGCGGATGATCGGGCCCTCACGTTGATCGACCCGAAACGAACCGCCAAGGACGCCAGGAGCGCCAGGAAGAGGACAAGATCATGGCGTCTCTGGCGCCTTGGCGGTTCGACGTTCTGCTCTTTCGAGCGGCTTCGGCCCGTTGGTCGTTCTAGTCACAGCGGACTGTTCTTGTGAGCTCGCCGGAGAGCACGGGCGCGCTGCTGCGCGGACGACAACGCAGCCTCCCCGCGCGCCGATCCTGTACGCTGCGTGCGCCAGGAGGCGTATGAAGCTTATCTCGAGCTGTGCAATCGTGACCGGGGGCGGACAGGGAATCGGTCTCGGGATCGCGGCGCGCTTGCTTCGCGACGGCGCGAACGTGCTGCTGTTCGGCCGGACGGCGGCGAAGGTCGAGGCGGCGGCGGAGACCTTGAATCGTGCCGCCGAGGGGCGGGCGCGGGCGCGCGCGTTCGCGGGGGACGTGTCCCGCGCCGAGGACGTGGCGCGCGGCGTGGAGGCGGCGAAGGCCGCGTTCGGGCCGCCCGGCATCCTCGTCAACAACGCCGGCACCGCGACGCTCTCAGCCATCGTGGACATGCCAGAGGAAGACTTCGAGCATGTCGTCGCCGTCGACCTGAAGGGCCCCTTTCTCTTCATGAAGGCGGTCGCGCGCGAGCTCATCGCCGCGGGCAAGCCGGGCGCCTTCGTCAACATCTCCTCGCTGAACCAGGCGGCGGCGACCGACGGGCTGGCGCACTACTGCGCCGCCAAGGCCGGCCTCGCTCAGCTCTCCAAGGTCGCCGCCTCCGAGCTCGGGCGCCACGGCATCCGGGTCAACGTGGTCGCGCCGGGGCTCATCCGCACGCCGCTCGCCGATGCCGTCGGGCTCACGAGGGGGCCGTCTGCCGAGGAGTTCACCCAGCGCACGCCGCTCGGGCGCATCGGCGAGACCGACGACGTGGCGCCCGTGGTCTCCTTCCTCTGCAGCGAGGACGCCCGCTGGATCACCGGGGAGTCGATCCTCGTCGACGGCGGGAACCACATCCGCGGGCTACACAGCTACCTCGACGTGCTGAGCCGCGGCGCGAGCAGCGCGCCGTAGCTCGCCGCGGGCCCAGGGGAGGGAAGTGGCTCGCACAGGGCTCCTTCCCGCCCAGCCAGACCTCGATCAGGGGATCAACCACGGCAGCCGCGCCACGGCCCCGGGCAGGATCGCCTGATCACCGCGCTCGCTCTCGATCACCGGAGACGCCGGCACCACGACCGGCGCGAACGTGATGCGGATCGAGCCGAGCACGAGCGTCGGGCCCGCCTCCTCGTCCTCGGCGGCTGGGCCCTCGACCATCACCGGCGACTCCGGGATCACGAGCAGGTCCGACGACGGCGGCGGCGCGACCGCCGCCGACGGCAGGTCGGTCAGGCGCCGCAGCGCATCGTCGACGACGCGCGCCCAGGTCCTGCCAAGCTGCGCGGGCTGGAGCTCCGCCACGAGCGCGCGGGCCCGCGCCTCGAACCGCGCCTCGGCGTCCGTCGAGGCGGCCAGAGCCGCGGGCGGCGACAAGGCCGTCTGCACGACCTCCTGCGCCCGCACCGTCTCCGGCGCGACGAGCGCCGCGAGCACCACCACGGCAGCGCCGAGCGCCCTCCTGCACACCCTCATTCGCCACCTCCTCTGCGCGCCTCGGCGCGGCTGATGAACATCCAGCGAGAGGTTGACCGCACAGGACGCCGGGCACGCCGGCCTCCAGCGCGGCGGCGGGGCGAGCCCCGCCATCGGGAACGGGCGGCGATCGACGTCGATCGCCGCGGGTATCGGCAACGACGAGTGTACGCGGAACGCGAGATGCCGGAAAGGGCAACACGCCCGGCGCGAGGCGGCGCGTTGACTCCCCGTCGAACCCTGGATACACGGGCTGCGCCTGCCTGCGGCGCCGCTGCTGCTCTCGCAGCGATTCCACCGCTGCCGCCGGCCGCCACGGATGCCGATGACACCTTGCTCTTCGAGTCGTCGCGGCGCGCACGCTCGGTGTGCCAGGGCGCGCTGCCGCGCGGGTGGCGCGGCGGGGAGCGGCGCGGCCGCCGCTGCGCTCCTGGCGGCGGCGCTCCTGTGTGCGCCGGCCGGCGCGCAGCCCGTCCAGCCGCTGCCGGTCCAGCCTCCTGCCGCCGACCCGCTCCCGCTGCTGCCGCCCGCCGCGCCGGCCGTCCCGGAGGGCCCGGCGACGAACCCTGCTGCGGCCGCTCCGGGCGCGGCCACGCCGCCTGCGTCCGCGCCGTCAGCGCCCGCAGCGTCGCCGCCCGGCGCCGCGCCCTCCGGGGCCGCGCCGTCTGGCGCCGCGCTGCCGTCCCCCGGCGCCGCGCTCCCTCACGCCGGCGCCGCCCTGCCGCCCGCCGCCCCCGCGCTCCCGCCCGGCGGCACCGCGCCGCCCGCCGCCGCGGCCGCGCCGGCGCCCGCCGGCTCCGACGCCGCGCCGGCGGCCGACGGCGCCTCCGGGCCGCCGTTCCAGCTCAGCGTCGGCCGGCTCCTCCTCGCGCCGCTCGTGCTCGTCCAGGCGCAGGCCGTGCCGTACGCGGGCGACGACGCCTTCCTGCAGGCGGGCGACGTCGCCGAGGGGCAGGGGTTCCGCGTGCGGCGCGCCCGGGTCGGCTTCGCTGGCACGCTCGCCGGGTACGTGCCGTTCGCCGTCGCGGGCGAGCTCGCCGCGGGCGAGGACGCCTCGGCGCGGCTGTCCGAGGCGTGGATCGGCTACGCCCACTTCCCGTTCGCGCACCTCTACTTCGGCGCGCACGACGTGCCGTTCAGCCGCTCCGCGATGACGGGCGCCGGCGAGGGCGCGCTCATCGAGCGGCCCCTCGCCGTGCGCGCCATGGCGCCCTTCCGCCAGGTCGGCCTCCACGTCGAGGGGCACTTCCACGACCGGGCGTTCAGCTACTTCGCCGGCATGTTCAACGGGTTCCAGCGCTCGGATCAGTTCTTCGCCGGTTATGTCGAGAACGCCGCGAGCTTCGGCAACCGCTTCGACAACATCGCCTACGTCGCGCGCCTCGCCACCGAGCCGCTCGGCCCCATGCCGCGCTCCATCCAGGACCTCGCCGCCGCGCGCCCCCGCCTCGGCGCGGGCGCGAGCTACTTCTTCAGCGACGGCGGCACGCGCGACATCCACGGCGTCGGCGCCGACGTCCTGCTGCACGCCGCGGGCGCGCACGCGCTCGTCGAGCTGCTCTGGAACCAGAGCGATCCGGAGAGCGCGCCGACGCAGCCGACAGGCCAGCTCGCCCCCGTCACGTCGCTCGGCCTCGTCGGCGAGGTCGGCTACTTCGTGCGGCGCATCAAGCTCGGCGTGAGCGCGCGCTTCGAGTGGCTCGACCCCAACCTCGACCTCTCGGACGAGACCGACGGCTGGGCCCTCACCGCCGGCGCGAGCTACCACTTCATCGACAACGTCCTCAAGGCGCAGGCCGACTTCACCCACCGGCAGGAGGCCCACGGCGTCGCGCTCGAGAACGACGCCGTGGCGCTGCAGCTCCAGCTCAACCTGTAGCGGCCGCCATGCGAACCCGCCGCACCGCCCCCGCCCTGCTCGCGCTGCTCGGCCTCGCCGGCGGCGCCGCCCTCGCCGGATCGGCCGGCTGCGAGTCGCCGAGCCTCCTGCGCGCCAAGACGATCGAGAACCGCTTCGAGCTCGTCGGCGGCCCCGTCGCGATGGCCGATGTGGGCGATTTCCTTCTGGAAAACGACGAGATCCGCGTCGCCATCCTCGGCCCCCGCCATTCGCCCGGGCCGGGGGTCTACGGCGGCTCGCTCGTCGACGCCGACCTGCGCCGGCCCGATCCGCGCTTCGCGAGCGCGTCGGGCCGCGACCGCTTCGCCGAGTCGTTCCCTGTCGCCAACCTGCTCGTGCCCGACCCGGGCGCCACCGAGGTCCTCGTGGTGAAGGACGGCTCCGACGGGCAGGAGGCGATCGTCCGCGTCGAGGGCGACGGCGGGTTCCTCTTCCACGCGCTCGGCGTGCTGAGGACGCAGGAGGACCTGCTCGGCCTGCTGTTCGACGGCCTCAAGCCGGAGCTGCGCTTCCGCACCGACTACATCCTCCGCCCCGGCGAGCGGTTCGTGACGATCCGCACGACGCTGCTCCTGCCCGACAGGGCGATCGGGTGCCCGAGCGTCGCCTCGTGCGCGCTCGAGTGCGAGGACGGCCTCGCGGCCGGCGACGACGGCTGTCCGGTGTGCGCGTGCGGCGAGCCGCTCTCGCTCGACAACTACACGGGGCCCGAGGACATCTTCCGGGGCATCCTCGGCGACGACCGCAACAACGACCCCGAGCGGAAGGGCGGGATCGTCGCCGGCGATTTCGTCTTCTTCGGCAACCAGAACGACATCTTCGGCCCCGGCATCGGGTTCGACGAGGAGCGGGCGGTGTTCGACGCGCTCTTTGCCGGTCGGGACACGTTCCAGCGGCCGCTCAGCTTCGACTTCGTCGCCGCGGCGGGCGGCGACGTCAGCTACGGCTACTTCACGAAGGCGGCCCCGGGCGGCGCGCCCACCGCGGTGAACGTCCCCGTCTTCACGAGCGCGGCCACCGCGTTCCTGAGCGCCGGCCGGAGCTGCCTCGCCGGCGCGTCGGACGACGCGGCGTGCGACAGCAAGCGGTCGTTCACCTACGAGCGTTACTTCGCGGTGGGCGAGGGCGACATCGCGAGCGTCGCCGAGGTGGTGCACGACGCCCGCGGCACGCCGACCGGCGCGCTCGAGGGCGCCGTGCGGTGGCGATCGACGGGCGAGCCCGTGCCGAACGCGCGCGTCCACGTCTTCCGCGACCCCGACCCTGGCGTCGTCTTCGCGAGCGTCGACGCGCTGGTCGAGGCGAACCTCGCGCGCTCGGGCGACGTGGGGCTGCTCAGCTCCATCGACGCCGATCGCGGGCTCGATCCGGTGGAGGACGGCGACTTCAGCGCGCGGCTCGCGCCCGGCGGCTACCTGCTCGTCGCGGAGAGCCCGGGCGGCACGGCGGTGTCCGCGCCGATCCGCGTGGCGATCGGCGCCGGGGCCACGGCGACGGCGTCGGCGGAGCTGCCGAGCCCGGCGCGCGTCGCGTACCGGGTCGTCGACGAGGGCGGCCGCCTCGCGCCGGCCAAGCTGACGTTCGTCGCGCTCGACGCCGCGGGGCAGCCGCGCGAGGGCGACGGCCTGCGGCGCGTCTACCTGGGCCACGGCCGCCTCGGCAGCGGCGTCCGGGAGATCGAGCGGTCGGCGACGGGCGAGGGCTCGGTGGAGATCGAGCCCGGCCGCTACCGCGTGCTCGTCACGCGCGGGCCCGAGTTCGGCCGGTTCGAGGTGCCCGACATCGAGCTGCGCGCCGGGGAGGCGCGCCGGATCGAGGCGCTCGTGCCGCGGGAGGTCGACTCGACGGGGTGGATGTCGATCGACATGCACCTGCACCAGCGCCCGAGCTTCGACAGCGGCATGGCGCTCGAGGAGCGGGTGACGTCGGCGGTCGTCGAGGGGCTCGAGATCGCGGTGGCGACCGATCACGACGTGCACACGGATCTCGAGCCCGCGGCGCGGAAGCTTATGCTCGAGCCGCACCTGAAGACGGCGGTCGGCGCCGAGGTCTCGACGCTCGAGCTCGGGCACTTCATCGGCTTCCCGCTCCGCTATGACGAGCTCGCGGCGCCGGATCACGGCGTCTTCGACTGGGTCTGCCGCGCGGGCGGGGACGTGATCGAGGGCGTCCGCGGGACGGCGGCCGACGGCGAGGACGCGCTCGTGATCGTCGCGCACCCGCGCGACGGGTTCATCGGGTACATCGACCAGCTCGGGGTCGATCCCTTCACGCTCCACCGGACGATCCCCACGCTCGAGGCGAGCAACCCGCTGTTCCAGGTGGGGAGCTGCGACTTCGACGCGATGGAGGTGTTCAACGCGAAGCGGTTCGATCTGCTGCGGACCCCCACGGTGCAGGAGGTCGTCGACTTCAACCGCTGCCTGTCGCGGATCGACGCCGCGGAGGACGAGGCGGCGCTCCGCGCGGCGTGCGCCGAGCTCGCGCTGCCGGCGTGCAGGCCCGGCGAGCGGTACGCGGTGTGCCAGCAGCGCGCCCGCTCGGCGCTCGCCTGGAGCGTGACCAAGCGGATCCTGACGAGGACGCCCGAGGAGCAGGACGCCGTCTGGGACTTCGACAGGAGCGCGGCCGACGGGGAGGCGCTCTGCCTGGGAGGGGAGGGCGGCGCGGTGCCGCCCGAGGACGCGGATCGGCCGTGCACCTTCCACGCGGGCCAGGTCGATGACCTGTTCCGCTACCTCGACTACGGCTTCTCGCCGACGCAGGTAGGGAGCAGCGATGGCCACGGCGCCTCGCTGGAGCCGGGCTTTCCGCGCACGTACTTCCGCGCGCGGACCGACCAGCCGGCGGCGATCGATCTCGCCGAGGCCACGGCGTCGCTGCGCGCGGGCAGCGCGTTCGCGACGTATGGCCCGTTCGTCCGAGCGAGCGTGGGCGGCGCGACGTTCGGCGGCGTGGCGCGCGTGGAGGGCGACACGGTGCCGCTCGACCTGCGGATCGAGACGGCGAGCTGGTTCGGCGTGGATCGCGTCGAGGTGTACGTGAGCGGGCGGCTCGTCGAGGTGCTCGAGCCGTCATCGGGGCCGTCGGCGATCGTGGACGTCGACGCGCGGCTCGCGCTGCCGGCGCCGGCGACGGACGGCTGGGTCGTCGTGGTGGCGATGGGGCTGCGCGACGAGAACCTCCTCACGCCGGTCGCGCTGCCCGTGTCGTTCGGCGAGCTCCAGCTCCCCCGGGTGGCGAGCCTCGCCTTCACGCAGGTCGAGGCGCTCTCGCGGTTCTTCACGGCGTCGCCGCCGGTCCCGGACTGGTACCCGGTGGCGCCGTACGCGATCACGAACCCCATCTTCCTGGACCGCGACGGCAACGGCGCCTACGACGCCCCGAAGGGGCCGCCGCCGTTCTGCTCGCGGCCGTGCGACCCGGCCGTGCTCGACCCGTCGCAGTGCCCCGAAGGGCAGCAGTGCCTCGTGGACGAGCGCGTCTGCGGGATCTTCGTGCTGGGCCGCTGCGAGGACAAGCAGGCGTCGCCGTAGCGGCGGCGGAGCCAGAGAGCGCGGCCCGGCGGAAGCTGGTGAGGCCCATCTAGCCGCTTCGCCTCCTCCGCGGCGCGCGGCGCTGCCCAGCACGCCCGTTCCTAACCGCCGTCTCTTCCCCGCCGGCCACGACCTCCCGCAAGCTGTCGCGCAACCAACGGTGGGCGGGGTCTGCGTCCAGCCTCGGGTGCCACAGCAACGAGACGGTGATCTCGGGCGCAGCGAAGGGCAGCGCGAAGCTGAACAGGCCGTCGCGCAGGCTCCGGGTGTGGTGCTCCGGGACGGTGGCGATCAGGTCGGTCGCGCGCGCCAGGGCGATCGCGGTAGCGAACCCGCCGACGATGGTCACCACCTCGCGCGCCAGCCCGAGCGCGGCCAGGTTCTCGTCGATGCGCCCCTTGGCCATGCCGCGCCGCGAGAACACGACGTGGCGTCCGGCCGCGTAGCGCGCGGGCGTGATCCTCGCGCGGCTGAGGGGGTGGCCGCTGCGCACGACCCCGACGAAGCGGTCGCGGAAGAGCGCCTGGGTGCGCAGCTCGGGGCCTGTGTCTTCGTCGACGACGCCCGTCTCGAGGTCGACGGCACCAGCGCGCAGCGGCGCGCTGTCCTTGTCGGGCTTGGACACGAAGCACAGCCGGACGCCTGGCGCCTGGGCGCCGGTGCGCGCGATCAGGGCTGGACCGAAGCTCTCGACGAAGCCCTCGCTGGTGCGCAGCGTGAAGGTGCGCACCAGGCGCTTCAGGTCGAGCTTCTCGGCCGGGCGCAGGATGGCCTCGGCGCCCTGCACCAGGTGGCTCACGCGCTCGCGCAGCTCGAGCGCGCGTGGGGTCGGCACAAGGCCGCGTCCGGCGCGCACCAGCAGGGGGTCGCCCAGGGTCTCCCGCAAGCGCGCGAGCGCCCGGCTCATCGCCGAGGGGCTCAGGCGCAGGCGTCGGGCCGCGCCGGTGACGCTGCCCTCCGCGAGCAGCACGTCGAGCGTCACGAGCAGGTTCAGATCAGGCAGCGCCATGCCGCCAGGCTAACCGAGGCCGGCGCGGGACATGGCGTCAAACGCAAAGAGTTGTTGTGATCGTTGCGCGTTCCGCAACCCGTGCCGGCGCCCTAGCTTGGACGTCGAAGCTCGGATCACGTCGATTCGAGCCGAGCCGGAGGCCGCGCATGACCGAGAACGCCCTTGAACTGTTCATCCATCGCACCCGCGCCAGCTGGGGACCGCTCAGCAGCGATCTGGTCGCCAGCTGCCGCCTTCACCTGGAAGAGCTGGCGAAGGCGCGCGCCACCGAGCCCTGGCTCGCGGCGCTGCACGAGGAGGCGCCCGCGTCCACGGAGCTCCACCGGGACGCGGAGCACGGCTTCGTGCTGCTGGCCCACACCGAGCAGGCCGGGCTCTACCGCCCGCCGCATGATCACGGTCGCGGCTGGGTGATCTACGCGCTGCAGCGCGGAGAGATCGCGATGTCGACCTACGCGCGCGTCGAGACCGGCGCCGGCGTCGCGCTGGTCAAGCGGGACGAGACGCTGCTGCGCGCCGGGCAGGCGCAGCTGTTCTTGCCGGGAGACATCCACGACACGCGCTGTGTCGCCGGCCCGGCGCTGCTGTTCCGCTTCACCGAGCGCGATCTCAAGCGGGAAGATCAGGTCGCGCGGCGCGTGACCCGCTATGTCGAGCGCGACGGCGTCTGGACGGTGGGGCCATGACGGCGCTGCGCGCCTCGGTCGCGGACGCGCACCTGCCGAGCGAGGGGTCCGATCTGGCGGCTTTCGGCGCGCAGCGCCCGGCGCGCACGGAGGCGATTGCGTGCGTGCTCGCGGCCATGGTGCTGGTGGTGCTCTCCGCGGGCATCGCCAACGTGGCGCTGCCTGCGCTGGCGCACGCGTTCCAGGTGACGCCCGCCGTGTCGGTGCGCGTCGTCAGCGCCTACCAGCTCGGGCTGGTGATGGCGCTGTTGCCGTGCGCCGCGCTGGGCGAGAGCCTGGGCTATCGCGCCGTGTTCACGGCAGGCGTCGGGCTGTTCACGGGCGCGTCGGCGCTGTGTGCGCTGGCGCCATCGCTCCACTGGCTGGTCGCCGCGCGCTTCTTGCAGGGGCTCGGGGGCGCCGCCGTGATGGCGCTCGGCGTGGCGCTGCTGCGCTTCGTGGTCCCGCAGGCGCAGCTGGCAGCCGCCATCGGCTGGAACGCGCTCACGGTGGCGCTGTCCTCGGCCGCAGCGCCCACGGTCGGCGCCGCGCTGCTCTCCAGCGCGAGCTGGCCCTGGCTGTTCGCCGTCAACCTTCCGCTCGGCGGGGCGGTGCTGCTCGCCACGCGCGGTCTCCCCGTTGTCCCCGGCACGGCGCGAGCGCTGGACGCGACCAGCATGGCGCTGAACGCGGGGGCCTTCGGCGCGTTGATCGCGGGCGCGGAGCTGCTGCCGGCGGAGCCTGCGCTCGGGGCCTCCTGGCTCGCCGCGTCGGTCCTGAGCGCGACGCTGTTGCTCCGCCGCGAGCTGCCGAAGGAGGCGCCCCTCTGGCCGCTCGACCTGCTGCGCAGCCGCTCGTTTCGCGTCTCCGTGATCGCGTCGGTCGCGTGCTTCGCGGGGCAGGCCTCCGCGCTGGTCGCGCTGCCCTTCTATTTGCGGCACAGCTTTGGCCAAGGGGCGCTGACCACCGGGCTCATGCTCACGCCCTGGCCGCTGAGCGTGGCCATCGTGGCGCCCGTCGCGGGCCGGCTCGCCAGCCGCATCTCGACGGCCTGGCTGTGCGCGACGGGCGCGGTGTGTCTCGCGCTGGGGCTCGCTGCGCTCGCGCTGTTGCCGGCGCGCGGCAGCGCGCTCTCGCTGGTGCCGTTCGTGGCGCTGTGCGGCGCGGGCTTTGGCCTGTTCCAGGTGCCGAACAACCGCAACATGTTCCTCGCTGCGCCGCGCGCGCGGAGCGCCGCCGCGGGCGGCATGCAGGGCACGGCGCGGCTGGCCGGCCAGACGGCGGGCGCTGTCGTCATGACCGTGCTCTTCACGCTCACGCCGATCGATGCCGCGCCGCGCCTCGGCCTCGGTATCGGCGCCGTGCTGGCGCTGAGCGCCGCGACCGTCAGCGCGCTGCGCGCTGGCGCCAGGGGGGGCGCACGACCGCAAGGAGCCCTGTCGGCTGCGACGCCAGATCGAGCGTCGGGTCGACGAGGTCGCGGAAGGGCCCGCCGTTCAGCGAGGCCATGACCGTGGCCGTGACGATCGGCCGGACGCCGAAGTCCTCCTGGAAGCGGTCGGCCACGTGATGCGCGAAGTCGACGATCATGTCGGGCCGGGCGCACATCTCGCCGAGCTGCCGATCGGTGAGCCACTCTCCGAGGTCGAGCGACTCGCGCACGCCGGTCCTCGGATCCAGCACGTGGACGTCGAGCTCGCTCACGTTCTTGTCGCGCAGCTTCATGCGCCACGAGAAGCGGTGTCCGGCCTCGTTCCAGGCCACGTCGCCCGGATAGGCCCAGTGGCGGAGCGGCACGAGGAGGTGGATCAGGAGATAGGCGTGCAGCAGCGCGAGCGGCAGGGCCCTCCGCGGCGCCGGGGGCGAGGGGGCGGGGGCGTCGCCGCCCGCGCGGTCCGCTGCCGTGGGCGCGAAGAGGAAGGGCAGCCGCCGCCTCGGCCACGACGGGTCTCCGAAGAGCGCGAGCGCGGCGATCATCGCGTAGGGGAAGATCCCGATCTTGAACAGGAAAGCGTTGCTGAGGTTGAACGCGACGGCGAGCGCCGCGCCGATCGGGAAGGTGCGTCGAGCGAAGAGCAAAAAGCCCATCGACAGGTCGATGAGCAGCCCTGCGTACGAGAGCGCGAGCCCCGCTGCCGGCGTGGCGAGCAGCGGCCCGACGAGCGGCGCGTCGGCGCGCTCGGCGAGCCACATCGTGAGTGGCTGCCCGCGGAGCCAGTCGCCGTTCAGCTTCGCGACGCCGCCGTAGAAGTAGACGATGGCGATCTGCGCCTGCAGCGCAAAGACATGATAGCGGGGCACCGTCTCGGCCGGCGCGCTGGACGGCGCGGCGCGCCGCGCGCGGAATAGATCCAGCGAGAGCGCGCGGTGCGCCGGGGCGACGGCGAGCAGCAGGCCGAGCAGGCAGAGGAGATACAGGTGGTTGAGGTACTGCGCCTTGTCGAGGAGGAAGACATACGTGAGCGCGGCGCAGAGGAGCGCGGCGCTCACCCGGTAGAAGAGCCCGGCGGCGCAGAGGAGCGCGAGGACGAAGAGCGCGGCAAAGTGCCAGTACATCCCCGCCCCGCCCCAGGGGCGGATGAAGGGCACGAAGCCGAAGAAGAAGCTCGGCTCGATGTAATAACGGTAGATGCGATCGTGGGCGGCGTACCGGACGACCTCCCACGCGATCAGGGCGCCGTAGCCGATGCGGAAGACGGCGAGCGAGGCGGCGTCGACCTCGGCGGTGAGGGAGCTCGCCCAGCGCCGCGCGAGGGCCCTAGTGGTGGTGGTGGTGCTTGTGGTGCTTGTGCTTGTGCTTGCCCTTGTGCTTGCCGTGCACGTGGATGTGGACCGGTCGCCCGTCGTCGTCGTCGTCATCGTGGATCACCACCACGCCTGGACCTGGAGCCGTCTTCACCTTCACGCCCACGTTCCACGTCGTCGCAACGACGACGTTCAGGGACGGCGCGCTCGGCCCGACGACGACGTGCACGCCCGGGCGATACCCGACGAGCACCACGTCGGCGTGGGTCGGGTGCGCCACGACCACCGTGAGCTTCACGGGGTTCACCTTCGCGCCGATCGTGCCGACGCCGTAGAGGCCGCCAGGGCCGGGGGTCAGCACGATGAGCTCGGAGCCCGACCCGACGAAGCCGAGCTTGATCTTGCGGTCGCCGATGGGAACCGGCTTGAAGTTCGCGTCGAGGACATACACCCTGACCTGGCCAGAGGTCTTGTCGGCGACGACCTCGATGATGTCGTCGCCGACCACCTGGATGACCCCGCCGTTCGGGCCTGTCTTGCCCGGCGGGACAGGCCGCTTCTCGGCCTTCTTCGCGCCCTCGACGATGACCCTCGTGCCCCCGGCGGGCACGTGGAGCGTGCCGTTCCACGGGTTCCCGGAGACGACGACGTTGTACTTCACCTCGGTGAGGTCGGCCTCGAGCCTGGGCCCGGCCGCGATCAGGAGCCCTGTCTTCGCGTCGAGCGTGAGCGGGACCTGCGCGTCGCCGTTCGGCCCTTTCCAGGTCAGCGTACCGCTCACGTCCTTGTCGATCGGCTTGCCGTCTGCCGTCTTGACGATGGCCTTCACGGTGCCGTCGGGCGCGATGTCCCACCCCACGGAGCCGCCGTCGTGCTCCTCGGTCAGCGGCTCTTCGAGCGCCACCGGGACCGCCTCGACCGACTCCTCGGTCACGCTGGCCTCCGCGGCTGTCTTGCACCCTGCCGCAAAGGGGCTGCCGGCGAGCAAAGTGGTCAGCGCGACGACGGAAAGTACGCTCCTGGAGTTCATCACAAGCCTCCGAACCGAGGAGGCTATCGCAAGCGCTCTGCCGCGTCTGTACGAACCCTCTCGCGTCGCGGCGATGTGGGTCATGTGCGACGACATCGGATGCCTAGTGACCACTTCTCTCGGTGGCTCGCCTGACGCGATCGCGAGCGACGCGGACGTGCCGGGCGGCCCGCGAGCCTCCGACGCGCGCATCGCGGCGGCCGTGGGCGGCCGTGGCGCCGGGCTTCCCCTCGGCGCCCCTTCGGGCTAGCGTCCGCGGCGAGCCCGCCCTGCCATGTCCCAGCGCGTCTATGTCGGCCTCATCGGTTACGGCCTCGCCGGCGCCGTCTTTCACGCCCCGCTGATCCGGTCCGTTCCTCGTCTGCGCCTCGCGGCCATCGCGACCCGACGGGAGGGCCAGGTCATGACCGACCACTCGGGCGTCGCCGTGCACCCGACGCCCGAGGTGCTGATCGCCGAGCCCGGGATCGACCTCGTGGTCATCGCGTCGCCCAACGAGACGCACTTCCCGCTCGCGCGCGCGGCGCTCGAGGCGGGCAAGCACGTGGTCGTCGACAAGCCGTTCACGAACACGAGCGCCGAAGCGGACGAGCTCATCGCCCTTGCCGCGCGAAAGGGCCGGCTCCTGTCGGTCTTCCAGAACCGCCGATGGGACGCGGACTTCCTCACCGTGCGCCACTGCATCGAGCAGGGCCTGCTCGGCGAGGTGGCCTCGTACGAGGCGCACTTCGACCGTTTCCGCCCCGCGATCAAGCCGGGCTGGCGGGAGCAGCAGGCCCCCGGCTCGGGGATCCTGTACGACCTCGGCGCGCACCTGATCGACCAGGCCCTCGCGCTCTTCGGCCCGCCGCGCGCGGTCACCGCCGACGTCCTGACGCAGCGGCCCGAGGCGCGCGCCGTCGACTATTTCCACCTCACGCTCGACTACGGCCGGCGCCGGGTGATCGTCCGCTCGTCGACGCTCGTGCGCGAGCCGGGCCCGCGCTTCGCGGTCCACGGCGACGGCGGGAGCTTCCTCAAGTACGGCATCGACGGCCAGGAGGATGCCCTCAAGGCGGGCAAGCGCCCCGGCATGCCGGAGTGGGGGCGAGAGGACCCGCGCTGGTTCGGCACGCTGGTGACGGCCGACGGCGAGCGCCGCACGATCGAGAGCCTGCCCGGCGCCTACGAGGCCTACTACGAGGGCATCGCGGCCGCGATCCTCGACGGGGCCCCGCCGCCGGTCCGCGCCGAGGCGTCGCGCGACGTGATCCGCATCGTCGAGGCCGCGATGCGGAGCTCGGCGGAGCGGCGGACGATACAGCTCGATGGCTTTTCTACGTGACCGGACAGGCCGCGTGAGAAGGCTTTAGCGCCTCGTGCGACAGCCGATACCCGAGCTGGGTAGAAGCGCCACGCGTCGGGCGGCTCGGCAGGGCCTGTGTGACAAGCCCAGCCTCGAGCGCCGCCCCCTGCCGGAAGTCCTAGCGCGCCGCCGCGAGCGCCGCCTGCATCGCGACACCCATCTCGGCCGGCGTGGCCGCCACCTTGGCCCCCGCCGCCTCGAGCGCCGCGATCTTCTCGGCCGCCGTGCCCTCGCCGCCCGCGATGATCGCGCCCGCGTGGCCCATGCGCTTGCCCGGAGGCGCCGCGCGGCCCGCGATGAACGCCGCGACCGGCTTCTTCATGTTCTGCTTGATCCACGCCGCCGCGCGCTGCTCCGCCGTCCCGCCGATCTCGCCGATCAGCACGACCCCGTGCGTGTCGGGATCCTGGTTGAACAGCTCGAGCACGTCGATGAAGTCCATCCCGCCGACCGGATCGCCGCCGATACCCACGCAGCTCGACTGGCCGATCCCGAGCGCGCTGAGCTGACCGACCGCCTCGTAGGTCAGCGTGCCCGAGCGGGAGAGGACGCCGATGTGCCCCTTCTTGTGGATGTGGCCCGGCATGATCCCGATCTTGCACTCGCCGGGCGTGATCACCCCGGGACAGTTCGGCCCGATGAGGCGCGCCGGCTTGCCCTCGAGGAAGCGACGCACCCGCACCATGTCGAGCACCGGCACGCCGTCGGTGATGCAGATGACGAGCCGGCAGCCCGCGTCGACCGCCTCCGTGATCGCGTCCGCCGCGCCGACGGGCGGCACGAAGATGCACGAGACCTCGGCACCCTCGTTGCGCACGGCCTGCTCGACCGTGTCGAAGATCGGCACCTTGTCTTCGAAGCGCTGGCCGCCGCGGCCGGGCGTCACGCCGGCGACGACCTTCGTCCCGTACTCGATGCAGGCGCGGGCGTGCTGCGAGCCGTAGGCGCCCGTGATGCCCTGGAAGACGACCCGCGTGTCCTTGTTGACGAGGATGCTCATCGCTTGATTACTCTACCTTCAACGTGGACAGGAGCCCGGCCATCGCCGGTCGCTCGCTGCTCAACTGGGTTCGAGGCTCGGTGCTCGCGGGCGCCCTAGGCGCCAGTCTGGGCCTTGCCGCCGCGCGTGGCGGCGACGATCTTCTGCGCGCCGTCGGCCATGGAGCTCGCCGACTGGATGGTCAGGCCGCTCTCGTCGAGCAGCTTGCGGCCGGCCTCGACGTTGGTCCCCTCGAGGCGCACGACGAGAGGCACCTTGAGCCCGAGCTCCTTCGCCGCGGCGACGACCCCGGCCGCCACCACGTCGCAGCGCATGATGCCGCCGAAGATGTTCACGAAGATGCCGCGGACCCGATCGCTCCGCAGGATGATCTGGAACGCGGTCTTGACCTGCTCCTGCGAGGCGCCGCCGCCGACGTCGAGGAAGTTCGCCGGCCTGCCGCCGTAGTGCAGGATGATATCCATCGTCGCCATCGCGAGCCCGGCGCCGTTCACGAGGCAGCCGATGTCGCCGTCGAGCGAGACGTAGGAGAGCCCGGCCCGCTTCGCCTGGAGCTCGACGGGATCCTCCTCGTCGACGTCCCGCATCTCGTTCCACTCGGGGTGCCGGAACTCGGCGTTGTCGTCGAAGCTCACCTTCGCGTCGAGCGCGAAGATGTCCCCGGAGCGGGTCACGACGAGCGGGTTGATCTCGAGCAGCGAGCAGTCCTCCGCGGTGAAGCACGCGTAGAGCGAGGCCACGAGCTTGAGGAACTGGCGCTGCGTCTCCTTCGCGGTGAGCCCGAGCGCGATCGCGAGCTGCCGGCCCTGGTACGGGGCGAGGCCGAGCACCGGATCGATGAAGAGCTTGAAGATCTTCTCCGGCGTGCTGTGGGCGACCTCCTCGATGTCCATGCCGCCCTCGGTCGACGCGATCACCGCGATGCGGCGGCGCTCGCGGTCGACGAGCATCGCGAAGTAGAGCTCGCGCGCGATGTCGAGGCCCTGCTCGATGTAGAGCCGCCGGACCTTCTGCCCCTCGGGGCCCGTCTGCTTCGTGACGAGCTGCATGCCGAGGATCTTGTCGGCGAGGGCGGCCGCCTCCGCGCTGCCGCCCTTCGCGACCTTGACGCCGCCGCCCTTGCCGCGGCCGCCCGCGTGGATCTGCGCCTTCACGACGACGACCGGGTTCCCGGTCTGCGCGATCAGCCGATCGGCGATCGGAGCGACCTCGCTCGCCTGGAAAGCGGGCTCCCCTTTCGGTACCGGCACCCCGTAGCGGGCGAAGACCTGCTTGCCTTGATACTCGTGGATTTTCATGAGAGGGGCCGCCACCCTATCACATGGGTGGGCCCAGGCGAGACGCGAATGAGAGGGCGACGGACGCCGCGTGCTGATCGCGCGGCCGCTCAGGTGACGACCGGTAACGATCGGTAACGCTCGGCGACGTTCGGCCGCCTCTCCGGCCGCCGAGCCGGCCCTACCCCGAGTGTTTCATGTGTTTCATGGAAAAGCGCGGCGCCGCGCCGTCTCCTCACTTGGCGGCATACGGCGGCGGCTCGGGCCGGCGGAGCGCCACCAGGGCGAACAGGCCGGGGAGGATGTCGTCCTCGACCCGGGACGCCTTGCCTTCGAGGCTGATCTTGAGCTCGTCGAACGGCGCGTAGGTGAGCCCGGCGCTCGCCGACACGCTCGGCTGGGGCGCGAACAGGAAGGCCGAGAGGGCGCCCCCGGGCTCGTGGAGAGCCTGGACTCGGACGAGCGGATGGATAGCCACCTTGGGAAGGATGTTGGCGATGATCTCGCCGCCGACCCAGGGCTTCAGCTTCACCGCACCGACGTCGTCCGCCATCCCGACCAGCCCGACGCTGCCGTCGATCGACACCGTCAGCTCCTCGGCCGGGTAGAGCTCCAGGGCGAGGACCGCCGAGTAGAAATCGATCGTCGGATAGAACGCCACGCCCGACCAGGTCGACCAGAGCGCCTGCATCGTGGTCAGGCCGGCGCCGAAGGTCGGCGCGTCGACGTCGAGATCGAAGCCGCCGAACACGTTGACCTCGTAGCCCTCGCCGAGGACGAGCCCGGGCTCGACGCCGAGCATCCGGCCCGGCACGGTGCTGATCATCGTCGAGGAGGTCGGGAAGTAGTTGACCCAGTTATCCCAGTCCTCGATGCCAATCGCGTGCGTGATGATGCCGAGCCGGAGGTGGTAGTCCTCCCGGCCGATCTGGAGCATCGCCCACTCGGGAGGACCGATCTTGAGCCCCTCCGCGGGCAGCGACCACTCGGGATAGACGAACCCCGGCAGGCCGAACCCGGGCAGGCCGAGCGGCGCCGAGGTGGCCTGCATGTCGAGATCGAGCCGGAAGTAGAGCGAATCGCTCGCGATCCGGACCCCGACCTCGGCCTGCGCGAGGGCGTCGAAGCGGTGGGTCCCCGGCGGGTCGCGGTGCACGCCCGCGACCACGCTGGTCCCCCCTCCCACCCACAAATCGATATCGGCCGGAAGCGCGGCGAACAGCGGTAGCAGCGGGGCCTCCTCTCTCCATGTCTCCGATGGTGTCTGTCGTTGATCCGCAAGCCGGCCGGGGGCAGCGAGCCGGCCGGCGGCGGCGGGCCTGCCGGCGGCGAGGACCGCCGCCGGCGCTCGCCGTCACTTCTGCGCGCCGGTCGTCGCGGCCCGCAGGCGCTCGATGAGCGGGCGCACGTCGTCGCTCCGCAGCTTGTACGACGCGCGGTTCGCGATGAGCAGGGTGCTCACCTCGGTCACCGTCTCGAGCACCTCGAGGCGGTTCTCGCGCAGCGTGGCGCCCGTCTCGACGATGTCGACGATGAGGTGAGAGAGCCCGACGAGCGGCGCGAGCTCCACCGAGCCGTGCACGGGGATGATCTCCGCCACCACGCCCTTGCCCGCGAAGTGGTCGCCGGCGATCCGCGGGTACTTGGTGGCGACGCGCGGCAGATCGGGGATCGGCGTGTCCTCCGGGCCGGCCACGACGAGGCGGCAGCGGCCGATCCCGAGATCGAGCGGCGTGTAGAGGTCGTGGCGGCGCTCGAGGAGCGTGTCCCGGCCCGAGACCCCGAGGTCCGCGGCGCCGTACTCGACGTAGGTCGGCACGTCGTCCGGCTTCAGGAACACGTACCGGAAGGCGCCGTCCGCCGTCGGCCGCACGAGGCGGCGGTCGTTCTCCTGGAGCGGCGTGCTGTCGAGCCCGGCGCGCTGCACGAGCGGGATCAGATCCTTCAGGATCCGCCCCTTCGGCACGGCGATCGTGAGCGGCTTCTTCATCCGGCCCGCCCCTCGACGCGGACCGCGTCGGCGCCGAGCTGCGCGAGCTTGCGCTCCATGAACTCGTAGCCGCGATCCAGGTGATAGACGCGCAGCACCTCGGTCTCGCCCTCGGCGGTCACGAGCCCCGCGATGACGAGCGAGGCGCTCGCGCGCAGATCCGTCGCCATCACGGTCGCGCCCGACAGCGGCGCGCCGCCGTGGACGTGCGCCGTGTGGCCGTCCACGTCGATGTGCGCCCCCATGCGCGCGAGCTCGGGGACGTGCATGAAGCGGTTCTCGAAGATCGTCTCGACGATGCGCGACGTGCCCTGCGCGAGGCACATCAGGACCATGAACTGCGCCTGCATGTCCGTCGGGAAGCCCGGGTGCGGCGCGGTCGTGACGTCGACGGCGCGCAGCGGCCGCTCGGGGTCGCGGCGCACGCGCACGCAGTCGCCCTCGCGGCCCACCTCGACGCCCGCCTGGCGCAGCTTGGCCGCGACCGCCTCGAGGTCCTCGAGCGGCGCGTTCTCGATCAGCACGTCGCCGCCCGCCGCGGCCGCCGCGACCATGTACGTCCCGGCCTCGATCCGGTCGGAGATGATCGCGTGATCGAACGGCTCCAGCTCGTCCGCGCCCTCGATGTGGATGACGTCCGTGCCGGCCCCGCTCACGCGCGCGCCCATCTTGTTGAGCACCCGGCCGAGCTCCTCGACCTCGGGCTCGCGCGCGCAGTTGACGAGCGTCGTCCGCCCCTTGGCGAGCGCGGCGGCCATCATCAGGTTCTCGGTGCCGGTCACGGTCGGCAGGTCGAACACGACCTCGGCGCCGCGGAGGCGCTTGCACTCCGCGACGATGTAGCCGCGCGACAGCCGGATCGTCGCGCCGAGCGCCTCGAGCCCCTTCAGGTGCTGATCGACCGGGCGCGTCCCGATCTGGCAGCCGCCGGGCAGCGACACCTTGGCGCGGCCGAAGCGCGCGAGCAGGGGGCCGAGGACCATCACGCTGGCCCGCATCTGCTTGACGAGCTCGTACGGGGCCTCGGGCCGCACGTTGTCGCCGGCGCCGACCTTCACGAGCGGCGGCGCGGTCTCGACCTTGCGGCCGAGGAACCGGAGCAGCGCCGCGGTCGTGTCGATGTCGCGCAGCGCGGGGACGTTGCGGAGCAGGCTCTCGCCGTCGGAGAGCAGCGTCGCGCAGAGGATCGGCAGCGCCGCGTTCTTCGCGCCGCTGACGCGGATCTTGCCGGAGAGCGGCTTGCCGCCCCGGATCCGGATGGAGTCCATGCCCCCGCTATCGCACAACCCGCAGCGGAACGCGATGTTTCGGGCATGCCGCGCGCCCCGCCCCGCCGGCCGTCGCGGTCGTCAGCGGCGGGCGCCCGCCGCCTCGCTCCAGCGCGCGCCCGCCGTCCGCGTCGCCCCTGCGTCGAGCGCCCGGCCCGGCCGGACGACGGGCGCCCAATTTCCCCTGCGCTGGATTAGTCTCCTCCAGCCATGCGACCGAGCGCCTTCGCCCTGACCTCGCTGCTCGCCGCCTCCGTGGCCTCGCTCGCCGCCGCCCAGCCCTCGGCGGACCTCCGCGGGTTCCGCGCCTCGATCGATCCCGGGGCCGGCATCTACCTGGAGCCCGCCGCGACCCCGGACACCGGCGTGTGGAGCGCGAGCCTCTGGGCCTCGTACGCCTTCCGGCCGATCGTGCTCCGCGACCCGGCGTCGGACGACGTCCGCTTCGACGTCCTCCGCCACCAGGTCAGCGCCGACTTCGCGGCCGGCGTCGGCATCGCGCGGCGCCTCCTCGTCGGGCTCACGCTGCCCGTGGTCCTCTACCAGACCGGCGACGAGCCGACGTCCGACGCGACGCGCGTGCTCGGCCCGACGTGGGTCCCGGCGCAGGCGCTCGGCGATCTCGGCCTCGTCGGCAAGCTCACGCTCGTCCAGCCCACGGGCGGCGATCTCGGCGGCCTCGCGCTCGCCCTGCACAACCGCTTCACGCTGCCCACGGGCGACGAGGCGTCGTACGCGGGCGAGGGGAGCGTCACGAACGAGCTCCGGCTCCTCGCCGAGTACCGCCTGATCGCGGTCGGCGCGCACCTCGCCGCCGGCCTCAAGCTCCGCGCCGAGCGGGCCCGCTTCGCCTGCCACGCGACGCCGATCGACGCCGCCGGCGCCGATCCGTGCCCCACCGTCTTCGGCCACGAGCTCCCCTTCGGCCTTGGCCTCTCGTTCCGGCCGCAGATCCTGGGCGTCGATCCGGAGGGGCGCGCCACGCTCTTCCTGGAGGCGCACGGGCACCTGCCGCTCTCGCCCGTCGCGCCGTTCGCGCGAGAGGAGATGGCCGCGCTGGAGCTCGGCCTCGCGGCGCGCTACGCGCTCGGCGACTTCTCGCTCCTCGGCGGCGTACAGACCGCGCTGATCGGCGGCATCGGCACCTCGCCGCTGCGCGGCGTGCTCTCGCTCGCGTGGACCCCGCGCGTCCACGACGTCGACGAGGACGGCGTGGACGACGACGCCGACCAGTGCCGCGAGCTCGCGGAGGACCGCGACGGCTTCCAGGACGACGACGGGTGCCCCGAGGGGGACAACGACGAGGACGGCGTCTTCGACGACGAGGACCGCTGCCCCGTGCAGAAGGAAGACGAGGACGGCGTCGCGGACGAGGACGGGTGCCCGGACCCGTGACGACCGCCCGGGCGGCGCGCGCCGGTGACGGAGGCGCGCGCCGGTGACGGGGGCGCGCGCCGGTGACGGGGGCGCGCGCCCGGACGAGCCCGCCGCGGCGACGGCCGGCGACGGCGCGGGGCGGCCGCCCGGCGTCGCGGTCGCTACAGCGCGGGCGCGCGCTGCACTAAGCTCCGGGTCTCCTCATGAGCGACGACGGTTTCACCAGGCACGGCGGCGGCCGCCACGAGGGCCCCGCCAGCACCTCGCCGTACCCCCTGAGCCGGCTCTCCGCCCCGCACGAGCTCGTCGACGTGGCGCGGGAGATCCAGCAGGCCGACGCGCTGCTCGGCGCGGTCACCGGCGGCAAGCTCGCGCAGATCGCCCGGCAGATCCGGGCGCTGCAGGAGCAGGCGCGCCAGGTGCTCGAGGCCGCGCAGCGCGACAGCGAGCTCCACCGGGCGGCGTGCAACTTCAAGAAGCGGCCCGGCCACGTCTATCACCTCTACCGGCGCGCCGACGGCGTCCGCTACCTCTCGATGCTCTCGCCCGAGGAGTGGGGCGGCGCGCCGCCGCACCCGTTCGAGGGCTCGTACCGGCTCGAGGTCGACATGTCGTGGACGCCGGCCGACGAGGCCGAGGCGCACGACGCCGAGGCCGGCGCGCTCGCGCGGCTCCTCGGCCGCGGCGCGTGACGCAGCGCCCTGCGTTGAGCACGCGTTGCGTGCGTTGAACGCGCGCCGATCACGCGTCGATCACGCGTCGATCACGCGTCGATCACGCGCCGATCCGGAGCAGCACCTTCCCGAACGACGCGTTGCTCGCCATGTAAATGTGCGCTGCCGCTGCATCGCCGAGCGGGAAGACCCTGTCGATGATCGGCCGCACGGCGCGGCGCGCGAGCCACGGGGAGATGTTGCGCTCGAGCACCTGCGCCGCCGCGATCTTCTCCTCGAGCGGGCGCGAGCGGAGCACGGTGCCGATCAGCTCGACGCGCTTGCGCAGCAGCTCGCGCAGATCGAGCTCCGCGGTCGCGCCCGCCGTCAGCCCGACGAGCGCGATGCGCGCCCGCGGCGCGCACGCCCTGAGGTCCTCGTTGACGTACGCGCCGCCGACGAGCTCGAGCACCGCGTCGACGCCCGGGCCGCCGGTCGCCTTCAGTACCTCGTCCGCGAACGTCCCGCCCGACGCCGCGATGCCGGCGTCCAGCCCGAGCTCGCGGCAGCGGTCCAGCTTGTCCTGCGTGCGCGACGTGCCGGCGACGAAGCACCCGAGCGCGCGCGCGATCTGGAGGCCGGCCGTCCCGACGCCGCTGCCGACGGCGTTCACGAGCACGCGCTCGCCGGGGGCGAGCCGGGCGCGCGTCACGAGCGCGTCGTACGCGGTCACGAACGCCTCGGGCACGGCCGCCGCCTCCTCGTCCGTGAGCCCGTCCGGCACCGGCGCGACCTCGCGCTCGTGCGCGACGATCCGCTCGGCGTAGGCGCCGCCCGGCACGAGGCCGAAGACGCGGTCGCCCGGCGCGAAGCGGTGCGCGCCCTTGCCGACGGCCTCGATCACGCCCGCGTACTCGAGCCCCGGCACGTCCGGCGGCGCGCCCGGCGGCGCCGGGTACATGCCGAGCCGCTGGAGCAGATCGGCGCGGTTCACCCCGGCGAAGCGGACGGCCACGCGCACGTGCCCCTCGGGCACCTCGGGCGCCTCGACCTCGCGCACCTCCAGGACGTCCGGCCCGCCCGGCTCACGGATGACGACGGCTCGCATGGGTCTCTCTACCGCACGCGCCGCTCACTCTTCCATGGGCGGCGGCAGGACGCTCTTCCGGTAGAAGTACTCGACCTTCTCCGAGTCCGGATCGACAGGCTCGGCCGGCTCGGCCGGCGGCGGGCCGCCGATCGCCGCCTCGATCTGCACCTGCTCGAGCGCGTCCAGCATCGAGGCCGCGCTCGAGAAGCGCTCCTCGCGGTCGAGCGCGAGCGCGCG
This sequence comes from Sorangium sp. So ce1335, assembly GCF_051521615.1. Classification (NCBI taxonomy): domain Bacteria; kingdom Pseudomonadati; phylum Myxococcota; order Polyangiales; family Polyangiaceae; genus Sorangium; species Sorangium sp. So ce1335. The sequence continues at coordinate 12,730,633 of NZ_CP150363.1, forward strand.
CATCGTCGCGACGTCGAGCGAGTGGGGGACCTCGGGGCGCAGCATGCGCGGCCGGATCGGCTTGACGCGCTGGATCTCGGTGAGCAGGGCCGCGGGCGTCGGCGCCTTGAACGGGAGCTGCCCGGTGAGCATCACGTAGAGCAGCATGCCCACCGAGTAGAGGTCCGCGCGGGCGTCGAGATCGCGGACGCCCTGCGCCTGCTCCGGCGCCATGAAGGCCGGGGTGCCGGCCACCGCGTGGCTCCCCGCGGCGCCCGTCGACACGAGGATCGACGGCCCTGACCCGGTGTTGAACGCCTCGGCGACGCCGAAGTCGAGCACCTTGACGGTGAGCGGGCCGCGGTCGCCGCCGACGAGGCAGATGTTGTCCGGCTTGAGGTCGCGGTGGAGGATGCCCTCGGCGTGCGTGACGACGAGCGCGCTGAGCACCTGCACGGCCACGTCCAGCACGACGGAGATGGGCATCGGGCGCTCGCGCGCGAGCCGCTCGGTGATCGTCTCGCCCTCGAGCCGCTCCATGACGAGGTAGGGCGTCCCGTCCTCGAGCACGCCGAGATCGTACACCTCGACGATGTTCGGGTGGCCGAAGCGGCCCGCGACGGCGGCCTCGTTGTGGAAGCGGGCGATCGCCGTCTTGCTGTGCGCATACTGGCCGCGGAGCGTCTTGATCGCGACCCGGCGCCGCAGGCCGATGTGGATGCCGTCGTAGACCATCCCCATCCCGCCCTTCGCGATGACGCCGAGGATGCGGTACCGATCGTGAAGGAGCCGGCCGACGAGGGGCGCCTCCTTCGTCGGCCGGGGCTGATCGGGATCGCTGTCGGCCCCGAGCGGGCCGTCCACCGGCCAGACCGACTCGCCCCTGCTCGGCGGCACCCGCGTCGAGGAGGGCGGGGCGACGCTCGGCGTGAGCGCCGTGCCGTGCACCGGGCACCTTTCGGTGTCCGAAGGGTGCGGCAACCCGCACGCCTGGCATCGGATAAAGTGCTGCGGCGGCATCGGGGACCCGGTCAGAGTACGGGTACATCCGCCCATGCAGCAAGCTCGTTCAGGAACCCAGCGTCCTGGCCGGGCGTGAGCGCCCACAGCGTGCGGTCGGGTAGCCAACGGATGTCAACTTCAGCAGCCGGGTTGGATCGGCTCGCGGCTTACGGTAGGCTGAGCTCTACGTGCCGCAGCCAGTCCGGGGGACAACCCGACGAGCGCGGGCGGCGCTGCGGCGAGCCAGGTCCCAGGATTTGCATCGGACGTAAGCGGACGTAAGCGGAGCGTGAGGCGGAACGCGAGGTAGGACGTAAGCCCGAACGTGAGACCAAACGTCGGATCGGACGTCGATCGAACAAGGCGAACGAAGGCAGCGCGCGACGGGATCGGGGTACGCTTTCCCCGACTGCCAGCAGTGGGGGCCAGCGGGATGGGAAGGGGAAAGAGACAGAGGCCATGAGCACGGCGGAGAAGCTTTCGGACGGTGCCTCGTCGGCCAGCGGTGAGTCCGATCCGCTGCTGGGAAAGGTCTTGAATCAGAAGTTCAAGATCCACTCCCTCCTCGCCACGGGCGGCATGGGGGTCATCTACCGCGGAGAGCAGATCGCGCTCGAGCGCCAGGTCGCGATCAAGGTCCTGACGCCCACCAACTCATCGAATCAGATCGATCCCAACTTCCATAAGCGCTTCTTCCTCGAGGCGAGCATCCTCGCCCGGCTCCAGCACCCGAACATCGTCACGGTCTTCGATTACGGCCGAGTCGAGAACATGGAGCCCGAGCGGTACTTCATGGCCATGGAGTTCCTGGAGGGCGAGACGCTCTTCCGGCGGCTCCGCAAGGCCGGCCGGCTGTCGGCGCCGGACGCGATGGGCGTCGCCCGGCAGATCGCGCGCGGGCTCCGCGAGGCGCACAAGCACGGCGTCGTGCACCGCGATCTGAAGCCGTCGAACGTCATGCTCGTCCCCGGCGAGGACACCGGGGAGCTCGTCAAGATCCTCGACTTCGGCCTCGTCAAGGTGCTCGCGGACGACTCGGAGGAGCTCACGCAGCAGGGCTCGTTCCTCGGCTCCCCGCGCTTCATGTCGCCGGAGCAGATCTCGCACGGCAAGGTCGACCTCCGGACGGACGTCTACTCGCTGGGCGTCATCGTCTATCAGATGCTCTGCGGCAAGGTCCCGTTCGAGGCGCAGAACTCGGTCCAGATCCTGATCGCCCACCTCCAGCAGCCCGTCCCGCGCATGCGCGAGCGCAACCCCGAGGCCGACGTGCCCGAGGTGCTCGAGGCGTTCGTGATGCGCTGCCTGTCGAAGGAGCCGGACGGCCGCCCGGCCAACATGGAGGCGTTCATCCGCGGCCTCGGCGAGTGCGCCCAGGCGATGGGCCTGTCGCCGGCGTTCGGCTCGACGGGCCTCGTGACGATGGACTCCGGCGGGACCGGCAGGATGCCGACGCCGATGCCGCCCGTGCGCGTGATGACGGCGATCCCCGCGAGCCCGTCGCCCCCGTCGTCGTCCACGGGCGCGGCCTCGGTCGACGACGCGTCGCTCGGCGCCGCCTCGCGGCCGGCCGACGCGGCGCCGCAGGGCCGCAAGGGCATCGTGCTCGTCGCGGCGGGGGTGCTCGCCGTCGCTGGCATCGGCGTCGTGATGTCGCAGATGCGATCGAGCGAGCCGCCGCCGGTCGCCGCGCCGCAGCCGGACAAGCCGCCGCCGGTCGTCGCCCCGCCGCCGCAGCCCGCGGACGTCTCGTCGTTCGTGCTGATGGTCGAGTCGATGCCCTCCGGCGCCGAGGTCCTCGAGGACGGCAAGCTCCTTGGAACCACGCCGCTCCAGCTCTCGATCTCGAACAGCTCGGTGCGCGCCAACCCCCGCCGGCTGACCGTGCGGAACGAGGGGTACGAGCCGTACTCGATCGTCCAGGGCCCCTCGGATCAGTCGGTCCGCCTCGTCGCCACGCTCACGAAGAAGGTGGCCGCGCCGACGAGCACGCCGGCAGCGCCGACGCCGCCCCCGGCGGCCCCGGCGCCCCGGAGCTACGGGCGGCCGGCCGCGAGGCCGACGCCGCCGCCCGACACGCCCCCGCCGGCGCCTCCCCCTCCTCGGCCGCTGGACATCCAGATCGAACGATGACCCTCCAGCGCCCCGCACGCCTCGACGTCGTGTCCCCGTCTGTCCTCCCCGCGCGGCCGCTCTGGGCGGATGTACCAGCCGGTCCGACAGAGCTGTATTCCGGGCTCTCCGCCGAGGGGGGTGTCCCGCGAGGCGCCGGTGTGCCGCGCCCTGCGGAACACGCGCACGCGGGCCAGCCCGCGCAGCGCCGCGACCAGCCCGCGCAGCGCCGCGACCAGCCCGCGCAGCGCCGCGACCAGCTTGCGCAGCGCCGCGGCCAGCCCGCCCGGACCGCGCAGCGTGACCAGCGCGCGGCGGTGAGCCGGCGCGTCGCGCGCACGGCCGATCGAAGATCCCCGTATTCATCTGTTCCCGCCGGCAGTAGACTCCGGGCTCTGCGTCCCGCAGACGCGCTTCCCAGGCCGATTCCAAGCGGGATCCGTTGCTGAGGAGCAAGGAAATGAACCCGCTCGTCCCCGACTTCATCATCCAGCAAGACGCTCTCGGCAACACCGAGGGCAGCTTCACGGGGGCGGTGCTGATGATCGACATCCCCGGCTTCACCGAGCTCACGGAGAAGCTGATGCAGCACGGGCGCGCGGGCGCGGAGACGCTCGCGGGCACGCTCCGGTACTACTTCGACCCGCTCATCGCCGCGGTCCACCACGCCGGAGGCTTCATCACGAACTTCGCGGGCGACGCGTTCACGGCGCTGTTCCAGGACACGCCGGACCGCAAGGTCGCCGAGTACGTGCTCGGCGCTGCGCTGTCGATGCGCGACCTGTTCGCGGAGCACCCCGAGCGCGACACGCCCTTCGGCAGCTTCCCGTTCTCGTTCCGGATGGGGCTCGCGTGGGGCTCGGTCGAGTGGGGCATCGTCCGCGTCTCCCCGGAGCGCGCGTACTACCACTTCCACGGGCAGGCGCTCGCCGCGTGCGTCGCGATCGAGCGGCAAGCGCAGAAGGGGGACATCCTGCTCGACCGCGCGCTCTGCGACCGCATCCCGCCCGCGAGCGCGAAGTACCACGGCGAGGGCGTCTACAAGCTCGGCGACGTGCCCGCGCCGAGGCTGCCGCAGGTCCCGCGCAACCCGCCGCGCGGCGACGGCGCCGCGTTCGTCGCGAGGGGCGTCGCCGACATGCCGCCCGAGGGCGAGTTCCGCAACGTCACGAGCGTCTTCCTCTCGTTCGAGCAGATCCCGAGCTTCGCGGAGCTCACGCGCCTCCTGCACGAGCTCTCGGAGCTCTACGGCGGCACCTTCACGGGCATCGACGCGGGCGATCTCGGCATCGCCGCGCTGATCCACTTCGGCGCCCCGATCACGCACGAGAACGACAACGATCGCGCGCTCGACTTCGCCCTCGAGCTGAAGAAGCGCGGCCTCCGGCAGATGCGCCTCCGCGCGGGCATCACGCGCGACGTCCGCTACGCCGGCTTCAACGGCGGGACCGAGCGCCACGAGTTCGCGTGCATCGGCCGCGCGACGAACCTCGCCGCGCGCCTCGTCGCGAAGGCCCCCTGGTCGGCCATCTGGGCCGACGAGCAGGTCTTCCGCGCCGGCGAGACGAGCTACCAGTGGACGACGGAGAACATCTTCCGGTTCAAGGGCTTCGACCTGCCCATCCTCGTCTACTCGCTCGAGCGGCGGCGCATCTCGGTCCAGAAGGAGTTCTACGACCTCGGCCTCATCGGCCGCGAGGCGGAGATCGAGCAGCTCGCGCGCTACGTGAGCCCCATCTTCGAGGGCAAGCCGGCCGGGATCATCTATATCGACGGCGAGCCGGGGCTCGGCAAGAGCTACCTCGTGCAGCGCTTTCGCCACCGGTGCGAGGAGCACCAGAGCGAGCGGCCCTTCCTGTGGATCGACGCGCGCTGCGACCAGACGCTCCAGAGCTCGCTGAACGCGTTCGAGTTCGCGCTGAAGGAGTACTTCTGGGAGTCCTCCGCGCTCGGCAAGGAAGAGAAGCTCACGAACTTCGACGACGCGTTCGAGTACCTCCTCGAGCGGCTGCCCGAGAGCCAGAGCGCGCTCAAGCGCGAGCTCGACCGCGCGCGCTCCGTGTTCGCCGCGCTCATCGGCATCCGCTGGGAGGACTCGCCGTACGAGCGCCTGCACCCGAAGCTCCGGTACACGAGCACGCTGTCGGCGCTCTCCTTCGTCTTCCTCGCCGAGGCGTCGCTCCAGCCGGTGATCCTCCACCTCGAGGACGCGCACTGGGCTGACGAGGACTCGCTCGAGGCGGTGCGCGTCATCGCGCGCGCGTGCCGCGGGCTGCCCATCGCGATCATCTGCACGACGCGGCGCAAGGACGACGGCACCCCGGTGCGCATCCCGCTCGACCCCGGGATCTCCGAGAAGGTGATCGAGCTGAAGCCGCTGCCGCGCGAGCAGCTCCTCGCGCTCGCGGTCCCGTTCTTCGGCGGCCCGATGCCGGACATGCTCGCGACGCTCCTCTGCGAGACCGCGGGCGGCAACCCGTTCTTCGCGCAGGAGATCCTCGCCTACTGGCTCGAGGACGGCCGGTACGGGTCGAGCTCGAGCTCCATCTCGATCTCGAACACGTTCATGCCGCCGAAGAACGTGAACAGCCTGCTCATCTCGCGGCTCGACCGGCTCGACGCGAAGGTGAAGCAGACGATCGTCGCCGCGGCCGTCCTCGGGCGCGAGTTCGACCTGCGCGTGCTCGCGCTGATGCTCCCCGACGCCTCGGTGCTCGAGGAGCACGTGCGCATCGGCGAGGCGCAGTGCATCTGGTCGCAGATGACGGAGCGGCGCTTCCAGTTCAGCAACGCGCTGCTCCGGAACGCCGCCTACGAGATGCAGTCGCGGGCGCGGCTCCAGGAGCTCCACCGCCTCGCCGCCGAGGCGATCGAGAGCCTCTACGGGGACGACCTCGAGGACCAGCTCGTGGCGCTCGGCCGGCACTGGCGGCGCGCGGGCAAGGTCGATCACGCGCGCCGCTACTTCCTCGCCGGCGCGCGCAAGGCGGCGGCGCGCTACGCGCACGAGGAGGCGACGCGGCTCTACCGCGTCTACTTCAAGCTCTCGCCGGAGCCGACGCCCGAGAGCGTCATCGTGCGCTACGAGTTCGCCCGCGACGTCCTCGAGGCGAGGGGGCGGTACCAGGAGGCGCGGCAGGAGCACATCCGCGTGCTGACGGACGCGCAGAAGCTCGGCGACCGTGCGTCCGAGGCGCTCGGGTTCCTCGGCCTCGGCCGCACGCACTGGGCGATGCAGCAGCCGGACGACGCGCGCACGTACTGGGAAGAGGGGCTGCGCGCCGCGCGCGAGTCGGGCAACCTGCCGACCGAGGGGCTCACGCTGGCGAGCCTCGGAATGGCCTACGCCGTCCAGGGCCGGTATGACGCCGCGCGGACGCTGTACCACCGCGCGATCGCGATCGAGCGGCAGATCGGAAACCGGCGCGAGGAGGCGAGGCTCCTCGCCGAGTTCGCGAAGCTGCACCGGCTGAGCGGCCATCTCGGCGAGGCGGAGGCTCTGCAGGAGCAGGCCGCCGCGATCGAGCGTGAGCTGGGCGCCTCCTGACCCGGCGCGGGGTGCCGCAGCGCACCCCGCCCGTCGCCCCCTGAGCATCATCGTCGCCGCGATCGTCGCTGCCGCTACCCTGCGCGGCGGCGAAGTCGCTATGCTCGCCGAGGCCGGGGCGCGGCGCTAGCGCGCGTCGGGCCCAGGGCAGCGCGGGGATTTCGCCACATCGTCCGAGAGGTCTCTCAAGAGCATGACACAGCAGGAAGCAGGGGACGTTGCGGAGCCGGTGCAGGTGGCGCAGGTCGGGAAGGGCAGGCGGCTCAAGCTGGTCCAGGCGCTCCTGGCCGCTGCCGTCTCGGGGACGCTCGTCGTCACCTTCGACATCTCCCTGGCCGCGCTCGTGTTCACGCACGACTTCGCGGACCGCCTGTCGAAGGGGATCGGCATCTTCCTGATCAGCTCGGTGATCATCGGGGTGATCGTCGCCCTCCTCAGCTCATTCCGGCCCGTCATCGCCGCGCCTCAGGAGGACGCCGCCGTCATCTTCGCGTCGATGGCCACCGCGATCGCGGCGGGCGTCCACAGGATCGATCCGAACGCGGACGCGTTCCCGACGGTGATCGTCGCCATCGCGCTCACCTCCGTCGTCGCCGGCGGCTTCTTCCTGCTGCTCGGCCTGTTACGCCTCGGCGTCCTCGTCCGCTTCATCCCCTATCCCGTGGCCGGCGGCTTCCTCGCCGGCGCCGGGTGGCTGCTCGTGCTGGGGTCGCTGTCCGTCATGTCGGGCAAGCCGGCCACGCTGAAGACGCTGCCGGACCTGTTCTCGAGCTCGCTGGACAAGTGCCTCACCGGCGTCCTGTTCGGCTTCCTGCTCGTGGCGCTGCTCCGGCGTTACTCGAACCTCCTGCTCCTGCCGATCCTGCTCCTCGGGTCGACGGGCGTCTTCTATCTCATCCTCTACATCTCCGACTCGAGCGTGGCGCAGGCCTTCTCGGACGGGTGGCTCCTCGGGCCGTTCCCGAAAGAGGGGCTCTGGCCCCCCGTCCAGGCCTCCGATCTCAAGGAGGTGAACTGGTCGGTCCTGGTCAAGGAGGGCGGCGGCAACATGGTGGCCGTCACGGTCATGGCGGCCATCACCGTGCTCCTCAGCGCGTCCGGCGTGGAGCTCGCCACCGAGCAGGAGATCGACCTCGATCGGGAGCTGCGCGCGACGGGGGTCGCGAACATCGTCGGCAGCCTGTTCGGGTGCGTCGTCGGGTACATGTCGATGCCCGAGTCGTCGATGAACTTCAAGACCGGCGCGAACACCCGCCTCGCGGGCATCTTCGCGGCGTCGGTCAGCGCGATCGTGCTGGTCATCGGCGCCGACGCGATCAGCTACTACCCGCGCCCCGTGCTCGGGGGGCTCATCGCTTACCTCGGCTTTCACTTCCTGATCAACACGCTGTACGAGGGCTATTTCCGGCTGCGCCGGACCGAGTACCTCGTCGTCGTGGTCATCCTCCTCGTCGTGGCGGTCTCGGACTTCCTCACCGGCGTCGCCGTGGGGCTCGGCGTGTCGCTCATCCTGTTCGCGCTGAGCTACAGCCGCATCGAGGTCATCCGCAACGCCATCTCCGGCCTGCACCTCCGCAGCAACGTGGCCCGCAGCGACGGCGAGGAGATGACGCTGATGGAGCGCGCGAAGCAGCTCTACATCCTCCAGCTCCAGGGCTACGTCTTCTTCGGGACCGCCTACAACCTGCTCACGAGCGCGCAGCAGCGCATCCAGAGCACGGACGGGGAGATCCGGTACCTGCTCCTCGACTTCCGGCACGTGAACGGGCTCGACTCCTCGGCGATCGCCAGCTTCCTCCGGCTCCGCCGGCTCGCGAAGGCGCACGGGGTGAAGCTCATCCTCACCGAGGTCCCGGCGGACATCAGGAATCACCTCGAGCGCGGCGAGGTCGTGATCGAGAACGACGACGTGTGCCGCATCTACCCGGATCTGGACCGCGGCCTCGAGGCGTGTGAGAACGAGATCATCCAGGAGGCGCCCCCGAGCATGCTGCCGCCGCCCATGCTCTTCTACGATCTCCAGGATGTCTTCAACGGCAGGCCGGAGATGCTTCGCTTCCTTGGCTACCTGGAGCGCGTCGAGGCCCCGGCGGGGTTCGACCTGTTCCGGCAAGGGGACGTCTCCAAGGATCTATACCTCATCGAGAGCGGTGAGCTGACAGCGTGGCTGGAAATTGACGGGAAGAAGATCAAGCGGCTCCGCACCATGGGGCCGGGCTCCGTCGTCGGGGAGTCCGGCCTGTACATGGGCGAGAAACGTTCGGCGACCGTGACGGCGAGCCGCCAGGCCACGCTCTACCGGCTCTCGGAGGAGGCGCTGCGGCGCCTCACCGCCGAGGCCCCGGAGCTGGCGGCCGCGTTCCATCACTTCGTGGTTACGTTGCTTGCGCGCAGAATCGTCCACTCGACAGGTCCTGTCAAATCATTGTTCAACTAGAGCGACGAACGTCCGAGCACGCCGCGTTCCCGCAAGATGCCTTGAACAAGACGGAGAAAGGACTGACCGATGCAATACAGACGTAGACCCCTGGTGCTGTTGTCGATGCTGCTGGGGGCCCTTTCGCTTATCGCTTGCTCCAAGAAGGAATCCGCGCCGGCAGGGCAGGAGTCGGGGGCCGGCGCGAAGCCGGCCGCGCCCGCCGAGGTAGGCGAGCTGAACCTGCTGATCTTCCCGGACTACATCGATGAGAAGATCATCAAGGAGTTCGAGTCGCAGACCAAGGCGCAGGTGCGGCTGACCCGGTACGACTCCACCGAGGAGATGGAGAGCAAGCTGGCGTACGCGGGCGCCGACAGCCAGTACGACGTCGTGATCATGGCCAGCCAGATCCTGCCAAGGATGGTGCGGCGCGGGCTCGTCCGGTCGCTGGATCACGCCCAGATCCCGAACCTCAAGAACCTGGAGCCGCGGTTCTCCGGGCCCGGGTTCGACGACGGCAACAAGCACGGCGTGCCGTACCAGTGGGGCACCGTGGGCATCGTCTACAACAAGAAGAAGGTGCCCAACCTCGACGCCTCGTGGGCGTCGCTGCTCGACCCGCAGAAGGTGGCGGGGACGTTCATCCTGCTCGACGAGCAGCGGGACATGCTGGGCTCGGTGCTCAAGTACAAGGGGTACTCGAGCAACACGACGAACGCGAACGAGATCCGCGAGGCGGGCCGCGTCCTGAAGGACGTGAAGAAGCACCCGAAGTGCCTCGGCTTCAAGGGCGGCGTGGGCGCCATGGAGGACGTCAGGGCGGGCTCCGTGGACATGGCGGTCGTCTGGAACGGGGACGCGCAGAAGGCGATCGAGCAGGACAAGGAGCGCCTCGCCTTCGTGATCCCCAAGGAAGGCTCGGTCATCTGGGTCGACGTGATGACGATCGCGGCGAAGGCGCCTCACCCCGAGCTCGCTCACAAGTTCATCAATCACGTGCTCACGCCGGAGAACGGCGCGCAGCTCTCGATGTACACGAAGTACGCGTCTCCCAACGCCGTTGCGCAGGGGAAGCTGCCGGAGGGAGACCGCACGAACACGCTCATCTATCCGACGAAAGAGGTGTCGGATCGCCTGGAGCACCACCGCGACCTGGGCGAGGCAGCCAAGGTGTTTGACGAGGTGTGGACCGAAGTGAAGTCGCAGTGACGACCACGCCGGCGCCGACGACCCATGGGAGCGCGACGCGCGACGGCGGGATCAGGGCGGCACCTGCGCCCACGTGTACTGACACTCAACCTCTGTGAAGTAGGCTGTCTGACCGATCGCGACAAGCGGCGAGCGGGTTCTTCCGCACCTGGTGTGGTGCGGAGGGCGCGGCTCGCCGTCGTGCGCAACGCGTACAATTCGAACGCACGCGCGCCAGTTTGCCGCACGGTCTCGCGGAACGATGATAGGCTGGGCGTTATACCTGGGAGATTCCCCTGATGAGCAGCCCTCTCGACCTTCCGTTCGCCGTGCATCCCCGCATCGAGACTGAGCGTCTGATCTTGCGTGAGATCACGGAGTCCGACGCTGAAGCCTTGTTCGCCGTCTGCTCGGACGACGAGTGGCTGCGGCTGTGGGGCGCCCCCGTCCACAGGACGGTCGCCGACACGCGGAAGATGATCGGCATGCTCAAGCGCGCGCACCAGGAGGGCTCGCAGCTCCGGTGGGGCATCACCGTGCGGGGGGGGACGGACCAGCTGATCGGCGCGGCGGGGTACTTCCGCTTCATGCCGCACCACTACCGCGCCGAGATCACGTATGAGCAGGCGCGCACCGCGAGCGGCAAGGGGTACATGACCGAGGCGCTGCGGGCCGTCGTGCGGTTCGGGTTCGAGCAGCTCGACCTTCACACCATCGAGGCGGGCATCGACCCCGAACACGGGCCCTCGCTGAGGGTCGCGGAGCGGGTCGGCTTCCAGCGGGAAGGGTACCTCCGGGAGAACTACTTCTTCCAGGGGAAGTTCTACGACACCGTCCTGTGTACGATGTTCAGCCCCAGGCCGGCGCAGCGGCCCTACAACAAGTAACCGTCGGCCTTCCGGCTCCTGCTGACGACACGGCCCGCGGAGGGTGAGGTCGTCGCGCGGGGCAGGGGATGGGCTGAGCTCGCCTTCGACGTCGTGGCTCCCGCGTGCACAGCACGTCGGAGCCACGACGTCATTTGGGCTCAGACAACAGCTCATTCCCCACCCCGCGCGACGACCTCGCCCTGCGCGGGCCTACGCTCGTTCGTGAGCCGCGCGAGGCGGCATGCGCTGGTCGGCCGGCGCCACCGCATCAGGTCTGTCGGCAGCCGGCGCCGTGTCGAGCGCGAGCCAGCCGCGCGCGCGTGCCGCTCGGGGCCGGGGGAGCGCTCTTGGCAACGAGGGCGGGGAGACAAAAAGACAGCGCCCCTCCGCTGGACGGGAGGGGCGCTGTCGTGCGTCGGGCTCGCTGGCGGGACCAGCGCCCGCGTCGCTCAGAGGTTCATGTTGAGCGAGGCGAGGAACGTACGGCCGTTCTGCGGGAACTTGGCGATGGTGTACTGCGCGGCCGTGGGGGCCGTCCAGCGCCAGTCGCCGACGTTGTAGACGCCGACGTTGTAGCGGAGACCGCCGACATCCACCTGCCCGGAGAGGACGATGTCCCAGATCACGACCGGCTCGGTCTTTGTCTGCTTGATCTCGCTGGTCGCGCGGACGTTGCGGTCATACCGCGGCGCCTCGACCGTGAGGCGCGACGCCAGGCCGAGCGCCTTGCCGAAGAGCGGCACGGCGCCGCGGACCGACCCCATGTGCTCCGGCGAGTTCGGAACCGCGCGGAGCTGGTTCTCGCCGGCGTCCTCCAGGTACTGCGCCTTCGCGTAGGAGTACGAGACCGACGCCATCCACCCCTGGCGCCACTCGCGGCGCAGCTCCGCCTCGCCGCCGATCACCAGGATCGGAACCCCGGTGTTCTCGTAGCGCGTCGGATCCCCGACCGTCTGGGAGCCCTGCTGGAAGATCAGGTTGCTCAGGTGGTTCACGTACCCGGCGCCGAGCGCAGAGACCGTGGAGGAGAGGCGGTGCGTGAACTCGACCTCTCCCGACCAGACGTTCTCGGGCTCGAGCTCAGGCGCGGGCCTGTAGGTCACATTGTATCCCTGCGCGTTGTCCGCATAGACGGCATACCCGTAGAACAGCTCCTGAATCGAGGGCGCGCGGAACGCGCGGCCGCCGGTGACCTTCAGGTTGCCCCCCTCGTACGGCTTGACGATGAGCGCGATCCTGGGGCTCGGGACGGGCGTCGGGTCCTCCAGCGTCGAGTAGTAGTCGAAGCGTGAGCCCGCCGAGATGCGGAGCCGCTCCGACGGCGTGATGTCGACGAGCGCGTACGCCGCCAGGATGTTGTAGGGGTGCTCGTCGATACCGTCATCGCCCGAGTTACCCGGGAGCGGCAGGTACGAGAAGGGGAGGCAAACATCCTGGGAGGCGCAGGCCGTGTTGATGCCGGTCTGCTCGGCTGTGAAGTGGATCTGGGCCTCGGCGCCCGCCGTGATCTTCAGCTGCGGGATCGGGCTGAACTCGACCCGCTGCTCGGCGAGCAACCAGATGTCGTCGAAGGTTTCCCTGTCATAGATCTGATCGAAGGTCCGATCGATAGAAGGAGCGTAGTACCAGAGCTGATCCTTGAACTTGTACATGTTGATGCTCGCGCGGGTCAGCGTCGCGAGCTTGTCGCCGAAGCGCGGGGACAGGGAGGCCTCGATGAACCCGCGGGTGTCCTGGTAGAACGTCCGGTCGCTGCCGAGCTGCGTCGTCGCGACGCCGTTGGGGATCGTCTTCGAGCGGGAGTTCAGGTACCACTGCGCCGAGAACGACTTCACCCAGAGGCGCCCCTGGAGCGTCCCGACGGTGAACTTGTCATTGTCCCGCGAGTGCCCGTCGAACCTGTAACGCAGCGGGTCGTCCGGCGGCATCGGGTCGCCCTCATTCTCAGGCTGGGGCCGGGGATCGCTGGACGTGGGATGATCCCTGTAATCGCCGAAGTAGTAGTCCCGCCCCAGGCTGCGCGCGGCGCCGACCGACATCCAGACGCCCGAGTCGCGCCCGAGCGGCAGCTGGAACGACGCGCGCCCACGGATGAGCCCGTTGTCCGCCGTGCCCACGCCGAGGCCCACGCTGGTCGACGTCGGGCGGCCCTTGGTCACGACGTTGACGACGCCGGAGAAGGCGCCCGTACCGTAGAGCACCGAGCCGGGACCTCTCACGATCTCGATCCGCTCCACGTCCTCCATGTCCGTCCGGGCCAGGTAATCGAAGTACGAGAGGTTGACCCAGCTGTCGTTCATCGCATGCCCGTTGAGCAGCGTGAGCATCCGGTTGCCGAAGTCGCCCGGCAGGTTGATGCCGCGGATGCCGGCGAAGGTGTACACGCCGTCGTACGTCGTGTAGACGCCGCGCACGCCCCTCAGGGCCTCGGCGACCGTGGGATACCCCATCGCGCGGAGCTCCTGCCCGGGGATGATGGTGACCGAGCCGGGAGCGTCCTCGACGGCCTCCGTCGAACGAGACGCGGCCTCGACCTCCTCGAGCTGGCGCAGCGAGAGGTCGATCCGGGTCTGCTGGCTGGCCACCACGTTGACGACCTGCTCCACCGGGCGGAAGCCGCGCAGCGAGACGCGCACCCGGCGCTGGCCGCTCTGCACGTTGAGCACCGCCGGCGTGAAGCCCATCGGCTTGCCGTCGACCTCGACGAGCGCGTCGCGCTCGTCCGCGTTGACGACGAGGCTGCCGGTGAGCGGGTTCAGCCGGTAACGCGCGGCCACCGTCGTGCCGGCCACGACGTTCACGTCCTGCTCCGACGGCTGATACCCCTCCTGCGTCAGGTACAGGCGGTGACGGCCGGGCGGCATCGTGAGGTCGCACGGCGCGGTGCACGCCACCGGACCGCTCGGATCGTTGATCCTCACCTGCGTGCCCGCCATCTCGCCCACGACACGCACCGTGCCGACGATGCGCTTGAGCTTTATCTGGACGTTCGTCTGCTCGCCGATCTTCGCCTCGACGTTCTCGACCTCCGCCGGCTCGTACCCCTCGAGGTCGACGATGATCTTGTGCTTGCCGGGCTGGAAGCCGAGGAGGCGCGGCGTGTTGCCGCGGCCGCCGAGATCACGGCGGTTGATGTACACCGTCGCGCCGGGCGGGTCCGTCTGCACGTTGATGACGGCGACGTTCGGCCGGATGCGCGCGAGCGCCTCCTCGATGGCGGGCCTGCGCGCCGCGTTCGGCTCTTGCTCGAGCGCCTGAACGTAGTAGCGGAACGCGTCCGCGTACTCCCCGAGCGCCTCGTACGTTCGAGCGATGTTGAAGATGACGTTGCGGTTCGGCACGAGCCGGTTCGACACCAGGAAGTGCTCCAGGGCGCCCCGGTAATCGCGCTGCGCGTAGCGGTCCGTGGCGATCCTGAAGTGTAGATCGGCCTCATCGGCCAGATCGTCCGCCCAGGCAGGCCGACCGGAGAATGTGAGGAGTGAAATGAGTATGAGTAGGAGTGCGGAACGACGAAAGCTCATCTTTCGATCTCGATTCCCAACGGTCGAAGTGGAGCGGAATGCGCCGCCGCCGGGTCCAGCAGTCACGCCGAGACACGGCGAGCTTCGGACGAACAGCCGCATTGCCGGGTGAGCTTACCGTAAGCCGTGAGCCGATCCAACCTGTTCGCACGAGCGGCCGATGCCCCGAGCTCCACGTGGACGCCGCTGTGTAGGCGCCCTGCGCGGCGCGCATACAGAGTGAGCGGAGCCGAGGGCGCCGCGCGCGTGGATCCCCCCGGAAACCCTCGCATCTCCCGCGCGCAACGAGGCAAGCGCGCGAGCTCTGGCTTGCGCGCATGCGCAGCATCGGGCGCCCCGCCCGGCCCGTTCACTGAAGCTGGACGCCGTCGGCGCGCGCCCCTCGCTCCCCACGGGCGGCGCGGCGCGCCGCGCCGCCGGGCCGGGGCGCGTCAGCGAGCTCTCAATCGTGTCTCCAGCGCGTCAGCCGCTCGACCATCATCATGAACACGATGACGCCGAACACGAGGATCGTCGAGATCGCGAACAGATCGGTCCGCATGCCCCGCACCTGAGAGTGGTAGACGAAGAGCGGGAGCGTGACCGAGCGCGGGCCGGACGTGAAGAAGCTGATCACGAAGTCGTTGAGGGACATCGTGAATGCCAGCATCGCGCCCCCCACGATCGCCGGCCACAGCAGGGGGAGCGTGACCCGCCGGAAATGGGTCCAGGGCGACGCGTAGAGGTCCATCGCGGCCTCGCTCAGCGTCGGTCCTATGGAGATGAGGCGGCTGCGGACGATGAGCGTGACGAACGCGATCTCGAACGTCACGTGGCCGATGATCATCGTCGTCATGCCGAGGTCGAACCAGTCCACCACCCGGCGGAGCAGGTTGAACGCCATCACCAGCACCGCCGCGAACGTGATGTCCGGCGCGACCGCCGGGATGTCGACGATCGACTCGAGCATGCGGCTCACGGAGGTCGGCCACGGAAAGCGCATCCCGAGCGCGAGCAAGGTCCCGAGGACCGTCGAGATGAGCGTCGAGGCGCCGCCGAGCAGCAGCGTGTTCACGGCCACCTCGCGGATCTCCCGGGCGCGCCGGCTGGTCTCGGGATCGGCGAAGAGCTCGAGGTACCAGCGCACCGAGAAGCCCGTCCAGACCAGGCCCCGCTCCGCCGCGTTGAACGAGTAGACGGCCACGGCGAGGAGCGGCAGGTAAAGCAGCCCGAAGCCGACGAAGGCGGCGACGGTCGTCAGCGCGCGCCAGGGGCCGCGGCCGCCGCTCACAGGATCTCCACCGAGCGCCCGTTCCGGCGATACAAGGTGACCCCGCCCAGCGTCAGGATGATGAGGATCAGGCTCAGCGCCGCCCCATAAGGGATGTTCCGGCCAGGGCCGAACTGGTGCTGGATCAGGTTGCCTATCAGCCAGTGCTTCGCGCCGCCGAGCATGTCGCTCACCACGAAGACGCTCATCGCGGGGACGAACGTCAAGATCACGGCGACGCTGAGCCCGGGGAGGGTCTGGGGCAAGATCGCCGCGAAGAACACGCGGAGCCGCGAGGCGTAGAGGTCCTGCGCGGCCTCCACGAGCGACCAGTCGAGGCGGTCGATGCTCGTGTAGAGGGGGACCACCGCGAACGGCAGCGAGGCCGCGACGAGGCCCAGCGTGACCGCCGTCCAGCTCGGATAGATGTCGCGGCCGGGGTCGATCCAGCCGAGCCAGGCGGCGAGCTTGGCGGGCAGCAGCTGCGCCGACAGGAGGAGCTTCCAGCTGAACGTGCGGATCACGAGGTTCGTGCAGAGCGGTACGATGATGATCCCGAGCCAGAAGAACCGCCGGCGCCGCGAGCCGCGGGCGATGAAGAAGCTCATGGGATACGCGAGCATCACCGAGGCGCTCGTCGCGATCAGGGCGAGGACGATGCTCCTGATGAGGATACGCGCGTTCTCGCCCGAAGCGGAGCCGAAGATGCGCGCGAACGACTCGAGCGTCAGCTCCCAGATGAGGGCGCCGTCCGCGTCGCGCTTCACGAACGAGACGACGAGGAGCGCGAGGCTCGGCAAGAGCAGGAATACCGTGAGCCAGGAGACGCCGGTCGCGATGAACAAGAAGCCCCGGGCGAGCAGCCTGCGCCGCGTCGTGAGCTGCCCGAACCAGACCGTGGGCTCAGTCACTGAGCACCTCGAGCCGCTCGGCGGGCAGGGCGAGCCACACCGAGGATCCGGGCTTGAGCCGCGAGCGGGGGCTGAGCTGCACCCTGAGCGGCCCGGGTTCGATGATGAGCTCCACGTGGTCGCCGCGATAGAAGCTCTCCCGCACCACGCCGCGCACGCCGTTCTCCGGCGGCTCGGTCTCGCAGAGCTCGATCCACTCGGGGTGGATCGCGAGCGTGCCGAACTCCCACTGAGGCGTGGTCTGGACCCGCAGCGCGCCCACCGTCGTGAACACGAGCGTGGCGCCGACCCGCTGGGCCGAGATGATGTTGGCCGCGCCGAAGAACTCGGCGGCGAAGCGGCTCTGCGGCCGCTCGTACACCTCGGCCGTCGCGCCCTGCTGCTCGATGCGGCCCTTGTTCATGAGCACGATCCGGTCCGAGACCGTCATCGCCTCGTCCTGATCGTGAGTGACGAGCACGAACGTCTTGCCGAGCGCGCGCTGGAGGCGACGCAGATCGAGCTGCACCTCGGCGCGCAGCTTCGCGTCGAGGGCGGACATCGGCTCGTCGAGCAGCAGCACCTCAGGCTCGTTGACGACCGCCCGGGCGAGCGCGACTCTCTGCTTCTGGCCGCCAGAGATCTGGTGCGGGTACCGCTCCGCGAGATCATCGAGCTTGAGCATCGAGAGGCTCGAGCGCACCCGCTCGCGCACCTCGGGATCCGGGAACTTCCGCGACCGCAGCCCGAAGGCCACGTTCTCGAACACGGTGAGATGCGGGAACAGCGCGTAGTTCTGGAACACCGTGTTCACGGGCCTGCGGTTCGCCGGCAGGTGGTCAACCGCCCTGCCGGCGAGGAGGATGCGCCCCCGGTCGGAGCGATCGAGCCCCGCGATGATGCGCAGCAGCGTCGTCTTTCCGCAGCCGGAAGGCCCGAGGAGCGTCACGAACTCGCCGGCCTCCGCCGTGAACGATACGTCGTTCAGTATCTGTGTCTTGCCGAAGCTCTTGCTGACATTCTCTACAACGAGGCTACATCCCGGGTAGTGATCGTCCGCGCTCTCGGCCGGGGGCGCCATGCTGCGCCGCGCCGACGACGAGAAGAAGTCTCTCAACCTCTGGATCACCCCAGCAAACCCTTCGCGCGTGGCGCTCTCGGAACCGCTTCCGAAGCCTCGGAGCGTACTACGCAGACCATGATGCCCTCCGGTTGTCAACTGGGTGCGCGCCGTGCTGACCGGCTGAACGGCATGCACCCGGCCGGGCTCTTCTCGCTCGCAGGCCGGCTACGCTACCGCCCTTCCCTTGGAGGTGCCACCTTTCTGCCGATCCTGCTCGCGCCGTGACGAGCGTCCCCGTCAGGCCCGGAGCGCGCCCGCGACCCGCGCGCGCGCCGCGCGACGAGCGCGCGGGTCGCGGGCCCGCCGCGCCCAACGCGCTCTCCGCGGCCTCAGCGCCGCACGCGCGACCAGCGCGCGTCCGGCGCGCCCTGCGGGCCCGGCGCGCTCGCTGCGCGGCGCTGCGCGCTGCCAGGGGCCTCCGCGCGGTTTCACGCGCTTTCACGCGCTGCCACGCGCCTCGACGCGCTTCCCACGCGCTGTCGACGCGCTGTCGACGCGCTGTCGACGCGCTGTCTACGCGCTGTCTACGCGCTGTCTACGCACGGCTTGCCACCGCCCGGCGCCGGTGATTTCTTGGTCCACGCATGGGCCTGAGGAGCGCGAGACCCGAGTTCGGAGGCACGCGTCGCTTCCAGGTCGTTCGCGTCGTGGGCGTCGGCGGGATGGGGGTTGTCTACGAGGCCTTCGACCGCGAGCGAAAGGGGCGCGTCGCCCTCAAGATCCTCCGGAATCTGAGCGCCGAGGCGCGCCTCCGGTTCAAGAACGAGTTCCGTGCGCTGCAGGACATCCAGCACCCCAACCTGGTCAGCCTCGGCGAGCTCCACGAGGAAGAGGGGCAGCTCTTCTTCACCATGGAGCTGATCCGCGGAGTCGATTTCGTCGTGCACGTGCGGCTCCACGAGGAGGGCGACGCCGCGCCGCGGGGCGAGCCCGCGGGCGGCGGGCGGCGCTCCACCCTGCCGTCGAGCCCGCTGTGGAACCTCCAGGCCCCCGCCGGCGAGGAACAGCCCCGCATCAAGCGCCCGTTCCACGAGGCCCGCCTCCGCTCGGCGCTGGCGCAGCTCGCTCAGGGGCTCGCGGCGGTGCACGCGGCCTACAAGGTCCACCGCGACATCAAGCCGTCGAACGTGCTCGTCACCGCGGAAGGGCGGGTTGTCGTCCTCGACTTCGGGTTCGTCGCAGACGCGAGCGGCGCCGGCCGCGAGAACGCCGTCGTGGGGACCCTTCACTACATGGCGCCCGAGCAGGCCGAGGCCAAGGCCGCCGGTCCCGAGGCCGACATCTACAGTGTCGGGGTCATGCTCTACCTCGCGCTGACGGGGGTGTATCCGTTCCAGACGGCCCCCAAGGCGACGCTCGACATGATGCGGCGGGCCGAGCCGCCGCCGCCGAGCCGGCTCGTCGAGAACATGCCGCCCGACATCGACGAGCTCTGCGTCGACATGCTCCGCATCGATCCCGCCGCCCGCCCGACCGCGCGCGAGGTGCTGCGGCGGCTCCGGGTGCAGGAGCTCATCGAGGAGCCGCCGGTCCTCTCGCAGCGCATCGGCTTCGTCGGCCGGCAGAGCGAGCTCGCCGCGCTCGAGGGCGCGTTCGCCGAGGCCAGGATGGGGCGCGCGGTCACGCGGTTCATCGAGGGCGAGTCGGGCGTCGGCAAGAGCGCGCTCCTGCGCCGCTTCCTCGAGCGCATCGACAAGGACGCGCTCGTCCTCGCGGGGCGCTGCTACGAGCGCGAGGCGGTCCCGTACAAGGCCGTCGACGAGCTCATCGACGCGCTCAGCCGGCACCTCGCGCGCCGCCCTCCCGAGGAGATCAAGGCGCTCCTGCCGCCCAACGCGGGCCTGCTCGGCACCGTCTTCCCGGTGCTCCGGACCGTCCCCGCGATCACGGAGGCCCGCGCGCGCCGCAAGGCGATCGACCCGCCCGAGATCCGCGCGCTCGTCTTCGCCGCGCTCCGGGAGCTGCTCGGCCGGCTCGCGGCCGAGCGGCCGCTCGTGCTCGCGATCGACGATCTCCAGTGGGCCGACGCCGACAGCATCGCGCTCCTCTCGGAGGTGATGCGCCCGTGGACCGAGGCCGACCTCGGCGCCGCGGCGAGGCCCGGCTCGTTCGCCGGCCTCGACGGCCCCGCGGGCGCGCCGGCCGACCCCTCGCGCCCGCGCGCGATGATGCTCGTCGCGGCGGTGCGGACCGCCTCGGAGTCGGCGCCGCCGGTCTCGCGGCAGCTCGGGGTGCCCGCCGACGCGCTCGGGCACATCATCCTGCACCGCCTGTCGCTCGCCGAGGCGCAGGAGCTCTGCGCGCTGCTGCTCCGCGGCGCGCCGACAGGCCGCCCGCTCAGCATCGAGGCGATCGCGCAGGAGGCCGGCGGCCACCCGCTCTTCATCGACGCCCTCCTGCGCCACCGCCTCGCGCAGGAGGGCGACAGCGGCCCGGTGCGCCTCGACGACGTCCTCTGGGCGCGCATCAGCCGGCTCGACCCGCGGGCGCGCCAGCTCCTCGAGCTCGTCGTGTGCGCCGGCTCGCCGGTGCTCACGTCGGTCGCCGCGCACGCCATGGCCGCGGACTTCTCGGAGCTCACGCGGGTGATCTCCGCGCTGCGCGCCGCGAACCTCGTGCGGACCGGCGGGTCGGGCCAGGACGAGTTCGTGGAGCCGTTCCACAACCGCATCCGCGAGACGGTGGCGACCCGGCTCGACGAGCAGACGTCGCGGAGCTGGCACGGCCGGCTCGCCCTGGCGCTGGAGGCCTCCGGGCGCGCGGAGCTCGAGGCGCTGGCCGAGCACTGGCGCGCCGCCGGCGACCCCCAGCGCGCCGCCGGCTACGCGGTGCGCGCCGGCGAGCAGGCCGAGGCCGCGTTCGCGTTCGATCACGCGGCGCGCCTCTACCGCATGGCGATCGACCTCCACCTCCCCGGCGGCGCGGAGCGGCGGGTGGTGCTCGCCAAGCTCGGCGACGCGCTGAGCAGCGCCGGCCGCGGCGCCAAGGCCGCCGAGGCCTACATGGCCGCGAGCGACGGCGCCCCGGAGGCGGAGGCGATCGATCTCGGGCGCCGCGCCGCGGAGAACCTGCTCCGCGCCGGCTACGTCGACGCCGGCATGGCGGGCCTGCGCTCGGTGCTCCACGCGGTCGGCATGCAGGTGCCGAAGACCCCCGAGCTCGCCGTCGCGTCGCTGATGCTGCGGCGCGCGCAGGTGCGCCTGCGCGGGCTGAACTTCGTCGAGCGCCCCGCCGACGAGATCTCGCCCGAGGATCTCATGCGCATCGACGTCTGCTGGTCGGCGGCGATGGGCCTCGCGATCGTCGACCCCACGCGCGGCGCCGACTTCCAGGCGCGCAACCTGCTGCTCTCGCTCAAGGCGGGCGAGCCTTACCGCGTGACCCGCGCCCTCGCCTTCGAGGCGACCTACCTCGCGGTCGACGGCGGCCCCTCCGCCGCCCGCGTCGCCGACCTGCTCTCGACGGCGAGCGCCATCGCCTCGCGCATCGGCCGCCCCCACGCGCTCGGCCTCGTCGGCTTCGTCGGCGGCGTCACGGCCACGCTCTTCGGCCGCTGGCAGCAGGGCGTGGCGGATCTCGACCGTGCGGACGTCATTTTCCGCGAGCGCTGTACCGGCGTCACGTGGGAGCGGAGCTGGGCGCACGCGTTCTCGGTCTGGGCGCTCTGGTACGGCGGCGAGACGCGCGAGTTCATGCGCCGGGTCCCCATGTACCTGCAGGCGGCCGACGAGCGCGGCGATCGTTACCTGGCCACGAGCCTGCGTTCGTCGCAGAGCAACGCCTACTGGCTCGTCGGCGACGATCCCGACGCCGCGCAGCGCCAGGCGCAGGACGCGATCCGGAGCTGGTCCAGGGCGGGCTTCCAGCTCCAGAGCTACTTCGACCTCGTCGCCCGCGCGCACATCGGCCTGTACCGGGGCGAGGGCGAGGCCACGCACCGTCTGTTCGCCGAGCAGCGGTCGGGCATCGAGAGCTCGCTCGTGCTGCGCATCCAGGCCGTGCGCATCATCATCACGCACCTCCGCGCCTGCGCCGCGCTCGCCGCCGCCGCCGCCGCCCCTTCCGACGCCGAGCCGCTCCACGACGAGGCGCTCCGCGCCGCCCGCAAGCTCGACGCGGAGCACATGCCCTGGGCCGACCCGCTCGCCGCGTCCGTGCGCGCCGCCGTCTCCGCGTCGCGCGGCGAGTCGGAGGCGGCCCTCCAGTCGCTCGCCGACGCCGTGCGCGGCTTCGAGTCCGCCGGCATGGCGCTCTACGCCGCGGCCGCGCGCCGCCGCCACGGCGAGCTGCTCCAGGGCGACGAGGGCCGCGCCGCCGTCGCCGCCGCGAACGGCTGGATGCAGGACCAGGGCATCGTGAGCCCCGACCGCATGACGGGAATGCTCCTGCCCGGCTTCTCGACCTAGCGCCCCTCAGGGCTTCACGCGCAGGACCGCGGTGCCCTTCTGCTTGCCGTAGAGCTGCTTGATCTCGATCTTGTACTCCCCGGGCGCCGACGCGCTGAACTCGACCGGCGAAGCGCTCTGCGGCTTGCCGGTCGGCAGGTCGCGCAGCACGCGCTCGATGATGATCTTGCCCGAGGGGGAGCGGATCTTGATGTTGAACGGCGGCGTCGCCTCGTCGTACGCGCGGAACACGAGGCGCACGGTGTCTCCGACCGAGACCGGCGTGGTCTGGCTGATCGTCTCGATGTCGCCTTCGTTCTCAACGGTATCGGCCACGCGTCGCTCGTCCCGTGAGGTACCTCACCGCGGTCCCTCGTCGCTCATTGTAGACGCGTCCGGCGGAGATTCGCGAATTTGGCGCGCGCGGCCCGCTCGCGACGCCCGCCCGAGGAGGCCGCCCGCGGGCAGCGGCCTCCCCCGCGGCGCTCACGTCCTCGACCACCGCAGGCGCGGCTGGCGCGCCGCCCGGGCCTCGTCGAGGCGCCCGACCACGCTGCCGTGCGGCGCCTGCTTCACCACCTCGGGCGTCTCCTGCGCCTCCTTGAGGATGCTGATCATCACGGCCGCGAACTCGTCGAGCGTCTCGCGCGTCTCGGTCTCGGTCGGCTCGATCATCAGGGCGCCCGGCACGACCAGCGGGAAGTAGACCGTGGGCGCGTGGAAGCCGTAGTCGAGCAGCCGCTTCGCGATGTCGAGCGTCTTGACCCCGGTCTCCTTCTCGATCTGGCTGTCGGAGAGCACCACCTCGTGCATGCACGGCTGCGGCACCGGCGCCAGGTAGTGGTCCTTCAGCCTGGCCCAGAGGTAGCGCGCGTTCAGCACCGCGAGGCTGCTCGCGGTCGTGAGCCCCTCGCCGCCCATCTCCCGGATGTACGCGTACGCCCGGATGAACATCCCGAAATTGCCGGTGAAGGCCCGGAGCCGCCCCACGCTCTGCGGCCGGTCGTGGTCCCACGCGAACGCGTCGCCGCGCTTCACGAGGACGGGCGAGGGCTGGAACGGCTCCAGGTGCTTCTTGAAGCAGACCGGCCCGGCGCCGGGGCCCCCGCCGCCGTGCGGGGTCGTGAAGGTCTTGTGCAGGTTGATGTGGATGACGTCCATGCCCACGTCGCCCGGCCGCGCGTGCCCCATGATGGCGTTCGTGTTCGCGCCGTCGCCGTAGACGAGCCCGCCCTTGTCGTGGATGAGCTTGATGATCGTCGGCAGGTGCGTCTCGTACGCCCCGAGGGTGTTCGGGTTCGTGATCATCAGGCCGCAGACGTCGCCGTCCGACCCCTCGCGCTCGATCGCGGCGAGCACCTGCTCGGGGTGGGTGATGCCGTCGGCGTTCTTCTCGATCCGGACGGCCACGAGCCCGTTGAGCGCGCAGCTCGCCGGGTTCGTCCCGTGGGCGCTCTCCGGGATGAAGACCTTCCGCGGCGAGCGCCCCTTCGACTCGTGGAACGCGCGCATCATCATCAGCCCCGCGAGCTCGCCCTGCGCGCCCGCCGACGGCTGCAGCGAGCAGCCGTCCATCCCGCTGACCTCGCAGAGCGCCTCCTGCAGGCGCCACATCACCTCGAGCGAGCCCTGGCTCAGCTCGTCGGGCGTCATCGGGTGCAGCTTCGCGAAGCCCGGGATGCGCGCCGCCCACTCGTTGATCTTCGGGTTGTACTTCATCGTGCACGACCCGAGCGGGTACATCTGCCCGTCGATGCAGAAGTTCCACTGCGAGAGGCGGACGAAGTGCCGGAAGGCCTCCGGCTCGCTCACCTCGGGCAGGCCGGCCGGCTCCTTGCGCGCGAGCGCGCCGTAGTGGGCGCCCGGATCGACGTCGGGCACGTCGAGCGGGGGCAGCGACGCGCCGGTCCTGCCCGGCGTGCCGCGCTCGAAGATGGGGGGTTCGCGGAACTGAATGCCTCGCGGCTGCGGTTGGGTCATCGGGTGCTGTTCTGTCAGAGGCCGGGGAGCCCCGGCAGGTGCTTCGTCGGTCAGGGGCCCCCGGGTGGGGGCCTCGCGGTGCGCTTCGTCGGTCAGGGCCCGGGGGCCCCGGCGGCGGGTGCTGTTATGTCAGAGGCTGGGCGGCTCGGCAGGCGCTTCGTCGGACGGTGAGGCAGGCGGCTCGGGCGTGCCGGACTCCTGGTTCTCCGCGTCCCAGTCGCCGCCGCCGATGTCGGAGCTGCCGGTGCCCCCGATCGACGCGAGGTCCGGCAGCATGTTGCGCTGCTTGATCGCTTCCCAGGGCTCGCCGACCTCGTCCTTGTTGCGGCCGATCTCGCCGGCCAGCTTGTCGTCGACGTTCTCGCCCTCCGGGCGCACGTACTTGAAGTACCCCCGGCCTTCCTTCTTCGAGTTCGGCCCGATCGCGCCGATGACATGCTCGGTCCACGAGAACTTGATGAGGTCGCCCGTCACCGAGCCGTGAAGCTCGCCCCAGCGATCCTTGACGGGGCGGATCCACTTGCCCGAGATGGCGTCGTTGTCCTGGACGAGGTGGAGGTAGCCGTAGAGCTCGCTGTAATAGACCCCCGTCCAGTCGCCGCCCTCGGGCATGTCCCCGGCCTGCACCTTGGCCGTCTTGGGAGCGGGATTCGAGCTGCAGCCGAGCGCCATCGGGCCTAGCAGGAGGGCTCCGGCGGCGGCGGCGATCCAAAGCCGTCGCGATACGTTCATGGCGGCGGAGACTAGCACAGCACATCCCCTCACCCATACCCCCGCCATGCGCCTCCCGCCGTGCGTCCGCGCTGCGCGTCCCTGACGCCCTGAGGCGCCTGCGCGGGGCGAGGGGCGCGGGTTGTCACAGAGCGTCAGGGACACGCTCCCACCTCACCGCCTGAAGGGGGAGCGTAACGCACCGTCCGGTGTGTGCTGAGATGCGTGATTTTCTACTTCCATTGCTCGAGGGGTGCGAATCCGCTGTTAAGCTCCCGGCATGCTGAAGTCCTTTGTCTGCAACCGAGGTTCAGTAATTCCCGGCAGGACTGCTCTCTTTGCCAGTGTGCTCGCCCTTGCCGCCTGCGAGGGGCAGCTCGGCAATCTTGACGGCACGCCCCCGCGCGGCGGTGGAAGCAGCTCTTCGAGCGGCGGCCAGCACAGCGTCCCCGGGGGCTCCAGGCCGCTGCCCGCGGCCGCGTCGTGCGCCCCCGCGGCGGGCGGCGGGTCCACCGCTGTCGCGGAGCCCCAGCTCCTGCTCCAGCTCTCCGACGACGACGAGAGCGCGTGGCTCGGGTCGCCGGCGGTCGCCGATCTGGACGGCGACGGCACGAAGGAGATCCTCGTCACGCACAACGGCAACGTCGTCGCCTGGGGCCCCGACGGCGAGCAGCGGTGGCGCTTCGATGAGGCGCGGCAGCACGGCCGCATCTGGGCGAGCCCGATCGTCGCGGATTTCCGCGACGACGAGCGGCTCGAGGTCGTCATCGCCGCGCGCACCACGATCTACATGCTCGACGCGGACGGCCAGGTCGTCAGCGGCTGGCCCGTCACCTGGAACGACGAGATCCGCGCCATCGCCGCGGGCGACGTCGACGGCAACGGTCAGCTCGACGTCGTCGCGGCGAGCACCGACAGGTCCCCCGACATCCTGATGGCCTTCGAGGCGGGTGGGGCGCCGATCGCGGGCTTCCCGCCGATCGCGAGCGGCACGATCGGGTGCGACGCGCGCCGCAGCGACGACGCCGAGTGCTGGATCGTCGGCGCCTACGACCAGAACCTGGCCATCGGCGATCTCAACGACGACGGCGCGCAGGACATCGTCTCGCCGATGGACAACTCCTATGCCGGCTTCTATCACGGCACCGGAGAGGCCTTCGACGCGAATCCCATGTTCCGGAACCGCCCGAAGACGCCGGGCGTGCGGTACATGCACGATCTCGATCTCGCGATGCAGGGCTTCGGGGACGGCGACGAGCTCCAGGCCTATTTCAAGAACTCGGCCCCTGCGATCGCGGACGTCGACGGCGACGGCAAGCCGGAGGTCGTCATGCTGGCGGCGGCCGAGGACGTGGACATGTCGGACCAGTCCCAGGGCGTCGGCCTCTGGGTGGTCCGCCCCGACGCGAGCCGCATCGACGGCTGGGAGAGCCCGTTCTACGCGCCGGATTACCTGTCCGGCGGCGAGGATCTCGGCGGCAACATCGTGGCCGCGACGCAGCAGGTGACCGTGGCCGACATCGACGCGACGCGCCCCGGCCCCGAGATGATCTTCGCGGGCCTCGACGGGCGGATCCACGCGGTCTACGCCGACAAGACGGAGTTCTGGGACGTCCGGTACACGGACGACACGCAGGTGCTCACGGGCGGCGTCGTCGTCGGCGACCTGTCGGGCGACGGCATCCCCGAGATCGTGTTCAACACCTACTCGACCGACGAGGACAAGAGCCACCTCTTCGTCCTCGACGCGGGCGGCAAGGTCCTCCACAAGCTCCCGCTGCCGCGGCTCGGCGCGATGCCCGTGCCGACGCTCGCCGACGTGAACGGCGACGGGACGATCGAGATCGTCGTGTCGCTCCGCGAGATCGGGTGGATCGACGGGCAGTACCCGGAGCCGTGCACGTACGTGTACACGGTGCCGCAGTCGTCCGACAACTGCCTGCTCTGGCCCACGGCCCGCGGCAACTACTACCGCAACGGCTGGGTCCGCAGCGCGGACTGACGCGCCGGCGGGGCCGCGGGCCCCGCCGGATCTCAGGCCGCGAGCGCCTCGCGGCAGGCGGCGACCGTCCGATCGATGTCCTCTTCGGTGTGCGCGCCGCTCAGGAACGCCGCCTCGTACTGCGACGGGGGCCAGTAGACGCCGCGGGCGAGCATCCCCGCGTGGAAGGCGCTGAAGCGCTTCGTGTCCGAGGTGGACGCGTCGGCCCAGGAGCGGACCGGGCCCTTCGTGAAGAAGAGCGTGATCATGGAGCCGACCCGCTGGACGCACGCGTCCACGCCGGCGCCCCTGGCGGCGGCCCGGAGGCCTTCCTCCAGCGCGGCGCCGAGCTTCTCGAGCCGCTCGTAGAGGTCGGGCGTGAGGCGCTCGAGGGTCGCGAGCCCCGCCGAGACGGCGAGCGGGTTGCCGCTCAGCGTGCCGGCCTGGTAGACGGGGCCGAGCGGCGAGACGACGCGCATCACGTCGGCGCGGCCGCCGTAGGCCGCGAGGGGCATGCCGCCGCCGACGACCTTGCCGAGCGTCGTGAGGTCGGGCCGGAGGCCGAAGCGCTCCTGCGCGCCGCCGCGGGCGAGCCGGCAGCCGGTCATCACCTCGTCGAAGATCGAGAGCGCGCCGTGCTTGCGGCAGAGGTCGATGACGAGGGCGAGGAAGCCGGGCTCCGGCGGGACGCAGCCCATGTTGCCGACGACGGGCTCGAGGATGACGGCGGCGATGTCGCCGCCGCGGGCGGCGAAGGCGGCCTCGAGGGCGGCGGGGTCGTTGTAGGGCAGCGATAGCGTGGCGCGGGCGACGCTCTCGGGGACGCCGGCGGAGTCGGGCGCGCCGAAGGTGGCGAGCCCGCTGCCCGCCTTGACCAGCAGGTGGTCGGCGTGCCCGTGATAGCAGCCCTCGAACTTGATGATCACGTCGCGGCGGGTGAAGCCGCGCGCCACGCGGATGGCGCTCATGGTCGCCTCGGTGCCGCTCGAGACGCAGCGCAGCATGTCGATGCTCGGGTAGAGCTCGCGGATCGCCTCGGCGAAGCGCACCTCGAGCTCGGTCGGGGCGCCGAACGAGAGGCCGCGGAGGGCGGCCTCTCGGACGGCCTCGACGACGGCGGGGTTCGCGTGGCCGAGGATGGCCGGCCCCCAGGAGCCGACGTAGTCGATGTACTCGGCGCCATCGGCGTCGAACAGCCGCGATCCCTGCGCGCGGGCGATGAAGAGGGGGTCGCCGCCGACGGCGCGGAAGGCGCGCACCGGGCTGTTCACGCCGCCGGGCAGGACGGCGGCCGCGCGGTCGAACAGGGCTCTGGAGGCCGGGGCTCGGCCCCCGCGGTCGGGCGGAGGGGCGCTTGTCGCGTTCGTCATCGTGCTCCGGCCATAGCAGGGGCGCGGCGGAGGGGCGACGCGGATCGAGGCCGCCGGGGTCGTGGTCGCCGCGCGGGTCGTGGTCGCCGCGCGGGTCGTGGTCGCCGGGGTCGTGATCGCCGGGCGGGGGGCGTGGTCCGGGGCTGCGGGCCCCACGGCCCTGACCCGGGGTCGCCGGTCGCTGTGGCGCCGTGCGCTTCCCACGGCCCTGACCCGGGGTCGCGGTGGCGTGCGTCTCCCGCGGCCCTGGCCCGGGGTCGCCGTCGCGGTGGCGCTGTGCGTTGAGGGGCGCCGGCGACGCGCGGGCGGCCCTCGGCCCACACGATCCTTTGCGGCGCGGTCGTGCTTGGCTATTGTGAGCGCCTGGAGAGAGGGGGCCGCGATCGTGCGGCCCGTGCTGCTCCTGGAGGCCGCGGGCGCGGCTCTCCGAGCACAAGCGTCTGGTGAGCCATGCGGATCTCCGAGGACCCCGCTCCGGGGCAGCGTCTCGGGCGATATGAGCTTCTGCGCCTCATCGGCGAGGGCGGGATGGCCCAGGTGTGGGCCGCGCGCATGGAGGGCTCCCGCGGCTTCCACAAGGTCGTCGCGCTGAAGACGCTGATCCCGGCGCTCGCGAACGACCCGCAGTTCCAGCGCATGTTCCTCGACGAGGCGAACCTCGCCTCGAAGATCCACCACCGCAACGTCGTCGAGATCCTCGACCTCGGCGACTCGGACGGCGTGCTCTTCCTCGTGATGGAGTGGATCGACGGGCAGACGATGCAGCGTCTGCTCCGGCCGGGGCTGCGCCCGATGCCGATCTCCCCGGCGATCGCCGCGCGCATTGTGGCCGACGCGGCGCACGGGCTCCACGCGGCGCACGAGCTCCACGACGAGCGCGGGGAGCCGCTCGGCATCGTGCACCGCGACGTCTGCCCGCAGAACATCCTCATCGACCGCGACGGCACGGTGAAGGTGGCCGATTTCGGGATCGTGAAGGCGTTCGAGCGGCTCGGCGACACGACGCAGACCGGCGAGATCAAGGGCAAGGGCGAGTACATGTCGCCCGAGCAGGCGCAGGGCTACCCGGTCGACCGTCGCTCGGACATCTTCTCGCTCGGCGTCGTGCTCTTCGAGGCGGTCACGGGCGCGCTCCCGTTCCAGGTGCTGCACGACCTCGTGCTGCCGCAGACCGGGGTGCCGGAGCCGCCGCGCCCGACGCTCATCGCGCCGCAGTGCCCGCGCGAGCTGGAGGAGATCATCCTGAAGGCGCTCGCGCGCGATCCGCGGCAGCGCTTCCAGACGGCGGGCGAGATGGCGATCGCGCTGGAGGACTTCCTCATGCGCCGGTCGGGCGTGATGACGACCGCGCAGGTGGCGGAGCTGCTGAACGCGCGCTGCGGCGACGCGATGGAGGAGGAGCGGCAGAAGATCGCGGGCGCGACCGCGCCGCAGCAGCGCCCGGGGTGGCGGCCGAAGCCCGGCGCGACGCTGAGCGCGGGGCCGCTCTCCGACAGCCGGCCGCGGAGCGCGCGGACCGAGCCGCGGCGGGGCATCGGCGGGCTGATGCGCGCCGGCAGCGACGCGCTGCGCCCGGTGGCGCTGCCGTGGCTCATCGCGTCGGTGTCGACGGGGGTGGCTGTCGCGTCGCTCATGTTCGTCGCGCTGAGCCGGCCGCGGGAGCACCGGCCGCTCGTGGATCCGATCGCGGTGCAGGTCCAGCCGAGCGCCGCGGTGGTGCGGCTGAACGACGTGGTGCTCGGCGTGGGCAGCCAGGTCATCGCGCGGCCGAAGCCGGGGGTGTCGCTCTCGGTGGAGGCGCGGTCGAGCGACGGCGTCTCGCAGACGGTGGAGATCACGTCCGAGTCCCCCGCGCGCATCCAGCTCAACCTGGAGCGGAAGGGCGAGCCAGCGGCGCCGGCGCCGGCGCGCAGCGGCGGAGCGGAGGCGGTGAAGTAGGCGCGGGGCCGCCGCGCGGCGGCGGCGGCGAGGTCGGCGCGGCGGCGCCGCGCGGCGGCAGCGGCGGCGCCGAGGTCGGCGCGAGCGCGCGGATCACGTCGCGGCGGCCTTGAGCTCTCCGCGCTTGAGCTCTCCGCGGAGGAGCCCGTAGACCGCCGTGTCGGTGAACCGCCCTTCGTGGTACCAGTTCTGCCGCTGCTGCCCCTCGCGCGCGAAGCCGAGGCGCTCGAGCAGGCGCGCGCTGGCGCGGTTCTCCGGGTCGAGCTGGGCCTCGACGCGGTGGAGATCCATCGATTCGAAGCCGAAGGGGAGCATGGCGCCGAGCGCCTCGGTCATGATGCCCTGTCCCCAGAGCTCCGGCAGGAGCCCGTACCCGATCTCTGCCCAGCGATGGGGCTTGTTCCAGCGCCAGAAGCCTCCTGTCCCGACGAGCTCTCCGCTCTCCTTCCGCGTGATGCCCCAGTAGATCGCCGCGTCCGTGCGGATGCCCTCGCGGATGACGGCGAGGTGCTGCTCCGCGTCGGCGAGGGAGCTGTCGGGCGCGCGGCCGAGGTACCGCGTCACCTCCGGATCCGACCGGAGACGGAAGACGCGCTCGGCGTCGCCGGGCCCGAGCGCGCGGAGCCGGAGGCGAGGCGTCGTGAGGACGGGGAACGGGTCGAACAAGGCCACGGGGGCATCGCACCAGCCGGGCTGGCAGGGCGTCAAGCGCGTGGCACGGGGCCGCGGCCTTGACGGCGCTGCGCCCTCGGCCGGAAGCTGCCGGGGAGGAAGGACTTCGCATGGCGCCGCTCGAGGATCCGCGTCCGGAGCAGCTCGCCGCGATCGAGGTGGCGGAGGGCGTCGCGATAGAGCTGGCGGAGGAGGGCGCTGCGATCGGGGTGGCGGAGGAGGGCCCGGGGATCGAGCTGGCGGAGGGCCCGGCGATCGAGCTGGCGGAGGACGCTGCCGGCGGGGTGGCCGAGGAGGGGGCCGCCGGCCGCGAGCGCGGATGGAGAGCCGGAGCGCCGGGGTGCCGCGTGCGCTTCGCCCGTGGGATCTCCGAGCTGTCCGGCGATCACGCCGTGGTGGTGCTCCCCGAGGACACGATCCTGCGCTGGCGGCCCACGCCAAGCCGGCCCGACGGCGCGCTCTCGCGGCTCTCCGAGGTGGCCGTCGGCGCGGCGATCGCGGTCGAGCACGGGGGCTACTGGGACGAGGGGCTCGCCCTCGGCCGCGTCGTGCGCCCGGCGCGTGGTGGCGGCTTCCGGGTGGACGGCGACGTGGAGCACTACCCATCGATCGCCGAGGCCGAGCGAGCGCACGGCCCCCTCGAGGCGGGCGAGCCGCAGGAGCCGCCGGCGAGGGCCGGTGATCCGGCGTTCGAGCTGGGCGAGCCGATCGGCCGCGACCCGCGCGGGCTCGCCCGCAGGGCGAGGCGGTAGCCGCAGGCGCGCTGCCCTCGGGCCGCCCCTGGGGAGCCGCGGGCGCGCTGCCCCTGGGGAGCCGCGGGCGCGCCGGGCTGCCGCGTCGCTCAACCGAGCTCGGTGATCGCGTCGCCGCGCGCCTCGGCCCAGCTCTCGCGGCCGTGCAGCCGTTCGCGGTAGGCGGTCACGTGCGGCCAGCGCTCGGCGTCGTCGAGGTGCGACCCGCGGAGCATCGCGAGGGCGGCGGCCATGGCGCAGTCCGCGAGCGACATGGAGCTCGTGAGCAGGTAGTGCTGCTCGCCGAGCTCTGCCTCGAGAAGGTCGAGCGCGCGCGTCGCCTCGTCGGCGGCGCGCTTCACGACCGCCTCGGCGGGGGCGGGGAAGCCCGTCTTCGGCGCGACGACGTTGGTCCACCAGAGGACGCCGCAGTGCGGGGTCAGGTGCGCGCTGTCGAAGAACAGCCACTGGAGCGCCCTCGCCTCGGACGTCGGCACGTCGGGCCAGCGCGTCGTCCCCTGGGTGCGGCCGAGGTAGGCGATGATGGCGTTCGACTCCCGGAGCACGAGCGCGCCGTCCTCGAGGACGGGCACCTTCCGGTGCGGGTTCAGCCGGGCGAACGCCTCGGCGCGCTGCTCGCCTCGAAACAGGTCGACCTCGATCGGCTCGTAGGCGACGCCGAGCTCGGCGAGCGCGAGGCGCACCTTGAGCGC
This sequence comes from Sorangium sp. So ce1335, assembly GCF_051521615.1. Taxonomy (NCBI): domain Bacteria; kingdom Pseudomonadati; phylum Myxococcota; order Polyangiales; family Polyangiaceae; genus Sorangium; species Sorangium sp. So ce1335. The sequence continues at coordinate 12,763,016 of NZ_CP150363.1, forward strand.
GCTGGGCGAGTGGAGGAACGTGTAGAGGCGCATGCCGATGCCCTAGCGCAACGGACCGGAGGGCACGAGCGGCGCGGTGGAGGGGATGGCGGGGCGCCGCAGGGGAGCGCGCGCGTCCGGATCAGGCGATGCCGACGACGGGCGGCGCGACAGGGGCGGCTTCGGGCGTCACGGCGCCAGCATCCGGCTTCGTGTCGCCCTTGTCGGGCCGGGGGGACGCCGGCGCGCGCGTCGCCGTGTACAGGTTGGGGAAGCGGCCCTCGGGGTCGTCGTAATAGAAGAGAAACCGGACGACGCGGACGGCCTCGTCGTAATGGCGGAAGAGCAGCTTGGCGGCGCGCGCCTGGTAGCCTTTCCAGAGCGTTTGCTCGGGTGTCGTCGTGGCGCCGAGCAGGCGGAGGATCTGCTCCGCCGAGGCGCTCGCGTCCTTCGTCTTCGCTGCGAAAGTTCCTCTTATCGTCCTTTATCGCCTCGCGGTGCAGGACATTGCGCGAAGCGCGCGGGGCTTCGCCGCAGGTGGTGCAGGACATTGCGCGAAGCGCGCGGAGCTTCGCCGCAGGCGATGCGGGCGGGTCCACGGGCTTCGTTCAACCTCGCTCCCCGCCGTGATGCCGGAAGGCATCGAGCGCACGGACGGTCCGATGAACGACACTTCTCTCTTCCTCCGATGCCCGCCGTGATGCCGGAAGGCGTTGAAGGGATCATCCGCTGGCAGCTCCTCACAACCCGTGCGCCGCGCTGCGAGCGACCAGGCAGAGCCCCTGTCGCCATGTGTGCGGTGGTGCTACCCCGTCGTGGCCAAGGCGACCGCGGCGCGCCGGAGGCCGCGAGGCCCCGTGTCCGGAAGCTCCTGCTGAGGCAACATCGCTCCCGCCGTGGCGATTTGCGACAGTGGTCCACCCCACGGATCGCGCGAAATGCGGGGAAACCATGAGCTCGCCTTGTGCACCGATCTTGCACACGGCCGGGCACCCAAACCCACGTGAGGAGGTCTCGATCTATGGTCGCATCGCGCAACGTTCTCGTCGTCTCGCTCGGTCTCGCCCTCGGCGTCGGCTGCTCGAACCAGCCGCCGGCGAGCGATCCGAGCTCGGCGAGCGGAGCAACGCCGCCGCCGACCCAGCCCGCTGCCCCGCCGCCGCCGCCGGTCGACACCGCGCCGCCGCCGGCGACGCAGCCCAGCGCCGACGCGCAGACGGAGGCAACCACCACAACCACGCCGAGCGCGCCGCCCGAGGCCCCGCTGACGGACGAGCAGATCGTCGCCGTGCTCGACGCCGCCAACAAGAAGGAGATCGACGAGGCCACGCTCGCGCAGACGAAGGCCAAGAACAAGGACGTGAAGGCCTACGCCCGGATGATCACCCAGCACCACACCCAGGCGAAGACGAAGCAGGCCCAGCTCGTGAAGAAGCTCGGCATCACGGCGGCCGAGTCGGACAAGAGCAAGCAGCTCACCGACGAGACGCAGCAGGCGGTCACCCAGCTCAAGGCCCTGCAGGGCGCCGACTTCGATCAGCAGTTCGTGGCCACCATGGTCCAGGACCACCAGAAGACGCTCGACCTGCTCGACCGGCGGATCCTGCAGGACGCGAAGAACGCCGATCTGAAGGCGATGATCGAGAAGGATCTCCGCCCGACGATCGAGAAGCACCTCAAGGAGGCGGAGGCGCTCGCGCAGAAGCTCGGCCCGGCGGGGACGACCGGCACGGGCACGACGAGCGCGACGGGGACCCCGACCGGCGCCGGAGCGCCGGGCGGCGCGACGACCGGCGCGGCGGGCGCAGGGAACCAGGGCTCGGCGGGCGCGCAGGGCGCGGCCGGCGCGCAGTCGGGGAACCAGGCCGGCCAGACCGGCGTGACGGCGGGGAGCCCGGGCGGCCAGGGCGGCGTCCAGCCGCCGCCGGCGACCCCCGGCGGCGCCGGCGCGAGGGGCGCCGGGACGACGAAGTAGTCGACAGCGCGAGTTGAGCCCCGAGATGCGGAGAGCGAGAGTCTCTCCGCATCTCGGCAGCTCTCCGCATCTAGGCGACTCTCCGCCTCTCGGCGATTCCCGCGCTTCGCGGCGCTCGGCTGAGCCGAGCGCGACCCACGCCCGGCTCAGCCGAGCGCGACCCAGACCGACTTGAGCTGCGTGAGCTCGTCCAGCACCGCGCGGCCGTTCTCCCGCCCGTAGCCGGACTGCTTGTACCCGCCATAAGGGCTCGCCGCGTCGAACCGGTTGTACGTGTTGATCCAGACCGTGCCCGCCGCGAGGCGCGACGCGAGCGCGTGCGCCTTGCCGATGTCGCGCGTCCAGATGCCGGCCGCGAGGCCGTACTCGGTCGCGTTCGCGAGGCGCGCGGCCTCCTCGACGCCGTCGAAGGGGATGACCGCCAGCACGGGGCCGAAGATCTCCTCGCGCGCGATGCTCATCGACTCCGAGACCGCCGAGAACACCGTCGGCTCGACGAAGAACCCCGGGCCCTCGCGCCGACCGCCCACCTCGCGGCGCGCCCCCTCGGCCGCGCCCCGGTCGATGTAGCCGAGCACCTTCGTGAAGTGCGCCTCCGACACGAGGGGGCCCATCTGCGTCGACGGATCGAGCGGATCGCCCGGCACGAGCCGGCCCGCGCCGCGCGTCACCGTCTCCAGCACGCGGTCGTGCACCGACCGCTCGACGAGCAGCCGGCTCCCCGCCGTGCACAGCTCGCCCTGGTTGTAGAAGACGGCCGTCACCGCCGCCTTCGCCGCGCTCTCCACGTCCGCGTCCGCGAAGACGATGTTGGGGCTCTTGCCGCCGAGCTCCAGCGACAGCTTCTTCAGCGTCCCCGCCGCCGCGCGCATGATCGCCCGGCCCGTGTCCGTGCCGCCCGTGAACGAGATCTTCGCGACGCCCGGGTGCTCGACGAGCGCCGCGCCCGCCTCCTCGCCATGGCCCGTCACCACGTTGACGACCCCCGGCGGCACCCCCGCCTCCGCGAGGATGCGCGCGAGCTCCAGCGTCGTGAGGCTCGCCTCCTCCGGCGGCTTCACGACCACCGTGTTGCCCACGGCGAGCGCCGGCGCGACCTTCCGCGCCGCGAGCAGCAGCGGGAAGTTCCACGGGATGATCGCGCCGATGACGCCGAGCGGCTCGCGCACCGTGTAGTTGAGGAACGGACCCCGCACAGGGATGGTCTCGCCGCCGAGCTTCGTCGCCCACCCGGAGAAGTAGAAGAACGTGTCCGCCGTGCGCGGCACGTCGATCGTGCGCGCCGCGGTGATCGGCTTGCCCGTGTCGACGGCCTCGAGGTGCGCGAGCTCCTCGCACCGGGCGAGGATCAGCTCCCCCGCCTTCCACAGGATGCGCGCCCGCTCGTTCGGATCCAGCGCGGCCCAGCCCGGGAACGCCGCGCGCGCGGACGCGACGGCGGCGTCCACGTCCTCGCGGCGGCCGCGGGCGAGGCGCGCGAGCGCGCCGCCCGTCGCGGGGTTCGCGGTCTCGAACGTCTCGCCGGAGAGCGCCTCCCTCTCGGCGTTGTCGATCCAGAGCTTCTTCACGGTCTCGCGCGTCTCGGACATGCCCTGTCGTAAACCCGCGCGCCCGGGCTCGGCAAGCGGCGATGACACGGGCCCTCGCGTGCGGGATACTCGAGCCACCCATGGACTTCTCCGATCGTCCCACGCTCCCGTCCGTCCCTCCGCGAAGAGTCGTCACCGAGCTGCCCGGGCCGAAGGCGCGCGCGTGGATGGCGCGCGGGGGCTTCGACATGCAGTCGCGCTACCGCGCCGTCGTGATGGACGACATCGCCAGCCGGGGGTGCTCGCTCGTCGACGTGGACGGCAACGTGTTCCTCGACCTGTTCGCGAACTTCGCGCTCGGGGCGCTCGGCTACAACCACCCGGCGCTCGTCGAGGCGGCGCACGGCGAGGCGTTCCTCCGCGCCGTCGCGAACCCGACGTCGACGCCGTTCGTGACGACGCCGGCGTGGTTCGAGTTCGTCGAGGCGCTCGAGCAGCGGTACGCCCCGCGCGGCATGGCGCGCGTCTTCTGCGTCGACGCGGGGGGCGAGGGCGTCGAGTCGGCGCTCAAGGCCGCCTTCATCCGGCACGGCGAGCGCCGGCGCGAGGCGGCGGGCCTGCCGAAGAACCCGCTGGAGCTGCCGGAGGAGCAGCAGAAGAGCATCCTCGACAACGCGGGGACGGACGCTGTCGTCGTGTCGTTCGCCGGCGCGTTCCACGGCCGCGGCCTCGGGCCGATGTCCGCGACGCACTCGAAGGTCATCCACAAGGCCGACCTGCCCGCGTTCCCCTGGCCCACGGCGCCGTTCCCGGCGAGCCGCTTCCCGCTCGCGCGGTACGCCGCCGAGAACGACCGCGCCGAGGCGGAGGCGCTCGCGGCCCTCGAGCGGACCCTCGACGCGCACCAGGGCAGGGTGGCCGCCGTGATCGTCGAGCCCGTGCAGTCCGAGGGCGGCGACCGGCACGCGAGCCCTGTCTTCTTCCGCCGCGCGCAGGAGCTCGCGGGCAAGGCGGGCGCGGCGTTCATCCTCGACGAGGTGCAGACGGGGCTCGGGATCAGCGGCACGCTCTGGGCGCACGAGCAGCTCGACCTGCCGCGCCCGCCCGACCTCGTGTGCTTCGGCAAGAAGATGCAGATGGGCGGGTTCTTCGCGACGGCGGCGTACGACGTCGCGCAGTTCGGCCGCATGTACCAGACGCGCAACGGCGACCGCGCGCGCGCCGCGGTCGCGCTGGCGACGCTCCGCGCGATCGAGTCGGAGGACCTGCTCGCCAACGTGCGCGCGACGGGCCGCCACTTCCTCTCGCGGATCGAGGAGCTGTGCGAGCGCTACCCGGCGCTCGCGAGCGAGCCGCGCGGCCGCGGCTTCCTCCTCGCCTTCGACCTGCCGACGACGGCGGCGCGCGACGACTTCCTCGCGCGCGCGCTGCGCCGCGGGGTGTTCGCGAGCTACACGGGGACGCGCTCGGTGCGGCTCCGCCCGCACCTCATCACGACGACCGCGGAGGTCGACGAGGCGGCGTCCGTCTTCGACGCGGTGCTGCGCGAGATGGCCGGATGATCGTCGACCCGCGCGACGTCTGCCCGGGGGAGGGGCCGGAGAAGGTCGCGCGGGCGCTCGCGCAGTTCTCGCTCTCCGAGGCGCGGCACGAGGCGGCGTTCGACGAGGGGTACCGGGCGCTCGACGCGTTCTTCGGGCCGAAGGGCGAGATCGAGCGCCGCGAGGTGCTCTGGGCGTGGCTCGCCGGGGAGCACGCGGACGGGGCGGCGCCGATCTCCGCGACGTACCACATGCTGCTCGCGCGGGACGCGGAGGGGCGCCTGGCCGGCGCGCGCGACTGCTTCGTCACGCTGGACCGCGCGGCGCGGCGCTGCGTCGTGCTCCTCTCGCACGCCCTCGTGCTGCCGGACTTCCGCCGCTCCGGCCTGGCCGCGCTGCTGCGCGCGGCGCCGGTCGCGCTCGCGCGCCGCGCGCTCGGCGAGGCGGGGATCGACGCGGCGCAGGCGGAGATCCTCCTCGCCGCCGAGATGGAGCCCGTCGATCCGGACGACCGCGATACGGCGGTGCGGCTCTTTGCGTACGGCCGCGCGGGGTTCGCGGCCATCCCGCCGGAGGTGCTGCCGTACGCGCAGCCGGACTTCCGCGACACGGCGGCGCTCGGGGTGACGCCGGTGCCGGTGCCGCTCGTCGCCGTCGTGCGCCAGGTCGGCGAGGAGCACCGCGCCGACATCGCGCGCGCCGGCGCCGCGTCGTTCCTGCGCCATTACCAGGCGGTCCACGCCCGCGAGGTGGACCTGGCCGGCCTCGCCCTCATCCGCGACAACGCGCTCGCCGGCCTCGCCGCGTTCGAGGGCGAGCGCGTGCCGCTCCTCCGCATCCCGCGCGGGCCCGCCGAGATCGCCGGGCTCGCGCCGCTGCTCCGGGGCGCCGTGATGCCGCTGTTCCCGCCGGCGTGGCGCGGCAAGGCCCCGCTCGACGAGCCCGAGCGCGAGCTCGCGCGGCTCGTCGCGGCGTGGTCCCCGGGCTGAGCAGCGCCGCCCGGTCGCCCGGAGGCGGCGCGGGACGGCGCGTGATCTCCAGCGGCGGCCCGCCGTGCCGGCCCGTGGCGTCACGAGCACAAGTGCTCAAAAATACTATATATTTCTCTTTTTTTGCGCCTTTGCGCCTTTGCGTTGAAATCTCTCTCCGGATCCTGGGGCGGCCTCGGACATGGAGAACTAGGATGGGGAGAGCGGGACACGCAGCCATGCCGTCGACAACGACCCCTGTTTCGATCCGCAGGATCACGGACGACAGCGCCTCGGACGCCGAGGATCTGCTCGCCGTCGAGGAGCCGCTCGAGATCGTCGTCGTCGCGCGGGCGCGCGGGGCTGAGGACCGCGCCGAGCGCCGGCTCGGGATCACGATGCGCACGCCCGGCAACGACCGCGAGCTCGCGATCGGGCTCCTGTTCGCCGAGGGCATCATCGCCAGCGCCGCCGACGTCGTCGCCGTCGACGAGGGCGAGGGCCCCTCGGGCGGGCTCGTGCGCGTCGCCCTCCGCGACGAGGTGACGGTCGATCTCGGGCGCACCGAGCGCGCGCTCGCGGTGGCCAGCGCGAGCTGCGGCGTCTGCGGCAAGGCGTCGATCGACGTGGCGTCGTTCGCGCCGCCCTCGCCGCTCGCGCGGGGCGTCCCGCGGCTCGCGCCGCGCGTCGTGCACGGCCTCGCCGCGCGGCTGCGCGGCGCGCAGGCGGTGTTCGGGCGGACGGGCGGGCTGCACGCCGCGGCGCTGTTCGACGCGGGCGGCGCGCTCGCCGACCTGCGCGAGGACGTCGGCCGCCACAACGCCGTCGACAAGCTGATCGGCGCCGCGCTGCTCGCCGGCAAGCTGCCCGACCCGGGCGCGGTGCTCATGGTCAGCGGGCGCGCCGGGTTCGAGCTCGTGCAGAAGGCGCTGCGGGCCTCGATCCCGGTCATGGTCGCGGTGGGCGCGCCGTCGAGCCTGGCCGCCGAGCTCGCGTCGGCGCACGGGATGACGCTCGTCGGCTTCGCGCGCGACGGCCGGTTCAACGTGTACGCGGGCCGGGAGCGCGTCGCGGTCCCGGCGGAGGCGGCCCGCTGACGGAGCGAGAGCTCGGGCGGGCTTCCCCGGGCGTTCGCTGGCAGAAGAAAGCGCTGGCACGAGCGGCGCCCGCGCTAAAGCAGGTGGCGCTGCGGCGGGCCTCGACGACAATCCCCTCAAGGCTCGCGAGCGAATCGGGACCGAGGCGTACGCGTCGGATACACGCCGCGCCCGCTGGTCTCGTCGAGCTGGACCTTGACATGGCGGAAAGCCCCTTGAAAACCGGGAAGATGGACCTCGTCGTTTTCCCATGCGAGCTGCCGCAGGCGGGACTCGCTGAGCAGGTCCTCGCCGGGCGTTTGCTGTGAGGTACCCCCGAGCGTGGGCTTGCCGAGGGCGGGGTTGGGGGAGCTCTCCTCCGAGAGCTCATCAACCCGATACGCTGTGCCGAGATGGACCTCGTCGATCGAGAGCCCCAGGACGCCAGCGAGCGCGAGCAGCTTGTACAGCGTCCACCGCATCTGCTGGAGGATGTCTTCCCATTTCCCCTGGGTGACCTTCCGCTTGCACTCGATGATGTGCGCCTCGACCCAGTCGTCAGGCCCGATGAGGAGCAACGCGCCGTCGGCGTTCTTGTCCCCTCGCAGGAACAGGAAGCGACCGGTTTCATCCAATCTCCACTGGATGCAGATGTGTCCTTCCGGGATGGTGCACGCGACCTCGGCGTAGCCGTCCTTCTTGGTTTCCTTGACCGTCGCCTGGGAGGGAGGACGGAGCACCTCATAGAATGGTCCCCCGTCTCCCAGCTCCGGCGCGATGATCGCGGCGAGACGCTGTTCAAGGCTGCCTGCGTGCCGTGCCATGTCCTACTCGTTCAGGAGACCGTCCAGGTATGCGACGTCCTGGCTGAGCTTGACGATCGCCTGGTTGAACGTGGGCATCACCAGGCCGGCCTCGGTGCGCTTCATCGCCACCGCGGTGGAGCGCTCGCCGGTCGGATCGAGCCTGAGCTCGCAGCCAGAGACGTCATCGAGATCGAGGTAGTCTTGCGGCTCGTATCCGAGCCTCTGCTGGGCCTCGGCGCGCTTGTCGGGCGGGAGGCTACCCAGCTTGATGAGATTGTTGATCTCCTGGCAGAAGTTCTCGCTGTGGGTCGTGACCCAGACGAAGAGCCCTTTGCGCACCAGGCGACATAGGACCTGAGCGATGCGGCGCTGGAGCTGGGGATGGAGGTGGGCTTCCGGCTCCTCCAGGACGAGCGCGGGGAAGGACGACAGGTGACGAAGGACGAGGACCAGGGGGGCGAGCTCCGTGACGAGCGCGGACGAGAGCTGCATCGGCAGCGGCGCCGGGGTCCCCGTCGGGTGATAGCGGTACTCGTTGACGGCACCGGCGTCCGCGACGAGCTCGACCTCGCCCGTCAGGGACTGCTGTAGGAACGCGGCTTCTTCTGCGTAGCTCGGGAAGTGCTCGCGCATGAGCTGGGATTGCTCGCTCTTGAGCCCGAACGCCAGCATGTCGATGAAATGGAAGGCCGGGGTGGTAAGATCCAGAGAGAACTCGCGCCTCTCCGCCGTTCTACGGAAGGTCTCGTGCATGCTCCGGCGCGCTGCCGCCTTGTAGAGGTGCATGAAGCCCGTGCGGGATGCAGGAAGGTAGACGGGGGCAAAGTCATCGAAGACATCCATCCCTCCCGGCAAGGCGGTTGAAAGGCGCTCGAGCATAGCGGCGCGCATCACCAGATCCCTGGCGGCCTCCCGGGCGTCGGTGATCTTTGGCCGATCGATCTCAACATAAATGCCATCTTCACCATGCCAGCTCGCATCTGCCACGAATTGGCCGTCCGGCCCCCTTCGCCAGCGGAGCCGCAGGCGCCGCTCGGCGCAGGCGCGTTGGAGCGAGATGGCGCCGAGCGTGACAGAGTCGCTGTTGAAGAGCCGCCGCGACAGTCGGGACCGATTGGCGACGAGCAGCGCATTGAACAGCCTGTCGAACAGTCCGAGCTCCTCGACCGTCAGGTTGTGCTCGGACGGCGCCATCCCCTCCTCGATGCGCTGCGCGATCCACTCGTTGGCCGCCTCCAGCTCGGGACACGGCTGCGGTGCGAGCTCGCCCGGAAGCGCCACGAGTCCCCAGAGCAGCGATACCAGGTAGCTCTTGCCGCTGTTGTTCGGCCCGGCGAACAGGGTCAGCGGTCGCACCTCCACCTCGGCCCGCTCGATCTTCCCGAACGCCTCCACGGAGAGCTGCCATCGCGGCTTCATGGCCCGTGTATGTCAGCGCTGCCGCTCGGCATCAACCATGGCCGTCCCGCACGCCGGCGGGACACCGCACGCAACCTCGCGGGGCCGGCTCGATCGGACGATGCGCGGCAGGTAGGATGGAGCGCGGAAGGACCCCGCCATGCCCTCCACCATGACCCAAAGCTCGATCCGTAAGGTCACCGAGGAGAGCGCCGCGGACGCCGAGGATCGGCTCTCGGTCGAGGCGCCGAGCGATCTCATTGCAGCCCCGGCGGAGGCGGCGTCGTGACCGCGCGCGACGCGCTGCGCGACGTGCAGGCCGAGCCGCCGCTCGAGCCCGAGGCGCCCCGGATCGGCGAGCGCAGCGCGGCCGCCGGCGGGCTCGCGGCCGTCGGCGCCACGCTCCGGCACGCCGTCGGCGAGATGGGCGTCTCGCGCGCGGTGCGCACGCTCTTGCGCGTGAACCAGGGCGAGGGCTTCGACTGCCCCGGCTGCGCGTGGCCCGAGCCCGAGGAGAAGCGCTCCGTCGCGGAGTTCTGCGAGAACGGCGCGAAGGCGGTCGCCGAGGAGGCGACGCTCCGGCGCGTCACGCCGGAGCTCTTCCGCGAGCACAGCGTCGAGGAGCTCTCGCGGCAATCGGACCACTGGCTCGGCAAGCAGGGGCGGCTCGTCCACCCGATGCTGCTCGAGGAGGGGGCGACCCACTACCGCCCCGTGTCGTGGGACGAGGCGCTCGGCATCGTCGCCTCGTCGCTGCGCGCGCTCAGCTCGCCGGACGAGGCGGTGTTTTACACGTCGGGGCGCACGAGCAACGAGGCGGCGTTCCTCTACCAGCTCTTCGTGCGCGAGCTCGGGACGAACAACCTGCCCGACTGCTCGAACATGTGCCACGAGTCGAGCGGCGTCGGCCTCCGCGAGGCGATCGGGGTCGGCAAGGGTACCGTATCTCTTCAGGATTTCGAGCTCGCGGACGCGATCTTCGTCGTCGGCCAGAACCCGGGGACGAACCACCCGCGCATGCTCTCGGCGCTGCGCGAGGCGCGGCAGCGCGGCTGCGAGATCGTGACGGTGAACCCGCTGCCCGAGGTCGGCAGCGAGCGCTTCCAGCACCCGCAGCACCCGATGGATCTCGTCGGGCCGGGGGTGCCGCTCTCGACGCTGTTCCTCCAGGTGCGCATCAACGGCGACGTCGCGCTCTTCACGGGGCTCATCAAGGAGATGCTCGAGGAGGAGGAGCGGCGGCCGGGGGCCGTGCTCGATCGCGCGTTCATCGCGGAGCACACGCACGGCTTCGAGGCGTTCGCGGCCGCGGTGCGCGGGACGCCGTGGGACGACATCGTGGAGCAGAGCGGGGTCCCGCGCGAGAAGATCCGGGCGGCGGCCGAGATCGCCATGCGGTCCGAGCGCACGATCGCGTGCTGGGCCATGGGCCTGACGCAGCACCAGAACGGCGTGGCGAACGTGCAGCAGGTCATGAGCTTCCTGCTGCTGCGCGGCAACATCGGCAGGCCCGGCGCGGGCGCGTGCCCGGTGCGCGGGCACAGCAACGTGCAGGGCGACAGGACGATGGGCATCTGGGAGCGCCCGCCCGCCGCGCTGCTCGACCGCATCGAGAAGAACTTCGGCTTCTCGCCGCCGCGCCGCCACGGGCTCGACACGGTCGCCGCGATCGCCGCGATGGCCGACGGGCGCGCCCGCGTCTTCTTCGCGCTGGGCGGCAACTTCCTCTCGGCGACGCCGGACACGGCCTTCACCGCCAGCGCCCTCGCCCGGTGCGACCTCACGGCGCACGTGTCGACGAAGCTGAACCGGGCGCACCTCGTGACGGGCCGGCGCGCGCTCATCCTGCCTTGCCTCGGGCGGACCGAGCGCGACGTGCAGGCGAGAGGGCCGCAGTTCGTGACGGTCGAGAACTCGATGGGCGTCGTCTCGAGCTCGCGCGGCAACCTGCCGCCCGCCTCGGACATGCTGCGGAGCGAGGTGGCCATCGTGGCGGCCCTCGCCCGCGCGACGCTCGGCGCGCGGTCGCGCGTGCCGTGGGAGGAGCTCGCGGGGGATTACGACAGGATCCGCGACCTCATCGAGCGCACGATCGACGGCTTCGACGACTTCAACGTGCGGGTCAAGGACCCGCGCGGCTTCGCGCTGCCGAACGCCGCGGCCCGGCGCGAGTTCCGCACGGCGACGGGCAAGGCGAACTTCATCGCCCACGCGCTGCCGCGGCACGAGCTCGAGCCCGGGGAGCTCTTGATGATGACCATCCGCAGCCACGACCAGTACAACACGACGATCTACGGGCTCGACGACCGCTACCGCGGCGTGCGCGGCGGGCGCCGCGTCGTGTTCATGAACGCCGAGGACGCGGCCGAGCGGGGGCTCGCGCAGGGCGACCTCGTCGACGTCACGAGCCGCTTCTCCGACGGGGAGCGCGTCGCCCGCGCGTTCCGCGTCGTGCTCTACGAGATCCCCCGCGGCAACGTGGCGGCCTATTTCCCCGAGGCCAACGTGCTCGTGCCGCTCGGCAGCAAGGCCGAGAAGAGCCACACCCCCGCGTCGAAGTCGATCGTCGTGCGCGTCGCGCCTTCCGCCGTGAGCGGCGGATCCGCGTGACGCGCCGCCGCCCTCGTTGCAATGGAGTCAGACGATGAACGCCCCCCTGCCCAGCATCTCTCCGCCCATCCCTGGTGAGCCCGAGCGCGCCGCCATGCGCACCGAGATCCCGGGGCCCGCGTCCGAGGCGCTCCGCGCCCGCCACCACCGCTACCAGGACGCGCGCCCGATCCACTTCTACCAGGACGCGCGGAAGAGCCTCGGCAACTACATGGTCGACGTGGACGGCAACGTGCTGCTCGACGTCTACGGGCACATCGCCGCCGTGCCCATCGGCTATAACCACCCGGATCTGCTCGCCGCGTGGCGCAGCGGCCGCTTCGACTGGTGCGCCGGCTACCGCTCGGCGCTCGGCGTCGCGCCCGCGCCCGAGTGGGTCGACCTCGTCGAGAAGACGCTGATGCGCGTCGCGCCGAAGGGGCACACCCGCGTCTTCACCTTCACGACGGGCGCCGAGGGGGTGGAGAACGCGCTCAAGGCCGCGTTCATCCACCTCGCCCGGCGGCGGCGCGGCGGGGCGCAGCCGAGCGACGCCGACCTCACGGCCTGCATGCTCAACCGGCAGCCCGGCGTGAACGCCTTCAAGGTGATCTCCTTCGAGGGCGGGTTCCACGGCCGCAGCATGGGCGCCCTCTCGGCGACGCGGAGCAAGCCGATCCACAAGCTCGACATCCCGGCGTTCGACTGGCCCGTCGTGCCGTTCCCGGCGAACCAGTTCCCCGACGCGGAGCACGCGGAGCAGAACCGCGCCGCCGAGGCGCGCTCGCTCGAGGCGGTCAAGGCGGCGATCGACGCGCACCCGGACGAGGTCGCCGCGCTCATCGTCGAGCCGATCCAGGGCGAGGGCGGCGACCGCCACGCGAGCCCCGCGTTCTTCCAGGCGCTCCGCCGCCTCACCGCGGAGCGCGGGGTCGCGTTCATCGTCGACGAGGTGCAGACCTGCGGCGGCGGGACGGGCGCGCTCTGGGCGCACGAGGCGTGGGATCTGCCCGAGCCGCCGGACATGGTGACGTTCTCGAAGAAGATGCAGCTCGGCGGCTTCACCTGCCGCGAGGAGCTCGCGCCGATCGAGGCGCTGCGCGTGTTCAACACGTGGCTGGGCGACCCGCTCCGCGGCGCGCAGCTCGAGGTCATCCTCGAGGTCATCGAGCGCGACAGGCTCCTCGAGAACACCCGGGCGACCGGCGCGCGCCTCGTCGCCGGCCTCGAAGACCTCTGCCGCCGCTACCCCGGGGTGCTCTCGGGCGCCCGCGGCAGCGGCACCTTCGCCGCCGTCGACTTTCCCCACGCCGCCCGGCGCGACGCGGCGCTCACCGCGCTCCGGAACCGCGGCCTCGAGGTGGGCGGCTCGGGCGAGCGCACGCTCCGCTTCCGGCCCGCGCTCATCTTCGCCCCGCGCCACGCGGCCGAGGCGCTCGACATCCTCGAGTCGGTCTGCAAGTGACCGCCGGCGCGGCCGCCCCGCCGCCGATCCGGGTGTTCCACTCGCCGCGCTACTTCGCGGACATCGGCGAGCACGTCATGCCGATGCGCAAGTTCGCCCTCGTGCGCGAGGCGATCGAGCGGAGCGGCCTGCCAGCGCGGATCGAGGAGCACGGGCCGGTCAGCGACGAGGATCTGCTCCGCGTCCACACGCCCGGGTACCTCCAGGCGATCGCGACCGGCGAGCCCCGGTCGCTGGCCGAATCGCAGAAGTTCCCGTGGTCGCCGGCGCTCGCCGAGGCGGTCCGCTACACGAACGGCGGCTGCGTCGCCGCCGCGCTCGCGGCGCTCGACGACGGCATCGCGGGCAACCTCGCGAGCGGCTTCCACCACGCGCACGCCGATCACGGCGAGGGCTTCTGCACCTTCAACGGCCTCGTCGTCGCCCTGGAGCGCGCGCGCGCCGAGGGGCGGATCCGCCGCGCCCTGGTCGTCGACATGGACCTCCATTACGGCAACGGCACCGCGTCGCTGCTCGCCTCGCGGCCGTGGGCGTTCCAGCTCTCGATCTACGGCAACTGGTACAAGCAGAACCGGGCGTACCGGGACGTCGACGGCGAGCGCGCCCCGGACACGGACAACTGCTGGTCCGTCCCGGTGCCGAACGGCAGCGGCGGCGCCGCGTACCTCGAGATCCTGGAGCGGCACCTCGGTCCCGCGATCGACCGCGCCGCGCCCGACCTGATCCTCTACCAGGCCGGCGCGGACCCGTACCGCGAGGACCCGTACTCGCCGCTCGACCTGACGCACGACGACCTGCGCGCGCGCGACGAGATCGTGTTCCGGACCGCGCTCGAGCGGCGCATCCCGATCGCGTGGGTGCTCGCGGGCGGCTACACGCCCGACGTGAGCCGGGTCGTCGAGGTGCACCTCGGCACGTTCGCCGCGGCGGTGCGGGCGCGAGAGGCGGCGCGCGCGGCGGGGGATCCCGGTCGCTGAGCTCGGGGCGGCGCCGGGGGGAGCGCCGCTCCGCGAGCGCCTCGCGGGCGCCCGCGGCTCACGGGGCGCCGGTCGCGCGGCCGCTCGTCCACCACTCCGCGACGTCGAGCTCCACCGCGTCGAACGGCTCCGCGCGCACCCGCGCCTCGCCGACCACCACGCCGAGCTCCAGCCACTTCCCCTCGTGAAGGCGGCTCCAGGTGAACGTCTGCGCGTCGAGATCCACGTACCAGAGCCATCCGACGCCGATGCGCGCGTAGAAGGGGCGCTTGACGCCCTGGGTGTACGAGCGCATCCGCGGAGAGAAGAGCTCGCAAACCCAGTCGGGGGCGATGCGAATGGGCTCGTCGTCGGGCAGCTCGGGCAGGCGCTCGCGCTTCCAGCCTGCGATGTCGGGGGAGAACTCCGGTGAGCCGGGCAGCTCGATCCCGGGCTCGGGGAGGATCCACCATCCGCCTGGGCCGCTGCGGCTGCGGTCGTAGGGGTCGATGAGCTCGTGGCCGACGAGCGAGAGGACGCGCTGGTGCCGCGAGCGCGGGCGCGGATGGGTGTACAGCACGCCCTCGATGATCTCGCCCTTGATGTGCGGCGGGAGCGCCTCGAGGTCGGCCATCGTGGCCGGAGCAAACCTGCGCGCGGGGTCAGCCATCGCTCGGATCCTGCCCGGCCGGCGCGGGCGCGGCAACGCGAGCGCGCGCCCGAGCCGTGGGAGGTGACCGGCGATCCCGCCGTGCCAGCGCAAGGCGCAGGCGCACGCCCGTCGCGCGGGGGGCGCGAGGGACGCCGCGCAGCGCGCCCCGCCGGCGCGGCGCCTTCGCGCCGGACTTTGCTGATAATCTCGCGCCATGGCCGACCTGAACGACCCCGCCCGCCTGGCCGAGCTGCGCGGCGCCATGCTGCGCACCGAGGCGGACGCCCTCCTCGACGCCTGCGTGGCGCGGGCTGCCAGGCTCGCGCGGGCGCCGATTGCCCTCGTGAGCCTGGTCGTGCGCCACATCCAGCTCCTGCGCGCGCACCACGGGCTGCCGCTGGAGCTCGCCGTGAGCTGTGCCACCTCGCGGAGCAACTCCTTCTGTCAGCTCGTCGTGCGCGACGAGGCGCCGCTGCTCGTCGAGGACGCCCTGCGCGACGAGCGCGTGCCCAAGGAGCTCGTCGAGCACTACGGCATCCGCGCCTACGCCGGGGTGCCGGTGCGCGTGCGCGGCCACGCGATCGGGTCGCTCTGCGTGCTCGACGTCGTGCCCCGCCGCTTCGATCCGCGCGCCGTCGACGGCCTCGAGCAGCTCGCCATCGAGGTCGCCGGTCGGCTCTCCGACCTCGTCGAGCGCGACGCGCCGCTCGGCAGCGCCGACGTCCAGGAGCGCCTCGTCCGTATCGAGCAGGCGACGCGCGTGCTGGAGCGCGCGCTCCTGGCCCTCGCGCCGGTCATCGCCGCGGTCGAGAGCCCGGCGCGGCCGGGAGGGCCGTCGGTGGACGCCATGCACGCGACCCCCTCGACGCTCGTCACGCTCGCCAGCCTTCGCGCGGCCGTCGGGTGCTGGCGCGACGTGGGGTCGGTCGCGGAGGAGCTCTGCGCCGAGGCCGCGGCCGTCGCGAGCTCCGCCCCCGCGGCGTCCAGGCTCGCCGAGGCGGCGCGGGCGCTGGCGCGAGGCCTGGCCGAGGTCGGCCCGCTCGTTCGCCTCGCCGAGGGCGTGCTCGAGGGGACGCTCGATGAAGCCGCCGCCGAGCGGGGGAGGGCGCTCGTGCTGCGCGGCGCGCTCGATGCGCACGAGGCCGCCTCCGCGGCGGTGAGCGAGATCCGCGCGGGCGTCCTGCGCGCGCGGGCCGCGACGAGCGGCTCCGGCGGCGCCCCGGCGCCGTCGTCCTCGCCGTGAGCCACCGCCGCGCTGCCCGGGCGCGTCGCGATCACCGCGGCGTCGCGGTCGACGGCGGCGTCGCGGCCGGCGGCGGCGCGGCCGACGGCGGCGTCGCGGCCGACGACGGCGTCGCGGCCGACGGCGCCGCGGCTGGCGGCGGCGGCGCGGCCGGCGGCGGCGCGGTCGACGGCGGCGTCGCGGCCGCCGGCACGGCGGGCAGCTCGCGGGTGATCTCGCCCGCGTCCATCCCCTCGGGCGGCGGCGGCTCCGAGCCCGGCGTGACCGGCGTGCCCTCCCAGGTCGCGCTCTTGTCCCGGCTCCCGTAGACGAACGGCGGCCGGCTCTCCAGCTCCCGCGCGATGCGGGCGAGCTCCTCGTCGAGGTAGCGCGGGTTCGCGAGCCGCTCGCGGATGCCGCTGTTCAGGTAGCCGCGGATGTCGGGGCTGTCCGGGTAGTACTTCGTGTACACGTTGTAGCGAAAGAGCGGCTTGAGCCGGTGCAGGTCCTTCGGCCCGGTCGGCAAGGGCAAGAGCTGGACGAAGCTCTTCCGCTTCGCCCGCTCCTCCAGCCGGTCGAGGACGAGCTGGAGGCTGTTCTCCAGCAGGTGCGGCGCGCAGTGATCCGCGAAATCGTCGTAGAGCAGCCGCATGAGCGCCCTCGCCTCGTCGATCGGCAGCTGCGCCTGCCGCTCGCGGCCCATCCGCCGGACGAGGACCATGAACGGCGAAGGCTGGTTGCCCGTCGCGCGGATCTCCTCCGGATCGCGGAAGTCCGGCTGGCGGTAGGGAAAATGGCGCGGGTTGATCGCGTCGAAGCCGCCGCGGCCGTAGAACAGGATGCGCTGCCACGACAGGCGCTCTTCGGGCGTGAAGAACTCGACCTCGGCCGCGAGATCCATGTTCATCCCGAAGTACTTGCCCGGGGCCCCCGGCGCGGGGAGCGTGATCTTCCCCATCGCGTGGAGGTCGGCCAGGTACTGCATGGCGAGCTCGACCGGCGCGATGCGCAGCCAGTACGACAGCACCGTCCCGCGCGCCTCGGGGATCATGAAGATATGGGCGAGATAGATGACGCAGAGATCCGGGGCATACGCCGGATTGACAAGCACGGTGCCGTCGCGGACGCCGCGCACCCTCCCCTCCGAGTCCCGCGCGACGAGCAGGAAGTAGCGCATGTATGTGCCCGACGGCTCGGGCGTGAACGGGTCGTCCCGCAGGAAGGCCTCGATGGCCTCCTTGCGCTCCATCTCGCCATGAGGACCGAAGCAGTCCCAGAGGATCCGATACGCCGCGTCGAAGTCCGGGTCGGAAGGGTCCTCGATGGACCAGATCTGGTATTTCCGGGTTTCGCGCTCGATCATCTCCACCACGTCCTGGTGGAAGAGATCCTTCATGCAGAGCCGGACGCGCTTCTTCAAGGATGGCTCCCGGGGTCCATGGTGTCAGACGGAGCGTTCATCTGATAGGTGATCATCGTGGCTCGCGGAGCGCTCGTCGACACGCCTACGGACATCGATTCCGCTCGCTCCGTGTGGAGCGAGGCCGGCCCCCCCTATGAGCCCGTCCCGCCGCTGCGCGGGGACGCCGTGGCCGATGTGGCCATCATCGGGGGAGGGTTCACCGGAGTCTCCACGGCATACCACCTAATCTGCCGATTTCCGAGCCTCCGCGTCATGATCCTCGAGGCGCGTCACCTCGCGAACGGCGCGAGCGGGCGCAACGGGGGGATGATGCTGAACTGGATCAACGGGGTGAGTTACCGTGATCCGGAGCTCACGCGCCGCGTCTACGAGGCGACGCGCGAGGGCATCGACGGCATCGTCGGGCTGATCCAGGAGCACGGCCTCCCGGTGCGCCACCGGCGCGACGGCTGCATGGAGGTGCTCACCGACGCGCGGCGGGCCGAGGCGGCGCACGCGCGGGTCGAGCAGCTCGCCGCCTGGGGCATTCCGCTACAGTACCTGGACAGCGCGGCGCTGGCGAAGCGGCTCGGCGTCCAGGGGGCGGCCGGGGCCGTGCTGGACGCGACCGAGGGGCAGCTCAACGGCATCGACCTGCTGCGCGGCCTGCGCCCGCTGCTCCTCGCGAGGGGGGTCGCGCTCCACGAGGACACGCCGGTGCTCGGGATCCGGGAGGGGCGCACGATCGAGCTGACGACGCCGGGCGGGGTCGTCCGGGCCCCGGCGATCGTGCTCGCGACGAACGGCTACACGCCGCGGCTCGGCTACTTCAAGACGGGCATCTTCCCGCTGCACTCGCACGTGATCGCGACCGATCCGCTCGACGCCGAGGCCCGCGCCGCGCTCGGCTGGGGGCAGGTCGCCGGCTTCAGCGACGATCGCGACCGGATCGCGTATGCCAGCATGACCCCGGCCGGCGAGATCGTGTTCGGCGGGGGCAGCAACGCGGCGTACGCCTACCTCTACGGGGGGCGGACCTCCTACCCGGGCTCACCCGACGCCGCGGGGCCGGCGTTCGAGGCGATCCGGCGCCGGCTGGTCGGGTATTTCCCAGCGGCCGAGCGGCTGCGGATCGCGCACCGCTGGACCGGCACGCTCGGCATCACGATGAGCCGGCTCTGCAGCATGGGGGTGCGCGGCGAGCACCGGAACGTCTACTACGCCCTCGGGTACAGCGGCCACGGCGTCGTCCTCGCCAACCTCGCGGGCCGCGTGCTCTGTGACCTCTACGCGGGCGACGGCGAGCGGTGGCGCGCGCTGCCCTTCTACATGGCCCGGCTCGGGGGCGTCCCGCCCGAGCCGCTCCGCTGGCTTGGGTACCACGCGTACACGAAGCTGACGGGGCGCTCGCCGCGCAAGGCGGCGTGAGCGAGGGGCGTGGGAGGTGAGCGCGGGGCGCACGGCGGTCGTCGCGGCGGTCCGAGGCGAGCGAGCGGGCTTGCGTGGCCGGAGCGCGGGGCGCTATTCGATGCGGGGCCATGTTCTGCGCGCGCTGCCACCGGGAGTACGACGCGGGCCATCGGTTCTGTCCGTACGACGGCGCGGAGCTCGCCGAGGCGCGGCGCATCGAGCTGTTCCGGTTCAAGCCGACCCGGCTGCGGGGCACCGTCCTCGGGGAGCGCTACGAGGTGCGCGGGTACCTCGGCAAGGGGGCGATGGCGCGCGTCTACCTCGCGGTCGAGATCGAGACCGGGCAGCCCGTCGCGATCAAGGTCCTGGAGGCGTTCGCCGCCCGGGCGGAGCGGACGCGCGAGCGGTTCGTGCGCGAGGCGCAGAGCGCCGCGATGATCGGGCACCCGAACATCGTCAGGGTGCTCGACGCCGGCACGCGCGACGTCGACGGCGCCCCGTACCTCGTCATGGAGTACCTCTTCGGCGAGTCGCTCGGCGACTGGCTCCGGCGCGAGCGCCGCATGGACGCGGACCTCGCCATCCCGGTGCTGTCGCAGGCCGCGTCCGGCCTCGCCGCCGCGCACCGCGCCGGGATCATCCACCGCGACGTGAAGCCGGACAACATCTACCTCGTGGGCGCGCAGGGCGACCCGTACGCGGTCAAGGTGCTCGACTTCGGCCTCGCGAAGATCCAGGCCGCCGACCACATCACCGCGACCGGCACCGCGGTGGGCACCCTCGAGTACATGGCCCCCGAGCAGGTCGTCAGCGACAGGCCCGACGCCCGCACCGACGTCTACGGGCTCGGCGTCGTCATGTACCGGACCTTCACCGGCGAGCTCCCGTTCCCGCGCTCGGAGCAGGCGGAGCTCCTCGCCCGGCAGCTCGTCACCCCGCCGCCCCGCCCGTCGGAGAAGCGCCGCGGCATCGAGCCGCCGCTCGAGGCCGTGATCCTGAAGGCGATCCGCAAGCGCCCGGAGAACCGCTATCCCTCGATGGAGGCGTTCCTCGAGGACCTCGAGCGGCTGGCCGGCGACCGCGACGGGCCGCTCTCGGCGGAAGAGCCGCTCCCGGAGCCGGACGACGTCTATGTTCCGCAGGGATCGTTTGCCAGGAACGCGGCGATCTACTTCTATAGGCGGCTCGGCATGGAAGCCCCACGCTTCGACTGAATCAACACCACCTCCCGCGGGCGCTTCCCGCCACCCAGGAGATCCGTATTGCCATGGCCTACACTGCTGCATTCCGATGTCTGACCGGCTGTCCCGGCCGCTACCCGCTGACGCAGCCCCTGTATCGATGCCCGACCTGCGGCGGCCTGCTCGACGTCGCGCACGACATCGACGCGCTCCGCGACCGGAGCCCCGCCACGTGGATGAAGCTCTTCGACGAGCGCTACAAGCGCACGGTGTGGCCCTACGGCTCCGGGGTCTGGGGCAAGCGGGAGTGGGTCGCGCCCGAGGTGCCGGACGAGGCCATCGTGTCGATGGACGAGGGCGGCACGAACCTCTTCTGGGCGGACCGCTACGGCCGCTCGCTCGGGCTCGACGACGTCTGGGTGAAGCTCTGCGGCAACAGCCACACGGGGTCGTTCAAGGACCTCGGGATGACGGTGCTCGTCTCGGTGGTGAACAAGGCGATCCGCGAGGGCCTCGAGGTGCGCGCGATCGCGTGCGCGTCGACGGGCGACACGTCGGCCTCGCTCGCGGCGTACGGCGCGGCGGCCGGCCTGCCGGTGGTCGTGCTCCTGCCGCGCGGCAAGGTCTCGATGGCGCAGCTCGTCCAGCCGATCGCGTCGGGGGCGCTGGTGCTGTCGCTCGACACGGACTTCGACGGCTGCATGGCCATCGTGCAGCGCCTCTCGGCCGACGGCGTCGTCTACCTGGCGAACTCGATGAACGCGCTGCGCCTCGAGGGCCAGAAGACGGTGGCCATCGAGATCGTGCAGCAGTTCGACTGGACGCTGCCCGACTGGGTCATCCTGCCGAGCGGCAACCTGGGCAACGCCTACGCGCTCTACGCGGGCTTCAAGATGCTGAAGGACCTCGGCCTGACGACGCGCTTCCCGCGCCTGTGCGTGGCGCAGTCGGCGCGGGCGAACCCGCTCTACCGGGCGTGGGCCGAGGGGCGGAGCGAGGTCGAGCCGATGAAGGCGGGGGAGACCCTGGCGAGCGCGATCCAGATCGGCAACCCGGTGAGCGCGCCGCGGGCGATGCTGGCGCTCCAGGCGATGGACGGCGTCGCCGAGGAGGTGACCGAGGACGAGCTCTGCGACGCGGCGGCGCGCGCCGACCGCACCGGGATGTACACCTGCCCGCACACGGCGGTCGCCCTCGCCGCGCTGGAGAAGCTCGTGAAGAAGGGCCTCGTGGAGAAGCGCCAGCGGGTCGTCGTCGTCTCGACGGCGAACGGCCTCAAGTTCACGGAATTCAAGGTGAAATACCACGAGCGCGCGCTCCCGGACGTCACGAGCCGGCTCGCCAACCCGCCGGTCGAGCTGCCGCCCGACTACGACCGCGTCCTGGCCGCCCTCGACCGACACGCGGCGCACACGGCAAAAGCTCGCTGAGCGCCCCGCGCGCTCGGGCTCGTCGCGCCCAGGCCAAGGAACGCTGAGCGCGCTCGGGCTCGTCGCGCGGCGCCGCGCCGCTGGCGACGGCGCGCGGTCGGTGACGCCCGGCGCGCGGCCGCGCTACCTGCGCGCCCGCGCGCGGCGGCGCCTGCGCCTCCCGCGGGCGGCCGAGGAGGTCATCGCGGAGGCGATGCCGTCCTGCAGGGTGCTGTGCGTGACGATCCCGCTCATGTCGACGCCGAGCTCGACGAGCGTCCTGGCGACGTCCGGGCGCAGGCCCGTGAGGATCACCTCCGAGCCGAGCAGGCGCACCGCGACGGCGGCGCGCAGGAGCTCGTCGGCGCACTGGCCGTCGATCTGCGGCACCCCGGTGATGTCGAGGATCGCGACGTGCGCGCGGCGGGACGCGACGCCGCGGACCAGCGTCTCTTGCACCCTTCGCACCCGCTGCGCGTCGAGGGCGCCGACGAGCGGCATCACGACGATGTCGTCGCTGATCGGGATGAGCGGCGTCGACAGCGCCGCGAGGATCTCGTTCTGCGCCCGGAGGGCGTCCTCCCGGGCGCGCCGCGCCTCGGCCTCCGCCTCGGCGCGCCTGCGCTCGGTGATGTCGCGGACGATGACGACCGCCTCGGCCTCGTCCCTGCCGGCGATCCGGACCTCGTACTCGCGCGCGCCGTCGCCCTGCTGCTCCTGGTACTCGAAGACGTGCGTCGCCTGGTCGGCGAGCGCGCGCGCCACGCGGTCGGTGATCTGATCGGCCACGCGGGAAGGGAACACGTCGGAGACGTGCCTGTGCAGGAAGTCCTCGGCGCGGAGCGTCGGCCGCGACTCCCTGGACGCCTTGAAGCCCAGGCAGATGCCGTTGCTGCTGATCCGGAGGATCGTGTCGGGGATGGCGTCGAGGAGCGCGCGGTTATTCGCCTCGCTGCGGCGGAGCGCGGCCTCCACGCGCTTGCTGCCGATGAAGTGGCCGGCCTTGGCGGCGACGGCGAGCAGCACGTCGAGCAGCCCCGGGTCGGGCTCGCGCGGCTCGGCGTCCATGAGCTCGAGCACGGCCGCGACCTGCGCGTCGGCGCGGACGGCGATGGGGAGCTCGACCGCGAAGCGGAGGCCCGCGCCCCGCGCCGCCCGCGCGCGCGGGTCGTCCTCGACGGCGTCGAGGTCGACGAACCAGCTCGGCTCACCCTGCGCGAGCGCGCGGCCGGGCAGCCCCGCGTCGCGGGCGCACCGGGCGCCCCGCGTCGCGAACAGGAGCTCGGCCGCGTCGTCGGGCGCCGCGCTCCACGAGTGCTCGCAGAGCAGCCCGCCGCTCTCGTCGTCGCCGAGCCACAGGGCGGCGAACCGGAAGCCGAGCGTCTCCCCGAGCGCGCCGAGGAGCGCCTGGACGCCCTCGCTCAGCGTCGTCGCCTCGACGAGGATCCTCGTCACCGTGTACTGCGCCGACACCTTGTAGTTGGCCTCGGCGAGGGCGCGGCGCTGGTTCCATTTCTCGGTGAGCGCGAAGGCCATCTGCCGGACCTCGATCGCGTCGAACGGCTTCGCGAGGATGAGCAGGTTGTCGGTGTGGCCGAAGCGCGCGGAGATCTCCTCCCACGAGTAATCCGTGTACGCCGAGCAGATGACCGCCTGGATGGCGCAGTCTTCCCTCCAGATGCGCGAGAGCGTCTCGAGGCCGTCCCACCCCGGCGGCATGCGCGCGTCCACGAAGACGAGGGCGTACGGTGCGCCGCTCTGGAGCGCCTCCCGGACCTTCTCCAGCCCCTCCTCCCCCTGGGTCGCGCACGTGAGCTCGAACCTCACCGGCGCCCGGCCGGGCGGCTCGCGGAACAGCGCCTCGTCGAGGCGATCGAAGGCCGAGGTCTCCGCGTCGCGCCGGAGGATCCTGCGGAAATCCTCGTGGATCGCCTCGCTGTCGTCGATCAACAGAATGCGCCGGTTCTTCTGCCGGCTGGGGTCCCGCATGGACGAGTCCTCGGAGCGTGAGGTGAGGCGCTATTCGACCGGAGGTGCGCCCTCGCCCTCGGAGGGCGGCGTCGGCCGCGACCGCGGCTCGCCCGACGGCGACTCGTCCTCGGTCGACGGCGGGGGCGGCGGGGGCGGTGGGGGCGGGGTCCCCTGGTCTTCGCTGTCCCTCGCGGCGGCCTCCGAGGGGCCGGACGGCAGGTTCGCGCCGGCGGGCTTCCGCGGGGTCGTGACCGGGCTCGACCCCGGCGTGTCCGTGGTCTTGCTGCGGCCCCGCGCCGCGGGCGAGTCCGCGGCGTGCGGATCGAACCGCGGCCTCTTCAGCGAGCCGTGGACGTGCCAGCCGTAGAAGCCGTCGGCGCGCTTCGACCGCTTCATCTTGGGCTGCTGCATCTCGATCAGCCCGGGCACGTTGGAGCCCGGCGCGCCGAGCAGCGATTTCGTCAGGTCGTTCTTCGATCGGTAGGCGTCGGTGAACTTGAAGCGCACGTAGAGATCCGCCGTGGAGTTGTTCCACGGCTCGCGCATGTTGACCTTGCCGTCGCCGTCGAGCTCGAGGTCCGAGCCGTTCGCGGTCATCTTCGTGATCCTGAGGACGCCGTCCTTCGCCTCCGCCGACAGGACGAGCTCGCCCAGCTTGGCCTCCGGGAGCGCGATGAGCCCCTGGATCTTCGTCTTGCCGTCGCCGACCGAGACCTCCTTGGCCGTGACCTCGAGCGCGCCGTTCGCCTTGTTGAACTTGCCCTCCGGCGCGTCGAGCTCGAGGGTCGCGTCCAGGGTCCCGGCGATGGGCAGGCCGAGGACGTCCCCGAGCGGCCCCACCTTGGCGAGCTCCACGCCCGAGACCTCGACGTGCATGTCGCCGCCCGACTTGCCCATCGGGGCAACGCCCTCGACCTCGCCGCCGAAAACGCTCGCCCAGAACGAGACCCGCATCCGCCCGATCAGCAGGGGGAGGATCTTCACCCGGGCGTGCGCCTCGTCGATCTCGATGACGCTCGGCTTCGGCCCGCCTTCCTTCGCGGCGTCGCCCGACGCGAAGGCGGCGGCCGCTGTCCTGCTGCTCGGCTCGTTCGGCGGCATGATGAGGCGCACGCCCTTCATCTCCACGCCGGTGAACCAGTAGGCGTCGAGCTCGTCGATCTCGAGGCGCTGCGCCGGGCCGGAGCCCCGCTTCTGCTGCGCGCGATCGAACTCGGCGATCAGCCGGTCCTTGAGCCGGTCATAGGGGAACGTCAGATAGCCGAAGAGCCCCAGACAGAAGAGATAGAAGAGCGGATAGACCGCCCACTTCGCGATCTTGAGGAGGCGCTCTTTCACAGCTCCTCCTCCTCGTCATCGCCGGCGGGGGCCGCGGTCGGCGCGGCGCTCGCCGGCGGGGGATCGCCCTTGCGGTCGAACGCGGAGACGCCGAGCTCCACCTCGTAGGAGTCCGGCTCGCCGGCGCGGGGCTTGATGTTCAGCCGCGTCACCGCGACCGGGTGGCCCGAGCTCTCGATGCGCTCGAGCATCTTGGCGAGCCCGAGCATCCCGATCTTGTGCATCTTCACCACCGTGACCCGCTCTGTGTACTTCTTGCCGTGCGGGACATCGGGGCGATCCTGCGACTCGGCCGCGGTGAGCCCCTGCTGCTTCGCCGCGTCCTCGATGAAGCCGGCGAGGGGCGGCGCGGGCCGCGCGTAGCGCGCGAGCAGCGCGTCGCGCTGCGCCTTGCGCTCGTTGACCTTGCCGGCCGCCTCGTAGATCGACTGGAGCAGATCGCGCATCTCCTGGTTCTCGGTGCGCTTGCTCGCGGCGACGCTCGCGAGCCCGATCGGCACGAGCAGGAGCAAGCACACGGCCAGGAAGCCGACGAGGATGGTGAGGAGCCGGCGCTCGCGCGGCTCCAGCTTGTCGAGTCGCTCGCGGAGCGTCATCGCGATCCCTCTGGTTTGTCGGCCGCGCCCGCGGCGGCGCTGTCCGCCGGCTCAGCGCCGCCGGTCTTCTTCTTCTTCTTGTCCTCGCACTTGAGATCCAGCTCGAGGACGTACTTGTGCCTGCCCTCGGTGAACTGGCTGGTCCGCGAGATCTTCACGTCGCGGAAGCAGCGGTGCTCCTTCATGTGATCCGCGATGATCTGCGCGTCCGACACCGACGGGACGACGCCCTGGATCGTCGTGTGGCCGCGGTTCACGTCGAGCTCGAGGACGTCGTGCGTGATCTCCTTCGGCACCGCCTTCGAGAGCTGCACCATGACGTCGAAGGCGTCGACGCGGGGCATGGGGTCCTCGTCGGCCGCGCCGGGGCCCTGGTCGAGCAGCTCGCGGGCCTTCACGGGGTCGCTCGTCTCCTCGCCGAGCACGTCGCGGGAGGCGGTCGCCAGCGAGGCGAGCAGGATCTCCCGCTCGGCGTCGAGGGTGCGCATCTCCGCCACGACGGAGAACCCGAAGCTCAGCGCGATCACGGTGCCGAGGCCGGCGAGGATCGGGATCTTCTCGCGCAGGAACGGGTAGCTGCGCTCGGCCTCGAGCGCGCCCTTCCTGAGGTTGAACCCCTTGGTCTTCGGCGTCAGCCCGAGCGCCAGGCCGAGCGCCTTCGCGAAGCGGGGCAGCGCCGCGGCCTGCTCGGGCGTGAGCCCCTCGATGCGCGGGGTCGGCAGCGGCAGGATCGTGAGGCCGAGCTGGGTCGCGAGGAACAGCTCCGCGCCCTGCGCGGTGGCGCCGCCGCCGACGAGGTACATGCCCGCGAGCGGCTCGCCGCCGAGGTTGCGCCACGCCGCGAGGGTCTGGCGGAGCTCGCGCGCGAGCGCCGGCGCCGTGCCGGGGAGGCCCGCCGTCCCCCGCGACAGCGTCCGGGCGAAGACCGGCTCGCCGCCGGAGAGGATCACCATCTCGGAGGTGAGGTAGTCGAGGTCGAGGATCGCGATGGGCCCGCTCGCGCCCGCGGTGGGCGGGGCGGCGAGCTCCGGCATCACGGCCTCGAGGTTGGCGAGCGCCACCGCGCCGAGCGCGACGCGCTCCGGCTCGAAGCCGAGCGCCTCCTTCACGACGGTGATGCGCTCGCGCACGTCGTCCGCGCGCGCGACGGCGGCGAAGACGGGCAGCGTCTCGGCGGTGGGCGGGCGCTTCAGGAGGCGGTAGTCGAAGACCGCGTCTTCCATCTCGAACGGCACGGTGGCCTCGAGCTCGAAGCCGAGGACGTTCTCGATCTCCTTCTGCGCGGCCGCGGGCAGGTCGATGCGGCGGTAGAACGACCGCTCCCCGGAGAGGGCGATCGCCGCGCCGTCGGGGCGGTGGAGCCCCACGGCGGCGCGGATCGCCTCGGCTTCGGAGACGCCGTCCGTGACAGCCACCTCGCCGAGCGCCTCGACGAAGACCCTCCTGTAAGCGGTGCGGATGAGCGCCGCCCGCACCACGGATTTTCCAGCATCTATCCCGAGCAGCCTGTGCATGTCCGCGCTTCTTCCCGGAGGGGTGTCCTATTCGATGCGATAGTAGACGATCGTCCCGGCAGGGTTCGATCGGACCTGTTGTTCGTACGCATCCGGCGTCGCGGGGGAGCCGGTCTGACCGGAACCGGGATTGCTGGGCCCGTTCGGGTCCGGCATGGCCTCGTCGAGCTTTTTTGCCCCCGTGAGATCGACCACAGCGTGGACGCGCACGCGCGTCTCGCGCTTGTTCCCCGGGACGATGCCGTCGGCATAGATGCTCAGGAAGTTGGTCCTGTTGCCGATGAGGTTCTGCTTCCGCATCGTCCTCAGGCTCTGCTTGAACTTGACGGGCTCGACGCCCATGGCCTTGAGCTGCTGCCCCAGCATGGACCCCATGGACATCCCTTCTTGCTGGGTCATCGCGGCGACGTAATCGGCGTCGGAAGGGAAGATGAGCCCTCCGGTCATGCTCTGCACCAGCGAGACCACGGTGAGGAAGGCCGTCATCTGGTTCATGTCGGCGCAGAGCGGCGTCGCGGCGGGATCGGCCAGCATGTTGGGGCTGCACGTGAGCGCGAGCAGCGCCTGGGGGCTCGCCGAGGTCACGTTGATGCCCTGCTTGCGGTTGCCCCAGACGGTCAGGACGCGCTTGTCCGGATCGCCCGGATCCGGCTCGACGAACGTCGCCCAGAAGTCGTCGCTCATGCCGCGGACCAGCCGCAGCTCTTGCAGCGAGTCGTACGGGGCGTTCTTGCGTTGATACGGGAGGCCGATCGTCTGGTAGAAGCTGTCCTCGGCGCCGGTGGAGCTCGGGGCGTTCGGCGACAGGTCGCAGCCGAACGCCTGGTCGCCGGGGTCGACCCAGTCGACGAGCGCGCTGCAGATGGTCGTGCGATCGGAGAACTGCCCGTCGCCGTCGCGCTCCTCGAAGAGCGGGTTGTACTGCGCGGGGGCCATCAGGCTGAGGAGCTGGCCCCCCACGGTGAGCTGGTCCTGGATGCCGCCCACGTCGTCCGCGGCGCGGTTGATGTTGATCTTGGAGTCCTCGTCGACGATCTTGAGCTCGAAGCGGCCGCCGCCGGTGAGCCCGAGGTTCTTGCCCGCCGCGCTGCCCTCGGCCCCAGGCGCCGGCGGCTCCGCGCCCGGCTCCACGAGCTGCGCGTTGAAGGGGCCGAGGAACATGTCGGTGAACTTCCAGACCGGCACCTGGAAGCTCCCCTTGATGCCGATGATCGCGAGCATCGGCCCGATCGCCGCGCTCACGCTCGGCTCGGCGGAGATCAGCATCCGCGACAGGTTCACGGCGCTCCGCGCGTAGTACTCGGCCCGGAGCGCGTCGCGATCGGCGAGCGCCGCGGAGAGCTCGGTGGAGGTCTCCTCCTGGAGCTCGGTCAGGAACACGGTGAGCACCGTGATCGCGCCCAGCACCATGACGAGCGCCACGCCCCGCCGGTCGCGCCGCGCGCGCAGGCGCCGGCGCGCGCGCCCGCCCGGCCCTGCGGGGGACGCGCGCTTCTTTCCGTGATGGCGTCCGGGGCGGCTCATGGGTTCCCGAAGGCGATGGGCACCTGCATCGGGATAGGCACCTTCGTCTCGAACTTGATGGGCTCCCCGCCCGGCCCGCCGTTCAGGACCAGCGTCACCCACACCTGCGAGGGGAGCCGCTCGAACTGCGCCGCCGGCTGCGTCGAGTCCCACGAGTCGGTCCACTCCCCGGTGACGGGATCGAGGTACTGGATGTTGAAGCTCTCGATGTCCTCGGCGAGCACGTTGACGACCCCGCCCCTCGTGGGCTCGATGTCGATGGTCTTCGCCTCGCGCCGCACGAGGTCGAGCTTGTCGCGCTCGGGGTCGCGCGAGCCGAAATAGCCGATCTCGCACTGGTCAGACTCGTGCGTGTTCCTGAGGAGCCTCCGGTGCGCGAACGAGGTGAAGTCGACGCGGTCCGCGGGCGACGCGTCCTCCCCCGTGAAGGCGGTGAGCCGCACGGCGATGTTCTTGTCGGTCGGCTGGTGCCGGGACAGAAAGGCCGTCTGGATCTCGCGCGAGATGCGCGCGATCGCGCCGCGCCCCTGGTGGTAGCGGTCGCTCATCCGAGAGATGCCCGAGCGCGCCCGGCTCATGCCGTCGAACGCGCCGTAGATGAGCGTCCCGATGAGCGCGAGGATCCCGACCGAGACGAGGACCTCGAGGAGCGTCACGCCGCCCGCGCGCCGGCGGCGCCGGAGGCGCGCGGGAGAGCTCGTGGGTCGCGCCGTCATGTCCCTCCCCCCTGTCCGCCGTCGTCGGTGCCCTGCTCGGGCTGGCCCATCTGCGGGATCGTTACCCACTGCACGAGCTCGAGCCCGTGCTCCTGCGCCCCCTGCCGCCAGGTCAGCCTGACCGTCACCCGCCGCGCGCTCGCCTCGAAGATGGGCTGGAGCGTCGGCGCGAGCATGTCGACGAACGGCTGGAGGAGCCCCGCGATCCCGCCGGCCGAGCTGCCGCCCCCCGCGCCGCCGCCGGCCAGCGACTGCGCGAGCTCGCCGATGTCGCCGCTCGGGGCGGCGGTGCCTGTCGACTCGCCCGGCTTGGCGAAGCCGAGCCCCTCCAGGCCGGTGTCGAGGTCGAGCTCGCCGTAGTTGGGCTCGGGCATCTCGGGCTTCTCGATGCGCCAGTCGCACTTGATGTTGGGCGACTCGTCGCCCTCGCAGCACGGCCCGCTGTCGATCTCGTCGAGCGCCGGCAGGCCGTCCCTGGCGAGCCGCTCCTCGATCTCGGTCATCTTGCAGCGCGCGAGCCCGTTCGCGACGCTGATGTTCCTCGCGTGCGCCGCGGCCGAGAAGGCGCCGGCCTGCGCGGAGAGGATCGCCGTCAGGCCGAGGCCCAGGATGGCCACCGCCACCATGACCTCGAGCAGGGTGAAGCCGCGGGCGCGCATCAGAACCCCGTGTCCTCGCGCTCCGACTCCTCGGCGTCGTCGCGCGGCCTCGGCATGCTCGCCTTGCCCTTCCTGAGCTCCGTCTTGCCGGTCAGCGGCGAGACGAGCACCGTCATCACCGAATCCTGGGTCTCCTGGCCGCCCAGGCTGAGCTGGATCGCGGCGCGCTCCGTCTGGCCGCCGGGCCAGAAATAGAGGTAGGCCCGCCCCTCCGTCACGGGCTCGTCCTGGTGCGCCGTCTCCACCTGGAGGAAGCGGACGCCGCTCGAGAGCTCCTTGCCGGGCCTGTCCTTCTCGGGGTTGAAGCCGAACGCCTTCGCCGGCTCGAACGAGGGCCGCGGCGCGCGCGGCCCCTTCAGGATCGCCTCGGCCTCCGCCACCGCCGCCCGCTCGGCCTCCGTGGCCGCGGCGGCGCCGCCGGTCCGGTCGTTCCTCTCGACGAGGAGCTCGCCCGTGGATTCCTCGAGCACGATCATCCGCTCCTCGAAATCGAAGACCAGCCGCACCGGCTTCGACTTGGCGTTCGCGTGCGCGTAGGCGACCCGGACGGCGCCAGCGAGCAGCGCGGCGCTGCGCTTCAGCCGCGCGCTCGTGACCGCGCCCATGCCGAGCATGACGGAGCCGCTGATGAGCGCGATCACCGTGACGGTGATCAGCACCTCGACAAGCGTGAGTCCCCTCGTGCGACGGCGTGACATGGGCGCTCCTACGTCCAGCGCGGCGTTACATCTCCGCGATCTTGTTGAGCTCGGACTGCTTCATGTCGTCCCGGATGTCGTCCGGGGTGTTCTCCTTCCGGTCGTTGCCGGACGAGATGACGTGGACCTCGTTGGTGGCCTCGTCGCACTTGATCTTGTACGGCTGGCCCCAGGGATCGTCGGTCTTGTTGCCGTCGATCTGCTTCGCGCTCACGAGCGTCTGGATGGTCGGGCACCCCTCGCTGCCCGCGCCGAGCTGCTGGTACTGCTCCGCGGCGCTCTTGATGATCGTCGCCCCGGTGTAGGCGCTCTTGACGCGCGACTGCTTGAGCTTCGGCCACACAACGAGCGTGGCGCCGCCGGCGATGATCGCCATGATCGTCACGACGATCAGCACCTCGACGAGGGTCACGCCCCGCGAGAGCTTCCGGCCAAGCCGTCGAATCCTTCGTGCGCTGCTTGCTCTGTTCGTCTCCATCTCTCACTCCACCCTGTCAAGTCCGCCGATCTCGCCGTCGGGTCCGTCGCTCATCAGATCGTACCCTTCCGGATCCTTCCTGCCGGGACATGTGAGCCGGAGCGGCCTGCCCCACGCGTCGACCGGATCGATCGCGAGGTACCCCTCGCGCTTCAGCTCTTCCAGGGACCCCGGGCACCGCCGCTCGTGATCGGCGCGGTACAGCGTGATGGCCCCGTGGACGACAGACAACGTGGCGCGGGTCGACCGGATTCCCACGAGCCGCCGCTCGCGCGCGCCGAGGAGCAGCAGCAGGACGACCATCGCGAGCCCGGCGGCGAACGGCTTCGCGCGCGCCATGCCGGTCCGCCGGAAGAGGCCGCCGCCACGCTCCCAGGGGAAGAAGATCGTGCTCTCTCGCTGCCTGCGGCGCCCCATGAGCCACCTACCCGACGAAGCTCGACATCTGGATGAGCGGCATGAGGATCGAGATCGCGATGAACGCGACAGCGCCGCCCATGATGACGATCATGAGCGGCTCGAGCAGGCTGGTGAGCACCTGGACGCGGGTCTCCACGGCGGAGTCGTAGGCGTCGGCGACGTTCTCCAGCATCGACTCGAGCTGCCCGCTCTTCTCGCCGATGGCGATCATGTGGGTGACGATCGGCGGGAACCGGCCGCTGCGCTTCAGCGGCTCGGCGATGCTCTGGCCCTCGCGGATCGACCCGATGGCGTCGACGACGACCTTCTCCAGGGCGGCGTTGCCGAGCACGCTCCGCACGATGTCCATCGCGCTGAGGAGCGCGACGCCGGACGAGAGCAGCGTCGCGAGCGTGCGGGCGAAGCGCGCGATCGACAGCATCTGGATGAGCTTGCCGAAGATCGGCGCCTGCAGCACGAACGTGTCCCACCGGAGGCGGCCCTTCGGCGTCCGCACCCAGCGGCGGAACCCGTAGATCGCGCCGGCGAGCGCGATCAGCACGAGCCACCAGTAGCTCGCGGCGAACTCCGACGTGCCGATGAGCGCCGCGGTGTACCAGGGCAGCGCCTGGTCCATGGAGGCGAAGATGCCCGTCACGTTCGGCACGACCGCGATCATGAGCACCGAGATGAGCCCGACGCCGATGAGCGCCATCAGCGCCGGGTAGGCGAGCGCGGCGGTCACCTTGCCCACGAGCTTCGCCTGGTTCTCCATGAAGAGGGTCAGGCGGGTGAGCACGCCCTCGAGGGTGCCGGACGCCTCGCCGGCGCGCACCATGCTCACGTAGAGGGGCGGGAAGACGGAGGGGTGCGCCTCGAGGGCCTTCGCGAAGCTCGTGCCCTCGCGCACGTGCTCGCGCACCTGC
This sequence comes from Sorangium sp. So ce1335, assembly GCF_051521615.1. Taxonomy (NCBI): domain Bacteria; kingdom Pseudomonadati; phylum Myxococcota; order Polyangiales; family Polyangiaceae; genus Sorangium; species Sorangium sp. So ce1335. The sequence continues at coordinate 12,795,393 of NZ_CP150363.1, forward strand.
GTGAGGACCTTCTTCAGCGACTCCTTCTCGACCTGCTCGATGAGCGCGTTGAGCGACTCGAAGAGCGGGATGCCGGCGCCGATGAGCGTCGCGAGCTGGCGGGTCATCACGGCGACGTCCGACGTCGAGGGGCGGCCCGCGAACTCGAGGATCTTGAGATCGCGCTTCGCCTTCGCCTTCGCGGCCTGCTCCTCGGTCGCGCCGGTGAGCATGATGCCGTCCTTGCGCAGGGCGGCCCGCAGGGCCTTCGCGTTCTCCGCGTCGCGGACCCCTTTGACCGGCTTGCCGGTGCCGACGAGGATGCCTTTGTATTCGAATACCGCCACGGCCTCCCCTACTCGTCGACGATGACGTCTTCCTGGGTCGCCGCGAGCACCTCCTCGACGGTGGTGGTGCCCTGGAGCACCTTGCGCGCCCCGTCGTCACGCAGCGTATCCATCCCCTGGGAAATGGCGACCCGCTTGATGGTCTGCGCGTCCGCGCTCTTCAGGATCAGCGGGCCCACCGCGTCGTCGATGATCATCAGCTCGTAGATGCCCCGCCGGCCGATGAAGCCCTTCTGGTTGCAGGCGTCGCAGCCCCCGGGTTTGTAGAACACGGCCCGGTCGATGTCCTGCCCGATGTAGTCGTATTTCTGCCCGTGGACGCCGTACCGGTTCGACAGCTTCCGCCGGGCCTTCCAGGCGAGCCGGTCCTGGTCGAGCCCGAGCTGCTGGAGCTCGTAGTCCGAGGGGCGGTAGGGCACCTTGCAGGTCGGGCAGAGCAGGCGCACGAGCCGCTGGGCGAGGATGCCGATCACGCTGCTCCGCACGAGGAACGGCTCGATCTCCATCTCGACGAGGCGCGTCACGGCGCCGGCCGCGTCGTTCGTGTGGATGGTCGACAGCACGAGGTGGCCGGTCAGCGATGCGTGGATGGCGATCTCGGCCGTCTCCTTGTCGCGGATCTCGCCGACCATGATCACGTCCGGGTCCTGCCGGAGGAAGGCGCGCAGCGCCGAGGCGAACGTGAGCCCGATCCCGGGGTGGACGTGGACCTGGTGGATGCCGCCGATCTCGTACTCGACAGGGTCCTCGGCCGTCAGGATGTTCCGGCTCGGCTCGTTGATCCGGTTGAGGCAGGCGTAGAGCGTGGTCGTCTTGCCGCTGCCCGTCGGGCCCGTGACGAGGATGATGCCGTCCGGCCGCTGGATGAGCTGGTCCATCAGGGCGTACTCGCGCGGCGCGAAGCCGAGGTCGTCGAGCCCGAGCAGGACCGAGGCCTTGTGCAGGATGCGCATCACGATCCGCTCGAAGCCGCGGCTCGTCGGCACCGTCGAGACGCGGATGTCGACGCTCTTGCCCGCGATCTTGAGGGTGATGCGGCCGTCCTGGGGGAGCCGCTTCTCGGCGATGTTGAGCGACGCCATGATCTTCACGCGCGCGATGATCGGCGCCATGAACTGCTTCGAGGCGCGCTTCGCGACGTAGAGCTCGCCGTCGATCCGGTAGCGGACGACGACGTCGCGCTCCTCGGGCTCGATGTGGATGTCGCTCGCGCGCTCGCGGACCGCCTGCGCGAAGAGGCCGTTGACCCAGGCGATGATCGGCGCGTCGTCGTCCGAGTCGATGATGTCGACGAGGTTGTCCTCCTCGAGCGCCGTGTCGCCCTCGAGCTTCGCGCCGCCGTCCTCCTTCTTCTCCCAGACGCGGTTGATCGCGTTCAGCACGGCGTCGCTCGTGGCGACGGCGATCTCGACCGGCTTGCCGAACAGCGCGCGCACGTCGTCGATCGCGGTCGTGTCGAGGGGGTCGGCGGTCGCGCAGTAGACGACCCCGTCGTGCTCGGCGAGCGGCAGGATCTTGTGCTGCTTCGCGTAGGTGATCGGCACCCGGCTGGCGAGCTCGAGCGGCACGGCGTCGATGTCGATGCGCTGGAGGAAGCCGACCTCGCACTCCTCGGCGAGCGCCTTCGCGATGCTCGCCTCGTCGGCGATGTTGGACGAGACGATGAGGTCCGCGAGCGGCTGGCCGCGCTCGCGGACGGTGTCGTAGAGCGGCGCGAGCCGCTCGGCGGGGACGACGCCCCGCCGGACCAGGATCTCGCCGAGGTACTGCTGCATGCTCATTCAACGCGCTCCATCTGCCGCCCGCCGATCGGCCGCCGCGACGGCCGCGGCGGCGGGGCCCCGTTCGGCGGCGGGGGCGGCGGGACCGCGTCGACGTCCACGTCCATCCCAGCGCCCACCGCCACGCCGGCGCCGCCCTTGCCGCCGAACACCGGCAGCCCGACCGGCTCCACGGGCGTGTGCTCCCGCGGGATCTTCGGCCGCGCCTCCTCCTCGAGCCGCGCGCGCTCCTCCTCGGTCAGGATCGACTGCCGGATGTCCTCGACGAGCCCGTTCGACCGGCCGAAGTCGCGCGGCGGCTCCCACGCGGCGCTGTCGCTGAAGACGAAGTAGCGGTCGATGAACTCCTGCCGCTCCTGCATCTTGCGCTCGAAGATGGCCCGGAGGTCCTCCTGGTCGCGGATGACGTAGGGCGTCAGCACGAGGAGCAGGTTCGTCTTCGTCTTGGTCCTGACCCGCTGCCGGAAGAGGAACCCGAGCACCGGGATGTCGCCGAGCACCGGGATCTTCGTCTCCGAGGTGGTCGTGCCGTCGCGCACGAGGCCGCCGATCACCACGGTCTGCTGGTCGCGGACGACGAGGGTGGTGCTCGCGGTGCGCTTGTTGATGGGGATCGCGCCGAGCGCGCCCTCGAGGGGGGCGCCGGCGTCGGAGATCTCCTCGGTGAGCTCCAGCCGCACCTGGTCCGAGTCGTTGACGTGGGGGATGACCTTGATCTTCGTGCCGACGTCCTGGCGCGCCGCGGCGCCGCCGAAGCCGCCGAGCAGGCCGCCGAGCCCGCCCAGCCCGCCGAGCGCGCCCGCGGCCCCCGCGCCGCCCGCGAGGCTCGCGAGCTGGTTGAGCCCGCCGCCGCCGACGTTGGTCTGGAGCGGGATGTTCTGGCCGATCGAGATCTCGGCCGGCACGTTGTCGGTCGCGAGGATGTGCGGCGTCGCGAGGACGTTGGAGTCGCCGTCCTGGGCCAGCGCGTGGAGGACGACGCCGAACGCGGGGATCGACAGGCCCGTCCCGAAGATGTTGTTCGAGTTCGGGATCTCGACGCCACGGACGCCCAGCGCGAGCGCGCCGAGCTGCGACGGCAGGCCGCCGACCGAGGGTACGACGTTGTTGCCGCCGTAGACGAGGCCCTGGCCGTCGTCGGTGTTGAACGGCGCGCCGGCGTGGTAACCGATGCCGAAATCGAGCGAGCGGTTGACGTTCACGTCCATGATCACGGCCTCGATGAACACCTGCCGCCGCGGCTCGTCGAGCTGGTCGATCACGGCGCGGAGCTGGGCGTAATCGTGGGGGGACGAGGTGATGAGGAGCTTGTTGCTCGCCTCGTCGCACGTGACCTTGACCTGGCCCTCGAAGATGTCGTCGGTCGAGCCGGGCACCGGGGGGGCGTTGCGCGCGGCCCCCCTGCCGCCCACGGCCGCGCCGCCGCCGCCCGCGCTGCCGCCGAGCACCTGGTTCAGCGTCGCCGACAGCTCCTTGCAGCCGGCGTGCTGGAGCGAGAGCACGTGCACCTGCCCCTCGCCCGACTGCGGCACGTCGAGGCGCTTCAGGATGCCGAGGACGCGCAGGTAGTCCGGCTCGGACGCGGTGATGATGAGCGAGTTGGTCCTGTCGTCCGCGATGATGCGGGCGCCGGTGCCGCCGCCGCCGCCGCCCCGGCCGGGCCTGCCGCCCGCGCCGCCCGCCGCCCTCGGGTCGACGATCTCGTTCAGCTTCGTCGCGACCTCCGCGGCGGAGCCGTAGTGGACCGGCTGCACCCAGAGCTGGTCGCCGGCGCCGCCGACGTCGATCTCCTCGACGATCCGGAGCATGCGCTGGATGTTCGTGCCGGTGTCCGTGATGATGAGCAGGTTGCCCGGCGGGTAGACGGTGACGTCGCCGTCCTTCGACTTGAACTTGCTGAGGACGCCGCCCGCGTCGTTGGCGTCGATATGCGATAGCCGGTACAGGCGGGTGACGAACCGGTCCTCCGCGGGCACGGGCGCCGCGGCGCCGAAGACGGGGGTCGTCTCCGAGACCGCGCCGGGCGTCTCGACGATCTTGAGGAAGCGGCCGTGGGGGATGACGGTGAGGTCGTTCGAGGCGAGGATCGACAGGAACGCGCTGTACGCCTCGGCGACGGTCACCTTCTCCGGCGCGTAGACCGTGGCCTTGATCTGCCGGAGCTTGCCGCCGTAGATGAAGCGGCGTCCGGTGATGTTGCTGATCGCCTTCACCAGCTCGGGGAGGTCGGCCTCGTCGAGGTTGAAGCTGACCTTGTAGCCGCCGGGCTTCGGCTTGAACTCGATCTCCTGGACGCCCTGCTTCACCCCGGCGAGCGGATCGTCGCCGGCGTCGCCCGCCGCGCCCGTGGCTGCAGCGCCTGCGCCCGGCGCGCCTGCGGCGCCCGGCGCGCCCGGCGCGCCCGCGCCGGCGGGGACCCCGGCGCGGCCGGGAGCCGGCGTGCTCTGGCCGGGGGTCCGCAGCACGGGGGCGTTGCGGTTCGCGGGCTGCGCTGCGGCGGGCGGGGCCGCCGCGGCGAGCACGAGCGCCGCAACCGGCGCGGCGAGGAGCCTCCTCCGGAGGCAGCGGGGTCGCTCGAGGGTCGTCATCACCATCAGTCGGCTCGATATTCTCTGCGTGGGTTGATGAGTAGGGGGGAGGCGGCGCCGCTCAGTCGGCGCTCGGCGCGCTCTCGCGCTCGGCCGGCAAGGGGGGCCGCGGCCGCTTCGAGCGGGAGGTCTTGCCCAGGGCGGTCTTGCTCGTCCCGGAGGCGGTGTCGCTCTCGGCCTCCTCTGTCGCTTCCGCCGCGGAGCCATCGGCGTTGCGGGGCGGCAGGACGGCCCTGGCGACCGACACGAGGAGGAGGCTCATGACCCCGACGAACGTGAGGGAGCCGAGGACGAACGTGCCGATGTACATCAGCGTCCGCCGGAGCAGGCTCCCCTCGTTCAGTCTCCCTATCCATCGCGCCATGCAACTACCCCGGTCTCGTCTGGTTGCGTCTGATTGCGTCTGGTTGCGTCTGATTACGCCGATTGCGTCTGCTTACGCCTGGTTGCGTCTGATCACGCCTGATTGCGTCTGAACAAGTCTGGTTTCGCCTGCGTCGTCACCGAGTTCAGTCCGGAGCGCTCACTTGATGTTGAAGTCGATGTTCATCGGCTTGCCCTTGCGGTTGATCGTCACCGTGAGCCGGTCTGCCGTCCGGAGCCGCGCATAGGCCTCGAGGGCCTTCTGCGGATCGCTCATCTCAAACCCGTTGATGCTGGACAGCCGATCTCCGTTCTCAAGGCCGAGCGTCCCGAGCAGCGAGTCCGGTCGAATCCCGAACAGACGGATGCCGACCACCTTGTCGCCCTCCTTCTCGGGGACGATGCGCGCGGAGCGCATCAGCTCGCCCTGGTTCTCGAGGATGGAGTCGACCGCGCTGCGCTCCACGTTGAACTCCGTCTCGCTCACCCGCTGGATCTTCGAGGCGATCTCCGGCGGGACCTTCTTGCCGCCGCGGGCGGCCTTCGACGTCGACGCCGTGGGCGGCGGCGCCATCGCGGGCGCCGGCGAGGCGCTCGCCCGCGCGCCAGCGTTGTTGCCGCCCACGATGGCCTGGCACCGCGAGCTGCCGGAGGTCAGCCAGACCCGATCCCACCCCACGTAGTAAACGGTCTGGCCGGCGATCTCATCCCCTTGCCGCCGCAAGATCGCCCTGCCGTCCGAGCCGGCCATGGCCGCGAACGACCACTCCGGATCCTCGGCCTGCGTGATGAGCAGGACGCGGGCGCCGTCGCACGACGGATCCGCGTACGGGTCCTTGTTCGCCATCTCCTGCTGGACGCTCGGGATCTCGACGGGCTTGCCGTCGAGCGGCCCGGTCACCGAGTCGAACGGGTTGCGCGAGAGGATCGGCCCGGCGTTCGTCGCGTGGTCCGCGTTCGCGGTCGAGCCGAACGCCCCCGAGCGCGTCGGGGGGCTCGGCGGCGGCGGCGGCGGCGCGTCGACCGCGACGCTGGAGGCCACGAGCTGGCCCATGCCCGACGCCTGGAAATAGGCGGCGAGCGCGATCAACACGCCCAGCACCCAGGGAAAATACCGCTTCAGGATCGCGTCGATGCCCATGCGCCCATGCTCCTCTAGGCGAGTTCCATGCCAGGGGTCAATCTTCGGTAGTTCCCCCCCATTTTCACGCAATTACGGAAGCTGCCCCGCCAAGGTGACGCACCCGGGGCAGGCCGGACGGCCCCGCCTTGCCAAAGTGACAAACGGATTTCCATGGCGGCCGTCGGAAGGCCGTCGAGCCGGAGCGGGCCCTGTCCGCCGGGGTTCGCGCGCCGCGTCACTCCAGCTCGCCGAGCTTTCGATAGATGGTGCGCGTGGAGATGCCGAGGAGCTGCGCGGCCACGGATTTGTCGCCGCGGGCGTGGCGGAGCGTCTCGCGGATGAGCCTGCGCTCGACCTCGTCGAGGGGGGTGCCGACCGAGAAGGTGAGCGAGCTCGGCTCGGCGGGGGCGGCCTCGCGGATGAAGTCGGGCAGGTCGTCGACCGAGAGCTGGTCGCCGCGGCAGAGCACGACGGCGCGCTCGATCACGTTCTCGAGCTCGCGGACGTTGCCCGGCCACGTGTAGTCGGTGAGGCGCGCGAGCACGTCGCGCGGCGCCTCCAGGCGGGGGCGGTTGTTCTTCGTGCAGTAGACGCCGAGGAAGTGGTCGACGAGGAGCGGGATGTCCTCGCGCCGGGTCCTGAGCGGGGGCGCCGTGATCGCGATCACGTTGAGCCGGTAGAACAGGTCCTCGCGGAAGCGGCCCGCGGCGACCTCGGCGCGGAGGTCCTTGTTCGTGGCGGCGACGAGGCGCACGTCGGCGCGCACGGTGTCGCCGCCGACGGGCTCGTACTCGCCCTCCTGGAGCACGCGGAGGAGCTTCACCTGGACGGCCGGCGAGAGCTCGCCGATCTCGTCGAGGAACAGCGTGCCGCCGGCGGCCTTGGCGAAGCGGCCCTCGCGCTTGGCGAGGGCGCCGGTGAACGCACCGCGCTCGTGGCCGAAGAGCTCGGCCTCGAGGATGGTCTCCGGGATGGCGGCGCAGTTGACCGCGACGAACGGCCCGCGCGACCGGGCGCTGCGCTCGTGGATGAAGCGCGAGAGGAGCTCCTTGCCGGTGCCGCTCTCGCCGAGCACGAGCACCGTGGCGCTCGAGGGCGCCGCCTGGGTGGCGATGTCGAGCACGCGGCGGAGCGTCGGGCTCGACCCGACGATCTCGCGCTTCGTGAGCAGCTTGATCTCCTGGCGCAGCGAGCGGTTCTCGGCGACGAGCGACTGGCGCTCGGCGGCCTTGCGCACGCTCTTGATGATCGTCATCCGCTTGAGCGGCTTCTCGACGAAGTCGTAGGCGCCCTCGCGCATGGCCTGGACGGCGGTCTCCACGGTCCCGTACGCGGTCATCATCACGACCTCGGTGTCGGGCGCGATCTGCTTCAGCGCGCGGAGCAGCTCGAGCCCGCTGACCCCCGGCATCATCAGGTCGGTGAGGACGACCTCGACGCGGCGGCTGCGCACGATCTCGAGCGCCGCCTTCGCGCTGTCGGCCGTGATGACGCGCATGCCGTCGCGCTGGAAGATCTTCTCGATGGAGGCGACGTTCGACGGCTCGTCGTCGACGACGAGGACCGTGGGGGCGCCGGGCGGCGGCGCGGCGCCGGCGGGCGGGGGCGCGCTCGGCGGTGCGCCGGCTTGTGCCAGATCGTCAGCCATGCGTCACTATGTCATAGGCGCGCGCGCGGTGTCCAGCCGAGCACGGGTCTGACAAAGTCCGATCGGGCGGTCTGACAAAGTGACACGGCGACGTTGTCAGGATGCCGCTGCCCGGGAACCGCGCGGAAGAGACGTGCGGCCCGGCGCGAAGGGGGCGCCGGACGGCGTCCTCGGCGTTCAGCGGATGAGCTTCGAGAGGTGCTTGAAGTCGTCCGTCCCCGCGACCTGGAGCCAGTCGAAGACGACGGTCTCCGCGGTGGTGATCGTGGCGCCGGCCGCGCGGCAGAGGTCGAGGCCGGCGAGCCGGTGGTCGTCGCGGCGCGAGGCGACGCCGTCGAGGGGCACGTGGACGGCGACGCCGCGGGAGGCGAGGTCGCGCACGGTCTGGAAGACGCAGACGTGCGCCTCCAGGCCGACGACGACGGCGGTGCGGGGGGCGCGCTGGGTGAGCGCGCGCTCGAACTCGGCGGCGTCGCAGGCGGAGAACTCCATCTTGGAGAAGACCGGCGCGCCCGCCTGCGCGAGCCTCTCGGCGATGGGCGCCACGGTGCGCCCGAGCCCCGCGGGGTACTGCTCGGTCGCGAGGACGGGCGCGCCGAGGCGCCGGGCCGCCTCGATGAGCACCGTGGCCGCGCGGGTCAGCGCGTCCATCTGCGGCGTCGGCATCGCGGCCGCGAGCTTCTCCTGGACGTCGATGACGATGACGGCGCTCGCGGCGGGCTCGAGTCTTCGCATGGCGGCTACCTCGTGGCGCGGAAGCTCTTCAGGAACCGGAGCAGGTCGCTCCGCAGGTCGAAGCGGAGGAGCGCCTCGCCGATCACGGCGCCGCCCTCGCCGACGAGCACGCCGGGCAGGACGGTCATCGACTCGAGGAGGTCGCGGGTGCGGACGGTCTTGCGGCCGGCGAACGCGCAGCGGCGGCCGTCGTTGGCGGTGAACTCGAAGGAGTAGGGGAGGGTGCCGGTGCGCGCGAGATCGAGCCCGAGCCGCCCGGACAGGTAGCGGTGGTCGGCGAACCCCTCGGCGTCGATCTCGCCCTCGATCTCGACCTCGGGCTTGCGGAGGAAGTGGAGGAGGCCGCGCGAGCGCGCGCGGATGGTGAACGACATGGGCCGCTCGTCGGCGGGGGAGTCGACGAGGTGGAAGCTCCCGGCCATCGTCTCGCAGAACTCGAAGCCGCGCATCACGCCCCCGCCCATCATGCCTCCGGGGGCGCGTTGCGGGGCGGCGCCGGCAGGGGCGGGCCGGCCGTGGCCTCGGTGAAGTCCTCGGGCGGGAGGACGAGCCGCTCGACGCGGCGGCCGGCGGCGAGGGCGTCGACGATCTCGGGGACGTCCGCGGGGGTCACGCGGCCGTAGAAGTAGCCGTCCGGCTCGACGGCGATGACGGGGCCCGCCCAGCAGACGTCGAGGCAGCTCGCGGTGCAGGCGCGCGCCTCGACCTTCGCGAGGCCGCGCTCGGCGAGCGCGGCCTTGAGCTGCGCGTGGATGCCCTCGGCGCCGCGCTGGGCGCAGGAGCCCTTCGGGACGCCGTCGGGGCGGCGGTTGACGCAGACGAAGAGGTAGCGCTTTCGCTGGGGCACGGGGCGGATCCTCGTGCGTCGCGGGCGCCAGGTCAAGCTGGGGCGGGGGGAAGGGGGAGGGCGCGACGCGCGGGCAAAGCGGAGAATGGATGCCCGGACCGAGGGGGGCGGGAGGACACGCGGCCTCGTGCGCGGGCTCAGCCGGGGGCCTGTCGCCGGCGCAGCGCCAGGTTCACGATCCCGATCGGCGCCACGACGAGCACGAACGCGAATCCGAGGACGCCCACCGCGAGGCCCGCGAGGCTCGCGAGCGCGAGCCAGACCACGTCGCTCGCCGTCGGGCCGGACAAGGGCGCATCCACGCGCATCTCTCTGCGAAGCTCTCCCACGGTGCGGCCGAGCAGCGCCTCGAAGGGCCGACCGTACAGGCTCTCGCTGCGGCGGCCGCGGAGGAACGCGCGCACCGTCCGGCGCGGGGCCGAGAGCAATCCGGCGAGCAGGCCGCCCAGGTTGAGCTGCCACGCCGCAACGAAGTCCTTGCAGCCGGCGCCGAGCTCCCACGCGGAGATCTCGAACTCGCCGATCGTGTTCGTGTCGTAGCCCGTGAGCACGTGGTGAAGGTCGTGGTACCGGACGGCGCGCACGCGCGCCTGCGTGTTCGGGAACGGGACGGGGAGCGGCCCGAGCTTGAAGTCGACCCACGCGTCCCCGTACCCGCCGTCCGCGCCGAAGCGGTTCACGTCGAAGTAGATCGCCCGCGCCTGCCGCATCGTGAGGCCTTCGTCGTAATGCACCAGAGCCATGGCACCACCCTCGTTCAATGACTTCAGTCACTGACCATGGTCACCATGGTGGCTCGTCTTGTCAACCGTGAAGGAGGGTTGACTTGTCGACGGCCGAAGAAACAGATTGGCCGTACGATGAGCAAGGTCAGTACAGGCTCAGCGAAACGCCGGAAGGGGTCCGCCGCGCCGGCCGCGCCGGCCACACCGCCGCCCGGGCGCGGCGGGCGCGCGCAGCAGAAGCTCGACACCCGCCGGCGGATCCGGGACGCCGCGTGGGCGCTCTTCACCGAGCTCGGTTACGACGGCACCACGACCAAGGCGGTCGCGGAGCGCGCGGAGGTCGCCACGGGGACGGTGTTCGTTCACGCGCGCGACAAGGCCGACCTGCTCATGATGGTGATGCACGACCGGATCGCGGCAGCCGTCGACGCGGCGTTCGAGACGCTGCCGCGCAAGGAGCCCCTGCTCCCGCAGCTCCTCCACGTGTTCCAGCGGCTGTTCGCGATGTACAGCGAGCAGCCGCTCGTGTCGCAGGCGTTCGTGAAGGCCTTTCCGGGTGCGTCAGGCCCGAACGGAGAGCGGCTGAACGCCCTCACGTTCGCGTTCCTGCACCGCATCGCGGGCCTCGTGCGCGACGCCCAGGCGCGCGGCGAGGTCGGGAGCGACATCGACCCGCTCGCGGCCGCGCACAACATCTTCGCCCTCTACTTCGCGGCGCTCCTCTCGTGGCTCAGCGGCTTCGTGACGCTCACCGCCGCGCTCGACCCGGTGCTGAAGAACGCCCTCGCGCTCCAGTACCGCGGGCTGCGCGCATGAGACGTGGGCCGGGCGCGCTGGCTCGGCCGCCCCCCACGCCTCTACCGCAGACAGCGCCGCAGAGGATCGAACCGCCAAGACGCCAAGGACGCCAAGAACGCAAAATTATTGAGATTTCTTGGCGTCCTTGGCGTCTTGGCGGTTCCCGGAGTCCCGCACTTTCGGCCAGGGTGCCGCACTACCCGGCGCGGAGCGCGGCCAGCACCTCGGCGTGGGCGCGCGGATCGCCCGCGGCCACGACGTCCCCGGCGCTCGCGGCGTCGAGCGGGCGACCTTCCCAGTCGGTCATGACCCCGCCGGCGCCCGTGATCACCGGGACGAGCGCCGCGAAGTCGTACAGCTTGAGGCCGTGCTCGACGACCACATCGACGCAGCCGCTCGCCACGAGGCCGTACTGGTAACAGTCGCCGCCGTAGCTCACGAGCTTCGCCCGCGCCGCGACCGCGGTGAAGGCGCGCGCCGCCGCCGGCGAGAAGTACTGCGGCCCGGTCGTCGAGAGGCGCACCTCCGACAGCCCCGCGCACGCGCGGACGCGCGCCGGCTCGCCGTTCCACAGCGTCGGCCGGCCCAGGACGCCGAGCCAGCGCTCGCCGAGCACGGGCTGATCGATCACGCCGAGCACAGGGCGACCCCGGTGCAGCAGGGCGATGAGCGTGCCGAAGAGCGGCTTGCCCGTGATGAACGCCTTCGTCCCGTCGATGGGGTCGAGCACCCACACGAGCTCTGCCTCCGCGTTCTCGCGGCCGAGCTCCTCGCCCACGATCCCGTGGCCCGGCGCCCGCGCGGCGAGGATCTCCCGCAGCGCCGCCTCGGCCTCGCGGTCGGCGACCGTGACGGGGCTCCTGTCCTCCTTGTCGTCGGCCTCGACGCCCTTGCGGAAATAGCGGCGGATCACGGCGCCGCTCGCGTCCGCCAGCCGCTGGGCCAGATCGACAAGGTCCTGGGAAGGGGTCATCGTCTCCGTCCTCCTCGGGGCCCCACGAGGCGAACCCGCGGGCGCGATCCAGTACGCGCGGCGCGCGCGCACCGCAACCCGCGCGGGGCGGAGCTCAGACCCCGCGCGCGGGCACCCCGTCCGGGGAACGCGTCGACGCGTCCCGGGGGCGCGGCGCCCGAGCGGCCCCCGACAGCGACGCCCGGAGAAACGACCCCAGCGTGTCGGCGCCCCGGGCGGCCTCCGGGTGGTACTCGGCGAGGACGGGCCCGTTGTGCGGCATGTCCCGCAGCACGTCGAGCGTGGCGTCGACGCCCGCCTCGCGGGCCCGCCGCGCGAGCTCCACGCCCTCGTCGTGGAGGCGCTCGGCGTCGCCGACCTGGATGAAGAGCGGGCCGAGGCCGTCGAGCCGCGCGTGCAGCGGCGACAGCCGGGGGTCGTCGAGCGGGATCGCGCCCGCGAAGTCGCGCGCCTGGCGGAGCAGCCCCTCCGTGGTCCCGTAATCGGTCGGCTCGTTCGCGCGCGTCGAGGCGCTGCTCGATGTGAGGTCGAGCCAGGGGGAGATGAGCGCGGCGCAGCGCGCCTGCTCGCCCCGGTCGCGCAGCGCGAGCTGGGCGACGAGCGCGAGGTTGCCGCCGGCGGAGTCGCCCGCGAGCGCGATCTCGCCCGGCGCGTGGCCCCGCGCGACGAGCGCGTCGAACGCGGCGAGCGCGTCCTCGAGCTGGGCGGGATAGCGATGCTCCGGCCCGAGCCTGTAGTCGATCCCCACGACGCGCGCGCCGCTCGCCAGCGCGAGCCGCGCCATGACGTCGGCGTGCGTCCTCGTGGAGCCGAACAGGTACGAGCCCCCATGAAGGTAGAGGACGACCCCCCGGGCCATCGCGCCCGGCGGCTCGAACCAGACGGCGGGGACGCCCCCCAGGGTGTCGCTCGTGCGCTTGACGCGCCGGACGGCCTTCTGGGGAGTGAAGCGCGCGTCCAGGTCGGCGCGCACCCTCGGATACGGCCAGTCGAGCATGTCGACGAAGTCGCGGCGGAGCGCCCGGACCACCCACTCGAAGCCGAAGCTCCAGCTCGGGCGAGCAGGCCCCCGGCGGGCCCGCTCGACGGCCGTCTCCGCGAGCGCACGGCTGAATATCCCCATGAGGCGAAGCATCATGGCGACGACCTTACACTGTTCGCCGCGTCAGCCCTTCTTCCGCGGGTCACCCCGGAGGATGGGGTAGGCCATCAGGAGGCTCAGCCACACGACGAGGAACTTGGGGTCGGCCAGCGTCTCGAACGGGATCTCGAAGCGTTCGTTGTGAGGCTCCGCCTTGCGCTGCTGCGCCTCGGCGACCGCGGGGCTCACGACCTGGGGCAGCCGCTTCCCGCCCCCGATGGCCGTGCCGCCGGACCCGGGCAGCTTCGGCAACAGCGCGCCCTCGGCCGCGAGCGCCTTCTCCTCCGGCGTGCGCGTCGGGAGATCCGGGTCGATGATCACCGCCGCCGGCGCGAGCTCCTCGAGCAACTCGCCGCCGGAAGGCTCCGCCGCCGCGGCCCCCGCGACCTCCTCCGGGCGACCCACCGGGGCGTAGCGCGGCGCGACCTCGCCCGGCCTCCGGTCGAGGAGCTCGACCGTCACCCGGGTCGGGATGTACACGCGCCGCGCCTCCTCGACAGTGACCACGGTGTCCGCGGCGGCCCCCGGCGATCCGCCGACAAGCTCGGGCGCGAGCTCGGGCAGCTTCGCGCGCGCGGCGTCGATCGCCGCCTGCTCCGCGTCGATCGCTGCCTTGCAGCCCGGGAGGGACGGATCGAAATCGAGGCCGACGGTGCTGGCGCCCCGCTTCGACGCCTCGGGGTTCGCCGTGCACTCCTGGAGCACGCGCTCCGCGATCGCGTCGTCCTCCCGGTGCAGCAGCGCGAGCGCGATCTCCTTGCGATCGTCGACGCCGTTCGCGATCTCGGGCCGGGCCACGTAGCGGTACCGCACGCGGAGCGCGACGTCGCGCTTGCCCGTGGCCGTGTCGACGACCGTCACGGCCTCCTTGATGAAATGATCGGTCGTCGCGCCCTGGACCTCGCGCCGGCTCACCATCACCCGGGAGCGCCGCAGCCCCGTGAACACAGAGCGCGTCTGCGCCCGCACGCGCTCGAGGAGCTTGAAGTCGCTCGTCTCCGTCGGGACGTAGAGATGCCCCTCGAACTGGAGCAAGGCGGGCGGACGCTTCGCGTCGTCACGGGCCGCCGCCTTGCCCCGGTCACCGCACCCCGCGAGCGCCAACATCCCGATTGCCGGGACAAGATGGAGTACTGCGCGGAGAAGTGCTACCACAACGGATTCCCCCGACGGCGTGGGTGCAACCTCCGTGAATCTAGCGCCGCTGCGCTCCCGAAGAAACCCTGACGCTCGAGAAAAGCCCAGCGTACATGCGGGGATCGGAGATAGCGACCTCGACGTGAGGAGCCCGGCCCGCAGCGCCCGACGTCGGCGTAGATCGCGCCCCGCGGCCCGGTGAGCCTCCACCCCGGGAGCGTCGCGGGAGGCGAGCCCGGAGAGGGCGGCGTCCCGGGGCGCGTTCCGGCCGTCGCCCGACAGCGCATCGGGGGATTGCCGTTTCGAAAATCGGATCCATTTGGTCGCCGAGATGAACACGGAAAGCCAGAACCCCGAAACCAGCGGCTCCGCGCCCTCTGCCCAGCCCCCGGACGCCCAGCCGCCCGCGACGCCCGCCTCGCCCACGTCCGACGAGACGAGGGCGGCCGGCGCCGTCGAGCTCCCCTTCCAGGCCGAGGTGCAGCAGGTCCTCGCGCTGGTCATCAACTCGCTCTATGCAAACCAGGAAGTCTTCCTGCGCGAGCTCATCTCGAACGCGTCGGACGCCCTGGACAAGGCGCGCTTCCTGGCCCTGACGCGCGAGGGCGTCGCCGAGCAGGTGGGCGAGCCCGCGATCCTCATCACGCTCGACGACGCCGCCCGGACCCTCACCATCGAGGACAACGGCATCGGCATGACCCGCGACGAGGTGGTGCAGAACCTCGGCACCATCGCGCGCTCGGGATCGCTCGAGTTCCTGAAGGCCAACGCCGAGGCCGCGAAGCAGAAGAAGGACGGCGGCAAGCTCCAGCTCATCGGCCAGTTCGGCGTCGGCTTCTACGCCGCCTTCATGGTCGCCTCGCGCGTCGACGTGCAGACCCGCTCGATGCTGCCGGGCGCCGAGCCCGTCCTGTGGCGGTCGTCCGGCGCCGGCTCCTTCACGGTGGCCCCCGGCGACCGCGAGCACCCCGGCACGAAGATCGTCCTCCACCTCAAGGACGACGCGCGCGAGTACACGAAGGCCTGGCGCATCAAGGACATCATCCGCAAGTACTCGGACTTCGTCCACTTCCCGATCAAGGTGAACGACGAGGTCGCGAACCGCTCGGCGGCCCTCTGGACGCTGCCCAAGTCGCAGATCACCGAGGAGCAGCACGCCGAGTTCTTCCAGCACGTGACCGGCGGCTACGAGGGGGACAAGCCGCTGCTCACCGTGCACCTGTCGATCGACGCGCCGGTGCAGTTCCACGCCCTGCTCTACGTGCCCGAGAAGGCGCCGGCGGACATGTTCCACAAGGACCGCAGGGGCGTGCGCCTCTACGCGAAGCGGGTCCTCATCGTCGAGGACTGCGACAAGCTGACGCCGATGTACCTGCGCTTCCTGCGCGGCGTCGTCGACTCCGAGGACCTGTCGCTGAACGTCTCGCGCGAGATGCTCCAGGAGAACCGGACGCTCTCGCAGATCGAGCAGCAGATCGTCAAGCAGGTGCTCAAGTCGCTGAAGGACCTCTCCGAGTCGGACCCCGAGCGCTACGCGACCTTCTGGAAGGAGTTCGGCCAGGTCGTCAAGGGAGGGATCAACGACTGGAAGAACAAGGACGCGATCACCGAGCTCTGCCGGTTCGAGTCGATGAACACGGAGGCCGGCAAGCTCATCTCGCTCCGCGACTACGTGGCGAAGATGCCGGAGGAGCAGAAGGAGATCTATTACGTGACGGGGCTCGGCCGCCGCGCGGTCGAGCAGAGCCCGCACCTCGAGGCGTTCCGGAAGCGCGGCTACGACGTGCTGTTCCTCGTGGATCCGGTCGACGAGTTTCTGGTGAAGGCGCTGAACGAGTTCGACAAGCGCCGGCTCAAGAGCGTGACGCACGGCGACGTCGACCTCGGCCCCGAGCCCGAGAAGAAGGACCAGCCGGAGGAGTCGGTGGACGCGGCCGTGGCGGCGGTCAAGGCGGCGCTCGGCGACCGGGTGAAGGACGTGCGCGTCTCGCGGCGCCTGACCGACAGCGCGAGCTGCCTCGTCGCCGCCGAGGGCGACCCAGGGGCGAACTTCGAGCGGATCATGAAGATGATCGACCAGAACACCGAGGAGTCGAAGCGGATCCTGGAGCTCAACCCGAGCCACCCGGTCGTGAAGAACCTCGACATCCTGGCGAAGCGCGAGGCCGACTCGGAGCGGGTGAAGCAGTGGTCCGAGCTCCTGCTCGACCAGGCGCTCCTCGTCGAGGGCGTCGTGCAGGAGCCGGCGAAGCTCGTCCGGCGCATCCAGGACCTGCTCGCGCAGGTCAGCACGGCGGCCGTGGGCAACCAGCCCTGACGCCCCGCGCCCCGGCCGTTTCTTGGCCGTGATCCGGGGCCCGTGATACCCGCGCCGAGGTGGCTTCGGACGAGGTCGGCAGGTTGTCCCGCGTCGCGGCGCCCGCGCTCGGCCGCCGGGCGTTCCTCCGGGCGCTCGGCGCGGCGGGCGGCGCCGTGGCGGCGCCCGGGATCTGGGACCCGGCGCCGGCGCTCGCCGGGGCGGGGTCGAGGGTGAAGGAGCTCGAGACCTCCGAGATCGGCGTGACGCTGAAGCTCGAGCTCTCGGACGCGCCGTTCCCCTGCGACGGGGCGCCGTACCGGGACGCGACCGTGATGGTCTTCGTGCCGGCCCACTACCGCGCGCCGGAGAGCGATGAGCTCGACCTCGTCGTCCACTTCCACGGCCACGTCACGACCGCGGCGCGGGCCATGGCGGCGCACAAGCTCCGCGAGCAGCTCCACGAGAGCAAGCAGAACGCGGTGCTCGTCGTGCCGCAGGGCGCGGTGAACGCGGCCGAGTCGCCCCCGGGCAAGCTGGGGCAAAAGGGCGGCCTCCGGCGGCTGTGCGGCGAGATCGCGGCGGTGCTCGCGGCCCCCGCGGCGCTGCGGGCGCTCGGCGACTGCGCCGTCCCGCGGCGGGCGAGGCTCGGGATGCTCTGCCTGTCGGCGCACTCGGGCGGCTACCGCGTCGCGGCCGCGTGCCTCCGCCACGGCGGCTGCGAGGTGAACGAGGTGTACCTGTTCGACGCGCTGTACGGCGAGGTCGACGCGTTCCGCGACTGGGTGCTCGAGCGCAAGGACAGGTCGGGGCGGGACAGGCACAAGCTGATCAGCCACTTCGTCGGAGGCGACGTGCGGCGGCTGAACCTGGAGCTCGAGCGCGCGCTCGAGGCGCGGGGCGTCGCGTGCCTGCACGAGCGCCGCCCGGGCGAGCTCACGCGGAAGCAGCTCCTGACCGGCCGCGCGATCTTCATCCAGGCGCCGGTCGCGCACAGCGCGGTGACCTTCGAGCAGAACGCGTTCCGCGACTGCCTCTTCGCGTCGGGCCTCCGCCGGCAGCTCCGGTCGCGCTGGTTCGACAAGAAGGACGAGCCGCGCGAGATCGACGTGCGCTCCCCGTCCTGAGGCCACGGCGCCGCGCGGCGCGTCGCTGCCCGCGCGGCGCGTCGCTGCCCGCGCGGCGCGTCGCTGCCCGCGCGGCGCGCGTCCGTGCCGGCGCGAGAGCCGGCCGGCGCCGCGTCGCGCCGCGCGCGTCAGTGCCGGAGCGAGACGTCGGCCAGGGCGAGGCGCGCGTCGTTGATGAACGCGCTGTCCGGGAAGCGCCGGATGAACGACCGCAGGGTCGTCTTCGCGTCGTTCCAGGCCTGGATGTCGAGGAGGCACTCGGCGAGGAGGAACGTCGCGTCGTCCATGACCTCGCGGTCGGGCGACGCCTCGGAGAGCGTCATCAGGAGCGGGATCGCGTCGCGCTGCCGGTTCAGCCTGCGGTAGGCGCGCGCCAGGTTCAGCCGGGCCGACGGGGTGTGCGACGCCGTCTCCTTCTGGCGGATCGCGTCCTCGAAGGCGACCGCGGCCTCGTGCCAGCGGCCCGTCCGCATGTGATCGAGGCCCGTCTGGTACGACTTGATCGAGAGCTCCGACCGCGCCTTGTCGACGGCGTCCGTGAAGAACGCGAGCTCGGCCCGGGTGAGCGGCGCCTTCCGCAGCGCCTCGAAGCCCTCGATCACCTCCTGCCGCCGCTCGGCACGGATGAGCTCGTAAAAGGCCGCGGCGTCGCTCTCGGCCTTGGCCCGCGCGTCGCTCCGCTGCTGCATCTCCTTGAGATCGGCCTCGTGCTTGGCGATGCGGTCGCGCGCGCCCTTCGTCTCGGCCTGGACGGCGTCGACCCGGGCGTCCCAGGCGAGCTTGACCACCCCGATCACCACGATCACGAAGAGGAGGTTCGCGCTCGCGCTGTTCCAGAAAGCGCGCCGCTCGTACGCCATCTGGCGCTTCGAGATGCTCTTCAGATCGGCGGCGAGGGCGTTCGTTAGGTTGTTCGTCTTGATGATGAGCCCACGGGATTCCACGATCTCACGCTTGATCTCCCGGAGCTCGTCGTCGAAGTCGTGCATTTTCAGGTCCTGAAACCGCGCCCTGTGCAGGGGGCCGCGCTCGTGCTAAGGGGGCCGCCAACGCGGACTCCCGGCCCGCGCTAGGGACGCCGCGAACGCGGACGCCCGAGCCGCGCCAGGGGGCCCGCCCGCGGATCCCCGGCCTCGCCGACAGGCCGCCCTTACGCTACCAGGAAGCTCTGCCCATGGACACAAGCGACATCCGAAAAGGCCTCAAGATGATGGTCGACGGCCAGCCCTACTCGGTCATCGACTTCCAGTTCGTCAAGCCGGGAAAGGGGCAGGCGTTCACCCGCGTCAAGATCCGGAACATGGCGACCGGCGCCGTGCTGGAGCGCACGTACAAATCGGGCGAGAAGCTGGAGCCGGCGGACGTGGAAGAGCGCAGCCTCCAGTACATCTATCCCGAGGGCACGGATTACGTGTTCATGGACCCGGCGACCGGCGAGCAGCTCACCGTCCCCGGCGACAAGATCGGCGACGACGCCAAGTGGCTGAGCGACGGGATGTCGATCGACGTGACCCTGTTCAACGGGCTGCCGATCGGCGTCAGCATGCCCCCGCACGTGGTGCTCCAGATCGTGAGCAGCGAGCCGGGCGTGAAGGGCGACACGGCGAGCGGCGCCACGAAGCCCGCCACCGTGTCGACCGGCGCGACGGTCAACGTCCCGCTCTTCGTGAAGGAGGGCGAGTGGATCAAGATCGACACGGCCGACGGCAAGTACCTGGAGCGGGTCAACAAGGGCTGATCCCCGGCTGACCCCCGGGGCCACGGCCGCCGGGGCGTCACTTCGCCTCGAAGATCACCGCGGCCGCGCCGACGACGCACGCGACGCGGGCCCCTCCGTTGGCCGGCGCGCACGCCGTCGCCTGCGCGAGGTCGCCGCCCGACCAGAGGCGCGCGGCGCCGCCGGCCGTCGCGACGAGGAGCCCGCCGGCGGCGGGGACCGCCAGCGTGGCGCCGTCGGGCGACCGCGGCGCGCCCTGCGGGGCGGGCGTGGTCAGCGGGAACGACAGCGCGGACGACGTCGGCGCGGCGGCGCGCAGGTCGATCGAGACGAGCGCGGCGCCGAGCGCGATGTCGAAGCCGCTCGCGGACGCAGCCAGCGGGGAGAAGGGCAGCCGCTCCGTCCCGGCGCAGCGCGCGGGCGAGCCCGCGCGGGCGCGAGGGCCCTGCGCGCGGAGCAGCGGGAGCGGGACCTCCATCTCGCCGACGGCGTCGGGCGAGCTGCGGAACAGCGCGAGCAGCGTGGACGCGTCGCAGCGCCGCTCGACGGCGACGAGCTGCGCGGGGCCGGCATGGACCGCCGCGGGCCAGGGCGGGACGTCGGTCGCGGACTCGGTGGAGGCCGCTGGATCGACGCGGACGACGCCCTGCGCGGTCCGGACGAGCAGCGCGCCGCTCGCCTCGAACGCGAGCGGGCCGAAGGCGCCGGGGGCGGCCGGCTGCGGCGCGGCGGCGGTGCGGTACACGGCGGTCGGGGTCGCGGGCGGCGCGAGCTTCGCGAGGAGCTTCGCCTCCTCCTTGGCGCGGGGCTCGGCCCCGCCGCGGTCGAGCGCCGCGACGGCCGCGAGCGGCGCGCCGCGCGTGGACGCGGCGACCGCCTCGGCGCTGTCGATCGACGCCGCGAGGCCCGGCTCCCCGCAGCGCACGGGGCCGGCGCCCGTCCAGACGAGCGCCTCGCCGGCGCGCGCGGCGTCGCGGCCGGCGCTCGCCCCGTCGCCGCCCGCGGCGTCGGCGCAGAGGGCGGCGTGGAGCCGGCGCAGCCGCTGGGCAGCGGCGGCCACCGAGGGCGCGGTGGACTTGCCCCGCGCGTCGCGGAGCAGGGAGGCGGCGAGGTCGCGCAGCGTCGCGCCGGGCTGCGCCGCGTCGCGGGAGAGGCCGGCGGGGCGATCGAGGAAGACGAGCGGGGCGCGGAGCTCGGCGGCGGCGCCTTTAGGGCCGGGGGCGGAGAAGGGGCGGAGCGCGCCGGAGAGGCCGACCGTGACGACGAGGTCGTCGCGGCCGTCCGCGTCGCGGTCGGCGACCTCGAGGGCGGCGGAGAGCGCCTCCTCGGGCGGCGGGGCCCGGAGGCGGAGCTCCAGGGCGAGCTCCGGCGGCGCGCCCTCGCCCGCGCCGGGGAGGCGGATCACGGCGATCCAGCGCGTGGCGCCCGCGCTGGCGGCGCGCTGCTGGTCGCCGCATTGCGGGGCGAAATCCAGGGCCAGCGCGGACGGGCCGATCTGGCTGAGGCCGACGCGCGGGGTGCACCCCTGCGCGGCGAGATCGCCGGGGAGCGCGGTGAGCGTGCGCAGCGCCTTCGGCCGCGCGGCGGGCGCGAGCAGGAGCTCGCCGCGCAGGCCGTCGGGCGACCGCGCCCACGCGACGAGGTCGCGCGCGCCGTCCCCGTCGACGTCGAGGAGGAGCCCGGTCTCGAAGGTGCGCCCGGTCGGCGCGGCGACGACGGCGCCGCCCTCGAGGGGCCACTGCTTGCCGCCCGCGGGCGCCGGCACGCTCTGCACGACAGCGAAGCGGGGCGGGGCGGCCGCGTCCTCGGCGCCGGCGTCGGCCTCGGGGCGGGCGTCCGCGGCGCCGGGGGCCGCGCCGCTCAGCGGCGGCGGCGAGCCGGCGGGCGTCGCCGAGCCGAGCGTGTAGGGCGTGTAGGGCTTCGAGCTCGGGCAGCCGTCGCAGCCGGTCGCGGCGAGGAGCGGGAGCAGGGCGCGGAGGAGCTTCGAGCAGGATCGATCGGGCATCGCGGGCGGACCCGCCGGTGCAGGCGAGGTGCGGCGGGCAGCGCAGGCGTAGCACGGGAGGCGCGCGGGCGTCGCGGCGCCGGCGTGCGTGTGCGCATCGAGGCGTGCGCGCGCGTGCCGGAGAAGCCGACGAGGCCGACGACGCCGACGAGGCCGACGACGCCGACGAGGCCGACGACGCCCACGATGATCGATGACCAAGACGAGGAAGGGCGGAGGGACGCAGGGCGCCCGCGCGATGGCGCCCGCGCGCGTTTCGGAGTAGCTTGATCGAGGGTCGATGCGCGGGCCGAAACCTCTCAAGGCGATCGAGGGCGAGGACTATTACCTCGAGGGAGGCCGGGTGGTTTTCACGGCGGCGTATCACCTGAAGCGGGGGAGCTGTTGCAACTCGAAGTGCCGCCACTGCCCTTACCGGCAAGAGGCGCCCGCGGATGAGACGGTGACCGTCTCGGTGCCTCGCCTGAAACTTCGCTGAATCGACGGCCGGCGTGAGGTCGCGCTCGATCGTCCGCGGCATCTGCGGCGACCGCGCCTCGTATTCCGTTGTTAACGCATCAGGTGACGTGGCGGCCGCTGCCGTGCCGATGCGCGTGGCGCTGGCCCTCGGCGATCGCTGCCCGGCAATCCGCCGGACCCTCGATGGCGCAGGGCTCACATCTCCATGGAATGTCGGTTGATCCGGATTGCGCCAAGCGTCTAGGCTTTTTGCGCCCACATTCGCGCAGGAGCTCCTATGCGTCGCAGTCTTTGCCCTCTTGTCTACAGCCTCTTGCTCTCGGTGCCGCTCGGCTGCAACGCCGTGTCGGAGACCAGGCCGTCGCCGCCGGGCGGGACGTCGGTCGAGCCGGCGCCGACGGTCGAGGACACGGACGAGGACGGCATCAGCGACGAGGACGAGGGGCGCGCCGATGCGATCGACACGGATGGCGATGGCGAGCCGGACTTCGAGGACACCGACGCGGACGGCGACGGGGTGCCCGACGCGATCGAGGGCGCCATCCGGCCAGGGAACATGGGTCTGCCGGACAGCGACGGCGATGGGGTGCCCGACTTCCGGGACGAGGACTCCGATGGGAACGGACTCGCCGACGGGGTGGAGGGGGTCGAGGATCTCGACGAGGATGGTTTGCCCAACTACGCCGACCTCGACGACGACGGCGACGGCCTCTCCGACGAGATCGAGCTGGGCCGGGACGTGTCCGACCCGATCAACACCGACGACGACAGGTGGCCTGACTTCCGCGACACCGACTCCGACAATGACGGCATCCTCGACCGCTTCGAGCGGGAGATCGACGCCGACGGCGACGGGATCCCGGCGTTCCGCGATCTCGACTCGGACGGCGATTGCCGGTCCGACGAGGTCGAGCGGGGCGACGGCGATCGCGACATGCTGCCGAGCGACAGCGACCAGGACGGCGGGGGCGATTTCCTCGATCTCGACAGCGACAACGACGGCCTGCTCGATGAGCTCGAGGACGTGAATTGCGACGGGGTGCTCGACCCGGGGGAGTCCAGCATCGCGAGCGACGATACGGATGAGGACGGCGTGAGCGACCTCATCGAGCACGCCGCGGGCACGAACCCGGACGACGACCTGGACAACCCGCAGGCGAACGGGGACTTCGTGTTCGTCGTGCCGTACATGCAGGCTCCGACCCCCGCGGAGGACACGCTCGACTTCTCGACCGACATCTCGCAGGCGGACGTGGTGTTCGCGATGGACACCACCTCGTCGATGGGCAACGTGATATCGAGCTTGAGGTCGACGCTCCAGGACATGATCGATCAGCTCGCCGACGGGATCCCGAGCATCGGGATCGGCGTGACTCACTACAAGGACTTCCCGAGGTCGCCGTACGGGGGGGGCGCCGACAAGCCGTTCTTCCTGGAGCACCGGGTGATGAGCGTGCTCACGCCAGAAGGGCGGAATTCGGTGCAGGACGCGGTGGATGATCTCCTGGCCTCGGGCGGCGGCGACACGCCGGAGAGCGGCTGGGAGGCGCTCTATCAGATCGCCCGCGGGGCGGGCACCGGAGAGGGGGGCGCCCGCGTGCCCCCGTTCGATCCGATGACCGCGCCGCCCGACGCGATCCCGGCGGGCGAGACGGTGGGGCACATCGGCGGCGTCGGCTTCCGCGCCGGCTCGCTGCCCATCGTCGTGATGATGACCGACGTGCCGAACCACAACGGGACGGTGCCGAGCTACAACTACACCGGGCTCTCGTCCCCCAGCTACACGCAGGCGCTCAGCGCGATGACCAGCCTGGGCGGCCGCCTCATCGGCATGGTGACGGACCTCGATGACGGGAGCGAGGCCAAGGCCGACCTCACGGCCGGCGCGCTCGCGACCGGCTCGGTGGTGCCGCCGACGGCGTGGGGGCCGGAGGGCATGCGCCCGCCGCGGTGCGACGTCGGCCAGTGCTGCACCGGCGAGGGCGGGAAAGGCGTGGCGGCGGCGAACGGCAAGTGCCCGCTCGTGTTCCAGATCTCCAGCAGCGGCACCGGCCTGAGCCTGGCCGTCGTGCAGGCGATCAAGGTGCTCACGACCTATGTCACCCTCGACATCTCGGCGGCGGCGGTGGACGACGAGGAGGGCGATGCGATCGACGCGGTGAGCTCCTTCGTCGACAAGATCATCGCGAACAACGAGGCGCAGGAGCCGTGCACCTCGGGGCTCAGGGTCGTCGACAAGGACCGCGACGGCGTCGCGGACACCTATACGAACGTCTTCCCCGGGCCCACGGTCTGCTTCGACGTGATCCCGAAGATCAACGCCGCGGTGCCGCCCAAGGAAACACCGCAGATGTTCACGGCGAGCATCGTCGTCACCGGCGACGGCGTGACGACGCTCAGCACCCGCAAGGTGTTCTTCCTCGTCCCGCCGGAGATCCCGCCGCCCCCCGTCTGACGCGCTGACGGCGCCCACGGGCCGCGCCCAGGGCCGCCCGGGCGGCCTCGCCGCGGCGGCGCCCAGGGCCGCCCGGGCGGCCTCGCCGCGGCGGCGCTCTGGGCTGCCCGGGCGGGCTCGCCGCGGCGGCTCCATTCGATGGACGCGCGGTGGTGCCCGTTTTCGGGTAGACACCCTTCATGAGCGAAGGCCTGGCCAGCGGCGATGCCCGGGCGTCCGCGCAGGCGCGCCGCGCGGAGCTCCGGGAGCTCGCGCTGCTCTTTCTCCGGCTCGGGACCACGGCCTTCGGGGGCCCCGCGGCCCATGTCGCCATGATGGAGGACGAGGTGGTCCGCCGGCGCGGCTGGATGACGCGCGAGGACTTCCTCGACCTCTATGGTGCGACGAACCTGATCCCGGGGCCCAGCTCGACCGAGCTCGCGATCCACATCGGGCACCGCCGGGCCGGCTGGGCGGGGCTGCTCGTCGCCGGCGGCTGCTTCATCTTCCCTGCGGCGCTGATCACGCTCGGCTTTGCGTGGGGCTATGTCCGGTTCGGCGCGTTGCCGGAGATGTCAGCGCTCCTTTACGGCGTGAAGCCGGTGATCATCGCGGTGGTGGTCCAGGCGCTCTGGGGCCTCGGTCGCGCCGGCCTGCGCTCGTGGCCCTCGCTCGTCCTCGCGGCGCTCTGCGCGGGGGCGATCCTGCTCGGCGTCCACGAGCTCGCGGTCCTGGCCGGCGCCGGCGCGCTCGCCGTGGCGCACCGCCTCGCGGCCGGGCGCCCCGCAGGCCCCTCGGCCGGCGCGGCGGCCGTCGTCCCGCTGGCCGGCGGCGTCGCCGCCCCGCTGGCCGGCGGCGCCGCGGCCGCGGCGGCGAGCGCGCCGTTCGGTCTCCTCCCGCTGTTCCTGTTCTTCCTCAAGGTGGGTTCGGTCCTCTTCGGGAGCGGCTACGTGCTCCTCGCGTTTCTCCGCGCCGATCTCGTCGAGCGGTATCGGTGGATGACGGAGGCGCAGCTCCTCGACGCGGTGGCGGTCGGCCAGGTGACGCCCGGTCCCGTCTTCACCACGGCGACGTTCATCGGATACGTCCTCGGCCGGTTCCCGGGCGCTCTCGTCGCCACGGCGGGCATCTTCCTCCCGGCGTTCTTCTTCGTCGCCCTGAGCGGCCCGCTGATCCCCCGCCTCCGTCGCTCTGCCGTGGCCTCTGCCTTCCTCGACGGCGTGAACGCCGCGTCGCTCGCGCTGATGGCGGTCGTCGCTTACCGGCTCACGCGGGCCGCGGTGGTCGACTGGCTCACGGCCGCCCTGGCGATCGTCGCGGCGTTCCTGCTGGTCCGTTACCGCGTGAGCTCGCTCTGGCTCATCCTGGCCGGCGCTGCCCTCGGCGTCGCGTCGGTCCACCTCTGACCCCCATCCCCCGCCGCCCGGATCGGCCTCTTTACCTGGCCGGCGACCCCAGGGAAGCCGGCTCTTCCGCCGCCACCAGCTCGGACCCCGCCCCGAGGGTGAACGCGTTCCCCCGCCAGGCGACCCGCCGGTTCGCGTACGCGTTCAGCCAGCAGAAGAACCAGCACAGCGTCCGCAGCGGCTCCGCCGCGACGAGCGCCGTGTTGGCGTGCGCCGGCCGCAGCTGTCTCAGCGCCAGGAGCGTCCCCAGGCTCTGCAGCGCCCAGGCGAACAGCCAGAGCTCCAGCGCGAGCTGCGTCGGGCTGAGCAGCAGTGTCATCCAGGCGACGAGCAGCGGCGCGTTGAACGGCTCCACCGCGAAGCAGCGCGGGGCGAGCGCGCGCCGCATCTTCGCCCAGCGGGTGTGCCGATCCAGCGTGCGCATCAGCGAGCAGCTCGCGTTGCGGTTCTCGATAGGATCCAGGCAGAGCTCGACGACGTACCCGCGCGCGCTGAAGCGCTGCCCGAGCATATCGTCCTCCGCCAGCACGCTGGCCACGCTCTCGAACCCTCCCACCCGATCGAGGTCGACCCGCCGCATGGCCAT
Organism: Sorangium sp. So ce1335; assembly: GCF_051521615.1. Classification (NCBI taxonomy): domain Bacteria; kingdom Pseudomonadati; phylum Myxococcota; order Polyangiales; family Polyangiaceae; genus Sorangium; species Sorangium sp. So ce1335. Next base: position 12,821,608 of record NZ_CP150363.1, read on the forward strand.
CGATTTCCCCACGCTGATCGCCCGCCCCGCGAGCTCGGCCGCCGCGACCACCCCGGGCGCGATGAACGACCCGAGCTGCGCGTTCTCGACCACCGCGCCGATCGTGCGCTCCCCCGTGCCGACGACGACGCTCGAGACGAGCCCCACGCCCGGCCGCATCAAGATCGACAGCAGCGACCGGAGATAGTCCGGGCGGACACGCACGTTGGCGTCCGAGATGACGAGCACGCTGCCCTCCGCCCTGCGCTCGAGCTCGAGGAGCTGCGCCACCTTCGGGTTCAACGCCTCGGTCGGGTCCGTCAGGCAGAGCCGCGCCCGCACCTCGGGGTGCGCGGCGATGAAGGCCTGGATCACCGGCACCGCCGGGTCCTCGCGCGAGGCGACGCCGAAGACGATCTCGTAACGGGGATAATCCAGGTGGGCGAACGACTCGAGGTTGCTGGCGAGCTCGTCGTCGACGCCGGCCACCGGCTTGAGGATGCTGACGACCGGGGTCGCCCCGAGCGGCTGCGGCGGCTCGCGCCGCGCCTTCAGGCGATGCCGCGCGATCCTCCAGTGGAAGGAGGCCTGTAGCGTCGCGTAGAGGGTGGATGACAGCGCCGTCGGCGCGACCGTCGCCAGATCTCCCCAATCCATGGTTGGCGATCGTGACGGAGACGCGTGGCGCCTCGATGGCCGGACCGCAAACCCAGCGCTGCCTTTCCGCTACCGAGGCGTGACAGGACCTCATCGCGACGCCGTCCCGTGGGCGACTCCCCACGAGACGTCGTGATGGACAGCCGGCGACCGTCCACGACAATCCGTCGCCGACCCACGCGGACCGCCCATGGCGAGCTGGTCCGGCGCGGTCTGGGGCGTCAGCTGGTCATGCGGCCGATCAGCTCTCGCGTGATGTTCTTCTGATGGGACTCGAGCGTGCCGCCGCCGATCTCGAGCAGCTTGGCGTCCCTGAAGAACCGCTCCACCTTGTACTCGGTGCAATAGCCCCAGCCGCCGAGCACCTGCATGGCGTTGTCGGCCACCTCCTTGCCGACCGGCGCCGCGAAGAGCTTGGCCGCGTCCGTCCCGAGCCGGTTGCGCCGGTCGGGGCTGACGTTGCGCGCCACCGAGTAGATGAGCGCGCGCGCCGCCTCGGTCTTCGCGTAGCTCTCCGCGATGTAGCGCTGGATCTGCCCGTGCTCGGCGATCGGCTTGCCGAAGCTCCTCCGCTCCCCGGCGTACTGGATCATGATGTCCAGACAGCGATCCGCGATGCCGAGGCTCATGGCGGCGAGGGTGAGCCGTTCGATCTCGAGGTTCCTCATCATGTTGCGGATGCCGCCCCCCTCCTGGCCGAGGACGTTCCGGGCGGGCACGACGCAATCATCGAAGATGAGCTCGCTCATCGTGCTCGCCCGCATACCCATCTTCGGGGTCTTCTCGTCCGTGGAGAACCCGGGGAACCCCCGCTCCACGACGAAGGTCGTGATCCGGCCCTCGATGGTCGCATAGACGAGGAAGACGCTCGCCTCCGGCGCATTCGTGATGAGCGCCTTGCGCCCTTTCAGGATGTACCGGTCTCCGTCGCGCCGGGCGAACGTCTTCATGCCGAGGACGTCTGTCCCGCTCGATGGCTCGGTCATGCCCATCGCGCCGATCCACTCGCCGGAGAGCACCCTGGGCAGGTAGCGCGCGCGCTGCTCGTCGTTGCTCGCGTGGAAGAAGTTGTTCACGAACAGCATCGCGTGCGCGAGGTACGCGAGGGTGAACCCGGGATCGCTCTTCGCGAGCTCGTGGTGGACGATCACGGCGGCGAGCGCGTCCATGCCCGCGCCCCCGTACTCCGAGGGGATGGTCACGCCGAGCAGGCCGAGCTCGCCGAGCCGCTGCATCAGGGGGACGTTGAGGCTGGCCGTGCGGTCGTGCTCGCCGGCCTGGGGCTCGACGACCTCGCGGGCGAAATCGCGCACCATCTGCCGCAGCATCCGGTGCTCTTCCGTCGGGTTTTCCAGATCGCTTTGCATGGCGGAGGAGGACGCGCTCATCACTGCCCAACGTAGCACGCGGACGCGCGCGCCCGCGACGGTGTGGCACGCGGTTCGCTTCATCCCTGGACAAATGCCTGTCGACAGGGGCCGAATGAGACACTGGACCGATGGCGTGCTCTGGAGCGTCGCCGCCGTGTCATTGCTGATGTGGCTGCTCGCCGTGTTCGGTGTGCTGCCCGCGGACAACTGGACCCACGTGCTCCTCGTGATCTCCGCCGCGTTCGCCGTGACCGGAATGCTCCGGCAGGTCCCCGGGCAGCCGCGGCGCTGATCCGGCGGGCGCCGCGGGACCTGCGGGCGCCGCGGGACCTGCGGGCGCCGCGGGACCTGCGGGCGCCGCCGGTTCCGCGTCCATCGCGGCCGCAGGGGGCCCGTCCTGGCAGCAGCGGACGCCGGTCGAGTAGTCGAGGTAGCTCTTCGGGTGGGACGTGACGAGGGCCTCGCAGCCGGCGCGGGTCGAGCGCGAATAGAAGCCGCCGGCGAACGCGCCGCCCGGCTCGTCCACCCACTCATCGAGGTTGCCCACGAGGTCGTAGACCGCGTCGCTGCCCCAGCGGCTCCTGCACCGGGGGCTCCCGCCCGTCTCCCGGAGCAGCGGCTCCGGGCCGAGGCGCACGCGGTTGAGCCGCGGATCCAGGTGGCCGACGGACGCGTTGCCGTGGAGCGCGGCCGCCGGGTGCCCTGCCCGGAAGACATTGCACGCACCCTCCTCGTACGTGTCGCCGTACGGGTACAGCGTGTCGTCCTCGCCGCGGCACGCCGTGACGAACTCGTCGACAGAGCACAGCCGCTTGCCGGCGGCGGCGCAGGCGCTCTCGGCGACGAGGCCTGTCGCGTAGCCGCTCGGCCGCACCCCGGACCGGGAGCGGGCCAGGGCGGCGGTCGCCCGGCCGCGCTGCCAGCCGGGGAGCAGCGGCAGCGGGAAGGCGCGCGCGTGGACGTCGCCGATCCGCTGCCGGCCGGTCGACCAGGCGGCGAGCGTGAGCTCGAGGAGGTTCGGGGTCGACGGGTAGTCGGGCGAGAGCGCCTGTCCGGTCGCCCCGTCGACGAGCATCGCCTCGAACCTGTCGATGCAGAAGCGGCCGCCGTCGACGGCGACCATGTCCGCGGGGCACGCGGGCGGGGCGGGGGGCGCCGGGGCGGGCGCCTCCCCGGGCTCCGTCGCGGCGGGGCGCACCGCCGCGCCCGCGGGCAGCGCGGGGCGCGCGACGCCCGCCTCGGCCTGCGCGTCGAGGCCGCTCACGGCGCTGCCGAACCACCGCAGGCTGCCGTCGGCGGCCCAGACGGCGTCACCAACGACGCAGGCGCCGGGGGCCGCGAGCTCCGGGACGGTCACGAAGGCGCCGGGCGCGGGGGCCGGGACGGCGCGCCGCGCGGGCTGTCCGTCGACGCAGAGCGCGCCTGTGTCGTCGGCCGGCCACGGCTGCGACGCGAGCTCCGCGCCGTCGTCGTCCAGCCAGACCACGTGGCGCCGGGCCGCGTCGCTGAGCAGCGCGCCCCCCTCGGGCAGGGCGACGAGCCGCACCGCGAGGTCGCCCTCGGCGAGCGGCAGCGACGTCTCGCGCACCGCGCCGGGCCGGCCGAGCGCGTCGATCGAGAGCGCCACGACCCGGGTCGGATCCGCGGCGCTGACGCCCGCCACGATCGCCCCGCCGCCCCGGCGCTCGCACGCGTCGAACCCCGCGCGCACCGGCGACGCGATCGCGACGGCGGGCGGCGGCGCGTGGCCTGCTGCGCCGGCGGGCGGCGGCGCGTGGCCTGCTGCGCCGGCGGCGGGCGCAACCTGCGCGAGCGCGCCGGGCGCGGCCTGCGCGAGCGCGCCGGGCGCGACCAGCGCGCCAGAGGCGTCGATCCCGGTGATCTGGAGCCGGTCGCCGAGCACCTCGAGGAAGAGCCCCCGCTCGCGGCCGCCGACGAGCGCCGTGGCGTCCTCGTGGGCGCGCCCCCGCAGCGCGGGCACGACGAGGGGCTCGGGCAGGAGCCGCACCACGTCGGTCCTCGCGAGCCACCAGGACGCCCCGATGCGCGCGGCGCGCCGCCTGTCCGCGGGCCGCTCCGGCTCGCCGATCGGCGTTCCCGGCGCGCCCTGCGCGGTGACGGCGCCCTGCGCGGCGACGGCGCCAGGCGCGGCGGCGCCGGGCGCGGCGACGGCGCCAGGCGCGGCGGCGCCGGGCGCGGCGACGGCGCCAGGCGCGGCGGCGGCTCCCGGCGTCGCGGCGACGAGGCCCTCCGGCGCCGCCGCCCCGGCCGGCGCCGCCGTCGCGGCGACCTGCCCGCGCGCGTCGAGCCGGTAGAGCTGCCCCGCGGCGAAGGCGAGCCCCTCGCCGTCCGGCGCGAGCGCGCCCCACGCGATGCGCACGCGCCTCGCCGGGAACGGGTCCGGCTCGCGGCGCGGCTGCCCGTCGGCGCGCGAGGCAGAGAACAGCGCGCCGGCGCCCGTCTGGAAGTAGGCGCGATCGCCCGCCCACGCGGCGAGCCCCGGATCGTACGCCGGCTGCCCCGGGGCGCGCCGGGCGCCGCTCGCGGCGATGCGCTCGAGCGCGGCGATCTCGGCCGGCGCGAGCGGCGTCGCGTCCGCGAGCCGCGCGGGATCCACGGCGCAGACCGCCCTGGGGCCGCCGCCGATCCGCTGGAGCGACGGCGCCACGCGCGTCGCCTGGCACGCCCCGTTGCGGCCGGTCACGTCGACGACCACCGCGCCCGCGCCCGTCGTCACGAGGCGCGGATCCTGGTGGCCGCGCAGCGCGCCGTACTCGAGATCCCCCTCGACCACGACGGCGCGTCGGCCCGGATCGAGCTTGCCGTCCTCCCCGAGCGACGCGAAGGCGATCTGCGCGCTCCCGAGCCACGACGCGCTCTTCTTCGAGCTCGCCGCGTAGTGGAGCAGGTCGATCGCGCCCGGCCTCCCGCCGGCGTCGATCAGCGCCATGCCGTCGAGCGGCGGCCGGAAGCGCAGCCCCGTGGGGGACGACGTCGCCGCGATCCCCTCGCCAGGCGAGATCCACCGGAGCCGCACCTCGACCTCGGGCAGCGGGTCCGGCCGCTTCGGCCGGGGCGCCGGGCGCGCCCTCTTCTTCGGCCGCCCGTCGCGCCCGCGGTCCGCGCCGCGCTTGTCGCGCTTCTTCTCGGTCGCCTTGTCGCGCTTCTTCTCGGTCGCCTTGCTGCGCGCCTTCGCGGCCTTCCCGTCCCGCTTCGCCGCGGGCGTCTTGCGGGCGGGCTTCGCCGCGGCGGCCTTGTCGCGCCGCGCGGCGCCGCCGACGACCTCGAGATCGAGCAGCGCGACGCGCTCGCCCACGGCCGCCATCGCGTGCGCGCGGGCCTTCGCGCACGCGCGGGACGCGGCCGAGGTCTCGCCGGGCAGGTACGCCGTCGCGCAGATCTCGTCGCCCTGCGCGGTGATCAGCGTGGTGCCTCCGCCGGCCGACGAGAGCGCGCCGGCCAGGTGCTCGTCGACGAGCTGGATCGGCGGCCCGAGCTCGCCCGTCGCCGCGTCGAGGCGCCGCGCCCAGCCGACGCGATCCGACGACGTCCCGGCGACGAACACCACCGAGCGGCCGTCGAGCGACGGCTCGATGGCGAACGGGAGCGGCTCCACCTGCGGCGCGCCGAGCGGCGTGCGCCCGGGCTGCGCCGCGCCGCCGGCCGCCGCCGCGAGCGCGTCGACCGGGAGGGTTGCCGCCGGGGCCGCGGCCGGCTCGCGGCTCACGGCGCGCGCCGCCGTGCCAGCGGGCGCGGGGGATGCCGTCATCGGCTGGCCGGAGCACGCGCCCGCGCCGCAGGCGAGCGGCACGAGCAGGGCGGAGATCACGGGGAGGGGCGGTCGGGGGCGTCGCATTCTTCGCACGCGCGGCCCCCGCGCGGCGCGGCCGGGCGGGGGCGGCAGCCGAGCCTAGTACCGCGGGGCCGAAATCTTGTCAGCGATCCACCTCGCGAGCGGAGAGAGAGAATTCAACGCAAAGGCGCAAAGGCGCAAAGGCGCAAAAAAGCAGAGAAATTTTGTTGGCCGTCGCGACCGGCGAGCCGCCTCGCAGGCGGAGCGTGGTCCACGCGACGGAAGGACGAGCTCAGGGACCGGAAACTACAAATATCTCTGTCTTTTTGCGCCTTTGCGCCTTTGCGTTGAAATCTCCCCTCGGATCCCTGGCCCGCCTCCTGGGGGCCATGGGGGGACCGCCGTTGGCGAGCGGCGGCGCGTGGGGGGACCGCCGTTGGCGAGCGGCGGCGCGTGGGGGGACCGCCGTTGGCGAGCGGCGGCGCGTGGGGGGACCGCCGTTGGCGAGCGGCGGCGCGTGGGGGGACGCCGGCCGGCGTGCGGCGGCGCGTGGGGGGACGCCCGCCGGCGTGCGGCGGCGCGTGGGGGGACGCCGGCCGGCGTGCGGCGGCGCGTGGAGGGACGCCCGCCGGCATGTCGCGGTGCGTCGAATGCATGCTGCCGCCTTGCCGGGTCATCGTGAGCCCGATAGCCGGGTCTGATGGGAAAAGCCGCATTACTCGCCCGCCGGCTCACGCCGAGCGGGTGCATTGTTGCAGGTACGAAGCTGGCCGCTCACCGGGAGGCCTTGAGATCGAAGAAGATCAAGCTCGCTGCCAAGGTCGACGCAGCGGTCCAGTCCGTCATTGCGTCCACCGAGGCCCTCGATCCGCTCGGGAGCCTCGACGCCACGATGGTGGAGATCGATCGCGGCACCGACCGGTGCATCGGAGCGTTCAGCGGCCAGCTCGCCAGCATCGAGCGCGCGTTCGATCACGACGACATCCTGCCGCTGACGGATGACGAGGCGGCGCGCCGTCGCGATGCGCTGCTGGTGCGCTCGGAGGTGCTGTCGTCGGGCACCGACTTCATCCGTCTCGTCTACTCCCAGCAATGGGTGCGCATGAGCGCGATGATCAAGGCGCTCGACGGCAAGGACGTGAAGGCGGCTGTCGAGCGCCTCGGCCTGTCGGCCGAGGCAGGCCGCCTGCGGCGCTGGACGGAGCTGTACGGCAAGAAGCTCGGCGTCACCGAGGCGAAGGGCGCGGATCCGGCCGTCAAGGCGATCGAGGCGTGGCACGAGGCCTATGGCACGCTCCTGGTCCAGGTCCATGCCGAGTACGACGACGACAAGGACGAGACGCACGCGCTCCTCCGCGACCGGCTGCTCTCGCCGTACGAGGACGCGGCGGAAGAAGAGCGGCGCGCCGAACAGCGGGCCCGCGCCGCCAGCGCCAGGAAGAAGACCCAGGCCGAGCCCGAGCCGATCGGATAGCGCCGCTCCCCGCACGCCCGCCGGCAGGCGACCGGCAATCCCACGCATCGCGCGAGGACGACGCCGGTCGTCGGTCACCTCGCGACACCGCTCCACGCCCAATCCCAGGTGACGGCGCTCCGAGGGCCGAGGGAAACATCGAGTGCGGCCACGTTATCAGAGGGCTCCAGGACGCCGCCAGACCAACCCCGGGGCAGACCACCCCCGTTGCGATCGCATTACGACGAGCAAGGTACTTTCTCATGTTGCTCCGGGCGACAGTCCGCGTCGCCCTTCATGAGGGCTCGACCTGTCCCCGTGGTCGAGCGCCTGTCCCCCGCCTGCCGCCAGAACGCCTCGAGCCCACGAGGGAGATTACACCTTCTCTGGGTAAGCGAGACGGGTGAGCCGAGATATGAGCTTCTCAAGGAAGTCACGAAGATCATCGGGCGAGATTCCCCCGGGAAGGCGGGCGTCCTCGGCGATCTGGATCTCCGAGAGCACCCAGGCCAGCTGGGCCGGCGTGAGGCCAGAGTCCTTCCGGACGGCGAGCTCGAGCGCCTGCTCGACACGGAGGCCGGTGCGCTCGAGGGCGTAAACATCGACGAGATCGCGAGGCTCTGAGCGGGACAGGAGAGCGCAGAGCTTGTTGGCCAGGATCTCCTCTGGAGGATCGATCCGGATGTCGCCGACGATCGGCTTATTCGGGTAGCCCTGGACTACGCGCTCGAGCACGAGGTCGACCACCACGCGATCGGCGCCCCGTGTGACCTGGCGCCGGCGGAAGTCCGGTGAGGTCTGCAGGTTCTCGACGGTAGCGCCGAGCTCTTCGGCGGCTGCGCGCAAGGCTGCATCACCGGCGTCAAGGGTGCTCGGTGCTCCGGCAGCGCTGAGATGGGTGGTGAAGAGATCGAGGTCGGCTGTGCGACGATGGTAGAGATGGAAGCCGGCGAGGGCTGCGCCTCCGGTGAGGAAGAAGCGCTGCTCGCGACGGAAGAAGGCGGCGAGGATCTCTTCCTGGAGCGGGCTAAGCTGGCTTTTGCTCAAGCAATCCCTCCATGTGCCAGCGGTTGAGCAAGAACTCCCAGAAGCGTCGTCGCCGCCCCAGATGACGTGCGAGCGTGCCGAATCGAGCGGCAATCTCTCCGGGCGTCGTGAAGTGCCACACGTCGGGATCTCGGGCTTCGCGGAGTATCTTCCCGAGGAGCTGGACGCGCTCGTGGGGAGGGGCGGTCGCGAGGCGACGACGGAGCTCGCTGACGGGCATCGGATCGTCCCACAGGAAATAGGGGATCGCATCGTCGCTGAGCTCGGTGGAGAGGGGCACGGCTAGACCCGGGTTGACAGGGCCTACCGGGACAAGCGAGGCGCTGGTGGCATCCTCCTGCGTGGCACGCGGGAGCCGCGGTTCCGGCTTGCTACTGGAGAAAAACTCCGACCCGGATTCATGGATGACAGCCGGACCTGTAGCGAACATTCTCGCCAGCCAGGACCAGACGCCGTGGAGATCGCGCTCCTCTTCCCGGAGTGAGCTGCGTAGCTCCGCGCTGGGCTCCCGGTGCAGCTGCCCGAGCCATAGCAGAGTCAGCCCGCGGCCGCTCGTCGCGGCCTCCAGGGAGCGTCGTCGGACGATGAGCGCCCGGCGGATCTCGCCGTCCTTGCTTCTCGAGGTGTATAGAGCGTGGATGACTCCTCCTCGATCCGCAAAGTGCCATTCGGCACCCCCGTGCGCCGGTCTGGCGTCAGTTAGCCCTATGGCGCATCGGATCCAGTGCGCGGGTACCCAGATCTCTTTGCCTCCCGTCGAGGACGCCCAGTCCGTCTCGGCGGTGGCTGTCAAGATGTCAACCGGCCTGAGCGCTCCTTGATCATCCACGGTGATCACGCTCCCGCCGCAGGCCACGTGAGTCAGCCACGGCGCCCAAACGGCCTCCGTGGGATCGACGAATCCAGCCCGACGTACAGTCTCCTCCGGCAGCTCGACGAACCTATCTAGCTGCGCCCGAATCCCGAGCTTCAGATCCCGCGCGAGAAGAACGGCGTCGCTTTCATTCACGCCTGCCGACCAGATCCTGATCTGGGAGTCGGCTTGCGCGTCATCCTCCCTCGCGCTGACGAGGCATCGCAACGTGAGCCAGTCGTCGTCCTCCATGTCCGCGATCTGTGGCGGTGAGGCATGGCGCTGCAGCACCAGCCAGGGGCGAATATCCGGTAAAGGCGCAGTGCGAACCCATTCGACTGCTCGTGCGGCCTGAGCTCGAGCGAGCGAGGGCGACTTGACGACCAGCGCGTCATCTGGCCAGAAGCTCCAGGCAGCGGCCGCAAGGTGCTCGGGCCCTTCAGGGACGTCCGAAGCCGGGTTGGGTTCCATTGACGCGATGAGCACAGGATCCACAGGGGGCCCGACCCAAACGCCGCCCCATGAATCGCATAAAAACGGGATGCGCCCGGCAAGATGAGCGCCGAGGAGCCGACAACCAGTCCAAACGTACTTCTCGGCAATCGTGCAGATCGGGCTGCGCCCGCCGTGCGCCGCTGGCCAATGGGCCCACATGATGGCGCCGTCCATGCTGGCTCGAGAGCTCGGTCCCTGCTCGGAGAGCTCGGCTTCGCTCCACCCCATGTCTTGCAGATGCGCCTTCAGCACTCCGAAGGCGAACCGCTGAGGCGTCAATGTCTCGACTTGCGCCAGCTCTGCGTACTCCGCGAGCATGGCCACGGCGCGCGGGTCCAATCGTCCAGCGGGCCCACGCTCCACCGACGCTTTGAGGTGCTCATCGAGCAGGCGGGCTTCCTCGCGATCGCAAGTGTCCGCCCTCGGCTTCGCCCCCTCGGCGGTGTCCGCCTCGCTCATTCTTGGAGCGTCCTGGTGTGTCGCGCGACCGAGCAAAAATCCCCACATGTGCTCATGTGCTCTTCGTCGCTCGATTTCTTCCTCCACCGCCCGCTGGACATCTTCCCGCAGCGGTCCGAACGTGCCCGCCATCGCTGCTGACAGTAGCTCGTCCGTTGCGAGGGAAAGCGCAGGATCGGGGGTCGCCCGACCATGATGGTTCACTGGCCGAAAGAATCCCTCGATCGAGGCAGGCACGACGTACCACGCAAGGTCACCGGTGATCGGTCGTACGCCGTCATGGTCGCTGGCGGTCCTCGCGGCGGCTGCATCGAACGGCAGCGTTCCGCCATCGGTCCGGTAGAAGCTCTGGGCTCGCTCCACAGCCGAGACATCGACCGGCACACCCATCACGCGAGCGCGCTCCACGATCCCTCGCGCGGCGTGCAGGACGGCGAGATCCTCGCGGCGATGACGGGCATCCAGCGCGAGAAGGTTCTCCTCCGCCCATCGCGCCAGGCTCGCCAGGCGCACGTCGCTCCCCGCGAGGCAAGCCGCGCCGAAGGCGACCATGGCAACGTCTTCCGCCATCTGCGGATCGTTGGTCTGGAAGGCGAGGTCAAGCCACCGCTGAAGCTCATCGAGCTGTCCTGCTCCCCAGCGCGCGAGCTTCGCACGCACCTCTCTGCGCCATCGGCTATCGACCGACGTGAGCGCCCAGGCCAAGAGCAGCGGCGGTCCCTCTGCGGTATCGTCCGAATCCAGCTCGAGCAGCTCGAGCGCCTCGTCGCCTTCACCCGCCCAGGGCTGGTCGGCTTCGCCATGTAGATAGCGCGGACCGGACCAGAACAGATCACGCTTTGCCGGCTGAAGCGGGCGAAGCGCCTCGTGCACGAAGCGCGGACCGAACGGGCTCTCGTCGTCCCGAGCGACAGGTATGCAGAGCTCCTTCAGGACGCGTCGGCACGAGGGCATGCTGGACCGGAGTCGCGCCAGGACCCAGTCTTCATGACGGCGGGCCGCATCGCTGTTCAGCGTGGCGATCGCGCGTAGCTCCAGGCGCTCGAGCTCCTCGGTTGGAAGATCCTCCGCCCACAGGCCCGACCGAACCAGGCTGATTCCCTTTTCCTGCGCCAGGAGCACCGCGGCTTGTGTGACGGCGTCCGGGCGCGATCGCAGATGTGCGGACAGCCTTCGCGCCGTATCGGGTACACTGGGTGCGCCGATCTGCTCGCATACTCGCCGAGCGATGAGGAAGTCGATCAGCGGATCGAGCGCCGGCTCGACGTACTGGATTCTACGCCCCAGAGGGCCATCGGGCTCGTCAGTGTGCATGAGCAGCAGCCCACGCTCCTCGCACTGGTCCAGGATCCAGCTCCAGCTGTCGGCGGGAAGCCATGGCATCTCGCCGGACGCAAGCTCGATGACGTCGTCGCGCTGCAGCGCCGAGCCGCGCTGGATGTACTCGACAGCGATGATCTCGAGCATGAGATGGAACGGTGTGTCGCGGTCGCTCCATCCGCCGCCGAGACGCAGGTCTTCCTCGATATGCTTGAGCTTTTTCCCCAAAAGTGAAGGGAGCGAGACAGCCTGACGATCCGCAGGCGGTTCTCTAGCGCTCAGCCGGGCTTCCACCCGGAGCTCGCAGTAGAGCCTGAGGCTGAGCGGATCCCGGATGGCCCAGCGTAGCCGCGTGTCCGGCAGATCGATCTTGTAATACCGGCAGTACTCCGGGAGCAGCTTTTGTACCTCGCCGCCCTCCGGAAGCCTCACCTCGTCGATGACGTCGCGGCGCCTGTGCACACCTCCGAGGATGGCCTCGCCGCTGGCTGTGCGGAGCGTGACGGCCACGCGGAGGCGCGGATGGCTCGCCAGGTGCACTGGCAGCTCCCCGAGCAGCTCGGCCCAGCGGGGGTGGGCGCCAGACTCTTCCAGGGCGTCGATGGCCAGGAGAACACGCGTCGGCTCCAGCGCGATCTCGGCGGCGCTGGCCGGCTCTGGCTTGGCCCGGCGCACATCGGCGCGCACCGCGGCTGCCTCGAGCGCGTTGAGGAGCTCCTCAAGCGGCGTAGTCGGCCGATCCAGCGCCTTCCGGAGGATCCCCTCCCACCCGTCGGACAAGGGGCAGTCCTTCGCCCGGAGCAGGAGCGCTGGTAGGCCCGCGTCGAGGCGCGCGCGGACGGCGTGGGCCAGGCCGTGCGTCTTGCCCGCGCCTGGCGGGCCCAGGTAGGCTGCGATGCGCGAAATACGCTCCCACCAGTGCTTCGTGGCCGAGAGATCCAGGAGGGCGGCCTTCTCCCCGCCCAGACACCGCTTGACACGCTGGTGGATGTTGCAGGTGGGGGTGCGCGAGCGGCGCGCGTTCCGGGCGAGCTGCGCGAGCGCGACCTCGAGTCGGTGCACGGCCTGCACGTCGTCGCCCTGTACCGACGCGCCTGCCGCTCGCTCGGCGCCCACGCGGAGCGCCTGCACATCCGCCTCGGCCGCTCGGACGATCCTGTCAAGCGCGCGGAGCGCTCGGTCGCGAACCTCGGCGGCCCCGGGCGAGCCCATGAACGTCGGATCTCCATCAAGGCGGGCGACGTCGCGGTGGACGGCCTGGAGTTCCGCAGCGATGGCCAGCGCGCGTCGGAAGAGGGGCGAGCGCGCGTCGGGGGAGCCCAGCCGGATCGACAGATCCTCCTCGAGCTTGCCGGCGGCGTGGAGATCCGGGATGTAGCGCCCCCTCAGCCATCTGCACTGCTGCGCCTCGAATCGGCGCTCGAGGTCATGCAGCACGGCGACGCTGCCGGGGAACCAGTAGGCGTGCAAGCCCTCGTTTCCCGGCTCGACCAGCAAGCTCTCCAGCCGCCGCTCATCCCAGCGCTCGATGGACGTGCCCGGGGCGATGCTCCTGGCCTTCAGGAGAAACTCGTCCCAGCGCTGGCGCTCAGTCACCTCGTTTCTTCCGCGCGTGTCCGTCAGGTTCTGGCGAAGCGCGACGCAGTAGCGGATGAGCCGGGGCCGGTTCCTGATCGCTGTGCGGAGCGATTTTACGACCTGCCTGATCTGGTCGTTACCGAGCCCCCCTTCGAACCACTTGGCCTGCAGCCCGATGCAGTCGCCCGAAGCGAGCAGCGCGTAGGCCTCCACCCCTCCGTCTCCCCCGTCGCCGCGCACGAAGCGAACCTCGCCCAGCGCTGCGCCGTGCACTTTCCGACACCAGCGCTCGAAGAGCTGCCCGGAGAACGCCTCGAAGGCTGTGCTCTTGTCCTCTCCGTGCGCGTCGAACCGGCTCCAGTCCATCTCGCCTCGCGTCCAGCATGCCGCCCGGGATCGCCGCGACGCAAGAACGGCGGCAGCGTATCGAGCCGGGCAGCCGTCCGCAGAGCGTGACAGGGCGGACGTCGTGACGGGGGCTTGGTTCGGTCACGCCGCCAGCCGCCGGCCTGAACGGGCGCGCTGCCAGCTCGACCGGGCCGTCGCGGTCGAGTCGCCAAGGCGGCCATCGCCGGCCTCGCTCCCGGTCGCTCGGCAGCATGGCGCGCGCCGCGACGTGCAGCACGGTGCCGGTCCGCGCCGGCCGGGGACGTTCCGCAAGGGATCCCGCGAGCCGGCACGCCGCCTGCAAGCCGCCAGCGCGAGAGGCTCGCTCGAGCAGGATCGCAGCGCCGGCGCTCGTTAGCCGAGCGGCACTGGCCGGGAGAACCCCAGGAACCCGCCCGGCGGGTCCGGGCGCCGGCGCGCACCGCCCGCTCCACCCAGGTCGGTCGCGCTGTCGAGGACGCGTGCGACCGACCTGCGCTAGAGCCCTCCAGGAGGCCGCCATGAACGCGTCGATTCACCGCTTGCACGTTGCTCTGGGATCCCTCGCGCTCCTCGCGCTCGCCTCCGGGTGCGGCGGGCAGCGGCAGACGGCCCAGCCGGTCACCGGGACGCCGACGTTCGAGTCCGAGGTGCCCCACGACGAGGGCCCCTACCACGAGGGGCCGTACCGCGAGGGCCCCTACCACGAGGGGCCTCACGGCACCGACGAGCTGCCGCCGGGCGCCGCTCGACGGCACGCGCCGGGGCCGGGCTCGGGCGAGCTCGGCAGGGGGCCCGCGGACAACGGATGGCCGCGCGGTGATCGCGAGCGCGCGGCGCGCGAGGTCGACGAGCACGCGCTCTGCGAGGAGCTCGCCGCGTCGACCAGCGTCACCGCGGAGGACATCCCGCACGGCGTGCAGATCGTGATGACCCCGAGCCCCGGCGCCAGCGCGACGTCGCTCGACACGCTCGCCCGCCAGCTCGACGCCCACCTCGGCGAGATCCGCGCGGCCGGGGGCCGGCCGCCGAGCCACACCGCGACGCGCTGCCGCCTGTTCGACATGGCCCGCACCGGCGCGCGCGGCAGGGTCGTCGAGGCGGCGGACGGGCTGCGCGTCCTGTTCACCGCCCCGGACCCCGAGGACGTCCCGATGCTCCGCGAGCAGGCGCGCGAGTTCGTGGAGTCCGCTCGCGAGGGACAAGTCCGGTAAAGCTGTCCAGATCTTGCGGGACGCCGCCGGCCCGGCTCGGGCCAGAGCAGGTGGCGCTCGACCGGCCGTGGAGCGCGGGCTAGCCTGGTGCCTGAAGGGTTCCACGATGAGCAAGAAGCTGGATGAAGAGTTGGCCCAGGCGCTGTCTCTCGCAGAGCAGCAGGAGACCCCGGCGGTCGTGAAGCCGGCCGCGCCGAGCGCGCAGCCGAAGCCGCGCCCCTCGCGCAGCGTCGGCCTGCTCGCCACGCTGCTCGTCATGGTGGGCGCGCTCGTCGCCCTGTTCCTCGTCGGCTTCAAGGAAGCCGCCGTCTACGCGACGCCCGTCGACCAGCTCCTCGCCTCGAAGGACAAGCTCGCCGGCCGCAAGGTCCGCGTCGAGGGCGAGCTCGTGCCGGGCACGCTCGTCAAGCGCGACTCCCCCTGCGAGTACCGCTTCCAGATCCACGGCACGCAGGCCGAGCTGCCCGTGCGCTACGCCCAGTGCGTCATCCCCGACACCTTCCGCGACGTCCCGAGCGGCGGGGTCCAGGTGACCGTCGAGGGCGCGCTCCAGCAGGACGGCAACTTCGAGGCGAGCCTCGTGATGGCCAAGTGCACCTCGAAGTACGATCCCAACTCGCACGAGATGAAGGGCGACGCCAAGGCCGGCGAGGGCCCGCTCTCCCTCAAGAACTGAGCGCTCCTCCTCCCGCCCGTCCTCGCCCGCGCGCGGCGAGGGCAGGTCGCCCCCGGGAGCGCTCGCCTTCCCCCGCACATCCTCCACACTGCCGCGATGATCTTCCGCGAGCGCCGGTTGCAGGGCCCCCTCGACGACGGACGCAGCGCGCCTGCGCCGGGCGTCCCACCCGTGGATCGCGCTGCCGCGGCCGCGGCCGCGGGCGCCCGCGCGGCCGCGGGCGCCGGCGAGGAGGCGCCGAAGGCCGTCGGCCCGATCCGGACGGCCGAGCACGCGCTCACGCTGCTGCCCGGCATGGAGGCGGTGCTGGGCTCGATCTTCCGCGACGTCGATCGCGCAGCGCGGTGCGTCGACATCGAGACGTACATCTACCGCGACGACGTGCTCGGGCGCGCGTTCGCGGACGTCATGGGGCGGGCCGCCGCGCGCGGGGTGCGGGCGCGGCTGCTCTACGACCCGCTCGGCTCGAACGAGACCGACACCCCGTTCTTCGACGACCTCCGCCGCCGCGGCGTCGAGGTCCGCGCCTACCGCCCCATGGCGGTCGCGCTCGGCCGCGGCGGGCTCCTGCCGCGCGATCACTCGCGCGTGATCGTGATCGACGACGTCGCCTACACCGGCGGCGCCGCGTGGGGCGACGAGTGGCTCCCGGAGCGGCGCGGCGGCGAGGGGTGGCACGACGTCTGTATGCGCGTCGAGGGCCCCTGCGTCGGCGACTTCGCCCACCTGTTCGAGCAGCGCTGGCGCGAGGCCGACGGCGACGGCGGGGGGCTCCGCGACTACGCGACCGGCCGCAAGTACCCCGATCTCGAGCTCATCGCGGACACGCCGGACGACAACGCGCGCGTCTACACCTGCTACCGCGAGGCGATCCGGCGGGCGAGGGAGCGCGTCTGGATCGAGAACGCCTATTTCTTCCCGCCCTCCGGGATGCTCAAGGATCTCGTCGACGCGGCCAGGCGCGGCGTCGACGTCCAGGTCATCCTCCCCGGCGCGACGGATCTGCCCATCATCCAGCGGGCCGCGCGCGCCGAGCACGCGGCGTGGCTCGATCGCGGCTTCAAGCTCTTCGAGTACCAGCGCGACGTCATGCACTCGAAGTTCGCGCTCGTCGACGGCGACTGGTGCACGATTGGCACGTTCAACGCGAACCCGAGCAGCCTGACCGCCGTCAACGAGGTGAATCTCTTCGTGTTCGATCCGGCGTTCGTGGCCCGGGTGGCCGACCTGTTCTCGCGGGACAGGGCGGACTCGCGCGCCGTGACCCGGGAGACGCTCGCGGCGCGGCCGCTCCTCGACAAGGCGGCTGACTGGCTCGCTCACGGGGCCTTGAGCGTCCTCGACGCGCTGGTGAAGCATCCCCGGCCGGGCGCCCGAGGAGGAGGCATTTGAGCGACGAACGCGATCTCGTCATCATGACCCAGAACATCTGGGGTGGAGTCGCCCTCTGGGAGCGGCGGCGGACGATGCTGGCCCGGCTCATCGGCGAGGTGCGCCCGTGCATCCTCGGGCTCCAGGAGGTGCACGCGCAAGCCGCGAGCGGCGATCTGGGGCAGGCCGGCGAGCTCGCCCGGCTCGTCGGCGGATACAGGGCCTGGTTCGCGCCCGGCAGGGTCGCCGCGAGCGGCGCGTGCGAGGGGGTCGCGCTGCTCTGCAGGGAGGACATCGACGTGCTCGACCACTCCGTCGAGGCGCTCACGCTCGACCGCGAGGATCCGTTCGAGCGCGACAGCCAGCGCGTCGTCCTGCGCGCCGCGATCCGGCGCGCTGGCGTCGTGATCGACGTGCTCGTCACGCACCTCTCGCTGTCGAAGCGCGCGCGGGCGCGCACCGTGCGGGAGCTCGTGAGCTTCGCCGCGCGCGAGCGGCAGAAGTCGCAGAGCCTCGGCGCCGTGCTCATGGGCGATTTCAACGCGCTCCCGAGCGAGGAGGCGGTCTGTTATCTCCAGACGAGCGCTGGAGAGGCCTGCTGGGCCGACGCATGGACGCAGGCGCACCCCGGCAAGGCCGGCGGCACCTGGCCGGCGGGCCTGCCGCTGCGCCGCATCGACTACGTCTTCGTCCAGCCCGGCGAGGGGTGGACGATCACGCGCTGCGAGCGGGCGCCGTTCTCCGGCTCGGATCACCACGGCGTGATCGCGTGGCTGCGGCTCGGCGCCTGACAGGCCGAGCGCCCCGCGCCCGGAGCTCTCCAGCCGATCTCGCCGCCGCGCGCCCCGGCGCGCCGCCCGCGCGCGAGTTGTACCCGCCGCGGCAGACCGGGTAGGCTCGCGGCTCATGAGCAGACTCCTGATCTTGGGGGCGACCGGGGGGACGGGCGCCGCGCTGGTGCGTCAGGCCCTGGAGGCCGGCCACGAGGTCTCGGCGTTCGCGCGCGATCCCGCCACCATCCCTGTTCCGCACCACGAGCGGCTGCGCGCGCTCCGCGGCGACATCATGGATGCCGAGCAGGTGTCGCGCGCCGTCTCGGGCCACGACGCGGTCCTCTCCGCCCTGGGGTCGCGCGGCCTCGGGCCGACGCGCGTCTACTCCGAGAGCATCGTCCACGTGCTCCGCGCGATGAAGGCGCACGGCGTCCGCCGCCTCATCGCCGTCACCGCGGCGGGCATCGACGACGAGCAGGCCGGGCTCCTGTTCCGCGCGCTGGTCAAGCCGCTGCTCCGCAACAGGTACTCCGACATGCGGCGCATGGAGGAGGCCGTCCGCCAGAGCGACGTGGCCTGGACCCTCGTGCGCCCGCCCAAGCTCACGGACCGGGGGCTCAGCAAGGCGTACCGCGCCAGCGCCGACCACCTGCCGATGGGCGGTTATTTCTTCGGCGGCCCCACCATATCGCGCGAGGACCTGGCGCATTTCATGCTCGCGCAGCTCGACAGCGACGAGTACGTCCGCAAGGCGGTCGCCGTGGCGTACTGAGGCGCGGCGCTCGTCGGGGGCGGCGCGGGGACGTGCGCGTCGCTCGAGATCGCCGGCCGTCTGTCGCCGCGCGACGGCGAGGGCGTGATCCACGCGGGCGCCGCCGGGCGTCCCGGGCCGCCGCGCCCACGTCCAGCCGAGATGGCGCGCGCCCGCTCCGGGCATGGCCGGGAGGGGCCGGGACGAACCGGGCCCCGCGCGACGACTCGATATCTGGAGTTCCCATCATCGCAGGACTGCCGCGCTCAATCGATGCTCGGCGCGAGGGTGGCTCCTCGATGCTCATCGGCGTCACATGGCGGGTCAGGACCCACAGGGCGTCATACCGCCGTCGGGCGCGAAGACACGCACGAATTCCCTGGGTTCCTGGCCTGGCGCGCCCGGCGTGCGCCCGCGCTGCGCGCCTCTCGCCACTCCGGGCCTGGACCGCTCTTCGCAGCGTCGCCGCACAGCGCCTCTGGCGCGCTGGTGCGTGATACTTCGGCTGGATGTGGGAGCCCTCGGGGTGCGTTCGAGGCAGAGGGTATGAGTGCATAATCGAGGAGTGCCGGTATTCTCCCTGGTTCTATGTCAGTCGCGTTTTGGGCCGGTGATGGCCAGTCAAAAGTGCTTGCGCGATCCCGCGGGGAGAATAGTCTCCTGTTGTTCGCGTCATGACCTCGGGGCGGGTTCCTCCGGGCGCGTGACCATGACGGGCCGGCGACGACGCGCGCCGCACCCGTCGGGGCACGCTCCCCTGGCGCAGGCCCCGGGGCATGAATCCCTTGGGTGACGATCTGGATAGGTATCTGCAACTAAACTTCACCACAGATTCGATTCCTCGGAGGTGTTTCTCATGAAGAAGATTGCTCGCTATGCTCTCGCTTTCGCGGTCGTGACGTCGGTCTCGGGCAGCGCCATGGCCCTGCGCAACGACTGCCTCTACAGGGTGTCCACCAGCACCGGGCTCCGGACCCTCCCGAACGGGTACTGGGTCGCTCAGCTCGAGGAGCACGTGATGGTCAGCCCGTTCGATCCCAAGTGCTCGAACCACGTCAACTGGTACTCCGAGGGGGGCGGCCCGATCGCGGTGGCTCAGAGCAGGATGTTCTATACTCCTTCGTTCGAGTGGGGCGACTGCTACGCTGCCAGCTACCAGTTCACCCATGGGTCCATCGAGGCCGATCCGCACGAGAACAACTACGCGATCACCGCGAACGGCCAGGTCTCTCCGATGTTCAGCTTCTATGGGATGTCGGATCACAACGGCGTCATCGCGGCCATGATCAAGTTCAGCCCTCTGAGCTCGGCCAGGCGGGTCAAGCTGACCGCGGAGTGCCACGGGCCGTGACGCCGGCCGTTCCGGCGTCGTCCCGGCGATAGGACGGCGCTCGGCGCGCGGGCGCCCGGCGTGAGACTCCCTGCCAATAGCCCACAACGCAGGCCCCGGGCAGGACAGGGAGCGCATCTCTCGCGGCGCGCCGCGCACGGAGGAGGAGGGGTCGCTGGCCACGGCCAGCGGCCCCTCTTTCTTTCTCCGTCGAGCGTCCGGCCGAGCAGCTTTGGCCAGGTCAACTCATCTGCAGGAGCAACCATGCAACGCGATACGTCGACACGGAGACCCTCCCGCCGGCCCTTCTGGGTCGCCCTCGGGCTGCTCTCGGCGGCCCTCACCGGCGTCGTCCTCTTTCTCCTCCTGCGCCCGACCGGCGAGGAGGTCGCCCGCAGCAGCGCGAAGCCCCAGACCGCCGGCGCGGAGAAGCGCGCCCGCTACCGCAACAGGGCGCTCCTCCGTGGCGCCCACGAGGCGCGGCCCGAGGCGCGGCCCACGATCGGCGGCCACGTGTACGCGACCGACGGCAGCACCCTCGCGGGCGTGACGGTCGTCGCGTCCTCCTTCGAGGTCGCCGGCAACGTGCTCACGACCGCGGGCACCGCGAAGAGCGACGAGGCCGGGCGGTTCGAGCTCACGCTGCCCGACGGGACCTACCAGCTCAGCGCGAGCGTCGAGGGCTACGGGACCACGTCCACGACGGCGCACAGCGGCCAGACGGTGAGCCTCGTGCTCCCGAAGAGCGGCGTCATCGAGGGGCGCGTGCTCGACGAGCGCGGCGAGCCCGTGCGGCGGTTCTCCATCGACGTGCTCTCGCCCGTGACGGAGGCCGACCCCGCGCCGCCGCCCCTGTTCTCCCGCGTGTTCGAGAGCCCGGACGGCTCTTACCGCGTGGCTCAGCTCCCCGCGTGGCCCTTCGTCGTGAGGGCGACGACGGCGGAGCACGCGCCGGCGTTCTCGTCGTTCGTCTCGGTGCGGCCCGGGGACGTCCAGAAGGTGGATCTGACCCTCTCCAAGGGATGTACGCTGACCGGGCGCGCCGTGGATCCGTCCGGCGCTCCGCTGCCTGGCGTGTTCGTCGACGCGGAGTCGCTGATCGCCGCCGGCCAGATGAGCAGTGTCGCCCTGGAGGCCGCGGCCCAGGCGCAGACCGAGGACGACGGCGCGTTCGTCCTGTCCAACGTGCCGACGGGCACGATCGCCGTCCGCGGCTACGACGGCGCGAACGCGGTGAGCTCGGTCAACGTCGACGTCGCCGGCTGCGACGACCTCCCGCCGGTGAAGCTCGTGATGTCGCCCGGCGGCAGCGTCGTCGGCGTGGCGCGCGGCGCCGACGGCGCGCCGCTCGCCGGCGTCCGGCTCACGCTGCTGCACCGGCCGATCGGCTTCGTGAACACGATGAGCGACGCGGAGGGCCGCTATCGCTTCGACCAGCTCCCGGCCGGCCCGATCCGCGTGATGGCGCAGTACGGAGAGCGGATGAGGCTCATCGACACCGAGGTCCAGGAAGGAAAGGAGACCGAGCAGGACGTCTCCCTGCCGCCCGGGGGCACGGGCGAGATCCGCGGCCGCGTCACGGCCGGCGGGCGCCCGCTCCCCGGGGTCCGCCTCACGCTGGCCACGCCGGTCGGCGACGAGAACTCGATAGGGCTGTACTCGCCGATCACCGCGGAGGACGGCTCGTACCGCGTGTCCGCGATCTCCCCCGGGATCTACATGATCAGCGTCGAGTCCACGACGGCCGGGGCCGGCGTGGAGGTGAAGCCGGACGAGGTCGCGACGGTGGATCTGCGGGTGGCCGACGCGCCGAGCGCCAGGGAGGCCCCGCCCCCGCCGCCGCAGTGAGCGAAGCGAAGGCGGCGATCCCCGGCCGTCCGGAGGCGGCGCCTCCCGGACGGCCGGTCCGCTTTTGTGGCGGCGACTGGCGGCGACGCGCGCCGCGCCCGGGTGACGTCGTGGGCTCCAGCGAGCCCACGCGCGAGCGCGCCCCGCCGGCGGGTCACTCCGCGGGCGCGATCGTCAGCGTGAAGGGCCCCGAGCGGGCGCCATCGTAGCTGTCCACGAAGATGTCTATCGGCGCCGCCTCGGTCACCGTCACCCTGATCGACTCGGCGGCCTCGAAGTGGCCCGGGTCATCCGCGCACGCGATCTCGCTCTCCCGGTCCGCGCAGTCGGTCCGCGCGTAGAGGACGACATCGGCCGAGCCCACCGGCGTCGCCGTGATCGTCACCTCGCCGCTCGCGAGCGGGGTATACCGATACACGACCTCCCCGCCGGCGCCGCCGCACGATCCCGTGAAGCCCTGCGTGCCCCGGGACGCGTCCCCCTCCGCCGCGTCCCCGGCGATGGGCGCCGCGGCCGCGCAGGCGGCCTCCGGGTTCACGGCGCACGCGTTCGTGCACGCGTCGTCGTCCACGGTGTTGCCGTCGTCGCACTCCTCCGCGCCGACGCGCGTCCCGTCGCCGCAGATCTCCGCCGCGAAGGCCACATCGAGGGCATACGCCGCGTCCGCGCCGTCCTTGCCCTCGATGAAGACGAAGTAGCTGTCGCCTTCCGCGACGGTCAGCTCCAGGGGCCGGTCGCCCGCGGTGAAGGCGCGAAAGCAGCCGCGGCGCGTCGCCGCGTCGGCGCAGCTGGTCTGGACGTACCAGTCGAGGTCGCCCTCGGTGGCCCTCGCCGCGAGCGCGACGATGCCCCTGGCCGGCGCGACGAACCGGAAGAGCCGCTCGTTCATGCCCGTGCCCATGGGGTGCATGCCGTCGCGGGTCGGGCAGATCGCGCCGAACACGCTGGTGCCGCCCTCCGTGGTGCCGGAGAACGTCCCCCCCGCGGACACGTCGGTCGCCCCGGTGCACGCGGCGGCGATGCTCGCGGCGCACGCCGCGTGCGCGGCGCAGTCGCGCTCCTCGCAGTCCCGCAGCCCGTCCACGTCGTCGTCCCTGCCGTTGTCGCAGACCTCGCCGGACCGGACGCAGAGCCCGAGATCGTCGTTGCAGGCGCCCTGACACTGCTGCTCGGCGTTGCAGCCGCCGACGCACGTCAGCGCGCCTTCCCCCGTCCTGTCGATGCAGGCGTGCCCCGCTCGCCCGCAGTCGGCCGTCTCTTCACACGACCTGAGGCAGATCGAGTAGTCGCCGTGGTCCGCGCACACGGCGCCGGCCTCGCACGGCAGGATGTCCGGGTGGCACAGCGAGGAGCAGTAGCCCCCCGCCCAGCCGAACTTCTGCTCCGTCAAGCAGACCCCGCCGAGACACTCGTCGTTGCTCGTGCAGGGCTCGCCGTTTCCCCTCGCCCTCGGCCGCTCGCCTCCGCCCTCCTTGCCGCCGTCACCGCCCTTGCCGCCGTCACCGCTCTGATCGTCCTGGCCGCCCTGGCCGCCCGCGCCGCCCTGACCGCCCGTGCCGGACGTCGTCCCGGGCGGCGTCGGATCCTCGCCGCCGCACGCCGCGAGCGCCAGACACATCGCTGTAACTGCAGACAGGGGAAGACCAACCCGCATCTTGTTTCTCCTGAGTGAGGGTACGGCGCTCGTAGCACGGAGCACGGCCTGACGTGCCACAACACGGGAAAAACTCAGTTCTGGCTGTACTTGTTGCGTCCATGCCGAAACGTGGTGGAAAGAAAATAGATTTTACGATCGTTCAATGCTGAGACCCTGGCGTTTCAGAATCGAAACGTGGAAGGGATGTTCCCGACGCAATGCCGCCATTTCTGCTGCGAGCTCAGGGGGCGCCGGATGGCACGCTGAGTGCTTCATAGGACGTCAGCGCCGCCGGCGCGGCCTTCGCCCCCCTGAGGCCCCGGCGGCGCTGTCTTTTTGTCCGCGGTCTGTCCGCGCTCCTCTGCCCGCTCGCCTGGCGCGTTCCCACGCTTGAGACCCCAGGTCCGCTTCGCCGGCCGGGGCCGGCCGGCAGGGCGAGCTCGGCGGGCGGGCGGCGCCGGCCGTTCGGCGCGACCGTTCGGTGGCGCGGCCAAGCGCGGGCTGCCGGCGCGTTGTATCGTCCGCCGCCCCATGGCGACGAAGACGAAGCACGCCTCTCCGGCGAAGAGGCTCCCGAAGCTTCCGGCGGAGAAGCTCTCCTCTCCTCCCGATCAGAAGTTCGCGTGCCGCGACTGCCCGGCTCGCTGCTGCCGGCTGCCCTGGAACATCCGCTTCGGCAGCGACGAGGCCAGGCGGTACCTCGAGGAGCCGTGGGTGCGGGAGCGGGTCGGGGAGGAGGGGGCGCTCGTCATCGCGCGCGGCGTCCTGCCGATGCGGGAGGAGGACGGCCGGCTCCAGTGCGTCTTCCTCGACGACGACCTGCTCTGCAGCATGCAGAAGCGGTTCGGCCACGAGTACATCCCGAAGTCGTGCCAGGCGTTCCCGTTCGGGTTCGTGCGCGATGAGAAGGACGTCGTCGTCGCGCAGCTCTCCCATCTCTGCCCGTCGATCCGCGACAACTACGGCGAGCCCGTGGCCGGCCAGCTCGCGGCGAAGCTGGAGCAGCGCGGCGACACGGAGCGGATGTCGAAGGCGCTCGCCACGCTGGGCGGCGTCATCCTGCCCCAGCCCCAGTACCTGCGCGCGGTGAAGCACTGGGAGGACGAGCTCGCGACCGACGCGTCGCCCGCCGCGACGCTGGCGCGGCTCTACGACTGGACGGCCGCCTTCGAGCGCGCCCTGCCGCCGGGCGCCGAGCGCGCGACGGACGCGTCGACCGAGGCCGCCCTCGCGCAGGCCAGCGCCGGGGAGCTCGAGCCGCTCGCGCCCCGCAAGAGGCCCTCGTTCTACGCGCGGGTGCTGTTCGCCCACCTCCTCGGCAACCTCTGCTACCCGTCGCGGGTCCGCCAGGGCCACCGGGTCGGCAAGGCCCCGTGGACGCAGCTCCACGCGCTGCGCAGCGCCTGGAACAAGGTCGCCTGGATGCTCGGGCGCGGCACCGTCGACATGCTGTTCGTCCCGAGGCCGTTCAAGCTCCAGCGGGTGAGGACGGTCGACCGGTTCCTCGACGGGGACGAGGGGGCCGCCGTCCGGGACTACCTGCGCCTCGTGCTCCAGCGCCGGCACATCTTCTCGTCGCCCCGGCACCTGCTCGCCTCGGTGCTCGACCTCTCGCTCGCAACGGTGGTGATCTCGCGCTTCGCCCGGTGCCGCGCCGCGGCCGACGGCAGGGTCAAGGTCTCGCTGGACGACGTGCGGGAAGGCATCAGCGTGGCCGAGCTCGTCCTCCTGAGCCACGCCGCCCTCGCGGAGCAGAGCAAGCTCATGAAGAACCTGCGCTGGCTCCTGCTCACGAAGCGCGAGAGCTTCCGGGCGCTGCTCGCAACAGAAGCCTGACGCGGTCTGACGCGGTCTGACGCGGCCCGGTGTCCGGGGGCCCGAGGCGTGACGCCCATGTGCGGCGATCGGCGCCCTGGATGGCGCCCAAGGAAACCCCCGCTTCCCTCCTCGCGTGGCGGCCGGCCCTGACTATCATGCGGCGCCGCCGGGCCGGCAGGCCCATGGAGGCACGCGCATGATCGTCATGAAGTTCGGCGGCAGCTCGGTCGAGAGCCGCGCGCAGATCGAGAAGGTTCTCCACATCGTCAGAGCCCGCCTGGCCCGCCGACCCGTCGTCGTGAGCTCCGCCCACAAGGGCATGACCGACGCGCTGATCAACGCCGCCAAGCTCGCCGCCACCGGGCGGCTCGACCCCTCCGTCCCGCTGGCCAGGCAGCGCGCCGTCGCCGAGTCGCTCGGCTGCGCGCCCGAGCTGCTCGCGCCGTTCTACCAGGAGATCGAGGATCTCCTGCGCGGCATCAGCCTCGTCAAGGAGCTCAGCCCGCGGAGCCTCGACTACATCGCGAGCTTCGGCGAGCGCATGGCCGTGCGCTGCATCGCCGACTTCTTCGCCCGGAGCGGCGTCCCGGCCCGCGCGTACGACGTCTGGGACCTCGGCTTCATCACCGACGCGAGCTTCGGCCGCGCGCGCCCGCTGCCCGGCTTCGACGCCCGCGTGAAGGCGATGTTCGCCGAGCGGGTGCCCGAGGGCGTCGTCCCGATCGTCACCGGCTTCGTCGGCCGCAACGAGGCCGGCGAGATCACGACCGTCGGCCGCAACGGGAGCGATCTGACGGCCACGCTGCTCGCCGCGGGGCTCGACGCGGAGGAGGCGCAGATCTGGAGCGACACCGACGGCGTGATGACCGCCGACCCGAGCGTCGTGAAGACGGCCCGGAACATCCCGACGATGCACTTCGACGAGGCCGCGGAGCTCGCGTTCTTCGGCTCGCGCGTGCTGCACCCGTCGACGCTCCTGCCCGCCATGGAGAAGGGCATCCCGGTGCGGGTGCTCAACACGAACCGGCCGGATCACCCCGGCACGGTGATCGACTTCAACACGGACGCCGCGTCGCCGGCCGTGACGAGCATCGCGTACCGCGAGCGGCAGGTGGTGCTCAAGATCAGCTCGACCCGGATGTTCGGCGAGGTCGGCTTCCTCGCGCAGGTCCTCGCCGTGCTGGCCCGGCACGAGGTCGTGATCGACGTCATCACGACGTCCGAGGTGTCGGTCTCGATGACCACCGACGACCTCGGCAAGCTCGGCCGCGCGCTGCCCGAGCTGGAGCGCTTCGGCACCTGCGAGGTCCTTCCCAACCGGACGACGCTCGTGATCGTCGGCCAGGGGCTCCCCCGGCAGAAGGGCGTCGCGGCGCAGGTGCTCGAGGCGATGGCCCAGGCCGGGGTCAACGTCGAGATGCTCAGCTACGCGATGGGGAGCATCAACCTGTGCATGGTGATCGACGACGCGAGCGTGGCGCCCGCGGTCGCGGTGCTGCACCGCTCGCTGTTCGAGAAGGCGAGCTGACCGTGCCGACGGCAGCACACCCCGACGGCGGCGGGGCGCCCACCATCCCGCGCGAGAGCACGAGCGACATTCTGCGGCGCCTCCAGGCCGAGCGCGGCGCGGCCGGCGCGGGCGCGGCGCTCGCCTTCGACGCGGACGGCACCCTCTGGGCGGGCGACGTCGGCATCGACCTGTTCGAGGCGTTCCTCGCGGGGCGCCGCGCGCGGCCCGAGGCGGAGGCGGCGCTGCGCGCCGAGGCCGAGGCGTTCGGCGTCGCCGCGGAGGGCGGCGCGCACGAGATCGCCAGCGCGCTCTACGCGGCGTTCGTCGCCGAGCGGTACCCGGAGGACCGGGCCTTCGCGATGATGGCGTGGGCCTTCGCGGGGTGGCGCGAGGACGAGCTCGCCGGCCTCGTCGACAGCGTGCTCGAGGAGAAGGGGCACGCGGGGCGGATCCGGCCGGCGCTCTTGCCGATCCTCGAGTGGGCGCGGTCGAACGGCGCGCCGGTGTTCGTCGTGTCGGCGTCGCCGCGCTTCGTGATCGAGCGCGCCGTCGCGCCGCTCGGCATCGCCCCCGAGCGGATCGCCGCGATGACCCCGGCCGTCCGCCAGGGCCGGATCGCCCCCGAGCTCGGCGCGCCGGCGACGTACGGCGAGGGGAAGACCCGGGCGCTCGAGCGCATCTTCCCCGAGCTCGCCGTGCTTGCGGCCTTCGGCGACAGCGCGTACGACGCCGCCCTGCTGAGGACGGCCCGGGTGCCCGTCGCTGTCTCCCCGAGCCCGAAGCTGCTCGCGGTCGCGGCGTCGATCCCGGGGCTCCTCCTGCTCGACTGCTAGCTGCTGCTGCCGCCATGGCCACCCTCTCGCTCCGCGGCCTGACCCGCCGCTTCCCGAACGCCGAGCGCCCCGCGCTCGCCGGCCTTTCCCTCGAGGTCGAGGACGGCGAGCTGCTCGTGCTCGTCGGCCCCTCCGGCTGCGGCAAGTCGACGGCGCTGCGGCTCATCGCGGGCCTCGACAGCCCCGACGGCGGCACGGTGTCGATCGGCGGCCGCGACGTCGGCCGCGTGGCGCCGGAGGACCGCGACGTGGCCATGGTCTTCCAGGGCTACGCGCTGTACCCGCACATGACCGCGCGCGACATCATGGGCTTCCCGCTCCGGATGCGCGGGGTCGGCAAGGCCGAGCGCGCGCGCCGCGTCGAGGAGGCGGCGGCGCTGCTCAGCATCGGCCACCTGCTCGACCGGCGGCCCGGCGAGCTGTCGGGCGGCGAGCGGCAGCGCGTGGCCATGGGCCGCGCGATCGTGCGCGCGCCGGCGGCGTTCCTGTTCGACGAGCCGCTGTCGAACCTGGACGCCGCGCTGCGCGCCGAGCTCCGGGTCGAGCTCGCGGCGCTCGTGCGCCGGCTCGGCACGACGTCGGTCTACGTGACCCACGACCAGGTCGAGGCGATGACCATGGGCGACCGCATCGCGGTGCTCCGCGCCGGCGAGCTCCAGCAGGTCGGCCCGCCGCGCGCCATCTACGAGGCGCCGGCGAACGTGTTCGTGGCGGGGTTCCTCGGCACGCCGGCGATCAACCTGATCGCGCTCGAGCGCTCCGGCGCGCTGTACGAGAGCGCGGCGCTCGCGCTGCCCGCGCCGCCGGGCGTGGCGCTGCCCGACCGGGCCATCGCGGGCGTGCGGCCGGAGCACCTGCGCGTCTCGCTCGGGCCCGAGGCCGCGGCGGGGGCGCGGGTGGAGGGCGAGGCGGGGGCGCGGGGGGCGGCGGACGAGGTGGAGATCGCGGCGCGCGTCGTCGTCGCGGAGCCGCTCGGCGCCGAGACGTTCCTGTACCTCGACGCCGGGGGGACGCGGCTCAGGGCGCGGGCGCACGGCTTCGCGACACCCGCGCCGGGGGAGGCGGTGCGCGCGCGGCTCGACCCGCGCGCCGTGCTGTGGTTCGACGCCGGCTCCGGCGCGCGCATCGCCCCGCAGGCCGCGCCATGAGCCGGGGGGCCGCGCCATGAGCGGGGCGCCGTCCCTGTCGCGCCGCGACGCGCTGCCCATGAGCCGGGGGGCCGCGCCATGAGCCGGGCGCCGTCCGTGTCGCGCCGCGACGCGCTGCGGGCGCTCGCCGCGTCGATCGCCGCGGCCGCGGCAGGCCCGGCCGGCTGCGCGCGGCGGTCGCCGGACGGGCGCGTCGAGGCCTCGCTGTGGTTCGCGTACGGCGGCAAGAACCGCGAGGTGCTCCTGTCGCTCATCGACAGGTTCCACGGCGAGCAGGGCCGCTACCGCATCGAGGCGGTGTACCAGGGCGACTACTTCGAGGCGCTCGCCAAGCTGCGGACCGCGCTCGCCGCGCGCGCCGCCCCCGCGCTGACCCACGTCGTCGGCGAGGTGGTGCCGTACCTCGCCGAGGCGGGCGCGCTCGAGCCGCTCGATCGGTTCATCGCCGCCGCGCCCGGCGGCGATCTCGACGTCGTCGAGGC
This sequence comes from Sorangium sp. So ce1335, assembly GCF_051521615.1. Taxonomy (NCBI): domain Bacteria; kingdom Pseudomonadati; phylum Myxococcota; order Polyangiales; family Polyangiaceae; genus Sorangium; species Sorangium sp. So ce1335. Next base: position 12,850,368 of record NZ_CP150363.1, read on the forward strand.
GCTCGGGCAGTCGGGCACGTTCGTCGGCGGGGGCGAGCGCCCGCTCGTGTGCCTGCCGTTCAACCGGTCGACGCCGATCGCCTACTACAACCGCGGCGTGTTCCGCGAGCTCGGGCTGTCGCCGCCGACGACGTGGGACGAGCTCCGCGCCGCGGCGGCGCGGCTCTGCGTGCGCGACGGGGGCGGCACGCGGCGGTGGGGCTTCGAGTGCCCGATCGACTGGTGGTTCTGGGCGGCGCTCGTGGGGCAGGCCGGCGGAGACCTCTTCGGGCCGGACGGCGCGCCGACGCTCGGCGGGGAGGCGGGGGTGCGCGCGCTCCGGTTCTGGCAGGCGCTCGTGCACGAGGACCGCACGATGAAGCCGCCGCCGGGCCGCGACTACAACGCGTGGCAGGTGACGAACACCGACTTCCTCGCGGGCCGGGTCGCGATGATCTGGACGTCGACGGCGTTCCTCCGCTACCTGGAGGACAACGCGGGCCAGGCGGGCGCGGGGCGCTTCGAGGTCGGCGCGGCGCCGCTGCCGCGCGACGTGCGCGCCTCGGTGCCCACGGGCGGCACGATGTTCGTGATGCCGCGGGGCGCGGCGCCGGCGGCGCAGGAGGCGGCGTTCGCGTTCCTCCGCTGGATGATGCAGCCGGAGCAGGCGAACGCCTGGGCGACGCGCACGGGCTACATGCCCGTCTCGCGGCGCGGCCTCGAGGCGCTGTCGCAGGGCGGCTACTACGCCGCGCACCCGAACGACCGCGTCGCCGTCGACCAGCTCGCGCACGCGGCGCCGTGGCCGTGGTCGCCGGAGCTGTTCCGCGTCCAGCGCGAGGCGGTGCAGCCCCGGCTCGAAGAGGCGGTGCTCGCCCCGCGCGACGCCGCCGAGACCCTCTCCGAGGCCGTCCGCGCGGCGCGCGAGCGATGAAGCCGAAGCACCCCCTCTCGCCCTACCTGCTGCTCTTGCCGACCGCGGCCTTCCTGGCCGTGTTCTTCCTCGTGCCGCTCCTGCTGGCGGCGAAGAACAGCCTGTACGCGTGGGACCTGCTCACGCCGCCGCGGTACGTGGGGCTGCGGAACTACGAGGTCCTCGCCGCGAGCGGCGAGCTCACCGGGACGCTCCTCCGCACGCTCGGCTACAGCGCCGTGGTCGTGACGCTCTCCGGCTCGCTGGGGCTCGCGCTGGCGGTGGCGCTCGACCGGCCGGGGCGGGTCTACGCGTTCGTGCGGGGCGCCGTGTTCAGCGCCTACGTCGTGTCGTGGGTCGCCGTGGCGCTGCTCTGGATGTGGATCCTCGACGCGGACGGGGTGCTCTCGGCGGCGCTCCGCGCGCTCGGGTTGCCGACGATGAGCTGGCTCGGCGATCCGCGCTCGGCGCTGCTCGCGCTGGCGGCGGTGAGCGTCTGGAAGATCACCGGGTACGCGATGGTCATCTTCCTGGCCGGGCTCCAGGACATCCCCCGCGCGCTGCACGAGGCGGCGGCGCTCGACGGGGCCGGCCCGTGGCGGCGGTTCCGCCACGTGACCTGGCCGCTGCTCCGCCCGAGCGCCGCGTTCGTCGCGACGACGAGCCTCATCCTGTCCTTCCAGGCGTTCGATGTTGTCCGCGTCATGACCCAGGGCGGGCCCGTCAAGGCGACGACCCTGTTCGTCTACGCCATCTACGAGCACGTCTTCGTGAACCTGCGGGTCGGCCGGGCGAGCGCCATGATCGTGATCTTCTTCGGGTTCTTGCTGGTGCTGACGGTGCTTCAGCTCCGGGCGCTCCGCGCCGGCGCGCCGCGCGAGGGGAGGCGGCCGTCGTGACCGCGGGGCAGCGCGGCGGCGCTGGGCGCGCGGGGCAGCGCGGCGGTGCGGGGCGCGCGGGGCAGAGCGGCGGTGCGGGGCGCGCGGGGCGGTCGCCGCGGCGCCTCGTGTCGGATGTCGTGCTCGTCCTTGTGGCTTTCGCGTGGCTCGGTCCGTACGCGTGGATGACGGTCACCTCGCTGAAGACGCTGCCCGAGATCACCCGCGCCCCGGCCTACCCGCTGCCGCAGGCGTTCCAGCTCGGCGCTTACAGCGAGGTGCTCCAGGCGGTGCCGGTGATGCGGTATTTCGCCAACACCGTGTTCATGGCGACGGCGATCGCGCTCTTGCAGATCGCGCTGGCGCTGCCGGCCGGCTATGCCCTCGCGAAGCTCCGGTTCACCGGGCGGAGCGTGGCGTTCGTCCTCGTGCTCTCGTGCCTTCTCATCCCGGCGCAGGTGACGTTCGTCCCGGTGTTCACGATGCTCGGCTCGGTCGGCCTCGTGAACACGTTCGCCGCGCTGATCTTGCCGTTCGGGGTCAGCGCGCTCGGGACGTTCCTTGTGCGCCAGGCGCTCCTCTCGGTCCCGGACGAGATCATCGAGGCGGCGAGGATGGATGGGGCGGGCGAGCTCAGGATCATCTACCTGATCCTCGGCCCGATGCTGCGGCCGACGCTCTCGGCGCTGTTCCTGTTCAGCTTCGTCTTTCACTACAACGATTACTTCTGGCCGCTCGTCATGACCACCGACGATGACGTGCGCACGCTGCCGCTCGCGATTGCCCTCCTGCGGGAGCAGGGGACGGGGGTCCGCTGGCACGTCGTCATGGCCGGCAACGTCCTCCTGAGCCTGCCGGTGCTCGCCGTGTTCGCGGCGGCGCAACGGCAGCTCCTGCGCGCGGTGACGGCGCGGGTCTGACGGCGCGGATCCGAGGACGGCGCGGACCACCGCGCGGATCCGAGCGCCCGGCCGCCGGTGCGCGGATTGTTCCCGTCCGGATGCCCTCTGTTCTGGCCCGGTCATCGCACCGGCCCGCGACGGCAAGCGCAGCGCCGGAGCTCGCGACGGCAAGCGCAGCGCCGGCCAGGCGCCGCCGAAGGAGATCGACGATGACGACGACGACGACCCAACCGATCATGCAGAAGGAAGAGGGCAAGGTCACCACGAAGATCGAGGAGAAGACCGGCAAGGTTCCGTCCGGCGCTTATCTCGGGCTGGCGATCGGATCCATGGTGCTCTCGGCCGGCTTCATGCTCGCCGGCAAGAAGCAGATAGCGAACTTCGTCGGCCAGTGGGTGCCATCGCTGCTCGTGATCGGCATCTACAACAAGCTGGTCAAGATAGAGCACGAGATGGGGTTCGGCGGCGCCTACCGCTGACGGCGGCCTCGACAGAATCGGAGCCGGAGGACGACGCCCCGATCGCGTGGAACGACGGCTCCCGGCCGGATGACGACGGGCTCGTCGCCGGATGACGACGGGTTGCTCGCCGGATGACGACGGGTCCCGGCCGGATGACGGCGGGTTGCTCGCCGGATGACGACGGGCTGCTCGCCGGATGACGACGGCTGCGGGCGGGATGCCGACGCCGCTCGGCCGGGTGCCGACGCCCTCCGGCCGGATGACGACAGGGGTCAGCGCGGATGCCGATGGCTCCGGGCCGGATGCCGATGGCTCCGGGCCGGATGCCGATGGCTCCGGGCCGGATGCCGATGGCTCCGGGCCGGATGCCGATGGCTCCCTCGCGGCATGACGACGCCCTCCGCCGCAACGCCGGCGGGGCCGTGCGCTCCGTCTCGCCCGCCGAGCGCCGCGCCGTCGTGAGCCACCGACCAGCGTCCGCCCGCGCTCGCCGGCGCCATGGCCAAAACTTGCCACCCACTCGATCTGCCATTGCGGGCGCGCCTAGCCTGCGCTGATGGCCAGACCTACCTCTCCTATCGAAGAGACCGACGACAACCTCCCCACGCTCGAATCCCTCGCCGACCGGCTCGGCAAGCCGGAGCCGGGGCTCCTCGAGGCCTTGCTCGACGGCACGAGCGAATCCCAGCTCGTCGAGCGAGGGCGGCAGATCGCCTCCTCGCGCGTCCTGACCGACGTGCGCCGCCTCTACGCGACGGCGCACGCGTGCTGGTCGAGCGCGTCGAAGGACAAGCGCGAGAAGCTGCGCGGCTTCTCCCCGGAGCTGCTCGCGCTCGCCGTCGAGCAGGCGCTCGCGCTGGAGCGGCTGCTCGACGCGCACGAGAGCGCCGGCCAGAAGAGGGACGCCACCCGCGCCACAAAGGACGCTGCGCTGCGCGAGACGCTCTCGCGCGCCCTGCTCCTGCGCGACCAGGCCTACGAGGTCCTGCGGGGCGTCGGCGGCTCGGGCAAGGAGGCGCGCGAAGGGCTCGCACAGGCGGTCGGCACCGCGGAGGACCCGGCCGCGCTCGCGCGAGGGCTCACCCAGCTCGCCGCGCTCGGCAAGCGCTACCTCGCGCAGAAGAAGGGCCCCCTCGCCGTGCGCGCCAGGCTGATGCGGCTCGACCAGGACTACGTCGAGCGCCTCGAGGAGACCGCCAGGGAGGTCGCCCAGGCGGCGAAGACCGCGGCCGCGCGGCCCGCGGGCCAGAAGGTCACGGCCGGCGACCTCGACAGGGCCGACGGCATCAACCTGATCCTCCTCGAGCAGATCGTGCGGGTGTTCGAGCGCGCCAACGAGCAGGATCCGGCCATCCCGCGCCTCGTGCCGATCGCGACGCGGCGGCTCTTCAGCCGGCGCACCAGGAAGAAGGTGACCGGCGCGCCGAGCGATGGCACCCCTGGCGGCGCAACCGGCGGTGCGCCGCCAGCGGAGGAGGATCTGCTAGAAGGCGACGACGCGCCGGTCTGAACCGGAAGCGTTCTCCGCGGGGAGAGCACATCGCTGCTCCCCGCATGGAAGCGCGCAGTCCTCGCCGCCGCAGGTGCCCCCGTCCCCGTTCCCCACTCCATTCGTGCGCGTCGGCGCCCCGCAGACGCCACCCGCAGCTTCATCTGCGGGTGAACGTGGCGGAGTCTTGAAGCAGCCGACCCAATCTTGCTTTCCGCGCAAATTGGTCTGGACGGTCTGCCTGTGGTGGTGCTTGCATGCGCGACCATGGTTTCAGGGCGGTAGGCCACTTCGCCTGGAGACTCTTGCGACATCGGGACGCGAGAGAGTGCATCGCGTCCGTTAAAACTCTGTTGGCTCTCGGTGTGAGTCCACGACCTGGACGAGCGACGAAGGAAGAAGCATGCACCAACATGGCAGGTGCGCCCAGGGGCGCAGTGCGGCGGCGAGATGCGCGCTGCCGCAGGTTCGGCTCACCATGGCGGGCTCCGGGGGGCTCTCGGGTTCGCCGCTGCGGAGCGCCCGCTGGTTGGGCGCGATCTTCCTGCTGCTCGTCGCCTGTGACGACGGCGCTTTGCTGGGCGCCGGCCGATCGTCGGACCGGCTGACGTCCAACGATGGCAGCACCGGCGTCACGGAGTGCGACAGCTACCTCGATCAATACGAGCTGTGCATGCAGGCGACGTTGCCGTCACACCAGTTCACCCAGCAGCAGAACGGCATCCGCCGCCAGCGGACCTCGTGGAAGACGATGGCCGACAGCCCCTTCAAGAAGCAAGCGCTGGCGCACGTGTGCCGGCAGGCCATCACCACCGCGCGAGAAGAGTTCCAGGCCTGCACCTGGCACGGCGGACTGTGAGAAAAGGACTATGATGAACGTCATCGGTCGATCCACTGGGGCTCGGGCGACCTGTCTCGTCTTAATCCAGGTGCTGGGGCTCGCTGAGCCGCTCGCGGCGCTGGCCGCGACGTCGTCCCGAGCGCAGAGCGCGAGGGCGAGCGCGGCGGAGCCCAGCCTCCCGCTCGACGAGGCGCTGCGCGAGATCGAGTCCGCGAGGACCGGTATGCCTGGCGCTGCGGCGCCACAGAGCGTGGAGCGCGGTGCGGCGACCGCGCTGCCGGATTCGGGCGACGCGACGACCGTCGCGGCGGTGGCCTCGGCGCAGTGGCTCAACGCCCCCGCGGACGCCGATCCGAGGGCCGCCTGGACGCTCTTCGACGGCGACGCGCGGACGACGCTGTCCTCGCCCTCGGGTGCCCCGATTCGCATGGAGGTCCGCTTCGCCGAGCCCACCTGGATCCACCAGGTCAGCGGCTTCGGGCGGACCCGCGGCGCACTGACCATCACCGTGGATGGCGCCGCGGGCGAGCGTGTCCTCGAGGGCGTGGAGCGGCGCCCGCTGGAGCTGTCGGGCACCCTCGGCCCGCTGCGCATGCCGCTGCCCGTCCTGGCGGAGCGGGCGGTCATCGAATGGCTCCCCGGGGACGAGTCCGGTCTGGCGGAGCTCGCGTTCTGGGGCGCTCGCGATCCGGTGGGCGTGCTGCCGGAAGCGCAGTGGGCCGACCGCGTGACGAGCAACGGCTTCCCGGGAGCGCTCGTCTTCTCCTCGGATCGTGCCACGGCGCGCGTGCGTGAGGCCGGGGGAGGCGCTCAGACCTTCCAGGTCGACGTGTTCGCCGCACCGCGGTCGCTGTCGCGCGCGTTTCTGGTGTACGAGCTCGAGGGCGTCTCGCACTGGAGTGGCGTACCGCGCAGCATCAACGGCGCGGCCGAGCGCGCGTCGGCGGCGCTCCCGCTGGCGAGCGCCAAGTCCGGCCTACAGGTCGAGGAAATCAACCCCGCGTGGCTCAAGCAGGGCGTGAATCAGGTGGCGTTCGGGGCGCCGCGCAGCTCCGTCGAGCACGGCTCCGTGTCGACGTACCGCGTGAGCCACGTGCGCGTGATCGGCATCCCGCACGGCGGCAGCTACGCTGCGGTCTCCCCCGCCGAGCTGTCGAGCATCGCAGGTCGCCCGCCGTTGGCGCAGGCGACCCAGCTCGGATCGGCCTCCTTCGCTGAGCCCTCGGCCCCCCACACGCTCGGCTTCCGCCTGATCGAGCCGTCGGACGGCAAGCTGGTCGCCATCGCCGGAGGAGGGAAGGAGCGCCTCGAGATTCCGCTTCGAGGCCTCTCGTCGGGCTGGCACCAGTGGGACGCGGCGGGCGTGTTCGGAACGCTTGACGCGGTTCGCTTCTCGCTCCACGACGCCAAGGAGCCATTGTCGACCATCGGCGATCTGCGCGTGGCCGCGAGCGCCTCGCCGGCGCAAGCGCGTCCGGAGCTCCGCATTGCCTACCCGCTGCACGGCGAGTGCGAGCAGGGGCGAGCCTACGTCCGGGGCTTCGTGCACGGCGCGGGCGCCGCGGTGACGGGCGTCAGCGTCGATGGCCGCGCCCTCACGCCCGCAGAGCTGGGCGGCGACGGGGCCTTCGAGCTCAGCGTGCCCCAGGCGGGGGGAGGGGCCGCGTGGTCCGTTCAGCTGCGCGCCACCCTGGCCGATGGCTCGACCGTCGCCCGCCAGGTCGAGCTCGGCCCGTGCCTGGACAAGAGCGCGCTCGCGGCCGCGCCCGCCGGCGTCACGCCCGACGTGGGCGCGCCCTATGGCGAGTGGGTCACGCCCGGTGAGGCGAAGACACTGCACTACGCCGGCGCGACGCTCGAGATCCCGGCGGGGGCGGTCTCGGAGCCGGTGCGCATCACGATTCGACCCCTGACGCGCGACCAGGCCTCGCCCCCCGGGCGCGGGCTCGTCAACGTGGTGCCGGGCAGCGGCAGCTTCCGCTTCGGCCCGGCGGGGCTGCGCTTCAAGCGGCCCGTGCGGCTCACGCTGCCGTTCGACCGGGAAGGCATGCCGCCTGCGGCGACGATGCCCAGCATCTCGACCCTCTACTTCGACGAGGCCGTCGCCCTGTGGCGCGCGATCCCCAAGGTGGCGGACGCCAGCGGCGGCGTGATGGTGAGCGAGACCGACCACTTCACCGAGTTCATGAACGCCACGCTCCCGGCGCCGGACGCGCCGGGGCCCAAGAACACGTTGCCCGAGGAGATGAACGGCATCGAGCTCGGCAGCCCCTCGGCCGGCGTGGACCTGATCGATCCGCCGGGCGCGAACCCGCAGCGCACGGCAAACCTGGGCTATCCGCTGCGCGTGCCGCCGGGCCGCAACGGCCTGGACCCCGATCTGGCGCTCACGTACTCGAGCGGCAGCGGCAGCGGCTGGCTCGGCGTCGGCTGGGACGTCAAGATCTCGAGCATCCAGCACGACACGCGCTTCGGCGTCCCGGACTACGATGGTACCAAGATCCAGAATGATCACCCGGGCTCTGTCGCGGGCTCGGTGCGCTACGCGCTCGACGGCGCCCAGCTGACCGCCGTCGGTCCGGCCGCGGGCGGCATGCGTTACCTGCGCCGCATCGAGGGCGCGTTCCAGCGCATCCTCCGGCTGCCCACGGGCGAGCCGGGCATCTTCTACTGGGAGGTGACCGACAAGAACGGGGTGAAGTCGGTCTACGGCAAGACCGCGAACGCGCGGCTCGCCGATCCCAACGACGCCAGCCGCATCTTCAAATGGAACCTGGAGTACACCGAGGACCGGTTCGGGAATCGGATCGTGTTCAAGTACTTCCACGACGAGCAGACGATGTCCGGTGTCATAATGCCGCAGATCTATCCGAAGAAGATCTGCTACGGCGCCATCACGTCGGCGGACGAGGTCGACTGCGACGGGACCTACAACGTGAGCTTCGTGCTCGACGCCGCCGATACGCGGCCCGACCGCACCGTCGACGCGCGGGCCGGCTTCCCGATCAAGACGTCGCGCCGCCTGGAGAGCGTCGAGGTCGCCTTCGGCGACACGATCATCCGCAGCTATGACTTCCGCTACACGGTCGGCGCCTTCCAGAAGACGCTGCTCGAGGAGGTCGGCTTGCTCGGCACCGACGGCACCGAGCTGTACAAGCACGATTTCGAGTACGAGCAGCTGCCCGATACGCCCTTCGCCGAGCCTGAGGTCTGGGGAACGCTGAAGTCGGGCTCGGGTCTGCGCACGGAGTTCGGGCTCTCCCGGACGAAGGGCTCAAGCTTCGGCGGCGGCGGCGGCATCGGATTCAAATCTCCGGTCATCTCCGCGAGCGCGAGCCTAGGCGGCTCCAGCGGGCACAACCGCGTGCGCCGCTCGCCCCTGGATGTCAGCGGCGACGGCATGCTCGACTTCCTCACCGGCGCGAGCAGCAGCGTCAACACGGCGCCGCGCCTCCTGCCCTCCTTCGATCACCTGAGCTACAAGAGCATCCCTGGCGTCGTAGAGAACTCACTCGGCTACACGAGCACCGGCGGCTGGACGGCCGGGGCGGGGCTCTCCGTGCTCGGCGGCGCTCTCGGCCTCGGCGGCAGCCTCGCCCACACGGAAGCCGAGGATCGCCACATCCTCTCCGACATCAACGGCGACGGCTTCGTCGATCAGGTGTGGGTGAGCGACGGTGCCATCAAGTTCCGCAGCGGCGCGAAGGACCGCTTCGGAGGCGAGGAGACGTTCGGCGCGTACGACGAGTCGATGATCGCGTTCGCGAACGCGGATCGCCTGGAGAACCAGAAGAGCAGCTTCTTCCTCGTCGACCCGCTGGCGCGCTGGAAGGCGCCGTTCGCCGGCACGGTGCAGATCGGCGGCGCCATCCAGAAGGACGCGGCGGGCGGCGACGGGGTCACCGTCTCCATCCTCAAGAACGACGCGCTCCCCCCGATCTGGACCCGGACGTTCGCCGGGGACGATCTGGCGCCGTGTGTGCCCACCGCGGGCAACACCTGCAACGGCTCCACGCCGCTCCAGGAGGCGTTGAGCGTCGGGGACGACCTCTACTTCCGCGTGAGCTCCGTCGACGACCCGCGCAAGGACCTCGTGCATTGGTCTCCCGAGATCGCGTACCAGGGCATTCCCTCCGGCCGCGTCGACGACCGCGAGGTGTACGGCGCGTTCGTCTACCGCACGTCGCTGGCCGACGATTTCCGCCTCGTGGGCATGCCGAAGCGGCCCTGGATCCCGAACGCGCCGGGCGTGGTCAGCGTATCCGGAGAGTCGATCAAGCGCTCGACCTCCGACGACGTCGAGCTCAACGTCTACAAGGTCCCGTCCACTGCGACCACGTGGGATGCCGCAGTGCGCGTGGCGCACACCCCCCTGGCCGCCAGCTTCGAGGGGACGTATCAGGTCAATGCGACCGGCATCCGCGTCGAGACGGGCGACTTGCTCTACTTCGAGCTGAAGTCAGATTCGCCCGTGGATCCCGAGCGGGTGGGCTGGGAGCCCATCGTCGAGTACACGCGCTACAGCCGGCCCGACCCGGAAGCCGAGGTCTACGTGGAGGGGGACGTGCTCGGGTGCGGTCCCTCCGAGGAAGATCCGGAGACGACCGTCTGCGAGATCGCGAACGATCCGACGCCGGAAGATCCGGTGCCGCTGAGCTTCATCCTGCACCAGCCGGAGGTGAACGTCGCCGTCTTCATGTGGCAGGCCGGCGCGCCGACGACGCCGGTGACGGCGGAGAGCTCGACCAGCGCGGGCACCTTCATGAAGGGCATCACGAGCCACCCGGTGTGCGCCCTCGTGCAGGGCGTCAACAAGCTCTTCTCGAAGGCGTGCCTCGGCCCAACGGCGACGGGCCCCGCCGCGCTCGCCGCTCCGGTCGGCATCACCCCGGGCGAGCCCATCTACTTCACCCTGATCTCCAGGTCGCCCCTCACGCGCGTCGGCGCGACGCCCGGTGATGGCCAGGTGTACTGGGATCCCTCGACCGGAGGGGACCTCGCGCCCGTCAACGTCCGCCGGCTGGATCCGAGCTTCGGAGACACCGGGGCGCCGGCGCCCACGCACGACATGATGGCGGGCGGATACCACCGGTGGTCGTTCGGGGATCATCGCGGCGACCAGACCTTCAGCGAGTCCGCGATCCAGCATGCGAACGTGAGCAGCGACACGTCGCCCTTCTTCTTCGCGACCATCTCCCGCGCGGGGGGGCTGCGCGGCGGCGCAGGCCCCGTGTACAGCACGCGCGGTCAGAACAGCTTCGTGGGGCGCGGCCTGTTCTCGCCCGGGCGCACGAAGGCCGGCCGCGGCTTCTCGGGGAGCGCGGGCATCGAGGCGCTGCGGCTGTCCGATACGTGGAGCTACGGCCTGGACGCCAACGCCTTCGGCGTGGCGAGCGTGGGGATCGGCGCGGCCGACACCACGGGTGAGGTCGACTTCCTCGACATGAACGGGGACAGCCTGCCCGACCTGGTGACGCGCAACGGCGTCCTGTTCAACACCGGCGACGGCTTCACCTCGAAGCGCGCGGTCGACTTCGACGAGTTCCGCGAGGTCGACCAGGAGAGCATGCGCTTCAAGGCGAGCATGGCGCTCGGCGGCAACGACGAGAAGAACCAGGCGGTCCCGGACACGGACACGCGCGGCCGGACACGCGCGGTCATGTCCACGAGCTTCTCCGTCGGACTCGACTACGCCGTGAGCTCCGCGAAGACGGAGCTGCTCGACATCAACCATGACGGCCTGCCGGACCGCGTATCCTTCAGCCCCGCCGGCGGAAACCCCGTCGTGCGCCTCAACACCGGCTACGGCCTCACGGCGCCCATCGAGTGGCCGAATCCGGACTGGGCCGCCAGCGGCATCGGCCTCCGTGAGGACGTGCTGAACTCCATCAACGTGATGGACGTCGAGACCGGCCCGAACGCGGCGCGCTTCGAGGACACCGGCTCGCTCAGCGCAGGCGTCTCGGTCGGCGCGTCGTTCAGCGTGGGCCTGTTCGGGGGCGGCGGGCACGTCGGCGCGGGGTACGTCTACAGCATCAACCGGCAGGCGGTGGACTTCATCGACGTCAACGGCGATGGCCTGCTCGATCACGTGAGCCGGCTGCCGTACGACCCGCAGCTCCGGGTCAAGCTGAACCTGGGCGATCGCTTCGACACGGAGCAGCCGTGGGAGCTCCCGCCATGGCCGAACCACGTGGAGGATGAGTTCGCCACCGTCGGCTCGAAGATTCTGGAGACCTTCGACGCCAACAAGCGCAAGCAAGAGGCGCTGACCGTCTCCAGCTCGCGCGACTACAGCGCGACGTTCGATGCCGAGATCTGTTACTTCTTCGTCTGCGGGAGCGTCTACGGTTTCTACAACGACACGGCAGGCGGCAGCGACGTGGCCTGGCGCGACGTGAACGGCGACGGGCTGGTCGATCACGTCGCCAAGGTCGACGGCCAGGCCGATGTCTGGGTCAAGCTGAACCAGCTCGGGAGGGCCAACCTCCTCACGGCCGTCAATCGCCCCTTCGACGGCAGGTTCGAGCTCGAGTACGAGCGTTACGGCAACGAGGTCGGCGACGAGGCCGAGCCGAGCGTCGACCTGCCGGGCAACAGCTACGCCCTCGTCTCGGTCGTCTCGATGGACGGCCGTGGCCAGATCCTCGGTCAGACCCTGGACTACACGACGCCGGCGGGCGGAGCCGCCCGCGCGCAGACGGGCAAGTACGATCGCGTCGAGCGCGAGGACTACGGCTCGTCGATCGTCACCATGACGCGCGGCGTGAAGGACAGCGAGGGCGAGTGGGTGGACGGCTCGGGCGACGGCTCGCAGATCGAGACGCACTACTACAATCAGGATTACTACCGTCGTGGGCTGGTCCACCAGGCGATCGAGCGCGGCTTCTCGGCGAGCGGCGAGCTCGTCCCCTACACGCGCCAGACGTTCACGTACGAAGACCCGACGCCCGGCGGGGCGAGCGTGCAGGACAAGCCGGATCCCATCGTCGGCTCGTTCTTCCCCGCGGAGACGCACCGCACGACGGAGTGGTTCGAGGGAGAGGCGACGGCGCAGAAATCCACGGCGGAGCAGCGAACCTGGAACTTCGACCACGGCGGCCTCGATACGCTCTTCCTGAGCGCCGACGAGGGCGCCGCGGACGACCTGTTCTACAAGGTCGAGTACGACACGCGCGGCTTCAGCTACTCGAGCCCCGACGAGCTGTACCTCGCGCGGCCGGACAGGGTGGTGGCGCGCAGCGGAAGCGCGTCGGGCGCCGTGCTGCGTGACCGGCGGGCCACCTATCACCCCACGACGGGCGTGCTCGAGACGTTCAGCCACCACATCACCGGAGGCGGCATTCCGGGCTCCAGCGCGACGTACAACGACGCCGCGGGCACGGTCACGATCGAGCGGGACGAGTTCGGCAACATCCACAAGGTGATCGATCCAAACGCGTACGAGCTCACCTACGAATACGACGAGACGGGGATCTACCGGACGAGCATCACCGACTCCTTCGGCTACACGTCGACGAGCACCCCGAACTACCTGTTCGGCACCGTCTACACCACGACCGACCTGAACGGTCACCGGACGAGGTACAGCTACGACGGCTTCGGGCGCCTGGTCGCCGTGTGGGGGCCGAACGATTTCGTGGCGGATCCCGCCGCACAGGAGGATGTGGCTCCCATGCTGCGCGCCGTGTATGGGCTGCAGCCGGGGGCTCCTGCCGCGCCGTTCTGGGCGATCATGGGCCACAAGGACGTCGTCCGCAACGCGCCCACACTCCCGCCCCATCAGCACGACTACGTCGAGACGGTCACCTTCATAGACGGCTTCGATCGCGTCATCCAGACGAAGAAGGATCTCGAGAAGGACTTCGGCGACCACACCGAGGTCGGGATGACCGTCAGCGGCCATATCGAGTTCGACGAACGTGGGCGCCCGAAGGCGCAGGGCCAGCCCATCTTCAGCACGGCGGCCGCCACCGCCTTGGTGGACGTGCCGGAGATCGAGCCCAACTCGGTCGCCCTCTCCACGACGTGGCAGTACGACGCCCTCGGGCGCGTGACCAGGATGACGACGCCCGCGGATCTGGAGGACATCGAGCTGAGCTTCGTCGAGACCGAGATGACCTACGGTTTCGGACTGGATCATGAGGGAGCCCTGCGCTTCCGCACCACGGTAACGGAGCCCGGCAACCGGATGACCATCCAGCACCGTGACGTCATGGATCGCGTCGTCGAGACGATCGAGCGCGCGAACCCGGCGGACGGCACGCCGATCGTCACCCAGTATCGCTACAACCCCGTGGGCGACCTGGTCGAGGTCGAGGACGCTCGTGGCAACGTCACGACCGCGACGTTCGACACGCTCGGACGCATGGTGAGCCTGAACAGCCCCGACGCCGGGCTCATCGAGTGGGAGTACGATCTGGTCGGCAACCTGCGGGAGAAGCAGACCGCGAAGCTGCGGGCGTCGTCGCAGCGCATCATCTACGAGTACGACTTCAATCGCCTGCGGCAGGTCACCTATCCGACGAGCACGCCGCGGGTCTACACCTACGGTGGTCCGGAACTCGCGGGCGACGAGAATGGGAATGTCGCCGGCCGCGTCATGACGGAGACCAGCGAGGCCGGCGAGCGCACCTTTCGCTACGATCGGTACGGCAACAGGGTCCAGCTCCAGGTGACGTTCCCGCGGCTGCGGGAGCCGCACCGCGGTCCCTACCGTTACCAGGTCGAGCATCGGTTCGACTCGTTCGGACGGGTGCTGCGCATTCTCTTCCCGGACCTGCGGGTCGGGACCAACCCCGACCAGATGCCGCTCGGCGATCCGAGCCGCGAGGTGCTCAGCTACAGCTACGACGCCGGAGGCAACCTGAAGAGCATCCTCGGGCTGAACACGCAGATCAACGAGCAGCACCCCGACGAGTCACCGAACACGATCTATCTGGCGCACATCGGCTACGACGAATTCGGGCAGAAAGTCCGGCTCATCGCCGGCAACTTCATCGAGACGACGTACCAGTACAAGCCGCGCTCGCGGAGGCTCGCCAACGTCAACGCGGACCATCGCGACCCGTTCCTGCGCCAGCAGAACAAGCCGGCGAGGCCGTTCCAGCGGCTCGCCTACACGTACGACGAAGCCGGGAACGTGACCGAGCTGCGGAACGACGCGGAGCTCGACCCCCAGATGAATGGCAGCGTGCTCGTGGGCAACCTGAAGCACACGTACCAGTACGACGCGCTGGACCGGCTGACGCTGGCGACCGGCGTGGTGCAGGCCAGGTCCCATGAGAGGTATCGCTACACGCAGGCGTTCGAGTACGACGACATCCACAATATCATCAGGAAGACGAACCGGAGCCTGCGGCAGGTGCCAGACACTTCCGAGCTCGATGAACAGGATGGCGAAGCTGACGGGTGGCGGATCGATCAAGTCATCCCCGAGCAGACGTACGACGCGAACTACACCTACGCAGGGCCCCGGCCTCACGCCGTCACGAATACCTCCGAGCTGCTCCACGCGGAGTCGCGGCGCTACGATCGCGGTTACCAGTACGACGAGAGCGGCAATCAGCGGATGTGGACCTTTCGCGACGCCACCCGCGAGATCATCTGGAACGAAGAGAACCTCGCGAGTGAGATCAAGCTCTTCAACCAGACCCGATCGAGGAATCTCTACGACGGCGAGGGGCAGCGCGCGATCTCGAAGCACGACGTCGTGGGCCAGGAGGAGACGGCGTACATCAGCCAGGATCTCACGATCCGCGACGGCCGCTACCTCACCAAGCACGTGTACGCGGGGGGGAAGCAGCTCGCGTCCAAGATGGACAGCGCCTGGCTGAACTACCCGCCGACGCTGTACTTCCACACCGACCACCTCAGTAGCACGCAGTACTCGAGCAGCGAAGAGCAGACGCTCATCCAGCACAACGAGTACTTCCCGAGCGGCGAGCTCTGGCGGGATGAGACCGACTCTCGCTACGAGCTGGCGCGCCGCTACACGTTCAGCGGCAAGGAGCTCGATGTCGGAACCGGGCTCTACTATTTCGGAGCGCGGTACTACGATGGGCGCCAGAGCCAGTGGCTGAGCCCGGATCCGATTCTTGATGTGTATATAAGCAACGCCAATGCGACGTCACTGCGACGCATCTCGAATATGGACCGTTCTAAAGCAGGCGACGCCATCGCTGGTAGCCCATGGCTCCGGAGCATGTTACCCACGAAAGGGCGGCGAGAGTGCAATCCTCGAACGACAGGCTGCGAGCGTTCTGGAACTCAAATGACCGGCGGTCACGGAGAAACGTCTCATTCCGTGCTCCACCCGAAGAACATGGCCCTGTACACATATACGTGGAACAATCCGCTGCGGTTCGTTGATCCCACCGGGCTTCTTGTGGATGCGGTGTACGACACGGCAGCAGGAACTCTTACGGTAACCGACAGAGACACAAAGAAGTCGATTACTGTTGAGGTTGAATCGGGAGGGAAGCCATATGGCGATCCTATTCCAAAGGGCAACTGGGAGATCCTCGAGCGCGGTGGGAAACCGGATTGGTTCCGTCTCGATGCTGTGGATACGAAGCCTCGCGATGATGTTCATGAGCCAACGGGACGTGGCGAGTTCAGGTTGCATGGACCTGGGAACACGATCGGGTGCATCGCATGCAAGGACCGGAAGAAATATAATGAACTCGTCAAGCTTATCCATGAAACGAAAACGGACGTGGTGACTGATCAGGGGGGGCCTTGGTACAAGTTCTGGTCGAATGAAAAAATTAAGAAGTTCGGCGATCTGACCGTGAAATAGGATGAGCCATGCTTCCCAGTGATGTGGGTGTTGTGCGTCGCAGGTGGAACGTGTTGGTGGTTGGTCTGCTCGCTGGCGCGGTGGCTCAGCACTGGATGGTCGGTGCACGCATCGCCCACGCCGCTACGATCTGCTGGAAGACAGGAGCGGAAGCGGGGCTGATAACCGTGCACGGCGTCCCCCAGATCATGTTTGTTCTGGTAAGCGGGATCGGTGTCGCTTTGAGCGTTCTGGCGGCGCAGCGACTGCTGATCGAGCGGGGCCTTGGTGGATATCTGGCGCTGCTCTCGACGGCTGCCTACATCGCGGGAGTCACGGTGTGGTGTGCGCTCCTCGCGACGCCGTTCGTGCGCATCGTATATTGAGATGGCAGGCGTCGCGCGGCCCCACAGCCCTGACGCGCCCTCCAGCGGCAACCCGCCGCGCCGCGACGGGACACCGGGCTGGCTGCGCGCGCTCCACGGTGGGCGGTGAGGTGGTCCAGCCTTTGACCTCCTCTCCGCCCAGGGTGAAGGGGGGACCCGCGCAGCGCCTCCGGACGCCGCGTTGCCCACGGCCGCGGCGCGCGCCTTCCTTCGTACCACGCCCGAGAACACGCCTTCCCGGTTCCCCCGCCTGCGGCGCCAGACTCCCAGCCTGCGGCGCGGCGCGGCGCGGTGCGCTCCGCGCCCAGCGCCAGCCGCCGTCCAAAATCTCGTCATATCCATGGAATCCTTCTTGCTGAGCTCGCGCGCGCGGCGAACGGAGGAACTCATGCGCCAGCGACTTTCTCGTCCTCTCGTCCTCGTAGGGACCTTGATCACGAGCGTTTTCTCGTCCTTCCTCACGGCCTGCGGGCCATCCGATCTGCCCGGGATCCTCGAGCCGGGCATGGACGGCCCTGATCGGCGGATCACGGTGACCGAGGTGCCGCCGCCGGCCATCAGCGGCGGCACGCTGATCATCGCCAGCGACGGGCACACGGCGGTGGCGGCAGACCCCGACCGCGACCGCGTCGTCATCGTCGATCTCGACGGCGGCGCGCCGGCGGAGGTCCGGCTGGAGCACGGCGACGAGCCCGGGCGACTCGTCGAGGACGCGAGCGGCCGGGTCCACGTGGCGCTCCGGCGCGCCGGGGCCGTCGTGACGCTCGATGTCGAGACGCGGTCGGTCCTCGACCGCCGCGAGGTCTGCCCCGCGCCCCGCGGGGTCGCCTACGACGCCGCGCGCGACGCCATCCACGTCGCCTGCGCCGGCGGCGAGCTCGTGACGCTCCCGGCCGAAGGCGGACCCGCCGTCCGCAAGCTCCGCCCCGCCGCCGACCTGCGCGACGTCGTGGTCGAAGGCCATCGGCTCCTCGTCAGCCGCTTCAAGTCCGCAGAGACGCTCGTCATCGGCCCCGACGGCGAGGTCCTCGCGCGCCGCACGCTCCCCGACTTCCACGCGTCCGGCTTCGGCGGGACCAGGCCCTCCTATACGCCGTCGGTGGCCTGGCGCATGGCGCCGCTCCCGGGCGGGGGCGCCGTGATGCTCCACCAGCGTGCGATGTCGACGCAGGTCACCCTCAGCCCGGGCGGTTATTACCAGGCGAGCAACTGCGATGGGAACATCGTGCACGGTGCGGTCAGCACGATCGAGCCGGCCGACGCCGAGGTCGAACGGACCGCCCCCGCGGCCGCGCTCGCGCGCGTCTCGCTCCCCGTCGACATCGCCGTGGCGCCCGACGGCAAGCGCGTGGCCGTGGTGGCAGCCGGCAACGACATGGTCGTGAGCACGACCCTCGACGACGTGGAGGGCGGGGAGGGGAACTGCGCCCCCGCGGCCACGCCGCACCAGGTGAGCGGGCAGCCGATCGCCGTGGCGATCGACGGCCGGGGCGACATCGTCGTGCAGCTCCGCGAGCCGGCGGCCCTGGAGGTGATCCGCGGGCCGGAGGCCGTGGGGGGGCTCGACCCGCGCACCATCGCGCTGCCGGGCGCGAGCGTGCGGGACACCGGCCACGAGATGTTCCACCGCCCGCCGAACGGCGTGAGCGCCGTGGCGTGCGCGTCGTGCCACCCCGAAGGACACGAGGACGGACGGACGTGGATCTTCGATCCCGTGGGGAAGCGGCGGACCCAGGCCATGGGCGGCGGCATCCTCCAGACGGCGCCCCTCCACTGGAGCGGCGACCTGATGGACCTCGACGGCCTGATGGGCGAGGTGTTCGTCTCCCGCATGGGCGGACCGAAGCCCGGCGCCCGGCGGCTCGATCTGATGGCCCGCTACATCGACAGCCTCCCCGCCTTCCCGGCGTCGCCGCCCGAGGACGACGCCGCCGTGGCGCGCGGCGCGGCCCTCTTCCACGACAAGAAGGTGGCCTGCGCGGATTGCCACAGCGGCCCGATGCTCACGAACAACCGGAACGAGGACGTCGGCAAGGACGAGATCCTCCAGGTGCCCTCGCTCCTCGGCATCGCCGGGCGCGCGCCGTTCATGCACGACGGCTGCGCGGCGACGCTCCGCGATCGCTTCGATCCGCAGTGCGGGGGCGACAAACACGGCGACGTCTCCGGCCTGACCCCGGCGCAGATCGACGACCTCATCGCGTACCTCGAGTCGCTCTGAGCCGTCGCCCCGGCGCGCTCCTCGCGTGGAGCGACCGGGGCGTTCCTCATCACCCGCAGCCGATTCCCGGGGCCGATTGCCACGATCGCGCCCCGCCGCGGCCTCGCGACAGGCGCGGCGGCAGGGCCGCAAGAGACGGGAAATCCGGACTCACGTCAGGCGGCGGGATGGCGCCCGGTGAACGGCATCGCGTTTGCTCCTTCCCGAAACAATCGACGTCAGACTCCGCCCATCGATGGGCCCGGGCCACAGGCACGGTCCTGTTTCTCTTCTCATGGTCCGCAGGGCCCTCACGGCGCGCACGACAGTCCGGGCCGGGGCTTCCAGCGTGAGAGGCAGACCCGCACGGCGGAGGAGGCTCGCAAGGAGGGCACCATGCCGAGAGGCGACAAATCGAGCTACACGGGCAAGCAGAAGCGACAGGCCGAGCACATCGAGGAGGGGTACGAGAAGCGAGGGGTCCCCGAGGGCGAGGCCGAGCGGCGGGCCTGGGCGACCGTCAACAAGATGACCGGCGGAGGGAAGAAGTCGGGCTCCGGGGTCGGCAAGGAGGTGAACAAGGAGCCGGCGAAGAAGGGCGGCCGCAAGGGCGCCGCGGCGTCGAAGGCGCGGCCGGCCGCGGCGAGGAGCGCGGCGGCGAAGAAGGCGGCGGCGACCCGCAAGCGGAACGCCGCCAAGCGGAGCGCCGCGGCGAGCCCGGGACGGCGCCCGGCCGCGAAGAAGGCGACGAAGAGCGCGGCGAAGCGCTCCGCGACAGGCACCCGCGGCCGCAAGCCGACGTCGACGAGCTCTACGCCGTCGACGACGTCGACGAGGTCGACGAGGTCGACGACCGCGAAGGCGACGAGCAGCCGCCCCCGCGCCGCGCAGGGCACGGCGCGCCGCGGCGGGGCAGGGGCGTCGCGCAAGACGGCGCGCACGACGACGCGCACGACGGCGGCGCGGACGAGGACGGGCGCGCGGCGGCGCGCCGCCGGCGGGTCCTGACCTTGCCTGGAGGAGGGGAGAGGGGAACGACCATGCAGCAAGCTCAGAGCAACGGGGCGGCGATCGACGGGGGCGGACCGGAGAAGGACGAATCCGGGCCGCAGCAGGAGAGCCCGAAGGGGCGCGCGTTCCTGGCGAACCTCGTGCGCGAGCTGTTCCAGACGGAGCACTCGGCGAGGACCCATCCGCTCGTGGAGGCGGAGCGCCTCGGCGACGTGCCGCCGGCGCACGCGATGCGCGCCGTGTCGGCCCACGCGGAGGCGGTGCTGGCGGAGCTCCCGGCGCTGCTGGGCGATCGCGGGCTGCCCGTCAGCGCGGGCGGAAGCGCGGTGGGGGAGGTCTTCTCGGCGCTGCGCGACCGCATCGCGGATCACCTGCTGAGCGCCGAGAAGTCGTACCGCGGCACCCTCCTCGGGATGCGCCACGGCATCGACCTCGTCGAGCTCATCCAGTACGTCGCCGCGGCCGAGGGGGAGACGATCCTCGCGGCGTGGTGCGCGCGCTGGCTCGCGGCGCGCCGGCCTCTGGTGGAGGCGGCCGCCGGCGAGCTCGCGTGGTTCGCGGCGCGTCCGGCGCGCGCCACCCGGGCGGCGAAGGACAGCGCCGTCGCCCACCTCCTCCAGGGACTCGTCAACGGCCTCGAGACCGCGGCGCAGCAGCTCCGCCGCCTCGCAACGCACGCGGGGTAACGCCCGGCGGACGCCTGGTCGAGGCGTCGTTCGACGCTCAGCTCCGCTGCGCGGGCGCGCGCGGCGGTCTACCCCCCTCCCTCTGACGCGCCGTGCCGCCGGCGGGGTTCTTCTCGCCCCGTCTCGCCTGGTCCGTCGCTCCGTGCTGAAGTGGAGGGACCGTCCGGCGACACGCAGCCGAGTCGCCTTTGCACTCGAGCGCCACGCTCGAGCGGGAGCAGCCGGTGGCCACGACGTCGATGGAGAACATGGATTCGCACAACGGTGGCGCCGCGGAGGGTCTGGAGCCAGCCCCGCCCGCGGCGGCGGCGCCCGCCTCGGATCCGCCGCGGCAGGGCGGGGCGGCGGGGGGCGCGCTGCTCGAGGACGATCCCCATGGACTGCACGGCTCCCACGCGGACTGCGCGCTGCTCGACGCCTTCTTCCAGGCGACGAGCGCGGGGCTCGCCGTGATCGACCGCGACCTCCGGGTCGTACGCCTCAACCAGGCGCTGGCGGACATCAACGGGCTCCCCCTGGAGGCGCACCTCGGCAAGACGATCCCCGAGCTGCTGCCGGCGATGGGGGACGCGATCGTGGCCCCGCTCCGCCGCGCCCTGGAGACGGGGGAGGCGTTCACCGCCGAGGTGACGGGGTGGACGTGGGCGTCGGACCAGCCGCGCGCGTGGCTCGTCAACTACGCCCCCGTGCGCTCGAAGGACGGGAACGTCGTCGGCGTCGGGACGGTCGTGCTCGACATCACCGAGCGCAAGCGGACGGAAATGAGGCTCCAGGAAGAGGGCGAGACGCTGGAGCTGCTCAACCGCACGGGCAAGCAGATCGCCGCGGAGCTCGACCTGGAGAAGCTCGTGCAGGCGGTGACCGACGCGGCAACCCGGCTGAGCGGCGCCCAGTTCGGCGCGTTCTTCTACAACGTCACGAACGCGGAGGGGAAGAGTTACACGCTCTACACCATCTCGGGCGTGTCCCGGGAGCACTTCTCCGGGTTCCCGATGCCGCGCAACACGCACGTGTTCGCGCCGACCTTCAACGGAGAAAGCGTCGTGCGCCTCGACGACGTGACGCAGGATCCGCGCTACGGGAACAACCCGCCTTACAAGGGCATGCCGGAGGGCCACCTGCCGGTGGTCAGCTACCTGGCCGTGCCGGTGATCTCGCGCTCCGGGAGCGTCATCGGCGGCCTGTTCTTCGGGCACCCGGCGCGCGGCGTCTTCACCGAGCGGGCGGAGAAGCTCGTCGTCGGCCTCGCGGCGCAGGCCGCGATCGCCATGGACAACGCGCACCTGTTCCGGAGGGCGCAGAACCTCATCCAGGCCCTCGAGCGGAGCAACCAGGAGCTCGACCGCTTCGCCTACGTGGCGAGTCACGATCTGAAGGCGCCGCTGCGCGCGATCGCGAACCTCTCGCAGTGGATCGAGGACGACCTCATCGACAAGGCGTCGGGGGAGACGCGCCATCACATGGAGCTCCTGCGCTCGCGCGTCCTGCGGCTGGAGTCGCTCATCGACGGCATCCTCCGCTACTCGCGCGCCGGGCGCGCCCGCGACAAGCCGCAGACGGTGGTGGTGCGGAAGCTGATCCACGAGGTGCTCGCGCTGCTCACGATCCCCGAGGGCGCGTCGATCGAGATCGCGGGGGGCATGCCGACCCTCTTCACCGAGCGGGTGCCGCTCGAGCAGGTCTTTCTGAACCTGATCGGCAACGCGCTGAAGTACGCCGGCCGCCCGGACGCGCGCGTCGAGGTGCGGGGGCGGGACCTCGGCGATGTCTGGGAGTTCTCGGTGAAGGACAACGGGCCCGGGATCGCCCCGCAGTACCACCAGAAGGTCTGGGAGATCTTCCAGACCCTGAACCCGCGCGACAACATCGAGGGGACGGGCATCGGGCTCTCGATCGTGCAGAAGATCGTGCTCAGCAAGGGCGGGCACGCGTGGGTCGAGTCCGAGAAGGGCGCGGGCGCCACGTTCTTCTTCACCTGGCCCCGCCTCGAGACGGACGCGACGAGCAGCGTGCCCTGAGGCGCGGGAGCGCGCCGCGCGGGGGCGTGACAATCCGCCACGCCCCGCGCCGCGTGAGGCAGCGAGGGACCGCGCCGCCGCGCCGTCGGTCGCCCCGCGGGCGGGCTGTCCGCTCCGCCGGGGTCCGCGAGGTGCTCGGCGGGGGGCGCCTTTCCGGCGGCGCCCGTCCGCGAAGCTCGCCCCGCCGGAGGCGGCGGAGAGGCCGGGCGCGCGGCTTGCTTCGCGCCTCGGTGCGGCGCGCGGCGCACGGCGCCTGCCCTGCCGCCGTGCTGTCCGGCGAACACGAGCCCTCGCCCCCTGCTGGAAACTCGAAGGTGATGGAACGATCCGTGGCTGTCCTCCTGAACTGCTCCTCCCGGTCGAACCGCGCGGCGGAGCAGCGCGCGCGGCTCGGGGAGCTCCTGAAAGAGAGCGGCCTCGCGGCGGATCTCCTGTGCGCGGAGAAGGGCCGTCACATGGGGGAGCTCGCCCGGCGCGCGGCGAAGGGGCCGTATGAGCTCGTCGTCGCGGGCGGGGGCGACGGCACGATGAGCACGATCGCCGCGGCCGTGGCCGGGACCGACAAGACGATGGGTGTCCTGCCGCTCGGCACGGTGAACCACTTCGCCAAGTACCTCGGGGTGCCGCTCGACCTGGAGGGCGCGGTGCGCACCCTCGTCGAGGGGCGGCGGGTCCAGGTCGATGTCGGCGAGGTCAACGGCCGGGTGTTCGTGAACAACTCGACCCTGGGCATCTATCCGAGCATCGTGCGCGGCCGCGAGGCGCTCCGGAAGCGGAGCGGGCTCAACAAATGGCTCGCCTTCGCGCTGGCGACCGTCTCCGGGATCCGGCGCCACGAGCGCGTCGGGCTCCGGCTCATCCTGGACGGGCAGGAGCTCGAGCTGGACACGCCGTTCGTGTTCGTCGCGAACAGCGACTTCAAGCTTGGCGATCTCGACCTCGCCCGCCAGCGCCCGCCGCACCCCGGCGAGCTCGGCGTGTGCGTGGCGCACGCGGAGAGCCGCCTGGCGATGGTCAAGCTGATCGCCAGCGCCTTCGCAGGGCGCATCCAGAAGGCCGACGACTTCAGCGTCCTGCGGACGACGGAGCTGCGGGTCGAGGCGCCTTGCCGAAGCCTCCACGTGGCCGCGGACGGCGAGGTTCACAGGATGACGCCGCCGCTCGTTTACCGCGCGCGGCCGTCGGCGCTTCGCGTCGTCGTTCCCCTGTCGTCGGACATCAGCGCGGGATCACGGCGGCAGGAGGACCAACCGGGCCAGCTCGCCGCGCTGGGGGGATGATTCCAATGCGCACCCTCGTGCACCTGTCGGATCTGCACTTCGGACGCGTCGACAAGACGATCCTGCGCCCGCTGATGGACAGGATACGGGGGATCGAGCCGCACGTGATCGTCGTCTCCGGCGACCTGACGCAGCGGGCGCGGAGCGCGGAGTTCGCCGAGGCGCGCGCCTTCCTCGACGCGCTGCCGTCGCCGCAGATCGTGGTGCCCGGCAACCACGATGTCCCGCTCTACAACCTGTTCGACAGGTTCTTTCGCCCGCTCGACAAGTACCGGCGCCACATCACGGACGATCTCTCGCCGTTCCATGTGGACGCGGAGGTCGCCATCCTCGGCATCAACACCGCGCGCTCGCTGACGATCAAGGACGGGCGCATCAACGCGCGCCAGATCCAGGGGATCCGGGAGCGGATGTGCGACCTCGGGCCCGAGGTCACGAAGGTGGTTGTCACCCATCACCCGTTCGATCTGCCCGAGAACTCGCCCCACGAGATCGTCGGCCGTGCGAAGCAGGCGATGGCCGCCATCGCCGCCTGCGGCGTCGACGTCATCCTGTCGGGCCACCTGCACCTCAGCCACACGGGTCACTCGGCGGAGCGCTTCGAGGTCCGCGGCCACTCCACGCTGATCATCCAGGCCGGGACGGCGACGTCGACGCGCGGCCGCGGGGAGCAGAACGCGTTCAACGTGATCCGCATCGACGGCAAGAAGATCCATATCGAGCGGAACTACTGGCAGCCGGAGGGCAGCGCCTTCGGGATCGCCGCGCCGGAGCATTTCGAGGAGACGCCGCGGGGGTGGGTGCGGGCGGCGTAGACGCCCATCGTCCGGATCGTCCGGGGAGTCTCGATCCGCGCGGGCCCGGGGCGTGTGTCCGCTCGATTGACGACGCGCGATCCGTCCGCAAGATCCTCTCGATCTGGTGACAGCGGGGACGGGCGAGCGCGCGTGGGGACGAGCGGGTGACAGGCCTCGTGCGCGCGGTGGTCTGGGGGAGGGTGACATCATGCGAACGCTCACGGTGGCCCTGCGGGTCAGCGGCGTGCTCTTGTCGGCGGCCTGCGCCGAGCCGACCGAGATCGGCTCGGACGAGGAGGGCGGGGAGGAACGGCCAGCGGTCATCGGCACCGGCGCGCGCGCGGACAACACGCACACGGCGGTCGTCTCGGTGCACCAGGACCGTGCACGGTGCAGCGGCACCATCGTTCGCCGGAGCGCCGAGGGCGACAAGGTCCACGTGCTCACCGCCGCGCACTGCTGCTCGGAGTCCTCTCCTCCCAGGCAAATCAGGGTCGGCTTCGACTCCAGCGATCCGTCGCTCGTCCTTCCGGTCGAGTCGTTCCAGAGTCATCCGTGTTACGGTAGTCGCCTGCAGTCGGTCAACCTGGATTACGACGTCTGCGTCGTGACGGCCAGGGGCGCGGGGGCGCTCAACGTCAGGCCGATTCCGCTCGCGTCCGCGCCGGATGGCCTCGCTGTCGGCAGCTCCGTCACGCTCGTCGGGTACGGCGTCACCCCGGCGTTGAGCACGATTCGCCGGAGAGTGGAGGCGAGCGTCAGCGAGGTTTCGCCGCTCCTGATCGCGATCGATCAGACGAACGAGCGTGGCGGGGTGTGCTCCGGCGACAGCGGTGGCCCCGCGCTGATCCAGCAGGGCGGCGTCGAGGTCGTCGCCGGTGTCATCTCGTTCGCTCCCGGAGACGAGCTCTGCGACATCCTGGGTGGGATCGGGCGCGTCACCTTTGGCGGCATCCGCGACGAGTTCCTGGACAAGGTGCTCGCCGGCGAGAAACCCTCGGTCGAGGCCCGCCTGATCCGGCGCAGCGGCACGACCCCCGGTCCGGTGCGCGATACGTACATCGCGAGCGACAAGCCCGATCAGAGCTTCGGCGAGCGCGTCGATCTCCTGGTAGGGAGGCCGCCTGGCACCGATGCGGTCCGCAGGGCCCTGCTCCGCTTCGATCTCGACGCGGTCCCCCGAGGGGCCACGCTGCTCACCGCCCGCGTCGGGCTCAGGCTGGTGAGCAGGGGTGAGCCGCGGGCGATCAGCGTGCACCGCGTGCTGAAGGACTGGGACGAGAGCGAGTCCTGGGCTTCCTTCGAGGAGAACGGTTTTGACCCGACCCCGGTCGCGACCTCTGGCACCGCCACGGCCGGCGTGGAGGCGTTCGGGGTCATCTCGTTCGACGTGACCGAGCTCGTCGCGCGCTGGCTCGACGGCAAGGCGGAGCACCATGGGATGCTGCTCCGCGCGGACGACAGCGAGCAGAGTCGCCTCCTCTCCAGCGAGGTGCAGCCGCGCTACTCCATGAGTCGGCCGTGGATGCACGTCTGCTATGTGCCAGGGCCGCCTTAGGGCAGCGTCGCCCGAGCTCGCCCCAGGTCGAGAGGGAGCTTGTCCTGCGGGGTGGGAGGAAATGCCGCGGCATTGGGTGAGGACGGCGTAGGCGCTCATCGCCCGGCCGGCTGCGGAGCCGGAGCGCGGCGCCCCTCCGTCTGGCCGTCCGTCCACACGCTTCTACGGGCATTCGCGTCGTGCCATGGGGGCCATGGATCGGGGAACAGCGATCGAATACCCTGGCGCTGTATGGCCAAGGTGACCGCGTTGGGAATGGATACGATCACCGAGAAGTCCGGCCATCAGATGACCGGAATGGCCGTGAGCGTGTGCACGACGCCTGCGGCGCCGAGCCCTCTGCCCATCCCGTATCCGACCATGGGCACGGTGGCCGAGGGGGTGATCGACCCGCCGATGCGCACGAAGATCAACGGCGCGAAGATCCTCACCGTCGGTGGCTGCATGAAGGCGTGTCACGGCAATGAGCCGGGCACGCTGAAGGAGGTCGTCAGCCTGAACACGGCCGGCCCTTGCTTCCCCTGGCTCGGGGCGCCGAATGTCTTCATCGAGCTCGGCATGGCCGGCATCACCGGCAGCATGGGGCAGATGAACAAGTCGATCACCGTCGGCGCGGGCGCCATGGCGAGCAATGCGGGCGGCGCAGGGGGCGGCGGTGGCGGTGGAGGCGGCGGCGGGGCGGGGGCGCCGGGCGGCGGCGGGCCCCAAGGGCCGGGCGGCGGCGGTGGGGGTGGCGGCGGGACGAGCCATATGGGCGCGAGCGGGCCGCCCGGCCGATCGTCGGCGCCGCCGGACGCGCACACCTGCCAGGACGGGCATCCGGTCAACGTGGTCACCGGCCACGTCGTGGATCAAGCGACCGACCTGCAGCTGCCGGGGCTTATCCCGCTCGTCTGGAAGCGGTACTATTCGTCGGCGCGCAGCGGCGACGCGACGGCGAGCCTGGGTCCGGGCTGGGCGCACGGGTTCGAGCAGCGGATCACCGAGGGAGAGCGGTCGCTGGTGCTGCGCGACGGCGAGGGGCGATCCATCTACTTCGCCAGGGTCGCCCCCGGGGAGAGCACGTTCCACCGCCGTGAGCGGTTGCGCCTCTCGCGCGACCACGATGGCACCTACCGGGTCTTCAGCTTCGATACCCGCCTGACGCACGTGTTCTCCGCGGGTGCCCCTGGTGCGCCCGCGCGGCTCCGGTCGATCCGCGACGCCTGGGGCAATGCGATAGCGCTCGAATACGGCGGCGAGGAGCTCCGCCGTATCGTCGATACGGCCGGGCGCGAGGTGAAGGTGACCTGGGCGAGCGGCCGCATCACGCGCCTCGAGGTGTGGAGCGAGCGGCGGCTCTGGCAATGGGTCGAGTACCGCTACAGCGCGACGGGGCTGCTGTGCGCGGCCGTGGACGCGCTCGGGGCGGCCGACACCTACGAGTACAACCGCGACCACCGCATGCGCGCCACGACGGTCAAGACGGGCGTGCGCTTCTATTACGTGTACGGCGACTCGGGCCGGTGCATCAAGACCGGGGGGCCTGACGGGCTGTACGAGATCGCGCTGCGCGCCGATCCGAAGGCGCGCACGACCGCCGTCGAGGGCGAGGAGCCGCGGGTGTACACCTGGAACGACGACGGCCTGATGACGCGCGAGGCGCTGCCCGATGGGACTGTCATCGAGGAGCGCGCCTATGACGAGGACCTGTTCCTCGTCGCCGAGGTGACCGGCGACGGCGCCGGGACGCAGCACTGGTACGACGCGCGCGGCAATCACATTCGATCGGTCGATGCGGAGGGTGGCGTCACGGCGACCGAGTATGACGACAGCGATCTGCTCTCGCGGCGCGTGACGCCGGACGGGCTGGTCACGCAGTTCGCGCACGATGAGCGCGGCGCGCTCACGGGCGTGATCTTGCCCTCGGGACAGACGTTCTCGCTGACGTACGATAAACGCGGGCGGCTCACCGGGATCTACAGCGCCGAGGGGCTCGTGACCGGCTTCGAGCACGATGCCCAGCACAACATCGCCGCCGAGATCGACGCGCGGGGCGCGCGGACGACGTATACGTACGACGGCCTCGGCCGCGCGCTCACGCGAACCGACGCGCTCGGGCGCACCACGCGTGTGCGGTACGACACGATGGGACGACCGCTGGGCATCGTGTTCCCGGATGGGTCGAGGATCACGATGAGCCGGGACGCCGCGGGGAACGTCGTGCGGGAGGTGGACCAGCTCGGGCGCACGGCCTCGATGGGGTATTCGGGCATGGGCGTGCTCGCGTGGCTCAAGGACCCGGAAGGACGGGAGTGGACCTTCGAGTACACGAGCAAGGAGCGGCTCCGATCGATCAAGAACCCGCGCGGGGAGGTGTATTCGTTTGCGCGTGACGACGCGGGGCGGGTGATCCAGGAGAAGACATTCGACGGGCGGGAGCTCTGGTACTTCTGGAACGCGGCCGGGAAGCTCCGGGAGATCCACCACCCGGACAAGAGCTGGCGCGTGTTCGGCTACGACCGGCGAGGGCTCGTCGTGAGCGAGAGGGCCAGCGACGGGAGCACCGTTTCGTACGGGCGCGACCGGGTTGGGCGGCTGCTCGCCGCCGTGATCGAGGAGGACGGGCAGCGCGTGGAGACCTGGTTCGAGCGCGACGCGCTCGGCCGGATCGTCGTCGAGCGGCAAGGCGACCGCGCGATCCGCTACGGGTACGACGCGCGCGGCAGGCGCGCGGTGCGCGTGATGCCGGACGGGGCGACGACGCGGTATGCTTACGAGGCGGCCGACGCGCTGGCGGCGGTGGAGCACGGCGGCGTCCGGCTCGACATCGAGCGCGACGTCCTGGGCCGCGAGATCGCGCGGCGCAATGCGGCGGTGGGGCTGTCGATCCACAGCGGCTACGACGCGATGGACCGGCTGATCGAGCAGCGCGCGACGGCGCCAACGCCGGGCGACGGCGTGCCCCGGATGCTGGTGACGCGGCGCTGGGAGCGCGACGAGGGCGGGCGCGTCACGCGCATCGACGACGCGCGCTGGGGGGCGACAGCGTACCGGTACAGCCGCGGCGGGGATCTCGTGGAGGCGACGCGCGGAGCGCACCGCGAGGTGTTCGCGTACGACGGGGCCGGGGCGCTGGTCCAGGCGCTGGAGGGGCTCGACCCGCGGGCGAGCGCGGGCGAGAGCGCAAGCTGGTCGAGGGGCTCGGAAGCGCCGCCGTGGACCCTCGCGCCGGGCAACCTGCTCCGCCAGACGGACCGGGGCAGGTATGCCTACGACGCGCGTGGGCGGCGGGTGGGCAAGCGCGAGATCGCCGCGACGGGCGCGGATCCGAAGGCGAGCGAGGCGGAGCGGACGACGACCTACGGCTGGGACGTGCGCGACCGGCTCCGCGAGGTGAAGCTGCCGTCCGGGGAGCGGGTGCGCATGGCCTACGACGCCCTGGGCCGGCGGGTGCGCAAGGAGGTGATCGCCGCGGCGGGCGACAGGGCTCGGGAGGTGACGTTCCTGTGGGATGGCGACGCGATCGCCGCGGAGCTGGACAGCGTGTGCGGGGCGCGGTGCTTCGTGCACGAGCCCGGGACGCTCGTGCCCCTGCTGCAAGCGGAGCGGGGGGAGGTGTTCACGTACGTCAACGACCACCTGGGGACGCCGAAGGAGCTCATCGACTGCAAGGGGATGGTCGCCTGGTCGGCGGCGCACTCGGCCTGGGGCAAGGTGGTCGAGACCTACGGCGACCCGATCAGCGAGATGAACCACCTGGGGAAGGTGAGCTCGCCGTTCCGGCTGCTCGGGCAGTATGCCGACGAGGAGACCGGGCTGTGCTCGACGCGGTTCCGGTACTTCGATCCGGACGTGGGGCGGTGGCTGTCGCCGGACCCGCTGGGCATCGAGGGCGGGAGCGATCTGTTTGGTTTCAACGGCAGCCCTACCCTCGTGACAGACGAGCTCGGCCTCGTTGCTGCCCAGGATCTCCCGCAATTCAAGGGTAAATCTCGCGAGCAGGTAGAGAAGATAATGGGCAGCACCTCGGGATGGACGCAGACAAAGCGTAATCAGACATCCACGGAGTATGTTCACACGGACGGGTCATACGTGCGCATAGACGCTTATGGAAACAAGGCGACAGCCCCTTGGGGGTCTGCGAATAATGCTCACGTGCACAAGCAGAGCAGCGGCGCGAAGAATGCGACCAAGTACGACGATCGTGGAAACGCGAGCACGGATCCGGATAAGACTCACATCGGCATGAAGAATCCCAAGGATTTGCCCGCGGTCAGGGGCCGCAAGCATGGCGAGGGCGGTAATCCGCACAAGCACAAGCATTGAGGTGCATCATGGGTACTGAGTTTCGAGTGCAGCGCAGCGGCGGTTTTCGTCGCGAGGATATCGAGCCGCTGCTGCGATCGAAGGCCTTCAGAGGCTTTGATGAGAAGTTCAAGCAGTATTCGTTTGGCTTCATCGGGCAGGCGAGCGGACATGATGTGCCCGAGTTCACGCTCTGGTTCGACGGGCCGGATCTGGGGATCACAGCCTACGAGATGGCCTCCACCGCATGGGAAGAGCTGTCGTCGTTGATTCAGGGCTTCGTCCGGGAAGACCCGAGCGTTCGCATCACGAGCTGGGACGATGACGAGGACATGTCCAGTTATTTCCAGTGATCTACGTCGTAGCGGGCGGCGTGAGACGAATCGAACGAGAGCGAGAAGACGAACCACAGGCACAGAGGGCACAGGCGAGGGGAGGATTCAACTCTCTCCCTGTGTGCCCTCTGTGCCTCTGTGGTTCAAATCGTCCCTATCTCACGCCCGCCTCAAGCGAGCTTCCCGAGCTCCCGGAACCGCGCCTTCAGGTCGCTGTAGAGCCCCTGGTACACCGCGTGGATCTCGCGGTAGCGCGCCGCGCGCGCCTGGTCCGGCGCCACGCGCGAGACGACATGGACGAAGGCGTCCGCCGCCTCCTCGACCGACGAGAACAGCCCCGCGCCCGCCGCGCCGAGCAGCGCCGCGCCGTACGCCGGCCCCTCGGTGGACGTGGTGATCGCCACCGGTGCCTCGAAGATGTCCGCCATGAGCTGCCGCCAGAACGGGCTGCGCGCCCCGCCGCCCGTCAGGCGGATCTCGTCGATCGTGACCGGCGCCGCGCCGTTCGTCTGCCCCACGCTGCGCATCAGCCCGAGCGAGTCCGCGAGCCCGAACGTGATGCCCTCGAGCACCGCCCGCGAGACGTCCGCCTTCGTCGTGCGCGCGCTCAGCCCGACGAACGCCCCGCGCGCCGCCGCGTCGTTGTGCGGCGTGCGCTCGCCCATCAGGTACGGCAGGAAGACGACCCCGCCGGCGCCCGGGCGCGCCGTCGACGCCGTGTCGGAGATGACCTCGTACGGATCGACCTTGCGCAGCTCGGCCCCCATGCGCTCCCCGTCGCACAGCACGTCGCGGTACCAGCGCAGCGCGCCGCCGGCGGCGAGCATCACGCCCATCAGGTAGAAGCGGCCCGGCACCGCGTGGCAGAAGCTGTGCAGCCGCATCTCCGGCTCCACGATCCACGAGTCCGTGTGCGCCAGGATCACGCCGCTCGTGCCGACCGAGGCCATCGCCCGGCCGGGCCGCACGATGCCGAGACCCACAGCGCCCGCCGCGTTGTCCGCCGCGCCCCGCACGACGAGCGTGCCCGCGGGCAGCCCCGTCGACGCCGCCACCTCGGGCGTGAGCCGGCCGAGCGGCGCGTTCGACGGCGCCGACTTCGGGAAGACCGCGCGCGGCACCCCCACCGCCGAGAGCAGCTCGGCGTTGAAGGCGCGATCGCCCGGCGAGAACGCCAGCGTGCCGCTCGCGTCGCTGTCGTCCGTCCCGAGCTCGCCCGTCAGCCGCAAGCCGACGTAGTCCTTCGGCATCAGCACCACGCGCACGCGGGCGAACGCCTCGGGCTCGTGCTCGCGCAGCCAGAGCAGCTTCGGCAGCGTGAACCCCTCGAGCGCGCGGTTGCCGACGAGCCGCGCGAGCCCCGCGTCGCCCACCTTCGGGTTCGCGCGGATCGCCTCGCACTCGGCCGTGGTGCGCGTGTCGCACCACAGGATCGCCGGCCGGATGACGGCCTGCGCCTCGTCCAGGAGGACGGCCGAGTGCATCTGCCCGGTGAGCCCGATCGCGCGCACGTCGTCCCGGCGCGGGCCGAGCGCGCGGGCGAGCTCGCCGAGCGCGCTCAGCGACGCGGCGGCGAAGTCCTCCGGATCCTGCTCGGCCCACCCGGCGTGCGGGGTGGAGAGCGGGTACTCGCGGTGCGCCGACGCGACCACCGCGCCGCGCTCCGTCTCGATTGCGATGGCCTTGAGGCCGCTGGTCCCAACGTCGATTCCGATCACGATGGCCATGGAGAGCGTCCTTTTCGAAAAGTAAGGGAGCGAGGTGTACGACTAGAACACGACCTGGAGCTTCATCGGCGCGGTGCCCTTCTTCATCATCTCGAGCCCGCGCGGGAGCTCCTCGACCGGCATCGCCTCGGAGAGGAGCCTCCTTACGTCGACCGCCCCGCGCTCCATCAGCTTGAAGGCGCGGTCGTACGTCCTGCGGATGGCGAAGCTGCCGATGATCTCGAGATCGCGCCGGTAGATCTCGAACGGGGAGACCTCGATCTTGTCGTGCGGGCCGCACACGCCGAAGACGAGGTACCGGCCGCCGTTCTTGACGTACTGCAGCGAGTCGCCGAGCACCCGCGCGACGCCCGTCGCGTCGATCACGACGTCGAAGCCGTAGGGCGCGATCTTCCTGAGCTTCGCCTGGACCGCGTTGTCGGCGACGACGACCTCGGTCGCGCCGTGCTGGCGGGCGAGGTCGAGCTTCGACTCGACGACGTCGACGACCGTGACCGCGGCGGCGCCGTTGGCGCGGCTCGCCTGGAGGTGGAGCTGGCCGATCGGGCCCGCGCCGATCACGAGCACCTCCGAGCCGATGTCGATGCGCGCGCGATCCTGGCCGAACACGACGCACGCGAGCGGCTCGCAGAACGCCGCCTCGCTGAACGAGACGCGCTCGAAGCGATAACAGTTCTTCGCGGGCACCCGGACGAGCTCGGCGAAGCCGCCGTCCCGGGTGACGCCGACGGCATTCCACTTCAGACAGTGGTTCTGCCGGTTGATCATGCAGAAGTGGCACTCTTCGCAGGTCACCGTCGGGTCGACCATGACCCGATCGCCCGGCTTGAGGTCCGCGACCTCGGCGCCCACCTCGACCACCTCGCCGGCGACCTCGTGCCCGGGGATGAGCGGGAACGTCGGGAAGAAATCGCCCTCCCAGATGTGCACGTCCGTCCCGCAGATGCCGCACGCCTTCGCGCGGACGAGGACGTCGCGCGGCCCGATCTGCGGCGGGGCGACGTCGTTGCGGACGGTGATCTTCTTGACGGCTTCGAGCACGGCTGCCTTCACGCGACACCTCCCTCGAGGCGTCGCATAAGCGGGCCGCGGCCGCGCGTCGAGGGCCCTCGACCGCCGCCCTGCGCGGCGTGGCGCAGGGCGGCGCGGGGCCGGAGGTCAGGACTTGGCGGACGGCTTGGGCGGAGAGATCGTGCGCCAGAGGAACGCGTAGACGTCCATCAGGTCGCGCGGCGCGAGGCCGCGCTCGCGCAGGCGCCGCTCGAGGTCGCGCGCGAGCGACTGCATCCGGGCATAACCCTCGGCGCTCGGCGCGCGGTCGTAGGCGAGGTTGAAGCCGAGCACGGCGGCCTGCTTCTCGAAGAAGGACGGCTTCACGAACACGTGCTCCTCCGGGTACATGAGCGCGCTCAGGATCGTCGCGAGCGGCCACGTGGCGACCTTGGCCTCCGCGAGCACGCCGGCGAGGCGGTCGAAGCGCGCGGCGTGGTCGCCCGTGCCGTGGAGGAGATCGACGACCGCCTCGGCGTAGGCGCGGTGGTGCTCGGCCGGCATCTTGTTGAAGGGGATGAGGTCGCCGAGCGGGTGCAGGAGGCCGGTCGCTGCCTTGTGGACCTTGTGGATCCGCTCCATGAAATCGGCGAGGTTGCCCGCGGCGAGCAGCGCCTCGAGCTCGCCCTTGCCGAGCAGCGCGCGCGCCGTCTCGATGGCGCCCTGCTTGTAGGCCTTGCTCTTCTTCTTCGCGCCGCTCTGGGCGTCTGCGCCCGCGGCGCCGCGCTCCTCGGCGATGAAATGCGGGCCGCCGAACCCGCCCTCGAACTGCGACTCGAAGCTCGCGACCTGCTCGTCGAAGCTCGTCACCGGCGGCGCGACGACGCGGGCGCGCTGCTTCTTGGCGGCGGCGGCCGGACGATCACGGAGGCCGCGGATCCTCGCCTCGAGCGCGTTCGCCTCGTCGTCGCCGAGCTGCACCGGCTCGAGCTTCGACCAGAAAGCCTTGGCGATCGAGTGATTGTGGCCGTCCTCGAAGTCATAGAAGCGCTTTTCGTCGCGCTCCTCGACGAGGTATCCGAGTCCCCACTGGGGACACCCCGGGTGCTTCACGATGATCGGGGCAGCAGGTTCCGTTGAACGAGAGGTCGCCATAGGCGGCGCAGCCTACCCGATCTTGGCCCGCCCGCACCCCGCTCGACACCGCTTCTGGACCCGTGTTCAGGTGCCCCCGCGCGGGCAGCGCGCGATCGGGCCCTGCCGGGCTCGTTCAGTTGACGTCGCGGGTCGCGGTGGCGAGCGCCAGTTGCTGGAGGGCGAGCGCCTCCGTCACGCGGCGCACCCGCGCGCCGACGTCCAGGGTCTCCAGCACGGCCTGCCGCTCGCGGGCGTCGAGGATCAGGTGGTGCGCGCAGAGATCGACGACGAGGGAGGCGGCCGCGTCGCGCGGAAGACGGAGCTCGAAGCTGTGGTCGCGCTCGCGGACGAGCGAGGCGAACGAGGCCGCCGTCGAGATGAGCGCGGCGTGGTCCTGGGCCGAGACCTCGCCGGGCTCGTCCTCGAGGACGGTGGCGGCCGCCGTGCGGTACGGCGGCACGAAGGGGCGCTCGGCCAGGCGGACGCGGGCGCGGCCCCGCAGCACGATGTTGTAGCGGCCCCCCGGCAGCTCGGCGTGGTCGATGATCTCGCCGGCGCCGGCGACGCCCGCGATCGCCGGGTGGCCGTGCGCGTCGACGGCGCGGGTGTCCGTGATGAGCACGACCGAGAGGATGCGGTGCGTCTCGAGGGCGTCGCGCACGAGCGCCCGGTAGCGGGGCTCGAAGACGTGCAGCGGCAGCAGCGCGCCGGGGAAGAGCACCGTCTGCGGCAGCGGGAACAGCGGGAGCTCGGGCAAGGCGGCGGTGAGATCGCCCGGTCGCGGAGGCGTCGTTTCCACGGCCCAGAGGCTAGCACGCAGGTGCGCCGGGTGTGGCGGCGCCACGCACACCGGGCTCGGCAGGGGGAGCCCGGCGCAGGTCGCGGGAGGCGCCCGGCGCAGGTCAGCCGAACATCTCGAGGGCCGAGCCGGTGACGGCGTCGGGGGCGTCGAGCGCGGCGTACACGATGAGCTGCGCCACCTCGTCGGCGCTCATCTGCGGGGGGAACCCGCTGCCGACGAGCATGTCGGTGTCGACCGAGCCGGGGAGCACGGCGATCGACTGGAGCCCCTTGCCGCGGAGCTCCTCGGCCAGGCTCTTCGAGAGGCCGACGAGGCCCCACTTGGACGCGGCGTACGACGCGTTGCCTGGCGACGCGATGGTGGAGGAGATGCTGCCGACGTGGACGAGCCGGCCGCGGCCCTGCGCCAGCATCGACGGGAGGAAGGCGCGCGAGACGAGGTAGGGGCCGCGGAGGTTGACCGCGATCACCTCGTCCCAGACAGCGGGCGCCGTCTCGTGGAGGGGCGCGCCGCGGCGGACGATGCCGGCGTTGTTCACGACGACGCGCGGCGCGCCGAGCCACGCCACGACCTCGGCGGCGGCGCGCGCCACCTGCTCCTCGGAGGCGACGTCGCAGGGCACCGGGAGCGCGGCGACGTCGAGGCGGCGGACCTCGTCGGTCACCGCGTCGAGCTGCGGGCTCGGGCGGCCGAGCAGCGCGACGGCGAGGCCGCGGCGCGCGAGCGCGAGCGCCGTCGCCCGGCCGATGCCGCGGCTCGGCCCCGTGACGACCCCGACGCCGGTCACGCCCTGCCCCCGGAGAGCGCGGCGGCGAACGCGAGGTCGCGCTCCGGCCCGGGCTCCGCGAACACCCCCGCGACGGCGACCGTCTCGATGAGGGCGCCGGCCTTGCGCTCGCCGCGGGCGATGAGGCAGGTGTGGGTCAGCGCGAGCTTGCACAGCGCGCCGCGCGCGCCGAGCTCGTGCACGAGCAGGTCGACGAGCTGCCCGCCGATGCGCTCCTGCAGCGTGAGCCGCCGGGCGAGCGCGTCGAGCACGTGCGCGATCGTGCCGATGCCGGCCACGCGCGGGCCCGGCAGGTAGGCGACGATCCCGGTGCCGTGGCCGGGCAAGAGGTGGTGCGGGCACATCGTCGTGACGGCGAGGTCGCGGGCGACGACGAGCCCGCGCTCGAAGGGGCCGGTCTCCATGGCCCCCTCGCGCAGCACGGCGGCCGCGTCGATGGCCTCGCCCTCGATCAGGTCGTCCGCCCACGCGTCGGCGACCCGCTCGCCCGTGCCCGCGAGCTCCCCCTCGACGTCGCGCCCGAGCGCGCGGAGGAACTCCTCGATGGCCCGGGCCGCTCTCTGTCGATCGATCACGGGGGGCCTCGTCAGTTGAGGAGCTGCCGGCGCTTGGCCGCGGTGATCGGCTTTCGCCCGGCGTAGCCGGCCTCGAGCGCGTGGTAGTGCTCGACCGCCGGCTCGCCGTAGCGCCAGCAGAGCCACACGAGCGCGCCGTCGAGGCGCCCGTAGAAGTCGCACAGGCCGATGCGCTGGTCCTTCACGACCACCCCGAGCTCCTCGACCTCCTGCCACCCGGCCTCGTAGGCGGCGATCCTCTCGGAGAGCTCGCGCTCGCGGGCCCGCGCCTGCTCGCTGCCGGTGCGCGCCAGCGCGACGAGCTGGTCGGGCGTCGCCGCCGGGCTCTGCACGGCGTCGACGAGCTCCCGCCAGCAGCGCTCGATCTCGCCCGCCAGGGCGAGCTGCCGGCCGATCAGCGACGAGAGCTGCGGGACGAGCGCGTTCGCCTCTTCGATGGTCCAGATGCGGGGAGTGCTCACGGGGCCTCACCTGAAGGCCGGCGCGCCGGTCCGGTCATGCAGGGCCGGTAAGCGGAGGAGAGTGCGGTGTCAAGGGCCTCTCCGGGACGCCGGCCCGCCTCGCCGCGCCTCGTCGCCCCCGCCGTCGCCTCGTCGTCCTCCGTCGCCTCGTCGCCCCTTCTCTCTTCGTCCTTCTATGAGTTGCAACCGGCGTTCCGCCGGCGATAAGCTCGCGCGGCGACCGCGGGAGGTTGCGAGGCCGCCGCATGCGACTCCGGACGTTGTCGGGCATCAAGCTGTCGAATCTGCTCCTTGGCGGCTGGAGCGGCCTCGTCCTCCTCTATCTGTATCTGCCGATCCTGCTCCTCGTCGCGTACTCGTTCAACGACTCGCGGCTGAGCGTCGTCTGGGAGGGGTTCACCTTCAAGTGGTACCGGCAGCTCTTCGGCGAGCTCATCGCGCACCTCGGCGACGAGCGCCGGTCGCCGCTCATCGAGTCGCTGAGCAACAGCGTGATCATCGCCGGGATCACCACGGCGTTCTCGGTCGTCCTCGGCACGGCGGGCGCCTTCCTGCTCTACCGCTACAGGTTCCCCGCGCTCCGGTCGATCACGACGCTGATCTTCATCCCCATGATCATCCCGGAGATCATCATGGGGATCAGCCTGCTCATCTTCTTCAAGACGGCGGAGGTCGAGCTCGGCTTCACGACGGTGATCATCTCGCACATCACCTTCTGCTTCCCGTTCGTGCTCATCGCCGTCCAGGCGCGGCTCGCCGGGCTCGACCCGTCGCTCGAGGAAGCCGCCCTGGATCTCGGGGCGACCCCGCTCAAGGCGTTCTTCCTGGTCATGGTGCCTTATCTTCTGCCCGCGATCATCTCCGGGGCGCTGATGTCGTTCACGCTGTCGATGGACGAGCTCATCGTCACCTATTTCACGCGCGGGCCCAAGTCCGAGACCTTGCCGATCAAGGTGTTCGGCATGGCGAAGGTCGGCCTGAACCCGATGCTGAACACGATCTCGACCGTGTTCATCGTCGCGACCGCGATGCTCGTCGTGGTCGCCGAGTCGCTGAAGGGCACGTCGAGGCGGCTCCCGGACGAGGGCTGAAGGCGGACGCCTGCGCCGGCGCAGGCAAGACAAGGAGAAGGCCGATGAAACGCATCTCAGCGCTCTTGATACTGATGGTCGTCCCCCTCATGGCCCTCCTCGGCTGCGGCAAGAAGGAGAGCCCGTCGCCGCAGGCGGCCGCCCCGGGCAGCGGGCCGGCGGCCGAGCCGAAGCCGGGGAAGGAGCTCAACCTCTTCGGGTGGTCCGAGTACATCCCGCAGGAGGTCCTGGACGGCTTCACGAAGGAGACGGGGATCAAGGTCAATTACGAGACCTTCGCCTCGAACGAGGAGATGTTGTCGAAGCTCCTCGCGGGGAGCACCCGGTACGACCTCATCCAGCCGTCGGAGTACGCGGTCGAGGCGCTGATCAAGCAGAACAAGCTCCAGCCGATCGATCACGCGCGCATCCCGAACCTGAAGAACATCGCGCCCGCGTTCAGGAACCAGCCGCACGACCCGGAGCTCAAGTACACGGTCCCCTACATGGGGACGACCGTCGGCATCGTCGTCAACACCGAGAAGGTGAAGGAGCCCATCAAGGGCTTCAAGGACGTCTTCCAGCCGAAGCACAAGGGGCGCATCGTCGCCCTGAACGACGCCCGCGAGATCGTCTCCTGGGTGATGCTGACGATGGGCCTCGACGTGAACAAGGTGACGCCGGAGAACCTCGAGAAGATCAAGCCCACGCTCGCGGAGTGGATCAAGCTCGTGAAGGTGTTCGACTCCGACAGCCCGAAGACGGCGCTGCTCAACGGCGACGTCGACATCGGCGTGGTCTGGAGCGGGGAGGCGGCCCTGCTCTACCAGGAGGACAAGAACAAGTTCCAGTTCGTCCTGCCCGTCGAGGGGACGCACAAGGCGATCGACAGCCTGGCGATCCCGAACGGCGCCGAGAACAAGATCGGCGCGGAGATGTTCATGAACTACATCCTCCGCCCCGAGGTCAGCAAGCTCATCTCGGACAAGTTCCCCTACACGAACCCGAACGCCGAGGCGCGCAAGCTGCTCACGCCCGAGCAGCTCGCCAACCCGGCGAGCTACCCGCCGCTCGCGGGCATGGAGACGTTCCACGACATCGGGAAGGCGGCCGCGGACGTGGACAAGCTGGTGACGGACCTCAAGGCGGCGCAGTGAGCGGCGGGGCGTCATGAACACGGCCACGGGGCAGGTCGTCGAGCTCCAGGGCGCCCGGCGGCGGCCGGGTGTCTTCGGCTGGCTGCTGCTCGCCCCGCTGCTCCTGTGGCTGGCGGCCTTCGTCGTGGCGCCCACCGCGATCATGCTCGTCTACAGCTTCTGCGAGCGGGACGAGCTCGGGCAGGTGGTCTTCCGGTTCTCGCTGTCGAGCTACGCGCGCGTCCTCGACGCGACGTACCTCAAGATCCTGCTCAACTCGATCCGCTACGCCGGCATCACCACGGCGATCTGCCTCGTCGCGGGCTATCCGGTGGCGTACTTCATCGGCCGGGCGCGGGAGGGGGTGAGGAACAAGCTGCTCATGCTGGTCATGGTGCCGTTCTGGACCAGCTTC
The DNA here is from genome assembly GCF_051521615.1 of Sorangium sp. So ce1335. Classification (NCBI taxonomy): domain Bacteria; kingdom Pseudomonadati; phylum Myxococcota; order Polyangiales; family Polyangiaceae; genus Sorangium; species Sorangium sp. So ce1335. The sequence goes on from NZ_CP150363.1 coordinate 12,890,269, forward strand.
CTCATCCGGACGTATGCCTGGATGTCCATCCTGAAGTCGGAGGGGCTCCTCAACGCGGTGCTCCAGTATCTGCGGATCATCTCGGCGCCGCTCGACATCATGTACACGCCGACGGCGGTGGTGATCGGGCTCGTCTACTCGTATTTGCCGTTCATGATCCTGCCGATCTACGGGAGCGTCGAGAAGCTCGACAACGCGCTCATCGAGGCGGCGTTCGACCTCGGCGCAGGGCCGGTGTCCGCCTTCTCCCACGTCATCGTCCCGCTCACCCGCCCGGGGATCCTGGCGGGGGTGCTGCTCGTGTTCATCCCGGCGCTCGGGATGTTCGCGATCACCGACCTCATGGGCGGGGCGCGCGTGCCGATGATCGGCAACGTGATCCAGAACCAGTTCGGGCAGGCGCGCGACTGGCCGTTCGGCGCCGCGCTCGGCATGACGCTGCTGCTCCTGTTCTCCGTGTTCTTCCTGCTCGGCCTGCGCAAGGAGCCGGAGCGCTGAGGATCTCCCGGCCCCCCGAGGTGAATTGGGTGAATCGATGGACGTGATGGTCGAGCTCCGCGCGGTCAGCAAGCGATTCGGCAGCTTCCACGCCGTGAGCGAGGTCAATCTGCAGATCAGGGCCGGCGAGTTCATCACGCTGCTCGGCCCCTCCGGGTGCGGCAAGACGACGCTGCTCCGGATGATCTCGGGCTTCGAGACGCCGACGACCGGCGTCGTCTTGCTGGAGGGCAAGGACGTCACGCACGAGCCGCCCTACCGGCGCGACGTGAACCAGGTGTTCCAGAGCTACGCGCTGTTCCCGCACATGACCGTGCAGGAGAACATCAGCTTCGGCCTTCGGATGAAGAAGGTCCCGAAGGCGGAGATGGAGAGCCGGGTCCGCGCCGCTGTCGCGATGGTGTCGCTCGGGGGCATGGAGCAGCGAAAGCCGGCGCAGCTCTCGGGCGGGCAGCGGCAGCGGGTCGCGCTCGCGCGGGCCATCGTGTGCCGGCCGAAGGTGCTGCTCCTCGACGAGCCCCTCTCCGCGCTCGACGCGAAGCTCCGGCACGCCATGCAGGTGGAGCTCAAGGCGCTGCAGAAGAAGCTCGGGATCACGTTCGTGTTCGTGACCCACGACCAGGAAGAGGCGCTCACCATGAGCGACCGCATCGCCGTGATCAACAAGGGCCGGATCGAGCAGCTCGGCGACGCGTCGCAGATCTATCACCGCCCGAAGACGACGTTCGTCGCGAACTTCATCGGTCAGGCCAACATCCTCCGCGCGGCCGTCCTCTCGCGGAGCGGCGAGCGCGCGCAGGTCCAGCTCGAAGGGGGGATCGAGCTCCTCGTGAACGCCGAGCACCTCGCGGCCGGGGCGGACAGCGCGCTCATCTCGATCCGGCCGGAGAAGGTCGCGCTGCGCAAGGAGCGGCAGGCCGCCTTCGAGAACTGCTTCGAGGCGCACGTCGAGGACGAGCTGTTCAAGGGCGCGACCGACCAGCTCCGGCTCCGGACGGACTCCGGGCTCGCGCTCACCGCCGTTGTGGCCAACGAGAGCTCCGGCCAGGCGGCCCTCCACGCCGGCGACAGGGTGTTCTGCCACCTCCACCCCGACGACATCGTCATCGTCCACGAGGCGTGATCCGCCGCGCCGCCCGCGCCGTCCACGAGGCGTGATCCGCCGCGCCGCCCGCGCCGTCCACGAGGCGTGATCCGCCGCGTCGCCCGCGGGGCGGGGAGCCGTCGCGCGGCGCTGGAATGCGCGACGGGCGTCCCGCGCGGACGGTCGTCCTGCGCGGCGGGGTCGCTGTGGCGCTGGAGCGTCGTGAACTGCGGTTCTCAGCCGGGCTCGCCAGCGTGGAAGTCGGCCTCGAATCCCGCATACGATGAGGGCATGCTGCTTGCCAATCGGCCTCGCATGCCCAGACGGTCGCTTGCGCTTGCTCTGCCCGCGGTCCTCCTCTCCTCGTTCGCTCCCGGTGCCGGTGACGCCCTCGCGGCGGGGGCGTTGCTGCCCGGCGCCGGGCAGACGGCGGTCGAGCAGCGCGTCGCCGTCGCGGCGGGGCCGGAGCGCACGACGCTCTGGACGAGCCTGCGGTTCCAGGGCGCGAGCGGGCCTGTGGCGCTCGTCGTGCCGGTGCCGCCGCTCGCGGCGATCGACGTGAGCTCCGACGCGTGGCTCGAGGCGCTCGAGGCGGCGACAGCGCCCCGCGTGCTCCCGCCCGAGGGCGCCGCCCCCTCCTGCCCCGGCGAGGAGGGCGCGCCGGCGCCGTTCGACATGACCGGGCAGCTCGCCCACGAGCCGACGCTGAAGCCCGTCGAGGTGACGGTGCTCGCGGACGCGGACGCCGTCGCGCAGTGGGCGGCGTCGGCCGGGCTCGCGCTCTCCCCCGAGACGGCAGCGCAGCTCGGCGCGCTGCAGGGGGTGCGGTTCGCGGCGGCCCGGTTCGACGCGCCCGGCGGGCCGGCGATCACGAGGACGCTGCGCGTCGCGATGGGCGGCGGCGCGCCGCTCTTGCCGCTGTCGCTGACCCGGGCGGGCGACGGCGACGTGCTCGTGACCGCGTGGCTCCTCGGCGACGGCCGGGGCGCGCTGTCGGGCGCTGCGCCCGTGACGCTGCCGCCGGCCTCGCTGACGTGGGACGCGAGCGCGCAGCGCAGCGACTACGTGGAGCTCCGCGCCGAGGCCCTCGCCGAGGCGGGGCCCGACGGGGCGCTCGTCGAGGGCGCGGGGCACGAGGCGTTGAGCCGCAGCCTCGCGATCGGCAGCGACAGCGTGGACAGCGTTATCGCTGCGTACTTCGAGCGCGCGGACGCGTACGGCGACCTCCCCGACGGGCCGGGGTCGTGCGCCGCGGCGGCCGCGGCCGCGCTGGCGTCGAGCCTCGAGGTCGCCGCGAGCTGCCCGCGCGCCGAGCACGGCGTCGTCGACGGCGCGGCCGACTGCGCGGAGTCGCCGCGGCGGGACGAGACGGACCCGGAGCTCCTGCGCTGCGGGCCGATCGCGGACGACCTCGCGGTCGGGCTCTCCGGCCTCGCGCCGTCGTCGGTGTGGCTCACGCGCGTCTCGCTCCGGCTCGCGGCAGGGCAGTCCGGCGCGGACTGGCCGCTTGTCTTCGGGGATGGCCCGTCGGTCGCGCCGATCGTGCGGGCCGGCAACCTCCGCCTGGACGAGTGCTCCGGCGAGGGCGGCGGCGCGGGCGCCGGCCCCGGCGGCTCGTCGGGCGGCGGGCCCGGGGGCCTCGGCGGCGGGCCGAGCACCGGCGGCTGGAGCACGACCGGCGGGCCGTCGGGCGGGGATGACCCTTATTATTACGACGAGCCGGCCGCCGACATGGGCTGCGGCTGCGGCGGCACCGCCGAGACGGTGGTCGTGGACGACTCCGAGGGCGAGGTCGTCTACGACGAAGAGGAGTACGAGGACGACGGCTGCAGCGGGGACACCAGCGAGCCGGCGCCCGAGGACGAGTATTACGCGGAGGACGACGGCTGCAGCGGAGACACCAGCGAGCCGGCGCCCGAGGACGAGTATTACGCGGAGGACGACGGCTGCAGCGGGGACACGAGTGAGGACGAGTATTACGCGGAGGACGACGGCTGCAGCGGGGACACGAGCGAGCCGGAGTCCGAGGACGAGTACTACGCAGAGGACGACGGCTGCAGCGGGGGCTCGGACGACTCCGCCGAGTCGGAGGACTGCTCGGTCGCCGGCGAGCGGCGCGCGAGCGCCCGGAAGAAGCGGGGGCCGAAGCTGTCGGTCATGGCGCTCGGCGCCTTCGCGCTGATCGCGCCGCTCCGGCGCGCGAGCCGGCCGCGGCGGGGCGAGCGGCGGTAAGGGCTCGGACGCGAGCCGGCCGCGGCGGGGCGAGCGGCGGTAAGGGCTCGGACGCGAGCCGGCCGCGGCGGGGCGAGCGGCGGTAAGGCTCGGGCGCGAGCGGGACGCGAGCGGGCCCCGGAGGGGCTTGTCCCGTGCCATACTGCCGGGAGAGGTCCCGACGTGAACGCGCCCGCCCGCAAGCTCTCCTTCACCTACGCCGAGTACCTCGAGCAGGAGCAGGCGAGCCCGACAAAGCACGAGTACCTCCGCGGCGAGATCTTCGACATGGCGGGCGGCACGCCGGAGCACGCGCGGCTCGCGGCGCGGGTGACCGTGGCGCTCGGTGCGCAGCTCGACCGGCGCCCCTGCGAGGTGTTCTCGTCCGACCTCCGCGTGCGCGTGCTCGAGACCGGCCTCGCCACCTACCCCGACGTGGCCGTCGTCTGCGGCCGGCTGACGCACGACCCCGAGGACAGGGACGCCGTTGTCAACCCGCTGGTGCTCGTCGAGGTGCTGTCGGACTCCACCGAGGCGTACGATCGCGGCGAGAAGTTCGCCCATTACCGCCGCATCCCGTCGCTGAAGGAGTACGTGCTCGTCTCGCAGGCGCAGCGGAGGATCGAGGTCTTCCGGCGCAACGAGGACGGCTCGTGGACGCTGTACGAGGCCGGGCCGGGCGAGCGCGCGCGGCTCGCGTCGATCGACGGCGTGCTCGCCGTGGACGACATCTACCGCGGCGCGCTCGATACCTCCGCTGCGGGCTGAGCGGCCCTGCAGCACGGAGCCCCCCTTGCGCGACGTCCGGATGCGAGGTTTCCGCGAGCGCGCGACGGTCGAGCGCGCGCTCGATGTCCTGGAGCAAAGGATCCTGCGGCTCGGCGACGAGCCGGTCCCGATCGCGGCGTCGGCCGGGCGGGTCGCGGCCGAGCTCGTGCGCGCCCGGGTCAGCGTGCCGCACTTCGCCCGCGCGGCGATGGACGGCTACGCGCTCGCCAGCGAGGCGACCTCCGGCGCGACGGCCGCCGCGCCGGTCGAGCTCGCGCTCGTGGGGGCGTCGTTCCCCGGGCGCCCCCACGCGGGCGCGATCCGCCCGGGCGAGGCGGTGCGGATCACGACAGGCGCGCCGGCGCCCGAGGGGGCCGACGCGGTGCTCATGGTGGAGCACGCCGAGGAGGCCGCGGGCAGCGGCGGGGAGGTCGTGCGGGTGCGCGCGCCGGTGCCGCCGGGCAAGCACGTCGCGGCGATCGGCGAGGACGTCATGGCGGGCGAGCCTGTCGTGTCGGCCGGGCGCCGGCTGCGCCCGCAGGACGTCGGCGTGCTCGCCTCGACCGGCGTCGCCGAGGTGCGCGTCGTGCGCCGGCCGTCGGTGCGGATCCTGATCACCGGCGACGAGCTCCTGCCGCCCGGGAGCCTGCCGAGCGGGCCGTGCATCGTCGACGCGAACAGCCTCGTGCTGTCGGCGCTCGCGCGGCGCGACGGCGCCGCGGACGTCGCGGTCGAGTACGTCCCGGACCGGCGCGAGGCGGTGCGCGGCGCGCTGCTGGCATCGGCCGGCGGCTCGGGCGCGGACGTGGTGCTGGTCTCCGGCGGCTCGTCGGTCGGCCCGGAGGACCACGCGCCGCTGGTCCTCGCGGAGCTCGGCGAGCTCTCGGTCCACGGCGTCGCGATGCGCCCGGCGGGCCCCGCGGGGTTCGGCTTCCTGCCGGGCGGGCTCCCGGTGTTCCTGCTGCCGGGCAACCCGGTGTCGTGCCTGTGCGCCTACGAGTTCTTCGCCGGCCCCTCGATCCGCGCCCTTGGCGGGCTGCCGCGCGCGTGGCCGCACCGCCGGAGGCGGTGCGTGGTGGCGAGCAAGATCGTCTCCCAGGCGGGGCGCGTCGATTACGTGAGGGTGCGCGTCGACGGCGACAGGGTGTTCCCTATCGCGACGAGCGGCGCGTCGATCCTGTCGTCGACGACGCGCGCAGACGGCGTGGTCCTCGTGCCGGGCGACGAGGAGGCGGTGGTGGAGGGCGCCGAGGTCGAGGTGCTGCTCTACGACGCATGAGGCGCGCAACGACGCGTGAGGCGTGTAGCCGAGCGCGCCCGCGGGGGGCGTCACCGGCAGGGCCAGCGGCCGCCGTCGAGGTAGAGCGGCATCTCCATGCTGTTGAAGCCCCAGGCGTTCGCCTGGTCGCAGAAGAGCGACCGATCGGTCATGTGACCCGAGAACGGATCGTCGTACTCCACCTCGAACACGGCCTTGCCGTTCGCCAGGAAGGTGTCGACGAGGATCTCGCACTCTTCATACTCGAAGCACTGCTCGTTCAGCGTCCAGTCGAAGTAGGGCCACAGGTCCTCCGCCTGCTCGATGTCGCCCTTGAGCCCGACGGACATGCCCATTCCGTGGGCGAGATCCGCGATGAAGCGGTTGTAGGCGATCTGGTCCTCGTAGGTGAGCGGGAACCCCGAGTCGTTGGCGTAGCCGTCGACCTCGTCGGGCTCGATGGCGTCGAAGCCCTTGTCCTTGCAGACCTGGAACCGGGCCTGCATGATCGGCCCGAGGACGTCGATCTGCCGGATGTCGAGCCAGAACGAGCCCTCCCAGTGGTGGTCCGGTTTGCCTTTGACCGACTCCGGGAAGTCGCCGGCGTCCGGCCGGTAGTCCTCGAACGCGCCGACGTCGACGTAGCAGATGACCTTCGCGCCCATCGCGTGGAGCGCCGCCACCGTCTCGGCCGACGTGTACTCCCAGTCGATGTCATAGACGGTAGGAGGCGGCGTATCGAGGGGCGCTCCGGTGGGATCGACAAGGCCCATGTCCTTCGGATCGTTCAGATCGAGGGCGTGGTCGATCATCCAGTGCCACGACGTGTCGATCGCCGGGATCCAGATGTCGGGGACCCCTCCGGCGGAAGCCGACGAGGCGGAGGTCGATGAGGCGGAGGTCGACGAGGCGGAGGTCGACGAGGCGGAGGTCGATGTCGCATGGCTCGATACGTCGGGCGAGTCCCCGCGCGTACCTCCAGATCCGCCGGGATCCGTGCCGGCCTCGCCGCACGCGACGTGCGCGGCCGAGAGGACGGGGATCAACGACCTGAGCACCACGGTCCACGATCGATTCATGATGACGCTCCTCTGTCGCGCCGGAGCTCGCCGCCCCGGCAGGGCGCGACGATGCCCGCCCGGCACCCTGGTGCCGCGCCCAGGGGTGTCCTGTGCTCGCAGGTCATCTCCGCCTCTTCACAAGAAAGCTGCAAGTGGACGGTCCGGGAGCTCCCGGAGCTCCCCCGGGGACGCTGCCAGCCATCGATGTCCCGGCAGGCTACAGGCAAACCATGCTGGGTCAAATCTCCAGGGCAGAGCGCGCTTCGCTTGCCGCGATCGCGAGCGACCTAGATCGATGTTTTTGCTGGAAAAGTGGGTGCCCCAGGGGTGTTTGAAGTAGTGCAAAGCCGTCGCCCGCGACGCGCCGGGAGACGGCGATCGCCGCCTCGCCCTGCGCGCCGAGGGCGATGATCGGCCCGAGCCGCGTCGGTGTCCCGGCCGAACTCCCCCTTCTCCCGCCGCGATCGCCCCTGAGCGGGCACGGTCGGTGCTCGCGGTGATGCGCGGTCTTGCCGGTGGCGAGGGCGTGCACTGCCGCGACCTCCGCGGCGGCAAGGGACACTCGCGCGGCGAGGCCCGGCGCGCTCCTGCCCTGAGGAGCGGTATCCATGAACCCCGACGCGCTCGTCAAACGCGGATTCGCGTACATCCTGGGAGGTATGGTCGCGGTCTCCGCGTATTTTCAGGCCTCCGGCATCTCTCATCTCATCGCCCACCAGATCGCGCGGGGCAGCGCCCCCTCCGCCCCACGGGCGACGGCGCCCGCCGGGGTGCCGCTCTCCGACGACCCGCCGCCGAGCGCGGCGCCGATCCTGGAGCGAAATCCATTCGACTCGATCACAGGGCCCCTCAGGCCCCCGCCCGGCGAGGCGCCCGCCGGACAGGCGGACCTCTCTCACCTCGACCCCTACCACGCGCCCCCGTGCGACAAGGGCCGCGTCGTGCTGATCGCCCTGTCCGACGACCCGGAATGGTCCTTCGCCGCCATCGAGGCCGAAGGCGGGCGCACGGCGCTCGGGCGGCGCGGCGGAGAGATCGGCGGACGGAAGGTCGAGGAGATCGCGTGGGACCGGGTGTGGCTGACCTCGGAGGGCGCGCGCTGTCAGATGGAGCTCGGCAAGAAGAGCAGCGAGGACAAAGCGGAGCAAAAGCCGGAGCCGGAGGCGCCCGAGCCGCCCCGGGCGACCCCGCCCCGCCGGTCCGGCAGGAGCAGCGTCCCGCCGGAGATCGCCGCGAGCATCAAGCGGGTGGGCGAGATGGAGATCGACATCGACCGCTCGGCCGCCGAGAAGATCTTCGAGCAGCCCGACATCGTGACGCAGACCTCGGCGGCGATCCCGGAGATGCGAGGCGACCAGGTGCTCGGGCTGAAGATGACGATCAAGCCTGGATCGGTGCTCGAGTCGCTCGGGCTGCAGAGCGGCGATCTCGTGAAGTCGGTCAACAGCATCGACCTGACCGACCCGCAAAAGGCCATGATGGCCTACTCGCGCATGCGCTCCGACAAGAGCTTGTCCGTCGTCGTCGAGCGCGACGGCCGCCCGGTGAGGCTCCGGATCAACGTGCGCTGAGGCGCGGCGGCGGCCGCGCGCGCGGCCGTGCGCCCCGTTTCACGATCTCTCCCGCCTGATCCGGCTCCTGCGAGGCCGTCCTCGCGCTGCGCCTCCGGGGGGCGATCGTGATCCGTGGTGGGGGAGACGCTGAGCCACGGAGAATTTGAACCACAGAGGCACAGAGGACACGCAGAAGAGAAAGAGAGATTTTTTTCTCGTCTTCTCTCCCCCTCTGTGCCCTCTGTGCCTCTGTGGTTCCTTCTCTCTGGTTCCCTCTGTGGTTCCTCCTCTTCCAGCGCGAGGCCGAGCGAGCACCTCATTCACATGCGGCGCGGCCAGCGCAGGCGCACCTGCGGCGGTTCTACCGGAAGCGCGGAGCTGTACGACCCGGCGATCGACACCTGGACGACCACAGGGTCGCTGACCGGAGGCGACTGGGCGACCATCCTCACCCGCGGCGCGCGCGCGGTCGTCCCCGTCGCGCTGGAGCGCGTGGAGCTCGGGCGCTCTCCGGGGCGGTCCCTCGTCGAGCTCGACGTGGGCCCGGCGTTCCTCCCGTCGTTCGGCGGCGCCGCTTCGGTCCAGTGCAGGGGAGCGTGCTCGCTGGGCCTCGGCGCGGGCGGCCTCGGCGCGATCTTGCCGGCACGGTCATGGTCGCGATCGCGCCCAAGATCGGGATGCGCTACACGTTCTGACGTGGCGTGGGGGCCCGGCCGGCCTGGTTTGCCCCGTCTTGCGTGACTGCAAGAATCCAGCACGGGAGCAATGGGGGCTCGGACTCCCGGGTCGAGACAGCATCGGGATTGAGGCCTGGCCTACATCTTCTAGAGTAAAGCTTTCTTGTGGACGGCAAGACCTTGAGCGGACGGTACACCCTGGTCCGGCTCCTCGGCCGAGGGGGGATGGGGGCCGTCTACGAGGCCGAAGACACGGAACAGAAGCGCCGCGTCGCCGTGAAGGTCATGAACGCGGAGATCCTGCACCGCCGGTCGGCGATGGAGCGGTTCGAGCGCGAGGCGAGGGCCGCGAGCGCCATCGAGACCGAGCACATCGTCCGCGTGCTCGACGCGGGCGTGGACGGGGAGACGGGCGCGCCGTTCCTGGTGCTGGAGCTCCTCCAGGGCGAGGATCTCGCGCAGCTGCTGCAGCGCCTCGGCCCGCTGCCCCCTCGGCTCGCGCTCCGGATCGTGGCCCAGGCCTGCGTCGGCCTGCAGAAGGCGCACGACGCCGGCGTCGTGCACCGGGACATCAAGCCCGCCAACCTGTTCCTCGCGCGCCGCGACGACGGCCCCGGGCTCCTCGTGAAGGTGCTCGATTTCGGCGTCGCCAAGATCAGGCCGCCCCACGAGCCGCACCGGGACACGTCGGGGCTCACCCGGTCCGGGAGCATGCTCGGGACGCCGCGCTACATGTCCCCGGAGCAGGCGCGCGGCATCAAGGACATCGATCATCGGACCGACGTCTGGGCGCTCGGCATCGTGCTCTACCACGCGCTCGCGGGGCGGACGCCGACCGAGGACGTCGAGGCCTTCGGCGACCTCATCGCCGCCCTCGTCGCCGACCTGCCCACGCCGGTGCAGGAGTTCGCGCCGTGGGTCGCGCCCGAGGTCGCCGCGGTCGTCGACGGAGCGCTCCAGTACCAGCCCGTCGCCCGCTACCCGAGCGCCTCGGCGATGCTCGAGGCGATCGTGCCGCTCCTCCGCGACGACCCGACCGACGACCCGCTCTCGCTCGACAAGGGCATGCTCGTCCCGCTCTCGGCGTCGGAGCGCGAGATCGTCGCGCCGCGGCTCGAGGTCCCGGCGGGCGCGCGCGCCCCCCGGCGCAGTTTTCACGCGGTCGCTGCGCCGGGGAGGGCCGCCGAGCGACGCTGGGGCGAGTCGACCGTCGCCGCGACGGCGCCTGCGCTCGAGACGACGGAGGCGCCGCGGAGCGGCCGCGCGGCCGAGGCGCCGCGGAGCGGGCGCGCGGCCGAGGCGCCGGGGCGCGCCGCCGAGCGGTGGCGGGAACCGTCGACCGACGGCGCGACAGCGCCCGCGCTCGAGACGACCGAGGCGCCGCGGGCGAGCCAGGAAGCGCCGGCGCCGCGCCGGTGGTGGTCGCGCTGGGCGCACGTGCCTGTCGCCGTGTTGCTCGCCGCGGGGCTCGGCTCGCTCGCGGTGAGGTGGTCGAGCGCGCCGCCGAGCGCAGCGATGGCCGGCACGCACATCGTCTTCCGGGCCCGGGGGCTCTCGAGGACGCCCCCTGCCCCGAGCGCGGCGCCCCCGCCGGCGCCCGAGGTGCCCGTCGAGCGCCGGGTCGAGCTGGAGATCGTCCCCGCGGACGCCTCGGTCGAGATCGACGGGGCGCCGGCGCGCGTGAAGGACGGGAAGGTGGAGCTCACGGGCACGCTCGGGCGCGTGCGCGAGGTGCGCGTCTTCAAGGGCGGCCACGCGATCGAGGAGAGGGTCTCCATCACCGAGGCGGGCTCGCTCCCCCCGAAGCTGGAGCTGTCGCTGCCCCGGAAGCGCGCTCCGGGGAGGAAGCCCCCGCCCGCGGCGCCAGCGAGCCAGGCGCCTGCCGCGGCGCCCGCCGCCGCGAGCCCGCACGACCCGCTCATGCCCCCGAGGTTCATGGATTAGCGAGGCGGTGTTCTCCCGTCGCCATCACCGGATATCCTCCGGCGAGGGGGCGCCGCATCGTCCGGGCGCGCCGCGACAGAACGGATCCGGCGCTGGCGCGTCTACCGGGCACCCGCTGGGACCGCGGGGAGGGAGAAGGCATGAGCGAACTCGGGATGATGTGGGCGAAGCGAGCGCTCCTCGGCGGCGCGCTCGCGCTGGGGCTGTCGGCGGGAGGGCTCGCGTGCGGCAAGCAGGAGGCCTCGGAGTCCGCGGCGCCGGCGGTGGCCACGATGGCGACGGAGGCTCCCGCCGAGGCGATGCGCGGGGGGCAGACGGCCGCGGGGGCCATCCCCCAGGCCGCGCGGCCGCCCGGCGCTCCCGCGGCGGACGGGGCGCTCTCGAAGGGGCTCACGGGCGCCGGCGACCCGTCGGCGCTCGCCTCCCCGCGGGTCGCGGCCGGGTCGACCGAGGGCGCGGGCCGCGCCGCGGCGCCCGAGCGTGTCGCCATCGACCCGAACGGCCGCTTCGCGACCACCTACCGCCCCGGCGGCGGCCACCTCGCGGCGTTCGAGTCGGCGGTCGCGCGCGGCATCATCCCGCCGGCCGAGCGCGAGCTCGTGAGCGACGTCGGCGCCCGCTACGCGCCCGCGATCGACGTCCCGAAGGGCGTGACGCTCGCCCTGCGCACGGACCTCGAGCGCGCGAAGGTCCCGCCCGGCGGCGGCCCGGTGCACGTGCGCGTCGCGCTCCGCTCCACGGCGCAGGCCCCCGCGGCGCGGCCGCACCTGTCGGTGCACCTCGTCCTCGACGTGAGCGGATCCATGGTGGGCGAGCCGATCGCGCGGGCGCGCGACGCGGCGCGGGCGCTCGTCGACCGGCTCGCCGCGGGCGACGACTTCTCGCTCGTCACGTTCTCGAGCGACGCCGAGGTCCGGATCCCCGACGGGCCCGTCGGCCCGCGGCGCGCGATGATCAAGGCCGCGATCGACGGCATCGAGGCGAGGGGCGGCACGAACATCGGCCGCGGCCTCGAGCTCGGCTACGCGCAGGCCGCCCAGCCGGGCATTCCCGACGGCGCCGTGAAGGTCGTGCTGCTGCTCTCCGATGGGCGCGCGAACGCCGGCATCACGAGCTCGGAGCGGCTCTCGCGGCTCGCGCTCGACGCCTTCCAGGGCGGCGTCCAGACGAGCACCTTCGGGCTCGGCGCCGACTACGACGGCGCGCTGATGAGCGCCGTCGCGAGCGACGGGGCCGGCGGCTACTACTACCTGCGCGATCCCGACCAGATCGCCCCGGCGCTCGCGACGGAGCTCGACAGGCGGCTCGACCCGGTCGCGACGGCGGTCGAGCTCCGGGTGCGGCTGAAGCCGGACGTGAAGCTGCTCCAGGTCTACGGCTCCCGCCGGCTGAGCGACGCCGAGGCCGCGCGCGTGCGCGAGATCGAGGTCGCGGCGGACGCGCAGGCGCAGAAGCGCGATCGCATCGGGCGGGACCGGCAGGACGACGCCGAGGGCGGGATGCGGTTCTTCATCCCGGCGTTCTCGCGCGACGACAGCCACGCGCTGCTGCTCAAGCTCGGCCTGCCGGCCGGCGTCGAGGCGCGGACGATCGCGTCGGTGGAGCTCAAGTACAAGGATCGCGTGAGCAAGAAGAACGTCGTCGACGAGGCGCCGCTCAAGGTCGTGTACGCGACCGGCGACGCCGACAGCGCGGCGAGCGTCGACCCGTCGGTGGCCCGCACCGTCCAGGGCTTCGCCGCGGGCGAGACGCTGTCGGAGGCCGCGCGGCACATCGCGCTCGGCGACCGCGGCCGGGCCGCCGCGCTGCTCGCCGAGCGGGAGGGCATCCTGCGCGCCGCGGCCGACGCGCTGAAGGAGCCGCTCTTCCTGAAGGACGCGGACCGCCTCGCGCGGCTCCGCGGCCACACGGGCGCCCCGGACGGGCTGGGCGACCCGCTCGTGCTCGCGATGCTCCTCGAGACCGCCTCGCGGGCGCACCTCCACTGAGGCGGCGCGCATGGTCACGACGCCGCGGGCGCGGCGACCCCCAGGCATGTTCGAGGCGAGCCCATGACCCAGACCTTCCCTCTCCGTCGCGATCGGGCGGCGCAGCACGTCGACGTGGCGCCGGGCGGCGAGATCGTCCTCCGCGGCAAGCTCGTCTGCTCGACCGACGGCTCGATCATCGACGCGGCGACGACGACCTGGCCGGCCGGCGCGCCCGGCGGCGGCTCGGTCGACAGCGGCGGGCTCGTCGACTTCGCGCAGGGCGGCTTCCACGTGACGAGCCGCGATCCGGCGACCCACGAGGTGCGCGCCATCGCGACCGGGGATCCGGCGCCTGCCTGCGCGCTCGCGGGCGTGGAGGCCCCCTGCCTCCCGCTGCGGCTCCTGCCGCTCGCGCGCGCGCGGCTCCAGACGGCGCAGGAGCTGACGAGCTGCCTGAACGGGGGCATCACGGTCGAGGTGCCGGACGCCGTGCTCCCGCCTGTCGCGCCGTCGGCCGTTCCTTACGTGCAGGGCGCGGCCGTGCTCCTCGGCCTCGGCGCGCTCGCGTCGATCGGCTGGGTGGTGCAGCGCCGGCGCGCCCGCTCGCCGCTCGGCCGGCTGCTCGAGCTGGCGAAGCGCACCCGGGCCAAGCTGAGGGCCGCCGATCCGGTCGTCGCCGCGCCGCTCCTGCCGGCCGTGGAGGCCGCGCTCGGCGCCCTGAAGCGGCGGCGCGTGGACGCCGCCTCGGCCGAGGGGAAGCGGGTCGCGGAGGTGCTGCGGCGGGTGGAGCTGCGGCTCGACGCGTCGGTCGAGGAGGCGCGCGCCGACAGGGAGCAGCAGGCGGCGGATGAGCTGGTGCGCGAGATCGAGAGCGCGCTCGAGGCGGTCGACGAGGTGGGGGGCGCGCGGCGGGGGCGGGCGTGAGGCGGCGCGGGGGGCCGTGATCTCCGCCTGGAGACGCCATCCGGACGGCCCCGGCAACATGGACAGAGTTGGTCATCGCCGGTATGCCTGGACCATGAGAGCCGCCCGACGGGAACGGTATGGCACACCGGAAGTCATCCGGCTCGAGGACGTGGCGGTACCCACGCCGGCCGATGACGAGATGCTGGTCCGGGTCCACGCCGCCACGGTGAGCCGCACCGACTGCGCGTTGCTCTCGGCCTCTCCGTTCATCATGCGGTTCATGACGGGCCTCCGCAGGCCCAGGAACAAGGCGCTTGGTACCGACTTCGCGGGACGGGTGGAGGCGATCGGCTCGCGCGTGCGCAGCTTCGCGGTCGGCGACGAGGTCTGGGGAATGAACGATCTCGGGGCCGGGTCTCATGCGGAGTACCTCGTCATCTCCGCGGACGACTCGGTGGCGCGCATGCCCACCGGCGTGAGCTTCGAGGAGGCTGCAGCCTGCATCGAGGGCGCCTGGTACGCTTACAGCATCACCCAGCGCGCGGGCCTCGAGAGGGATCGGCGCGTGCTGATCAACGGGGCCACAGGGGCGATCGGATCCGCGCTCCTGCAGATCTGCGTGCACCTGGGCGCCACCGTGACCGCGGTGGGGAACACAAGGAACCTGGAGCTGTTGAAGACGCTCGGGGCCAACAGCGTCATCAACTACGAGCAAACGGACTTCACCCGGGACGACCAGGTCTATGACTACGTGTTCGACGCGGTCGGGAAGAGCACGTTCGGCGCCTGCAAGCGCTTGTTGACGCCGAGGGGTGTGTACGTTTCCTCGGAGCCCGGACCTGGCTGGCAGAATCCATTCCTTGCGCTCGTCACGCCCGCGCTCGGCGGACAGCGGGTCGTGTTCCCGATACCGGTCGACCGGAAGGCGTTTCTCGAGGTGATGGGCCGGCTCGTCACCGAGCGCCATTTTCGGCCCGTCATCGACCGTACAATCTCCCTGGATGCGATCCAGGAGGCCTATACCTACGTCGCGTCCGGACAGAAGACGGGCAGCGTTGTGCTGAAGCTCGCGGCGTGAGCGGGCTGTTCTCCCCCCATGCTGCCCAACACGGCGCAGGATCCGACGGACGCTGGGCGCCGCGGAGCTCTACAGACGGTGGGGCAGACGGGGAGTAGGCGCGATGGGCCCACTTCGTGACGGCTGGACGAGGGCCGACGTGGAGGCCGTCATCGCGCGCGGCGAGCCGGCCGAGCTGCTCCACGTACCCCTTGTCGTGTCGCTCGACCCGCCAGGACGGGTGTGGGCCGAGCAGATATGCCTCCGGTTGGCGGCCCACCCGTCGCCGAACGTCCGTGGCAATGCTCTCCTTGGTCTCGGCCACCTGGCCCGGATCTTCCGGTCGCTCCATCGCCGCAGGGCTCAACCGGTGATCGAAGCCGGACTTCAGGACCCCGACCCCTACGTGCGCGGGCAGGCAGGTGCGGCGGCCGACGACGTCGCGTGGTACCTCGGGTGGGTGCTGGCGGGCCGGGAGCACGACCGCGGGCGGCCTGTCTGCCCACGGTGAGCGGGGCGCGTTCAGCGGAGCGGCCCGGCGACCTTCGGCGGCGAGGCGGGGGCCGCCTTCGCGGCGTCCTCGAGGGGCGCGCAGCCGTCGGCGGCGAAGGGGCCGATCGTCGGCTCGCCCTTGATGAACGCTGACACGTGGCGC
Organism: Sorangium sp. So ce1335; assembly: GCF_051521615.1. NCBI lineage: Bacteria > Pseudomonadati > Myxococcota > Polyangiales > Polyangiaceae > Sorangium > Sorangium sp. So ce1335. The sequence continues at coordinate 12,905,911 of NZ_CP150363.1, forward strand.
ATGCGCGCGGCGAACGCCGCCTCGGTCTCGGCGCGCCGCGGGTCGGCCGCGAGCGGGACGGTGCCGAGGCCCTCGCTGCGCACGGGGCAGATCTCCGCGGTGGGCGGCGCGCCGCGCCGCAGGCGCAGGCGGGCGAGCATCGCGAGCTCGACCGCGGGGCCGGTCCTCTTCACCTTCATGATGAAGTTGCCGAGGCTGTAGAAGATGGGCCGGCCGCGCCGGAGCTCGATGCCCTGCATCACGTGCGGGTGGTGGCCGAGGAAGGCGTCGGCGCCGGCGTCGATGGCGGCGGCGGCGATCGCGCGCGCCTGGGGCAGCGGGGCGTCCAGGTACTCGGTGCCGCCGTGGTAGCTCACGACGACGGCGTCCACGCCGGGCTGCTTGCGCGCGGCGCGCACCGCGGCGGCGACCCCGTGCCGCTCCGCGGCCGCGACGAACTCGCGCGCCGGGTGCTGCCAGAGCGAGCCCTGGTTCCAGATGCCGGTCACGGCCAGCACCGCCACGCGGAAGCCGCGGCGCTCGATGACGGCCGGCGCGTACGCCTGGAGCCGCGTCCTGCCGGCGCCCGCGTAGGCGACGCCGACGCGCTCCAGGTGGCCGAGCGTCTCGAGGAAGGCGCCCTTGCCGTAGTCCCACATGTGGTTGTTCGCGAGCGAGACGACGGTGATGCCGGCGCGCGCGAGCGCGTCCGCGCCGATGGGCGGGCCCGTGAACACGAGCGGGTGCCGGCTGTGCTGGGTCTCGCCGCCCTGATCGCTCAGCTGGTTCTCGAGGTTGACGAAGCGCACGTCGGCGGAGGCGAGGAGCGCCGCGACCGGGGCGAAGGGGTCGTGCGCCGGGTCGCGGAGCAGCTCCTGGCCGAGCGCCTTGCCGAGACAGACGTCGCCGCCCGCGATGAGCGTGATCGCGTCGGCGGGCGCGCCAGGGGCGGCCGAGGGCGCGGGAGGCGCGGTGGCGCGCGCGCCAGGGGAAGCCGCCGGGGCGGTCGAGCCGGCTGCGGACGCGGCGGGGAAGGCCGCGGGCGCGCCAGGGGTGGCCGCCGCGACGGCGGGCGGCGGGGCGAGCCCGGCGCCCACGTTGGTGGGCCGCTCGCAGCCGAGCGGCGCGGCCGCGGCGCACATCGCGAGGAGGACAGGGGCGTGGCGCATCGCGGCGGCTTCTCGGCGCGCATTATCCACGGGGGCGCGCCGGCACCCAACAATCCGGACGAGGGCGGCGATCCCGATGGCCGGCGCGCGGGCGCGCGCCCATGCTCGCACGCGGCGCGATCGTCATGAACCAGGGGCAGCTCTCGATGGTACCCGGCGCACGTGGCGCACCCGACGGATCGGTCGCATCCGACGCCTCCGGCGCATCCGACGCTCCCGGCGCCCCCCGCGCATGCGACGCCCCCGGCGGCGAGCGCGGCGCGGCGGATCGCGCGGCCGGCCTGGCGGGCGTGGTGCTGTGCGGCGGGCGGAGCAGCCGGATGGGGCGGCCCAAGGCGTGGCTGCCGTTCGGGGGCGAGGCGCTGCTCCAGCGCGTCGTGCGGCGCCTCGGCGAGGCGGCGTGGCCGATCGCGGTGGTCGCTGCGCCCGGGCAAGACCTGCCGCCGCTGCCGGCGGGCGTGCTTGTCGTGCGCGACCCGGAGGAGGGCCGAGGCCCGCTGCAGGGCATCGCGGTGGGCCTCGGGGCGGTCGCGCCGCGCGCGGAGCGCGCTTACATCTCGGCGACCGATGCGCCCTTCCTGCACCCCGCCTTCGTGCGGCGCCTGGCGGACCTCCAGGCGGGCGGCCACGCCGTCGCCGTGCCGTGGGCGGACGGCCACCATCACCCGCTCTGCGCGGTGTACGCCTGCTCGGCGCGCGCCGACGCGGCGGCGCTGCTCGCGGAGGGCACGCTGCGGCTGTCCTCCCTGTTCGAGCGGGCGCGCACGCTGATCGTGCAGCCGGAGCTCCTGCTCGCCGATCCGCGGCTCCGCGCGGCGGATCCGGCGCTGCGGTCGCTGCGCAACCTCAACACGCCCGAGGACTACGCGGCGGCCTTGCGCGAGCTCGACGCCGCGGAGGCCGCGCCGGGGGGCTCCGCCGGCCGCCCGTGATCCGCGGCGCTGGGATGGACCCGCCGCGCCGGCTATTCTTGCGGTGATGCGCCAGCCGGCTGCCCTGTACCGCGTCGATCCCGACGACCCGCGCGCGCCCTCCGAGGAGATATGGGCCCGCCTCAGCCCGGCCGGCCGCGCGCGCGTCGTCGCGAGCCTCCCCTCCGAGTTCCCCGTCTCCGAGGCGTCGCCGCCGGAGGGCGACGAGCACTTCGGCGCGAAGGTCGGCGCCCGCTCGGCGCTCGGCAGTTATTTCGCCCGGATCGGGCGCCGCGTGTACCTCGCGTGCGAGCTGCCCGTGTACTACCCGGGCGAGCGGATGTTCGCGCCCGACGTCATGGCCGTGCTCGACGTGCCCGCGCACCGGCGCGAGAAGTGGGTCGTCAACGTGGAGGGGCGCGGGCTCGACTTCGCGCTCGAGGTCCTCGTCTCCGGCAGGCGCCGCAAGGATCTGGCCGAGAACGTCGAGCGGTACGCGCGCCTCGGCATCCCCGAGTACTACGTGTTCGACCGGGCCCGGCTCAAGCTCTCGGGCTTCCGCTTGCCCCTTTCGGGCGCGCGGTCCGGCGCCGGGCCGCGCCGGTACGAGCCGATCATCCCGCAGGGCGGCCGGTACGTGTCGCACGTCCTCGGGCTCGACCTGGCCCTCGAGGACGAGCGCCTCCGCTTCTTCCACGGCACCTCGGCGCTGCTCGAGGCAGACGAGATGATCGGCTCGCTCGAGGCCATGCTCGACGCCCTCGAGGTGCGCGCTCGAGCCGCCGAGGAGCGGGCGGCAGAGGAGGCGCGCAAGCGCAAGGAAGAGGCGCGCAGGCGCAAGGAAGAGGCGCGCCTGCGCAAGGAGGAGGCGCGGCTGCGCGACGAGCTCGAGCGCCGCCTCGCCGAGGCGCTGGCCGAGATCGAGCGCCTCAAGGGGAGGCGCGGGTCGTGACGCTCGCGGCCTCTCCCGGGCGCTCCCGGCCCCGCTGACCGCCTGACCGGGACACCTCCGCGGCGGCGCCTGCGCGCCCGTCGCCGCCGCGCCTCACGGCGCCCAATTCGCGATCAGGATCCGCTGCTCTCCGTGCCTCGGGAGGAACACCCGGTCCGGCCCCAGCCCGCGCGCCGCCATGACGCGCCGGAGCTCGCGGGGCGCCTGGCCGAACGTGTCGGTGCTGTTGATGAAGGTATCGAAATGAATCGCCATCATCCGCCGCGCCCCGAGGTCGAGGAAGGCCTGGACCGCCTGCGCCGGATCCACGTGCTTCGGCGCCATGAACTCGTGAGGCCCCACCGGCGCGATGGGCAAGAGGGCCAGATCGATCCCGGGGAACCGCGCGCGCGTGCTCACGAAAAGGTCGCGCTGGTACGCTGTGTCGCCGCCGAAATACACCTTGATCCCGTGATATTCGACCACGTATCCGGTGTAGCTCGTGTTCATCCAGGCCTGATCGAGGCCGTACCGATAGCCGGAGTGCCTCACCGGGACGGCCGTGACCTTCAGGTCCCCCTGCTTCCATGTCGTCCATGTCGGGACCTCGATCGACTCGAACGCGTAGTTCGGCACGTAGACGAGCCCGCCTTGCGGCACGAGCAGCGTCCGGACCTTCGGCTCGATGAGCGAGAGCGACCCCAGCGAGAGGTGGTCGAAGTGCATGTGCGAGATCAGGACGGCGTCGATGGGCGGCAGGTCCTCCGGGGCGAGCCCGGGCTCGACGAGCCGCTTCACGATGACCCCCACGTTCGATGTGAAGACAGGGTCCGTGAGGATGAATTTGTCGTCGATCTGCACGAGCACGGTCGCGTGCCCTACCCAGAGGGCGGCGAGCCGCGCCTCGGGTCGGTAGGGCTCGGTCACCTTGTCCGGCACCGGCCGCGGGCTGTCGAACAGGATGGCCACGTTGTCGCCGAGGATGCGCGCGGGCACGCAACTCGCCAGGCCAGCCAGGCCAGCGACCGCGAGGAGCGCCGCGGCGAGCGGGCGTGCGGTCCGCCGGACAAGGGATCGTGCTGGTGGCGTGGGACGCTTGGCCATGCGCGGCGTCAGAAGTAGCGAAGGCTGAGCGTGATCGTGGTCGACCGCAAGGCGGCTGTCGGCGTGACGGTCACCTGAGCGCCGAGCCCGCCGAACAGGGTGTAGATCCCCGCCTCGTAGGATGCGGCCAGGCGATCGTACGTGTGGGCCTGCGTGTGCGCGCGCGCGTAGAGCGCAGAGCCGCCGAGCGAGCAGGACAGGGTCTCTCCGTGGTCGAGGAGCGGGAAATAAGCGCGTACGCCGCCGCGCAGCGTCCAGCCCTCCGGCGCCGCGCCCGAGCCGGCGACGTATCCAGGCGAGCCGAACAGCTCGATGGATCCCGCGTGCCGCGTGAGCGGCTCGACGACGAAGGCGCGCCACGGCGAGAGCTTACGGTTGATCCCGAACGAGTAGAGCAGCGGCGTCACCTGCCAGCGGAGCCCGAAGCGCGTCCCGCTCGGCCCGATCCAGAGCTCCGGGCTCGGCACGAGCTGGAGGAGCAACCAGGGCAGCGTGAGCCGGATGTCGGGCTCCGTGGCGGAGCCGCTCACGGCGACCTCGCGCGGCCGTTCGCTCGCGGCGACCTCGCGCGGCCCTGCGCTCGCGGCGACCTCGCGCGGCCGTTCGCTCGCGACGGCCTCGCGCGGCCCTTCCGGCGCCGCGCCCGCGGCGAGCGGCCAGCCGAGGGCGGCGGCGCAGACCGCCAGCGCGGGGCCGCGGCCACGTGAGATGCGTGCGGGGCGCCGCATTCCGGGCATGCCGCGGCTACGGCGCTGCGCCGTACACCTTGCCGAGCTGCTTGTACAGGAACCGCGCCGCGTGCTCGCCATACGGCGTCTTCGCGGCATACACGTCGGGCAAAGCGATCGGCGCGTCCGCCGCCAGCGCGCCCGGCCGCCCGACCCGGCCGAGATCGTCGCTGAGCGCCTCCATCGATGGATACCGGTTCTCCGGGCGCTTGCGCAGACACTTCATGATCACCGCCTCGAGCGCCCTCGCCGCCGGGCCCTCGCCCAGGCCGGGCGGCGGGGGCGGCGTCATGAGCTGATGGGCCAGCACCATCGCCTCTTCCATGGCGGGCGTCAGCGCGTGACCAGCGCCCCGCGCGACGCTGAAGGGGAGCTTGCCGGAGAACACGCGGTACATGAGCATGCCGAAGCCGTAGACGTCCGTGCGCGCGTCGGGCGGGTCGCTGATGGTCTGTTCCGGAGCCATGTACTCCAGCGTGCCGACGGTCACCCCGGCCTGGGTGAGCCCCGAGTGCTCGTACAGCTTGGCGAACCCGAAATCGACGACCTTGGCCGCCCAGGCGTCGCCCTTCTCGCCGACGAGGAACACGTTGGCCGGCTTGACGTCCCGGTGGACGATCCCGGCCCGGTGCGCCGCGCCGAGCCCCGCCGCGACCTGCAGGAGCATGGGCACGCCCGCCTCCGGCGACAGCCGCCTCTCGCGCAGGAGCAGCGCGCGCAGCGACTCCCCGAAGAGGAGCTCCATCGCGAGGTACGGCGAGCCGTCGTGAAGGCCGATGTCGAGGACCTCGACGAGGTTCGGGTGAACGACCGTGGCCGCGGCCTTCGCCTCGATGAGGAACCGCGCCTTCACCTTGGGCTCGCGGCGGAACCTCGGCTCCAGGAGCTTCAGCGCGACGGGCGCGCCGCCCTGCGTGTCCTCCGCCAGGAACACCTGCGCCATGGCGCCGCTGCCGATCAGGCCCCGCACCCGGTAGCGCCCGGCGATCACGGCGCCCACGTGCTCTGTGGGCTGGGACCGGAGCCGCCGGATGTCGAGGCTCTTCACCAGCTTCTCCCCGTCGTGCGGGCAGAAGCGGTGGTCATCCGCGTACCGCCGGTGGCAACGAGGGCACAGCATGGAGGTCCCGTTCCGGGCATACCCCCTCCACCGCCCCCTTTGCAAGGCCTCCACGCCGCGGGCGCGGGCGCGGTCACGATGCGCGCGGCGCGGCCGACGGGAGCTTCGCCCCGGGCTCGTTGATCCGGACCGTCTCGACGCGGCTGAAGTCGTCCAGGTCGTGCGTGACGCCCGCGATGCGCCAGCCCCGGCACCGCCGGGGCAGCGCGTCGAGGTGATCGACGAAGGAGCTCACCCACGCCTCGATGTCGTCCGGGCGCTCGTCGGGCGATACGGCGAGCGCCCGGGCAAAGGCCTCGTCGATCTCCGGCGGCGTGCCAGGGAGCAGCGACGAGACGGGCGGCGGGGCGCCGCGCGAGAAGCTCGACAGCACGGCGGAGATGTCGTCTCCGGCCGTCACGCGCCGCCCGGTGAGCGCCTGGTACGCGACCGCCGCGAAGGAGTAGATATCGCTGCGCGCGTCCACTGGCCTGCCGCTGGCCTGCTCGGGCGCCATGTAGAGCGGAGTCCCGAGGAAGATGCCCGTGGACGTCACGCTGACATCCGCCGAGATCTCCTTGGCGATGCCGAAATCGAGGATCTTGACCCGGAAGCCGCCCGGAGACGTGCACGGGACCAGGTAGATGTTCTCCGGCTTCACGTCGCGGTGCACGAGCCCCGCCGCGTGCGCGGCCGCGAGCGCCGAGGCGCCCTCGCGCAGGAGGAGCGCCACCTGGGGCGGCGTCCCGGGCCCGTTGTGCTTCATGGCGTGCGCCAGGTTGCAGCCCTCGAGCCACTCCATGACGATGTAGAGCGAGCCGTCCTCGAGCTCGCCCGAGTCGTACACCTCGACGACCGACGGGTGGTGAATGCGCGCGACGAGGCGCGCCTCCCGCGCGAAGCGCGCGCGCACGTCGTCGTTGTGGAAGTGCTCTGTCCGGATGGCCTTGATCGCCACGTCGCGCCCGAGCCGCTCGTCCTGGGCCCGGAACACCCGGCCCATACCGCCCTCCGCGACGACCCGTGTCAGCCGGTATCGCCCGGCGATGCGGTAAGGGAACGGCCGCGGCGTGCTCAGGGCGGCTCCGTCGTCGCCGCACTGAGGTGCGTTCTGATCGTAACAGCGATGGCAGCTCGGGCAGACCTGCAGGACATCGATGCCGCGGCTCACCATGTCCTCGAGGGTCGCTTTCCGGCGCTCCGCCGCGCTGGCGAGCTCCTTGCGCATGCGCGACAGCTCGAGCGCGCTGCCGAGGTGGTGAGCGAACGAGTCGACGAGCCGCCGCATCGCGTCCGTCCACGCCACGCGGGGGCCGACGACGACAAGGGCGCCGTGGACGTCGCCCGACATGCCGACGACGGGGATCACGACGTCCGACGACCTCGAGAGCGACCGCTTCGCGAGCGCGGCGCTGCGCAGCGCCTCGGCCGACGGGGCCTCGGTCGTGGTCGCGGTGAGGCTCACCATCGTCTCGGCCTCGGCCTTCCACACCGCGATCTCGCGCGCCCCTATCGCCTCCGCGATCTGCGCCGCCGCGGCGGACGACCACCTCGCCACGTCGTCGAGCGCCTGCGCCGAGGAGGCGACGAGCTCCGCGAGCTTCTCCTGCTCCTCGGCGAGCTGCCGCGCGAAATATTGAACGGCGGCGTAGGCGATGGCCGACACCGTGAGGATGTTCATCGCGAAGAAGCAGGCGATGAGCGCCTCGGGCGTCTCCGGCGCCCGCGCCGAGAGGAGGGGGTCGACGGCGCCCGCGATCATCACGAGGAGGGCGTAGGCGGCGAACCACGGGACGGACGCCCGCGACCCGTGGAACAGCAGGAAGACGAGCGGCGCGAGCAGCGCCCAGAGGACGACGCCGCTCGACGCGACGAACCCCCCGCGGCTCGCGTGCATGAGGAACGGCAGCGCGAAGATGAGCAGCCCCTGGCGGAAGCGGAACCCGGCGAACTCCTTCGTCCGGGCGAAGTGGGCGAGGCTCAGGGCCGTACACGCCGTGTAGCCGAGCGGGATCGCCGCCGAGCGGACATCGCCGCTCGCCGCATAGGCGATGGCCCAGACGGGGCACGCGCACGCCTTGAGCGCGGCCGTGACCGTGAGGATCCTCTTGTGCTGGCGCAGCCGCGGATCGTCCCCCGGCCTGAGCCCGATCCTCGCGACGGCCTGCAACGACTTCATCGACGCCGAGTGTACGCCGACGAACAGGGGGCCTCAAGCATCGGGCAGGCCGCCCTGAACAGGGCACAGCCTCGGATCTGTCCGTGTGACTCGAGCGTGCCAGGCAGGTGGCGCGCCGGGGAGCTGCGTCAGGGCCCGCCGAGATCGAGCTCGGCGAGCCTCCCCACGAGCGGATCGTCGGTGCCGAGCTGCTCGAACGCCACGGGATCGCTCTTCTGGAGCGCCGTGAGGAGCTGATCCAGCCCGCGCCGAGAACCATAGTAGTTCGACATCTCGTGGTCCTCCTCGGTGATGCAGGCGCGCACCGCGCTGCGGGAGATCTGCGGCAGCCGCAGCGCCTTGAGCGCCATCGACCACAGGCCGTCGATGAAGTTCTGATCCGCGGGGAACTCCAGGAGACCGGCCATCGTGAGGAGCATGGCGCAGCGCTGGCCCCGCGGCGTCGCCAGCGCGCCGTCGCCCTTGAGGTAGCCGAGATCGAACGCGCGGCGCATGGCGTCGGCCGCGCAGAGCAGGCGCTTCAGCTCCTGGGCCGCGTGGCTCAGGTGGCTGTGGAACATGACGTCGACCGAGAGGCCGCCGAGCGCCTCCTTGCTCTCATGAAAGCGGGTGACGGCCGGGAGCCGCGCGAGGTCCTGCCGGACGGCGTTGCCGGTGGGCACGTCGTGCGGCGGCTCTCGGTGGCTGAAGAAGCCCCCTGACTGGAAGACATAATAGAGCTCGCTCTGGCCCGCGAGCCCGGCCCAGATGTCCGAGTACTGCGCGACGCGATTGATGCTGCCTGCAGCCCAGTTGAGGCCCGCCGCGGCGGCGCCGCTGACCTGCGACGCGCTCACCCCCGGGTCGCGCGGCGTCATCGAGGCCTGGATGTCCTCGGCGATCTCCGTGAGCTGGAAGTCGAGGAAGCCGTCGTAGTAATCGGCGCGCCCGTCCCGGTTCACGTCGGAATAGCGGGCCACCACGAGCGGGTGCGAGGGCCCGACGAACTGCGAGAAGCCAGGGACCTGCGCCTGCGGGTGGTGCCACTGCGCCTTCCGGATGCGCGCGTCGAGCTCGGCGTGCGACGCGCGCTCGCTCATCCCGCGCAGCGCGGCGACGAAGCAATCGATCCCCTCGGACGAGCTGACGACTCCATCGTTCCCGACCCGGAAATAGGTCGAGTCCCAGGATGAATAGATGTCCGCGTCCGGGAACATCTGAGAGATGGCGAAGCGCGTGGTGAGCCCGGCGCACTGCGCGTTCATCATCAGCTTGTAGCCCTCCTGCTGCACCTGCACGGCGGCCGCGCGGAGGTCGAAGGAGCCGAGCTGGGCGTGCCGGTCGATGAGCAGCCCGATGAAGAAGCTCATCCCCATCTCGAGGTTCTCGTCCCGCGGGGTGGCCGTGCGGGCGAAGACGCGGATGGGCTCGCCGGCGGGCGTCTTGAAGGGGGCCTCGAGGACGCGGTAAGGACGCCGGCCGCTCGGCGGCGATGGCGTCCCCGGCGGGGGCGCTATCTCCTTGAAGCCGTGGGTCGACACGAGGATGCGGCACTCGCCCTCGTGGAACTCCGAGGCGCTGCACACGGCGAAGCTCCAGGGCCCCGTGAGCTCGTCGTAGGGCGGCGCCTCGCGGAGCAGGCTGCGCACGAGCCCCCGCGCGCGCTCCTGCTGGGCCGCCGTGAGCCCGGGGGCGCGGAGCTGGAGTAGCTGGATCGCGTGGGCGCGCAGCGCGGGCCGGGCCGTCTCGTCGCCCGTTTCCTCCTCGACGAGCCCGAAGATCGCCTCGGCGGCGCGGTCGGCGACCGGCGCGAAGCTGCGGTCGTCGAGCGACGTGGCGATGAGGTGCGACAGGACGGTGAGCGCCGCCGACCGGAGGGTCGCGGCCCCGGTCGGATCGCGCCGCGCCTCCTCGCCGCCGACGGCCGCTGCCTCGAGCGCCGCGCGCGCCTGATCGAGCAGCGCCATGCCCCGGCCCGCCGAGAGCCGCTCCTTGCGCACCGGCTCCTCCGGGTGGAACGCGCTCGGCGGGAAGAGCTGCGTGAAGGTGCTCGTCCGCCGCGAGGAGATCCACCGGGCCGCCGAGACGAGGGCGTCGCGGGCCGCGATCCCCTCGGGGGCGAGGGCCGGGCTCGCGCTGAACACCCCGACAGGCAGGAGCCAGAGCGGCGCGGCCCCCTCGCGCCCGGCGGTCAGGTCGATCGGCGCCGCCTGCGACGCCACGCCGTGATCCGGCTCGACCTCGACGGTGGAGACGGCGACGGCCTGGAGCCGCCGGCGCACCGGCGTGCGCCCCGGAAACACGATGAGCACCGCCTTGCCCTCGCGCTCCCGGAGCGCCGCGAGGTGGTCCGCGGGCACCGGCGACTGGAGCGAGATGGCATAGTCGTTGTCGTTCACCGCCGCCGCGAGGAGGCGAATCCCGGGCGTCGACTTGCGCTCTTCGAACGCAGCGGACGCGGCCGGCCCGACGGTATCCACCGTGCCAGGCAAGTCGACGATTCCGCGAGGGGAACGGATGCGGACGAGGACCTCGGTAGGCATGCCTCTCTCTCCTGAGGTGAGAGAGACTCACCTCTCTCCTGAGGTGAGAGAGACTCACCCTGTTCAAGCGCGCGGCGCAACAGGAATCCGACATTGCCCGAACGCCGTCTCAACGCATCACGACAGACGTCAGGAACCGCCTTGTACCTATGTCTCAGGCAGTTCCTTCAAGGCATCTCCGGGTCTTCCGGAGTTGACTTCCGCACCTGGTCATCGAGCGGAGCGTCCGCGTCGCCGGGCGCGTTGGCCCCTGGAGCGACGCGGAGGAGGTGGGGCGCCTCCTGCGCCGAGGAGGTCGAACAGCGGAGCAGCGACAGGCCTGCTCCGGCGGCGACGAGCAGCGCGGCGGCGAGCTTCAACGCGGCGCCCTTCACGCCGCGCGTCCCTGCCGCCGAGGCCCCCAGCGCGGTCGCCGCGGCGCGGGGGGCAGGCGGCGAGGAGCTCGACGGGGGCGCCGGCAGGAGGCTGCCCGCCCGGAGCGTCGCGACCGACGCCTCCCCGTCCAGGTCGGCGGCGCCGGCCGAGAGCGCGTCGCCGGCGCCGGCCGAGAGCGCGTCGCCGGCGCGGGCCTCGAAGGGGATCGCGTCGCCCTCCGGCTCCCTCGGCGCCGCGGGCGGGCCGAACGGGCGGAGCGCGACGTCCGCGTAGCGCCCGAGCAGCGCGCCGACCTCGCGGAGATCTGCCGGGCGCTGCGCGCGGTCCGGGCGGAGCATGCGGTCGACCATCGCGGCGACGTCGGCGGGCAGCGCGGGCGCGATCTCGCCGATCGGCCGCATCGCGCCGGTCAGGATGCGCTTCAGCACCTTGCCCATGCTCTCGGCCTCGTTGGGCCGTACGGAGGTGAGGCACTCGTAGAGGATCACGCCGATCGACCAGATGTCGGCGCGGTGATCCACGTCGTGCTCGCCGAGGATCTGCTCGGGCGACATGTAGTAAGGGGTCCCGAGCATCTCGCCGGTCCCGGTGCGCCCCGAGGTCCACGCGGCGTCGCCGTGAGACGCCGTGAGCTTGGCGATGCCGAAGTCGAGCACCCGGACCCGCGCGACCTCGTCGTGCAGCGGCGCTTTGTCGGGCGAGGGCGCCGAAGGCGCCTGGTCGGGCACGGCGCCGCCGGCCCCGTCGACGGCTCGGGGGCCTGACCCGGGCGCGCCCGGCGGCGCCGCCGCCTCGGGCGTGAGCAGGAAGATGTTGTCCGGCTTGAGGTCGCGGTGGACGATGCCCCGGGCGTGCGCGGTGCCCACCGCCGAGATGACGGGCAAGAGGATGCGCGCCAGCTCGGGGAGCGGGATCCGCGCCTCCCGCAGGAGCTTGTCGCGGAGCGACTCGCCCTCGAGAAGGTCCATGACAAGGAACGGGGTCCCGTTGTCGAGCTCCAGGACGTCGCGGATGCACGGCACGTTCGGGTGGTCGACGACGGCGGCCGCGCGCGCCTCCCGGAGGAGGCGCCGGCGGGTCGAGGCGTCCTCCGTCGCGCCGGGACGAAGCAGCTTCAAGGCGACACGCTCGCCGCTCGCGAGGTGGGTGGCGGCCCAGATGACCCCCATGCCCCCCTCGGCCAGCTGGCGATCGACCCGATAGCGACTCGCCACCAGGGCGCCCGGGACCAGGTTGTTGGTCACGCGGAGACAGGATACCACGCGCGCTCCGCCGAGCCGGCGCCGCGCGCTCCTGGCGCCGCTGCGCCGCTCAGGCTGAACAAATACGTGAGTGTCGCAGCGGCGCCGGGGACGTCTGTACGTCGCTGTCGTTGGCGAGAGGCGATCTAGACAGCTGGCCAGATCGAGCCCGCGCGGCGGCGATCGGCGAAGGCCTCGGCGGAGAGCGCGTAGCGCAAGAGCTCGTTCGACACGGGGTGCTGGAGGAGCAGGCGCGGCTCCTCGGTCGAGCGGGCGATGTCGCGATCGTACCTGCGCAGGTAGTCGATCGCGGCGAGCGCGTCGCCGCAGAGGAGATAGCCGATGCGGTACTCGCTCCGGCGCAGGCCGATGACGAACGCGCGCGCGTCGTACGACACGGCGACGTTCGGCGCGAGCTCCTCGAGCAGCTTGCGCTGGCGGCGCCCGATCGCCCGCTGGATGCCGGGGAGCATCTGCTGGGCGGCGTGCTCGCGCGCGGGCGAGATCGCGCCCGACCCGAAGCCGGGATCGAGCGTGCGGATCGCCGCGAGCAGCAGGCCGTCGGTGGCCTCGGCCGGGATCTCGTCGAGGAAGGTGAAGCCGACCGCGACGCGGGCGAAGAGGCGGGCCAGCGCGAACGTCTGCTCCAGCTCCGGCAGCTCGGTGAACGACGTCGGCGCGACGATCGCGGGCGGATCGCCCGGGAAGACGCGCGCGGCGCCCTGCCACGAGGGCACGAGGTAGAGCTCGAACGCCTCGATGCCCAGCGAGCGGCCGACCCGCTCGGCGAGCTGCCGCGTCGGGTGGTTGTCGCGCGGGCCGAGCCGCTCGCGCGAGCTGACGCCCAGGTTGCTCAGCTCGAAGCGGATCGCCTTGGCGGCGATCGGCGCGATCGCGAGCGCCACGTCGATCCAGGAGCTCCGGGCCTCGGGGACGAGCAGCCGGCCGATCTCGGGGCCGGCGAACGCCCCGACGTACGGGGCCTCGGAGGGCACGCGCCGGCCCCTGAGCCGGGCCATGCGCTCGGCCGACACCTCGCCGAGGCAGGCGCGGACCTCCTCGACGGTGACCCGCTCCTCGGCGCGCCCGTCCTTGGCGAGCGCCGCCTCGAGCGCGGCGAGGGCTGGGCCGAGATCCGGGAGCCGCGTGACGACCTCCGCGTCGGACGTGAGGACGTCCCGCAGCACCTGGACCGCCTCCGCGTTGCGCCCCGCGGCCTCGAGGCCGCGGCCGAGCGCGGTGCGCGACTCCGGCGGGGCGCCGGGGAGCGCGACGGCCTGCTGCAGGCGCGCGAGCCCGTCGCGGGGCCGGATGAGCAGCGTCGCCTCGAGCAGGCCGAGCGTCGTCAGCCAGCGCGGGTCGGGCGCGACGCGGCGGGCCGCGGCGATCTCGAGCAGCTGCGTGAGCGCCTTGGCGTAGGCGGCCGCCCCCTCGCTCGTGTCGACGCGGTAGAGGCGGGCGAGCGCCGTCCAGCCGCGCGTGTCGCCGCTCGGCGAGCTCACGATCACGTCGCAGAGCGTGCGCACCATGCCCGCGTTGTCGCCGGCGTCGCGGTGGGCGTCGGCGAGGCGCAGGCCGGTCTCGACGCGGGCGCCCGGGTCGGGCGAGAGCTCGACGAGGCGGCCGAGCGCGCGCAGCGCGAGCGCGTGATCGCCGCGCGTGACGCCGAGCTTGTGCAGCCGCTCCAGCGCGGCGCGGCTCTGCGCGTCGATCGACAGCACCGCCTGGAGCGCGTCCTGCGCGAGCGCCGGGTTCGCGAGCGGCCCCTCGTACAGGTCGGCGATCAGGAACTGCGCCGCGATCTTCGTCTCGGCGTCCGCCGCCGCGGCCACGGCGCGCTTCAGCGCGTCGCGTGCCTCCAGCCAGACGCGCTGCGCGGTGAGCAGCCGGGCGAGCAGGAGCAGCGCCGCCGCGTCGTTCGGGGTCGCCTCGATGACGCGCCGGATCGCCGCGATGCCCACGCCGGGGTCGACCGCGCCGGGGCGCCCGTGGTGCTGGAGCACCGACCGGGCGATCTCCGTGCCGAGCAGCGCGATCGCCTCGCGGCTCGCGGCCCGGCCGAGCGCCTCGCCGAGGCGGTCGGCGAGCCGCTGCGGGTCGCCCGCCAGCTTCTGGGCGAGCGCGCGCGCCGCCGAGAGGCTGCTCGGGTCCGCGCGGAGCGCGCTCTCGTACAGCTCGAGCGCGCGCGCCTTGCCCTCGGGCGAGGTGTCCTCGGCGGTGAGCTCCGCCGCGCGCACGAGGTGCGCCGCGCGCGCGGGCTCGCCGAGGACGAGCGCGGCGAGCGCGAGCTGGGCCGTGACCATGCTCGCCCTGTCGCCGACGCGCTGCGCGAGCCGATCGAGCCCGCGCGCCGCGAGGAGGCTCTCCGGCCAGAGCGCGAGCGCGTCGCGGAAGCCGGCGAGCGCCGCGCGGGCCGCGCCGGGGTCGCTGTCGGCCTGCGCCTCGGCGAGCAGCGCCTCCTCGATGTTGTAGAGGGCGCGCGCGATCGGGTCGCTCGTCAGCTCCCGGCTGTCGCGGACGGCGCTGGTGAACAGGGCCTGCCCGCGCGGCGCGGCCGGATCGGACGGCGGCACCTTGCCGGCGAGGCGCAGGATCGCCATGTGAGCGGCCGCGTCGCGCGGCGACTCCTTGACGATGCGCGCGAGCGCCTCGAGCGCGGCGCTCGGCCCGAGCTGCTCCTCGATCGACGCGATCTCCCAGAGGGCGCCCCCGCGCGCGACGGCGGACGTGAACACGTCGGCCTCGGCGCGCAGGACGGTCGCGAGCGACGTCGGGGCCTCGAGGATCCGGTAGAGCTGCTCCAGCATGCGGAGCGCCGGGACGTGGTTCGGCACCACGGCGACGAGCCCCTCCAGGATCTCGACGGCGTGGCGCGGGCTGCTCTCCGCGAGCACCAGCGCGAGCGAGATCCGGAGCGCGTGATCGACGAGCGCCGGCGGCTTGCGCTCGAGCCAGCGCGCGTAGAGCCCCGCGAGCTCGCTCGCGATCATGGAGTGGCTCATCCCCGGCAGGCTGGACGCCGCGCGCGCGCCGGTCGCCGGCCGCTGCGCGGCGGGCGCGCCGAGGCCCACGCCGAAGCCGGCGCCGCCGGCGCGCACGTAGATACGCTCCATCGCCTCGAGGATCGCCGGGTCGGGATGGCTCGAGGCGAGCGCGGCGTCGGCGCGGGCGAGCAGGCGCAGCGCGTCCTGGTCGCGCCCGAGCGCGAGCTCCTGCACCTCGGCCGCCTGGAAGAGCAGCCGCGCGTGCTCCTCGGGCCCCTGCGCCTCGTCGGCGAGCGAGCTCAGGACCTCGACGAGCTTCTCGTAGTTGCCGGTCTCGCGCAGCAGCCGCGCGATCTCGACCCGCGGCTGCGGGTGGGAGGGCCGCCGCCGCGCCGCCTCGCGGTACGACTCGACCGCGCTGTGCGGCCGCTTCAGGCGCCGCTCGTCGAGCGACGCGACCTCGATCCAGAGGCTGAAGGCCGCGTCTCCCGCGGGGTCGCGCTGGATGAGCTTGAGCAGCGCGCGGCGCGCCTCCTCGTACCGGCCGGCCCGCTCGTCGAGGCGGAAGCGCGCGCGAAGCGCGTCCGGGTCGGACGGGTCGATCGCGAGCGCGCGGTCGACGAGCGCCGAGGCCCGGTCGCGATCGCCGAGCTTGATCTCGGTGATGTCGGCGGCGCGCAGCAGGAGCCTGCGCTGCTGGGCCGGGCTGCCCGTGAGGTCGGCCTCGGCGCAGAGCGCGCGCGCGAGCCGCTGCGCGTCGCCCGCCCGCGCGGCGTTGCGCTGGAGCGCGAGGATCGCGGCGCGCCGCTCCGGGTCGATCTCGAGGATCTTCTCGATCTCCTCGATGGCGCGGGCGGGCTGACCGAGCTCGTCCTCCCAGATGGAGGCGAGCTTCTCGAGCAGGCCGACCTTGCGCGCCGGGTCCTCCGTCGCGCTGGCCGCCTGCGTGTAGAGGTCGATCCGCTCGCGCACGCCGCGCGGATCCTCCTCGTCGACGGACTGCGGCGCCGGCGCGAGCAGGCCCGAGAGCGCGTCGAAGACGGTGCCGTTGCCGGGGTCGATCGCCCACGCGGCGCGCAGGATGGCGAGCGCCTCGTCGCGCCGCTTGAGGTGGTGCTCGGAGATGTCCGCCGCGCGCAGCAGCGCCGCGACGCGGACGTGCGTCGGCCGGTCCGCGTTGGCGACGGCGGTCCACACCTCGACGCGCTCCTCGTGGTGGCCGAGGCGCTGCAGGGCGCGGTCGAGCCGCTCCCGCGTCGAGCTGTCCTCGGGATCGAGCTCCAGGGCGCGCGTCGCGTGGAAGGCGGCCTGCTGCGCGTTCCCGAGGGTGTCGTGGATCTCCGCGAGGCGGACGTGCTGGTAGGCGATCGCCTCCCTGTCGGTGAGGAGGGCGAGCTCCTTCTTGCGGACGCTGGCGACCTCCTCGAGGGCGCCGCTCGCCTCCAGCAGGCGGATCAGCTCGGCGACGACGCGCCGCGCGGTCGGCGAGCCGGCCGGGGCGCGCGTCGACGCGCGCGTGAGGAGGGGAATCGCGTCCGCGGGGGAGCGGATCTTGTCGATGAGGAGCCGCGCCGCCGTGTAGAGCAGCCGCGACGCGCGCTCGTCGTCGCGCTCGTGCTCGGCCTCCAGCGACAGCGCGCCGACGAGGCCGACGATGCCGTCGTGGTGGACGAGGTGACGGCGGAGCGCCTCCCGCACGGGGCCGGGCCCCGGATCGTACGCGATGGCGCCCTCGAGCGACGCGAGGGCGAGCTCCGGCTTGTGGAGCTTGCGATCGAGCACGGCGGCGCGCTCGACGTGGATCCACGCGGTGAGCTGGCCGTCGCCGTCCGGCTGCCCGCGCCCGGGGGCGTAGGCGTCGGCGAGCCGATCCAGGTGCGCCGCGAGGTCGCGCCCGGCCTGCTCGGTGCCGCGCGCGCTCTCGCGGCGGAGGGCGATCTCGAGCCCGCGGAGCGACGCGGCGTGGAGCGGGACGAGCCGCAGCGCCTCGTTGAAGGCGTCGCAGCTCTCCGGGGTGCGCCCGAGCGCCTGGAGCAGGCGCGCCCGCTCGGCGAGCAGGTCGGCCCGGAGGGCGTCGCTCTCGGCGACGCGGAGCTTGTCCTCGACGACCTCGAGCGCGAGGGCGAGCTCCGTGCGCGCGTCGAGCAGGCGATGGACGCGCGAGAGCGCGGGCTCGAGCGTGCGGGAGAGCTGCCGCGCGCGCTCGTAGGAGCGGCGGGCGGCGGAGGGGTCGCGGAGCACGCGCTCCTCGTGGATGCCGAGCTCGACGAGCGCGCGCGCCGCGCCGACCGGATCGCTGGTCCTGAGCCGCTCGGCGCGCTGCTGGAGCTCGGCGGCGAGGTCGGGCGCTGCGATCTGCGGGCTCTGCGGGAGCGGCTGTGCGCTCGGCGCCGGGGCCTGCGCGCTCGGCGCGGGCGCGCTCTGCGCGGACGCCTGCGAGTTCGGCGCGGGCACCTGCGGCCCCGGCGCTGGCGCCTTCGGGCCTGGCGCGGGCGCGTGCGGGCCCGGCGCTGGCGCCTTCGGCTCGCTCACGGCCGAGCGCGGCGTCGCCGGAGACGGCTGGCCGGCCGAGGTCGCCGCGAGCGGCTCGATCGACTCGACCGAGATGGGCGTTGGCGACGAGATCGGCTCGGCCGAGATGGGGATCGGCGTCGCGGTCGCGTCGACCGAGATGGGCATCGGCGTGGTGCTCGCGTTGAACGCGGCGACCGCCGGCGAGGCCTGGGTGGGCACGCCCGGCTGGGAGCTCGGCGCCGGTCTCCCGGCGCCCGGAGCCGGCGGCGATCCGGCGCGGTTCGGGGTCGGCGGGCGCTGGGGAACGCCTCGCGGCGAGCGGACCTGCGGCTGGTCTTCGCGGGGCGCGGCGGCCTGGCCGGAGCCGGGGGCGAGCGCGGCGGCGCGGCTGGAGCCGGGGGCGGGCGGGGCGGCCAGGCCGGGGCCGGGCGCGCTGGACTGGCCCGGCGTCGACCCGGGCGCCTTGGCGCCCGGCGGCAACGGCGGCGGAGGCCTCGACGGCGGCGCCAGCGGCGGCGGCAGCGGCCCGCTCGCGACGCTGCCGTCCTTGCGGCGGATCAGCGGCGGCGGTCTGCTCGGTCCTCCGGGGGGCGGCACGCTCGGGGCCCCTGTCCGGTTCGGCCCCGGCGGCGGCACGCTCGGCGGCGGCAGCGAGGTCGGCGGCGGCGGCGGCGTCGCGCCGAGCGGCGCGTTCGGCGGCGGCAGCGGGGTCGGCGGCGGCAGCGGGCTCGCGGCGAGCGGCGCGTTCGGCGGCAGCGAGGCCGGCGGCGGCGGCGGGGTCGCCGCGAGCGGCGCGTTCGGCGTCGGCAGCGGGGTCGCCGTCGCCGGCGCGTTCGCGGTCGGCAGCGGCGTCGCGGCGGCCGGCGCGTTCGCGGTCGGCAGCGGCGTCGCGGCTGCCGGCGCGTTCGCGGCCGGCAGCGGCGTCGCGGCTGCCGGCGCGTTCGCGGCCGGCAGCGGCGTCGCGTCCGCGGTCGGCGGCGCGCTCCCGGCCGCCGGCGCTTCGCCGCCTGGCGGCGCGTTCGCGCCCGGCGTGCCGAGCCTCGACGTGCCTGCGCTGCCGACGAGCAGCGTCTTCGCGCCGGGCTGAGGTTGCGCGCTCACGCGCGTCATTTGAGCGTTGTCGGCGTTGGCTTCCCAGCCAGCTTCGTCCGGCGAACCGGACAAGCTCGGCAAGCCAGGCCGGCGCGACGCTCCTTCTTGCGGATCGTCCCCGTGGGCCACTGGCGCGGATGCTACACACCCCCGCGCTCCCAATCCACGGCCATGTGCCTGCTCGGCCGAAGCCGCGCGCACCTCCGAGCCGGACAGGATCAGGCTCACGGATTTTTTCGCGCCGTGCGATGCGTCCGCCGCGCCGCGCGTGCTGCCGCGCTCCGCGCGCCGCCCGCGACGGGGGCCGGCTTACTTGCCGGGCGTTGCTCGCCGGGCGTGCTCGCCGGGCGTTACTTGCCGGGCGACGCCGCCGACGCGCAGCGCAGCACCTCGAGCTTCATCGCCTTGCCGGCCGGGTGCGCCACGAGCAGCGCGTCCGCGGAGGCCGCGATGGGCTCGCCGCGCCCGAGCGCCGGCTCTGCGCGCAGCCCCCCCTCCAGCTCGCCCCGCGCGGTGAGGGTCGCGAGCTGCGTCGGGCCGGAGGCGTTCGCGATCGCGAGCCACACGGCGGCTGCGTCGCGGTCGCCGGCGGCCCTGCCCGGGCCCTGCGCGCCCGGCCCCGCGGCGCCGCGGAGGAGCGCCGGCACGCCGGCGCCGACGCCCAGCGCAGCCTCGGGCGGGGTGTCGTGGTCCCGCTCGCCGCCGACGAGCACGCGCGGCTCGCCGACGCCGCCGAGCCGCACGAGCACGGCGCTGATGC
Organism: Sorangium sp. So ce1335; assembly: GCF_051521615.1. NCBI lineage: Bacteria > Pseudomonadati > Myxococcota > Polyangiales > Polyangiaceae > Sorangium > Sorangium sp. So ce1335. Next base: position 12,925,499 of record NZ_CP150363.1, read on the forward strand.
GCCCTCCGATCGAGCCGCTCGGGGTGTCGTCGTCCCGGAAGGCCAGGACGACGCCGTCGTCCTCGCCGAGCGTCAGGTCGTACGCGAGCACGTGCCCGTCCTTCGGCGTGACCGCGCGCGGCGTGGCGGTGAGCGCGCCCGTCTCGTCGAGCGGGACGACCTCGAGCCACTGGTGGGCGATCGTCTCGCCGGCGGCGGCGGTGTCCTCGTTGGCCTCCTCGCCTGCCTTCGCCGCGGCCTTCCGCGCCGGCTCCTCGGCGCGCGCGATGTACGCGAGCCAGTAGCCGCCGGGCCGGGCGATCACGCGCGGCGTCTCGGCGTCGGTGCTCGGCTGCGAGACGGGGCGGGGCGAGGTGACGGAGCGCAGCGAGCCCACGTCGGCGGAGGCGAGCATGATCCGCGACCGCTTGCCGTCGCGGGTCACGTCGTCCCAGACGATGACCGCGCGATCGCCGGACGCGGCGATGTCGAGCGCGAGCGACTCGTCGCGCCCCTCGGCGAGCTCGGCCCCCCAGGTGACGTGCTCTCCCTCGACCCGCGCGATCTTGATGGCGCGCCCGCCGGCGTTCGGCTCGAGCATCGCGGCGAGGATCGCGCCGCCCGCGCCCGCGACGACCGGAGGATCCATGTCGCCCCGCGATCGCGCGAGCCGCACGAGCTTCCCCCTGGCGCCGTCGGCCGACAGCGTGGCCACCATCGCGACGGTCCCGCCCTCCGCGTCCCGCTGCGCGCCCACGGCGAACCCGCCGGCGAACGTCGTCCCGCGGCCGACCTCGACCGCGAACGGCGCGAGATCCTCGGGCGTGTCCGCCGCGCCGCCCCCGGCGCCTTGCTCGGACCCCGCGTCCCTCGGCGCCGACGCGGGCGGCGCGTCGCCGATCACGAACGGCGCGGGGCCCGCGGTCGCGCAGCGCGGCGCCGACGGCTGCGCCGTCGCGGCGGGATCGCCCGGGTCGCCCGGCGCTGACGCCGCGCTGGACGGCGCGGGCGCGCTCTCCGCGGCGTCGTCCGGCGTCGAGCAGGCGCGCCACACGACGAGGCCTCCCACGACGAGCGCGACGGCGAGGGCCCCCTTCCAGGCGAGGCCCTCGGGCTCCTCCTCGGTCGGCGGGCGTCGATCCGCCGCCTGCGGCCGTCGATCCTCCGTCGTCGCCGGGCGTCGATCCGCGCTCGGGTTCCCCTGGGGGGCGCGGTGGTTTGGCTCCATGGGCGGGGGGTGTTAGCGCTGATCGCGCCGTGAGGGCAGGGGGTGGCGCCTGCGCGCGCAGGTCCAGCCGATCTCCCGCCGTGGACACGCGAGCTCCGGGGCGCGCCGAGCTCGACCGCATCCACGAGAACTTTCCCTCCGGCGCCGGCGAGGTTATCGCCGGAAGGAGCGACGCCGGGGCCGTCGCCGCGGGCATCCAGCGGGCCGGCGCGGCGGGGCCCGCCGCGCGTCCGATCGTCGTCATGCCGAGCCGTCCTCTCCTCACCACGCTCCTGCTGGGGCTCGTCGCGCTGTGCTGCGCGGCGTGCGTCGGCTCTTCCCCCACGCCGCTCGCCCCCGCGCTCCGCGGCTCCATCGGCGTCCCGCACCACGGCGTCATCACGGACGCCGTCGAGCTCCCGAGGCAGGGCGAGGGCTACCGCCTGCTCCGCAGCAACGGCGTCCGGTGGGGCACGGCGCGGCTCGTCGCCGCGATCCAGCGTGCCGCCGCGGACGTCGCGCGCGCGCGCCCGGGCGGCGAGCCGCTCCTCGTGGGCGATCTCTCCGCGCGCTTCGGCGGGGCGACCCGGGGGCACCGGTCGCACCGCACCGGGCGCGACGCCGACCTCCTGCTGTATGCGCTGACCCCGGACGGCCGCCCCGTGCGCTCGCCGGGCTTCGTCGAGTTCGGGCCGGACGGGCTCGCGCGCAGCGCCGGCGACGCCGATCGCGCGGCGTCGCGCCCCGGCGCGGAGGCGCACGTCCGCCTCGACGTCGAGCGGACGTGGCTGCTCGTGAAGTCGCTCGTCCGCTCGCCCGACGCGCACGTCCAGTGGCTCTTCTTCGCCCGCTGGCTCGAGGCGCTCGTTATTGAGTACGCCCGCGCGCGCGGCGAGGACCCGGAGCTCGTCTGGTACGCGGAGAGCGTGCTGCTCCAGCCGGGCGACAGCACGGCGCACGCCGATCACCTCCACCTGCGCGTCGCGTGCACGCCGGACGAGTTCCTCTCCGGCTGCCTCGGCGGCGGCCCGTACTGGCCGTGGCTCCCGGCGATGCCGCAGCTCGTCCCGCCGCCGGACGGCGATCTCGCCGCGGCGATCCTCGACGATCTCCTGCCGGGCGGCGCCGCCGCGGGCTCCCGCGTCGCGGCGCCCGACGGCGCGCTGTGAGCCACCTCGTCGCGCTGGGCGACGCGGCCGACGTCTGCGCGGCGCTCCCCGCCGAGGTGCGGTTCGACCTCGTCTATCTCGACCCGCCCTTCGGCGTCGGGACGACGATGACCGCGCGCTCCGCGCGCGGCGAGGCGCGCGGCCGGCGCCGGCCGGAGAGCGGCCCCGACGCGTACGACGACCGCGCCAGCGCCGACGCGCTCGTCGCGATGCTCGCCTCGCGGCTCGCGGCGATCCGCGATCGCATGGCCGAGGGCGCGACGCTCTACCTGCACCTCGACCACCGCGCCGTCCACGACGCGAAGGTCGCGTGCGATCGCCTCTTTGGCCGCGGCGCGTTCCTCGGCGAGATCATCTGGGCGCCCGGCAACGGCGGCCGCGGCGCGCGCGGCTTCTCGGTCACGCACCAGACGATCCTCCTCTACGCGCGCGCGGCGAGCGAGCGCGGCCGGGTCGTCTACAACGCCTCGGATCCTGCGCTCCGCGAGCCCTACGCCGAGACGAGCCTCGCGATGCACTTCAAGCACCGCGACGACGACGGCCGCCTCTACCGCGAGCGGATCCTCGGCGGCAAGGCGTACCGGTACTACGCCGACGAGGGGCGCCGGCTCGGGAGCGTGTGGACCGACATCCCCGGGATGGTCGCCAACACCCCGCTGCGCCGCGAGGGCACCGGCTACCCGACGCAGAAGCCCGAGAAGCTGCTCGATCGGATCGTCCGCGCGTCGTCCGCGCCCGGCGCGACCGTCGCGGATCTCATGTGCGGCAGCGGCACGACGCTCGTCGCCGCCGCGCGGCTCGGCCGCCGCTTCGTCGGCGGCGATCGCAGCCCGCTCGCGTTCGCGACGGCGCGCGAGCGGCTCGACAGGGAGGGGATCGCGTACGGCGTGATCGAGGTGCCCGGCGGGCCAGCGCTCGAGTCGAGCGGGGCCGAGGGCGCATGACGAAACGGGCCGCTCACGACCGGATCCCCCTCGCGCCTCGGCGCCTTCCGGCTCCGGCCCGCGCGTTCTGGCGCTGGCTCAGACCAGATCGTCCGTCGGCCCCGCGCCCTGCCGGACGATCTGGACGTCGCCCTGGCTCAGGTCGATCACCGTCGTCGGCACCCCCCCGCCCGTCCCCGCGTCCAGGACGAGCGCGAGCCCCGGGAACCGGTCGTCGATCTCCCCCGGATCGATGATCGGATCCTCCCCCGGCGGCGCCGCGGTGGTGCTGATGAGCGGCCGCCCGAGCGCGCGGACCAGCGCGATGGCGACCGGGTGGTTCGGCACCCGGATGCCGACCGTCTTCTGCTTGAGGTGCACGTACTTCGGCACCTCGCGCGTGGCCGGCAGGATGAACGTGTACGGCCCCGGCAGGAAGCGCTTGAGGATACGGTACGCCTGGTTCTCGACGATGGCGTAGCGGGCGATGTCGCTGAGATCCGGGCAGATGAACGCCAGGTTCTTGTTCTGGCGCATCCCCTTGATCTGATAAACGCGCTCGATGGCCTGCTTGTTCATCAGGTCGCACCCGAGCCCGTAGACGGTGTCGGTCGGGTAGCCGATGACCTCGCCCTTCTCGAGGAGGTCGACCGCTCGCGCGATCTTGCGGGGTTCCGGATGGTCGGGGTTGATGGGCTGGAGCACGGGAACTGGACCATGGGGCCGCCCGCCCGGCTTCGCCAGTGCTGGCCGCACGATGCGCGGCCAGCGCTGGGCAGCCGGCGAGCGGTCGCTGAGGTGGAACGTGCACAGCAAGCCCCGCGCCTCGATACCCGTCGCGACCTGTCGGTCGCGACGGGCCGGTCGCGAAGGGCGACCGGATCGGGCTCGCGGGCGGAGATCCGGCGGGCTGCCGGCGCGCGGCGCTACTCCTTGAGCGCCTCGCTGCCGCCGATGATCTCCATGAGCTCCTTGGTGATCGCCGCCTGACGCGCCTTGTTGTACGCGAGCGTCAGGGTGTCGATCATCTCCTTGGCGTTCTTGTTCGCGGCATCCATCGCCGTGAGCTTGGCGCCGAGCTCGCTGGCCATCGACTCGTAGAGCGCGCGGAGCACCGAGATGTCCACGTACATCGGGACGAGCCGCTCCAGGAGCGCGCCCCTGTCCGGCTCGAAGAGGAACTCCCGCGCCTGTCCGGCGTGGTCGCCCTCGTCTCCCTCCGCCCGCGCCGGCGCGCCGGCAGGCAGGAGCCGCTCGACCACGACGGTCTGCGTGATCGCGCTCTTGAACTCGTTGTAAACGAGGTAGATCGCGTCGATCTCGTCCTTGTTGAACGGGGCGAGGAGCTTCGCGCCGACCGCCTGGGCCGTCTCGAGGCTGAGCTTGTCCCAGACCCCGGGCAGGTACTCGCGGATGGGCGCGTTGCGGCGGTTGAAGTAATCCCGCCCCTTGCGGCCGATGATCGCGAGGTGGACCTCCTGACCGGCCTCGGTCCGGCTCTTCCACTCGCGCTCGGCGCGCTTGTTGATGTTCGTGTTGAAGGCGCCGCAGAGGCCGCGGTCGCTCGTGAGCACGAGGAGCAGCACGCGCCGCTCCGGGCGGGTCACGAGCAGCGGGTGCGCCGGCTTCTCGCCCGCGGTGACCGCGGCCGCCTCGCCCTCCGCTCCGTGCCGCTCCGCCGCAGGCGCGTCGGCCGCCGGCGCCGCGGCAGCGTCGCGCGTGATCTCCCAGAGCACCTCCTGCACCTTGACGGCGTAGGGCCGGAGCTCGGTGATGCGCTGCTGCGCCTTGTTGAGCTTGGCGCCCGCGACCATCTTCATGGCGCGGGTGATCTTCTGCGTTGACCTGACGCTCGAGATCCGCTTGCGAATGGACTTGAGGCTGGGCACGGCTGCCTACTTTTCCTTGGCCTTCGAGGCGCTCTTGCCGTTCTTCGACTTCGCCTTGGGCGCCGGCGCCTCCTCCTCGTCCTCGCCGTCCGCGTCCTCGTCGGCCGCCGCGGCGCTGGAGGCCGAGGCGCCGCCCGACTCCACGACGAACCGCTTCTTGTACGCCTCGATCGCCTTCGTCATCCGCGACTTGAGGTCGTCGTCGAGGACCTTCTTCTCCCGGATGTCCGAGAAGATCTGCGCGTGCTTGCTGTCGATGAACTTGTAGAGCTCCTCCTCGAAGCGCGCGAGCGAGCTCACCGGCAGGTCGTCGAGCAGGCCCTGCGTGCCGGCGTAGATGATGAGGATCTGCTTCTCGACGGCCAGCGGCACGTACTGGCCCTGCTTCAGGATCTCGGTGAGGCGCGCGCCGCGCTCGAGCTGCGCGCGGGTCTTCGCGTCGAGGTCCGAGGCGAACTGCGAGAACGCCGCCATGGCGCGGTACTGCGCGAGGTCGAGGCGCAGCGTGCCGGCGATCGACTTCATCGCCTTGATCTGCGCGTTGCCGCCGACCCGGCTGACCGAGATGCCGACGTTGATGGCCGGGCGGACGCCGGAGTAGAAGAGGTCGGCCTCGAGGAAGATCTGCCCGTCCGTGATGCTGATGACGTTCGTCGGGATGTACGCCGACACGTCGCCGGCCTGCGTCTCGATGACCGGCAGCGCCGTGAGCGAGCCGCCCGACTTCGGATCGCGGACGATCTCGTAGTCGCTCGCCTTCGCCTTGTCCGAGAGCTGCTGCTCGAGCTTCTTGATCTCGTCCTTCTTCTCGTCCTTGCGCGCCTGCTCGAGCTTCTCGAAGAGCGCCCCGTCCACGGTCTTCCAGAGCGAGTCCTTCGCGGAGTGCATCCCGTGCGCCCCGACGTGCGACTTGCCGTCGACGCCGCGGTACGCCGGGTCGCCGCCCTCGATCTTCGTGCCCTTCGGCACGACGTAGAAGACGTCGGCCATCTTCGCCGCGCGCTCTAGGAGCCGGGAGTGGAGGTAGAAGACGTCGCCCGGGTACGCCTCGCGGCCCGGCGGGCGGCGGAGCAGGAGCGAGAGCTGGCGGTACGCGACCGCCTGCTTCGACAGGTCGTCGTAGATGCACAGCGCGTGGCGCCCGCTGTCGCGGAAGTACTCGCCGATGGTCACGCCGGTGTACGGCGCGATGAACTGGAGCGGCGCGGTCTCGCTCGCCGTCGCGGCGACGACGATCGTGTACTCCATGGCGCCGTGCGCATCGAGCTTGTCCACGACCTGGCGCACCGTCGACAGCTTCTGGCCGATCGCGACGTAGACGCAGATGACGCCCTTGCCCTTCTGGTTGATGATCGCGTCGACGGCGACGGCGGTCTTGCCCGTCTGCCGGTCGCCGATGATGAGCTCGCGCTGGCCGCGGCCGACCGGGATCATCGCGTCGATCGCCTTGATGCCGGTCTGCATCGGCTCGGTGACCGGCTGGCGCTGGATGATGCCGGGCGCCTTCACCTCGACGCGGCGGCGATCCTTCGACTCGATCGGCCCCTTGCCGTCGATCGGCATGCCGAGCGCGTTGACGACGCGGCCGAGGGTCGCCTCGCCGACGGGCACCTCCATGATGCGCCCGGTGCGCTTCACGGCGTCGCCCTCCTTGATGATGCTCGTATCGCCGAAGATGGCGGCGCCGACGTTGTCCTGCTCGAGGTTCAGCACGAGCCCCATGAGGCTCGTCCCCTCCGAGCCGGTGAACTCGACGAGCTCGCCGGCCATGGCGCGGCTCAGGCCGTGCACGCGGGCGATGCCGTCGCCCACGGTGAGCACGGTGCCCGTCTCGGTGACCTGAGCGGCCTTGTCGATGTTCTGGATTTGCTTCTTGATGATCTGAGAGATCTCTTCGGCGCGGAGCTGCATGCGGAGTCCTCTGGTCGGGAGACGCTTGGGCCTGGGAATCTACGTCGTCAAGGTCGAGGGGGCAGCGCGCGCTGCGCGCCTCGACCGGTCGTGAAACAGGGGGGCGTGGTCGCGTCCCCTCAGGTTCGGAGCAGGTTCTCGCGGAACGTCGACAGCCGCGTCCGGAGGCTGCCGTCGATCACCTGATCGCCGATCTGGGTGACAACGCCGGCGATGAGCGAGGGATCCTGCCTGTGGGTGATCGAGATCTTCCTGCCGGTCGACCGCTCGAGCTCGGTCCGGAGGCGCTCGAGGTACCCGTCGCTCAGCGGGCCCGCGCTCGTGACGACGGCCCGCGCGACGTTCTGGTCCTGATCGACGAGGATCGCGAGCTGCCGGGCGATCTCGGGGAGCGCCGCGAGCCGCCGGCGCCGCGCGAGCAAGAGCAGGGTGTTCCTCGTCACCTCCGAGAACCCGGCGCGGGCGCCGAGCTCGCCGAGCAGCTGCTCGCGCTGCGCCTCGGGGATGAGCGGGTTGTCGAGCACGAGGCGGAGCTCCTCGCTCGCCGAGTACATCGCGCCCGCCTCGCCGATCTCCCGGGCGAGGTTCGAGAGGGTCCCGGTCTCCTTGCCGATCTCGAAGATCGCGCGCCCGTAGCGTCGGGCGACGGCCTCGTAGCTCATGTCGCTGCTCCGGTGGTCTGGGTCCCGCGGGTCGCGCCGGCGGAGACGGCCGCGGGGATGGCCTTCAGGTACTCTTCGTTGACGCGGTCGAGGTCCTCGCGGCCGACGCGCTGCCGCAGGAGCTCCTCGGCGGCGGTGACGGCGTTCTGCACCGCCTCCTGGAGGAGGATGGTGCGCGCCTCCTTGAGCTCCTGCTCGATGCGGAACTCGGCGTCGCGCCGCATCCGCACGCGCCGCTGCTCGGCCTCGGCGAGCACGTGGGCCTTCTCGAGCTCGGCCTGCGCCGCGTGCTCGGCCTTGAGCTCCACGAGCGTCTCCTCGAGCCGCGTGAGCTTGTCCTCGTACTCGTCGAGCCGCTTCTCGGCCTCCTTCTTCAGGCGCGAGGCGTTGTCGAGCTCCTGCATGATCGTCTGCTTGCGCTTCTTCAGCGCCTCGGAGATCGGCTTCCTCCCGAAGCGGACGATGATGAACGCGAGGAGCCCGAAGTTCAGGACCGAGGCCAGGAACGGCGGCGGCTGGTTCTTCGGGTCGCAGGGGTTCGCGTCGTTGTGGTAGCGCCAGAGCAGCGAGTTGATGCCGCCCTTTGCGGCCGCCTCGTTGTTCACGCCGAGCAGGCCCTGCCACCAGTTGACGTGGTGCGGCGGGTCGGTCGGGCCGTGACCCGGGCAGTGCTCCTCGCCGTGCGACGCGTGCTCGGTGGTCTCCGGGGGCGGCGCGGGGCGCGCGCGGCCGGGCATGCCACCCGGCGGCCTGAGCCCGTGGCCGGGCGGGAGCGGGCGGCCGCCCGGGCCGAGCGGTCGGCCGGGCTGCACGTCGCGGCGGGCAGGCATCTGCGAGCCCGGCTCGGCAGCGCCGGGCTGGCCCGGCTGGGCCGCGCCGACGGGCGGGTGCCCCGGCGGCAACCCGGGCTGGGCGGCAGGCGCCGGCTGCGCGGGAGGCGCCGGCTGCGCGGCCGGCTGTTGCGCCAGCGCGGTGCCGGCGGCGAGCGCCGCGGTCAGGCCGACGGCGAGCGAGGAGCGGCGGAGCGACTTCTTCACTGGCGCACCTCGCGGCCGAGCATGCTGGCGGCGATCTCCGCCGCGAGCGCGGGCTGGGCGGCGGCGAGCTCGCCGCGCATGCGGGCGACCTCGGCCGCGATCTTCGCCTTGCCGTCCTCCAGGATGCGGGCGGTCTCGGCCCGGGCCTCGGCCATGATCTGCGCCTCGATCTTCATGGTCTCGGCGCGGAGCCGCTCCCGCTCGACCCCGGCCTCGCGCCGGATCTTCTCGATCTCGGCCTCGTAGCGGGTGAGCAGCTCGCCTGCGCGCTCGTCCATCTCGCGCGCCTCCCGCTTGGCGCCGTCGGTGCGCCGCTCGCGCTCCTCGAAGACGCGGAGCAGCGGATCGAACAGCAGCGGCTTGAGCACGACGATGAACGTCGAGAACAGGACGACCTGCGCCAGGAACGTCAGATCGAAGTCGACGGCGATGGCGCCGGACGCGAGAAGGGGTTGCATGGCGTTCGGATTCACGGGTGCTTGTTCGGCGACGAGGGCGGCGCAGCGGGAGCCGCTCGCTGCCACGCGCCCCCCGGGGGAGGGCGTTTTCGTCGCGCGGGCACTAGCACGTGTCAGTCAAAGCTGGAAGGGATCTCGGCAGGGCCGTCGGGCTCGCCTCGCCGGGCCGCGGCGCGCTCATTCAAGGCGCGCAACGCTTGCGGGCGCGGGGCCTCACAGGCCTGCGAGCGAGCGCATCATCTCGGCGAGGCCAGCCTCGAGGTCGTCGGCGCCGGCGCGCCTCGATGTCGACGAGGGCGGCGCGCTGTCCTCGTCGCGCAGGGCCTCGGCCGCGCGCGGATTGCGGAACCAGTCCTCGTCGAAGCGCTCGATCAGATCGCGCCTGTCGCGCGCCGCGAGGAGCGCCCCGGCGAGCCGGACGGCGGCGTCTGGATCGAGCGCCGGGACGACCCCGGCGAGCACACCCGGGATCGACGCGCCGAGCGCGCCCGCTGTCGCCTCCTCGAAGCGATCCCGGCGGTCGCGCGCAGCGCGCAGCAGCACGTGTCCGCCGCCGTCCTGGCCGGCGTGACCCACGAGCGACACGGTCGCGGCGTCGAGGCGGAGCGAGAGAAGGAGGCTGCGCGCCGTCGCGCGCGCCTGATCGAGCGCGCGGCCTCGGCCGAGCCCGAGCGCGCGGGCGCAGAAGACGGGGTCGGCGACGAGGCCGCCGAACAGCGCGGCGCGGCGCGCGCGCCGGAGATCGGCCGGCGCGTGCGCGAGCGCGAACGGCCCGCGCGCGGAGGCGCGAGACAGCGCCGCGCCGAAGCGGGCGAGCGCGCGCGCGAACGAGGCCGCGCCGAGCGGCCGCGGCAGCGGCCCGAGGTCGATCGCGAGGCCCTCGGTGAGCCTCGTCGAGCGGAACAGCTCCTCGATCCACCGGGCGCTGAGCCGCGCCGGCCACCCCGACGCGGCGTCGCGGCCCACGGCCCGGCCGAGCGCGGCGTGCCACGCCGCCTCGGGCTGGAGCATCGGCTCGGTCCCGCGCAGCAGCGCCCCGGCGGCGCCGATCGCGGCGTCCGGCGGATCGCACGGGATCTCGACGGCGGCGAGGCGCGCCTCGTCGAGCCGGCGCGCCGCCTCCTGCCGCCGCTCGACGAGGATGCGGGCCGCGTCGGCGACGGCCCCGGCGCCCCGGGCGAGCACCTCGGCGAAGGTCTGCCGTCCGGCGTCCGTCGGATCGGCGAGCAGCCCGAGGAGCGCCTCGCGGGGCGACATCCGCGCCGGCTCGGGGACGTCGATCAGGATCGACGGGGCGTGCCAGGCCGCGGCGAGCCGGACGCGGTCGGCCCACACGACGCGCTCCAGCGTGAGCGCGTACACCCAGTCGGCGAGCGGGGCCGCGAGGCCGGTCGGGTCCGGCGCGGCGGCCTGCGGCGCGCTCGCGATCCCGAGCTCCGCGCCGAGGCTCGGCGTCTTGCCGGTGAGCTCGAGGTAGGTCGTTCGCGCGCTGACGCGCCGGAACGGCCCGAGCGGGTTCTCGATCCGGGCCCTCGCCTCGGCCGCCGCCGCGCTGTCCTGGTCCGCGGCGGCGGGGGCCGGGCCGCGCCGGGTGACGTCGTCGAGCGCCGCGCGCCACGCGCGCGCCGCCCGGGCGACGTCCCTGTCGAGGCGGATCAGATCGACATCCATCCCCACCTCCCTATCCGTGCACCGCGGGGTCCGTCCCGAGCCGCCGGGCGATGTCGCCCTCGGCGCGCGCGAGCTCGGCGAGCCGCGCGCGCGTCACGACCTCGTCGCCGGCGACCTCGACGGCGAGGTCGACGAGGGTCCGGTAGTGCCGGGCCTCGGACGCGAAGAGCTCCTCGTAGAGCGGCGCGAGCTCGTGCTCGCGCGCCGCGAGCCCGTCGGCGAGCAGCCGGAAGCGCTCGCAGGAGCGGGCCTCGATGATCGCGCCGACGAGCAGCCGATCGATGAGCGCGGCCCGCGCGTTGCGCGCGCAGGTGGCGGACGCCGCCTTGCGCAGCTCGCTCGCGTAGACGTCGGTCTCCGGCTTGCCGAGCGCGAGGCCGCGCTGCTCGATCACGTCGAGCAGCGCCCGGAAGTGCCGCAGCTCCTCCTCGGCGAGGTCGACGAGCGCCCGCGCGAGGCGCGGGATCGACGGCCAGCGCGCGGCGAGCGACAGCGCGTTCGACGCGGCCTTCATCTCGCAGTGGGCGTGGTCGGTCAGGAGCGCCGGCAGGTCGGCGAGCGCCACGTCGGCCCAGCGTGGATCGGTCGGTAGGGTCAGGCACAGCACGCAAGGCCGACCTAGAGCAGGCGCGCCGCGGCGAGAAGGGGGAGGAGGCCCCGCGGCGGCCCGCGTCTGCGTCCGGGCCTAGAAGCCGTCGGCCGGCGTGCGGGTCAGCCCGCTCGACTCGAGGTGGTACGAGAGCCCGATCACGAACGTGGTGGGCCCGCCGCCGGCGAGCGCTCGCCGCACGGCGCCCTCGACGGCGAACTGGGTGCCCACGTAGGCGACGCCGAGCGACAGCGCGTGCTGGCCCGCGCCCTGATCGAAGCGGTATCCGGCGCGGAGCGGGAAGTGATCGGCGGCGAGGTACTCGCCGCCGGCCATGAGGCGGTACGAGGTGTCGCTGTAGGAGTTGAGGTCGACGAGCCCGTCGACCTCGATCGAGAAGTCCGCGGTGCCGATCCCGACGCCGCCGCCGATGGTCGTCGGGAGCAGCCCGTGATCCGGGTACGAGAGGTTCTGCCCGACGGCGGCGATGTACAGGCTGTCCGTCGGCCTGACGGTGATGGCGGCGTCGAACGTGAACTCGTTCACGAAGGAGTGCCGGCCGACGAGCTTCCCGTCCTCCACCTCGCGCAGGCCGCCCGAGATGGGGCTGTCGCCGAGGCCTCCCTCGGCGAGGGTCCCGTCCTGCGTGATCTTGGCGTAGCGGCCGGTGAGCCCGACGAAGAAGCGCTCGGTGATCGGGTAGGCGAGGCCGACGCGGGCATCGAGGAACTGCCGGTCGAGCCCGTCGGCGTCGACGAAGCCCCCCACGAAGGAGAGCGCCCCGGCGAGCTTGCCCGTGACCGAGTCGACGACGACGCCGCCGTACGTGTGCCGGCGCGCCTCCGGGGTCCCCTGGAAGAGCCCCTGCAGGTGGTAGACGCGGGTCTCCACCATGGCGGACGGGTTGAGGAAGATCGCCGACGTCCCGTTCCCGAGGGCGCGCAGCGCGCCGCCGAGCGCCGCGGCGCGGGGCGTCTCGCTCTCGCCATAGTTGGAGGCGAGCTGCGGCGGCAGCGACGACGGCTCGGCCGACGCGGGCCCCCCGAACGCGGTCAGCGAGAGCGCGGCCGCCGCCGCCAGGACGCTTGCGCGCGCGGACGTCGTCGCTGCCCGGCGCGACGATCGCTCCGGCGGCTGCGCCAGGAGGGCCCCCTCTGTCAACCGGATCCTCGACGGCATCGCTTCGCCATACCGCAGACCGGGACCCCGGGGGCAAGTTCTCGGATCATGAAATCGCCTCGACCGATGGCTGCGTACGGGACGGCCTTCTCGTTTCACAAAAATCTGGAAAACAGGCCCACTTCGCCCTTGACGACGAGATAAGCGGGTTTTGCGCTGCAATCGATGGCGCGTCGTGAAAATCACCGATTGGCGTCGGGAGTTTTCGCGTGTCGTGTCCAGAGGTCCGAGCGGGGATGACGCGAAGCGGGTTTCGCAGTGCGCCATGGCCTGAATTTATATCAACAATAATCGATACTTGGCTCCAGTTTCGCAGTTGGGGATAGACGCCCGGACTCACCCGGTGCTACCTCGGATTCGTCCTCGGGGCGGTCCGATGCCGCACCCGAGTCCTCCAATGGGTGGCCCCGAAAGGGGCGCTGCGGGCTACCGAGCTCTGTGAGGCGGTATGGGGGACGGCTGTGCCGATCTGTCTTCCAATGCAATGGACCTCGACGCGACGGTTGCACCCCCACCTCGATCGGCGTGCTTGGCAGGAGCCGAGCCGAGCGCCGGTCCAGTGGGGCCGTATTTTTCACCTGCATTCCCTGGAGGCTTGCGGACGTATCCCCGAGGGCGAAGCGGCCGTGGGCGGACTGTTGAAAAGTCGACGCGCCCTTCGATTACATTCAGAATAACACAGTGATCTCCGGGGCTTAGAGGCGAGTCCTCGCTGTGAGACCTGTGGATAAGTTGGGGGCGACGGTTCTTTCGGTCGCCCCCGAAACCTATTTTCGTGGAGCGGACTCCAGAGCAGCG